>JBKKHJ010000002.1:0-938688 GCA_046614605.1 Natrialbaceae archaeon A-CW3 | reverse complement strand
GTCTGTTTGCCCGTCCCTGCTCGAGTCTGTTTGCCCGTCCCTGCTCGAGTCTGTTTGCCCGTCCCTGCTCGAGTCTGGGCTGCCGGTCATTGTCCACGACACCACCAGAACGGCATGGGTATCCCTCGGGCCGGGTGGGGAAAAAACGTGCCGACGCGCTCGCTCATCCCCGTCTCCTGACGCACGACCAGAGCCTTCTTACCCGCACGCTCGAACATGTTGCCCATGCCACCGATCCTCCTGACGGGCTACGAACCGTTCGGGGAGTTCGAGACGAATCCGGCCCGCCAGCTCGCCACTCGCCTCGACGGTACCGACCTCGACGGGGCGACGATCGTCGGCCACGAGCTCCCGGTCGCGTTCGAACGGGCGAAACCGGCCCTCCTCGAGTCCATCGAACGCCACGACCCGGCCATCGTCCTCTCGGTTGGGCTGGCCGGCGGCCGTTCGGCGATGGCCCTCGAGCGCGTCGGCATCAACCTCAGAGACACCGTCGGGATCCCGGACAACGACGACCGCGAGGTCGTCGACGACCCCGTCGAACCCGGCGGGCCGGACGCCTACTTTTCGACCCTGCCCGTCCGACGGATGTGCGAGGCGATGACCGAAGCAGGGATACCGACGACGCTCTCGACGTCCGCCGGAACCCACCTCTGTAACGACGTGCTCTACGCGACACGCCACTACGTCGAGACGAACGGCCTCGATATCGACTCCGGTTTCGTCCACGTTCCGTTCAGTCACGAACAGGCTGCCAGCCGCGACGACTGCCAACCGAGTCTGTCCATCGAAGCGATGGCCCGTGGCCTCGAGGTCGGGCTCGCGACGGCGTTCGAGGTACGTTCGGTATAGACACGTTCGGTATAGATACGCAAAGTATAGAATCTATAGTATAATACTTTGAATTTTATACCATTACGTTAGGTTCCGGGACTGCCTTCGTCTCGCATACAGAAGGATGAACTGATGGCCTCGACTCAGCGCATCTGTTCCGCCTGTGAGCGAACGTTCGATCAGCCTCGAGCCCGCTGTAACTGTGGCGAACCGCTCTGGCTGCCGATACAGCCGCTCGAGGCGTGGCCTCCCGACGCACGGGTATCGGCCTCGATCTGGCGCTACGCCGATGTCCTCCCCGTGACTCAGCCGTCGGGAGACCTCGAGCCCGGTGGCACGCCGGTGTGGCGCACCCCGTCGCTCGACGCCTACGCGGGTGCGCGAGTCTGGTGTAAGGACGAAGGGCGAAATCCGACCGGGAGCTTCAAGGATCGGGGGAGTGCCGTCGGCGTCGCCGCAGCACTCGAAGCTGGGTACGATCGCGTTGGAACGGTCTCTCACGGCAACATGGCCCTGAGTACGGCCGCCTGCGCCGCTGCGGTTGGGATCGACTGTACGGTACTCGTGCCCGACGACATCGCGGCGGATCGCCTCCGAGCCATCGCCCAATTCGACCCGGAGATCGTTCGCGTTCGCGGGGACTACGGTCGGCTGTACCACGACGCCCTCGAACTCGGCCGCGAGCGCGACATCGCGTTCCTCAACTCCGACGTCCCGCTCCGCGTCGCTGGCCAGAAAACGCTGGCGTACGAACTGCTCGAGGCCGTCCCAGATCTCGACGCGATCGTCCTGCCGGTCAGCAGCGGCGGCAACGCAAGCGCGGTCTGGAAGGCTTCCCTGGAACTGCAGGCCGGTACTCTCCTCGAGCGGTCGGCACTCCCACGGTTATACCTCACCCAGGCGGCAGCCTGTGATCCGATCGCGGCGGCGTACCGGGCGAACGCAGCGGCCGTCGATCCCCGTGCCGACGCCGGTGCGACCGTCGCCTACTCCATCGCGAACGCCGACCCGCCGAGCGGTACCCGTGCCCTCGCCGCCGTTCGAGATACCGGCGGGGCCGTCGTCTCCGTCGACGATGACGCGATTCTCGAGGTGCAGGCCCGTCTCGCCAGGGATACCGGCATCCGCGTCGAACCGGCGTCGGCGACGACGCTCGCCGGGGTTCACCAGTTGACTAACCAGGGCGACATCGACGCGGACGAACGAGTGGCCTGCGTGTTGACCGGACGGGGCTACGGCGAGGGTGGCGAGGAACCCGAGACCCCGGTCGTCGACCGCAATGAACTGTCGACGGTGCTGTGAAAAGCGGTCGAACGGACGGCAATCGACACCGACACCGGCACTCGAGCCCGGCGCCAGTGGATAGTTCCAGTCTCCGTGAGGTGACACAATACTCTTATCACCGGAGCGTGTACGTTCGGGCATGGCAGATAAACCGACTTCCGGTGAAATCCTTGGCGTCCCGTACAACTTCGAGCGACCCAGCTTCGGACGGATGCTCTCGTCGTACTGGCAACCCGGCAAGGGGATGCTCGTCGAGAAGCCGTTCGGCGTCGGCTACACGCTGAATCTGGCGAACTGGCGCTCGTGGATCGTCGTCCTCGTTGCCGGTGCGCTCCTCTGGCAGCAGGAGAAAGGTCCCAGCGAACAAGCCGAGTCCACCGAAGACGAACCGGTCGAAGTCATCGTGGACGACGACGGCGACGACTGAGGACTGTTTACTCGTTCCGACACTGCTCGGTCAACACTCGATAGTTGACGACTCCTCGAGCACCCCATTACTGACGATCGGGTGCCACACTTCCAGGTGTAATTCCACTTCCACATGTGATTCCACTTCCACGTGTCACTCCACCTTCACACGTGATCACACTCGGGTGAGCGACCGTCCTACTCGAGGCCGCCAGGCACGTCGAGCACCTCTCGATTTCGAATCCAGGTGTCCGCCCCGAACTTTCGGTTCGCGAGGTCGGCTGCTGCCTCGAGTTCCGACTCCTGCCACGATCCCTCCGTCGCGCCAGACCACTCCCCGAGGGCGGCCTCGAGACACTCGCGAGCCGCTTCGCGGTCGATTCCGGCCTGCTCGTGGATGCTCGTCACCCGATCGGTGAACGTCCCGGTCTCGAGGGTTTCCTCGAAGACGCCGACGTGCGCGTCGGGCTCGAGGTCGAAGCTGAGCGAGCCGTGCTGGATGACGACGTCGCGCTGGCGATACTGGGCGTTGCCGCTGATCTTTTTCGATGCTGTGTTGGGGTCGCTCACCGGCGCGACGACGTCGTGGGCCGGGTGGATGTCCCGGAGGTAACACGACGGTTTGTAGATCGCGTCCTGTTTCGCCCCCGCGAAGTCGGCGTCGACGCCCATCCGGGAGAACGCCTTGAGGATCGGTTCACAGAATAGCGCGTAACAGTCCATCAGGTCGCCGGGCACCTCCGCGGCGGGGGCGACGATGGTGTAGGAGATGTCTGCCGTGGCGTCGTGATAGATACCGCCGCCCCCTGTCTGGCGTCGCGTGACGTCGATGCCGTTCTCGGCACAGAACGCCCAGTCGACGGTTTCGGGATCCTGCTGGTAGCCAAGGGAGAGCGTACTCGGTTCCCAGTCGTAGACGCGAACCGTCCGCAGGTCGTCCTCGATTGCGGTTCGGGCGGCGACCTCCTCGAGGGCCATCTGGGTGGCTCCATCCCGGGGGTCGTCCCTGATCAGTCGCCAGTCGCGATCGGCGAGCTCGGTCATAGTTGATCGTGCGCTGGCGATCGGCAAAGGGATTCCGACGTCCGGCTGTCGATGGTGTGCAGTCGGCTCATTCGAGTGGACACGCGTACTGCCTCGAGGGAGCACCGTTTCGCGGTACCCACTCGCGGCCTCCTCGCTGATTTCCTATCGCAGAATATGGTTTATGGGGCGTCATTCATCGGTCTTTTCGCACTCGAGGCGGTCGTGAGGACTTTTACGTGCGCACCGGCTACCACGCTCATGGTGCGGAACGTCGCCGAGCTGTTGGCGGAACTCGACTCCGAGGACTTCTATCTCCTCTCGGGCATCGAACAGGGAATGCGCTTTTCGGAGTGGGTACAACGCGAGAAACTCCCCAAGTTCTCCGGGCTCACTCCCGAGGAGGTGGAGTACCGCCTCGAGCGCTGTCTCAAACGAGGGCTCATCGAGAAAAAGACGATCCAGTACGAGGGCTACACTCTGCAGTTCGAGGGGTACGACGCCCTCGCATTGCGGGCACTGGTCGAACGCGACACGATCGCCGAGTTCGGCTCGCCGCTGGGCGTCGGCAAGGAGAGCGACGTCTACGAGGTCAAATCGTACAAACCGCTCGCGCTCAAGTATCACCGCGAGGGCTATACCAACTTCCGGGAGGTACACCGCGAACGCGATTACACGGCCGAAAACCGCCACGTCTCCTGGCTGTACACCGCGCGGAAGGCCGCCGAACGGGAGTACGAGGTGCTCGAGACGCTCTATCCGGACATTTCGGTTCCTCGACCGATCGATCAGAACCGACACGCCATCGTGATGGAGAAGATGCCGGGGGTCGAACTCTCCCGAACCCGGCTCGAGGACGACCAGGTACTCGGCGTACTCGAGTTGCTGTGCCGGGAACTCACACGCGCGCACGAGCGCGGGTACGTCCATGCCGACATGAGCGAGTACAACGTCTTCGTCGCCGAGGACGGCGTCACGATTTTCGACTGGCCTCAGGCGGTCTCGACCGATCACGAACACGCCCGGGAGTTCCTGGATCGGGATCTCACGAACCTGGTCGGCTACTTCCGGCGCAAATACCCCCGGATCGTCCCGGACGACCTCGAGAGCGACGCAATCGCTGCTGAGATCGCTGCTGGCTCGTTCGAGTCGATCCCTCGATAACGTCCGATAAACTCTATTTGGCGATACTGAATGTGGGTTTCTAGCGAGAGTGTCTCCGCTTACACCGACTCCGTCTCGAGTTCGGCGACCGCATCCCGAACGAGCCCATCCAGGATTTCGGGCGTCGTCGGGTGATAGGCTCGATCCGGCAGATCGCGAACGTCCATCCCGAGCTCGACGACGATCTGCATCGTCTTCGCCATCACGTCCGCGTGGAGGTGGAGGCCCTGGTAGCCGAGCACCGTGCCATCGTCGGCGTTGACGACCAGTGTAGCCACCCCCTCGGGATGGTTCTTGGTCTTGAAAACGCCGTCGGAGGAGGCCTCGCGGGTGACAACCACGGTGTCCATCGCGGACTCCCTGGCCGTCTCCGGCGTGTGGCCGATGCGGGCGACCGGATAGACGCCCAGCCCGGAGAAGATGACGTGATGGGGGACGTTCGCGTACGGCTCGAGTTCCTCCCCGCGGGCGTGGCGAAGGACGTTCGCGCCGGCGGCGAATCCTTCCTCCTTGGCGACGTGGAGGATCGGCTCCCGGCCGTTGACGTCACCCACGACAAAGGTTCGATCGTCAGCGTCGGCTTGCATCGTCGACTCGATCCATCCCTGTTCCGCCTCGAGCGCGGTGTTCTCGAGCCCCAGTCCGTCGACGTTCGGCTGCCGACCGGTGAACAGATAGAGGTGGTCGGCCTCGCGGGCCGTTTCGATACCGTCCTGATCGACGAGCAGCCGGATGCCGCCGTCGGCCGGGCGCTCGAACCGTTTTTCGTCGGCGTTGGTCAGAATCTCGACGCCGAAGTGTTCCCGGTAGAGGTCGAGTATCGTCTCCCCGAAAGCGGGATCGAACTCGTCGAGCGGGTGGTCGTCGTGTTCGATCACGGTGAGGTCGACGCCACCGACCTCGCTGAGGTAGGGAACGAGTTCGAGCCCGATGTAGCCAAAGCCCATCACGACGGCCGAGTCGGGGAAGGTGGTCGCGTCGAGCACGTCCGCACTCGAGTGGTACTGGACGTCCTCGATGCCGGGGAGGTCGGGAACGTTGAGCGTCGAACCGGTCGCAATCACGACGTAGTCCGGTTCGATCGTTCGATCACCGACAGCGATGGTTCGGTCGTCGAGGAATCGGGCGTACTCGTCGAAAAAGTCGACGTCGTCGCGTTCGGCGAGGTCGTGGACGTGTGATCGACGGTGTTCGGCGAACCCGTGGATGTGGTCGTCCTTCGTGGCGACGACGCGCTCGGGGTCGACGGCTGGGGCACCGCCGAGCCGGTCGTCGTGTCTCGCCTGGTAGCGGTGCTGGGCGGCCGAGAGGACGTCTTTCGAGGGCATACACCCCTCGAGAATACAGAGGCCGCCGCCCGGGTCGCCGCCGTCGATCAGCGTGAGGTGGATATCGTGATCCGATTCGTCCGTCCGCTCGAGGAGTTCGTCGGCCGCGGCGACGCCCGCGCTGCCGTAGGCGCCGATGATCGCGACGTGGAGACTGTCCATACGGACGATACAGTCCCCGGGTCAATAGGCGTTCTCGCGGTCGTGTGTTCGTGGTGCCGAAGCGTGATATCGGGGTGTCCTCGGTTCTACCGATGGGTAACTGGCGTGTAGGTGAGGATCGACCGATCACAGAGACCGTGAAAAACGGAGGGCCGAATCGTCGTACAGGGGCGGGGATGGATTACTGTCGGAGTCGGGCACCCACACCGGCACCGAGGCCGAGCAGCGCGGCGAGTGCACCGAAGCCGGGCAGGCCGTCGGCGACGCCATCGTCGGTGCTGTCTGCGTCGTCGGCCGCACCGATCGAGGCCGTCCGCTCGGAGAAGTGGTTGAATGCGACGTAGACGGTCGCTTTCGCCTCGGCTTCGGCGTGCTGGCTGACCATGTACGCCGACTCGTCGCCACCGATCGCGCTCTCGAGTTCCGACTGCGAGGAGGCCTCGACAGCAGCCTCACCGTCGACGCGAACCTCGAGGTTCTCGAGGGTTCCCACCGCCTCCTCTTCGACGGTCGTCAATACGATCGTCCCCTCGCTGATGGCGCGGTCGACGATGACCTCGACTTGTTGTTCGCCTTCCTGTCGGGCTTCGACGGCGGTTTCCTCGCCGTAGCTGACCGTGTCGGCGACGGCCTCGCCGTCTCGCACGTCGACGTAGACCTCGGCGGCAGCCGAGCCGTCGGCGATTAGTTGTTCGTCGTCTTTGGCCTGGTCGTCACGTTCGCCGTCGGCGTACGACCGGAACACGAGCGTCGATTCGCTCTCGAGGCTGGCGACGACGTCACCCTCCTCGTTGACGGTCACCTCACCGTCACCGACGACGAGGAAGACGCCGTTGCGGGTGTCGCTCTCGACGACCACGCGATCGTCGCCTTCGGCGCTCGCCTGAGCATTCCCGTCGACTTGGGCTTCGACGACCTGGGATTCGCTGCCCGCGTTGACGACGAGGTGACCGCGTTCGTTGTCGTGAGCCGAGAGCGTCGCGCCGCTCTCGGCTTCGATCTGGGTCGCCGTCTGGGACTGGGCGCCAATCGAGAGGCCAGCGCCGCTGATGTCGACGACTGCACCGAGGTCGATTGCGGCATCGGCACCACCGTCGACCTCGCTCTGGGAGTCGACGGTGACCGACGAGAAGAGCGTCTCGCCGTCGACCGTGTAGTCTGTAACTGCGTTTCCGGAGGCCTCGAACGCGAGGTGTGTTCCTGCGTACGCTTCGCTCGAGCTAGTCGTTTCAGCCGATTCAGCCGTCGTACTTGCACCAACCCCTGCAGCACCCACCAAACTGACGGTCAGCAGGGCCGCGAGGATAACGGTCGCGACTGCGCTACGATTCATTGCATCCGTTTCGTCGAACAGCGTCCTTAAGGGACTTCTGACAAAGCCGTCCAAACGAGGGTCTCACGGCTGTCATCCTCACACACGCCCGAGAGTCGATCGTCGATCGAAACCGTCGGCCATCGAGAACGGATGCGTCGAACCGCCGCTTACCGGGAGATCGCTTCGCTGTCGTCGGCGACGACGGCGTCGACCTCTTCTTTCGTGACCAGCGCTGCGTCGCCCGGAATCGTTCGCTTCAGGGCTGCCGTCGCCGCTGCGTACTCGAGCGCGCGACCGACGTCGTCGCCCGAGAGCCGACGGGCGATGAAGGCGCCGGTGAAGGCGTCGCCGGTGCCGA
The DNA here is from genome assembly GCA_046614605.1 of Natrialbaceae archaeon A-CW3. Classification (GTDB taxonomy): domain Archaea; phylum Halobacteriota; class Halobacteria; order Halobacteriales; family Natrialbaceae; genus Natronosalvus. Next base: position 930,812 of record JBKKHJ010000002.1, on the reverse strand, counting down.
TCGGGTCGTGCGTCTCGGTCTCGTAGGCCTCGTGGTCGTGGACGACGGTGTCGTGCCAGGCGAGCGCCCCCTGTGAGCCCCGGGTGACGACGACCGTCCGGAAGTCGAACTGTGAGCCGAGTTTGTGAGCCAGCTGGCGCGGGTCGCCCTCGTAGCCGAGCACCGTTCGGGCGTCGCGGGCGGCGATGACGAGGATGTCGATGCCGGGGAACAGCTTCGTCAGGGTGTTCCGGGCCTCTTCGGGCGTCCAGAGCTTGCGCCGGTAGTTGACGTCGAAGGCGGTGGTCGTCCCGCCCTGTCGGGCCGCCTTCAGGAGCTGTGCCGTCGTCTCCCGGAGCGTCGGTGAGAGCGCCGGGGTGATTCCGGAGGTGAAGAACACCCGGGCGTTCTGAATCAGGTCGATGTCGAACTCCTGGGGCTCGGCGGTCGTGATCGCTGCGTCCGAGCGATCGTAGATGACGTTCGTGCCACGGGGTTTCCCCCCGTGCTCGAGGTAGTACGTCCCCTGGCGACCCTCCTCGCTCCAGACGATGTCGGTGTCGATCCCGTACTGCTCGAGTTCGCCGACGACGCGCCGCCCGAGGGGGCTGTTTGGCAGTTTGGACGTCCACGTCGAGACCGCCCCCAGGCGCTCGGCGGCGACGGCGACGTTGCTCTCGGCACCGGCCGCGCGAACCTCGAACTCGGAGGCCGTCTCGAGGCGTTCGTGACCGGGCGGGGAGAGCCGGAGCATCGTCTCGCCGAAGGTGACGACGTCGCTCACGCCGCACCCTCCGGCACCAATCGAGCGGTGACCTGTCTATCGCGCATGGCTCGTCAAACGAAGGGGTGTGTCATAAGTTGTGGCGTTACTGTCACTGTCACTGTTGCTCGGTGCCTTCCGAATCCGGTACTGGAACTGCAGCCGATCTGCCTCACCCGAGTGTCGCCGGTGACCTGCCTCACCCGAGTGTCGCCGGTGACCTGCCTCACCCGAGTGTCGCCGGTGACCTCTCCCACCCGAGCACCACCGCCTACCTGCCTTACTCGAGTACCGGCTCGGCCACACGCAGGATGGTCGTCGAGCCGTCGCCTTCCCGCTCGAGGTCGACGCCGAACGTCTCGAGCAACCGGGCGCTCGTCTCGACGTGGTCGGTGACCGTCGACACCCGGATCCGGCCACCAGCGAGTGCCAGGTGATCGAGCAGCTGGTCGGCGAGATACCGGTCGACGGTACCGTCGGACTCGAGAAACGCCAACGCGTCGTCCGCGGCTTCCTCGCCGACACGCTCGGCCGGTTTACCGGGTTCGCCCAGAGCCGAAAACCCGGCCAGCACTCGGTGTGAGCTCGAGTCGGACGCCCCTACTCCGCCCTCGAAGACGAGTCCGAGGACGATCACCGATCCCGGACAGCGGCTCTCGGCGACGGTTTCGACCCGTTCGAAGACCTCGAGGGGCTGGCTCTCGCCATTGTCTTCGTCTTCGTCTTCGGATTCACGGCGTCCCTCGACCCCGCTCCGAAGCCGTTCGAGTGCGCCGCCAGCCTGTCGCCGGCCGACGTCCGCATCGGCCAGCGATGTGGCACAGGTCGAGTAAACCCGGACGCCGGCGAGCCGTCCACGCTGAATTAGCTCGAGCGGATCGAACGTCGAGGGTGCTAGCTGGAGCCGGAGGCGACCACCACCGGCCGGATAGAACCCGCGGCGGTCGACCTCGAGGGACGCCTGGAGCCCGTAGCGGCGTAACAGCGGGAGTTTCACGTGTCGGAGGTAGTCCACCGGCGGTGACCACGCGACGTCCGTGCCCCCGGTCGCCGTCAGCGTCAGTGGCCCCTCGAGCCCGTGAGCCAGTGGAAGGAGGCTGTCGATCAGGAGGGTGAGACTGCCGGCGGTACCGACCTCGACGGTGTACTCGCCACCTGGGATCACCCCCTCGAGTCCGGGGTCGAACGTGACGGTTTCGGCCTCGAGTTCGGCTCCCGACACGTCGGCGTCACAGATTGCGGCCATCATCTCGAGGCCGGCCAGGTGCTGGTTGGCGAGGCCCGGATTCGGGCGGTTTCCCCGTACGGACTCGAGTCGAATCGCCTCGCCGGTGAGTACCGAGAGGGTGAGCGCTCGGCGGAGGAACTGCCCACCGGCGTCGCTGCCGTCGAGCGTGTGCATACACGAGTGCTCGACCGGCGTCGGGAAAACAGTTCGCGTGGAGGGTGGACGTTTGCGGTGCCGTCTCGTTCACGCACCCCGATGAACGACACAAAACGCCGCTTTCTGAACCGTTAGGTGGCTCGAGCCGAGACGGGAGACCGATGCGAGGCTGGCGCGATCCGCTGACCCGTCGATGGTTGCTCTGGGGTACTCTCGGTATCGTCTTCCTGCTCGTCAACATTTACCGGCTCTCGACGGCCGTCCTCGCCGAGGAACTGATGGCCGGCTTTCGGACGACGGGCGCCCAGCTCGGCACGCTCCACGCGATGTTCTTCTGGATCTACGCCCTCATGCAGCTGCCGACGGGGATCCTCGCCGATCGGGTCGGCCCCCGGCGAACGGCCGCCGCGGGCGGGCTCGCGATGAACGTCGGGGCGATCTGGTTCGCGCTCGCCGACGGCTACGCCAGCGCGCTCGGGGCTCGAGCGCTGGTCGGGCTTGGGGCGAGCGTGATCTTCGTCTGCATCCTCCGGTTCTGTGCCAACTGGTTCCGGGCCGACGAGTTCGCCACCGTCACGGGTCTGAGCTTCGCCGTGTCGGGGTTCGGTGGCGTCCTCGCGACGACGCCGCTGGCACTCGCCGCCGGTTCTGCGGGCTGGCGGACGACCATCGGCGCACTGGGTCTCTTCGGCGTTGCGTTCAGCCTCGTCGTCTACCTGGTCGTTCGGGATACCCCGAAACGGGCGGGATTCGACCCGATCGAGGGTGTTCCCGGCCAGCCGACGCTCTCGACGGCCGCCGTTCGTCGCCACGTCCGAAGCGTCCTCGCGGATCGGGTCACCTGGGTGGTCAGCGTCCTGCTCTTCTGTACGTCCGGACTGAACCTGACCCTATTCGGACTGTGGGGGGTTCCATACGTCGTCCAGACCTACGGCGTCTCGGTGACATACGCGTCGGTGTTCACGCTCCTCGGTGGCGTCGGCATGATCGTCGGCCCGCCGGCGCTCGGCTGGCTCTCCGACCGCCTCGAGCGCCGCGTCGAGTTGATGGTCGCCGGAGCCGTCATCTACACGGCCGCCCTCGGTCTCATTGCCTTGCTCGGTAAACCGCCGCTGGCCATCGTCGCCCTCGTCTACTTCCTGACGGGGGCGCTGCTGGGGGCGTTCGTCCTGAGCTACGCGCTCGTGAAGGATCGCCACCCCGCCAGCGCGAGCGGGATTTCGACCGGAGTCATCAACGGCGCGGCCTTTTTCGGGGCGGCCATCCTCCCGACGGCGATGGGCTACGCCCTCGACAGCTACTGGACGGGGACGCTCGAGGCCGGCGTCCGCGTGTACACGGCCACTGGGTACCGGATAGCGTTCGTCATCGCGACCGGGGCGGGGGCCGTCGCGCTCGCGTGCACGCTCTGGTTGTATCGCCACCAGCGGCGTCCCTCCCCCTCGCCCCAGCAGGCGTGACGCGGGGGAGTGCGGACACCTTTTTGAGCCGCGCAACGAGATTCTCGAGCGACCAATGGGCGACAGCCACCACATTCGTCCGGCGACGCCTGCCGACGCTACCGATATTCGGGCCGTGGCTCGAGCGAGCTGGCACGCCGCCTACGACGACTTTCTCGGACACGACACCGTCGACGCGGTGACCGACGACTGGTACGCCGTCGATCGCCTCCGTGAATCGATCGAGGCGGCGGAGAGCCACCTGTTCGTTTGCGACATGGCGGTCGCTGCTGACGGACACGATATCGCCGGTTTCGTCCACGTCAGCCCGTGGACCGGGCAACCCGAAACCGGCCACCTCAAACGGCTGTACGTCCACCCGGATCACTGGGGACGGGGCCTCGGCACCACGCTCCTCGAGCGCGGCGAACGCGCCCTCGAGCAAGCGGGTTACGAACGAGTTCGCCTCGAGGTGTTCGCCCAAAACGATGACGGCGTCGGGTTTTACGAGGCTCGAGGGTACGACCGGGCCGCCGAGGAAACCGAAACGCTCGGCGGTGAGATACGTCGATTGTTGATTCTCGAGACGGGACTCGAGTGACTCGAGCTGGACGTGGGTGGCTGCCGGCTGAGGAGATCGAGTCGTAGCGGGCGTGGGGCGACGTACGTGTATGCACCAATACTACATATATTGTAGGTTGGGATACAGAAACTATAGTATCGTGTGGAAACAGGCACCTTGCACATTCCGGATGCACGCCTTAGTGTCACTCCGTGGTTGACGCTGGCGACCATGCTCGTCCACCTCCAGCAGTACAAACACGAGGAAGTTCAGTTCGACGACAACCGCACGACCGGCCGATCACAGACCGAAGACTCCGTCGACAAGGACGCCCAGGCGTACTTCGGGGAATCCGTCGAAAAAATGGACGTCGAAACCTGGGAAACCGTCGAGTACGAGGGCGACCCGATCCAGCGTCGCGACGTCACGCTCACCGGCGTCACGTCCGTGTCGGTACCAGACCGGCCGCTCGAGGGTGAGGGCGACGCGCCGCTTCCGGGTTCAACGGTACAGGTGCACGTCGACGGCGGCATCGAATCGCTCGAACAGGCGGTGATCGTCGAGGTGCAGGATTCGGACGTATGAGAACGGCACCGTCGCAGCGGGTCGGCCGTCGTCTCGGCCTCGAGTCAGTGTAGCGTCAACAGCGAACTCACGAGTACATCTTCCCGCCACCAAACTACCACATCAAATTCATTTTTCTGAGACCGTGCGAGATCCACAGCGCGACTGTCGCACGAATTACGCTCCCTTAGAGAGAAATAGAGCGACTCAGAACAGACTGTTCATTTGGTATGACTGTATGTACTCGAAGTGGACACCTGGCGGCTGTGGCAGACCCGACGTGATCTGCTCAGTAACACCGTTTGGGAGCTAGATCCGGTCGAAGTCGAACCCCGTTCGAGCAAGCACTCAAAGTAGTCATCGACGAACCAGTGGCCGATGACGAGAAAGGGGGGAACAGAACGGACGAGGCGACGGTCGGGGTGTGGCCGATCTGGTCGTGGGGAAACCACGTTCAGTAGACCACAACGATAGCTCCGAATGTTCAGCGGAGTGGTAGAAGACGGCAGTGTGTATGATCACAAAATCGACCGTGAAGAGCCAGCGAGCCTCCCAACTGATAACTCAGGATCTCATTATATTTTCATAGTTCTAAATAGAGATAAAATGAGTGGGTGGTTCCTACGCCCTGAAAACCAATATACTCCGATATCGAGTTTCCTCGCGTTCGTACGAACGAGATGACAATGACAATCATCGAATCCCAACCGGAACGAGGAGGAGAGTTCGCATGCGTTCGCTGAACGACACCTTCAGGTATCCCACGGAAAGCGAGGACTGGATGCGTACGATGCTGATCGGCGGCCTCCTCAGCTTCCTTGGGTTCCTCCTGATCCCGCTAGTGTTCGTGTATGGCTATCTCGTGCGCGTGATCCGGGAGAGCCGCGAGGGTTCCCAGGATCTCCCGTCCTTTGATGACTGGGGTGATCTCTTCGTAGAGGGACTCCAGGTCTTCGTGATCGGCCTCGTCTTCATGTTGATCCCCCTGGTCGTCGCTGCGGTTACGATCGGGGGCGCCGTTCTTGCAATGCTGACCGGGACGGATCTCGGGATGGTCGTGGGTGCGGGAGGACTTGTTCTCGGCCTCCTGTTGTCCATGCTCCTGACACTGGTCTTCGGGTACGTTGCCGTCGCGGCCATCGTGAACTTTGCGCTCGAAGAGACGTTCAGTGCCGCGTTCGACCTGCAGACTCTGAAGTCCGCTATGCTTCACCGCGACTATGCAGTCGCCTGGATTCTCTCAGTCGTCGTACTCATCGCTGGAGCAGTCCTTGGAGGACTCATTAGCGAGATTCCCTGGATCGGATCGATCATCGCCGCGTTCGTCGGCTTTTACGCTGCGATGGTCGCGGCAGTCCTCTGGGGCGATGGCTTCAGCGACGCTATGGACGAGATTGACTCGATCGAACGTCCGCAGGTTGGGGAATCGACTGCCTGAACAACGGCAAACGGAACCAGTATCATGACACCAGGAAAAGACGACAAATTAGGTATCGACCGACGAACGTTCATGGTTAGCGTGAGTGCCATTGGCGCAATCACCCTCGCCGGTTGCATTGGCGAGGAAGGCCCTGCGGTCGATGCTGACGAGGATGATGATCCGGACGATGACATGGATTTCGAAGAGGATCCCGAAGAAGTAGTCGAGGAGGAAGAGGAGATCGTGGATCTGGAAGAGGCGATCGCCACTGTGGAGGTCGATTATGACGGCGAATGGGAAGGCGTTATTGAGACGTTGGCCACCAGCGAAAGATACGAGGGGGAAGGTGACGAGTCGTTCGAAGTCGAACTTGACCCCGAGTATGACATCCTCCATGCGTGGTTCCAAAAGCTGGTTCCCGGCGATGAGAGCCGCGAGATAACTGTACGCGTTCTCATCGACGACGAGGTGGTGATCGAAGAGACCGCCGACGGTCAGTATGGTGTGGCTCGGGTGCGGATCGAAATCGGCTGAATCGACGGCTTCCATCTGTTCGTTTCGATCGGGTCACCGACTGGCGCTTGCATCTGCACCGGAACGCTGTGAGTGGCCAGCCTCCTCCAGCGACCAGGAATAGTGATGACGGTTTCGCTGACCGGGTGATCGCTATAGTAGCCACTGCACGTCATTGCACACCTGATCGCCCGGCGTATCGGCGATCAGTGTGTAAACCGTTTCAGTTGTTACTATAGGTCGGTCACCCTACTCTTGGCAGAGGTCGAGCAGTTCAAACAACTCGTGCTGAACTCACAGCGCGAATGTGGCACCGACTGAGGAGCGATCAACGCGGAAGGCCGAACGCTCAGTACAGGGAACCCACAGATCGATCAGTACAATGATAGTCTTACCTATCACTCCGCTGTCGGCAGAGCCACAATAAACACAGTTCCAGTCGGATCGTTATCTTCAATGGAGACAACCCCCTCATAAGATGTTACAAGTTTCTCAACTAGGTATAGGCCAATTCCAGTACCTTCACTGTCAAATCCTTTCGTATCCCTGCTGAAAATTTCATCTTTCTCGACATCCGGTATTCCCGGGCCGTTATCTGCGACGCGAACCGTAACTCTCCGATCGGCAGTGTGCGCTGAGACTGTAACTGTCGGTACGTCTTTGTCATTGTGTTGAACCGCATTTTTCAATAGGTTTCTGAATACAGAACCCAGCAGATCATCAGCAAGAACGTTGCTATCGGGATGTGGCTCTTTGTAGTCGATTTCCGCGCGTGGATACGCAGATTGGATTGCTTCGACTTCGTTGGCAATTATGCGTGAGATCGGAATTGTCTTGAATTCCCGCTCATCTTGTAGCATTACATCTGCGAGTTGCCGTGCGGTTTGGGTAAGTTCGATTGCGTGTTCTGACGAATGAAGCGTGCGATCTATATACTCTCGCCCGTCGTGATCTTCATCGATATACTCCGTAAGTAGATCCAGATACCCAGTGACTACTTGCAGATCATTGCGGATGTCGTGACGAAGGACTTGGTTCAACACATCGAGTTCATCACGCTGTTCAGTGAGACGTTGCTCGTAGTGTTTTTGTTGAGAAATATCTTGATAGAGCCAGAGATTTCCGCTTCCTTCGGGAAGCGGATATGGAACATAAGAACGTGAGAGTGTTCGGCCATCTTCCATCACGAACTCGTCTTCAAGGTGGGGCTCTCGACGTTCGAGTAACTCTTCGTTTCGAGTGATGAATCTCTCAGGATCTGCAAACAGATCCTTCGTGTTCTCTGCGGCTTCGGCACAGTCTTGGCCGATAAGCGCTTCAGGGGGTGCATCTATATTGAAAAGGTCGCAAAACGTCTTGTTCACGGTGAGAATGTCTCGATTTGCATCTTCAACTAACACGCCGATAGGCAGATGTGCTAGCAGTGATGACAGCACCGTGTTTGTCCATGTGAGTTCTTCTTCACGGTGTTTCTTGGTAGTGATGTCTTTGTTTATTGCAACAAACCCATCTATCTCGCCATCGTCTGTTTTGATCGGGGAAATCGTCTGATCTAAGATGATTTTCTCACCGGACTTCGTCCGATCGACCATTTCATGATGCCACGTATCGCCGTCTAGTATCGTCTCCCATAGGTCTTGGTAGAAGTCATCACTGTATTCACCAGAGCTGAGTAACGCTGGGGTCGTTCCGATGGCCTCGTTCGCTGAGTAGCCGAAAACATCCTCGAATGCGGTGTTGACATACTGAATCGTCCCGTCAACATCTGTAACATATATCGCATGCCCTGCCTGATTGAGCGCGGATTTGAGGTGAGTCTCGGAGGGGGAATCCATATTGATATGGTGCTGTTCACCGAACTAATTATATCTTATCCTGTTACCGATTGGCTAGTTCAAACGAGATAATACAGATCAGTTCACAGTTGTTTTCCTCTACCCGGTGAACGGTCATGACGCACGCACACTTTGCAGATTCGGTACTCTTCTTTGCACCTGAACTCGGGTGGAATACGACGGTAAGTACAGGGCGTAAATTGAACAACCAAATCGCCCCTTCCTGAGGCACAGGAGCCATTGCTTGGCTCGTCTGTACAGTACAGTGCTGGCAGACTACTTTTGCAGACCACCATTGTACGTGTCCGGACATGGCGACTATCGCAGAGTTCACTATCCCGGCAGACGACTTCCCATTAGGTCGAATTTTCAATGACCTGCCGACTGCAACGGTCGAGCTTGAGCGCGTCGTCCCCACCAACAAAGGCCTCCTCCCGTACTTCTGGGTACGCGACGCCCCAACTGACGATATCCAAACCGCTCTGACAGCCGAACCAGCTTTCGACTCGGTGACGCGTATAGATGTTCTCGACGATCAGAGTTTGTATCGCGCCCAGTGGGATCCTGCCGTAGAAGGCGTTCTCACTGCCGTCCTCGACAACGACCTCACGCTGTTGTCTGCGGTCGGCACGCACGACCGCTGGACGTTCGAGTTCCGCGCCGAAGACCAACCCCAACTCTCGGGGTTTCAGCAATACTGTGCCGACCACGACATCGACACCCATCTCATACGGCTGAAATCGCTGGCCGAGATGCAGGCGGGCGATGAGTACGGCCTCACCGCCAATCAGCACGAGGCATTACTCCTCGCGTTCAATGAAGGCTATTACGACGACTCCCGCGACACCGACCTCGAAACGCTTGCTGACAAACTCGGTATTTCCCGACCCTCGTTCGCTGACCGCCTCCGCCGAGGGTATCGCAATCTTCTCAAAAGTACTATTGTCCAGCATTCCTCCCCAGCCGAGAACGGTGACGAGTAACACCCCTATTTAAAAGACCTCCATAATTGTAGGAAGTTCACAACTGGCTATGAAACCAACAAATACGCGAGGATGGGGGCAAAAGACAGTATTGATGAGTCGCCTGTGGAGGATAGACAGCAGTTTGAATACCGTATGAACGACCACGAAACGGTGGCTGAGGCCGTTCTCAATGTGGTCGGTGTGGCTACCAACACTCCCATTTTACCGGCGGATGTTTCTACTGATGAAGATAATGAGTCACTACCGCTACTGTACGACGCCATAGATGCTAACGCACTCGACCGCCTGTCAACAGACTCCGGCGATGCAAACGCGGACTGGGAGGTCACGTTCACCTACGCCGGGTGCGAAGTAACAGTCACCAGCACCGATACCGTACGGGTAACCGACCGATCGACAGGCGAGGGTTCTGGAGACTGTTAGGTGGATACGAGTATGCTGCGGTTGGTTCCGGACAGAGTGCGCGAAATAAACAACGTCACCGTGCTGCATACATCCTCTGAGTCGGTCACGTCGTTTCTGACAGGAATCGGGCAGTTCGTTCAGTGTGTGCTGAACTCACAGCGCGAATGTCCCAATCATCGACCTCGACACCAGTTTCTTGAATCGCGGTCGTGCCCCTACCCATCGAGACGTTTTGGTTCGTCCATCGGTCACGCTCATCGGTAGCTATATTCAATCGAGCTGAGAACTGTCCACTGACACAGCTTGCCATCATTAAGGTATTATCGCGTTCGTTGTTTGCCACCCCACGAGAATCCACTTCCATCGCTCGCCCGAAGCCAATGAGGGCAGTCGTTCAAGACGAGTATGGATCGCCGGATCTCCTCGAAATTAGTGACATCGACAGACCAGCTATCGAGGATGACGAGGTGCTTATGAAGGTGCATTCAGCGGCTGTCAATCCCGCTGATTGGCACCTCATGCGAGGGGAGGCGTACATCGTGCGCCTTGTATCCGGGCTACGAACGCCAAAGATCGCCGTACGAGGGTTGGATGTGGCAGGGATCGTTCACGCCGTCGGCGAGGACGTGAGAGATATTGAGCCGGGAGACGAGGTGTTTGGTGAGGGTATCGGCACCTTTGCTGAGTACGCTCGCGCTGAGGAAGCGAAGATCGCCGACAAACCGGATTCGCTCTCGTTCGAACAGGCCGCTTGCGTCCCCATCGCTGCAGTCACCGCCCTGCAGGGGCTTCGGGATGTAGGTGGAGTTAGACCGGATGACCGGGTGTTGATCAACGGAGCATCCGGTGGTGTGGGGATCTTCGCCGTCCAGATCGCCACGTCCTTCGGCGCAGAGGTTACCGGGGTGTGCAGCGGGGCCAACGTGGAGATGGTCCGCTCGCTCGGTGCGAGCGATGTCGTCGATTACACGAAGGAGGATTTCTCGAAGCAGGAGCAACAGTACGACATCGTCTTTGATCTTGCTGGGAACCGCTCATTGTCGGAACTCCGGCGCGTCCTGACGCCGGATGGAACGCTTGTGCTGTGTTCGGGGGAGGGCGGGAAGTGGTTCGGCCCCGCCGGATCCTTTCTGAAGGCACTCGTGACATCCCGGTTCGTGGGACAGGAGTTGCGTCCATTCATGGCGTCGGTCAGTACCGAAGACCTAGAAGCGCTGGCTGAACTATTGGACGCGAAGCGGGTTTCGCCAGTTATCGATAGAACGTATGATCTGAATGAAACGCCGGAGGCGATTCGGTATATCGAAACCGGACGAGCACGGGGTAAGGTCGTCATCAACATCGACGATGATGGGCAATGAACCCTGCCGATGATGGCACCATAGTCCAATCCAAACGGACTCGAATGATCGACATCAGCGACAAGTGGGCCATGAAATTTGCTCGATCTATTTGTGGTTAAAGATCAAATTGACTGCGAGACTCATCCTCTGTATCTTGCAGGCATCTTTTAACAGTGTTCCGGCAGTTCACTAAGCCTCTGCTGAATTCAGAGCGCTAATGTGGCACTCGGTAGGATGCGATTATCGTATAGGCGAACGCTCAGTACAGTGGCGTATTGATCAAGATGGATTTACCACATAAACCGACACACGCTACCTTCATCTCGGGGCCTCTCACTCTTCGACTATCTGCTCTAACCTCGCTTCAAGGATCGCAGGTTCCTGATATCGAACAGTTTCACTCCCTGGGTCGTAGTCGATGAACCCGGCATTTTCGAGCTTCGGGAGGGTCGCGTGGTGGAGGTGTATCTTTACGCGGTTCCCATTGGTGGTGTGCTCGTTCTGTTCATGGATGAATTGGACAAGGTCATCTACCGTAGCAACCTCAGCCGTATGGTGCCGAAAGTAGTAGCAAACGGTACGTGAGTGGCTATGCGACAGTATGCTCAGTACTTCACCAAGTTCTTCGGGGGTCTCGATCGATTTTCTCGATTTCATGACGTTCGGGTTGTCGATGTTGCGGAACACGTGGGTGGTGGAGTGTCCCGCGCGACCGTCACGCGAGGCGAACAAGGTGTGCTGCACAACCGGGGAGCCCGGTTCAAACGGCCCTCCATTGTTGGGGCACGAACACTTTATGTGCAACCGTCGTTCCGTATTTCACAACTAGCCGTGCAGACTGATAAACCCTTGCTATATAATGGCATAGTCAGGAGTAGTCTGAGAGGTACGCCTCCTAAGAGGCTTTTCTGCACTACGTTTGCAGGTTCTATTTCGGGGATAGCAGAGTTTGAAGGGTGAAATGAAGCCAACTGACGTGCTGCACTCATCCTCTGTATGCAGCAGCCTCGAGTTGACAGGATTACGAGGGTTTGCTGAGTTGATGCTGCATACAGAGCGCGAATGTGACACGGGCTGAGAGTCAATCCGCGAAGGGTCGAACGCTTAGTATAGATATTTCAGACAACAATTCGAATGGAGATTGTAAAGAGGGATACGACGCTACAACACTACCCGCCTGCCTCCTTTACTCGACAAGTCACTTCAATTGGCTCTAACCGGTTGCCTACTGCCGCCTCTACCGTTCTCTTGTCTAATTTCTGAACAGTCTCTTTTATGCTGAAATCGATTGCATCTGGATCGGGGGCTTCAACTACCGCGACCTCTCGAAGCGTCATGTGTTCCAGACTCATGGTAATTTCTCCTATGGTTATTCTTTGAGGTCAGCTGAAATATGGATGCCGCTTGTCTTTCCAACCAATAAGAATCTCTAGTGAACAGTTAATTCATTGACTTCGACGTGAACAAACGAAGTCATCGTGCTGCACTCATCCTGTGAGTATTGCAGGCGGTAATTATCAGATACCCGTCTTATCGCCACAATCTGTACTGGCTGACTCACAAATTGCGGATCGAAACACCACTCAAATCGTCTTCTCGGCTTCTTCCTCCTCGACGACCTCGAGCCCACGATTGTTGACGGCCATCGGGTCGAGGCCGACCTCCTGGAGGAACCCCTTGTACTCGCGCTCGCAGGTTTCGGCCGCCTTCTGTTTGTCGCTGGCGCGATCACACAGCGCCACGAGGTTCTCGGGGACGTCGTTCTGGTAGACGATCCAGTGGTTGATCAGGTCGGAGAGGCGACGAATGGGGCTCGTGAAGTGGCCGTAGATCTCGAAGTTGAGCGCGTGGTGGCCCCCGAACGGGTCGTTCATGTACTTCGCCCGGGGCATCACCTTCATCACCGCCCACTGGATCTTGTCGAGTTGACGACCCGGCGCGGTCTCGAGCGTCGCGTTGACGGCCTTCCGTGGCTCGTCCCACGTATCGCCCGGGATGGAGACGCCGTCGAGTTCCTGAATCTCCTGGAGGGCCTTCGACCACTCGTCGGGCGTGGGCTGGGGGTGGACGCGGTACATCGCCTCGACGCCGCGCGACCACATCAACTCGTGCGTGACGGCCTTGTTCGCCTTGAGCATGCACTCCTCGATGATGGTGTGGGCGCGGTCGCGGCTCGGATTGAGCACGAGGGAGCCGTCCTCCTTGCGGATCTCGTGCATCTCGTTGGCGACCTCGAACACCAGTTCGTTCTCCTCGTGCAGCGGCGCGTCGGGGTCGTCCAGGCGCTTCTCGGCCTGGGCGTAGGTGAGCCGTTCGTCGGATTCGATCACCGATTTGTAGATGTCGATCGATTCGTACGAGAGGGTCTCCTTGTCGAGGTGCATCTCGACGGTGTGGGCGAATCGCTCCTCGTGGGGCACCAGCGAGCAGACCGACTCCGCCAGCACCGGCGGGAGCATGTGGATGGTGTAGGCGGGCAGGTAGACCGTGTTGCCGCGCTCGACGGCCTCGGCCCACATCGCGGACTCGGGGTGGACGTAGTGGGTCACGTCGGCGATGTGCACCCAGAGGACGTACTCGTCCTCGCGCTCTTCGATCGACAGCGCGTCGTCGAAGTCCTGGGCGTCGATGGGGTCGGTCGTCCACGTCGTCAGATCGCGGAGGTCTCGTCGCCCGTCGATCTCCTCGTCGATGTCACCCTGGACGTCGCCGGAGAGCTCTCTGGCTTCCTCGAGCACCGGTTCCGGGAACTCGTCACGGATCTCGAACTTCTCGAACAGCTCCTCGCGTTTGTTCTCGAGGTGTCGTGCCAGCTCCTCGGAGATCTGAACGGGGCCTTGCCCCTCGGCCGTGCCGGCGGCGGCCTGTGCGTCGTCGCTCATACCACCGCCTACGAAAAGGAGTGCCAAAGACGTGTCGGGACTCCCGTCGTGAAGTCGATGCGAAAAACTATATGTTATCCAACACGAGGGTGTGTGATGACAACGATTGCCCTCCACGGCGTCGAGAAACGCTACGGCGACGTCGCCGCCCTCCGTGGGATCGACCTCGAGGTCGGGGCCGGCGAGGTGTTCGGCTTTCTGGGGCCGAACGGTGCCGGGAAGTCGACGACAATCGATATCCTGCTGCGCTACACCCACCCCACGAGCGGTTCGGTCACCGTACTCGACCACGACGTGACGTCTGAGCCCGTGCCCGTCCGCAAACGAACCGGCATCCTCCCGGAGGGATACGCCCCCTTCGAGACGATGACCGGCCGCCAGCACGTCGAGTACGCCATCGAGGCCAACGACGCCGACGACGACCCCGACGCCCTGCTCGAGCGGGTCGACGTCGCCCACGCGACCGACCGCCAGGCCAGCGGGTACTCGAAGGGAATGACCCAGCGGCTGGGCCTGGCGATGGCGCTGGTGGGCGAACCGGATCTGCTCGTGCTCGACGAGCCCTCGACGGGACTCGATCCACACGGCGTCAGGCTCATGCGACGGATCGTGCGCGAGGAGCGCGACCGGGGCGCGACGGTCTTCTTCTCGAGTCATATCTTAGAGCAGGTCGAAGCCGTCGCCGACCGAGTCGGTATCCTCCGGCACGGACAGCTCATCGCGGTCGACACGATCGACGGGCTCCGAGCGGCCGCCGAAACGGATGCGGAACTGGTCGTGGACGTGACGGTCGACGGCGGGGCGGCTGGTCGCGTCGCCGGCGATCCTGGCTCCGAGACGAGCATGGGCATGGGAACGGGCACCGGAACGGACACAGAACGTGACGGATCCGCGAGTCTCGAATCCGAGACCAGCCTCGAATCCGACCCCAAACCCGACCTCGAGGCCAGATCTGATCTCGAGGTCGCACCCGATCCCGACCTCGAGGCCAGATCTGATCTCGAGGTCGCACCCGATCCCGACCTCGAGGGTATCATCACGGCCGTCGACTCGATCGACGGCGTCTCGAGCGTCCGCCGACGGGACGACGCGCTGGTCGTCGGCTGTACGACCGAGACGAAACTCGCGGTACTGGATACGATTCGTGACGCCGGCGGGGCGATCACGGACTTCACGACCGCGGAGGCGTCGCTCGAGGAGCTGTTCGTCTCCTACACGGAGGCCGAGCCGTACGCGGAAACGGAGGGGCAGCGATGAGCTGGCGACTCGTCGGCAAAAAGGAAATTGGGGATGCGATCCGCAACTACCAGCTCTACGCGAACGCGCTCATCTTCGTCGCCGTCTTCGGCGGCTTCGGTTACCTGTTCGTCCGGGACGTCAGGCGATCTGCCCGCGTCGATCCCTCGATGGCACCCGATCCGATCGAGTTCGTCGGGTTGCTCTCGTTTTTCTGCATCATCATGATTCCCGCGGTCGGGCTGATGGTCTCTTACGACGCCATCGTGAAGCGACGCACCGGCGGGCAACTTGCGCTCCTGCTCGGGATGCCCCACGACCGCCGGGACGTCGTCGTCGGCACGCTCCTCGGTCGATTCGCCGTCTTCGCGGCGGCGCTCCTGGCGGGGCTCGGGGCGGCGCTGCTAGTGCTCCTGGTGTTCGGCGTGTCACCGCCGTTCGGGGCGCTGATTGGGTTCGCCGTCGCCACCGCCGGACTGGGGCTGGCCTACGTGGCGATCGGTATCGGCCTCTCGGGATGGATCCGGTCGCCGACGTGGGCCGCCATCGCGGCCTTCGGCGTCTTCATGCTGTTCGTCTTCGTCTGGCGGGCGGTACCCGACGGCGTGGTGTACCTGGCTTCCGGGTTCGAGATTCCGTCCGAGACGCCGTGGTGGCGTCCCTACGTGACGACGCTCTCGCCGAGCGTGGCCTACGAACGCGTCCTCGACGCCTACGTCTTCGACGACGCACAGGAGGGGTACCCGACGGCCTTCGGTGCGGTCGTTCTGCTGGGGTGGACGGTGCTCGCGCCGCTGGTTGGCTATCTTCGGTTCGATCGGACGGATCTCTGATTCGCTCCCTTAGGACTCTTCGACCCGCCGACGCTCCTCGAGCGCGCACACGTACCGCCTGAGAAACGCCTCCTGGGAGTGTTCGCCAGCCTCGAGGGCGACGAGGTGATCCTCGAGGCCCTCGCGACCGTACCGACAGAGGTCGCTGTCGCAGGGTTTGCACAGGTGCTCGAACGTCTTCCCCTCGCGTTCCCAGCGGTTGCCGTACTTATCGTACTCGCGGGCGTCGGTTCGAGCGACTTGCGTGCCACAGGCGATGCAGGTAACCGTCTCGGTGCGCCACCGCGAGAGCCACATACCTCGGCTATTGGCGTGTGCTTACTTAGCAATTATCACGGTCTGCCTGACGGTCAGTCTTGGCGGAGAGCTCCACGAATCGGAACGGGTCGTTTTATAGCGCAACCACCCGTTCACGAACGCATGGAGGTCAAATCGCGACACCACCTGCGGAGCGATGTCGTGTCGGAACTCGAGACGGCCGTCGCCGACGGACTCGGCGTCACGCTCGACGGCGACGCCTACGAGCGGGTCGAGTTCGAAGACAGCGACTGGGAGGTCGTCCTCGTCGACGGTTCGCCCGAGATCGCTTACTTCGACGCGGAGCCGTTTCTCACCGTTCGCGGGGCGAACGCGTACGAACCCGACCGCCGAATCGTTACCGTCGACGCCGGTGCCGTCTCGTTCGTCTCCGACGGCGCGGACGTGATGCGACCGGGCATCACCGAAGCCGACGGCGAGATCGCACCCGACGACCTCGTCCTCATCGCGGAGGAGTCCCACGGAAAAGTGCTGGCGGTCGGCCGTGCTCGCGTCGACGGCTCGCAGATGGTCGGCGACGAGGGCAAGGTCGTCGACTCGCTTCACCACGTCGGCGACGAACTGTACTCGTTTTCGGGGTAGGTTCTCGAGTCGATCGTCACGCCATCCAACTGTCTGTCGGAGCCCCGACGCTCACTCCTCGCCCGCGTCGATATCGTCCTTTTCGTAGGCGTCCTCGTACTTTTCGAGCGTCTTCTCGTAGCCTTCGACTGCCAGCTCGTAGGTCGCTTCGAGTTCCACGATCGGCTCGAGGCTGGCGTCGACACGGAGGTCGTTGTAGAACGGCTCGAGTTCGGCCTCCTCGGTGGTCTCGACGACGACGGCAGCGCTCTGGACGCGCAGTTCCTCGCGTTTGTCGCCGCCTTCGCCCTGTCCGGCGGCGAGGGCGCCGATCAGGCGCTCGGCGAGGGGCGAATCGCCGTCCCGTACGTCTTCGTACGCTGTTGCCGTCGCCTCGACTACGGACTCCCCCGTCAGCAGGTTGCCGGCGACGGAGTAGCCCTCCCCGCTCGTGTGGCCGAACCAGTCCTTGCAGTCCTCGCCCGAGAAGGTGAACGTCCCCTCCCGATCCACGCCGTGGAGCTGGCGGTTCGAAGCGCCGTCGTCGGCGTTGAGCAGGGCCTCGAGGGCGTCCTCGACGGCGAGGCCGTCGTCGAGGTAGGCGATTCCCTTTCGCCCGAGATCGACGTTCACCAGGCTCTGGGTGGCGACGGCCCCGTTCTCACTGACGAACGGACAGAGGGTGCCGACCCCCGGCAGTCGGGTCGTCACGGCGACGCCGAATCGGTCGTGTTCCTCGCCGTCCTCGTTCTCGTAGGTCTCGTGGACGCAGATGCTGAACGTCATCTGGCTCGAGCCACGTATTGCAGCGCCAAAAAATGATTCGAGTCGGCAGTTCGGTCGCGAGACGTCGTCGCGACGGGAGTGATACCTGAGCGTTACTCGACGAAAAGGGTGAAGTCGTTCACCTCGCCGAATTCTCCGGTGTCGTCGGGGTCGTCGTGCCCGCCGTAGCTGAGGCGGACGCGACAGAGCGTTGCACCGAGTTCGGCGTCGCTCGGCACGTCGATGGTGCGCGTCGCGGTGACGCTGTCGTCGTTTTCGCCTTCCATCAGCGCCCAGCCGGCGGCGTCGGACCAGTCTTCGTTCTGCTCCCAGTCGACGTAGACGTTGGCGTAGTGGTCGTCGTAGCCGCCGTCGCTCCAGTCCATCACGACGTCGAACGAGCCGCCCTGCTGGACGGTGACGACGTCGGGACAGGTGAAGTCCTCGTAGGCGTTGGCCGCGGAGCTTTCGACGACCTGCCCGTCCACATCGACGGTGTCGATGTTCTCGTCACCGTCCTGGCCGGTGCCCGCTGGCCAGTTTTCGGCATCGACGCACTCTTCTTCCACATCATCGTCGTCATCGTCGTCATCGTCGCCGTCCTCGACGTAGACCGTGACGTCGTTGACCTCGCCGTATTCGCTGGTCGCGTCGGGATCGTCGAAGCCGCCCCAGCTGAGCCGGACTCGAAGGAGGGTTCCCCCGAGTGCCGCATCGCTCGGGACGTCGATCGTCGCCGTCGCAGCCGAACTATCGTCGCCTGCGCTCTCGAGCAGTACGGTCTCTTCGGCGGTCGACCAGTCCTGGTTCTGCTCCCAGTCGACATAGACATTGGCGTAGTGGTCGTCAAAGCCACCGTCGCTCCAGTCCATTGCAATGTCGACGGAGCCGCCCTGCTGGACGGTGACGACGTCGGGACAGGTAAAGTCCTCGTAAGCGTTGGCGGCCGAACTCTCGACGACCTGGCCGTCGAGGTCTACCTGGTCGATGTTCTCATCGCCGTCCTGGCCGGTGCCAGCCGGCCAGTTCGAGGCGTCGACGCATTTGTCGTCGCCGTTGTCATCGTCGTCATCGTCGTCATCGTCATCATCGTCGTCATCATCCTCGATATCGAGCGCGTCGGCGACGTTCAGCCGTCCCGAGCCTTGCTCGTTGTCGCCGAGACCGATATCGTCCGCGGCGTCTTTGAGCTGCTGGCGAACCTCTGCACGGTTGGTCACGCCCGAAGCGATGAGCGTCGCCGCGCCACCCGCGACGTGCGGGCAGGCCATCGACGTCCCTGAGAACTCGGCGTAGTCGTCCCGTGGAACCGTTGACAGCGTGTCGACGCCGGGGGCGGCGAGTTCGACTTCGGGGCCGGTCGAGGAGAAGTCCGCGAGGTCGTCGTTCTCGTCGGTGGCCGACACCGCAATGACCTCTTCGTGGCGGGCGGGGAAGCCAACACAGTCCGAACAGGGACCGTCGTTTCCGGCCGCAGCGACGAGCACGGCGCCCTGGGAGGCGGCGTACTCGATCGCATCGCTGACGGCGTCTGAATCCGAATCGCCACCGAGGCTCATGCTGATGACGTCGTGTCCCTGATTCGCTGACCACTCGATGCCGGCAGCGATGTTGTCCATGGTGCCGCCACCATCACACTCGAGCACCTTGACGGCGTGGAGCGTCGCGTCGGGGGCGACCCCGAGGACGCCGACGCCGTTATCGGCTGCGGCGGCCGTCCCGGCGCAGTGACTCCCGTGGTCGTTGTCGTCATCCCACTCCTCGAGACACTCTTCGATGTCATTGCCGCCACCGCCCCAGCCGCCACAGCTGGTGGTACACTCGGCCCCGTCTGCGGCCCAGCCCTCGCCGAGGTTCTCCTCGAGCGTCTCGTGCTGTGGGTCGATCCCGGTGTCCAGAATAGCGACGCTGACACCGTCGCCGGTCTCACCGTCGTCGATAGCGACGTCGGCGTCGACCTTTTCGATCCCGTACGGGGTCGTCTGCAGGGCGTGCATCCGCCCGTTCTCTTCGACGTACCGAACGTTCGGGTTGTTCTCGAGTTGCTGTACAGCCTGTGTGGAGAAGTTTCCGGAAATCGCCCTTCCAATGCGACCGAAGTCGAGTTCCTTCCGGATCGAGTCAGCAGCGTCGTGAACCGCAGACCTGCCGCGGTTTGGCTCGATGCCAATGATATACTGGCCGGCGCTTGCCGCCGAACCGGTACCCACCACTGCTGTCGTTGCGATTCCGCCTCCAACGCCCTGAAGCAGGCGTCGCCGTGATACATTTTCCTCTGACATTCGCTCTCAAACCACAGTCAATATAATTAATTCCTATGCTATAAATTATGGGTATCGTTATCTCTAATAACATGAGACCTTTGATAGTAGAAGTTTTATCAAAATTACATTATGGCTCTGAGACTGGTAATTGGCCCTCGGCAAGGCTCGCCGTGTACTGCGCTGTCTCAAAAAATGCGCCGCAAACAGCGACCGTTTCAGTAGTCCTGCGTCTCGCTCGTCTCGTTCCCTGCTTCGTCGGTTACCGTCAGCCGGACACTGTCGGGGTCGTCGCGCGAGCGAACCTCGTGTTCGCCGGACGCACTCGAGCCGCTGACGCTCGAGGTCTGACTGTCGTCGACGCTGCCATCGACGAGTAGTTCGGTGGTCACGGTGTCGAGGTCGCCGTCCTCGTCGGAGACGGCCCAGTCGACCTCGGCGCGCGACCAGGGGCCGTTGGAACGGGCGGCGACGTCGAACTGATCGATGACTGGTGCATTGTCGCCGGTGTCTCCATCGTCACCATCGTCGTCATCGTCGTCATCGTCGT
The DNA here is from genome assembly GCA_046614605.1 of Natrialbaceae archaeon A-CW3. Classification (GTDB taxonomy): domain Archaea; phylum Halobacteriota; class Halobacteria; order Halobacteriales; family Natrialbaceae; genus Natronosalvus. The sequence goes on along the minus strand of JBKKHJ010000002.1, from coordinate 910,213 downwards.
CATCGTCATCATCACCGTTGTCGCCTTCGATCCCTAGCGAATTGGCGACGTTCAGTCGGCCAGCGCCCTGCTCGTTGTCCCCGAGGCCGATGTCGTCGGCGCCGTCTTTGAGCACCTGTCGAACCTCGCTCCGATTGTAACCGGCACCGATGAGCGTCGCCGCGCCACCCGCGACGTGCGGGCAGGCCATCGACGTCCCGGAGAACTCGGCGTAGTCGTCCCGTGGAACCGTTGACAGCGTGTCGACGCCGGGGGCGGCGAGTTCGACTTCGGGGCCGGTCGAGGAGAAGTCCGCGAGGTCGTCGTTCTCGTCGGTGGCGCTGACGGCGATGACTTCGTCGTGTGCGGCGGGGTAGCCGACACAGTCGGTACACTCGCCATCGTTGCCCGCGGCCGCGACCTGCACCTTCCCCTGCTGGTCGGCGTACTGGACGGCGTCGTGGACGACGTCGGATTCGTCCCCACCAAGGCTCATGCTGAGGACGTCGATTTGATCCTGATCGGCCGCCCACTCGATGCCGGCCGCGACGCCGTCCCAGGAACCGCCACCGGAACAATCGAGTACTTTGACGGCGTGCATCGTTGCATCGGGGGCGACACCGAGGACGCCCTCGCCGTTGTCGGCTGCGGCAGCCGTCCCGGCGCAGTGACTCCCGTGGTCGTTGTCGTCGTCCCAGACCTCGAGACACTCGTCGATGTCGTTGCCACCGCCGAAGGGGCCGCCGCCACAGTCGGCGTCGCACGCGGCGTCGTCGGCCGCCCAGCCCTCGCCGAGGTTCTCCTCGAGCGTCTCGTGCTGTGGGTCGATACCCGTGTCGATGATGGCGATGTTCGCCCCGTCACCGGTCTCGCCGTCGTCGATTGCGACGTCGGCGTCGACCTGTTCGATGCCGTACGGTGTCGTCTGCAGGGCGTGCATCCGACCATTTTTCTCAATATACCGGACGGAAGGGTGGTTACTGAGCCCTTCGATGGCTGCCTCCGGGAAGCGACCCGAGAGAGCCTTCCCGATTCCACCGAAATCGAGTTCGAAGCGGACGCCGTTCGCCTGGTCTCTGGCGACATCGAAGTCAGCGCTGGCCTCGAGTCCGACGATGTACTCGTCGTCGTTCTGCGCGGTTGCTTGCCCGGCGAGTGCGGTCGTTGCAACGCCTGCACCTACACCCTTCAACAGCGTTCGTCGAGATACGTGTTCACGTGACATGCTATTATCAGCCACACCCATTGAATCCCTATCTTAGATTATAAAGGTTTTGTAATTCCAGGCCAAATATGAAGTGGTGTGAAGGGGAAAAAGTCACAAATCATTAATTAACGCAATTACATATTTACGTTGAGAAAAGCAAAACTGGTCTGGGAAAGGCGTCTGACGTAAGAACTATACTCACGGCGCGAAACCGTTGACCCTATGGGATTGATGAGCAAGATTCTCGGGAGCGACCAGAGTCGAACCGCCGACGAGTACGTCGAACTCGACCTCGACGACGTCAGCGCCTCGGCTGGCGATGCGGCCATGTCCGTCCACATCGCCGAAATCGGCGGACAGGTCGACGCCATCGACATCAAAGACGCCGTCTACGACGGCGACATCGTCATCGCCGACATCACGCGTCTGCGAACCAAAGACAGTACGACCGAGCACATCATCGACGAACTCCGACAGGTCGCCCGCGAGGTCGACGGCGACATTGTCCAGAAAGGCGACGATCAGATCATCATTACGCCGACGGGCATCCGAATCGGCCGCGAGAAACTGGGTCGCTGACTCGAGGTTCAGTCACTTCGCCGCAGTCCCAGAGAGCCATACGCTTCCGCAAACACCTCAGACGAGTACTTCGACCGCGTATCCGCTCGCCTCGAGCGCCTCGATTAGTTCCTGGACGTGATCGTGTCCCCGCGTCTCGAGGTCGAGCTCAACTTCGGTGTCGCTCATGCCGATATCTCGTGAGGTGCGATCGTGCTGGATCGCGTAGATGTTCGCCTGGTGGCCCGAAATAATTGCGAGCAACTCCTCGAGCGTCCCCGGCCGATCTTTGAGCACCGTTTTCAACTTGAGATAGCGCCCCGTTTCGACCAGCCCACGGACGATCACCGTCGTGAGCATGTTCAAATCGATGTTGCCACCGCACAGTGCCGGGACGATCACCTCGCCCTCTTCGTAGTCGAAGCGATCGAACAGCAATGCCGCCAGCGCCACGGCACCGGCTCCCTCGACGACCGTTTTCGATCGCTCGAGGAGGTGAACCACGGTCATGGCGATCTGTTCGTCGGTGACGGTGACGACCTCGTCGACGCGCTCCTGGATGATCGGAAACGTCCGCTCGCCGACCCGGCGTGTCGCGATCCCGTCGGCGATCGTGTCGACGCTGTCGATGGTGACGACCGACCCCTTCTCGAGGGAGTCGGCGACGCTCGAGGCACCGGCGGCCTGGACACCGACGACGCGAGTGTCGGGCTTTTTCGCCTTGATCGCGGTCGCGATGCCCGCGATGAGGCCGCCGCCGCCGATCGGGACGATCACGGTGTCGACGTCCGGACAGTCCTCGAGAATCTCGAGGCCGATGGTTCCCTGCCCGGCCATCACGTACTCGTCGTCGAACGCGTGGACGTACGTGCGCCCCTCCTCGCGTTCGATCTCGTGGGCACGCTCGGCAGCGGCGTCGTAATTGGCTCCCGAGAGCACGACGTCGGCACCGTAGCTTCGGGTCGCTTTGACCTTCGCGATGGGGGCGTGTTCGGGCATGACGATCTTCGCGTCGACGCCCGCCCGCGTGGCCGCCAGTGCGACCCCCTGGGCGTGGTTACCAGCACTGGCTGTCACGACGCCTGCCGCCTGTTCGGTCGCCGAGAGGGTCTGGATACGGTTCGTCGCTCCGCGGATCTTGAACGCCCCCGTCCGCTGGAAGTTCTCGAGTTTCAGGGAGACCTCCGCACCGGTCATCGCGGAGTAGGTGTGTGAGTAGGTCAGCGGCGTGTGTCGCGACGTCTCTCGAACCCGTTCTCGGGCCTCGAGGACGTCCGAAAGCTCGAGCATACACCCGGCTACTCGACAACTGCGGTAAAGGATTGCTGTTGGCGGTCGGTCGACACACGGTCGCTCGCGTCGCTCCGTGATGTGGGTCACAAAAACGCGCTGCCGGGCGCAGACAGCACGACAGGGAATACAGGGTATGCACGGCGTGTGACGTGCGACTGTATACGAGCACCCGAGATATATAAATCTCATGCCCGCGGAGTGAAAGTGTAATCGATAGACTGCGACGGGGTGAAACGGCTGTCTGACGGTCAGACGACGCCCGTCATTCGTGGTGGGTTCACACGGGTTTGTTTCCGAGTGCTTTGCTGCTACCGGAGGTATAAACGACCCCGGGGCGGTGGCTTCCGTATGGGCTCGAGTCCGGACGCTGGCGGAGCGCTAAGCACGCGCGTGTTCTCGGTATGGAAACGCGTGCTGGCGCTCGCGTGGCCGATTATGGCCGAGCAGACCACGCGCACGTTGATGCGCACGGTGGACATCATCGTGACGGGGCTGCTCTCGCCGGCCGCGATTGCTGCCATCGGGCTTGCCGACCTCTACGCACGGCTCCCGCTACGGATCGGCCTCGGCCTCGGTGGTGGTGCCATCGCCCTCTCGAGCCAGGACACCGGGAGCGGCGCGACGGATACCCGAAACGAGGCGATCACGCAGGCGATCCTCCTCGGAGCGATTGCGGGTATCCCCTTCATGATTCTCGGCGTTCTCCTGAGCGAGTACGCGATCGAAATCCTCGGCGCGGAGCCAGACGTCGTCACCTACGGCGCGATTTATCTCGCGATTATCATGATTACCGCGCCGGCCCGCCACGTCGGCATCATCGCAGCGCGAGCGCTTCAGGGGACGGGCGATACGGTCTCGCCGATGGTCGTCAACGTCATCGCGAACCTGCTCAACGTATCTGGCTCGGTCGTCCTCGGCCTCGGTATGTTCGGTGCGCCCCGTCTCGAGGTCGTCGGCGTTGGTCTGGCGACAGCCGCCGCGAACGTGTTCACCGCGCTTGCCCTGCTCGTCGTTATCGCCGGCCCCTGGCGCCAAGGCTCGCTCGTTAGTCCGTCCGACTGGGTGATCGCCCGGCAGTTGCTCACCGTCAGTGCGCCGCGCATCGCCGAGGGGCTGGTCGCGACGGTCATCGAGTTCCCGTTCAACTCGATCCTGCTCATGATCAGTACGGAGGCCAACGCCGCCTACCAGGTTGGTCGCCGACTCTACCAGCAAATCTCGAGCCCCCTCTCGCGAGGGTACAACGTAGCCGCGAGCATCGTCGTCGGTCAGTACCTCGGCGAGGGTAATCCAGAGGAGGCCCGGTTCAACGGCTGGGCCATCGCCGGCCTGGGGCTGGCGACCGTCGGCGTCATCGGCGTCGTTCTCGCGGCCTTTGCCCACCAATTCGTCTACATCTTCACAACCGACCCGGAGACCGTCGGCCACGCCGTCACCTTCGCGCAGGCGTACGGACTCAGCGCACCGTTCCTCGTCGTGTACATCACTATCGCCGGCTCGCTCCAGGGGGCCGGCGAGACGTTTATCCCGTTCATCGCCCGCTCGAGCGGCCTCTTCCTGTTCTACCTGTGTTTCTCCTACGTCGCCGCGATCTCCCTGGGCTACGGCGTCCTCGGCGTCGCTGCCGGCGTCTTCCTCTACTACCTCTGGGCCCTGCTCGTCGTCGGTTGGGCGTACGTTCACCGGGACTGGGCCGGCAAAGCGGCCCGTATGATGGCCGAACGCGGCACCAGGGCGGACGATTGACGGGGACGGCTTCCACGGTTCTCAGTGATTCCCGATCCCGTGCGGATGGCCGACAGAAGTGACGACATCGATCCGCTCGTAGCGAATCGTGGCAGTCCTGTGGCACTCGAACGTGACCGTCTCCGCTCGAGTGTCTCGACTGTTCCACGAATCGCTATCAGTCGCAATCAATTTCTCAGTCGTCGCTCAGTGCGCTCGTGAGTCCATCGACCGGCCGATCCGGCGTCACGTCCTCGAGCTCCGGTGGGAGGCCGAGCTGGTAGCCAGTGCCGTTCTCCCGCACCGTCGTCCGGCCGCGGTGAACCGACACGTCGCCGTTGAGGTGAAGCTGCACCGCCTCGAGCAAGGCCTCGGCCTCGAGGGGCTGGCCACGGGCTTTCATCGCCACGAGGTCGGCGTCGTCGGGCACGTCGAACGCCCGCTGGGTGATGACCGGCCCCTGGTCGAGATCCGTCGTGACGTAGTGGGCGGTGACGCCGGCGACCCGAACCCCCTCCTCGATCGCCTGTCGGTAGGCCTCCGCACCGGGGAACGCCGGCAACAGCGACGGGTGGACGTTGATGATCCGATCCTCGTAACGGAAGACGACGTTCGGACTCAGAATCCGCATATAGCGGGCGAGCACGATCAAATCGGCGTCGTACTCGGCGAGCACCTCGAGGAGTTCCTCCTCGTTTTGCTGCCCATTTGCCCCGCCGATATCGTGAAACGGCACGTCGTAGTGGTTCGCCACCGGCTCCAGCGTGTCGTGGTTCCCGATCACGACGCTGATGTCGGCACCGAGCCGGTCGTTCGCCCAGGCCTCGAACAGCGCCTCGAGGCAGTGGCTCTCCTTCGTCACGAGGACGGCGATCTGCTGGTCGTCTCGGTCGGCGGGGAACCGAACCTGGACGTCGAGACCGAGATCGTCGCCCAGTTCCTCGAGGTCGGCTCGGAGCGTGGCCTCCGTACAGCCCATCTCGCTCGTATCGACGGCGAGGTACATCCGGAAGACGCCGTCGCGAACGGCCTGATCCAGATCCTCGATGTTACAGCCGCGCTCGAACAGCAGGGTGGTCACCCGGGCGATCAACCCGGTGTCGTCTCCCCCGACGACCGTGATCTCGGTGAGGTCGGTCGTCATAGATACCACCGTCGGCTCCGGGGATGGTGCCGACACAGGTGCTGCTCGAGCGTTCGCTGAGACATTAGCTTCGTCTCAGGAATTCCGCGGTCAAAAACCCACTTTTCCGCGTACAAATTGCCAGATTATGGGCGTACGAACGTCACAGAATTGGCGAGTTTCCACTCTTACGTGACGTCCCGACGCGTCGCTCCCTCGAGCTGTCGTCGTGCCCGACTAATGTGGAGTGTCCCGAGCAGGCCGTGAATCGCAAGACACGACCCGAAGGCGATCGTTCCGAGCTTCCCACCCGACCCCCCGAGGTACGGCATCGTGAACACGAAAAGGAGGCCAACGATCACCCCCGTGAGAGCGATCCACCGTTCGGACGGGATTCGTTCCGGAACGGCCATCCCGGCGAAAGACGCCGCGAACACGGCCGCAGCCATGAGCGATCCGGGATCGCCATGGATTGCGGGGAGTGTCACTCCGCCGACGGCGCCAACCAGACCGGAGGCAAACACCGCATCGGGTGGGAGACGAGCGTGTATCGAAAACGTGGCAACGGCGCCGATGGCAGCGTATCCGACCACGAGCACAATCGTTACGGTGTCGGGGAGCGGTTCGCTGTGGAACGACCCAGCCGTCAGGAGTACCGTGATGGTCGCGCCGACGAACGCGGTGGTTCCGAGCTTGCCACCGACGCCGTAGAACACCGGTTGAGCGAGGACGAACACTCCGCTGGCGATGCCACTGGCCAGCAACGCGTGCCAGTAGGTTGGAAAGAGTTCCGGGGAGGTCATTCCGACGAAGGCACCACAGTACGCTGGGATAGCCTGCCTGGGAGTCATCAACGCGGCAGCGATCCCGACCAGTCCTGCCGAAACGACCGGTGAGAGACCGAGTTCGACGGTGACGGCGAGCGCCAGGATCGCCCCACCGAAGACCGCCGCCGTGTCGGACAGCATCTCCCTTCTGCCGACCGGGCGGACGTCGCTCGACCGAAGCACCGTCCGCCACTCGAACCGTAGCCCGAGCATCGTCCCACCTACGACCAGCAGCAACACCGCTCCCGTCGCAACCGACTGCGCACTGAGTACGGCACCGACTCCTCCCAGTCCCACCAGCACAATCGTGGGAACTGCGAGCGAGAGAAAACCGAGAACCACGAACGGTTGCACGTACAGACTGGGGTGATCGCGCACGATAGCTGCTGTACGTGGTGGCTGCTAATAGTGTCTCACCCACTGACTGGTCTCGGGCCGTCAGCGGATGAGCAGCGACCGACGCCAGCGGCGTCCACTCGCGGTGGAAACCCTATGCCAACGGCGTCCGCTCGACAACCTGACGCATGCACCTTTTTCCGGTCAGGTTCGCTCGCTTCGCTCGCTCACCGCTCCCGCAAAAATCTGCGCCAAAAACGCTCGCTCACCCCGTTCACTCGCGGTGCAAATCCTATGCCAGCGGCGTCCGTTCAACTACCTGGCCGTCGTACGTCGGATACTGCTCGACAATTTCCCCGTCGTCGACGTCACCTTCATCGATCATCTCCTCGAGCAGCCACCAGGCGACTTCGACGTGATTCGACTTGATCGTGTAGAACTCCTCCGGGACGCCCAGGGCTTCGAACCGGGTGGGGTCGGTACGCGTCTTCCCATACACCAGGGTTCCGTCGTCGGTGATGTCATCAAACTCCCGGCGAACCGTGCGGGCCATTCGCTTGAGTCGACGTCGGTGCTGGGCGGCGTCCTTGAACACGGAGGTGCAGAAATAGACCTTGGGGTGGTCGCCCATCACCTCGAGGATGCCGTCCCGGTCGTTGTCGACGGCGCTCATGTGCCCCTCCTTGAGTTCGAACCCTTTCTCCTGCATCCGGCGGAAGTTTCCGTGGGACATCTCGAACTCGTTGACGTTACAGAAGTCGGCCGCGCCCTCGTCGAGGAACTCGAGGAACTCCGTTTCGGCGCGGATGCCGGGAATCTCGAACGCTGGCGTTAGCCCCTCCTCGCGGGCGATGTAGAGGATTTCCTCCCACTCGGTGCCGTGGAGGTTACCCCACTGCTCGAGTGGGGGGTGAAAGCGGATTTCGTCCAGCCCGGCTTCCGAGAGACGCCGCATGTTCTCCCGGCCGCCGGGGATCCCGGTGTAGAGGTGGGTGTGGTGATCCTCGCCGAACTCGTCTTTCAGCAGGGAGAGGTAGTGGCAGGTGCGCTCGAGGGCCTCCTGTGGCTCCCCGCCAGTAATGGAGGTGCCGAGGGCGTTCATCCGGTGGGCCTCGGTGAGCACGTCCTCGTCGTCCTCGACGAGGCGCTCGTTGGCGTAGACGTCGGTGACGTTCTTGCGGGTTTCGCCGAGCGGGCAGTAAAAGCAGTCGCGCTGGTCGCAGTAGCCGTAGACGAACAGCACCATCTTGCCGCCTTTCGCACACTGCTCACAGCCCTTCGAGATCATTCGATAGGTTTTCTTGCGCCTCGAGGCTCAAAAACTGTGCGAATCGGTGGGCGGGTGGGTGAGACTGACACGGATATGTCGAACCCCTTTCGAAATTGATAGAAGGAGGTTGCTGAATCCAGAGGATGAGTGCAGCACGAGGGTTGACTTTATTTCACCCTTCCAACGCTGATATACCCGAAAGAGAACCTGCGGATGTACCGCGACCCATACATTCTAATCACTCTTCTAATGTGCGGGATTTAACTTCTTTTGGAGTATAATACCGAGCATGGGTGACAAGAAGCCGAACAATCCGCTTTCACCATACTATCCATCTGAGACTCCCGATCTGTCGGGGAATGTCCCTAAGTGGGTAGCAATAGGTGTCGTCCTGTGGGCGGTATTCTGGGCAAGTTGGATGATCCTCGACCTTCTTGGAATCATCTCAATGTAACCGAGAGAGTGTCGGAAGAGGTCAGCACTGTGTTACTTGCCTCACCTGTACTGAGCGTTTGCTCTTTCGCGTAGAACGCGCTCTACGAGTACCACATTCGCGCTGTGAGCTCAGCACCAGCTCAGCAGACTGTCGTAATCCTGTCAGTTCGGGGCTGCTGCATACAGAAGATAGATGCAGCAAACTAATATTCTTTATTCCAAATTCCCCGCTGAATTATATGTTTGGTAGGACTACGAACTGATCGTACGAATTGGAAATCGACGCGTCACGTTAACTCTCCCAGGAACGACTCAACAGGAGAGAGATCCCGAGTGAAAGCACCACACCACCAACGACAGACCAAAATAGCGTCTGATACCATCGGCTCATTGCCATCCCCGTCGCATAGCTATAAAATTGGAGGTACAAGTGGAGGCCGCGAACGAGTGCCAACGCACCAAGACCGATTAACGCTCCAGAGGCGAGTACCAGTCCACCAATCGGTAGACGTAGACGCGATAGCGCCGTTTCGCTCAGAGTCGAGTTGTGAGAGCTTTCTGAGTCCATGCGGTGTCTATATTGATAGCGGGTAAAACTATTCCCCAAGGTCAAAGAACCATTTTAGCACCCGATGTAACTTCCGTGACATGGTGAAAGCCGTCACTACCCTGCTCGATCGTGATCCCAGTGAACTAACTCCGTTATATTCGTCGATTGATCACGTCATCGCTAACATCTTCTCGGATCCGCCTAAACCCGACGCACAGGTTGAAATTACGTTCACATGAGGGGTTTCGAATCACCGTCCATCAAGACGGCAGAGCAAAGTTCGTAACGGTCACGCAGTGAGTCACCTGTACTAACCGGTTCTCACAAGCACGTTATACTAACCCTCTGTACTGAGCGTTCAACCTTCCGCATTGATCCTTCCAAGCCCGTGCAATATTCGCGTCCTGTATGTTGCACGCCTCGTTCAACCTATCTCTCGAGTGTCAAAAACAACGTGAAACATTCAGCGGATATAGTAAGCACCAACTGGCAGAAGGATCACCAACCGTAGCTTTCACAGGAGGCCAAAAGCCTAACAAGAGAATCCTCACAAAATCACCCATAATGTACTTTGAAACTGAAGCATATCTCGACGAATACGTCATCGACGGCGAAAACAGTGGAATCTTCGCCGGAGATGACACTCGTATCACCTACACCCCGAGGGATCCGGATACTGGATCCCCAGTGGCCATCCCGACAGACGAGGTCACCAGTATTACGTTCAAACGGGACACGACGCTCCAGCACAACAAGATACTCGGGGTGTTCTTCGCTCTCATCACTGGCTTACTCATCCTGGTCGTCTACATGCTCTCATTCGCTGGTCAACCCACAGACCCAGACGTGGACTACACCACCTTTTTCATGGGTTTCCTGATCCTCGGCGGGATTTCCACCACGTACGACTACTTCAGCGGTGACGATTACGATATCATTGTCACCTCCATTCGAACCGATGACGGCGAATCCCACGTCTTCACTGGACGGCTGAAAACACAGAATTCGTTAACGCGTGCGGTGAACTCATCGAGTCAGACCTCGAAACGAGAAACCGGAACGAGAAACTCGAGACGAAACTCAGTAACTGACGATGCTCGAACACGACCCCTTCCAACCGAGTAGGGCGTCGGGGGTCGAGCGTGGCAGTAAGAAGAGCGGCGAAGCCTGCAGGCCAGGAGTATTCAGGCTGGCGCTGTACCAAGGAACCGGCGGTAGAACCACCTGATTCTGAGTCTGGTTTCGACCAACGACCGATTCTTTGGCGTTTGCGCGGTTCGGTCGGATACTCGCCGTCTCGGTCTTTGTTGACACGGCGTTCGTGTGTCGTCTTCGTGGCCAGGTCTGAGCCACGTTCCGGGTACTCGAAGGTCACCCAGGCAGTGTCTCACCTGTATTGAGCGCTAACTACTTTCACAATCCGACTCGAATATTGCGTGCCAATCTCACGCTGTTTCCAGAACGACTGTTAAAACAGATCGCCTGTTGTAGATTTTGCCACGCCGGCTCGAATTCGTGGGCACTCACTCGGACTCAGACGCCGGAATCGTCTCGAGCGCCTCGAGCAACCACCGATCGAGCACGTAGGTGCCGTCGTCCTGTCGATCGAGGATCTCTCGGGTTCGGAGCTCCGAGAGCAGGCTCTGGACGGCCACCGGCGACCGGCCGACCGCCTCCGCGACGGCCTCCGTCTCGAGCGGGCCGTCGATCGCGACCGTCTCGATGACGCGACGAGCCGTCGGTTCGCCACACCGGGAGTCCCCACAGGCCGCCTGGACGCGTGATTCGATCTCCTCGAGTCCAAGCAGACCGTCGATGGTCTCGTACTCGTCGGCGACGAGCAGGTCGCGTTCGCGTTCACTCTCTCTGACCTCCGCAACCGTCCGCTCGTCGCCCTCGAGAATCTCCTCGTCGCTCGCGTCCTCGACGTCGGTGTAGCCGAACGCGAGGTCGTCGCCGCCGGCGTGGACGATGGGCGTCTCTTCGCGTTCCGCGGCTCCGTCGCTGCCATCGCTCCCATCGGTCCCGTCCGCCTGGCCCACGTCGCCACCCCTCGAGTCGTCCACAGGCGCTACCAGAATATTGTCGGACTCCTCGCCATCGGTCGGTTCGAGCCACATCTCGAGTTCGATACAGCGCCCGCGAAGTTCCTCGTTTTCGGCCTCGAGATCCGCGATTCGCTCCTCGAGTTCTGTCACCGCTCGTTCGCGCACCTCGAGTTCCTCCCGCAGTTCCTCGTTGTCGGCCTCGCGTTCCTCGAGTTGTGCGGTGAGTTCGTCCCGTTTCTCCTCGAGTTCGACAAGTTCGTCGTGGAGTCGACGCAGGTCGCCGCCCGAATCGGGGAACGTGGTCTGTACCGTGTCGGCCTGCGAGAGTGCGTCGGCCATCTGTCGGGCCGCCTCCGAGACGTCCCGTGCGGAGGAGAGTTCGTCCTCGAGGCTCTCGATGCGCGAGTCCTTCGAATCGAGGCGCTTCTCGAGTTCCTCGATACGGTCTTCCTCGCGGTTCTTCCGCTCGGAGATGGTCTGGAGGTCGTCGACCAGCGCGTCGGAGACGGACTTCAACTCGGGGCGCTCGAAGTCGTCCAGTCCAGGCGTCGCTCCGGCGTCGAAGGTTCGTTTGCGGCGGAACTGGATCTTGCTGACGCCCGCATCCATCCAGTCCATCTGGATGAACGCCTGGCCGTCGTCGAGTTCCGAGACGAGTTCGGAGTACTCCGAATCGATGATTCGGCCGACGACCTTGGTGTCGTTCTCCCAGGTGAGCCGGTGCCAGACCAGCCAGTTCGCCTGGGTGATGAAGTCCTTCTTGACGTCCGCCGGCCGCTGGCTGATGCCCAGAATACCCAGGCCGTGTTTGCGTCCCCGTTTGCCGATCTTGATCAGCAGGCGACCGGTCTCGCCCATGCCGCCACCTTCGGGGATGTACTCGTGTACCTCCTCGACGACGAGCAGGAACGGCTTTTTGAGCTTCTTCTCCTTGACGAACAGTTGCCGGGCCGTCTCCCGCAACAGTTTGTCGGCCTCCTCCTCGTCGAGATAGCCCGACACGTCGAGAATCACCGGCACGTTCTCCTCGAGTGCCAGCGACGCCATCTGTTCGGCGTGCTCGGGGCCGATCTGGATGTCACACTCCTCGTCGGCACCCGCGTGGAGCATCTCGTACTCCTCTTTCAGCCCGTAGTACTCCCCGTCGGTGTCGACGATGAGCAGTGGAAAGCCCGCCTCGAGTAACTCCTCGGCGATCACCGAGGCCGTGTTCGACTTCCCGGATCCGGACTTCCCGGTGACGAACCCACGGCCGGTCAGCAGTTCGACCACGGGAAGCATGACGTCGTCTCCCGCTGCCGATTCGCCGACGAGAACCTCGCGGGTCTCGCTCACCGTTTCACCCCACCACGTGCACACAACTCGCTCATTATCGACACACTGCCCACGTGTTACCTTGAAGGTTCGCCTCCCGTGACGGTCGTGGCTCTCGAGGTGTGGGAACTCTTGTCAACCCGGGGAAACGATTATGACACTCCGCCCAGATGTGTTGGATAGCTGATCGCCACCGAGCGATCACGACCACCGATGATCACCACCACGACCGTTCCGACCGACGCCAGCGCCACCTCGAGTGGCAACGCGTGGGTCGGGAAGGTCGGTGTCGCCACCGTCTCCGGACGGTATGGCGTCACCGCTCACTCCGGCATCCCCGGACTCGCAGGTCGTGGACTGGATTCCGGTCACCCGATTCCGTCGAATATGGTCGACGGGATCACCGTCCGCGCCGCGTAGGTTCATTCGTCCGGCCGGACGGTTTGTCTTCACACACTGCCACCTCACTGCAATTGGTGGTCGGTGTCTCGACGCTCCCGTTTGGCCGACGAGTCTGAATCACGCGGTTTCCCCCGGTGTTGGACACCGCGTGGGCACCGCCCACCCGGCCGCGTTCGACTCGCGGCGGGGGACTCATGGCACGAACAGACCACCCATGTACCGTCGTGGCGACGCTCGCCGTGCGCGTTCCCGTGAACGCGGCTGGCGACCTCGTCACCGCGGGCGCACGTATCGTCGAACGAGTCGCAACGGTCGACCACGTCGTCGACGCCACCGTTCGGGGCCTCGAGCCTGGCCTGAACGACACGACTGTCACGCTCGAGGCCCGGGTCGTCCTGGTTGGCGACCGTGGCGAGGATCTCGCGCTCGTGAGACGCGAATTGAACGAGGGTGTCGGCGTGGCCGTCGACGAGGTGACCCGGGATACCGACGAGGTCGAGCCAGCAGCGGCCGACGATGCCGAGCCAGCAGCTGCCATCGACGCTGCAACCGCGGCCGAAACCGAGGCCGAACCCGACGGCCAGGTCGTCGCCCCTCGCATCGAGCAGTAACGGTCGTTCGACCACAGCCTCGGGGGGGATGGTCTCTCGAGCCTGTCACGATCGGATCGCGAGCAAAACAGTACCACAGACCCGACCGCCGAGTACAGCTACGGTTCGTCGGACGTCCCCGACGAGTCGCCGTCGGCCTCGAGATCACGCTCGGCGTCGGCCTCGTCCTGACGGTCGCGCTCCACGTTCTCCTCGCGAACCGTCACCCCCTGTCGACCGAGGTGTTGGAGTTGTCGGCGGGCGAACTCCTCCTCGCGGGTCCCGCGCGTCGCCAGCACGTACATCAACGCGCCGCCAGCGGGTCGCATCGTCCGCCCCGCCCGCTGGGTACCCTGTCGACGCGAGCCACCTAGCCCGGAGGCGACGATCGCCAGATCCGCACTCGGCAGGTCGATCCCTTCGTCACCCACACGCGAGAGTACGAGCGTATCGAGTTCGTCGTGTCGGAACGCGTCGAGCAACCGCTGGCGCTCGAGGTGTGGCGTCTCGCCGCTCAGGAAGGGGACATCCAGCGCCGCCGCGATGTCCCGACCCTGCTCGAGGTAGTCGACGAACACGAGCGCCCGTGCGTTGGGGTGGGCGGCCAGCAGGTACCGCACCTCCTGAACCTTGCCGGGGTTCGTCGCCGCGAGCCGGTAGCGTTCGCGGCCGTCGGCGGAGCCGTAGGCGTTTCCATGTTCGTCGTCACCCCACGGCACGTACCGGATCTCGAGTTCGGGTTCGGCGACGAAGCCGGCCTCGAACAGCGCCTCCCAGTCGGTGCCGATCGGTGGCCCGATCAGGGTGAAGATCTCGGCGACGCGGTCGTCCTCGCGAACCGGACTCGCCGACAGCCCCAGGCGATGACGCGACTGGAGGTGGGTACTCCGGCGGTAGACGTCCGAGGGGACGTGCTGGCACTCGTCGAAGACGACCAGCCCCCACTCGCGCTCGTCGAACAGCGAGCGGTGGCGATCCATCCCCGCGATCTGGTAGGTGGCGACCGTCACCGGCCGGATCAGCTTTTGACCGCCGTGATACTGGCCGACCTGGGCTGGTTCGATATCCGTCACGTCGACGATCGTTTCGGCCCACTGGCGGGCGAGGTCGCGACTCGGAACCAGGATCAGCGTCTCGCCGCCGACCCGCTCCATCGTCGCGATGGCGGCGATCGTCTTTCCGCTGCCGGGCGGGCCGACGTAGACGCCCTCACCCTGCTCGAGGAAGCGATCGACCCAGGTCTGCTGGTAGTCCCGAAGCGAGACTTCGAGGTCGAACTCGAGGGGGGCTCCGGACTCGAGGTCGCGGTCGTCCCGGACGGGGTAGCCAGCCTCGTAGAGGGTGCGCTTGATCGCCGCCTCCGATCCCTCTCGCACCCAGTCTTCGGTGTCGGAGATGGGGGCGTGGACGTGGGATTCGTCGAGTTTCTGCCTGGCGACGTTGCCCATGATCTCGGGGGAGCGTGCCTCGAGGACGGTGTAGCCGTCGGGGTGGGTGGTGAGGCGGAACTGTCGGGCTCGATCCCACTGGCTCTCGACCCAGTCCTCGAGGGCGTCCGATCGCTGGCCGAGCGCCTGGCGCATCGTTCGCCGGAGCCCCGAAAACGAGTCGTGTGGCGCCTGCCAGACGTCCTCGGGACGAACGAGGTAGCGATAGCCGTTCTCGCCGTTCGTGTCTGCAAGGTGGGCGAACTGCGAGAGCTGGGCGCGGGTGAACTGGTCTGGCTGATCGACGACGATCTCCCGCCGTTTGGGGAAGACGACCACCCGCTCCCGGTCGGTGAGATCCTCGAGTTCGGATGGGAACCAGACGACGGGGTCTCGCGAGACGGCCAGCCGCTCGAGCGTTCCGTCCGTAGCGAGGGCTTCGAGGTCGTCGGTCACCGCGGTCTGTGCGCGCTCGAGTGCCCGGGCGACTTCCGAGGCGGTGACGACCGGGCGGCCCGCTCGCTGGCAGGCGTCGTGAAACTCCGAGAGTGAGAGTCCGGTCGGGCCGTCCTCGGTAGCTGCTGGATCCGTGGAATCTACAGATCCATCGTCCGCTGGAGAGGGCTGTTCGTCAGTCACTGTCCATGCTATCGGGCTTGACGATAAACAGATTTCGCTCGAGCAGCGGCGTGAGCGATCCGTCTCGTCTGCCGTCTCGTCGAAGTGTACGGAGTACGGTCGCCAAAAACGGCTGCATGATCACAGCCGGGCGCACTGTAGTAGGTGGTGGTGCGGTGGGAGTGTGCGCCATTCCGACATTCCGGATTTGCAGTGAAAACAGTTGTGCTCGGTCGACCGGCCAAACCGCTATAGGGTCTGGTGGCGTAGCCACACGCATGTACCGTGCTATCTTACCCGAAGGCCAGATTCGCTGTGAACGGTACGACCGAACCGACACCGGACTCGAGCTGTACGACGACGACGAACAGTTCATCGCGTTCGTCCCCTACGAGAACTTACACGCGCTGCTCAACGAGGACGTGTACACCGGTGACGAACGGTCGATTATGTGAGCAGGTGGTGTCCTCGTCACAGCCCAAACCTCGGTGCAGACCGTGGCCTGGAGACTGAGCCTCGCGACTGGCCGTGGCAACTGCTCGAGAACCACTGACCTGCTCGAGAACTCCATGCTACGTCGGCGACAGGATCGTGGCCGTGACCGTGCCCGTAATCAGGATCGACGCAAGAAGACCACCGTCACGCGATTTCTTCGTGCCCGATTGCCTCGAGCTGTTCCCGATACCGGTTTCTGACCGTGACGACCGTCGTCTGGGCCGTCTGGGCGACCGCCCGCTGAGGGATCGTCTCGTTGCAGAGCAGTCCCGCTGCGTAGATCGCGGCGGCGGCAAATCCGGTCGGTGATTTCCCAGAGTGCAGTCCCTGCCTGGTCGTCGCGTCGATGATCTCGATCGCCTTCGTTTCGACGTCGTTCCCGACCTCGAGTTCCGAGCAGAATCGAGGCACGAACTGGCGTGGATTCGTTGGCTCGAGATTGATGTCCAGCTCGTCGGCGATGTAGCGATAGGTACGACCGATCTCGCGTTGATCGACGCGTGAGACCGCAGTGACTTCCTCGAGGCTGCGTGGGATGCCCTCCTCCCTGCAAGCCGTGTAGAGGGCGCTCGTGGCGACACCTTCGATCGATCGGCCGCGAATGAGATCCTGATCGAGCGCTCGTCGGTAGATCACGCTCGCGGTCTCTTTGACCGGGTTCGGAAGCCCGAGCGCACTCGCCATCCGGTCGATCTCCGAGAGGGCGTACTTGAGGTTGCGTTCGCCGGCGTTTTTCGTCCGGATGCGTTCCTGCCAGACGCGAAGGCGATGGAGCTGACCGTGCTTGTCGGCCGACATCGTGTGTCCGTTCGCGTCGCGGTTTCGCCAGTCGATCGTCGTGGTCAGCCCCCGATCGTGCATCGACTGGGTGAGCGGTGCGCCAACCCGCGATAGCTGGTCGTGTTCTTTCGCGTTGAACGCCCGCCACTCGGGGCCGTAGTCGATGGGATCCTCGCTCAACACGAGGCCACACTCCCGACAGACCAGCTCGCCGCGGTCGGGGTCGCTCACGACCGTACTCGTTTCGCAATCTGGACACCGGCCGGTGTTCGTCCGCGGTGACTCGTCTCGTATCTGTTCGCTAACGGACCGCGTCATCAGTACGCGGTGAGAACCCATCCGAGGTTGTAAGGGGCACAGATGGTTTCGATGGTAACACCGACTTTCCGAACGCTATGTGTTCCGAACGACAAATCACCAGCTACTCACCCCAACCCGAACCTCACGGTTTCGGGCGACGACACTGGATACGTACTGGTTTCGACGCCGCTCGTTCCCACAGTCGGACAGTCTCACACACGAGGACGACTCTGGAGTGTTCGTCCATTCTGCAACCGATGGGTAACGACACCGTCACCTGGCACCCCGGCGTCGCCATCGCACGCAATGGAATATGTGACGGCGTGACGGTCGCGCAAACGATGTCGTTCCATCGAAATCGGTCGGTAACAGTGGACTGCACGGAGTAAACTCGGGCTTCGACGGCGAACCGACCACGACCGTTAAGCAGTCGACCACGAAGGTGGGAGGGTGTGGCGCGTACACGCCGGCAACACGCTCCGGGCCCCACGGGGTTCACCGAACACGCGAGTGATATCGCACACCAGACTACCCCCGCGTATGTCACACCTACCCTTTCACCATCGACGAACGATCACGTTCAGCCCGGTCACCGAAACCCGTGTCCTGTGCAACGATTCGATACCATCGATCGATCGCTCGAAACGACCACCAAACGACCGATTGGCACCGCTTGTGAGTCTCCGGCAGCGTTCGAGGACGTCGTCGCCTGTTCGACCACTGCTCACCTGGGATCCTGTCCAGCGACTGATTCGCCCTACGAGCACCGAAGTGAGCGCGTACCGCCTTCGCAACCCATGCAAAACGTGACCGTGTTTAAGAGAGTCACCGTTGGCGTAAGAAATGGTGTGTCAAACGTGACTGCGAGTTTCCCCTCGCCAGTGCAGCGATTGCATTCGGTGGGGTTTGACGGTGTTATGGTTGCGGTACGCAACCAACTGCTCGAGCGAAACGGCGCGACCGATGAACCGTGGCGAACGGAATCGCCTCGACCAGCATATCGCTCCGATACAACCGCGAGGTGGTAGTAGTGTCCTCGATCGATACCTCCCTTCCCGAAGAGATTACCTCCGTTACGGCCAACGATACCGACGAAACGCTCTCGAAAGACGTCATCTTCGAGTTGCTGAAAAATCGACGGCGTCGTGAGGTCTTGACCTATCTCCTCGACGCCGAAGAGACGGTAACGCTGGGTGAACTGGCCGAACAGATCGCCGCCTGGGAGAACGATACCGACGTCAACGCGTTGAGCTCCGACCAGCGCAAACGCGTCTACGTGGCGCTCTACCAGACGCATTTGCCGAAGATGGACGATGCCGGAATCGTCGACTACGACCAGGATCGCGGTCTCATCACGCTCTCGGACAACGCCGACCTGCTCGTGATGTACCTCGATACGGACACGCATCAGCGTGATCGGTGGGATCGATGGTACGCAGCCGTGAGCCTCCTCGGCGCAGCGATCCTCGCTGCTGCCGCCCTCGGCGTCCCCGGGTTCGCTGCCCTCCCGATAGCGGCGCTCGCAGGCGTGATCGTCGCCGTCTTCCTCGTGCTGTCGGCCGTTCACGTGTTCGTGAACCATCGCGTCCAGCAGGTCGTCGAGCAGAAACTGGCGCGAATCAAGTGACCTGAACGTGATCCGATCGATCCGTCGCTCTCCGGGCGAGGGGGCGCGAACTGGGCACCGCACCCTTGCAGGGAGCTGAGAGATCGACCACCGTAATCGCTGGACGTCCCGGGAACTGTAATACCCAGAAGGACTTTTAGTTCTCGAGTTCGTACCAGTAACTGGCTCCCGACGACCGTCATCCAGTACCGGAGCAGTTCGCGTGCCAGCAATCTGTTCCCTGACGCGGGAGCCGTCTTCTCACACAGTCGACGTAACTCGAGTGCTATCGGGTTCAGTCGACGTAACTCGAGTACCAGAAACTTTCAGCGACTGCGCACAGTGCCTGGCTGTGACTGGCCCAATCCGGCCTGAGGTGGCGATGGTTCGGCTTCGATGGCGTGCCGGATCGGGAAGAGTCAGTGCCGTTAACCCCCTCCGACCACTTCCTCCGACGATGGCAAACGAACGCGACGGCCTGACGACAATCCGCTCGATCGCGGTCACCGCCGAGGACGTCGTCGACGCGTTCGGTTACACCCGCGAGAACCCCGGCGAGGCCGTCCTGCGGGTGACGCCGCCGTTTCACGGCCGGATGCGCGCCCGCCTCCACGTCTTCCAGGTCGACGATTCGCCGGAAACCGGGGCGATCCACCTCGAGCCTGCCCGCCTGCTCGATGACGAGGCCGTCGACGTCTATCCAACGCTCGAGTCCGTGGCCGCAACGATGGGCGAGTCGGTCGATCCCGATCCCGAGACCGTTCGCAAACGCCACGCCGTCGCGCTCGAGGCCTGGCGGCGACAAGCACAGACGGCGATCGTCGGCGCGATCGACATCGACACCGAAGTAGGGAGCCACCGCGTTTCGGTGTCGGTGCTCGGCCAGCCGTGATTGTTCCTGATCCCGTGCTGTCGGTTACTTTCACTTTCACTCCGGACGGATCGACTTCACGTACCGTCGGTCGAATGTCCAGGTATGCACAGTGTTTCGATGATCGATGGCGACGAGACCGACTCGAGGCAGGCGACGGCCCGGCGAATCGACGTGAGCGACCTCGACGCTATTGGCGTCCAGGAGTTCGTTCGCACCAGCGTCGACACGGACGAGGTCTCCCTCGAGCACCGCGGGTCGCGCACGTACCTGGTCGTCGGTCAGTGAGTGAATCAGGATCGTCGGTGAGTAAGTGGCTCACGAGGGGCAGAGCAAAGGCACTTCCCTGCGGAACCCCTGCGTTCGGGCGTGTCCACCGACGGCGACGAGACGAGGAATAGCTCGAGTGACGGAGACGACGTAACGTACACCTCGAGTGACGGCGACGAGAGCCGCCGCGTCGAAGTCTACCCCGACCGCGAGGTCGTCGTCGAGTTCGATCCCGGCCTTACATTCGAGTGCGTCGAAGACTGTACCTGGTGTTGTCACCACGGCGTCTTGCTGTACGACCGCGACCTCCTCGAGCTGGCCCAGCGGGCGAACCTCGCGGAGACGACCACCCAGTTTCGGGGCGAACCGTTCGTCACTCGCGAGGAGAAAGTACACGAGGAACACGTCGCCGAGGATGGCCAGGCCTGTGCCTTCCTGCGCGAGGACGGCCTCTGTTCGCTCCACCTCGAGCACGACTGGAAGCCGACCCGGTGTTCGGTGTTCCCCCTTGGGGTGTGGCTCGAGGACGACGGCCTCCACGTCGACATCAGAGAGTCGGCCCACGACCACTGTGAGGGACTGGACGTGAGCGATCGGCGCGTGATCGACAACCTCGAGGCGTTTTTACCCGAGTTGCTGTGGGAGCTCGAGAATCCGGACAGCGATCGGGCGCTGTAGCGGTTTCTGGTTCGGGCTTGGGGTTCTGGCGTATCCGCTCGAGCGGGGAGTAATGAAGGAATAACGGTGTACGGCGAGCGAACAACGGCGTACAGCATACGGTAAATGACGACGGACGGCGACGAACGACGAGTGCCCGCTACCGTGTCGCCTGCTTCCACGTCTTCAGATCGACGACGGCCCCATCCAGCGTTGCCGGGTCGCACTCGGTCGCCGCCCAGACGAACATTCCGGCAACTGTTTCGGGGTCTCGACCTTGCCCACCCGTCAGCGACGTAGCGAGCTGTCCCGGCTCGAGACAACCTACGACGGAATCGATATCGGCGGCAAAGCCACGAACCACGGCCTCCGCGGCGGCTTTCGACATCGCGTAGGAGCCGTATCCCGGTTTGACCTCGCGGGCAACGGCCCCCGTGGGGACGAGGATCCGAGCCCCCTCGTTCAGGTGGGGGAGCGCTTCGGTGATCGTTCCGAAGACGCCTCTGGCGTTCGTCGCCAGGTGATCGTCGAATCGACTGTAGGGCTCACCGTCGCTGGGGGTTTCGCCAGGAGTTCCGTGGTAGACGCCCGCGCAGGCGACGACGACGTCGATACCGCCGGCGGAACCGGTTTTCGAGGCCGTCTCCATCAGGCGCTCGAGATCGAACTCGTCGCGGACGTCGGTTCGGAGTCCCTCGACCTGTAAGTTCCCGTCATCGTCACCGCCACCGTCCCCACCGAGTGAGTCGACCGTCTCCTCGATTTCAGCGGCGTCTCGAGCACCGATGACGACCGTTGCACCCGCCTCGAGAAACGCCGCTGCCACCGCGCTGCCGATACCGCCCGTGCCGCCGGTGACGACGACTGTGGACTCGTCCATACGGGCTCGAGGGTCGCCAGGATTACCAACCCACCGGAACTGGTGAGCGGTAACTGGTCACCGTTTACCGTTCCTCCGCGTATCTGGTCGCCAGCCCTACCTGTGTATGAAACAGGTTTATCAACCAGCCGATAGCAAAGACGACCATGCAATCGCTGTCGGGAGCGTCGGTCGTCGTCATCGGCGCTGGAATCGGTGGGCTGTCGACGGCGTGTTACCTCGCCGACGCCGGTGCCGACGTCCGGGTGATCGAAAAGAACGACCAGCTCGGTGGCCGGGCGAGTCGCCTCGAGGAAGACGGCTTTCGCTTCGACATGGGGCCGTCGTGGTACCTGATGCCCGACGTCTTCGAGCGCTTCTTCGAGACGTTCGATCGGTCGCCCACGGACTACTACGAGTTGACCCACCTCGATCCTCACTACCGGATCTTCTTCAAGGACGGGGATCGAGTCGACATCACCCCTGACCTCGAGCGGACGAAGGACGTGTTCGAAACGTACGAGGACGGTGCTGGCGACGCCCTCGAGCGCTATCTCGAGAAATCACGGGAGAACTACGAGGTCGGAATGAAACACTTCGTCTACGAGGATCGGGAGCGCCTGCGCGACTATCTGGATCTGGACGTGGCGCGCCAGGCCCGCGGGCTCTCGCTTCTGGGCTCGATGCAGGGTCACGTCGAGAACTACTTCGACCACCCGAAACTCCAGCAGATCATGCAGTATACGCTGGTGTTTCTCGGTGGCTCCCCCCGGAACACGCCCGCGCTGTACAACCTGATGAGCCACGTCGATTTCAACCTGGGGGTCTGGTACCCCGAGAACGGGCTGGGCGGCGTCATCGACGGCATCGCCGACCTCGGGTCGGAGTTAGGCGTCGAGTACGAGACGGGACGGTCCGCGACAGAGATCAAAGGCAGCACCGGATCGTTCCTCATCGAAACGCCGGACGGCCCGCTCACGGCCGACTACGTGGTGAGCAACGCCGACTACGCCCACACCGAACAGGCGTTGCTGTCGCCCGAGCGGCGGGGCTACGACGCCGACTACTGGGCCTCGCGAACCTACGCCCCATCCGCGTTCCTCCTCTATCTGGGCGTCGAGGGCGACGTGCCCGACCTGGCCCACCACACGCTCGTCCTCCCAACCGAGTGGGACGACCACTTCGCGAAGATTTTCGACGAGCCCGCCTGGCCGGACGACCCCGCCTACTACCTCTGTGTTCCCTCGAAAACCGACGATACCGTCGCCCCCGAGGGCCACAGCAACCTGTTCGTTCTCGTACCCATCGCCGCGGGTCTCGAGGACACCCCCGAGTTGCGCGAGTCCTACCGCGACCTGGTGCTCGAGGACATCGCCGACAACACCGGCACCGACCTCCGTGATCGCATCGTCTTCGAGCAGTCCTTTTGCGTCGAGGACTTCACCGACCGCTACAACAGCTACGCGGGCACGGCGCTGGGCATGGCGCACACCCTCCGCCAGACGTCGCTCTTCAGGCCGCCCCACCGATCGAAGGAGGTCGATGGCCTCTACTTTGCGGGGTCGTACACGACCCCCGGTATCGGCGTCCCGATGTGTCTGATCAGCGGCCAACTCACGGCCGAAAAAGTGCTCGAGGATTACGGCGAGTAGCCTATGGTCGTTCCGTCATCCCACCGTGTCCCGTCGACCCACTGCGAGTTACGCGTGCTGGCACCCTCAGGCGGTGACCACCGGTGACGGGGCGCCGAGACGGTGCGGTCGACCAGGATGCCTCGAGGGACTGGATCGACCAGGTCTCGTACCTGCTCACGCTCTCGCGGCCGCGCTTCTGGCTCTATCTCGCCGGCCCGGTGCTCGTCGGGGTCGCCTACGCGGCCGAGACGCCGACCGACCTGGCCACGCCGGCGACGCTCGCCCTCTTCGCGTACTTCCTCGTGCCGGCGAACGTCTTTCTGTACGGCATCAACGACATCTACGACCGGGAGATCGACGCCGAGAACCCGAAGAAGGACGACCGGGAGGCGCGCTATGCGGGCCAACGGATCGTGCCGGTTGCGGTCGCAGTTGGTGCGGTGATCCCGCTCCTGTTGCTCCCCTGGCTCCCGAGCCAGTCCTGGGCCTGGATCGCGCTCTTTCTGGCACTCGGAGCCGGCTACAGCGCACCACCTGTGCGTTTCAAGACGACGCCGTTGCTCGATTCGGTTTCGAACGGTCTCTACATCGTCCCCGGCGCCGCCGCCTACGCCGCCGTGGCGGGTACTCAGCCGCCACTCCTCGCCGTCGCCGGCGCGTGGCTGTGGGCGATGGGGATGCACACGTTCTCGGCGATCCCCGACATCGAGCCCGATCGACGCGGCGGTATTCGAACCACGGCGACCGTGCTCGGCGAATCGCGAACCTACGCCTACTGCGGGGGCTGCTGGCTCGGCAGCGCCGTCGCCTTCGGCGCGATCGACTATCGCCTGGGTCTCGCGATGGCGGTCTACCCCGCGCTCGTCTTGGCCATCGCCATCTCGAGCGTCACCGTCTCACGAGCGTACTGGTGGTTCCCGGCGATTAACACCGTCGTCGGAGCCGCGCTGACGATGGGCGGGCTCTGGAGGGTGTTCTATGGCTGACCCCTCCGAAGAGTCCGGGACGGTGAGCAGAACGGCCGTCCAGCGTCGCCTCGAGGCCGTGATCACGGACAACCGATTTACCATCGCCGTTGTCTTTCCCCTCGTTGGCGCAGTCACCCTGGTCGGCAGCGCGGAAGGACTGTTGCCCGAGCCCCTGGCGTACAATCCGCTGTTGATCCTCTTCGGGACGTTCGTGATGCGATCGCCGCTGATCGTCGGCCTCCTGCCCCGAATCGGCTGGTGGGCGCTCACCTGCCTGGGGCTGTTGACGGCGTACACCTACGCGATCGAGATCGTCGGCGTCCGGACGGACTGGCCCTACGGCGCCTTCGAGTACACGATCCAGCTCGGGCCGATGCTCTTCGGGGAGGTGCCCCTGGCGCTCCCGCTGTTTTTCATCCCGCTCGTGTTGAACGCCTACTTGCTGACGCTGCTGGTGTTCGGAACGCATGCGGAGAGTGCCCTTGTGCGACTTCCGGCAGCCATCGCCGCCGTCGTCGCCGTCGACCTCGTACTCGATCCGGCCGCCGTCGCCGTGGGTTTCTGGGCGTTCGAGTCCGGAATCTACTACGGCGTCCCCGTCTCGAACTACGTCGGCTGGGTGATATCGGGCACCGTCGCCGTCGTCCTGGTCGACATCGCGTTCGACCGGGCGGCGCTGCTCGAGCGCGTTCACGCCTGTCGCTTCATCCTCGATGACCTGGTCAGCTTCGTGGTGCTGTGGGGCTCGATCAACCTGCTCTACGGCAACTGGATCGCCGCCGGCGTCGCCGGCGTGTTCTGTCTCGGCCTGTTCCGAACCGGCCGGTACGACCGGACGATGGTGCTCGAGGCGATTCCGGGGCCGATTCGGGCTCGCGTCGGTGAGTAGTGGCTCTCGTTGCGCATCGATCCATCGCGTTTCCCACGGTGCGACGAGGACGACCGATCGACTCGAGCCACCGCAGCTGGCAATACCAATACTTCAAGAAGTGTATCGTATTGGTATCGAAAGTGAAGTTTCGTTAGCGAGAAGCAATCGTATTCGCAACCGCCACACGATGCGGGAGAGTACCTCACACCGGTCAGGCGTCGACCGCACCCGTCCGAAGGTGGTGGAACAGGTACGTCTGGGCGTAGCCCGCGTAGCGACCGCCCAGACGCTCGCGGATCGCTCGAGAGGTGTCGGCGTAATTCCCCCGATCGCAGTCGGGATAGTACTCCGCGATGGCCGTCTTGATCCACGTATCGAGGGGGACGGCCTCGTCGAACCCGAGGGCGAACAGCAGGACGCAGTCTGCCACCTTGTCGCCGACGCCGACGAATCGGGTGAGCGACTCACGGGCGGCTTCG
Source organism: Natrialbaceae archaeon A-CW3 (assembly GCA_046614605.1). Classification (GTDB taxonomy): domain Archaea; phylum Halobacteriota; class Halobacteria; order Halobacteriales; family Natrialbaceae; genus Natronosalvus. The sequence continues at coordinate 884,721 of JBKKHJ010000002.1, read as the reverse complement.
TACTCGAGGTCGCGAGCCTCCTCCGGGGAGGCCTCGCCCGTGGCGACCATTTCGGCGGTGCGTTCGACGTAGGGTGCCCGGTAGCCGAGGCTCAACGCCCGCAGATCGGCCTCACTCGCCGTCGCGAGCTGGTCAGGGGTGGGGAAGGCGTGGATCGGCTCCCCGCCGAGCGCGTAGGTGTCGCCGTACTCGCGGGCGAGCGTCGAGACCATCCCGTGAATGCGACCAACGCGCATCTGTGCCGAGCAGATAAACGAGATGAGCGTGCCGAAGGCTGGATCGGCCACCAGTCGCATTCCGCTGTGAGCCGCGTAGGCCTTCCGGATCAGCGGATCGTCGGGGGCGTCGGCGGCGATGGCCTCGAGGTCGTCCTCGAGTCGGAGCAGTCGCCGGACGAGGGGGTCGGCGTCAGTGCTCGAGCGCCACTCGACGGTTCCGTCTGCCGTTCCCGACGGCTGTCTCACCTGAATCGGCGTCCCATCGACGACCGTCTGGTACCACGCCCCGGGGTTGGGCTCGCCGGTGTACATCGCGCCGTCGCTTCGCGTCCAGAGGTAGGATTGCCCGCTCTCGAGGGTCAGATACAGGTCGAAGCCGCCCACGAGTTCGTCGCTCGAGATGACGCCCGTCTCCATACCCGGAGCGTGACCGAGGGTGGGCATGGGCCTTTCGAAGCGTCGAAGCTGGTCGGTGGGCGAACCTTCATACCACATGCGATACAATACCTACCTATGCACTGCAGGGTTGTCGTCGAAGCTGCTGTGCCGGTGTACGACGTCGAGACGGAAGACGAGGCAATCCGCATCGCGATCTCGAAGACTGGCGAGATGCTAAACCCTGACCTGAACTACGTCGAGATCAATATGGGCGAGCGCACCACCCCCTCCGGCGAGGAGCTTCCGCCCGCCTTCATCGCCGCCGACGAGGCCCTCGTTGCTCTCGAACTCGAGATGACCGTCTTCAACGTCGAACGAGAGGAACACGCCTCCCGCATCGCCCGCAAGGAGATCGGTCAGCGTCTCGAGAACATCCCGCTCGAGGTGCTTTCGGTCGAGGTTATCGAGGAGGACGACGATGACGATGACGACGACCAGGAGGACGAGTCAGCCGACGACAATGACGACGAGCCGGAAACGACCGATACCGACGACGACAGCGACGTAGACACCGGCGGCGAGGACGACAGCGACGAAAACGCCGCCACCGACGACAGCGACGACGACAGTGACGACGTCCTCCCCGAGTTCGAAGACCTCCTCGAGTAGACAGAGGGGGACGGTTCAGCGATCCGGTTTTCCGATGGTATCGACTCGAGCGGCAGCGACACGGGTCGGTGTTCGACTATCGATTCCTCGCACCTGCTCTCGCCACAACTGAAACGATATCCGCACCAATCGCAGCGTTGCCCCGCGTTCGGATGAGTCTTTACGGTCACGGTAACGGTCAGTGGCTCCTGGAATTCATCACAGATCGGCCCAGCGATGAACGTCGAAAGCATCGCCTGAAACCGTACGAGCGCCCTGTAGATTCCTCGATACTGTTGAGAACAACCAACCACACCGGAACGGGAGAGAGACAGCACAACCGCTCAGAAGGTGTAGACTACGTGTAGGGTGTCAGGCAACTTAGTCGGCCGTGGCGGCGACTGCCTCGGCTTCCCCCTCTCGCATCGGTTCCGTAATTCCCCCAGCAAGTGCAAAAACAGCAGCTTTGTGATCGGTTTTCGATTTGTGAATAGATGTCGGTCGAATACCAAGAGAGTCGTATTCGTCGAGCGAAATCTGACAGTCATCCCAGTTGGCACAGTGGTTCGATACTTCGGCAAGAAGGCCGTGAAGGTGAATGAGCTCTTGTTTCTTCATAACCATGCATTCCTATCCACTGCAGGGTTATATTATTATCTTGAGTCGCGTTAACACGCACCTGTTAATAGCCATCCAGGGTATCATTATTCGAGACCGTTAGGCTGAGAAATACGTCAGACGAAAACCCGCTGACAGGGACAGCCTAACAGCGCGTTGGCGAACCCTACCCTCCCGTTACTGATGGGAACCAACGGCGTCGAAGCCGAAACAGTCACGTACTCGAACAGGTTTTGGCGACAGATTTCGTGAGCGGCCCGTCGCGTGCGCGCCCCGTCGATGAACCGTTCACGCCGCTGGTACCACACCGTTGCCACTCGTGGGAACCGAGACACAGAGGCTCGAAACGTGAACCGCAGGGACAACACCCACTACTGCCACTCGAGGGGGAGATAGCAGCCACTGCACGACAGTGCACTCCTGGTCACTGACTCGAGTGGCGATCAGTGTGAAAATCGGTTCAGTTGGGACTCCAGTACCGTTTCTAGCGTCGACTGATGAGCGCAACCGAAACCAGGACTAAGGACTACCCTAACTGTTTCAGCGTTCGGAGGTCGCGATCGGTTCGCATGAACTCGGCCATCCGACGGGAGGCGTGACAGTTCGGGCAGTGAAACATCGACGTGGAGGACGGGAGTTCGCCCGGGGAGACCTGCCACTCTTTCACACATTCAGGACACAATAGTTGAACGGTCGTTTCGACCATGCTATGCCAATGCACACCCACCCTCAAAAACGTTACCGCGACGGCGACATCGACAGCGAGAACCTTCGCTGTCGGCCTCGAGACGGCCTCGATCCCGGTTTTCACTGGCTCGAGTCCGGTTCACTCGGTTCTCGGCGGGCGGTTGAGGTGGAAGTAAGAGTCATGGCCAATTTGACTGGCTGGACTGCTACGATGACCACACGACGACCGGTCAAACACTCCAATGATGACCACACGACGGCCGGTCAAACACTCCGATCGCTCGAGTCTCGTTCAAAAATTTCCATTGCTCGAGTCACGTTCAAGCCCCTCCATCGCTCGAGGCCCAGTCAATAGGTCCGACCAAACGACACGATCGCTCCAGCACAAACGACACCCGTGCGTAGCACCTGGAGCTACCAGCACACGTTCTGGGACTGGTACAAAACAGAATCCTCACGCGCTACCGTCTTCGCCACCCGCAACGGCGACACCATCGACAGGCTTCGGCCGAGTCGTCACCGAGTTAGACCGTCATCGTGTCGCCGGCCTCGAGCAGCTCCTTGTACCGGTTTCGGATGGTCACTTCCGAGATGTTGGCGACGTTGCTCACCTCGTTCTGGGTGACCTTCTCGTTGGTCAACAGCGCCGCCGCGTAGACGGCCGCCGCGGCGAGACCGACCGGCGACTTGCCGCTGTGGACGCCTTCCTTGCGGGCCGAGTCGAGCAGCTGGCGGGCGCGGCGCTCGGTCTCGTCCGAGAGGTCGAGGTCGCTGATGAACCGCGGGACGTAGCTCTCGGGGTCGGCGGGCTTGATCTCGAGGTTGAGCTGGCGGACGATGTACCGGTAGGTTCGGGTGAGCTCCATCCGGTCGACGCGGCTGACGGCGGCGATCTCGTCGAGGCTACGCGGGGTGCCTGCCTGCCGAGCCGCCGCGTACAGCGACGCGGTGGCGACGCCTTCGATCGAACGCCCGGGGAGCAGATCCTCGTTGAGCGCCCGACGGTAGATCACGCTGGCGGTCTCCCGGACGTTCTCCGGGAGTCCGAGGGCCGAGGCCATGCGGTCGATTTCGCCGAGGGCCTGCTTGAGGTTGCGCTCTTTACTGTCGCGCGTGCGGAAGCGCTCGTTCCAGGTTCGAAGCCGCTGCATCTTCTGGCGCTGGCGGCTCGAGAGGGCGCGGCCGTAGGCGTCTTTGTCCTGCCAGCCGATGTTCGTCGAGAGTCCCTGGTCGTGCATCATCTTGGTCGTCGGGGCACCGACGCGGCTCTTCTTGTCCTTCTCGGCGGAGTCGAACGCGCGCCACTCGGGGCCGCGGTCGATCTCGTCCTCTTCGACGACGAGACCACACTCCGAACACACCGTCTCGGCGTGTTCACTGTCGGAGATGAGCCGACCGCCACACTCCGGGCAGTGTTCGCTCTCGTCTTCGTGTTCGTGTTCGCTCTCGGTGGTCTGTGGCTCCTGTTCTCGCTGTGTCTCGCCACTGTAGGTTCGGATTGTCGTATCTGTCATGGTGTATCGGGATGGTTACTCAAGGCTGCCGGGTGGGGGAACCAGAAAGAAAACCCGGTCGCCTCAGCTAACACATGGTAAGGGCGAAAAGCATATAAAGTTTTCGCCTACTTTATAAACAGTCCCCGGTACAGTTATGTACGTTTCGGTTATAGGATGATCGATCATTGATAATTACTGCATCCGACGGAGGTTCGTTCGGGGTGCGCCACCAGATCAGACGGTAAAAAGGTGTCCCTCGGTGGGAACGTCGAAGAGACCGACCCGAGCGCCCGCATCGAGCCAGGCGTGTCCGTAGGAGAACGCCGCCAGCGCATTGACGAGGTCGTCCTCGTCCCGGAAGTGGCGGCCGTCCTCGAGGTACGATTCGGCCATCTCGTAACACTCCTCGGCGGCGTCGGCCATCGGCGTTTCCGGGGGTGGCGCGACCGTCGCCGCTTCGAGCGCCTTCGCAAGCAACGTTCCGTAGCGATCGGTCTTCTCCTCGAGCGCAGCGGCCATACCCACTCACTCGTCAGGCGCGGCCGTAAACGCATCGACACGGGGACAGTCAGGCAGCGATTGTCACTGATCGATTGCCCAGGAGCGCCGCTGACCGTTCGGCCAGAGAGCACCAGTGACTGTCTGAGCGAAGAGTGTCACTGACTGATCGGAGTGGACTATCACCCATTCGTTACGAGCGGTTGAGATGACGCCAAAGACGTTTCCCACTCGCCGTGATATCGCCATCGATGCGACTCATCGAGGTGCTTGTCTCGAGCGACGACCGAGAGGCAGTACTGTCGGCACTGGAGTCCGACGGAATCGATTACGTAGTCGTCACCGAGGACAGCACGGAGCACGCCGACGTCCTCGTCCAGTTCCCGCTCCCGACCCAGGCCGTCGAGGAGGTGCTCGACTCCCTCGAGGAAGCCGGTATCGACGACCAGTTCGTCATCGTGAGTTCGATCGAGACCGCTCGGACGCCCGGCATCGAAGAGCTCGAGGAGCGATTCGTCAGCGGCAGCGAAACCGACGATAGCATCTTCTCCGAGGAGATCCGGACGCGGGCACTGAACATGACGCCGAGTCGACTGACATACTACGCGATGACCGTCCTGAGCGCTATCGTTGCGACGGCAGGACTCTTGCTCGACTCGCCCGCCATCGTCGTCGGCTCGATGGTCATCGCCCCACAGATGAGCGCCGCGCTGACCGGCACCGTCGGAATGGTGCTCAACGACCGGGGGATGATCGTGGGCGGGATCTCCTCGCTCGTCGGCGGCCTCGTGGCGGCGATGGGCGGCGCGTTCGTCTTCGCCTGGCTCCTGCGCACCGGCGGCGTCGTCCCGACGACCCTCGAGATCACGGCGATCAATCAGGTCAGCACCCGTATCGCCCCGGGGCTCCTCTCGTTGATCGTCGGCATCTGTGCCGGAGCCGCTGGCGCGTTCGGCCTCGCCACCGCCCTCCCGGTCTCACTGGTCGGCGTGATGATCGCCGCCGCGCTCATCCCCGCTGCTGCAGCGGTCGGCATTGGCCTGGCGTGGAGTGGCCTCACCGTCGCCTTCGGTGCGTTCGTCCTGCTCGCGATCAACACCGTCTCGATCGTCCTCTCGGGTCTGCTCGTCTTCTGGTACCTGGGGTACCGCCCCGACGACTGGACGCGCGGGGCGTTCCGCGCGAACCTCAGCCGTGCGCGCGTAGCGAACGTCGCTCCGGCGCTGGCAATTCTCATGGCTGCACTCCTCGTCACCGGCGGCGTCCTCGGCCAGCACGTCCTCTTCGAACACGCCGTCAACGACGAGGCCCACGACGTGCTCGAGGAACCCGCCCACGAGGAACTCGAGCTGGTCGACGTCCAGTCGACGTTCGCCGGTGGGAATCTCGCCGAGACCAACGCGGTCACGATCGTCGTTCGTCGACCCGACGGCGTCACCTACCCCGGTCTCGTCGAGGCGTTCGAAACCGCCATCGAGGAACGAACCGACAGAGACGTCACCGTCACCGTCGAGTTCGTCGATCAGACGGATGGAACGTAGTCCGGTCGTGTCCCTCGCTTGCGCTAGGTGGCCAGGCGGGAAGCGGGCTCCGCGAACGCAAGGCTTTACGCCGTGTTTGCCGAACAGTGTACCATGAGCGATCAGCCTCGAGTCGAGATTTACACCAAGGACAACTGTCCCTACTGCGAGAAGGCGAAGGATCTCTTCGACGCCAAGGGCATTGAGTACGAGACCTACAACGTTACCGGCGACGACGACCTGTTCGAGGAGATGGTCGAGCGCGCCGAGGGGCGAAAGACAGCCCCCGAGGTGTTCATCGACGACGAACTGATCGGCGGCTGGGACGAGACCAGTGCCCTCGACGAAACCGGCGAACTCGACGAGAAACTCGGGATCGAACGGGACGACTGCGAGATTATCGAGCACCGACGGCTGCTCATCGCCGGGACGGGCATCGCCGGCCTGACCGCCGCGATCTACGCCGGTCGGTCGAACAACGCCCCCCTGGTCATCGAGGGCGACGAACCCGGCGGCCAGCTCACCTTGACGACCGACGTCGCCAACTACCCAGGCTTCCCGGACGGGATCAGCGGACCAGAGTTGGTGAACAACATGAAAGCACAGGCCCGCCAGTTCGGTGCGGAGTTCAAAAACGGCATCGTCGCCGACGTCCAGCGCGTCTCCGAGCGGTCGGAGACCCTGGACGCCGCCCACGAGGTCGGCGCCTCCGACCGCTCGTTCTGCGTCGAGATGACCAACGGCGACCTGTACACCGCCGACGCCGTCATCGCCGCCTCGGGGGCCAGCGCCCGCACCCTCGGCATCCCCGGCGAGGAGGAACTCATGGGCTACGGGCTCTCGACCTGTGCGACCTGTGACGGCGCGTTCTTCCGCGACGAGGATATGCTCGTCGTCGGCGGGGGCGACGCCGCCATGGAGGAAGCGTCGTTCCTCACCAAGTTCGCCGACACGGTCTACATCGCCCACCGCCGCGAGGAGTTCCGCGCGGAGGATTACTGGATCGACCGCGTCCACGAACACGTCGAGGACGGGAACATCGAGATCATGAAGAACACCGAGGTGATCGAGATCCACGGCACGCCGGAGGACGGCATCGACCACGTTACCCTCGTGCGCAACGAACAGGGCCACCCCACCGACCGCCTCGACGATCCCGAAACCGAGGAGTTCGACTTCGAGGTCGGCGCGGTCTTCTTCGCTATCGGCCACACCCCCAACACCGACTATCTCGAGGGCACCGGCGTCGTCCTCGACGACGAGGGCTACCTCGAGACCCAACGTGGCGACGGTGGCGGCCAGACGGCGACGGCCGTCGAGGGGATCTTCGGTGCGGGCGACGTGGTCGACTTCCACTACCAGCAGGCCGTGACGGCGGCGGGGATGGGGTCGAAAGCGGCCATCGATGCCGACGAGTACCTCGAGGATCTCGAGCGCGAGCGCGAGAGCGAACTCGAGGAGACGGCGGACGTGCCGGCGGCGGACGACTGATTACGCGACCCGCTGACGACCCGTTTGCTCTCGATATCGAATCCGTCTCGACATCGATTGCGTCGAATTCTATCGGTTCGCTTGTCCGTCAGTCGCGGCTTCACGGCAGACAGCCCGTCGGAACGTCCATGCCGATACACCCCGTATCACGAGTATGGAGGTCACCGTCTACGGGCCGCTTCGGGGAGCCACCGGCGGGAAAACCGTCTCACTCGAGTTCGACGGTGGCACCGTTCACGACGCCCTCGAGGCACTGGTCGCGGCGTATCCGCGCGCAGAGACGCAGCTGTTTCGAGCGGATGGGCGTCTCGAGCCGAGTACGCGAACCTCACTGGCCGGCAAATCCGTCGAGCCGGACGATCACTGCCCGCCCGACGCCGACTTACACGTTCACCCGCCGATGCGTGGTGGGTGAGTAGTTGGGTAGATGAGTGAGTGAGTAGGTGAATAGATGAGTGGATGAGTTGGTGGGTTAGTGAGTGAGTGGGCAGATGAGTGGATGAGTTAGTTAGTAGATAATTGAGTGAATGCGTAGGTGAGTGTCACCCCTGGACACTCCAGGATACTCACAGAACGTACTGCTCGCGCACCAGGTGGGCGATGCCTCGCTCCTCGAGGACGTCCATCGGTGCCAGCATCGTCAACTGCACGAGCCCCGGCAGTCGCCCGATCTCGACCCCGCCGGTGAAGGTACACCGGGTGCGTACCTCGCCGACGCTCATGTCCAGGAGGGCGCTCGCCCGGTCGAACGCGTTCTCCGTCGCGTCGTTGATCGTCGCCCCGGAGCCGATCACCTGAATCGGCCCCATGTTGGTCTCGACGTCGACGCCGTACGTCTCGCCGAGGGCGCGGCCGCGTTCTTTGTCCGCCTCGCTGTAAGGGGTGGCGATGTGGGGCAGATCCTCCTCGTTCGGGAGCAGTAACGGCCCGTCGAGTTCGAGACCCTCGATCACCTCGACCTCGAACGTCGTGTAGCCGCTGACGTCAGTCGTGTGCAGCGCCAGTTCGCCATCGCCCTGGTTGGCGTGCATGTCGCCCACGTAGACCCCGCCGCCGTCGACTTTCACCGGGCAGACGAGAATCGCACCCTCCCGAACCGCGTTGACGTCCAGGTGGCCGTCGGTGCGGGCCTCGAGCGCCGCCTCGTCCTCGAGCCCCCAGTCGTGGCTGGCGCCGATGAGGAACTGGCCGAAGTCGCCGGCGTTGTGGGAGTCGGGCATCTCGATCGACGGTGTGGTTCCGATGTTCCCAACGAACGGCCGCAGGTGGCCCAGCGTGCCCGGCATCTCGGACGGGCCGTACAGCAGGATGGGGTGCTGGCGGGAGGTTTCGGGGAGGGCCATCGCCTCGTCTGCGCGTTCGGCGAGGTCGTCGGCGGCCGCCTCGTCGACGGTGATGCCGACCGCGTGATCGTCGTCGAACACGGTGGTGATGCCGTACTCGAACCCGAAGGGGGAGGCGTCGGCCCCGCAGTCGGCACACCGGATCGACTCCTCGCCGGTTCCCTCCACGACGGTGTCGGGCCACTCCTGGCCACAGCCCGGACACACGTGGTCGACGAAGGGGTCGTCGCCGAAGGCGTCCTCGCGTTCGACCATCGAGCCCGTGCTGGTCGCGACGCTGGTGACCTCGATGTCCGTGATCGTGATGGCGATCGCGTCACCGATTTCGGCGGCCTCGACGGCGATGGGTCTGGTAACTTCGTGCCCGCCGCGGAATTTCGGGGTGATCATCGGCCCCCAGCACGCCGGCGGGGTGTGTGTTATGACCGTGCCGCCGTCGGCGACCGTCCCGGCCCACTCCTGGTCGGGGCCGACCAATCCGAGCGTGTATTCGTCGACCTCGAGCTCGCGAACGACCTGTTGAGACATGCATGATGATTCGTGAGAGTGGGCGATAAACGTTGATGCAGTGGTTGGCTCGAGGGGAACTCACGGCGTCGTGAGTGTCACTCGAGCGGGCTCGAAGCAATCAGTTGGGTCTGTGCTGGGACGAGCGGCTGTGGCAACGGATTGCAGGGATTGGCACTCGAGAGCACCTCCTGGTGGGGATCGGCCTCGAGTGGTTGGTCGAGGACAGGGATACCACGTGTGAGAATCGTGGGTGGCGGGATTTGATCTCAAGAAGGTTCGTTCAGGCGTGGATTCAGCGGTCGTCTCGATTTCAGTTTGTTATCGCCGCGGGTTCATGTTACTCGAGCATGCGTGCGTGTGCGCGGTGATCCACGTGGCCGGTGGTCGTGCTGCGACGTGCCCGTACTCGTATGTGTATGAAAACATCCGATGACTCGACTTGAGACGTGAGCAGTACTCGAGCCAACGGCTGTCGCTCTCGAGTGTAGCGTCCAATAAAAATGAAACCGCGGGCCGGAGTGAATCCGGTGGTTAGGTTGCGACGTTAGTCCTGACGGCGGAGTGCCAGCATGGCGGCTCCGAGCAGGGCTGCGAGAGCGACGGCAACGCCGAATCCGGGCTGACCGTCATCGTCGTCATCGTCGTCATCGTCAGCGTCGTCGTCAACGACGTCGTCGTCGTCGTCGGCGTCGTCGTCAACGGCGTCGTCATCGTCAACGTCGTCGTCGTCGGCGTCGTCGTCGTCGGCGTCGTCGTCGTCAACGTCGTCGTCGTCAGCTTCGTCGTCGTCAACGTCGTCGTCGTCAGCTTCGTCGTCGTCAACGTCTTCAGCGACCGAGACGGTACCGCTGTCGGCGTGGTCGTCGCCAACGTAGAGATCCCACTCGACGTCGCCTGCGGCGGCGTCAGCGAGCGTGCCCTCGAGCGTGGTGGATGCACCAGCCTCGACGGTCACTTCCTCGTCGATGACGTCTTCGTCGCCGACGGTGAGCACGACGTCGGTCGTGCCTTCTTCGTCACCGTTGTTGGCGAGGTCGACGGAGAAGTCGAGGTCGTCACCTTCGGTGGCGTCCTCGGGTGCGGTCACGTCAGCGGCCCAGGCTGGGCCTTCTGGCTCAGGCTCGGCTTCTGCGACGACTGCATCTGTGTGCAGGTCTTCAACGCCACTCATCCGGTTACGGATGGTGAACTCGTCGTCAACAGCGCGTTCGCTGAGGTCGAACGAGTCGGCGAAGGTACCGTCATCGTCGACCGTCGCGCTACCGCGCATGACGGTCTCCGAGAAGCGCAGGCGGTAGTCAACGTCTGCACCGGGTGCGACGTTGGTCTCGCCAGCGATCGTGGCCTCATCGGACTGCTCGACGTGGAGCACGTCGTCGCCGTCGATGTCGCCAACGAGTTCGAATTCAGGTTCTTCAGCGGTTACAACCTGACTTGCAGATTCTCCATCCTCGTCATCGACGTATGGGTTGTCGTCACTGATAGTGAATTCGACGTCCCACTCACCGAGTTCGAGGTCGCCGTCGTCACCGAGGTCTGCACCGGTGTCGACGAAGACGTAGAACTGGTTGTTTTCTGCGTCAGGGACGACGTACATGCCATCATCGTAGTGTTCGCTGATGGATGCGAACGGAGCGTCACCGTAGGCAGGATCGTCGGTGCTCGAAACAGTGAAGTCGAGACCGTGTTCTTCGTCCTCAAGGCCGGCCTCGAGGTACGCGTAGACGCCGGATGCATCGACCTGAGTGACGAGATAGTCGCCTTCAGCAACCGAATCGCGCTCGGTCAGGTGCTCCGGAACGTCCTCAGCGTCAAGCTCGCTGACGTCGAGGTCACCAGAGGCGATGTACGTCGTCATGTCGCCAGTCGAACGCTCACCGAGGAGGAGGAACGCAATGTCGTCCTCGTCTTCAGCGTCGCTGGATGGGAAGACTTCGAGTTCGTATTCGCCATCGAGGAGTCGGTCACCCTCGAGGGTGCCGCTTTCGTTCCCGTCGAGGGCTTCATTGACGTTGTCGACATCGTTGTCGCCATTTGCCCAGAAGACGTCACCGTCGTCACCATCCTGGGCGGCAGCGAACGTGTCGAAGTAGACTGTGACCTCACCGTCGCCTTCTTCGTCGTTGACGGTGAAGTTGGCCTCGTAGAAGTCGTACTCGTCGGCGATCTCGACGTAAGCCGATTCGCCACCCTCGATTTCGACGGTGAATTCGGCGACGTCACCGACTTCATTCTCGTAGACGTCCTCACTGAAGCCAGTGGCAAAGTCGAGTTCCTCACCGACAGTGATCGGAGCAGTGTCCTCAGCAGTCGTATCAGCAACGCTCACGACGAATTCGTAATCGCCAGCGTCGACGCTACCGAAGGAGGCCTCGACATCGTCACCTTCACTGACGCCTTCAACAACTACAATCTCTTCACCGTCTTCTTCAACGATTTCCGAACCATCGAATGTGGCGTTGATTTCCTCAGCGGAGAGGGTCTCCTCGCTGATCACAATGTCCACTTCGTCAGCACGGTTGTCGTCTTCGAAGACGAGGTTAGCAGAGCCTTCTGCCGAAACTTCATCAGCATCGAAGGCGAATGCAACTTCCTGTACGTTAATTTCGAATGGGCCGAAATTCTCGTTGGAATCGTTGCGGAGGATGTATTCACTACCGTCAAGATCCGAAGTGTCGACGGTCACGTTACCATCCTCATCAGCGTTCAGGTTCGTAACCCAAGTGCTGCTGTCGTCGTCTCCTTCGCGGAGTTCAATACGTTCGTTGTCATCGAAGCCAGTTACCTCGACTGTCTGGCCGGCGAAGTAAACGCCGCCCAGATCATCTTTCGTGGTCGTATCGTCGGCATGATTGGCAGCGGCAGCAGCGCCCGCGAAGGCAGCGCCACCGATGGCAACCACGGATAGAACCATCAGCACAGCCATCAGGGCTGAGCTAACTTTCTGTTTCGTTCCTGTCATTGTTATCGTTGTATTGTTGTTACGGCAACAGTATCGTTCGTGCCCAATCACACATTACCGTGTGTGAGGCCCTACTTACTACTGTCACCCTGGGTAGGGGTATTAGATACCGATGGCCTATAATTATAAATGCTTTGTGGTGGGTTTGGGGTGTGCGAAACCCACACAAATGGCCTCGAGGAGCGGTGTAAGCCAGTATTACTCGAGACGAGATCGGCAATTCACCGGGAGATCACATATAAAGTCCCGTGGCTGTCGAGCGTGAAACACTCAGCAAGGCTGACAGCACGAAACACCAGCAAAACGCGTCGCTCGAGCGATATAAACACCGGTTTGCGTAGTTTTTCCCATCCCAGAGATCAGAAAAGGAACGCGTAGTCTCCGGACTCGAGACAATCAGGAACGTCACACGCTCACAGTTTCGAACGCGTCCGAGGGTGTGCCAAACCCGCCAAGATGGGGTCGCGATCGACCGACTCCTATCGGGACGACAGACTCGAACCCGTCACTGCAGTCGAGGCGTCGCTGTGACCCAAACCGTCACTACAGCCCAACCCGTCCCTGCGATCCCGAACGACTGCTCGAGCCTGAACCGTTCCAGGAGGTCGATCCTAGCAAGAGTTCGGCCCAAGCAAGAGTCAAACACAGAACTCGAGACCACCGATCTCCCGCCAAAAACGAACCCTCCTGGAACCGCCTCAGTCCCGCGTCACGATCTCGATCTCGTGTCCGTCCTGATCCTTCGTAAACGCGTACCGATCACCACAGGATTCGGGATCCCGATAGTCCTCGCTCTCGCGCTCGAGCACCTGCTCCCAGGCGTCGTGCAGATCGTCGACCCGAACAGCGAGGTGGCCCCAGGCGTCGCCCATGTCGTACGTTCGCCCGTCGTAGTTGTACGTGAGTTCGACCGTCATCTCCTCGTCGGCCGCCCCCTCACGCTGGACGAAGTAGTTCGCGAAGGTGTCGGCCTCCCAGCGACCGATCTCGTCGTACTCGAACGTCCGCGTCCAGTAGCCGAGCGCCTCGGTCGCGTCCTCCACCCGAATCATGGTGTGGTCGAGGCTCCACTTCGCCCCGTAGTCGCGCTTCACGATCTCGATCTCGTGTCCGTCCGGATCCTTCACGAAGGCGTACCGGTTCCCACAGGACTCCGGATCGCGGTAATCCTCCACGCCCTCGTCCATCAGTTGCTGGTAGCTGGACTCGAGTGCGTCCTCTGGCACCCGAACGGCGATGTGCCCCCAGGCGTCGCCCATCTCGTAGCTCCGCCCGTCGTGGTTGTACGTCAGCTCGAGCAACGCACCGTCGTCGTGCATCTCCTCGGGCCCGAGGAAGACGTTGGTGAAGGTGTCGGCCTCCCAGCGCCCCTTCTCCTCGTAGTTCAGGTGCGTCTGGTACCACTCCAGCGATTCCTCGAGGTCTTCGACGCGAAGCATGACGTGATCGACCGTTGCGTCCATACCCGAATCCTCAGTCGCCGGCGGCAAAAGAATAGCGGAGACGGCGATCCGGACGGCGGCAACCGACGACGCTTTCACCCTCCCCGACAGGGCCTCGAGTATGACCGCGGCCCCGACACCGACACCGACCCCAGCAGCGACCCCGACCATCAGATTCGTCACCAGCAACGAGGGCAAAGTCGAGGAGGCCCGCGAGTACCTCGAGGGCCTCGCCAGCGTCGAACAGGTTCGCTACGACTACACCGAAATCCAGAGCGACGACCTCGCCGACATCGCCATCCGCGGGGCTCGAGAGGCCTACGACGCCCTCAGCGAGGACGACCCGGATGGCGACCTCGAGGGCGTCCTGGTCGACGACACGGGCCTGTTCGTCGATTCGCTGGGGGGCTTTCCCGGCCCCTACGCGGCGTACGTCCAGCACACCATTGGCGTCGAACGGCTCTGGGGACTCGCCGAGGCCGAAGCAGCGGACGACCGCCGAGCGCACTTCCGAACCGTCCTCGCCTACGCTGACGCCGACGGCGTCGAAACCTTCGATGGCTCGGTCGCCGGGACGCTCGTCGCCCCCCGCGGCGAGGGCGGCTTCGGCTACGATCCCATCTTCGAGTACAACGGTCAGACCCTGGCGGAGATGACCGCCGCCGAGAAAAACGCCATCTCCCACCGCGGGCGCGCCCTGGCGACGTTCGCCGACTGGTACGCCGATCGCTGACGATCCGGTTCAGGTCGGACTTCTCTCAGCTCGTCCGCTCGAGTCCTCGCGTGCGTGATCAATAGAATCCAAACGTTGAATCAATAGTGGTCAGTGAGTGGTGATCTGCGTACACACTGACTGGCCTGCAACCGTATCGAACAGCCCGAAAGCCCCTGGCTCGCTCGACCCTCCGGGGCTCCATGCGCGCGCTCGCTCCGCTCGCGTGCTTTCGTCACCCGGGAAGGATCGACCGTGCCAGCCCCTTTCATTCCCACCCGTGTCGGCTGGCCAAACAGGCATTGCGGGTGGGAATGAAAGGGGCTGACGCTCTCGGTAGGCGAGACGACGTCCTCGCGAGGGGTCAGCGAGTCGCGACCGAAGGAAGCGTCTCGCTGAGCAAGCACCGCAAGCCCGGCGGACTGAGGAGCGCAGCGAGTCGCAGTCAACGAGGGAGCAGTGCTCCCTCGAGCAGTCGGCGCTTCGCGCCGACGACACCGAGAGCGTCAGGGGCTTTCGCGGTGGTTACACTGTGGTTCGATTGTACGCAGTACACCCAATCCCAACAGATCCACGCACACGAGAACCCCCGCGCTTTTTCGCTCTCACGCACCTACCCTCGAGCATGCCTACCCACGAGTCGTCCTCGAGCGACGCCGCCCATCACCCCAAAACGGCACTCATCACCGGCGGCAGTCGTGGCATCGGTCTCGCTCTCGCCGAGGAGTTCGCCGCCGACGGCTACGACCTGGTGCTGGTCGCCCGGGACGAAGAGCGGCTCGAGGCCGTCGCTCGAGCTCTCCAGAGTCGGTTCGGCGTCGCGGCCACGGCGATTTCGATCGACCTCGCCGAACCCGACACCCCGGAGCGAATCCGCGATCACCTCCTCGAGCGCGACATCGAGATCGACGCGCTGGTGAACAACGCCGCGATGGCAACCTACGGCCCCTACGCCGAGAGCGACCGCGAGGCCGAGCGCACCCTCCTGCGGGTCAACGTGGAGGCTCCGCTCGCGCTCATCACCGAGTTTCTCCCGGCCATGCTCGAGCGAGACGATGGACTGATCCTCACCGTGGCCTCGACGGCCGCCTTCCAGCCGGGGCCCTACATGGCCGGCTACCACGCGAGCAAGGCCGCACTCGTCTCCGCAACCGAGTCCATCGCCGAAGAGTGCCGTGACACGGATGTCACCGTCACGGCCCTCTGTCCCGGCCCCGTCTCGACCGGGATCCACGACCGCAGCGGTCGGGGGTCGTCGTGGCTCGAGCGCCGATTCATGCTGACGCCCGAGCGGGTCGCGACGGCAGGCTATCGGGGCGCGAAACGCGGCGACGGAATGGTGATCCCCGGCCGCCGAAACCGGATTCTCGCCGCGTTCGCCCGCCTGCTCCCACACAGCCTGCGGCGTCGTTACGGGCGGTGGGTGGTCGTCCCCGGCGTGATTCCCGGGCGGAAACAGGGGTGAGCGTCGCCACGCTCGAGGTGAACGACGTGGCTCACGGCCTGACGATCAGGATTGCGCTCGAGCACCAGTTCACCGATGCCAATCGACCAGCCGCCACTCCTGGTTCCCACCAAACAACCGCGACCGCTCACGCTCGCGGATTCCGATCCGGCCCCGGATACGACCCGCCTTCGACCGCCTCGTAGAGGCTCTCTGGATCGAACAGCGTGGCGAACGCGTCGGGCGACCGGACGCTCACAGAGACCCGGGGCTGGAGGGTGAGCCCGGCTTTCGCCGACGTCAGCCGATCGTCGAACGACAGCAGGTGCGCGGCCCGACCCTGGTAGGCCGAGGCCAGTGCGGGATGATCCTCCGGCGGGTGTTCGACACGGACGCGCTCGACCTCGAGTCGTTCGCGATGAGCCGCCGCCAGATCGCGATCCCCCAGCTCGGCAACCACCGCTTCCGTCTCCGCGAGCAACTCGTCGGAGGCCACCAGCTCGACCCAGGAGTGACGCCGAACCTGATCGAGTGCCTCCCGAGCCGACCCCCCGAGGAAGACGTCGGCCGCGAGGACGTCCGCGTCGGCGACGACCCGCGCCGGGTTCGGCTGCTCAGGCATCCTCGTCCTCCCGGCCGGCGGCCAGCGCCGCGGTGATCGCCTCCTGATCCACGTCGAACGTGGCCCCGCGCTCGAACAGCGATTGCCAGTTCTCGGTCGTACCACTGGTATGCTCGGTCATACCTTCGTCTCTCGCGTGCGCGGGGAAAAACCCCTTCCCGTCGCTCGAGCGCCAGCGCGTCCTCGAGCACGAACGGAGACGCGAGACCGATTCCTCGCGTCCGGGGTCACTTCGCTGCCGACGCCCGGGAAAGCACGAGCCACGCGAGGAGGCCGACCACCAGGGCGACGCCGATGTTGACGAACGCACCCACGAGGGCGACCCCGATGACGACCGCCCACTCACTGGAGCCGGCAATCGGAGCCAGCGCGCTCCGCCCAAGCTCGAACGCCACGACGGCGAGCAAGACGCCGAGCAACCCGAGCGGGAACGCCGCGAGGAGGCCGCCAGTGACGACCAGCGCGAGTACGAGGTAGCCGCCGCCGAGGATGACGTTCGCCCCGGCCGTTCGGGCCCCGAAGGCGTACTTCCCGGCGAGGCCACCGCTCCCGTGACACATCGGCAATCCGCCGACGGGAATCGCCGCGAGACAGGTCGCGCCCATGCTCTGGGCGAGGTCGTCGGGCGACACCCGCCGATCGTACAGATCCGCGGAGAGCAGGGCGGTCGCGATGGCGGCGTTCCCGAGGGTCATTCCCAGCTGTGCGACCGTTCCCTCGAGCGCGCCGGTCGTCAGGGCGGGCACCCCGCTGGGGAAGAGCGCCAGCGCGGGAAGCCGTGGCGTCGGGACGCCGTAGGCGAAGACGGCGACGGCGCCGCCGACCGCGAGAACCACGAGCGCGCTCGCCCGCCGAAAGCCGACCAGCGAGAGGCCGACCACGAGGGCGATTCCCAGGAGGGCCACGGGTACCGACGCCATCGAGAGGTCGAACGCCGCCTCGAGCAGCAAGAGGGCGACGGCCAGCTGGATCCCGCGAACCACGGGTTCCCCGACGATCGCCTCGAGTCGACCGACGAGCCCCATCCGCCCGGCGACCAGCAACGCGGCCCCGGCGAGCAACCCGGCACCGGCCAGTTCGGGGGCTGAGAGCGAGCCCACGATGGCCAGCCCGACCAGCGCCTTCATCGGCTCGAGGGACATCGGCATCCCGTAGACGAGCCCCCAGACGATCTGGAAAACGCCGAAGCCGACGAAAATGTGGGCCAGCGAGACGTCCGTCGTCGCGGCGAGGGCCACGATGAGTGGAAGCACCGTAACCGAATCCCCAATCGCACCGGTGACTTCCGAGACGGTGAACTCGATGGGGCGGCCCGGGAGTTCGACGCTCGAGAGTGCCATTCGGACACAGGAACGGGATCGGTCGGGGTAGCAGTTTCGCAACCGAGCGTGGGTGAGAATTGTCCTCGACGAAACCAGAAGAAGTTACCTCGAGCCGAGCCGTTCACTGCTCGAGATCTCGAGTTCGTCCGTGTCAGACCTCGAGCGTCACCGATAGCTACGTCTCGAGTGTCGCCGGCAGTAGCGTCAGACCACGAGCGCCGCCGACACCATCAGGCCTCGAGTACCGCCGACAGCAACGCCTCGAGTTCGGCCACGACGTCGTCGCTGACTGGCTCGAGGGGGCGTCGCGGTGCTCCCACGGTCTGCCCCCGAAGCGATAGCGCCGCTTTCACGCCAGGCACACCGTAGCGTGCCGTGATCGCCCGGTTGAGTTCGACCAGGTCGGCGTTCAGCGACCGCGCACCATCGTCGTCCCCTCGCTGATGGCGCTCGAACACCGTTGCGACACGCTCGGGGACGGCGTTGGCCAGCGCCAGCACCCCGCCCGTCGTGCCCGCGTCGAGCGCCGCCGCGTAAACGCTGCCGTTGCCGACGAGCACCGAGAAGTCCTCTCCCGCGGCGAACCGAACGAGTCGCTGGATCGACTCGAGGCTGCCGCTCGAGTCCTTGATCCCGGCGACGTTCTCGTGGGTCGCCAGTGACTCGACCGCTCGCGGCGAGAGCGCGTGGTCGGTGAACTTCGGGACGCTGTAGCAGTAGATCGGGATCGGCGACGCATCGGCCAGTTCTCGGTAGTACCGCCCCAATGCGGCATCGTCGCTGCTGTAGTACGAGGGAGTGATCACGAGCGCGGCGTCGGCACCGACTGCGGCCGCGCGCTCGGTCGCCTCGAGCGTCGTCTCGAACCCCTCGTGACCGGTGCCAGCGAGCACCGGCTTTTCAGTAGCCGCCGCGACGGTTTCGACGACAGTGGTACGCTCCTCGAGACTCAAAAGCGGTGCTTCGCCGGTCGAGCCACAGGGTACGAAGAAGTCGATCCCACCGTCCTCGAACCAGGTGGTGAGCGACGCCAGTGCGTCGTGGTCGACTGCTCCCTCGTCGGTAAACGGCGTTGCCAGTGGGACGCCAGTGCCGTGCATATCGGCCGTTCGGTCGACGGGGGTTTATCTGGAGGGGTCGCGGCAGGCGATGACTACTCGAGGGTTGCGGCAGGCGGCGACTGCTCGAAGGGGCGACTCGCCAAAACACGTCGACCGTCGACAGGATCAGCACCCCTAAGCCGAACCCTCGAGAACCGGCGCACGTGACTGAGTCCGATTCGAATCCCGCCCTCGGCAAGATCGATCGGTCGTTCTTCGACCGTCACGTGGCGACCCGCCTCGGCGCTGATCGCGAAGACGTCGCCCTCGGGCCGACCCACGGCGTCGACTTCGGCGTGGTCGATATCGGTGGCCAGGCCGTCGTGATGGCGACCGACCCCGTATCGATTCTTCCCGATGTCGGCCTCGAGCGGGCCGCACGGTTCGCCCTCGACCTGATTCTGGCGGACGTCGCCGTCAGCGGCATCGCGCCGAGCCACCTCTCGATCTGTTTCACACTGCCGCCGGAGATGACGGACGCCGAGTTCGCCACCGTCTGGGAAGCCATCCACGACGAGTGTGTGGATCTCGGCGTCGCGGTGACGACGGGCCACACCGCCCGATATTCGGGCTGTTCGTACTCGTGGGTCGGCGCGGCAACCGCCCTCGGCGTCGGCGACCACGACGACGTAATCCGTCCCGACGGCGCCCGCCCCGGTGATCGCCTCCTCGTGACCACCGGCCCTGCCGTCGAGGCCGTCGGGCTGCTGAGTACGCTCTTCGGCGAGCGAGTGGGAGTCTCGGGTTCGACGCTCGAGGCGGCCCAGTCCTGCCTCGACGACGTCTACTGCGTTCGGGACGCGCTCACGGCTGGCGCCGCCGGCCCGGTGCGGGCGATGCACGACGTCACCGAGGGCGGACTCGCCGGTGCGCTCAACGAGATGGCGACCGGGTCGAACACCCAGTTCGCCGTCGACCGATCCGCCGTCCCCCTTCGACCCGCGGTCGAAGCGGTCTGTGGATCCCTCGCGTTCGACCCCTGGAAAGCCACCAGCTGTGGCTCGCTCGTCCTCGCGGTCGACCCGGAGGGCGTCGACGACGTGCTTGGGGCGCTCGAGAACCGCGGGACGACCGTCGCACCCATCGGGACGGTTCGCAATCGAGAGATAAGCGACCCTGCAGTCGTCGTTGACGGTGAGCCCCTCCCTCATCCAGAAACTGACCCCTCCTGGGGCGTCTACGCCAGGCTAGCTGGCGAGTAGCGGTTCTCGAGTCACGATTGCCGGTGATTCTCGAGACCGGCAATCGTGAGTGTAGCCAACTCGAGCCACCTCGAGCGGGAGACGACGGAACGAACCGGGACAACAGTCGTCATCGATCCGCAGGACGGCGGAGGGAAATCGTCCAGTTTCACCGACCGATAGGATCTCCAGACCGTCAGTCGGCGAAGGCAGTAGCCATTTGTACAACCGAGGAATATTACCAGTATGGACGAACTCGGCAAAGCCGACCGCGCGTTCTTCGACGAGTACATCTACCCGCATCTGGGCGCCAACCGCGAGGACGTCCGGCTCTCGCCGGCCCACGGCGTCGACTTCGGGGTGGTCGATGTCGGCGGCCGGGCCGTCGCGATGGCCACCGATCCGGTGTTCATCATGCCCTCGCTCGGCTTCGAGCGGGCGGCCTGGTTCGCCTTCCACATCCTGTTCAGTGACGTCGCCGTCTCCGGGCTCGAACCGGCGTACCTGAGCATCGATTTCAACCTCCCGCCCGAGATCACCGACGAGGAGTTCGCGACGATCTGGGAGACCTTCGACCGGGAGGCCCGCGACCTCGGCGTCTCGGTTGTCACCGGTCACACCGCCCGATACGCGGGGTGTAACTACCCCATGGTCGGCGGCGCCACCGCGCTCGCCGTCGGCGACCACGAATCCCTGATCCGACCCGACGGCGCCCGACCCGGCGACCGGGTGATCGTCACCAAGGGTCCGGCCGTCGAGGCAACCGGCCTCATGGCCATCCAGTACGAGGAGATCCTCGCCAACGACCTCGATCCCGACGTGCTCGAGGCGGCGAAAGACCGCTACTTCGACATGAGCCCGATCCGGGAGGCGATGCTCACAGCGTCAGTCGCTGGCGACGCCGTCACCGCGATGCACGACGCCACCGAAGGCGGCGTCTACGGGGGCCTCTTCGAGATGGCTCGAGCCGCCGACGTCGGCATGGCGGTCGAATGCGATCGAATCCCCGTCCTGCCCGGTGTGCTCGAGACCTGCGACGCCGTCGGCATCGATCCCTGGATCTCGATCAGCGAGGGTACCCTGCTGGCGACGGTCGCTCCCGAGGGCGTCGACGACGTACTCTCGGCGCTCGAGGACGAGGGCATTCCCGCGGCAGTCGTCGGCGAGGTCACCGGCGGGAGCGGCCTGATTGTCGACGGTGAATCGATCGACCACCCGGGAACCGACCCGTTCTGGGGGGCGTTCGAGGCGATGGCCGAACGTGCCTCGAGCGGAGGTGAGCGGTGATGGAGCGACCGACGCCCGTCTCCCGACCCGTCGCGCTCACGATTGCGGGCAGCGATTCCGGCAGTGGCGCGGGTATCCAGGCCGACATCCAGACGATGGCCGCCCACCGCGTGTTCGGAACGACGGCGATCACCGCGGTGACGGCCCAGCACACCCGCGGCGTCGAGTCCGCACACGTCCTCCCGCTCGAGGAAGTCGATGCCCAGATCCGTGCCGTCACCGACGATTTCGACGTTCGGGCAGTCAAGACCGGGATGCTCGCGACCGCCGAAATCGTGGATCTCGTCGCCGATCACGCCGCCGAGCTCGAGGCACCGGTCGTCGTCGATCCCGTCATGGTCGCTACCTCAGGTGACCGGTTGCTCGATCCGGACGCGGAGGCGGCCTACGAACGGTTGCTGGCCGGGGCCGCGCTCGTGACACCCAACGCGGACGAAGCCGAGGTGCTGACTGGCGTGTCGGTCGCGGACAGCGATAGTGCCCGCGCCGCCGGTGACGCCCTTCTCGAACTCGGCGTCGACGCGGCGCTGGTGAAAGGCGGGCACGTCCCGGGCGACACCGTGCGGGATCTCCTGGTCACCCCCGACGGCGCCATGACGTTCACCCACCCCAGGATCGACACCGAAGCAACTCACGGCTCGGGGTGTACCCTCTCTGCGGCGATTGCCGCCAGACTGGCACGAGGGGAGGGTCTCGAGTCCGTCGTCGAGGCGGCAACCGCGTTCGTGGGGCGAGCCGTCCGCTCCCACTACGACGTGGGCCAGGGCCCTGGCGCGGTGAATCCGTTCGTCGACCTGCTCGAGTGAGTGCCAGGGAGAGACGACGCAGCCTGTTCCCCGTAATTTTCGAGTGAGACAGTACGATTATGCCGTCGGCAACCCTGGCTCGACGCATGGTCGAGAGTCCCTTCGACGTCGAGATTGTCGTCGGCGAGGTCGTCCGCGCGGAGGCGTTTCCCGAGGCCCGGAAGGAGTACATGACGAAGCTCTGGATCGACCTCGGGGAGGAACACGGCACGGTGCAGTCGGCCGGCCAGCACGACTACCACTACGATCCCGAGGAGCTCGTTGGGCGGCAGGTGCTGTGTGCGACGACCCTCGGCTCGGTTCGGATTGCGGGGTTCAAATCCGAGGTGCTCACCGTCGGCGTCCCGAGCGAGGACGGGTATCCGGTGCTGGTGACGCCCGATCCAGCGCTCGAGGACGCGATTCCGCTCGGTGGGACGATGTACTGATCGACGTGTCGGTGGAGCGATGTACTGATCGAGGTATCCGCGGAAGGATGTACTGATCGACGTTTCGGTGGAGCGATGTACTGATCGAGGCATCCGCGGAACGAGGAGAGCCCGACACGGTAGTGCTCCAGCTCGAGGGCAGCGGCGAGGCCGAGTCTGACAGTACATACCGCAAGTCCAACCACCTCGCTGGCGGTCGAACCCGTCCGTCTCGAATCGACGAGACTTGCTGGGGATGCAGAACTACTATTGTGTGCGTACGCATTCCGTGGAGTAATGAAACCCCTGAACGGGTTGAGTTCGAGGCTCGGTGGGCGACGGACAGTCCTGCTTCTCGGGGGACTGTACACCGGACTCGGTGTGCTCTGGCCGGTGGTCTGGGTCGGGTCGACTCTCGAGGTCGCGGAAGCCGTTATCATCGCGACCCTGGTCGGGAGCGCCGGCCTGATTCTGCTCTACGGTGGCCATCGCCTCCCCCGAAGCGACATCCACCCCACACAGTACCCCGTCGTCGCTACCTGGTGTCTCCGTGCCATCGGCGTGATCGGCGTCGTTCTCCTCGGAATCACCCTCACTGGCCAGCAGACGGATCCCGCACACAACTTCCTGATTCTCTCCGCGCTCGCCGCCGTTGCCGGCTTCGGCGCCGGCTCTCACGACGCACGGGCGAAAACGCGGGCGTTCGTTCTCGAGCAACGAAATATGGAACTCGAGGAGACGCAAGCGAAACTCGAGGAGACGGTCGAACGGCTCGAGGCATCCGAGCAGCGCTATCGGACGCTGGCCGAGAACTTCCCGAACGGCACCGTCGCGCTGCTGGATGCCGACCTCCGGTACATCCTCGTCGCCGGGCAAGGGTTCGATGCAGTGTCGTACGATGCCGACGAGATTCAGGGGCAGTCCATCGAAGACGCCTACCCACAGGCGGTCGTCGACGATGTCGAACCACACTATCGCCGAACGCTCGCGGGGGAGCCGACGGTCTTCGAGACGACGGTCGAAGGCCACACGTTCGAGGTTCACCTCCATCCGTTGACCGACGATAGCGGCGACGTGTACGCGATTCTGGCGATGAGCCAGGACGTCACCGATCGGAACGCTCGCGAACGGGAGCTGGCAACGCGAGTGGATCAACAGCGTCTCGTCGCCGACCTCGGCCAACTCGCCCTGGAGACGGACGACCTCGACGAACTGATGGCGGAAGCGACGCAACAGGTCACTGACGTTCTCGACATCGAGTACTGCAAGGTGCTCGATCTGCGTCAGAGCGAAGACGAACTGTTGCTTCGCCAGGGAGTCGGCTGGGACGCTGGCCTCGTCGGGGAGGCGACCGTCTCGGCGACCGAAGCCGACTCGCAAGCAGCATACACGCTGGAATCGAAACAACCAGTCGTCGTCGCGGATCTCGAGACGGAAACCCGCTTTGGCGGGCCGGATCTGCTTCGAAACCACGACGTTCGAAGCGGTATCAGCACCAGTATCGGGCCGGCCGACGATCCCTAGGGAATCCTGGGTGCTCACGACACCGATCCCCGGGTTTTCAGCGAGGAGGACGTCACCTTCATCCAGACCGTCGCCAACGTCCTCGCCGAGGCGATCGAACGACACCAGTACCAGCGCGACCTCGAGCGGTCGGTGACGAACCTCCAGGAGTCGAACGAGCGCCTCGAACAGTTCGCCTACGCCGCCTCCCACGACCTCCAGGAACCGCTACGGATGGTCTCGAGTTACCTCCAGCTCATCGAAACCCGATACGGCGAGGAGCTCGACGAGGACGGCGAGGAGTTTATCGGATACGCAATCGATGGCTCAGAGCGGATGCGGGCGATGATCGATGGGCTGCTCTCGTACGCACGGGTAGAAACGCAGGGCGAACCGCTCGAGCCGACCGATCTCGACGAGGTGTTCGCCGACGTCCGCGAGGATCTGCACGTTCAGATCGACGACGTCGACGCGAGGGTTACGTCGGATTCACTCCCCGTCGTCGAAGGCGACGCCAATCAGCTACGGCGGGTCTTTCAGAATCTGTTGCAGAATTCGATTCGATACAGCGACGACGAGCCCCCATCGATTCACGTCTCGGCTGACCGATCCAATTCGACGTGGACGGTGACCGTCCGGGACGATGGGATCGGGATGGATCCCGAGGAGACGGAACAGATCTTCGACGTCTTCAGCCGACTACACCCCCGGGAGGAGTACGCCGGGAGTGGCGTGGGTCTGGCCGTCTGTGAACGCATCGTCGAACGACATGGCGGCGACATCTGGGCGGAGTCCGAGCCCGGCGAGGGGACGGCAGTCTCCTTTACGCTGAATCCTGCCGAAACAGATTCCTAACGAGTGTCCGACGACGATCGGTTTCGACACGAGACGACGTTAGCCGTTCCCCGGACGCGTGGGTCAGGAGAGTGCCTCGAAACCTGACCCCTCGAGGCACACACGCAGATCCAGCGAGTGGGCTCGAGGCCGGTGAGTCGACGAGTTCGGGGGGAAATGGACTACTCGTCCTCGAGTGACGGCTCGAACAGCGCCTCGATCGAGCAGTCGAAATACGAGGCCAGTTTAAACGCCAGCTTCAGCGACGGATCGTACCGTTCGCGTTCGATGGCGTTGATCGTCTGGCGAGTCACACCGACAGCCTCAGCGAGTTCGCCCTGGCTCAATCCTTCGTCCTCCCGTCGTTCAGTGAGGTGGTTTTCCATATGACGTCACTGTCGCCACGTGAGGAACGCATAGCACACTCCGTAGAGCAATCCGAGTCCCGAGACCACGTAGATACCGCCCCACATCGTGGATGTGATCTCGAAGTACCCGCCCGCGTCCAGGACGTACAGTGCGGGGACGATACTGATCGTCGCAATACAGGCGATGCCGATCGTGAGACCGCTGGCACGATTGTGAAGTACCTCGTCGCGTTCGTCGTACAGGGTCGTCTCGGTGGCGTACGGGAGGCCGAAGGCGACGAGCATTCCGGCCCAGACCGTCACGAGATAGGTTGCTGTCCCGGCCAGGCGGGCATCGAGGACGATTCCCGCAACGAGGCCGAGACAGCCGATCGCCACCAGTCCCCAGACCAGTCGTTCGTAGGCGCGCTTTCCACCACCGAGTACGTCGAGTGCCGCGTGCATACTGTCGGACATACTTTACAGTAAAGCACACTTTACACTACTACGTAAATCCTCCGGTGAGCAGCTGGTGGCAGTCACTGTGACTGTGACTCGAGACGATCATTGCGTTCGTCCAGAAGAGCCGGAGCAGAAACTAAAAAAAGCAACAACTGCAATGATGTACACACGGCCCCCGATTGCGATCTGGTGCGCCCTGACGTTCAGTGGGTGCCATAAGAACAATGGGCTCGCTCCAATTGTCTCGATTGCTTTCTGGCGTACAGTCGGATACAGGTCGACTCGCCGATGAGCGCGCGCCTCACCACGGATTTTTTCGCCCCTCGACTGACTTCTTCTACTTTCACGAGCGCCGTTCCGGCCTGCTCGAGCATCTCGACCAGTTCGTCTGACGTGTAAAACGAGACCAGTAGCCCCGGAGTGGCCTCCTCGTCGATTGCAGAGGCGACCCCGACGAAGTACTTGAGTCCGTAAAATATGGCGTACGGTACCAGTTTGTCGGGCCCGACGTGACTCCGGTGATAGATGTCCTTGACGACGAGATGACCTCCCTCCTTCAGGAGGTTCACCGCCTCTATCAGTGCGGCCTGGGCTTTCAATTTCGACTGCGATCGGTTCGCTCCAACGAGGTGGTGGAGCACATCACTCATGACGACGAAGTCGAACGATTCCGGCTCGAACGGCAGCGGAAGATCCGTTGCTGATCCCTGCACATAGCGGGCTCGAACGTCGTCGTTCGGGTCGGGGAGCATCGCCGTCGAGAGATCGAGTCCGTACGCCTCCGTCACATCAGTCTGGTTCAACGCGTACTCGAGCAAGAGTCCGTCACCACACCCAATCTCGAGCAACCGATCGCCATTGCTACTCAGGTCGGCGATAAACTCATCGACGATAGGCCAGGAACTGATCTCTTCGACGGATTTCTCGTGCGTGTATGATTCTGATGCTGTATCAAAATACTGGCCTACTTCGATCTCGTTCATTTCCCTTCATTACCGAAAAACAGCGCTCACAGTCATTAGTATTGACTAATTTCTCAGAGTTACAAGGTGCATGATGTACGTGAATGTGACAAAATATGCACCAGGTACGTTCGGCACGTCGGATACCCGTTCCCTGATGGAACCCCGACATATAACACGCGTCGTCAAAGCGCAAGTCTCACCCTCGATACTGATGCGACAGCGAGAGAAGTCAGGTCGGGACGGTATATCTGGTCTACTGATCGCGGGCGTTGTACACGATGTCGACGTCTGCGTCACCGAGGACGGTGACGTCCTCGACCTCGCCGTCGAACCAGTAGGCGTCGAGCCAGTTGCCGACGGCACCGCGGACGGCTCGACCCTCGATGATGTCGTCCTCGTCAATCGAGGCGTTCCGATAGTCGGATTTCACGACGCTTCCCGTGGTTCTGAACGAGTACGTCGCCGGGTCGTCGGTCGCCCTGCCGTCGATGACGATCGCGTGGGGAAGCAGTTCGTGATCGCCGATGTCAGCGACGTCGACGACGTCGTCGTTGATCCGAACGGTCGCCTCGCCGTCAGTGAACGTGGCGTCGGTGAGCGCACCGGAGAACGTGAATCGCTGGGTCGAGTCGGTGACCGAACTCTGCACCGTCGTGCCGGAGACGACGGTCACGTCCTCGTCATCCTCGCCGTCGTAGGCGATCGTGCCGTCGACAGTCACCTCGAAGCTCGCGGGCTCGCCAGTCCCCTCGATCTCGAGGACGTTCGGGCGATCGGTTCCGTACTCGCTCGGATCGATCTCCTCACCGTTGAAGATGGCCGTCGCCGGCCCATCGATCGTCAGTTGCTCGAGGTCGCCCTCGAACCGGAACGCGTCCCGCCAGTTGGCGACGGTACCCTGGACGTGTCCGTCATCGAGTTCGAGCCCGTCGTCGATCGTCGCACCCTCGTCGGTCGAGGGAACGACCTCGCCGTCGACGGTGAACTCGTACCGGGAGACCGAGTCGTCACTGCCCTCGACGAGCAGGACGTTCTCGAGTCGGTCGTCGAACCGAGCGGGGTCAATTTCGACGCCGTTGACTCGAACTGCCGCATCACCATCGACGCGGAGGGACTCGATCGACCCTTCGAAGCGGAAGGCGTCGAGGTAGTTGGCGACGACTCCCTCTGCCTGGTTGCCGTCGACCTGGGCCTCGGCGTCGATCGTCGCGTCGTCGTCGGTGCTCGGTTCGACCGATCCGCTGGTCGTGAAGGCGTACTCAGTGGTATCCGACGTCGCCTCGCGGCCGTCGAAGACGATGGTGTTTGGCAGACTCGATGTCGACTCCTGAGTTGTCGCCTGACCCTGCGTGCTGGCGCTCGAGGACGCCGACCCGCCCGCGGCTTCCTCCGCACTGGTCGGACAGCCGTCGGGGACGGTGTCACGCGGGTTCGTCCCGTTGTCCGACTGGAGGTCGATCGTCGCACCGCTCGTCCGCCTGAGACCGCCGTTGAATCCGGTGTCGTACTCCGTGTTGCGCATCCGGACGGTGGTTCCCCGGCCGTTCGCGCCTGCGACGACGGCGTAGTGTCGCCCGCCCGTCGCGAGCTGACAGTCCTCGACGGAGACGGTACCGGGGGCCCACGCCCAGACGCCACGACCGTTTTTGTGTGCGGCCGTGTTGACGGCGGTACAGTTCGTCACCGCCCCCTCGCCGAGGCGGAAGTGAGAGACCCAGGAATCCCGGGAGTAACAGTTCGACAGGTCAACAGTTCCGCCGGCACCGCTGTGCATCGGTGCGGAGCAGTAAAACGAGTTGTCACCCATTTCCTGGATGTTCACCCGGTCGATGTCGATGTGCCCGTTGTGCTGGGGTGCCACCCAGATGCCGAGCCCGTGGCGGTGACCGCTGGTCGCACCGTCGCCGAGGTAGACGTTCTCGATGCGCGAGGTATTGCCGCCCCGGTCGGAGACGCCGAACGTCGCGTTCGTTCCCGTCACGCGGCCTTTGATACCGACGTTTCGGATCGTCCAGTTCGTGCCGTGGGCGGCGATCGTCACGCGGGCGCCGTTGGCCGTACAATCGATCAACACGTTCTCGAGCGTCTCGTTCGAGTCGACGTTGATGACGCGTCGCTGTCCCGCACCGACGGTAATTACGTCGTACTCCGACGCGGCGACGCTGCCTGCGCCTGCGGCGACCGCCGTACTCGCGATCGCGCTCGCCGAGGCGAGTTTCAGGTAGCTTCGTCGGTGGAGTAATCCGTCATTACCGGTATAATCGCCGTTCTCGTCGCTTCTTCCAGCCAAATCGTCGCTATCCAGTTCCGAAGAGTCGCGTGCCATGCAATCTGGTAATCTGGATATACTGCAATAAATCTTCCGTAGATACTATCGGTTGATTTTACTGATTCTAACAATTATGGGAATGTAATTTGTAGAAACTATCGTCGAATACCCACTATCGTTTATATATGGGTGGGCCAAACGAAGTGGGCTAACACGAGATTACCGTCTCAGACACCTCGGTCACCGCTCCAGAGACGACGTGTTTACCGTCAAGACGGTCAGCATCGGTTGAACGACGGTGACGTAACGAGGAGTTACCTATCAGAATCAGGATTTGTTACGGAGTACGTGAGCCAACGATCAACCCACGTACTCGTTTCCAACTCGAAGGCAATGCCGCCTCTGGCGGGTCACTCGAGTCGATCGGGACGATAGCGGACTGAACCGACGCTCGAGCAATGCACAGACAGCGAGTTCGTACTCGTGTGTCCGGAAGATTATCGAACTCAAAACAGCAGCGAGAAAACACACCGAATTGCACCGAATCGGTGTGTGCACCTGGTGTGATGGGAGGGCGCACCGCAAGCGTCAGCGGGAACCACCGCAAGCGTCAGCGTCGTGTGATCGTCAAATCAGGCGTCTTCGCCAGCCGCAGCTTCCTCGGGCGTTTCGGGAACGCCGTCGGGGATGACTGGGTCGGGATCCGTCCCGACGTCGTCGCCGAGGTGAACCGTCGAACCAGCCGTCTCGTTGACCCCACCGTGGAAGTCCGTACTGTAGTCGGTTTCTTCGACCTCGACCGTCGTACCGTTGCCGTTCGCGCCGGCGTCGATCGCGTAATTGTGGCCGTTCAGCTCGAGCTGGCAGTTCTCGATCTCACAGGTACCGGGTGACCAGACCCAGATCCCGCGGCCGCCGTAGCCGTCACGGTCGACGTAGACATTGGAGTTCGTCACGGCGCTACCTTCCGAGCCGATCCGGAAGTTCGAGACGTAGTTGTTCGCGGCGAAACACTCGTCGATGTGGATTGTGCCGCCACCTGCTCCGGCGGGTGCAGAGGCGTAGATGCCGTTGTCCGGGAAGTTCTGGACGTTGACGCGCTTGAAGTCGATGTGTCCGTTGTGATCCGGGGCGACCCAGAACGCCGTCTCGCCGACTGCCTGGGAGCCGTGAACCGCGCCGTCGGCGACGTAGACGTTCTCGATCGTGCTCGAGCCGCTGCCAACGTCGGAGATCCCGAACGCAGCGTCCGGCGCACCGTTGTCGAACTCGCCCTTGATACCGACGTTGCGAACCGTCCAGTCGGTGGCGTGCGCAGCGATCGTCACGCGCGCCCCCTCGGCCGTACAGTCGTAGAGGACGTTCTCGAGCGTCTCGCCGTCCTCGAGCGTGACCAGGAGATCCTCACCGGCGTCGAGCGTCACCGTTTCGTAATCGTCGCCGTCGGCCGCCACGGCGCCGGTTCCAGCACCGACCGCAGCCGTCGCGACTGCGGCCGTCGCGATCGAGCGAAGGTACGATCGGCGGGGTAACACTGAGTTACGGGTGGAAGTCGAAGATTCAACGTCGGTAGTGGGAGACTTCTTCGCCATGCATTTGCGTAACCTGGCCTTTCACACATAAACTTTTTCGTCTTGTATTCATTAAATTTACGTATTGTTTTTCGAATCAGACTGTTCGTTCACGACTTTATTGACGAACGGTCGGGGATAGAAGAGATTTCGTATCAGTTAAACACGCAGCCCTCGGGCGAATAAGGGAATATTAGCTCTCTCCAATCGATCATTTGAGGCTCGAAGCCACTATCGCGTCGCCCGTATACAGGGATTACGACTCTCGGATCGGTTGTGACACAATCAGACGATAGCCGCGGCGCATGTAACCCGCTACTACCGGATGGAACAGTCCGTAACTGAGTCAGCCCGTCGACGATCCTGTCGGGTGGCTTCGCTGCAGGTGTGTCGATCCCCCACTGCCCACGATCCGATCCTCGCCACGTGGGTTCACGCGCGTGCTCACGCGTAAGATACGACAGTTTTCGGCGACTGTCGACGGTACAACGATGACTGTCGACGGTACAACCGCTATCGTGGGACACCAATCCGTCACCGAAACCGATACTCATGTGAATAGCCACCACATTTCAAGCCCGAGAGAGTCGACAGTTCGGATATGGACGAGGTCAAACTCAGCCGAGTCGAACAGACGCTCGAGGAACTGTCCTACCCCGTCTCTCGGGCGGACGCCGCGAGCGCGTTCGACGACGTGACGTTGTTGCTGGCCGACGGTGAAACCAACCTGGGCGAGGCCATTGCGGACACTCACAGCGACGAGTTTGATTCGCCAGACGACCTCGAAGACTCACTGTACAATGCGCTCCCGCGTGAAGCCGTCGGTGAGCCGTACCAGTCGGAAGGGGAAGGGTAGCTACCCACCCGAGACCGTCACTTCAGCATCCCCGATCGAACGTAGTCGTCGCTCGAGACACACACGATCTCCCAGCGCCCAGCGGGAGAACGCGTCATTAATGTGGCTCGACCGCCGAAGCCGGATACATGGAGTTCTGCGACGAATGCGGTTCGATGATGAAAGCGGACGACGGACTGTGGGTCTGTGGCAGCTGTGACTTCACGAAGTCGAAAGACGACAGTGAAGCCTACATCGTCACGGAAGATCAGGAAGTCACCGAAGTGATCGAATCTTCCGAGGAATCTGCCCTCCCTAAAACGGATGCCAGCTGTCCAGAGTGTGAGAACGAGGAAGCCTACTGGTACCTCCAGCAGATCCGCTCGGCCGACGAGTCCGAGACGCGCTTTTTCATATGCACCGCGTGTGAGTACAAGTGGCGCGAAGACGACAACTGATTCCCGCCGGCTGATTCGATTCGACGGTTCGCACCACCAGTAGCGAGACTCGAGCAGCGATGGCGAATCGCACTCGAGTACTGACAGTGACTCCTGCGCGAGTGGACACATGGCTGACACTCGAGCATGAGACGCAGGACGAAAAGACGGGTGTTTCACTCCGCTCGAGCGATCAGCAGATAGCCGGTGTGACCGACGGGCGCGGTCGACGGACGGGAACCGCGCTCGTCGAAGGTCATCTCCCGCTGGATGGTCTCGCGCGTGACGATTCCTGAGAGTCCGACTTCGCGGGCGGTTTCGGTCGCCTCCCTGGCCGTCTCGACGAAGGGGCTGTAGACGGCCACGAACCCACCCTCGACGAGGAGGTCGGGCGCGTGGGCGACGATCTCCGGGGCGTTCCCCGTATCGAGCGTGAGTACGTCGAATCCCGCCCCCGACGAGAGCTCCTCGAGGTCGTCCCGGAGGTCGCCCGTTCGTACCTCCACGTCCGCGTCGACGCCGCCCATCGCCATGTTCTCCCGGGCGACGTCGGCGAACTCGGGGTCGCGTTCGTAGCTCACGACCGACGCGCCTGCGCGAGCCATCGACGCCGCGAGCACGCCCGTTCCAGTGCCAGTGTCGAGGACGCGATCGCCGACGCCCACGCCGGTCTCGCCGATGATCAGGCCGACGTCGCGGGGCACCATCGGCGCGCCGGTGCGTTCGAAGTGGTGAAAGAGGTCCGGCCCCCGAAGTCGGCGGACGCGGAACTCGGTGCCGAGGTGGGTCTCGAGTACCTGCCCCGGTTCGACGTCTTCGGGCACCTCGAGGACGCCAAGGTCGGAACCGAACTCCTCGCCGGGTTGTACCAGGTGCTCTCGATCCTCGTGGATGAGGACGACGGGTGGGCGGTCGTGGCTGTCGTCGGGTTGGGCGTCGCTAGCGGCCTCAGCCAGGTCGCCAGCCCCGTCGTCGGCTCCACTCGAGTCGTTCGTCTCGTCGTCGATTCCCGCGGAGTCGTCAACCTCGTCGTCGGAGTGTGTCGTCACGATAGAGACAGCTTACTCGAGTCGGTCGACCGCAGCGGCGAGGTCGCCGTCGACGGCCTCGAGGGCGTCGCGGGCTTCGTCCTCGCTGACGCCCGTTCGGGCGGCGACGATCTCGATGTCGGAGTCCGGAATAGCCGCCTCCGACGACCCGCCAGCGTCGACGGCGGCGTCGGCGTCGCCGCCAGCGCCACCGACGCTCCCGCGCTCGCGCTCCTCGGGGGTGCCGATGACCTGGTAGGTCTCCTGACCCCGGGCGTCCATCTTCGTGACGTCCGCATCGGTGAACACGAGGTCGTGTTCCGCCGTTCGGATGATGACCTCCTCGGCGTCGAGTTCGTCGACGTCGATGCCCATTTGCTTCATCATCTGTTCCATCTTTCGCGGGTTGAGTCCGCCGCCTCCTCCGAACATACTCGAGACGTGGCCAGCCGCGGGCAAAAACCCACCGGAACCGTACCCGCCGTCGGCGACGAGAATTCGGATCCCCAGGCAAAAAACACCGTCGAACGGTGTGTTCACGGCCCCCGCGAACCGACCGAGAATATGGACGACGACGCCGTGGATGACGAATTGGATGGCCCCGCCAACGAACGAAAGCGAGCGGCCGCCGCCGCGTTCGACGACGCCGCAGCACACTACCTCGAGAGCGACGTCCACCGCCGGGGAGCCGACCTCGAGTGGCTGGCCGACTGGTGTACCGACGCGACGAGGGCGCTGGACGTTGCGACGGGTGCCGGCCACACCGCGGGTGCAGTCGCCGACAGAGGCGTGGTCGCTGCCGACGCCGCCCCGTCGATGGTCGCGACGGCGCTCGAGGCCAACGACGGATTCGAGGGGGCGGTCGTCGACGCTGAGCGCCTGCCATTCGGGCCGGGATCCTTCGACGCGGTCACCTGTCGGATCGCCGCCCACCACTTTCCCGATCCCGTCGCCTTCGTCTCGGAAGTCGCTCGCGTCCTCGAGCCCGGCGGAACCTTCGCCTTCGAGGACTCGGTGGCTCCCGAGGACGAGAGCCTCGGAAGGTTCATCAACCGCGTCGAACGGCTTCGCGACCCGACCCACGTCGAGTGTTACACGACAAAACGGTGGCTCGAGTGGCTGCGCGCCGCTGGGTTCGAGATCGAGGCGACCGAGCGCCTGAAAAAGCGCCTCGACTTCGAGGACTGGGCCGACGGCCAGTCGTGTACGGGCGAACCCCGACGCGAGGTCGAACGGCTGCTTCGAGAGGCGAGCCCCGACGCGAAAACCGCCTTCGATATCGAGGTGGTCGACGGACGGGTGGCGTCGTTCGCGAATCACAAGTGTCTGATTCGGGCGCGTCGGCTCGAGTCGCCTGGACAATGCTAAACGGAGAGTCGGGGACTGTTTTCGATGGGGGCCGTGACGACGGGAAACCCTATCCAGAACAGTTGGCGTGTAGTGTTCAATCCAATTCCGACTCGGACTCGAGCGAACACTCCTCGAAGTGGTGGGGGAAGCCACCGATATCGGTCGACGGATCGGCGACGAGCCAACTCACCTCGAAACAGGATTCGTCCGTAACCTCGTCTCCGTACATGTTCTCGAGATCATGCCCTGCGATCGTCGACTTCGTCTGATCGATTTGCAATGTGTAATCGTGGGCGAACACGTTATCTACTGTGTCCGGCTCGAGGATCCACTCTTCCGACGGCCCGTCGTCGATCGGTTCGACCGTCCTCGAATAGGTGTGCTCATCGTCGCTATTTTCGATGTGAACGTCTGCCTGGATTTCGTCATCGGATAAATTCACGACTCGAATATGATGGAGCGGTGCCCGTGATGAACGCAGGCCGTCGTTTATACACCCTGCGGTCGGAATTAACCACCCTACTCCAAGAGTGTAGAGAAGTTTTCTCCGGATCACACTATCGTTATTCAACCTTTACCACAAACCAATATAAGTCTGTATAAAGAGGGGACTATACTGCTGTCTCGCCAATCGATTCCTCGAGTCACGCCGCGAATTGGGCCAACGGCGCACAACAGTCAGTACAGATCCCCCACGAGCAGTTCGTCGGGTCGATCCTCGTAGGACTCCCAGGCTCGCTCGGCCATCTCTCGGGGGCGGAGCCACCGCCAATCGGTCTCCGTTCCACGTCGGCCCAGCCAGAGAATCGTTCCCGTCGTCTCTCGCTCGGAATTGATCCCCCGGAGATAGCCGAACAGCGCCTGTTTCGCCGCGTACGAAGCCGGTGAGAGGCGATCCGGGTTACGGGCCCTCGAGCTCGTCGGCACGACGACGTGCTCGGGTACCATCCCGGCGTCGGACAGCCCATCCACGGCGGTCGCGAACCCCTCGACCGTGTGGCGGAGGTACCCCTCGAGTGGACGCTCGTCGGGATCGTGCTGTGGGGTGATGTTGTACACGAACACCGTCACAGAATCCGTCTGTTCCTCGAGGTGGGAGACCGCACGCGTGACGTCATCTCGATGTCCCGCATCCGCCCTGATCGTCCGGACGTCCACGCTGGCGGCCGCGAGTTCGTCGGCGGCCTCCTGCAGTCGAGCGGGCGTGCGGGCGCTCAGCCACACCGACCACCCCTCGCCACCGAACCGATGGGCAATGCCGCGGCCAATGTCCCCCGATCCGCCGAGAATCCACAGTGTGTTGGTCATAGGTGAACCGAGCACTCGATGGACTGTAAACGATACCTGAAACCAATACCAGTAACAAAACGAACACGATCTGGAATCCCTCGAGCCGCAGTTCTGGAATCTCTCGAGCCGCAGTTGCTCCTTCAGGCCGGGCCAGCACCGCTCCGGACGTTCACCGCCATCCCCGTCTCGAAATCCAATATCGACTCGCCGTCGAGTTCTGCCCGTCCGACCGCGAGCAGGTCGCCGCGCTCGTGCACCACGAGCACCTCGTCGCCGGGCCGAATCTCGGAACCAGCCTCGAGAACGAACTTCGAGAAGACGTTCTTGCCGTCGCGGACGAACGGTTCGCTCTCGTCGTCGACGACGACCCGGTAGGCCGGGTGCTCGAGGATCCCTTGCAGCCGTCGCCCACCCTCGAGACCCAGGGTGAACCGGCCGTCGGTGCCGAAGGAGACGATGCGTCCGGCGTCGGCGTGTATCTGCTGGGGGCGACCGGAGGTCGTCCGTTCGATGCGCAGGGATTCGTCGGCGGGAAACAGCGCCTCGCCGACGCCAGCACCGAACTGGTAGTCGGCGATGGTTCGGAGGTCGCCGTAATCCTTCCCGCCACCGTTGCCAGCGTGCTGGGTCATTGCCGGTCGTTCGCGGCGGCGTGAGGAAAGCCCTTCGAGTTCGTCCCTACGGGTTCGTCGGCACCAGCATCGGATTCTGACGTGCGCTTGGATCAGCCGTTCGACTGTAGTCATCTCAGTCCAGTCGTTTGGTTTGACTCGAGCAGCGGGAGCTGATCAGCCACTCGAGTCGCTCGAAGTGAATCACTGGCGTGAGCGAAAAAAGGTATAACTGTCCGATTAACGAGTATGAGCGAGTGAAGCGACGCCGATTTCTCGCCGGCCTGGGCGCCGTCGGAGGAGGCTACTGGTACGCCAGGCGACAGCCACGCGAATCGATCGAGATTCGATACTGGCTCAGTGAACGAGGTGCCGACTACGAGGTTCACGACCGCATCACGGAGTACGTCGGAACGGCACTTTCGACCGTCTACGACACGGTTGACCTGTCGTTTGGTGGCGTCGTTTCCGTACAAACCGAACACGGCTACGGCGTCACGACGAGTGGCGAGTGGCCACGACAAGTGCTCCACGGCTACCAGGGAGCAAATGGACTCGAGCCTGTTACTGACGTCAACGTACTCGTAACGGATGGGTCGATGAAACACGCGCCAACCGGAATTGGGGTCTACAATCTCGCATCCGTTGGCGGCGCTCGCTACCTCGAACGCACCCCACCGCGGGCTGGCGTTCCCGACGTCGTCCCATACGAGTCCTCGATGCAGGCAATGCAGGTGCTTCTCCACGAAATCGGCCACGTGCTGGGACTGGCACACGAACACGGCTCGATCGAGACGGTGGACGGAGGCACCGTTGCAAGCCCGATGGTGAGTACCTACGCGTGGGTGGACGAGCGGGGACAGTTCTCCGCCGATCGGTGCGCCTGTGGAGGACTCTATCCCGAAAGACGCGACGGGAACTACTACCTCTCGTTCGACTTTTCCCCGTGCGCCCGTCAGAAACTGCAGACCTATCGCGGTCGGTTCCGTCCCTGATTGGCCCCGTAAGCCACGGGCTACAGCAGGTACGTCTCGTGGTCGGAACCGAGATCCTCGAAGTCGTCGGCGGCAGCGATCAGTTCTTCGGCCGTCGAGGCCTCGAACGCCATCACCTCGACTTTTACGCCCTCGTGGCGGAGGTGCGAACAGAGCCGCGAGAAGTCGCCGTCCCCCGTACAGAGCACCATCGCGTCCACGTGATTGGCGAGCGTGACGGCGTCGAGGCTCATCCCGACGTCCCAGTCGGCCTTCTTCGTTCCGTCCGAGAATCGTTTGATGTCCTTGATCTTCGTCTCGAAGCCGATATCGTATAACGCTTCGAAGAAGCTCTCCTCTTCGGGTGAATCGGCCCGAATGACGTACGCGATGGCCCGCGAGAGTTGGCGACCGTCGACCGCCCCCTCGAGCAGTTCCGAGTAGTCGATATTGCGGCTGTAGATGCTCTGGGCCGTGTGATACAGGTTCTGCGCGTCGACGAGCACCGCGACGCGCTGGCCCGGATGTATATCCGACATACCGACCACTCTGTGGCCCAGTATCAAAACCGCTTCCCTCGATTCGAGGGGTGAAAATTACCCGACCGGGTTAGTTTCTGAGCTTCTGAATGCGCTTTTCGGCCGGCGGGTGGGTCGCGAACAGCTGAGACAGGAGGCTCGTGTCGGCGTTGAAGATCGCCATCGCGTTGACGCTGTCCTCGAGTTTCGACTCTCGTCCCTGCGCACCACTGGAGATCTTCTCGAGCGCGCGTGCGAGGGGGTCGCCGGAGCCGATCGCCTGCCGGGCGTCGTCGTCGGCGACGTACTCGCGGTACCGGGAGATGGCGAGCACGAAGATCATCACGAGCATGTTCGCCAGCATCGAGGCGACCATCGCGAGGACGTACGTGCCGATGTTGCGCTCGCCGCCGAACAGCACGGCGAAGTACGCGACGTAGCCGACCATCATGGCGATCGAACTGCCGACCACCATGGCGACGACGTCGCGGTTTTTGATGTGGGCGAGTTCGTGGGCGATGACGCCCTCGAGTTCGTCCTGGTCGAGCAACTGGATGAGTTCGGTCGAGACGACGACGACGCCAGCACCCTTACGGCCGGTCGCGAAGGCGTTGGGCGTGCCCATGTCCATGACCATCAGTTTGGGCTTGTCGATGCCCATCTTCCGGCTCAACGATTCGGTCATGAAGTGAATCTGCTGGAACTGTCCCTCCTCGGGCATCTCTTCGGCCCCCCTGAGGGCGGCCCACTTGCCGATCTTGTACTGGATCACCGGCAAGATCAGGATCCCGACGAGGACGATCGGCCAGGCTCCCGGGCCGAGCATCATCAGGCCGAACGTCGCGACGAGCATGTAGAAGCCAAACAGGATCGCTCCCACGACGGCCATTCGAACTTTCAAACCAAAGTCGGTCATACACCCTACAGTAACCAATTCGAACCTATAAATGTCGCGGGAACTCCGAGACGCTGTCGTGTTTCGTGGTAGCATACCCGGCAGCATTTGACGAAAGTCACAACCGATAAGTCCCCTGGCTTCTGTATACTGCGTATGCGCCGCGTCCCACTCGAGACTCACCAGACGTCCTCGAGCGACGCGGCTTCCCGTTTTTCCCCCACAAAATCGAAAAAACGTGCGTGAGAGCGCTCGCTGCGAGACTGGCATCCTCGTCCTGGGCGCGACCCGGATCGATCGCACACCACACCAATCACCGAGAAGCGATGGCCGAATCGGCCGTTTCGCTTCGACCACCTCCCACCAACACCACCCAGACCCAGACCCAGACCCAGACCAATGACACACGATATCGACTTTACCGGCGTCTTCCCGGCGATGTGCACGCCGTTTACCGCCGACGAACGCATCGACTTCGACACACTGCAGACTGACGCACAGCGCCTCGAGTCCGCTGGCGTCGACGGACTCGTCCCCGTCGGCTCGACGGGCGAATCGGCCACCCTGACCCACGACGAACACGTCCGGGTCGTGGAGGCCGTTATCGACGCCGTCGACGACGTGCCCGTTATCGCCGGCACCGGCTCGAACAACACCCGCGAGGCCCTGGAACTCTCCGAGCGTGCGGCCGACGCCGGTGCCGACGGCCTGCTCCTGATCTCGCCGTACTACAACAAGCCCGAACAGCAGGGGCTGCTCGAGCACTACCGAGCGATTGCCGACGCGGTCGACGTCCCACAGATCGTCTACAACGTGCCATCGCGGACGGGCCGGACGATCGATCCCGACACGGTCGTCGAACTCGCCGGCCATCCAAACATTGCCGGATACAAGGCCGCAGAGGGCGACCTCGGCGCCATCGGCGAGATCGTCGAGCGAACCACCGACCAGGACTTCGCCGTCCTCTCGGGCGACGATCCGCTTAACGTCCCAATCCTCTCGGTCGGCGGCAGCGGCGCGATCAGCGTCGTCGCAAACGTCGAGCCCGAACGTACCGTCGCGATGGTCGGGGCCGCCCTCGAGGGCGACTACGAGCGCGCCCGTGCGATCCACCACGAACTCGGCCCGCTGATGCGTGCGCTGTTCGTCGAGACCAACCCGATCCCGGTGAACGAAGCCATGGAAATCCGGGGCTACGGCCCGGCCCGAATGCGTTCGCCGCTGACCCGACTCGGCGAGGAACACCGCGACCACCTCGAGGCCGTACTCGAGGAGCTCGAGAACCGACCCGTCTCCCGGGCGGAGGCCTAGTAATGGCGATTCGGGTCGGCATTACGGGGGCCGCGGGCCGCATGGGACGACGTGTCCTCGCCATCGTCCAGGATCGATCCGACTGCGAGGTGGCCTTCGCCGTCAACCGATCCCCCGACCCCGAACGGATCGGCGACGTCGAGATCGAATCCGCACTCGAGTTCGCCCCCCTGCTAGCCGAGCGCGAGCCAGGGGTCGTCGTCGACTTCACCGGCCCCGAATCGGCCCTCGAGTACGCGGCCGCCTGCGCTGAAGCCGGCGTCCCCTTCGTTACCGGTACCACCGGCTTTTCAGCCGACGAACGCGACAACCTGGAGAGCTACAGCGAACAGACGCCACTCTTGCACGCGCCCAACTTTGCCCGCGGCGTGCAGACGCTCGTCGACATCGTCGGCGACGCCGTCTCGAGTCTCCCGGGCTACGACGTCGAACTCGTCGAGACCCACCACAACGGCAAGCGGGATGCCCCGAGCGGGACGGCCAACCGGTTGCTCGAGGAGATCGAAGCCGCCGGGGGATTCACCAGCCGAACCCACGGCCGGGAGGGAGACCAGCCCCGCGAACGGGGCGAGATCGGCGTCCACGCGCTCAGAGCCGGAAACGTGACCGGCGAACACGAGATCGTGATCGCCGGCAACCACGAGGAATTGCGACTCACCCACCGCGCCGAAGATCGTGGTGTGTTCGCCGCCGGCGCCGTAGACGCGGCCGTCTGGCTCGTCGACCAGGATCCTGGACGGTACGACTTTTCGGACGTGATCTCCAC
Organism: Natrialbaceae archaeon A-CW3; assembly: GCA_046614605.1. Lineage (GTDB taxonomy): Archaea > Halobacteriota > Halobacteria > Halobacteriales > Natrialbaceae > Natronosalvus. Next base: position 844,063 of record JBKKHJ010000002.1, on the reverse strand, counting down.
ATGACTACCGACCTATACTACCAGCCACAGACCAGCAGCCTACCACCATGACGACGCTCGAATCCGACATCACCGACCTGTGGAACCGCTATCAGACCGACGACGTGGCCGCCGAGACCGCCACCGAGGACGACTACGCGACCCTCGGCGCCTTCCTCGACGCGCTCGAGGCCGGCGAGGTGCGAGCGGCCGAGCCTCGAGGTGGTACCTGGGAGGCGAACACCTGGGTGAAACAGGGCATTCTCCTCAACTTCGGCTTGCGCAAGACCCGGGCCCGGGAGTACGGCAGCGTCACGTACAACGACGTTCTCCCCCTCGCTGACTCGAGCGACTTCGGCGCGCGGGGAACCCGGAACACCCCCGACGGGACGGTCGTCCGACGGGGTGCCCACGTCGGCTCGAACTGCATCCTGATGAGCCCGGCGTTCGTCAACATCGGCGCGTACGTCGACGACGGCGCGCTGGTCGACTCCTGTGACACCGTCGGCTCCTGCGCCCAGATCGGCGCGGACGTCAAACTCGGCGCGAACACACTGATCGGCGGCGTCTTAGAGCCCGTCGAGAGCACTCCCGTCGTCGTCGAGGACGGCGTCTCGCTGGGAGCCGGCTGTCGGGTCACTTCGGGCTTCGTCGTCGGGGAGAACTCGGTCGTCGGGGAGAACACCCTGCTCACGCCGCGGATTCCCGTCTACGACCTCGTCGAGGAGGAGGTGCTGTACGGCGAACTGCCCCCGGAGCGACGCGCGTTCACCCGCTTCGTGGAGTCGTCCATCGGCGACCACGACCTGTTCGAGGGCGGGGCCTACAAGCCCGCCGTCGTCGCGACCGCCCTCGAGGATCGAACCCTCGAGCGCTCGGAACGAGAAGAGGTGTTACGAGACCAATGACCGCAGCCGATCCGGGCGTATCGAACCCGCCAGTTCGCCGCCTCGGCGACTGGGACGGGAGTCAGCTTCGGTCGCTGGCCGAGACCCACGACACCCCGCTGTACGTCCTCGACCTCGAGCGTGTTCGGGAGAACTACGCCCGCCTCGAGGCGGCGTTCCCCGACGCCGAGATCCTGTACGCCGCGAAGGCGAACGCCCTCGGCGACGTCCTCGAGACGCTTCTGTCAGCGGGTGCCGGCATCGAGTGTGCCTCCGCTGGCGAACTCGTCCGGGCGCTCGAGGCCGGGGCGACGGGCGAGCAGGTACACTACACGGCGGTCAATCCCCCGGCCGAAGACCTCGATGTTGCCGTCGATGCCGCCGCCGATAACCCCGACCTGACGATCACGGTCGGCGCGGCCGATACGATCGTTCGGCTGGTCGAACGGGGTTACGACGGGCGACTCTGTCTGCGCGTCAACCCTGGTATCGGCGCGGGCCACCACGAGAAGGTTCGCACGGGCGCCGACGCGAAGTTCGGCGTGCCAGCCGAGCGGGCGGTCGAGACGCTCGTCGACGCCGCCGAGCGTGGCTTCGACGTCGTTGGTATCCATGCCCACGTCGGTTCCGGCGTCTCCGGCGACGACCTCGAGGATCACCGGGCGTTCGTCTCCCGGCTTGGGGATCTCGCTCGCGAGGTGGCCGGCGCCGTTGGTGGCCTCGAGTTCGTCGACGTCGGTGGGGGCTTCGGCGTTCCCTACCGCGATGAGGAAGCAGCACTCGACCTCGAGGCGGTCGCCGAGGCCACCCGCGAGGCCCTTGGGGACGTTCCGGGCCCTGCAGACGGCGAGCCGGAAGCGGAAGGCGGCGCCACTGCACGCAATGCCCGACTGACGATCGAACCGGGGCGCTACCTCGTCGCCGACGCCGGCGTCCTCCTGACGCGGGTGAATACCGTAAAATCAGCTCCCGAGACGACGGTCGTCGGCGTCGACGCCGGGATGACCACCCTGGCCCGGCCGGCGATGTACGGCTCGTTCCACGAGATCCGAAACCTCGCAGGCGACGCCGACGAGCGATCGACCCGCGAGCAGACCGTTACCGGCCCCATCTGTGAGAGCTCGGACGTCTTCTGTACCGATCGAGTGCTTCCGGAAACGTCCCGAGGCGACCTGCTTGCGATCGGCAACGCGGGTGCATACGGTTACGAGATGGCGAACACGTACAACTCCCGTCCGCGGCCAGCATCGGTGGTGCTCGAGGCTGACGGCGGCGTACGGCTCTCACGGCGGCGGGAGACCCTCGAGGACGTCGTTCGGCTCGAGCGGGCCGCTCGAGACGACGAGCACCAGGCCGACGAGTCACCGCAGGAGGTGTCCCGATGAGTGCCTTTGCCGACATCGACTTTGGAAAGTACCACGGGACGGGGAACGACTTCCTCGTCATCGACGCCGAGACCTACGTCCCCGACCGGCGAGCGCTCGCCTCCCGCGAGTGCGATCGCGACACCGGCGTCGGCGCCGACGGCATCCTCTTTCTGGCGCTCGAGGAGCGCTACAACCCCCCGCGGGTGATCATGACGCTCGTCCAGCCTGACGGCAGTACGGCCCCCATGTGTGGCAACGGCGCTCGCGTCGCGGGCCAGTGGGCGATGGAACGCACCGGCAGCGACGAGGTCATGATCGACACGCAGGCCGGGACGCGCCACGCCTCCCGCGACGGCGACCGGATCGCTGTCGAGATGGGCGAACCGACGTTCGATCCCCCCGCCGTCCCGATCCGCGCCGACGACGCCGTCCTCGAGGAACCGATCGAGGGCCTCGAGGTGACCGTCCTCAACACGGGCGTCCCCCACGCGGTCGCGTTCGTCGAGGACGTCGACGCCGTGGATCTCGAGGCCGTCGCCCCGCCCGTTCGCCATGCAGACGACTTCCCGCTGGGGACGAACGTCACCCTTGCCAGCGCAGACGGCGAGGAAGAGGGCGGCTTCCGCCAGCGGACGTTCGAACGCGGCGTCGAGGGCGAAACCGACGCCTGCGGAACCGGTGCGGTGGCAATCGCGGCCGCCGCCCGCCGACTCGGTCTCGTCGACGCCGACGAGATCCCCATCAGCCCTCCCGGCGGCGACCTCGAGATCCGCTTCGAGGGCGATACCGCGACGTTGCTCGGCCCGGTCGAACACGAGTTCGATGGCGAAGTACAGTCGACGCACTTCTCGTCGTTCGATCCATGACGGGCGATTCGGGGTTCGATCCCCTCGCGTTCCTCGAGGAGGCCGTCGCGATTCCCTCCCACCCCGATGCCGGCGTCGACCGCATGCGGGCGTTCCTGGTCGAGACGCTCGAGGAACACGGACTCGAGCCGACGGTCGACGAGACGGGGAACGTGCTGGCGTCGCGAGGCGGTCGGGCGAGTAACGACCAACCCCAGACGGCTGGGGACGCCCCCCACTACGTCCTCAACACCCACATCGACACCGTCTCCCCACACGTCCCTTGCGAGGTCGACGGCGACGCAATTCGGGGTCGGGGATCCTGTGACGCGAAGGGACAGCTCGCCGCGTTGCTGGCGGCGTTTCTCGAGAGCGATCCCGCCGGACGGGCGACGCTCGCGATCACGCCCGACGAGGAGGTGCTGTCGACGGGAGCCCACGCTCTCGTCGCGAGACCCGATTCGCCCATCCGGGACGCCGACGCCGTCATCGTCGGCGAACCGACCGGCCTCGACATCTGTGCGGCCGCGAAAGGACGCTTCGAGGGAACGATCACCCTTTCCGGGGCGAACGCCCACGCGGCCGAGCCACAGTCCGGCGTAAACGCCATCGCCGCACTCGAGCCGGTGCTCGCCGCCCTCGAGACGTTCGACGACCGCGCGGACGCGCCGCCCGTCCATCCCGACCTCGGCGGGGCGACCCTCACACCGACGGTAGTCGACGGCGGTGCGGCGACGAATCAGGTTCCCGACCAGGTTCAGCTAACAATCGACCGGCGAAGCGTTCCGCCCGAAACGACCGAGACGTTCGAAGCGGCGTTGCTGGCACACCTCGAGGCCGCAGTTCCCGAGGCCATCAGCGTCGGGTTCGACTTCACCGAGCGGCCGACGCCGTTCCTCGAGGCCTGGGAGACCGACCGCGAGGCAGCGATTGTAGATGCCGTCGTTGGGGCTTCCGGAGGCGACGTTCGACCGTTCACGGCCGCCACAGAGGCCTCGTACTTCGCCGCTCACGCGCCGACGGTCGTCTTCGGGCCGGGCGAACTGGCCGACGACGAGGGAGCCGTCGCCCACTCGCCGCGCGAGTACGTTCGGCGTGCGGACGTGCTGGCTGCTTCCGAGGCGGTGAAAAGGGTGCTCGAGTCGGCCTGATTCCTGAGTTGGCGGGTTTCACATCCCGTAAAGTGAAATCACATGCTCAAGCGGTTCACACGCCCCAGAGAAGGACGATGCCGGCCGTCGTGACGAACGCGAGCAGCAACTGCAGCGGGCCACCGACCTTCACGAAGTCGGTGAACTCGTATCCGCCGGGGCCGTAGACCATCAGATTCGTCTGGTAACCCACCGGCGTCATGAAGGACGTCGCGGAGGCGAACATCACCGCGAGCAGGAATGAGAACGGCGTCGCTCCAAGACTCGCCGCGGCGTCGACGGCAACGGGGATCATCAACACGACCGTCGCAACCGGCGTGATGACGTTCGCCAGCAACCCCGTGACGATGTAGAACAACAGGAGCACCAGAGGCAGCGGCAGGAATTCGCTGGTTCCGACGAGTCCACCGGCGATGAGCTGTGAGCCGCCGGTCGACTCGAGTGCGATACCGAGCGGGATCACGCCGGCGAGCAGAAAGATGATGTTCCAGGAGACGGCGTCGTAGGCGTCGGCCGTCGAGAGACAGCCGGTGACGACCATGAGGAAGACCCCGGCGAGGGCCGTGATCACGATTGGTGCGATCCCGACGGCGGCCGCGCCGATGACGCCGGCCATTATCGCGACCGCGACCGGCGTTCGTGGTGACAGCGGGGCGAGCGTCTCCGGATCGCCCTCGAGAAACCGGTCGACCGTCGCCTCCTCCATGACGAGGAGTTTTCCCGAGTCGGCGAAGTGCTCGACGGTGCTGGGAACCGTCTGCACCAGGAGGAGATCACCGGGTTTGAGGCGAACGTCTTGCAGTTCGGTTCGAAGCAGTTCGCCCTCGCGGCGAATCGCCAGGACGGTGGTTCGGTAGACGTCGCGAAATCGAGCCTCCGAGAGCAGTTCACCGACGAACGTCGACTCCTCCGGGACGACCGCTTTGGCCAGCAAATCTTCGCTCGAGTCGTCGAACGTCTCCTCAGTCACCGGTTTCCGAACGAGTTGTCGGAGTCCCTGGTTCTCCACGAAGCGATTGACCGCCTGCAGCGTGCCGTGGACAGTGAGTACGTCACCCTCGCGGATCCGCTGGTCGGACGAGACGGCGACGAACGATTCGTCGGGTTGGTCGGTCGCCCGAACGTCAGGCGCCGAATCGATCTCGAGTGCCTGTTGGCGCTGGTCGTCGTGAGCGCTCGCCGGCGTGCGCTGGGTTTTAGTCCCGCCGTCGCCGCCATCGCCCTCGTACTCGAGAACCTTGCCGGCGTCCTCGGTCTGTCCGATTCGATCACCCGCCCGACGGAGCTGGAGGACACGAACGTTCGCCTCCTGCTGTGCCTCGAGTTCCCCGACGGTGAGGCCGATCGGCGCGGCGTTCGAACCAACGCGAACCTGAGTGAGGTGATCCTCGAGGTCGAACTCGACGATGAGATCCGTATCCACCGGAATTCGTGCGGGTGTTAGCCACCAGCCGACGGTAGCGAGATAGACGAGACCAACGCTCAGTACCACGATTCCGAGCAGCGTAAACTCGAACATCCCGATCGGCTGGCGACCGAGTAAGCTGACGGCGAACTCGCTGGCGAGCAGATTCGTGGAGGTGCCGATCAGCGTCAGCGTACCGCCGAGGATTGCCGCGTAGGATAGCGGCAACAGAAGTTTCGATGGCGAGACGCCGATCTTCTCTGCGAGGTCAGAGATCATCGGGATGAAGACTGCCACGACCGGCGTGTTGTTGATAAAACCCGCGAGCGGGCCGGTCGTCGCGATCGTCGCAAACAGCGCACGACGATCATTCCCTCTGGTGAACCGAGCGAGGGTCAGGCCGAGACGCTGGACGAGGCCGGTTCGCTGAATGCCCGCGCTGAGCATGTACATCGCGACGATTGTAATCGTCGCCGTGCTGGCGAATCCCGAGATCGCCGTTCGGGAACCGACCCCGGTGAACGGCTCGAGGACGGCCAGCGAGACGATGATCCCGATCGCCGTCACGTCGTTGGGTATGACTTCCGAGACGAAGAGGAGGAGTGCGATAGCAATGAGCGCGAAGACGATCAGCGCACCCGTCGACACACCGTCGAGTATCATCGCGTCTCACCCGCGTTCGATCGCTGCCTCCGCAGGAGATACCGAGCCCTCACGGTCGAAACGTACGTCCAGGCTCGAGTGTGATCCAACCTCACACCGATGCTCCCCCGTTGCGGTGAGCCACACGGAACGCTTCGAAACCAGCAGCTGCTCGCTCCCCGAGAGGACTCGTCTGGCTCTCCATCACACGTGTGCGTGATCAGGCAACTCTTAAAATTGTGTCTTTCACTATGTACAAACGTTTTGTCGGTCTGTTCGTATGCTACACCACGGTCTGTTCGTATTCCTCGCAATGGTCTGTTCGTTTCCATCGCCAGTATGCGAGCCAGTCCCGCCGACAGACGAAGCCGCTTTACCCCTCGAGCCGTTTTCACCGGTAATGAGCCAGCCGACGCCCGAGGTCTACGAACAGGGCAAGGGCATGGACGCCCACAACCAGGTGATGCGCGAGATCCGATCGCGCAAAGAGAAGAGCTACGACCCTCACCAGCCCACGCGGGTCTGGCTCGACGAGGACAACACGCCGGGTGGCGTCAAGCAGAGCCTGACGATTATCCTGAACACCGGTGGCTGTCGCTGGGCGCGCGCCGGCGGGTGTACGATGTGTGGCTACGTCGCCGAAAGCGTCGACGGCGGGAGCGTTCCCCACGAGGCGCTGATGGATCAGATTCAGGTGTGTCTCGACCACGAGGCGGAAAACGCCGACGAACCAGCGCCGCTGATCAAGATCTACACCTCCGGGTCGTTCCTCGACGAGCGCGAGGTCGGCGCCGACTCACGGAAGGCCATCGCCGAAACGTTCGCCGGCCGCGAACGGATCGTCCTCGAGTCCCTCCCCGACTTCGTCGACCGCGAGAAGCTGGCCGATTTTACCCAGTATGGCCTCCAGACGGACGTCGCCGTCGGTCTCGAGACCGCGACCGACCGTGTGCGTCGTGACTGCGTGAACAAGTACTTCGACTTCGAGCATTTCGAGGAGGCCTGTGCCGAAGCCGTTGCAGCTGACGCGGCCGCTCGCGACGGTGCAGCGGACGCAGCCGCCCGCGACGGTGCAGCGGCCACGGCGGCTCGAGATCCAACTGATGCGCTCGAGGGGAACGACGCCATCGAAGCCGACAGCGCCACCGGCGGCGCCGGCATCAAAGCCTACCTCCTGATGAAACCACCCTTCCTCACCGAATCTGAGGCCCTCGAGGACATGGTCGCCTCGGTCGAGCGCTGTCTCGTCGTCGACGGCTGTCACACCGTCTCGATGAACCCGTGTAACGTCCAGCGCTACACCATGGTCGACGAACTCTTCTTCCACGACGGCTACCGCCCACCCTGGCTCTGGTCGGTCGCCGCGGTGCTCGAGCGAACCGCAGACGTCGACGGCATCGTCGTCTCCGACCCCGTCGGCCACGGTACCGACCGCGGCGCGCACAACTGCGGGGAGTGTGACGACCTCGTCCAGAAGGCGATCAAGGACTTCAACCTGCGTCAGGATCCCACGGTTTTCGAGCAGGTTTCGTGTGAGTGCGAGACGACCTGGGACGCCGTGCTCGAGCTCGAAACCGGGTTCAACGCGCCGCTCACGCGGTAGTTGCTACGCTGCGAATCACTGTAACGGGGGGGGGGGGAGGGATCACCTCCTCCAGAAACGACGTTATTCTGCGAGAACCGCACAATCGATGCCTCGAGTTAGTCACTCGCCGCAGTACCATCCGCCGCCGACGAGCGCGCCGGCATCTCAGCCGTCGGGAGCTCCATCCTGACGATGGTTCCTCGAGGTTCGTTTTCCTGGAACGTCAACTGGCCACCCGACTGGGTGACGACCCAATTGACGAGCCACAGGCCAAGCCCGCTGGCGTGGCGCAGTTGGGTGATCTCCTCGTCTTCTTGCAACAACGCCCGTTCGTCGTCTGGAATTCCTGGGCCATCGTCCGCGACGGTGACCACGACCATCTCGTCGTCATCGCCTGGCTCTTCGAGTGTAACCTCGATCGTCGGTTCGTCTCGATCGCTGTGTTCGATGGCGTTCTCGAGGACGTGATAGACCGCCTCCTCGACCATTTCGTCGGCGCGTGCGTGAATCCGATCCGGGATCCCCTGAGCGAGGCTGATAGTGACTCCTGGATAGGTCAGTTCGATGCGATCGATGGCAGTTTCGAGACGCTCGACGACGTCGATCGGGCCAGTCGCGGCGCCATCACGATCGAGCGTTCGTTCGACAGCTCGGGTTTTCTCGGCGAGGCTGATGAGTTCGGAGGCCCGCTCTTGAATCGCCTCCGCAAACTGTTTGTCGGCCTCGTCGTCGACCGCCGCCGCGAGCATCTCTGCGGAGCCATTGATGATGTTCATCCCGTTCCGGAGGTCGTGGCGCAGGACGCGGTTGAGGATCTCGACGCGTTTCTGGCGCTGTTTTTGCTCCGTAATGTCCGTGTAGAGTCCGAACGCTCGATCGGACTCCTCGTGCATCTCGATCGGAACCACGCGCATCATGAAGTCCCGAAGTCCGTTGGTGGTTCGTCGTTTGACCTCGGCTTCGATCGGTTCGCCCCGGGTGCCCCGCTGGTTAATCTCCGTCGCGGCTTCGGTTCTATCGCTGGGGACGATGAACGTATCGAGCAGTGCCTCGCTGAGTTCGTCCTCGTCGTACCCGAAGATCCGCTCAAACGCCGGGTTTGCGCGTTCGACAATTGGGCCACGATCGGTCTGACGAGTGCTGACGACGGCGTCCGGGACGTTTTCGAACAGGGCGACGAACCGGTCGCGCTCCTCTTTGAGCTGTGATTCGAACGCCAGCCGATCGAGCGTGTCCGAGACGTGTGAGAGCAACAGTTCGGTGAGTTCCTGGTCGGCGCCGTCGAACGCCCCGATTTCGGTCGAGACGGCCTGAAAGACACCACGTTCGCCGACCGGAACGCTCAGCACGGCCCGGTAGGCATCCTGCTCGGGTTCTGCATCCTCGTCGGATCGGAGGTCATCGACGCGATAGGATCGTTCCTTTCGGTGTGTCTTTCCGGCGATACCGTCGTGGATCGACGTCCGGTTCGAGTACCCCTCGTCGTGAATCGTCGAGGAAACCGCTTCCGTCACCAGGTACTCTCCCTGGACGGTATCGAATACACAGACGTCGAACTCGAGGACGTCCTCGGCCGTCTCGACCGTCAAGTCGTACACCTGCTGTGGGTTCTCACACTCGTCGAGTCTGGAGGCAATCTCGTGGAGCTTCTCCATTTTGGTGCGGCGGTCGCTCAGTTCCCGTTCCATCAATTTGCGATCGCTGATGTCCCGGACGATGCCAACAGTTCGAGCTTTCTCACCGTCGGTCTCGAGGATCGTCGTACTGACCTCACAGGGAATCCGTTCGCCGTCGGCGGTAACGACGTCGACCTCGTACGTGGCAACCTCGTCGGCGTCACCATCGATCAGTCGGCCGACCTCGCGTCGGCTGCGAGTAAGGCTGTCGTCGGTCAGGATCAGTGACGCGTGTTCACCGATCAATCGGTCGCGGTCGTAGCCGGTGGTCTCGGTCAGCGTGTCGTTGACCGTGACGAACCGGCCGTCGGTATCGATAGCGTACATGCTGTCCCCGACGGTCTCCACGATCGTCTTCGCCCGCTCGAGTTCGCGTTCGCGTTCGGCCCGCTCGAGGGCCGCTTCGGCGGTCGCCGCGAGTACCTGGATGAGGTTGACGTCGGCATCCTCGAGTGTGGTTGCGCCGGAGGACGCGACTGACAGCAGTCCATACGTTCCCAGTGGATGGATGACGGCGTTACCGACCTCGCCCTTGATATCGTACGAAACCCGTTCCACCGAGGCATCCTCGATCACGTCGTATGTTCCGGTAGCGTACACATCCCAGAGCGTCCCGTGGCCAGGTTCGATCGGTGGCACCTCGTCAGCCAATTGCTGTAAGCGCTTGCTCGTCGCTATGGCTTCGAGGGCGTCACTCTCCTCGTCGTAGATGCGAACGCTGGCAAGTGCACCGTCGACGATCTCGTCCGTTGCCTCGATCACGATGTCGCCGATGTCGTCGACCGAACTCGTCTGCATTAGTTTTCGAGTCGCCGTCTGTAACGTCTCGAGGGCTGCCGAACGTCTGAACTCGGTCGTGGCGTCCCGGACGAACGAGAGGACGCTTCGAACGGTGCCGGTGTCGTCGACGAGCGGGGTGTTGTACCACTCACAGCGGAACTCGACGCCGGATCTGTGGACATTTCTGGAAATACCGTGGTTGCTCCTCGGCATTCCCGACAGCCACTCTTCCCACCATCCCGAGAAGTCGTCTCGAGCGTCGTCTGGGACGAGTAACTCCGTTCCCCTCGCACCGAGTGCCTCCTCGGGTTCGTATCCGAACAGTTCGGTCGCCTTCCCGTTCCACCGGCGAACCGTACAATCCAGCGTCCACTCGATGATGGCGACCGGTGACTGATCGACGAGACGCTCGAGGTGGGGATCGCCAGCCTCGAAGACGGTGTCGGGGGCCGTCGGCTGGGTAGCCGCCTCAGACCCGTCCATCGGACGGGATCGACCATCGACTACCGCCTCGAGAATCCGCGTGACGAGTGTGTTGACGCCCTGGGACTTCGGGACGTACCCCGCTGCACCCATGGCGATGGCCTCTCCAGCCACCGCTTCGCTCCCGCTGTCGGTGTAAATGAGTACCGGGAGGTCGGGTCGTCGCTCCTGGATCGCCCGACAGAGGTCGAGGCCGGTCGTTCCCGGCGTCTCCAGGTCGTACTCCGTAACGACGCAGTCCGCCGTCTCGAGACGCTCGAGGCAGCCGGCTCGTTCGGTAACGTGGTCGACCGCAAATCCGATCTCGTCACCGACCGAGACGACCCGCTCCGAACCGCCGGGGTCGACGTAGACGACGTAAGTGGACTCTCCCATATAGTTGCGTGTGAGACTGACGTTGGTTGTAGATCGTGTTCGTGTTCTCAACGAACCCCCATCCCTTTAGTGTTCGATTCGACTCACGAGATGAGTCCACATTTGTGCAAAGGGAAATAAACGTATGGGCCGGTTTCGATCGGGCTACTCGTTGGGAACCTGGGTGGCGTCCGCGTTCACAGCACGCTCGAACCCACGGAGAATCGCCTGTCCGTCCGTTCCACCGACGTCGGGTAACGTTGCGCGTTCTGGATGGGGCATCATCACCGCGACGGTTTCGGTTTCGCCGAGAACCCCGGCGATGTTGTGTTTCGAGCCGTTCGGATTCGCCGCCTCCGTCAACTCCCCGTCGCTGTCGCAGTACCGGAAGAGGACGCGATCGTCGGTCTCGAGGCGGGTCAGGTGATCGTCGTCGATCTCGAAGCGGCCCTCCCCGTGGGCGATCGGAATCTCGATCACGTCGCCCGCCTCGAACGCGGCCGTCCAGGGCGTGTCCGTCCGCTCGACGCGAAGGAACACGTGCTCACACTGGAATCGAGCGCTCTCGTTCGTGGTAAACGCGCCCTCGGTGAGCCCGGACTCACAGCCGATCTGGGCACCGTTGCAGATGCCGAGCACCGGCACTCCGTCGGCGGCCGCCTCGCGTACCTCCTCGAGGATCGGTGAGCGTGCCGCCATCGCACCTGCGCGGAGGTAGTCACCGTAGGAGAAGCCTCCGGGGAGGACGATTCCCGACGTGTCCGCGGGCAGGCCGTCTTCGTGCCAGACGATCTCGGCGTCGATCGAGAGGTGCTCGAGCGCGCGCTCGGCGTCGCGGTCGCAGTTCGACCCGCCGAACCGAAGTATCGATACGGCCATCTACCGCTCTTCGACCTCCACGTCGTAGTCGTGGATGGTCGGGTTCGCGAGCAGTCGGTCGGCCATCTCCTCGACGCTGTCAGCGGCCGCATCCGCGGAGTCCGCCTCGAGATCGATCTCGAAACGGTCGGCCGAACGCAGGGCCTCGAGCTCGAAGCCAAGACGCTCGAGGGAACGACGCGTGGTCTCGGCTTCGGGGTCGAGCACGCCGTGTTTGAGTCGGACGGTCACCGTAGCGGTGTAGGCGGTCATCATCTGATACCCCGTAACCGTGCTCAAAAACGCTTTCGGGTTCGCTCCGACATACACGTTCGTGGATATCAGTGCCGAGAATGCGTCAGCGAAGCGCCGACTCGAGTTCATCGACGACAGTCTCGAGGTCGTCATCGGCTGCACCGACCGGCTCGAGGCCGTCGTCCTGGAGAAGCGTCGCGAGGTTTCGTCCCTGTCTGACCGTCATCGTTTCGCCGTCAGCCTCGATGGTCTCGAGGAGTCGAATGAGCCAGGCGGGTACGGTTCGATCCTCGTCGATATATTCGTCCGCTCGATGGACGAGTGTGTGGTGGACGACCCAGCGCTGTTCACGCGAGAGGTCGACAGTGCGGCGATCGGCTTCCTGTGGAGGCGTACTCATCGTGTCACGGGTCGATTGCGTCGACCGCTGGCCGACAGTAAGCACCGCCACCCCTTAAGCATTGTTGCTTGTTAACACGCCTCTAGAAGTTATTCAGCGGACGTCCCGTCGCATCGCGATCTCGAACCACGGGCAGAGACGGAGCTGTCGATACCACTCCGGGTGGGTGTGGAGCCGTTCGTAGGGTACCCACATGAGCCCTGCAACCTCCTCCTCGTCGGGGTCGAGGCTCGTATCGTGGAGCGTCGTCTCGAGCACGGCACACACCTCGTATTCGACCCCGGCGTTCTCGAAGTAGCGTTTGTACTCGAAGCGGTCGGTCAACCGAAGTTCGGCGTACTGATCGGGGGTGATACCCAGCTCCTCCTCGAGGCGCTGGCGGGTCGCGTCCTCCTGGCTCTGCCCCTGGACGGGGTGGGAGGCGACCGTCCCGTCCCAGTAGGTGCCCCACAGCCGTTTGCCGGGCGCCCGCTGGGCGAGCAGGATGTTGTCGTCCTGGTCGAACACCAGCGACGTGAACGCCCGGTGGCGCGTCCCCTCGCCGGTGTGGGCCTCGAGTCGATTGACCACGCCGAGTTCGGTGTCGTCGGCGTCGACCGCGACCACGTCCTGGGCCGCGTTTTTGTGCGGAAGCTCGTCCGATTGCGAAGTCTCGTCCATGGAACTAGTGAACGGATCGGTCGTAAAACCAGTATCGGCTGAGCAAGCCGCCACGCGTCACCGATCATCGATATCGGGCGTCTCGTCCACCGTCGCTGTGTCCGGGTCGGGTCGATACTCGTCGCCGACGACCACCGGCACCGACGCGGGCTTCGTCTCGAGCACGAGCCGGTCGGTCTCCAGAACCTCGCCGTCGAGGCTGTAGGTGATCGGCTGCTCTCCCAGCCGTTCGATCGTCACCGTGGGAACGCGGTGGTTGACGATGTGGGCTGCGTCCCGACCGAACAACTGCTCGAGTGCGGCGTCACCGAGCACCGCCGGCGCCGACCCGTTTTCGACGAGGGTCACCTCGAGCAGGCCGTCCTCGGCGTGGGCCTGTGCAGCGCGTCCCGCCGTGAACCGGCGACAGTTTCCGACGAACGCGAGTGCGACCTCGCCCTCCCAGACACTTGCCGTACTCGCGTCACCGTCCTCGAGAGTCACTCGTAGCGTCGGCGGGTCGAAGGTTGCCGCCGTTTCGATCGTCTTGACGACGTAGGCGAGGACGCCGAGACGACGCTTGCTCGCCGCCGACGTCTCGAGGCTCGCTTCGGCCGTGAGACCGCCGATACAGGAGTTGATGAAGGCCCGACCGTTGGCGACACCCAGGTCGATCCGACGACGCTCCCCGTCCTCGGCGAGTTCGAAGGCGTCCGCCACGCTCTCGATACCGAGGTTCGACGCGGTGTTGTTCCCCGTTCCCGCCGGAGCGATCAGCAGCGTCGGCCAGTCGTCGACCGCCGCCGACAGCAATCCGTCGACGACCTCGTTCACGGTTCCGTCACCGCCGACGGCGACCACTCGAGCGACTCCATTAGCCGCCGCTTCTCGGGCAAAATTTCGGGCATCTCCCGCCGTCTCAGTCACTCGAGTCGGCCATCCGCGATCGGCTGCCAGGAGCTGGATCCGCTCGAGGTGATCCTCACTCCCGCTGGTCGGGTGGCAGATCACCACCGAATCCGGATCCGACCCCGCCTCGCGTTCCGGTTCCGACTCCCCCTCGAATTTCGGCTCCACTTCTGCTTCTCCTCCCGAAGACGATCCCGACCCGTCCGAACGAATCGCTCGCTCGCCGACCTGATTGGAGCCCATAATGGGAGTGACTGCCCCCAAAACCAAAATGCTCTCCCCCCGTCTCCCCCGCTATGTTCGCCGTGGATCTACACGCACACACCCGCTTTTTCCACGGACATCGGGCGCTCGGCGATCGATTCGATCCGGTCGGGGTTCGTCTCCTCGCTCGAGTCGCGTCCTGGCGCGGCCTCGATGGCGTGGCGACGACCAACCACGACTACTACACGCCGTTCGACCGCGTCGAGGGGAGCGCCAGTGTCGAACGGAGGAACATCCCTGGAAGCCGTGCGACCATCATCTCCGGCATCGAGGTCTCGACGACCCACGGCCACGTCCTCGTCGTCGGGCCCGACCCGCCGCGGGAGACGGTTCCGCTCGAGTACCCGCCCGCGGAAGTGGTCGAGATGGCCCACGACCGTGGCTGTGTCGCCATCGTCGCCCATCCGTTCCGGAACAGCACCGTCGCGACGCTGGAGGAGGTTCCGTTCGACGCCATCGAGATCAACGGCAAACATCCCAGAACACAGCCACTCGTCAAACGACTCGCCAGAGAGCGCGAACTCCCACTCGTCGCCGGCAGCGACGCCCACTATCCGTTCGAAGTGGGGCGGGCGTACACGCTGATCGACGCCGACGAGTTGACGCCCGAATCGGTCGTCGCGGCGATCAGGGACGGCCGCGTCGACGTTCGCATCGCCAGACGGCCTGTCGACCGGCTCCTTCGACGCGGGTATCGTGCGGTTCATCGCCGGAAACATCCCGGCGATGTCCTCGCACAGCCGACGCCCGGTCTCGGTGAGCCACCGGAGCCCGAACGGGAGTCGTGACCGACTTCGACTCGTGTCAGCGGTTTCGTGCCGTCGACTATCCTAACATCTCCTCGAGGATGAGCCGCGTTTTCGTACTCACGACCTCTTCCTGCTCGCGCGCTTGCGTGATCAACTCGTTGACCCCACGGGTGTCCGCCGCGTCGACGACGAGGACGATGTCCTGTTCGCCCGAGACCTGCCAGACGAAGTCGACTTCCTCCCACTCCGCCATGCGCTCGGAGACGCTCGCGGTGTCGACGTCGACGGCGACGCCGATCTCGAGCATCGCCTTCACGTTCCCCGTGCGCGTTGTGACGGTGAACCGTTCGATGACGCCGTCGTCGTTCATCCGCTCGACGCGGTTTCGCACGGTACCCTCGCTCGTCCCCACTTCCTCGGCGATCTCCGTGTACGGCGTGCGGGCGTCTCGCCGGAGGATGTTCAGGATGTGTCGGTCGAGATCGTCCATTGAGATCTAGTGTTCGCGTGACGCCTACTTGATGATTACGAATTTCGTAACTTCGCTTCGAAGGCAACACTTATGGTGGGCGATCGAATACGTATCTCGTAATGAACCCGGCCTACGTCGCGCTGGAGAGCGGCCACGTACTCGAGGGACGTGGACGTGCTCCGGGGACTGCACGCGGGGAACTGGTCTTTACAACAGCGTATACGGGCTACGAGGAGAGCCTGACGGATCCGTCCTACGAGGAACAGATCCTCACCTTCTCGTACCCGCTGATCGGCAACTACGGCGTTCGCGAGGAGCGCTTCGAGTCCGATCGCGTCCACCCGCGAGCCGTCCTGGCCCGCGAACTCACCGACGAGGTCGCCGCCTGGCTCGAGGCCGAAGGCGTCCCCGCCGTCGACCACCTGGACACCCGGGACGTCGTCACCGACGTGCGCGAGGGTGGTGCCATGAAGTGTGGCATCGCCGTCGGCGAACACGCCACCCCCGGCGACGCTGTCGCCGAACTCGAGCGCTGTAAAGCCATGAGCGACCACACCGAGATCGGTTCCCAGGTCAGCGTCGCCGAACCGACCGTCCACGGGGCCGACAACGACGGGCCGACCGTCGCCCTGATCGACTGCGGCGTCAAAGGCTCCATCGTCGACTCGCTGCTCGCACGCGGGGCGACCGTCCACGTTTTCCCCCACAACGCGACGAGTGCCGACGTCGACGCCGTCGACCCCGACGTCCTCTTCGTCTCGAACGGCCCCGGCGACCCCGCCAACTACGAGGCCGCTGTCTCGCTCGTCGAGGCCTTCGTCGAGGACGTTCCCGTCGCGGGCATCTGCCTCGGCCAGCAGATCGTCGCCCGCGCGCTCGGTGGCACCACCGAGAAGATGACCTTCGGCCACCGCGGCGTCAACCAGCCCGTCCTCGACCTCGAGTCGGGTCGGGTCGTCATGACCACCCAGAACCACGGCTACACCGTCGCCGATCCAGGAGCGCACCTCGAAGTCTCCCAGATCAACGTCAACGACGACACCCCAGAAGGCCTCGACGGCATCGAGTACGACGTGCTCACCCGCCAGTACCACCCCGAAGCGAACCCCGGCCCCGAGGACACCCTCGACTTCTTCGACGACGTCCTCGCGATGGCGTCCCCTCGAACCCCTCGAGCGATTCCGGCTGACGACTGATCGGCGCTACCGATCGCCCCGCTCTACCGTGATCGACGTTTCCGACCGAGCGGGTTCGCTCGAGGGATAGAAACGTATTTCCCGTCCCCCTGCGGGAAATGTGACAGATGCCCTCCACCTCGTCGCAGCGCCGCTCGACGATCCGTCGGCGGCTACACGCTGCCATCGCCCGCCGCGTCAGCGTCGACACGCGGGCGTTGGCCGTCTTTCGCGTCTTCGTCGCCCTATTAATTCTCGCCGACCTGGGGTTGCGCTCGCGGAACTTCCACCTGTTCTACACCGAACACGGCGTCGTCCCCCGATCGCTCGCCCGGGAACTCGCCGCCCCCTACGCGTTCTCGTTTTACCACCTCTCGACGAGTACGACGGTGATCGCCGCCCTGTTCGTTCTCCAGGGACTGTTCGCGCTCCAGTTGCTTGTCGGGTACAAAACTCGCCTCGCGATGATCGTCTCGTTCCTGTTCGTCATCTCACTCGACCACCACAACCCGCTGGTGTTGAGCTACGCCGATACCCTGTTTCGCCTGCTCACGTTCTGGGCGATCTTCCTCCCGCTCGGCGAACGCTGGTCGATCGACGCCGTCCATCGTGACCGCGAACCCAGAACGGCCATCTCGAGCGTCGCCAGTGCGCTGATCCTGGGCCAGATGGTGTTCATGTACGTCTCGAACGGCGTCATCAAGTCCGTCTCGAGCACCTGGCGAGCTGGGGAGGCCGCGCCACTGGTGCTCGGCCTCGACGAGATGACGTTCCTCCTCGGCGACACCGTCCGGGAGTTCACGACACTGCTGGGCTACGGCGGCATGCTGTGGTACCTGATGATGGTCGGCGGCTGGCTCCTGCTGGTCACCCACGGCTGGTCGCGGCTGGCGCTGCTCACCCTCTACGTCGGCGGACACCTCTCCTTCGCGCTCACCGTCCGCATCGGTGCGTTCGCCTACGTCGCCCTGGCCGGCCTGGTGTTGTTCGTCCAGACGCCCGTCTGGGATCGACTCGAGGCGGTCGTCATCACCCGGCTGGAGTCGCAGCGACTCGAGTCGCTACACGCTCGACTTCGTGCTACAGCCCGTTCGGTGCCGAACCCACGGGTGACGAGTCCGCAAATCCGCCAGTATCGGTCGATAACGTACACAGCGACGATGGCGGTCATCGTCGTCACGATCCTGTTCGTGACGGTCGTGATCGCTGCCCAGTCGGTTGCCACCGTCGCCGATCACGACGGCGAGCAACCGATCGAGGAAGTCATCGACGAGATGCTCGTCGAAACCCTCCACGAGACCACTGGCGTTAGAGAGGTCAACACGGTCGCCTCGAGTCTAGGGATCGACCAGCCGATCGGCTGGGGCGTGTTCGCCCCCGAACCGCGAACTGTCGACCGCTACTACGTCTTCGCGGCGGTAACCGAAGATGGCGAGTACGTCGACGTCTACAACGATCGCCCGCTCACATACGACCGACCGTACGACGAACTCCAGAATCAGTACGGCACCTATCGCGAGCGGTTCTACATGAACAGCGTCCGCCGCGGTGGCTACCACACCGACACCGCGGCGATGCTCGCCGACCACCACTGTACCCGCTGGGCGAGCGAAAACGACGACGAACTGGTGCAGATCAATATGTACATCGTGAGCGAGCAGGTCACCCACGAGACGATTTCGGATCCCGAAGGACGCGACCGA
The DNA here is from genome assembly GCA_046614605.1 of Natrialbaceae archaeon A-CW3. GTDB lineage: Archaea > Halobacteriota > Halobacteria > Halobacteriales > Natrialbaceae > Natronosalvus. Next base: position 825,485 of record JBKKHJ010000002.1, on the reverse strand, counting down.
CAGTACCGACAGTTCTATCGCCACAGCTGTGCGTCGAACGTCCTCCAGCCGATCCCGACGCCGCATTGACGACCTCCGTACCCCGAATCGGGGATTCCCGACCTGGTGTGACTTACCCGCTGGGGAGGTTGTGAAAGCGCACAGCGAACGTCGCTCCCGGCTCCTCCCGTGTCTCGACCCGGGTTCCAGATAGGCCACTCGCGACGCCGCCAGCCCCGCTTACTCGAGGTCGATCACGTTCCCCTCGAGATCGCGGGGGAAGTAGGTGAGCCACTCGATGCCGTCGTCGGTGATCGCGATGGTATCGGAGTGGCGATAGCCCGCCGTGTCGGTGTAAATGCCGGGTTCGATCGTCCAGACGTGGCCGGGCCGCATGACGGCGTCGTCAGCGTCGTAGGTCGTGCACTCCCGTTCACAGTAGTCGTCCCACCCGCGGTCGATGTAGGGCGGTTCGTGGCCGGCCATCCCGATGTTGTGGCCGACGTGATGCTGGGCCAGGTCGGCGATCCCCTGCTCCTCGAAGTAGGAGTCGACGACGTCGTCGACGTGGGCAATCGAGACGCCCGGGCCGAGCGCGTCGATGGCGATGGTCTGGGCCTCGAGCATCAGTTCGAAGTAGTGCACCTGCTCGTCCGTGGGTTCGCCCAGGAACATCGTCCGCTCGAGTTCGGAGTGGTAGCCGTCGACGTTTGCCGACGCGCCGGTGACGAGCACGTCGCCTTCCTCGAGCCGACGGTTGGCGGTGTGCCCGTGTGGGAGTTTCGTCTGCGGGCCGGTGATGTAGCCAGCGTGTACCGGCCCGGATCCCCGGGTACGAGCGACGTATCGATCGCCGAGGGTGTCGAGCATCGCCCGGGAGGCCTCCATCGAGGCGCGCTGGCTCACCGTCGCCGGGTGTTCGCCGACCGTGGTGTACTCCGCCAGGTATCGGTGCCCGAGGTTCGCCCACTTCGCCGACTCCCGGATCAGGTCGATCTCGGCATCAGTCTTCTCCCAACGCATCCGGCTCACCCAGCCTTGGGTTTCGACCTCGAGTTCTGTATCTGCAGCCTCCGCGAGCGTCGGCCCCTGGTAGCCCATCGTCCCCGGTGCACCCTCTGCGTCGGCCGCGATCGATTCGACGCCGAGGCCCTCGAGCATCGACGTCGCGACGTCGATCGGCGCACCACCAGGGTAATCCCGGTAGTGGTGCACGGCGTCGATGCGCGGGTTGGGTTCGACGCGCTCGACCTCGAGGCGAGGCACCGTGATCTCGATCCGATCTTCGGTCACGACGAGGACGACGGGACGTTCGGTCTGGATGTGATCGAAGCCGGTGAGGTACTCGATGCTCGTCGCGCCGAACCAGACGCCGGCGTCGGCCCCGGATTCGGCGATTCGGTTCCGTACGCGCTCGAGACGGTCGTCGAACTCGCGCTCTGGAAGTGCCGTTGACATATACGCACCCTCGGCATGGGACACCAAAATAATTGAGGAGGCGGTGAGCAGGGCGGGTATCTGTCACCGGAGTTGGCACCATCGAGGCCGCCAGCGATTGTGAATACGTACTGTCAGCTGGGAACAGGGAATCCACCGATCCGAAATAGCCCGTCCGTCTCGAGAAGCGTGTCAGGACTCGTCAGTCACGAAATCGTACGTCGAAGCGATGGGTGAACGATTGAACGACGTCTACGCCAGCCGAGCGAACGCGAGGTTGCCAGAAATGTTCTTGATGTAGATTTCGACGACGTCGCCCTTGCTCGCGCCGGGGACGAAAATCGTGTACTCGCCTTTCTCCGCCACGCCGTCGCCTTTCCGACCCGTGCCGGTGATCTCGACGGTGTACGTCTTGCCCTCCTCGACGGCTTCGCGCTGTTGTTGCTGCTGTGGGCTCGAGGAACGCTTCGTGACCGGGCGGAACGCCCCACAGGCGTCACACCGGAGCATCGGGGTGCGATCCTCGCGCACCAGACGGGTGTCCGGCAGGCCACACTCCGAACAGCGGACGTACTCCTCGACGTAGGCGTCGATTGCCGCGTCGAAGTCCTGCCCGGAGAACGACCCGTTGTAGCGGCTACGGCCGTCGCCGAGTTTCCCGTTCGTCCCCAGTTCGCGCTGGACGAATCGGTGCAGGTGTGCCGTCTCCCGGGAGAGGGTGTCAGCGATCTCGCCGAGGTTCGTAAACCGGGTAAAGGCCCCGTCCTTCTGTGCCTGTGCGTCGGGAATCTGCAGTCGCTCGTCGTCCCCGCCGATGTCGGGGACGTTCTCCATAGCTCGCTCGAGGCTCGACTCGTAATCCATACGCGACAGAAGTGGCCCGCAACGTAAATCCGTTCTGCTCTTGCGTGCCGACCGTTGCGAACGAGTCCGTGAGCGGCCCTACCGGTGAAAACTCAGCCTTCGCCGGCCGCCGCCCCATCGACGATACCGCTCACGGCCTCGAGTTCGAGCGTCGCCGTCGTCGTCTCGCCGTCCGCTCTGGCCCGCGGAATCGCGACGAGGTCGACCCGGTCGCCGACGTCGAACGCACCCACCAGATCGTGCTCGAGACCGACCGGAACCGAGCGGTCACCCTCCACGATAGTGATGGTCTGGGCGTCGACGTACGTCCCCCGTTCGGGTGTCAGCGTAAACGGGCCACTGGCGTTACAGTCCCGGCAGCGACCGGGTCGACGGAGGAATCGTCCCGGCTGGCGAACCGACTGGAACTCCCCACAGTGGTCACACTGAAAGGCAGCGACGGCTGCACGGGGACGAACAGAATCCGTCTCGAGGACTCGCCCGTCGACCGTGACGAGGCGATTCAGGTGCCTCGAGCCGAGCGCCGAAATCGAATACCGGATGCTCTCGGGTGCCTCCGTCACCCGCAGGTACACCCGGTCGTCGGGATGTATCTCGGCCGTCTCCGGTGCCTCCAGTGCCTCTGCCGCGAACTCACCGAGAGCCTGCCGTCCTGCCCCGAGCGTCCGATCGGGCTGGGTACGTAACGGACTGGAAAAACGATAGTCCGTGCCGAACCGATCGAACGGAATCGTCAGCGACCGCCGGTCGGGAAAGCGCTCGAGGAGGCCTTTCACCTCCTCGCTCGCGGGCTGTAACACCTGCGTTCGCCACTTATCGACCAGTTCGCGATCCGTGACCATACCATCCGTTTGCCACCGCGATACTTTGGTAGTGGCCGGCTACCAGCGGTGATTGCGAGAAAATAGCGAGCGTGCCGACGGCGGAGGCGAGGACTGCACGGACACACAGATTCACGGTTACCGACACCGAAGAGCTATCGATGACAGTCAGTCGAACGGTCGAGCTCGAGGGCCACATCATCGACTCCGGCTCGATGGCGCGGTGTTTCGGCGCCGTGATGGATCTCGGCGGGGAGTTCGACGTCGAGGCGTTCGAGGTGGGCCGACACAAACACGAAGAGTCGTACTGTCGAATGGCGGTCAGCGCCGACTCCGAAGCGGAGTTACGGGCGATTTTGCACGAACTCAACCAGAACGGCGCGACCGTCGCCGACCCGCGGGACGCGACCCTCGAGGAAGCCCCCGCCGACCAGGTGGTTCCCGTCGAATTTTACTCGACGACGAACCACCCGACGGAGGTACGCGTCGACGGCGAGTGGCTTCCCGTCGAGAACGCCGAGATGGACTGCGCACTGGTCGTCGAGGAAGCCGGCGACGAGTCGGGCTCGGGTCAGCGCGTCGTGACGCGGGTGCTCAGCGCCATCGAGGCGGGTGATCGCGTCGTGACTGGCGAAACCGGTATCCGTGTCGATCCACCCGAACGTCCTCGGGGAAAAGGGAGTGCGTTCGGCTTCATGCAGGGTGGCGTCTCGAGCGAGCGGCCGTCGAAATCGCTGATCGAGGAGATCGCCGCCGAGATGCGGGACGTTCGTGACGGTGACGGGAACGTGCTCGTCGTTTGTGGCCCAGCGATCATCCACTCGGGCGGCCGGGAGGCCCTGGCCGACCTCGTCCGGGCGGGATACGTCGATGCCCTCAGCGCGGGCAACGGTTTCGCCGTCCACGACCTCGAGCGAGACCTCTATGGTACCTCCCTGGGCGTCAATACGGAGACGCTCGAGCATCCCCGCAAGGGACACAAACACCACATCTACACGATCAGCGAGGTCGGCCGTGCCGGCGGCATCGAGGCGGCGGTCGGGGACGGCATCGTCACCAGCGGCGTGATGTACGAGTGTATTCGAAACGACGTGCCGTTCGTCCTCGCGGGGTCGATCCGCGACGACGGCCCGCTCCCCGATACGATCACGGATGCGATCGAGGCCCAGGCCGCCATCCGCGAGCAAGCCCACGAGGCCGACATCGTGCTCATGCTCTCGACGCTGTTGCACTCGGTCGCCGTCGGCAACTGTCTGCCCTCGACGACGAAAACCGTCTGCGTCGACATCAACCCGGCCACCGTCACCCAGCTGCTCGATCGCGGCAGCGCTCAGGCGATCGGGATGGTGACCGACATCGGGACGTTCCTGCCGATGCTCGCCGACGAACTCCTCGAGTGAGTGGACGGCCTGCTCAGAGAGCGGACATGATTTTCAAGAGGACGACTCGAGTTCGAGTGAACGAGTGGTCAGCCAGTGAAACCAGTCGAGGCGACCATCTGGCTCCGCGCGTCGACAGGTTGGTCGTCGTATTCCTCGTCGTCGCTATCGTCATCGACCTCCTCGCGTGCCTCGTCGAGCCACTCCGGCTCCTCGAATGAATCCGCCTGTGGGTGAGTGAACTGCACGTTTTCCTCGACTTCGAGGGTATCGTACTCCTCGTTGATCGGCCCGTCGTACTGGCGTTGGTCGAGATCAAGCGTGCCCTCGACCGAGGCGAACACGATGAAACCGTCCTCGTCGACGTAAAGCTCGAGTTCGAACGGCTCGTCTTCGACGAAGCGATCCGACTCGTCTGGCGTCGTCGAGTGTACGTAGTAGTACGTCGTTCCACTATCGTTGAAACTGGTGACGGACACGTCACTGGTACCGCTGACGATCCGTCCGACGTGCGTAAACGCTCCCACGTAGTTCCCGGGCGAGCTGTCGTAGGAAACCGACCCGTTGTCGTGCTCGAACTCGACGTAGCTGTCCGTGCTGTTGTGCCACTGTTCGGCTCGCTGGAGGTCGGGCGGGCCGTATCGGGGCGCACCATCCCAGTCCCGGTACTCGCCGTCGAAGTGCTCGACGACGTGATATCGCGAGAAGCTCGGATCGTGAATGAGGGTCGCCGTGTTGTGTAACACGACCGTCCCGTTTTCGTCGGTCACACGGATAGACGACTGCTCGACGACCCCGTTCTCCATGACGTGATTGTTGTGGTCGCTGAGTAACGGCCCCGGATGAAATTCCTCGTCATCGTCTGCCGGATACCACTCGGGATGGTTCTCGAGATCCGAGTTGGACTGATTGGTTTCGATGCTGTCTGGATCGAGCGGCGCGTCGACGTCGAAGGGATCTCGGTCGGGTTCGTCGTCGAACGGATCGGCGGCGAATCCGCTACAGCCTGCCAGGGTGACGAGGGCAGCGACGACCGCGAACTGGAGGGCACGTCGGGTCACGTATCTCTCGTTACCTGTCTTTCAATAAATATGTTCGTTCTGCCGGACGCTCGAGGTGTCGGCGAAGACGACAGGATCTGCGCGCTATGTTGGACGCAAGAGACCACCGTTCACTCGACTGGCGAGTGGGCACCATTCGCCCGAGTGGTGAACGGACGCGTATACACCCGCAAGCCATCCTGGTGAGGGGTGTCCTTTTTATGCGTGTCTGTCGAAGGTATCCTATCAAATTGCTGTCGGGCAGGTTGGCGAGAACAACGAGACCATGCAACAAGAACACGTACAAGCGGGCAAGGCGATTCAGCGACGAACCGGGAAGACGTTCTACATAGCGACGCGATTCCTCCCGAAGCGCGTTCGCGACCCCACCCACGTCCTCTATGGTTTCTTCCGAATCGCCGACGAGGTCGTCGACGACGCTGCTGGAGTCCCGCCCAACGAACAGGCCGATCGGCTCGAGAGCCTTCGAGCCCAGGCCCTCGGCGAACGACCCGCCGACGACCCGGTACTCATCGCGTTTCAGGATCTTCGAGAGCGCTACGATATCGCCGATCAGGAGGTAAACGAGTTCCTCGACGCGATGAAATCGGACATCGAAACCAGCCGATACGACTCCTACGACGAGCTCGAGACGTACATGCGCGGCTCTGCCGCTGCCGTCGGTGTGATGATGACGGCCATCATGGAACCGGACAATCCGGAAGCCGCACTCCCCCATGCCATCAAACTCGGTGAAGCGTTCCAGATGACGAACTTCCTGCGGGACGTTCGCGAGGACGTCCTCGAGCGCGACCGGATCTACCTCCCGCTCGAGACGCTCGAGAAACACGACGTCACCGAGTCTCAGATCGAGAACTTGGAGATGACCGAGTCGGTGGCGACGGCGATGGCCGAGGAACTGCGTCGGACGGAGTCGCTGTATCGGGAGGGAGTGGCGGGCATCCGACACCTCCCCGAAGACTGTCAGCTGCCGGTGTTGCTCGCGGCCGTCCTCTACGCCGAACACCACACTGTCATCCGCCAGCAGGGATACGACGTCCTCGCATCCGAGCCATCGGTCTCGACGGCTCGCAAACTCTGGTGTGTACTCAAAACGCGCTGGCACTGGCACTGGAGTCAGGATCCCGAAGCGGTGTTCCGCCGTGTCTCGGCCGTGCCGACCGCCGAGCGTGGACAGGCCGAGCGCGGCCCTGATCCCAGACCCGACGAGGGGGTACCGACACGATAGCCCCATTCGCAGCGATCGGCTATCGTAGCCACTACACGTCACTGCACCCCTGCTCGCCAGCCGTATCGGCGATCAGTGTGTAATTCATAGCAGGTGTTACTGTAGAGTCATCGAGTGGAAATTCGCCTCTGGCCGACCGATCACGGTACTCAGCACCAGGCTTTTTTTGATTCGCCGGCGACAGATCGACCATGACAGCGAATGCGAGTTCGAATTCGACCGATCGAACGCGGGCCCACGTGTTCGTCTCCGGAACGGTACAGGGCGTGTTCTACCGCGCGACGACACAGGAGACCGCCCAGGAGGCTGGCGTCGATGGCTGGGTCAAAAACCTCGGGGACGGTCGCGTCGAAGCGGTGTTCGAGGGCGATCCTGAAGCCGTCGAGTCGATGGTCGAGTGGTGTCACGAGGGGAGCCCCGCAGCCACCGTGACGGACGTCGAGGTCGAGTACGGCGAGCCACGAGGGCGTTCCGGATTCGAAATTCGCTACTGATACACTCCCTGAATATCTGGGACACCCGAGCCACCGTTCTCCTCGAGCATCTCGACTGTTCTACCAATCACTCCGAGAAGAGTGGTGATCAGCCCTCGCCATCTGCCTCGAGCCACGGCGGCCTCTCGGTGTGCGCCCAGGTCGCCCAGGGCGCCTTCTCGGCGGCGTAGTAGGCTCTGTAGGCGGCGACCGGGTCGCCAGGCTGCCGGTACTCCTCGGGCATCGCCTGCGGGCGTGGCGTCGGCTCGGTCGAGGGAAAGTCGATGTTTTCGGGATCGATCCGCTCGACGACCTGCCAGCTCGCGTGGTCGTCCGCTTTTCCGTAGCGTTCGACGAACTCCGCGTTGAGTGCATTCGCGTGTTCGCGGAGGCGTCTCCAGTTCGCTTCCGACTCGACGGCCCACGTCGTGACCGGGTGTGCGGCGTGCGTCGAGGCGTAGAGGAAGTCGGCGTCGTATCCGTTCGACCGGGCGGCCGTACACAGCACCTGGGCCGCCTCGAGCAGCATCTTGTTGACGTGCTCGTCGCAGTGGTAGCGTGCGGAACGGCGCGGGTCCTCGTCGAGCCAGAAGACGTTCACGATCGAATCAGGGCTCGAGGAACCGTAAACGTGTCTCGCGTGTCTCGACGCGTCCTCACCGGCACCCGAACCGCACTCGAGCCGAACGTAAACAACGCGAGTGAGCGCCGATTCACGCCCCCGCAATCTTCAACGGGATCCCCGACGAAGTTTGTGCCAGATCATGATCACTGGCGAACGGATGGCCGCCGTCGACGAGAACGCCGCTGCACTCGGCGTACCCCGGAGACAGCTCATGGAGTCCAGCGGAAACGCCGTCGCTCGAGCCGTCGAAACGGTCGCCGATCCCGGCGACCGCGTCGTCGTCGTCGCCGGTCGGGGGAACAACGGGGGCGACGCGTTCGTCGCCGTCCGCTTTCTCGAGGCATACGACGTGACGACGCTCCTGCTCGACCGCGCGGACGCCATCGGCACCGACATTGCGCGGGCGAACTGGGAGGCCCTCGAGCGCGGCGAGTACGACCGGCGGACGATCACCGACTCGAGCGCGTTCGAACTCCCTGACTGCGACGTCGTCGTCGACGCGATGCTCGGCACCGGGATCAGCGGCGACCTCCGCGAACCCGCGGCGACGGCCGCCCGGGCGATCAACGCGTCGTCGGCCACCGTCGTGAGCGTCGACGTTCCAACGGGGTTCGACGCCGACAGCGGCGACCACGCCGACAACGGCGTCGACGCCGACCACGTCGTCACCTTCCACGACACGAAACCGGGGCTCGAGAATCTCGAGGCGACGGTGACGGTCGCCGACATCGGCATCCCGGCGGCCGCAGAGCGCTTCGTCGGCCCGGGTGACGTCCGCCTCGCACGGCTGCCCGAGCGGACGGGACGGGCGTTCGTGATCGGCGGCGGCCCGTACACCGGCGCACCGGCGCTGGCGGCTCAGGCTGCCTTACGTGCCGGCGCTGAACTTTCGTTCGTCGCCGCCCCCGACGCCGTCTCGGGGGAGATACAGTCGTACGCACCGGATCTGATCGTCCAGCCCTACGAGGGCGACGTGCTCACGCCCGATCAGGTCGACGACCTCGTCGAGACGGCCGAACGCTACGACGACGTCGTCGTGCTCGGCCCCGGTCTGGGGACTGCCGAGGAGACGCTCGAGGCCGCCGAACGGTTCCTCGAGACCTACACCGGCCCGGCGGTAGTCGACGCCGACGCCCTCGAGATCGTGCCGGGGCTCGAGACCGAGGCGACCCTCGTGTGTACGCCGAACAGACGGGAACTCGCGCGGATGGGTGGCCCAGAGGCTGACGACCTCCGGGCGGTCGAGGACGAGATCGAGTCGTTCGCGGCCGACCTCGGCCACGTCGTCCTCGCGAAGGGTGCTACGGACGTGATCTCCGACGGTGAGCGGACGCGGGTCAGCCGGACGGGAACGCCCGCGATGGCCGTCGGCGGCACCGGCGACCTGCTCGCCGGGATAGCGGCTGGCTTGCTCGAGCACAGCGAGCCGTTCGAGGCCGCGGCGGCGGCGTCCTACGTCAACGGGATCGCCGGCGAACGCGTCGCCGACCGACAGTACGAGGGGCTGTACGCCTCGGAGTTGCTCGAGGTAATTCCGGAGGCGATATGGGGTGAGACAGATGAGTGACGAAGAAGTGACCGAGATGAACGACGGGGACGACGACGTTGGCGAGGCCGCCGGGGGAGGCGAGTCGGGTGAAACTGCCAGCGGAGATGAGACCGGCGAGTCTACGACTGTGGAACTCACTCACACGACCGCCGACGGTGACGTACAGATGGTCGACGTGGGCGCGAAACCGGACACGCGGCGGCGGGCCGTGGCAGCCGGCGAGATCCGGCTCCAGCGATCGACGCTCGAGGCGGTTCGCGCCGATTCGATCGGGAAGGGCGACGTCCTCGCGACCGCGCGCGTCGGCGCGATCCAGGCGGTCAAACACACATGGGAGACGATTCCGATGTGCCACCAGATTCCGATTACGAACGTCGATACAGCGTTCGCGTTTCAGTTCGACGACGGCGACCCGAACGGCACCGACGCTGCCGATAACGAGGCAGATACGAACACAGGTACCGGTACGCTCACCCTCGAGGTCGCCGTCGAGACCACCGGCAAAACCGGCTGTGAGATGGAGGCGCTCGAGGGCGTCACGACGGGCCTGAACGTCGTCTGGGACATGGTGAAGGCGGTCGAAAAGGACGACGACGGACAGTATCCGGCAACGGCCATCGAGAACGTTCGAGTGCTCGAGAAGACCAAACGCGACCGGTGACTTTCGCTCTCGATGGCCGCGAAGTATGCACCGCCTACCACGCTCTGAAGGGGAGTTGGGAACCCTGACGAGATGTTCTGGGATCGACGGTTTCCGCTCGCGAACGATGCAACTTCGAGCCTACACTCGAGAAAATGGGCTCATAACAATCCCCCTCTCCCGTAGTACTCCTCGTCGGCGCAATGAAGCGACGTACCTATCTCGTAACGGCAGGCGCACTGACCATCAGCGGTTGCATGGGCTTCGGCGAAACCGACGAACCGAGAGCCGACAACAACACGACCGATTCGTCCGGAAACGGCACTGGGAACGGGGATGGAAACGGTAACGGTAACGGAAACGGTAACGGAAACGGGGACGGCAACGGCGACGGGGACGCCGAAACGCCGCTCGAGGCCGAGACGTTCGACGACTTCGAGAACCTCAACGACTGGCGTGTAGTCTCCGGTTCAGTGAGCGCGTACGGAGACTACTCGGTCACCGGTAGCCAGTCTGTCTTGCTCGAGGCGAGCGAGGACGAATCCCAGGTCAGGATGGCACGCGAACTCGAAGAACCGATCGACTGCAGCGAACTGACCCCTGGCCTGGCGGTCGCCTCCCACGACACGGTCAACGTTGCTATCCAGCTCTTCGATGAAGCGCGTGACAAGGCTGTCTTCCGCCAGCGGACGCACGGGATGTCCATCCGCCACGTCAACTTCGGCGTGGAGTACCTCCAGGGGAACCCGGATCTGAGCGAGATCACGGAGATCGAAATCACCATCTGGTCCGGTGAGGGGACTGCACAGGCGTGGATCGACGATCTTCACTTCGTCTCCCGGCCCGACGCCAAAGTACTGCTACAGTTCGACGGCGCCTACCAGTCTCACTACACCGACGCCCTCCCACTCGTCGAGGAGTACGACATCCCGGCGACGGCGTTCGTTCCGACGAACCGGCTTCGAGAAGAGGAAGACCACGAGGGAGGCCGCCTCACACACGATCAGGTCGCGGAACTCTCCGAGGCAGGCTGGACGATCGGGAGCTACGGCGCTCACGGCGGAAACATGCGATCCCTCGAGGGCGATCGAACCGCTGAGAGCGAGATCGAAACCGCTCGTGCGTGGCTCGAGGACAATGGCTACGGCGACGGCGCTCAGTGCTTCGCCTATCCGGGCGATCGGTACGACGACGCAACGATCGAAGCAGTCGAAAATAACCACGAACTCGGTTTCTCCGGTGGGTTCCCCACCCACGGTGCTATCATGAACCCCGCGCTCTGCTCGCGCCTGGTTCACCCCGACGCCGATCAGGCTCGCCACGCGCTCGACGTGACGGCGGAACTCGGCGGGATCGCCTCCATCGCGTTCGTCCGCCTCGAGAACGACCTCGGCGCCCTCGAGGCGACCCTCGAGCACATCCACGACCTCGAGTCGGCCGGCGAGATCGAGGTCATTACGCCCCAGCAGCTGGCGGACGAGTACGTCATCTGATCCACTCGGTATCGAACGACTGAAACTGATTTTTGTCCGGTCGACGACCTCACCAGGGCGGAGTGAACGGGAATTACCCGTCGAACCTGAGCAGCCGCAACCCGATCAGGCTCACCAGAACGGTCGACCCCTCGTGACCGACCACCGCAACCGGCAACGGAATGCCGGCCGTCAAGATCGCAACGACCATGATGAGGATGGCACCAAAAGCGATCCCGAAATTGATGAACAGCGTTCGACGAGTCTCGCGGCTGAGCGCGAACGCGTACGGCAGCCTATCGAGCTTGTCCGACATCAGGACGATGTCGGCCGTCTCGAGTGCCACGTCGGTGCCGGCGCCGCCCATCCCGACACTGATGTCCGCGGTGGCGAGTGCCGGGGCGTCGTTCACCCCATCACCGACCATCGCCACCGCCTCGTAGCGCTCCTGCAGCCGTTCGACGTGCTCGACTTTCTCCTCCGGCAGCAGCTCCGCGTAGACTTCGTCGATCCCGAGTTCGTCCGCGATGTACTGGGCGACCCGTTCGTTGTCACCGGTCAGCATGACGATTCGTTCGACACCGCGTTCGCGGAGGCGGTCGATCATCTCGGCGGCGTCCGATCGAATCGTATCGGTAAAGGCGAGCCAGCCGAGCACCTGCAGTTGCTCGTCGGTTTCGCTGACGACCAGGACGCTCGTCTTGCCGCTCGATTCGAGTTCGCGTACCGCTTCGAGTCCGGCCTCGAGCCCGTCGATCGGGCGATCCGCTATCACGGTCTCGACGTATCTCGGGTTGCCGATGTGAATCGTCCGGCTGTCCACGGTCGCGCGAACCCCCTTGCCGACGACCGCCTCGAAGCCGGTCGCACCAGGAAGCTCGAGCGACCGGGTTTCGGCGGCCTCGACCGTGGCCTCGGCCAGGTGGTGCTCCGATCGGGACTGCACCGCGGCGGCGAGGTTCAACAGCTGATCCTCGGTCGTTGCGGTGCCGTCGACGGTTGCTCCTTCGCGAACGGACACGTCGGTCAGACGGGTGTTCCCCTCCGTCAACGTGCCGGTCTTGTCGAACGCGATGGCGTCGACGCTCCCCGCCGTCTCGATGTGTTCGCCGCCTTTGAACAGCACACCCTGCCGTCCGCCGGCGGAAATCGCCGAGAGCACCGCCGCCGGGGTCGAAATGATGACGGCACAGGGTGACGCGGCGACCATCAGCGTCATCGCACGATACACCGTCGGATCGAACGGATGATCCAGCAGGGTGATCGGAAGGGCGATCGCGATCAGCGTCATGGCGAAGACGCCCAGCACGTAGGGTTGTTCGAAGCGATCGATGAGTTGCTGGGTCGGTGCCCGCTTGCTCTGGGCATCCTCGACCATGTGGATGAGCCGCGCGATCGCCGACTCCTGGGCCTCGCGGGTGACGCGAACCTCGAGGCTTCCGGTTTCGTTGATCGTCCCGCCGAACACCTCGTCGCCGGGTTCCTTCGGGACGGGAACCGACTCGCCGGTGAGCGACGACTGGTCGATCGTACTCTCACCAGCCGTGACGACGCCGTCGAGCGGGATCCGACCGCCAGGTCGAACGACGAAGATATCGCCGATATCGACCGCTTCGATGGGGACGTTCTCTTCGGTTCCATCACGGAGCACGCGGGCCGACTCCGGACGCATCTCGATGAGCGATCTGATCGCCGTCCGAGAGCGTCCAATCGCGTACTCCTCGAGGACGCCCGACAGTGAGAACAGAAACAACAGCATCGCGCCCTCGAATGGGGCCCCGATGTACAGGGCGCCGAGGGCTGCGATGATCATCAGCAGGTCGATTTCGATCTCCGGTACTTGAAGCGCCTCGACGCTCCCTTTGAGGCCGTACCAGCCACCGAAGACGTACGCGACGGCGTAACTGAACCAGACGACCGACGCTGGGGCTCCGAGCCAGCTTCCGAATAACCCGCCGAACATTCCGAGAAACGTGAGGGCGACGAATACCGCCTGACGGCGAACGACCGGGCGTACCGACGATGTCGCTGCTCGATCGGACGTCATCGGCGACGTGGTCGTCGTCTCCATACCCAACATTCCGTCCCAGGACGCGAAAAGCGTTCGTGAAGCGGGCCTCCATCACGACCGCGAGGGTGGTTTCCGTTGGTGGTACCAGTCTGTCACCGCTCGAATCGTGTCATCCCGTCACGTACCGCCCGCGGGACTCGATCTCCCGAAGCCGCTCGAGGACGTCCGCCCGCCCCCGTTCACGATACCCTTCCCGAAGCGCCTCACGAAGCGGCTCCGGGTCGTCGGCAGTTCCCAGCAGACTCTGGTCGAAGACGTGGAGATCCATCGCGTAATCCTCGAGGTGATCGGTGTGATACCCGAGTCCGAAGTCGATCAGGTACGTGCGATCGGTCGAGACGCGAACGTTTCTCGTCGTCGGATCGCCGTGGACGAATCCGGCCCGGTGGATCGACGCGAGCGAGCGCGCGACCGATTCGACGCGAGCGGGCTCGAGGGCGTCCCGGAGTTCCGCTTCGCCGACGTGTTCGAACGAAATGGCGGCCTGTCCGGTGTCGACGTCCCTGACGACTGGTGTCGGGACGCCCTCGCGCCGAGCGAGGCCTGTCAGCCGGGCCTCGAGGGTCGTCCGCTCGCGACGGAGCCGATCGTCGAGGGCAGGATGGCGGTAGGATTTGGGGAGTCGTCGTTTGTGAACCACGCCGGCGTCGGGCTCGAGGGTGACGACCGCCTCCGCGCCGCGAATGGTCTCGCTGCCCGTCCCACGGGGTCGATCCACGCGTTTACCCCGCCAGGTTACCGGCACCTGATCTGGCCGAAAATCCGGTCTGACGTGTGACTCGGACAGCTCGAGGGTGTCGCCAGCGGCGTACATCTTCGCGCCGAGCACGGCGATCATGCCGGCGTTGTCGCCGAGGAACCGGGGCTCGGGGGCGTGAAACGTGGCCCCGCGCTCTTCACACATCGTCTCGAGCATTCCTCGGAGGCGAGCGTTATGCCCAACGCCACCCCCGAGGACGAGTTCGGTGCTGCCGGTGAGCGAGAGGGCTCGCTCGGAGACCTCGGTCAGCATTCCGAAGATGTTCTCCTGCAGGGAGAAACAGACGTCCTCGACGGCGTGGCCGTCGTCGACTGCATCTTTCGCGGCGGACATGATGCCCGAAAACGAGAAGTCCATCCCTTTCACGACGTACGGGAGGTCGACGTATTCGCCGTCTTCGGCCGCTCGTTCGACCTTCGGCCCGCCCGGATGCGTCCAGCCGACGTGCCGGGTGAACTTGTCGATCGCGTTCCCGACGCCGGTGTCCATCGTCTCGCCGAGCACGCGGTACCGGCCGTTCCGGTAGGCCAGCAGGTGAGCGTTGGCCCCGCTCGCGTTCAGACAGACCGGGTCGTCGAAGTCGGCGGTTTGGCGACCGATCTCGAGGTGAGCGACCATGTGATTGACGCCGACCAGGGGTACCTCGAGCGTCTGCGCGAGCGCCCGCGCTGCGGTGCCGACGACGCGCAGACAGGGGCCGAGCCCGGGACCGCGAGAGAACGCCACGGCGTCGATGGCCGGCCCTGTAGTGTTCGCGGGGGCGGTGTCGACGCCGTGCTCGAGAATCGTCCCGACGACTCGTGGAATCGCCTCGTGCATGTGTTCGGCGGCCTCTCGCGGGTGAATGCCGCCGCTGTCCGGTTCGTAGGCGTCGATTTCGATCGTGACGTCGTCGCTCGAGGCGTCGTAGAGGGCAGCGCTGGCCGCCCAGGCGGTGCCCTCGATGCCGAGGATGCGAAGCGAGTCGGTGTCGGAATCAGTGCTCACGGGAGGATGATCGTCGCTGGAATGCCAACGTGTTCACGATCGCGTCGCTCGCGACGTCGTGGACACGGGAAAACCGTGTTCGTTCCATCGATTGAACGGTGCTCGTGTGAGAGCCGGCTTACGCCCACTCGGTGTAGCCACACTTCCCGCAGTGCTGGCGGTCGCCGTGGTCGGCGAGGAACACGTCACCGCAGCGTGGACACTGTTCGCGCTCGGGCGTACCGTCGTCGGCGTAGATCTCGTAGTGTGCCATTTAGGCCTCCTCCGCCTCGGCGTCGCCCTCCTCGGTGACGATCTTGTTGCGCTCGAGCATGTGCTCCTGTTCGACCTCGGCGGCGTGGGCCGACGTCTCGTAGACTTTGGCCGCGCCGATGGTCTTGCGCATGCCGAACTTGGTGTCGAGTTTGCGGATGACGACCTCGTCGGCGTTCTTGTTCAGTTTGGCGGCGAGACTGTCACGAACCTGGAGACGCGAGGGCGTGGCCTCGTCGTGAACCAGTTCGAACGTGACGTCCGTGCGGTGCAACATGGGGTTCTCCTCTTCGGAGATGATGTCGACGTCCATGATATCACTCAGTTACTCTACTATGCCCGGGTAGCGTGTAAAAGGATTTCGAACCGGGTGGTAGGCGCTGACAGATACGATTTGCATCACGATTCGTCCAGCCAGGGCGGGCTGGTGAGCCGGTTGTGACCGACTCGAGGGTCGCGAGTAGCTGGTGGAGACCCACGCCGATCCGTGGCAAGGCGACCGGGGATCGGATGCGCCTGAGGCTCGGTCGATCAGGACGCGCCCCACGATCAGGGGATCAGGACGCGCCCCACGATCAGGGGATCAGGACACGCCCCACGATCAGGCGACCACCGCCAGCCCGCGAGGCGTGATCGACTCGAGTTCGGCCCACCACTCGAGGTCGACGGCCGCCCACGAGTCGCCGAAATCGCTCGAGACGAACAGTCCGAGGTTCGTGACGGCGTAGACGTCACCTCGCTCGTCGTCGGTCGCGAACACTGCCCGCACGACCCCCTCGCCCATCGGGATGCCGCGGTCGTCGAGACGTTCCCACGCCGCATCCGGCCCGTCCGTTCGATACACGTAGGCCGAGGCCTGTGAGGCCGTGTGGGCGCTCGAGGCACCGCTGGCACTCGAGACGATGACCCTGTCCGGATCGTCCGGGTGGGGGACGACCGACCAGCAGTAGCGGTGCTCGAGCCCCTCCTGTGGGTGTTCCCAGGTCTCGCCGCCGTCGTCGCTCTGGGCGTAGCCGTCGCCGGCGGCGCTATAGACCCGTCCCTCTCGGTCGGGGTGGGTCGCGAGGCTGTGGTTGTCGATCCGAGAGCCCTCGGGGCGCTCCCGCCAGCTTTCCTCGGCTTCGTCCCGGAGGACGAGCGCACCGGCCTCGATGCCCACGTACACGCGGTCGGGATCGAACGGGTCGACCTCGAGCCAGCGGACGTGGTGGGTGTGCGGACGCGGCGGGAAGTACCACTCGTCCTCGGAGGGAAGGTCGGTCAGCCCAGACAGGTGCGTCCAGGTGTCACCGCCGTCCCGGGATCGGTACACTCGACTAGGTTCGGTACCCGCGTAGACGACGGACGGATCGTGCGGGCTGATCGCGAGCGACATCACGGCGTCGCTGACGAACCCGGATTCGGTGCCGCCATCGGTTTCCACGTGAGGCTCGAGCGGGTCGAACGTCTCGCCGCCGTCGGTCGATCGAAACAGGCCGTCCTCGAACGTTCCGACGAACACCCGCTCGGGCGCCCCGGGAGAGACGGCGACGCACTCGAGCTGTCGACCCTCGAGGTGCGTCGTTTGCTCGGTCGCGCGTGGACGATCACTATCGCTATCGCCGGCGACCGTACAGCAACGCAGTCTGTCGCGAAGCGCGATATACACTCGAGTCATATAGTGACGGTATCGACCGCGGACGCCCTACCGTTTACGGTGGCCGGTCTAACGGCCCGCCCCGGGGTCGGCGCGAGTCGCTGGAGCAGGCGAACGCGAACAGAAGAACGGCAGGGATGCCGGCTGCAGAAGCGATGAGGAGGCGAAATAATGAGGGTGGGTGGTGACAACGAATCACCACGAGGGCCGGCGACTGGCCACAACACGTATACCCGCCGTCTGAAAATAACCGCTCGAGCAGACGATATCGATGGCCACGCTCGTTCCCCCCGCGCGCAAACGCCTTGCCGAGCACGGCGTTTCACTCGTCGGACTCGGCCTCCTCGTACTCTCGTTGGTGTACGCGGCTCGAACGGGTGGGCCATTGTCGACGATACTCCTCGAGACGCTGGTACCGATCGCCGTCGGAATGGCCCTCATCTGGTACGGGCTGGGCGACAGCGGCCGAACCGAGTCAGATCAGCAAGGAACAGTTGCCGCGTGTGCGATCGCCTGTGGGTTCCTGGCAACGACGACGAGCGTCTGGGCCGTGTACCTTCAGGCGGTTCGGACGGGTGCCGAGGCGGGACTGGGACAGCCAGCGTTGACGGCGCTGAGCATCGGCGTCGCCGTCGGCACCGGGACGGGACACCTCTACGCTGATTTCGCCCACCACTACCGATCGTACAATCGGCTCTCCCGTGCCGTCGACGCCTCACGAGACGGCATCGCACTCTTCGACGAGACCGAGCACATCTACGTCAACGAAGCCTACGCGTCGATGTACGACATCGCGTCGCCGGACGCCCTCACCAGCCGTCCGTGGGACGAGCAGTACACGAACGCCGCCAGGGTCAAAATCGAGCGAGAGGTGTACCCCGCACTCGAGTCGTGCTCGAGCTGGCAGGGCACGCTCACCGGCGTTCGCGCCGACGGCACCACCTTCCCACAGCGCGTGACGATCAGTACGCTCGAGCGGGGATACGTGGCGGTCGTTCGTGACGTCTCCGAGCAACGAGACCGGGAACAGCGAATTCAGGTGCTCAACCGCGTCCTCAGACACAACCTCCGGAACGCGTTTACGGTGATTCAGGGCCACACGAATCTCATCGCCGAACGTCACGACGAGGTCGGTTCGGAGCACGTCGAGCCGATTCGTCGGGAGATTGAAGATCTGCTGGCGACGGCGGATAAGGCTCGCGGGGTCGAACGCGCGCTCGCTCGACGCAGCGACCAGGATCTGATCGAGCCCTCGACGGCGATTCGATCGGTCGTCGACCGCGCCACAGCCGCGTACCCTCACGCGACGGTGCGCTCACAGATCGAAGAAACGGGGGCAGCCATCACCTCCATCGACGGGAGCGTCGTCGACGCGCTCAACGAACTGGTCGATAACGCGGTCGAACATCACCACAGGTCGGCTGCCGTGTCCGACAACGGCGTCGATCAGGCCGATCAAACGGCCGAGCCAACGATCGAGGTGAGCGTCCAGACCGTGGCTTACGAGTCGTCCGCCCGCCTCGAGTTCACGGTGGCCGACGACGGTCCGGGAATCCCCGAAAGCGAGCGGCGAGCGGTGCTCGAGGGGGAGGAGACGCAGCTGAACCACGGCTCCGGCCTCGGCCTGTGGCTCGTCTCTTGGCTGGTGACGAACGCCGGCGGCGACGTCCGGTTCAGCGACCGGGTTGGCGGGGGCTCGGTCGTCACGCTTTCGTTCCCCCTCGAGCGAGCGACGGTGGGCGATGAGGCGGCTGCGCCACTACTGGCCACCTGACAGCGATTCTCAAAACTGTGAGGCACTATAGTAACAACTGAAACGATTTACACAACGATAGCCGACACGTCTGGCGATCGGGTGTGCATTGACTTTCAGTGGCTACTATAGAGAGCCATCGCTCCCAATCGAGTGGTCAAGGACTTTCGAGGGAGACGATGGGTCGTGTGGAGCGTTCTGGAGGTCGTGTCGAGAGGGAGGGGGACACCGGCAGGATACTTCAAAACTTACTAATTGAAGGTCGGGAACTATCAGGCACCTCAATGTTGCGTCAGAAATGTAATGATTCGTCGTGCAATGGAAGTCTATCGAGAGGAAGGGGCGAACCAACTCGTCAGTAAATCAGTCGGTGCACTACAGCGATATACGACGATGGCCTACTGGCACGGGCGTGGCAGTCGAACGTTCGAGATAGCGGACGAAACGGCGACGTTCACCACGGATGGGCGCGCCGCTCGCTCCCTGCAAATTTTCGACGAGGGCGAGCGCGAGATGGTGCGAGACCTCATCTCGAACGTCGACGACGACGATGTCTTCTGGGACATCGGTGCCCATATCGGGTTCCACTCGTGTCTGGTCGGCCAGCGGGCGAACCGAGTCGAGGCGTTCGAACCGGCTTCGGTCGCCGCAGAGCGCTGTCGGAAACACGTGGAGGTGAACGATGTAGACGCATCAGTTCACGAGTGTGCGCTCTGGGACACAAACGAAAAGCTCACGCTGGATTCCGACAGCGCCGCCACGGGCGAAGACGGGGCGATCACGGTGCCTGCTCGCAAAGGTGACGACCTCGCCGGTGACGAGACTCCACAGCCGAACATCGTCAAAATCGACGTAGAGGGAGCCGAACCACGGGTTATCGACGGGATGGAAGAAACGCTCACCGACGACCAGTGCCGACTGGTGTACTGTGAAGTCCATCGGCCAGCGGAAACACGCCCGTCGGTGGAAGACCACGGAGCCACTGTCGAGGAGTTCCTGGACTCGCTTGCGGATCTCGGCTTCGCCGTCGAGACGGTCTTGGATCGAGGACTCGACCTCCACGTCAAAGCGTACGCCGATTGATCGACGGGGCGAACACCGATGAAATCCTCCAATAGTCGCTATCAGTCGTCGTCCATCGGCGCAGTCATCGGCTCGACGCGCTCGCCACGGGGCCCCTCGAGGTCGACGTCCGGGAGGAGATCCCGGAGGTAGAGCCCGGTGTAGGAGCCCTCGATTCGAGCGACTTCCTCGGGGGTACCCGTCGCGACGACCTCGCCGCCGTTCTCCCCGCCTTCCGGACCGAGGTCGATGACGTGGTCGGCGTTTTTGACCAGATCCAGTTCGTGCTCGATGATGACGACGGTGTTGTCGTTGTCGGTCAGCCGATGGAGGACGTCGATGAGTTTGCGTTCGTCCTCGGAGTGCAGCCCCGTGGTCGGTTCGTCGAGCAGATAGAGGGTGTTACCCGAATCCCGCTTCCCGAGTTCCTCGGCCAGTTTGACCCGCTGGGCTTCCCCGCCCGAGAGCGTCGTCGAGGGCTGGCCGAGTTTCATGTACTCGAGGCCGACGTCCTTCAATAGCTGGAGGCGTCGGCGAAGACGACTCGAGGACTCGAAGAAGTCGTAGGCTTCCTCGATGGACATCTCGAGCACGTCGGCGATCGTTTTGTCCTTGTAGGTGACGTCGAGGGTCGCGTCGTTGTACCGGGCACCGTTACAGGCCTCACAGGGGACGTAGACGTCCGAGAGAAAGTTCATCTCGATTTTGACCGTCCCCTGGCCGCCACACTCGGCACACCGCCCTTCCTTGACGTTGAACGAGAAGCGTCCCTTCTCGTAGCCGCGCTGTTTGGCGAGTTTCGTCTCGGCGAACAGCTCCCGGATGTAGTCGAAGACACCGGTGTAGGTCGCGGGGTTCGACCGCGGCGTGCGACCGATCGGTGACTGATCGATCAGCCGGACGGTTTCGATCTGCTCGAGCCCCTGGATGTCGTCGTGATCGCCGGGAATCACGGAGGTGTTGTCGTTCATCCGGCGGGCCAGCGCCTTGTAGAGGACTTTGTGCATCAGCGTCGACTTACCGGAGCCCGAGACCCCGGTGATCGCCGTAAAGCAGCCCATAGGAATGTCCACGTCGACGTCCTTGAGGTTGTGTTGACGAGCGCCGAGGATCGTCAGCGCCCCGTCGGGATCACGTCGCGTTTCGGGAACGGGAATGCCCTTTCGCCCGGAGAGGTACTCGCCCGTGATCGAGCCCTCGCAGGCTTTGACCTCCTCGAGGGGCCCGTTGACGACGACTTCGCCGCCTCGCTTGCCCGGGCCGGGCCCCATGTCGATGATGGTGTCTGCTCTGCGCATCGTCTCCTCGTCGTGCTCGACGACGAGCAGGGTGTTGCCGATGTCACGAAGCTCACAGAGCGTATCCAGAAGCCGGTCGTTGTCCCGCTGGTGGAGCCCGATCGAGGGCTCGTCCAGCACGTAGAGCACGCCGACGAGGCCGGAGCCGACCTGTGTCGCGAGCCGAATTCGCTGGCTCTCCCCGCCCGACAGCGTCGAGGCCTCCCGATCCAGGGTGAGGTACTCGAGGCCGACCTCACACATGAAGCCCAGCCGGGCACGGATCTCTTTCAGGATCTCCTCGGCGATGGTCAGGTCGCGCCCCGAGAGGTCGGACTCGAGACCCTCGAAGTGCTCGAGGGCGTCCCCGATCGACAGGCGATTGATCTCGTCGAGGCTGGTGCCGGCGACGCGGACGTGCCGGGACTGCTCCTTGAGCCGCGAGCCGTCACAGGCCGGACACTCGGTAACGGCCATGTATTTCTCGATGTGGTCGCGAGTGCCGTCGGAGTCGGTCTCGAGGTAGCGGCGGTCGAGGTTCGGGATGACGCCCTCGAAGCGCTTTGTCTTCCGGCGGATCCCGTTTTTCGTCCGGCGTTTGAACACGACCTGGTCGTCGGTGCCGTAGAGGAACTGGCGTCTGACGTCGTCCTCGAGTTCTTCCCAGGGCGTGTCGAGGCTGACGCCGAAGTGTTCCGCGACGGCGTCGATACGGGTTCGGTAGTACGATCGGTTGTAGCTCCAGGCCTCGAAGACGTGCTTCAGCGGTTTTTTGGGATCCTGGATGACCAGATCCTCGTCGACCTCCTTCGTCTTCCCGAGCCCTTCACACTCCGGGCAGGCACCGTGGGGGCTGTTGAACGAGAAGCTGCGAGTTTCGATCTCGCTGAACTGGAAGTCGCTGTTGGGGTTCCCCAGCGCCGTCGAGAACTCGACGGTCAGGCGCTCGTCGCCGTCGCCGGCCAGGTCGCCCGTCGAACGTGTGTTCGAGCCCAGGTCGATTTCATCGCTGGGGTCGGGGATGATCACCTTCAGGACGCCGTCGGCCTCCTCGAGCGCCGTCTCCACGCTGTCGGTGATCCGGGGACGCGCCTCCTCGCTGATCTTTACGCGGTCGACGATCACGTCGATGGTGTGATCGTAGTTCTTGTCCAGATCGGGTTGCTCGAGCGCGAGATCCCACTCCTCGCCGTCGACTTCGACGCGGGAGTAGCCCTCGGCGACGAGTTCGGCGAAGAGATCCTCGAAGGCACCCTTCTGGTCGCGGACGACGGGGGCGGCGATCTTCGCGCGGGTGTCATCGGGGAGATCCATGATCTGGGCGACCATGTCCTGGGCGCTCTGGGTGCCGACCTCCTCGCCGGTGATGGGATCGTACTGGGTACCGACGCGCGCGTAGAGGAGACGGAGATAGTCGTGGAGTTCGGTGACGGTACCGACCGTCGACCGCGGGTTGTTCGCCGCGTTCTTCTGATCGATCGAGATGGCCGGGGAGAGTCCCTCGACGTTCTCGACCTGGGGTTTGTCCATCTGCCCCAGGAAGTTTCGGGCGTACGCCGAGAGGCTCTCGATGTAGCGACGCTGGCCTTCGGCGTAGACGGTGTCGAACGCGAGCGACGATTTCCCCGACCCCGAGAGGCCGGTGACGACGGTGAACGAATCGCGCGGGATCGAGACGTCGATGTCCTTGAGGTTGTGCTCCTGTGCCCCACGGACGGTGATGTGGTCTTTACTCATTTGGCGCTCCGTCTCGAGTGTGGACGCGGTCGTTCGACGGATCGATTCATTGTGCGTTCATCAGTGGCCGAAGCGACTTAACGCGTCTGATAGCGTCCCCTCTCGAGACGCGGTAGCATAGCTCGTACGGATTGCTCGTGCGGACGTGATCGCTCGAGCGAGGGGCTGTCGACAACCTGGCCACCTGGCTGCCTGGCCACCTGGCCACCTCGCCGCCTTCGAAGCGCCTTTCATGACTGGCTCTATACTCCCGACCATGACAATGCAGGTCGGCGCACACGTATCCATCTCCGGATCGCGCGTTTCATCCGACGACGAGACACCACCGTACGGCGACATCCGCAACGCCGTCCATCGCCAGGTAGCCTTCGGCGGCAACTGCGGCCAGATCTTCACCACCTCGCCGCAGGTCTGGGCGCAGCCCGAGATCACCGAGGACGCCGCCGCCGGCTTCCGCGAGGAGAGCGACGAACTGCTCGAGGGCCCGTGGGTAATCCACTCGGCGTACCTGGTCAACCTCTGTACACCAAAGGAGGGCCTCCGGGAGAAGTCGATGGCGTCGATGCAGGCCGAACTCGACGCCGCCGACCAGATGGGGATCCCGTACGTCAACGTCCACCTCGGGGCCCACACCGGGGCTGGCGTCGAAGGTGGTCTCGACAACGCGGCCGACGTGATCGACGCCCTCGACGTCCCCGAGGACGTCACGATCCTGATCGAGTCCGACGCGGGGTCGGGGACGAAACTCGGCGGCGAGTTCGACCACCTCGCAGGCATCATCGAGCGAACCGACGAGGAGATCGGGATCTGTATCGACACGGCCCACACCCTCGTGGCGGGGAACGATCTGACGACGCCCGAAGCCGTCGACGAGACGGTCGGGCGGTTCGACGACGTGGTCGGGCTCGAGCACCTCGAGTACATCCACCTGAACGATTCGAAACACGACGTGGGTACCCACAAAGACGAGCACGCGCTGATCGGTGAGGGCTACATCGGCGAGGATGGGATCGCTGCGATCGTCAACCATCCCGAGCTTCGGGACTTGCCGTTTGCGCTCGAGACGCCGACCGAGGATGGGAAAGGGTTCGCGTGGAATATTTCGAAAGTGAAGGAGCTACGCGAATCGTAGATTCGCGGTATGGCGAACGGGGAGCGGAAGCGACCCGTGAGCTGCGTGACTCGT
Source organism: Natrialbaceae archaeon A-CW3 (assembly GCA_046614605.1). Classification (GTDB taxonomy): domain Archaea; phylum Halobacteriota; class Halobacteria; order Halobacteriales; family Natrialbaceae; genus Natronosalvus. The sequence goes on along the minus strand of JBKKHJ010000002.1, from coordinate 801,236 downwards.
AGAGTCACGTTTTGGTCAGCAGGGAGCGTAGTGACTCGTGAATTGCGAGACTGTAAGAGTCTCGAGGTTGCGAACGGGGAACGCAATGACCCGTGGGCTGCGTGACCTCTAAACCACGTTTTGACGGAACTGCGAATAGAGTGAGACTCGAGTGGCCCTATTTTGTAGAGCGAAAAAACTGGTGACAAGGCGGTTTAAAGTTCTCAACCCGAAAGATATCCGTCAACCCTAGCGGTCAGTACAGGGTAAGCAGTTACCGAAGGGGAGATCGACCTATCATTAATAGGTGAAAATCCGCCTGCTGCATATAGAGGATGTGTGCATCACGGTAGGCACCTTCTTTCACAGCAAATGAAACGAATAAGTTGGTGGGGTCATTTCATCAACCATGCGAACAGAAGTCACGCATATTGATGTATCCTCGGTTTTCACAATCGCATTAGCCCTCGGTGCCGTCAACGGATTCCTCGTCTCGCTTCCAATTATCTGGCACTGGATAGATACGATGCAGTGGATCACCGGCGTACGAATGGGGTTTGGGACGTTCACGGTCGGCGTTATACTCTCGATTCTAACAACGGCGATCATGACCGCCATCATCACGGGAGTGTTTGTAATGGCGTATAATCTCGTTGCCAAGCGTTACGGTGGGGTCAAAGTACGTCTCAGTTCATAAGCACGAAACCTCACACGGAAACGCTATGTGAGATACGCGCCCTGTATGCAGCAGAGACTGAACGTTCTACTCAGATTCTGTCAGAAAGAGCGTGCTGAATGTAGAGGATGAGTGCAGCAAACGTTGATTCCAAATTGGAAACCGTTCTATCGGTCTCGACGGGACAACCGCTCAGCATTCGGCCATCGCAAGGTATTCTTCCCGTGAAATCGAGTATCGATGAGCATCAACAACGGTCTCGTCCACCGGAAGCCAATTTCGCAGCAGGCCCTCGTATTGGCCACCATACCGTTCGACGTACTTGGTGATCGCCCGTCGAGACTTTTCGTTCCCGTCCATGTAAACGGCGATGACGAGTTCGAGATCGAGTCGATCGAATGCGACGGACAGCATGGCATCGGCTCGTTCACCGGAATATCCACGTCCCCAAAATGGCTTATCGAGGAGAATGCCGAGGTTGGCGGATCGTTTTTCCCAATCCGGATACAGTCCCGTCGTTCCGGCGGTGCCGCCTGCTCCGTCTTCCTCGTCTTTCGGGCGGATCACGTATTTCGCACCCTCCACATCGTTCCACAGCCGTTCAGCCTCATCCACGTAGTCGTAGGTCTCTTTCACCGTCTCGTGGGGAGACGAATCCCAGTACTCGAACATTTCCTCCGTATCGTCTCCATTGGAGTAGAGTTCGTGAAGCGCGAATACATCGACGGAGTCGTGCGAAATCCGTTCGAGGTTGAGTCGGTCCGTCTCGATGTGTTCAGGGAACATAGTATATCATCAACGGTCGTCGATCACTTGCAACGGTTCACCAGTGTCCTTCCATGCGGAGATTCCACCGGCGAGGTGTCCGACGCGGTCGAATCCCAGTTCCTGCGCCCGCTGTGCAGCCAGCGCCGAGCGTGCACCACCCGCACAGTAGAAGATGATCTCGGTTGCATCGTCGAGCTCACGGATGTAACGCGTGTTGTCGGGGTCCAGATGAGCCTCCAGGTATCCCCTCGATGCGTGGATGGCTCCGGGAATCATCCCTTCGGACAATTCGACAGCGCCGCGGACGTCCACAAAGAGGATCTGCGTTTCTCCGGCCAGATCAATTGCTTCCGCTGGCGTATAGACCCTTACGGTGGCTTCGGCCGCTCTGACTAGATCGTCGTATCCAGTCGGTATACTGTTCCTGTGATGCATCCGTTGCGCTTCGGGTGATGCATCCGTTGTTTCCCAGCCTGATTGTTGCGTCGCAGGTCTCTCTGCTAGCTGTGGTTCCTCCTTCGGCGATCGGTCCGGCATCGATTCGTCGAAATCACTCATCGCCAGTCCCTCCGTCAGTCCGCACTGATTCGGATGGCGTAACGCCGTGATTGCGGCTGAACACGTTCGTCGGGTCGTACTGGTCCTTGACCTCTACTAAGCGGTCGTGCGTCTCGTCGCTACGAGGGCTCCGTTGGGGTTCGCCGTCCTCGTTCTCGCCCAGTCCAGGGAAGTTGCGGTAGCTCTCACCCGGAGAGTGGACCTGCATGTCCCGCTGGAAGGATCGCGCCCAACCGAGGACCGCGTCGTCCTTTGAGGGGTCGTCCCATTTTCCGTCGAGGGCAAGGAGATACGGGTGGTCTCGGCCGCTGAACGCCGTGGCGTGCTCCGGAACGTCGGCGATTGCGCCACCGAGGTTCCAGACGTAGTAGAGTATCCGGGGGTCCGGCCGCGACGGCTCACGCTCGACAATCTCCGTGATGACCTCGTCGTCCAGCGAATCGAGGTAGACCGATCCCTGGTAGTACCGGTGCTCTTCGGCCGGGAAGAACGGGTCGAAGCCCTGCTGGAGGTCGAGGTACCGAATCCGGCCGCTGAAGTCGAACAGCGGCGACCCGAACTCACGAAGTGGCCGGAGGAGTTCCTCGCCTTCCTCGACGTCGCCGGCGTGAACGGCGGTGATGATGACGACCGGGTCGTCGTGGTGCTCCTCCGGGAGGTGGGGGTCTTCCGGTATGCCCCAGATGATCGCCTCTCCACTGACCGTTCGCGGCGCGGTCTCGACGAAGTCGCGCCAGGCCCTGAAGGCCGCCGCCGCGTCCTCGATGGGGTGCCACGTCTCCACCGTGGCCACCTCGGTTCCGATCGGGTGTGCTTCGAACTCGAAAGCGGTCACGAGGCCGAAGGCACCGCCGCCCCCACGGACCGCCCAAAAGAGGTCTGGGTGTTCGTCCTCGCTGGCAGTCAGGAAGCGGCCGTCAGCGGTGACCAGATCGACCGAGACGAGGTTGTCGCAGGTCAGCCCGTACGCTCGTCGGAGGTGGCCGTACCCACCCCCGAGTGTGAGGCCCGCGACACCAGTGTGGGAAACGACCCCACCTGGAACTGCGAGTCCGAACGCCTGCGTCGCGTGATCGACGTCCCGCCACGTGGCACCGCCGCCGACGCGAACGCGCCGGGTGTCTGGATCCACGTCAACCCAGTTCATCGGGGAACAGTCGATGACGATCCCGTCGTCACACGTTCCGAGACCAGCGGCGTTGTGTCCCCCACCGCGGACGGCAGTGAGCAGGTCCTGCTCGCGGGCGAACTCGACCGCACTGATAACGTCAGCGACGTCCTGGCATTGAGCGACCAGATCAGGACGTTTGTCGATCATCCCGTTCCAGACTGTGCGAGCGTCGTTGTAGCCGGTATCCTCGGGGCGGATCAGGTCGCCGAGAAATCCCGATTCAAATTCATCGATGTGATTACCGTTTTCTGCTTCAGATCCCATATGACACGGTGCGACCGCAAAATCGTTATAGATTCCTGCTGAAGGATCTTCGTCGTGCAAAATCTTTCACGGCGTGAAAAACCAATCGGTCAGCCCATGGTGATTCGGCCTATTCGAGCGACCGCAGTGAACCGTGTTCGTATGCGTCCCTGAGCGGCTGCGCTTCTGTACGGAACTGCTCGTAGTACGTCTCCGCCCACGTTCGCATGTCGCTACTGGTCGTCTCGATGAGCGCCTGTAATCCACCCTTCTCGTGATCGTAACAACAGATGGTCACGCAATCGTCGAAGAGAGAGATTTCGTACCGATCTTCCATCGGCAGGTTCTCGTGGAACAAGACGGTGTAGCTGTCGCTGTCGGCTGCCTCCATGATCGTTTCCGTGTCTCCCCACGATAGGAGTTCATCGAATACTTCGGGCGGGTAGATGTACTCACAGTGGAACTCATCATGCTGGTCGAGGAACCGATCGAATGAGGTCTCCAGCGTCCGTAACCCCAACATTGCAACGCCAACCCCGCGCCACGTAGACGTCTCCGTGATCAACTCGATACGGCGTTTAGTGGATTTGTCGGGGTGCCCGGCATTCGGGCGAGTGACCGTTACATCCGTAAACAGATTGACGCTGAACCCATCTAATTCATGAGGTAACCACTGCCAGACGTCACGAAGTTGGTGCTCAATCGACATCGCGTCCACAAACTCCCTTAGTCGATCGGCAACGAACTCGCCCAGACCGGTCAGCTGGTACCTCCGATCCTCCCGTTCGACCCAATTGCGATTCTCGAAGTCGGTGAGAATTCGGCTCATGGTTGGCGACGAAGCCCCCGTCGCGGATCGCAATGCGTCACGGTCATTCGGATCCGAGGCCAGTGTGTCTAGCACGGCGACCCGGTGGTCCGACGTGACGAGAAATTCGATGTCGTCGGGAGTCCCATCCATGGTATTGGTATGTGGTGGCACACATAAATCGTATAGGTGGTGATCGCCGCGAATGATCCTTCTGTGCATGAAACATTCGCGCTGTGAGTTCAGCAGACGTTGGACGAACAATCGAATCGCTGTCAAAAGAGTCGTGCAAAATACAGAGGATGAGTGCAGCACGCTAACTCGATTTATTTCAGTCCTTCAGTCGTGAACCACCCGGTATAGAACCTGCTTACTGATCGGTGATAATCTCTCTGAGCTCGGGCAGCATAGGTAACGAATCGACTTGAGTGCGGGTGACCCAGTCGAAACCAATGACCGGTTCATCTTCGGGGTTATTGCTGATATCTACAGTACCATCGACTAACTCACACTCAAACACCGTTGCTACTACGCCTTTCGTACTCCCGTCCCAAGTAAACGAATACACGTCAATTGGATCTCCAACGGTGACTTCGAGGGTCGTTTCCTCCCACACTTCACGTACGACCGCGTCTCTCGGGTCTTCGCCAATCCATGCTCGTCCACCCGGGACCGTCCACACGTCACTCCCATCGCGCGTTTGGTGTTTGATGAGAAGAACTCGATCTTCGTTCTCGATGAGACCACGAACCGAGGCTTGGGCAGGTTGATCCATAGGATTCGATACCGCGTACAAGTAATGTCACTTCTGATTTGAATGATCACTTCGTACCCTGTACTGAGCGTTCGGCCTTCCGTGTTGATCGCGCCTCAGCCCGTGCATCATTCGCGCCCTGTATTCAGCACGACTTTTCGAAGAAATACGTTGATTGGTAGGAACCCCATCGCTCAATAAGAGGCTGTACTGAGCGGGTAGTTGAATCGACTTTTCGTGAGAAAACGAGGTTGGGGTGAGAAATCCCAGAACAGCCGGTGTGAACACTGCCACTTGAACCAGCGGGAGCACACTCGGCGCGACCGGAGGTGCTCCCCTCAGTAGAACTCCTCGTGGACGCGTACCCCTTCGGTCTCGAGGACGGGGCCGTCGACTGCCGTGGATCCGCCCTTGCGTTCGATCACGTCCTCACAGCTGATTCCGCTTTGTTCCGCCCCGCGCAGGGTCGCCAGTGACGCTCCAGAGACGCTGTACACGACTCGATTCAGCCCCGCGTAGTAGATTGCCGTCGCACACATCTCGCACGGTTCGGTGCTGGTGTACATGGTGCACTCCGCGAGTTCGTCGGCCTCAAGTTCGCGGGCCGCCCAGCGCGCGAGTTTGAGTTCGGGATGCGCCGTAATGTCGTTCTCGGTCACCGTGGTGTTCTGTGACCGCTTGACGACCTCGTCGTCGATAACAAGGAGCGATCCGAACGGGGTGTTCCCGCTGGAAACGGCCTCGCGCGCCAGTTCGATCGATTCCCGGATGTACGCCTCGTCCACGCTCATACGAAGGATTCGCTCGCCAGGACGTAGTAGTTGGTGTCGGGTGTATCCACAGCAATTCGAAACCGTTGCCGTCCCCGCACACGGTGCGTCGAACTCCCCCGCTCAAAGGGTACGTGTCCAGAACGGTTGGCCACGAAAACAGGTCGGCGGGCTCACGAAAACTAGCGTCTCTATCGACGGAGCGCACCGCCGTGGAAATGTAATTACCTGAAAAACGTTCACGCCGTCGTGGCGGCACGACGGTCGGACTCACTCGAGTCCGCACGCTCTAGCGACTCCGCAAGGCCAACGTACGCGATGGCCCAGGCGATGACGGCGAGCGCGCCGATCGTACCGAGGCTCGAGCCCTGTTCGAGGCCTGGGTACGCGAGCGAAGCGAGGGCGAAGAGGATCGCCAGGCCGGCCGCGCTGTAGACGAGGGCGCGCCATCCGGTCGGTCGGAGCGCACCCAGGATGGCGAACAGGCCGATCGACGCCATGGCGAACAGCATGAACTCGTGGTGGCCGAACAGCACGTGTTCGGTGCCCGGGCCCGTGTGGCGGACGTACTCGGCGACGGCGACAGCACCGAAGCCGATCGCACCGATTCCTCCGAGTGCCAGCAGGCGTCGGTTGACGCCCTCGAGCCGGGGGACGAGGTGGTCGCGGGCCGGGTGCAACAGTGCGATGCCCAGTACAGGAATCACGAAGACCAGGATCTCACCGGCTGCGGCGACGCCCGAGGCCACGAGCGTGAGCACGAACGCCGCGATGACGAACGCAATGGCTGCCTGGAGCGCGCCGACCCGCTTCTGTGGCCGGTACAGTTGTACCGCGACCAGCACGGTGAATACCGTGAGCATGCCCCCGATCATCACGTGGTGGACGCGGTGGGCCGGGAACGCGTAGCCCGACGTCCATGCGGTGAGAACCATCGCCATCGATTCCCGAAGGGCGAACAGCAGGAACGCGAGGAACGCAGCCGTAATCAGGTAGAACGCCGGCTTCCGTACTCGAGTGGCGCCGTAGCTGGCGGAGTTCGAAATCCGATGACCGACGGTTCTGGTCGACGAGGCGAGGGTCATCGTTCCACCTCCGTAATGTGTCGGTGCGTTGCCGATACCGTGTGCTCGAAACCGATTGTGGAAATCATAGCAATCAGTAGTTATAGGCGTCACGGGGACATAAACATCATTAATAATAATTATGGATATCACATTATGCCTGAGTGTGTATTTGTGACGCCCCTCGAGCAACAAATCACATAGATATCGAATTTGTATTTATATACTATGACATTCATAGTATCACCCGAGCATTGTCCAGTGAGCCACAGTCATTTTATCGCCGCCATACGTCCACGTATTCGAGTATGGTCACTGGCATCGATGGAAGTGCGCCAACGGATTCCCACTCTACGGGGGTCGACTCGGTGACGCTTCACGTCCGGTGCTATCCCGACGCGAACGGCCCCGAATCGCTCACCGGTTGGTCGGTCGCCCATCGAGAGGCCGTCACCGGAGTAAGCGATGCCATGCAAACGCTGGCAACCGAAATCGAGGCTCGAACGAATTTCGACCGCGTGTACTGGCGGGTCGAGCCGATGCGTCCAGTGAATCTCTCGGCTGGGCCAGGGGACGATGTTGATAACGGAACCAGCGACACCCACAACGGAGACGTCTATCCAGTGTCCGCGATGACCGACCGGTTCTACCGCCACCTCGAGCATCGCGGAACGTTGACGGGAACCTGTTGTCACCTGCTGTTGGCCTGGCGACCGTTCGACCACGAACTGGGCTATGGAACGACCCCCTCACCGTACCGCCGAGTCGGTCGCCGGGCGGGCGACGCGGTGACGGTCGCTAATGTCGGCGCGACGGAACTATGGGATACGCGAGCGGTGACGGTCAACATCGCGATCCACGAAGTCTTACACACCTACCTCTCGCCAGCGGCAGCCGAGTCGGTCATCGGTGTCGGCTGCGATCACAGCCTCGGCACCGTCCGTGCGCTCGAGGATGGCGTTCGCGAGGTCTCCCCGATGGCGACCGCCTACGCGGGTGCTGGCACCGACGGCACGGACAACGACACCCGCTTTTCGGGTACCGGCTGTGGCCACCACGCCGACTTCTACCACCACGATGGCGTCGAGGACGTCCACACCTGGGAACACACCACTGAAATGAGCGAGGGAACCCTCGTGGCCGCGGCCCGGTACGTCGAGGACACGTTTGGTGAGTAAGACAGCGGCGGTAAGGCTCTCGAGGAGCCGTGAGACCGGGATCGACGGAGCGCTCGGGAACTACTGACAGCAGACCGGAGTCCGTCCGAGGGATGTGAACCGCCGAATCCGACTCACAATCCGAACCCGCGTCCCTTTTTACAGCCCATCCACAACGAACAGCCGTGCGCGCGTTCTCCGAAGCCTACCTTCGCCGGACTCGCGAGGGCATGTGGGCCGGCTCCCGCGAGGCCCTCGTCCCACTCGACCTCCCGTCTCGAGACAGCGTGCTCGACGTCGGTTGTGGCTCCGGCGAACTCACCCGCGTCCTCCGGGAGGATTGCCCCGGCGAGGTTGTCGGCTGTGACGCCGACCGAGCGCTGCTCGAGTTCGCCCGGGCGCCAGCCTCGAACGACCTTGAGTCGAACGAGTCGAACGAGTCGAACGAGTCCACGAGCGATCAGGAGTCAACCGACTGCTCGCTCGAGGAGCCGACGCAAGTCGTCACCGGCGACGCCACCCGACTCCCCTTCGCCGACGACGCCTTCGACCTCGTCGTCTGTCAGGCCCTGTTGATCAACCTCCCCGACCCGGCAGCCGCCGTCCGGGAGTTCGCTCGCGTCTCGAGCGACCTGGTCGCCGCCATCGAACCGGACAACGGTGCCGTCCGGATCGACTCGACCGTTCCCACGGAAGCCACCCTCGAGCGCCGTGCGCGACGGGCCTACCTCGCGGGCGTCGAAACCGACGTGACCCTCGGTGCCGACGCTCGCGAAGTTTTTGCGGACGTGGGCCTCGAGGTGGACTCGAGCCACCGATACGATCACGACCGCTCGATCGAGGCTCCCTACGACGATCACGCCCTCGAGGTCGCCCGACGGAAAGCGACGGGTGCGGGGCTGGCAGACGACCGGGCGACGATGCTCGAGAGCGATCTCACCGGGGAAGGGTACGACGACCTCCGGAGCGCCTGGCGCGAGATGGGTCGCGAGGTCATCGCCCAGATGCAAACGGGGACGTACACAAGAACTGAAACGGTGCCGTTTTTCGTGACGGTTGGACGGGTCTAGGAGTCACCGAAGAACCGGCGTACCGAGCGCTAACGAAACTCAGATGACGTCACCCCGAACCGTCACGCCCTCCTGCTCGTCCCGCCAGGCGTGGACGGCGCGGGCGGCCTCCCCGGCCTCGTCCTCGTCCATCCCGAGCATCTCGAGCGCCGCCGAGAGCGTCGGGAAGGCGAGTTCGCTCTCGCGGAGCTTGCGGACGGCCTCATCGCTGCGAATGCCGTCGGCCCACAGACAGACCCCGCGCGGGTCGAGAAGCTGGGTGTAATCCTCGCGTAGCTTGGCGCCGCGCAATCGCTGGGTGACGTTGTCCTCGAAGCTCGCGTTGCAGACCTCGAGGTGGATCGGCTCCTCCCCATCGCCGTCACCACCCTCGAGAAGCTGTGCCGCAAGACATTTCTCGGGCGCGGCGTGTCCGTTGGTGTTCGCCCGCAGGTACTCGGGATAGGTACGGGCCCACTCGGCGCGAACCGACTTGCCGACGCCTTTCACCCCGTGCGATCGTTCGAACTCGTCCGCTGCATCCGGGTCGTCCCGCATCAGAATGTCCTTCGTCAGGTAGATATCGAGCCGGTCGACGGGGTCGAGCCCGAGGGCGAGGTCGCCGTACACCCACACTTCCCGAACCGGGACGGGCAACAGCTCCGATTCGACGGTGTCGACCAGGCGTTCGACCCGATCGATCGCCGCCTCGCGTGTGAATCTGTCTCCGTTTCCGTTCCCACTCATTAGTGAACCGTCGGGCGACGGACGCAAAACGATTTTCCTCTCGATGCTTCGATGATATCGAGGTTGAAATGTGGCCCCGTTCGGCGGGACGAGGAAAAGGGCGTAAACGCTGGTTTACGACCGTTTCGAGTGAACTCGAGTAAATTTGGACTGGCGAACCCAGGTCAGATCTGCCGTCACAGCAAACAGATTGAACCGCTTACGTTTTTATCCGTTCCGGGCGAACGTGGAGGTATGAGACATCGACTGTTCAACGAGGACGGTGAGGAGGATCTCGTGTTCGTCATGGGTCTCGGGAACCGGTGGACACACGAGAACGTGAACTGGCTCATCGGTACGCTCGCCGACGCCGGCTACCGCGTCCACGCCTTCGAGATCCCGACGAACATCGACGACTTCAAAGCCGACTGGCTCGAGCCCGTCGCCGAGTACGTCGTCGACCTCGATGGATACCAGCTGCTGGCCCACAGCGCCGGCTCGCTCATCGCGCAGGCGCTCGACGGTGCCGAAAACCACGTCTATCTGAGTCCGTGGTGGGGATACAACGAGGATTACCCGAACGTCGTCCTCGATCTGGTCGGTCAGATCCCAACGAGCGCGCCGTTTCTCCCCCGCACCGACGTCTCGAAGTCGACATTCGGCGATCTCGCAACTGACCACCAGGTTGCGACCAGCCCGAAGTGGGTTTCACCGTCGTTTATCGGAGAGACTCGCCGGGCGCAAGCTGACTTGCTCGACATCGATCACGATGCCGTCGTCTTCTGCTCGCTTCGGGATCGGGTGATCGACCTCCGACCGATCGGTGAGCGCGTCCCGCCGGAACACGTCGTTCTCTACGACGGCGGCCACGAACTGTTCTCCTCGAGCGTTCGTGACCGGTACGTCGACCTCCTGCTCGGCGCTCTCGAGGACGGTGCCGATGCAATCGAATCGAAGCAGATCGTCCCGCTCGAGTCGTCGGAACTCGTCGAGCCTGCCGAACTCGAGGCAGAATAACGAACGCGAGTCAGTCATCAGCACCACGGAGTGCAGACGGCGCTGGCAAGGTCGCCGAAACCCCGTCTGACGGTCAAGCCGTGTCGCGACCGTTCTCGGTGGGAACCCACTACTGTCGCCAGGTTCAAGTGATGATCTGCTCGAGAACGACGAAATCGGCAGTCCGGTATCGCGAACTGCTCGCCAGTGATCGCTGAACGACCCCCAAAGATAATCCGAATCGGTGGCGTACATGGTGTCGCTTACCTAGAGCGGGTGGTTTCCAATGGTTAATCCACACGACCATCGCGTCCTCATCCCGGTCGATATCCTCGGCGGCCAGGGTGTTCCGGCGACGATCGTCGACGCGTTCGCCTCGGTACCGGTCGTTGTACTCGGCTATCACGAGATTCCCGACCAGACCTCACCGGAGCAAGCCCAATCGGAGTTCGAGGCACAGGCTCGAGCGGAACTCGAAAAACTCCAGGACGTGTTCGAAACCGTCGGCTGTGCGGTCACCACCCGACTCGTGTTCACTCGCGACCGGTACAAGACGTTCGAACGCGTCGCACTCGAGTTGGACTGTGATTCGATCCTGTTGCTGAACCCCGCTCCGGTTCTCGAGAGGATGCTCGTCGCGATCCGCGGAGACGTCAACGTCGACCACGTCGCTCGACTGGTCGCGACAGTGCTCACCGATACCGATATCGACGTCACGCTCCTCCACGTCGCCTCGAGCGACGACGAGCGAGCGCACGGGGAGGCCGCTCTCGAGATGGCGGCGTCAATCCTCGAAGAGAACGGGATCGAACGACACCGAATCAAAACGACCGTCGACGACGGGAAGCCGACCGATGCCATCCTCAACGCCGCCGCCGATCACGATTTGCTCGTCGTCGGCGAAAGCCGACCCTCGATTCGAAAACTGATCTTCCGGGATCGAGCCGACCGGATCGCCAGGCGGTCGGTCGATCCGGTTATTGTCGTACGAGGCTCCTATCTCGAATCGAACAGGCCGGATACCGGGTCGACCGACGAACAGTAGTCGACGCTGAACCCGGCCTGGGGGAGCCCTCGACGAACGCTACGACGTCGAGTGTGGCTTGGTCGTTGGAGACCGCGCGGTCGCACTCCGTCGTTTCCGGCCCCATTCATATACACCTCCCCGTGGTTTGCACTCTATGCGTTACCTGGAGATCGCAGTGCCGGAGGGACATCGCCGGGGCGTCCTGGACATTCTCGAGGACGAAGGCATCGACTACGTCGTCAGCGACGAAACGAGCGGGCGGGGCTATACCGCAGTGGTTCGATTTCCGCTCCCGACCAGAGCCGTCGAACCCGTCCTCGACCGTCTGAACCGAACCGGGATCGACGACGCCCGCGTCGTGGTCGTCGACGCCGAGACGGTCATCTCCCAGCAGTTCGACGACTTGCTCGACCAGCACAGCCACGGCGGCACGAAAGGCGAGCGAACCTCGCGGCAAGTGCTCAGAACGAAAGCCGACGAACTCACCCCGACGTTTTCGATCTACGTCACGATGTTGCTCATCAGCGCCGTCGTCGCAACGGCGGGACTCCTGGCCGACTCGCCCGCAGTCGTGGTCGGCTCGATGGTAATCGCCCCACTGATCGGCCCCGCCCTGGCTGCGAACGTCGGGATCGTCACCGGCGACGACGACCTCACGTCGACCGGGTTCGCCTACCAGGTCGCCGGTATCACTATCGTCGTCGCCGCCTCGATCGGCCTCGCCACGATCGCCCGTCTCGCCGGACTCGAGCCGGGTGGCGTGGACATCGTCGTCGTCGCAGAATTGCAGGAACGGGTCTCCCCGAACCTCCTCTCGTTGCTGGTCGCGTTGGGAGCCGGCGTCGCAGGCATACTGAGCCTGACCCGTGGCTTTTCGGAAGCCATCGTCGGCGTGATGATCGCCGCTGCGCTCATCCCGCCCGCCGCCGCGGTCGGCATCACCGTCGGCTGGGGGATGTACGGGGCGGCCGCCGGAGCGACCGTCCTCGTCGTCGTCAACCTCCTCTCGATCAATCTCGCCGCGCTGGTCACGCTGTGGGTCGCCGGCTACCGACCGCAGGGAATGTTCGAGGTTTCACCGACTCGCAGACCGACCTACACCTACGCGGCGATCTTCGGGATCGGGCTGGTCGTCCTCGCCGCGCCGTTGCTCAGCGTCACCTTGCTCGATTTCCACGCGACACAGCTGACCTCCGCCGCGGACGAGGAAATCGAGTCGGCACTCGAGGAGCCCGAGTACGACGATCTCGAGGTCGAATCAGTTCAGGTCAGACTCGACGACGACTACCCGATCCGGTCGATCGATCGCGTTGTCGTGACCGTCTCCGGCACCGATCCCGGCCAGGTGCCGGAGTTGGCCGATCGCATCTACGACGCGGTGGCGATGCACACCGACGAACCGGTCGTCGAGGTTCGGTTCGTGATCGCTGCAGAGCGGGGAGACGACGGTGGGGAGTCCGCAGGTCATCTCTCGGCGAGTGACCGGGCCGGCGCGATGAACGTGATCGTCGTAACACAAACTGAACACACCTGACTGTCGTCGGTCAGTCGTAATACACCGTTTCACGACACGGAACGCCCGTCGCACTACTTCGCGAGCCGCATGCGACGCCTTTGAAGGACACTCGAGCACGGCGGGACTCGGAAGTAACTGTACTCGAGAGAGGCCGGGGATCGAGCGTTGCCGGAGATTGGAGGTGGCCGCGGTTCGAAAGCGAAGTGACCGGAACACGAGAGCGAAACGCGTTTCCCCCCGAGCGCGCTACCTCGAGTCGATGAACTGCAACCGGTGTGCGGAACCCGCGGTGATGCACGCCGCCTATTCGGGAGCCCACCTCTGTGAGGATCACTTCCTCGAGTCCGTCGAGAAACGGGTTCGGCGACGGATTCGTCGCGACGATCTGGTTCCACGCGACGCCACCCCCGAGAACCCACAGAGGTGGCTGATCGGGCTCTCGGGCGGTAAAGACAGCATCGTCCTCACGCAAATTCTCTCGGAGACGTTCCACGAAGATCCCCGGATCGACCTCGTCTGTCTCACGATCCACGAGGGGATCGAGGGCTACCGCGACAAGAGCCTCGACGCCTGCCTCGAACTCACCGACGACCTCGACATTCGCCACGAGGTCGTCAGCTACGAGGAGGAGTTCGACGTCAGGATGGACGACGTCGTCGAGGACGACCCCGAAAACATGGCCGCCTGCGCCTACTGCGGCGTCTTCCGGCGTGACCTCCTCTCGGGATACGCCGACCGCTTCGACGCCGACCTCATGCTCACCGGACACAACCTCGACGACGAGGCCCAGACCGCCCTGATGAACATCCTCGAGGGCGACGTCGCCCAGATCGCGAAGCACTTCGACGCCAGTTTGGGCCCCCTCTCCGAACGCAGCGACCAGGAGGCGTTCGTCCCCCGGGCGAAGCCGCTCCGGGACGTGCCCGAAAAAGAAGTCGCCCTCTACGCGCACCTGCGAGATCTTCCGGCGCACATCACCGAGTGTCCCCACTCGAGCGAGGCCTATCGCGGGGAGATCCAGCAGGTACTGTACGGGCTCGAGGACAACCATCCGGGCACGCGCCACTCGATCATCTCCGGCTACGAGGAACTCGCTGGCATCGTCGCCGACCGCTACCGCGACGACGATGAGGGGGTAGCGCTCCGCGAGTGCGTCGAGTGCGGCTCGACGACCACCCGCGAGGTGTGTCGGAAGTGCTCGCTGCTCGAGGCGATTCGTGCGGTTTGAGGCGAAACTCTACGTAAACGCCCGTTTCTCCCCGGTTACGCGTTCTCGACGGCCCAGTTACGCGTCCTCGAAGTGCTCCCGTGCTTGCTCGAGATCCGCCGGCGTGTTGACGTTCAGGTGCCAGCCAGGCGATTCGACGCCGACGTACCGTTTCCCGTCGTCGACGAGCGACTGCAGGGCGTCGGCGAGTTCGTACTCACCGCTCTCGCCGCGGTCGATTGTGCGACAGGCCTCGAGCAGGGCTGGGCCGTGTGTTTGCGCCCCTGCGGCGACGTACCCCATCTCGGGTAGATCGATGGCGGTCGACTCGAGTTCCCGGATCGTTCCGTCGGGCGTGAGGTCGCAGACGGCCGCCGTCTCGGCCTCGTTTCTCGAGATTCGATCGAGCAACACCGTCCCGTCGACGTCGGGTTCGCGGTGACGGTCGACGAGCGTCGAGAGATCACAGTCGAAGACGTTGTCCCCGTTTACGGTGAATACGTCCTCGAGACCGTCGCTTCCGAGGGCCTCGGCGCCACGGAGAACCGCGTGTGCGAGCCCCTCGCGGTCGTGCTGGCGGGCGTACGTGATCGGAACGCCGTCGAAGGACTCGCCGAACGCGTCGACGATTTGCTCGTGACGGTAGCCCACCACGAGCGCGATGTGGTCGACGCCGGTAGCGACGACAGCGCGCAAACAGTGTGTGAGGAGGGGGTCGCCGGCGACTTCGAGCAGCGGCTTCGGCGTCTCGTCCGTGTAGGGGCGCAGGCGGTTGCCACGACCGGCGGCGAAGACGAGTGCGTCCATCGTTTACGACGAACACGTGTGCTCCCGTCCTAAAGGTATTCACGTTCACGTCGGTTCTCGAACCCAGGTATAGGGTGTTGAAATCGCAACGGTGGCGTCGCTGGTCACTATCGAAAACTGAAACTGCGAGAAGTGGTGTGTCGTCGCGCGTTCGCAGTTGTTGTATCGAGATTCGCCGTCGAACTACCGGATGACGTCGAGGCCGTTGTTTCGCTCGAGTTCGTCACGGCCACCGTCGCTCTGGGCACCGTAGCCCGTGGCACCGGTGGGTTGCTGGTTCGAGACGTTCTTGCTGGCGTCGAAGTCGGCGTCCGAAAGCCCCTCGAGGCTTGCACGCGACTTGTCGGCCTGCTTCTGGGTGCTCGGCCCGAGCACCTGGGCGCTCTGGACGCCGGTCATGATGGCCATGACCCGAACCTTGCCCTTGTAGTTCTCCTGAATTCGTGCGCCCCAGATCACGTTTGCGCTGGCCTCGAGGCGCTCGGTGATGTTGTCTGCAATGCCCTCGGCCTCCTTCAGCGTGAGGTCGGGGCCGCCAGTAATGTGAACCAGTCCGCCCGACGCGCCACGGTAGTCGACGTCGAGCAGCGGATGGTTCATCGCATCCCGGACGACCTCCTCGGTCTTGTTTTTGTCCTGGGTCTCCCCGACGAGCATCACCGCGACGCCGCCCTGATTCATGATCGTAGACATGTCCGCGTAGTCCAGATTGATCAGGCTCGGCTGGGTGATGGTCTCGGAGATGCCTTTGACGGTTTCGGCGATGATCTGATCCATCACCGAGAACGCCTTACCGATCGGCAGGTTCGGGACGTAGTCGAGCAGCCGGTTGTTGTCGAGGACGATGATCGAATCGGCCTGTTCGCGCAGTCGCTCGAGGCCCTCCTCGGCTTTGACCGTACGCGCACGTTCGACGTTGAACGGCGTCGAGACCATCCCGACGACGATTGCGCCCTGTTCTTTCGCGATTTTCGCCGCAACTGGGGCCGCACCGGTACCGGTACCGCCGCCCATGCCCGCGGTCACGAAGACGAGGTCGGCATCGCCGAGAACGTCCTTGATCGTTCCCTGAGCCATCTCGGTGGCGCGCTCGCCCATGTCCGGATCGCCACCGGCTCCCAGCCCGTTCGTGAGCGATTTGCCGACCAGAATCTTCGTGTCGGCTTCGATCATCTTCAGGTGCTGTTTGTCGGTGTTGATGGCGATCGTGTCCGCGCCATCGACGCCGATGTTGTACAGGCGGTTGATGGTGTTGTTTCCGGCACCACCACAGCCGATGATGACGATCCGGGGATCCCCGAACTCGTCTCCATCGAGTGACGCGTCCATGTCTCGAGCTTCCTGTTCGGCGTTCTCGAGGGCGTCTTGGACGATATCCTGCATCGTTACACCTTCGCCCAGCCACGTTTTCCGGGCTGGTCGTGACGACCGTCGTGTTGTTCGTTAATCATTTCTCGAACGGCCGAGCGGATAGCTTCGCTCCGGTTTGGAAACTCACCAGTCTCGACTAGCTGTTCGACTTCCTCGATCTGCTGTTTCGGTATTCGCAGTGTCACACGCTCCATTGTTGTATTCCCCTTGTTAGGTAAGACGGCGCGCGCCCCTGTCAGACGCGACGCGTCTTACACACGAAACCAGCCAGGGTATGGCGGTTTTAGGGTATCTCCCACCCGGTGTAAGACAACCGTCTTACGCGACTGTAGCCAACAGGCTGGTACGTAATAAAACTATCGGCGAGAGTGACCGTCTTCGTCTTACGACTCTCTGTTCTGTATGACAGTCACGCCTGGTTGGAGTCCAGGACGTCTGCTGCAGGCGTCCGTCGACCGCAGCCGGGACAGAAGGCCCAGTCGGAGCGTACCTCGTCTCCACAGTCACAGAACACCCGATGCGTGGCTTTTTCGCCACAGTTCGGGCAAAACACGTGATCGGACTCGAGGCCGGTTCCACACTGCCCACAGGTTCGCGACTGCGCACGACTTTGCTCGGACGTATTACGTTCTGGTGGCGCCCGTGGATCGGCCACCGATCGAACGTCGTCATTCGCGTGTGTGGGGGAGTCCATCGTGGCCGTGCCCTCGCCCTCGAGGGAGATGGTGACGTTGACGTCCTGGCCACGACGTTGTGACGTCGGTTGATCCCCCAGTCGGTTTGCAATCAGGGTATCGATCCGTTCTGCGAGTATGGCGTCGAGACTCTCATCGCGTGCCTCGTCGGTCGGACGTGCGACGATATCACCTGTCGCGTGTTCGTCCAGGTACGTTCGCAGTGCCTCGCGCATGACCTCACTCTTGGAGGCGTCGAACGCCTCGAGTTCGTCCACGAGGTCGTCGTCAGCGCGGAACGTGATCTTTCCCATACCGTTATCGTCCATATTCTTACCCATCCTATATGAAACTTCGCCCAGTCTGACTGGAACCCATACGGGGCAAATAATAACCCTTATACCGGCTTCGTCTGCTACCTATGAGTGACCGCTCTTAGCTCAGCCTGGTAGAGCAGTCGACTGTAGATCGACTTGTCCCCCGTTCAAATCGGGGAGAGCGGACTTCCTATCCAGCCGTTTTGTAGCAGAGAGGAATTCCTACGTATACGGAGGTAATGCGACCTCTACCGGCAGATTCACTTTTGCGCGAACAGGGGCGAAAAGTGGATTTGAACGTGAAACAAGTCGCGGGTCGCTTCCCTCACGTGAAATTAGGAGTGGAAATCCGAGGTGGTCATCGTGGCAGTAAGCCACTGGTCGCCCTCGAGCGGATCGACCTGTCGCCACTGTGGAGCCCACGTAACCACCCAGTTTACTCGGGTGTTCGGTGACGATCGCGACCGTGCCCACCGCTGTGGCGAATGCGATTCCTACCGACGCCTAAGCCGCGGGAGTGGCGCGGGTGTCGACGTCGCGATTCCAGATCCAGAGACGTCGCCCGGTCGTCACGGGGGTGAGTCCGATGTCTGACCTGGAGTGGCCGGCCGCCTTCCCTCGGACGGCTGAGGAAGACCGTGAATCCTATCCAGGGAACTTCCGCGTGCAGACACGACGTGCGTTTCAGAACATCCTCAGCGAGCTGAAGACGTGGGATGGCATCACCGATGTCCAACTCGAGAGTGGAGCGGATCACCTTAAACAGAATCCGAACCTTCCCTACGCCAACGCCACCCGTCCGGATGATCCGGGTGTCGTCGCCTACTTCACGAAAGACGGCGAGCAGATGGCTGCGGCGTGTGATCGATGGGATAACCTGCGCGACAACGCCCAGGATCTCTACCACTACCTGCACGAGACGCGGATGCAGGAACAGCGCGGGACGGTCACCGCCGAAAGCGAGTACCAGAAACTTCGACTGCCGAGCGCTGGCGAGTCCGTCGAAGCCACCGCATCACCGTACGCTGTCCTCGAGGTCGGGCCCAACGCTACGGACGACGAGATTCGAGCGGCCTACCGAAAGCGGATCAAAGAGGCCCATCCCGATCGGGGTGGTTCGGAAGCCGATTTCAAGCGCGTTCAACAGGCCTACGAAACCCTGAACGGGGGTGAGACTGCGTGACCTACGGCACGTCGAAATCCCGCGAATTCTATTGCGACGTCTGCGGGTCGCGTTGCACGCGAGGCACAACCGGAACCGAATACGGCCACAAAATCGGTTGCCCGGAACGACCGGAGGGGTTCCCAAAGACCGGTCTCGGCGGTGCGTCCTATTACCGTGATGGTTCTGATCACTCTGCCTCACAGTCAAAGAACTCTACGCGAAACGAAGGGGTTGATTCTCGGTGAGTCGCCTCGTCGAAAACAGCGAGTGCGAACGCTGTGACGAGCCGGTCGATGGGCTCCGTCGCCTCTGCTCCGACTGCATTCGAGACGTGAAGCGTGCTCGAGGTGGGCCGCTATGAGTTCTCGAGCATCCGAACTCGAGAGTCCGAAAGCCAGCGGTGACGCCCTCGAGAGCTACGTGATTCAGGAGTTCGAGCCCCTCGAGTACGTCGGCGATCGGACGGCCACTTGGCACGATGCTCGGACGACGACCCTGCTCGAACCATCGCCGACGCTGACGTTCTTCGGGGTGTGTCTCGTCGAGATCGACACACCGGTTGAGATCAAAGGCTGTCAGCTGCAAACCGGGAATGGTAGCCGCCCAACTCGAGGTCGGTATTACGTCAAACGAGACGCCCACGAACGGTTGCTCGAGTCCGCCGGAATGTACCTGCTCGTGGTGTATCTGCCGCGACCGGGGTTACCCCAGGTGGCGCGGGCGATCGTTCCCGCGAGTCTCGTCGACGAACTGCTGAAAGGTCGGTGGTACGAGGTCGACAGCGACCGATCCGAAAACGAGGTCGCGAAACTCGCGTGGTCACACGTTATCAACCCGACCGCTATCGATCCGTCGAACCCGCTTGGAGGTGGGCGATGAGCGACGATACGTGCCGGAGCGGGACTGGTCGCGATCAGATACCGACGTTTGGTAAGGGGATCAAAGGGGTTCGCCATCACCTGGGAAGTGGTGGTATTGGTGGTGGCAGTGGTGATGGCTGCTTTCCAAAGACGGTGTGTCAGGTCTTTGGCCCCGTCTTGGAGTCTACACTTGCTAATCTTAAGTTCTCAGTTCGACCACGATATTTGCCAACATACGTGCTGAACGCTTTTCGCTCACTGCATGCGGACACTGATCGATCCGGAGGTGACCGATGAGTACCGACCGCGCTCGAGGCGATCGCGACCTCGAGGCGGAGCTGGCGCGACCGGAAGCCGGTCGAGTCGGGGTTCCCTTCGACGCGATCTGCACTGGGTGCCAGCACGTAGCGGTCAAACGCGCCAAGCCGGAGGACGTCGGCCAGCATCCACAGGTCGATCTCGAGCGACTCGAGGCGAGCGCGTGTACGTCGTTCAAGCACGTTTGCCATCGGTGTCGGCGCTGTACGTGGTGGAATCCGGTAGCAGTGCTGGCGGGGCTGGTGCGCGCCGATCGGGAGGAGGACTAACCCGATGTCCCAACCCGAGACCGCCCCGCACGAGAGTCATGGCCGGTGGAAGTGGGACACGTGGGGGCGCGGCCCCTACGACGCCCTCTCGAGCGTGATGCTCGGCCAACCGTTCGAAGGCTACCTCGAGTTCACGACCGATATCGACGGCGAGCCCTGGAAGGTAACCGTCTCCTACTCGAAATCGGGGTTTGCACCCCGGTTGAGCGACGGTATCAACGCCTCGAGGCTATACGAGTGGGATATCACCGGTCGAGGGCCGGGTGAGTCGAAAGCGTATTACAATATCTCACCCCGACATCCAGACCTTCGGCACTGGGAGACGGGCGAACCGGTGAACCTTCCGTGGGAGAACCAGTTCGGTCAGGTCGAAGGTGTCGACGTCGAGTACGAACCATCGAACATCGAACCGGAACGTGCCCTCGAGTTGCTGCCGGAGTTCTACGCCGCGATCTTCGAGAAGGCCGGGGAACCGATCTATCCCGAGTACTTTCGGAAGTCGCCACATCCGGAGTACAGCCGCGAATGGGCGCACGAGCGTTACCTTCGAATCCGTCGCGAATGGGCCGAAAGGCTGGCCTCGGCTGGCATACTGCAGAAGGTGATTCACCACCTGACGGATATGGAAGGAGTGATAGCCGAGCTGAAGATCAACAACAAGGAAATCGTCAATCACCAGAACCGGCTGGTGCTTGATCCGGCATCTGTTGGCGAACTCTTCCCCGGCCACACCTACGGCCGTAAGTTCGAGATCTACCAGCTGAAAGACCCGGACGCGGTGGACAAGGATCACCCGTCCTACCACCCGAAAGTGGAGGTGCTGGTGAACAAGAAGATGAACGACCGGGAATCATGGGCATGGGCCGACCGCCAGGACGTCGTCAAGGAGATCGAGGAAACGCTCCTGAATTTTCTGAACTGGGACGACATCCCGTTGGCCCCCGATGGAAGCGGCGTGTACGTTCCGGACGACCACTTCGATGCCGTCTCTCGAGACGACCAGGTCGAACTGTTTCCCGACCCGACGCCGCGCCTCGAGGCCAAGAGCGAGCACATCTTACTGACGACGCTATCGGAGATCGGGGAGACGCCGAAGCGAGTCGCCGAGCAGGTTGCAACCGATGGCGGTGCGACCGTCGAGGATCTCGCCGAGCAGCTGGGCAACCACCCGGCGACGATCTACCGAGCGATCAACGACCTAGGCGAGATACTCGACCTCGAGAACGGCCAGGTCTCGTATCGAGCTCGAAAGTATCGCGAGGAAATCCGCGCGCTCGTCGAGAGCGCCGAGTACGGCATCGAGAGCTACGCCGACCGGATTCATCACCTGATGGGCCTCGCCGACCACATCGAGGACTGTTCACCGTTCCAGCAGTGGCTGGCTGAGCACGGGGCCGAACTCGAGTTCGACCAGGAGGGAGAACCGAAGCGCCTTCGGATCGATACGATCCTGTCGACGCTGAAGTCCTCGAGTTTCGAGAGCGCCCAGGAGGTCGCACGCGAGGCGATCTCGAAGTGGCGTCATTCAGGGAACGATCCAGCGTTTTTCTCGAGAATCCCGATGCTGTGGCAATCGCCTGGTGGTTCCACTGAAAGCAAGCCTGTAGGACGACTCGCGCCCGACTGGTAGACCGGCCCTCGTGAGTGGTAACACTCTCCTGCCCCTTCTTTTCAGCAAGTACGATTGTCTTCGATACCTGTTTGTCCAATTTCGGTTGTAGTTCTCGCTTTGAGGAGCTGGGCTCCGCGCCGATCGCCCCGCAACCCCGGCGGGGTCGTTTCGCGCTGCGCGCGAAAGCCCCCTTGGGGCGTGTCCCCAAGGGGACAAAGCAAAAAATTACAACGCACCCCGCCCCGCCTCCGCACACAGATCTCGAGTTGTTCTACGAGAAATATAGGTGGTACTGTTAATATTTTTTAGAGAAGGTCTCTGAGTATCAGTTTTGATGTTTTCGACGCCTTCAATGGTTGCCGAGACAAGTGCTCAAAGTCTACTACCCTTTATCACTGAATCCCCCTATCTCTCACAAGAGTTTTCATATTATCGTGTGAAGTCCAGATCAATCCTTGAATGAATTTACCAGATAATATCACCACTAGTCCAGGACTATCGCAAGAAGTTATCGCTCTAATAGTTATAATGTCTGCATTAGCTTATGATAATTTAAAACACCATTATATTTCAGATAGGTTTTTAAAAGATCCAGTTATTGTCCTCAAGAATGTTGCCTGGACAATCATAGTTGTTCTCTTGATATTCGTAACCATCTATCTTATTGAGCCATCTTATCAGAAGATATTCCTAGCATTTCTCACAATTGGATATACAGCTTATACATTCCTCTCTCGTGATGTGTATAGATTAACGCCAGTCGTTCTGCCAGTTATTGTTTTTCATCTACTTTATCCAATTGAGATGTGGTCGCTGTTCTTTAACATCTATACTGTCACTACCTCATATATTAGCCTCGCTATAGATAACCCGCTACCAGTCCTTGCTGCGCTATTTGCTTACATGAGCTGGAGAGAGATCTATGTGCCAAACAGATCTGAAAAAGAAAAGGAATTACACGACCATTTTCATAATATCATACTACCTAAAAACAAAAAAGATAGGATCCATAGAGCTAAAGGGTCAATGACTTTTGGAACTGAAGAAGCTAAGTTCCGAAAGGAGCCAGGAGAAACTATTTTTGTAGAGTTAACTATCACACGTGTTATCGTTAACAATAAGCCAGGTTTGAGGCATCAAATTTTGAAATATTTTCCCTTTGGAAATTTTCAGGGTGCTACTGAATTCACAATTAGGTCTCAGAGTAGGCTCCCTCCAGAGGATCAATTATGGGCGTTTCTAGCCGGAATCAGTTATGTAGACGAGATAGAGCGTATAGATGATTTCAATTTCAGAGTTGCATTTAGCTCCGCTAATGTTGATGAGTTAGATAATTTACTTTATAAGCTTTACATAAGTGTGATGAATACATACAGTTTGTTTGAAGATGATACCCCCGTATCTGGTAGAGTTGTTTGTGGCATGGTTAAATATCAGCGACCCTCTTCTCTCATCACATACTTGTTAAGCAGAAAGGAAATCAATAATATGCGTAAATTGTTTCGATCTCGCAGCTCCGGAGTGATTATTAAAAGTGATCCAATGGACGGGTTTGAAAGAATTAAACACTACCAGCATGATGGTTGGGTCAGGGGTTTTTATTTTAGTTTAAAACATTTTATTGAGCGCATACATCCTGGAATAGACCATTCTAATCGTGAACCGTCTCATCACCAATCTATCTCTCATGGTTCCCATTATCTTAGACAAGTGTACGCGGATACTACGATACATGGTGAAAGACCATCAGAGCGAAGTTCTTTTGATTGCACAGAACTAGCTGTTGAAGTGAATCCAACGGCCGAAAAAGAGGGTGTTTGCCATCAAATTCCAATTTCCGATTTCAGACTAGAAGATCTTGATAGTGTTGAGTTCAGTGACCTATCTTTTGATTTCCTTAGTACTGATATTGCTAAGGAAGAGGTGCTCGGCAAGGAATTGACTGCTGAATTCCTTTCAGTGGATAAAACGAATGTGGATGTAACTTACAAAGATGACTCTGATTGCCTCATTGGAACAAGATGGACAATATCTGGTGATGCCTTTATAACATATGCTAGGTACGAACCTGATAGCTCAGAACCAATTCTTTCACCTTATCTACCTGGCATTCGTTGGAAAAGATCTAACTGAGATAATCCCACTCAATACTTAAAATAGAGTTCATACTTCCCCACGCTTCCCTATAGAGTTACTCGCCGACAAATTTTGGTCAATTGGTCGGAGACGGGCGGTTCATGCCCTCATTAGTCGGTATTGGCACCTCGTCATGCAGAATTGTCGAATGTGTTTAGGACAGGTAATACGGACAGATCTGTTACCCTGTTTTCGATGAATCCTCAATCACTGTTGGGAACCTGTTGTTGCCAACGTCGGGCCTACAGCTGACTCACCAACTTTATTGTTAGTTCCCCCGCGAGATTCCTATCATGGTTCGATCTCCAAGTTCGTTTGAACGATTTTCTCCTCTTCAAAGTCATATACCCCTTGAATTTGCAAATCGGATGGCCTATGGATTTAATTGTATAGAATACAGTTCAACCCCTATGTCAAAGTATACTCAGGATCAGCTGTTGGATACTTGTTCTACCGCTGTTCAAGATGGTTACAGCTTTCTTCTATCAAATTCTCACAGGCTAGGAAGTCCTACTGAGAACTACCACCTTGATGACTCATCCATATTCTTTGTAATCGACAAAATAAATCCTAAAACATCAAAAGAATATGTGAAAAACACAGTTGCCAAGTACAGCTCAGTCACATCCGATTATGAGATATCGAGGTTTCCATACCGTCTGTGGTATTATATCAAATTGTGTCAGAAGTATAATATTGATTATCAGGAGAGTAGTGCAGTATCTTATTTCAGAGATATGGTGAAAAATTGGCAAAATAGAAATGGACAACTTCCAGGTGAAATAGACACAACCGGACGGCTTCGCTTACTTAGCATTATTGACCCAGATTCGTCCGCTACGGTTCATGCCGAAGAATATTACCGGAATAATTGGGAAAGGTCAAATAATAGTAGAGAAATCGCCTTGGGGATATTAGCTCTAAGTGAAATTAACTACGACAAACATCATGACGTAATGGTAAATTTGGCTTCTAAGTTATCAGAAGAACAGTCCCATGACGGATATTTTGGAAGGATATTATATGATCCAGCTGAACCAGACATACCACGGGTTTTGCCGATCGAGACTACTGGCTTATCTATGAGGGCGCTCGCAAGAGTCGAGGGGTACAATGAAAAGATTAAAAAAGCAGAGAAATGGTTGGTGTCACAACAAAATACAAATGGAAGTTGGGTTCAAAATGAACACGCTCATCATCGTAATATCCGCCATCCATTAATATCGACTTCCTATGCATTGCTTGGCCTTAGCGTAACTATGTCTGGACCAAAAATCGTACAGTCGGATAAAGATTGGGAGATTGAATTGGAGAAACAGCGGAAAGAGAGACTCAGACCAGGTTTCGTTCAGACATACCCCTCAACAAACTTGTACGAAAGGAAAGTAGAAATTCGTGACCGTGCAGAAGCGATGATCGTCTCTGCTGAAAATGAACTTCGCATATCAGCACTAATGATAGACGTATTGCATGAAAAGATAATTCAGAAGATTGACCAAGATCTTAATGTTTGCATTCTTACTAGAGGTGGACACGCAAAAGGAGAGCGAAAAAAATTAAAAAAGGCCGTGATGAAAGAGTTGGTTAAACGCACCAATGGAAATGTAAAGAGTACCCGATTACTACATTCTAGACTTCTCATTGCGGATGAGCGTGAGTTGATAGTCTCTTCCGCTGATCTCACGAGGGATCAACTTCATGATGAGTACAATGCAGGAATGTATACAGAAGATAAAAAGGCCATAAGTGACGCTATTGATTACTTTGATGCGATCTGGGAGGAGTCAGAGCCCGTGGATATCCATTCGTAATCATTTCATCGATAGTGCAAATAGAGTGCTATATGAGAACATACTTACCCTGATTTACCTTGACTCGATGCTATCAGCATCATTTTAAAAAACATCATTAATTGCAATTTTCGACTGTTGAGTGTTACGGTGATCTCCGCCCCCGTGCCACTGAAGTAACGGCAAACTCGAGGCCTTG
The DNA here is from genome assembly GCA_046614605.1 of Natrialbaceae archaeon A-CW3. Lineage (GTDB taxonomy): Archaea > Halobacteriota > Halobacteria > Halobacteriales > Natrialbaceae > Natronosalvus. The sequence goes on along the minus strand of JBKKHJ010000002.1, from coordinate 775,249 downwards.
CACATCCTGTCCTTCACGATCGTCAGCCCCGTTCGCCCATGTGGCCGGTACACCACGAAACAGTACCAGCCACCGGCCCGGTTCAATCGGTCGTGAAATGCCTTGTAGACCTTGAAGTTCCCTGGCTGTCCGTCGCTGTGCTCGAGCATCGTGCTCTTGATCTCGACAGGTGTCCCGTTCCGAAATTTCGCATCGTGCCAGCTCGAGCGCTCGAGTTCGAACCGTCGCTTTCGAGCCATCCGCTTCTCGCAGATCGTACCGAAGTGGTTCGCTCGCTTCGAGCGATTCACGGACACCACGCGCATCGCGCGCCGATATATAGAAACTCCTCCGCCTGATTTGCCGACAGCCCATCGGTCGCTTCGCTCCGTCCAGGAGCGAGCGATGGGCATGGGCCTCGAGTAAAGGGGAGTCGGTATCCGTATCCAGCCATCCACCGCGGCGCGGTCATGCAATAACCTCGTTGACTTTGGAAATGGCGTCGAGGTGCTTGCCGTCGTCTCGGTACTCACGCCAGCGAGATCCCACCCAGCCGTGGCTGTAGGGGACGAACTGGGCGGTTTCACGGTTCGTCATTCCCTCCTCCTTACAGCGGATGACCGTCCACAGCGCGGTGAGGCGAGCGGCCTCGTCAGCGTTCATCTCCTCGGTTTCGTCACCGTAGCGCGACCAGCTCCAATCGCTGGCCTCTTTGGTGTTGTACCGGAAGTCCGTCGGTGGGATACCCTCAATCTCGCCCTCGATGCCGGCGAGTTTGGCGTTGCTAATCGAGTCCGCGATGATCGCCTTCTTCTGGCTCACCTTCTTGACGATCGTGCCGACGCGCCAGAGCATCGGATGGATCGATCGTTCGCCATGAGCGATGTAGATCAACGCGCCGCCGTACTTGCGGATCTTGTACACCAGCGGAGCCATCTTCATCCGGGTTTCGTAGCCTTGCTTGCCCTGACCGCTGGCAGAGCTGGAGAACTCGTCACCGATGAACAACTTCGGGCGCTGGCTGTGCTCGAGCGGGTCGCCGTCCTGCTCGACCCATTCCATGAGGGTACCGTAGTCGGGAATCCAGCCGTCCTGGACGTCGCCGTCGTCGTCGACCCATCGGTTCTTTTCCTCGAGGGACTGGATGTTCGTCCCCAGAAGCGAGTCAGACCGGTTCAGATCCCGCCAGCGCTGTGCAAGCAAACAGGCGAAATCGGTCTTTCCCGCGCCCATCTCGCCCAGAACGACGACCACCGGCGCGGGGCCATCGATGAGATTGTCCACTTTCCCGATCGCCTTCATTCCCGAGACGTCCGCCCGTTGGGAGGTGTCGCCCACCATGTGCTTGATCGTCGGCATATCGCCGTTTTCGAGCGCCTGGCGGAAGGTTTCAGTTCCCTCCACCATGCGGATGTCGCGGTGTTTCTGGAGGTCTTTGCACTGGCCGGGCATCTTGTCGGGCCGATCGGCTGCGAGCGGATCGTAGTGGATTGACCGGATCGACAGCGCCCTCGAGACCTGTTCATCGCGGATGATACCGCCGTGGTCGTGGATCTCGCGGTTTTTCCGGTCGCTGTAGCCTTCCTGGTGTTCGCGCGCCTGTGCGGTCGTGTAGAGCGCCTGCTGGTCGGCTCCGTTGTCAGTCATGGTTCAGACCACCTCCATTCGCCGTCGTCTTCGTGGCCGATGCACAGCGGTGGGCTATCCATCCGGCGCTGTTTCGCGAGCGTCGACGCGAGGAGAGCCGTGTTGGTTCGGCCTCGAGCGCGTGTCTGTGCCTCGTCAATGACGAACACTGGCGGCGGATCGATCGTTACGTCTCGAAGCTTCCCGTTGTGGATGTATCTCATGAGTTCCTCCCTCCGTCAGTCGCGGCCTCCTGGGAGGCCTCGAGCGTGATCCCCTCCGGGTTCGCGGCGGGGTCGTAATCAAACGCGTAGTCGTCGACGTCGCGAATCTCGTCGCTATCCCACTTGTCGGCTTCCTTGCGAGCGGCCTCGAAGCGCTCTTTCACGCTGGTTTGCTGACCCATTAGCCCACGCTCGTCGGCTTCGGCCTGGAAGTTGATCGAGTCACGCTCGATCTCGACGCCCATCTTGCTGATTCGACCGCGCAACTTGTTGAGCGCGATCGAGTCTTCGATCAAGTCGCCGTGGATGTCCTCGAGCATCGCCTTCAGGGTGACGAGCTTGCTGTCGGCCATATTCGACTGGTAACAGCCGCTCACAATCAGATCCTCCGTATCCTCGTGATAGGTAAACTCGCGGACTTCGAACGCCTCGCCGTCGTTGACGACGTACGGAGACGGCCCCTCGACGGTCTTGTTCGACCACACCTCGGGTTCGACGTAGTACTTCTCGCGGATGTCCTCGACGCCATTGATGTGGTGACAGGCCACCATTCGCCGGTTCCGGAGCTTTCGGGCTCCAGTAATGAACAGCGCCAGCAACGGCGGCCCCAGGAGTAGGAGCGCGGCGAACCAGCCGAAGACGATCGGCGGAATACCGGGCACCGATGGTCGAATCCAGATGAGTGCCGCGCCCAGCGAGACCATCACCCCGAGTGCGATTAGCTGGCCTTCGGCGAGAACGTACGTGATTCGGTCACTCCACCCGCCGAAGGTACCGCTCGTCTCGGTCATGCCTCGATCACCCCGCTATCCTCCGAGCGGACGACGTACCAGCTCCCACCGCCGGCGAGGGAAACGGTCATGATGACACCCGAGAACAGTCCGGACTCACCGCCGAAGTGACGGAACGGGTTCTGTTCGACCATCCCGGTGGAGACGATCGCGCCGGTTCCCTGCTCGAGTGACTGGCGGGTGGCGACCGCGACCGCGGCGCCGTCCCGATCGGCGACCGCGAACGTGATCGTGTTCTCGCCTTCCTCGAGGCGAACCTCATCGTAGTTGAACGATGACGTACCCTCCTCGAAGGTGCCAGCTTCCGTGAGGGAGACGCGAGTTCGTTCGTCTGCCTCGATCGTGAGGGTGAATCGACCGCTCGAGTACGTCCAGTCTGTAATCCGCGTTTCGGTGTCGATCGCCTGGTGGTAGTCGTCGATCGCCTCGAGCTCGGCTTCGGCTACAGTCTCGTTTGACGTCGCGTTGTCGTCAGCGACGACCGCGCCCATACTGCCCATGCCCATCGCGAGCAGTACCGCTATCGCCGTGGCAAAAATGAAAATGCGTCTCATGGTCAGGTCCAGGGGAGGAGGTCGGTCACGAACGAGACAACCATCACGATCGCCACGCCGATGATGCCGAGTCCAAGTAGGTTGCTCCCGAAGTTGTCGGTACCCCACCCGAACGAGGGCATACCGATACCCCAGCCGCCTTCACCGTCGCTGTCGCCGTCGTCGTCCGACTCAACGTAGATCGTCTCTTGATACGTCTCCGTCCTTTCTACGTACTTGACGTACTGTTCGGTGTCGGTGCTATCATACTCGGGTTCTCCCCAATCGTCGGGGTCTATCTCCTCGAGTTCGTTCCCTTCAGCGTCGGTGATTGAGACCACCTCGAACCAACCTCGAAGTTGGTATTCCTCTGCCGATGGGAAGTCAAGGAACACTGCCCTCGTGAGGTAGCCATCATAGTCAACTGAAGCGGTTGGAACCTGTACGCCGCGTATGTCTTCATCTTCCGGGTCTTCGGATACAGGAAGCTGCCATTCGATTTGGCCCGTTTCGGGATCGATCGAATACATTTCCCCGTGTTCCGACGATAGGTAGGATGTTTCGTCAGTGACGAGAAGCGATTTGTTGTCAGGCGACCACTCAATACCCGATAAGGGGCGTTCGCCGTTATCAAGTTCCTCGTCCGTGATACTCCAGATTACGTCGCCTGTTTCGAGATCGTAAGCGACAACTGTGGTGTCCCTATTAGCCGCGTATAGCGTCTCGGAATCCGCGTCAAAGGCGAAACCGTAGGCAATGTCAAATGAGTTATCGTCCCATTCGAGATCGCCCGATTCAGTGTCGTACACATGGAGTATATCGTTGTTTTGGAACGAGACAGCGACCTTTTCGCCGTCAGGGGTGAAACCAACCGTAGGAGTGGTAGACCTATCTATCGAGTCTTCCCATTCTTCGTTCCAGTCAGAGTCGAATACAGTTATGTACTGGTCGTTGGTGCTACCCGTTCCGCCGTGGCCGACTGCGATTCTATCCGTTTGTGAGCAGACATCGAGTGCCTGAACTCGATCATTAAGGCTCGAATCATGACTGATTTGGCTGCCGTCTTCGGGATCGACATGGTACAACCCCGCCTCCTCGGTTCCGATATACAGAACCGACTCATCGTTAGTTAGCGCCATGCTCATCACCCGATCACTGCCGAACTCGTCGCGCCAGACGACTTCAAACGAGCCAGTGTCTACAGCAGCAACATTGCCGCCCCAGTCAGCGACGAAAACGGTTTTGCCGTCTTCTGTAGCTTCAAAAACCTCGGCTATATCGAAATCTTCGAGCGGTAATGAGGTCTCCAGCGTTTGGTCACCAGGACGGACAGCATAGAGCACGCCGTTTCTATCGGCTGTGTATGCCCTCGCGCCGCAATAGTAGGCATTCCCGGTTTTGACCGGGGAATCTAGCCCGTCGGTGAAGATTTGACCCTCGAGCGTGGTGGCTTCCTCGTGATCCTCGAAGTACATCACAGAACGACCGTCACCAATTGGTTTCCGTCCAGATGTGGTGTAGCCGGTGTACTCGATCTCGATAGAGGCCACGTTACTCATGTCGGCATGCTCGAGGCCGAGCTGGTGTAGGAGTCCAGCCCGGTAATTCGAGGTCGTGGCGTCAGAGGTGCCGGACAGTAAGTAGGCCATTCCAGCAGGCCCTCGAACCTGTGATGGGGTTAGTTCACCCTCGTCCATCGCATCATAGAGGGCGTCTACTATCGATTGGTCGTAGTTCGCTGTGACGTGATCCGATACGTCTTCAATCCGGCTGTAAACCTCCATCCACTCGCGCCCATCGAACATCGTAAACGAGGGAAGGCCTCCGTCTTCAACATCACCAACGTTCGGGACAGTGAACGCGAGCGACGTGGTGAGGTCGGTTCCCTCGCCGTCGAGATCTTCCTCGAGTGTGAAGTCCTCATTTTGTTCTGCGTTCGGGTCGTAGCTGTCGATAACGTCGGTAGACAGCGGTTCCGAGTAAATCGGTTCCTCGTCGTTCAGGAAGTCGTCTTGTGTCTCGTACACCTCAAGCAACGGTAGCCGGGTTTCGTGTTCGGTGCCGTCGATAAGCTCGATGGTCGTCTCTACGAACCCCGGAGCGCCTCCTTCCACGTCGTTGCCGTGTTCTTCTTCTTCGTCCTCGAGCGCAGCCCGGTCGTACTCTCGAGCGTTAACGCGAGCATAGTGGTCAGGCACCGAGAACGCTACCCAGTGCTGGTCATCAATGTCACCGTCTTGAGTGGCGAGCCATGCGTTATGGCTGGCTTCAATCAGTGGCATCGCCAGCCCCGTCTCGATGTGATTCGCCTGATGGTGGGCGAAATACTCGCGGGTGGCGTCCATCGCTCGAGAGTATGCCGTACTCGAGGAATCGCCGTCTTCCCAAGCCGACGCGATCTCGTGGCGAGTGTAGTTGTGCGCCACCATTCCCATGTCTTCGACATGATTCGACATGATGGCGTTGTGATGGTCTGACCACTCCCGCGCTGACCGCGAAAGTGTGTGCATCTGCGTCTCGTCGGGACTGTCAGCCGCCCCCGGTGCCGACGAGTTTTTTGGTTTTTGGGACGGATCAGCAGTACCCGATATAGACGAGCCCATATACATCGTATTCGGTACATCTTCCGACCAGTCTTCCCATTCATCGTCGTCTTCCGCCGCGACCGTACCACTGGCCGCGCCCGCCACGATCGCCGCCGCCGTCGCCTGGAGCGCCTGCCGACGAGTCAAAGTTACCCCCTGTGTGAACTCGTATGGGCCGTGGGCGTGGGCGACGTCGACGCGATCGTCACTTGCAGACATCACTCACCTCCCCGGACGCGAGCCGCCGCGCCCGCTACCGCCAGCGCGAGCACCGCCACCCCGACACCGAAGCCGGGCTGAGCGTCACTCCCGCCGACGATCACGCCGCCGATCAGGCCGCCCTCGAGTTCGACGGTATCGACGTGTTCCTCATCGCCTTCGACGACCAGCCGGTACTCGGTGTCATACTCGAGATCCGGGTAGTCCTCGAAATAGACATCCTCGACGCTTCGCTCAGTCTCCTGACCTTCGACACTGAACGAATGTACCGCCGTGGCGTTCGTGCCGGATTCATTGAACTCGCTTTCGCTGTAGAACGTCGCTTCAACCGTCGCAACGTCCGTTTCGCTGTCATTGAAGTCGTCGGAGAACTCCACCGCCAACGTGAGTGGATCGGTCTCGTTGTCGACTTCGACCGTCTCGTTCATCAACTCCTCGAGGCCGTCGGCAGCGCCGAGGCCGACCAGGAGGCCAGCGCCGAGTACCGCCACGATCACGGCGAGCGAGAGCACCCGGCCAGCCGTGGGCGTAGGCCGCATTTAGATCACCCCCAGAGCCAGCACCGCACTGAGACCGATCGAGATCGCCGAGGCCGTGACGATGTAACCGGTGATCGTCGAGTCGTACCACTCCGCTTTCGAGCCGTTGTAGTGTAGGAATTGCATTGGTGAACCTCGTTTATTTGTAGGCGATGAGGTAGAACGCCGCTGCGTTCAGGACGATCATGAAGTAGCCGACGTACCACATCGTGCCGACGACGTGATTCACGGCGGGGACGAGCGCGACCAGGATGTTGAGGATCACCGCCAGGAGCAACACGACCGTCTCCATATCTGTGTAGTCCTCGATCGATGTCTGGCCGTTCGTGACCCAAGCGGTCACGAGCGTCACCATCGTGATGATGAACGCGTAGGTGATCTCGGTGCCGTGAGCGCTATAGAGCGCGGCATCGAGCCCCATGTTGAACGGGGCGTTCAACGCGATCGTGATCACGCCGACCATCGAGGCCGACGCGAACACGAACAGCGGCGCGAGAATGCTGTCGATCAGATCAATACCGTCCTCCCGCCGAACGGCGGAAGGTACCATATTCGCTGGTAGGCTGAGTGCCATACCCCTGAGCGGGCAATCCGCCTGCTCGAATAGCTTCGCAATTCCCTGGTAGGACGCCGGCCAAACCTTGGTTTCCCTGATAGTCAGTAACGCTTATACCAAGGCGGGTTGCCCGCCAGCTATGGCGCTCAACAAAATACGCCAGCTCGACCAGAACTCTGCCGGGATCACGCTCCCGAAAGATGACCTTCGCCTCGAGGGGCTCCTCGACGAGAACGGCGAACTCAAAGCGGAGTACCACGCACACATCCGACTCGTCGACGACAAAGAATGGGCGGTGACGCTCGTCGAGGAGATCGGGGAATGATTCAGACCCGTAGAACCCGGTCTTCAGATCCAACCCCATGGGGTTTGATGCGGATGTATTGTCGAACCTCAATGTATGCACCCTCGAGCCATAAGGAGTGGGCTGGGGTGCATAGAATCAAATCCACTCAGTCGGGGTATGCCTCGATCGAGATGGGCGGCAGTACCCTATTTATAAAGAATCAACCAGTCGCTCACCTGAGATCGACGCGAACGAACCCCCCGTACATACACCCGTTTAAATCATGACTCGACGAACCAGCCTCAAACTTACCGACGAACGCGAACGCCAGCTAGAGCGAGCCAGAGAACTCATCGCTTCTGATCCCCACGACGATCCACCAATGTCTGTGGTGATAGATGCAGCGCTTCAGCATCTGCTCGAATCTGAGCAGAATATTCAGGACGCGCGAGGCGAGTACGATCCCGAGACGATCCAGTCAATCGCAAATACTTCTGTAATCGGGCTTCGCTATAGAACGAGTGTTGAGAGTAAATTTAGATAACGACTCTCAGTTGTATGATTTGGTTAGAGCGATTATAGATAACTTTCTTGCTTAATAGGAGTATTTGAAGATGTCTCCATTCCATGCACTACCGAAATGAAGAGAACTGATAAGAAGATATTGCGGGAATTTAGCTAACGTTCCAGTCAATATTGGCTGAAGCTACCTGACTCTCTCCACCAGAGTCGGACATTGCGACAATTCTAACCTCTCCATCGATGACGTCTTGTAGGTCACCATCTTCGGTTGAAATAGTTTGGGAACTACCAGTGGATGAAAGTTCATTAAGCTCCATTTCAGTCCTTGCTTCACCACCTTCGTCGGTGAGGACATCACTGTCAGCCACAAGTTTAAACGAGTCTGCAGTACCCATCTCGTTAACCACAATTCTTACCTCACCTTCATCCTCAGTTCCAGATTCATATTCGGAGACGTCAATGCTTACAACCGCGTTTACTGGTTCTGAACCAGTAGTACTACCCAAGTCAAGTACGAACGCGGCAATCACTGCAGCCAGAATGACCGTTATGGCCACCATTAATATCACTCCTATGACAGGAGAGACACCACGGCTTGTCGATTCGTCTTCAGTCTGAAGTTTGCTTTCCATTTTCATGGGTATCAGCACCATGTGAACGATGAGAAGACTTATTGAACGAGGAATGAACCTCACATGTGACGGATGGGGTCGGGGGATGCTACCGCACCAACCTCCTACCGTCAGCTTCTCTCGAACACGACCGATGCTGAGTAGTGCCACCTCAATCCTACCTAATAAAGACTGTGGCCGGGTCTGAAATAATGACTTTCACCGAAATTGAGACGCTTTCAAAACTGATAATCAGCCACTCGTAGAAAGCTTACAGCACCCCCTTGAAACGTTCACTTCTTGCGTTTTTCTTATTCGACCCTGAAAATCCAAATCCTCTTGCACACGGCGTTCCCTCGAGAGTTCAATGACTGACCGCGCGTTCGTGACCGACCGCGACCTGGCGCGCACCTTCGACGGCGGGGCCTACGATGACGCCTACGAGATCGTGGAACAGTACCGCAAGGCCACCCGATACGCCTCGAAACACGGCGTCAAATCGAGTGCGACGGCCTCCGCATTGGATCTCCCGCGCAACCGACTCCGTACGTGGATCGACGACGACGGGGCTCCGGATGTCGTGAACGGAATTAACACTGCTCGGCGTTACGGCTGGCTAAACGTCACCTACGACGATCGCAAGTTTACCGCGCTGAATGCACTGGTTGCCAACGTCTTTTCCGGTGGCTCGATCGCCGAACAGTACTACCGACCGTCGTTTGCGCTAAACCATCGCGGTGAGGACAGTCACGTGATCGACGCGCTCGAGCTGGCCGACGTCGACTACCAACTCGTGACTGACCGACCAGGACGCGCCGACGAAGCGCGACCGACCAAGGACGGAACGGTTCTCGGGCGCGTACTCGTCACGCTCGGTGCCCCGATCGGGCCCAAAGCCCACCAAACGCTTTCGCTTCCGGAGTACCTCGAGGACGCGCCGGAGGACGTTCGTCGGCTATTCGTATCCTGTTACCTCGAGAACCGCGGGCATCGCCACGGTTCGATACTCAAATTCAGGGAGGAACGTTCCCGCGCGTACCTCGACGAGCTGGCCGCGCTGATCGAGGACATCGCCGGTGGGTCGGTTACTGTCTCGGAAAAGAACGTGACTATCTCGAAAGCGGCCACTGAAAACCTCGGAAACGTAATTTAGCGTTTACTCGAGGTCGTCGGCCTCGAGTTCGCCCGCGAGGTATGCTTTTCCTTTCTCAGATAAGGAATAGAACGGGTGAGAGCCTTCCTCTTCGTCTACCTCAACCAGTCCATGATCCACAAGTACACTCAACCGTCCACTAGTGTAACCACGACTGAGACCAGTATTTCGAGCAATATTGCCTGCCGTTAGTTCGAGTGGCTTTGGTGAACCTAACAGCTGTAGAATCGCCTGGTCAGCTGCTTTCATCCAGTCCACCTTCCGGTACATCTGATCATACAATCGTACATACCCCCTTTCATCTGTTCGGTGTTATAAAAATTATTACGAATACGTAATCTATGGATGACGAAAACGTCATGTAGATTTATGTGCCCCCCGTTCCTGAGTGGTGCCAACGGACGCCAGACGAACCCGCCGCTGGCCGGTCGGGTTCCTGAAAACGCGAACCCGGTGCTTGGGCCACCGGTTCGCTGGCCTCCGTACCTTAGCTACGGAAACCATGCAAAGACGCAACCTGCGGGAGGTTAACTCTCCCGCTCGAGCGGTGACGTATCGACAGCGACGACAATCACTTTCACTTTCACTACGGGCATTTGGCCGACCGCTTTTATACCCCCGGCCATCTGTCCGGCTGATGCCTTCGAGTAAGCAGGAGATCCGCTTAGCGGATCGCACGGATCGATGGCGGTTCGTTTGCCCGCGCGGGCACCGATCGTGGGAGCCAACGAACTTCCACTTCTGGTGCCAGCAGTGCGCGAGCAACTGGGCCGACGTCGATCCCGAGTTTGACGAGTTGCACGATCGCAAGACCGGCAAAATGGTCTCCCGGTCTGAACTCACCCTTTCACCAGGGGAGATCGATGAAACGCCCGAAAACGGAGGTGGACACGCGTGAGCAACGATCGACTCCTCAAGCGTCAGGCCGACGCGCTCGAGGCGATCGCCACCGAACTCCGCTACCAGAACGCGGTACTCGTCGAGATCGTCGCCGGTATGGACGACTTGTCAGCTCGAGTCGATCAACACCACTGTCCAGAGGGGCCGCCCCGTGATCGGTCGGGGACAGCTCTACAGACGTGGATTCAAGACCGGCTTTTCGAGCGCGACCAGCTCGAGGACGGCGAGCGCGACTACAGCGCCACCTGGGGACGCGCCGACAACTGGGGTGAATCTGATGACTGAGCACGAGCGGTTTTACTGGGCTCGAGTCACGGACGTCGCCCGGGCGGCACTCCCGACATTCCTCGCCGAAGAGAAGACATCGACAGAGGCCGTCAAGAGTGTGGGTTGTGGGCTTGGGCCAGCGCGCCGAGCCGATGCGGCCTGGATGGTCGAACTCATCGCTGAACGACTCGACGAGGACGAACGAACGGAACTCGTCGAAACCGCTCGAATTGAGGCCGGTTCGCCGTGAGCAACCTTGAACCAATCACCCCGAGTGAGGCAGTCGATCTGTACCTCGAGGCACGGGACGACGCCGCTGAAAACACTATGGAAGCGCAGGACTACCGTCTTCGCGCGTTCGTGATGTGGTGTGACGAGGAAGGAATTGCGAACCTCAATGAGCTGTCCGGTCGCGATATGTACGCTTACCGTATCTGGCGACGCGAAGGCGGCTACTCCGGTCAGGAACTGAAGAACGTCACCCTTCGCGGTGAAATGGCGACGATGCGCGCGTTCCTTCGGTTCTGTGGCGAGATCGACGCCGTTCGAGAAAGCCTGTACGACCAGGTACCGCTCCCTCGAAGCGACGGAGACGACGTGAGCGATTCGACGCTCGATCCCGATCGAGCCGTTGCGATTCTCGACTGGCTCGGGCAATACGAATACGCGAGTCGTCGTCACGTGATCGTCCTCTTACTATGGCACACCGGGTGCCGAGTCGGGGAACTTCGCGGACTCGATCTTGGAGATCTCGACCTCGAGGGCGATCGACCTCGAGCGGACGGCCCAGCGATTCACTTCGTTCACAGACCAGAGAGCGATACGCCGCTCAAGAACAAGGAGAAGGGCGAGCGGTGGAACGCCATCGGTGCCCACGTTGCGGGAGTCCTCGACGATTACATCAACGGGCCTCGATGGAAGGTGACGGATGACTATGGGCGTGCTCCTCTCGTTACAACGAGATACGGCCGTGTCTCCATTTCAGCATGCCGGGACACCATGTACCGCGTTTCTCGTCCGTGTTGGCGTAATGCGGGGTGTCCTCACGATAAGAACGTGGAGACCTGCGAGTACACCTATAACGGGAAAATGAGTCGGTGCCCATCGGCTCGGTCGCCCCACGATGTTCGAAGTGGTCGGGTTACCGCCCACAGATTAGCAGACGAGGATCGAATGCTCGTTTCCGAGCGGATGAACGCGAGCGAGGAGATTCTTGACAAACACTATGACCGGCGCAGCGAGCGCCAAAAAGCGGAGCAACGACGGAGATTCATCGAACTATGATTGACATATACCGAGTTTTTCGGCAGACTGCATCGACTTCGGCGAACACCGATACGGGGAGAGCGGACTTATCCTGCGAACGACAGTGAGCAGTGATACGTTCAATCGAACCGATTTGAACATGGAAGTCGCACGCTCGCGAACGAAGTGAGCGAGACCGTCTTCCAGCTGTTCAACGTCGGGGAGAGCGGACTTCCTTTCCTGTCGTTTCGTAGCCGATAGGGGTTCCTGCGTATACGGCGGCAATAGGATTTCTACCGGCAGATTCACTTTTGCGCGAACAGGGGCGAAAAGTTGATTTGAACGTGAAACACGTCGTGGGTGGCTTCCGTCACGTGAAATTAGGAGTGGTAATCCGAAGTGGTCTGCGTGGCAGTAAGCTACTGGTCGCCCTCGAGCCCGTCGTCAATCTTTCCGGCCATACATGTTATGCACAGCTCGAGTCGAGTGAAAACCGAATCGTCGCTACCCGACCTGTCGACGCGCAAAAGGGCGGACGCAGTAGTTGAGGCGAAGCGATTCACCTGATTGCTCGGAACTGCGTACATCCGCAGGAACAGGCGTCTGTCCCAATCGGGCGAATGCGTCCGTTCACGAGCTCTTTCGCTGCGTAGGCGGACTCGCAGCGATCACACACGGCCACAACGCGGCTGTGGTCGCGCATGGCGATCACCCCAGCATTACGAGGGATAGGGGGTACTTCAACCCCCATGAAAACTCGAATGGAAGTCACTCAGGGAAGACGGCCATCCCGGCAGACACACCGAAAGAATGCCAGACCGACTCACTCGGCGACGATCGCCGCTACCTCGGGCAACCCGTCGACGTCGTAGGTTGGCTCGACACGTAACGAGACATCCGCGGTGTGACGTCGCCGAATGAATACCGAATCCATGCCCGCATCGTGAGCCGCAATCACGTCGTGTTCGCTGTCGCCGATGTACAACGCGTTCGCCGCCTCGAAGTCAGCGAGCGCGCGCTCGAGGTAGTGCGTGTTGGGTTTCTGGAGCGACAGGCTCTCGAGGGTCTTCGGCCGACCGTAGTAGCGGTCGAACCAGGCTTCCAGGTCGAAGTGTTCGAGGACGAACGCGATTGTACTGTGGTGATTGTTGCTGACGACGCCACACGGCTGGGCGATCCTGCCGATCGCCTCGAGGTCGTTGTAGCGGTCTCGGCTCCCGGCTCTGAACTGCTCGAACTGGGACTGCTCGTCGTGGTGTTCCCAGGTCTCCCAGAAGTGCTCGGGGTCGAGGCCGTACCGCCCACAGAACTCCCGAATCCGATCGGGAGAGACGCCATCGACGAGTTCGTCGACCACACCTGGATCGACGTCCTCGATACCGAGCGATTCGAACGCTTCGTGCGTGGCCGTTGCCTGTGTCTCCGCCGCTGGCGGAGTCACGAGTACCCCGTCGCTGTCGAACAGCACGGTGTCGTACGTGGTCACTCCCTGACGTGTTTCAGCCACCAAGATGATCGTTTCGGTCTCGAGACGCGCAACCGACCCCAACGGCTACCAGGCTCGCGAGCGTAGGTGCGGTTCACAATACGGTTCACGAACGACGAATGGCCTCGAACGCATCGGACGAGCCGGCGGTCGACACCGACGAGATCGATCACCCGTGGGTGTCCCGACTGTACGGGGCGCTGACACCGATGGAGTGGCTGTTTGCGCCCCACCGCGCGTATCTCGCCGCTAATCTCTCCGGGCGCGTCCTGGACGTCGGGGCTGGTACCGGAGGGATGTTCGAACCAGTGCTCGAGGCGACCGGTGGCGAGGGCATCGAGTACCACGCGATCGAACCCGATGAGACGATGCGATCCCAGGCGATCGACACTGCCAGAGCCGTCGGCCTCCCCGTCGACATCCGGGACGCACGGGCGGAGGCGCTCCCCTATCCCGACGAGAGCTTCGACGTCGTCATTGCGAGCGCCGTCTTCTGTACCATCGCCGATCCCGAAACCGCCCTCGACGAAGTGGCACGGGTGCTCCGCCCCGGTGGGGAGTTTCGGTTCCTCGAGCACGTCCGGGCCGACGGCTGGCGCGAGCATGGACAGGAGCTCTGCAACCCGGTCTGGTGCCGTCTGGCGGGTGGCTGTAACGTCACTCGCGAGACGGTCGATCTGTTCGTCGCCCACGAAGCCTTCGAGGTGCTCGAGCTCGAGCGCGTTCGACTGGGTGTCTTCCCCGCCAGCCCGTTCTATCGGGGACGATTGCGACGACGGCGATGATGATTGGGCTACGGTAGCGGTGACGGTGCGATGATAGTGCAGTGACGGTGACGGCGACGGGTAACCCACAACCGTGCTCTAATCGCCGTAACCACCGTTGCTTTTGTTCTTGCTGATGACCCGTAGCGTATGGACAGCGACGACCTCCTTCGGATGACACCAGGCCCGACCGCGGTGCCCACGCGTGTCCGCGAACGAATGAGCGACCCGACCTGGAACCCCGACGTCGAACCGGAATTCGTCGACTTCTACCGCGACCTGACGGAGAAACTCGAGCCGATCTACGGCGAGGGTGACATCGCGATCCTCGGCGGAGAGGGCATCCTCGGACTCGAGGCGGCCGTCGCCTCGCTGGTCGCCCCCGGCGACGACGTACTGTGTATTGCCAACGGCCTCTACGGCGAGGGGTTCGCGGACTTCGTCGAGCTGTACGACGGCGAGCCCACCGTCTGTGGCAGCGACTGGCGGGAGCCGATCGACCTCGAGGCGGTCGAGGACGAACTCGAGGCCGGCGAGTACGACGTCGCCACGATGGTACACTGTGAGACGCCGACGGGCACGCTGAACGATCTCGAACCAGTTCTCGAGACGCTCGACGACCACGGCGTCATCAGCGTCGTAGACGCCGTCTCCTCGCTCGGAGGAACGCCCGTCCCGACCGACCTGATCGACGTCACGCTGGGGGCGACCCAGAAGTGTTTCAGCGCGCCACCGGGGCTCACAGTCTGTGCGATCAGCGAACGTGCCTGGGAGCGCATCGATACCGTCGAAGCTCGATCGTTTTACGCGAGTCTCGTGCCCTGGCGGGACGTCCTCGAGGAGGAGTGGTTCCCGTACACCCACCTCGTCTCGAACCTGCTCGCGCTCGATACGGCGACCGACCTGTTGCTCGAGGAGGGCCTCGAGTCGGTGTACGAGCGCCACGAGACGGCGGCACGGCGGTGTCGCGAGCGTGCGATGGAGATCGGCCTCGAGGTGTATCCCGCCGACGAGTCGCTGGCCTCGCCGACGGTGACGGCACTCGACGTGCCCGGGCGAGCCACGGAACTACAGGCGCGCATGCGCGAGGATCACGGAATCCTCCTCGCCACCGGCCTCGGCGACCTCGAGGACGATATTCTCCGGGTGGGCCACATGGGACACAACGCCCAACTCGAGTACGTCGAGCGGACGATGGACGCGCTCCAGGCGCTGGTCAACTGAGACGACCGGAAGCCGATTTCCGGCACGGGTGTGGCAGGTGCTCGAGCAACGTAGAGACTGGATTTGGCTAGCGATCCGGCATAGACGAAGGAATGACATTTGTCCAGTTTCCACTACTCCCAATCCCCGAAAATCGGGAATGTGAAGAGAAGATCGATTGGGAACGCCGTCCAGGTCACGTTCCCCACAAAATTGGGTGAAGCTGAACCGGTAGTGAGCGGTGCTACGTAGTAATATGAGTTTTAGAACGTTTCAATTTAATAACTATAATCGCCCTCGAGTGGCGTGTAGTGTGAAATATCAGCTGAAATATCGCGGAAAAATAAACAACTATTAAGGTAATCGAACGCGCTGGGTGTGGGTAGACGTAGCATGACACAGGTGATATGGATCGTTGCCGCAGTACTGGTAACCTTTACTGTCGGCTATGTGGGGTATTCGAAATACCTTGCGCAGTTCGTCGAACTCGACGCTGACAAGGAGACACCGGCACACAAGTACGAGGACGGCCAGGAGTACGTCCCGTCGAAGAAACCGGTGTTGTTGGGGCATCACTACTCGAGCATCGCGGGCGGGGCACCGATCGTCGGCCCGATCACGGCCGGTGCGATCTGGGGCTGGGTACCGGCCCTGCTGTGGATCGCCATCGGGAACCCGCTGATGGGGGCCGTTCACGACTTCGTGTCCCTGTCAGGTAGCCTGCGACACGAGGGGAAGTCGATCGGCTACATGATCGGCGAGTACGTGGGCGAGCAGGGCAAGAACATGCTGCTGTGGTTCGCGTTCCTGACGATCATTCTGGTCGTGGCCGTCTTCGCACTGGTCGTGGGTATCGTATTCAACGCGTATCCCGAGGTGACGACGGCGTCGTTCCTCTACATCGCGCTGGCGCTGGTGTTCGGGGTCTACCTGTACCAGCTCGGGGGGCCGTTCATTCCCGGCACGATCCTGTTCGTCGCTGGTGTGTTCGCAGCCGTCTGGGTCGGCATCCAGTACCCTGTCGCGCTGTTCGAGCCAACAGCCGAGCGCGCCGCCGGTCTGGACGGGCTAACGGTGCTGCTTAGTGGTGACGGCTCTTGGGTACCCGGTGCGGCCGAACTCGGTGGCAACACAGCCGCCTGGATCCCGGTCATCATGATCTACGGGGCAATCGCGAGTGCGCTCCCGGTGTGGGTGTTGCTCCAGCCGCGTGATTACCTCTCGTCGTTCCTGCTGTACACCGGTGTCGGTGGGGCGATCGTCGCGATCATCGTTGGCACGTTCCTCGGAACCTCGTCCGAACCCCTCGTCATCGACGAGACGATCGGCGCATTCGAAGGGTTCTGGGGCGTCGAAGCCGCCGGACTGGTACCGCTGTTCCCGCTGCTATTCATCACCATCGCGTGCGGGACAATCAGTGGGTTCCACTCACTGGTTTCCTCGGGGACGACGGCCAAACAGCTCGATAAGGAGACTGACGCCCGCCTGATCGGGTACGGTGGGATGCTCGGCGAGGGACTGCTCGCCGCGGTCGCCCTCTCGACGCTCGCAGTGTGGGGCTTCGCCGACCCCGCTGGTGGCATCGGTGCCGCACTGCCGAACTTCGCTTCGGGCGGTGGCGTCATCTTCACGAGCCTCGGCATCCCCGAGACAGTGGGAGCCGTGTTCATGGCGCTCGTGCTCGTGAGCTTCCTGCTCACCTCGACCGACACGGCCGTTCGACTGGGTCGGTACATGATGGAGGAAATCGTCGGCACGCCAGCAGGCATGACCGACAAAGGGCTCAGCGGCGATCCCGCGTCGTTCGCCCGCGGTCGATATACGAACCCCTTCCTGCAGATCGTTCCCGCCTACCTGCTCGTCATCTCCGGGCAGTGGGTCGTCCTCTGGCAGCTGTTCGGCGGCGCGAACCAGTTGCTCGCTGCGCTTGCGCTCCTGGTCGCGACCATCTGGCTCGCCAACTGGGACGACAGCAAACAGCTCATCTCGACCGGCGTACCGATGGCGATCATGGTGACGATCACCATTTTCGGACTGTCGGTACTGATCTTCTACGAGAACCTGTACCAGAACCTGATTATGGGTGGTGCAGAGACCACGGAAGCGTTCATCTCGTCGATCGTACAGATGGGGATCGGACTCGTCCTGATCACGCTCGCGCTCGCGCTCGTGAGATTAGGGTATCGGAACATCCGTAACGTTCGCGGCGGGCCCGAAACGCCTGCCGCCCCCGGCGACGACTAACGAACGACGGCGCTTCGACGCGGTTTTTTTTTGGAAGACATCCCTCGAGTCGTAGCCGATGCTGGTCGCCTATAGCGAGTGGCTGGTACACGTCGCAGATTGCGAGCGACTGGTACACGTCGTTGATCGCAACGAATGAGTCCCGAGAATGTGTCTATGCCGAGAGTCCAATTGAGTCGGCGAAAACTGTACGGGAACGCCGCTCGAGGTTAGCGCCAGAACCGTTTGGCAAACCGCGAGAGAATACCCTCCTCGGGCGTGGTTACGGTCTCCCAGAGTGTGAACGCCTCGGCGACGTCGGCAGCCTCGCTGGCGACGTGATCTTCGTCCTCCGGAACGATGAGAACCAGGTTCACGTCGTAGTGGCCGTAGTAGCCGAACTTCAACAGCGTCCGGTCGCGAAAGCCCGAGACGTAGTCGCAGACGTCGTCGGTCAACTCGTCGGCGACGAGGACGAAGCTCACGTCCGTGCCGAAGTGTTCCTCGTCGGCGGTGATCCGCTCGTCGGCCACCTCGTGTCCGAGGTGGACGAGGCGCTCGAGCTCGCGGACGGTCGGTCGCGGGTCGCGTCGAGCGAACAGGTACTCCTCCGATTCGTGATCGGCGTAGCTCAGTGCGGGATGGACGAACTGTTTCTGGGTGAGGACGCGCATCTCGCCGTAGAGATCCCAACGCTCGCCCTCGAGGCGATAGTCCTTCTCGAGGTCGTAGCTATAGATCAGTCGGTGGGCCACCCTGTCGAGATACTCGTCGTCCCACTCGGGAACCTCCGCCCAGAGTTCATCGGGTAGCTCGTCGGCTTCAGACGCGGCCGATTCGTGGGTTCGTTCGTTGCTCATATCACTCATTGTTCATCGTTTCCAGATCACTCATATCTCATCAGTCTCAGCATCGTTTCCAGATCACTCGTGTCCCTCGTTCTCGGGGTCATACATGTGTGCGTCGTCGGCGACTGGTGGAGCACCGATGGCAAGCACCGTCACCGACTCGTCGGCATCGGCCGGGTTGTACGCTCGATGCGGGCTCTCCGGGTCGGCGACGAATAGCGAGTCCTGCTCGACGGTGTATGTTTCCTCGGGCGTTTCGACCGATAGTGTCCCACCGACGACGTAGAACGCCTCCTGCTGGGTCTCGTGATAGTGGTAGGCCAGCGGTATCTCTTCGCCCGGTTCGGCCCGGAAGCGGTTGATCGCCATCGTCTCGAGGCCGGCGTCCGCCGACAGCTTCCGGCACTCACACGGGCGATCCGAGGCAGGATCGACCGACCTTGGATCGACGACGCGGTATCCCATACCACAGGTACTCGGGTCGGGGAGCAAATAGGCGTCGGTGGATACAGCCTCGGCGAACCCCCTGCCTGCACTCGAGGCGGTACACTTTAGCCCTGTGAGACGTAGTACCATACAGAGATCGCTCATGGGAGAAAAGAAAACCGAATCCTGCGGTCGGTGCGCGATGTCGACCGTCGTCGACGCCGTCGGCTCCGACGAGGCAGCTGATCGAGATCCGTTCGCGGGGGAAGCGATCGAAATCGACGACGCGACGCTCCGTCGGATGTCCCCCGGCGCGTGGATCGCTCGCGTCACGAGTCGCCTCGACGCAGTTGCACAGCGAATTATTTACGGGCGGTAGCCGGTTTCGGTTTCGGATTCGAATTCGGGTTCGGAATCGGAATCGGGGAAAACGCCCTCCCGATCGGTAGTGGTGACAGCCGTCGGGAGCCACCGATACGGGAACGATTTCGGTACTCTAGGGAGGTACGGTATCGTCCATCTACTCGAGTGATTTCCGATCGATCCCCACTGGCCGCCCGCTCGATCTCAGGACATCGTGACCGCGTACGTCAACGCGAACAGGACGATCGCCGCCGTGGCGACGTTGATGAGGGTAAACTCGACAAATCCAATCAGCGACAGCCCCCAGACGATCGTCCAGCCAAACAGCGTCGACAACACGGCGTTCATCACGAACAGGACGCGAATGTCCCCCTGTGAGGAGGAAATCCCCTCACTGAGTCCCTTTGATTTCTCATCCGGATCGCTCATACTCGAGAACGGTTCGTTCACCACTTAGCTCTTTGCCGCTCGACGGTGTTGATTCCACTATGCACCTTCGGAACCACGAGGGAAGCCCCGTCGACCCCGTCCCGTTTCTGGTCGTCGTCGGGCTCACCTTCATGTTCGTACTCTCGTTCGGCCCGCTGTACGGGCAAGCCCTGGGCGCGGGGCTCGAACTCTCGATCGGGGTCTCGTTCGCACTCTTTCTCGCCATTGCCATCGGCTCGTACTACTGGCAGGTCTGGACGGTACGACCGGAAAACGCCGGTGTCGTCCCCGCCAGCGTCCGTGCCGTTCGGCTGTTTTACCTCATGCTCGTCCTCGCGGCGGTGATGATCGGGCTGGCGATTCCGTTCCTCCGCTGATGGGATCCGGCGGTCGAATACCGGAAGGCTACTCGACGGGGGCGCTTACTGGTGTGACAACTGCGAAGTCCGAATCAGGGACGTCGACCTCGAGGAAGAGCATCCGACCGGCGAGACGGACGAACCCGTCTGTCCGGACTGTGGCGGGGAGATGCGGTTCGAACGCACCACCTGGCGTCGCTGTGCCTGCTGATCGGGAACCGGCAGTGTCCGTGCTGGCCACTGATCAACACAGTCGAGGTGATCGGGCTAGGGTTCCCGAAGGACGGTCTCGGCGGCCTGTTCGGCGGGGAACGGTGCGTGATCCACCATGGACTCGCCCCACTCGTCGTCCGTCACGAGCGCCGCCTCGAGCGCCGACCTGAGCGCCGACTCGTCGTACTCGGTACCGATGAAGACGAGTTCCGTGCGACGGTCACCGTGTTCGTCGTCCCACTCGAGGTTCGGTCGGCTCGAGCGGTACATGTCGCGCTCGACGGCCGGGAGGCTCGCGATCCACGGCCCCTGGGCGGTGGCTCGAACCGATGGCCCCGCCTGGGCGATCGAGACGCGCATCTCGTTGTCGACGAGCCAGGCGGTGCCTTTGGCGCGGACGATTTCGGTCGGAAGGTCGCGGAGGAACGCAGCGAATCGGTCGGGGTGGAAGGGGCGACGGCGACGGTAGACGAACGAAGAGACGCCGTAGACTTCGTCTGGGTGGGAGTGGTCGTGGCTGTTGTGGGTATTGTCGTGCTCGTGCACGTGCTCGTCATTTTGCGTGTGCTCGTGGGTATGGTCGTCATCGTCACCGTCGCCATCACCATGCCCGTGACTGCCCTCGAGCGCCCGCTTCCACCCGGGTAAATCGCGCAGCCGATCCTGCTCGAACAGGCCGCGACCGAGCAACTGGTCTGGGTCGATGGCCGAGAACTCCGTCGGGATCGTCTCCGCGTCCGGCTGGAGCGCCCGAACGAGCTCTCCCGCGTGCTCGAGTTCGGCCTCGGCACACAGATCAGCCTTGTTGAGCAAGACGACGTTCGAGACCTCGACCTGTTCGACGAGCAGATCCGAGAGCGGCCGATCGTCGTCCTCGCCCCGTCGTTCGGGAACCGTCTCCCCCGAAAACGCCTCGAGAAACGCGGGCGTGTCGAGGACGGTCACGAGCGTGTCGACCGTGTAGCGGGCGGCGACGCGCGACTCGGTCGTAAACAGCCGCGCGACCGGTGCGGGTTCGGAGATTCCCGATGACTCAACGATCAGGTGATCGAACGAGCGGTCGCGGGCCAGTTTTACGACTGCCGTCTCGAGGTCGTCCTGGAGCTCACAGCAGATACAGCCGTTCGAGAGTTCGGCGATGCCGTCCTCGAGGTCGAGTTCCGAGCCTTCGGCGACGAGTTCGGCGTCGACGTTGACTTCGCCCATGTCGTTGACCAGTACCGCTAGCGTCCGATCGCCGGCGTTCGACAGCAGGTGATTGAGCAACGTCGTCTTCCCGGCCCCGAGACTGCCGGAGAGAATCGTCACCGGAATGTCCCCATCCACATCCGTATCCATACACGGTCACTGGTACCCAATCGCCTTGAAAGCGACCCTCACGAGACCACAACCCTCGACAGCTTTTAGCCGCCCGGATGGCATATACTGGCATGGAACTGGCCGACCGGATCGAACGATACCGGGCGATCCTCGACGAGTGGCTCCGTGGGTTCTATCACGGGCTGATCTCACACCCCGCCTACGAGAAGATCGAGAAGGAAGCCGAGGACGTCGAGGACGCGTTCATGCTGGCGTGTTTCCCCGACGCGTTCGGCATCCCCTCACCGGTCTCGTACTACACCGCCGAACTGCTCCCGTACCTCGAGGACGAGTTCGAAGCCTGGGAGCGACGGCTGTGGGATCGCGGGACGCTCCTCGAGCGAAAGGGCCAGCAGTACCACTTCTGATCCAATCATGGAGCCATTCGTCTTCTTCGGCGGCAAAGGCGGGGTCGGCAAGACGACCGTCTCGTGTGCTTACGGGCTTCGGTGTGCTCGTGACGGCCTGCGGACGCTCGTCGTCTCGACCGATCCAGCCCACTCCGTCACCGACGTGTTCGACCAGCCCTTCGACGACACCCCACAGCCCGTCGAGGGCATCGAGGGACTCGACGCGATGCAACTCGATCCCGAGGAGGAGGTCATCCGCCACCTCGACGAGATCCGTCAGGATCTCTCCGAGCAGGTGTCGGCGTCAATGGTCAACGAGATCAACCGTCAGCTCGAGATGGCCCACGGCACCCCCGGCGCCTACGAGTCGGCCCTGTTCGACCGATTCGTGGACGTGATGCGTGACTCCGACGAGTACGATCGGGTCGTATTCGACACCGCCCCTTCGGGGAGCACCCTCCGGCTGCTCGGCCTCCCGGAACTGCTCGAGCAGTGGATCGACCGGCTCATGTACAAGCGACGAACCAGCATCGACCTCTTCGAGAAGGCGGCGATCGGCAAGAACGAACCCCGTCGCGTCATGGAGGGCGATCCCGTCCTCGCCCGCCTCGAGGGACGCAAGGCGTTCTTCGAGTTCGCCGGCAACGCCCTGCGCGAGGACGCCGCGTTCTTCCTCGTGGTGAACCCGGACGAACTCTCCCTGAACGAGACTGAGCGCTCGATCGAGGAGTTCCAGGAGAAAGATCTCGCGATTCGCGGCCTCGTCGCCAACAAGCTCACGCCCGAACCGGATCCCGACGAGAACGGCTGCGGGGCGCGTTACCTTCGCGAGCGCGTCGAGACGGAAGGCGCCCACCTCGAGACGATCCGAGAGTCGTTCGAGCCGCCATTGGTCGCCGAGATCGGGTGGCGCGTCGCCGAGATCAAGGGCGACCTCCTCTCCGACGTCGCCGAGGAACTCGAGATCGAGACGAGCGTCGAAGCGCCGACGTCCGTCTGAGTTCCGGACACAACCGATGATCTCGAGCGGAGACAGACAGGTATATAGTATCCACTGCAAGTCAATGCACACCTGATCGCCAGACGTATCGGCGATCAGTGTGTAAATCGTTGCAGCTGTTACTATAACTTCGACGCGGATCAGCCTCGAGAGTTCCCTGTTCCAACCCACGTCAAGTCGAGAGTCCCCCTGTCCCGGACTGCGTCAAGAGCAGACTGCAGACCCGGCCGTCGACGTCCGGAGCATCGATCGAAACGTACATTTTGAGAAAACTACCGAGACGATACGTTAACAGGACAATTATTATGGCTGCAGGACTGGTCAAAACGCGTACAGATACCTCGTATCGCCATCGTCATCGTCATCGCCCTCCTCGTCACGACGGCAGGGTGTCAGGCGCTCGAGTCCGGCGACGACCGCGAGCCCTACGACGTCGACGACGCGTTCACCGGAGACGAATTCGAAAGCGAACAGCCAGCCGGGATAGCAGACGGCGAACTAACGAGTGGCATCGCTCTCGAATCCGAACACCGCGAGCAACTCGATGCGCAGTCCTATCGGGAGACACGGTTAAGCACGTTTGAAAACGAGTCTGGAGAGCGCATCGAGACGTGGGTCGAAACGCGAAGCGTCGCTGGTGGCGGCGCGCCCGCGTTGGTCGACGTCGAAATCGGTGGCCCCGTCGCGGAGTCACATCACCGCTACACCACACGGGAGCGCTGGTACGATGGCGAGACAACGGTGCTGAAACTCGTGGACGAACACGACAATACGACGTACGTCGAGGACTCCGAAAGCGGCGTCAACCCGGCGATGCCGATATCGCTCGCTGACGTCGCCCAGATAGTCGATACCGTCGAACGGGAGGGAGGGCACTATCGACTCACCGGAACCGCGTCGACGTTCGACTCGTATGAGAACCTCTCGGTGGAGCTCGTCCTCACCGATGCTGGACTCGTCGAGTACTACCACGTCGAGGGTGTTTCTCCGGACGGATCCGAGTATCACCAGTTCGAACATTTCGTCGAAATCGAACCCGACGAGGGCGACCCCGCCGAACCCGATTGGCTCGACGAAGCCGAGTCCAGTCTCGAGCACGATTCCTGAGAGGGGCACACGATGGACGATGACTGCTGGATGCCACGGTTTTCGAGCCCTGAACCTGCAGGTTCAACGGTTAGGGCGCGTACGAGTCTAGGCCGCGTATGAGCAAACCGGACGATCGGCCGACTGAAACGCCGACGGAGGGCTCCGAGGACGCCCGACAGGAAGGACGGTGGATGGCGCGCAACTGGCTCGCCGTCGCTGCCGTCTCCATCTTCGCGATGGTGGTGCTCGCGCTGACCATGCTGCAGGCCACCGGCCTCATCGAGGTGCCCGTACCGTTCACCGACGCCGAAGCCGGGCAGTGGGCCGTCCTCGCTGTGATCGCACTCGCCGTCGCCGGGGCCGCGGCCTGGAGCTGGAAAGCGGTCGCGTAGCTGCCAGCCCCACGCGTCACGTGCCACCTGTCACGTCCCGCCATACCACGGCAGATACGGATCAAAACCCGTTTAGTCGATCCGCGCCCACGACTGACAATGAGCAGGAGTCACCGGATCGGACTCGTCGGCAAACCCTCCGTCGGCAAGTCCTCCTTTTTCAACGCGGCAACGATGAACGACGTCCCCGAGGGGGCCTATCCGTTCACCACGATCGATCCCAGCGTCGGGGAAGCCTACGTCCGGGTCGAGGACGCCGCCCCCGAGTTCGGCGAGGTGTCGACCCCCAGCGTCGGCTATCTCGAGGGCGACGTTCGTTTCGTCCCGACGAAACTGGTCGACGTCGCCGGATTGATCCCCGGCGCCCACGAGGGTAACGGCCTCGGCAACCAGTTCCTGACCGACCTCAACGAGACCGACGTCCTGATCCACGTCGTCGACTTCTCGGGCCAGACGACCCTCGAGGGCGAGCCCACCGAGGGCCACGACCCCCGCGAGGACATCGACTTCCTCGAGACCGAACTCGATCAGTGGTATCTCGGCATTCTGGAGAAAGGAATCGAGCGGTACGCCTCGGGGTACACGACCGAGGACGACGCCATCGAGGCCGATCTCGCAGAGCAGATGAGCGCGTTCAAAACGAACGAGGACGAGCTCAAGCTCCTGATTCGCCGCGTCGGAATCGGCTTCGAGCCCGAGGAGTGGGACGACGACGACAGACTCGAGCTGGCCCGCGAGATCCGCAAGACCACGAAGCCGATGCTGATCGCGGCCAACAAGATGGACACGCCCGAGGCGCAGGCCAACTTCGAGGCGATCACGAGCGATCCCAACTACGAACACCTCACGATCGTTCCCTGCAGCGCCCACGCCGAGAAGGCGCTCAAAACGGCCGACGAGGCCGGCGTCGTCGACTATCGACCCGGGGACGACGACTTCGAGATCACTGGAGACGTCTCGCCCGAACAGGAGCAGGGACTCGAGCAAATCCGCGAGTTCATGGCCGAGTACGGGGCGACGGGCGTCCAGGCGGCGCTCGAGACCGCGCTGTTCGACGTGCTCGGCGTCATCCCGGTGTTCCCCGGCGGAGCGAATGGCCTGGGGAACGAACGCGGCGAGGTGCTTCCCGACTGCTATCTGATCCCGCCCGAGTCGACAGCGGAGGACTTCGCCTACAGCCTGCACTCCGATATCGGCGACGGTTTCCTCTACGCGATCGACTGCCGGAGCAACCGCCAGCTCGGGAAGGAGTACGAGGTCGAGCCACGGGACGTGATCGAGGTCGTGACGACGAACTGAGTTCGGCACGACTGGCTGACCGACCATCAGTGATTTTTGTGGCCTCGAGGCGAGACCCACCTAGATTTGCGTCGAGACGAGACCTATCTAGATGACGACGAGGCGAGACCCACCCAGATGTGCGACGAGATGTGACGACGAGACACCCATCGACGACGCGGCCGTCGCCGAAATGCAACAAGTACTCACGAGTGGGCCGACTGGTCACAGCTAATGGATCTCCCGCGGTCGCTCGAGCCCTACCGCCTCTCGAAACCGGAGCTCGCCGTCTTCGTCTCTGGCGTGACGAGTATGGGCCTCGAGATCCTCGCCGTGCGCATCGTCGCCCCGCAGTTCGGCAGCCACATCTACACGGTCGGCGGCCTGCTGACGGTCTTTCTCGCCGCGCTCAGTCTGGGCTACTGGCAGGGTGGTAAGCTGGCGGATACCGCCTCGAACCGCCAGATGACCTGGCTCCTGCTGGGGACGGCCGTCTACATCGCGATCGTCATCTACGCCAGCGACATGCTGCTGTATTACACGGCGACGATCCCCCTCTCGCCGCGGTACGCGTCGCTGCCGGCGATCATCATCCTCTTTGGCCCGCCGACGTACCTCCTCGGGTTCATCAGCCCCTACTCCGCCGAGCTGTCGACCAAGGAAGGGATCGGCGCGGCCTCCGGCCACGTCTACGCCCTCGGAACCATCGGGAGCATTATCGGCGCCGGCGCGACCACGTTCGTTCTCATCCCGACGATGTCTGTCGATCAGATCGGACTCCTCTTCGGCGTGATGCTCGTCGTGACTGCGCTCGTGTTGAGCCTCCCCCGCCCATCGAAACGCACCGTGGTCGCCGTCGCCGCCATCTCGATCCTGCTCGTCGCCTCGACCAGCAGCGCCTCGCTCGGCCTCGACCCCCGCGGCGAGGTCGTGTACGAGACCCAGACCCCCCACCAGCAACTCGAGGTGGTCGAAAACGGTGACGTCCGAACCATGTACCTGGACGGGGCTCGCCACAGCGCGACCGACCTCGAGGATCCCGACCGGAACGTGTTCACCTACACGCGGTACTTCCACCTGACCATGTTGCTGGCGGACGATCCGGACGCCATCGACCGCGTGTTGTTCATCGGCGGGGGCGGCTACACCGGCCCGCAGCACTTCGAGGAACACTACGACGTAACGATTGACGTCGTCGAGATCGATCCCGAGGTGACCGCCGCCGCCGAGCAGTACTTCGGCCTCGAACAATCAGACACCCTGCAGGCACACGAGGGCGACGGTCGCCAGTTTCTCTACGACACCGACGAACAGTACGACGTGATCGTCCTCGACGCGTTCAAACGCGATCAGGTTCCCTTCGAGATGACCACCCTCGAGTTCATGTCGCTCGTCGACGACAGCCTGACCGACGACGGCATCATGCTGGCCAACGTCATCTCCGCCCCCGAGGGATCGGCCTCCGAGTTCTACCGCGCCCAGTACGGAACGATGGACGAGGTGTTCCCGACCGTCTACAGCTTCCGCACCTCCGATGCCCCGGCCGTCCAGAACATCCAACTGATTGCAACGAAGGACGAGATGCGGCTCTCAGCGGCCGATCTCGAGGCTCGGAACCAGGAACGAGACCTGCCAATCGACCTCACCGACGAGATCGACAATGCTATGGCCGAACCGAAAACGGACGACGTACCGGTTCTCAAAGATGACCGGGCGGCCGTGGACGCGTTGCTCGATCCGATGTTGGGCCAGCAGTACGTGATCGAAGAAACCGACACGACGCCGGGTTCGGGTTCGGATTCGGCGAACGCGACCTCAGCCTCGACATCGGCCTCGAGCGCGGATTGAGTGCAGGTCGGCTCGAGTCGGGACACGTGGAGCCCGTTCATCGTTGGGTGACGACGTCAGCGTTCCCAACAGCGATAGTATCGGTGTCGAATAGTGTCAACGGCAGCGTCGGTGTCAGTGAGTATATTGAATTACATAGATGTTGACAAAGGGTGGCTGCTGTGCTGATTAAAATGCGCGAATGTGGCGCTCGGTAGGATGCGATCATCGCAAAGATGAAAGTTCAGTACAGAGTCGGTACTGAGCGAATTCGGGGGCTACGCCTGCTGTTCAAGTGCACTGGCAATTCGAGACAGGTTATAGATCACAGCCAATCCAATTCCTATCCAAACCCAGGTGATCATCGTGCTGATGTTCATTGTCAGAACGAAGGAAGCGATTCCGATAGTGGCACTTATGAGGACTATTGTGGCGCTATATCCAATCATTCCGTAATTCGATTTGGAGGACACACGCCACTTTCTCGAGTCATTTATCAAAACAATTTTGATTCCACCAAAGTACGAATTTGAAAAATTCACCGTACATTACAGCCGGGTGTGTAGCGGTTGATAAGTGACGATTCACAACTCGTGTGAAAACTACCCTCGACTGTCAGTTCACCTATGACCTAGTAACTTCATGAAAAACACGAATACGATAACCGAGAGTATGCCCATGACAAACAAAAATCCAATATGCCTGAGCATCATTCTGGCAATCGCATATAACGAAGGCCCATCAGAGTGCATCACGGTATATTCTACAGCATTCACAGCTGCGCTATTCACGACAACGTTCTCTACAGCATTTGCTGTACTCATTGTCATCGTATGTGGATGTCAAAATGACACAAATGTTCAGTAATACCTCCTCCTGTGAGGATGGTTCGTCGCTTCATATCCATTTTCTTGGAGTCACCAGCAAGTACTTTCTGGTGAGCTAACACTATTATACGCTAAATTGATACAGCGATGACCATTCAGTCCTACAGGATCCAGTTGAAAAATGTGATCCGTAGTGCTGGATCCGTCCTCTGTAATCAGCACGCCTGTTCTGACAACAGTTGGGCAGATTGTAATTCACGGCGTGACGTCGTTCTCTCGAATCGACCAGCGAAAATCACCTACCACCGTCTGAGGAATGCGATAACATCACCCCCATGAATCGTGACCGAATCGGTGTCTCTCACGCGGTTCGTTTCGGCACGACCAACCAAAGTAGCGACATCACGAGAAGAACGACCACCAGTAGGCCGGCCCACGGCAAGACGACCGAGAGAAGGCCGGCCACGACCACGGCGAGGAGGAGTCCCCACGTTGGAACCGGGTTAGATTCCGTCTCGAGGCGTGTGTCCGCTTCCACGTGGCGGGAGAGTGCAAGGAGTTGTCGGCCCTGGACCACGATTCCGAGACAGACGAGTGGAATGACGAGCCACCAGTACGAGTCGATTCCGACACCCATGACGAAGTACGGCCACAGACCCACGAACGCCCCGACGGCCGTAATCCCGAACACGCCGGTCGTGGGGGCCTCTCGGTACTTGTATCCAACCGTCGCGAGCAGTCCAGCAAAGACGACGAGTAGCAAACCCGTCGGGAACGCCAACAGCTGCCCCGTCGACACAGTGTGCTCTATCTTCGTTTTGACCACGTACAATTCGTCGTCGTGTTCGACCATCGTGTAGTACCCGGTGGTCTTCGAATCGGAGGCCCACCTATCGTGTACCGGGAATCCGGGGGTTTCAGCGTATTCGTCACAGACGAGCATCGCCTCCTGGCAGACCGCGACGTCGACCCATTGCCACCCGAACCAGCCTCGAGGGCGCGGGTCGCCATCCGTCTCGATCGGTTGCTGGGTCGCGTCCTCGAAAGCGCGGTGGGCGTTCGGTGACAAGGCGTCGGTGGATTCCGCATCGTCCGCGTCTACGTCCGCCCGGTCGACGACCGCCTCGAACGTGTCCGTCGACTCGTGAGCCACCCCGTACTCCGTCAGCGTAGCTTCGTATGGGGTCAGGTAAAAGCTCAAACCACCCGCACTGACCAGGACGAAGAGGGCGACTAGAAGCGTGATCCCCACCACGAGTCGTGATTTCATCGTCTGTTAATATTCCAGTCTATTGGCAAATGTTTTCCGTATGAATGATATGCACACGTATGACGTGGTTGATCGAGCGCCGCATCCGCGACATGCGGGACTAGTGAACAATCCTCCTCCAGTCGTCTGTAGCGAGTGGATCCGCGCTGCTGCACTCATGCTCTAAGTCGGTCACTTCGTTCCTGACAAGAGTCGGCCATTTCGTGCTATTCGTGCTGAACGCAGGGAGCGAATGTCACACGAGTCTGAGCGAGATCAATGCGGCGGATCGAACGCACAGTACTGACAATTGATCGGTCACGCCCGTTCCATCATCGAAGCGATCCCAGAAGAAAGAAGGACGTGTACGTAGACGTGGATCCATGATTGAGAACGGTGTTGACGGCTTTTTCACGGTCGACTCTGATTGGCGCTACACCTATGCTAGCGAGGAGGGTGCACAGCTGGCCGGCCAGTCCAGTGATGATTTGATCGGTAAACTTGTCTGGGATACATTCCCTGAGATCGACGAGACAGCGTTTGGCGACGCTCTCAGGACGGCAATGGACACGCGTGAACCGATCCAACTCGAAGCATACTATTCCGCACACGATTCCTGGTACGACGTCCGGGTTTACCCGACAGAGAACGGGATTTCGATATACTTCCGAGACGTCACCGAACGCAGAGCGCGCGCCCGACAGGTCGAAGCTATCTTCAATAATACCTACACGTTCGTTGGGCTGTTAGATCCGGATGGAACACTGTTAGAGGCGAATAACACCGCGCTCGAATTTGGCGGACTCGATCGAGATGAGGTAGTTGGCAAACCGGTCTGGGACACCTACTGGTTTCAGGCCAACCAGAACGCGAAGGCAACTGCACGTGCTGCTGTCGAACACGCTCGACGTGGTGCGCTGTTCCAGGAGGAAATTCACGTACAGGGTGTCGATCGAGAGATCGTGATCGATTTCACGGTTCGGCCCGTCACCAATGCGGATGGCGAGGTTACCCACCTCATTCCCGAAGGGCACGATATTACCGAGCGAGAAAAATTGACCCAGGAGCTCCGGCAAGAACGGAACTTCATCGAGAAAGCGCTCGATACGCTCAACGATATCTTCTACGTCGTCGGAACTGACGGGGAGCTTCGTCGGTGGAATGGCCGACTACTCGAGGTAACTGGCTATACAAATGACGAAATCGCTGAAATGCAGGCCACGAATGTCTTTCCGGATGACGAAAAAGATCGTATCTCTGCTGCGATAGCAGAGACGCTGGCAACCGGGAAAACCGTTGTTGAAGCCGAACTACTCGGTGCAGATGGTGATCGGATCCCGTATGAGTTTACCGGCGCACGGTTGACCGATACTGAAGACAACCTGATCGGGCTCGTTGGCATCGGTCGAGACATCACCGAGAAGAGAAGGCGGGAACGAGAACTCCAAACGCAGCGCGAGCACCTCGAAGCCCTGAATAGTCTCAATACGGTGGCCAGAGATGTCACTGACGCAGTAATTGAACAATCGACCCGAGACGAGATCAAGCAGATAACGTGTGAAAAACTCACAAACTCAGATTCGTATACGTACGCATGGATCGCTGATGCGGATCCAAATTCACGAACAGATAGCTCCCGATCCGAGAGGGATGGGAACTGCATCTTCACGGATCCAGAAGACCTGCTCGAGCCGGGTCAACCACTCGAACAGAGTCCGATAGGGGCGACGTTCCGAACGGGGGAAGCACGTGTTGTGAGAGATGTGGCCACCGATCCTGATTTCGAGCCGTGGCATGATGTGGCCAGGGAGGGTGCGTCCAGTTCGTTCATATCGGTGCCAATCGTCCACGATGAGACCCAATTCGGGGTGCTTGGCATCCACTCAGAGCGCACGGATGCATTTGGCCACGAGGAGCGAGAAATTATAGAACAGCTGGGTGAAGTCATCGGGTATGTCTTCTACGCGATCGAACGGAAAGAGATGCTACGCTCGGCGCTTGAACTCACGTTTCGCTCGGAGACGCTCGCGAATCCCCTCCCTACACACCGAACGAAGGACGCGGGACTTACACTCGAAGCGGTCGTCCCACTCGATAGCAACGAGGGCACGTTCATCGAGTACTGGGAGGTAAACGACGATTCTCTCGAGGCATTTCAACGTGCCGTCGAACGGTACGATCCGGATCTGGATGTCCGGCTTTTGCGTACAGTCGAGGGCATGGCCCGGCTCGAAGTGACTGGATCAAATTCCATGAGTAGTGTCTTTACAGTCCAGGGCGGCACGATACAATCGGCATATCTCCGTGAGAACGCAATCGAGATTGTAGGCGAGTTTCCTGAAACAGTCGATCCTGAGGCGATTACGAAAGCGGTTCGAGAAACGATCCCGGATCTCGAACTCGTCTCGCGGAAACGCATTTTAACGCCACAGTATCTCAGACAGATGGTGGATGAGAACCTCACAGATCGCCAACTAACTGTGTTACAGATCGCCTATTTTGGAGATTACTTTGCGGAATCTCGACTGAGTACGGGCGAAGAGTTGGCGGCTCATCTCGGGATAACGAAACAGACGTTCCATCATCACCTCCGGAAAGCCGAGTCGACGGTATTTGAACTCCTCTTCGATGAGCCTGATGACCCCCTCATCTGACTGGTCAGACTAGGGTCTTTCATATTCTCCTGAAGAATCCGTCGTGTATGGCGAGCTCAGACAACACTACCGAATCGCAGAACTCCCAACGATTCAAGATCGGTGATCGCTCACCGAGCCTCGCAGTGATAGAATCCGTTGCTCGCTTTAGAGACACAGATCCACTCAGTCTGGCGCCGCTCAGATACTACACAGATCCGGACGCACTTGATCAGTTGCTCACAAACGATACTGTTGGGGCAGTCCAGTTCACGTATGATGAGGTTGAGGTCGAAATAGCGAGCTCCGGTGAAATCGCCGTTGCAGAATCCACTGCATAAACACTCAGAATCCGACACATTTCGTGTAGTATCCCTTGACTTTTCCATCACTGCCTTCAGACTGGTTACGCCTCCGGATCGTGTAACAGAATCCCGAGATAGATCGAGACGATCGCAGCAGCGATCCCGAGGCCGAAAACGATCGTATAGACCGAACTGGTGTCGAGGATCGTCGCATCTGTCGTCAGAAAGCCGACGAAGCCAACCGCGAGCAGGACGAACGCGAGTGATCGACACAGGAGGGGGACTCGCTCGAGGGTGTCGCGGGTAACCGTCATCGGCTTGGCAAAGACGTGGTGGACACGAAAAGCTATCGTTCACTCGAGCGACGGGTTTTTTGGCTACTCAGCCGACCTCCTCCGTATGGACGATTCGAGCCCGAGCGGATCAGGTGGTGGCGAGTTCGAACTGGACGCCCAACAGCTCGTCGACGCGTTTCTCGAGAGCAACGACCTCGAGACGGCACCATCCTATCGCGTCCTCGACCTCGTCTCGGAGGTCGGGGAGATCGCCAAGGAGGTGAACACGTCGACGAACTACGGCGAGAATCCCGAGGCTGTCGCCATCGCTCCGGACGAGATCGGCGACACGCTGTTCGCGCTGCTCGCGCTGTGTGTGGAAACTGATATCGACGCTGGAGCCGCCCTCGATGAGGCACTCGAGAAGTACGAGCGGCGGCTGGACGCGGGTGGTAGTGCGGGTTCGGGTTCGTAGACGACCAGGGCATCTGTCTCTCGTTCGCTCGAGTTCTCATTGGTCGACTGGCACTGGCGAGTAGCCAGCCTCCAGTTTCCAGCCGCCGGCCACCACCCTCCAGTTTCCAGCCGGCGCCCTCCAGCCGCCAGCCGACCGTCACCTGATCTCTGCCACCTGTTTGTCGCTACCTGTCCCGCCGTTTGTGACTATCACCCATGCCAGATGGTTTCGAATCGAAAGCGGTCGGGACTGCCGCCTCGAGAAGTCCTTTTTACCGGGCTTGAGTAGGCTCGAGTAGTTCTCGTGGCCAGTCGCGTCCCCAACCCGTTCCGACTGCTGATCCTCTGGATCGGCTATGCCCTCGCTCGAGTCGGCCTGATCGAGCGTGAGCGGGCGCGCCGGACGACTGACCTGGCCTGGCCGCGCATCGTCACCGGCATCGCCCGGATGTCGAAAAACGCCGTCGACGTCGCGATGGTCGGCATAGCAGTCGGCTCAGCGGCGATTGCGGGCGTCGGGTTCGCCGGGCCGTTCTGGGGACTTGCCTTCTCCGTGGGTGGCGGCGTCGCCGGCGGCACGATCGCGCTCGTCTCCCAGCGCTTCGGCGCCGACGCCTACGAGCAACTCGGGCAGGCAATTCGCTCGAGCGTGTTTCTCGTGATCGTCGTCTCGCTCCCGATCACGGCGACGTTCTGGCTGTACGCCGAATCGTTCATCTCGTTGATCACGTCCAATCCGGACGCGATCGACCACGGCGCGGACTACCTCCGAATCGTCGCCCTCGGCATTCCCTTCGCCGGCCTCAACCTCGTCGGCAGTCGCGTTTTCGTCGGGATGGACGACGCCTGGACGCCGATGCTCGTCCGGGCCGGCGGGGCCGTCGCGAACATCGGGCTCAACGCCGTCCTGATCTTCGGGCTGGATCTCGGTGTCGTTGGGGCCGCGATGGGAACCGTCCTCGCGAACGTCGCCGTCACCGCTACTTTCGCGATCGGCCTTATCGCCGGGCGACTCCCCGGCGCTGGCACCTTCCCCGTTCGGGTCGACCCCTTCGGGAGCTACGTCCACGCCTCGACGCTCCAGGATCTGGTCACGATCGGCCTTCCGGTTTTCGGCACCAATCTCGTCTGGACGATCGCCGAATTCCCAATGCTGGCCATCGTCGACGTCTTCGGGCAGGACACCGTCGCCGCCTACGTGATTGCCCGACGAATCTGGGGCGTGATGAACACGCCCGGCTGGGGCTTCGGCCTGGCATCCTCGAGCCTGGTCGGGCAGGAACTGGGTACCGGCGACGAGTCGACCGCCGAACAGTACGGTCGGGAGATCATCCGCTTTGCCGTCGCGGTGTACGCCGTCTCGGCGATCCTCGTGTTCACGTTCGCCGAGCAGATCACGCTGCTGTTTACCGACAACCCGAACGATCCGGCGGTGCCGATCGCCGTCTCGCTCGTGTACGCTGCCTGTGCTGCTGCCATTCTCAGAGGCGTCTCGGGCGGGGCCGCGGGCCCACTCAACGCCAGTGGCGACACCCGATGGCCGTTCTACAGCCAGTTCCTCGGAATGTTCGGCTTCGCGATCCCCCTCGCGTACCTCGGTGCGAACGGCCTCGAGCTATCGCCACTCGAGGTCGCCGTTCCAGTCGTCGATCTGTCGGTGGCGACGCCAGGCGTCTCGATTCCGGCGATTGGACTGATGGGACTCTACCTGGCGTTTATCGCCGAAACCGCCGTTCCCGCTGCGGTCAACTACTACCGGTTTACGACCGGGAAGTGGAAGCAGATTAGCCGATCGTATCGACCGGAGACCGCCACTGCCGACGACTGACACGGCCTGCTCGGTCTGACTTTCTTTCCGACCACTGTGACCGAAACGCAGATGTATGGGGCTCGAGTATGTTGACTCGACAATGACGGTCGACGCTCACTGGAACGGTGGTCGAACCGAAGGCGACACATCGATCGTCACTCGAGGGGGGTCGCTGGTGAGGCGTGTGATCGACGCATGAGCGAGGTCAGGGTTCGCGTGGCCGACGCCGTCGACGCCTATCTCCAGCGCAAAGCTGTGGGTAACCCCGATGGCCCCGGGGCGGGTACCTACGCCTCGAACGCCGAGTCGATCCTCCGGCGCTGGGCCGAGTGGCTCGAGCGCGACCACGACGTGGCCTCGCTGTTCAACCTCGAGGTCGTCCACATGCGCGCCTACGCCGAGGAACTGGCCGATCGAACCGACCGCGGGGAGTACACTGCTTCGACGGCCGGTACGTACTTCGCCGTCGTCAGGGCCTTTCTCTCCTGGTGTGTCCACGGCGGCATCCTCGAGACGAACCCTGCCGCGACCGAGACCGCCGAGTCGGCGCTCCCGGTAGACGACGGCGATTCAGCGGAGACCCACTGGACGCGCGAGCAGCGAGAGGCCCTCGAGTCGTTCGTCCGCGAGCGATCGGTCGATGCCGAGGACGCTCCGCGTGCGGAACGGCTCGCTCGACTGCGCGAGTACGCCATGGTGGTCGTCCTCGCCCACTCCGGTGTGCGTGGCTCGGAGCTGTTTCGCGTCCCCGAGGACGATCGGCGAACCGGTGCGACCTGGGACGACGTCGACTTCTACTCCGGGACGATCCGCGTTCTCGGCAAGTCACAGCGCCTCGAGGACGTGCCGCTCCCGGCTGCCGCTCGGACGCCGTTGCGCCGATATCGCGTGGTGCAGGATCCGCCGAGCAACGAGTGGCCGCTGTTCCCGACGCGACACGCCCCGTCGGTGGCGCGTCGGGTTCGATCCGTCCTCGCGGAACGCGGGTTCGACGAGGACGAGATCGACGCCCTCTGCGAACAGTGGACGGCGGCCGACCTCTCGAGACGGTACGCAATCGCACCCCCGGCGATCACGACCGAGGGGGCTCGCTCGATCCTGAAACGGCTGTGTGAGGCGGCCGAGATCGACGTCGGTGGCGACTACCTCACCCCCAGAGGTGCTCGTCCGGGGCTTGGCGAGCGAACCTACCCCTCCGAGCAGGCGACCGCCGAAACGGCCCTGCGTGAGAGCATCCACGATCAGTCGATCGCGGTCGTTGAGGAACCGCCGATATTAGAACGTCCCGATGGCCGCTCGAGCGAGGAAGAGGCGCCGGTCACGGAGTCGAACCCGGAAGATTGAATCGGGATCTGCTGATCGAATCGCGAGCCGACGACTGAACCACGTGCTGCTGATCGAATCGCGAGCTGAAGACTGAATCGCGCTACCGCGTCGCCACCGCTGTCGCGGGGGCCGTCGTTGGCTGTACCGGCGCACCACCCTGATCACAGAGCAGCGCCGTCACGTACGCCGTCATGTCGATTTTGTCCTCGAACAGCCGATCACGTCGTTCGCGCCAGCGTGCGCTCGTTTCCGGATCGTCGACGATCTCGCGAACCAGTTCGAGTCCGCGTTCCTCGTCGGGCGTCGATCGCATCAGGTCGTAGGTGTCCTCGAGTTCGACGAAGTTGCTCAAGTGGCCGAACGACTGGATGCGGACGGTCGGTGTCCCGAGGAGGGCGGATTCGGTGGCCATCGTCGCCGAGTCCCCGGCGTAACAATCGGCGTAATACAGCAGGTCGTGGATTCGCGTCGGTGACACCGGTAGCTGGTAGCGCTCGAGGTCGTCCGGGAGTGGATCGGTACTCGTGATGTACACCGAGCCGTACTCATCGAGCATCGAGACGAGTTGGCGTTTGCCCTCGAGTGAGAGCCCCGCTTCGCCGACGTCGTGGAGGGCGTCCCACCGCCGAAACCGGAGGACGAAGTAGCACTCGTCGGGTTCGACGCCAGCGTCCCGAAGTGCGTCGGGATCGGGTTCGAAGTAGTCGGGGTGGAGGTACGCGATTTCGTGGAACCCGTCGTAGCGGACGTGGTTCGGGCCGTAATCCTCGTCGTAGCCGCGCGGCGTGGCGACGACGTGGGCGAACGGCGTCGTGATCCGGTGGGAGGTCGCCCCCTCGTTGTCGACGAAGACGACGCTTCGAGCGCCGACAAGCGGTGCGACGTGGGAGACGGCGACGCCGCCGATGCCCGTCATCACGTCCGGTTCGATGGATCGAACCCGCCGAAGCAGGCGGAGTTCGTACGCCAGCTGCACCTTCGCCAGCTCGGACAACGAGTCCTGTGGGCCGGCGAGCACTTCGTGTGGAATCCCGTAGGCGTTGAGCAACGGGATCGCCAGGTCGTTCTCCCTGGCGAAGACGAACACCTCGTGGCCTCGTGTCTCGAGTTCGGTAATCACGTGCCGGTAGAAGTGGACGTGGGCGGGGTGTTGGATCGTGACGACCGCCTTCATCGAACGGTCACCACGGTGTCGGCGTTCTCCTCGTGGTCGAGGGTCATCGCGAAAACGAGGCACATCGTTCCGAGGAAGGCATAGAGGACGGTTGCTCCGGCCCAGCCGACACGGGTCTCGGCACGTTCTCTGGCCGCCGCTGCCCAGGCCACACCGACCGACGTGAGGAGCCACCCCGCGACGCCGAGGCCGTAGAGGAGTACCAGCGGGTGGAACTCCCGGACGACGTAACGTCGGCCGAGCCGTCGCAGAAAGCCGGTGAACAACAGTTTCGAGAGGCGGGGGACGAACGTGCGGTACTCGATGTGACTCTGTTCGTCACCGTAGACGGCTGGCATTGAGACGTCCGCAACCAGAAAGCCGGCCGTGTTGAGTTCGACCAGCAGATCGTTTGCGAAGCCATACTCGTCGTAGAGTCCCTGGAGGTCGACGGCCTCGAGAGCTTCCTTCGAAATAGCCGTGTAGCCGTTCTGGGGATCCATCATCTCCCAGTAGCCGCTGGCCACTTTCGTCAGGAACGTGAGTGTGAGGTTGCCAAAGAGCCGCCAGCGGGACATCGATGCGTGGTCGTCCCGTCCGGCGAGCCGGTTACCCTTGGCGTAGGCTGCTCGACCCTCCACCACTGGATCGAGCAGTCGATCCAGCTGATCGGGATCCATCTGGGCGTCCCCCGCCATCACGGCGGTGACGTCCATCCCGTCCGCGTGCGCGTGTTCGTAGCCCGTTTTGATCGCCCCGCCGACGCCGCGGTTTGACGCGTGGCGGATGGGGATCACGATGGTTCCATCGTCCCGGTCGTGATCGTGGACGTCGCCCGAGTGTGTCGCTTCGGTTCGCTGTGGCGGGGTTTCGAGGGTAGCTTGCCCGGTTCCATCGCTCATCTCCTCTGTTTCCGGCGGTACCGTCGCTGTCGAACCGCCATCAGCGACCGGATCGCTGGTGAGAGCGTTCGAGGCGTCCTGGGTGTCGGTGGCCCCACCGTCAGCACGTGCCCGTTCCGGAAGCGAATCACTGTAGCGTTTGATCTCAGCCCAGGTGCCGTCGGTCGAGCGATCGTCGACGACGTAGACACGGTCGACGAATTCGGGCATCGTTTCGATAACCTGGCCGACGAGGCCTTCCTCGTTGTAGGCGGGTACAACGACGCCGACGGTGTGATCTCGGTACATGGCGGTCACCCCGTCTCCGCGCGCATCGCTTGCTCGAGCCGGCGACGTGTCAGTGACTGCGTGCGGTTGGACGTGTGTCTCATCTACGACTCTCGTCCGTTCGGTCGCTCATTGTTATGCGACGCTTGCACGAGAAGTAGCCCAAAGCTATCCCAGCTGCGTACCAGAAGTGGCTACAATAAGCCGAATCGCCCCTTTCGAGACGCGGTAGACGCACGGTATCGACTTAGAGAACGAGCACGAGCGCGATCGTCAGGGCCAGGGTAATGAGCAGGACGGTGAGACCGATCGACGCCCGGAGGCTGATCGTGGATGGACGACCGCCGTCCGCCGGTGGGCGCTCCTCGACCTCGACGAGCCACGACGGGAGTCGGCGAGCACCGCCCTCGACGGCCAGTACGGGGTTGTTTCCGATCCAGTAGCCCGTGCGTACGAGCGAGACTGCGGCGCGGTCGACGGCGACGAACGTCTCGGTGACCAGCAGCATCGACCAACGACCGGTCGTGTACCCGAGTTTGTTGACGACCAGCGCCGGGTCGTTGTACTCGAGCTTCGAGAGCGGTTTGCGGATAATCGGGAACGCGACCGCGGAGATGAGGAGCAGGAGCACCGCGTCCTGTAGGTGGGCCATACTGTATGGATCGAGTGTCCCGGTCACGCCGAGACCGGCGAACTCGGTGCCGTCGATCACCGGCATGAGGTCGGTGAAGATCGGCCAGCCGACGAACGGCAGCCCGAGGACGACACAGGCACCACCGACCGACAGCATCGCGGTGGTCTGGCCGGGTTTGGCGTCGCGAACTTCCCGGTCGCTCTCGCCGTGGAAGAACACGTAGTAGCCGAGTTTGATGAACGAGAGGAACGTGCCGACCCCGCCGATGAACAGCAGGACGAACAGCGGCCAGTGCGCGTCGCCGCCGAAGTAGCCAGTGGCGGCGTCGAACACCATCCCCTTGCTGATGAAGCCGCTGAAGCCGGGAACGGCGGTAATCGAGAGCGCGCCGATGAAGAACGCGACGGCGGTGAGCGGCATCTCGCGCCAGAGCCCACCGAGTTTGTACAGGTCGTTCTCCCGGGTGCGGTAGATAACGACCCCGACGGCCATGAACAGCAGGCTCTTGTAGAGGACGTTGTTGAACAGGTGCCCCATCGCCCCGGCGACGCCGATGGCCGAACCGAGGCCGATGCCGGCGACCATGTACCCAAGCTGGGCCTGGATGTGATAGGACAGGAGCGCCCGCATGTCGTGCTGCAGGAGCGCGAAGACGACGCCATAGACGGCCATCAGCCCGCCCATGTACGCGAGCCACAGGTGTCCCTCGGGGAACGCCCGGAGCAGGACGTAGGCACTCGTCTTCGTCGTGAACGCCGCGAGGAAGACCGAGGCCGCGAAGTGCGGTTTGGGATAGGTGTCGGGCAGCCAGGTGTGGAACCCGATGAACGCGACGTTGACGCCGATGCCCAGCACGGCGAGCATGGCTGGAATCCCCGTCGCGATGCCGCCATCGATGAGCAGGTCGCCGGTGTAGCCCGTTGCACCCTCGCCGTAGACGAACGTCCCGGCCTGGGCGTAGTGGGCGATGACGGCGAAGAGGACGAGACTGCCGCCGATTCCGTGGGCCAGTGCGTAGCGATAGCCTGCACGGACGGCGTCACGGCCGTAGTGCCAGACCAGTAGCGTGCTCGTGACCGCCATGATCTCCCACATGAATACGAGCACGAGCCAGTCGCCGGCGAAGACCGCACCGATCGCGCTGGCGACGTAGGCGAGCGCGAACGCAGCCATCACTCGGGGTGCCTCGCTCGAGTAGGCGTAGAGCACCGCGAAGGTACCCAGGAACCCGAGGCCGATGGCGACGAATCGGGTGTACTCGTCGACGAGGTACGGCTGGACGTCGAAGCCGAGGAACGTCATCGACACGTGCGAGCCTTCCGGCGCGACGAACGCGATGGCCGTCACGGCAGCGAGGCTGAGTGCCCCGAGGGCGAATCCGGCGACCCGGGGCAGGACGAGCATCAAGAGGGCGGCAGCGAACACTATCAACGGCGGGTAGATCGCCGTCACGATGTCGATTTCAGTCAAGAACGCTCACCCCCGTGACGCCCTCGACGATGGTGTTCGCCAGCTCGAGGAAGACGGCGTAGTCGGGAACGATCCCGAGGACGACCGCGCCGGTGACGATGACGGTAATCGGCATCAACATGAGCCAGGTGCTCTCCCCGAAGGAGCGCGCCGAGTAGCGTTTCCAGCCACCCGGCGGGGCGCCACCGTGGTGGTGATGGTCGTCGTGGTGGTCGCCGTGATCGTGGTGGTCGTCGGCGTGTTTTTCGTGGCCTGTGCCCTCGTGGGCGGGTTCGGGTCGCTCGTCGGCGTCGCCGTCGGCGTCCGAGCCAGCACCGAACGGAACGTCCGCGTCGCTCGGGTTGTCGTCGACCGCGTAGGCGGGTTCGTCGGTGTCGTCCGTGTCGTCGTGGGTTCGTGCATCAGTATCTGTTTCGTCGTCGTCCGGGCGACCACCGTCGGCCGCCACCGCCTGTTCGTCCCCGCTTTCGTGAGCGAGCACGCCGTAGGACTCCCGTTTCCCGCCGGCGGGGAACTCGAGCAGCGGTTTCGCGTCGTGGCGATCCTCGCTCTCGAAGAACGCGGTGTAGACGATCGGCCAGAGGTACGCGATGTTCAGCACGCCCGAGACGATCAGGGCACCGGCGAAGATCCAGAGCCAGGTGGCCTCGAGGCCGAACGCCGTCACGTCCGCGCCGCTCGCGGCGCCGATCAGCAGGTAGAACTTGCTGACGAAGCCAGCGAGCAGCGGGATGCCGGCCATGCTGGCGGCCCCGAGGGCGAACGCAGACATCGTGACGGGCATTCGTTTCCCGATACCGGCCATCTCGCTGACGTAGTCGGTGTGAGTCTCGACGTGCACGGCCCCGGCACAGAAGAACAGGGTGAGCTTGCCGAACGCGTGGGCCGGGATGTGGAGCAGCGCCCCGAGCACCGCGATCGGGTGGAGCATCGAGAGCCCCAGCACGATGTAGGACAGCTGGGCGGTCGTCGAGTACGCCAGCCGACGTTTGAGGTGATCCTTCCGGAGCGCGATGATGCTCGCCGCAGTGAGCGTGAACGCGGCGAGGATCGCCACCGGTACGTTGAGCGGGACGTCGCCGACCACCGGGGCCGACAGCGGGAACGCCCGCGGGAACTCGAGGCCGAAGACGTCCAGATACACGCGGGCGACCCCGAAGGCGCCGGATTTGACGACGGCCACGGCGTGGAGCAGCCCGGAGACGGGCGTTGGCGCGACCATCGCGTCCGCGAGCCACGAGTGCAGGGGCATCACCGCGGCTTTCACGCCGAAGCCGGCGATCAGCAGGTAGAACGCGGCCTGGGCGATGGCCGGATCGGCCGCGGCAGCGTCGGTCAGAAGTCCGATGCCGCCTGCCTCGAAGGCGAGGGTCGCCTCGCCGGCCTGGGCCGTCAGCCAGTAGACCAGGACGGTGCCGGCGAGCAGGAACACCCCCCCGCCGAAGAACGTGTAGGTGAGGTACTTCCGGCCGGCGATCCGCGCCTCCGAATCCTCGTTGTGAGCGACCAGCGGATAGGTCACGAGCGAGAGCAGTTCGTAGAAGACGAAGATCGTGAGCAGGTTCGAGGCGAACGCGATGCCGACCGCCGTCGACAGGCTGGCCGCGAACGCCGCGAAGAATCGGGTCTGGGCGTGTTCGTCGAGCCCGCGCATGTACCCTGCCGCGTAGAACGAGGTGAAGATCCAGAGGAAGCTCGCGAGCAGTGCAAAGAGCATCCCCAGGGGATCCGCTCGCAGCGCGAAGTCCACGCCGGCGACGAACTCGAGGCCGGTCGCCTCGCTGAAACTCCACTGGTAGACCGTGCCCGACATGACGCCGGGGAGCATGCTCGCGACGATGGCGAACTTCGAGAGGGCGGCCAGGACGGACCACCCTTCCCGGACGTTTGGATGGCGATACGACGCGACGATGAAGACCACGGCGATCGCCGAGACGAGTACGGCAGCCAGCGGTCGCGGGTCGGTAACGACGTGTTCAGACATCAGGCAGACACCTCCAGGTCAGCGGATTCGACGAACGGCGCGAGCAACTCGAAGAAGACGTCCCCGGCGAAACCGAGGGCGACGGCCAGGACGGCAGCGAAGACGAGGAGTGCGAGCATCCCCACGGTGACCCGCCGTGTTCCCGTCGAGTGGCCGCCGTCGGTGACGGGCGTTCCGGCGCCGTGATCGGGGTCGTGGTCGTACTCATGGCCACGGCCGTGGGGCGACTCGAGCACGGACGCCGGCGTGAAGTACATCTTCTCGAGCAGGCGGGCGACGTACGCCAGCGTGAGCATCGTGCTGAGGAAGATGACCCCGGCGACCGTCCAGGCCTGAGCCTCGATGGCCCCGACAGCGATGTACCACTTCCCGATGAAGCCGATCGACGGCGGGATGCCGACGAGGGCGATCAGGATGATGGCCATCGAGCCGGCAGTGTAGGGGCGACTCGAGGCGAGGCCGGCGTACTGGTCGACGGTTCGGGCGCCGTAGCCGAGGGCGACGATGCCGACTGCGATGAACAACCCGGCTTTCATCAGGCCGTGGCCGACGAGGTGGATCAACGCGCCCACCAGCGCCGTCTCGGTGAGCAGGCCGTAGGCGGCGACGATGAGGCCGAACTGGGACACCGAGGAGTACGCGAGCATCCGTTTGACGTCGGTCTGGATGACGGCGAGCGTGCTCCCGGCGACGACGC
Source organism: Natrialbaceae archaeon A-CW3 (assembly GCA_046614605.1). GTDB lineage: Archaea > Halobacteriota > Halobacteria > Halobacteriales > Natrialbaceae > Natronosalvus. Next base: position 731,616 of record JBKKHJ010000002.1, on the reverse strand, counting down.
TCACCGCACCAACGGCGACGACGATCTCCGTCGCGTACGGCGTCGCGGCGATGAAGTCGGCGCCGAAGACGGTGAACATGAGTCGTGCCAGCGCGTACGCCGACACGGTCGAGACGAGCGCCGCGATCAGCGGCGTCACGCCGTCGGGGGCGTGCTGGTAGGCGTCGGGTTGCCAGCTATGCAGCGGCCACTGGGCCACCTTGATCGCGAAGCCGACGAAGATGAACGCGAACGCGGCCCGGGCGAGTTGCAGGTTCTGGCCCTCGAGCGTGGACACCGTTTCCGCGAGGTCGATCATGTTCAGGGTGCCCGTCGCCATGAAGAGGAACCCGACGCCGATCAGGTAGATCGACGCGCCGACGGTGCCGATGATGAGGTACTTGAGCGCGGCGACCGCCGATTCGGGCCCGTCGCCGCTCGAGATCAGTGCGTACGTTCCGAGGCCGACGATCTCGAGGAAGACGAACATGTTGAACACGTCGCCGGTCATCGTGAGCCCGAGCAGGCCGCCGACGAGTAGCAGGTAGCCGCTGTAGAACGTGTTCCCGCGGGGGCCGCCGACCCGGGTGTAGGCGAGCAAGCCCAGTGCGGTACCGGTGACGAGCAGGGCGATCATCGTCGAGAGGGTGTCGGCGACGAGTTCGATCCCCATCGGCCGGGGGAAGCCGCCGAGCTGGTGGATGACGGCGACCTCGAGGTTCGTTCCGGAGGCGCCATAGACCCGCGTAGCGAGGTAGACGGTTCCGGCGAACAGGGCGAGCGTCGTCGCGAGGGTGACAGACCACCCCGTCCGATCGTATCTGAGCCCGAGGGCGATCGGTACCGTAGCCATCAGGATCGGCACGACGACGAGCAGGGCCGGCAGGAGGTCGACGTTACTCATCGGCACGCACCTCTCGGAGGGTGTCCTCGCGCAGCGTCCCGTACTCGGAGTGGATCCGGACGATCAGCGCCAGACCGACCGCCGTGAGCGCGATGCCGACGACAATAGCCGTCAGGACGATCACGTGCGGGAGCGGGCTGGCGAGCAGGAGTTCGCTCGAACCGGCTTCGACGCTCGAGTCGGCCGGGACGACCGGCGATCCGCCGCCTTCGACGTAGGCGACGGCGACGAAGAACAGGAAGATCGCCGTCTGGAATAAGTTGACGCCGATCAGCTTCTTGACGAGGTTCTCGCTGGCGATGGTCATGTAGAGACCGATACCGAGCAGGACGAACATCAGCGCGTACGCGTAGTGGGTGCCGAGCAGCTCAATCATCGTCTGAGACCTCCGTTCGATCGTTCGTCGGCCGTTCCGGCCGCGAGCGGCGTCGCTGGGGCGTAAACCCGGCTGCCGTCGCGAAAAAGAGCGTGATGACCACGCCCGCGACGATCAGGGCGATGCCGCCGACCTCGATGGCTTCCATCCCCCACTTCGTGCCGTCGGGAATGCCGAGGACAGTGTCGAACAGCCGGTACTCGAGGAACGCCCCACCGAGAGCGATCGTCGCCAGCCCGACGCCGACGAAGATGGCGACGCCGCCGGCGACGAGGCCGACGAGGACGCTGTTCTTCAGCCACTGGCGGGTCGGCTCGATGCCGAACGCGAACGCCAGCATGAGGACGGTGACGCCGATGATCGCCCCGCCCTGGAAGCTCCCGCCCGGGGTGTCCGCCCCGTGGAGGGTCATGAACATCCCGTAGGTGAGCGTGAACGGGGCGATGATCTTCACCGCCGTCAGGATGACCTGACTTTCGGTGTAGGTGTCCTCGTAGCCGGTCGTGTTCCGATCGACCATCAGGCGAACACCTCGCGTTTCAGTACCAGGAGCGTCGCGATACCGGCGGCGAAGACGACGACCGCCTCGCCGAAGGTGTCGAACCCTCGGTAGGCCGCCAGCACCGCGGTAACGGCGTTCTGGACGCCCGTGTCATCGTAGGTCTCCTCGAGGTAGGCCTGGGTGACCTCCGGGTTCGACCAGACCGGAGCGCCGGGATCGCCGACGGCGTACATCTCCGGCAGCAGCTGTGTGGCGAGAACGATGACGAACGCGCCACAGACGACGAGCGCCGGGACGTTGACCGACTCGAACAGTTTGTCCGTGCTCGGCCGGGTCGTTCGGGCGATGGTCAACAACAGCAGAATGGTCGTCACCCCGGCACCGATCGCGGCTTCGGTCATGGCGACGTCGGGGGCGAGCAGGAACGTGTAGAGGATCGCCATCCCGAGGCTGTAGGCACCGAAGACGACGATCGCCGAGAGGACGTCACGGAACAGCGCCGTCGTGACCGCCGCCAGGAGGATGAAGATCGCGAGCGTGTACGCGACCGCGCTCATCGATTCTCCCCTCCGGTGGCATCCTGTGACGGCGCACCGTCACGTACGTCGGATTCGTCGACGCCGCCGTCGGTCTCGAGGCGCTCGTTCGCCTCCTCGTCGTCGGCCGTCCAGGGTTCGATCCCCATCTCGGCCGCCGAGCGGGCGATGGCGTGGGCCGCCGTCGGGTTCGTGATGAACACGAAAAACAGCAAGAGCACGGTGTACACCGTCGCGTGCTGCCAGCCCAGTGCGAGGGCGACGGCGGCGAGAGCGAGACCGGCCCCCAGCGTGTCGGTCTGGGACGCCGTGTGGGCTCTGGCGTAGACGTCCGGCAGTCGCAGGACGCCGACGGCGGAGACGAACGTGAAGAACACCCCCAGCGCCAGGAGCACGACGATCGCGCCCACGTAGAGCGTTTCGATCACAGCACCCCACCCCGTTCGACCGTGAACTTCGAGATGGCGACGGCCATCAGGAAGTTGAGCAGCGCGTAAATCAACGCTATGTCGAGGAACCAGGGCTGCTCGAGTCCTGCGGCCAGCAGTGCGAGGATGACGACGGTGTTCGTCCCCAGCACGTTGACCGCCAGCAGTCGATCCTGCGTCGTGGGGCCGGCGACCGCCCGGTAGAACATGGCGATCGCGAGGACGACGAATACTGCGGCGGCGATCAGGAACAGTTCGTTGACGTCGGCCGGAATCACGACTTCTCACCTCCGGACTCGAGAATCTCGGTATCGCCGCGCTCGCGTGGGCTCGCGATCGCTGCCGAGCCACGGCCGTGGAAGACGAAGCGAATCGCCCGCTCGAGGCTGCCGTCGAAGAGATCCTCTCGGGCGTCGTCGATCAGGGTGTGCACCAGCAGGCGCTGGTCGTTCGCCCGAACTGTGAGCGTGCCGGGCGTGAGCGTGATGCTGTTGGCCAGTGCGAGCAGTGGCAAGCCGCTTCGAACGCGGGTCTTCACGCGCGTCATCTTCGGGTTGATCGGCATCGACGGTCTGAGGATGACGAGCGAGATGAGCAGGTTGGCCTTGATGATCTCGAATATGAGATACGGGATGTAGATGCTGAATCGGAGTACCCGCAGTGGCGACGTCGGAAACGTGGGTGCCGTCGTGAACGTGACGTGCGAGAGCGTCAGCGCGACGATCAGCCCGACGGCGGTTCCCGTCACGAGGTCGAACCAGTAGGTCGGATCACCGAGTACCAGGTAGAACGCGAACGAGATGCCAAAGAGCGAGAGAAATCGGCTCCAGCTCGCCGTTCCGGTGAGGCGTTCGTGCTGGGCCGGTCGCTCGACCGGGGCCTCGACGTACGGAAGGTCGACTCGCTCGAGTTCGCGTTCGAGCGGCTGGAGCAGCGGGGCCGACGCGCCGGGGTGGTACTCGGGGTCGAGCACCAGCCGATCTAGGTCGTGTTCCTCGACGTATGCAGCGAACGTATCGGCGTAGTCTTTCGGCCCGAACAGGTACTCGTCGGTGCCGAGGACGGCGGTCTCACACGAGACCTCGGCGTCGACGTCCGTCGCGTCCTCCTGTACCCACGTTTTCGCCCGGTCGAGCAGTCGATTCGCCGCCTCGAGCGCCTCGCGCTCTTCGGGCACGTCTGCCTCGTAGGGGACGGCGACGACAAGGTGACACGCAAGCGTCTCGGGGTCTCCCTCGAGTCCGGACTGTACCGCGTACGCGACCGTCTGTCGGACGGTTGGCGACTCAGAGAGGGGTACCAGCAGGCGCTCAGTGCCCACGGGGGATCCCTCCGATCGCACGAAATGTGTTGCTCATGGCTCTGCTGTCTGTTAGTCGACCCAAGCGGTACCCGGAGGAAAACTATTTCGTTATCCACCGGAGGAACGCCGTTCGAAGGCGATATTTGCGTGGTTCGTGCTCGAGTCCGACTCGACTTGCACGTGGTCGACCGAACCCTGGGTCTCGAGTGCTCCCGCTCGACGAGCGTGTCCGAATCACGCGGGACGGGAGGGGTACCGAGCCCCCCCCCTCCCGTCCACCCCGCAACCGCTGGCCAGTCGCTTTTCCGCCTCACTCCGCAACACCGATCCATGGTACAGGATCGACCCCTCACCCGACGACGAACGCTTTACGGCGTGGTGGCCGTGGCGACGGTCGCCCTCGCCGGTTGCGGTGGGCCGGGAACCGAGGAACAACCCAACGGCGACGAACAGCCGGATCCGGACGAGACCGACCCGCAGGCCGATCCCGAGGAACCGGACGACAACGACGGGGGCGTCACGGGCGAAGAGGAAGTCACTGACGACGACGCCGAGACCGGCGATCCCACGGGTGACGGCCCGGAGGCGGACGACATCGAGGACGGTGACGATGGGGACGATGACGAAGGGTAGGACACTCGAGTACTCGTTCGCAGGCGATCTCGAGGACATACTCACCATAAGCCTGCCTGCTCCAACAGGCCTGTACCGGCTGTCTACTTAACTGCGTCCGACTGGTATCGCTACGTACGATGTCCTCGAGCGACTACACCCGACGTCGACTGCTCCGGCTCGGTGGCGCCGTGACTCTCGTGACCGTCTCTGCGGGGTGTGCCGGCCCCGGCGACGATGGCGACCCTGACGCCGAGGAAGAAACCGGGAACGGGCAGGATCGCGAGGAGGAAGACGATCACGAAGCGGTCGACGACGAAGACGACGATGATGCCGATACCGTTGCGGATGACGATGAGGCAGCTGGGGAGGACGGCGATACAGACGATGAGGTCGATGACGAAGAAGACGAGGCGAACGATGAAGAGGAGGACTCCTGATGCAGGCGTCTGATCCGCCTTCCTGCTCAGCGACAGCAATCCGTCGAATTCGCTTTCCTTCCAAACTCACAGTCGGCTGTCGACTGCTCGAGTGCCGATCCACCTTCGACAGCCACCCCCCCATCCACACCCGTCTTCGAGCGTTTTAGGTACTCCGAGTGTCGAGTACGAACCGATGACGCTGTACTCGCGACTTCGGCCGCTCGCGTTCGCGCTCCCGCCCGAGACGGCTCACGACCTCGGAAAGCAACTGCTCCGTGCGAGTCAGTCCACGCGGCCGACGCGGGCAGCCCTTCGCCACACGTACCGGTACGAGCATCCGGCCCTCGAGATCGAACGCTTCGGCTCCCGATTCCCCAACCCGGTCGGGGTTGCCGCCGGGTTCGACAAAAACGCCGAGTGTACCCACGCGCTCTCGGCGCTGGGCTTTGGCTTCGTCGAGATCGGAACCGTGACGCCGTACCCCCAGCGAGGCAACGATCGCCCCCGCCTGTTCCGCCTGCTCGAGGACGATGCGATGGTCAACCGGATGGGCTTCAACGGCCACGGGATGGAGCGAGTGAAAACGCGACTCGAGGCCGACGGGGTGCCGAACGTCCCGCTGGGAATCAACGTCGGGAAGATGAACACCTCGAGCGAGGACGAAGCGATCGAGGACTACCGCCGCGTGTTCGATCGGCTCTCCCCGTTCGCCGACTACGTGGTCGTCAACGTCTCCTGTCCGAACACGCCCGAGAAGTTCGACGAGAGTTCGCCCGACCACCTCGAGGCGATCTTCGAGACAATCACCGCCGAAAACGATGCCGACGTGCCGCTACTCGTCAAGATCGGCCCCGACTCGCCCGAGGAGTCGATCCTCGAGCTTCTCGAGATCGTCGAGAGTCAGGGCGTCGACGGAATCGTCGCGACGAACACCACGACCAGCCGTGACGGCCTTCGATCGCCCGAACGCGAGGAGTGGGGCGGGATGAGCGGTGCGCCGCTACGCGATCGCTCGACCGAGGTAATCCGTCTCCTGACGACGCACACCGACCTTCCGATCGTCGGCGTTGGCGGCGTCGACTCCGCTGAGAGCGCCTACGAGAAGATCAGGGCGGGCGCCTCGCTCGTACAGCTGTACACTGGATTCGTCTACAACGGTCCGTCGACGGCCCGGGAGATCAACCGCGATCTGGTCTCGTTGCTCACGGCGGACGGCTTTTCGTCGGTCGAAGCCGCGGTTGGAGCGGATCTCGAGTAGTCCTGTGGCCCTGCCGCCCGGTCGCCCGGTCGCCAGATCGAGTTCCGTCGATTCTCGCCACGACTCGCCGTTCAGTCCACGTCGACTCGCGTCCCGAATCCTGACTCGCCGACGACCTGGCCGTCGTCGTAGACGACCTCCCCGCGCACGATGGTCGTCACCGCCTTCCCGGTGAACGACTCGCCCTCGAACGGCGTTACGGGGTGTTTCGACTGGAGTTCCTTCGGATCGTCGAGCGTCCACTCGAGATCGGGATCGACGATCGTCACGTCGGCGTCGGTACCCACCTGGAGCGACCCTTTCTGCGGGTACATTCCCCAGATCTGGGCGGGCCGAACCGAGTGGTGATATACCCACTCCTCGAGGGTGAGCCGCCCGTCCGCGACGAACGAGAGCATGACTGGGATCTCGGTCTCGAGGCCGACGAAGCCCGAGATGGCGTCCCAGGTGTTTCCGAACGGATCATCGACCAGTTTCTCCTCGGCCGTGTGGGGTGCGTGGTCGGTGGCGATGCTGTCGATGGCTCCGCTCTCGAGGGCTGCCCAGAGTCGATCGCGCTGGTCGGCGTCGCGAATCGGCGGCTGAATCCGGGCGACGTTGCCCTTCTCGCGCAGGACGTCCTCGGTGAACCAGAGGTAGTGCGGGCACGTCTCGGCTGTGACGTCGATTCCCCGATCCTTGCCGCGGGCGACCGCCTCAGCCGCCGATCCCGAGGAGACGTGGTACATGTGTATCTTCGCCCCGGTCTCTTCGGCGAAGGTGCACATTCGCTCGATCGCTTCTCGCTCGGCGATCACCGGCCTCGAGCGAGCGAAGTCGATCGGCCTGTTCTTCCCGTCGGCTTTGAACTGCTTCGTGGTGTAGTCGACGATCTCGCCGTTTTCCTCGTGGAATCCCAGGCGTTTCCCCGTCTCCCGGATGCGTTTCATCGCCTCGAGGATCTCGCCGTCGTTCGGCGGCGGGACGTCGCCAACGGTGGAACCGAGGAAGATCTTGTAGCCGAGCGCACCCGCTTCGTCGAGAGCGGGAATCCGCTCGAGGTTTTCGGAGGTGACGACGACGAAACTCTGGAAGTCGACGTGGGCCGATGCCTCGCCGCGATCGAACTTGAGCTCGAGGTGTTCCGGGCGGTCGATGACGGGGTCGGTGTTCGGCATCCCGACGACGGTCGTGACCCCGCCGGCGGCCGCCGCTCGAGTCGCGCTCTCCCAGTCTTCCTTGTACTCGAGGCCAGGCTCGCGGTTGTGGATGTGGCAGTCGACGATACCGGGGACGATCACGTTCCCCCCGGCGTCTATGGTGCGCAGTGCCCCTGGTAGCTGGTCGCTCTGGCCGACGGCGACGATGGTTCCGTCCTCGATGGCGAGGCCGGCGTCGGTACTGGCGCCCGCCGGAGTGACCACGGTGCCGTTTCGAACGACGAGGTCGACGGTCATTGTCGGAAATTCCAAAGCAGCGGGCAAATAGCTTCTGTTGGCGATGGCTGATGCAACCGGCGGCTGTGGCGTGGGATTGATGTGCTGACCTGTGCTCCCTCTCGAGAACCGTGGCGTAGGTGTCGGATACGAACCGGTACGCCGCCTATACTAAACCACCGACGGCTGGTGGTCAGCGCCGATGGAGACACCACTCGCCGATAGTACGGTTCTCGTCACCGGTGGCGCCGGATTCATTGGCAGCCACCTCGTCGACGCGCTGGCTCCCGATAACGAGGTGCGTGTTCTCGATAATTTCTCGAACGGCACCCGCGAGCACGTCCACGAGGACGCGACCGTGATCGACGGCGACCTTCGCAATCCGATCGACATCCAGCGAGCGGCCCGCGACGTCGACGTCATCTTCCACCAGGGGGCGGTCGTCAGCGTCTCCGAGAGCGTCGACGCGCCGCGGACGACCAACGAGATCAACCTCGAGGCCACCCTTGACGTGTTCGAACAGGCGCGCCTCGAGGACGCCCGGGTCGTCGTCGCCTCGAGTGCCGCCGTCTACGGTCACCCCGTCGAGGTGCCGATCACCGAAACCGCGCGACTCGAGCCGACGTCGCCCTACGGCGTCCAGAAGCTCGCCCTCGACCACTACGCCCGCCTGTACAACGACCTCTATGGCCTCGAGACCGTCGCCCTGCGATATTTCAACGTGTACGGTCCACGTCAGCAGGGGCCCTACAGTGGCGTGATCTCGACGTTCCTCGAGCAGGCTCGCGCCGACGAGCCGTTCACGATAGAGGGTGACGGCGACCAGACGCGCGATTTCGTTCACGTCGAGGACGTCGTCCGAGCGAACCTGCAGGCGGCGACCACGGACGCCGTCGGTGAGGCGTACAATGTCGGCACCGGGACGCGAATATCGATCAGCGAACTCGCAACTCTCATCCGGGAGGTAACCGACGCGTCGTCGCGAATCGTTCATCGCGAGCCACGCGAGGGAGACATCCGCCACAGCGTCGCGGGCGTTTCTCGAGCCCGGGATCGGCTTGGGTTCGAGCCACTGATCGACCTCGAGACCGGACTGCGCGGGCTCGTTCCCAGTTCCGATCGAACGACAGCAGTAGCTGGTGCGGACGACGATTCTGGCGGTCAGACAGGCGACACCCCCGGGCCAATCGGCACGGGAGAGTGAACGCTGTTCGGGTGGGCCTTTCGAAAGTGGAGGCATGTGGTCTCGAGGTCAACTGGGTGTTCCGTTGGGTGGGTTGTCCTGTGTTCTACCCTGGCGGGTCACCCGCCGATCAGTTTGGACGAGTGTCTCCACGCAGTGACTGTCATCGGCTCATCTTACTCTCGACATGAATTGGTTATCGGTAGTCGGCCTGCTCGAGACGGAGTCAGCCCACCGTTGAAACGTTCCCAATTGGAGAGGCGTCAGGCACGTGATTCTGTAGGCCGACGATAACTAACCGGTTGACGCGGGATAGGAGATGGTATGATCGCCAACCTCATCGTATTCGTCGTCAGCCTGCTGATCGGCGCCCTCGGCATCTACGTCGGGGCTCGCGTCATTGTGGACACGGAAGACTACACCTACGCGGTCGTCACCGCCCTCATCGGTGCGGTCGTGTGGGCCGTCGTCGGGCTGTTCCTCGGGTGGATCCCGCTTCTCGGTCCGGCACTCGTACTCCTCGCCTACCTGGCGGTGATCAACGCGCGCTATCCTGGTGGCTGGGTACAAGCTGCGGCCATCACCCTCGTCGCCTGGGTTAGCGTCCTCGTCGTCCTCTACGTCCTCGCGTTCCTCGGCGTGACGACGTTCGATGCGGCCGGAGTCCCGGGCGTCTGATAGGGATCGTCGCCACGCACTACCGATCGCCACGTACTTCCGATTGCCCACTCGGGTTGGTGATCCGCGGAACAGTGGTTCAATACGCCATTCGGTGACTCGCTACGCTGACAATCTACGCAATCAGCGCGTTCCAGTTCCTCGTTCTCACTCCCTCGAGTGCGATCCACGTCCGGTCTTTCGGCTGACGCCGTTCGAATGGATCACCTTGACGGAACGTGCATCGTCCGAGACTGTCGCCTAATTCAATATCACTTGTGTACTTATAAAAACTACTTTGTCAGCGCGTATCGTTGGGTGTTGACGTACGTCCCATAGTCACCATCTCACCTCCGCTCCCCGACCAAGACCACCCTCTCCGATCGACTAATGCCACTCACACACCCACCAGTCAGACGCGTTTCACCGGCACTGGATCGGTTCACGGCTTCCCTCGAACCGCCACTGCACGTGTTCGCGCAGCTGCAAAGCCAGGGCCAGAGCGACGAACTGTCACACGTCGCTGCCGTGTTCGGTATCCTGGTGTTGGGACTGCTGGGTGGCGTTCTCTTGCTTCGAAACCGGCTCGAAGCGTCGAGTTCGACACAGCGGTCGGACGAACCCCAGACGGAGTCGCTTCTCACCGACCGCGAGCGAGTGTGCTCGCTCATCGAGCAAAACGGGGGCCGGATGAAGCAGTCGGCAATCGTCGACTCCGTCGATTGGTCGAAAGCCAAGGTGAGTCGCTTGCTGGCGGAGCTGGAAGACGACGACGAGATAACGAAGCTTCGACTCGGGCGGGAGAACCTCGTGTGTATTCGCGGGAACGAACCCTCGCTCTCACAGTCGAGTGAGCCACCGAGCGACGTCCACTGAGAGGGATTGGTGTACCAGTTTGCAGCCGGACACTGCTCGGGATCGGCGATCGGCGATCGGCGACACGTGACAACGAACGTATGGCCGTTTGGTACGTGAATTGTATCGGCTGTTAGCCCATGTACATCCGGTTTCTGATACGATGGTCGGCTATCACAGTTCGACACACCGCTACGCAGCTCCCATCGCTAATGAAGGGTTTCGACGTCGGCCGCTCGTTGAATCCGCCACTGTGGGAATCAGTTTGGAATTACCCCTCGAAAGCGTAGAGCCGGTTTATACGAGCTTTCGACGACCCCCAAACGCCGTAACGGCACGAGAGACATGAGCATACAGAAGCAACTAGTCGTTGTACTCGTCGCGCTAATGGTGCTGACCAGTGGTTTCGCCATAGCGGCGGGCGCCACAGTCGCATCTTCGAGTGCAACTGTACAGGACGACACCGAGGAAGAAGACGCACAGCCGTCTGCGAGTGTCACGTTTAGTGACCAGACGACGGACGGGAACACTGTCGTCGTCGACGAAGTGACCATGGACGAGGGTGGCTTCGTGACGATTCACGACAGCACCTTGCTCGAGGGGAACGTCATCGGGAGCGTGATCGGCGTCTCTGAGTATCTCGAGGCTGGTACTCACGAGAACGTCGAGGTCACCTTCGATGAACCGCTCGAGGAGGATGATACCCTGATCGCGATGCCGCATCAGGACACGAACGACAACCAGGAGTACGACTTCGTCGAGACTGAGGGCCAGGAGGATGGCCCGTACCTCACCGAGGACGGTGAGCCAGTGACCGACGATGCACAGGTGACCCTCGAGGTTGAGGAAGTCGATGAGGTCGACGATGAAGAGATCGACGACGAAGAGATCGACGACGAAGAAGTCGATGAGGTCGAGGATGAAGAGGTGGATGACGAAGAAGTAGACGATGATGAGGTCGTCATGGAGCCCGATCACGACGTCGTCGAAGACGGTGTCATGGTCGTGTCTCCGTTGACGGTGATGATCGAACAGTTCACGATCGAACAATTCACAATCGAGAACGCAGACATCTCCATCTTCGTCCTCGACGATATCGATGACCTTGACGACATCGATGAGGTCGACGACGAAGAGATCGACGACGAAGAGGTGGATGACGAAGAGGTGTACGATGACGAGGAAGTAGACGATGAAGAGGTGGATGACGAAGAGATCGACGACGAAGAGGTGGATGACGAAGAGGTGTACGATGACGAGGAAGTAGACGATGAAGAAGTCGATGAGGTCGACGACGAAGAGGCGGTGACGATCGAACACATCACGATCGAACACCTCACTATCGAACACGCCCAAATCTTCGTCTTCATCCTCGATGAGGACGCTGACCTCGACCGACTCGAGGAGATTTTGAGCGACATGGTCGACGATGAAGAGATTGACGACGAAGAAATTGACGACGAAGAGGTGGATGACGAAGAGATCGACGACGAAGAGGTGGATGACGAAGAGATCGACGACGAAGAAGTAGACGATGAAGAGATCGACGACGAAGAAGTAGACGACGAAGAGATTGACGACGAAGAGGTGGATGACGAAGAAGTAGACGATGAAGAAATCGACGATGACGAGGTAGATGACGAAGAGATCGACGACGACGAATTAGAATCCTTCACCGTCGAAAACCTCCAGGCACCGGAGGACGCGACGGTCGGTGATACGATCATGGTCAACGCAACCATCTCGAACCCGAACGATGAGGAAGACACCCAGGACGTGCAGTTCAGACTCGACGGTGACCTCGTCGAGTCACAGTCGGTGACACTCGACGCGGGTGCCAGCGAAACGGTCGAGTTCGAAATCGACACCACCGACGTCCCAGCCGGTGAGTACGTCCACATGATCCTGACGGACGCGTTCGGTGAGGTCGACTTCATCGAACTGATGGACGAGATGGATGACGACGAAATGGATGACGACGAGGTCGACGACGAAGAAACCGATGACGACGAGATGGACGACGACGAGATGGACGACGACGAGACCACGGAAGAAGACACGGACGATGACGATACCGACACGGACAACACGTCCGACCGGGTCGCCATCGCCCTGAGCGGACTGGTCTGATTCGGTTTCCCGGGCTGTATTTTTCTGTCGATCAACGTACCAGCCGGCGTGAAACGCTGTTTCTCGAGCGGTACGTGTATAGCCAATCGGCAAACCGTCCAGCCAGAGTTTCCTCGAGCGGCGAAAGGACGATGTGTTTCCTGCGTGGTTGGGCTACGGATTGTTAGTCGTCGTCATCATCCGTATCATCGTCATCGTCGCTGTCGTCATCCGCATCATCGTCATCGTCACTGTCGTCATCCGCATCATCGTCATCGTCGCTCTCGTCATCTGCATCGTCGTCGGTATCATCGCTGTCATCACCGTCATCCGCATCATCGGCCACGGTATCGTCACCGTCATCATCAGTTACCGTGCCCTCGTCGTCATTGCCGTCATCGTCGCTATCGTCAGCTCCCCCGCTATCGTCGCCACCATCGACACTGTCATCATCCGCTTCATCACCTGGTTCATCGGTCGAGTCAGCGCTACCCGGCGCATCCGGCGGCGTCTCGATCGTGACCCAGAAGTACGTGTACTCCATCGCGTCCTCCATCGTCGGAGTGGCAGGAGCGTCGCCGTCGAACAGCATGACCGCGATACGGACGGTTTCGCCATCCTCTGCAACCGGTGTCACCGTTCGCTCGGCGGTGATCTCCCCGCCGTCAGTCGAACGACTGATCGCCGTCACCTCCCGGTGGGTGACCCGCTCGACGACCTCGCCGTTCTCGAGCACCTGCTCTTGCATCACGAGCGTGTACTCCATCTCCTGGCCTTCGTTGTTGTGGATCTGGAACGTGATCGGAATCTCGCTTCCCGGGGCGGCCGTCGACGGCATATCCGCGACGAGTTCGTCGTCGTGGGCCGTGTAAATTCCGAGCTGGGTAAATCCACCAGCAGCCATCGGCGCTGCGAACGCGTACAGGAGCATCCCAGCAGCGAGGAGGATCGTGACCGCCAGCACGACTGCTGAGGCGCGGGTCGTCCCGGTTCCGGCAGCGCGCGAGAGCCGGTTTCTGAACGCGGTCAGCGAAACGGTGAATCGATCGGCCTCGGGCACCCTGAGCCGACGAATCACGCCAAGCTGAGCCAGCACGAGCGTCACCAGCGCGAGTGCACCGACGACCGACCCCATCTCGAGCCCCCACTCCGTGAGCGGGAGCACGAGGACAATCATCGGAACGATGGCGATAGAGAGACCGAGACCCAGGGCGACGCGTTCGACGACGTCGATCCCGCCGGGGCGGTTTTCGCTCACCGACTGCGAGCCGACGGATCGAGGTCGAGCGGCCACCGGAAAGAGCACGGAGACGAGTGCGTAGCCGGGGAGGAATGCGACGAACGCGAGAGCCGCGACCAGTCGGATGTTGCTGCCAGTCGGCAGGGTCGTCACGAGCACGTAGGCAGCGACGGTCGTGAGCGAGACGATCGCGAGATCGCTCGGATACCGGAACACCGCGTCGACGGTGTTCTGTGTCCTGGTGGTGAGACTCATCGTTTCCTCGGGTGTGAACGTCGGTTACGAACGCCGAACATACTCGAATCAGTGAAGCGCTTGTCTCAGTCAGGCTTTGTTATGGACGGATTACCGTCGGAGCAGCCGTTCGACCAACCCCGCGTCACCTGAGCTCTCCCGTGGCGATTCGCTTCGGAGCCATGGCGGCCGTGAGCGGAGATCGATGAACGACCCGCCGCTGTCACCGAGCCGTCTCGAGTCGGAACTGAGAAGTTGTACACTGACACTCCATCGGCTCAGGTACGTCCATATCGACTCATATGCGTGCATACCGCCTCATGTCCGTGGTGTGTTCGCTGCCGCAGGTACGTGACAGTCCTAATGAGTTGCCCCATTACTCGAAACGTCCCGTTCGGGACTGAGGGACAAATGGCTGGATGCAATGCGTTGACGGCTACCTGGATGACGAGAACGGGATCGCTCTCGAACACCACCACGGAGCAGGTAGTCGATCGCCGTCCGGCATTTCGGAGGGGAACTCCTCAGGCGTCGACGTACTGACTTTCCCACTCCCTGCGTTCGTGAATCTGATCGACCCCCGCGTCGGTAATCGCATAATAGTTCGTTCGTCGATCGAGTTGCCCTTTTTCGACGAGTTCCTTGTTGACGAGGGTGTCCAGATTCGGGTACAGCCGTCCGTGATTGATCTCGGAGCTGTAATACTGTTCGACTTCCTCTTTAACTGTCTGGCCAGACGGTCGGTCCGCGCCGGCGATCACGTACAGCAGGTCGCGCTGAAACCCGGTCAGATCATGCATTGCTCAATCACATTGACCGTTCCGTTGAGTGGATATTTGTTATCCGCATCATACAGATTCGGCAGGCTGCCGTTCACGACACCCGGTGTGACCGTTTCGCAGCTACCGGCGGCTTTCCCTCGATGAAACAGTGTTCGTCGTGACGGTCGCAGGAACGGTCGTTCGGCTTCGATCTGCTCGGCTACTGATCGCTCGGACACGATGGCTCGATTAGTGCTCTGGTCTCGATGCTTGAGTCACTATGGGCGGCGGAAACGGCGATCCCGTCGGAGCCGATTTCGACGCGAAGATGGTCGATCGTCGCTTCATAGGCCGTCGTATGCGAGCCGTTTTTCTCGAATCGGATACACTCGGCGAGGAGTTCGCTTTCGAGGAGGTTGTTGATTCGTCGATACACCGTCGCGGACGAGCAATCCGCTTTCTCGGTGAGTTCCTTGGCCGTGCGTGGGCCCTCGCTCGCTGCGATGAGGATCGTCCGTGCACACTCGTCCCCGAGCACGTTGAGCTGTGTCGCTGGGTTGACTGCCGATTCTGCCGCCGTGTTGTTTGCGTGGGTAGACATTGATTGCATCACCGTGTTGGATCCCTGATCGACACATCAGGGGGCGTACCGATGGTCAACCACCGACACTGCTAGACCATCAGCACCTTCCTGTGTGCTAACTCGTAAGGGGTAGTGGTATTTTATAACGAACTACCTTATCCGGTATAGGAAGGGATTTCATTTTCGAAACCTGGGATTTCCGTACGGAAAGTAGTGATTTCACATGACGGTAGGCTGCGTTTTCTCGATGAACTCCAGTCAAACCGAGAACATTCTGCGAGAGCATCGTCCATCTCTACGGCCGGCAGACTGGGGAAAACGTGACAGAGGGCGCTCAACCGACCGAAAATAACGTGTTAACCCGGTGATTACGGAGCCACCCACCTGAACGGTCGTCCGCTTTTATTCGGATCTGAGAACGCTCGTTGTACGTTGCTCGGTGGTGCTGTGCCACTCGAGTATCGAGCTCACCATCTCGAACCCACGCCCACTGCCATGACATCACCCCGACTCACCTGGACGCCGAAGGAATCGTCGACGACTGGAACACGCTGTAAAAACTGTGGTACACACGTCACTCAGCAGTTCGCTCGTGTGTTCGGTGACAACGGTGACGTTGTTCACGGCTGCCCGTCGTGTACGACGTACCGCGAAATGCAATCTGGTGGACATCTCCCATCGCGCTAGGACGTAGTATTGACCCGTCGATCGACACGAAATCGCCCTTTTCCAGGCTGAACGCACGGCGTGCAGCGACCGCCTCGAGAGTTATATCCGGGCGTGTATGGCACTATATTTTACATCAGATTGAAGGGTGCTGTAGTCGAATGCCGTAGCAATACGATGGTAGGTGGTGGAACGTGTGCGAACGGAACCAGTCGTTGGAGCGTCTGAGTAATGTCCGTACAGGAGCGACGAACGGAGGCTCTCGCCGAAAGTGAGGTCTTTCACATCCTCGGAAACGACCGGCGGCGGGCAATCGTCCAGTTGCTTGCCGACCAGCCGGGGCAGCTAGACGTCTCTGACGTGGCCACGGAGATCGCCGAATTGGAGTCCGACGCCGGCTCCGTACCGAACAACCTCTATAAGAGCGTCTACGTCTCCCTCCAGCAGACGCACCTCCCACAACTCGAGGAGGACGGCGTCATCGCCTACGATTCGACGGCGAAAACGATCGAACGAGGCGTTCACTTCGAGGACGTGTTCAGATACGTCGATGGTGCCCACACAGCGTACAGCCCAGTCCTGATGAGTCATCTATCGTTGTGCGTGCTCGGGCTGGTGGTTATCGCGCTGGCCGGACTCTCTTTACCCGTCGTATCGAGCATCGATCCAGTGCTCTCGAGCGTGCTCATCCTGCTTGCAATCGGCGCGAGCAGTCTGTATCGACTTCTGGGCTGAGGCGAGCGCTCGAAAAACGACCAACAGACCGTTGGAATCTTATCGGCGAGAGAGGAACGCCAGCGAGTGCCTCGGGCGGTGGGTGACGTGATGAACGAGTGCGAGGACGAATACGAGGAGACAGACCACCAGGACGACGAGGGGGCCGATTGCGGGCGACATCGAGCCCACGGACAGTGAGGCCAGGGTAAACACGATCGCCCCGGCCACCGACAGGGAGGCGTAGTACCAGTGCCAGGGTCGCTGATTCTGGAGGTCGCGATCCAGGTACGGTTCGAACGTTTCCTCGTTCGGGACGAGTTCGATTCGGTGGGCGTCCGGATCCCAGTCGACGATGCCGTGCTCCTCGAGCATCGGGAGGTGGGTTTGATACAGGGAAATGTAGACCCGACGGCGCTGGGCTCGCGTGACGTCGTCCGTGCTGATCTCGTTTTCCCAGGCGGCAACCTGTTCGACCAGCGGCGCAAGGTCACAGGTTCCCTGCTGGCGCTTGAGATACTGTACGGTCTGTCGCCGTCTGGCGTTGCTGAACACGTCGAACAGCTCCGCCTGCGAAAGCGTCCCGTCGGTCATAGTCCTCGAGACCCTCGAACGGCGGGAGTCCGCTCCCAGGTGTACAACGTCATCGAAATGCTCACGAGGCCTACTCCCACCGAGCATCACTTTACTATCTCGCGTCTACCCGGTCGAAATCGCCATATACCGGTCGGATTCGATGAGTAACACGATATTCAACACCTTCGGTTAGCCGTGAGTCAGAAATCGAATTCCGCGGCCGAATCGACCCGTCGAGGCCGTGTTCAGCACCCCCCATTTTGGCCCCGTAGCCGGGTACTACCCACCCCTCAGGTCGGGGATAACAAAGCCCGATTGCCCGAAGTACCTACGTGATTACCCGAACGGGTACTGATCTCCATGTACAGCGACGTATTCCACCGGCGAGACGACGGTGACGTATCGAGCACTCGAGGTGAGCGACAGTGACGACGGCCGAACGCCCGTACGAATCTGGCGAGAACTGCCGCATCGACGGCGGGGCGACGATCGGCTACGGTGTCGACGACGGCCGTTCCCCGCCCAAGATAGGGAGCAATGCGACGATCAGACACGGGTCGATCGTCTACGGTGACGTCGTCATCGGCGACGACTTCGTAACCGGTCACGACGTCCTCGTGCGCGAAAACACCACGATTGGCCACGACGTCCTCATTGGGACGAAGTCCATCGTCGACGGCCGTACCGACATCGGCTCGCACGTGAGTATTCAATCGGCCGTCTACGTCCCGACCGACACGACGATCGGATCCAACGTCTTCGTCGGCCCCGGTGCCGTCCTGACGAACGACCAGTATCCGATCCGAACGGAGAACGGCCTCGAGGGACCGACGATCGAGGACGGCGCTTCGATCGGCGCGAACGCGACGTTACTCCCCGGGGTCACGATCGGCGAGAACGCGTTCGTCGCTGCGGGTGCGCTCATCACGGATGACGTCCCAGCGGACACGCTCGCCGTCGGTTCGCCGGCCGAACCACGACCACTCCCGGCACCCCTCGAGGGGCCGAACAAGCTGCTATGACCGAGATCAACATTGCCGATCCCGACCTCGGTTCGGCGGCTTACGATCGAGTTCACTCGGTACTCGAGAGTGGGCAGCTCGCCGACGGGCCGGAGGTTCGCCGGTTCGAACGGGAGTTCGCCCGGTACTGCGGGGCCGATCACGCCGTCGCGACGACCAACGGGACGACCGCGCTGGTGACGGCGCTCAACGCCCTCGGCGTCGAGGACGGTGACGCCGTCGTGACGACCAGCTTTTCGTTCGTCGCGAGTGCGAACGCGATTCGGTTGGCAGGGGCGACGCCGCTGTTCGCCGATATCGACCCCGAGACGTACACAATCGATCCCGACGACGTCGCCCGGATCGTGCGCAACCGACCCGATGTCGTCGGTATTCTGCCGGTGCACCTCTACGGGTTGCCCGCGTCGATGGATCGGCTGCTCGAGTTCGCCGACGACCACGACCTCTTCGTTCTCGAGGACGCCTGCCAGGCCCACGGTGCTGCGATCGACGGCAGGCCGGTCGGAAGCCTCGGAGACGCAGCCTGTTTCTCGTTTTACCCGACGAAGAACATGACCACGGGAGAAGGCGGGATGATCACGACGACCCGGGAGGACGTTGCCCAGACGGCAACGGCGTACATCAACCACGGCCGTGACGTGACCGGTGACCGCGGCTACGATCACGTCGCGCTCGGCCAGAACCACCGGATGACGAGCCTGGCCGCCGCTATCGGGCGTACACAGCTCGAGCGTCTCCCCACGTTTACTGCAGCCAGACAGAACAACGCGGACGCGTACAACGCAGGGTTGGCCGATCTGCCGGTCACGACGCCGTCGGTGCCCGATGGGATGGAACACGTCTACCACCAGTACACGGTCGGGGTGGACGACCGCGACGCGCTCGCGGAGTGGCTCGAGAAACGAGGGATCGGCACGGGTGTCTACTACCCGACGCCGATCCATCGCCAGCCGGCGTACGAAACGGTGAGTACGGCTGCGGCAACGCTCCCACATGCCGAGCGGGCGGCCGATCACGTCCTATCGCTTCCGGTACACCCGAACATCGGCGCTGACGACCGAGAGGCGGTTCTCGAGGCGATTGCGGCTTACTACGACGCACAATGACACGGGATACGACGACTTCATCGACGGAACCGATCCGCGCCGGCGTTATCGGCGTCGGTGCGATGGGAGAGAATCACGCGCGTATCTACGGCGAACTCAGAGGCGTCGACCTCGTCGGCGTTACCGACCTCGACGATGGTCTCACTGAGCGGGTCGCGACGCGCTACGACACCGCTTCGTTACCCATGGACGACCTGCTCGCGACGTGTGACGTCGTCACCGTCGCCGTCCCAACCCACGCCCACTACGAGACGGTGTCGACCTGTCTCGAGGCCGGCGTCCACGTCCTCGTCGAGAAACCGATCGCGGAAACGGTCGAGGAGGGACGAGCATTGATTCGAACGGCGGAGGATGCCGACCTCGTCTTGCAGGTCGGACACATCGAGCGGTTCAATCCGGCCGTCGAGACCGTCGCCTCGGTGATCGAGGAACTGGACGTGATCGCCATCGAGGCCGAACGCCTCGGCCCGCCGGTCGACCGCACGGCGACCGACGGCGTCGTCTCCGACCTGATGATTCACGACATCGACGTCGTCGGGTCGTTCTTTGAGGCAACGCCGACGGTGGTGTCGGCGATGAGTACCGACGACGGCCAGTACGCGACGACGACCATGCTGTCCGATGGCGTCATCGTCTCGTTGACGGCGAGTCGGCGAACGCAGAAGAAGGTTCGCCGGCTCACGATCACCGCCAGCGAGTGTCTCGTCGAGGTGGACTACCTCCAGCAGTCGGTGTTGATCCACCGCGACTCCTATCCCGAGTACGTGACCGACGAGGGAACCAACCGTCACCGCCACGAGAGCGTCGTCGAACGGCCTCGCGTCGAGAATGGCGAACCACTCAAGCGAGAACTCGAGGCGTTCGTCGACGCGGTCGAAACCGGCTCGGAACCGCCCGTGACCGGTGAGGACGGACTGGCCGCCCTCGAGATTGTCGAACGGATCGAACGGCTGTGTGCCGATTCCGATCGGGAGGTGATTGCACGATGAGTGGGAAGTCGACAGGGCTGTACGGCCACGGGGGAACCGAGTCGGCCCAACGGCTGGCACTGACGCGCGGGGAGACACCCGTCGCCGTCTACGGCCTCGGGAAGATGGGGCTCCCGCTCGCGGGCGTGTTCGCCGAGGTGACCGGAGCGGTCACGGGCGTTGACATCGACCCCGCCGTCGTCGACGCGGTGAACGCCGGTGAGAGCCACGTCAGCGGCGAACCCGGCCTCGATGAACTGCTCGCCGACCAGGTCGATCGCGGCCGTCTCGAGGCGACGACCGACGGCGTCGCTGCGGCGATCGATGCACGAATTCACGTCATCATCGTGCCGACGCTGATCACGCCCGACGATCGGCCCGACCTGTCGACGATCGAATCCGTCGTCGAGGACGTCGCTAGCGGCCTCTCGCCGGGCGACCTCGTCATCGTCGAATCGACGCTTCCCCCGGGAACCTGTCGGGACGCCATCGCACCGCATCTCGCCGCCGAGAGCGGTCTCGAGCCCGGTTCCTTCGGCGTCGCGTTCTGTCCCGAACGGACGGCCTCCGGTACCGCGCTGCGGGATATCCGCGGGCAGTATCCAAAGGTCGTTGGCGGCGTCGACGACGAGAGCGGACGCGCGGCGGCGCTCGTGTACGACGAACTCTCGAGCAACGCCGTCCACCTGGTCTCGGACGCGACGACGGCGGAGGCAGTGAAGGTGTTCGAGGGCGTCTACCGCGACGTCAACATCGCGCTGTCGAACCAACTGGCCGGCACGTCTCCGGAACTCGGGGTCTCGGTGCGTGAGGTGATCGAGACGGCCAACCACATCCCGATGTGTCACCTCCACGATCCCGGACCGGGCGTCGGCGGCCACTGCATCCCGTACTACCCGCACTTCCTGCTCTCACAAACGGAGGTACCTCTCGAGATGGTCGAACTCGGCCGGCGGGTCAACCGCGAAATGCCAGCCAGAACGGTGACGATGCTCGAAGACGCGCTCGTGGCGCTGCCCCGATCCGGGCGTGACGATGGCGACGTGCTCGAGGATATCTCCGTCCTCGTCCTCGGCTTTACGTACCGGCCGGGGGTCGAGGAGACCAGGGCCTCGCCGGCGATCGACGTCGTCGAGACGCTCCGCGAGCGGGGCGCCGACGTCTGGGGCTGTGACCCACTGGTCGACCCGGCGGACTTCGGTGCCCGGTCGATAGCCGTCGACGACCTCGCATCGGGGCCGACGTTCGACGCGGCGATCCTCGTGACGCCCCAGTCCGAGTTCGAGCGGATTCAGTGGGGTGCTCTCGAGCCGATGGTCGTCCTCGACGGTCGGGACGTCCTCTCGCTCGAGGACACCGACCACCGCGTCGTCACCCTCGGTGGTGCTCGCGGAAATCGGCCGACAGTCATCGACGGCGACGTGCTGGCCGACACCGGAACGTCGACGATCGGCCGACCGGCGGCGTTCGACGCGCCCAGGCAGTGACGCCACCGATGGCGCCGTTCGAGTGCGGCGGATAGTCGGTCGTTACGCGTTTGTCGATCGTCGACAGGCGCTCGCTACTCGAGCGACCGCTCGAGTATCCGCCTCCGACCGTCTCGAAGCGGACCAATAACGAAACGATCGGTGCTGGTCACCTCGAGTGATGACCGACTGCTCGGGTTCGGGACACCCCATTTTCGACGACGTAACCAGCCGGTCGAGGCGCAACCGGCCGAGACGGTGGCACCGATGAGCGTCGTCGTCTTCGCGTTCGAGGGACTCGACGAAGCGTCTCTCGAGCGGTTTGCACCCGACGTTCCGACGATCACCGACCTTCGTGAACGGGGGGTCTCGGGAACGCTCGAGCCGACGATACCGGCGACGTCCGCCAGCGTGTGGGCCTCGCTGGTCACTGGAACCGATCCGAGCTATCACGGGGTGTTCAACGAGACGACTCCTGCTGGATATCCCGGTACCGGCCGACCCGTCTCCACTATCGACGTTCGTCGACCCACGCTGTGGGACTATCTGACCGGCGAGGGCGCCAAAACGATCGTCTGTGGGTTGCCGTTGACCGATCCTCCCGGGCCGATGAACGGCGTCGTCGTCCCGGGACGAACGGCCGGAAATTCGAGCGAGGTCGCGCTGCCGGTTGCCGATCCGTCGGCCGGCGGGTCGCTTCCAGCTTTCCAGCAGTCGAGACGGGGAACGATACCGAAAGCCGCCGACACCGGCTTGCCTGTGGGCTGTCCGTGGACGGTTGCCGACCTCGAGTGTTCGGGCGAACTCCCGTCGCTCATCGACGCCAGACGGCGTTTGAGCGTCGACCTCCTCGATGCGGAACCGTGGGAACTGGCACTCGTCCACGTGCCCATGACCGATCCATCGGGAACGATGCCCGACGGAACGACCGAGATGAACCGAGCGAATTACCGCGCAGCCGACCGCCTCGTCACGGCCGTCCTCGAGACCGTCCCGGACGAGACCACGGTCGTCGGCTGTTCGCCGATGGGTGCGCCCCGTCCGGTCGAGTACCGCGTTCATGTCAACGAACTACTCGCAGCGAACGGGCTGCTCGAGCGCGAGCCGAAACCCGGGTCGGGGACTGGAGATGGACTGATGCCGTCGGTCGATGCACTCCTCGCGACTGCTTCGAGTGTGTTTGATCGAACCTCGAGTGTGTTCGGTCGAGCCTCGAGTGTGCTTGATCGAACCTCGAGTGTGTTCAGTCGGGGTTCGCCGCACGACGACCCGAACGACGTGGACTGGACCTCAGCGTATCGGTGGCCCCGTTCCCGGGCGTTTTGTCCGAGTGCGACCGGTGCTGGCGTTCGCCTCAACGTCGCCGGCCGCGAACGGTACGGCCGGGTCGTCAACTCCGCGTACGAGGAGACGAGAGCGACCGTTCTCGAGGTCTTGCACGAGTGTCGTGACCCGGACGGCAACCCGGCGTTCGAGTTCGTCTGTAACCGCGAACACCTGTACGACGGCCCGTTCGTCCGAGAAGCCCCGGACGTAATCTGTTCGACGGCCGGAACGGCGTGTACGCTTGCTCCGGAACCCGGACGACGGTCGTGTACGTCAGCGTCGGGTGCCACCCAGCTCGGCCCGGGAACGTTCTTCGCGGCCGGGCCATCGATTCGAGAGAATGGCCACACCGAAGAGAACGCCCCGCTGACCGCTGCCGACATCGCGCCGCTGGTGATGGCTGCACTCGGCCGTCCCGTTCCGACGTTGATGACGGGCTCGGTTCCCGAAGCGCTGGTTCGTGGCGCCGTCGGCTACGGCACGTACACCACCGTCGCCCACGGGACGGTGCTGTCCGATCCCACGTTCGACGATGCGCTGCTCGGCGATCACCTCGAGGAGTTCGACTACCGAACCGACTGAAACGCCTCGAGCGCGTCGTCGGTCACCCCCTCACGCGAGAGCAACGTGAGCAGGTCGTCCGACCGAATGACGGTATCGCCCCGCGGCGTCAACACCGCATCGTCGCGTTCGATCGCGATCACGAGGACGTCGTCAGCCAGCACACCCTCCCGGCCGGCGTGCTCGAGGGAGAGCCCGGTGATCGGCGCCCCATCGTCGACAGTCACCTCGATGATCTCCGCGCCGCCGGTGAGGCTGATGTAATCGGAGAGCGGTTTCGGCGTCTCGTCGTCCGGGCCGAACGGGCGATACGCCTGGAAGTGTTCGGTCTGCAGCAGGTCTTCGTCCTCGATGTCGATTCCGAGGGTGGCGATCTCGCGGGCGATCCGTCGAAGATCCTGTGTATCTGTGCCGACGGCGAGCACGTGGAGGTTGCGCCGGCCGGTCATCAACTCGCGGACGTTGATAACGCCGGGAATCAGCCGAACCTGGTGAGCGAGTCGCTCGCGGTCTTCGACCGGTGCGTTACAGAGGTAGAGGTTGCGCAGTCGACCGTCGCCACGCTCGAAGTCGACGACGGCGTGATAGCCCTCGATCACGCCAGCGTCCTCGAGCTGGCCGATGCGGTTGCGAATCGTCGCCGGCGAGACGCCGACCTCGTCGGCGATCATCGGGGCCGACGTCGTCCGCGCGTCCTCCATCAGGGCGTGGATGATGCGCTTGTTGACTTCGTCGAGGCGGATGTCCATGCGGGTGCCTTCTCAGAGCGTGTACTCGAGCGTTTCGCTCGCCGATCGATCGGAGGGGTTCGATTCAGAGGAATTATCGGAGGAGTTCATCGTTTTCCCGACAACGAACCGAGTCACAGCGTCGAAGACCGAGTTTCGAAACCTCCGGGTGGCTCCGACAATCCCCATCAGTCGACGGGGTACTCGACGATCTCGTCGTGATCGCAGTTCGGACAGACGATCGTCTCCGGGGTGACCGTCGTCCCGCAGTTTCGACACTCGTAGACGAGCGACGACGTCTCCGCGGTGGACTGATTCGTCGGTGTGTCGGGTGAGCGGGTATCGGTTCCCGACAGGAGATCGGTAACGAGATCGGAGAGGGCCATGTATGGTCTCGTCCTCGGCTTCAATACTAGCCCGTATAAGTATTTCGTCGAATATCGTTACGAGTTATATATACTCGAGTCGCGGATCAACAACGACGGGGTCGCCAGATACGGTATCCGTTATTGGGGTCGCGAACCCGGGCGTCGTTCGGGTGTTCGTCCGAGGGTGACGGGTTCCGTTCGATGGGTCGGCCGTGACAGGCCGCCGTTCTGGCATCTTACCACTCGAGCGGTACTGAGGCCGGTGTTTCGGCCAGCCTCTCCCTGGCTCGCCGTCGACCGATAGTCGACGTTGCTGACGACCAACCTCGCTGCTGTGGGTCGAGACGCGTCGAAAGGAATCCTTAACAAAGCCGACAGCCGGCGGCCGTGCACTAGAATGAACGTTCTCACCCTGACGAACGCGGCGGACGCGCCGTTTATGACCCAGCAGATGGCCGCTCTCGAGCGCCACGGCGTTCGCTTCGAGACGCGGTGTGTTGCCGGGAACGTCTCAGCCGACTCGCCGAACGAGTCCCGGGGACTGCGCGAGTACCTCTCCTTTTTTCGAACGGTGCGCCAGGAGATCGACGACGGGTACGATCTGATTCACGCCCACTACGGGCTGACGGCACCGATGGCACTCGCTCAGCGGCAGGTTCCGGTCGTCCTCTCGCTGTGGGGGTCGGACGTCCACGGCCCCGTCGCCCCGATCAGTCGAACCTGTGCGCCTTTCTGTGACGCCGTGATCGTCATGTCTCCCGAAATGCGGGACGCACTTGGACGGGAGTGTCGTGTCGTTCCCGACGGCGTCGACCTCGAGTTGTTCACGCCAGGAGCCCAGTCGCTCGCTCGCAACCGCGTTGGCTGGCCGGACGAGACGTACAACGTCCTGTTCCCCTACGCCCCCGATCGCGACGTGAAGAACTATCCGCGAGCCGAGCGAGTCGTCGACGCCGTCGACGGCACGCTCGACCGGCCGGTCGCCCTGCGGACGGTCTCGGGGGTCGACCACGCCGAGATGCGCCACTACATGAACGCCGCCGACGCCCTCCTGGTGACCTCTCACAGCGAGGGCTCGCCTAACGCCGTCAAGGAGGCGATGGCCTGTAACTGTCCAGTCGTCGCTACCGACGTGGGTGACGTTCGGGAACGGCTCGCGGACGTCTCGCCTTCGTGTGTCACCCCCGACGACGAGCTGCTCATCGATGGCCTCGCGCACGTACTCGAGTCGGGACAGCGCTCGAACGGACGCGACGCGGTTCGTGGGGTCAGCCTCGAGCGGACGACAGACGCGATTCTCGAGGTGTACGAGGACGTAACGGGTCTCGAGCGACCGGCGAAACCAACGGTGACGTCGCCGTAGGTGTACCTATAGAATTTGTAGCTCAAAACTCTATATTTTATACTATTGCTCTTGGACGGCGCGTCCGTGCGGTGGTGAGGACGTCGCCGCCGGTTCGTCGTCCGTAGCCAGCACTCGGTTGGCGACCTCGGCCATCGTCTCGACGACGAGACCGGTTTCCTGGCGACGGCGGTCGAGGTACTCGAGAATCGCCCGAATCCGTTCGTCGTCGCGTTCTGTCACCAGGTTGTTCGGGTGCAGCCAGAGGTGACAGAGCTGGCCGTCGTCGGCGGTGACTGCCTGGTCGATTGCACGTCGAGCCGTGACGACCATCGGATCGGCCCAGACAGTTTCGGCGGCGCGGCGGGCGACTCCCTCGAAACCGAACAGGAACAACGAGGCGGGGACGTCCACCAGGCCGTACTCGTCGACGTACGGTTCGACGAGCACCGATCGATCGAGTACGCCAGTCTCGACAACCGCCCGGAACCCTTCCGGCGTCGGCGTCCGACCCCGATAGGCCGTCATCCCGGACGCCGCGAGCGCCTCACGGTGGCCGACTTCGTTCCGGGGATAGACGAACGACGAACACTCGAGCCCCCACTCGTCGGCCAGCTCGAGCGCCCGTTCGAACTCGGCTCTTGCCATCTCGCTCGTCGTCTCCGTCGAGTCGAACAGCACGTGTGAAAACGAGTGGCTGGCGAACTCGTGGTCGACCGGGGACTCGAGAATCGAGGCGACGAGGTCGGGCCCAAACCGGAGACCCGGTCGCTCGCGCCAGTCGGTTCGCTCGCGCTCGAACCAGCCGTCCGGCGCCGGGTGATTGGCGTGGGTGCCGTCACAGTCCTCGAGCATGAGATGGCCCACGACCGCCCAGGTCGCGGGGATGTCGTAGGTCTCGAACAGCTCGCGAAGGGCGTTCCAGCCACGACGGCCACTCTCGAGCCGATCCGTGGGTGGACGCTCGAGATCGTGAAAGCCCCAGCCGAGTTCGGCGTCGACGGAGATGACGACGCTACCCACGACGGTCACCTCCCGCGGCGCGCACAGCGATGCCTGCAGTAATCGCTCCCATAGCCTGTGCATGACGACCGGTCGGTTTTGTTATGGAGCGCCTGCAACATCGGACAGGCTGCTCGAGGATGGCGATTCCCCCTCCGTCATCGGGCTTCTGCCCGAACGGCGGATACTCGCGTCACAACCGCTCGTGACCCACGTTCGTTCCAGACACTGTCCCGTTCGTGGCCGTTTCCGCCCTGCAGTCGCTGGATAACAAAGGCACCGCTGGGCTATGTGACCGGTAACAGGCGTCGCTGACGCCTCGATCATCATCATGAGCGGATCTATCACACCACCGGCATCCGAGCGAGCGTTCGTCCTCGGACTCGATGGCGTACCGTGGCATCTTATCGATCGCTGGAGCGACGACGGCACCCTGGAGAACTTCGCTCGGCTTCGGTCGGAGGGCGCAACCGGACCACTCGACAGCACCCGGCCGGCGACGACGCCGCTGGCCTGGCCCTCGATCGCGACCGGTGTCTGGCCCGATAAACACGGCATTTACGGCTTTCAGAAGCTATCATCGTCGTACTCCCACCGGATGTACACCAGCCAGGACTGCGTACAGCCCCCGCTGTGGGAACAACTCGAGCCGGCGGTCGTGGGCAACGTGCCGATGACCTATCCCGCGACCGAGATCGACGGCGAACTCGTGACCGGGATGATGACGCCCTCGACCGACCAGGAGTTTACCCATCCGCCCGACCTGGCCGACGAGATCGCCGCGGAGATCCCGGACTACGAGATTAGCCTCAACTATCCCGAGTACGCCGATCGACTGGACGAGTTCGAAGACGCCGTCGCCGAAATTCTGGAGAAACGACGGCGGCTCATGCGGCTCCTGATGGCGAAACGCGAGGACTGGGAGCTGTTCTTCTTCGTTTACACCGCCCCGGATCGCTTCCAGCATCTCATCTGGGACGAGGAGCGGATCCTCGAGCACTACCGCGACCTCGACGACATACTGGGCGAAGTGATGGACTACACCGACGAACACGACGCCGACCTCTACGTGGTCTCTGACCACGGCTTCGGCCCGATCGATCGGCTGGCCTATCCGAACCACTTCCTCGAGAAGGAGGGCTACCTGTTCCAGACCGAGGACGATGGAACCCGCGGCGCGCTCGCGAGTCTGGGCATCTCCCGAGAGCGGGTGACCAGCGCGCTCAGTCGGGTCGGCATCTCCGAGGAGTTCCTGGTGTCGGCGCTGCCCAGACAGCTGGTCGACTCGGTGGCATCCCAGATTCCGGGCCAGCACGCCCTCTATGACGTCGACTACGAGCAAACGGTCGCGTTCGTCCACGACGCCGGCAACCTCTACATCAACGACACCGATCGGTTCGATCACGGCGTCGTTTCGCCCCGGGAAATCGACTCGCTCAAGACCGAACTCACCGATTTCTTCGAGTCGATCACCGACGAGTCGGGTGAGCGGGTGTTTGTCGTCTACGACGGCGAGGATCTGTTCCCGACGGATTCGAACGCGCCGAACCTGATCGTCAACGGCGCAGGTACCTACGAGGGTCGCAATGCGATCACCGACGAACCGTTCGGCGACCCGACCCCGACCGCCGCGAGCCATCGCCCCGAGGGGATCATGCTCTGTCGCGGCCCCTCGATCGAACCGGGGGCGACGCTGCGGGGCGCTCGAGTGGTCGACGTCGCGCCAACCTTGCTCCACGGGATCGGAAAGCCGGTTCCGACGAACGCCGACGGGCGCGTGCTGTTCGACGCGTTCCGCCCGGACGCCGAACCGACCGGTACGAAGGTCGAGCGCAGAGACGTCACCAGCGACCGCGACCGGACGGACGTCGACGACGACTTCTCGGGCGTCGAAGACCGGTTGAAAGGGTTGGGCTACATGGAGTGAGTGTCCGGTAACGCGACCGTTACCCGGTTGCACCAGTGTCCGCGAACCGATATATAGGTTCGAATTCGTACCTGGTAACGTGATGCAACCACAACTGTCCGCTGAACTGTATCGCTCGAGAAAGACGTCCCACGCTCGCGCCGCTCGCGACCCTGACCTCGACCTCGACCTCGAGGTGAGCGCCTGATGTTCGAGGCGACCGGTGCCGACGTCCTGTTCGTCCTCGCGCGGGTGCTCTTCGGTGGCATCCTCGCGTTCATGGGGTTGAACCACTTCCTGAACCTCGAGTCGATGGCCGGCTACGCGGAGTTCAAGGGGCTTCCCGCACCCAGAGCGTCGGTGCTTCTCAGCGGTGGATTGCTCGTTTTCGGCGGCCTGTCGCTCATCGTCGGCGTATTTCCAGCCATCGGTTCGGGGGCGCTGGCCGTGTTCCTGCTCGTCTCGGCCGTGAAGATGCACGACTTCTGGAACGCCGAGGGCGAGGAGGCCCAGAACGAGATGACGAGCTTCCTGAAGAACGTCTACGGGGCTGGCGCGGCGTTGCTGTTCCTTGCGGTTAGCGCCGCGCAGTGGCCGTACGCGCTCAACGTCACCGTCTTCTGAGGCAGCCGGAATCGTTTCCGGGTGACGTCGTCACGTCCGTCGCTCGAGACAGACGTTGAGGTCGTCTCAATCGGTGGCCGTCAGCAGGGTACGTACTCGTTCTCGAGTCCGCCTCGAGTCGCGTTGCGATTCTCGTGATGCCGTTGAGCCTCGGCATCGATGTGGAACATATCGTACCAACTGAACCGAGGTACACGCTGATCGCAGACTCCGATTACGATTGGGTGTGCATTGACGTTTAATGGCCACTTTTGAGTACTATTCGGCGTGTTCCTCCAGGGACGAGATAACCGAAACGTCGCGATCTGCTCACTACACGTGACTATTGAGCAGGGTGGTCTCCTCGAACGAGGAGATAAATGATGAGCACGAGAAGGCCAGGGACGATTCCCAGTACAAACAGTATGGGGATACCGGTTGCCCACTGCCACGCCCAGTTGCTCCGCCGAGATTTTGCGTCTCGGTATATCCATCGCCCTAACGACAGCAACAGAACCAGTATCACTAGCAGAAGAAACGAATTTACCACCAACTGGCTGAGTTCTGCCCCACTTCGAGAGGTGAACAGTAGTAACTCCACGTATATTCTTCACCTGTCGATGTTAATTAACTTCCCTGCCCACCATCGTATATAAATGTGTTGTGGCAGAAACACGAATTACGTATCTGAGGGGTTCGAACCCACAGTGTGGACACCAATTCGGGTTTCAACCCTACCCTTTCGTCCGTCCCGACTCTCGAACCAACTCACTGGTCAGGGCTTTCGAAACATTCCTTCACGTGAAACCGGCACCACTCGAGTGATCGATCACGACGGACGGCCTAATGAGACTGGCCGTTACTGTGCTTTCACGCTGTGGCGGGTGCTCGGCACGCACTTCGTTCAGGCAACCATTTGAAAGAGTCTGCTGGCGAGGTTTCCAGCGACCCAGATACCAACCAAAACGCTGCAGCAACGGTTACAATCCCCGCAGGGGAGACAACAAGCCAGTTGAGGGAAAGGAGATTGAGTATTCCGACGAATACCCAGTATACGAAATACATGACTGGGAGGCCAATGATAAGGGCGGAGCCAAAGTAGACGCCGCTAGCGATTGCCAGCGAGTGGGTGCGTTGATCGTAATTCGATGACATCTTGCAAAATATTCTCTAATCAACTATAAATTTTCCTCACCACTGCTCGTCTCAAACGATTCGGTGAGTACCCGATCACTGCAGACGGAGCCGCCGATAGCCGGACTTCGCCATCGTCCAGACCGGATACAGCCTCGAGTAGACGGCATTGGGTGCGTTCCGCGCCCCTGCACGAAGAACACGGTGGTGGAGCGGCGACCCGGAGTTGTCCACGATCGAGGAGAGATCCGCCTCGCCCAGCCACTCGAAGAACGCTCGTTCGGCTGACGACTTGAGTTCCGTTTCCCGCGCCCGGTCGCGGATATCCTCCCACATGTACCGTTCGTCCTCGCCGAGTATCCAGCGCCCCTCCTCGAGCGCGTGCCGGATCTCCGGATACTCGTCGTCCGAAAACGGATAGCCGTGTTCGCTCGGCTCGAGGCCCGACAGCCGAAGGCCGACGGCCGTCCGGTAGCACTTCTCGCAGGTGCCACAGTTGCCGTCCATTCGATTGTTGCAGGTCTGCAATTCGAGGTCGGGGGCGTCGCTGTCGACGTACGTGGCGATCGCGTCGAGGCGTTCCTGTCGGGTCAGCTCGTAGCAATCGTGGTGACACTGCGTCCCGCCCCAGCGGACGTGATCGTCGATATCCGGTCGCGACCCCCACTCGAGGTCGATCCCCTCCCAGTGGGTCGCGGCCATGTAGAGATCGTCGATGCCCCGAGTAGCCGCCATCGGGGCACAGAGACCGAGCAGGCCGAGGCCGTGCCCGACGGAGCTGTACCAGCCGCCGTCGACGTAGCGCTTGTAGTGAGCGAGCAACATCGGGTGGTCGAGAAACGAGAGCATGTTCGCCTCGACAAAGGCCGTCTCGAGCCCTCGTTCGTCGGCGAAGTCGCTTACCCGTCGGGTGAGGTGGTTCCACTGCTCGTCGCCGGCGGCGTCCGGTGAAATCGTCCAGCCGCGGATGCTGATCAGTGTCGGGGCTTCCTCACGATGACGGACGTACGAACACGTCGAGTCGACCCCGCCAGTGAAGAGGAGGCCGCTCTTGCCGGTCGACGTCGCGTTCTGCCCCTCCGCTCCGATGCCGTCGGTTTCGATCTGGCGTGGTGCCCCACCGGCCGGGGATGACGGCGACTCGTCGGCGGGCTCACGGCCTGTGGCAGTATCGCCGGATGCGAGGCCTGAGGCAGTGTCGCCGGATTCGAGGCCGGTGGACGTGTCGACGGACACGATATCTGCGGAAGCGTCTCCGAAGTCGTTGTCGACCACCTCGCGCGCGTAAAGATCTCCTCCTTCGAGGAAGTCGTACATCTCGAGCATCGTCGCCTTGATCTCCTCGAGGGCGGCGACGAAGGTCGCGTCGACGGCGTCGACGGTGACGTCGGCCCCGTTGGCCCAGGCGACCGGGCAGACCTGTGCGAGCGCGGGAATGACCAGGATCGACTCCGGCACGGCCTCGATCGAGGTGTCGTAGGTGATCTCGAGCGGGTCACCCGTGAAAAAGCGGGCGAGGTCACGAGAGGGCTGGACGGTCGTTCGGAGGGTTCGGTCGATCGTCGTCGGCGTCTCGATGTGTATCGATGGCATAGGTGATGTGTTCTGGCCGCCGGAATCCCGTCGGCCCGGTCGTCATCGAGGCCACCACACAGGGGGGTAAAAACAGACACAATCGTTGAACCGTCACGAACTGCAGAAATCACTCCCTAGCGATGGATGGCCGGCCGTACTCGAGGCAACTCTGGGCGGGGAACCACTGGTTTTGGGACTTCTCCTGTGTGGATTCGTGGAATTTGCGTATCGCTCGAGACCCAAACAACCGTCTCCGCCCGGTAGGCTCGATATAACAAACCCTCGCGTACGCTACCCCTCACAACGATGCGAACTGTAGCTCCAGCGACCGACCGTCCGTCCGTCGGAGTGATGCGATGAGACGCACCTTGTTGAACCTCGTGCTGGCGGCTGGTTTTCTCGGCGTCGCGGTCGCGATCGCCGCCGCCCGACGATCCCCGCCCTCGGGCTACGAGACGTCGATCTACGCGGCGACGCCAACGATCACCTGGGTCGGGTTCGGCCTGGCACTCGCCATCGCCATCGGGTTGACGATCGGCGCTCGAGACTGGTATCAGGGCGGGGCCATCGCCCTCGGCGGCCTGACCGTGACGAGCATCGTCAGCCTGCCCGTGATCCGGAACTACCACTTCCAGGGGAAAGGCGACGCACTCACCCACCTCGGCTGGGTGCGCGATTTCGTTCAGGGAACGATGCAGCCTAACGAGCTGTTTTACCCCGGTCTGCACTCGATCGCGTCGGCGCTCCACCTCGCCGGCGGCGTCTCGATGCAGCGGGCGCTCCTGATCGCCGTCATCATCCTGTTCGTCCCGTTTCTCGTGTTCGTTCCGCTCATCGCGCGAGATATCTCGGGGACTAACGCGGCCGCCGGCTTCGCCGCCATCGCCTCCTGGATGGTGTTGCCGATCAACAACGTGGCGACGCACATGGGCCCGCACACGAACTCGAACGCGCTCTTCGTGGTTCCCGTCGCCATCTTCGCGATCATCACGTTCATGAGTCGGCGAAGTGACCTCGAGCGACTTCCCCTGGGTATCTCGCCGTTCACAGTGGGCGTGATCGTCACCGGAATCGGGCTGTTGCTCATCCATCCCCAGCAGATGATCAACGTGGTCGTCCTGCTCGGAGCGTTCGCCGGCGTCCAGTGGGTTGCCCGCCGGCGATACGACGACCATCCGTTCGTCCACCATCCGTCGATGTTCACTCCAGCGGTTTTGCTCGGCGGGCTCTTTATCGTCTGGGCGGCTGCAAACGAGCGGTTCCGAACCGCGTTCTCCGGGCTGATCTACGGTCTGTTCGCCCAGGATATTGGGACGGGAACGACCGTCGACCAGCGGGAGGGATCGCTGGCGGAACTCGGTGGCAGCCTGCTCGAGCTGTTCGTGCTCCTCTTTCTGGTTGCGGCGGTCATCGGGACGATTGCAGGGCTCTTCGTGCTGGCGACCTGGTTCGGTCGGACGCGGCTCGACCCCGATGGCCGAGCGTACGTGACGTACCTGGCGTTCGCACTGGTGCCCCTGGGCGGAATGTTCCTCGTCTACTTCTTCGGGACGCCGACGATGGCGTTTCGACAGGTCGGGTTCATCTACGTGGTGCTGACGATCCTCGGCGGGATCGCGCTCGCTCACCTCTTCGGCTGGCTGACCGGTCCCCTCACGACCCCGGGAGCGAACGCCCTCGCCGCGGTGTTCGTCTCGGCATGTCTCGTCCTGACGCTGATGACGCTATTCACCTCGCCGATCATCTACCAGCCGACCCAGCACGTGACTGAACAACAGCAGTTCGGTTTCGACACCACCTTCGAGCATCGGGTCGACGAACAGCGCTTCGCCGGCTTCGGCTATCGCGCTAACCGGTACGGCGACGCCTATCACGGAACCGAGGCTGGACGGGAAATTAACTACGACGCCGGTGCCGGAGGCCAGGTACTCGTGGACGAGTTCGAGGCCGGGAACTATAGCGGCGCGTATCACGGGCTCGATTACTACTTCACGGTGAGCGCC
This sequence comes from Natrialbaceae archaeon A-CW3, assembly GCA_046614605.1. Classification (GTDB taxonomy): domain Archaea; phylum Halobacteriota; class Halobacteria; order Halobacteriales; family Natrialbaceae; genus Natronosalvus. Next base: position 697,193 of record JBKKHJ010000002.1, on the reverse strand, counting down.
TACGACGAAGCCCGGGAGCTCGAGGTGTACAACGAACTCCATCATTCAGAGGCTGCACTGGCAGCTCTCGAGAACGATCCGGCGGCGAACCGGTTGATCTCGAACGGCGAGTTCAGGCTGTACACCGTCGAGGGGATCCCGTCCTGACGCTACGGGCCTGGATACGTTTCTACGTACTCGAACTCGGGCCGATACGAACTACTCGAACCACGTCACCCACCAGGGTTGCCCGAGGCAATCGCAGCCCCCTGACCGTTCGACCTACTCGAGCGAGCAGGTGACGTTTTCACTCGTCGACGCCGGCACCCGTCGGTGCGTCGGGGAGTTCCTGTTTCTCGACCTCGATGTCGAGTTCCTCGAGCGCCACCTCGAGGTGACGCTCCTGGGCGAAGTCGCTCCCGTCTTCCTCGCGCAAACGCTGTGCGGTCGCGAGCACCTCGCCCCGTCGCTCGTCCGGAATCGAGAACTTGTCCGTCGAGAGCTCGATGGTGAGACCGTTGTTGTCGCGGGTGTACAGCGAGTGGAAGATGCCCCGATCGAACTCGTTGTAGCCGTAGCCTGCTTCCTCGAGCGCCTCGCGGGTGTCGACGAATCGCTCGGGATCGATGCTGAACGAGAGGTGGTGGACGGAGCCGATCTGGTGGCGAAGCGGGGCCGCGCTCGAGGGTCGGTCGTCGCTCACGAAGAACGTGATAATCCGACCGTCGCCGGTATCGAAGAACAGGTGTGTAGAGGTCGGATCGTCGAGGTTCGGTTGTTTGAGTACGAGCGGCATGCCGAGGATATCCCGGTAGTAGGCGATCGTGTCCTCGGCGTTCGAGCCGATGAGGGTGATGTGGTCGGTGCCGGTCGTCTGAATCGGGCTGTCGGGTCGGTCGGCGGTGATTTCGTAGTCGTCTCCCATGCCGACGTATAGGATCCCGATCTACATACGTCTCAGCTAACAGTGGTGTCACCGGCCTCGCTCGGATGTGGCAAAACGGACGTCAAAAACACGCACACAGGGCTCGCTTCCCACGCGATCGCTCACACTGGGGTATCATTTGTTCCCGTTCGACAGTTTAAACCCACCCCCGTTCGTCGGTACGTCCCAGATGCCGCGAGCCCTCTTCGACCGGGAGCCGTCCGATATGGTGCAGGTGCTCAATCGCCACGGGGAGATCGTCGACACCGAACTCTTTCCGGATCTCGAGGACGAGACCTTCGTCTCGCTCTACCGGGACATGCGCCGGACGAGACGCCTGGACGAGCGCCTGATCAGCCTCCATCGACAGGGCCGCATGGGAACCTACGCGTCGCTCGCTGGCCAGGAAGGCTCCCAGATCGGCTCGACGTACGCCCTCGAGGGAGACGATCAGCTCTTTTTCCAGTACCGGGAGCACGGGACACTCGTTGCTCGAGCGCTCCCCTGGGAGTACGTCCTCTACTGGATGGGTCACGAACGCGGGAACGCGGCCATCGCCGACGAGAACGTCTTTCCCCTCAATATCACGATTGGCGACCACATTCCCCAGGCCGTCGGCTGGTCGTGGGCGTCGAAACTCGCCGGCGACGAGCACGCGACCGTCGTACACTTCGGTGACGGGGCGACGAGCGAGGGCGACTTCCACGAGGGGCTCAACTTCGCTGGCGTGTACGACACGCCGACGGTATTCGTGTGTAACAACAACCAGTGGGCGATTTCGACTCCCAGCGAACGTCAGACGGCATCCGAGACGTTCGCACAGAAGGCGGACGCCTACGGATTCGACGGCGTCCAGGTCGACGGGATGGATCCACTCGCGACGTACGCCGTCACTCGCGCCGCACGCGAGAAGGCGCTCGAGCCCGAAGACGGCGAGGCTCGGCCGACGCTGATCGAAGCCGTCCAGTACCGCTACGGCGCGCACACAACGGCCGACGACCCGACCGTCTACCGCGACGACGAGGAGGTTGCCACCTGGAGGGAACGCGACCCGATCCAGCGGCTCGAGACGTTCCTCCGTTGCTGTTCTTTGCTCGACGACGAGACGATCGCCGCGATGGACGAGGAGGCAGACGCGTGGATCGCCGGCTTGATCGATCGGGCAGAGGCGAACACCGAAGAGGCCGACCCGCTGTCGATGTTCGACGACGTGTACGCCGAATCCACGCCTCGAGTTGCCGAGGGCCGCGATTCCCTCGAACAGTTGCGCGAGGAACACGGCGATGCGGCGTTGCTCGAGGAGCGGTAGCGCTCGAGTCTGGCGGCCCACCTGCCAGAAACGGATTGTTGTGGTGTGTCGCTGTCGTGCCGCCTTGTATCGCCGGTTTGCGGTCGTGTGTCGCCGGTTTGCGGTCGTGTGCCGTCGTATGTCGCCGTAGGCCACTGTGAGTTACCACGGTGGAGCGACTGTCCACCCGAGTCGACAATCTCTCTTCCTGACAACATACATACTATTTAACGACAAAACCTGGACAGCCACACCCCTACCCGCCTCGAGTCGCGAGTGTTCGCTACGAATGTCACTCGAGCAGTCCACACGTCAGTCCGCCTGGAACGGAACCGTTCCGAACGCGTTCGACCTCCGGGTCATCGCCCTCGTGATCGTCGCCGCAGGCCTCGCCGCCTCGGTCAACGTCCCCTACGGGGGGCTCGAGGTGGCCGTCGTCGCATTCGGCCTGCTGGTCGCCGCGGGAACGGTCGGCCACCTGCTCGGCCAGCGTCGCGTCCGCCGCGTCACGGCCACCCTCGTCGACCACTGGGCCGGCGATGGCGGGCAGATCGAGGACGTCACTCGGTCGTCCTCCTGGCTTCGAACGGAGTGGCTCGTCCACACCCCCGATGGCCCGATCTCGGTCGGCGGTCTCGCATTACTGCCCATCTCCCGCATCTCGATCACGTGGCGGGGAACGGGTGACTCGCTGTCGATCTCCGAAGCCGAAGCCGACCTCGAAACCCTCGCCGACGACTGGTACCGCGAGGTGTTCGCGGCCCAGATCAGCGACCAGTGAACGAGGCGCGTTCGTTTCGCACGTCCGTTCCGGAACAGGTAACTGCACGAAGGCCAACGTTCAGATAACGCGCATGACCGCTAACCGAGTCGAAACCGGTTCTCGCATGGAGGAAACCGGGGACACCGACGCCGCTCCGGCGACCGACACCGCTCGGCCACTGGGTTCGCCGCGGGTCGACAATCCGATCATCGAAGCACGCGATGTCGACGTCTTTTACGGTGATACCCAGGCACTCGACGGCATCTCGATGGACATCCCCGAACGCCAGGTCACCGCCCTGATCGGCCCCTCGGGCTGTGGGAAATCGACGTTCCTTCGCTCAATCAACCGAATGAACGACCTCATCGACGTCGCTCGCGTCGAAGGCGACCTCCGTTTCCACGGCAAGAACGTCTACGACGACGACGTCGATCCCGTCGCCCTCCGGCGAAAGATCGGGATGGTCTTCCAGAAACCGAACCCCTTCCCCAAGAGCATCTTCGACAACGTCGCCTACGGCCTCCGGGTTCAGGGTACCGACGACGATCTCGAGGAGAAGGTGACGACGGCTCTCGAGCGCGCGGCGATTATCGAGGAGGTCGAGGACAAACTCGACGCGAGCGGACTCGACCTCTCGGGCGGCCAGCAACAGCGGTTGTGCATCGCTCGAGCGATCGCGACCGACCCCGAAGTGATCCTGATGGACGAACCGGCCTCGGCGCTCGACCCCGTCGCGACCTCGAAGATCGAGGATCTCGTCGAGGAACTCGCCGAGGACTACACGGTCGTCATCGTCACCCACAACATGCAGCAGGCGGCCCGTATCTCTGACAAAACCGCTGTGTTCCTCACCGGCGGCGAGCTCGTGGAGTTCGACGACACCTCGAAGATCTTCGAGAACCCCGAGAGCCAGCGCGTCGAAGATTACATTACGGGCAAGTTCGGGTAGCGGATGAACGGCTGGCTCTCGAGGTGGCGCTCCCGCCAGACACCACTCATCGCTTCGAATCGGTACTCGAGTCGGTCGCCGGAATCGTGAACCGTCAGTCCAGATACCCAAGCCCTCGAAGCTGTTCGGCGATCTCCTCGAACTCGGCTTCGGTTAGCTGACCTGATTTCTGGTGCTGGATGACGATGCTGCGAAGAAGAAATCGGGTGAGGTCGCTCGTGCTCTGGAAGCTCGTCCCTTCGATCGTCTCCTCGACGCGCGCGGCCAGATCCTTGGGAATCGAGACGGTGGTGTAATCGGTCATATCGGGCTATTCGGTGTTTTGGTAGTTAACGATTCCTCGTCGGTCGCTCGAGGGCGGAATCTATCGCGATGCGGGTACTGCTACTGATTCCGATGAAGCTGTCGATGCCGTAGACATTTTGGGACGGCGTGTGAAACCGTCCACTATGGGAGTACGGCCACCAACGAACGGATCCGACGACGAGCCGACGAGCATCGAATTCGGGATCGCCGCCGTCGACGCCACCCTCAAGCGGTCGGAACTCTCGTTTCCCGCCTCGAGCGACGACGTCAGGGCCGAACTCGGCGACGAACAGATCCCCTACGATGTCCACGGCAACGCTATCCTTCTCGAAACGGCGCTCGAGGAGGTTCCCCAGACAGAGTTCGAGAGCCGCCAGGAACTGCTCAACGCGTTACATCCCGTGTTCGAGACCTATCGGGAGGAACACTCGAGTGGATTCATGCAACAACTTCGGTCATTGTTCCCGTTTTGAACGGGGTCGTGGACTCGAGGGGATCCACCCAGTGCTCACACGCACCCCTGTCACTGATGATTCGTGTCCGTTCGAGAAGGGACTACCAGTACGGAACTCGTTCCCGCGATTTCCCGCGACTAGTCGGCGCTCGCGGGAGCCTCGCTGGCAACCCGCTGGCTGCGCCAGACGCCCTGGATGTAGGCGCCGACGAACATGCCGGCCAGCGCCCAGAGGATGGTGACGTTGCCGACACCGAGGCTGGCGTAGGCCGCCCCGGGGCAAATTCCCGACAGTCCCCAGCCGACGCCGAAGATGGCGCCACCGATGAGGACGTTCCGGTCGAACGACTTCAGCCGGCGTCCGTAGGTGTCGCCAGTGAGCGGTGCCCGCTCGCGAAGGCGGGGCACGACGGCGAAGGCGATGCCGGTCACGATCGCTGCTCCGAACATCACGAACAGCAGGCCGAAGTCCTCGAACTGCAGGAAGTTCAGGACGACTTCCGGCTGGGCCATGTGGCTGAAGCCGAGGCCGAACCCGAAGATCAGTCCGCCGACGAAGATCAACGGCATGAACAGGGGGTGGCGATTTCCGTTCATGGTGACACCCCCAGCGCCATGACTACCTGGGCCGTCCCGATCGCGACGGCGAGGAACGTCATGACGCCGACGATCGAGGTCTTCGATGCCGAGCCGACCCCACAGACGCCGTGTCCGGAGGTACAGCCCTTGCCGATACGGGTGCCGATGCCGACGAGGATCCCGCCGAGGAACAGTCGCCAGGGCTGGACGTCCGTCAGCCAGATCGTCAGCCCGCCGACCTCCCGGAGTTCGCCGGTCGAGCCAGGCTGGTAGAGCGAACTCGAGACTAGCCCCGACTGGAACGTCAGCGCGTAGACGAACGCGCCGGCGACGATCCCGAGCGTGAAGACGATCCGCCAGTCCCGAGAACCCCGGTACTGTTGAAATCGTGACTGATCGGAGACGTACGACAGCGTCGACTCGAGGAACGTGCTCGCGCCGGCTGCGATACCGGTGCCGAGGTAGATCACGACGGCCCCGAGGCCGACGAGCAGCCCTCCGACGACGTAGCGACTCACGCCTTCGGGAAACAGGGTCTCGTACAGCGCCGGGTCGATAAGTTCACTGACCATGTGACAGTGGGTCGGTGAGATTAGTCATCGGCGAGCGATCCCTGGCTCGCTGCGCAGTTGTTCGGGCCGAGCTCGAGTTCGAACGCTTCGTCGTCGTCGGCGTCGTGCTGGCCGAGGTTGGTCGCGATGATGTCCTCGTAGTTGGCCGGCCGTGGCGGCATGTCCGCGAGGATCAGCTCGACGAAGTCGTCTTCGTCCATCGTGAGCGCGGCCATCTTCTCCTCGAGTTCGCCGATAGGAGCGGTGTAAGTGCCGTCGTCGGCGGGCACGGCCGAGTCGCTGACGTGAGCGCCGCCGATGAGCGTGTCGTCGGGCAGGGTCAGAACGCGCTCTTGCAGCGATTCGTAGAGCTGGCTGGCGGCTTCGGGAGCCCCGTCGTCCCCCTCCTCCAGGTCGGGGCGGGCAACGCTCTCGATGAAGAGGCCGTCGCCGGTGGCGAGCAGCGAGTCGTCGATCAGGTAGGCGGTCATCCCGGAGGTGTGGCCGGGCGTGTAGACGGTTTCGATGGTGGCGTCGCCGACCTGGAAGGTGTCGCCGTCGGCGGCGATGGTCATCTCGTCGGCGTAGGTCACCCCGCGGTCGACGGCGGCGTCGGGGATCACGCCTTCGACGCCCTCGTCAGCGAGCGCGCGGACGCCCGAGATGTGGTCGGCGTGGATGTGGGTGTCGATCGCGTATTTTAGCTCCACACCGAGCTCCTCTGCATCCTCGAGGTAGCGGTCGGTAAACGCCCGGAGCGGGTCGATGATCGCGGCCTCGTCGTCGTCGTAGACGAAGTAGCCCAGACAGCCCGACGAGGGGCGCTGATACTGAACCAGCGTGCCGGCGCCGTCGTAGCGCTCGACTTCGACGGCCTCGTAAATGCGTGCCCAGCCGTTCATCCCCTCCTCGAGGTGGTTAACGTCGTAGCCACGCTCTTTCAGCGCTCCCGCGACGAACTCGCTCGCGCCACCTTTCGCACAGAGCACGGTAACCTCACGGTCGTCGGGGATCTGTGCAAGAACGTCGTCGTCGAGCTCGTCGTCGAGGAACTCGAAGTAGGGGACGTTGATCGTTTCGACGTGCTCGCCGTCGATGTGCCACTCCTCGTAGTCGCTCTGCATGCGTGCGTCGAGGATGGTGACGTCCTCGCCGGCGTCGATAGCGGTTTTCAGTTCGTCAGGCGTCAGTGAGTCGATCGGAACATCCGGTGTCGGGAAGTCCATCTCGTTCATTGGTACATCCTCCTGTACCGGCTCATCGCACATAAGGGTTTGCATGGTATTTCCCCAAACGCACAATACAGTGATCGGTGAATTTTCGCTGGTATCCTTCTATACGCGCGTTATCGGGCACACATGCGTTTATACGGCCATCCGCTGTATAACGGGTGTTCATAGCGAGTGCAATAATCGACATTCTTTTATACTCGTGGCCAATATTGTGTGATAGCTCCAATACAGAGCACAGAGAACACATGAGTTCAGAATACGATATCACCGAGACGCTCGACGTGAAAGGACTGTCCTGCCCAATGCCCATCGTGAAGACCAAGCAAGCGATCGACGATCTCGAGGCGGGTGACGTCCTCGAAGTCGTCGCGACCGACTCCGGCAGTGTCAGCGACATTCAGGGCTGGGCGGACGGCACCGACGGTGTCGACCTGCTCGACCAGGACGAAGGCGACGACCTGTACACGCACTACGTGAAGAAGACGGACTGATAATGAGTACTGACAACGCTTCATCCACGGTCGACGATCCCGAGTTCGACGCTGCAGAGCTCGAGGCGCTCCGCGAACGCGTGGCCGAACTCGAGGAGTCGATTGCCGACATCGACGACGGGGACGATCAGCAGAAGATGACTATCGTCGCGACCCAGGGAAGCTTTGACATGGCGTACCCACCGTTGATTTTGGCGAGCACGGCCGCCGCGTTCGGCTGGGACGTCGTCGTCTTCCACACGTTCTGGGGGCTCGACATCCTCCACGAGGAGAAGTCCCAGGATCTAAAGCTCAGCGCCGTCGGCAACCCGAACATGCCGATGCCGAACGCCCTCGCCGCGCTCCCCGGTATGGACGCGATGGCGACGAAGATGATGCAAAAGAAGATCGATGAGAACGGCACCGCGACCATCGAGGAACTCATCGATCTCTCCCTCGACCAGGGGGTCGATCTGCAGGCCTGCCAGATGACGATCGAGCTGATGGGCTACGACGAGGACGAGTTTTACGATGGCGTGACGACGGGGGTTGGCGCGGCGACGGCGATCCAGCACATGGCCGAATCCGACGTCCAACTGCTCGTCTAACTGGACGACAATATGGATCCCAATACGCCCACGCCCTGGGCAACGAAACCGAGTCTTCGCGTCCTCGAGGCCGTTTCCGACGCGGACGGCATCGATCCGGACGCGTGTGAGCCACCGCTGTATACAGTTATCGACCCCGTTGCACTCGATCAACTGGTCGAGTCACCGGGGATTTCCCGCCGTGGACGTGTGTCGTTTCGCTACCGCGGATACGACGTGACTGTCACCGCTGACGGCGAGGTCAGCCTCGAGTAATCGACTACTTTTCGGCGGCTACGACCCGATAGCGACTGTTTTCGATCGATGCCCATCGGGGCCGCTATACCGCTATGGCACTCGCCACCTGTTCCAACACACGTGGCGATTCACCTCGAGTATTGGGGGATCTGCGAAATACTTTACTCGACACCGCCCGAATCGTCTCCCATGGACGACCCATTCGTCATCGTCGGCGGGGACGCAGCCGGGATGAGCGCGGCGAGCAAGGCCAAACGCGAAAACCCCGACCTCGAGGTGGTCGTCTTCGAGAAAGGCGACTGGGTCTCGTACGCGGCCTGTGGGATGCCGTACTACGTGAAGGGGACGGTCGAGAATCTCGATGATCTGGTCGCCGTGACGCCGGACACGTTCCGGGAGAAGCGGGACGTCGACCTTCGAACCGGGCACGAAGTCGTCGCCATCGATCCCGACGCACAGACTGTGACTGTCGAAACCGACGACGAGACGTTCGAGCAGCCCTACGGTGCTTTGCTCATCGGGACGGGCGCTCGAGCGGTCGAACCCCCGTTCGACGGCCTCGGTCTCGAGGGCGTGTTCACCCTCCGCAGCATGGACGAGGCGGACGCCATCGAAACGTACGTCACCGAGACCGAACCGGAGACCGCTGCGATCGTCGGCGGTGGTTACGTCGGCGTCGAGATGGCCGAAGCGCTCACCGAACGCGGTCTCGAGGTGTCGATCTTCGAGATGCTGCCGCGAATTCTCCAGCCCTTCGGCGAGCAAGCCGCCGAAATCGTCGAAGACCACCTCCGCGAGCAGGACGTCTCGCTCCACCTCGAGACCGCAGTCTCCGGGTTCGGTGGCGATGGTCACGTTGAGGGGGTCGAACTCGAGGACGAGTCGGTCGCTGCGGATCTCGTCATCGTCGGTGTCGGCGTCGCTCCGAACGTCGCACTCGCCGAAGCGGCCGGGATCGACATCGGGCCGACGGGGGCCATCGCGGTCGATGAATATGGACGGACGAGCGCTTCGGACGTCTACGCGGCGGGCGATTGCGCGGAAGCAACGAACGTCGTGACCGGCGAACCCGATCACGTTCCGCTCGCGCTGACGGCCAACCGGGCTGGGCGAGCGATCGGGTCGACCGTGGGCGGGACGCCGACGTTAACGGGTGGAACTGCGGGAACGGCGATCGTCAAAGCGTTCGATCTCGGCGTCGCTCGGACAGGCGTTATCGACCCTGAACTGGCCCGCGATGCTGGCTTCGACCCCATCTCCGTGACGATCGATGCGTCCACGAAGCCCCATTATTACCCTGGTGGAACCGAACTCACCGTCACCCTCGTCGCCGACCGCGAGAGCGAACGCGTCCTCGGCGCCAGCCTCGTCGGTCGGGAGGGGGCGAAACGAATCGATACGGTCGCGACGGCGCTTCACGCGACGCTGACCGTCGCGGAACTCGAGCGACTCGACCTCGCGTACGCGCCCCCGTTCAGCCCCGTCTGGGATCCGGTGCTCACGGCGGCGAAAGTGTTGAACGGAAAACTGTAACCCGCAGTCCACTCCTCCGGTGACTATCCGACCGTCACGACGCGGTCGGCGGTCGTAACGACATCGAGCAGATCCGCCATCGTCGAGATCGGACAGGCCGTCTCGTCCTCGCTGTTTCGCATCTCGAGGCAGGTGCCACAGGCGAGCAACTCGCCCCCGGCATCGGTGAAGGCGGTCATGCGGTCGCGGACATCGAACGGTTCTTCGGTGACGTGCTCGACCTCGACCCCCTCCCCGAGGAGGAATACGGAGACGTCGTGGTCGTTCTCGAGGGCCGTAATCCCGAGTCGAAACGCGTTCCACGCACGTTCGGGATCGCTCGTTTCGATGACGATACCGAGTGCGTCGACCGATGGGTGTGGATCGGACATTGTATTGTGTTGTATTCCCATTATTATGAGTGTTCCGCCGTGCACAGCAGTGCTCCCAGCACACCCACAATCGATATCAATTAATAACACGGTTCAACTCGAAAATTGTAAGTCACTCGGGCGGGATGGATACGTATGCGCACCCTGGATGAAACTGACCTCGAGATCCTCCGTCTCCTGGTCGAGGATGCCCGCCGGCCCTTCAGCGACATCGCCGACCGTGTCAACGTCTCCGCACCGACCGTTTCCGATCGCATCGACCGGCTCGAGGAGATCGGCGTCATCGACGGGTTCACCGTCGACATCAACCGTTCGACCGTCTCCGAGGGAACCGACATTCTCGTCGATCTCTCGATCGTCCCGTCAGCTGACGATCGCGTCGCCGACCGATTCGCGGCCCTCGAGCCGGTCGAACACGTGTTCGTGACGACCGACTGTCGTCTCCTCGCCGTTGCAACCGTCAAACAGGAGCAGATTCGCGACCTCATCACCGAGGCGATCGACCTCGAGTTCGTCGATCAGTACCGGGTGCACCTCCTCGAGGGACGCCACTGGTCGCCGTCGATTGGATCGGCGGAACTCGCCCTGGCCTGCGACGAGTGTTCGAACACGGTCACGAGCGATGGCGTCTCGGCGCGGATCGACGACACGTTGTATCACTTCTGTTGCCCGACCTGTCGGTCGACGTTCGAGGATCGGTACGTGAGTCTGAACGAGTCAGCCTAGCGTTTCGAGGAACTCGCCCAGGCGACTCGACGAACCCGCCCGAATTCCCTAGCCAAAGTTCTCGATCAGCGCCTCGTCGGCATCGCCGCCGGCGTCCTCGATAGCCGCCGCAACCTGCGTGACGAAGTCCTCGAAGCCGAAGACGTAGTACTGACCGTCCTCGAGGTGGTCTGCCACCGCCGTTTCGAGACCCTCGTCGTCACCGTCCTCGAGAATCGTGACGGTGGCTCCGTCGGCCTCGAGCGTCTCGAGGCGGTCTCTGTGCGCCGGCTCGGCTGCCTGGTAGATGACGACGGCGTGCTGGTCGGCGGCCTGGGCGGCTTCCGCGATCGAGACCGCCGGGCCGACACCAGGGCCGCCGGCGACGGCGACGACGTCCGTCTCGCCTTCGTAGGTAACTGCTCCGAACGGGCCATCGATGTGAACTGAGTCGCCCGCTTCGCGATCCGCGAGCCAGGGAGCGAGGTCACCGTCCGGATCGACACCGACGGTGATCTCGAAGGTGCCCTCGACCGTCGGCGACGAGAGCGTGTAGTAGCGCGTGATCTCTTCGCCCTCGGGGGCGGCGCGCAACACGACGAACTGTCCGGGCAGCGCATCGAAATCCGCGGGTGTGGCCAGTTCGATGGCGACGGTCGACGGCCCGACGTCGGTAACCGACTCGATGGTAACTTCCGTACCTTCCATGGGCGAACGTTCACTCGGTCGACTCAAAGATGTTCCTTTCCGAGAACAGGCAGCCTACTCGAGGAGACTGACCTGTCGCGCATCTTCGGGCTATTCGCGTCGAGAGCTCTACTAGTCGCGACCCAGCGTGTGGAACTCCTCGTTCGGTCGCATATCCGCCAGCTGGGCCATGCGGTTCGAGAGGTTGAAGAAGGCGGCGACGGAACCGACGTCCCAGATCGCTTTTCGGCTGAAGCCGTGTTCCTCGAGGCGCGCGAGATCGGACTCCTCGACGGTCTCCTGGGCACCGGTGAGTTTCACGGCGAGGTCGAGCATCACCCGGTGGCGGTCGCTGATGTCGGCGTTGCGGTAGTTCGAGATCAGCTGATCCGCCAGCAGCGGGTCGTCCCCGTACAGCCGAACGAGTGCGCCGTGAGCCGTGTTACAGTAGTAACAGTCGTTGACCCCGCTGACGGCGACGATGATCATCTCGATCTCGAACCGGGTGAGTTCGGTATCCTCGACGAGCGCGTCGTAGTACGCGAAGAACGCTCGAAAGTGGGACGGTCGGTAGGCGTACGCGAGGAACACGTTCGGTGTGAAGCCGGCTCGCTCGGTTTCCTCGTCGATGCGTTCGCGGAGATCTTCGGGAAGGTCTTCGACGTCCGGTGCCGGGAATCGCGTCATGGGATCGACGTCCGTCATATCCCAGACCACGGCCGCGCGGTAGAAAACGTTCGGGATCGAGCTCGTCCCCGACCCGACTTCGAGATCACTCGATCGACGACAGAAGGATTATGCCGCCGTCTCCCTTCCTCTCGAGTAGATGTATCAACTCGGGCACTACGGCGCTGCGCTCATCGCCTACGCGCCCCTCGGGGCCGGTGTTGCAATCGCCGGCTACGAGTTCTGGGCCGTCCTCGGAGGGATCCTCTGCGTCTCGCTCTCGACGCTACCCGACTGCGATCACCAGCTTCCGTTCGTCCCCCACCGCGGGCCGACGCACTCGCTACTGTTCGCGATACTCGTCGGAGGCGGGCTCGCCGGCGCCAGTTACGTGGTGCTCGAGGCCACGGCTGGAACTCCAGAACCCGCCGTCGTGTGGTTCCTCTTCGCCGTTGGAACGCTTTCGATCGTTTCTCACCTGCTGGCCGACGCGCTGACGCCGATGGGGATCACGCCGTTCTGGCCGCTCTCGAGGCGACACTACACGTTGAACGTGACGCCGGCGAAAAATCGGCTCGCGAACTACGCACTTTTAGGACTCGGTATCGGTGTGAGCGTTCTCGCGACGATGGTCGTTTCGGCGTTCTCTTGAATGCTGAGATCGATTCCGTCTCGCCCCACTCTGTCAGGACGAGAGCGGTTCTCTGGTACGCGTCCGTGTCTCGAGTTCCCGGTGGACGAGCCACGCGCCACCGACCAGCGCCAGGAACAGCGCGCCCGCGACGAGGAGGTAGACGAAATCGAGCGTGGGGGAGTAAGTCATCACGGACTCGCGGCTCAGGATCGTCGTCGCGACCGTTAGAACGGTTCCGACGCCGATCGCACCGAGACTCGACGGCGCCTCGAGGTGGGTGCGGCCGACGAGCACCGCGAGGACGACTGCGGCGATGAGGGTAAGCAGGACGCCCATCTGGATCGTCAGGGTCATGGGGGTGTTCTGCTGGATGAAAAGCGGGCTCAACAGCACTTGCATCGGCACCGTCACGGCGCCGATGCCGAGGGCGATGGCCACGTGTTTGCCGGTGAGCCACTCGTCCCAGGCAAACACGAGTGCGACGACGAACAGCACGAAGATCACGATCGCCGTCCAGAAGTGAAAGTTGAGGATCGTCATCTCGTAGCTGAGGACGGTTTCACGGCCGAGGTACACCTGGATCGGGGTCAGGATCATCCCGGCGGTGACGAGACCGGCTATTCGGCGATCGATCTGGTCGCTGTACAGGGCCACGATGGCCGACGCGATGATCGCGAAGCCGGCGAGCATCGCGACGACGCGGTGGATCCACTCCCAGAAACTCGGCTGTCCCTGCGGGAGGAGGTTCAGGAACCCACCGTCACAGACCGGCCAGTTGGCGTCACAGGCCAGGCCCGATCCGGTCGTTCGTGCAGCGACGCCGAGGATAATCGTCCCGGCGACGAGGGCAACCGTCACGGTGAGGAGGGACGAGAATCCGGCCCGATCGAGATCGATCGGCAACCGAGATGATTCGGACGTTTGAGTATCGTACGACACGGGCTCTCATCGGGAGTTGGGAGTGACCGTATTTGTATTGTCGGTGTCGCTCCCACGACCCGGGAACCCGACCGAACATGCTCTGTACACCGTTCGTCGGATTCAAGAACCCGCCACCCCACCCACTGACATGGAGAAACTCGAGCGCCTGGATCGCTATCTCGAGGCGAACGACCTCGACTCGATCTGGTTCGCCCACCCGAACTCGTTCGCGTGGTTGACAGGCGGCAACGCAGTCGTCGATCGGGAGGGCGACATCGGCGTGGGTGCCATCGGCTACGACGGAGACGAACCCACGCTCCTGGCAAACAGTATCGAACTCGACCGCCTTCGCGAGGAAGAACTTCCGGATCTCGAGGGGCAGTCGGTGTCGACCGAATCGTTCCCCTGGTACGAGAAATCGCTGCCCGAGGCACTCGCCTCGTTCGTCGACGGTCGGGCGGCCGCTGACATCGACGTTCCCGGTCTCGAGCAATTCGATCCGTCGCGGGTTCGCCAGCCACTGACCGACACCGACCGCGAACGCTACCGCTCGTTGGCTCGCGAAACCGCGGTCGCGGTCGAAGCGGTCTGTCGCGAACTGCAGCCCGATGACACCGAGGCGGAAGTCACCGCAGCGCTCGAGGTGTCCCTCGCTGCCCAGAATATCGAGGCGCCGGTCGTCCTCGTCGGCGGTGCCGAACGCGCCCAGAAATATCGCCACTACACCCCGAAACCGGTCGAGTTCGGGGACTATGCGCTCGTGTCTGTGACGACACAGCGTGGGGGCCTCCACGCCAGTTGTACCCGCACCGTGGCGTTCGATCCTCCGAAGTGGCTCGAGGATCGCCACCGGGCGGCCGCCCGGGTCGAAACCACGGCGCTAGCGACGACCAGGGCCCTCGCCCCAGCTGGCGGCACTGCCGCCGACGTGTTCGCCGACATCCAGTTGGCCTACGAGTCCGTGGGCTTCCCCGGCGAGTGGAAACACCACCATCAGGGCGGCGCAGCGGGCTTCGCCGGTCGAGAGTGGATCGCCACGCCGACAAACGACGCCCCGGTTCGCGTGCCGATGGCCTACGCCTGGAACCCGACGGTACAGGGTGCAAAGAGCGAAGACACTCACTTCGTCACTGAAGACGACGTCGAGACGCTGACGACGACCGGCGACTGGCCGACGGTCGAGGTGGAAGCCGTCGGCGAGTACGAGCTGGAACTCGAGCGCCCGGCCGTACTGGGTTCCGAGGACGACTGATTCGTCGCCGATATTGGGTGCCGAGGCGCTTTTCACTCCCTCACGTCACGATCCGCCGAACGACCGGTTCGGGCAACAGTTCGAACAGCCAGCTCACCAGCCGCCACCGCCGAGTCACGTACACGTGCGACCGCCCGCGGCGGATCGCTCGTGCGATCTGTGTAGCGGCGGTCTCCGGCGAGGCGACCCAGAACGGGTCGTCAGCCAGCAACATGTCCGTGTCGACGAAGCCCGGTTCAACCGTCGTGATCGTCACGTTCGCTTCCCGGGTGGCCTGTCGGTGGCGTAACCCCTCGAGGTACGTCGAGACGAACGCTTTCGAGGCGTTGTACGCCGGTGCGCTCGGATTGCCGAAGCGAGCGGCGACCGAGGAGATGCCGACGAGGTGGCCGTTCGAACCCGCATTCCGCTGTCCGTTCTCGGCCCAGTCACGTGATTCAAAATGTTCGAGCGCCGCCGTCGCCAGCGCGGTAAACCCACGGACGTTGACGTCGATCGTCTCTCGTTCGGGCGCCCACTTGAGATCCCGATTGCCGGTTCCAACGCCCGCACTGAGGACGACGAGATCGACCGACGGCATCGCCTCGACGAGTTCGAAGAAACCATCGCGGGCGTCCTCGAGATCCGTGACGTCCATCGTCGCCACGTACGCCTGGGTCGGCAGGGTGGCCCCGATCGACTTCAGCCGTTCCGTTCGTCTCGCAGCCAATCCGATCGCGTACCCCGCGTCCGCGAGTTCGTGCGCCAGCGCTTCCCCGATTCCGGCGGAGGCGCCGACGATGATCGCCCCGCGCTCTCGCGTCTGCGACATGGCTCGAGCATTCGGCGTCGCCGGCTTAACTGTACGGCCTCGAGGGCGACACCCATTTTTCGCCTCGCACCCTGGAAGACGCATGGTCGAGGTACTCGTCGTCCTGTCGATTGCCCTCTTGCTCGCCGGTATCGTCGGCACGGTAGTGCCCCTCGTACCCGGCGGCCTCCTCTCGCTGTCCGGGCTCTACCTCTACTGGTGGCAGTCGGGCTACGCGGAACCGGGACTGCTGGCACTCGCCGTCTTGACCTCCATCGGAGTGCTGACGCTGTTCGTGGAGTTCTTCGCGGGCTCGATCGCCGCCCGTGCCGGTGGCGCATCGTGGGGAACGACTGCGGCTGGAGCCATCGCAGGCATCGCCCTGATGGTCGTGACCGGCCCGCTCGGCCTGCTCGTCGGGCTCTTCGGCACGATCTTCGTCCTCGAGTTCGCCAGCAAGGGGGACCTCGACGGGAGTCTCCGAACCGCCGGCTACGCGACGGCTGGGATCCTCGCCTCGACGGCCGTGCAGGTGATGCTTACGACGACGATCTTTCTCGGGTTTCTCGTCGCGGTGTTCGTCCTGTGAGCGGCCGATGTCGGCTATTCCGCCACCGAAACGACTGTACCGCTCGCTCGCACAATAGTGGACATGATGGAGTGTGCCGAAGACGACTGCGACCGCCCGGCGGCCGTCGAGTTACACATCCCCTGGACCGACAACCGACTCGTGTGTGCGGCACACGCGCGGGTGCTCGGTCGGCAGGACGGCGTGGTCGCCGACCCGCTTCCGGGCAGTGGGAAGGACTTACTCGAGGGGAAAGAGCACGAAAAGTGATACGCGACCGCGGGCAGCGGCCTCAGGGATGGGTGTAGTACGCCACGACCTCATCCGCTTCGACCCGGTCGATGCGGGCGAAACCGACGCGCTCGAACTGGACGAGGTTGTCCGTCTCGAGGTCGCCGACCTCGGGTTCGGCCCGCCCCTCGACGTCGCCGTCCATCGTTCGGAGCGTTAGCGGGACGCTCTCGGCGGCGGGCACCCAGTGAACCACGTCGACGTCACCTTCGCGAACGACGTCGATGGAATCACCGGTGTACTGCAGGACGTCTCGGGTGTACTGGAAGCAGCCGAGCCCCTTCAGCCAGATGCGCTCCTCACGCTGTGGGAGGTCGTCCGTCTCGAGCAACACGGCCTTGCCGGCGGGAATGTGACGGACGCCTCGATCCTCGTGGTTGGGGTGCAGTTGCGGCGTGGCCTCCTCGGGTGGGCTGCCGGCCAGCCCGACTTCGACGCCATCGCGGACGAAAAAGCGCCGATCGGTTTCCTCGTCGATCAGGTCACGGTTCTTCGCGTAGACGGCGCTCATCGCGAGGTCGACGTCGCTCGTGGAGGTGCCGAGTTCCGCCATCGCTTCGGTGATGGCATCTCCGCGAATCCCCCGTCGGCGGAGGCTTTGGAGGGTCGGCGCTCGCGGGTCGTCCCAGCCGTCGAGTTCGCCTGCGTCGATCAGTTCCGAAAGCGTCGAGGTGCTCATCTTCACGTCGTACTCGTCGACCTGGACGTGGCCCCAGTGGATCACCTCGGGGTACTCCCAGCCGAAGTACTCGTAGACGAATCGCTGGCGTTTCGCGGAGTCCTGGAGGTCGATGCCGCGGATGATATGAGTGACGCCGATCAGGTGGTCGTCGATCCCCGACTGGAAGTCGAGCATCGGCCAGCAGCGGTACTCGCTGGCTTCCTCGCGCGGATGGGGCGTGTCGACCATCCGGAACGCGACGAAGTCTCGGAGCGCGGGGTTCTTGTGCTCGATGTCGGTCTTGACCCGCAACACCATCTCGCCGCTGTCGTAGATCCCGGCGATCATGTCCTCGAACTCGTCGTGGATCGTCTCGATCGACTTCCCGCGGTGTGGGCAGGGCTCGCCGGCGTTTTTCAGTTCCGAGAAGTCCTCACCCGCACACGAGCAGGTGTACGCGCCACCCTTCTGAATCAGTTCCCGGGCGTGGTCGTAGTAGATCTCGAGGCGGTCGCTCGCCTTGTAGACGTCGTCGGCCTCGAACCCGAGGTACTCGAGATCCTCGAGGATGGCGTCGTAGGCGTCGAGGTCGGGCCGTTTGGTTTCGGGGTCGGTGTCGTCGAAGCGGACGCAGAACCAGCCGTCGTACAGCTCCTTGTACGTCCCGATGACGGCCGGCATTCGCCCGTGACCAAGGTGCCACGGGCCGTTCGGGTTCGGCGCACAGCGCATGCGGATCTGGTCGTACTCGTCGGCGCGTGGCAGTTCCGGCAGTATCTGCTCGTCTTCCTCGTCCTCGGCCTCGAGTTCGGCCAGTTCCGCCGGGGCCAGTTCCTCGAGTCGGGCGCGTCGCTCGTCGTCGCCCAGGTCGTTCACGCGGGCGACGACGCCGCCGACCACGCCGGGAACGGCGTCGGCGTGCTCGCGAAAGTCGGGATTGTCGCCCATCAGCGGCCCCATGACGGCGCCGACGTTGGCCTCGCTCTCGTGTTTGACCGCGTTGAGGAGCGCGTGCTTTTCGGCCTCGCGCTCGACGCGGGATCGTAACTCGTCGTCCATCTTGTGGGTGGGTTTTCTCCGCGCGTTCAAAACAACCGCGGTGTTGGCGTGGGATGGTGGTGGCACGCAGATCGACAGGCGAGACCGCTCGAGTGAACGTTTGACGTCCGGGTATCTATTCGTCTCCCGACCGACCAGCTCTCTCGTGTTCGATCACGGTAGCGTCGTCACGGCCGTCCCACAGAGCGGTCGGGCTTTCACCGGAAAAACGCGGACGGTCACCAGTTGCAACGGTCAGTCGGAAACGGCTTCGATATCTTCCTCGTAGACGATAAACTGGGAAATCTGCATCCAGAGCGCGAATTGCTCGAGGTCGCCGTCGTTGTACGCCTCGAGCCACTCGGTTTTGACGCCCCAGCCGTGGGCCTGTCCCGCGAGCGGATTGACGATGTCGCCGACGAGCATCTCGTACTCCTCGGCGCCGCCGTTCTGGACGACGGTCTGGTTGTACGCCTGGACGATGACGCCCATCTCGTCGATCGTGGCCTGGTGGAGTTCGTCGTTCGGGTCGTTCTCGGGCAGTACCGGTTCGTCCTCTGCGTCGTCGGACTCGGTCGCGTCATCGTCGGCGCTCGAGTCTGCCTCGTCCGCATCAGCTCCGTCCTCGTCCGCGTTCGAGTCCTCCTCCGCGAGGTCGGCATCGACGGTCGATCGATACTGGAGGATCAGATCCCCGTCGTGTTCGTACATCGCGTCGACGGTGATCTCGTAGCCCTCGAGTCGCTCCTCGAGGACGTAGTAGAACTCGTTTGGGGTTCCCTCCGGTGGTTCGGCGGGTTCGACGGGATCGAACGAGCTACGGCCGCTGCCGCCGACGAAGGTGCCGAGACAGCCGGCGAGTCCGGCGAGACCGGTTACTGCAGTGCCGCCGAGAAACTGGCGGCGAGAGATCGATGGAGTCTGGTGTGCCATACACATTCTGGGTTCGTTCACCCCAAAAACCTCCGTTCGATTACGAGGCGTGAGTCGTGGCCGAACTCGAGCGGTGAGTCGACCGTCGTCGGGTGATGGGCGACTGTACCGGCTCGCTTCTACCACAACATGTTCCCCGGTGACGAACGCTTTTCACCTGTCCCGTCCTCGAGTGACCCGATGGCAGCACTGTCCACGGAACGACTCGAGCGTGCGGCAGCCGAGTACGCGGAACGCGAGCCACTCGCCACCGTCGAAACCGAACGACTCGAGACGCTCCCGGATGCGTTTGCCGACGGCTCGTTCCTCTGGAAGGACGCCGAGTGGGTCGTCCGCTGGTTCGCCAGACGGCCACTGCGCGGGGCGCCCCATCCGGCGGAGTCGGCGTTCCGGGACAACGACTGGGACGCTCTCGAGGTGGCGATCGACGACGCTGTCGATGCCGCGAATGCAGACAACACTCGGGCCGCGATCGAGGCACTCACCGACCTGTCGGGGGTCGACATCCCGGTCGCGTCGGCGTACCTCGCCTACATCGATCCCGACCGGTACCTCGTGGTCGACGAGCGACTCTGGGGGACGGTGGCGACACACACCGACCTCGAGACCCCCGTTTCGGATCCGATCGACATCGACGACTACCTGGCCTATCTCGAGCGCTGTCGCGACCTGGCTCGGACGCATAATCTCGAGCTTGTGGCGCTTTACCGGGCGCTGTGGCGGGTTGGTTGAGCAAGGAGTCGCAGGCGGGTACCGATCACTCTAAGCCGGGTTATCCGCGCCAGGTCAACACCGTCGCCGACCACGTATACCCCGTTCCGGCCGCGAGGAAACAGACGAGGTCGCCGTCCTCGAGCAGCCCTCGATCTCGCCCCTCCTCGAGCGCCAGGATCTGGTCGGCGCTCTGGACGTGGCCGTAGGTGTCGAGGTAGACGCCATCTGTCTCCGAATCGAGCCCCAGTTCGGAGAACAACAGGTCGTGGAACGACTGTTTCATGTGCGTGACCGCGACAAAATCGAGATCAGTACGATCGAATCCGGAACGCTCGAGAGCCGTGTCCGCCACTTCGAGGTAGTTCGGCAGCGAGACGGGTGCCAGTCGCTCTTTCATCCCGTCGGGATCGGGGACGTCGAGGGTGTGTCGACCAGCCTCGACGGTCTCCTGGCTGGGTGGCTCGAGCGAACCCCCCGCGGGCATGACGACGTCGTGGGCGAACGAGCCGTCCGTGACGGCGGCGCTCTCGTGGACGACCGCTCGGGCACGTGAACCGGGGTCGGCCTCGAGCACCATTGCGCTCGCGCCCGAGCCGAAGTTGAACATGAACGAGGATCGCTCGTTCTCGTAATCGACGAGGTCTTCCTCCCGACTCGCGGCCACGAGCACGGCGGTGTCGAGGTGGTCGACCTGCAACTGGGCGGCCACCTGGCGGATCGCGATCGGAGCGCTGGCACAGAGGGTGTGGCTCTCGGTGGCGAAGGCGTTCGTCGCCCCGAGGCGTTCGGTGACGTTCGCCGCGGCCGACCAGACGACGTAGTCCTTGTACTCGCTGCCGTGATAGAGCACGAGGTCGACGTCGGATGGGTCGCGATCGGCCATCTCGAGCGCCTCTTCGGCGGCGGCGACGCACATATCGGTCACGTGGTCGTCGTCGGGCGGGCAGACGTGTTTTCGACGCACGCCCATCTTCTCGACGACGACCGACTCTGGGATGTCGCTCTGGTCGGCGATCTCCTCGCCGGTGATGGTCTCGTTGGGGAGGTAGCGGCCGTAGCCGGTCAGTCCGACGCTGGTCACGGCTGGTCACCCCACCGGGTACGTCGTCGCAGGGTCACGTACTCGACACTCGAGCGGTCGCCGAAATCGATTCGGATACTGTCTGTCGGTCGCGAGCCGGTCGAGGTGGCTCGGCTGTCGTGTGAACGGATCGGTGGTGTCATTGGATTGGATAGCTGGTCAGTCAGTGACGAATTGCGGTTAGCGAAGCCACACCTCGAGGCTCAGCGTCGGTAGCGCTCGAGGTGTGCGGGCAGGCGTTTCGCGACGGTTCCGCCGAGGCGGTCGCGAACCGACCCGAGGAGCCCGTTCGGGACGAACAGGACGAAGAGGACAAACACGATGCCCAGGTAGAGCGGGGCGCGCCCGTCGACGACCGTGTTGATCAGGTCGAGAAACGTGATGCTCGCGACCTCGACACTCAACAGCCCTTCTGGCAGCGTCTCCCGGAGGTACGGCGCGAGGCCACCCTGCTGTGAGGAGAGGATGTCCTCGAGCCACTCGAAGAAGACCGACCCGAAGAACGGACCGGCGAGGGTGCCGATGCCGCCGACGATCGCCACGATGAGTGCATCTGCCGTAACCAGGAAGTAGAACGTGCTGTCTGGCGAGGCGCTACCTCGGTAGCCGGCGTACAGCGCGCCCGCGATTGCGGCGAAGAAGGCGCTCATGGCGAACGCCCCCATCTTGTACCAGAACACGTTGTAGCCGACGGCTTCTGCTCGCTCCTCGTTCTCCCTGATGGCGATCATCACTCGGCCAAAGGGCGAGTGGATGATCCGCTGCATCGCGAAGTAACAGATGAGGACGACGAGGCCGATGGCGTAGTACGACGTCAGCGTCGCGGAGATGTCGATCCCCATACCGAGCACGTTCTCGAAGCTGTCGCCGGAGAGTCGCCCGAGCGCGACCGATAGGGAGTCCACGTACGGGACGCCGATTGAGGCGGTGCCATCGAGGGTCGGCCCCTCCATCGGGTTCGAGCCGACGTAGCTCCAGTTGCGGATCAGCTCGTAGAGCACCTGGGCGAACCCAAGCGTAATCATCGCGAAGTAGACGCCGGTCAATCGGAAGGAGACGGCGCCGATCGCGAGTGCGGCCGCAACCGCGAGGAACGCCCCGAGCAGCATCGTCAGCATGAACGGCGTCCCGGAGGGAACGCCGGGAATCAGTCCGTTCGCGGCCAGGACGATCACGTACGCACCGATGCCGTAGAACGCGGCGTGGCCGAACGAGAGATAGCCCGTGTAGCCGCTGATGAAGTCGAAGCTCATCGCGAACAGCGCCAGGAACAACATCGCGATCATGAACGGCATCGCTGGCAGGAACGCGTTGAAGAACGCACCCGGGTCCACGATGCCGATCCCGACGTCGAGGGCTGGAAGTCCCGTCAACGCCCACGAAATGACCGGATAGCAGGCGAAGAAGCCGACGACGAGGATGTGCGACAGGTGATCTCGCACGTACTGCCGACTCCAGTGGTCGTCACCGTCCGCTCGAGCCTGCCTCGCGACGCTGTCGGCACCACCATCGCGGTCGCCGTCGTCACGAACCTCGTGGTCGGCTTCCGGAGCGGCCTCCGTGGCCGTGTCCGCTCCGCCGTCGCCGACGGGGTCACGATCGGAGCTAATGGCCCCCCACCTCCTCGACACCATACAGGCCCTGTGGACGCACGATCAGTGCGATCACGAGCAGGAGGAAGATGGTGACCTCCGGGAGCCCCGAGAAGTCGACGATGCCGGTGTTGAACAGCCACGTGGTAAAGGAGTCGGCGATGCCGACGATGACGGCCGCCACGAGGGTGCCCTTGTACGAGCCGAGGCCGCCGATGACGACGACCACGAAGGCGTACAGCAACACGTCGAGGTTGAGCATTACGCTCGGGCCTTCAGTCGGATCCCACATGAGGAAGACGCCGCCGACGGCCGCCAGGCCGATACCCAGGCCGAAGACGACGGTAAACGCCTTCCGAACGTCGATTCCGAGGGCTTCGACCATCTCCGGATCCTCGCTGCCGGCCCTGATGTAGAGGCCGTACAGCGTTCGAGTGAGGAATAGCCAGACGGCGACCGCGAGCGCCGCACCGGCGACGATTGCGAACAGGTAAAACCCGCGGATGCGGGCCCCGAACAGTGTCAGGATAATGTCCGATGGGGCGTTGAGAACGCCTGGAATCGTCGCCTGGGCGGCCGACCACGTTGGCTCGGGTTGAATACCCTGGGAGGACGTGATGATCCGTGCGAGTTCCTCCAGGATCAGTCCGACACCGAAGGTCAACAGGATCTGATACATCGGCGTCCGATCGTAGATCGGACGAACGAGACCGATCTCGAGTACCGCGCCGGCGGCCGTCAACAGCGCGAAGATGACGGCGACCACGACGATGAACAACGCGATACGAGTGACCGTCCCGGAGCCGGACGAGAGTGCGACGACCATGATGACACCGCCGAGGTAGGCACCGACCATGGCGAACGCCCCGTGGGCGAAGTTGAGGATCCCCATCAGCCCGAACACGAGCGTCAGGCCGATGGCGATGATGAAGTAAATCGCCGCTTTCCCGAGTCCTTCGATGAGGATTCGGGCGAGGGTATCCGGCTGGAAGAACCGGCCCAGCGCGTCCGTCAAGAGCGGTGTCTCGAGCATGCCAAGCATGGGGGTGGCCGATTCGATCATGCCGATAGATACCTCCGAATTCGTTCGTCGTCGGCGGTGACACCCTCTGTCGATCCGGATTCGACGACGGTGCCGTGATCGAGCAAGTAGAACCGATCGGCCAGATCCATCGCGAGCGGGAAGTTTTGTTCGACGAGCACCATCGTCGTGTCGGCGGAGGCCTCTTGCAGTGCGTCGACGACCTGCTCGACGATCAGCGGTGCGAGCCCTTCGCTCGGTTCGTCGACGAGCAAGAGGTCGTTGTCACCGACCATCCCGCGAGCGATGGCGAGCATCTGCTGTTGGCCACCGCTCAGGTTCCGGGCTTCCTTCTCCCGGAACCGCTCGAGGTCGGGGAACAGCTCGAACATCTCGTCTCTGAGCGGTTCGAACGACTGGTCGGGGCCGACCGAGACTCGAAGGTTCTCCTCGACGGTCAGGTAGCCGAACATCCGTCGATCCTCTGGCACCCAGCCGACGCCCATATTCGCGACCTCGTGGGTCGGACGGCCGGTCACGTCTTCGCCCTCGTAGCGAACCGTGCCCTCACGCGGCGGCGTGAGTTGCAGTATCGTCCGCAGCGTCGTGGTCTTGCCGACGCCGTTGCGTCCGATGAGGGCGACGACTTCGCCCTCCTCGACGGTCAGATCGACCCCCTGGAGGATGTGGCTCTCGCCGTAGTAGGTGTGGACGCCCTCGAGTTCGAGAACGCTCATCCGGCGGTCACCCCGGTTCCGCTCGCGGAGTCGGATTCGTCGCCCGCCCCCGACTGGCTATCCCCACCGTCATAGCCGCCGAGGTACGCCCGCTGGACGGCTTCGCTCTCCCGAATGGTTTCGGGGTCGCCGTCGGCGATCAACTCGCCCCGGTTGAGGACGGCGATGCGATCGCTGATCCCCATCACCACGTCCATGTTGTGTTCGATCAACATCACGGCGTGGTCGTCCGCGACGTCCTCGATGATCGTCGTCACCTGGCCGACGTCCTCGCTCGAGACGCCCGCGGTCGGCTCGTCGAGCAACAGCACGTCGGGGTCGCCGGCAAGCGCGATGCCGATCTCGAGGTTGCGCTTTTCCCCGTGGCTCAGGTTCTGTGCGGTGCGGTCTGCGTATTCTGCGAGCCCGATGCGCTCGAGGATCGACTCCGCTTCGGCGTAGTGATCGTCGAACGCGTTCACGTTTCGCCAGAACTGCCAGGAGTCGTTCCCACGGTGGGCCTGTACGGCGACGCGGACGTTCTCGAGTACTGAAACGGTCGGGAATACGTTCGTGATCTGATAAGAACGGTGTAAGCCGAGCAAGGCGGTCTCGTGGGGTGGGGCGTCGGTGATGTCGATGCGCTCGCCGTCCTGGCTGGCGGGTGCGAATTCGATCGATCCCCGGGTCGGCTCGAGCACTCCCGTCAGCAGGTTGAAGAACGTTGTCTTGCCGGCGCCGTTGGGGCCGATGACCGAGCAGAGTTCGCCCTCTTCGAGGCTGAAGTTGACGCCGTCGACGGCGGTGATCCCCCCGAACTCTTTCGTCAGATTGGACGTCCAGAGTACCATGGAGATCAGTTAAGCGAACAACTCGCTTCGTCTTCAGGAACCATGACCTCCTCGGCGGGAATCGTCTCGATCGGCTCGCCCGGCATCACCGAGGCGTCCCAGTACTCGGCGACGTCGTCCTCCGTCGGGACGGGCCAGGCGACGGTCATCGCGGAGGCGGCCTGGTTGTTGTGTTCCTGGAACGTGTACGCACCCTCACCTTTCGGCGTGTCCGTGACGGTCATCCCACGCATCGCGTCGGCGATGTCGTTACTGTCGACCGAGCCGGTTTCGTCGATCGCCTGGACGAGTGCCGACGCGCCGACGAACGTTCCAGCGCTGAACAGGTCGGGCATCAGGCCGTACGCCTCGGTGTGCATGTCGACGAATGCGTCGTTGATCTCGTTGTCGTACTGGTTCCAGTGATAGCGCGTGGTGAACGGGCCGAGCCCGACGTTCTGGATGTCCTCGGCGGTGAAGTCCTCGCCAAGGGTCGCCTCGACGGTCTGGCCGGTCACCTGCGTGGTGACGAGTTCGGCGAATCCGCCGAACGCCTGGATCTCCTCGTAGGCCATCGCCGTCGGGAGGAACTCGGGCAGCGTGATGAACGTGAAGCCGCCGACGACGCCGTCTGCACCCTGGTTGATCGCCTCCTCGAACATCCCCTCGAACTCGCTGTAGCCAGCTTCGACGAAGCGCGGCTCGAGCACCTCGACCCCCTCGTTTTCGAGCACTTCCTGGTAGTTGTTCGCGACGCCCTCACCGAATGCACCCTCCGCGGCGAAGATGGCAACCGTCGAGACGTCACCCTGCTGTGCGACGTAGCGCCCGCCAGCACGGGCGTCCATAGCCGTGTGTTCGCTCGCACGGAACAACAGTTCGTGACAGTGCTCGCTCGAGACCGTGATGTCACCATCCGCCGCCGGGCCGACGATGTAGGGGATGCCCGCGTCGTCGAGGATGTTCGCCGAGATTCGGCGGGCGGCGTCGGAGCTCGAGGCCCCGAAGAGGATGTCGACCTCTTCGTCGAGGACGAGTGTTTCGGCGACGTCCTGAGCGACATCCGGCGTGAACTGCGTATCCTCGAGAATGATCTCGAACGTTGGCCCATCGTCGGGGTCGAGGACGTGCGTCCCCGTCGTCATCTCCTCGATCGGGTCGAGGTCGTACTTGTAGGCGAGCCCCGAGTAAAAGCCCATGAGGCTGATCTGGCCATAGTACTCGAGGTCGCCCGAAACCGGTTGCATCGCACCGATTCGGATCGTCTCGTCGGTGACGGCTTCGCTGCCATCGCCGTTGCCGTTTCCATTTCCATTTCCGTTCCCGTTCCCGTTCCCATTGCCGTTCCCGTCGTCGTCGCCGTTCTCGTCTGCAATACACCCTGCCAGGCTGGCCGTGCCGATCGCGGCGAGTGCACCGGTGCGCCGGAGCACGTCGCGTCGGTTGGTACCTCGTGCCATACTAGCTCTCTAGATGAACTACCCCTCCTAAACGGGGATGGTTGATATACCAACCTCGGGTCTACATTTCGGTTCCTCCCTCTCCATTGCCATAAATATACATTCTATAGCATAAAACTCTATAATTTGAAGCTTGATGGACGGCTCGAGGGGCCGGTGGCCACCCATCGACGTCGGTCGGTGCCCCTCAGCGGAATTATCGGAGGAGTTCATACCGTAACAACTGAAACGGTTCACACACTGATCGTCGACACGTCTGGCGATCAGGTGTGCAATGACGTGCAGTGGCTACTATAGTTTTCCCGACAAAGAACCGAGTCACAGCGTCGAAGACCGAGCTTCGAAACCTCCGGGTGACTACGATAATTCCTATCAATCGTACGTCAACGTCATCCCATCGTCCAGTAACAGATCGCCGCCGTTGAGGTGGGCTCCGAGGTCGGAGAACCCGTACAGGAACTGGTGGGCGACCTCGAGCGGCGTCATCATTTCGTCGGTACGCGCCTGCCCGAGCATCACGTCTTCGACGACCTCGTCGACCTCGAGCCCGCGCTGGGCGGCCGTCTCCGGGATCTGCTCGGTCACGAGCGGCGTCTTGACGTAGCCCGTACTGACCGAAAACGAGCGGACAGCCCCGTCGCCTTCGGCGGCGATCGACTGGGTTAATCCCCTGACGGCGAACTTGGCCACGTTGTAGGCTACTTTCCCGCTCGTCACGTAGTGGCCGTGAACCGACGCCATGTTCCCCACACAGCCGTCGTTCGCCTCGAGAGCCGGCCAGCAGTGACGCGACAGGGCGAACGGCGCCCGAACCATGACCTGCTGGAGGCGGTCGTAGGCCTCGAGCGGGAACGACTCGAGCGATGCGACGTGCTGGAGCCCGGCGACGTTGGCCAGGAAGGTCACGTCACCCAGCTCGCGGGCAGCGACGGCGATCCGCTCGAGATCGCCGTCGACGGTGAGATCAGCGACGAACGGTTCGACGGCGTCACCGACCTCGAGGCGGTCGGCGTGGCTGTGTGTCTCGGCCAGTCCGTCCTCATCCACGTCGGTCGCCAGGACGGTGAGCCCGTTGACGGCCGCAGCGAGGGCGAGCGCGCGACCGATGCCGGAGGCGGCACCCGTCACCACGCACACCCGATCACGGGTGAAACGGTCGTCGTCGAACTCGTGAATCGCTTCGCGCTCGACTGGATCCACAGCGAGGTCTGTCATGGCTGGCTAGAGGAAACGCTCGAGGCAATAACCAGGGGTTGACAACCGAACCCTTCACTGCGTCAGTTCCTTTATCCACAAGGGAAGCGGGCCACGTGTCTCGGTGTCGATTCTGCGGTCAAAGCTCCTTCGTGATGACGAGGTGCGATCATTTCGAATAAATTGATTCCGAGCTGATACACGTCAGTTTGTCCGTCACACGAAAGACAAGCGAAGTCACGAATGGTGATCAATCCATGTACAGAACGCTTCGAAATCCCGTGCGCCAGCATCCTCCGCAATACCTCGGAGCGTTCCCGTCCTGAGTTCGTCGTGAAGGGGAACTGTCACCCATCGACGGTCGTCATCGTTAGTCGGGTGCTCATAATACAGCTGAGCGTGGTCGCCCGTCGTCCGTTGCCACTCGAATCCACCAGCGTTGACGAGTACTTTTAGGACTTCTTTGCCAGAATACGTCCGTCTCCCCATTATTTTAAAACGTCTGGTGGCTCCTGCGTACCAGTCGTATTGTCTTCTGGGTCGATCCCCATTTCGCGGAGTTCAGCTTCGGTCGGTTTGTCCCCGATCGTCCCGTTCTGAAGAGCAATTGCCTCGTCGAGATTCGCCAGTGCAACTGTTCGAGAGTGGCCTTGTGTCGTAATTCCCGACGCAACGTCCGTTGCAATCCACCAGTCGTCTTCACGCCAGAGCCGAATCTCTTCGCGGCGTGATTCGCCGTTTTCGGCTGAACTGGCCATGTTAGTAGCACGTAGTACCACGACCTCCATAAGCGTACTGCTGCTCGTTTAACTGTGGATGGGCGATCCCAGGTATCAGCCGAACACTGGCACCGGCTCGTCGACCTCGAGCACGCCGGTCAGTTCGACATGGTCGCCGATTTCGGCGTCGCACTCGTCCTCGAGCCGGGCCGTAACCCGCGTCGTCCCGAGGTCGACCACGCCGACGCGATAGCCACCCTCGAAGCCCTGTGGGGCGACGGCGACCGTCGTCTCCGAGAAGAGGGTGCCCTCGGTTGGGAGCGTGATCGTCTCGAGGTTCCGGGAGCCACACGCGTTACAGCCGGCTTTCGGCGTCGCAACCTCGTGGTCGCAGTCCAGACAGCGCTGGCCCAGAATCGTCCCCTCCTGGAGCCCGGTGATCCACTCGGCGTAGGTCAGTCGTTCCCCGGACGGCGCGTCGCTCATGCGTCCACCTCCAGAATGGAGACGATGGTTGTTCCGGCGTCCCCACCCAGGTTGTGCGCCAGTCCACGGGTCGCCCCCTCGACCTGACGCTCGCCGGCCTCCCCGCGGAGGTGTTCGGTGAGTTCGACCAGCTGGGCGACGCCCGTCGCGCCGATCGGGTGCCCTTTCGCCTTCAGCCCGCCGCTCGGGTTCACCGGGATTCGGCCCCCGATGGCGGTTTCCCCCTCCATCGCCGCTTTCCCGCCCTCGCCGTCCTCGAAGAAGCCGAGCGCCTCGATGGCGAGCACCTCCGCGCCGGTGAAGCAGTCGTGGAGTTCGACGACGTCGATGTCGTCGGGGCCGACGCCCGCCTCGGCGTAGGCGGCTTCGGCGGCGTCTCGAGCCGACTGCGTCGCGGTGAAGTCGGCCTTCTCGGCGAGCGGGATCACGTCCGTCGCGTGGCCGACACCCGAAACCGTCACAGCCTCGCTCGAGAGGTCGGTCGCGGCGTCCTCGTTCGCGACGACGACGGCCGCCGCCCCGTCGGAGAACGGGCAGCAATCGAGGAGGTGGAACGGCGAGGCGACGATGGGGCTCTCGAGGACTTCCTCGATCGTCGTCTCCTTACCGAACTGCGCGCGCGGGTTCATCGTGCCGTGCTGGTGGTTCTTCACGGCGACCGCGGCGAGTTCCTCCTCGGTCGTGCCGTACTCGTGCATGTGCCGGGTCGTCAGGAGGCCGAAGACGCCGGGGAACGACAGCCCGGTCGGCTGTTCGTACTGGCGGTGGGCCGCGGAGGCGAAGACGGAGGTCATCTCCGGGGTGCCCAGCCCCGTCGCTGGCGTACACCGCTCGACGCCGCCGACGAGGACGACGTCGTGGTGGCCGGCTTCGACCGCCCGAACGGCGTGTTTGAACGCGTTCGAGGAGGTCGCACACGCGTCCTCGTAGCGCTGACAGGGAATCCCCGCCAGACCGATGTGACTCGCCAGCGTCGGCGCGAGGTGGGTGTCCCGCTCGGTCTGGCCCCCCATGGCGTTCCCGAGGAAGAATGCGTCGATAGCCGACCCCTCGAGACCTGCGTCGTCGAAGGCGTCGAAGGCGGCATCGGCGAAAAGTTCGGGAAGCGGCTGGTCGTGGACGCCGAAGTTGGTCATCCCAACCCCGACGATACGTGCCTGATGCATACGCGAAGAGACTCGGTCGATCCTCAAAAACCATGTGGAACTCCCGTGGGGCGTCGGCCTTCGCGCGTTGGGTGTCCTACTCGAGCTCCTCGAGCTCGTCGAGCGCGTCGACGACTCGCCGGAGGATCTTCCGCTCGGCCCGGCGGACGTTCTTCGAGACGGCGGTATCGGAGACGTCGAACTCGTTGGCGAGCATCTGTAGCGTCGCCCCGCGAGGCTGGTCGAAGTATCCTTTCTGGGCTGCCACCGCGAGCGTCTGTCGTTCCACGTCCGACAGCGACCGACACCCTTCGATGAGGTTGCTCGCCGCGTCGGCGTTCTGGAGCAGGTCGTATAATTGGCTGAGTTCGAACGCGTCCTCTGAGAGGACGTCGAACTCGTTGTTGCGTTCGAGATCGGCGAGGGCGTCGTCGGCCGTCTCGTGCGTATCGAAGCCGACCTCCCAGCGCTCGCTGCCGGCCTCGATGTGGAACGGGCCGGTGATGTAGCCGCCGTTGTCCCGGATAACCCGCATGGCGTTGGTCTCACCGATCACCGTTCGCAACAGCGCCGTCCCTTCGTGTTTCTTGAATAGCGAACACTCCTGCATATTGTCGTGGCCCTGCAGCGCCGACAGCCCCGACTCGAGCGTCGACCGGTCGTCACCCTCGATCATCATCCGCGTCTCGAGTTCGCAGCGCTGGCTATCGAACTCCCACTGAACGGCGGTGAACGACACGTCGTGATCGTCGGTCGTGTCGATGAACGGACAGTCGTACTGCTCCATGTCCAGGGTGAGGTCGATCATTATAATCTATTGTTATTTGGTGCCCATAATCTTGCCTGTTGTCTTCATATTGCCTGTCGGGGAAACAACCGCCCACGGTAGCGAGTCACCGATCGTCATCGCCGAACCGGTCTTTGATAGCCTCCCGATCGATCTTCGAGGGGCCGCTCATCGGCATCTCGTCGACGAACGCGAGGTGCTTCGGGATCTTGAAGCGCGCCAATTTCCCGTCGAGGAATACTGCCAGTTCCTCGAGCGTCAGACCCCCTTCTGCCACCCCGGTGGCGTCGTCCGTCTCGTCGACCCCGTCGGCCAGTTCGACGACCGCCTTCCCGACCGTCCCCCACTGCTCGTCGGGAACGCCGACGACCACGACCTCCGCGACGGCGTCGTGATCGGCGATGACGTCCTCGACTTCGGGCGGGTAGACGTTCTCTCCGCCGCTGATGAACATGTTCTTCTTTCGGCCTTCGATGTGGTAGAAACCGTCCTCGTCGACCCGGGCGAGGTCGCCGGTCGACACCCAGCGCCGGGTATCCTCGTCCCCGCCAACGCCTGTGTCTTCGTCGCCGCTCACACCGTCGCCACCGAACGTCTCCGCTGACGCATCAGGGTTGCGCCAGTACTCGCGAGCACCGTGGGGGCCGCGCAACTCGAGTTCGCCGATCTCCCCCGACTCGAGTTCAGCCCCGGCCTCGTCGACGATCCGAGCGTCGGCGTGGAGCACCGGTTTACCGACGCTGGCGACCTTCTCGGGATCGTACTCGTCAGGCATCGCGAAGTTGTTCGGGCCGATTTCGGTGAGGCCGTAGCCCTGGGAGAGGTCGACGTCGCGGTCGCGCCAGGCGCGAACGATCGATTCGCGGCAGGGCCCACCGCCGCTCTTGACGAACCGAAGACTGGAGAGATCCGCCCGCTCCCAGTTTACGTGGGTCGCCATCGCTCGCAACACCGCCGGCACGGCGACGAGAATCGTCGCCTCGTACCGACTTACCTGCTCGAGGACGCGGCCGGGTTCGACCTCCCGGTCGATGACGATGGTCGCCCCCATGTGAAAGAGCGGGAGCGTCAGCACGTTCCAGCCGCCGGTGTGGAAGATCGGAAACACCATCGGGCAGACGTCGTCCGGACGGAGCCCCCACGCGGTGATCGTGTTCAGCGAGTTCCAGGCGATCGAGCCGTGGGTGATCGTCGTCTCCTTCGGCGTGCCGGTCGATCCCCCGGTGTGCAACAGGAGGTGGGGATCGGCAAGCGAGCGCTCACGTTTCTCGACGGGCGTCTCGTCCGCCGGAAGACGGTCGTGGTACGTGTCCCACCCGCCGGCTGGATCGTCGGTCTCGATCTCGAGAATCGCTGGATCGGCGTCCGACCGGGCGACCGCGTGCTCGAGCAGTTCGACGTAGGGCGACTCGATAACGAGCAGTTTCGGCTCGACGAGATCCAGCAGGGCCGCTAGCTCCGGTGGGGCTAGCCGATATGAGAGTGGGGCGAGGACGCCGCCGGTCTTCCCCGTCGCGAAGAAGAGATCGAACGCCTCGAGGCGATTCCGTGAGACGACCGCGACTCGCTCGCCCGCAGTCACGCCGTACGACTCGAGCAACCTGGCGGCCCGGTTCGCTCGACGATCGACGTCGCCGTAGGTGACGCTCGTCTCCGTGGCCGCGTCGACGATGGCCGTCCGATCCGGCGAGAGCGAGGCGCGTCTGGCCGCCCAGTCGCCGACCCAGTCGTAGGGCATCGAACTCCAGTTCACGTGCCACCTCCTGCTCGTTCCGTCGATGAATCCAGTCGCAGCATTATCGGTGTCCTCGTTCGAGAGTCATTCGTTCCATCTTAGCGTACCTCTGCCACCGTTTCCAGCTCGTTGGCCTCGAGGAATTCTCGAAGCCGCTCGTTTACCCAGTTTGCGCTCTCGATGAAAAAGAGGTGTGCTCCGTCCGGACACTCCTCGAGACGAGCGTCCGGCAGCCGTTCGGCGAGCAGCCGACCGTTTTCGACCGGCACGACGCGGTCTCCGTCACCGTGGAGTACGAGCACCGGCACCTCGATTTTGTGGAGGTCGTCCGCGACGTCGAACCCCAGCACGGCTGCAGCCTGTGCCTGTCGAGCCGCGTCGTCGGCGTCGCTCTCGAGTCGCCAGTCGACGATACGTTCGACCAGGTCGGGATTCTCCTCGTAGAACGTCTCGGAGACGGCAGGCTCCATGCGGTGACGTATCGACTCGCGCTCGGTGACACCGTCGGGGACGGACGCGAGTCGCTGCCGGGTTTCCTCCGGCATACCCGTCGTTTCTGATCCACCGGGCGTCGTACACAGAAGCGAAAGGGTCGCCGCTCGGTCGTACTCGAGAGCGTATTGCTGGGCGATCATTCCGCCCATGCTCGCGCCCACGAGGTGGGCTCGTTCGATCCCGGCATCGGCGAGCACCGTCTCGAGATCGGCAGCCATGTCCTCCATCGAGTACGGCCCGTCGGGCGCGTCCGACTCACCGGTGCCGCGGTTATCCCACTGGATCGTCCGGTAGGTGTCGGCGAGCGCGACCCGTTGCCATCGCCACATCCAGCGGCCGTACCCGAGCCCGTTGATACAGACGACGGGCTCGCCGCCCTCGGGCCCACAGATCTCGTAGACGAGGCCCACGTCGCCGTGTTCCGCGCGTGTCATACCCTATAGTCTCGCGGCGAGGTGATGTACACCTCCGTTCGAATATCAACCCACACGTACAGGCTGACTCCACCAAAAAATGAGGTATGCCTCCTGCCATCCCCGGCGACCAGACGCAGGTCAGCCAGCACGTGACGACCGAGGATATCGAGACGTTCGCGGCCCTGACCGGCGACGAGAACCCGCTCCATCTCGACCCCGAGTACGCCGCCGGTGGCCTCTTCGAGGAACCGATCGCTCACGGCATGATCGCTGCCGGAATCATCTCGAGCGCCCTTGCCGATCTGCCAGGAGACATTATTTACCTCTCACAGGATCTCTCGTTCGAGGCACCGGTCTACCCCGACCAGACCGTTACCGCGAGTGCGGAGGTTCTCGAGGCGCTCGGAAACGATCGCTACCGCGTCGAGACGATTGCCACGGTCGAGGACGAGGTCGTGGTCTCCGGAGAAGCGACCGTGTTGTCGCTTGCGCGAGACGACGGGTAACGGTCGCCCGAGACGACGACTAACGGTCGCTCGAGACGACGAGTGATAGTCGCTCCAGGTGTCGACGCCGTCTGAACGCAGGCAATGTATGTACTATCAATCTGGAACCGGTCTCGATTCCGTACCATCCATTCCGGGTGAAGAGGGTGTTATGTCCATTGATAGCGTATAGCGGTGATGGTGGTGCCGATGGGCGACAGAAATCACTTGCACGTGTGTCGACACTGCGGTGTCGTCATGGCTACTGCTTCACAGACACCACCACGGCAGTGTGTCGCGTGTGCCGACGAGAACTTCTCAGTGTACCGTCCGTGACAAACTTGCTGTAGCTATCAAAGAGGAGGAATCGGCTTCGATCACGGCTTTTTCGAAAATCCTGTTCCGTGTTCCGACGTATTGAACGCATTCCACTCTCAGACGAGCACTCGCTCGAGCGCGACGACCGTTCCCGACTCCGCGTCGGGATCGCCGACGAGTCGCCCGAGACAGACGGCGGCTCCGTCGGGCGTGTAACACGCCAGCAGCGAGTCTCGCTCGGTACCGTCGTCGACCTCGAGGACGCCGGGGGCGTACACCGGCGCACCGGTCGCGACCGATTCGGCGGCACTCTCGGCGATCGTGACTGCCGGTAGATGCTCGAGGATCCGTTCGGCCGGCTCGACGACGGCCTCGAGCGGAGCGGGGTCGCCGTCCGCGACCCAGAACGCGAGGGCGTCCAGCAATTCGTATGCCGTGTGCAGCGTCGTGTCGTCGAAGGGCATCGTGGCCGTCCGTCGGAGATGTCCCATGTGGGCACCGGTGCCGAGCGCGAGTCCCAGATCGTGACAGAGTTTTCTGACGTAGGTGCCGCTCTCACAGCGAATGCGCAGGAGTACCTGGCGATCACCCACCTCGAGTACGTCGAGGTCGTAGATCTCTCGCACGCGAAGCCGTCTCGAGACGGCGCTCTTACGGGGCGGCTTCTGGTAGATTGGGCCCTCGAACTCGGCGATCACCGACGCGGCGTCGCTCGGCACCGGGCCGTGACACTCGAGCACGGCGACGTACTCCTTCTGGCCCTCGAGGAATGCTGGTGCCAGGCGGGTGGCGTGACCCAGCATGATCGGGAGACAGCCGGTGACCTTCGGATCGAGCGTCCCCGCGTGAGAGGCTCGATCGATGGGCTCCCCGTCGGCTTCGGTGAGTGTCTCGGCGACGGCGTCCCGGATCCACCCGCTCACCTGGTGGGAAGAGGGGCCTGGCGGTTTATCGAGGTTGACGACGCCGAACTGGAGGAGGTCGGCGGGCGAACGCTCCTCGGGCGGGCCTCGACGGATCATCAGAACTCGTACTCGATATCGACGGGCGTTTTCCCTTCGTCGGCAGCTGGATCGTACTCCTCGACGGCGGTCACGAGCGTATCGAAGACTGCCTCCGGACTCCAGCGGGCGGTGTTGACCGAGAGATCGTAGATGCTGAGGTCGTCGAACTCGATGCCGTAATATTCCCGGTATCGGTGTACTTCGCTTGCTTCCCGTGCACGGGTTTCCTCCATTGCCCGCTCGGGATCTTTGTCCTCGCGGTCGGCGATCCGCTCGCCCCTGACCGCCAGTGGCGCATCGAGCCAGAACTTCAGGTCGGCCTGATCGCCGGCGAGCCAGCCAGCCAGGCGGGACTCGAGGACGAGGTCGTCGCGCTCGACGGCGATCTCACGCAATCGCCGGTCGAGATCCCGGTCGATCTGATCGTTCTCCTCGGCCAGCTTGTTGAACGCAAGTGGGGTATACCCACGCTCGTCCGCGAGTTGACGAAAGATGTCACCGCCGCTGACGTGCTCGAATCCAAACGTCTCGGCCAACAGTTCCGCGTTCGTCGTCTTTCCTCCGCCCGGTGGCCCGGAGACGGTGAGTAACATAGTCGAATTGCGTCGGGCCCCCTCAAAGGGGTTTTGAATCGCGTTGCTCTGGGCAGACGGCGTTTCCGGGTGCCGAGGGAACGGTGGTATCGAGTGCGGTGACTCGAGATCGGGAAGGTGAGACGACCGAGCAAAAGATTACGAGCTCGCAGGAGAGAACGCCGCTCGAGACGATCCGACTAGCTCGTCGCCGGCGACATGTCGATGTTGAGCGCCTTGCGCAACAACTGGACGAACCCCATCGAACACAGGAAGTACCAGACAATCCAGGCCCGCAGTGGGCCGATGACGCCTTCGTTCCACTGGGTTTCGCCGATCATCGGCATCACGACCGTTTCGGTAATGGTCTGTGGCCCGCTGCTGTGGATCCGCCAGTACATCCACAGGAACAGCGGAATGGTGAAGAGCATGATCCAGACCATCGGTCGGAACTGCTCTTTGAACATCCCCAGGTTCTCGGTCATCGCTTCCATCTGCTCTTCCTGGACGCGATCGAGTTCGTTGTCGAGTTTCTCTAGTTCGGCCTCGCTCGCGCCGCGCTCTTCGGCTTCCTTCTTTCGATCCTGGACGTCAGAGCGCTTGTCCTGCATCGCTTTCATCCGCTCCTGGTACTTGCCCATCCGCTCCATGTTCATCAGGTTCGCCTGCAGGAGCGTCGAGTACAGCCCGGTCATCATCGCGATCGCCAGAATCACGGCGTAAAACGGCATCGACGCCGCGAGCGGGCCGAGTGCGATGTCGATGATCCCACCCACCGAATCCCTGACGGAGTCGAACCAGTAGCCGACCATGAACAGCACCGACGCGAGCCCAGCCAGTTTGTCCCACTGTGACCACTGTGACTCCTCTGAGTCGATGTCCGGGAGATCCTCTTCAACGCCCTCCCCATCGCCGTCGAGTGCCTCGTCGTAGGCCTCTCGATCCGCGATGATGAATCCCTCTTCGCCGTCGACGAGCACGCCTTTTTCGATCAGTCGACCCCACTGGCCGCTCGTGAGGTCGTCACGAACGTCCGCCCACTCGACCTCGCCGCCGTTTTCGTCGGCTTCGCGGCGAATCGTCTCGAGAGCGTCCTCGAACGAGGAATCCTCGCGGACGAGGGTGTCTATTTTCTCCGCTGTACGCGTCATCTGCTTGGCCTAGGTCACCTTCGGTATACAAGTGTTTATCTTCGGTGGCGTGACTGGGCTCGATCGTTGGCGGCGAGACTGCAGCGCCAACCGAAGAATGCAGTGAATTGTCAGGTATCGGTACCTCGAGTACGTGACACCGCATCTGGACACTCGATACTGGCTTCAACCACTCCTATCTTTCATCGAGATCGATACAGGATCGGCTATCCAACGCGAAAGAGGTGGCTGAAACCCTGCTGTGTCTGGTGATTTCTCCTCCGTTCTACTATCAGCTCGTTGTGGGTCAGCACGTCTATAATTCGCATCTGGTGGTTTTTTATAATCCGAATTAGTTGGCCGTAGATAACATGTTTGGTGCCGGAATCGGGGATCGAACAGCTACTCGAGGGGACGCTCCACTGGTGGGAATCGTTCTCCTGTTCGGGATGGTTTTCGTGGGTGCAGCCATCGTTGGCGTCTCGGGTATGATGTTGCTCGACTCGCTCGAGGGACAGAGCGAGGTCGAGAACGCCCGGATGTCGATGGACGAAACGACCCTCCGGTTGAACACTGTCACCGAGACGGGA
Organism: Natrialbaceae archaeon A-CW3; assembly: GCA_046614605.1. Taxonomy (GTDB): domain Archaea; phylum Halobacteriota; class Halobacteria; order Halobacteriales; family Natrialbaceae; genus Natronosalvus. The sequence goes on along the minus strand of JBKKHJ010000002.1, from coordinate 659,312 downwards.
ACGCAACAGACGGTTAGTGACGCGACGGTCACTTCCGATGGCTCCGTCTCGATTGCGTGGTACGACGCTGGCGCTGGCGCTTCATCACCGTTTGAAGACGATACCTGCCTTGCCCACGTCGATGACTTCGGCGCGGTCGTCGAGGGCGTCGATGACCGAACGATTGCCTATCAGGGTGGCGGGGTCTGGGAACGTACCGAGGCCGACACCACGATCCGAAGTCCACCGCCGTTGACCTACGAGGACGGCTCACTCGAGTTCGGACTCGTCACCGTTTCCAGTGAGTCCGTCGAGAGTGGCGAATCGGTCGTGCAGTACGACCCTGAGGGGACGACGAACCTGTCGGCGAAACTGGAGACAGCAGGGGAAGATCCAGCCTGTGACAGTCATCCGGACTTTGCACTCAAAATCCAGAGTACCTATTACCAGGGTTGGCACACCCACCTCGAGAACGAGTTCGGGGACGTAGCGAACGCGACGGTCGACGTCAACCACGACGAGGAGTACGTCGTCGTGGCGCTCGAGAACGCTCGCACGACTGCGCCCGTGTTCGACGTGGACGTTGCGGTGGAACCGATTACCAGCTTCAACGACGGGCTCTCGGCGACCGCGACGGTCACGAACGTAGGAACAGCCAGTGGTTCCGATACCGTGGCGTTTACTATTGAAGGGGCGACGGAGTCGAAATCGACTGCGACACTGGAGCCCGGTGAGGAGACCACGCTCGATTTCAGTCTCAACCAAAACGAACTGTGGGACGCACTCGGGGTCGGGCCAGGACAGCCGAACGACATCGAGCACTACGACGAGTACAGCTACGACGTAACGACAGGTGATGCTGCCGTGGAAGGGGCGTTCTTTTATTCCTTCCACCACACGTTTTACCACCAAACCGATGTGGGCCACACTCACGATGAGAACGTCACGACGGTAACGGCTGATCTCACGAACATCGGGAACGAAAGCGAGGCTCGAGAGGTCACGATCGAACTCGAGAGCGATATCGACGAACTCGGCGACCCACTGACGTACACCGAATCGATACAGGGAGATCCGTGGGAGGACACGACCGTTGAAGTCGATTTCAACCGGAGTGCACTCCCAGACGGGGAGTACACCTACACGGTTGCGGTCAACAACAGCCCAGAGGCCCCCTGTAACCAGAACGACGGAGCCTGCGAACAGAATGGCACGTTCGAAATCAGGAACGGAGCCGTTGGGGACGTCGACGAGATTATTGTCACCGAACCATCGGACGTGGAGGTCTCAATTCTCGGCACCGAAATCTCCGGGGAATGGTGGTCCGGTGGGGAATATCGCAAAAACTGGGCCCCGGTCACGGCGTCGGCCGTGATTGGAGAGACGCGCTATCGGTTCCTTCCAAACGGAGAGACCGAGGAGATCCCGCTCGATCAACCCCACTACACCGAGCCTGGTGCCCAGATGGAAGACTACAATCTAAACACCTACGGAACCCAAACGCAGACCTACGATATCGAAACCGAGATCGAGTCCGGTTCGGTGACGATCGAGGCAACGTACTGGCCCTGTGCCCAGGGCGGGCTGACACACGTCGCCACGGATGAGGCAAAAGACGGCGAGACGACCCATCACTACTCGTGCAACGCCTTTGCATATGGCGAGGAGATCACCGTCGAAGGTGGTGGGGCTGGAGATGCGAGCACCGAGCACGGACTCATGATGACCCGGACGGCGGACGCCAACCACATGCCGGACATCGAAAAAGGGTTCCCGCTCCAGCGAAGCATCAACGACGTCTTCCAGGACGGTACCGACGATGTCGAACTGATCGACAACGAATTGCAACTCGAGGAGGGTGATTTCGCGTTCATGATGGAAACGACCATGACCCAATCAGCACTTCAGTCCGAGTTCCCCGACTATCCTTGGGAGACGGTCGACACGAGTGATCAGTCCGAAATGAACCGGGCCGCGTGGGATATTGCGGCCAATTACCGAGACACAGACGTCGGTGATCCCAACTTCAACGACATTATCGGGTTCGTCCAGGTAGGTAGTGGTGCGAGTTACGTCGATTTCGACGATCCGAAGCAGGATTTCCGGGTCGATGGCGAAAAACGCAGGCCGTCACAGTCGGGAACTGAGCCGGAATCCGTCGGCGATGGAAGTGCAGTTAGCGTCGAAACGGACGCGATCGTCATCAGCTAGTCGCAGAGACTGATTCAGTACGCGTTTTCGATAACCGCCTTCACGTCATCCCACACCTCATCGGGTGCCTGTTCCCCATCCACCCGCTCGAGCACGCCCTTGTCCTCGTAGTACTCGAGCACCGGCTTCGTGTTCTCCCGATACACGCGCAGCCGTTCACGAACCGTCTCCTCTGAGTCATCCTCACGCTGTACCAGTCGTTCCTCGACCGCGGAATCCTCGGGCGGGTTGTACTCCACGTGGTAGATGTCGCCCGTCTCGGGGTCCATCCGACGGCCGGTGAGCCGGTGGACGAGTTCGTCCTCGCTCACGTCGAGAGCCAGCACGACGTCCAGATCGGTCATCCCCTCGAGCGCCTCGACCTGCTCGAGGTTCCGCGGGTAGCCATCGAGGATGAAGCCGTCCGCCGACGACAGCGCCTCGTCGACGATGGCGTTGACGACCTCGTCGGGGACGAGTTCGCCCTGATCCATGTACTCCGCGGGCGTATCGTACTCGAGGTCGAGATGGGAGATGTCCATCTGCTTGTTCGATCGCAGGGCATCCCCGGTGGTGACGTGTTCGACGTCGAAGTGCTCGCTGATCGTTGCGCTTTGTGTCCCCTTCCCGGCCCCAGGAGCGCCGAGGATGAGAATCCGTGGCTGTGCCATAGGCGACGGTTGAGCGCCAGCGCATAAAGGCTTAAAGAATGGCGCACGATCATCCGGCTATGACCCGATTTTCGGCAGCTGATCCGAAAGCCCGCCGCCAGCTATTCGTCGACGCGATCACAGCTCATCGGCAACGAGCCAGCCCTTTTCTGACCATCGAAGTGGACGAGGCGAGCCTCGAGCAGGAGAGCGACGTCGGCCCGGCGGCGGAACTCGGCGTTCCCTGGATACAATTCGCCGACGGGATCGTCAACCTCGATTGTACTGACGAGGAACTCGAGCGCCTGAAATCACTGCTGGATACGTTTCCGGCGTTCAAAATCGAGGAACTGACGCGACCGGAGAACGCCGAGGGAACGAACGTTCGCGTGAACGCGAAAGCTGACCCCAACCGGATCGCCCAGTTCTGTGAAGCGATCGTTCGTGAGGTGTTCGAGTGCCCCGAGGACGTGACGGTGTGGGTGACGGCCGTCTAGGCCGGTGAAATTGTCCGTCCAGTCTGCTCTCGTTCTTGTCCTCGACAACGTCCTCTCAGATGACCGTCGACTGCCAATGATTCGTGTTCATCTGTGGAGGTGTCCGCTCGTTCGATCAACCACGCGCTCAGGAAATCGACAGCGTCCCGTCGCCCTGGCCGTCGTCGCTGCCAGCTTCGTCCCACTCGAGTTCGAACTCGACGCTCAGTTCACCAGGGCCGCCGGAACTCGGCGTCTCTCGTTCGGCTTTCACCTCGAACGTGGGCCGTCCCGGTGGGGACATCGTTACCGACTCGCTCCCCGACTCGAGCGTGAGGTCGTCACCGGCCTCGAGCCGATCGGCGACGGAGCGGAGGTAGTCAGCGATTTCCGTGACGTCCATTCGCTGTTCGAATTTGAAAAGTACTTCTTCCGGCATGCCTTGTCGTAGGGGCTGATAGGGTAAAGGAGTAGCGCCGTTCCTCGTTCCCCGGGAGTATTCCGATAATGTGTCGTTGCACGATCACGTCTGCGCTGGGAGAACGATAGACAAAAGGTGAGGCGGCCGAAGGAGTGAGATGACGGACACCGGTTCGGATCGGAGACTACCACTGTGGTGATCAGGACAGGCGGAGGCCCCGCTCGCTGCCCCCTGATTGACCATACAGTCGTTTCCAAATAAATAAGTGTACCCGACCATGATCGTCCACCAATAGACCCACATAATCGAGGTGAACACAATCTTCATTCCACTTCCGACCCAGATGACGCGTGTCGACGTCTTCGAGGACATCTTCCTCGTGTTCCTCGGCCTTGGGACACTCGTCGGCATCATCGTCGTCACCTATACGCTGTACAATGCGTACAAATACCGCGACACCGGCGATCGCGACCCCGATGAGGATCTCCCAACGCTCGGGGAACTCCCGACGGGCGGAACCGGCGGCAAGAAGCTATTCGTCTCGTTTTTCCTGAGCGCGATCATCGTGATCTCGCTCGTCCTCTGGACGTACGGGATGCTCCTGTACGTCGAGGACGGGCCGGACGACCCTGGCGAGGACGCGATCGAAGTCGACGTCGAAGGGTTCGCCTTCGGCTGGAACTTCTACTACGAGAACGGCGTCGAATCGAGTAACGAGATGGTCGTTCCCGTCGACACCCCGATCTGGATCGAGGTGACAGCTACAGACGTCTGGCACGCGTTCGGTATATCCGAAAAGCGGGTCAAAGCCGACGCAATCCCAGGCGAGCGAGACGTCACCTGGTTCACCGCCGAAGAGGAAGGCGAGTTCCTGATCGAGTGCTTCGAACTCTGTGGCCCCGGTCACTCCGCCATGGAGGCTGACCTGATCGTCATGAGCGAAGCGGACTACGAGGAGTGGCTCGAGGAGCAACTGACGCTCACGGTCGACCTCGAGGATGCGGACGGTGAAGCGGTCACCGACGCCGACAACGTCGAGGTCACACTCTCGAGCGACGACGAGGTCGTCGCGACCTTCACCGGCGACGACTTCGAGGATGGCGTCCTCGAAATCACCGTCGAACAGGGTGATGAGTACACGCTGACTGTCGAAGCCACCGACGATTCCTTCGAGACGGTCGAGGAGGACGTCGAGATTGTCGACGGCCCGAGCGAAACCGTGACGCTCGAAGAGCCCGGTGAGGACGACGACAACGGTAACGATGACGAAGAAAACGACGACGAAGACGACGATGAGGACACTGGAGGTGACGACTGATGGCTGATGACTTCCCCCCGATGACGTCGATCAAACGGTGGCTGGTGACGACCAACCACAAAGACGTCGGGATTCTCTACCTGGCTACCGCCCTCTTCTTCCTGCTTTTTGGGGGCGTCATGGCGCTGTTGTTCCGTGCACACCTCTGGCAGAGTGGTGGACTCGGCATTTTGACCGATAGCAGCTTCAACCAGGCAGTCACCGCCCACGGCCTATTGATGGTGTTTTGGTTCCTGTCGCCGTTTGCGGCCGGCTTTGCCAACTACTTCGTCCCCTTACAGATTGGGGCGAAAGACCTCGCGTTCCCGCGGTTGAACGCCCTGAGCTACTGGTTCTACCTGTTCTCGGGTGTACTGCTCATGATCTCGTTCTTCCAGGGCGGGACGTTCGAAGGCGGCTGGACGATGTACGCGCCGCTGAACGTGCCGACGTACACGCCTGCAGTCGAAGCGACGACGGGTGGGACGGCGACGATTATGGCGCTCATGTTGTTCACGCTCTCGATCACCCTCGGGACGATGAACTTCCTGACGACGATTCACCGCTCGCGGGCGGAAGGACTCGGCCTCTGGAACATGCCGATGTTCACCTGGTCGTGGCTGCTGACGGTCTGGATGATGCTGTTCGCGTTCGCCGCGCTGCTCGCGGCATTGCTGTTGCTCGCGACTGATCGCATCCTCCTGACCCAGTACTTCGCCACCGACCAGGGGTCGGGCCTGTTGTGGGCACACATCTTCTGGTTCTTCGGCCACCCGGAGGTGTACATCGTCTTCTTCCCCGCACTGGGGATCATGTTCGAGACGTTCCAGACCTTCTGTGGACGGCGTCTCGTCGGGCGGAAGTGGGTCATCATCTCGATGGTGCTCGTCACCGTCCAGTCGTTCCTGGTGTGGATGCACCACATGTTCCTGACGACGATCAACCTCGAGATCAAGACGCTGTTCATGGCGACGACGATCGGGATCTCGCTCCCGTTCGACCTGATGGTGTTCGCGCTGATCTACACCATGGTCAAGGGGCGCGTCCGATTCACGACGCCGTTCCTGTTCAGCCTCGGGGCGCTCGTCCTGTTCATTCTGGGCGGCATCACCGGCGTGTTCCTGGGTGCAGTCGTGCTCGACTACGAGTTCCGTGGCACCTACTGGGTCGTCGCTCACTTCCACTACGTGATGGTCTCCGGCGTCACTGCCCTGATTGCCGGATTGTACTACTGGTGGCCGAAGATCACCGGGAAGATGTACGACGAGACGCTGGGCAAGATCCACTTCGCGGTCTACTTCGTCGGGTTCAACCTGCTGTACTTCCCGATGTTCCTCGCCTGGGAGACGCCACGGCGTGTCTTCCACTTCGCCGAGGGAATGACGTTCTATCACCAGCTCGCGACGATCGGTGCGTTCGTCTTCGGGGCGTCGTTCCTGATCATGTTCTACGCACTGGGTAAGAGCCTGGTTGCCGGCCCCGACGCACCGGACAACCCCTGGGAGTTCTCCCGCACCGCCGAGTGGGCGGTTCCCTCGCCGCCACCGCTCGAAAACTGGGCCGGCCGACCGAGCTACGCCAGCGGCCGCCTCGAGTTCGTCGACGATACGAAAGCGGCTGCAACGGACGGTGGCACCGGGTCGCTGACCGTTGCCGAAAGTGGACAGGCAACTCTCGCTGAACACCACCACGAGGAGGAAGAACACGCCGACCACGCCAGCATCTGGCCGTTTGGTATTGGCCTCTCGACTGCCATCTTCTTCCTCGGCCTCTCGGGGCTCACCCCGTACGTCGGCCAGTTCGCGGAAGCACGTGGGGCAGACATCGTTGGGACGCAAGATCCCAACATGATCTACCCGATCGTGACGCTCGTCGGCCTTGGAATGCTCTTTTTCACCCTCTGGAAGTTTGGGATGGAAGAGTTCAACGCCCCGGAGATGGCCATCGCCGAACGCTGGCCGTTCGAAGGCGTCGGGAACACGAAACTCGGCCTGTGGTTCTTCCTGGCCTCGGACGTCGTCGTCTTCGGCGCTGCCCTCGGTGCGTTCGTCTTCATGCGCATCCACATGGGCTGGAGCGAGTGGACGACTGTGCCGCCGGCAGCGTGGCCCGGCCTGCTCAACACGTACGTGCTGTTGACCTCGAGCTTCACGGTTATCCTCGCGCTCGTGATGGCCGAACGCGGCAACAAGAAGGGGCTACTCGCGACACTCGGTGCGACGATGCTGCTCGGGTTGACGTTCATGGGCGTGAAAGCCTGGGAGTACAGCACGAAATTCGCCGAGGGCGACTACTGGTTCAGCGGCCTCGAGTACTCCATCTATTACGTGACGACCGGTCTCCACGGGCTGCACGTGATCCTGGGCCTGCTCGTCGCCGGCTTCATGATCGTCCGGATCGTGCTGCATGACGCCTATCTCGATGACCACCGTCCGGTGGAGTACTTCGGGCTCTACTGGCACTTCGTGGACATTGTCTGGGTGTTCCTGTTCCCGCTGTTCTACCTGATGTAACGGCGGGCCATCGTTTTCGCGGATTGTGCTTTCTCTATTTCTCTCGAATTCCTGGAGCAATAGCTGGTGCTTTCACGCGGTAGTGAGTTTGCAATCTGCCCGGGGATCCGACCATCGTGTGCGTCGTCTTCGCTGGCAGTTCAGTTCGGTCGATACCCAGCCAGAGTGGCTGCGATATCGGTATTCTGTGACGAAGTTGGAGACTCACCAGGCCGGTGAATCCACCGACTACGAGCCGAACAGTGGTCGTCCAGTGGTGTGACTCCCCAATAGAGGACGGTGGTGGTTCGAGGAGTGCAACGTCTCAGCCGGCCCAGACAAGGGCATACATGAACGTGAACATGAAATAGACCATGAACACGGTGACAGCCGCTTTCACGTGGAAGGTGAACAGCTCGAAGGATTCCTCCTCACGAGCTGCCTCGAACGCCTCGAGCTCGCCCTCACTACACGTATCCTCGTGAACGGCCCCGACGTGAAACGTCACCTGTTCGGCCGTCTGAAACGGCCGTCCGCAGTGCGGACAGGTCTCCGGCTCCGTTTCCGGCGGAACGTCGTACTCGAGGTCGGTGACCGGTTCGGCGAGCATCGTCGCCTCCAGGTAGGAGTCCCGTCGAAAAGTGTGTACCGATCTACTTCGAAACTCAGTCGGGCACGTACGGCGGCTCGACAGCCGGCAACGAGACGAGATACAGGCTGATCATCGTAAAGACGATCATGACGATGATGAACGGGTACTGACTCTTGATGGCCTGGAGTCGTCCGGGGAACAGTTCGATCGAGATCGCGTGGGCCATCCAGACTGCGAGGACGTGGCCGACGAGGATGCCCGCGATTTCGACGTAGCCGAACCACGCTGTCAACGCGAGCTGGGTCGGGTTCGGATCGGGGTTGAGCGGGGCCTGGAGGGCACTGAGCAACGACGGCCACAACGAGATCGAGAACCCGAGGTAGTGCGCGACGTGGTAACCTGCGGCGATCGCAAGCAGTGGGGCGGCGTAGCGAACGGCGAGGTAGCGCTGTGAGAGGTACGTCTGGGCACGGGCTCGCGTCCAGCCGGCTGCGAGCCAGTACATCCAACAGAAGAAGGCGTAGCCGACGAGCAACACCAGCAGATAGACGAGCTGTGGCGGCAGACCGAGGGCCACCAGAATCTCGATCGTCCAGACGCCCGGTGACGTGACGATGAAGCCGCTGTAGGTCAACTCCCACACCAGCAGGATGACAAACGCGACGACAGAGAGATCCGTAACCACGTCGTCGTCGCTGAGCCGCGCACCCGGCCACCGCAGGGAGAGGCCGTCGTCGGTACGCTGGATCGGCGCGACCGAACCGTATAATCGGAACCACACCGAGAGCGGATCACCACGTTCGAACCAGGTCTGGGGGGAGAAGAGGACGGCCCCAGCGAGCGTCCCGACCGTGTAGGCGAGGATGATCGTCGTCAACAGCCAGGGCGTCGAGACGATTGGGGCGATCACCTCGAGCCAGACGAACGCCAGCACCGCGCCGACGGCAGGCCAGGTTCCGAGCCACGACGGGTACGGGGCGTTCCGACTGGGGAGGACGCGTGCCAGTCGCCGCCAGGGGTTGAGCGTCGGCCACGGGTTACCGACCGTGTAAGCGGTGAGTGTCAATATCGCTCGAACGCCCACGAACGTGACCAGGACGGTCGCGCTGGTCAGTCCGATTCCTTGCGGGCCGAGGAAGCCGACCACGATGAGACCAACGAGGGCACCTACGCCGACCGTTCCGCCGATCAACGAAACCGCTCTCGAGAGAGTGTCGTTCGACACACCCACGGACTGGTCGTGGACGGTGGCGACGAACTCTCGGTCGGTGACGAACATCGTCAGCAGTGCCGAGGCCCCGACGACGCCTGCACCGGTAGCGAGGTAGAGCCACGTCGGAACGGTTACGTCACCCTGTTCGGTGAGTCCGACGACGACGTTGCTCGCAGTGGCGAGTCCGCTGGCGAGGAGCACCAACAGGAGCGACCCCACCACGACGAGACCACCCCGCCGCAGGGAGAGTGGACGCCATGTCATTAGCCGACTCGAGGGACTGAACGAGTATGATGGTATCGTTCTCGACTCTTCTATCGAGCCTCGTGTGGCCTGTTATTGCGCCTTCGATGCGACTCTCGTCAAGGCGTATGAGGAAGCTATAAGTGTTCGTCTCACCGAGGTTCCACCAATGTCGAGTGTACGAACCTACACGCTCATCTACGTCCTGTTACTGGTGTTGGGGACTGCCAAGTTCGTGTTCTTCGAACTCCCTCCCTTTAGCTACGAGTTCGCCCTGGGCGCCACGCTCGTTCTCGCGGTGGTCAAGTCGTTGCTCATCGCCGGGTGGTACCAGCACCTCGTCGACGAACCGCGGTCGATCACCTACGTGATGCTCATGGCCGTCTTCATGGTGTTCTTGCTCACCGTGGCGGCTGGGTTCTCGATCCAGTAACGCTGCTTCTCTGTGCGAACGTTCTACGTGCTTCCGATGATCTGACAGCCGTCGCTCGCTGCAACCATTCCAGTGACAATCAGTGACGAACTCGGGTTGGATGGGTTGTTCTCTCGGCAATACCATCTGAGAGGTGTGAGCGTCGAAGTGTTGGGTAGCGAGCGGCAGTGATCTCACCGCTTTGAGCGCCGTCGATCGAGCAGGACGGAAAGACACGACCGAGTACTGAATCGTAGCAAGCTGATTAGGGGTGCAAGACACACCACCAGCAGTCGGACTCGTTCCTCGACTGATGTCATGGCTTTCTCTTCGAAAATCTGTAAATCGGGTACTGCCTTCGCTGCGGTCTCGCTACGCGAGCGAGTCCCTCGGAGCAGCTCGCCGCTCGAGTCCACCTCTACTATAGTAACAACTGAACCGGTTCACACACCGATCGCCGACACGGCTGGCGATCAGGTGTGCAATGACTTGCAGTGGCTACTATATTGGACACGAAGTGGTACTGAGCGCCAGACACAGTGGTACCGATTGGACTACACGCCACGTTGTATCTCGTCGAAAATAGTGCTGTACCGTGCCGGCTCAATCGAGCGCTCTTAGCCCATCAACAGCGTCACGGTGACGGCGATGAGTCCGAGCAATCCGACCGTGAGCGCCGCGAATGCGACACCGACCGCCGTGTTTCCGAACCGATCTCGAGCGGCGAAGAACGTGCCAAAGAAGATGTAGCCAAAGAGCACTATCCCGCCGATGGCGAGCAGTACCGGTTCGACGAGGGCAGCTTCGACGAACTCGCCTTCGCCAACCAGGAGCACGGCGCCGGCGATGAAGGCCGCGATGAGCGCGATGAAGCTGAGCGTCCAGACGGCGGGTGTTTTCGCGAGTGCGACGACCCGGCTCTCTTCGGTTTCGGTTCGTGGCGACCACTCGGCGTAGCGACTTCGCGTGCCAGCGTGACCGCTCGGCGTTGCACGCTGGCCCATTCGCGCCATCGTGTAGGCGACGGCGAGTACGAGCAGTCCCATCAAGAGTGTGCTTATCAGGTAGATTTCTGGCATCGAACTCCTCTTGGGGTAGCATAATGCCTTCCCCCATATATATCCTGTAGTTGTGGATTTTCGGTGTACGATAGGGTGGGGGAACTCGAGTCGTTGACTTTGCAGTAGACCACACGAACCGTCCGCTCGCGACTCGATGAACTGATAATTGTCGCGGTATAGCTTCCTTGATCACGTCAGTCAGCGATAGCGTACACGACTGTCACCGTCGCTGAGACGGTCACCGGGCCGGTCTCAATCTCCGTGGTCGGGGCGGCGTCGTCGGCATCCTCGACGGGTGCGTCGTGGGCAGCGTCGTATCGCACGCTCGAGACGCGAACGTCGCTGGTCGAGACCGAGACGGTTCCCGTGATTTCGACGTCACGGTTATCTGCGATGTGTTCTGCCTCCGCGTCGGCGGTGGCGAGTGCGTCGTCGAGCGCCTCGTTACGGAGCGTCTCACGAGTCTCGTCCTGGAGGGTGAAGTTGACTCGGCCGACGGTGTCAGCACCGGCGTCGACGGCCGCGTCGATCACCGCTCCTACGCGGTCGACGTCGTCGACTTCGACCGAGTATGCGTGGACACCCTCGAATCCCGTCCCTCGCCGACGCTCGCGAATTGAGTAACGCGTCGTCTGAATGTCGTCCTCGGGGATGCCGAGATCAGCCATTGCCCGCCGAACGTCCTCGCTTCGCTCGACGAGTTCCGATCGAACTTCGTCAGCGGTTTCGCCAGTCACCTCGACGCCGACGGTCGCGACGGCCTTGTCTGGGTCGGTTTCGGCCGTTCCGCTTGCGCTTACCTCGACGGTCGCGGTGGCATACTCGGCGTCGGTATGTTGTGCGGCTGTCGCTCCCTGCACGGACGGCCGCGACTCGTCTTCGAGCACGGATCCCAGGCACCCAGCAGTGACGGCCACCAGTGCCGCACTCGAGCCGGCGATGAACTGTCGTCGATCCATACCCGCCCCGACGGTCGCTTGACACATATCCTCTGGCCAAGCTCAAACGGGTGTTTGAGCTATTGTCGCCTCGAGGTGTGCCTTACCAAGGATCGGTACTGGGTGACGAGCTAACATCCCGGCACTTTGACTATCCTCGGGAGATTCATGCCTTCTCTCCACAGGCGGCGTGGAAACGGGCCCGTATGGGGCCTTCAACAGGAGGAAAGTCGGGCGTTTGACCGCCCGAAAATAGATTCTCGTTATTCGCGACCGAACATCTGGCGCATCATAGAAGATATGGGGGTACATTAGGGCCCCACAGTAGGCGTTGGCCAGTCAAGACAATTATCGGTTGACGATACGACAACTGCCAATACTCGTGGGGACTGTTGTGTGGTCTCCAATATGAATGTTACCGGAGTAACCGGGTAATGGATCCACTGATGAGTTGCGGTTCGATTTGGAGGAGTGTGGCTGCGTCTTCGAATACTGGGTCGTCTACCGCGTTCGCAAACTGCTCTACATCGGAGTCGGAGACGTATTCCAGTGCGCCGGTCTTCATGTCCGTGTAGTCTGTGACGTACCAGAGGAGAGCATGGAGGTCAGCGATATCCTTCACTCGCTTATGACTCTTGTCTCGGTCCGGAAGCGAACGGATTTTCATCGCAGCCAGCACTTCCGGCGGGACAATCAGTTTGTCGGCAGGTGGCGACCACGACACATACTCCGACAACTGCTCACCTTTGTTCTCTTCGAACACCGGTGCCAGGAGTGGTTCCGCGGGTGGTTTGAACCCGAACACGTTTCGGAACGTGTCCAGTTCTGTAGTGTCGGGAATAACATCGACGTAGACTTGGAACACCTCATGCAAGCTGTGTTCACTGGCTTCGGCTTCGCTGATTCGTTCCTGGCTGTCGCGGAGGAAGTTCTGAACGAAGCCGAACCGACTTTTCGTATACCCCAAATCTCCGATTGCTAAGATAGAGTCTCCAACCGGCGTTTCCGGGAAGTCCTCACCAGTCCAACTCGCATCGACATGGACACCGATATCTATGTCTCGTGACCCAATGTACTCGCGGCCGTGTTCTGAGTGGAACCCGGGGGTGACGTGGAGATGGACAGCCCACCCGCCGAGCAGACAAACCGGCGGTTGGGCTGCTTCAAACACTGCCTGAAGCTCTTGTTCGGAGAGCTCCGTGACCTGCGGTACGTAGTACTGTCTCACCACTGTTGGTCACCGTGATACGAGTCGATAAGTTTCTTCGCTGCTTCCTCACACGGTCCGCCCTCTGCAAGCAAATCCAGAATTAGTTGAGGGATAGATACAGTCGAGAAGTCATCGACCGTCTGCTGATTATAGAAGACGTGGTCGTCAAGAACTCTGATCCGAGTATTTCCACCGCCCAGCAATCCGTTCTCCTCGACGACTGCAAGCCAATTGTTGATTTCCTCTGGAGCAATGTAAAAATCAGTGGTTGAGGTGAAGAGAAACCCCTGATGTAGATTCTCTGCCTGGTATGTCGTCAACGCGTACTCCAAGTTAGTCTCTGCTATCAGATCCATCGGCTGCTGGAGTGATACCTCCAATTGATTCGGCTCAATCCGCTGATCCAACCACGCCTGGTACAGCCCCGCAGGAGCCACGACCTCAACCCCTTCGACCAGTCCCTGTTCTTCGAGCTTTTCAGTGTACTGCCGCGTCCACGGCTCAGACGCCCCCGAAAGCTGTGCTAGCCGGTACTTTGTCAAATCGTCTCCCGTGTGATTCAACAGGACGCGGATGATCCGCTCCTTGTTGAACCCGCGTTCCCTATCCGGCCGCTCCAATAACGCCATGACACATTGGTTAACGCGTAAGCTTATATACTTAACCAATGCATTGGTTGATCTGATTACTTAAATACTGAACCACGTCGTGTAGAAAATCAGCAGTGCTCAATGTTTGCCCTGTATTTAGCGTCCGGCCCTTCGCGCAGATTGGACTCTACCGAGTGCCACAGTCGCGCACTCCAACTTGCATGCGGATCTTGACAAGAATCGGATAGACAGACCATGCGAGGTTTTCTATGACACGTACCTATGCGGAGAGGCACTCGCACCCGAGGTGGAGTGCGGAGCGTAGCAGAAGGCAGTAGCGCTCCATCGCCACCACCGAGAGCGATACGACGACGGAGACGGTCGGGCCATGGGACGGCGGATCCGACTGCCGGCACGACCATATTGCACCCAGACACCCGTCTGAATTCTTATACGATGGGGTGTACGAGCAGTTCCGGCGTTCCGCGCTCTCGTACACAGGGTGCGAGACCCCCTCGTACACCCGTACACATACCCGTACACACCGGCCGGGGTGGTCGCTGCGCGCGCCATTTCAGGGGGGTGTACGTTCCAGATTATAGGGGGGTATAGTGGGTGAGGGCACCCCATTCAGGGGTTGTTACTGAGTTATGAACGGAAGGTGATACGATTGTCTTTGAAGAGTTCGAACGCGTCGACGGGGCCCCCGGCGACGACGCCCGGGATGGTCCAGACGACGTCGTGGGAGTCGTAGTCCGGTCGGCCCTCTCGGCTCCGACGGAGCCTGTCGTTCACGCGTCGCGGCGACCAGTTCGTCACGCGGCCACCGAAGCGCCCGCCGTCAAGGTCGATCAGGCCGTGGTCGATGAGGTAGTTCCAGAATCGAACCATGTTCTCGCGGTTCTCGTAGATCCAGACGGTCGGTCCAGCCTGCTCGCTGCGCCACCTGGTGAACTTCTTCTCCCACGTGTCGGTATTGCGGTGGTTGCTGAGGACTTCGACGCGCGCCAGCTGCTCGCCGTGGCCGAAGAGTCGGAGATCGGGGCGCTGGGGGACGTCAATCCGCGGATAGGTATCGACGCCACTCACCCGTTCGAGGCCGCCGAACAGGTGTTTCGAGGCGAGGACACCCTTCCGGTGTTGCATCAGTTCGGAGCCGTCCCTGAAGGTCGGCGGGCGTGTGTGTTCGTCGAGGACCCAGTCCGGGTACAGCCGCTCATCCTCGCTGAAGATGTGCTCGATAATCTGTATGCAGTTCTCCGTCGGAACCCAGCGGCAGCGCCGGCCGGCGATGTAGACGTTTTCGCCTCGACTCTGCGATTTGAAGAGCCCGCGCTCGATGAGCCGCTCGTGCGCCTGGTCAAAGTGGGGTTCCCACTCGTCGCCACACAGCTGCCGGAGCGGGGGTTCGTACGCGCTGGCAATCGATACCGGGCGGTCGTGGACGCTGACCGTCTTTCCGTTGAACCATGCGGTGACGTAGAAGAGGATGGCGACCTCGGGGCGCTTCAGGCCGTACGTTTGTGCTTTCTCAACTGGTGTTCGTTTCGCCATACGAATGTTTCTGGATTGATCTTTTAAATCTACGCAAAAGGGGGACGCCCCCGAACTGTTAAGACTGTCAGCCCTGTACGTATGGACAGAGCCATGTCCGCAGACAAGCGTCTTCCTGTGACCGAAGAGACCCGAAAGGAACTCCACGAGCTGAAAGAACCCGGCCAGACCTACGACGACCTCCTGAAGGAGCTGGCACAGCAACGCCGACGGCAGGACTTAGAACAGCGCTTCCAGCAGCTGGAGGACGCGGACCGAGACGAGTTGACGCCCCTCTCGGATGTCTGAGTACGCAGTCATGCTCGGTGACGATGCCCGCGAGTTCCTCGACGTCGCCGACGAGAAGACCGAGCGGATCTGCAAGGAGAACCTCGGATACCTGGCGGAGAGCCCGTATCCGGGCCGCGGTCGTGGGGACAAAGAGAAGATTCCTATCGACGGTCGACGGGACCGGTACCGGATGCACATCTCTCGAACCTACACAGCCATCTACACCGTCTTGGAGAACGAGAAAGAGGTGCGCGTCCTGGAGATCGTTCCCATCGACGAGGCGCACAAGCGGTATGGCTCTAATCCGATGCATCGCACCTAATCGACGTTCTGGAAGGGCATCTTCCCGGCCTCGACCTACCCCTGGATGCCTGAAACCGGGTTCCTCGGTCCCCTCTTTCACCAGTTCTCGTTTTCTCGCTATGCGTAGTCACTGAACCAGTCGGGAGCGCCGGTGTACTCAGCCCAGCAGCGTTTGTGGCACGCTTCTCCCCTGTCGTTCGGAATCGCTTCGGTCTAGATCGACCATCTCCCCGCAGAGGTCGCACTCCGCGCGGTGACCCATCTGACGGTCCTGGGTATCAAGGTCCTTCACCTCACCCCCAAATTCGTGAAGAGCCCGGGGCATCAGCCGATCCGCACGTTCTGACTGTCGTCCTTGTTTCACCGCTCGGGGGTGTAAGTGAGCAACCAATCCTGGCCTTCCTCACCGTCGCCGGCCGGTCCCAACGAGATTGTCTCTATCCAGACTGACGGCTACTGTCGAACCAGAGCGGCGAGTCTCCGTTCGACAATCTCCGACGGCCACGATGACCCAATTGTGTCACGCTGAAACCCGAAAGTCTCCACTGCCCGATTCACGGAGTATGCCGAGCACTCCTGCTTCTTGAAGAGATATGAGTAGGCTGTCACCTGGAGTTCGTACCGACGTTTCGTCTCAGGTGTTTGATCTGTAAGTGAGATTTTCACGTCGGCCACGTGGCGTTCGCCCGATGAATACTCGACGACGAAATCCGCTTCGCCGTGAATTTCGATCTCGACGCCATCGATCGTGACGAGTCCGTCAATCGGCTGTTCTACGGTCACAACGGTTTGAGGGTCGCGGATTTGCCTCCAGAGGTCTGACGCGAGGAAGTCGTCTAGAACCACCGCGAAGAATGCCCACAGCCCCTCCCGTTCGCCGGATCCGGTCCCGGGTGCCAGCTCCTTGACCTTCTCGTCTAACACTCGCCGAACGTCGTCATCCATCCTTCGTAAGGAGTTCTCAGGAACGTCACGCTCTACTAACTCGGTGAGGACGTCGTGGAGACACGTCCCGACTTCACCGGGACCTAGTCGGTCGAACTCTAAGGGGAGGTCGTCGGGAACGTCGTTCGTCTCGGTGTGGAGCGGGTCCCCGAGGAGGTGGGCGAGGAGATGCTCGTCAATATCCTCAGTCAGCGGATACATCGTACTAGGGTTGACGAATCTCGGAATCCACGGGTCGAGTCGATCACGACGAGGCCGAGAAACGGCGACGTCGGCGTCATGCGTAGGCTCACGCACATCTGATCGTCGTGCGAACAAATCGACGTCGTTGACGCCGATTTCGATTGAGTCGCTGTTCGGATCCGTATCAGGGGCCGCCAGCGTATACGAGTCGGTCCCTCCCTGATAATCGAGTTCGTCTCGAATCGTGTCGAGCCACCGGTCACGATGCCGGTCAGTAGTTAGAACCGACCGTGGAAGAGGAATTACGAGGTGATCACGTGCACGGGTGAGTGCAACGTATAGCAGTCGCCACCCTTCAGCGCGCTCGTTGCTGGCAACCTGACAGAGCCGTTCCGCGCCGATGAGACCGTCTCTCGCTGCTGAATCAGTGACAAAATCGCACCACAAAGCGCTCACCCATCGGAGTCCGGCATCACGATCCCAGCTATCCGCAGGATCGAACAGGCCACCTTCGAATGGTGGGATGGTGATATCTCCAGGGAGGTTTACGTTCTCCGGTGGCGCAAGGCCCACGATGGAGTCTTGCGCGATAAATCGCTGGTTGTGCGAGCCGGGTGCCCATAGGTCAAATCCAGGATCTGCGATTACGACGACATCGTCTTGGTCGCCTTTCGCTCGATGCACTGTTTGGAACTCCACATCGTATTCGGAATCCGCCGTACTCGGCTGTGGTGGGCCGTCATCCGATTCTTCTCGAAATGGAGAGACCAGTTCGATTAGGTCGTCCAGTGAGTAATGATCGTCACCTACCCACTGAGGGATTGTCTCGACGAGGGCGTCGAGGTTTGCGACGCGCTGTTCGGAATCAGTGCCCGTGAAGTAGCCGTTCGAATCCGCTCTGAGCGAAAGCGCCTCGACAACGTCTTCGACGTACGCCCCGGCAGGTCGCATTTCGGACGTGTCGTGCTGATCACGAAGGTGGACGAGGCCGGTGAGCGTGCGTCGTTGTGCCTCGGTGAGGTCCGACTGAATGTCGTCGTCGCCGAGTACACCGCTGAGACACCAGTCGTGATCGATGAAGGCACTTTCCAGTGCGCCGATTCCCAGAGCGGATTCGGTAACGAGAGTTCGCGTTCGTTCGGGAGACCCTGGCTGAACGAGCCAGTCACAGACGTCGAACACCGTACTGACTGCGGGACAGTCGAACAGTGACTCACTCGCGTTCCGCACGCGGAGTCCCTCTGCGGCGAACGCCGCCTCGTAATCGCTCATTCGCGTCCGCTTCCGAAAGAGGACAGTGACCCCCAACGGGGAGCCGTTGTCGTCCGCAAACGTCCCGTCGACAAGTCCCCGTGAGAGATGCGTCGCCAACATATTCGCCTCACCGATGTCGCCGTCGGGATTCGCCCAATCCTCTGATCCCGGATTGCCGACACCCCTGAATGAAGATACGTGTATCGCCGTCTCATCGTTATCGTCGCGTGCGGCTTCCAATGGAGAATACGTTGTATCGAGGGTTCCGAGATCACCGCGCGACGGATCAGAGAACACCGGCTCCGAAATCGCGTTGATCGCCGTGGCGACGTCCGGAACGCATCGGTACGTCGTCGTCGCGGTTCGACTCTCGTGAATGGTCCAGTCCACACCAAGGTACGTTCCGTTCTTCGTCGCGGTTGCGAACCATGATGGATCCGCGTGCCGCCAGAGATAGATTCCCTGTAGAGCGTCACCAACTGCACAGACGCGCGTCTCGGGCGTGACGAAATGAGACAGTGCTGCGTGTTGGATCGCGGAAACGTCCTGCGCCTCGTCGATGATCACGCTTCTCAACCGGGCGCGATACGTCTGGAGAATACGCTCCCGATGTTGTTCGTCGATGTCGTCGAACACTTCGGGGGACGCTGTTGGGTCCGCAGCGTCGTCGAAATATCTGGTCACGAGGAACGCGACGTCGGTGTGTGAAACGACACTGTGCTCTCGTACCGCTTCCCGATAGGCATCTCGGTACGCTGAGAGTACTGTACAGAAGTCCTCAATTCGCGCACACCAAGCTTCGTACAGCGTTCGATCCGCCTCTACGACTCGGTCTCGATCCTCACTTTCGACTGCCTCGCAGACACGTTCCCCCATACTCTCGTCGCCATCGACGCATCGTTCGACCGCGGCGACGATGTCGTCGAACGTCTCCGGTTCGCCTTCCCCGTACACCGAATTCCGCGTCCGTTCGAGTTCCGACTGGAACGCCGACGTCGTGAGTTGCTGGTCACGACAATACTCAACAGCCTGTGCGAGCATCTCGGCAACACTGTGGTCGTACTCGCCGTCGGGGTAGGCTGCTTCCAATCGTTCGAGCTGAGTCGCATACTGGGGATCGTCACGAAGGGTCTCGTAACACTCGACGTGAACTTGTGTCAGGAGCGCCTCGTTCCCGATCGCGGGCACCTCCTCGAAACCTGCATCCGACGCAATCTCTATGACCACGCCTCGAAGAAGGCTGTCGATGGTTCCGAAATACGGCGCTTGGCGAACGCGCTGGATCAAATACTCCAGTTCGTCGTCGCTCACGTCAGTGGCCGCTGGAACGAGCTCGTGTTCAACGATCGCTCGAAGTCGGTCACAGATTTCGGGGACGATCGCGGCGGCCTCGTCCCGGTTAAACGAGATGACCGCGACGTGCTGCTCCGGCGTCGGATCGCCTGCGACGTACCGACGAAGGATGTCCTCCGCAGCGAGGTGGTGTGCGACTACCGATTTCCCCGAACCGGGGACGCAATTGAGAGTGAATAATCCCGTCTCGTTGTCGAAGTAGGCGTCTCGAATCGCACATTGTGCGCCCTTCAGTCGAATCGGGTCGCCGTTGGATTCACTCATTGGCGGTCGCCTCCGTTTGTTTTTCGAGGAACCCCTGCACTTCCGGTGGAAGCTTCCGATCCGTGCTCAACAGTCGCTGACGATGTAATTCGGCAACCGTCTGAAGATCGAGATGATCGAGGAACGGCGACGGATGGACGTCATCACCATCGACCGTCTGAGTGTGGCGCGTGAGTATCACGCCCGTTTCGGCAGCTCGGAACACGTCCAGAAACTGGTCGCGGTCACGCCCGTCTGTCCACGCCGACCGAGGGGCGAGCTTCGACGTGTCGTCGTCGCCTCGGAGAACGATTTCCTGGAACTCCGGTGGAACCGCCGATTCAGTCGTTCGTGGCCACTCGTCAGCGGTCATCCCGACGGCGATCACGTACTGGATGTCGAGCATCCACACGTCGTTTGCTTCGCGGACATCCAGCGCCCGGGCGTTGGAATGTTCCCGGCGTCCCGGGCGTTGGGTGGCGATCACGTTGGCGAGATCGGCGACGTCGCCCCAGGATCGTTCGAGCGTACCCTCGTCAAGTCGGTCCGCGAATTTGTGGCGAAGTTGCTGGACGAGGGTTCGAACACGGACGACCGCCCGCGCGTCGGTTTCGGTATCGAGCAGCGCTGGTGAATCGCTCTCCTTGGTTACCGCGAGGCCGTGATCGGCATACGCTTCGACGACGTCGCTGAGAACGGACGTGACGGTCTCTGGATTCGGCTTCGGCACGTCGTCGAGCCACTCCACGAACGTCGTGAACCGGGCATCAGCGTCGTCGATCGTTTCCAGTATCTCGATCCACTCATCGATCGATCGCAGGTCCTGAGGGAGCGCGTGTTTCACTCGGTACAGTATCTCCGGATCGATCGGCCAACCGTCAGCTGGCGCGTTGAACGGCGTCCATCGGTGTTCGAGCGGACGAAGCAGCGTTCTCCGGTTGAGTTCGTCCGCGTCGAGCGCCTCACAGATCGATTCTACGAGCGCGTACGGGCGCGTTCTCGTGACGTAGAGCTGCGTCCAGAACACAGGTGTGATCCCGTACTGGACGGCGGCTCTGTAGAGTGGTTGCTCATACGAGTCGAGATCTCGGGCGACGACTGCGATATCACGGATCGGGACGTCCCGATCGCGTAGCTCTGCAACGATCGCCATGGCGCTTCGAGCTTCGTCCCGCCGCGTTGGCGACACGAGTTCGACTGTCGGAATCGTTGGCGGGTTGAACGGGCGAGAGAGTTTCAGTCGTTCCGAGGTCGTCATTCGAACACCACCTGTCCAGGGCCCTCGACGTCGAGAAGCGCAGGCACACGACTCTCCAGGTACGCTCCCGTGCCCTCGCGGAAGTGGACGTGAACGTCGATCGACGTCGCCGCCAACAGCGCGTGTAGCAAATCCGCGTGGGGCGCAGAGAGACTGTTCAAGCCGAGCAATGTAACGCGGATGATTTCCGGGTACGCCTCAGTCCACGCTGACCCGTTTGACGCAACGACGATTCGGGTCGCTCGCCTCACGAGATCAGTCTCCGAGGTGGCCTTCCCCGTTTGGTTGTGGAGCCCACGCTCGACGGCGAGTGCGAGATCAAGGATCTCTTCGGATTCCGCATCGATCGGGGCGTACAGATCGTCGGCTGCGCATCTCCAGGCTTCGGTCCGACTCGGGTGGAAGTTGGTGACCGCCTCCACTTCCGTCCGGATCTGTTCGACGTGCTGCGAATCGTTTGACGTCACCCCTGGTGGAAGTGAGAAGGAATCCGTCTCCTGTTCGATCAAGTCTGGAAGAATGGATCGCACCAGTGCGAGGCGATCGATCCGATCGATCGCTTTGCTCGGTTCGTCAGCGGCCTTCAGAATTCCCCTGCTCACGCCTTCCGGGTCGTCGAACGCGAACGCGTCTTTTGATGCGTTTCGTTCACGTAGTCGGTGTTGAACATTTCTTCTGTGAAGTTCCACAGGGGCGACCACGAGTTCTGTCGGCTGTGAACAGCGGCGCGCTCGATCGAACAACCGTTCCTCATCCCCAACGTGGAGAGTTAATCGCTTCGTCAGTTCTTCGTGGCGTGCAAATGCTTCTCCCATCCGTTGTTCCAATCTCGATTGGTTCGTTCTCGTTCCTACACAAGTCAATATGGAATACTTATCGGTCATTTCGAACCAAGCTCTTCGAACAACTGCCCCATTCCATCGACCACCCGTTCGAATTCGCCCTCGTCCATCAGCGCACCAGGGTGATCGCCGTCGTCGAAGGGCACTCGAACTGCGCCCGCCCGCTTGCTGATGTAGAACGTCGCTCGCCGAGAACGGCTGAAGAACAAGGCGAGCGTTGATCGGCTCACGCCGGCGTCGAGCAGCCTTCGGAGCAACTCGTCCCGCAGTCGATCCACCAACTCCTCTTCGTCATCAGGGATCCGACCGCGGACGGTCCTCCCAATGTCGTGGGGGTACCCCCACTCGTCAGTGTCGAGATCCTTGTCGATCAGCGGACCATCCAACGAATCCACATCCCGGTCGATAGACATGAGCGTCCAGAGCCGCTCGATGATCGACGTTCGCGCAGATCCACTCGTCGCCTCACGGATTTCGCTCGTCGTCGCCGGGCCGTATTCGTACAAATATACGAGGATCTCGATGTCTTTGTAGAGGAGATTGACCTCGGCAGCGACGTCGTCGAGGTCGAACGGTAGATCGTCCGCCGTCGTCCGGTGGGTCACCAGATGGTGACACGGGATGCACATTGTTGTCCCGTTGTCCGGGTGATCCCGATCGACCAACTCCGGTTCCTCCTGCATGTGATGGGCTTCGAGGTCGATGTTCCCACCTCGCTCGGGGCCGAGACGCCCACAGACCTGACACTGGTGGTTGTCCCGTTTCAGGATCTGTTTCCGAACGCTGGTGGGGAACGTACGGTATCCGTCACTGCGTCCCATCGTTCTCCTCCACATTTGAACCGGTCTCATAGTTGGTTCCGCTCGACTCCTCGATCGTGACGTCGCTCAATAGCAACGGTCTCCTCCCCTCTGGATCGTCCCACGGAGCGATCCACGCAGAAGCGATCACGTCTAATCCGTCCGGTCGTGGATCGAGCGGTACGTCGCACTCGTCGCACACGCACTGATCGAGGTACCACGTCAGAAGTTCCAGTGGTCTCCGGGCACGAATCGTTACGGGTCTGTACGCTGCGAGTACGCGCTCACACTGACTACACGTCGTATCCTTCGGCAACGACCAGCCAGTCAACGCCTGTTCGGCTGCCGCCTCAAGTTTCCTCTTGGAGTACGATCCGATCACGCAGACTTCCGGATCCCCCTCCTGTCCTTCAGCGGCGAGGCATTCCAGGAGCTGGAGCGCCCGGTCGAACTGGTACGTGAGATTCCGGACGACCATCTCGTCGGTTAGCCTCTCTTCCGAAATTCTCGTCATTCGCACGCACCCTCCGGCTTGTAGCACGCGGTCGTGATCTCACGGATGTGACGCGCTATCGGCTGTGTGGCGTCCGTTGATTCGATCTTCTTCCCGCGATCGTCGTACTCGGCAACTCCCAACTCATCGAGCGTCTCCAGGTGTGATTGAATCAACGAGATGTAGACCCGGGTTCGCTGCTCACTCGTTACTTCGCTCGGATCGACGAGATTTTCGATGGCCGCGATTTCGAGGGCCAACTCCGACGCCGTCAGTGGGTCCTCCGATTGAGCGAGTGAGAGTAGAATCCGACGTCGCCGACTGTTCGAGACCGCTTTGAACGCCTCATCGGGGTCGATGGGGATGGCGTATCCGTGATCAATTCCGGTCATCGAAATCCCCCGGCGAGATGCTCCCCGCGACACGTCAATACGATCGCTTCGTGTTCCGCTTCTCCGATCAGGTCAACGTAGCCGCCATCTGCGAGCCGTCGAAGGAGGGTTTCCAGTTCCTCGTCGGAAAGATCGGTCTCCAAGAGGAGATCTCTCCGTGTCGTCGAGCCGCCGCTGTTTCGTGCGTGTCGAACAATTCGTCTGCTTCGTGCATCGTGTTCGGTAATGATCACCGTCTCCCCGTCCGACCGAGAGACAGAGTTATCACTCCGGACACGACTAGTGTCGTTTGCTGTCATCTTGGGCAGCACTTGTTCCCCGGTGTTGCACCACCGGGGGGCGATTTCAGCCAGTTTTTGGTAGTGGATACAGTATAAAAACTATTTGTATATTTAGTGAGCGATCTTGAGGAGCAGTAGGTCAGGCCCCCTTTCCAAAGATATCACGCTTGAGATTAGTGTAGAGTTAGCCATGAGACTAAGTTCTTCAAAGGAAGATTCTATTAACGACACGGCCAGCGGCGTCCTCGCTGGGTTCTTTGGGCTACTCAGTTACTTCGATTTTGACGTCATGACCGAATATCTCGAAGCCAGCTTCTACAATGGCTAGTATCCGCATTGTTGCCAGTCGTGTTATTTCTGAGGCAGACCTTTTTAAGCAAACGCATATTTTTCCTATGTGCTATGCACCTAGTGATAGATGGGAAACTCTATGATACAGAAAAGGCAACAAAAATCGCTGAATCTGAGGGAAGTTTCTTTTCGGAGATGGCAATTGATTATAAAGAAACACTGTATAAAACCGATGATGGTGAGTATTTTCTCACTCGTGAGGAATGGCGACTTGATGAGAACCACGTACTCGACATGCAAGAGGACGATCCAGCTGCTAGCTTGCTTTATCGAATGAGTGACGAAGAAGCCCGTGATTGGTCCATGAACCACGAGATCAATTGCTGGACTTTTACGAAGGAGAGGGTGTCATAGAATAGTTCTCATACCCTATACGGCTACCAACAAACGATCAGTAGAGGTGGTACACGTATCACTCAGTGCATAATTCGTCTCACTACGACCCCTCCACGTCTCAAGTTGGGTTAACTAGACTGTGCTGGTTCCCACTGACTATCGGTTACGGGATGAGAGAGATGAGTGACTTTTTTACCAGCCTTCGTCCATCTTCCGTCAGTTCGCCCTTTATTTTTCCGTTCATGATTGAGCCCGGCGCGATCGTGTAGAGTGCCCACGGCATCAGGTACGATGTATCGTTGAATGAGATGTCGGTGAGATGTTCGTCTTTGAGTTCAGGGGTGGTTTGTTGGTACTTTCCGGCACTTGTCCCGATACAGATCACGGTACAATCAGTGGCACTAAACGGGTGTGTATCGTGAGCTAAGACAACAATTGGTCTCTGAGGATGGGCACCTGTTGGGTCTTGTGCCCAGCAAACATCACCTGCTGATAGTTTACTCATTTAACTCGTCTTCCAACTCTGCGATTTCTGCATCGAGTTCCTCGTCAGTGCGACCCTCACCAATTTGTTTCTCGGGTTCTTCGGGAGTGGCGTCCGCATCGCGGTGGTGACCGAACATCATCTCTAATTGGTTGAGACTAGAGACGTATCGTCGGATGTCTTCCCGTTCGCTCAGAGCGTAGTAGTAGCCGTCGTCCGTTTTCCCGATATAGCCGTCGTCGTAGAGACGTTTGAGTGTGGTTGTAGCGGTTCCTCGGGGGATGTCGAGGGCTTCCTTGAGATCCTGAGGGGAGTATCCCCACTCAGGGTTTTGGTACAGGTACGCCACAATGTCTGACTTCGTGGTTCCTGGCCGAAGGGTAAGTTCGGAGTCGTGGTCTTTGAGGAGTACCGGCATAGTGTACCCAGATGTAGTCGATTGTATCGTAAAGGTATTTCGGTCAGTTCGCAGTTGTATGTATCGGCTTATTCACCGCAGAAGCGGACGCAATCAATTCCGTGGGAAGTATTCTATGACATCTTCAAGGAGCTTGCTTCATAGGTGAGTAGAAGCAGAGGTTTGTTGAGATACTTTGTGAGTCACAGGGATGTCAATTGAGTATTATATCACCCGTTGGAATTATTTTGTAGACCGGTGGCTAACTCCCCTAACTGTTCACACACTCACACTTGTTCGATTTATTGTTCAGCAAATCTGGAGTTTCTGAACACCCCGAAATACCTTTAGCTCTACCGGTAGGAATAATGGTATACACAGATGCCAAAAGTTCAGCTCAAATCCAACGGTCAATACGTCGTCACAGTAGACAAGGGACTTGCAGACGCGATGGATCTCGCGGGAGCCGACGTCGAGTGGTCCGTTGCATCTCGAAACAAACTCGAATTGCAGATCACATCGCGGGGTGACAATGAGTAAGGCACTTGCGTGGATTCGAAAGTCTCGCGGGTCAGACGATGACATCGGACTTGAAGAGCAACGTGAAGTCGTCACGAAACTCGCACACGAACTCGCCGACGAGGTCGATATGTTCGACCTGGGCGTCCACACCGGGTTCAGTTCACTCACTCGGGATGATGACTCTGATGTCATCGATCAAAACGAAGATGTCCTCGACGTCGTCGAGCAACTTCGAAGCGGAGAGTACGACTATCTGGTTGCCTTTGATGACCGGCGTATCTGCCGAGATGGGTACCTGACCATCATCACGTACGCCTGCAAGCAGGGAGATGTGGATATTTCGTACGTCGCCGACATTGCGGAGGACGATTTGACTCACGACATGCACCGGCTATTCGAGCGAGTAACCAAACAGGAAGAGATCCGCAAGGCAAAGCGCGCACTCCAACGACGGCGAGAGAACGGATACGACGAGGGACGACCGAAGTGGGGAACGACGTACGACACTGACGGGAAATACCTCGTGCCAGATCCAGAGACGTTCCCCGATGCACTCACGGCTATCGAGATGGCGGAATCTGACGAGCCAGAATACTCGTACCGAGACATTGTCGAACGGACGTCGATCGAGTCAGTTGGAACACTGAAAAACATCCTTGACCGGCGTGACTGGTACCGGGAGTTGGCTATAGAACACGGGAAGCTCTGAGACGCAGCAGAGTTATAGCTCTGACCGGGGGTTTAAAGTAACGTTACAGAACTCGTCACATATCACCTATCGCTGCGGTCTATGCATCTCGCCACCACCGAACCCTACGCCGTTGACTCCGTCTCTGCTGTGATTGTCACTGCTGGGTATCGGGTGATAATCCCCGAGTCAATCACCACGTCCATTACCTCGTCTGTATTCGCTTCACTCGGGACAGTGATGTGCTTCCGTGCTATTCGCCACACGTTGAGCCCTTTACCATCCCATACGTCCGTTGTTGTCTCACCGTCCATCTTCCGGATTTTTGCTTCTACGTTCGGACGATCGAGCAAGTGCTCTACGATCGTGTCGCGCACTCCCTCCGCCTCTGCCTGGTAGTCACGTTCGATTGCGTCTGCGTTCGATCGGATCTCTCTCAGCAGGTCTGCGTCAGTCGGTGTTGTCCACTCAAGCTCACCGTTCGTGATCTCGTCGATGAACCGGTTGAGCTCGCTGCGATCGATTGGTTGATTGCACTGTACGTCAATGCTCCGTGGGTCGATGTCGCTTTCTGTCATTGTGTGTGATCGAGGGGTCGCCCTGATGGACCCGCCGCGGGATCAAACCGTGATGAATACACCTTCTTGGGTCCGGATTGCTTTATAATCTCACCCGCCGAAATTTGACCGGGCCGCGGAGATCATAGTAGCCGGGAATTTCATCTTGCTGCTTGACTTCGTCCGCTCATATCTCCATATTCGTTGCGTTCTCTGAATTGTTTTCAGTACCGTCGTCGAGAGTCGATTGATGACTTCGATTGCGATCTTTCATCTATTATCATACCTTAACCTGTAATACTACGAATTATAGAGGGAGAAGATAATATTTTGTTCTATATATTACCATCATGAAATATATGGCGCTCGTGGATCTAAACAATTATTAAATATTTTCTGACTATTCTAATCAAAACTCAACGCCAATAAAAGGAAGAGCCATGAGATTTGTGTTCCCACCGCTCCTGCCTCGGTGGTTCCCAATCATCCAAAAGGAGAAAAATAACAGCAAACCCAATTCCGATAGCGATTCCAAAGCTAACTGATTCAACAAGACTCATTTCCATCAATAACAAAAATCCAGTATAGTACAAGAAGGCAAACGTGGCCCAGGCCACAGATTTTCCAAACTTTCTCAGAGAGTTTCGCGTCGTCATTCTCTTCTATTCTACCATAGGTGTTGTATGGTATTATATTATGGGCTCCCCTATCTGGATGCCACAAAGATTTGTCAATGCAGGTATTATCTTTAGTGATTTTAGTTGAAAGAGCACACTATGGAATAAGATGCAGGGTATAGATGGGCACAAATTAAGAGACGGTCTGGGAGAATTAGTGATCAGTCCGTATAAGAGCTACTCAATCGCGTCTACAGTAGGTGGATGTTAGTATACTATTGAATTTATTTGTCTGCACCAGACATAGTTGAATGGATGGTTTCGAAGCCAATCAGCTTTTATCGCTTTTCTCCATTTCTGCGACTAACTGGTGGAACCGATTCCGCGACGCTTCGCTGCCAGCCACAATGAGGACATCGTCTTCTTCGATCGTAAAATTCGCGCTGATGTCAGTTAGCACGTTGCCGCCGCGCTCGACTGCAACTACCGTACATCCGGTTCGCTTTCGCAAATCGAGCTCGCTCAGGCTCTGTCCGGTGAACGCCAGAACTGACGTCCGGATAAATTCAAAGTTGACATCAGGTGTCAAAATCTCCGTCTCCTCTACCAGTAGCGACGCCAGGCTCTCGCCAGTCAAGTGAGAGAGTGAGAGGACGAAGTCTGCCCCTGCGTTGTAGAGCTTCTGCACGGTATCGTCGTCGTCAGCACGGGCGACGATCTCAGTGTCCGGCGCGAGCTGATTGAGGATCAGCGTCGCATAGATTGTGGTCGTATCCTCATCGATTGAAAGGACCACGGCTCGCGCGTCCTCAACGTTTGCTCGCTCGAACGTTTCCGGTTCAGTAATGTCTCCGTGGATATCGACACCGTCTTTTGGCGCGATATCGATCGCATCGGCATCGAGCCCCTCCGCTTGCACTGTCTCCACGACCGATTGACCGACTGTCCCGTATCCACAGACGACCACTCTCGGCTCGTGCTCGTGGTGTGCCGGAATTTGCCGTGTTTGGACGCCCTCGAAGTTACTCTGTTCACCGGCGACAAGTAGGATCGTGTTCTCCTCGATCTCAGTGTCCGGATCAGGGGTGACAACGAACTTCCCGCCAATCCAGGCACCAACGATCGTGACGCCTATCTGATCGAAAGCCCTGGCCTCTCGTAAAGTCTGGCCGACGAGATCGCTGCCTTTTTCGACTAACAATCCCGTGACTCGGAGGTCGCTCTCGACCTCGATAGCCTGTTGAAGCTTTTCCGCATAAGTGCCTGCCGCACGTAGCCCGAGGCTTGTCCCCAACAGTTGCCGAGTTGAGACGATATCGTCAGCTCCCGCGTAGCGGTGATAGGTTTCAGAGCCAATATCTTTGATACAACTGATCGTTCGCAGATCGGGGTTAACTTGATTGGCCGAAAGGATCACTGTGGGATTTGTCTCGTCGTCGATGTCAGCCACGAGAGCCTGTGCGTGAGTGGCATTGGCCGCGCGATAGGTGTCAGACGACTCCAAATCGCCCACGATTGCGTTGAGTCCTCGCTCGTTGAGCTCCGTCACCAGTTCGGGGTCTGATTCGACGTACAGATACGGGATATTGACTGCCTGAAGCTCCTTGCGCAAAACCTCGTCTTGGGCAGAGTAGCCACAGATAATCACGTGATCGGTCAGGTCGCTGGTTGTTGGTGGTCGAGTCTCCATAGCCTGTCGGAATAATGGCACGGCATATAGCGGGATGATCAGGAAGACCAGTAGGACGCCCGAGAGGTTCATTGCCACAACCAGGAGTGCGAGCGCGTCACTTTGACGCCAGAGGTCGGTGTCGCCGCCGAAGCCCGCGGTCGTTAATGCCTCAGTGACTACCTGTAGCGCTTGGAGCACGGAAATTTCCTCGCCAACAAACGTCCACACCGCCCACTGGTAGATGTAGGTGTACACGACGATGAGCCCTATGACGCCGGCCACCGTCAGCGCAATTCGTCGCGGCCAATTCGTCTCCTCAGTGATCGATAATGTGCTGGTGCTCATGTTATGGGAAGAGTCGGTGGATACCTGACAAAACTAAAATTCATATGTATGTATAGTTGTGTATCACTTCGTCTATTTACAGACCGCCGCTACGCTACCTGACCGTGGTCAGGTAAAACAATTACGGGAATTGATGGGTTTGTAACAAGCTTCGTGGCAGTATCTCCAGCAAGGATTTGTTTGATTCGGCTTCCACCACGGGGGCGGAAGGCGATTGCATCTGCTCCAACGTCGTTTGCGGTTGAGAAGAACGCAGGAACAATGTCCGTTGCAAAGACAGTGCGTGTATCCACAGCAACAGAAGTACTGAGCGAGGAATCAACGATAGCAAGGAACTTGGACGCATCCTCCCGACGTTTTGGCAACGGTGCTTTGTCAGGTGATCCTCCCGCTTTTTCGATAACATGGACGGCTGTTACACGTTCTACATCGTCCAGATACGGCTGTAATGCAGCACACGTCGCATGTGCGTCGTTATCGGTTGCGATCGGGATAAGGATGTGTGGAAAATGAACCATGTTAATTCTGTATTCAATAACAGCGATTAAGTAGCTTCTTGCTCATCGATTGTGGGACCTGAGTTTCCTCATTGGTTTAGAATGAGGTGCTTTCAATTATGCAGCACGAGGATCTTTTTTGATCTGCGAACGGGGTGATCGCTCAGTTCAGAGTCTCAATATGGCTGTTTCTTTGGAGACTACACCGGGATGATAAAATCACGGCATCTCGTGTCAGATCATCGATACGGCGATTCGTTGTAGACTAGGACTTCGTTCGGCCAGTTTTAGAGATCTGCGAAGAAATCAGCGGTGCCAAGTTCCTAACGCGCCATCAAGAGTTCTAACTATCGAATTCAAGCGTCTTTAGTGTAGCAGGAACACTTTTACTCATTCTTCATTAATGAATGGTGAGCACGGATGTACGACACTATCTTGGTTCCAGTTGATGGGAGTGAGAACAGCCAGTATGCAGCCAAACACGCACTTGATCTTGCCGAAGAAGTAGGGGCTACAGTTCATTTTCTTCACGTGGTGAGTCTCAACGAATCTCGAAATATCGATGTTCCCCGCATTGAGAAGGGGCATCTCTACCAAGATCTTGAAAAAATAGGCGAGGAAGTCATTGATGATACCCTCTCGCCATTAGGCGATCAGGAAGTCTCGTTCACACGAACGATTATGACTGGTCGTCCGGACAAGCAAATTTTATCGTTCATTCAATCAAAGCACCCCGATCTCGTGGTTATGGGTTCGCAAGGGAAAACAGGATTAAAACGGGTTGTTTTGGGGAGTGTTGCAGAGAACGTTGCTCGTCGTTCTTCTGTCCCGATTCAGTTAGTGCCATCATCAAACGATTTTGTGACGCTTCTCGACTCTGAACGAGACGGAGAAACGGATGATGAATAATGAATGGCGACACTTCACTCGGAGGTGTTGAACGACAGTTTTCAGCCGGATTATTAATTCACTCCGAATTTATTCGTGTTCTTTGTTGAAGTGTATTCTTCCGAATCACTCAACTGTTGCTCACGAATCTGTGCTGGTGTGAGGTCTCCGTCGAACAACTCTTGGAGATGTTGAATCAATTGTTCACTTGCTAAGAACTCTGAAACACTTACGTAGATTGCCCCGTCATCAAAGAAATCGAGTGCCGTTTCAACGTTATCTGACCGAAGGATAACGTCTACATCGAACTCGAACGAGAGGAGGCGATACGAGACTGGATCTGAATTAACCGTAGAGATAACGAGTCTTGCATCAGTGACATTCGCTTTCTCCCACGTGTACTCTTCCATCGCATCCCCGAAGACATAGGCATCACAATCCGAACTGATCGCGTCGAATAACGCCGGGTCGTTCTCAATAACGACGTACGGCTGGTCTTGCTCGTTACAAGTCTCGGTGAGTTGTTGACCGTTTCTACCGTACCCAACGATAATAATGTGATCCACACAACCTTCCGTGATATTGCTTAATTCATCGATCTTCTTGTGACTCTCAGGCATCAGTCCATGAGTGGCTAAAGATCGATAGATTCGCTCATTGTAATGCTGTGAGAGACTGGAGGTGATCATGGTCACTGCGGCGGCGAGGATTATTGCATCGAAGACGTTCTGGGTCAACAGGCCGAGTATTAGGGCTTCAATAGCAATGATGAGAGCGAATTCGCTTACTTGATCAATGCTGAGACTGGTGAGCGTTGACGAGCGCGCTTCATACCCGTTGTATAGAAGAATGGCTGTGGTGACGAGCGGTTTGACCACTGCTGTCAGAACGACAAGACAAGTCACGAGCAGGAGTTTCTCAATGGAGGCTGCCCAACCAAGTTCAATAAATGGGACCACGACGAGTGCGCCGATAGTTACGAAAAATATTGCGACGAAGAAATCTCGGATGGAGAAGACTCCGTTGAATAACCCTAGGTGTTCAACTGGATCGTGACCGACTGCGAGCCCAGCAGCAAATGCACCAACGACGATGGATACACCAACAAGTTCTGATGCAGCGAGAAACACGACAAGAAGTGAAACGACACTGATTATTAGCAATTCGTCGGACTCTCCAGCGAGCTGCCCGAGGGTTTCGAACAAATATTTGTGTGTCAACAATGCTAATATGAGAAGTGCGATCCCGAATCCAAACTGTGTTGCAATTGGTTCAACCGCGAGTGTACCGGCTCCGAGTAGTAACAGGATTACGATAGCCAATAGGTCTTGAATGAATTGAATTGTTTGCGCTAACCGAGCTCGTAGGAGGTTTTTCCGAAGTTCGGATTCCAATAATGCTGTACCGACAATGGTCGAGGAGAAAGCAACTGCGATACCGAGGAAGATTGCCTCACCAGTTGAAATCCCGAAAAGGAGTCCTAAAGCGAACCCCAGTCCACCAACGACAAGAATTTGACCGAATGCAGCAATCTCACTGTCACGTAGTACGGGGCGAAAGCTCGTTGGATTGATCCTGACACCGAACGTGAAAACTAGCAGTGCAATACCGTATCGTGCAAGTTCGAGTGTAAGCGTTTCGTCGATGAAAAACCCGCCAACAACACCAGCGATAATCAGAAACGGAATGGTTGGGAGCCTATATCGGTTTGCGATCAGCAGAAATGGCCCTGCAATGATGAATATAAGCGAAATCGTAGTGAGTAATTCACTCATCGAGATCACCCTGAGCGAATGTGAACGTGTCCAAGAACGGTTCGTCTCGACGCATCAATTCCATGTCAGCGACGACGACTTGTTCGAAGGCGTCTCGGTCATCAAGGTATAATGACAGATAATCTGTGAGCCGTCTGGCAGCAAGTTGTGGACTCAAGATGACAGAGTTTGCCCCCGCCCCGTAGAGGGTTTGCGCGTCTTCGACCCATTCGGCTTCGACAAAAACCGTTGCCTCGTCACTGGCCTCCTCAAGTAAGACCTTATTCACGTTTGGCTGTACAGATGACGAGAGAATGAACTCCGCGTGCTTGACCGCTGCATCTTTCCGAATTGTGGCGTTGCTTACATCTCCGTAAATGGTGTCGTATCCCTTCTCGTCAAGTGTCTTGATGTGATCTATTGTTCGGTCAGCGACCACTACTTGTTCGTATTGTTCAGCGAGCAACGGAAGCGCATGCTTCGTCACCGTATCATATCCAACGACAACAGCGTGATTCTTGTACGCTTTCTTGTCACTGTGAAAGCCGTCCTTTGTCTCCCACCGCGAGAGAAACGGGGCTGCTCGATCGAATAACTGGTGGTTGAACTCGATGAAATAAACCGACGCACTCATCGTTATCAGTGCAAGGAGTGTTAGAAATCCTAGAATTTCGACATCTATAAATCCACCCTGGTGTGCGGCGACACCGACTATAATTCCAAATTCGCTTATCTGAATCATGTTGATGCTACCGAGGAACGTCGTTTCGAGCGTGAACTGTTGCCAGTCGATAAGAACAAAGAAAATAATGAACTTTGCAATCATCAGCACTACCGCAGCAACGATCGCTTCCTGCCAGTAGAAGACGAGATCGCCCACCTCTAGAGATAGTGCAACTGAGACGAAAAACAGCATCACAAATAGGTCAGTTAACGGGTTTACTCGATCTCTCAATTCCAGACTGTAGGGTAACTGTGCGATTGCTAATCCCGCTAGGAATGCACCCATCTCGATAGAGAGATACGCTTCGATACCAAATGGGGCGAGAATGCTATTGATCTCGTGAGAGATAAATATGAATAGAAACGCCCAGGAAAGGGCGATCAAGAAAAACACGTCCTTGTTATCGGCAATGCGTCGAAATACGACTGGCAATACGTATCGTGATGCGCCAATAGCGGCGATAGTGATCAGAACGACCAAGAAGAGCACGATGCCCAGCGTCGTCACAATTTCGGTGGCATCGTCTGGACGACCCGCAGCAAGCACCGCCAAAAGGATAACCACAACAATATCCTGCATGAGAAGCACCCCGACATCGATTTTTCCGTGGAGGGATGTCGCTTCGTCTTTGTCGGTGAGCATTTTGATGACGACCGCAGTCGAGCTATACATCACCGCTAACCCGATCAACACCGCTTCAAGCAGTGTAAATCCAAGGAGAAGCGATATCACCATCCCGACGAGTGCGACAGTGAACATTTGCGGGATTGAGATCTTGAGTATAGGAGCGAGGACATGGCTAATCTCGTCGAGTCGCATTTTGATTCCGAGGAGAAATAGTAAGAAAGCGAGGCCAAGTTCTGACAGTGTCTCTGTGAGTTCAGTTACTTCGACGATTCCTAAGGCTGCTGGACCAATAATAACGCCTGCTACGATATACGCGACAATCGTTGGTTGTCCCGTTTGATTAGCGATAAACCCGACGATAGTGGCACTCAAAAGGATTATTGCTAGATCAACCGAGAGTGCAACTTCGGTAACCATTTAAATTAGATCAGAATTTCTCATCCTCCCAAATAAAGAGCATCGGTTCTGGGTTGGATGACAGACTGCTATCTGAATACCCACCACCTGCAAAACCATTTGAGGATCGAATAGATTCATTGTATGCAGTGTGGGTTTGAAAAACCATCATCTGTTGGGGATATTAACAGAGCCATTAGGACAGTAATTCATCAGTGCCGGAAGATTCAGGTGCTTGATCTACGAGTTTCCTGCAATGGCAACTCGCTGTCTGTTCTCTTCCACCAACACACACCAAGGAAGAGACAGTGCATTTCAGTGGGCCGCAGACAGAGCTTCTGATCTCCCCCATTCGGTCACGTACGTCTGTCCTCCAGACGTAGATAGAGAGACGCTCACCGAATCGTGGACAGAACACGGTTCGAAACTAGCGTTGGATCTTACGACGTTCGACAGAATCGTTGACCGGCTGTACGAAGCAGCGACCCACGAAAGTGAATCGACCTATGTATCGAGTGAAGAACGCCGCTGGATCGTCGAAACAGCCCTTACGCGAATCGATTCGTCCGAGAATCCATTGTTCACCGATGACGACCCGACTGTAGGGCTCGCCGAGCAAGCTGAAGAACTCCTCACGCTCCTGGAGTTCGCCGGTCTAAACACACCGAGAGCCGTGAAGAATCGGCTGCGCGAAGTAGGACTTGGCACCCTCATCGAACACCTCCCAGCGTTCGTCGAAGAGGTACACGCCGTTCGAGACGAAGCGTTGGGCCAGCAGAAATCCTTTCGGAGCGAACGGTACACACACGTGATACAGAACGGTGATGAGTTGTGCGCTGCTGTACTCTCCGCGACAGACGTCCTAATCGTCGGTGCGTTCCAAATCCTCTCCCCACTCGAACGGGATTTGATCGACACGCTCGCTTCAACCTTTGACACAGCCGTTGTGTGTGCCCGTCTAACCGACTCGGAGACCCCGAGCGGTATTGACCAACACCTCTCGCGGGTTTACACGTGGTACGAGTCGCTCGGGTTCGAACCGAATCGAGCGGAAGATTTGAGATCAGACGAGACCACTCCAAGAGCCGAAGTAGCACGTAGCTTGTATCGGCATAGTCCACCCTCTGGCCCCACCCCTCGTATATCAGCCGACATATCGTCTCGAACGTACCCGACAGTGCGACACGAAGCCGATGGTATCGCCCGTAAAGTGCGATCGTTGATTGCTGACGGGATCGATCCCGATGACATCTGTGTCGCAACCTACGACCCGAATACGTACACGGAGCGAGTTGCCCAAGCCCTCGAAGCGGCCGGTGTGCCGGTTACCTACGATCTATCTCGGCCGTTCTTTTCGACGACGACCGGAAAACTGTTCGAGGCAGTGCTGGATCTCGGAACCGAACCGGATCGGCAGGAGCCACTCTGTCTCTTGCTCGCAAACCCACTCGTCGAACCCGACGAGGCTGTCGATGCAAAGGAAATCACCCGAGAAGCGAGCCGACTCGAATCGTCTCGTGTCGAAGCGCTCCGAACCCATCTCGATTCACCTGCCGGCGACGTCGTCGAGTTAGTCATGACGTCGTGCGAACAATTCGTCGAGAGCACGCACTATGGAGACGCACGGTTAGCGTTGTTCGACTCTCTCGGTGTCCCGGTCGATGCGAGTGGCATCGAACTCGACAACGAGGTACACCTCTCCAAGCAAGAATGTTCTCGGGAAACATCGGCCCTCAGACTCGCAGCACGCGTCTGTGACTCGCTGGCAACGGTAGAAGACGAAGCCGACGCCGACGGACTCCGACGAGCACTCGAACAGGTGACGGTCGATACCACCGTGGGCCGGAAGTCAGGAAGCGTTCGACTGTGTAATCCGACCGAGGCGGTGTGGAACCCATATTCGCACGTGTTCGTCCCGGGATTGACGACCGAGCACACGCCATCGCCGGATCGACGTCTCGCGTTCACGCGGCGACTCAACGAGTCACACGTCGATTTCCAGGCCGCGGACCCCGTTCGCCAGGCGCGATATACGTTCGGCCTCGTGCTCGCCAGTGAGGCTCGGCTCTTCCTGTCCAGACCTGAGCGAAATGCAAACGGTGATCCGTACGTTCCTGCCGACCTGCTGGAAGAACTTCACCGCGTCTGTGAGGTAGAGACGAAGTCCAGTGATCATCACGTGGATGCCCCGGCGAGCAGGAAAGACGTCCAGCGATCGCTCGCGGAAGCGCTTGAGACAAACGGGATTGATACCGACCGGATCGATGCCGACGCCGACGAATTCGACGTCGGGATTCCCGGGACCAATGCAACGATCCGCCTTCGATGCGGAGTGAAACTCGCATCCGCTCGCGCTAGCGCAGATGTCGGGGAGTTCGACGGGCGATTGACTGCGAAAACCGTTCGAGAAATCTACGACACGGACAAGCCGTTCAGCCCCAGTCGATTGGAAACCTACGCGGGCTGTGGGTTCAAGTTCTACATGAACTCGGTGCTGGGCATCGAAGACGAGGAGGACATCACGATCGAGGTTAACGCACTGGACGCTGGGAACTACGTTCACGACGTGCTCGAAACGTTTTATCGAGAGTGGATCGCCGCTGGCCACCGATCAG
Source organism: Natrialbaceae archaeon A-CW3 (assembly GCA_046614605.1). Lineage (GTDB taxonomy): Archaea > Halobacteriota > Halobacteria > Halobacteriales > Natrialbaceae > Natronosalvus. The sequence continues at coordinate 621,907 of JBKKHJ010000002.1, read as the reverse complement.
TAACCGACACAACGCTTCCGGAAGCGCAAGCCGTGCTCTACGACGTCGCCGTCGAGCGGTTGGACGAGCTGGACGCGAACTCAACTGTGTTCCACGGGACGTGGATCGAATCGCTGTTCGATGGGCTTGAAGTCGATGGGAACGCCCACGGTGATCCGGACGAGGCAGCGGGACTGTTCCGCCGGTTCCTCGATGCAGAGGTGAAGCTGTCGGCGACGCGTGCGAAGCCAACGTACTTCGAAGCGCACGTTGGGATCGACCTCGATGACCCCGAGTCAAGCGTAATCTCGTCCGACCCGATTCAGCTCCCGGGCCGCTCCGTCAGCCTTCGTGGGAAGATCGATCGAATCGACGTGACTCCGGACGGCGGACTCGTGGCGTACGACTACAAGACAGGAAGCACGCCAGGAACGGGGGACTCACTCGACGGACACGCGTTCCAGCTTCCGGCGTACCTTCTGATGGCCGGGCAAGCGCTTGACGGTGAGGCTGTGGGAGCGTCCTATTACCAGGTGAATCCCGACTCGTCGATCTCGTACTGGGCAGGCACGATCGGGGCAGAAGCCGATGCGAGCTACTACCCACAGAGGATGTCATAGAAATCTTCCCACGGTGTTGATTACACTCTCTACGTGGGAATTGGCCGATTAGTAGGGATGCGAATTGAACGTACGGTAGTCTCATACGAGTCGATGCTCCATAACACAAAAATGCGTGTTGCGGCTACAGGCTGCACAAATCGCCGAGTTCGGCCGGTTGACCGTGGAACGAATATCGAGATTCACAGAATCCGCATACGATGAAGAGTCGTTTTCTAGCCCGGCGCGTTGAAGCAGTGACTCACCAGCCGACCGCACCGAGTGCTGTTTAGTGATACTGTTGTTCCAACTCGATCGCTCTGGCAACAGCTGCATCGAATTTTTCCCGTAGTTTCTCACTGAACTCCAGAACGTGTTGATCCTGCTTCACGAGCGTCAGTGACTCCCAATCACCTGATTCTGTCGAAGAATACAATTGGGTGAACCGTTGGCCGTTATTTCCGTACGCGATCACGATCACGTGGGGGCTGACTTCGTCCTCGTCATCGGGGTGAGGCCTATCCAATCCAGCATTTTCACTCACGCTCACCCGGTTGAAGTCAGTCAATTCAACGCTGAATCCTCCAGTCCCGAGGTGCTGAATTAACCAGTCCCGGTCCCACTCTTGGGATTCGCCTGAATCAACGTCTACTCCTGTGACGGTATCCGTCGATATGTTCTCGACTCGCCACTTCGAAAGCGTTTGTGAGTCCATTGTCTGAGTTGTCTGCGTGCGCACATCTCCTTCCTGAATCTGATCGCCTTCTTGAACGCGAATGTAGCGCGGCGTATTCGCCGGCAGATCCAGAAAGAGTTCACCAGGGTCGAGATGGATGACCGCCTCAACTCCATCTATTGTTTGAAACGTGTGTCTTCGAGTCGAGTTGTGATCATCCATAGTAGCCAGTAAGTGGGAGAGACGGTTGATGTTGTTGGCCGGATTCCATTGACTGTCTATTCGTTTGAACGGGGTGATACCTCCTCGTCCTGTACCTATCGAATTAGGATGCCCGCATTGTAGGTGTGAGAGCCGTTCTATGACACTCTATACTGAGCATGGAAGGATCTGAAACACAGCGGGAAAGCACAATTGTGTCCACGGATTCAAGATATCGCTCCGCAAACCGTCAGACATGGTCGATGACTCAGAAACGTCGCCGTCGTTCCTCTCGTCGCTCCCGAGTCAACCCATCACCGACAACGTCGTGAAGCAGATCGGTGAAAGCAACAATCCGAAAATTCGCGGGGCAATGGGGTTACCGGGATCGACACCCGACGCGATCGAAGCGTTCCTGCTGGATATGAAAGCGAAGACGTACGTCATCGTCTTTGATCCACACGCCGAACAATGGCGGGTCTACGATTCCTTCGAAACCGAGGGAATGAACCATGATGAGATTGTTGATCGGTCGAGCGAACTTGCCAGTGAGTGGCTCGCGGAAAGCCTCTCGGATCGTATCGCGGCAAGTGAAACGACTGACCGAGATACATGATCCTGCGGTACTACGCTGATGCGGAAATCCGAGAGTGGCACGAACACATGCTACGGCTCTTACGCGTGCTTCACGGCGAGCACGGCATTGACGTCGAAATCGACCGCATCGACGAACAGCATGGGCCAATCACGGACTTCCCAGGTGAAGTACGCCACGTGACCCCCGAGGGCGTCTACGAGCGGGATCTCAAACGCAACCGTAACCTGAATCAGGCCATCGATCAGACCCCGTCTGAGGCGTTCAAACGATACGGAAAATTCGACATCGCTGGTAATATTGCCGTCGTCGATGACGAGGGAACCGTCCGGTGGGCCTCTACACTCCTGGGTTACGCCGACGGCTATGGGCCGGGTGCCGAATCACGGACCGCAATGGACTTCCTGGACGACATCGCCACCTCTCCGAGTAATCGTATCTGTGTGTCGTGCCTCGCTTTGCTTGACGGCGACGAACAATTCTGCCCGAACTGCGGCTACGAGCTTCCGTAACAGTAGTTGATACTTCCCCTTCCATTTGGCATTATGTTCAGGACTATTCCTTTTGATACGATGAGGGCGTCATACAACTCTTCACAAAGCATTATTTTCAATTAATCCGGAACGAGTCAACTTTACGGTGATCGTTTCTGTTGTGTATTTGACCACCCCCAAGTGTCTGGGCTCGGTGAAGCGACTCTCCCCGGCGGTCATCACGTTCGTCGAGAGCACGCTCATCGCGGTGATAGAAGAAGCGGAGTTCGAGCCAGCGCAGTAGGGCGGTAAGAACACTCCGCTGGCGGCGGTAGGTGGGCGAATCGGTGATGGTGACCAGAGACGCGGAGACATTGTGTGCCATGGAAAAGATGGACACGTTCTCGCAACCTTTAGTAGGTATGAGCCAACAGGCGCAGTTCGATCAGGCGTTAGATGCACTGGGGCATCAGTATCGGCGGCGGCTGGCGGTCCGGTTACTGGAACACAATCCACAGGATACGAAGACCGTATCGAAGGCCACGACAGATGCCGGCATCGACGCGATTGAACGGGTCCACGTCCACCTACCGAAGCTCGAAACGGCAGGGTACATCACGTGGGACCGAGAGAGTGGGATCGTCGAAAAGGGGCCACGCTGGGAGGAGGTCGCCTCAGTAGTGAAACTACTACAGGCACACGAAGATGAACTCCCTGGCCATTTGATCTAACCACCCATGTCCCATTTGTATCGCCGTCCTTCCGACGAGCCGATCGATCTGTTCCTCGTTGAGGACAATCCTGGTGACGTTCGTCTCACACGAGAGGCCTTCAAAGCCGCAGACAGCGAAACGAGACTTCGCTCGGTCACTAATGGGATGATGCCGTGGACCTCCTGACGCGGGAAGCCACCGACGAGTCGCTCACATCAATCGATTTCGTCCTCCTCGATCTGAATCTACCGGGGATGGACGGGTGTGAGGTCCTCGAAACGATCAGAGCCGATCCGCAACTGAACCATCTTCCGGTGATCATGCTCACGAGTTCTGCGGCGGACGAAGATGTCAAACGGTGCTACGCCGCCAATGCCAACGCCTACCTGACGAAGCCGGAGACACCCGACGAGTTCAGGTCACTTGTAGAGACGGTCGAACAGTTCTGGTTCGAGCGCGTGAAATTCCCACCCGTCTCTCGGTAACCCTTCCTCCACCATTACGGCTATAATGTTGCGTGAGTACGTCTTCCAGCCATTTTCCAGCCAGTTAGTTCACGCCGTTTCCAAAGGAATTACTGGGGCTGGTGCTGCATCCACGCTTTGAGTCGGTCACGCCCCTCCTGACAAAGCCGGGTAGTTCGAACAATCAGTGCTGAGATCGCAGCGCGTATCTCGCGGAAGAGTGCTCCAAGAGGTGGCTCTTGAAACCGTTCGCTACCACCAGAGCCGCGGATGATGTTGTGAATTTATCACACGGAGCCTTGATGACCCCTCAGTACCGATGTGAGGTATGGAGCAGGGGGAACTAACGATCTATCGTAGTTGTATGCCAGTCGTTGATGCCCAGTACAGCCCCGAGAGTGGTCGATCTCCCGCGGAAGTCATCATTGATGCTCTGGCAGAAGCGGGCGGGGTTGACTCACTCGAACTCCCGCCGCTGTATGAATTCGTTGACGGGGACGCCCTCAACAGTCTGTTCGAGGAGCGCGATGGAGCAAACAAGGGTGATGCGCTCCTCAGTTTTCGAGTCGAGAACTGGAACGTGTTCATCCGTGCCGATGGCCGCATCCGAGTTTGTGATGGCACCCGAGCTACCGACCCGGAACCAGTCTTCGAATCCACCCCGATCTAATTTTCAGACTTAGTGAAAATTAGGTCGAACGAAGGGGGAAGTCGGTTCGGTATTCCGTCACTCGTTGGCGTCGTACGGCTCGACCAGCGTCAGGAGATCTTGTTCCAGTTCACCGCCAACAAACTGGACGAGTCCCGTCTCTGTCTCGTAGTCGATTATCCGGAGCTCCTCCAGTTTTGGGAGATGGGTATGGTGAAGGGCGATCCGGACGCGTTGGCGATGCTCATCGGATGTTCGCTCAGCGTTTTCGTCTCCAACCCAATCTGCAACACGGTCTACGAGTGCATCGTGTGTCAGTGTCTTCTCCGATGCGCTAGTCAGTGAGTTGAGGATAGCCCGTCGATGATCGTTCGCTACTGCCGACAGAAGCCTATCGGGGGAGATCGGCCTCTCTCGTTTCCCCGAGTTGGAGAGTTCGTCGATCTGCTGGAGATCACGTGCCCCTCGCTCTAGGTTCTCATCCATACTCACATAGCGGAGCGCCAGCTGCCTGGCTCTGTCCCATGGTGCACAAAGGAACCAACCGATTTGCTTACGCCTCGGGCTCGGGGGTGAGCAGTGTATGCCTGACGAACGCACCGATGGCACGACGCAGCCGTTCGGTCACGGCTTGATCGGAAATCCCGAGTTCGTCCGCGAGCTCCTCGGTCGTGCAGCCGCGGGGAATATCGTAGTATCCCAACCGAACAGCAAGCATGAGCGCTTCTCGTTGTGGCTCGCTCAGGCCGTACCACGGACCAGCGCCAGGATCCGTAGGATTGTACACCCGAATGAGCTCCAGGGATATGTGCGCATCCTCACAACAGGCTTGAGCCCGAGACAAGGCCTCACGGTGGGGGAATCGAAGCTCGAAATCCCATCCGTCTGACGTTCCAGTCGCACTCAATATCTGTCCCTCCTGGTTCAAGATGCATTGAAAGAGATGGTCCTGGCTCGCATCCCAATCCAGCCTGAACAACGTTCGATCTCCGAACACTTCCATCTCCGTTACGCTGTTGACAGTTGGATAGCGTTCGACGGCATCGAGAAACCCGTCTCCGACCGGTTCGTAGACCCAGAAGAGCGGGACGGTGGCATCACCACTCGGGACGAGCGTTTCGAGTTCGATAGCCGACGCCTCATCGAGACTGAGAATCTGCCCGAGTTCGAAATCATCGGGCGGTATTCGGACTTCCGTTATCAGACTCATACTCAATTATGGGTCTAGGTTGCGCTGGGCCGTACAAAAGATGAAGACATGGTGCACCATGTCCAGCCAGCGGACTACACATTCTTTCAGTTACAGAATACACAACCCTGCTCACAAGCCGTATTCTCAGGGTCTTAAAACCATGGCACACCATGGTCGGTTATCCGTCCCCGGTGTGAACGTTCTCGCATGGCAACTGAGATGGAATTCACAGTCCCAGCCGAGGAGTTTCCGCTGGGAAGTATTTTCGAGAATTTACCGGGAGTGACAGTCGAGTTGGAGCGGCTCATTCCACACGAGACGCTGACAATCCCGTACTTCTGGGTACGTGGCGCAGAAACCGGGGAGATCGAATCCGCATTCGAACCACACGCTGGTGTGACGGACATCCGACTGGTCGATAACATCGAAGACGAGTATCTCATGCGCGCAGAGTGGGTGCGAGAATACGACGGGCTGTTGGCTGCGCTGTCAGCGACGAACCTGACCGTTCTCTCGGGGGTGGGAACAGTTGACGGGTGGCGCTTCGAGGTACGAGGGGACACTCAAGAAGCAATCGCTGCGTTTCGGACTCACTACCAGGAAAATAGTATCTCAATCGATATTTCGATGGTCCACGCAATGCTCCCGATTCAAGGTGATAGCTTCGAGTTGACTGAAACCCAGCGAGAGGCACTGGTATTGGCCTACGAGCGTGGCTACTTCGATACGCCACGCGAGTCGTCACTCGAAGAAATCGCTGCTGAGATCGGTATTACCCAGCAGTCGCTGTCTTCTCGACTCCGACGTGGGTACCGACGCCTCATCAGTGAGACACTCACTACTCCGTAGACCGACGTGAGTGGCTGTAGCAGTGTCCACTCATTCCGCTCGGGAGTCAACGCCTAAGAGACGGCTCAGACAGTACAAATGCGACAGTTCGCTTTCTGAGCCATGGTACACCACCCCTTGGGATTATTCATTTGCCAGACGAAGGATTCCGCATGGCGACCGTCATGGAATTTACGAGTCCGACAGCGGAGTTTCCACTGGGAACTGTGTTCGAGAACTTGCCGGGAGTGACGGTCGAACTGGAGCGACTCATTCCACACGAGACGCTGATCATTCCATACTTCTGGGTGCGTGGCGCGGAAACAGGGGACATCGAGGCCGAATTCGAACCACACGCTGGCGTGACGGACATCCGAGTGGTCGATAGCGTTGAAGACGAGTACCTGATGCGCGCAGAGTGGAAGCAAGAATATTTCGGCGTCCTGAGTGCGCTGGCCAAGGCCAACGTCGTCGTGCTCACTGGGATCGGAACGAGAGACGAGTGGCGATTCGAGGTGCGCGGCGAAAATCAGGAAGCAATCGCCGAGTTTCGAGAGTACTGCCAGGAAAACGACATCCCGATAGAGATCACCGCTGTCCACGCCATGCTTCCAATCCAGGGGGAGGGCTACGAGTTAACCGAAACCCAGCGTGAGGCACTGATATTGGCCTACGAGCGTGGCTACTTCGACACGCCACGTGAGGCGTCGCTCGAAGAGATCGCAGCCGATCTCGGCATTACCCAGCAATCGCTGTCCTCACGACTCCGACGTGGGCACCGACGCCTCATTGGTGCGACTCTCGTTAGTTCGTCGTGATCTTTCCGGCGGCCCCATATTTAAACCTCCTGTATAATCAGTAGGCTTGTTCAACCGATTCAGGCCGCTAGAATAGGTAGATATGAATACGATGGTGGCTGGGGTTGAAGTAGAAGCGGTTGAGTATCAGCAGGAAACTGGGATTGTTCGTACCCAGTTTGATCAAGAGAAGACACCCGCAAGCATGGCTGTTATCGCAACGCTGGCGGACGTGATGGACACAGATCCGGTTGAACTGGACCCGTTGCATTCTACGGTTGATCCAGAGGCGTTGAACGCGCTCGTCCGCGTTCGAAACGGGACGGACGGAGATATCCACTCCACATTCACCCATGAAGACCACGCGATAACCGTGTACAGCTACGGTTTGGTCACCGTCACACCAGGGCACGAACCAGCAGCGAAAAATATGGGAGGAACGTGGGAAAATGACATCTGAGGAGACACCAGTCACGTCGAAAGTTGAATTGAACGCGGAGCTAAAAGCGCTCCTTATCAGGGCCTACGAGAACGGAATCGATGTAGAAGGCGGATTCGAATGCCGGAACGGAGTCGAACATCCAGACTGGGACGTGATCGTCACCGAAGTCGAAAAGAACGACCAGTCGGAGTGAGCAACTGCGAGGGTGACCGGATCGGTCGTAGGATACAGAACCGTGAGTGACGAACGCCGTACCAGTGACCGAGTCGAACGCATTCTCTCGGTCCAACAGGTACGATTCTTATGTGCGTTACTGAGCGATGGTTCGAGACGTGCAGATCCGATACTTCGTGACGGAGAGATACTCGGCTCCGAGGAGCACCTCACGGTCTGTTACGAACTCCACCATGTCCTGCTTCCCGAACTATCGGATGCGGGGCTCGTCGAGTTCGACAGGTTCGAAGACAAGGTACGGCGAGGAACGAAATTCGACGAGGTGCGTCGGTTTCTTGAACAGGTCGGTGATGATCATGACGAGTACCTGGACCTGTAGTCGCTTCGCTGCTTAGTGCGGGTTTTGGGCCTTCCACGACTCCCTGGATATCTAGCAGAGCTCATAGAAGTCTCACCGGTCTATACGTAGCTGTGGGTATCGGTGGGCTCCGGCCTGAACGTAGGAAATAAACTCCACTCCAGCGCTGGATACATGCCATATACTCAGCAGACGGTTTTTGCAAAGAATTGGTAACTTCAAGGATCGAGTGATATTTTCCCCTCGAATTTACCGAGATCTTCACGAGACGTTCTGACTAATTATCTACGTAATTACCAGTCGGGAACGTAGAACGCTATTGAGTAACTAATACGATCACACGCTAGTACTTCAGCTTCGCCGGAAGATTCAGGTATCTGATCTACGAGGTTCCTGCAATGGCAACTCGCTGTCTGTTCTCTTCTACCAGTACACACCAAGGAAGAGACAGTGCATTGCAGTGGGCCGCAGACAGAGCTTCTGATCTTCCGCATTCGGTCACGTACGTCTGTCCTCCAGACGTAGATAGAGAGACACTCACCGGATCGTGGACAGAACACGGCTCGAAACTGGCATTGGATCTCACGACGTTCGACGGAATCGTTGATCGACTCTACGAAGAATCGACTCACGAAGGCGAATCGATCTACGTATCGAGTGAAGAACGCCGCTGGATCGTCGAAACGGCTCTTACGCGAATCGACTCGCCCGAGAATCCATTGTTCACCGATGACAGCCCGACTGTGGGGCTCGTGCAACAGGCTGAAGAACTTCTTACGCTCCTGGAGTTCGCCGGTCTACTACACCGACGGCGGTGAAGAACCGACTGCACGATGTAGGACTCGACGACCTCGTCGAACCTCTCACAACGTTCGTCGAAGAGGTACACGCCCTTCGAGAAGAAGCGTTGGGACCGCAGAAATCGTTTCGGAGCGAGCGATATGCACACGTGATACGGATGAGCAGCGTCTGCTCGTACGGCGTTGCCTTTTGCGCGGTGACGTCTACGCCCTTGTCCGCGGCGGCCGTCGAGACTTCCGTCTTCCACCCCCATCCGCTCCCAGAGATCGCCGATGAAGTGTTCGAAATCGTAGGCGTCCATCCGCTGGAGGACGGCTTTCAGCTGCGCTGGTGATTCGATCCGACCGCCGTCAGCCGGAAAGTCCTGCGCATTTCCGACTGGATGTCGGCCTTCTTCGATCGCCTTTCCCGGTTCGATTGGCTGGGAGTTAGACGTCGAATCTGATCCCGAGTCACGCATCGACTTTCGAATGACTCGATACACTTCGCGGTAGAGGAAGTAACGAAGGAACCGTTTCATGACTCACCATTGTTGCCTGATACGGGTTATCATTTCTGGTAAAACTGCCCCTCATCAGGTGGATAGCATACATTAGACATAGTTCTCGTTGGCGGCTTCGAGAGATCATTGCCATCCCTTTATGAAGTAAATCCACAATTCGATGAAACAGACTCGATTTTTTATATTGATTCAAATATCGCCCACCATCACCAATCACAATACTCAAAACGGTATTTTCACGTCAAATAATTCGATTTTTGTGGAAAATAGTTATGCCTGTCCAATACATAGTATCTAACGTGAATTAACAATGGAAGTAGGATTTGAAACCCCTATAGAGAACCGGTTAAGGTGCAGAAATGACTCTTAACAGACCAGTTTATAGCGATGTTGAGGCATTACCGCCAGAAGAAGAAATGGGCCGAAGTGATGCTCTGGACGCCTTCATAGCAGTGGTGAACATTGTACAACCGGATCATCCGTACACAGAGTCGCCCTATCCGATAACGACAGACGACGTTGATTATGGTGTGACACGCACCTATCTCGCGTCTTGTGGGCCACGAGCGAGTGGATCACCGTACAAGATGGGATACAATACTCGGATGACCGCTATCAATGAGTTTACACGAGAACGTCATCTTGCGCTTCTGGTTCACGAGGCCACTCACGTCTCTGTCGGCCGCCATTCTTCTGAAGAACACGGATCTCACCCGCCCCGGTTCTGGAAGAAGATGGCGTTCAACGCAGTACTGGTCCATGATAGTCTGCAAGAAGGGAGGTTAGCAGAAGTTTTTCCCGACGCCGATATAAAGAAATTCATAGTGGAGGTGTGCGAGGATCCGAATTCAGCAACCGTTGATCAGCGGTACTGGACAGTCCGCGAGTGTAAAGATGAAGTACACGATATTCTATCGTTCTGTATTAACTATGAGCACTCGTATGAATATCTCCCGGAATCACGGTACTAGACGTTCATTGCTGTATCGAACGTACCTCAACAAAAGGTAACTACTGGTTCGATTCCTCATTCCAGGCAGCAAGTTCGGGGAAACAGCTCTCACAGAACTCAACGACGTTTCCGCGCTCGATCACGTCAGCGACCGTCTGTCGCTCCGAATCGAGAACGTCTTGGAGTTCGTCGTCGGCGTCTTCTAAGAAACCGAGACGCGTCTCGCGTACGTAACCACACGTTGGACTCTCAGCGCGATGTATGAGCGAAGCACGCTTATCTGCCGTGTCCGTATGTCGGTGCTCGTGTTCGATGGGGACCCCGAGGATCTCATTACCAAGTTGATCTCGAACGTCAGGAAGTTCGTCCGGTTGAATCGTTCGGAGCTCGTCAACGTGTGCCATTGAAGGATCTACAGCAGCGGCTTCCTCGACCGATGAATACTCACACCTTCGAGTCGGTCCCAGCGAGTACCTAAGTCTGCTGGCGGCTGATCCCGCGTATTTGCCGATCGCACGAGTTCGATAGAGGAGAGACGAGTACGAATCGTGAACAGAGTCGAGATCCCATCCCGAATTGCGGTCGTATCGTATCCACACAGGAAACACTGCCCCTTCGACGCCCGATTCGGTGAGAATTCCGCTCTCTCGTGCTTCATAGAGCCGCTTATCCGTCGCGTATCTTGGGAAGCACTCGACGCACGGCGTGATGTTGCGCGAGAGTGCATCTCTGTGTGAGAGATAGAGATACCGCGATTCCCGCATGTCGTCTGGCTTGCAGTCAGCAGCAACGGCTGCGCCGGACTCGGTCAAGAGTTCCCCCTCTTGTACAGACGGTGGTGATCCGTCGCAGACGCGCTCAGCGTCGTGGAAGCCGTGATGCGTGTCCAGGTCGGGTTCCCCCTCGTCGGTGAAACTGTACCACCACTCGACGGCGACAGGTGCGTCGGGTGGCGGCGTTTCCTCCTTCAGCGGTGGTACGTCAGTGGCCTCGTCGGTGTTCATATCTCACCATTCACTGACACGAGGTTAATTGGTTGGCTGCGATCGCGTAGTTTCGAAGAGGGATACATGAACATGGGGAAAAGAGTAGAGGGGTGTGTGCCGACCAACTCGGTATTAATGAACCAGGACTGTATTTCCCTTACACTGTCGTAAGAACCTTCTCAGTGATAGTGTAAGATGTTCTCGTTCTAATATTCCCAACTAACAGACGAGAATAGAACCGAGGATAGTTACACCTTGCAGTAACGAGCCATAAAATACGAACAATAATGTCAGAATCGAATCCCGGGTATGTTTTACTGAGATGTTTCATCCATCCATGGTCTTACACCACCTTCTCGTCGGTGCTTACGACATCGTAAGTTGAGTCACCCTTTTCAGAAAGTTGAGTGACTTTCGAAGCGTATTCCTTCCACCTGTCCTCTTCAATGACTATCTTCCGTGGCTTCGATGATTCAACAACTGTGATCCAGTCAGGGGTGAACCTATCGATGAAGTCCATCACCCGAATGATCGTATTTGGATTCGGATTCCTTACGTCAAGCCGTTCAGCAAGTTCTGGAGTGGCGATTTCATCTTCAATGATGTTTCTCACTTCAGTCGAGGGGAGAACGAGCTTGTTATACCCAGTTGTAACCGCTTTTTCATGTAGATATGGGAACAGGCGAGCCGCAATCTCTTGGTTCGAGGTAAGCCCATTCTCAGGTGCATCGAGATTTGCAGCCGCCAAGTAATTCTGGTGCAACGGCATCAAGTCGCTTATTTCCAGTCCGTTCGACTCGGCGATGACGTCACCAGGATCCACCTCTCCTATTTCGAGATGGTATATCCGTTCCTCTAATTCGCTATCTTCGAGGTCATCCTCTGAGATGCGGGACAAAAGATAGGTACCTAGCGGAAAGTCACCAAAATAAAGGTCGTGTAGTTGTTCCGCTCCAGGACTTCCGGGATCACCTGTATGGTTGAACTGGCCAACGTTCGACTGAAGAGATCTGAGTATCGCCTCAAGTTCCTTGACACGACTTTCTAGCTCTTTAATTTCTTCAGCTAAATCGTCAGGATTACCCTCGTTCACTTGCTGTGGATTGCTGCTCATAGCGAGACCCCCAGAAAATGCTTCCCTAGAGGATCAACTCTTGAACCAATCAATGAGACTGGGCCAACTTGTGACCTATTTCGGTAATTACCCTTCATTGAGGGTTCTTGATTCGACTGTTCGGCCGTATCCATGGTTCATGTTTCATTATTGCATCTCTACTTATATACTTTTGGCGTAGTCATATCCTCTAAATAGAGTAGCAAAATAGTCGATTGGGAGTAAAAGACTAAGGCACATAACTACGTCAATAGACTATATGAGTCCAGAAACGGAGGAACGTCAACCTCTCGTATTACCCACCGACGAACGTATCCTCAAAATCCTCGATTCAGGGAAGCGACAAACACCAAAAAACATCGCAGCCTTCCTCGACGATGCTGACCCTTCTTACATGAGTAACCGCCTGCGCGTCCTCGAAAAACGGGGATACGTAAACTCGCCTGGGCCTGCAGAACGTAGCGGAATGTATGAAATCACTACGTGGGGGCGTGTCGCCACTCATCGGATTAATAAGTACAACCGTGGCTATGACGGGCTGTTCCACCTGTTGGTTATTCGTACCGCTGAAACACAGGATGAAGAGTTGCCAGCGCAAATCCAATCCGATTGGATACAGCTCACTGACGATGAGATTGATGCACTCATTGAATTTGTTGAAATCGGGGGTGTTACTATTCCAAGTGACTTTCCTAACTACTATGACGAAGACATTTCAGCAAATGACGCTGCAGAGATGCTCTACACATTTTATTTCTATGGGTTTGCTGAACGTCACGAGGGCATGGATGCCTATTCACCGACGCATAGAGCAAAGTCGTTTTTCAAAGCAACCAAAGAAAAGGTTGCAATAAATTCACTCAAAGATGGTTGTCGAATTCCATCAGATAATACTGGTGACTCCGCTACGTGATTCTTTTTGAGAGTATCTGTGATATACATTCGAAGAACCCTTCGAACGATCTGAGCCCAGACTGAACTATCCATACAGTCCTATTGGTTCACATCAATACTCGGTTCGAGCGTTCATCGCTCGCTGATAATCCTCTGCGAGTTGATCATCGTCATTCTCAACGTACTCCATAGTCTGCTCGATCTTTGCATGACCTGCGAGGCGACGTGCTTGATGGAGGTCGATCGCATCAAGGTCATTCACCCAATGACTGATAGCACTACGTCGGATGCGGTGTGTCGTTACGAACCACTCTTTGACATCTTCATCTGGCATAGGATTCGCGGGTCTGAGCGGCCGTTGTATCCCAGCGTTCCGGGCAGCTTCTTTGACTATGTCATTGATCACCGGCCCCTTCATCACATCACTGTGAGTTGTGACGAGAACGTTTCCAGAGTTCGGTTCGGCAGCCGATGAGAAGGCGTGTCTAACACGCTCACACCAACGTTTGAGCTGGATCTTGAACGCTTCGGGGAAGTACACGTCACGACGGATAAGATCAGGATTCTCTTCGGGATTCAGTTTGGCACTTCTAACGTTAATACGGCAGTTGTCCCAGTCAATATTCTCTATCGATAGTCGTGATAGCTCTACGCTCCTACATCCAGTATACCAATTGAGTCTAAGCGCGATCTCGTTCCGTAAGCGTGTTTCAGGAGTTTTGCCGGGAACTGAATCGAAGAGGTCGTGTACCTTGCTAGGTTTGAGTGCGAGGATGTCATCGGCTGAATCCCGCACACCATCGAGGTCATCAGGCGACAGGCTATGTTGCTTTTTATACTCTGCAGTCCCCTCGTAAATACGGTAGTCCTGTTTGAGATCGATATCGTGCTTGTCTCGACACGGATGTCCGTTTACAAGTTCGAGACGGTCATGTAGTTGATCGTTGCTTGTGATCGAGTAAAACGACTGGGTAGATCGGTAGTAACTTCCAACGGTCGTATCAGCCAAGTGCGTGTTGGCCTGAATATACCCCCTGACATCGTCCGTAGTTGCGGCGAGTGGATCAATATCGTTTTCCTCACAGAAGGCGAGCCAGTAGCGTACCTCTCGGCGGCGAGTGTCTATCGTGCTGTCGGAGGTGTCTGGCTTTTGTTGCGTAAGACTGTTCAGGTACAGCCCCAGAAGCTCTTCCATTTCGCTTGAAATCTGTTTGTCCTTGGGACTGCTGTACTGCCCTTTGCTGTTTCTCATGCCATACCTCGAATCCAGTGTCGGGTGCCGTCAGCAACCACGCTGCTTACCTTTTCCGTCGTTCGTCGTTCCAAGTATATCAGTGCTTGCCGAACGAGAACTTCATCTTCATCAACAGCATCTGCGATCTTGTACGCACTTCCATCGAACTGTTTCTCAGGTTCGTGCCGGTGTGCGTATTCGATAGCAGTCTTTAACCCGTCTAATGGCTCATCGCCACTTTCCCCAATCTCTCGCCGCAGGTCGGGGTGGACGTCGTCATACAGTGGGATATGGGGGACGAGTTCCATAGCGAGTTCCGATACTCGTTCTTCGTCCGGTGTTGTACCCGGCGTCGATAGATCGTCAATCTGAGTCTGAAGAGCGTTGACGGTTTGCTTCAGATCGTCAATTTTGGTCGTGACATCACTCAGATCGACATCGAGTTCACCGTCGCTCCGAACGTCCTCGATTGCCTGTCTTGGGACATATTCGTCACGAACCTCCCGGTCTACGGCCCGCTGAACGAGTGAGGTGAGCGTTTCTCCTTCTTGAAGGGCGTCCTTCCACTCCGCCTTTTTGGAGGGTGGAACACGGACGTTGAGTTTGACTTTGCTATGCGAGCCGTCTGGCATACCGGTGGCTACTCGCACTTAATAAATAAATTGTGGGTCCCCAATGGGGTCACTCTCGGCCAAACATCTGGCGCATCATCGGATGCATCTCCATGAGCTGTTCCTCGGCGATCTCCTCGTACAGCTTGTACGTGATCGAGACCGCGAGCAGCAGCCCTGTCCCGTCGACTGCACCGATGGTACCGAGCATGTTCGCCCAGACGGCGAGCAGGCCGACGAGCGCGCCACCGATGACGGTCACTTGCGGGATGTACCGCTCCATGACCTTCTCGACGACGCCGGCGTTCTGCCGGAAGCCGGGAATCTGCATCCCGGAGTTCTGGATCTGCTGGGCCGTTGCCTTCGGCCCCATGTCCGTCGTTTCGACCCAGAAGATCGCGAAGATCGCACCACCGATGACCATGAACGTCAGGTCGACGGAGATGCGAAGCATGATTTGCCAGATGTCGATGCCGGCAGGCACCTGTCCAGTCCACCACATCCAATCAGCTGGCGAGTAGATCGGCGCAGTGTAGTAGAAGAACCCGCCGACCGGCTGGCCGTCGGAGTAGACCCCGAGCACGCTGGGCATGCCGGCCCACTGGCTGTTGAGGATCTGCCCCATGAACTGGATGTTTGCCTGCACGGCCCGAACGAGGATCATTGGCAGGACGCTCGCGTAGATGAGCTTCACCGGGAAGCGACCGCGAGCACCCTTGACACGGGCGTGACTCAACGGAATCTCGACGCGGACGGACTCCGCGTAGACGACGATCCCGAAGATCAACAGCGTCGTCGCCAGCGCCAGCAGTTGTCCGCCGCCGTCGGCGATGAACAGTGTGTTGAATCCTTCGGCACTAAGCCACGAGCCAACCGTGATCTCGTCCGTAAACAGGATCTGATACCAGCTGTAGAAGAACCCTTCGTCGCTCCGTGCGAGGAACCCGGAGACGAGCAACTGGCTCACGCCAGCGATAATGAAGAGACCGACACCGCTGCCGATCCCCCACTTGCTGACGACCTCGTCCATGTAGAGGATGAGGATGCCGCCCAGGAAGATCTGGACGAACATGAGCGACTGAATCTGGGTTCCCTCGAGCGTGAGGCTCCCGAGCTGGAGGACGTCTGCTGGTGGAAGGAAGCCACCGGCGAACACCATCGGCAGGGCCGTCAGTGCCGTCATCACGATGACGAGCAGTTTCTGGAGGCCCTGGTAGAGAACCTGATCACGTGGGTCGCTGGTGTCGAGCCCCAGCAGGTTCGCCCCACCGAGCAGCTGCAACACGATGCTGGCGGTGACGATCGGTCCGATACCGACCTGCATGAGAGACCCGTGTTCGCCGGCCAGGATCGATCGGAACTGGCCGAACAGGTCTTCACCACCCTGAGGGTGGATCCCCAGGAGCGTGATGTTCGTCAGGAAGAAGTACAACACGAGGATCCCGGCCGTCCAGCCCAGCTTCCGCTTGAAGGGGACGTGTCCCTCTGGGCGAGTGACGGTGGGCATCCGCGTCAAGACCGGCTCAGCGGCTTCCTTCCATCCCATAGTTAGTTCTCAGCGTCGGTTTCGTCTTCGGCGTCGTCAGCCTCGGCCTCGGCGGCTCGTTCCTGGGCGCGCTCGGTGAGCACTGCGTCGCCACCGGCGTCCTCGAGTTTCTCGCGAGCCGTCTCGGTGAAGGCGTCCGCGGTGATCTCGAGTTCGTTGCGTACCTGGCCGCTGCCGAGTACCTTCACGACGTCGACGTCGTGGCCGTCCTCGACGACGTCGCGTGCGTCGATGGCGTAGCCGTTGTCGGTCTCTTCGGCGTCGCCCTCGGCGGCGTAGAGGATCGCATCCTCGTCGAGGGTCTTGACGTCGATTTCGGCGACGGTGGGGCGAACGCCCTGTGGTCGCTTGAAGCCGTGTTTCTTTCTCTGTTCGTAGTTGTGGAATTCGTGTTTGTCACGCCCGGCTTTTCCGCGGCCACCTCGGTGGCCGGCACCGCGGCGGTTCTTGTGCGTACCGCCGCCGTGCGTTCGCGAGCCGCGCTGACGTCGTTTCTTGCTCGTCATGGTTATCGCATCGACGTGAGGAGGTCGTTGATTTCCTCCGTTGTATGCTTTCCGAGTTGTCCGCCGTCGGCGGTCGGGTGTTTGATGCCCTCGTGACCGCCGCGTGGTGGGTGGAGTCGCAGCGTCGGCGACAGCCCCTGCTCGCGAAGCGTCGTCTCCTCTGCGAGGAGTGCGTCGGCGAGCGCGGCGAAGTCGTCGTACTCGGTGTGTTCGGCGAGCCATTCCTCGTCGACATCGGACTGGCGTCCCTCGAGCGGTTCGGCTCGCTTGGCGAGCACCCTCTCGAGCACCTCGGCATCGGGTTCGCCGTAGGCGACGAAGTCGTGTACCTTGGTGATCATCCCGCGGTAGGTGTCCGTGTCGGGGACGATCGTGAGGTGGTTGACCTTGTGCAGGTTGAGCATCGATAGCGTGTCGTCGACGGCCTCGGTGCGGTTGACCTCCCCGCGGAGCTGGACGATTGCTTTCGCCGTCATCGTTCAGCCACCTCTCGGGGGATACGCGACTGCGAGGCGTTCTCGAGTGCGTTGTAGGTCGCTTTCGCGAGGTTGACCGTCGTTCGGGTGTTGCCGTGGCTCTTCGTCCAGGCGTTCTCGATGCCGGCGAGCTCGAGCACCGCGCGGACGGTGTCGCTCGCAGCGAGGCCCAGCCCTTCGGGGGCGGGGATGAGTTCGACCTCGACCGATCCCGCTTTCCCTTTGGTCTGGCGGGTCAGCGAGTGGGGTCGATCCGAACGATCCTCCCACGACCCGGAGCCGCGGGGAACCTGGATGAGATTCAGCTTTGCGATACCGATTGCTTTCTGGATAGCAGCACCGACCTGGTCTTCACGACCCTCGGCGTAGCCGACGAAGCCGTCGCGGTTGCCGACGGCGACGACACACCGGAACTTCACCCGGCGGCCGGAGTCGGTCATCCGCTGAACCATGTTGATGTCGAGCACTTCGTCGTCCAGTCCGGGGAGGAGCTGGTCGACGAGTTCGGGCTCTTTGAGGGGAAGGCCGGAGTTGAGGGCGTCCTCCATCGTATCGATTTCGCCCTCCTGAACGAGCTTCCCGAGTCGGGTTACGGGCTGCCACCCGTCGTCGTAGTTGTTTCCGCTCATTCTAAGATCGCCTCTCGTACGTCGTCGAAGTGTTCGGGAAGGTCGGTTGCGTCGAAGTCGCCGCTGTAGAGCGGCTCGTCGAGCTGTTCGGCGTACTCGGCGATGTGCTCGCCGCGGGTACGCGACCAGTCCGCGAGGACGCTATCGTTGTGGGGAATCTCGAGTCCCGCATCGATTGCGCCTTCCTGAATCGCGAACACTTTGTTTCCGGGCGTCGCCTTGTTGAGGCCGATATCGAGAACGGCCTCGTCGACGCCGGCGTCTACCGCTCGCTTCCCGGCCAGCAGGCCGGTCAGGTACGCAGCCGAGAGGTTACTCGTCGGCGCGTTCCAGCCGTACTCCTCGAGGTCACTCGAGTGAGCACTCGCGAGTGTTTCGTCACCCTGAGGGCCGGGCGTAATCAGCTGCGCCGTGGCGTGCTTGTTGCTCAGGCGAGCAACGAGGCGGGGCTTACCCGATTTCAGCAGGCGCAACCTCTGATGGTAGTCCGTCCGGACCTCACGGCGACGTCGCATTGGAACTTTGTATCGTGGTCCTGTCGCCATTATTGGTCACCGTATTCGTTGTCGATGTAGTTCAACAGGTACCGGACGCTCCGGAACTCCCCGCCGCTGGCCTTGCGGTACAGCTGGCGGTACTGCGTCGGCGTCAGCTCGCCTTTGTCACGGAGTTCGCGAAGTTTCCGGCGCTGTGCGCGAATCTGGCTCGTCCACTGTTCTTTCTCGTTCTGACGAGCACCCTTCTTGCCGCGACGCTTGCCTGGCCCCTTCTTGTGGCCGTAGGCACGCTTCTTGTTGCGTTCGCGAGCGCGGCCGCGGGAGTTCCCACGGGCGTCTTTGGCGCGGATAACGCCGTCGTCGACGAGTTCGCGAATCTCTTCGCGAGTAATCGCCGAGGCGATGTCGCCCTGGGCCTCGGGGTCGAACCAGACGCGGTTCTTCCCGACGTCGAGGACGTCCGCCGCGAGTCGTTTCTGTGAACTCAGGTCAGTCATTCGTCCACCTCAACTTCGACTTCGACGTAGGTCGGGTTGAGGACGCGAATCTCTGCGTCCTCGGCTTCCTCTTCGATGCGCTCGCGTTTGCGGGCACCGACGGAGCTAGCGATGCGGACGGCCTGGGTGTCGCCGTCGACACCCTCGAGGTCGTCGGTGTTCTCGACGTAGACTTCCTCGAAACCGCTTGGATGTTTACCGCGGACGGCTTCCGGCGTGCGGAATCCAGCCTGCACCTTGGGGCCGCGGCTCTTGTAGCCACGACGCTGCTTGGAGAGGCCACCACGTGGGCGACGCCACGATTCTGGCGTGCGCTTTTTCATGTGGTAGTCCTGGCGTTTGAACGCTGGTTTGCCCTCGTTGTGTCGCTGGCCGAGCAATCGCGCTTCCTCGTCGTCGAGGTCGGGCGTCTTCTCGGTCAGGCCACGGGGTTCCAGTTCGGTTTCGACGTCTTCGTCTTCCGGTTCCTCCTCGGCCGCTTCGTCTTCGATCTCGGCCTCGGTCTCTTCCGTGACCTCGAGGTCGCCGACGTCGGCTTTGATACGCGCAGCGAGCGCGTTACCGATGCCTTCGGCTTCCGCCAGCTCGTCCTGGGAGGCCGCTTTAACGTCGTCGATCGTCTCGAAACCGGCCTCTCGGAGGGCGTCGGCTTTGCTGCCGCCAACGCCGCTGATGTCTTCCAGTGTCTGGGGTTCGTCGTCAGCCATCTATCAGGCACCTCCTTTCTGTGGTTTCTGGGTGATGTACACCCCGTCCTGGAAGACGCGGGTGTCCTTTCCTTTCACCTTGGTGAGCTGTTCGATGTCGGCAGCGGTCTGGCCAACGTGCTCTTTGTTCGGACCGGAGAGCGTCAGCGCCTCGCCGTCGACACTCACCTGGGTGTCACCGTGGATAGTCGTTCGTCGTGCTGCCTTCTCACCGAGGAAGTTCTCGATGACGACCTCGTCGCCTTCGACACGGACTTGCATCGGGAAGTGAGAGTAGAAGACTTCCATCTCGTACTCCCAGCCCGCAGTCACGCCGTGGAAGGCGTTCTCGATGTGGCTCTCGAAGGTGCCGACCGTCGCGTTCGTTTTCGCGTTTTCGGTCTCACTCTCGATGACCAGCTGGTCGCCGTCGACCTCGACGGTGACGTCGGGGTACCAGAGGCGGCGGGTTACGCTGCCATTTGGCCCCTCGATTGTCACGTCGAGATGATCGACCTCGGTGGTTACGTCGTCGGGGATGTCCAGTTCAATTCGCATTGTTCTAGTAGACGTATGCGATCACCTGGCCCCCGATGCCCTTCTCTCGAGCCTCGTAGTGGCTCATGATTCCCTCACTCGTCGTGACGACGAGTGCGCCGAAGTCTCGAGCGGGGAGGAATCGCTTCTCCCACTTCTCGAACTCGTCGGCCTTGACGGAATAGCGTGGCTTGACGGGGCCGCACTTGTTGATCGCTCCTTTCAGTTCGACCTCGAACGTGCCGGCTTTGCCGTCTTCGACGAACTCGAAGCCAGCGATGTACCCGCGGTCGTAAAAGACCTCGAGTACGCTGCCGATCACGTTTGAGGCGGGCGCTACGTCGTGGCTCAGATGCCCGACACTCTCGGCATTGTCGATGCCTGAGAGCGCGTTGCTGAGTGGATCGTTCCCGGTCATTTATACTTCTTGAATCCCATGTCGCGGGCGATCTCGCGGAAACACTGTCGGCACAGGTTGATGTCGTACTTGCCGACGAGGCCCTGCTTGCGGCCACAGCGCTGACAGGCCGCTTCCTGGCCCGTACGCTTTGCGGCGTGTTCGCCCGTCTGGTCGTTATCGGTTTCACTCATCGTCTGTCTCCTCCGTGTCGACGTCCACGTCGAACCGACCCTCGAGGAACGCGATGGCGTCCTCGGGGGTAAGCCGGTGTCGCGACGGGATCGCCTGACTGGCTTTGGCTCGTTTCGTGACGCGGTAGCCCGGTCGAACCAGGTTCACGGTCACGTCCAGGCCGTAAATCCCGATGGCCGGGTCGTACTCCTGGCTCGGGAAGTCGGTGTGTTCGGCGACGCCGAAGCTGAAGTTCCCGGTCTGGTCGAACTGTGTCGCGGACAGATCCGCAAGCGGCAGCGCCGTCTCGAGGAATTCCTCGGCATCGTCGCCTCGAAGGGTGACCTTGGTGCCGATCGGATCGCCCTGGCGGATGCCGAACTCGGGTTCGGTCGCTTTCGCCAGGGTACGGACACTCCGCTGTTCCGTGATCTCCTCGATGATGTCCTCGGCACGGCCGAGGTCGCGGCCACCGCGGCCGACGCCCATGTGGACGACGACCTTCTCGACGCGCGGTTCGCGCATCTCGTGGAACTCGGTGTCGCTGGCTTCGCTCATTCGTCGTCACCTCCGACGAAATTCTCGTCGATCACGACGACGTACTCCTCGACGGTCTCGAACGTCTCGTCGTCCGTTTCGACGGTGACGATGTTCGAGCCACTGCCGTGCGTGACGTCGATATCGACGAGTTCGCCGATTTTGCCCCCGTGGTTACCGCTGACGGCGGTGACCAGGGCACCTTCCTCGTACGGGAAGTGAGCGACGATCGACTTGTCCTCGTTGTCGACGACGACCGAATCGTTCGTGTTGTACTCGTCGTCGACGACGACGTTCGTGCCGTCGTGCAGCGAGAGCTGCGTGGAACCGCCTTTGACCTGCTGCTTGCCGACGACCTTGCCGAGACGGCTGTCTGCGGCGTCGCCGTCGATTTCGGTCAACGACAGGCGACCTCCCTCGTCGGGGAAGACGCGGTAGTACTCCTCACGCTGTGGGAAGGCAACGATGTCGAACATCCCGATTGGACGTTTCTCGTCGTTGATCGGCTCCCCATTGACCAGGATCGAATCCTGGGAGAGGGCGTAGCGGGCTTCTTTCTTCGAGTCGACGTAGCCGAGTACGTCCCGGAGGATGATGACCAGCGGGACGCCAGCTTCGCCGTGTGGACCGGCTCGAGCCTTGACCGTAAACACGTCGGTCTTTCGCTCGATGGGCCAGGATTTCGGTACCGAGAGTCGTTTCTGGTGGTTGCTCATTCGGAATCACCTTCGAGGCGTGCCTCGCGACGCGAATCCGAGAGGTCGAGATCCACGATGCGGACGTTCGACGCGTCGACTGGGCGAGGCACTTCCTCACCATCAGCCGTCTCGACGGTCACGTCTTCGACGTGAATGACGGAATCGTCGAGTCGAACGCGCAGCACTTCGCCTTCTTCGCCGGCGAAGTCCCCGCGCATAACCTCGACGCGGTCGCCCGCGTTGACGCGGGTGCGACGCGTTCCGTACTCCTCGCGAAGCTCCTCGGAGAGGGTCGCGTGAACCTGCTTGTGCTTCCGGTGAAGCGGCGCACGTTCCGTCTGTGTTCGTTGTTTGCGTGGTTGCTTGCTCATGGTTCTATACGATCATCGTCGCCGTACTGGCGATTGCGCCGAAGCGTTCTGCGACCTCGCGGGCGATCGGCCCTTTGATCTCAGTGCCTCGAGGCTCTTCGTTCTCGTCGACGATGACGGCGGCGTTGTCCTCGAACTTGAGGCGGGTGCCATCGGGCCTGCGGATCGCTTTCCGCTGGCGAACGATGACGGCCTCGAGAACCTGCCGTCGCATCTCGGGCGTCCCTTTCGTGACCGAGACGGTCACTTTGTCACCGAGGCCCGCCTTCGGCTGGCGGTTCTTGGTGCCGTGGTAGCCCGCGACACTGATGACCTTCAGCTCGCGTGCGCCGGAGTTGTCCGCGCACGTGACGAGCGAGCCCTTGACAAGGCCCTGCGTGACGTCGGCTTTCATCGCCTCCATCAGGCATCACCGTCGTTCGATTCGGCGCCGCCCGTGATGTCCTCGGTCGACAGCTGTGGATCGTGTTCCTCCTCCAGCGTCAACTCGGCGACATCTGCGGCGGTCGCTTCCTGGGTTATTTCGACGACCACGTGCGATTTCGTCTTCGACAGTGGTCGGGTCTCTGCGATTTTGACCGTATCGCCAACCGAGAGGGACTCGAGCACGCCCGGCACGTGTGCCGGGATGCGCGAGCGACGTTTCATCTGACGGTCGTATTTCGGAACCGTCACGTCGTACTCTCGTTCGACGACTACGGTCTTGTCCATGTCCGTCGAGACGACCGTGCCGACGAGGATCTGTCCTCGTACCGGCAGGTCACCGTAGAACGGACACTTCTCGTAGTCGTACTCCTCCGGGTTTTCTGGTTCCGGAGGGGTTTCAACGTCTAGTCCTATTGCCATGGTGAGTCACCTTTCGTTTCGGTGCGTCGGGCGGGTCGTGAGAGGAGTCGCGAGCCATCGACCGTAACGTAGGCTACGTCCTCGCCAGCGCGGTCTGTGGACGATTTATCGTTGTCGCCCCCAGGTTGTGTCTTGGCCAGTTTGGACGCAGTCCCCAGAGACTTCTCGTCTCCGGCGGCTTCATCGGTAATCGCGAACTCGAATACTGAGCCCGATTTCGGCACGGTGAGCACTCGGGACGTCCCGTTGTCTCGAACTTCTATGGAAAGGGTCTTCGTCGTCTCGAGGACGACTCGTCCCTCGATGCCGACCCGGTCGGCGTCGTCGCTATCGACGACCCGGACGGGCAGGCCGTTGAGTTCGTGTCGCGGGAGTGTCTCGGGTGTCAGTGCCATCGTGTATCGTTATTCCTCGTCGTCGAGGTCGCCTTCTTCACGCTGGATCGTCTTGACCCGCGCGATCGTCCGCTTGAGCTCGCCGATTTCGCCCGGATTCTCCGGGGCACCACCGGCGGCGAGGACGGCGTTGGCGTTCAGCAGTTCCGTCTCGAGATCCTCGAGTTCGGCCTGCCGTTCGGCGGGCGTCATGTCGCGGATTTCGTCGACGTGCAGAATCGCCATTACTCGTCACCTCCCTCGTCATCGTCATCGTCATCGACTTCGCCTTCCTCGTCTTCCATCTCGGCAACGAGTTCCTCGGCTTCGGCTTCGATCTCTTCGTCGAGTTCCTCGAGGTCTTCTTCGACGTCATCGGCGTCCTCGTCACCGCCAACGGCGGCCTCGGATTCGCCTGCGTCGGTTTCGTCTTCGTCGACGACTTCCTCTTCGATGACCTCTTCGACGACGTCTTCGTCGATTTCGACGGCCTCCTCGGCCTCCTCGACGGGTTCGTCCTCGACGTCAGCCTCGAGGTCGTCCTCGGGCTCGGCCTCGAGCAGTTCCTCGACGCCTTCGGCCGCGTTGGCCTCGACGGCATCGGGGACGACCTCCTCGGGATCCATGTCTTCGTGGATCCGGAAGTCGTCGGGCAGCTCGGCTCCCGGCGGGATGATCTTCACGTTGACACCGATGGTGCCGAGTTTCATCACCGCGACGCCCTGGCCGTGGTCGACGACCTCTTCGGCGGGCTCGCCGTTGTGCTTGATGTAGCCACGGTTGAACTTCTCGACGCGCGAACGCGCCCCCGTGACTTTCCCGGCGAGAACGATCTCTGCGCCGAGTGCGCCGGCGTCCATGATCCGGTCGATCGTGGTGTGGCCAGCTTTCCGGAAGTACCAGCCACGCTCGAGTGCGTTGGCCAGTCGGTCGGCGACGATCCGTGCGTTGAGGTCGGGTTCGTCGACCTCCTGCACGTCGATCTGGGGATCGTCGAGGTTGAACTTCTCCTCGAGGGCCGTCGTGACCTTCCGGATGTTCTCACCGCCTTTGCCGATGACCATCCCCGGCTTCTCCGCTTTGAGGACGATCTGGGTACCCATCGGCGTCTTGGCGACGTCCATACCACCGTAGCCTGCGCGGCCGAGTTCTTCGGCGAAGAACTCGTCGATCTGTGAGCGCTGCAGGCCGTTCTCGATGAATTCGTGTTCGTCTGCCATTAGTCGTCACCCTCCTCGTCCTCGACGCCGTCTTCGGTCTGTGCGACGACGATTTCGACGTCGACCTGTGGGGTGTTCCAGGCGGACGCTCGCCCCATCGCGCGCGGTTTGCGTCCGATGGACTCGCCGACCTTGTGGGCGGCACAGTGGGCAATCTCCATCGTCCCACCGTCGAAGCCCTGGTGTTCGGCGTTGGCCGACACGTTCTCGAGCAACTCGAGGAACGCGTTGCTGGCCTTCTCGGGATAGCGTCCCGCGTCCCAGCCATCGATGTCCGATCGGTGACCGACGCCGGAGTTGTGCGAGCGGAACGGTACCGATCGCTCACCTTCGATGACGGCCTCGAGGTACTCGACGGCCTCGTCGACGGTTCGACCCTTGATCTCGCGGGCGATCTCTTTGCTGTGCTTGTGGCTCATGTGACGCTCACGGAGCATCGCTTTCGCGGTCGTGTCCGGATCGGCGTCGACTGAGTAGTTGATTCCCATACGATGATCACTTCAGTGGGACGAACTTCGACGAACGCGTCGCCCCGATACCGGCCTGTCCGTGTGAGACGGACGATCGGGTGAGCTGGAACTCACCGAGGTAGTGGCCGATCATCTCGGGTTCGACGCGGACGCGCTCGAAGCTCTGTCCGGTGTAGACGGCGAACGTCAGGCCAACGAACTCCGGCAGCACCGGCATGTTGCGCAGGTGCGTCCGGATCGGCGAATTGGCCGTCTCCTGTTCGTCTTTCTCGCGGGCCTTCTCGAGCAGCTTCTGCTGTTCGACCGAGAGCCCGCGCACGATACTCCGTCGCTGGCGTGCCGGAAGCACTTCAGCGACGTCTTCGAGCTCCATCTCCTGGAGCTCCTCGAGCGTGTGGCCGCGGTAGGTGAACTCCTCACCCTCACGACCGGTACGGTATTCCGAACTCATTTGTTTCCACCTCGACCGGTGCGCCGGGAGGCAATGTCACCGACTTTCCGTCCCGGCGGTGCGTTCTTCGAGACGGATTTCGGACGACCGGGGTGCTGGCGACCGCCACCACCGAATGGGTGGTCGACGGCGTTCATGGCGACCCCGCGAACGCGCGGCCACTTTATCCCGCGGGCGCGCATTTTGTGGTACTTCTTCCCTGCTTTGACGAACGGCTTCTCCGTGCGGCCGCCACCGGCGACGACGCCGATGGTGGCACGGCACTGGGGATCGAGCCGCTTGACTTCGCCACTTGGCAGCTGGACGACCGCAGCCTTGCGGTCGTGGGTAATCAGATCCGCGTTGACGCCCGAGGCGCGAGCGAACTTACCGCCGTCGCCCGGCTTGGCCTCGACGTTACAGACCGGAACCCCTTCGGGAATCTCCGCGAGTGGGAGCGTGTTCCCCGGCTTGATTTCGGCTGAGACCCCGACCTGGATCTCCTCGCCGACGGCGACGCCCTCGGGAACGAGGACGAGTCGCTGTTCGCCGTCTTCGAACTCGATCGCGGCGACCGGTGCCGAGCGTGCAGGGTCGTGTTCGATGCTGACCACGGTGCCGGAGACGACGTCGCTGTCTTCGGTCTTCTTGTGGTCGAGCTTCGCCTTGTATCGGTGCGATGGGGCACGGAACGTCGGGGAACCACGCCCTCGTCGCTGTCCAAAGATGCGTCGTCCCATCTAGAACACCCCGATTCTGGAGGCGACCTCCTGGGCATCGTCGTCATCGCCCAGGGTCACCGTTGCTTTCTTCTTTCCGTTCATCGTGATCTGTGTGTTCACGCTGGCGACCTCGACGTCGAAGCGCCCCTCGACGGCATCCCGAATCTCGGGCTTGCCTGCGTCGACGTTGACGAGGAACTGGAGCTTGTTCTCGAAGTCCATGTCGTTCATGGCCTTCTCGGTGACGAGCGGGAATTCGATGATGCCGCTCATCGCTGGCTCACCTCCTCGACGGCGCTCTCGGTCCAGATCGTCAGTCGGCCGGGCTGGGTGCCCGGTGCCAGATCCTCCGCGTTGACTTCGGCGGCCGTCACCACGTCGGCGCCCGCGAGGTTGCGGGCGGCGCGCGATGGGCCGGACTCGCTCGAGGTCACGAAGAGGATCGATTTCGGCTGTTTGTGCTTGCGACCACGGAGTTTCCCCTGGCCGGATCGAACGCTGCGGCCGTCGTCAGCGCGCTCGATGTCGGCGTCGACGCCGACGGCCTCGAGGAAGGAGACGACCTCCTTCGTCTTCACGAGGTCTTCGAAGTCGTCGCTGACGACGAGCGGAAGCTCCGCGTCGTCGTCGAAGACGTGACCGCGCTCGGCGACGACGTCAGCGTCGGTCGTCGCGGCGATGGCGCTCCGGATGGCCAACTGGCGTTCTTTCTTGTTGATCGATTCGGACTGGTCTTTCTCGGCTTTCGGCGGGTGAGCCTTGCGTCCCTTGACCGTCTGGGGAACGCGTCGTCCGCGTCCGTTCTGACGGGGGACGTGAGCCATCCCGCGGCCGCTGCCGAACGATTCGGCGGGAGTTCGCATCCCGGCGAATTCGTCGGCACCGTACGCCTGTTTACTGTTTGCCTGGGAGACGCGAACCGCGCGGGCGATCAGATCCGGGCGGTACTCCGTCTCGAAGACCGCCGGGAGCTCGATCTCCCCCGCGTCTGCGCCGTCCAGGTCTCGTACTGTTGCTTGCATTGTGTATCAGCCCTGGTTGGATGCGGTGGAGACGTAGCGCACCTCTGGATCGAGACGCGGCTGGCCTCCGGGTCGGATCGCCGGGCGGAAGCGCACGAGGCGCTTGTTCGGCCCGGGGAGCGAGCCCTTGATCAACGCGTGTGGGCCGTCGACTTCGCCGTAGTTGACGAAACCGCCGTCGACCGTCGCGTCGTCGCCGTCGCCGAGGTCGACGAGGCGCTTGTTGAGCTCCGTCCGCTGGTGGTAGCCGGTCTGTCCCTGCTGGGGAACCGTCGAGCGGACGCGGCTCGGGTTCCACGGGCCAAGGTTACCGATGCGGCGACGCCATCCCTGCCGGGCGTGTTTGCCCTTGCGCTTCTGGACGCCCCACCGCTTGACGGGGCCCTGGGTACCCTTGCCTTTCGTGACGCCGCTGGCGTCGACGTACTCGCCGGCGCGGAACACGTCGTTCATGACGTGCTCGCCGCCCTCGGCGATCGTCTCGAGCGCGAAGTCGACGCGTTCCTCGACGGAACCGCCGCCGACGCGCGTCTCCATGACGTCGGGTTTCTTCTTCGGAACCGAGGGGACGCTGCCCGGAACGGTGTGAGTGATGACGCGAACGTCGTCGACGCGACCCTCCTCGAGGAGGCCGCGGAGTTCGTCCTCCGCAGCGTCGGCGTCGTACTCGTCGCCGGGCAGGTCGAGGACGCGCTCGAGTTCGTCGACGAACTCGGTCGTCCAGACCTCGGTGATCGGTTGCTGTCCATACGGTGTGTTTTCATACGCACGCAGAGCGACGGCGCGCATTGGCGGCGTCTCCACGATGGTGACGGGAACGGTCTGTTCCATTCCCTCGGTCGGCGAGTTTGCGGTGTCGTCGACCATTACCACGTGGGTCATGCCGGCCTTGTAGCCCGCGAAGCCCTGGAGCGATGGCTGTCCGTCGTCGTCCGGCCACGAGTTGAAGCGTGGAACCTCGCTGGTTGCCCGCTTCCGTGGGCCGAACCCGAGTGAGCCTTTGCGTGGTGCGTTTGGTTGTGGCATTCTATCACGTTCTCAGTGAGAGGGGAGCGAGCGTGGCGAACAGAGCTTCCTCCGTTCGCACGACGTCGCTGCCCTGATGCGGAACCGTATTGAGCCAGAGGTCGAACCCCGTTTCCAGATCGTTGGGTTCGACGTTTGCGTCGTCCGCGACACCGGAGGCGGCTTCGACAGCCGCCTGGTCGATGCCGAGGATGTCCGGCAGTCCTCGTTCGGGAGCACCGAAGGCGACGGTCATGCCGTCCCGCTCGATGTTCCCGGCCAGCGTTTCGAGCCGCCCGATGGTGAGTTCCTCACCGAATCGGGAGGCGGCGATTCGAACGCCGGCGTCCTCACGGCCGAGTGCTGCCGATAGGTTCGTGCGTTCGACGCTGAATCCTGGTGGGGATTCATCGACGAGCTTCGCCCGAACCGGTCGTCGCGAAGAGATCCTGACGGTTACGCGCTCTCCTTCCTCGACCACCATCGACGGCGGTACGTTGAGGGAGATCGGGTGTTGCAGTCCGCAATTGACCCGGACGCGCCCTTCAGGTCCGACCTCGGTCACGATCCCTTGTCTTTTCGACCCCGAACCGTTCGATTCGGAGCCGGTCTGTGACGGGGCACGGAGCGGCGGTAAGACGCCCACGGCCTCCAGTTCGTCCCGCCTGTCCCAGACCTCCTTTCGAAGGTACGGGGGTGTTGTGGCGTACCGCAAGACGGTTTCGACGAACCCATCGCCAAATCGACCGGTGTCGCCCCCCGGATCGGGGTAGACGACGAGTCGGTCGACCCGGAAGATCGTCGCCGCGCGGGCGACGTAACCGAGTTTGCGAGTGGCCTCGCGTTTGTCCTCGGCTTCCCGGCTGAGTGACGACGGCACGAGTACGCTTGTGGTCATACCGCGACTTCGGCGCCTCGTCACTAGACTGTAGCGATGTGTTACGGACATGGTCTTAAAAGGGTAGCGGATTCGATTCCCGGCTGTGAGCCGTTCACAGGGCAGAATTCGTGACACTCGAGCGCATGAACCATTCCCTGAGGTGGCTGGCCAAATGCAGCCGGAAAACCGACTCTAACAAGTGGATAAATCGTGGCTTCGAGCGCAACTGTCGCAGATGGGGCCTTAGCCTGACTATTAACAAGTACGACAGAAGCTTGCCATTCCAGTAATGACACGACAGACACGACGCGACCTCGTCACGGGAATGGGGGTTACGGCGGCTGCACTCTCGCTTTCGGGGTGTCTCGATCGGTTCACGGGAGACGACGGTGACAGCCTTGCCGACGGTAGCAGCGGTGGAAACGGGAACGGGGACGGTGGAAACGGCCAGTCCGAAGACGACATCGAGGAGTACGACGGCGACTTCGAGTGGCCCGCGATCGACGAAGGTGAAGTGATCTCGGACTTCGAGGATCTCGACCTGTGGGCCGCCCGCGATGGGACGATCGAACCCGCGCCCGAGGAGGCTCGCATCGGATCGCAGGCGGCTGTGCTCGAGAGCGACGGGGATCGGGTCGAAGCGACCCTCGGCTTTCGCGACCAAATCGACCTCACGACGTGGGACGCCTCGGTCGCGGTCAAGATCGACTCAGCCGAACAGATCCTCCTCGAGGTCATCACCACGAACCGCGACCACCGCCTGACGAGTATCCGGAACGTACCCGACACCTACGAGGGGTGGCTCCGGGTCGACTTCGGGTACCTGCACAAGTTCGGCGAACCGGATCTGGAAAACGTCTCCCGGCTGAACCTCATCGCCCGCGGCCCGGAGGACGGCCCGACGCGGATCGTCGTCGACGACCTTCGGCGAACGGAAGCCGTCGACAACGGGAAGGCCGTCCTCGCGTTCTACGGCGGGCACGACTCCCAGTTCGAGGTCGCCGCACCGATGCTCGAGGAACGCGGGTGGTCGGCCGCCGTCGCCGTCGACCCGGATCGAATCGGGGGCCAGGGTCGGATGGATCTCGAGGAACTCGAGGAACTGCAGGGTCGGGGTTGGGACGTCTGTGCCTATCCCGACAGCCAGGGTGCGCTGCCGGAGATGCCCCTGGATCGACAGGAGCAGGTACTCGAGCGCACCCAGTCCGCCCTCGAGCAGTTCGGGTTCGAGGAGGGTGCACGCCACTTCGTCGTTCCCGACGACAGCATGACACAGGAGACCCACGAAGCGATCCAGGAGCGCTACGATTCCGGCCTCCTGTTCGGAGCCGGGCCCGCTGGTGCGCCGCCGACGGGGATTCACATGATACCCCAGATCTGGGGGCCAGCCCTCCACGGTGGTGTGCGCCGATCGATCAACCTCTGCGATCAGTACAACCAGCTCGTCGTGCTTCGGATCCCCCGTATCGTCGATGACGAGTCCGGCCCGAACAGCATGTCGGTCGACGACCTCGAGCACCTCCTCAACCACATCGAACACCGCGGCCTCGACGTCGTGACGCTCTCGGACGTCGTCGACGACAATATGGAGGGGGATGGTGGTGAGCCGGACGAGGACGTCGAACTCGAGGAGGGAACGATCTTCGAGGCAGGTCAGTCGTTCGAATTCGAGGGCAGCGGCTCGGACTCCTCGGACAGCTTCGACCTCTCGGACGGACTGGCCGTGGCGAGCTTCACCCACGAGGGCGATGACGAGTTCACCGTCGACCTCGAGGCGGTCGACGGCTCGGTTCCGACCGAGCAGCTGGTCGTGACCAGCGGGGGCGGCTCCGGTTCGTCGGTGATGGTCGTCGACGAGGGCAGTTATCGGTTATCCGTCGAGGCGGACGATGACTGGTCGATCGATATCGATCAGCCCGAGGTGCACAGCGACGACGTCGAGAGCGTGCCGTTCGAAGGCGCTGGCACCGGGTCGTCGTTCGTCGGGCCGCTGTGGTCTGACTCGGACGTCAACATCGAGGCGACCCACGACGGCGACGGCGAATTCATCGTCGACGGCTTCGTCGCCGACGGTGGCTGGGAGCAGGTGATCAACCTGACCGGTTCGTTCGATAGCTCGCGATCGTTCAGCGTGAGCGGAACGTTCTGGCTCGACGTCGAAGCCGACGGCGACTGGTCGCTCGAGATTGAGTAGCTCGAGGGGCAGCAAGCCTACGGGTTGTTGGGTGGCTCGTGTCCCGTGTACTCGTAGGGCACACCCCTCCCAATTCGCAACTCTTATACACTCCTGCCGGAGTAGATAAACGTGCAACAGGGCGCTGGTAGTGTAGTGGTATCACGTGACCTTGCCATGGTCACAACCTGGGTTCAAATCCCAGCCAGCGCATTTTTACTGAACTAATCGACGAGCGAAGCGAGTCGCTCGTTCAGTGAAAATCGAATCTGGATTTGAATCAGGGAGGTCGCACGCAGCGAGCGTGAGCGAGCGAGTACGTCCGACCGTGGTTCAAATCCCAGCCAGCGCTCCTCCACGACGGATCCCCTCTGCTACGGAGGAGGTACGCGTGTTCATCACGTCGTAGCGAAGGAACGCTTTAGACTGCTACTGCAACTGTTTCACACCCACTCGAGTGCTCGAGAGGATACCGACAATCCGTTGCTGTCCAGTCTCGACTACTCGTCGCCGGATTCGACGTCGATCCGATGGGGCTCGACGGGCTCCTCGTCACCGCTGCCTCCGTCGCCGACCGGAATCTTCGTCTGCAGCCGGCTGGCGAACGACTGCACCCGGTCGACGACCGTTTCGACTTCCTCTTCGAACTCCTCGACTGATCGTTCGACGTAGTGAACCCGTCGCGACGGAATCCGCCGCACGATGTCGTTCCCGCTCTCGTCCTCGTCGGTCTTGACGATCCAGTGATCCTGGAAGTAGGCGATATGCTCGTTCGGTACCGTCTTGCTGACGGTGTCCTCCTCGGGATCTTCGTACACGATCGTCGCCTCGCCGAGGTCGCGCTGTATCTCGAGGTCGTCGTCGATGAGTTCGCCCATGGTCGGTCATATGCGGTGGTCGGATGTAGAAGCCGGTGCTTGCAACGAAACGGTCACCGGTCGTATAGTGGTTCTCGAACGTCCTGAGCCACTCGAGTGCGACCGTCTCCGCTCGAGTGTGAGTGTCTCGACAGTTCCAGGAATGACTGGTGCACCTCCACGGTCGAGGTGACAAAGACAACGTGTCACGTGGGTGGTGACTCAGTCGCTCCGGCCGTACTCGAGGACGTCGTCGAACAGGTGCGTCAACGTCGTGATCGTCTGCTCGTCGTGGACGCTCGAGTCGATGTGGACGTATGCCGTGGCATTAGCCTGACGGATCTCTTCGAGGGTGACGTGGAGGAACCGGAAGGTCATCTCGAGGCCCTTCTCCTCGAGCAGGGGGGTCAGCGACTCGAACCAGAGAACGGGGGTGGTATCCTCGCCGTAGTGGGTGAGAGCCTCGCCGATGGCGATGCCAATACCGGTGACGTCCTCGGAGCCGACGGTAAAGATACTCGCCTGCGGAAGCGTCATCGCGGCCGTGCCAGTTGCGACCGAGCGAGTCACCTCGCCGATGGAGACGATGCCAAAATCTGTGGGGAAGGTACCAACGGTGTCGCGCCACCCCTCGAGGATCGCTTCGGCCGTGTGGGCGCGGGAGACGACGACGAGCGGGTGGCGGTCGTCGTCGCCATCGGTTCCTGCACGCTGGATCGCGTCCACAGTGGCGACCGTCTCGGACGCGTCCATCGGCGGGCCCACGACCAGCACGCTAGAGCCGGGTTCGTGCTGGTCGATGTCGGGCGAGTGACCACGTGCCATATGCACTCACTTGTGGGTGGCGGTATTAAAGCGCCCGGCCGAAACTGTATCGGTGACTGAAAATATTAGCTGTGAGATCGTGGTGAAATGTGGATGTGTCCGGTTTCGTCGAGTCGATTTCGACCAGGTGGGACACAGCCAGGGTGGGGGATGCAGCTAACCCAACAGTTCGAGGATGTCGCTCCCCTCGAGATAGGTGAAGTCGTGGCGGTCGGCGTAGGCGCGTGCGTCCTCGGGGACGAGCTCCTCGCCGGTCTGATCGTCGAGCATTTCACAGACGACGACGGCGGGCGGGAGGTCGGCCGCGTCGGCGAGGGCGATGCCGAGTTCGGTGTGGCCCTCGCGCTGGTCGAGCAGGTCGGGGGCCGCCCGGAGGAGGTGGACGTGGCCCGGGACGCGAAACTCCGCGGCGAAGTCCGTCTCGTCGGGGTCGGCGGCGGCGTCCGCGAGCGACCGAATCGTCAGCGAGCGGTCGTTGTCGGTGACGCCGGTGTAGGTGTCGCGGTGGTTGACGGTGAACGAGAACGAGGAGCGATCGTCGTAGCCGAGTTCGTGCTCGACTGTCGCCGGGTGGTCGACGGCGTCGTCGTAGAACGGGAGGTCGAACGCGTCGGCGACCGACGCCTCGAGGGCGACGCAGATGAGTCCACCCGCGTCGTTTCGCATCCGAGAGACGGCTTCAGGGGTGACGGCGTCGGCGTGGTAGATCAGATCCGTTTCGCCCTCCCGGTCGTCGGCGTCGTGGACGAGCACCGGTTCGCCCGTTGCCAGCGCCTCGAGCGCTTGCTCGACGTTGGGGGCATCACTCGAGGTGCTGGTCAGTGCGGTCAGCCGGTCGGTGCGCGGATTCGTAGTGGTGTCTGGTTCGGTCATAACAAATGTGGTGGGTCGTCTCAGGCCGTCTCGCCGACGGTAATCGTCACGTGGTCGTCGTCTTCGAGATCGAGGACGTCCCGAAGCTTCTCGGGAGCGATCAACTCGAGTTGATCCTCGTCGTGGTGGGTGCGTTCGGGGGCGATGGTGTGGGCCGTCTCGTAGACCTCCCCATCGGCGGTTTCGACCGTTGCGGGGGAACAGACCGCGGGGCCGTACGTTCGCTCCTCGTCCTCCCAGCCGTCGATCGGAACCGACTCGAGGGAGGCGATGGCTCGCCGGCGGCGGACGCTGTCGTCGTGTAAGGAGACGTTGAGCGTGCCGGGGAAGGGCTCGTATCCCAGTCGCTCGTCGAACTGGCGGCTGTAGCCCGGCAGCGAGATGTAGTGGCGGCCCTCGCCCATGCCACCGGTGACGACACCCTCGAGTTCGATTTCGGCGCCGCTCTCGAAGATGCGCTTGTACGCCTCATACTCCGAGCGGAGTGCGCCCTCCCCAGCCTCAGTAATGACGACCCACTGGCCATCGGCGACGGTATCGCGCTCGAGGAGCCCCTCGCCCTCGAGTCGCTGGAGCCGCCGCGAGGCCGTCTGGTTCGATGCCTCGAGTCGATCGGCGAGGGCAGAACAGGAGATCTTGAGATCGCCCTCGAGGCCGCCGTCGAGCGCCAGCAGCTTGAGCACGGCGAGTTCGTCGGAGCCGACGGTCGCCCGGACGGGTTCGTGCATACCAGACCGTTTGCTCCAACGTGCCATAAGCGTACCGAATGTGGTATGCATCTCAAAACTGTGGAGGTGTTGTTGAACGTTTTCGGTGCATGGAGCACGGCGAGCGCCAGCGTCGACGTACACCCACTGCCAAAGAAGGTTGCAGGACTCCGAAGTCACGTCACTCTTCCCGCTAATTCGTATAAAGGTTGTTGCCTGTTTCCACAAACTCGTACCGGTCGAAAACCGGATCCACTGCGTCCGCCGACGATCACCGCCTCGAGCGGACGGTGGACGACCGGTGTCAGCAGCGTGTTCCGCACCTGGGTGATCAGTCGCCAGTAACCGGATCGCGCTCCCAGAACGAACTGTCCTTCTTGAGCGAGGGTACCCAGGTGTCTTCCGTTTTCGAAAGGAGCGCCACGCGGGAGGCCGGCACGCCCATCACTTCGGTGAACTCGGGCATGTACTCGGCCACTTCACGAGCGAAGGCCATCACGTCCTCGTGGTCGGGCATCGACGACCGGTCGAGACGGCCGCGGGAGTGGCCGACGTGCATGTACGCCTTGAGTTCGACGAAGTCGGGGTCGGCGCGTTGGTAAAAGGCCGCGTACCAGTCCGGATCGCGCATGTTCTCGCCATCGATCAGCGTCGTTCGGAGGACGGTTCGAGTCTCGTCCTTCTCGGCCAGGACGTCCATCGTCTCGATGAGGTTCTCCCAGGCGTCGTCCTCCATGGCTTTGACGACCTGATCGAACGTCCACCGTTCGGGGGCGTCGACGCTGACGTACAGCTGGGTCGGATCACACTCCCGGAGCACCTCGGGGCGGGTACCGTTGGAGACGAGGAACGTCGTGACGTCCCGGTCGTGGAACGCCTCGATCAGTTCGGGAAGGTAGGGATACAGCGACGGCTCACCGTCGAGGCTGATGGCGACGTGGCGAGGCTCCATCGCTTCCTCGAACACCGATCGTGGCACCTGGTCGTTGCCACCGAAACCCGAGAGGAGCTTCTTCTGGAGGCGGATCGAGGCGTCGACGACCGCCTCGGGGTCGTCCCACTCGACGCCGTCGAGCTCGTAGGCGTGGCCGTTGTGGTCGCGCCAGCAGAAGACACAGCGCTCGTTACAGCGGACGACGGGCGTCATCTGGATGCAGCGGTGGGACTCGATCCCGTACCAGATATTTTTGTAACACTTCCCCTCGCCGCGGAGGGCGTTGGCCGTCCAACCGCAAGTCTGGGCGGCGGTGTGGTTCTCGTGGTGGTAGTTCGGCGAGTCGACTTGCATCGGCCCTCCACCGTCGTCTTCGTCGGCTCGAGTGGCCTCTGCGGCGTCGTCGGCCCCGGTGGTTCCGGATCCGGAGTTGGCGGCGTCGCTCATGCTGAGAACCGGTTGGACGGGCGCGAGTAAAAGCCGTGTGGTGTTGATGTGGCGGTCTCTCGATTCGATCGAGTTCAGTCCCCGCGAACCCGTTCGAGAACTCGCAACGTCCCCGTCGCGTGTTCGGCCTCGAGCACCTCGTCGGCCGCTTCCTTCGCGGCGTCGTCGGCGTTGGCGACCGCGAAACTCCGGCCGACGGTTTCGAACGTGGAGACGTCGTTGATCGAGTCACCGACGGCGACCGCATCCCCGGGATCGAAGCCGGCGTTCTCGGCGATGGTCACGACGCCGAGCCCTTTGGTTGTCCCGGGTTTGACCACGTGGTAGGCGTAGCCGGTGTCGAGTACCTCAAGGCCGTGCTCGGCGGCGATTTCTCGGAGCGGTTCCTCTGGCTGGTCGCGGTTGACGGCGACTTCGGTCTCCCGCCAGCGGTTGACGGTGTCGTCCGAGCCCCAGCCGAGGTCGTAGCCGGCGTCCCGATAGGCGTCGGCGACGGCCTGTGCGGCCGCCCGGTCGGCGGTGTAGATGGTCTCGGATCCGGTGTAGATCACGCCGCCGTTTTCGGCGACGACGAGTTCGGGGACGCCGATGCTGTGACACAGCGCAATCGGGTACGGAAACGCCTTCCCCGTGGCGATGACGACCGGTGCGTCCCACTCGCGGATCGGATCGAACACGTGCGGATCGATCCCCCATCCATCCGGGCGAGTGAGTGTCCCGTCAATGTCGAGGACGAGCGGCGGATCGCGGTTCATACCGTCCATCGTCGGGGAGCGGCCTAAAGCGGTTGGATTCGTCTCGAGGTACGGGTAGTCGAGTTGTGTCGTGGGGTACGGGGAAGTCGCCTCACGCCTCCTCGTCAACCGCCCAGCCGAGCGAGCGCTCGACGGCCTCGTTCCAGCGGGAGTAGCGCCGGTCGGCCGTCGCCGCGTCCATCTCGGGGCTGAACTCGCGATCGACCCGCCAGTTGTCGCGCAGTTCCTCGAGGTCGTCCCAGTAGCCGACAGCCAGGCCCGCGGCGTAGGCCGACCCGAGGGCGGTCGTCTCGTCGACGACGGGGCGGATTATCTCCGAGCCAATGATGTCGGCTTGCAGCTGACAGAGGAAGTTGTTCTTCACGGCACCGCCGTCGACTTTCAGCCCGGTCATCTCCATGCCCGAATCGGCCTCCATCGCCCGGGCGACGTCCCGGGTTTGATAGGCGATCGACTCGAGGGTCGCCCGGATCACGTGCTCCTTGCGGGTGCCGCGAGTCATGCCGACGATGGTACCCCGTGCGCGCTGATCCCAGTGGGGTGCGCCGAGGCCGGTGAACGCCGGGACGACGTAGACGCCGTCGGTCGAGTCGACGCTGCGAGCGAGTTCGGCTGTCTCTGCGGGATCGTCGATTAAGGACATGTCCTCGAGCCACTCGATGGCCGCGCCGGTGACGAAGATCGATCCCTCGAGGGCGTACTGGACGGGTTCGCCCGAGCGCTGGAAGCCGACAGTGGTGAGCAGGCCGTGATCAGAAGCGACGGCGTCTGCGCCGGTGTTCATGAGGAAGAACGAGCCCGTCCCGTAGGTGTTTTTGGCCTCGCCGGCCTCGAAACAGGTCTGGCCGAATAATGCTGCCTGCTGGTCGCCCAGCGCGCCAGCCACCGGTATCTCTGCCTCGAGGAACCCGTCCGAATCGGTCGTTCCGTAGGTGCCCTCGTCGCTCGAGGGGCGCACCTCGGGGAGCATCGCCCGGGGGATCGAGAACTCCTCGAGCAAATCCTCGTCCCACGCGAGGTCGTGGATGTTGTACAGCATCGTCCGGGAGGCGTTGGAGACGTCGGTGACGTGTGCGCCGGTGAGGTTGTAGATCACCCAGCTGTCGATCGTGCCGAACAGGACGTCACCGCGCTCGGCGCGATCGCGGATATCGTCCGGGCGGGCCCGTTCCATCTTGATCGGGTCGGCGTTCTCGAGGAGCCACTCGGCCTTCGTCGCCGAGAAGTAGGCGTCGGCCTCGAGGCCGGTTCTCTCCCGAATCGACTCGACGAGGCCGTCTGCTTCGAGGGTCTCGACCCGTCCGGTCGTTCGGCGATCCTGCCAGACGAGTGCGTTGTGCACCGGTTTGCCGGTTTCGGCGTCCCAGAGCACCGTCGTCTCTCGCTGGTTGGTGACGCCGATGGCCTCCAGCTGGTCGGGGCTGATCTCGGCCTGCTCGAGGGCGGTCGTAATCACCGTCTTCGTGTTCTCCCAGATCTCCATCGGGTCGTGTTCGACCCAGCCGGGTTCGGGGTAGTATTGCTCGTGCTTTCGGTAGGCGGTCGTGACGACCTCTCCCGCGTGGTCGAAGACCATAAACCGCGTTCCGGTCGTTCCCTGATCGACTGCACCGACGTACGTTGTTTTGGTCACTCGTGATCACCAATGGGCCCGCGAATTGTCTTTACTGACGATAACGCGTTAGTGATAAACAATATCGAGGACTGGTATAAACGTTGTCCACGGAACCCGTTTGGGGCGGTGATCCATACTCGGGGGACAGCCATTCGTAACGTATGCTCGATACCCGTTACGTTCGGTGATCGGGTCTCGACGTAACACATTCGAACGGTTTAGCAAGGGCTGAGGCGGTCTACAACCGATTCCCACCACGTCTTGCGACTGGGATTGGGTTGGCTGGAGTTGGCTGGAGTTGGGTTGGGTTGAGGGGGCAGTGACAACGTACACTCGGGAGCCTCGCTCGAGCCATCAGTGTGCAGCGGTCGATCACGGGGCGTCGAACCCGGTTCCTCGCTCGGATCCGCCCATCGTCTACACGAGGTTACCGACGAGTTACGGACGCGGCAAATGACGGGTGTTTGAAAATTATGGGTGGTCAATTAGCGCCGATAAAATAAAGGGGCGGGGCGGCTAGCGTCGGAGTAACGGATGGCACCCAGCACCGAGGTTCTCGTCATCGGCGGCGGGTCGACCGGCTGTGGCATCGCTCGCGACCTGGCGATGCGCGGCGTCGACGTCACCCTCGTCGAACGCGGAAACCTCACTCACGGCACGACCGGACGGATGCACGGCCTGCTACACAGCGGGGGACGCTACGCCGTCTCCGACCAGGCCAGCGCGAGAGAGTGTATCGAGGAGACCACGATTCTCGAGGAGATCGCGGGACACTGCGTCGAAATGACCGGCGGTCTGTTCGTCCAGCGCCCGGAGGACTCCGACGAGTACTTCCAGCGAAAACTCCAGGGGTGTCGGGACTGTGATATCCCCGCCCGGGTCGTGTCGGGCCGGGAGGCGCGCGAAATCGAACCCGCCCTCGCCAGCGACGTCAAACGGGCAATCGAGGTACCGGACGGTGCCGTCGATCCGTTCAGGCTCTGCGTGGCGAACGCCCTCGACGCCCAGCGTCACGGCGCGCGCATCGAAACCCACGCCGAAGTGATCGACCTGCTTCGAGACGGCGACGACATCTACGGCGTCACCGTGCGCCACGACTCGGGCCCCGGGAAACGCACCCACCGAACGCCCGGCTCGACGGAGGACATCACCGCCGAGTACGTCGTCAACGCCGCCGGCGCGTGGGCCGGCCAGATCGGCGCGATGGCCGACCTCGACGTCGCTGTCCGCCCGTCGAAGGGTGTCATGACCATCATGAACGTCCGACAGGTCGACACGGTGATCAACCGCTGTCGACCCAAGGGCGACGCCGACATCATCGTCCCCCACGAGACGACGGTGATTCTCGGGACGACCGACGAGGAGGTCGCGGATCCGGACGAGTACCCCGAAGAGCAGTGGGAGGTCGACGCGATGATCGACACGCTCTCGGAACTGGTGCCGAAGCTCGCGCAGGCCCGGACGATCCGATCCTTCTGGGGCGTCCGGCCCCTGTACGAGCCGCCGGGAACCGGCACCGTCGATCCGACCGACATCACGCGGGACTTCTTCTTGCTCGATCACGCCGACCGCGACGATGTCACCGGAATGACGAGCATCGTCGGCGGCAAGCTGACGACCTACCGGCTGATGGCCGAGAAGATCAGCGATCACGTCTGTTCGAAACTCGGCCACCGTGCCGAGTGTGAGACTGCCGAGACGCCGCTCCCAGGTAGCGAGAACCTCGAGGTGCTCGAGTCCGCGATGGACGACTTCGGTCTGCGTTCGCCCGTCGCCCGGCGGAGTACGAAGCGCCTGGGGAGCCGCGCGCCGGACGTCCTGGAAACCGACGAACCCAACCCCGTGATCTGCAACTGCGAAGCCGTCACGCGGGCGGAGATCCGGGACGCGATCGAGCAGTCGGGCTCCGACCTCAACGCCGTCCGCATCCGCACCCGGGCGTCGATGGGCAACTGCCAGGGTGGCTTTTGCTGTCACCTGATGGCCAACGAGCTGTATCCAACCTACGACGAGTCGACGGCGCGGGCGGCTTACGACGAGCTGTTTCAGGAGCGCTGGAAGGGTGAGCGACACGCCCTCTGGGGCGAACAGCTCTCCCAGGCGATGTTGAACTACTCGCTGCACGCGACGACGTTGAACAGCGACGCCGATCCGGCCCGGGCCGACGAGGGGATTGACTTCGAGGCGTTCGACGACGGACAGACGGACTCGAGCCGGGGGGTCGTCGTCCCCGACGGCGGCTCCGGTTTTGCAGCTGACGGTACCTCGTCCGAACCTGGCGATCTATCGTCCGCATCCTACGGCATGCTGCCACCACCAGAATCGGAGGGAGACACGCCCGGAGGCGATCGCTAGATGGCTATCACCGACGACGTCCTCGTGATTGGCGGCGGGCTCGCCGGGACGACCGCCGCCCTCGCCGCCGCCGAACACGGTCACCGCGTCCGGCTGCTCACGTACAAACAGAGCACGCTTCGCCACGCCAGCGGGTTGATCGACGTGCTCGGCTACACGCCCGACGGCGATGGCCCGCTCGCCGACCCGTTCGACGCGCTCGAGGCGCTTCCCGATCACCATCCGTACAGCCTGGTCGGACGAGAGGCCGTTCGCGACGCGCTACAGTTCTTCGACGCCATCGTGGGCGACACCTACGCCGGTGCCCACACGACCGCGAACGCCCTCGCACCCACGAGCAGCGGATCAATCAAGCCGACCGCCCGGTACCCTGCAGCCGTCGAACCCGGCCTGGCGAGCACCCCTCGGGATTGCCTGCTCGTCGGTTTTGGGACGTTGCCGGACTTCAACGCTCCCCTGGCCGCCGACCACCTGCAGGACACCGGCGTTCCGTTCGACGTCCGCGGCGTCACGCTCTCGTTCCCCGGCATCCAGCGCGAAGACGCCAAAGTGACCCGATACGCACACATCCTGGATCGCGACGAAGGCGTCGACATCGGCCGTGGAACGACCAGCGCCCGCGCCGCGCTGGCCGCGCTCGTCCGCGAACACCTCGAGGACGAATCCCGCGTCGGATTCCCGCCGATCCTTGGCGACGACAACCACGCGACCGTCCGTCGCGACCTCGAGGAACGCCTCGGCGTCGGCGTCTTCGAAGTTCCCTCTGGGCCGCCGAGTCTGCCCGGTATGCGCCTCGAGGATCGTTTATACGAGGTACTCGAGGACGCTGGCGTTCGCGTGACCACCGGCGTTCCGGTCGTCGGGTACGAGGCCGAATCGGGCCGGATCGAGCACGTCCTGGTCGACCGGAAGGGGCAGAACGTCCCGTATCAGGCGGGAGAGTACGTCCTCGCGACCGGCGGCCTCGTCGGCAAGGGCGTCCGATCCGAACGCGACCGGGTGTACGAACCGATCTTCGACTGTCACGTCGAGCACGCACCCGATCGGTACGACTGGTTCGACGGCGACGCCTTCGGCGACCACCCGTTCGCCCGCTTCGGGGTGGGTGTCGACGACGACTTGCAGCCGCTCACCGCCCGTGGGAGCCTCGAGTTCGAGAACCTGCGGGCCGCAGGCGGCGTCCTCTCGGGCTACGACTTCGCCGCCGAGAAGTCGGGCAGTGGCGTCTCGCTGGCGACCGGATTCGTCGCCGGAGACCGCGCCGGCGCGGAGGTGAGTCGATGACGATCGCCTCGAGTTCGAGAGCCAGCGATCGCTATCAGTGCCCACCAGGACGACCGACAGACGATGCGACCCGGACGACCCACACCGTGGTGATTCGATGAGCGACACAGCACACCCACCCGACGAGGAGGTATCGACGGACGAGGACGACGACGCGTTCGAGCCGATTCAGGTGTTCCCGGAGCCGACGGAGATGGATCTCCGCCCCGGCGCTGACAACTGTTACAAGTGCTCGACGTGCGACACGAATTGTCCGGTCGCCGAGGTCGACGACGAGTTCCCCGGGCCAAAGTTCCAGGGGCCCGAACAGTGGCGGCTCAAACGCCAGGACGATACCGACATCGACGACTCGATCATGAAGTGCTCGAACTGTATGCGCTGCGATGACGCCTGCCCATCGGAGGTTCCCCTCTCCCAGATGCACAACACAGCCCGCGGGGAGTACGTCGACACTCACATGAGCAAGCGGTCGATCGAGTACTGGCGCAACCGGTTGCTCTCGAACTACCGGTTCATGGCACACCTCGGGAGCAAGGTGCCCCGCCTGACGAACTTCGTCATGGGGCTCCGGGTGACGAAACTGTTCAACGAGAAGGTACTGGGGATTACGAGCGAACGTGAATTCCCCGAATTCGCCACCGAAACCTTCCGCCAGTGGTGGCGAAAACGCGGCGGTGCCCAGGTTACGAACCC
The DNA here is from genome assembly GCA_046614605.1 of Natrialbaceae archaeon A-CW3. GTDB lineage: Archaea > Halobacteriota > Halobacteria > Halobacteriales > Natrialbaceae > Natronosalvus. The sequence continues at coordinate 578,635 of JBKKHJ010000002.1, read as the reverse complement.
CGACAAACGAATCGCGTACTTCCACGGCTGTTACTCGAACTACAACACCCCCGAGGTCGGCAAAGCCCTCGTCCGGGTCTTCGAACACTTCGATTACGAGGTGCTCGTCCCCGACCAGCGCTGCTCGGGCACCCCCATGTACGCCAACGGGATGCTTGGAGACGCCCGCCGGGCCGCCGAGACGAACGTTCCCGAACTCGCCGCCGCCATCGACGACGGCGCCGACGTGATCGCCTCCTGTACCTCCTGTTCGATGTCAATTCGGCAGGAGTACCCCGAACTGTTCGACCTCGAGGACGTCGAGACCGTCTCGGACAACACCTGGGAAGCCCTCGAGTACCTCCGCGTCCACGAGGATCTCGAAGACGCGCTCGATGGAACCGCTGTCGACCATCCGGACGTCGCCTACCACGCCCCGTGTCACGCCCGCAATCAGGGGCTCGACGGACAGGCCGTGGAAGTCCTCTCAGTGATCGACGGCATCGACGCCCACGACGTCGGTGACTCCTGTTCAGGCATCTCGGGAACCTACGGCTGGAAAGAGGAGAACTACGAGACCTCGATGGCCATCGGCGAGGAGATGTTCGAACACATGGTCGCGAGCGAGGCCGACACCGGCCTCACCGAGTGTCCGACATGCTCGATGCAGATGGAACACGGAACCGGGTATTCGATCAGTCACCCGCTCGAGATCCTCGCGGAGGCACTCGTCGGCGACGAGGTGCGGGATGCGGAGACGAAAACCGGGACGGAGGCCGCCTGATGGAACTCGAGGAGCGCATCGCCCGGCGGCGAACGGCCGGTGGACGGGCGGGGCTCCTCCTCGACCGGAACGCGCTCAGCCCGACCGTTCACCGTCCGGCCCCCATCGGCCGCGGGACAGAGCTCGAGCGGCTCCTCGACGCCGCCGAACCGGCCTTTGCGGGAGAGTTGCCGGAACCGTTCGCCGTGGCTGGGCCACCTGGATCCGGCACGTCCGCGATCGTGACACCCCTGTTCGACGCCCTCACGGCCGAGTTGGCCGGCGATCGCCGCGCCATCGGAACGACGACGCGAGCGGGAGCCGGCCGTGGCGAGCCGACGACCTGGTTCGTGACCGTCGACGCTCGCCGCGTAACCAGCGCCTTCGCGTTCTATCGTGCCGTCCTCTCGACAATCTCCGGGGAATCCGTGCCGACGAGTGGCGTCGGGACGGCTGCTCTTCGCGAACGCGTGACTCGTCGCCTCGAGCGTCCGGATACCCAGGCCGTGGTCGCAATCGACCACCACGACGAACCCGACGCGCTCTCGGCTACCCGGGCGCGCGCACTGTTCGCGGACGTCGACGACAGCACCACGGTCGTACCGGTTGGTCAGCAGATCCCCGACGACTGGGGGCATCCCGTCGTCGACGTTCCGGCGTACCAGCGCCACGAACTCGTCGACATCCTCTCCGAACGGGCTTCGGCCGCTCTGGCTGCCGGTGCGCTCGACCACCGGGCGACCCGTTCGCTCGCCGCCTGGGCAGACGGGAACGCTCACGACGCCCTGGCAGCACTGTTCAGTGCCGCGACCCTGGCCAGCGATTCGGGCGAGACCACGATCGATTCGGCGACGCTCGAGCGAGCCAAAGCCGACGTTCCGGCGGGCGGCGTCCACGTCGATCGGGCGCTCGCACAGCCGGAGACCCGCCAGCAGGTGCTGTGTGCGCTGGTCGGCCTCCAGTCGTCGGACGAGAGTGCGCATGAGCGACGACCAGAACGCCCGATCCGCGACCTCGCTACCGAGATTGCGGCTCGCGGCGATCTCGCCGGCGGAACGGTCAAACGACTGTTGTACGAACTCGCCGAAGACGGGCTGCTCGAGCGGATCCCGCTCGAGTCGTCCGGCAGTGGCCGACAGCCGAGTACGCTCGAGGCGCGGTTTCCGACGATCGCGTTTCGGGCACTAACGGCGGTCGAATCGCCCTAAAACGGTAATAGTCGCGGAAACGGAAATTCGCTTGGTCAGCTCTAACGAGTTGGCTCGAGGGCAATCATCGGCGTTCTCGCGTCCGTCGTATCGTCTTCAGTTTCGTCGTCGTTCGAATCATCCGTCGAGTCGTCACCTGATTCTTCCTCATCCGCATCCTCCTCGTCCTCCACGTCGTCGACACCCTCTTCATCCGCATCTGGATCGACTTCCGGTGGCTCGGGTTCGGCATCAGGATCCGGGACGACCTCGCCGTCACCGGGCTCGAGCGTCACCTCGATCGTCTCGCCGTCGACGATGGCCGTCTCGGGCACCTCGGTCGTGCCGAGGTACTCGCGTTCGATCTCGCCGTCTTCGGGCGTCCCGACGAACACCTCGTACTCTCCGTCTTCGACCGCCTGGACAGCGCTGTCAGCGTAGCCGTCGTCCGGCCCGAGCGTGTTGTCGGTGGCGTACGGCACGGTCAGTTCGTAGCTGCCGTCCTCGCCAATCTCGGCTTGCTGGGTGTAGACGAACGTTCGCCCGGCGTTCGTCTCGAGTTCGACCTGCGCGTAGACGTGGTCGGAGTCGGCGACCTCGCCGTCGACGCTACCGGTGATCGTCGCCCCGTCGACGCGCTCGAACGTTTTGACCGACGAGACGACTTCCGCGTTGTACACGTACTGAGTGGTGAGCATCCCCTCGATCTGGTAGTTTTGCTGGAACAGCGTCGCCTCGTTGGCCGCGTTCGCACCCTCGAGCATGGCGTCGATATTCTGGATCTGTTCGTTGTAGCCCGTCGGCGCACCGAAGCGTTCCGAGCTAACCGTGATGTCGAAAGCCTGCCCGTCTGGCAGTACATGAACCTCCGTCCCGACGATCGAGAACCAGTTCGACTCGTGAACCAGCCGATAGTGTTCCATCCCTTCGGCGTCATCGAGATACAACGACGCGAGCATCGTGTTGCGATACTGCTCGTTCGTCGTCGACACCTCGAGCTCCTGGCCCTCGACATTCGCCATGTCGCTCTGGGCGTACTGGCCGTACTCGGTCTCCGTCCACTGCGTAATCGCGCTGAACTTGCCACCGGCCATCTGGTCGTCGATCATCACGTACTGGATTTCCTCGTGGCCGGACTCGCCCTCGAGGTCAGCCTCGATCTCCTCATGCGGGCGGTTGACGACCGGCACGTCGGCCGCGACGCCGTCGAGGATCGCCTCACCGTGGGCTTCCTCCTGGGCGAGCAGATACCACGACGACGAGCGCGCGTTCGACTGGAACGGGTTCGAGTGGGGCATCCGCTCGGCGTTCGTCGTGATCAGGTGGCCGTAGTCCCACCAGGACATCACGCCGTAGGCGCCGACCGGGTACTCGTAGTTCCCGTCCTCGGGGTACTCGTAGGTGCCGTAGTACTCGAGCTGGCTCTGGTTGCCGGCACCAGCCCAGTTACCCGGTTCTGGGGTACTCTCGAGCATCCACTGGGTGGACTCATCCCAGACGACTGCGTCGCCGCTCGGGCCCGCCTGAGCGCCGCGATCCCAGGCGGTGGAACCAGCGCCGGCGATCGGTGGCAACAGCGGCATGAACAGCATCATGACGACGAGGAAGACCGCGATCACCTGGTAGGTCTCGATCTCCCGGAGCTGTTGAGCGCTGCCGTGGAAATCGATCTGGAGCAGACGAGCGATGTCGGCGACGAAGACGGCGTTCAGCACTGCGACCGCGAGCACGAGGTAGTAGGCGAACCGGATCTGGGTCGCCGCCATGCTCGTCAGGAACAGCGCCCAGACGACGATCAGGGTGTACTCGGTGCGCCACTCGCGGCCGAACAGCGGGCGAAGGAGGAGGAACGCGAGGCCGCCGAGCATGGTGAAGAAGGCGGCGCCGAACTCGTTGAAGACGTGTTGGCCGAAGTTGTCGGGGCGCTGGGCTTCGGAGATGGTTGCGTCGGTAGCCGCACTCCCGAATGGGAGGACGCGACGGAAGACGTTGTCAATAATAGTGCTAAAGAGGTCGGGGAGGACGAGCGCCATCCCGACGAACGTCGCGACGATCAGCCCGACGATTGCGACCGGGTAGTAGTTTCGCTCGATAGCTTGAGCGTCCCACTGCCGAGCGAGCCAGGCCATGAACACACACCCGGCTGCGACGATGATGGCCACGGAGGGCTGGAGCAGACCGAAACTCGTCGTGCTCGTAAACGTCGGATTCTCGAGCATCACGAGCATGAACACGGCGGGCATCGCCATGCTGATGACGCCGACGAACGCGATGTGATCGGGGGATCGACCGCGGACGAAGTCGAGACACAGTTGGACGGCGAAGAACACGCCAAGAATGCCGAGGAGGACGACGCCGGAGGGCCAGACCCACAGGTAGAAACAGATCGCGATACCCGCAAGTGCGCTGTACTTCGCGGGTTCGCGGATGGCTTCCCACTCGTTGTTGGCAACCAGTTCCCAGATCGGTTTTTCTCGCTCAGCCACGCGAAGGGCGACCATCATCGCGAGGACGGCGATCGCCATGAACAACACCTCCGCAACGTGGTGCTGGAGTTGACCAACCGTCGACCGCGAGAGGAACTGGCCGCGGGAGAGCGCGAGTACGACGATAGCGACGAGTCCGCCGAGCGTTCCCCCAAGACGACGACCGATGAAGAAGACGGGGATTGCGACGAGCGCGGCCATCACTGGAACGGCGACGATGGCGACAGTGTACAATGTCTCTGTCGACGGGGAGCCGAGACCGACGATCATCGCCGCGGTGACGATCAGCTGATCGAACAGGGTGCCGAACTGGCCGACGTACCGGCCAGTGGGAAACGACGTCCAGATCTCGAACGGCATCGTGTACGGATAGTTCTCGGCCGTCCACTGTACTGTTCGCCAGTGGTACCACGAGTCGACGGCAGACAGTCTGGGTTCGCCGTCACTCATTGCGACGTTGTCGTACGACTGCAGGCGCGTCCACAGCATGAACAGCATCGTCAGGGCGATAACGGGGACGTAGTACCATCGCTGGAGGAGTTCGATGGCCGAATTGGAGTGTTCTTCCCCGACCCGCTCCGTCTCTGTACTCATTGCCTTTCAACTGTTCCATGGGGAGAATAAGCCTTATCATCTCATTGGGCACCCTTCAAATCAAAAATTCACAGTCGAGAACTCCATCTGGGAGCCGTTCAGGCATATCAAACGGGGATCCACCTCCGCGTAGAATTACAACGTTTTTATCCGGACACCCTCATTCCAACGGTAATGCTCCCAGTTGTTATCGGTCTCGGGATCGTTCTCGCTCTCCCCTATCTCATCTATCTCGCTCTTTCATACGCCCTCGAGCCGTGGGACTCTCCCGCCCGAAAAGTCCGCAAAACTGAGTCCGTGAGTGTTGTTCTGCCGACATACAACGAATCACAGATTATCGAAGGGACGCTTGAGCGGCTCTGTTCACTCTCTTATCCTTCGTCGAAACTCGAGATCGTCGTCGTCGACTCGAGTAGCGATGGGACGGCTGACATCGTTCGTTCGTTTTTCGCGGAACGCACGGACGACGTTGGACCAACACTGACGCTGCTCGAGGAGGACGATCGCGGGGGCGTCGCGCGAGCGGTCAACCTCGCTATCGAGGCGGCGAGTCACGACATCATCTTTCGCACCGACTGCGACTCACAATTGGGCGATGACGTCCTCGAGCACGCCGTTGCAAACCTGCAGGATCCTGCCGTCGGTGCGGTAACCGGACGCCAGACGGAGGTTCTCGGGCAAAGCAAAGTCGAGGAGAACTACCGGGATATCCAGGCGAACAATCAGGCGCTCGAATCCCACCTCGATTCGACGTTTATCGTTCACGGCCCCTGTTTCGCGTTTCGGCGCGAGTACTTCCAGGCGATTTCGGCGGATTCGCTGGCGGACGACACCGAAATCGCCGTCAACATCCGCAAGCAAGGGAAACGGGTCGTGATGGATCCCGAGATGCGTTTTGCTGAAGTTGGCGTTTCCGACATCAGAGGTCGTCGTCAGCGGAAGGATCGACGAGCGATGGGCCTGTTACAGTTGCTCGGAAGACACCGCGACCTCCTGGGCCGTTACGGCTGGTACGGCCGCTTTGTGATTCCGTTCAACTGGTTCTTCCTCGCCATCTCGCCGTGGCTGTTGACGGCGTTCGTGGCGACGGTGTTCCTCACGCTCTTTCTTCTGCTCGGCCCGGTTGGGATTCTAGGGCCGGTTGCACTCGGAGTGTTCGTCGCGCTGGGGAACTGGGATCGGCTCGGGCCACTCCAGCCGTTTTACGTCGTCTTCGACTCCCAGATTTCGCTGGCGATCGCCTCGGTGCGGCTGGTGACTGGGGAGGGTGATGGAACCTGGGAGTTGGACGGAGACTCGAGGGACGTTTTCGAGCGCGAATCCTGACCGCGTTATCGCTTTCGAGCCCTGTCTGCCAATATCGAAAGGCACTCGCGAGCATAGCCAACACCTCGAGCCCCGGTCATGGAAAATGAAATCGATCGATAGACGAGCGGATGTAACGACCCGTCGTACTGCTCGTTCCGGATACCGCTCGGACGGGGAGGGATCCCGACGCGACCGTATCGCTCGGGATAGTATCGCTGCAGCTGGCAGTGTCCGCGACCGATGCGGACGTTCCGTCTCCACAGCGATCGAAAGTTCGCTCGAGTCGGGTGAATCACCGTCGACTCCGGCGCGAACATGAGGTCGTACCCCGCGTCATACACGCGGTTCCCGAACTCGAGATCGCCACCGGAGACCAGTCGCTCGTCGAAGTGGCCGACGCCCTCTAGCAGCTCGCGGGTGACGAACAGACAGGACGTCGGGGCGTAGTGATGGTGCTCGAGGAAGTCCTCGATGGGGAATCCCGAAATGCGGTTGTACTGGGCGGTTCTGGTTGGGATTTCCGATGCCTCGAGTTCGATATTCGGGGCGAGATAGTGGGCGTTTTCGGATTGGAGACGGGAGAGGGCTGCCTCGAGCCATCCCTCTGTGACTCGTTGGTCGGCGTCGAGAAAGCAGATGACGTCGCTTTCGCTCGAGGCGTGTTCGATTCCGGTGTTTCTTGCTGCGTAGGAGGATTGGATATTCGTTTCGTGCTCGAGGTGGATGTGGTCGTGTTCGGTAGCGTATTTGGTGGCAATATCAGGGGTTTCGTCCTTAGAATTGTTGTCGACAACGATAATTTCTGGAGGGGTGGTACTCGTGGTTGAGAGGAGGGAATCGAGGGTCGTTTCCACTCCATTGGGATCATTAAAAGCGGGGATCACGACTGAGACATCCCTGGTAGCCATCTACCTAATTGGACGAATATCAGCGAGAAAAAGCCGTTGATTACATATAGAGTTCGTTCGATTCGACAGCAATAATATCAATTATAGATCAAATATGTGGCATTGGAATTCGACAACACAACCATTATACTGACGTCTCATCGTGTTTCACGTAATAGATGGAACGGAACCACTGTGCACTCTTTCTTCCCTCCCTTCCTGTCGGTGGGGCCGAACGGATGATGATCAATATCGCCACCGGACTTGCGGATCGTGGTCACGACGTTGACCTTGTTCTTGTCAAAGCAGAGGGGGCGTTTCTGGACGATGTTTCTGATGACGTGTCAATCATTGACCTCACCTCAAGTCGAGTACTCACCAGTGTGTTTCCCCTCATCAAGTATCTTCAGAAGGAAGAACCTGATGTGTTGTTATCTACAATCACACCAACGAATGTGGTGGCAGTATGGGCAACATTGTTTCCTGGAATTTCGACGAAACATGTTGTCAGAGTTGCCAGACCAGAGTCCGAAGCGGCGGAAGTACAAGAAAACACGTTTAAGGAGCGGGTGACTGCTGGTCTTGCTCGTTTCTTCTATCCATTTGCCGACGAAATCGTTGCCATCTCTCAAGGAGTAGCTGACGACGTTCGAGCGAATACGAGACTCTCTTCTGAGGACATACACGTCATCTATAACCCGGTAGTGACTCCTAAACTGATCGAAAAATCTCGCGAACCAGTTGATCACCCATGGTTCGATGACGGGGAACCTGTCATACTCGGCGTCGGTCGACTGGTTGATCAAAAGGATTTTGCGACGTTACTCAAAGCATTCGAAATTGTTACCCGAAACCGTCAGGCTAACCTCGTAATTTTCGGCGACGGAAATCTACGTGATGAGCTCGAGAACCTTGCTGTAGAACTTGAAATCGACAGCGATGTCGATCTACCGGGGTTTACTGATAACCCGTACAAATATATGGCAAATTCGGACGTATTTGTGAACTCGGCGAAACATGAGGGATTTGGCAACGTAATCATTGAAGCGATGGCGTGTGGAGCACCATTGGTTGCGACTGATTGTCCCGGAGCCCCAGGGGAACTCCTTGGAGACGGAGAATTCGGATCATTGGTTCCTGTTGGTGACCCAGAAGTGATGGCTTCAGAAATCGAAGAAATGGTCGATAACCCAACATCATGTAAAAAATTGTATGACCGCGCTGATAACTTTTCTATCGACTCCGCAATTGAATTGTACGAAAAATTACTATAGAATCGTTAATTTCCACTATCTTGAAGAACCCGTCTATTGAACGGATGCGAATTACAGAGCGAAAGAAGTCCATAGAGTTCGAAGTAGTGACCTTCTCCCTCGAGTTGACTTTCGTAGAGTTCTTTCACGACCTCGATATCGATTTGTTCCCAGCAGAGTTCTTCTGATTCTTGATTGAGTAGATATTCAGGAATAATGTCCGTACGCCGAAGAACTTCATCGTGGTCTGTCCATGGCCCCTCGTCTTTTGCTTGGCCGATACTGAGTTTGTTTTTGAAGGCATCAAACAACTCCGAAATCGTGTGCAACGTTTCTGGATAAGTGAGCGGCAGTCCGGTTTGAGCATGGGGAATTGACGCAAGTTCCCGGTTGAGTAACTTGAGGGAGTCGTTAACGATGTTGTTTTCGGTGTGGTATTTTAATGGCATCGTCAACGCGAAGTCAATAACTCTATTGTCGAGACAAGGATAACGTGCTGAAGCGATCTGGTTGAGGGTGTAATAGAATAGATACCCGTTGGAATTTGTTAGTGGATAGTAACCTCCAGTAGCCGCTAGAGATTGGAGAGAAGGATACTGAACGCCGTGATGGGTTACAGTAGATCCCATCGAAGAAAGTTCTTTCTTAAATATTGAACTTATACAATCATTTGTGAGAAGATAAGAGGGAGTATGAACGTTCGAGTTCCGAGTGAACTTATGATCCTGAAGCGTATAATCGAGGTAGTCCCTCTTGTCTTTCAACGGTAATGGTGATGATGTGGGTACGTTCCAACCGAGAACCGGCACTTGAACCATCTTCTTTGGAACGTACTGCCCGGACAGTACAGTGTCGCCATAATGACCACAAAAAATCGAGTCAACTTCTTCGGCTATTATTTCATCAAAGACTGCAGCGTGTGCTTGGTCGAAAAACGAGTTATATAGCTGAAATCGGTCAACCGTGGCAAGCACCTCTTTCTGGTAGCTAATATCGCGCTCGAGTAACCGGAACTCCGCACCAATAGAATCACAGACTCGCTTTGCTGTCTGCGCCTCTCTATTCATAGTTTCGTTCATGTGAAATCCAATACTGTCACTTCCTAGGACAGAGAGTGCGAGTCTTGAATCACTCCCTCCACTAATAAGAACTCCCTCATTGACGCTCAATTCTTTTCGATCCTCAATTGCCTGAGTATAGATGGTAGAGAAATCCCTCACAAACTTTTTGTAACTACGTTCCACTGGGTTGTACTGGGGTTGCCAATAGATTGTTTGCGAAATGGCATCTTGTTTCGTGTCGAATGTTAACCGAGAACCAGGATGGAGTTTTGAGACATTTTTGAACGGAGTTCGCGTACCAAATACCCGCTCGTAGGTCAAATATTCCACGAGAAGTTGTTCGTCATACACCGGTTCTACGGCAGGGTGAGAGAGAATTGTATTGATATGGGTTGAAAATAGAATCCCTTGATCAATGGCTGTTGTGTAATATATAGGACGTGCCCCAAGACGGTCAGTGAATATTGTTACTTTTGAGGTATCTGGTTCGACTATGGCTCCGGCAAATTCACTGTTAAGCCCATCTACGAATGACTCACCATGTTTTTCAAACAGGGATCGACAGTACTCTGCATCACTTAAACTGCTTTGGTCTCGAGGTTCGTATCCAACCGGTTCCTCGAATCCAATAAGATCTCCCCAAATACAGAGATTATACCCCTCAACTGTTGTAGCTGGCTGAGTCGTCGCTTCTTCAGACCAATGAGTTGAAATGTACAGATCTACATTGTCATCTTGATATCGATTATCGTACTCTCGGTCAGACCAGACAACCGTATCGTTTACTGCGTCGAGGTTATGTGAAACGTTCCCCACGATCCCACAGAAGCCGACCATTAGTACCAATAGTTAACTCTCCTTTTTAACACCGCCGATAATGCTTATTCTACAATGCTTTAGTCACCACACCTCTTATGAACCAGTCATTTTATGTCTGCAGATGCTATCAGTTCAGTCTGAACACTTTCTATGAAGGAATCTCTTTGGCGTCTGAAAAAGTTAGTTAAAAAGGAGATAGAACAACAACGTAAGCACGATGTCAAATTATCTCGATCGCTTTGGCTTTGGAGACATGGATTTTTGTCTGAAGCTGATCCGTACTATGACTTCGAAAGGTACGGTGTTGATCGTTATCTGAGTCATTGGCAACGTATGATGAAGACGAAGGATATAAACGGCCATTTCAGTCAAATATTGAATGATAAGCTCATTTTCCACAAATTTATTTCGACAGATTTCCCTCAACATGTTCCTAATGTATATTTTTACTTCTCTGGGGGGAGATGCTACAGCATTGACGAACACTACACAAATATTCCCGAGTTACTAAATAAACGTGATGAGAGGGAATTTATACTTAAACCTCGTGAAGGAGGTGGTGGTCAGGGTGTGTATTTATTGAAACAAATAGAGGGGGCATCAAATGACGAATTACAAATAAAATCTGCGGATGGATCCCGGCAAGTCCAGGCTAACGAACTTGTGAGATTTGATGATTATCTGCTGTCTGAATATGTAAAACAAGACTCTTATTCAAGTTCAATATTTTCCAAATCATCTAATACACTCCGTATTTTGACTATGATTGATCCAAAAACCAATGAACCCTTCGTTGCTGGAGCTATTCATCGATTTGGTGTTGAAAATACTGCACCGCTAGACAACTTCTCTCAAGGAGGTGGAACCACACAGGTTGATCTGGATACTGGTGAGTTAGGGAAAACCGCGTTCCAGTCTGGAGGCGAATTGGATTGGGTTACTCAACATATTGAAACTGAAGCCCCTATAGAAGGGGTATACATTCCATCCTGGGACACAATAGTTGATAACCTGTTGAAAATTACAGAATCTCTTTCATTCATACCGTATATTGGTTGGGACGTAATCGTAATCAATGACCAAGGGAAATTCTCTATTGCTGAAGCGAATAGCTATCCAGATCCAGATGTACTACAAATACATAAACCACTCTTAAATCGGAAAAAAGTAAATAGATTCTATCGATATCACAGCGTCGTGTAGCAGTGGCCCTATAATGATGCCTATTCAATAGGCAGTTCTATTCTCGCGAATATGTGCTATTTAAAGTTTAAACGACCGTCAGGGAGATAAGTAAGGGAATTAATCATTGATGATTGGTAAGTGGGGTCTATTGCATTGTTTGTCAGAGTATCCGTTTCAAAATCATAATACTCCGAAACCGCCTTCTCAATGTGTTTTAAAACTACTTCAACCGGGTAATCGAAAGCATCAGCTACTCGAGCAAGTCTAAGTCCGGGAACCATTGCACCATAATTTGTGTCGTAATCACTATTTTGCTGATCCACACTAATCCGATCAACCGCCCTCGTGATTTTATCGCTTTCCCAGAGTCGATGATCGGGGAAGTTCTGCTTAAGAGTTGCCAACCCTGACAGACACACCGAGTGATATCCGATTTCCTTTGATTGGTGTGATGAGGATCTAGCGTAATAGTGAAACATAAACTCGTTCCAAAGTAGATTCCATCGTCGTGGCGATCGTCCGGCAACTTTGCATACCAACCCTGGTGCTGGACGGACAAAGTGTCTGATCAAGCCATCCTCATCTGTCCGAAGATTCGTCTCGAGGTTATCAACAAAACATCGAACTTGGCGTTCGGCTTCGGGATATTCATCAGCGAGAAACGAACCTGCAGCAGCAAAGAAAATTTGATGATTGAGCGTTCGATCAAATGATAGCCGATCTCCAGTAGTCTCAACTCGTTCCCATAACCCCACCTGTTCTTCAAACGGATGGAGGGAAAAGACGGATTCTGCTGTTTCGATTAATTCTGGTCGATCAAGTATCGAACTAGTACGTGCAAGGCTTGCAATCACTGGCGATTGTCCGACAAGCCCATCACAGTTGTCTTTTCCTTCAGCACTACGGGAATGGAACGTATATCCGTACGGTCTCGCCTCGTCACTTAAGAGATAATCTGCTGCATTATTAGCTGCCGTCTTGAACGTCTGGTCTTTTGTGATCTCATAGGCCTTGGACAAAGTCATTAGCCACTTCGAAGTGGTTCTTACTGGAGTCTCAGGCTCGTCGTAAACCCCATTCCGCCCAGGTGGGAAAGAACCATCTTCCCGCTGCATCTCAAGGGCAGCTCTTGCGCTCCGCTCTAGAAGTTCATAAGTCGTAATAGTCTGTGGTCTGTCTGCTTCAGGCTCGCTCACGGTAAAGAGAATCAGTGGAGAACGAATATAAAAGAGTCGTCTTGACCCATCGAACACAAGATTCATTTCTGTAACGCCAGGTTAGTCAACTAGCCTTCACGAATATCGTTTAGGAGCTATCCGAGTTGATGCCCATGATTCCTAATTCTGCGTTAAATCAACTTCGTAAGGGACTAACAATTCTTCGACGGGACGGATTTGTATCAATGATCAGGGCTGGCCTCAGAACCGTGAATTTGAACTATCAAGGTTACTGGTGGTATCTCAAGTATTTGTACCGATCTTGGGTTTGCCGCAACTGCCAGACTACAGACCCTTTTAATGTGGTTTATGTCTCCCCAAGTATTATTACACATTGTCCGTCTGAAAGAATTGACAGATGGGATGACCTTGGTGCTGTTTTGCAAGGAAATTGGGACAAATCAGGTCAATCAGTCGAAAGTCTCATAAAATATCGAAGCGTCGTGGATCATTTTGAAAATGGAACACCATGGGAGGAAACGGATATCTACCGTGAAGCTTTGACTCATATTAGCCAAGGAGAGCCATACTGGAACGGTTCGCTAACAAAGGAAGATGTGAATCAACGGATTGCTCATATCGAAAATCTCTATAAATCGATTCAAACTCATGGATTCAAATCTCAGGAAGAGATACATGGAAAGCCTCTTCGGGAAATAGTCCTCAGTAGGTATTTTGACAGATCAAAAGAGGAAATTGCTGTTGCAATAGGCCGGAACGGTGAAATCTTATTTGTTGATGGGAATCACCGTTTAGCGATCGCTAACGTACTTGAGCTGAATAGTATTCCAGTACATGTTGTTGCAAAGCATTCTCGATTCGATCCACAAACAAGTACAAATAGTTACTTCTGGGAATGAGGATGGCCTTCTACGTCTGGATGGTCAATGAATTGTAAATACCGTTCTGGAAGTTCCTCAACTGAATTTGCGTTTCGAATTGTATTTTTAATAGACTCCCACTCTTTGTGACGAGTTCTGACTAATACTGGGATTGAATCTAAACCAGCCGCCTTTGCAGCACACAGCCGATTGTTACCTGCATCTTTCTTTGCTAAGGATCCATCGCGGTATATATTCACCCCAATTTCATTTGTAAGAGGATGGGGGGTATCATTGTTGTCCCTGTAGGGTTGATTAGAGTCCTTTAAGAGTTCTCTTTGTGAGTGGTAGCCATCAATAGCGAGTGTATGAATTAAGTCTTTATTGTGAATGTTCTCATTAGACATCTCCTCACGATACTCCTCTAGTAATTGACTGCATTTTTCTTCCTCTTCAAGAGGTAATTTATTCTGATCCCAGTCACCATCAACGACGCGGCCTACCGCATATGGCCTACCTTTGTGGTAATACTTAACGTCGTTTGGATCGACATTGATCAATTTCAGTGGATCAGAATTCGTGTGCTTTGGGAGAAATCTTCGGAGACCATATTGCAAATAAACTAATTGGCGATCTAATGGTAGAGCGGCAAACATTTCATTCAAAACTCTCCTTAAATTTCTATCTATATAGTATCTAATTTCATCGATAGCGTGCCAAACACTCTTATTTTTCAGGATCCTATAGAGTTCACCAACCTTTGATTTTCTTACTTTTTCATAAGGGTGCATATCTTCGACTGGGTCATACTTTGACTATAGCTTTGCCAATAATCTCCCTTATGGATTCTTTTGATGAACCAATACCCATATACTGGAACCCACCATGTGCGTGTATATGAACCGTTCATCATCAAGACTCTCAAAAAAGCTATCAGTTCAATTTAGCAAATCTGATTTCAAAGACAATTCTACGCTACAATCAATAGAAGCCCTTGACAATACTCTTCAGCGGATACATAATGACATCACTGGCATAGATCATCTTGTTGAGCTGGGATGTGGTTATGGCGCGTTTGCTGCTGCATTATCTACACTTCTTGATGCATCATCCGTCTCTGGTGTTGATACAAATACTAGGCGGCTTTCAAAAGCTAAAAATAGAGGGGTAGTAACCTACTGTAAAAATATTGAGGAAGAAGTCCTTCCTTGGCCGAAAGACGAAATTGACCTCGTTGTGGCCTTTGGACTGTTTGAACACTTAACTGATTACAGCACTCCTCTCGAGGAGATCCACCGCGTTCTCCGCGATGACGGCTGGTTCTGGATAACGGTACCAAACCTCGCTGGGTGGACGAACCGTCTCGCTCTGTTGCTGGGCTACCAACCCCGAAACGTCGAAGTCTCCTCGCAGAAATCGGTCGGCATTCTTCCGTATTACGGCTATAAGAAGCCACTCGGGCACGTTCACGCACCGACATACCGTGCACTGGTCGAACTCCTCGAGCACCACGGATTCTCGATCGAAATCGTCACACCGTTGTCTCCCTACCAAGACTCCCTCGCGGTGAAAGCAGTCGACGCCGTACTAGGGCGATCACCCCGTTTATCTCGCCGAGTTTCGATACTCTGTCGCAAACGAGCCTAACGCTCCAGCATCGACATATTCCGGCCGTAATTCGCGAAACACAAGATGGTAACGGTTTTACCGCACTCGTGGCTCTATTGTCGTATCTCGAGTTTCCGGTGAGTTCCACGATATGCGCCTCGGACAAACCTCTGCAATCTACACTGCCTCGAAGTTCCTCGGCTCTGCCATCGGTTTTCTGGCGACGGTGTACTTCGCTCGAGTCCTCGGCGAGGACGTCCTCGGACAGTATGCACTCGTTCTCGCGCTCGTCACCTGGCTCGGTATCGGCGGCAAGGTCGGATTCTCGCAGGCAATAACCAAACGAATTAGCGAAGGTGAAGAACCAGAAGCGTTCGTTGGAGCGGGGCTTCTCGTGATGGGAACGCTGATGAGCATCGTCGCCGTTTTCGTTGTAATCTTCCACGAGCAGGTGAACGCCTACATTGGAGTTCCCGTCGCGGAATTCGTCGTTCTTCTGCTGTTCGTTAGTCTCTACAAATCGTTCATCAGTTCCGCACTCAAGGGGAACCACCTCGTTCACGTCTACGCGATCCTCTCGGTTCTGAAACAGGGTACTCGCGCCATCGCCCAGGTCGGCCTCGTCGCCCTCGTCGGGCTCGGACTCACCGGTATGCTGTGGGGCTACGCCGTCAGCTATCTCGTCCTCGCCACCCTCGGTCTGTACGTTCTTGGTCTTCGTCCGAAACTTCCGGGTAAACGCCACGTGGTTAGCCTCCTCGATTATGCGAAATTTGCGTGGCTCGGAAGCATTCGAGGAAAGTCGTTCGACACCGTCGACATTGCCGTACTTGGCTTCTTCGTCAGCCAGGGCCTAATCGGTATCTACTCCGTCGCCTGGTCGCTCTCGAAGTTCCTCGACATCTTCGGGAGTTCGATCAGCAGCACGCTGTTCCCCGAGATGAGTATGCTTTCGGCCAATGGCGCCGCGGAAGCCGTTGCAGGATTGACCGAAGATGCGCTCTCCTACGCCGGACTGATCCTCATTCCCGGACTCGTGGGCGCGCTCGTGATAGGCGACCGACTCATGGCGATCTACGGCGAGGCGTTCGTCGCCGGCACGGAAATTCTCGCAATCTTGATCGGAGCGCTCCTCATCTACACGTATAACAAACAACTCCTGAACACACTCAACGCGATCGATCGCCCGGATCTCGCGTTTCGATCGAACGCCGTCTTTATCGTCGCGAATCTTTCGCTCAACGTCGCACTCATCTACGCCTACGGCTGGGTTGGGGCTGCAGTCGCCACCGCACTTTCGGCCTGTATCGGCCTCGTGCTCTCGTTTCACTACACTCGCCGCGTCGTCCCGTTCTCGATCCCAGCACTCGAGATCACGCGTCAACTGTCCGCAGCTATCCTGATGGGCGGGATCGTCTACGGCGTTCGTCAGTGGGGAGAAATACTCGCAATCGCCGAGCACAACGCTGTCTTCGTCGTCATTCTCGTGAGTCTGGGTGCAACCATCTACTTTGGGACGTTATTCACCATCTCGAGCACCTTCCGAACAACGGTCTCGAATAACCTCCCGTTCGACGTGCCGTTCATGGCAAAATAATATCGCGCTCGCTCACAAAGCATATGTCCGCTCACCAAAACCATGACTAACATGCAAGCAGTCGTCCTCGCCGCCGGCAAAGGCACCCGCCTGCGCCCGCTCACCGAAGACAAGCCGAAGGTACTCGTGGAGGTCGACGATAAGCCCCTCCTCGAGGACGTCTTCGACAACCTCCTCGAGATCGGTGTCACCGAACTCATCGTCGTCGTCGGCTACATGAAAGAGAAGATTATCGAGCGCTACGGCGACGCCTACGAGGGCGTCCCCATAACGTATGCTCACCAGCGCGAGCAGCTGGGGCTGGCCCACGCAATCCTCCAGGCCGAGCCACACATCGAGGACGATTTCGTCCTCATGCTCGGCGACAACATCTTCCGGGGGAACCTCGGCGACGTGATCAACCGCCAGCAGGAAGAGCGCGCCGACGCCGCGTTCCTCGTCGAGGAGGTGCCCTGGGAGGAAGCCTCCCGGTACGGCGTCCTCGACACGAACGGCTACGGCGAGGTCGTCGAAGTGATGGAGAAGCCGGACGATCCGCCGTCGAATCTCGTGATGACGGGCTTCTACACGTTCACGCCGGCGATCTTCCACGCCTGTCACCTCGTCCAGCCCTCCGACCGCGGCGAGTACGAACTCCCGGACGCAATCGACCTGTTGATCCAGTCGGGGCGGACGATCGACGCAATCCGGATGGACGGCTGGCGGATCGACGTCGGCTACCCAGAAGACCAGGAAAAAGCCGAAGACCTCTTGCAGGACGAGGCACAGGCACTCTCTGCGAGCGAGTGAACGTACGACTCGAGACGGCGCTCGAGTCCCGGTTACAGCACTCCAGCCCCTGGGGAAACCTCGACTCTCCCTGCCCTCCCCGTCCGAACCCAAAAACCACTACTCCCCGCCCCCCCTCTGAACGGCCATGAACGTCTCTATCGTCGGCAGCGGCTACGTCGGCACCACGATCGCGGCCTGCCTCGCCGATCTCGGCCACGACGTCACGAACGTCGAGATCGACGCCGAAATCGTCGACACGATCAACGCCGGCGAGTCCCCCATCCACGAACCGGGGCTCGAGGAACGGATCGCCGAACACGCGGGCACGCGACTTCGTGCAACGACCGACTACGCCGCCGTTCGGGACACCGACCTCACGTTTCTCTGTCTCCCGACGCCACAACACGACGACGGCAGCCTCGACCTGACGGCGATGCGGGCGGCCAGCGAGTCCCTCGGCGCCGCCCTCGCCGAGAAGGACGGCGACCACCTCGTCGTCGTCAAGAGCACGGTGTTACCCGGAACCACGGACGAGGTCGTCGGGCCAATCGTCAGCGAACACGCTGGCACGCCTATCGGTGAGGGGCTCGAGCTGGCGATGAACCCCGAGTTCCTGCGGATGGGCTCGGCCGTCGAGGACTTCCTCGAGCCCGAGAAGGTCGTCGTCGGCGCCACCTCCCAGGCAGCCGCCGACACCCTGCGGACGCTTTATGCTCCGATGCGTGACCGGGGCGCTACCTTCGTCGAAACCGGTGTTCGCGAGGCCGAGTTGATCAAATACGCGAACAACGCCTTCCTCGCCTCGAAGGTCTCCCTGGTGAACGAACTCGGAAACATCGCGAAAGAGTACGACGTCGACGCCTACGAGGTACTCGAGGCGGTAGGCCTCGATGATCGGATTTCCGACCGGTTCATGCGTTCGGGACTCGGCTGGGGCGGCTCGTGTTTCCCGAAGGACGTCAACGCGCTCCGGGCGGGTGCGCGGGAACAGGGCTACGAACCCGCTTTGCTCGACGCCGTCGTCACGGTCAACGACGCTCAGCCGCGACGACTGGTCGACCTCCTCGAGGCCAATGTCGATCTCGAGGGCGCTCGAATCGCTGTCCTTGGACTCTCGTTCAAACCGCACACCGACGACGTGCGCAAGTCCCGAGCACTCGACGTGATCGACCACCTTCGCGACCGTGGGGCGACGGTCGTGGCCTACGACCCCGTCGCAGCCGACTCGCTCAGAAAGCGGTACCCCGAGTACGCCGACCTCGCATACGCCGACAGCGCGGACGACGCCCTCGAGAACGCGGACGGCGCGGTAGTCGCGACCGACTGGCCGGAGTTCGACGACCTCGAGCCCGCGATCGACGGGATGGCACGGAAAGTACTCGTCGACGGTCGACGCATCGACGTCGACACCGACGCCCTCGAGGTGTACGACGGGTTGACCTGGTGATCGCTGGACAGCTACCGCCGGACAGCCGGACACGTCAGGCCAGCACCAGTACGTTTTTCCAACCTGGGCGTTGAGTGAGCCCTAATGGACGACGAGGGTGGTCTTGAATCGGAATTTCGAGACGCCGACACACAGGTTACGGACGCGACGGCCGAAGAGACACCACTGTCGGAAACCGATCACCCCCTTCCACCGGCACGGGTCTGCATCCTGATCCCGACGCTCGAGGAGGCCGCGACGATCGGTAGCGTCATCGACGACTTCCGCGACCGCGGCTACGAGAACGTCCTCGTCGTCGACGGCGACTCGGGCGACGGCACGCGAGATATCGCTCGTGAGCACGGGGCCCGCGTGCTCACCCAGTCCGGCTCCGGGAAGGGGCAGGCCGTCCGCGAGGCGATCGAGCACATCGACGCCGACTACGTGTTGATGCTCGACGGCGACGGCACCTACGATCCGGACGACGCAGAGAGCATGCTCGAGCCGCTCACCCGGGGCTACGAGCACGTCATCGGGAACCGCTTCGCGCGGATGGACGAGGACGCCATGAAGCGGCTCAACGGCGTCGGTAACCGGCTCATCAACGGCGCGTTCGGGTTCATCCACGGAGCGAACTACGAGGACATCCTCTCGGGCTACCGGGCGTTCACCCGCGACTCATTCGAGCGATTGTTACTCGAGGCCGACGGGTTTACGATCGAAACGGAACTCGCCGTCGAGTGCATCCGTCAGGGAATCGAAACGACGGTCGTTCCGGTGAGCTACCGGGCGCGCCCGGAGGATTCGGAGACGAACCTTCACCCCGTCTGGGACGGCGGGACGATCATCCTGACACTGTACTCGCTCGCGAAAACGAACAACCCATTGTTTTACTTCGGTAGCGTTGGGGTCACGTCGATCCTGACCGGCTGTCTCCTGGCTGGCTTCGTCCTCTGGCAGTGGATTCAGTACAACATCGGCCACGAGATCATCGCCGTCGTGTCGGCAGCGGCGATCCTCCTCGGGGTGCAATTGGTCATGTTCGGCGTCCTCTCGGATATGATCGTGACGCTCCACCGCGAACAGCGTCGCCGACTCGAGTCGGTGCGTCGCGAGATGCATCGCGACCGGGAGCGGTGAGCGGTCGTTCGTCTCCCAGCTCGGCAGTGAGGACGTCTTCTCAACGTTCTGGTTCCTCGAGGCTGGGTTCCACCCGTCTCGAGAACTCGAGATGGCCAGGAATGAACACCAGTTGGCCGGAATCGTGTGGGAGGTTTATCAGCATATCCGTACTACGGCCGCATATGACCACTGATGACCTCGTTCGAACGATCATCGTCATTGTTGCGATCCTCTTCCTGGCACCGTTCGTGTTGATGGTGCTCCTGTGGCCGGCGATGGGAATGGGCGGTGGACACATGTGGAACGGCGGCATGTGGGACGGCACCGGTTCGTGGTTCTGGATGGGCAGCTGGCTGTTCACCGTGCTCGTCGTCGGTGCGATCGGGTACCTTCTGTTCAGCGCGCTTCGAGGATCGGACGGCCGGGAAACCGACAGTGCTCTCGAGGAGTTGCGGCTGGCGTACGCTCGAGGTGATCTCACCGACGAGGAGTTCGAGCAACGGCGAGAGCGGTTAGAACGGGATCGAGGATAGTCGACAGCCTTGCCCGTAATGAAGCAACTCCAGCCGTGGTTTTCTGGTGGCCTTTGAGACGTGTTCGTCCTTCTCGAGCGCCCCGGGCTCAGATCAGCGTTAGCGGGAGCATTCCCACCATCCCGATCGCGAACCCGGCGACGAGTTCGCGCTTTCCGCCGTGTGGCAGGTCGACGCCGATGTCGAGCGCCTCCGGGATGAACTCGGTCAGCACCAGATAGATCATTGCCCCGGCCGCGAATCCGAACCCAAACGGGAGGAACTCGCGAGCGATCCGAACGAAACCGAACGCGAGGACGGCCCCGACCGGCTGGGGAAGGCTCGAGAAGACCGCCCACCAGACCATCTTCCAGCGTTCGACGCCCATCGATTTCAGCGGGATCGAGATCGCCGTTCCCTCCGGAACGTTGTGGATCGAGATGGCGATCGTCATGAACACGGCCAGCAGCGGGATGGTAAATCCGAGGAAGGGTACTCCACCCTCGAGGCCAAGGTCGGCGAACGCCACGCCGATAGCGATTCCTTCCGGAAAGCTGTGGACGGTCAGAATACCCAGAATGAGGACGAGCTTTTTGAAATCGGCCTCCTCGTACTCTCGAGGATCGATGTCGGCGTCCAGGAGTACGTCGTGGGCGACGACCACGAGCAAGACTCCCGCAGCCATGCCGGCACCGATCTCGAGCGGCGTCCCTTCGGCGAGTCCTTCTTCGATCAGGCCGAAAATCGACGCCGATACCATGATTCCCGAGGACAGTCCCCACAGCATGACGCTCCGACGGTCGCTGATCTCGTCGAAGAAGAAAAATGGAAGCGCACCCAGCCCTGTCGCCATCGCGGTGATGAGTCCGGCGACGAACACCAGGGCGAGGTTCTCGAGGAGTACCATCTACTGTTTCCGTGTCAGTGTGAGCAGTGCCACCTTTTGTTCACGTGATGGTGAAATATGATGTGACACCACCGACAGTGACCGACAAAACCCCGGCGGAACCGTCGCGTGACTTCGATCGAATTTGGGAAGTAACTCCTCTCGGGAGCATTAGTGGTACGTTTTTTCCCCGGCTTCGATCGGCACCTCGAGCCAGTTCTCCATCGGCGGCAGCGGACACTCGTACTGCTCGGAGTACGCACAGGTTGGGTTGTACGCCTCGTTAAAATCTAAGATCCAGGTACCGTCGCTCGTTCGGTGGTGCTCGCGCTCGAGATCGAGGTAGCGGCCGGCACCGTAGGTCTCCTCACCGCTCGTGGCGTCGCGGAACGGTACCCAGAGCCGGTCGTCCTCGGGTTCGGCCTTGTAGGCGTGAATAGTGACTGCCTCGTCGTCGAACGTGACCGTGAACGAGCCCCACCGAAGGTACTCACGCTCGCCGTCCGTACTCGTCCCGACGACAACTGTTTCCGACTCGTCGTACGTCTCTAACTCACACTCGAACCGATACGCCTCGTCGATCGGGAAGTACGCGAGGCCGTCGAAGTCCTCGCGCTCGTCCGACGGAATAGGGGAGTGTGGATTGGCGCCGAAATACCGGTCTTTCTCCTCGCGCTGGTGAGCGATGTGGTGTCGCCAGTCCGATGTCATGCGCGTCGTACTCCCTGGAGACGGACATAGCTTTCACCCGGTGTGGCTCGAGCTTGGGGACGGGTCTGAGCCTAACCGGATAAGTGCATCGCCCATTCCCGCCTGACAGAATTGCTCTGTAGTGTTTATACTGCACAATACTCTATACACAACTGTGATCGAACAATGACGTCACCCACCGCCCCAGACCTGACGATCGATTCCCGTGGTTCGGGCTGTCCCGGCCCGCTGATGGATCTCATCGGGAAAGTAAAGAGCCTCGAGTCCGGAACCGTCGTCGAACTGCAGACGACCGAACGGAACTCGACGACGGACGTTCCCGAGTGGCTCGAGAAAGCCGGCCACGAGTTGCTCGAAATCGACGAACGCGACGACTACTGGAGCATCTACCTGGAGGTCAACTGAGGATGCACCGAGTCGTCATCGTCGGGGGTGGCACCGGCGGGACGGTGCTCGCCAACCGC
Organism: Natrialbaceae archaeon A-CW3; assembly: GCA_046614605.1. GTDB lineage: Archaea > Halobacteriota > Halobacteria > Halobacteriales > Natrialbaceae > Natronosalvus. The sequence continues at coordinate 555,978 of JBKKHJ010000002.1, read as the reverse complement.
CTCGCGAGCGAACTGCAAACCGAAACCGAGGCTGGCGACGTCGAGATTCGCCTCGTCACGGCCGACCCTGATCACGTCTACAAGCCGACGTTCCTGTACGTTCCGTTCGGCAAGAAGACGGTCGAGGATGCGAAACGACCGATTGCGGAACTGCTCGATCGGCGGGTCACCCTGGAGATAGACGAGGTCACCGACATCGATACGGACAGTCAGCGACTGTCGCTTTCCAGCGGCGGGTTCCGTCGGTACGACCAGCTCGTGGTGGCGACGGGTGCTACGCTCGAGCCCGAAACCGTTCCGGGTCTGGTCGAAGGTGGCCACCACTTCTACGGCCCGGACGGCGCCGAAACCCTCCGGGATAGCCTCGCCGAGTTCACCGAGGGCCACCTCGTGTTGAGCGTCGTCGGCGTCCCGCACATGTGCCCGGCCGCGCCCGTCGAGTTCGTCCTGATGGTCGACGACTGGCTCCGTGGGCGCGGGCTCCGCAAGAACGTCGACCTCACGTACACCTACCCGATCAACCGCGCGCACGGCCTCGAGTCGATCGCCGACTGGGCGACCGACCTGTTCGAGGAGCGCGACATCACCCTCGAGACGTTCTTCAACGTCGAGTCGGTCGACCCCGACGCATCGGTGATCGAGACCATCGAAGGCCAGGAGCTGGCGTACGATCTCCTCGTGGCGATCCCGCCCCACGCCGGCAGCGACCTCATCGCCGAAGCCGGACTCGGTGAGGACGGCTGGGTCGACGTCGACCGCCACACGCTCGAGGCGACGAACGCCGAGGACGTGTACGCGATCGGTGACGCTGCGGACGTGCCGACGAGTAAAGCGGGGAGCGTTGCCCACTACGAGGCCGGCGTCGTCGCCGACCGGATCGCCAGTCGCGCCCGTGGACAGGTGCCGACGGCGACCTACGACGGCAAGACCGTCTGCTTCCTCGAGGCCGGGATGAACGAAGCCACCTTCATCGAATTCAGCTACGGCGAAGAACCGTACGTCCGGGAGCCATCGAAACCCCTTCACTGGGCGAAGCTCGGTTACAACGAGTCCTACTGGCTCACCGCACGGGGGCTCATCTGATCATGTCCGATACGTCGACCCGGCCGGCCGATGCGAACGCACCGAACCTCGAGGCACTCGTGGCCGAGAATCCCGACGAAGTCGCCCGGTTCCTCGAGCGACTCGGCGTCGTCAACGAGTTGCTCGATACGGCCGAACTGGCGACGGCGGCGATGGACGACCGGATGGTTACCGAACTTTCGGGTACCGCCACCAACCTGACCGCAGCGGCGGATGGGCTGGCGACGCCCGAAGCGGCGGCACTCGGCGAGGCGACCGGTGAGAACGCCGACGAACTCGCCGAAGCGATCGAAACGCTCGCGCGCCTCCAGCGGTCGGGTACCCTCGACGACCTCGCGGCAGTCGCCGACATCGCCGCCCTCGCATCGAACGCGATGGACGACGACATGGTGACCGACCTCGCGGCGACCGGTACGAGCCTTGGCGAACTGGCCGACACGGCGGCCGACGACGACGTCACCCGGACGCTCGCGTCCCTGCTCGAGGCCGTCGGTGACGCCGGTTCGGAACACACCGATGCCGTCGGGACGTTGGGACTCATCAAGTCGATGCGCGATCCCGAGGTACAGGCAGGAATGGGCTTTCTGCTCGCAATGGCTCGAGCGCTCGGACGAGCCACGAACAGCTCGAACGGCCGTCCAGACGGATAACCCGGCCGTTTTTCGGGAGTAAGTGATCGTCGGTGGGAGTAGTCGAACTGTCCTATATCACGTCTGGATCCAGAGTTAGCACCTCATCAACCGTCCGTATCATCGACACCTCTGTGAATGACCGCGTTTCGGGATGCCACTCTGTGTCCAGTCGGACGCGTTCGTGTATCTCTCGAGGGACGTCCAGAGTGGGAAAATGATATGGCCAGACTTCAGACTCCTCGAGGCGTGCCGGTGAGTCGGTAGCGATCTCAGGCGACTCGAGGCGGCGGCACGAGAAAGACGTTGCCCTCGGCTCGAGCCACGAGAACCTCGGAGACGCTGCCGAGGAGCAACCGTCGAAGCCGACTATGCCCACGGGAACCGACGAGGATCGTCGACGGCTCGTAGGCCGCCTCCGCTGCGAGGATTTCGTCGGCCGGGTCGCCCTGTCGCACCTCGACCTGGGTTTCGATCCCCCACTCCTCGAGCTGGGCCGCCAGGTCTGTGAGCTGTTCCTCGGGATCTTCGTCTTCCGGCAGCCCCGGATCCTTCGGCGTCTCGACGTGTACCAGCGTTGCCTCCTGGGTCGCGTGACGCAGGTACGAAAACGCCTCGAACGCGGCCTCGGCGTTTTCTGAGAAGTCGGTCGCGTACAGCATACGCTGGAACAGGTGTTCTCTGAGCACCTCGGGATCGTCCGCCGCGCGTTCGACCCGGTTGACGAGCAGTGGCGTCGTCGTCGTCCGCGCGAGGTTGCGAGCGGTCGAGCCGATCACCCGGTTCTCGAGTGGGCTCTTCCCGCGGGAGCCGACGATCGTGAGACTGGCACCGATCGTTTCGGCGATGCCGACGATCCGTCGGTGTGGCGTTCCGCGAACGACGTGGGTTTCGACCTCGAAGCCGGCGTCCTCGATGACGTTACGGTACCGCTTGAGCGCGCGTCGACGTCGGCCCTCGAAGTCCATGCCTGGCATGCCAGCGTGAACGTTCGACGGAATGACGGTTACCAGGTGGATCTCGTCGACGCCGATCCGGCCGAGACACTCGAGGCACGTTTCGCTCTCGATGGTCGCTTCGCTCGCTGCCGAGAGGTCGGTTGCACAGACGGCTTTCATACCTGCCCTAGGGTCGCTCGGTATAATATTGTTTGGTTCTCCCAATACAGATCCGCTCGGTGGGTTACCAGCCGGTTCGAGACGAACGAGTCGTGACGACTGCGATCGAGGTTGTGTAGACAGAGATCGAATTTGTGTAGTTATCGAACGTGCGCACACGTGAGCCCCGATAGCTCGGACAAACGAAGCTGTGGCGCAACGAATGCGTACGCACACTCACCTCACGTGGGGGTGATAGCACCGGCGATCGCGGGCGCGATTCGACCGTTACCGAACCCACCACGTTCGACGAGGAATTAGAATGTGGGACGTTAACGTAGGTGTTGCGCGCGCTCGAGGGCCGTTCGAGGGGTCGCGTAGGCACTCGAATATCCGTATAACGTATGGAAATATTCTCGTTGGATAGCCGTGAGATTCTCTGCAGTAATATTGTGCGACAGTCCCAAAAGCGTTATACGCACTCTCGGGGTAGAAGATGACGAGTAGAAAATCATGAGCCACACACAACCGCGTTCGGTTCGGGGTGATCACGTATGATCGATTTCATCACCCTCCCGTCGTACGTACAGGCAACCCTCCTCGTTGTGCTCGTCCTCGTAGAGGCCGTCGGATTCTACGCGGGCTACGGCGCTATCGAGCGAGTCGTCGCACCACCGATCATCGAAACCCTCGAGCAGGTCTAAGCAATGGCAATACTTGGTCTTGGAATCGAGATGTTGGTGCTGTTCGTCGCCTTCGGCTTCATGGTCGGGGTCTTCTTCGGGTTCTTCGGGATGGGCGGTTCCTTCCTGGTCACGCCCGCGCTATTGATCCTCGGCTATCCGGCCCCCGTGGCGATCGGGAGTTCGATGGCGTTCGTCTTCGGGACGGCCGTCATCGCGACGATGAAACACCACGACGTCGGCCAGGTCGACTACAAACTCGGCGCGTTGATGTTCGTCGGGATCGCACTCGGCATCGAGGGCGGGAAGTACGTCGTCTTCTTCCTCGAGTCCCTCGGACGAGCGGAGGTCGTCATCGGGACGGCCTACGTGCTCTTGCTCGGAGCGATCGGCGTGCTGTTCATCCGGAGCGCTCGCAACCAGTCGGCAGCCGAAGACGACGACGAACCACACGACGACGACGAAATCCCCGAGATTGCAAAGAAGATCAAGTCCTACAACATCCCGCCGATGGTGACGCTCACCGACGGCAGCAAGGCGTCGATGTGGACGATCTCGGGCGTCGGCGGTGGCGTCGGTCTCGTCTCGGGCTTCCTCGGCGTCGGTGGCGGCTTCATTCGGATGCCCGCGATCTACTACCTGATCGGGGTTCCACTCGCCGCAGCCGTGGGGACGAGCCTCTTTGGCGCGCTCATGTCCGGTGCCGTTGGGGCGTTCACCTACGGGCTCGGCGGGGTCGTCGACCTCGGCGTCGTGACAGCCCTGCTGGCCGGGAGCGCCCTGGGCGCTCGTATTGGCTCAGCGTTGACGGCGTACGTCAACGAGGACGACGTCACAATCTACTTCGGGATCATGCTCCTGCTGGCCAGCGTCGGCGTCGCCTTCGGCGAACTCGCCAACTGGCTCGAGATGCCGATCCTGGACACGCTGAGCTTCGTGCTGCTCGTCGGTTCCTCGGCGTTCGTGACGACTGTGATCCTCTTCTACGGCACGAAAGCGATTCGGACGACGGACGTGAGACCAACCGCGCCAACGGGGGATACCGATTGACGACCGGTCGTAACCGCGGCGTCGATCGACGGCTGCGTGGCTCGAGCGACGGATCAACGCCGTCCAGCGTCGCCGCTGGCGTGGCCGCACGCAATCGCCGCCAGGCGGGTGAGCAGCAATGATGGTCGTCGCTATCGTCGCGCTCATCCTGGCCCTCGGCGTCGCCTCTCGCGTCGTCGCCGACCGCGTCCGGATCCCGAGCGTCCTGTTCCTGATCATCGCCGGGATCGTCATCGGGCCGGAAGTACTCGGACTGGTCTCACAGGACACGTTCGGAAGCGGTCTCTCGGCAGTGGTCGGCGTCAGCGTCGCGATCATCCTCTTCGAGGGCGGCTATCACCTCACCCTCGGAAAGCTCCGTGAGAGCCCAACCGCGCTCGCCCGGTTGACCACGATCGGCGCACTGATCACCTGGCTCGGGACGGCGGCTGCCGTCGTGATCTTCCTCGATACCGGCCTCGAGGTCGGCCTGTTGGTCGGGGCGTTGTTGATCGCGACCGGGCCGACCGTCATCGGGCCGATCCTCAACGTCGTCACCGTCCGCGATCACGTCGCGTCCGTCCTCGAGGGGGAGGGGATCATCAACGACGTGACCGCGGCGATCCTGGTGGTCGTCGTCTTCGAAGTCCTGATCGCCGGTGACGGCAGCCTCACCCACCTCGTCGCCGACTTCGCCCTCCGACTGCTCGTCGGCCTCGGCGTTGGGGCGCTCGTCGCCGGCGTCGTCTGGCTGGTGCTCACTCGCGGGAACCTCGCTCCCGGCAACGGGCCGCTGCACGCGCGGTTGATCGTCCTCGCTGGCATCGTCGTCGCCTACGGCGGCGCCGAAGTGATGGCCAGCGAGACGGGCATCGCCGCCGCCGCGATGGCCGGGTTCGCCCTCGGAAACGTCGACCTCCCCCACCACGAGGACGTGATCGACTTCCTCGACGACCTCTCGGTGATCGTCCTCTCGTTCGTCTTCGTCGCGCTGGCCGCCCTGATCGACTTCGGGGACATCATCCAGCTCGGACTCGCCGGACTCGCCGTCGTCGTCGCGATCACGCTGGTACTCCGCCCCATCGTGATCTACCTCTCGACGACGAACGAACGGTTCACCCGGAGCGAACGGCTGTTCCTCAGCGCCGTCGGCCCGCGTGGGATCATCCCCGCGAGCGTCGCGACGCTGTTCGCCGTCGAACTGCAGGCACTCGGTCGGCCACAGGAGGCCCAGCTACTCGCCGGAACCGTGTTCCTGATCATCTTCGCGACGGTCGTCCTCCAGGCTGGGCTCGCCCGACAGATTGCACACTACCTCAACGTCTCACCAATGCGCACGATACTAGTTGGTGGGGGACGGGTCGGCCTGTCCCTCGCCGAACGACTCGAACAGGATGGAGAAAACGTACTATTGATCGACAACGACCCCGACGCCGTCGAGAAAGGACGCAAACGCGGGCTCCGAGTGCTCGAGGGCGACGGCACCGACGCCGACGTCCTCGAGAAAGCGGGTGCCGACAACGCGAAGACGGTCATCGCGACGACACCGGACGACGACGTCAACCTGCTGGTCTGCCAGTTAGCGAAGACCACCTTTGACGTCGAGAAGATCGCCTCGCGGGTCAACCAGCCCGACAACGTCGGGGCATTCGAATCGCTCGGCGTCCGTGCGATCGACCTCTCGATGGCGACCGCGTGGTCGCTCGAGAACGTCCTCGAGCGGCCGTCGCTGTCGGCGTGGATGAACGAACTCGGCCGAACCGGGGACGTCCAGGAGATCGAGGTCACGGCCGAGGATCTGGTCGGGAAGTCGATCGCCGACCTCAACGCGGAGATCCCGGATGGAACGATCGCCGGGCTGTTGACCCACAGGGACGGGGAGACGGAAGTCCCAACCGGGGATCACACACTCCGGGAGGGTGACCGGGTCACGTTCATCGGCCAGGTCGGTGCGGTCGACCGGGCGGTCAAGCGGTTCCACCCGCACGATTGAGCGGGCACAGTGTCGGATCGGGCCAGCAATCGTATTCCGAGCGCGCTACGGGTCTTTCGCTCGAGCAGGAAACCCTGAAGCCGGGAATTCGATCCTTCTCACGCCGTGATCTCAGCTACCCTCTCACGGCAGGAGTCGGCGCAGACGTGACGGAACGGGATCGTACCGCTTCGCGAGGATCACCGACCCCGCCGCATGCCGGCTGACACCTTCCGAGACGGTGCCGAGGAGTTTTCGCTGGAGGAGTCCACCTCGAGAGACCCCCATCACGGTCACGTCGTGATCGGTCGTCCAGTCGGTGATCGTTCCGGTGACCGCATCGGTTTCGACGAGTTCCGTATTGACGGATCCGACGTCGCTGATCCGTCCCTGGGCCTCCTCGAGGAGCGCCTCGGCGTCCTCGACGGTACCATCCGGATCCGATTCGTCGTGGACGTGCAACAACGTCACCGACGCGTCGTTCTGTCGGGCGATCGCCGCTGCCGTTTCGCCGGCGAACGCGCTGTGTGGCCCCCCGGCGACCGGCACCAGGACGCGTTCGACGTCCGGACGCGGGAGCTTGATCCGCTGGACGAGGACGTCACACTCGGCGTTTCGAAGTACTCTGTCGAGGTGGTTTCCGAGGATGATGTCCTCTCGAGGTGGCCGGCCGCGCCACCCCAGCAAGATCGTGTCGACGTCGTGTTTCTCCACCGCACCGACGATTCCCGTCGCGACCCCGCGGGCGATTCGGATCCGGCTCTCGACGGGCACGCCCTGGGATTCCACCCGGTCGACGGCCTCCTCGAGCATCCGCTCGTCGTCGTCCTCGAGCAGGTAGCGACGACCGTCGGCGAGCGAGAGCTGTGACGGTACCTCGAGGACGAACAGCAAGAGGATACTGGCTGCGCGGTCATGGGCGATATCGATCGCCGTGTCCAGTTGTCGTGACGCCGTTTCGGCGTTGGCGACTGGCACGAGTATCGTTTCCTCGGTGTCCGAAGGCGTTGTCATGACTATTGATACGTGCTCGGATCGCTTATAGGTGGGAACTCCCTCTCACCGACCGGGAGCAAGCGACTGTCGGCCCAGGTGTGAGGCCGTATACAGCGTTTTGGGGATACGTCACGTGGATACGGGACATGGAACTCGAGGCCACGACGATCGATATTGGGACGAGCCGGCCGCTCGTGTTGCTCAACACCGTTGACGCGGACGACCTCGGCGCCCATCCGCTCGATCGCGTCCGATTGGGTTGGTCGGGAGAGACGGCAACCGGCATCGTCAAACGAACCGACGCACTGGTCGGACAGGGAACGGTGGGCGTCACCGAACCGCTCCATCACGTTCACGGCCCCGTCGAGGTTCGGCTGGCCGGGACGCCCAATTCAGTTCGTCACATCCGGCGAAAGCTGGACGACATCGAACTCGATGCTGACGAACTCGAGGCAATCGTTCGCGACATCGACGACAAACGGCTCTCCGACGTCGAGTTGAGCGCGTACGTCACGGCCGTCTACACGAACGGGCTCTCGCTCGAGGAGACGAAACACTTGACCGAAGCGATGGCCGCCGTCGGCGAGCAGTTGTCCTGGGAAAGCCCTGTCGTCGCGGACAAACACTCGATCGGTGGCGTGGCGGGCAACTGTGTCACGCCGATCGTGGTTTCGATCGTCGCGGAGGCCGGCCTGACCATCCCGAAGACGTCCTCGCGGGCGGTCACCTCGCCGGCGGGAACGGCCGACGTGATGGAAGTGTTCTGTGACGTCGAGTTCTCCACCGCTGAGATCGAGTCGATCGTCGAGGCGACGAACGGCTGTCTCATCTGGGGCGGTGGGGTCGACCTCTCGCCAGTCGACGACGAGATCATCAGGGCCGAGAATCCGCTCTCGATCGATCCACCGGGGCAGCTCATGGCCTCCGTTCTCTCGAAAAAACGCAGTGCTGGGTCGACCCACGTCGTCATCGACATCCCGTACGGCGAAGGCGCGAAACTCGAGAGTCTCGCCGCGGCTCGCGAACTGGCGACCGACGTCAAACGAGTCGGCGACCACCTCGGGATGGACGTGACCTGTGCGATCACCCACGGCACGGATCCGATCGGACACGGCGTCGGCCCCGTTCTCGAGGCCCGCGACGTACTCGGCGTCCTCGAGGGCGACGGCCCCGAATCCCTCCGACTGAAATCGCTTCGGCTGGCATCGATACTACTCGATCACTGTGGCGTCGACGCCTCGGCCACCGGAATTCTCGAGAGCGGGCGCGCCCTCGATCGGTTCCGCCGAATCGTCGACGCACAGGGCGGCGATTCCAGCATCGAGTCTACCGACCTCGAGCCGGGAGCCGAATTCGCGACGATCGAAGCGGATCGGTCGGGGCTGGTGACCAGCATCGACGACGGACAGCTGTGTTCCCTCGCGAGGCGTGCGGGTGCCCCACGCGATGCCCGTGCCGGACTGGAGATTCACCGCACGACGGGTGCGAACGTCGAGGCCGGCGATACCCTGTATACGATCTATGCGGAAACGACCCACAAACTGACGGAAGCGACGCGCCTGGCGGGCCATCTCGAACCGATTCGCGTGCGGAGCAAGGCGGATGCACTGGTCGAGCGCCGGTGACCGGCCTCTGAGAGGAAGCAATAAGAGGAATCGATTGCCGGCCTCACGATCGAGGGGTACCGATTGGTGACTGTCAGCCGCTCGTGGTCGTACGATGGGCTTTCTTGACGACATGGAGCGTACGACCGGTATGTTCGGATCCATACTCGTTCCGACCGACGGCAGCACCGGTGCCGAAGCGCCGATCGCTCACGCACTCGAACTGGCTCGAGCGGACGACGCGACCATCCACTCGCTATACGCCGTCGATGGTGGCCTCGAGACGTCCGCCCTCGACGCCGAGAGCCGCGACACGCTCGCGGACGCGTCGGAAAAACGAGGCCGCGAGGCGACCGTCCGAATCGAGAACGCCGCGGACGAACAGGGGTTTCGGAGCGTCCGGGAGGTGCGGGAAGGAGCGCCTCACGCAGCGATCCTCGAATACGCAGACGAGCAGGACGTCGACCTGATCGTGATGGGGACACACGGCCGCACTGGGGCCGACCGGGTTCGCCTGGGGAGTACGACCGAACGCGTGATCACGCTCGCCGACGTTCCCGTGGTGTCCGTCAGTCTCGAGGCGGAGGCGGCCGACGTCTCCTACGACCGCATCGTGATTCCGACCGACGGCAGTGATGCGGCCGAGCGCGCCGCCGCCACCGCACTCGACGTCGCGGAGGCGACCGACGCGACCGTTCACGTCGTCTACGTGGTCGATACGACGACGTACGAACTCGAGGACGCGCCACGGAGCATCGTCGGCTTGCTCAGCGAAGGCGGCGAAAATGCCACGGCGTCGATCGCCGAGATGGCTCGCGAACGCGATCTCACCGCGAAGACAGCCGTTCGGCGGGGCCAGCCGGCGATGAAACTGCTCGAGTATTCGTCGTCCGTCGGTGCCGTCCTGCTCGCGATGGGGACGCGCGGTCAGGCACTGGGTACCCAGGGACAGCCCGTCGACGCCGACCGATTGCTGGGGAGCACGACCGCTCGTGTCGTCCGTCGATCGTCGGTGCCGGTGTTAACGGTCAGGTGATCAGGTCGTTCCGCTCGCTGGGCTGCTATTGTGGCTCGAGCGTCGATGCTCGGCCTCGAGAGCATGTCCCGATCACTTATTGTTCACACTACACAGCAACACCGGCCGCTCGGTGTTGAGGAACACGTTCTGGGCGACACTGCCGAAGAGCGCCTTGCCGGCCGGTGTTCGTTTGCGACCAGCGATGGAGATTACGTCCACATCGTGTTTTTCGGCGGCCGCCAGGATCTCTTGATCTGGATCACCGCTCTGGCCTTCGACGCTCACCTCGAAGTCCGTTTCCTCGAGGCGCTCTGTCGCCCGGCGGACGGCTCCGATCTGGGTGACCGAGGCCCCTTCCGGGTTGTCCGTGAACACGTGAACGATTTGAACGTGTGTTTCGGCTGGCTCGAGGTCGAGGCCGAGCAGCGAGTCGGCCTGGGCAACGGCTCGGTCTTCGTCGCGGTCGACGGCGAGTAATACTGTGGCCATGTGGACACACTCACAGTCAATTCGTATATATGTACAGTTCAGTTCTCCGGGGAGAAGAATCGATGCTCGTCTGAGAGCCCACAGTCCAGCGCTCGAGGTCAGCGCTTTTGTCGCTCGGGCTAAAACATCTCGGCCATGACAGCCGATGGGTCGCCAGTGGACGGCGAGACTGCTCCCGGCACCGATACCGATACCGGTACCGTCACCCCAGACGCGACTCGACACGAGGGTGGTGCGGAACTCGAGCGAACCATCGGCCTCACCGGTGGCCTCTCGATCGGCGTCGGAACCATGATTGGCGCCGGCATTTTCGTCTTTCCGGGTCTCGCGGCCGGACGGGCCGGGCCGGCTGCAGCGGCTTCGTTCGCTATCGGTGCGGTGATCGCGTTGCTCGTCGCGCTGCCGACGGCCGAACTGGCGACGGCCATGCCGAGAAGCGGCGGCGGCTACTACTTCATCTCCCGCGGCATGGGAGCCGTGTTTGGAGCGATCGTCGGCATCAGTCTCTGGCTCGGTCTCGTCTTCGCGTCGGCGTTTTATCTCGTCGGTCTCGGCGAGTACGCGGTGGCGGCCCTCGCGGAGGCGGGCGTAGCCGTTGGCGGCGGATCGATGGTCGTCGTCCTCGGCATCGTCGTCGGAATCGGGTTGACGGCGATGAGTATCACCGGCACGGAAAACACGGCGACTCTTCAGAACGTCGTCGTCGGCACTCTGCTCCTGTTGTTGAGTGTGTTTCTGTTCTACGGACTCCTCGACGCGGTCGGCGTGTTCGGGCGGGAAACGGTGCCCGAACAGTTCGCACCCGCCGGCTACGTCCCGATCATGACGACGGCTGCGCTCGTGTTCACGTCGTATCTCGGGTTCGCACAGGTTGCGACGGTCGCCGGCGAGATCACGGAACCTGGTCGGAACCTGCCGCTCGCGATGGTCGGATCGGTCGTGATCGTCGGGGTGTTTTACGTCCTCACGATCTTCGTCGCCACGAGCGCCATCGGCAGCGACGCGCTCGAGGCCGCCGGCGAGACCGCGATCGTCGAGGTTGCCCGGGCGTTCTTCGGCCTCCCTGGTGCCGTCGCGATCCTCCTCGCCGGCCTGCTCGCCACGCTCTCGAGCGCAAACGCCTCGATTCTCTCCGCGTCTCGAGCACTGTACGCGCTGAGCCGCGATCTGATCGTTCCCCGGGAAGCCAGTCGGATCAACCTGCGCTACGGGACGCCTCACATCGCCCTCGCGCTCGTCGGTGGCCCCGTTATCGTGCTCGTCAGCACCGGCCGAACCGCACTGCTCGCGGAGGTCGCCTCGTTTCTCCACCTCATCATGTACGGCCTGATCTGTGTGGCACTGATTGTCCTTCGTCGACGAGATCCCGACTGGTACGAGCCCGACTTTACTGTCCCCGGCTACCCTGCAGTGCCCGTCGTCGGCGCGGTATCGAGTTTCGGACTCATCGCGTTCATGCAGCCGACGTCCCGCTGGGTTGGCGTTGCCATCATGCTCGCCGCGCTCGGGTGGTATGCCTATTACGCTCGAGACGTTCGTCTCAAACGAGGTGAGACCGATGACTGAGCCCGAGCGTCCCCACCGCGTGCTCGTCCCCGTCGAGATACTTCGCGGGGAGGCGGTTCCCGAGACGCTCGTCGAGGTGCTCTCGTCGGTTCCCGTCGTGTTGCTCGGATACCACGAGGTGCCCGAACAAACAGCGCCCGGTCAGGCCCGCATGCAGTTCGAGGAGAAAGCCCAGCGCGAACTCGACGAACTCGTGGGGGCGTTCGAGGACGCCGGCGGCACCGTCGCGACGCGACTGGTGTTCACCCACGATTCGATGAAAACGTTCGAGCGGATTGCGGCCGAACTCGAGTGCGACGCCGTGGTCTTGCTCAACCCGGCGCCACGTCTCGAGCGCGTGTTGCTCCCCCTCAGGGGTGACCTCATCGCCACGCCTATCACCAGGCTCGTTGGTGCCATCCTGGCCGGCAACGACGCCCAGGTAACGCTCTTTCACGTCTCAGCTACCGAGGACGAACAGTCGGAAGCGCGGGCGCTGTTGGACGACGCTACCGCCATGCTCGAGGCCGAAGGGATCGCTGCGGATCGAATCAATCGATCCACGGTCGTTGCCGATACGCCTCTCGAGACGATCGTCGAGGTCGCCGACGACCACGACTTCATCATCATGGGCGAAAGCCAGCCGTCGATCCGCGACCGGGTCTTCGGCAATCCGTCGACAACAGTTGCGGCACAGACCGTCAACCCCGTCCTGGTCGTCCGTCGCCGGTTCCTCGAGATGGATGCGGACGAACGCGAGGATCGCGTCGACGACCTCGAGGAGACGGCAGACGAGTTCGACGACAGTCGCACCGGCGCCGTCGACGCCAACAATAACAGCAACAACGATGACGGCGACGATGCAGATCGGCACTAAGATGCAGATCGCCACTAATCACCACGAACCTGGTGAGCGGTCAGCACCAGAGTGAACCGCCTCGAACGGGTCGCACGAACCCAAACGCATCAACCCTTAACTCCACTGTCTTCGTACGTGGAGGCGAGCATGCACACAGCGGACGACTCGAGCGGCGACGACGGCACAGCCAACGATGTCGACACCATCCTCGTCGGCGTCGACGGAAGCGAGACGGCCAGGCGAGCCCTCGGCCGTGCGCTCTCGCTCGCCGAACAGTACGACGCGTCCGTGTTCGTCCTCTCCGTCGTCGATCCCGACGGTACGCCGCTGACCTTCGACGTCGAAACGGTGGACGAACTCGAGCAGACTAAACGTCACCTCGTCGACGACATCGTCGCCGAGTACGACAGTCACACTGTCGAGGTGAGTGGGGTGATCCGTCGCGGGCGGCCCGCGGACGTGATCCGTCAGTTTGCCGAGAACCACGACGTTGACCTGATCGTCCTCGGTCGATCCGGCCATGGCCCGATCACGGAAGCGCTGCTCGGGAGCACGGCCGATCGCGTGATCCGGACGTCGTCGGTTCCGGTCGTCGTCGTTCCCGAAGGCGACCAGTGAGATGGCGTTCCGTCGACTAGTGTCGAGGCGATCAGTCGACCGATGGCGATACGTTCGGTCAACCAGCGACGATGCCTTCTGTCGAACGGTGACCAAACAGTCGCCCCATCGCCCCTGCCAGTCCAGCGACTGAGCCGTTCGAAACCTGCAATCCGTTCGAAGCTTTTTACCGTGACTCGTGGTACACCCCGTCGAACCTGTGTTGCCGGCCGCCTCGACGAGTCCCGCAGTTCTCCTCCAGCAGAGTGACGAGGTTCCCGCTCTCTCCCCGGAGATGCTCGTCGTGTTCGCGATCATCGCCGTCGCCGTGGTGCTCTTCGTGACCCAACCGATCCCGCTCGACGTCACGGCGCTGCTCGTCGTCGTCGCGCTCGTCGTCCTCGAGCCGTGGACGACGATCACGGCCGATGAGGGGATTTCGGGCTTCTCGAGTCCGGCGACGATCACCGTATTGATGATGTTCATCCTGAGCGAAGGCGTTCGCCGAACGGGGGCAATCCAGTTATTGGGTGACCGACTCGCGTCGTTCGCCGGCGACAGCGATCGTCGCCAGCTGGGATCGATGATCGGCGTTTCTGGGGTGTCCGCGGGCTTCATCAACAACACGCCGGTCGTCGCGCTCTTGATTCCTGTCGCGAACGACCTCGCCGCACGAACCGGCACCTCCCCGTCCAGACTACTGATTCCGCTGTCGTTCGCGTCGATGATGGGCGGCATGCTCACCCTGATCGGGACGTCGACGAACATCCTCGCCAGCGACATCATCGCTCGCCCCGAGTATCTCGGCCGTCCGTTCTCGATGTTCGAGTTCACCGTGCTCGGCGCGCTCGTCCTCGCTACGGGATCGATCTATCTGCTTTTCGCCACCCCTGTGTTGCTCCCGGATCGGGTCGAACCCACGACCGAACTGACCGACGAGTTCGACATGACGGCGTATCTCACCGAGATCACCGTCCCCGAGGGGTCGCCGCTGGCCGGAACAACCGTCCTGGAGGCGCTGACCGAACTCGACGTCGACCTGGACGCGGTGACCCTCGTCCGCGGCGAGGACACCTTCGGCGGGTCGATCGAGGAGAAGACACTCCGGCCGAACGACGTCCTGCTCGTTCGCGCCGGACGCGACGCCATCCTCCAGGTCGACCGGACGCCGGGGCTCGAACTCCTCCCCCAGACACCGGTCTCCGATACCGATCTCGAGACGCGACCGACACCGGCAGACCGAGCAACCCCACAGGTTCTCGCAGAGGTGGTCATCACGCCCGACGGAACGCTGGTCGAGGAGACGCTCGCCACGTCGAACTTTCGACAGCGATTCGACGCGACCGTCCTCGCGATTCGCCGTGGAACGGCGATCGTTCACACCCGGATGGAGCAGCGCCCGCTTCGGGGCGGCGACTCGCTCCTGGTACGGCTGAGCGAGGACGCGCTCGAGCGGTTGAACCGCGACCGGAACGTCATCGTCGCCGGCGAGTACACCCGACCGACCTACCGCCGGTCGAAGCTCCCGCTCGCGATCGCCATCATCGCGGGGGTCGTCGGGGTCGCTGCCCTCGAGATCTTCCCCATTTTGATCACCTCGATCGCCGGCGCGGTGGCGATGGTCGGCACCGGGGTGCTCGACCCGCGGGAGATCTACGGCGCCGTCGACTGGAGCGTGATCTTTCTGCTCGCCGGATTGATCCCGCTCGGGATCGCGATGGAACGCACCGGAGCCGCGGCGTTTCTCGCCGGCAACGCCGTGATGGGTGTCGCCGGCGTCCACGTCGTGGTCGTCCTCGGGCTCTTCTATCTCTTCACCGCACTCATGACCGAGTTGATGAGCAACAATGCGAGCGTCGTTCTCATGATCCCGATCGCGTTCGACGCCGCGGCGAGGGTCGGCGGGGATCCGTATGCGTTCGTCCTCGCCGTGACGTTCGCGGCGAGTACGCCGCTGCTCACCCCCGTCGGCTATCAGACGAACTTGATGGTGTATGGTCCCGGCGGATACGAGTTTACGGACTTTGCTCGGCTGGGCCTGCCGCTCCAGTTGATCCTCACCGTCGTGACTACCCTCGGCATCGTGGCTATCTGGGGCGTGTGAGGCCTCAAAACGGTACGTCGCTGGCTGAGAATTCGAGTTGTCGGATCGCTGGAGAGCAGTCGCTCACCGGTACGCGACTATGACCAGTGGCCAGTCGTTAGGCGTCGTCGGCTCTGACGATCGTCACCGTCACGGGCGATCGCATGACGACCAGTTCCGCGACGCTGCCCAGCAACAATCGAGTTTCGCCCGTTCGACCGTGACTCCCCATGACAATGTGATCGACGTCGTGTTCCTCCGCGTACTCGACGATCTGTCTGGCCGGTTCACCATCGACTCGCTTGGTCTCCAGCTCGCCGTCGTACGCCGCGGCGGTTTCCCGGGCCTGCTCGAACAGCCGTTCTTCTTCCTCCTGAGCTCTCTCGTACCAGTCCTCGGAGCCGTGTCGGGGTTCGTTCCGAACGTCGACGTCGGTCGCGGAGCTGTAGCCGGGATCGAACGGGTCGAGCACGTGGATGGCGACGACTGTCGGTTCATCGTGGGCCTCGAAGGCGTACTCGAGAGCGCGCGCCGACAGCGGCGAGCCGTCGATGGGAACGAGTATGGTGTCAGTCATGGACGAGGCCCTACCACACGAGGGTGCAAAAGACTAGCCGGCGATCTGTCGGCCGACGCCCTGACACCCGTCAGGCGCACGCCAATGGCTTTTGTGCGTCTTTGACGTAGTTCCATTACTCGCATCGCACGACGGCAGTCCGTGCGATATTTGCCAATTACCGGAGTGATCACCGATGAACTACAAAGCATTCGTTGGCGAGGTACAGCACCGACTCGAGTACGCTCAGTTCGGCCAGGCCGTTCGCGCCTGTCGTGCCGTCCTGACGACCCTGGGGGAACGGTTGCAGGAAGGCGAGGCGACGGATCTCGCCAGCCCCCTGCCGATGGAGATCGACCACTACCTCATCGCGGCCGACCACGGCCAGCGATTCGACTACCAGGCGTTTCTCGAACGAGTGAGCGAGCGCGAAGGCGTCGATAAAGCGGATGCCAACTATCACGCCCAGGAGGTGCTCGCAATCGTCGCGAGCGTGGTACCCGCGGGCAACCTCGAGAAGGTTCGCGCCCAGCTTCCGGATGACTTCGAGCCGTTGTTCGAACTCGTCGAGGCAGACGATAGCGGTAGAACCAGCCGGTAAGTGCTATTTTCGTCACTCGGCCGCATCGCTATCGCACGGCCAGGTGGTATACTCCATGTGGAGAGTCGTTGACCCGAGGTAGAAGTCGAGGTAGAGACAGTCCTCCTCCGGCGAGATCAACTGTTTCGTCTCGACGCTTGCATCGTGGTCGGCAACGTCGACAGAGACTTCGTATTCACCGGGTTCTTCAACTGGATCCTCGTACAGAACGACGCTCTCTCGCGGGTCACCTGCAGCCAGTTCCACGCGCTCCTCGAACACCGTCTCCTCGTGTTCGGTTATGTGAACGTGGAACTCGTAGCTCTCGTCGTGGCGGTGGTTCTGGATCTCGAGATACTCAATTCGTGGCTTCGGATCCTGTTCTTCGCTCAGGCACCCGGCGACTACCCCCGCAACTAGACTTCCGATCGCCGTGACTGCCGTCCGTCTTCGCATTTCGAGCTCTACATTGCGTAGCTGGAGTGAGGGGTTAATCCTTCCGACAGGTGAGATTCGTGCTCCCCGATGTAATCGGCTCTCGGCGGTTCCTGTTGTCAGCGGCTCTCGGCGGTTCCTGTTGCCAACTCACTACCCAGTCACGTCGTTCTCGAGACGGTACACGTTACGGGCCACCCCGAACCAGCGTCACCGTCAGTGGCGACCGCTGGGCGACGCGTTCGGCGACGGAGCCGGTGAACAGTCGGGCGGCCAGCGAGCGACCGTGGCTTCCCATCACGATCTGGTCGTACTCGCCTGCCTCCGCCTGCGCGATGATTTCCCTCGACGCCCTCCCGCTCGCCGTCGCCGTCTCGAGTCCCGCGTCGTACTCGTCGGCAACGGCCACAGCGGACTGGAGGAGCGCTTCTCCCTGTCGCTCGTGATCGTCGAGGATCGCCTCGAGATACGTCCCTTGAACCTCCTCGCGGGATCGGTCGAACGGTACCTCGAGGGCGTAGAAGGCGGTGTGTGTCGCCTCGGGGAACGTCTCGAGTGCGTATCTGAGCGCGGCTTCGGCCTGTTCGGAGCCGTCGACGGGAACGAATACATTCCCTGGCAGATCGCGGTTTTCCAGTGTCGTGGTTTCCTCAGGGACGACAGTCGTCGACACCGGTGTGCGCTGGACGACCGTCTCGCTGACGTGGCCGAGAAACGGGCCCGTGATCGGCGACCTCCCGTGGCTTCCCATCACGATGTGATCGACATCGCTCTCCGACGCCATCTCGAGGATTTCCGAGTGGGGCGTCCCCGTTCGCAGTTCCGTCCGAACCGTTCGACCGTGTTCGTCACCGCGAGCCGTGGCGGCCTCGAGCACGCGCTCGCCACGTGATCTCGCTCGCGTTTCGGGGTCGGTCTCAGATCCGACGCCCGTGGTGTGATCCCGGCTGGGATCGACGACGTAGACGGCGGTAATCGTTGCGTCGGGAAACGATCGCAGACTGTACTCCAGACCGGCGGCGGCGTGATCCGATCCGTCGATCGGAACGAGAACGTGGCGTGGCATGGGCGGAATCGAGTGTGACTCGAGGCGACCTTCCACGTCGTCGTGTATAAAGCCAGACCCGGAAAATCACCACTTCGGTGGAGGTTAGACCATGGCTGGAGAACGAGACGGCGGAGAGGCAAGCTGTCGAAATCGGCTCCGGCAACGTGAGCCAGCTCGGCTCGTTACCGAACGATCGTCACAGGAACCGCCGCTCGTCGGAGTACCGTTTCGGCGACGCTCCCGAGGAGAAGCCGCGAGACGCCGGATCGACCGTGACTCCCGATGACGATGTGATCGACGGGATGATCTGTCGCGTACTGGATAATCGTCTGGGCCGGTCGACCGGTTTCGACCGCTTCATCGAAGACGGTCTCTCCCGTCTCGTCTCGCTCCTCGAGTCGCTCCCGAGCGCGCTCACAGAGGGCTTCCCCGCGATCGACCGCCCGGTCGAACGCTTCCCCGTCGTAGTAGCCGCCGTCGTAGCCCATGTAGACGCCTTCGGCGGGATCGACGACGTGCAAGACGGTTATCTGTTCGCCGGCGTACCGATCGAGGGCGTGGTTGAACGCGTCCCAGGATGGATCGGAGCCGTCGAGTGGCACTAGGATGTGTTTGCTCATACGACTATGTGGGTTGTGAACCACTATAGTTCCCCCGCGTGGTCACAGTGGACTGAAAATCGTATAATCGCTATGAGGCGGGATGGCGACTCGAACGATGCGACCCGGCCGATCTCCTTGGTCTCGAACGATGCTGATTACTATCAGCGCGTCACGCGTCGTTTTCCGCGCTGGCCTCGAGGAATCCCGTCGCCCGCTGAGCCGTATCACGCAAGAGGGGGAGATCGTCGGTGAACACCTCGACGGCAACCGTCCCGTCGAACCCCGCGAGGTGCTCGGTGACGATCCCGTAGTCGATTTCGCCGGCGCCGATCGGCAGGTGGGTGTCACCTCGGCTCCTGGCGTCGTGGACGTGGAGGTGAGAGACGAGGTCGCCGTACCCCGAGAGGAACCGCTTGACGCCGTCGTCGCCGTCTTCCATGTAGGCGTGGCCGACGTCGAAACAGACCGCCGTGTCCGTTTCGCGAGCGAGATCACCGAGCACCGTCAGCGGTAGCCCCCGTTTCTGGTGCCCGACGTTCTCCACGACGAGTTCGATGCCCGCGTCGGCGGCGGCCGCGCCGATGGCCTCGAGTTGCTCCGCGAAGACGGGCCGCAGGTCGGTGTCGTGTGGGTTCCGCGCGGTTCCGTGCAACACGGCTTTTTTCGCCCCCTGGTCGCCGGCCCACTCGAGCAACTGCCGTTGATAGGCGAGGATTCCCTCGTTGATCTCGGGAACCGGCGTGACGACCACCTGCGTGAACGGGAGGTGGATACAGAGGTCGGCCCCGGCGTCCGCCAGGGCCTGCTCGAGGCGACCCGTGTCGATCGCCTCGACGTCCGCTCCCTCGCCGATCGAGAACTCCGCCAGATCGAAGCCCTCGACCGTTCGTTCGAGTCGCTCGAGCGAGTCGCCGACGGTGAGTCCAACGTCCATACGCACTCTCGATCGGCCACCCCCATAATGGCACTCGCTTGACCACGGTTGGAGTGGTACCGACACCGCGACCCGGATTCAGAGGATCCGTTACCGAACCCAGCTGATCCGACACCGTACCTGGACGATCCGTCACCGAACGACCGTCACCGGGACGCTGGCCCGCTTGATTACGATCTCGGCAGTACTCCCCATCTGTGCGTGCGGGGCTTTTCCCCGACCGCGGCGCCCCATCACGAGCTGATCGACGCCGGCGTCCTCGAGGTAGCCCACGATCGACTGGGCGGGCGAACCGACGGCGGTCGCGGTCTCGATTCGCTCCTGAATGTGGTCGTCGACCGACTCGAGTGCTCGCTCGAAGAGCGCGTTGGCCTCCGCGTGCTGCCCCTCGAGCCACTCGTCGGTCAACGGGGGGAGCGACTCCTCGTCCGGCGTCACCTCGAACGGATCGATCGCGTGAAACAGGACGATCGTCGCGTCCGGAAACGTCTCGAGGGCGTAAGTCAGTGCGTCCTGCGCGTTCGACGAGCCGTCGTGGGGAACGAGAATGGTGGGCATATGCTATGCTGTCATTGGGGCGGGCCGATAGTAAATCCACCCGGGAGGGAGTGCTGGGTGCGGTCGGCGATCGGGCGAGAATTGGGACACCAGTCGTAATCCGTTATCATTCCTTGTTATCAGTCCTCGGTCTGTACCTCCCCTCGCCCGTTCATCTTCTCGGGAACCATCCGAAAGTCCCGGAACGTGATGTCCTCGCGAGGATCCTCGAATATATCGACGGCCGGAATCTGGACGTCCCACATCGCCTGCACCGCCATCGAGTCGTATGGGGCGTCGCTGACTTCCTCGAGCATCCCCTGCGCGACGACGCTTTGCCACCCGTCCTCGGTTTCTTCGTAAACGGTGAACGAGACGGGTCGGTCGATGACGGTCACTTTGCCGCCCGCGTGATCAGCCGGGAACGACAGTCGGAAGTAAAAGTGCCCCTCGTCGGCGTAGTAGCCGTAGGAAACCGGAATCGAAAACGGCGGCTCGTCGACGGTGGTACCGAACGAGATGACGCCCGTCCCGCCCCGTCCGAGAAACGCATCGACCTCGTCTCGAGTGAGTTGTACCCATCGAAGCCCTTGCATAGCCGAGATTACGAGGAGTCACTAAAAATAGTTCATTCGGAAACACGAGTACTTTCAGGCTGGACAGAACGTCGAAATCGTTCGAATTTGATCGGTTCCATGCTGTTTTTTGCTCCTCGTTGTCGTGGATTCTTCGATGGTGTCTCCTGAATCGGATCGCTGGCTCGGCGGAATGGATACGCCCGACCGGAGACAGCTACTACGGTGGGCCGGCGTCGGCCTCGCCGCACTCACCAGCTCGCGAACGGTCGGCGCACAGGATGAAGATGAAGCGGAGACCGAGGAGAACGGACAGGATGAGGAGGAGAACGGACAGGAAACGGAGGAAGAAAACGGGCAAGAGGAGGACGGCGACGAAGAGCCCGCCACAGGGGAATCGGTCACCGTCGACCTCGTCGACTATGCCTACGAGCCCGGAACGGATAGCCCGCTCGAGATCCCACCGGGAACGCTCGTCCAGTTCGTCTGGATCACGGACAACCACAACATCGTCGTCGACGATCAGCCGGACGAGGCTGACTGGGACGGCTACGATCCGATCGAAGATACCGGCTTCGAGTACGAATATACGTTCGAAACCGAAGGACAGTACGATTTTCACTGCACGCCCCATATAGCTCTGGGGATGGTCGGGACGATCGTCGTCGACCCGGAGGCGACCGTCGGCGACGAGGACGGCGTACTGCCGGAAATCGTCCCGGAACCAGCGATAACGCTTCTGGTGGCGACCATCGTCGCGTTGCTCGCGGTGATGACGCTGGTGTATCTCTTCCTCAAGTACGGCAGCGATCCACAGGGGTGAACGGGGGACGCTGGTGCTGTCGACGGTGAAATTGTTGTTGGCGATCGCTCGTGATCGGACAAAGACACCGTTCCCCGTCACTCTTCAGACGGGGCGTCATCGCCCGGGTAGTCCTCACCAGTTATCCCACCGTCCGATGGGTGATCGACGGTGCCGCCGAAGACGAGTACCCGATCGATTCGATCGAAGAGCGATCGGAGCGCGTTTCGGAGGGACATACGGTCACTTCATCGTCCAGCACGATTACATTACCGTGACCTACTCCTACCTCGATCGGAGAGCGTCCGAACCGTCAGCACGGGCGCCGGAGCCGTCGCGACGACTCGCTGAGAAACGCTGCCGACGACGAGTCGCTCGAGCGAGGACAGACTTTCGACGCCCATCACGACGAGATCAATGTTCTGGTCGTCGGCGTAGGCGACGATTTCCTCGTGCGGGATACCCCGCCGTATCGTTCGTTCGGTGGCGAGACCGCGTTCGGCCGCCCGCGCGGCGATGACGGACGTCGACCGTTCCCCGGTGGCTTCGAACGACTCGAGGACGACGTTCGTCCGCGAGTGGACGTCGTCGACGACGTACAGCGCGTGGACGGCGGCTCCGGTGGATTCGGCCAGATCGAGGCCGGCTTCGACGGCCTGATCCACACCCGGTCGACCGTCGGTCGCGATCAAGACGTCGTCGAACTGCTCCCGCGCGGCCTGTACGGAGGCGTTGACTGTCAGTACGTGACACCGAGCTTCGCGGACGACGGCGCTCGCGACGCTGCCCATGATCCATCGCTGGAGGCCCGTTCGTCCGTGCGTGCCGAGGACGACGAGGTCGATTTCGTTGTCACCCGTGTACTCGAGAATCACACGGCTGGGATGCCCCGTCGGAACGCTCGTGACGACGTCACACCCGCGATCGATCGCCGCGGATTCGATTTGTTCGACCCATTCGCGGTGGCGCTCTCGCTCGGCGTCCGTGGACGGCTCGCCCTCGAGTTCCTCGAGGACGGATACGACGTGGACGGTGGCTCCGGCCGCCTCCGCAGTGGCGATTCCCTGTTCAGCGGCCCGTGTCGCGAGGTCGCTGCCGTCGGTCGCGACCAGTACGTGCTGGTACATCGGTGATCGATGGTTCTACGACGGCTGTCCCCTTGAACCGGTGACCTGGGTATCAGTCTGCGGGACGCAGTCGTTCGTGGTACCGGTTGTCGCAGTCGTTCGTGGTACCGGTTGTCGCAGTCGTTCGCGGTATCGGTTGTCGCAGTCGTTCGCGGTACCGGTTGTGTGTGAGGGAGTATCGTAGCCAATCGGAGGCTCTGGAATCTTCGCTTTCGGCACTGTGTCTCGGTTCTTCGCGAGAATCGATGAACGCCTACGATACGCCCTGGGTTTTCCCATACGATTTTTGCGGTCTGGTACGAATGACGACGTATGACCACACACGTTCTCGTTCCTGTCGACGGCTCGCCAGCCGCCCGAAGGGCGCTCGAGTACGCTACCGAACAGTTTTCGGACGCAACGCTGACGCTGCTGTACGTGATGGATCCGATGATCGAGTTCAGCCGGCAGCAATCCTACCCCGGCTACCGGATGGACGACGAGTTCAAAAACGAACGTGAGAAGGGCGAACACATCCTCGAGTCGCTGCTCGAGACGGTTCCGGACGGGGTGTCGGTCGAGACGGAACTCGAGGCTGGGCGGCCCGCAGAGACGATCGTCCGCTACGCCGACGACCACGACGCCGATCAGATCGTCATCGGGAGTCACGGCAAGCGTGGCGTCGCCCGCTTTTTGCTCGGGAGCGTTGCCGAGACGGTCGTTCGGCGATCGGTCGTTCCTGTGACCGTGATCCGACCGACCGAGTAACGCCGCGGGCGGTTTTGATACATAGTGAGAGCGCATACCCGCGTCTTTAGGCGCGGGTCAAGCGGGAGGCCCAGTGCAACATCCGAAATCGATGGCCGGACAGGATTTCCACCGTAACCGTTTTGATGTGGCCCAACGTCCCATGGAGTACTACGAATACCGTGAGATGCCGACCCCGAACCATAAGGGGTGGTGAACCAGCGGTGGTTCGCACGGCGATGACATGGTATTCGACGGGGCCTGGTTGACCGGGCCACAGCCCTATACAGGGGAAGAAACGAGAGTTCCTCCGGTATGCTACCGGTTCCCCTTGAGTGCGGGTTGGAACCTCGAACGCCACGCTCGGCGGAAATCCGATGGTCGGATTCCACGTCCTTCAGGGCGTGGAGGAGGTCAATGTGCGGACTCGATGCCCAGTACCCGATTATGTCTCTGAAGGGCTGTCAGTCGTTAATAGCGTCCGCTACGAATACGGCAGTGATGACCGATCCCCAACGCGCCGGCGTCGTCATCGCGGGGGGCTTCTCGACGCGGTTCGGCGAGTCGGAGAAAGCCGTCGCCGACCTCGAAGGGACGCCCATGATCGCCCGCGTAGCTGAGCGACTCGCTCGCGTCACCGACGAACTCATCGTCAACTGTCGCAGCGAGCAGGTCGACGTTCTCACTCACGCACTCGAGGAACTTCCCGCAAACTATCGCGTGGCCGTCGATCCGACGCCCGACCTGGGGCCGCTGGCGGGGATCCAGGCCGGCCTCGAGGCGGCCGAGGCACCGCTTTCAGCCGTCGTCGCGTGTGACATGCCGTTCGTCGACCCGGCGTTTCTCGCGTTCCTGTTCGAGGTGGCCGAGGGCGAAACGGACGGCACCGACGAGGATCGGGAGCTGCTGAGTCACACGAACCCGGCTGCCGTCGTCCCGAAACTCGAGGACGGCTGGTACCAGACGACCCAGGCGGTGTACCGAACCGAGTCGATGGCCGCCGCCTGCCGGGAGGCTCTCGAGGCGGACGAAGGCAAGATTCTGTCCGCCCTCGACCGCCTCGAGTGGGTAGTCGTCGATGAATCGACGGTGCTGGAACACACCACGCTCGACACGTTCGAGAGCGTCGACACGCAGGCTGAACTCGAGGCGGCTCGAGAGCGGCTGTGATCCGTGTCGATCACAGCAGTGACTCGACTCAAAGGATTGTGGTGGACGTCTTGTGAAATTCGAAAAGCACCGCCAACCACTAACTACACTTTTCATAGTACTTGTGGTTGTTATACTATACATTTTATAGTATGGTGTATGCTTACGCTTCATTTATTGTAGTGATGGAATCGATCAATCTCGAGTCGGAATCCTGCCTGTTTCGTCGAACCCGGTTGAGTGGCCGACGACGGATCGTCAAGCGCGACGATTCGTCCGTTCCCGTATACAGACACTCTATTGCCAGTCGAAATACGCTCGAGGGACGAAATTCTGACAGCGGAGCCTACTCGAAGGCTGAACGCACGCTCGCACGACCAGTTCGACCGCGGTGACCGTTCGCCCACGCCGGTAGTCAAACCGATCGCCTACATGATTTACAACAAGCGGTGCCGTGTCAACCTGTGACATGGGCGACGAACACAACAATCAGACAATCCGCCGCCGAACGCTGCTTACGGTAGCCGCTGGGACAGTGGGCCTGTCCGCATCAGGGACGGCGACGGCGAGTCGATCCGAGCGCTCGCGGAGTGGTTCGCGGTGCCCGGACGCGACGATCAGAGCGGATATGGCTCCCTGCGAGGGGGCGAGTATGGACGGCTGTGCGGACGACCATCCGAAAACGGTCGAACTCAGGGAGCGAGCTCGAGAAGCGATCGACAGCAGGTACGCTACCGTCGGGGATTTGATCGATCGGGGGTTCGTTCCGTACTTCGACGTCAAACGCCCGGGCGCTTCGGCCGGGTGGTCACATTGGTTGAGCCCGGAGTACATCGGCGACCACGTGTTACTCGACACCGACCGCCCAGAATCCGTCCTCGTCGACAACGAGTTCTGGCGTCCGATCGGCCTCATGTTCATCGCAACCGTCGACGGGGACCCGATCGACACACCGCCGACGCTCTACGCACGAGACGGGGCGGAGGATGGCACCGACGGCAAAGACGGCACCGACAACACGGACGGTCGATGTTCACCGTGGCACTATCATCGAGGGTTGCCCGGTCGATTCGCGTGGAAGTACTACCGACAAGTGTACGAACGCGACTACCAAGAGGGAGAGCTGTCAATTCCGTGCCGAACCCCGTGCATGATGCACGTCTGGGCCGTTCCACATCCCGAGGGGACGCACGCTCACGGTGCGCCCCCGCCGGAGAATCGCGGCGGCCCGCCGGCGAACGACCCAGGTTTCGACACCGACGTCGACCCCGACGAGGAGCCACTCGGCTGGTCGGTGCTCCCGGATGCGGTCGTTCCCGATCGGAAGCCTCGAGATCTCTTTGGATCGTGGTGACTCCTCGAGCGGTGGCCGTTCGTCGATCGTCGGAGGGGTGGCAGGTGGCATTCCGCGAAAGTAAATGGTCAGGGTCTGGACGCTCTAATAGGGAGTTAGCGTAGATTTCCATACTCCCCAGCGTAACAGATCATAGATATGCTGATATCGATGTGCAAGGTATAGAGCATGAGTTCAGCACGACGAGCGGTTTTATTTCACCCTGTCAGTTCTGAACTACCCGAAAGAGAAACTGCGTATCGAACGATAGACACCGGTTCAACTCAACGGTTCAACTCAGAAATCAGTTCACGAGCACGCGCTGCCCGTACGTCATCGTCTGCCACCATTTGGGCCGCAATTTCGTCGATCAACTCTTCAGGTGCACCAGCTTCGATGGCGACATTCTTTGCGTGGAGTTTCATGTGGCCTGCTTGAATCCCCTCAGCAGCCAGCGCCCGCATACTCGCAATATTCTCAGCAAGTCCCACGGCGGCAAAGATACCGGAGAGTTGTTCAGCTGAGCTTGCATCTAGTATCTCCATCGACGCATTGGCGACGGGATGGTTACGAGTGGCCCCACCCACGACACCCACTTGGACGGGGACTTCAATACTGCATACGAGATTTCCTTCCGTGTCGATTTCATAGGTTGAAAGCGGGCCATAGTCATCTCGGGCAGCAAAAGCGTGGCCACCGGCTTCGATTGCCCGCCAGTCGTTCATTGTTGCTACCGCTAATGCGTCCATTCCATTGAAGATCCCCTTGTTGTGTGTTGCTGCGCGGTACGGATCGCCGACAGCAAGCGCCCATGCATCAACGATTCTATCCCTGACGGCTTCTCCAGAAAGTGCGCGTTTCTCACTCCTCAGAACGTCCGGTGGAATAGTACAACGTGCTCGTGCTATGCGGCAATCAGCAAGATTCGACAGGACAGATAATATGGTCTCTCCGCCAGTTACGTCTTCAATCAGGGGAGCTACAGCCTCTGCCATCGTATTCACCGCATTCGCTCCCATCGCATCCTGGACGTTCACGACGAGATGTACAACCGCCATCTCTCCGTTGGGTGTGTCTACGACACGAGCCGTTACGTCCTCACATCCACCACCGTGTGAGACGAGAACGCCCTGATCGTTTGCCTTCGCACGGATCTCACCGGCTCGTTCGAAAACCCGCGACGTTGCTCCGTGTGGATCGCTCAGATTCCGCACCTGGATTTGCCCGATCATGTAAGGGCCGGAGGTAGAGGTCGTGAACCCACCAGTCTCCCGGGCGAGTTTCGCGCCGTATGACGCCGCTGCGACGACAGAGCTTTCTTCGATAGCCATCGGAACCAGTCTGTCCTCTCCATCGATTCTGAAGTTCGTCGCAACACTCAGTGGAAACGAGATCGCGCCAATGACATTTTCACTGAGTCGCTCTACGGCTCCGAGATCACGCTCATCAGTAGCTATCAATGCCTCATAGGTGTCTTCAGAAAGGGAACAACGATCAGCAACGATTTGACGTCGTTTCCCCAGAGACTTGTCGTAGAACCGTGGAATGCGCGAGTCCATACATTGTGGTCAAAGTCCATACAATTATTTCATCTGATTCTGCCCCTCTACCCGATGTGTACACGACCTGTACTGAGCGTTCGTCCCTCTACGTTGATCACACTCTACCGAGTGCCACATTCGCGCTCTGTATCCAGCACTGCATATCTGTCAGTTTTTGAAGCCCACTGATGTACAACTATGGATTGCTCTGTCAATCCCTCTCAGAAGCGGGATGGAACTGTTCACTGCGGACGTGGTGGTTCCTCGCCCGCAATCTCGAGAACGTGCTCCCCCAACCCCTTCGCCATCAACGGCGGCACGGCGTTCCCGATCTGGTTGGCGACGTCGTCGAATCGCCCCTCGAACACGAAGGTGTCCGGGAAGCTCTGAATTCGTGCCCCCTCTCGGAGGGAGAGGCCCCGATTCTCGGTCGGATGCAGCTTGTCTCGCGGGTTGAAATCCGTCGTCATGATCGTGTTCGACTGGCCGTCCGGCTCGAGACGCATGTACCGCGGCCGGATCCCCGATTTGGTGTTCAGGTCGTAGCCGAGGGTGTCGCCTTCTTCGTCGGTGCGGATCCACCCGTCGTCGTGGAGTCGCTCGAGCGCCTCGTAGACCTCGTCATCGTCGTGATCGATGCCCTCAGCGATCAGGTGGTCGGGAACCGCGCCGACGGACTTGCCGTTCATCCGGTACGCCTTCCGGGTACGGTGGCGGGCGATGAAGTGGAGGGCGTCCCGTTCCACGGCGCTGAAGCGGTGGGCGAGCAGATCCCACACCTGTCGGTAGCGGTCGCCGAAGCGGCTCGAGCGGTACATCTCGCCGGGCTCGAGTGCGTCCACGATGTGACGGGTATCCTCGTCTGTCGCCGGCTCCTTCGCCGTGTGGTTCTCGGTCGTGGTTGCGCCGTCGCGTACCAGCGGGAGGTACTCGTTGTCCGGGAACTCGGACAACGGCGGGAGGTCGACCGTCCCCTCTTCTGTGGGCTCGGGAAGATCCTCGAGCGCCGCCG
This sequence comes from Natrialbaceae archaeon A-CW3, assembly GCA_046614605.1. Lineage (GTDB taxonomy): Archaea > Halobacteriota > Halobacteria > Halobacteriales > Natrialbaceae > Natronosalvus. The sequence goes on along the minus strand of JBKKHJ010000002.1, from coordinate 527,337 downwards.
AGACGGTCGTCCAGCCCTGCATTCGCTCGCCCTCGAGGGTCAGTTGTCCGTCACCGTCTTCGCTGTGCGTGCCGGTCGGGAGCGATGGCTCGACGGCGAGATCCTCTCGGACGCCGCAGTAGATCACCCGCTCTCGAGTCTGTGGGACGCCGAAGTCGGCGGCGTTCAGCGTCTCCCACTCGACCCGGTAGCCGGCGGCCGCGAACTCGGCTTCGATCGCCTCGAGGAACGCCTCGCCGATGGTGGTCATGCCGGCGACGTTCTCCATCATCACGTAGTCGGGTTCGAAGTGGGCGACCCACTGGATGAACGAGAAGACGAGCTGGTTGCGGTCGTCGTCCAGTCGCCTGGAGCCGCGTGCGTCGCTGAAACCCTGACAGGGCGGACTGCCGAAGACGACGTCCACCTCGAGATCCTCGATTTCTGCGGGAACGCCCTCGCTGATGTCGTGTCGGATGCCGGTTCCGTCGTGGTTGGCGTCAAAGCTCTCGAGGGCGCGCTCGTCGGTGTCGACCCCGTAGCGAACGTCGATGCCGGCGTCCTCGAAACCGGCGCTGAACCCACCCGCACCACAGAACAGGTCGATCGCGTTCATTTCCTATCCTCGATTGACTGCGGGGGTATATATGCATCGGGGAACGGCCGCGAGACGTGTCTGGAGTTCGTATCCGCGCCGCTGTTGTGGTAGCTTGAATTAAGTGCTATTCAGTACTTTAATAGTAACACATCGATAACGCCTGACACATGGCATCCACGACGAATAGCGTGATGGAAACACTCGGGATCATAGCAGTGTTCGTACTGCTGGGGGTACTTTTCACCGGCATAACGCTGCTGGACATCGGTGTGATATATCCGGTCTTCCACACGACAGTCGTGTTGTTTGTGCTGTATTTGTTTTACAGACTCGTGGTCGCCGTGGAGACGATCGCCAACAACGAGTGAGGTGACGATCGCTACAGCGTTTCGTCCCCGGCGAGCGCTTTCAGCTTCTCGATGTTGCCCGCCGACTCCTCGAGCAGGAAGTTGAAGAGCCCCTCCATCGTTCCCGAGCCACCGATTCCGTCCCAGAATTCTTCGGCGATGAGCATGCCATCACTCGATTTGACGTCGAAAAACGCCTGTGGGGGCCACCAGCTGTACGCCTCGAGGCTCCCGTAGGGGTTGAACGGGAACACGTACCGACAGATCGGCGTCGGCTCCTCGTAGTGTTTGTAGGCGGCGACGGTCTTCAGCATCTGGCGTTTCGACTCCATCGTCTGATCGCGGTTGGGTTTCGGCGTCTTGATCTCCGCTGCCAGGGGCCGCCCGTCCCGGAAGTCCTCGATCCAGAGATCCCACGTGATCCGTCCGATTGGCTTGAAGCTCGACTGGCTCGAGTCGACCGCCAGCACTTCGGCCGTTTCGCGCTCCCAATCGGGCTCGCGGTCGCCGTCGGCCAGCTCGGAGATGATCGTCTCGATTCGATTCTCCTCGGCGTGACTGATCTGGAGGTCGGTACAGGCGTACTGGGTTTCGGCAGCGCCGACGGCGTCGTTCGTGTTCGCCACTGCACGCCCGAACTCCTCGTACATCTGCTGGCCGAGTTTCTGGGTGAAACTGCGTTCGAAGTTGGCGAGCACCCAGAACAGCGGCGAGGGCATCATGATCGCCTTGAACGCCTCGTTACGCTTGAACTCCGGCCAGTCGAAGTTGCCGGCCTTCTCGAGGGGGCGTTCGAAGAAGCCGTCTGTCACCGTCCGTAGTTCCGCTTTCGTCGCCGGATCCAACTCGGCGTCACCGATGTGGTCGAACCGTTGATCCATCGATCGATCCTTACGCCGTCTCCGCAAAATGGTTTGGGTGTGTGACTGTCGGCTTTTATAGTGAATCGTCAGTTACCCCGGAGTGCCCACCACATTCGATTCTCGATTATCTTGCAGCCGTCCACCACGTTCGATCACTTCGTCAACGAAACGAGCACGAGAATGAGCCCACTCGAGACGATCGCCGCCTGGATGAGGCCTGCAGAGAGGATCGACGTCCCAAAGACCAGGTAGATGAGTCCCTCACAGATCGCGCCCGCCCCGATGAAGACGAACCCCGCGGAGACGTACAGCATCGGTTCGCTGCCGTTGCGACGATAGCCGTGGTAGGCGAGGGAGGCGACGGCGAGGCTCAACACGAGGGTGATCAGTTTCGCGAGGACGAACGGCGCCTCGATCGAACTCATCGGTCGCCTCGTAATTCGTCCCACAGCGCCGTAAAGTTGTCAGCGAGTTCGTCACGCGTCTCGAGCGTGAGCGTCAACTCCCCACCCGCGAGGCTGACGTGCAGTCCCTCGAGGACGGTCTCGAACTCACTACGGTGTGAGCCGTCCGGCCCAATCGACGTGCGTTCCTCGAGGAGGTCGTGTTCCTGTAACATCGACACCCGTCGATAGATGGTCGCGAGCGAGGCGTCACACGCGTCGCTCAGCCCCTTTGCGGTCATCGGTTGTCCATCGGCCTCGAGCAGTATCTGTCGCGCGTAGTCGTCCGCGAGCACCTGGAAAATCTCCGACGACTCCGACGACCCACCGTGCGCGGTTCCCTTCGAGTGCACGGTGGCCCGCTCACCGTTCTCACACAAATAAGCGACGATTTGCCGGGTCAGCGAAAGTCCACTGGTGTTTTGTATCAGTCCGTTACCCTAGAAGGTAGTGACGAATCCACGGAACCATGACTGACTATCTGCTCGCATTTAAACCCGCGATTGGTCTCTACGGACAACACGACCCGAGTGCCGTCCTCTTCGAAGACGGGACGCCGGTGTTCGGTGTCGAAGAAGAGCGCTACACGCGGGAGAAACACGCCACTGAGACGTTCCCCGAAAACGCGATTCGAGCGTGCCTCGAGTATCGCGACCTCCACCTCTCGGACGTCGACCGGATCCTGCTGCCGTACGATCCCTCCCTCCGTAGCGAGATTACCGGACACTACCTGTCCGACGCGATACGCGTCCCCGGCATCGTGCGGAAAGCGTCGGCGCTCGAACACACCCTCGTCACGCAGGTTCGCAGCCGATTCGTCCCGACCCGCCAGATCGAGTCCCGTCTCGAGGAGATCGGGACGCCGGTGCCACCGGTCGAGACGCTCTCACACCACCGCTGTCACGCTGCCAGCGCGTTCCACCCGTCTGGGTTCGACGAGGCCGTCGTCCTCACGATCGACGCCAAAGGGGAGTACGATTCGACGGTCGTCTGGTACGCCACGCCCAACGGAATCAGGCGAATACGGACGTACGACCACCCCAACAGCCTCGGCCTCTTTTTCGCTATTGTCACGGAGTTCCTCGGTTACCGGATGTTCAACGGCGAGGGGAAGGTGATGGGGCTCGCCCCCTACGGGGAGGACAACCCGCAGATCGAACGCGTCCTCCGGGATCTGATCGAGACAGGCGTCGACTACGACGTCACCGAACTCACCAAACGGTGGGGGACGGGCTACGGGATCGAACGGCTCGAGGACGCCTTCGAACGACCGCGAAACGAGACGCGCGGGGAGTTCGACCAGTGGGAGAAAGACCTCGCCCACACCGCCCAAAAACTGCTCGAGGAGACGGTCGTCGACATCGTCGAGGACGCGGTGAGACGACTGGGCACTACGAACGTCGCCCTGGCCGGCGGCGTCGCCCTCAACTGCAAGCTCAACAAGTACGTCCGGGAGTCCCCGGCTGTCGACGACGTGTTCATTCAGCCGGTCGCCCACGACGCGGGCCTCGCACTGGGTGCCGGCTGGGCCGAGCAACGATCCGAGGCGGTCGACCGGCAGACGACCGTCTACCTCGGCCCGTCCTACGACACCGAGGAGATTCGAGAGACCCTCGAGACAAACAAGATCGCCTACACGGAGCCGGACGACCTCGAGCGCTACGTCGCCGAGCGGCTGGCCGACGGACAGCTCGTCGGCTGGTTCCAGGGACGGATGGAGATTGGGCCGCGTGCGCTGGGGAGTCGAAGCATCCTCGCCGATCCCAGAACGGCCGCCTCGCGTGACCGGGTCAACCGCTTCGTCAAACACCGCGAGGAGTGGCGTCCGTTCGCCCCGTCGATGCTCGAGGAGGCGGCTCCGGAGTACCTCGTCGACGGCGGGCCGGCGCCGTTCATGATCGACGCCTACGACACCAACCCGGACAGGGTGGACGACCTCGAGGCCGTGATCCACCCCGCGGACGATTCGACGCGACCACAGACCGTTCGCGAGGAGCAACATCCCCGGTACCATCGACTGATATCGCAGTTCGCCGACATCACCGGCGTTCCGGTCGTGCTCAACACCTCGTTCAACGACCACGCCGAACCGATCGTCCGGACGCCGACCCACGCCATCAAGGACTTCTACGGGATGGGGCTGGACGTGCTCGTGCTCGAGGATCTCGTGGTCGAGAAGGGGTCGTCGTAGGGTCGGAGGTTTGGAGTCGAAAACGAGGCCAACGGATTTAGCCGGCGTCGCCGCTCGAGTCGTCCGATGGGTTGGCGTTGGGAGGTGCCACACCTAGTCGCCCCTCCACGAAGGCGGCGACGTCGGCGGCAAACGCCTCAACCTCGTTCCAGTCGGTGAACTCGATGTCTCCCGCTTCGTCTGGGTCGGGTGGATCCTCGACCTTTCGTTTCGCGATCTGTTTCATCAGCAGTCGTTTGAGGAAGCCGTACTCCGAGTAGCGTAGCGCCCCGCCGAACAGCCCGATTCGATCGGGATGCCAGCCGGTCTCCTCGACGAACGCCTCGACGTAACCGGCGGCTTGCTCAGCACCGTCCTCGTCGGCGGAGGAGAGCGACACCTGGAAGAACGCCGTCGGCATCGAAGCCAGCGCTTCCCGATTCGACCGAACGAACGCCTCTACTGCCGATTGCTGTTTTCCGGCATGGATAGACGACCCGACGAGTACCGAGTCGGCATCCTCGAGCGCGACGTCGTCGTTCCGAACGCTCGCGTCGACCGTCGTCGCCTGGTGTCCACGATCGGCGAGAACGTCGGCGATTCTGGACGCGACCTTCGCAGTCTGGCCTTCGCCAGTGCCGTAGATAATGTGGAACGAGGGCATGGGACACTCGAGGGAATTAGTCGCTCGAGGACGATAAAGGAGGCAGGCCAGCTATCGTCATCGATTGACGCCAGACTCGATCGCCGACATTTCCGCACTCCGGATCGCTCGAGACACCGTGTGCCCGCTGGCAAAGCCGGGGGTCGTTATATCGCATCGTCGGTGGAAGGACGACCGATCGACGATGCCCGAGACTTCCGACGACGGAACCGACGCCTCCGACGGCGGAACCGACACCTCCGACGAGGAGTACCCGGACGGCGAACTTGGTGCCAGACTGAGTCAGGACGCGTCGGAACTTCAGTCGGTTCTCGGCCACGCCTACCGTGGGGAACTCGACCGGGAGACGACCTGGCGGTCGCGGCTCGATCAGACGACGACCTGGAGCGTCACCGTCATGGCCGCCATCCTGACGTGGGCGTTCTCGAGCGTCGACAACCCCCACTACGTAATTCTCGTCGGCGTTCTCGCCGTCGGCCTGTTCCTCCTCATCGAAGCGCGCCGGTATCGAGATTACGACGTCTACCGGGCACGAGTGCGACTGTATCAGCAGTACTTTCTGGCGGATGCGCTGGCTCCGTCGGACACGCTCGAGCGGCCTGACTGGCGAACTGAACTGGGTGACGATTACCGGCGACCGACGCTCAAGATTTCGCTGTTCGAAGCCATCTCGAACCGACTCCAACGAATCTACCTCGCCCTGATACATAGTGCGAGCGCATACCCGCGTCTTCACAGTAGTTGCCGAAGTGTCTGAGAGACGGGTATCTCCGGTGGAACCGTACGATGAGTATGGTCGCTCCCGCCGAGGCACGGCAGGTCTGCCGTGCCGCAAGATCGTTACTGTATCCGCCACTTGACTTCGGAACGAAGGTCAATGGCACCTATCCGAGTGAGGACTTCGCCAGAGTCCTCACTCGGAGTGCGTTCGAACAAGAGTTTACCAACACCAGTGCCAGGCACCTGCAACTTGCCAGAGGCGAGACGCTCGATCTCGACGACCGAAGTCCGCTAGCGAAATCACTCCTGTACAATCTTGGCACGATGGACGTGGACGCCATCGACGAGCAGTTCGATGGCGTCCGCGACCAATTCATCGCTCAGGCACGCAAGGCTCGTCGCTTCCCGACCACTGCAGAGGTCGCTCTAGACCTCCATGAGTGGCTCTACTACGGCTCGAAGCAGACACCGATGGTGTCACGAATCAACCCGGATCGTGGAACGAATCTCGCCTACGTCTTCGTGACACTCTGCATCGTTTCACCGTCAGCGCGTTTTACGCTCGCGTCCAAGCACGTTCCTCGAACCGACACTCCATCTCTGATTGGAGCGATCCGGGACGTGATCGAGACGGCACAAGAGGCCGTCTCGATCACTCGTCTCTACTGTGACCGTGGTCTCTATCGGGTGGAACTGGTCAACGCACTCGTCGATCTCGACGTGGAGTTTGTGATGCGCGCACCCAAAACACCGGGAATCAAGCGCGTCCTCTCTGAGCACGACGCCGAGAGATTCGTCACCAACTACGAGTTAGTCAGGAAAGCCTCACCGACGATGCGAGTGCCAGTGACGCTCGTCGTCGTCCCGCACCACTCGCGGGACGACGACTCACTCTGTCTGATCACGAACCGGACGAGAATGATCGACGAAGCGGTGGCACTCGCTCAGGCGTATCGGCGCCGGTGGGGAATAGAAACGTCCTACCGGAAAATAGGTGAGTTTCTGCCCCGACCCACGTCGCCAGTGTTTGCGGTGCGGTTGTTCTACTTTCTGTTCGCTGTGGCGCTGTACAATCTCTGGATCCTCGTGTGTCTGTTGCTCTCTGAGCAACGGCGAGTGAAAACACGGCCAGCCGTGTCAACGGCGACATTCCGGTTCTTCCTGGGCCCAGTGACATACGGTTAACCGCTGTCGGGGCGGCAGACCCGGGCTGACTCCCGGGTCAGCACGCCTCTTCGTACTGGCGAGACTCTCTGTCAGCGTGAATCACTTGTCTCGTCCGTCGCTGCCGACTCAAACCACCGCTTGAACAACCGACTCAACCTGGATATCAGTGACCGCGTCCTGTTTCAGTGAGCGCTCCGCAATCTGAATCGGCAACTACTGTTCAGGCGCGGGTCGAGCGGTAGGCATAGTACGTCCGATCCACGTTGCTACGAACCGCTGGATTTCCTGCGCCATTAGATAGCTTTAAGCTAGTACTAGGCATAGTGTGTAGTACGGATGAAGACCACACGGCACGCGACTTACAACCTCAACTATCACATAGTGTGGTTGCCGAAATACCGCAACTCGGTACTGGCTAACGAGGTCGAAGACCGTGTGCGTCGAATCCTCCACGAAATCGCCGACGAAAAAGGATTGGACATAATTGACCTTACCGTCCAACCCGACCACGTTCACCTGTTCGTGAGTAGCCCACCGAAACACGCCCCGTCACTGCTCGCCAACTGGTTCAAAGGCATCAGTTCGCGCAAATACAACCACCGTTACGCCGACCACAACGGCGAGAAAATCAAGTGGGCACGCGGCTACTATGCTGGGACAGCAGGACAGGTCTCAAGCGAAACGATTCAAGACTATATCCAGCGTCAGGAGGGAGATACGTGACCGAACTCACCGAGACGCTGGAACTCAAACTTGTGGAACCGAACACCCACAAGCAGCGGAAGCTCTGTGAGACGAAACAGGCGTACCAAGCCGCGCTCGAAGCCGCGTTCGACGCCAATTGCACCTCACAGTCGGCGGTCAACGACGTGGTGGTTAACTACGACCTTTCAGGGTACGCGAAGAACGCCCTCAAAAAGTACGTCCCACAACTCTGTGGTGGAAGCTACGACGCCAAGGAACTTCACGATGACCACCCTGTTCGGTTCACGAACGAAGGCCCAAAACTCGACCACAAGCCACAGAACGCCATCGAGTGGTACGTCAAAATCCCCCACCACGACGACTACCACCTCTGGGTGCCCGCCCAACCGAATCCCGAACAGCGAGAGTGGCTCGAAGCGTTGCACGCGGGGGACGCGACGATGGGCGAGTGTCGGCTGTTCGACCGGGACGGTGAGTGGTATTTCCACATCGTCGCTACGCGAGACGTGGATGAACGAGAAACCAGTTCGGCGGAGACGCCGATTGGGGTCGACATCGGAGAAGCCGCTTTGATAACGGTGTGTCACCGTGACGAGGGCGGCTCCCCGACTGCACCACCCTCTGGAACGCCGAAGGAAACCGAGTTAGACACCTCCGTGAGACGTACTTCACGGCGACTCGCCGCCTTCAGCAACGCGAAAGCGAACGTATCGCAGCGACCTACGGGGATTCACTCTGGCGGCAGATCGACGACATCCTCCACACGGTCACGTCGGAGGTCGTCGCCTACGCCGACCAGTTCGAGAACCCCGTGTTGGTTTTGGAAGACCTGACGCACATCCGCGAGAACATGGACTACGGCGCGTTTATGAACCGTCGCTTGCACGGGTGGGGCTTTGCGAAGATGTACGCCCAACTCCGCTACAAGGCAGCTGAGAAAGGGATTCGTGTGGCGACGGTGAATCCCGCGTACACCTCGAAGACGTGTCACTGTTGTGGGGAACAGGGCTACCGCCCTGATCAAGCGACGTTCACGTGTTCGAACTCGGCGTGTTGGGTCTCGGAGTACCACGCGGACATCAACGCCGCGTTCAATATTGCAGACCGCTACCTCAGCGGAGAGAGCCATTCAAGAGAATACACGGATGGCGATGACTCGGCTGAGGAAGGGGGCCGTTTGACCGGCCCGCAAGACAGCCACGCCGATGCTGACACCCAGCAAGTGACGCGTGGAACGCATGCGTCTTGAAACCTTAGGGCCGAATCGCTCGGCCTGAAATCCCATGGTGGGATTCCCGCGACTTCAGGCGCGGTAGGAGGTCAAGAGCGTGCTCTGTCTCGCCTGGCTCTTTCGCGTGACGGCGTTTCTCTACGATCAACGCCTCCCCAACTCCGCCTCGATCGGAGCCGTTCCGGGAACCGTCGTTCTCGTTGCCGTCGGCGTCGGCTACGGAACGCTGCTGGCGATCACCCTCTGGCCCCACGAGCGAGAGGCTAAAGGGGAGTTCAGGGAAACTGAGATCGGCGACTGGAAGGATCACGAGTGACGGGCGACAGCTACGGGCAACACTGGCGGCGGGAACGTCGGTGACGGACGACGATCAACCCGGAAAGGATCGCCACCGAGATTGCTCCGAGGATCGGACGGTACGGATCGAAGTACGTCATCAGCGTGGAGGAGCCGAACAACACCAGCAGGAAGGCGTTACAGGTGGGACAGCCAACCGCCAGGAAGCCGCCGAGTAAGCCGACGAACGCGCCGCGATCGGATTCGGTCGTGTCGTCCCTCGCCGTGTCGTCACCCGTCGTACCGGCATCTGCCTTTCCGGCACCTGTCGTTCCCGAACCCGCCTCGAGTTCGGATCCTGCCTCCTCCACCGAGGTGGCAACTCGTTGGGTCGCATACCCCCCGGCTAACAGCGCCGTCAACGTGAGAAACAGGTAATCGAGCGGCGTTCGGGGAACCATCCGCATATAGAGCGGGTTTGGGATGAGACCGGTGACGAACCCGAACAATCCGAACACGCCGACGGCGACCAGCGTTCCCAGACCGATAGCTCGTCGATCTGGGCGAACCGGGCGACACGCGTGGTCGTCGGTCACGTTGCCCCCTCCATTCTGAGCCGACAACGCTCGGGATGGCCTGCCCGTCCCAGGAAGAAGAGGATGAGCGCCAATCCGGCGATCCGGAGGAGAGCGCCGTCGTAGGGGAGCATCGCCAGCCCGCCGGTGAATCCAAGAAAACCGAGCAGGCCGGCACCACAACTCGCACATCCCGAGGCGAGGAGACCGGGGAGCACGCCCGAGAGGTCGGCGAGACTCGAGGGGCCGACGAGCCGAAGCTGTGCGACGACGTTGACGACCGCGACGCCCGTCAGGAGGGCGTAGAGGACGACGACGCCGAGGCCCGTCCAGCCGTCCGTTCGGTAGATGGTCTCCGTGAGCGAGCGAAGCACGTAGTCGAACCAGTGGAGGCCGTCTCCGAGCATCTGGATAGTGAACTCGGGCATCGTACTCAACACGAGGACGACGTAGGTCACGGCGGTGACGATCACCAGCCCAACCGTCCCCGACCAGGACTCGAACGGATACGTTATAGCCTCCTGGAGGTTCCTGACGAAGCCGCCGACCCGTCCGCGCCAGGTCATCGAGTCCTCACCTCGTGGCGGTACTGCTCGAGCCATCCCACGAACGTGGTCGGCGTGGTCTCGATCGAGGAAACTGGTGAGGTGTCCGGGAAGGCGGCCTCGAGGGGCGAACAGGTTCCTGTCTCGTCGATCGACGTCACTGTTAGGTGGGAAAACGGAGTCGGTCGCCAAATGTCCACCCGCGATTTGCTGGGCCAGCAAAACGGCGACTCCGTTTAGAACCGGGAGTGTGTACGGGTGGTGAGAACGATATGTCGCTGGATCAGCCGTCGCGTCGAGCCGTCCTCGCTGGCGCCGTCCTGGCCCTCGGCGGTGGGGGTGCCTACTACCTCGCACGCGCCGAAGATGGGCCAGATCACGTCGTGGAGCCCGAGATACACGCGAGCGATGGGACGTCCGAACTGGGCGTCGAACTGCGTGGCAAACCGATTCTGGGATCACCCGATGCGCCGCTCGAGATCTACTACTGGACGGACTTTCAGTGTCCGTTCTGTGCACAGTTCGAACACGAGACGCTGCCCGCGCTCGTTCGCGATCACGTCGAACCGGGGCAGGTTCGCATGGTCGTCATCCCGTTGCCCTACTTCGGCGAGGACTCGATGACGTCGGCGGTGGCCTCCCGGTGCGTGTTCGAACAGGCTCGAGGGGACGACCCCTCGACGTACTGGGACTGGCACGCGGCGGTCATCGACGCGCAGGGCGAACGCAACTCGGGGTGGGCGGGGGCTGACAACCTCGTCGAGATCACCCGGTCGGTCGATGGCGTCGACGCGGAGGGCCTCGAGGCGTGTCTCGACGAGGAGCGATCGACCTACGAGGGCGGGATCGAGGCCGACGCGGGGCAGGCACGGTCGTTCGGCGTCACGGGGACGCCGACGTCCGCCGTTTTCGACCCCGAGGCCGAACGGGTCGGGACGCTCGTCGGTGCCCAGCCGCCGGAACGATTCGACGAGGCGATCGATCGTATCGAGAACGAATAGCAGTCGTCGCTGGCAGCGTCGAGAGGGACGCCGTACGCGGTCGTCTCGAAATCCAACACCTCATATACGTGGTCGCAGATGGTGTCAGTGTGACCACAGATGCCCCTCACGACGAACTCGAGCACCTCAGAGAGCAGGTCGAGGCTTTAGAAGCCCGGCTCGATGCACAATCCTCCCAGTTGCGACTGTTCTGGGGACTCCTCCTCGGTGGGATTGTGACCATCGTTCTCCTCTCCCTCTCTCTGCCGGTGACAGTCCTGGTGGTGTTGTTAGGCCCGCTGATCGTGGTCGTAGTGGCGCTTCTGATTGCCGTTCTCAAGCGGATGAGGTAACAGCAGTCTGTATACTCACCTTGCCGCGGATCACTCGTCACACGTCCTTCGGACGGAGTCATACACCCAGACCCCTTGTTCTGCTAGCTATTGGGCACTTCCTCGAGCCACGTCACGTAACGACGGTGACTTGCACAGGCATGTGAGGCGTTGATTGATCCGAGAGGTGTGCGTTTGCCCGTCATGGCGGTAGAAGCTATTTCACACGCGGACGACCAGATGCAGGAGTGTATCGACAACTGTCTCGAGGCCGCCCAGGTCTGTGAGTGGTGTGCGGACGCCTGTGCGGAGGAAGGCGAGGGGATGGCCGAGTGCATCCGCCTCTGTCGCGACGTCGCCGATCTGGCGACTCTCCACGCGCGGTTCATGGCTCGCAACTCGAGGTACCACGCCGAACTGGCGTCGATCTGTGCCGACGCGTGTGAGGCCTGCGCCGAGGAGTGCGCTCAGCACGACCACGACCACTGCCAGGCGTGTGCCGAACTCCTCCCGAAGTGTGCGGAAACCTGCCGCGAGATGGCCGCCCACTGATCGATTACGAACCGGAAAGCACCTGGTTCGGACTCTCCGTCGCGTAAAGCCACAACCCCAATTCTGGATCGTCCTTGGCGTCCGGCTGAACCGGTTCGTCGACGGCATCGACTTCGGCCTTCGTACCTGGAAGTGGCTCAGACCCACCCTCGAGTCGCGACTGATACCGGGAAAACACGTTTCCCGATGCGGATCGAAATCGGTTCCGCTAGCTCCCGGCACCCGCGCAAGGCCGAGCACTATCAGCGATCACGACATACTGGAACAAAGCGATCCTCATGGTATCCCAGATTTCGACGGAACAACTCGCAGCGCGCCTCGACAGCGGTGAATCGACTACGCTCATAGACACCCGTCCCGAGGACAGTTACGACGGGTGGCACATCCACGGGTCGGCAAATCTCCCCTTCCATCCGGACGACGAACTCACGGAGGACGACCTTGAACGACTCGAGGCACTCGCCGATGGACGATCGATCGTAACCATCTGTGGCAAAGGACTGACGTCGACGCCGTTCGCGTTCGCCCTCGAGGATCACGGCTACGACGTCACCGTCGTCAAAGGAGGGATGGAAGACTGGAGTTCGGTCTACGAGGTCGTCCCGGTCGAAACGGACACCGACGACCTGGTCGTCGTCCAGCTCCAGCGACGGGCGAAGGGCTGTCTCGGCTACGTTATCGGCTCGAAGCAAGCCGGGGAAGCCGTCGTCGTCGACCCCACTCGCCAGACGGATCGGTTCAAAGTCGTCGCCCAGGAAGCCGGTCTCACCGTCGAGCGCGTCCTCGATACGCACGTCCACGCCGATCACATCTCGGGTGGCGCGGCGCTCGCGAACGAACTCGAGGTGCCCTACCACCTGGGCGAACACGCGACCGACCGTGACGTCGAGTACGACTACGAACCGCTGGCAGACGGCGAGACGGTCACGGTTGGTGACGTCGAGATCGAGGTCAAGACCCTGCACACACCGGGACACACGACCGAGATGGTCAACTACCTCATCGACGGTGAGGTGTTGTTGACCGGCGATACGCTGTTCGTCGAATCGGTTGGTCGGACGGAGCTCCAGTTCGGCGACGAGGACGCCTCGAAGGGGGCCGAACTCCTCTATGAATCCCTCCACGAGACGATCCTCGAATTGCCTGAGGAGACGCTCGTGTTGCCTGGACACGTCTCCGTCGCGGCCGACGGCACGTACGAGGTCGGCTCACCAGGGGAGACGATCGGTGCCCGACTGGAAACGCTTCGCGAGGAACTCGATCTGCTTGGCCTGAGCGAGGACGAGTTCGTCGAACGGCTGACGGAGAACGCCCCCGAGAAACCGGCGAACTACGAGCAGATCATCGCAATCAATACTGGGTCGGAGTCACCCGAAGACGAAAACGAGGCGACGGAACTCGAGACGGGGCCGAACAACTGTGCGGCCTGACGTCGACTGATTGCGGGCGGACGAACGGCCGTGGCGCTCGAGTGCGTCGGTATTCTGTGGCTGGTGCACGTATTGTCCTGCGGCTGGTGCACGTATTCTGCGCCGGTGCGTATGCAGGTTGCACCTATTACTGCCGTATGGGTGTGTGAGTGAACGACTCGCATAGGGTGATTCCATGGCAGAAGACTTTCCCCCGATGACGTCGGCCAAACGGTGGCTAGTGACTACGAACCACAAGGACGTGGGAATTCTCTACCTGGCGACCGCCCTCTTCATGTTCGTGGCAGCCGGCCTGCTGGCGCTGTTGTTCCGGCTTCAGCTCTGGTCGCCGGGCGGCGGCATGCTGTCCGATAGTGCGTTCAATCAGGCCGTTACCGGCCACGGAATGCTGATGATCTTCTGGTTTATCTCGCCGTTCGCTTCCGGATTCGCGAACTACGTCGTCCCCTTACAGATCGGGGCGAAGGATCTCGCGTTTCCTCGACTGAACGCCCTAAGCTACTGGTTTTACCTGTTCTCCGCTATTCTGATCCTCCTCTCGTTTTTCATGGGGTCGACCTACGGCGGCGGGTGGACGATGTACGCGCCGCTGAACGTCCCGACGTACACGCCGGCGATGCAGGCGACGACCGGCGGGAACGTCACGATTCTCGCGTTGATCATGTTCACCCTCTCGATCACCCTCGGGACGGTGAACTTCCTGACGACGATTCACCGCTCGCGGGCAGAGGGACTCGGCCTCTGGAACATGCCGATGTTCACGTGGACGTGGTTGCTGACGGTCTGGATGATGCTGTTCGCGTTCGCCACCCTGCTCGCCGCGCTGTTGTTGCTCGCGACCGACCGGCTCTTCATGACGCAGTACTTCGCCACCGACCAGGGCTCGAGTCTCCTCTGGGCGCACCTGTTCTGGTTCTTCGGCCACCCGGAGGTGTACATCGTCTTCTTCCCCGCACTGGGGATCATGCTCGAGGCGTTCCAGACGTTCTCGGGTCGGCGACTGGTCGGGCGGAAGTGGGTCATCATCTCGATGATCCTCGTGGCCGTTCAATCGTTCCTGGTGTGGATGCACCACATGTTCCTGACGACGATCAACCTCGAGATCAAGACGCTGTTCATGGCGACGACGATCGGGATCTCGCTCCCGTTCGACCTGATGGTGTTCGCGATGATCTACACCATGGTCAAAGGTCGAATACGCTTCACGACGCCATTTCTGTTCAACCTCGGTGCGCTCGTCCTCTTCATCCTGGGCGGCATCACCGGCGTGTTCCTGGGCGCGGTCGTGCTCGACTACGAGTTCCGTGGCACCTACTGGGTTGTCGCCCATTTCCACTACGTGATGTTTGCGGGCGGGACGGCGCTGATCGGCGGGATCTACTACTGGTGGCCCAAAATCACCGGGAAAATGTACGACGAAGCGCTCGGCAAGCTTCACTTCGCCGTCTTCTTCGTCGGGTTCAACCTGCTGTACTTCCCGATGTTCCTCGCCTGGGAGACCCCGCGGCGCGTCTTTCACTACCAGGAAGGACTGCAACTCTATCACCAGATGGCGACCGTCGGGGGCTTCGTCCTCGGCGGTTCGTTCCTGATCATGTTCTACGCGCTCGGCAAGAGCCTCGTCAGTGGTCCCGACGCACCGGACAACCCCTGGGAGTTCTCCCGCACCGCCGAGTGGGCGATCCCCTCACCGCCGCCACTCGAGAACTGGCACGGACGGCCCAGTTACGCCAGCGGTCGCCTCGAGTTCGTCGATCGACCGTCGGCGACGACCGACGGGGGCGCGTTGCCCACGGAAACAGGGGCGGCGGAGACTGGGGCGGGGGCGATGGGTGAACACGACGGCGAGCACGTCGATCACGCCAGCATCTGGCCCTTCGGTATCGGCCTCGCGATGTTCGTCTTCTTCCTCGGCCTGTCGGGAGTGACCCCGTACCTCGCGAATTACGCTGAGGCGAGAGGAGCGACGATCGCCGATTCGCCGGATCCGAACGTGTTCTTCCCGATCGTCACCCTGGTCGGACTCGCGATGCTCTTTTACACCCTCTGGCAGTTCGGGATGGAGCAGTTCGACGCTCCCGACCAACCGATCGCCGAGCGTTGGCCGTTCGACGGCGTCGACAAGACGAAACTGGGGGTCTGGTTCTTCCTGGCCTCGGACGTGATGGTCTTTGGCGCCATCATCGGCGCGTTCGTCTTCCTGCGTCTCCACCTTGGCTGGGGCGAGTGGACGACCGTCCCACCGGCCGCCTGGCCCGGCTTGCTCAACACCTACGTGCTCCTGACCTCGAGTTTCACCGTCGTGCTTGCACTCGTAATGGCCGAACGCGGTAACAAGAAGGGACTGTTTTCCGCGCTGTCGGCGACGATGTTGCTCGGGCTGACGTTCATGGGCGTGAAAGCCTGGGAGTACAGTTCGAAATTCGCCGAGGGCGATTACTGGTTCAGCGGCATCGAGTACTCGGTGTACTACGTGACGACCGGTATGCACGGGCTGCACGTCCTCTTCGGCCTGTTCGTCGCCGGGTTCATGCTCGTTCGGATCGCGACGGTCGACGCCTACCTCGAGGATTCCCGCCCAGTCGAGTACTTCGGGCTCTACTGGCACTTCGTGGACATCGTCTGGGTGTTCCTGTTCCCACTGTTCTACCTGATGTAGCTGGTTTTTCAGGTTATGGCCACCTTCCGAGACCTACGGCAGCACGCCCAGTCGGAGAAATAGTTATACTTGCCAGGATCTGACTGTGTGTACACGTAGATGGTCAGTCGCAGTGGCTCGTGGGGCAACTGACCGTCGCACATCCGAAACCGCATGAAAATTCTGTCGTGTAACGCGGGGTATCTGCTCGGCTATCAGAACGTCCTGTGGGGATACGTCCCGCCACCGGTCGGGTCGCTGGTCGGCAACGGTGACGTCGAACGCCAGAAGCTCGAGCAACTCATCTCCGTAATCGATCGCGAACGCCCGGACGTCGTCTCGCTGCTCGAGGTCGACCAGGGATCACACCGAACGGTCACCGACGGGCAGTTCCGCACCATCCTTGAGTCGCTTCGAGAACAGGGACTCTCGTATACCGGTGCTGTGCGTAACAAGTACGGGGATAGGAACGGCAATTACGGAAATGGGAACGGTACCGGCAACGACTACGGTATTGGCCCCGAGTCCCTCCCCTTCTTTCGTCACCTCGGCAACGCCGTGCTCTCACACGCGAGTTGCGCCGCCACGCCGACCCCTCATTACCTGTCGGCGGGTCGAAAACGCCTGGTTCTCGAGGTCGAACTCACCGCGGATCTGGTCGTCTTCGTCGTGCACCTTTCACTCGGTTCCCGGAGTCGGGCGCGACAACTGCATCAGCTCGCCGACCTCGTCGCTCACCGCGCCAATGACCGAAACGTCGTCGTGACCGGCGACTTCAACACGTACGACGAGACCGGCTCGCTGGCGACCTTCGCCGATCGAACCGGACTCGAGATCCGCGTTCCCGGCGAGACGGTTCCCGCGAGGCCGTTCGACGACTACCTCGTCGACTCGCGTAGCCTCGACCTGTTCGTCTGCTCGCCGCGTCTCGAGGTCGAACGGTGTGACGTCCTCGACGTCCAGTTGTCGGATCATCGGCCGATCGTCCTCGAGACGAGTGGGTGACAGCGGCGGCTCGGAGCGAATCAATTACACTGAATACCGTCGACGGTAGACACTCACCGATGAACGAGATCGAGGCACGGTCGTCCCACACCCTCCTGGGAACGAACGACGGCGATCGACGCGTTCAGGCTGCGCTGGCCGACTTGCTCGCCGAAGACGGGACGGTTTACATCGTCAGCGGATACTTCACCTACCAGGGGTACCGTTCGATACGCGACCACGTCGTGTCGTTTCTCGAGCGATCTCGGGAGAACGAACTCGTCGTGATCGTCGGCCCCGCGTCCGACCAGTTCTCCTCGCGAATCGCCTACGACCTGTGGTCGCTGGACGAACACGATCAGGTACACCTGTACAAGCAATCGAGGGGGCTGCACGCGAAGCTCTACGTTCGCGACGGCCCGAACCCGCGGTGCATCATCGGCTCGGCGAACATCACGCAGGTCGCGTTCGAGTACAACGTCGAACTGGGTCTCGAGATGATCCGGGATAGCCCCGACCACCCGGATATCCGGCCGTTTCTCGAGTGGGCCGACGAGTTGGTGGCGACGTCCGAACCGCTCAGGCGACGCGACCTCTTTGGCCCCGTACAGGTCGGCAGTTCGTTCGTCAACTGGTCGAACAAAGCGCGATTGCTCCCGATGCGGAACGTGGCGCTCAGAGTGATCCCGATTCTGTTGTTGGTCTTCCTCTTTTCGGGACTCTTCCGCCTCGTGTGAGTCGAGCCCACCTCGAGACGGTCGCTCGTTCTTCGTCCCCTGCGTCGGAATCGACTGCCGTCGTAGCCATCGTAGCAGACCGGGTTCGATGACCAACGTCGAAGTATTTACGATCCGTTTTAGAACATCTAGTCATGACTCCCGAGGCGTTCGACTGGATACACGCCCATGCCAACCGCACGCCCGAGCGAACCGCCGTCGTCGACACCGCCACCGGCGAGGAACTGACCTACGAGGCGTTCGACGAGCGGGCCAGTCGTTTCGCCGACGTCCTCCGGAACGACCTCGAGGTCGATCCGGGCGCACGTGTCGCAATTCTCGCCCACAACGGAGCCCGGTATCTCGAGGTGCTGTACGGCTGTGCCAAAGCCGAGACGCTGTACGTGGCGCTCAACTGGCGACTCGCCCCACCGGAACTCGAGTACGTGATCGGCGACGCCTCGCCCGACGTGCTCGTCTACGATCCGGCGTTCGCCGACGCCGTCGAGACGCTTCGTTCGGAGATCGACGTTGATCACTACGTCTCCCTCGGAGAGCCTGAACACGACGACGATTGGGCTTACGACGTGGCGATGGAGCGCGCCAGCGGCGACCGAATCCGGATGCCCGACCGCGAGCGAACCGACACGTGGGGGCTGTTGTACACCTCGGGGACGACCGGTCGACCGAAGGGGGTTCGCCAGACGTTCGACATGGTGCTCTACAACGCGCTCAACATCGGCATCCCGACCGACCTCACGGCGCGGGATACGACGCTGAACGTGCTCCCGTTCTTCCACACCGGCGGGCTGAACCTCTATACGAACCCGACGCTCATCCAGGGCGGCACCGCGATCGTCCAGCGCTCGTTCGACCCAGGGGAAGCGCTCGACATCCTCGAGAACCGAGCGACGGTGTTCTTCGGCGTCCCCGCCGTCTACCGGGCGCTGTACGATCACCCGACGTTCGACGACCGCGACCTGTCGTCGGTTCGCTCGTGGGCCTCCGGCGGGGCGCCCCTCCCGGTCAGCCTGCTCGAGGCCTACGCCGATCACGACATCGTGATCCGACAGGGGATGGGGATGACCGAAACCGGGCCGACGGTGACCCTGATCGACCGGGAACGCGCCCTCGAGAAAGCGGGGTCGATCGGCCAGGCGGCGCCGTTCGTCCGCACCCGGATTATCGAGATTGACGGCGACGGCGACGACGATGGCGATTCTGCTGGCAATACCGGCATCAGCGACGAGGTGCCACCCGGCGAAACCGGCGAACTCCAGGTCAAAGGGCCGGGCGTCACGCCCGGCTACTGGAACCGGCCGGACGCCCAGGAGGAGGCGTTCACCGGCGGCTGGCTCCACACCGGTGACGTCGCCAGACGGGACGAAGACGGCTACCTCTACATCGTCGACCGGTTGAAGAACATGTTCATCAGCGGCGGCGAGAACGTCTATCCGGCCGAGATCGAACACGCACTGGACGAACACGACGGCATCGCCGAGGCCGCGGTCGTTCCCGTTCCCGACGATCAGTGGGGGGAGGTCGGGCACGCGTTCGTCGTCACCGAACCCGACGCCAACCTCGACGATGACGACGTCCTCGCGTTCTGTCGCGAGCGACTCGCCGGCTACAAGGTACCCAAGGCGGTCGACCTGATCGAGGAACTCCCGCGCAACGCCGCGGGCAAGATCGAACGGCCGACGCTCGAGGAGCAAGCTCGATGACGCAGCTGATCGAGTTCGCCACGACCGGAACGGGGAGTCCAACGAATCGTGCCGTCTCGGGCCCAGATCCAGCAGGGCGCGACTGGGCCGAGCGATGACCGCGAACGAGTTCGTCGAGACGACGGTCTCGGATGGAATTGCGACGATTCGAATCGATCGAGCCGAGCGCCACAACAGCCTCGTTCCCGCGCTGCTGACGGAACTGCTCGAGGCCGTCGAACGGGTGGCCGCGGACGCGTCCGTTCGCGCTATCGTCCTCCGGACGGCCGGGCCGACGTTCTCGACCGGCGGCGACGTGGCTGCCTTTTACGATCACCGGGAGTCGATCGTCGACTACTCGAGCGAGGTCGTCGGGACACTCAACGAAGTCATCGTCGCACTCCGGAAGACTCGCCCGCCCGTACTCGTGGCCGTCGGTGGAAAGGTCACGGGCGGGTCGCTCGGGTTCTTGCTGGGAGCCGACGTCGTGGTGATGGATCGTGAAGCGACGATCACCCCGTACTATCCCGTCGTCGGCTTCAGTCCGGACGGCGGCTGGACAGCCCTGCTCCCCGAGATCATTGGACGAACGCGGACGATGCGGATTCTCGCGACGAACGAGACTATTACCTCCGAACGGGCCCTCGAGTGGGGGTTGGCAAGCGAACTCGTCGACGGTGACGGAGACGGAGTCGGCGACAGTGACAGCGACAGCAGCGGGGACGGTGCCGTTCACGAGCGAACCGACGCCATCGCTCGAGAGATCGCCTCGATGAAACCTGGCTCAATCGAGCGGACGAAACGGCTCGTAGGACTCGAGCCCGTGGTGATCGAACAGCGGTTAGAACGTGAGCGAGAGGCGTTCATCGAGCAGATCCAGACCGAAGAGGCGCTGAAGGGAATGGGAGCGTTTCTCGATACGAGGTGAAATGCAGATCTGTGATGGTGAGCATAAAGGCATTGTATACTCAAGAGTAGTTCTAACGACGTAGCGAGCGAAGTATGGTATAGAACAATGCCCAACGGAAAGGGTGAACGAACAATCGCGGAATGCCTCGGCTGTGGAGCTGTCTATGCCGCTGAGGAATGGCCCGATGGAACAATTCAACCCATTGGGTCGAGAACCGGTTGCCAGTGTGGCTCAACGGAGTTTCGAGCCGTCGAGTCGACGGCCGCTATCGTTCGCCGCGACGATCCAACTGACTGACGATTTGATACGCCGGACTATTCAGCGGTGGCATCTTCTCCAGCCTGAGCGGAGCGGTTTCCCACACGTGGGAAATGATAGTCAGTCGTCACTCCTTACTCGAGGACGTCGATCACCGGCTCGACCTCCAGCAACCGCGTGATGACGACCCTCGAGATGGCCTCGTGCTGGCGGACGAGATTCCCAATCTCGCGGGCAGTCGCTACGAGGTCGGGATTGTCGGCCATGTTGAGCAGGGGGATCACGGTCGTCCCGTCAGGAACGTGTTTCAGCCCGCCGTCCTCGCTCGTGAGGATCGTCGCCACGTCTTCGGCCCGGATGCGGTCGCCGATCTCGAGCCCCGTGATGGCGGCGACTCGTTCCGGGCGATGCACTACGCGGTCGTCCAGCACCTCGCCGACGGCTCTGACGCTTGCGATGGGAACGACCGTGGTGGCCGCGGTCGGAAGCTGTGGCTCGCGCTCGTTCGGTGCTTTGAGCCAGCGGGTGCGGGCCCCGTCGGCTTTGACGAGGATCGGGACGTCGGATCGTGCGGCGAGGTCGTCGATTACCGACGGCTCGTACCCGCGGTATCGATCCCCTTCGTCGGCCGCAACCAGCCCGAGTGGCCAGTCGCTGGCGCTCTCGAGGACTTCTTCGGGCGAATCTGTCACCCTGACGGCACTGACGTGTTCTTCGAAGGGCGGGATGCGGACGGTCACTGTGACTACCGCTCGCTCGAGTCGATCGGCCAGCGCGTACAGCGTCGACTTCTTCCCGCCGGCGCCGACGACGCAGGTGACACCGCGGTAGGCCTCGAGGGCGTCGACCAGGGGAACTGGTGCCATCAGTCGACCACCCCGAACGATCGGACGGGGTTGCAGGTCGGTGAATCCGATCCATCCGGTGACGGTGTTGTCCTCTGGTGCTCGAGCCGATTCATATGTCGTTCTTTCACTCGAGGTATATAGTCCCAGTGTGCTCGTTGAGACCGCTGGGAGATGGTATGTCGCGAAGCAGACGAATCGGTGTATTGGTCGGCTGAACACCCCGGACAGGGCTGTATAACGAGATTGTACAATATTCGCACAACCCTTATACCACTACGGTTCCTACCTCCGATCAATAACATGGCAAATTCGATGGCTGAACAACTCCAGCAGGACATGGTCTGTGAGGGGCTGCTGGAGTGTATCCACGGGCTGAAACAACTCGATAAAGACTGCTACCGGGTGCTCGTCGAAAACGAGGAGCCGTTGACCATCGACGAGGTCGCCGACGAAGTCGACCGGGAACGCTCGACGGCGTACCGCTCGATCCAGCGCCTGCTCCAGAGCGGGTTCATCCAGAAAGAACAGATCAACTACGAGCAGGGCGGCTACTACCACGTCTACCGGCCGACCGACCCGTCACAGATCGCCAGTGACATGCAGCGCATGCTCAACGACTGGTACGCGAAGATGGGACAGCTCATTCAGGAGTTCGAGGACAAATACTCCGAAACCGCCGAGACGACCCCCGTCGCCGAAAGCTAGTCCCGTGTCGTCTCCAGACGCTGCTTTTCATTTCGAGTCCGCGGCCATCGCCGAGACCGCGCTCGAGCTGGTGGCCTTCGATACGACCAACCCGCCCGGGGACACCCGCGAGATCGTTCGCTGGCTCGAGTCGACGTTCGACGACCTCGGACTCGAGACCGAACGGGTGACTGCCGACCCCGCGAAACCGAATCTGCTCGCGACGCTTCCAGGCGAGAGCGAGCGAACGCTGTTGTTCAGTGGCCACCTCGACACCGTTCCGTACGACCGCGACGGCTGGTCGTTCGACCCGCTGGGCGAACGCGTCGGCGATCGTATCTACGGCCGCGGGACGATCGACATGAAAGGGGCGGTTGCAGCGATGGTTCACGCCGCCCGAGCCTGCATCGAGTCCGACACCCGGCCGCCGGTCACGCTCGCCTTCGCCTTCGTCAGCGACGAGGAGGTTGCCGGCGATGCGGGGCTCAAGGCTGTCCTCGAGGCCGACCGTCTCGCCGCCGACGGCTGTGTGATCGGCGAACCGACGGGATCGGTCGGTGCCCAGTCGGTAACTGTCGCCGACCGGGGTAGCATCTGGCTCACCCTCGAGGCGACCGGCGAGGCTGCCCACGGGTCGCGACCGATGCTGGGCGTGAACGCCATCGATCGGCTCTGGAACGCGATCGAGACGATCAGAACGGGACTCGAGGGACGTTCGCTCTCGGTTCCCGACCCCGTCGAACCGATCGTCGAGGAATCCGTCGACTACTACGCGCCGTCGATGGGCGCCGAAAATGCACGTCGACTGTTCGAACACCCCACCGTCAATCTCGGCACGATCGAGGGTGGCGAGGCGGTCAACAGTGTCCCTCGCTTCGCACAGGCTCGTCTCGACGTGCGGCTCACGGCCGGCGTCGAGACGCCACGAGTTCTCGCAGCTATCCACGAGTGGGTCGACGACTGCGAGGGCGTCTCGATCGCCGCCGTCAGCTCGAGCATCGGCACCTACGAGTCACCCGACTCGCCGCTGGTCGCCGCGACGGTCGACGTGGCGACCGACGTCCTCGAGGAGCCGGTGTATCGCCGGAGCGCCACCGGTGGTGGCGACGCCAAACGGCTCAGAAACGCGGGGATTCCAACTATCGAGTTCGCCGTCGGCACCGACACGGTTCACGCTTGCGACGAGTACACGACGCTCGAGGCGCTGGAGACGACCGCCGAAACGTACGCCCGGTTGCCGGCGGCGTTCGCCTCGCGTCTCGAGCCGTCGACGTAAAATCGATTCGCAGTGATCCACTCCCTACAGTGCCTCGAGCAACGCGTCGATGTCGCCGCGAGTGTTGAACGCGTGGACTGACACCCTGACCGCCTCGGGGTACGGCAGCGATCGAACGACCACGTCCCGGTCGGCGAGGCGTTCGACGGTCTCCTCGGGGTCGTCGACGTCGATCGTGACGAGACCGGATTCGAACGACTGCGGGCTGAGCAGGGCCCTCTCGTCGATCCCGTCTTTCAGGTACGCCGTGAGTTCCGCGATCCGGGACTCGATGGCGTCCGTGCCGAGTTCGTGGTGGAGGTCGATCGCGGCCTCGAGCCCGGCGAAGGGAGCCGGACTGGTCGTGCCGACCTCGAACCGTCCCGCGCCGGGGGCGTACTCGTACTCGGCCGCGTAGGCTTCGGCGACGCTTCGGAAGCCGATTTCGTGGGGGATGCAGTCGTGCTCGAGCCCCTCGCGAACGTAGAGGAAGCCAGCGCCGAACGGCCCCAGGAGCCACTTGTGACCGGCGCCGACGACGAAGTCCGCGCCCCACTCCGTGACGTCGATGGCGACCTGGCCCGGCGACTGGACGGCATCGACGAGCACCAGCGCGCCGGCGTCGTGGGCGATGTCGACGATCTCGCTGATAGGAAGCCGGGTGCCGTGCGTCCAGGTGATCGAACTCACGACGAGCAGCGTCGCGTCCGCCGCGACCGCTTTGACGGCCTCGAGATCCACGCGGCCGCGATCGGTTTCGAGGATGCGGACGTCGATACCCCGCGTGTCCGCGAGCAGTTGCCACGGCAGGATGCCGGCGGGGTGCTCGAGATCGGTTCGGACGACGGTATCGGTTGCGTCCCACTCGAGGGCGCCGGCGACGCGGTTGATGCCATCGGTCGTACTCTGAGTGAGTGCGATTTCAGACTGCTGTGCGCCGAGCAACTCGGCGACGGCGGCTTTCGTGGCGTCGTACTGGGTGCCGACGGCCTGGTACATGCCCTCGTTCATCGGGGCGTCGTACTCGTGGTGTTCCAGGGATTTGGTCGCCGCGTCGACGACCCGCCGTGGGCTCGGCCCGCCGGCACCGGTGTTGAGGTAGATGCCGTGCTCGAGAGCGGGGATACGCGTTCGAAGTGTGTCGAAGTCCATGTGGATGTACTCTCTGAGTGGTGTGTCTTGAAAGGTGGTTTTGCGGACGATTCGGTCGGCTTAGACGCCGGGAATCGGCGCGAGCGTGATGCCGTACATCGCGGCGATCGTGATCCCGATGACGCCAACGACGACCGGCGGCCAGATGCGGGTGCTCGAGATGGTCGGTGCGCTGTGGCCGCCACCGAGGTACTTCACGACGACTTCGATCGTGAACAGGCCCGTCGTCGCGGCCGCCGAAATCATACAGAACGGACAGATCGCGCCGATGACGCCCAGCTGGAGGTAGACGAAGTACGCCGACGCACCGAGGCCGCCCAGCGTGATCAGGAAGATCCCACGCTCGAGCAGTTCGTGTTTGGTCTCGAGCCAGAGGCCGCCCATGACGATCATCGTCACGTAGTAGCCGGCGCCGAGGAGCGCGAGCGGGATCGGGCCGACGTACGCCCACGTGCTGGTGATGACTGCCATGCTGCCTTCGGGTTCGATTCCGGTCGGGAGCGGGAGCGCCCAGAAGTGGACGGCGGTG
Source organism: Natrialbaceae archaeon A-CW3 (assembly GCA_046614605.1). Taxonomy (GTDB): domain Archaea; phylum Halobacteriota; class Halobacteria; order Halobacteriales; family Natrialbaceae; genus Natronosalvus. Next base: position 502,083 of record JBKKHJ010000002.1, on the reverse strand, counting down.
AGGAAGATGCTGGCGCCCCAGCCGATGATCGCGATGCCCAGGAACGCGCCCAGGAGTTTGTTCACGTAGGGCTGTCCGGTATAGGATTGGGTCGCAGTGGTTGTCGAAACGGTATCGCTCATTGTATCTGGATCTCTCTTCCGTTCCACCTTAAGTCTTTGCACGAACAGTACAATACTACACAATACTAAATGCCATTATTTCGACGACCAGTATCACGACCGCACACATAAAACGGTTAGATTCGGCACTCCATCCCCAGTGGTACGACACGAGTAGGACTCTGTGAATTCTGGCCCATGGTCAGAAGTGTTCTAAAGTAACAATATCGGCGCTTCGAATTCGATACGGCAGACCACGGTGATGCTCACATCGGGTCGCCAACGGTGATCAATCGTCGGAGTTGGCCATCGGCGCGACGGGTTCGCTGACGGGGTCGGCGGTCTCGAGCCAGTTCTCGGCATCGAGAGCGGCCATACTCCCCGTCCCGGCGGCAGTGATCGCCTGCCGGTAGTCGGGATCCATCACGTCGCCGGCACCGAAGACGCCCTCGACGGCCGTCTCGGTCGTCATTCCCTCGCTCGTGACGAGGTAGCCGTCGTCGTCGAGGTCGACCGGCGTCGTCTCGAGGAAGTCCGTGTTCGGGATGTGGCCAACGCCGTAGAAGACCCCGCCGACCTCGACGTCTTCGTGCGTGACGTCACCGTCGAGTTTCGCCGTTGGATGCCCGTCGGGGTGACTGACGAGCGTTGCGCCAGTCACGCCGGTTTCCTGGTTACCGTGGATCTCGAGCAGTTCGGTGTTCCACCGAAATTCGATCGAATCGTGCTCGAGGGCTCGTCGGGCCATGATGTCCGAGGCTCGAAGTTCGTCCCGGCGATGGACGACCGTCACGCTGTCGGCGAACTTCGCGAGGAAGAGCGCTTCTTCCATCGCACTATCGCCGCCGCCGATGACGAGGACGTCGTCACCGCGGTGGAACGCGCCGTCACAGGTCGCACACGTCGACAGGCCGTAGCCCATCAGCTCGTCTTCGTTCTCGGCGCCGACCCAGCGGGCGCTCGCGCCGGTGGCGACGATCAGCGACCGTGTTCGGACGGTCTCGCCCGTCGAGAGCTCGAGTTCGAACGGCCGCTCCTCGAGATCGGCTGCCTCGACGGCGCCGTGGGTGAACGCGGCACCGAATCGGCTGGCCTGTGCTTTGCCCTGCTGGATTAGCTCCATCCCGCCGACGCCCTCGGGGAAGCCGAGGTAGTTCTCGACCTCCGTGGTGAGCGTCAGCTGGCCGCCGGGTTCCGGCCCCTCGAGCACGAGTGGCTCGAGGTCGGCGCGGGCGGCGTAGACGGCCGCCGAGAGTCCCGCCACGCCGGAGCCGACGATGACGATCTCGTGGACGTCGTCTCGTGTCCCGCTCATTCGTTCGTGTAGCCCTCGATCAGTGACAGCAGCTGTGGTTCGGGCAGGACGCCGACGTGCTGTTCGACCTGTTCGCCACCGGCGAAGACGACCATCGTCGGCACGCCACGGACGCCGAACTCGGCGGCGAGTGGCTGGTGCTGATCGACGTCTACCTTGGCGATGACGGCGTCTGTCTCGGCGGCGAGTCCCTCGAGGACGGGGTCGAGCATCTTGCACGGCCCACACCAGGTGGCGAAGAAGTCCACGAGGACGACCTCGTGTTCACTCACGACCTCCTGGAGGTGTGCGCCGCTGTCGATATAGACGGGTTCGTCCGTCGACTGTACTGGTGATCCGCTGTGTGCATCTGTTGCCATCACCACATCGTATGGGGTGAGAGCGTTTAAATGTTTGTATGATATTTGCAATACTACACAACAATGGTTGGCCGACCAAACCAAATTGGATCGGTATAGCGCAGTCTGGTCGTTGTATGGCTGAATAGATGATGGCTCTCGAGAATCGGTGTAGCATGCATTTCACAATACACGGGGTCGATGGTGTGAGGGTGACACCGCCCCAACACCTTGGACACCCATACACACAAATGGATTGATGCGTACCGTCACGTATGGCCGCAATCGAACTCGAGGGGCTCACCAAGGACTACGGCTCGGTGCTCGGCGCCGATTCGTTGACGTTCGACGTCGAGCACGGGGAGATCTTTGGCTTTCTCGGCCCGAACGGCGCCGGAAAGACGACGACGATCCGAATGCTCCTGGGATTTATCTCACCCACTGACGGCTCCGCACGGGTACTCGGCCACGATATCCGCGATCGGAAGGCGTTGCTCGAAGCCAAACGGAACATCGGTTATCTGTCGGACGACCCCGGCTTCGACGAGCAGGCGACCGGCACCGAGATCCTCGACCTCCACGCCGCCGTCAAAGGCGACGAACGCCGCGAGGAACTGCTTGAGTTGTTCGATCCGCCGCTCGATCGCAAGATCCGGGAGTACTCTAGAGGGAACATCCAGAAACTGGGACTCGTCACGACGTTCATGCACGAACCGGAACTGGTGATCCTCGACGAACCCACGAGCGGACTCGATCCGCTGATGAAACAGCGGTTTGCGGACTTCCTCCGGGCGGAACAACAACGCGGTGTGACGGTCTTTTTTTCCTCACACATTCTGAGCGAGGTACGTCGCCTCTGTGATCGGGTCGCCATCATCCGCGACGGGCGGCTCACCACGATCGACCCGATCGAAACCCTGCTCACCCGAAGCGGTAAATCGATCCGCATCCACAGCGCAGACCCGATTCCGACGACCACGCTCGACCTCGAGGGCGTCCACGATCTCGAACTGGGCGTCGGTGAGTCAGCCGAGACCCCCGAAGGCGACGCGTTCACCGAGTGTGCATTCACGTTCACCGGCGACATCAACACCTTGCTCGATCGGGTGTCGAGCTACGACCTACTCGATCTCTCCATCGAAGAGGCCCCGCTCGAGGACGTGTTCATGCGGTTTTACGGGGGTGACGACGATGTTTGAGTTCTTCCGGTACGACGCGCGCAAACGAGTGCGCGGAAGCATCTACATGATCCTCGGGCTCAGCCTGCTCGTCGCGATGATCTTCTGGGTGTACCCCTCCTTTCGGGACTCGTTCCAGGAGGACGAACTGCTCGAGGCGTATCCCGAACAGATGCTGCAGTTGTTCGACATCCAGACGATGGCCTCCCTCGAGGGCTTTCTCGCGTTCGAGGTGTACGTCTTCGGCTGGATCATTCTGCTCGGGCTCTACTTCGCCTACAGCGCGGCGGGACTCATCGCAGACGACGTCGATCGCGGTCGAATGGACACGACGCTCGCAATGCCAGTCTCCCGCCCGCGGCTGCTGGCCGAGAAGTTCGCCGCGATGGGCGTCCCGATCGTCACGATCAACATCGTGATGCCGGCGGTCGTCCTCGTCGGCGCCCAGCTGATCGACGAACCTCTCTCCGTCGCCGACATCGTCGCCATCCACCTGCTGTCGATCCCGTACCTGTTCGCCTGCGCCGGGATCGGGCTGGTCTGTTCGGTTGTGTTCAACCGGGCGACGATCGCGCAGCGAGTCGCCCTCGCGACCATCTTCGGGCTGTTCATGTTAGAGTCGTTACTCGAGGGAACTGACTACGAATTCGTCGGCGCGATCACTCCAATGCGCTACTTCGATCCGAACGAGATCCTCCTCGAGAGTAGCTACGATCTGGTCGGTGCGGGGGTTATGGTCGGGATGACGCTCGTGTTACTCGGTGTCAGTCAGTTCTGGTTCGTTCGAAAGGATATCTGAGCGGCTAGCCGATTTGCGCGGCCGAATCAGGGGAAGGAGAGCAACGAGAGCATCGAGAACAGGAACAAACGGGGACTCAGGCGCTCAGACAGTGTGAGAGTTCGAGTTCGACGCCTGCGTCTGGCGTCACCGAGATTTTGACGTCGTCGATGGAGTGGCCGTACTCGCTTGTGTGTTTCCCGGAGCGGCGAATCCGAAGCTGTTCCTCCACGAGAGCCGCGTCGGTGAGCAACTCGACTTTTCTGTACGTCGTCGACAGCGGCACGCCACACCGATCCGAGAGTTCAGAGGCGGAGAGATATTCCTCGGTGTTTCGCAGTTCCTCGAGAATCGTCCGGCAGTCGCCGTCGTTGAGCGCGTTCAACACGGTGGTGATGTGTTCTTCGCCGGAGACGGTAATTTCACCGTTCGTCAATCCATCGCGACCGTACGGGGTGGTTGCTGCCATCAGTGATTGGCTCATACACTATAGTGTGGGCTATACGGCCTCCAGTGTACACCACCGATATCGTGGGGAGTTTATATACTCCCGGTGTAGCGGGTGGCAACCGGATCGATGTGAAACGCGTTCTGCCGCTGTCTCAGTGCCGTGTGACTCGGTATCGCACTGTGTCCACGGACGGCGACCCAAGTCGGTGGCGCCACTATTGGAAGTCGACGGGGACGTTCCCCATGCAGAATACGTCGGCCTGAAGGGTACACTACCCTGCGACGTGGCCTGACCGCGAGTGTATACACCCTGATACGCACCTCGAGAGGCGCCCTGGGAGAACGCAGTGTGGACTCCGGGGGTCTGACCCAGCTGGCAGCTCGAGTAGACTGTCCGTTCGACCGGCTGCTGCCCTCGGCAGCCTCAGTGGCACGAGGATGCCCAACAGTTTCTACGGTCACAGTAACGATTCCGTACAGCCACACCACCGATCCAGCGGCCGCTCACGGCGTGAAAATGAAAGAACTGCAATCGATCGTCGAGATCAGCTGCTCGAATCGGGAGGGGTGATCCCTCAGTCCTCGAGGACGATCTCGATCGAGACGTCGTTTGGCACCTGGATGCGCATGAGCTGTCGGAGTGCGCGTTCGTCGGCGTCCAGATCGATCAGGCGCTTGTGGACGCGCATCTCCCAGTGCTCCCACGTGGCGGTGCCTTCACCGTCGGGTGACTTTCGCGCTGGCACCTCGAGCGTCTTCGTCGGCAGCGGAATCGGACCGCTGAGGTTGACGCCGGTGTTGTTCGCAATCTCGCGGACGTCCGCACAGATGTCGTCCAGATCGCCTGGGTTGGTGCCCGCGAGTCGAACGCGTGCCTGCTGCATTATTTCTCGTCGACGCTCAGGACTTTGCCAGCGGCGATGGTCTGACCCATGTCGCGGATGGCGAAGCTCCCGAGTTCGGGGATCTCGCTCGCTGGCTCGATGCTGAGAGGCTTCTGCGGTCGGATCGTCACGACGGCAGCGTCACCCGACTGGATGAAGTCGGGATTCTCCTCGGCGACCTCGCCGGTCGAGGGATCCATCTTCTTGTCGATCGACTCGATCGTACACGCGACCTGGCTCGTGTGAGCGTGGAAGACCGGCGTGTAGCCAGCGGTGATCACCGATGGGTGCTGCATGACGATGATCTGGGCCTGGAACGTCTCGGCGACGCTCGGTGGGTCGTCGGCTGGGCCACAGACGTCACCGCGGCGGATGTCGTCCTTGCCGATGCCGCGGACGTTGAATCCGACGTTGTCACCGGGGCCGGCCGAGGGCACTTCCTCGTGGTGCATCTCGATCGTCTTGACCTCGCCGCCAACGTCGCTTGGCTGGAAGGAGACGTTGTCGCCGACGTTCATCGTCCCGGTCTCGAGTCGGCCGACTGGGACGGTACCGATGCCGGAGATGGTGTAGACGTCCTGGATGGGGAGACGCAGCGGTGCGTCGGATGGCTCCTCGGTCTCTGGCAGGTCGTTGAGGGACTCGAGGAGGGTACGGCCGTCGTACCATGACGTGTTGTCGGAGGATTCGGCGATGTTGTCGCCTTCGAACGCCGAGATCGGGACGAACGAGTCGTCCGAAACCTGGAACTGTACCTGGTTGAGGAGCTGGTTGACTTCCTCTTTGACCTCCTTGAAGGTGTCCTCGGAGTAGTCGACGACGTCCATCTTGTTGACGCCGATGATCAGTTCGTTGATACCGAGCGTACGGGCCAGGAAAACGTGCTCCTGGGTCTGGGGTGCGACACCGTCGTCTGCGGCGACGACGAGGACGGCGTTGTCCGCCTGGGACGCGCCCGTGATCATGTTCTTGACGAAGTCACGGTGGCCAGGACAGTCGACGATGGTGAAGTAGTACTTGTCCGTGTCGAACTCCTGGTGGGCGATGTCGATGGTGACACCACGCTCTCGCTCCTCTGCGAGGTTGTCCATGACGTAGGCGAACTCGAATCCGCCTTTGCCTTTCTCTTCGGCTTCCTGTCGGTGCTGCTCGATGACGTGCTCGGGTACGCTTCCCGTCTCGAACAGGAGGCGTCCGACCAGCGTACTCTTTCCGTGGTCGACGTGGCCGATGATGGCCAGGTTCTGGTGCGGTTTGTCGCTCATTGTTGTAGCTCACGCGCAAAGGCGCTTATATCGGTCTCTTTTGCCCGATGCGGTTAAAACCATTTCGAAAGCGTATTCGAACCACCCCCGCGCTTGCTTGCGGTTTGTGAGTGTGACACACGCAGTGAGCAACCGTCGGACTGAACGGTCACGTTCGCTGGCAGCCCCGGAATTGTCCGCTCAAACCACAGAATCGACAGGTAGCGGTGGTGACACCACCTGCCACCGGCTACAGCCGACCGATATCCGAGAGCACCGCCGTCGCCGTCTCCGGCCCGCCGGCACCTCGTCCGCTCGAGTACAGGTCGCCCGCGTGCTGGGTCTGGATCTGGACGATGTTCTGCGTACCCGAGACCGCCATTGCGCCGTTCTCGGGGACGAGTCGTGGACCGACGCGGACACCGTCTCGCGTCGCTTCGCCGACCAGCCGAATCGTCCGGCCGTCCTCGGCCGCGAGTTCGAGCGCCGTTGGTGGCAGGGCCTGAATGCCATCGACGTCGGCGTCCGCGAGGGAGAAGCCGCCGTCGGCGAGCACGTTCGCCAGGATCACGCACTTCAACGCGGCGTCGGTACCGTCGACGTCGAAGGTCGGGTCGGCCTCGGCGACGCCCAGATCCTGGGCTTCCGCAAGCACGTGTTCGTAGTCGAGCCCTTCGGCCGCCATCCGCGTCAGGATGAAGTTCGCGGTGCCGTTGAGAACGCCCCGAACCGCGGTCACGGCCTGTGGCGTGCAGTCTTCGATCGTCGAGAGGACGGGGATCGCCCCGCCGACGGCGGCCTCGAACCGGAGCGAGCCGGCACTGTCTCGCTCGAGTGCGCGCACCTCGTCGTAGCGTTCGGCCACGGGACCCTTGTTCGCGAGGACGACGTGCCTGTCGTCCTCGAGCGCCCGCCGTACGTGTGAAAAGCCGGGTTCGGCGTCCCCGAGCGTGGTGGGTGTCGCTTCGATCAGGACGTCGTAGTCGGTCTCGAACACGTCGTCCGGGTTAGCGCTACCGAGCGGTTCACCGCCGGCTTTCCGCTGGAGAGCCGCTTCAACGTCGAGTTGCTCGGCGTCGGCAGCGATAGTTGCTCGGCTCGAGTCCGCTAATGCCACGACCTCGTGCCCGTACTCGTGGGCGAGTTCCGCGACGGCTGCGCCGACGGCACCGGCACCCAGTATCGCGAGGCGCATCACCGATCACCTCCCGCCAGTGGTTCGACGAGACAGAGGTCTTTCGCGTCCGCGAGGCGGTTGAGGTCGTCCAGGACGTCACGGGCACTTTCGGCGTCGACCGCGAGGCGCAACCGCGCACTCGAGGTGGCATCCATGCCGTCCGGTGCGGCGAGCGAGAGGTCGAGCACTGACGCGTTTGCGTCGCGTTCGATCGTCGAAAGCGTATCCGAGAGGTCGGTCTCGACGAGGTGGCCGACGAGAACGACCGTCAGTTCCTCGCCGTATCGTTCCGGCCCGGCCTGGATCACGTTGATGCCGGCGTCGCGCAACGCAGCGACGATGTCGTCGAATCGGCCGGGCGCACACTCGAGGTCGACTTCGACGGGGATGTGCCCGCGCGGGGTGATGTTCCCGCGCTCGTGGTGAATACTGAGGAGGTTGCCCCCGTTATCGCTGATCGGTGCCAGCGCCCGGAGCAACTCGCCTGGCTCGTCGACGAGTTCGAGGCGGACGGTGTACGCCTGGACGCCACCGTCCGTCTCGGGTGGATTGTCGGCGTCCGCTGTCGATTCACCGGCAGCAAACTCGTCACTCATCGACGATGCCTCCCGGTGGCCGTCCACGCGTTTTCATGGGTACGTCTGGGCAACGGGACTAAAAAAGCGTATAGGCGGTCGCAAAACTGACCGGGCGTGTGAACAGGGTGCACGCTCGAGCCATCCTCAAAAGTGATCTTTGCCGGGGTTCGACGATCCCCAGTCCCCACGGCCGCCTTCCGTTCGGTCGATTCCCATGATCGACTCGGCCTGTTGGGGGCCTCCGAGGCTCTCTCGCGGATCAGGAACGCGAACCGTCACGTCCGTAATTTCGGGCCAGGTGAGCAGTTCGGCTTCGATGTTTCCGGTCGTAATGTCGGCAACTTCACAGCCGCTACAGCCGCCCCCGAGTTCGATGATTACCTCACCGGTCTCCGGATCGGCCTCTCGAACCGCACTCGTGCCCCCGTGCATCTTGATAATCGGCATCTCGCGGGTGAGCCACTGCTCGACGCGTTCCTTGAGCGGGGCGTCATCGGCGTCGGTCATTATCGGCGCTAGGCGGCCCACCAGTGAAAGGGTTTGGTTTGGCGACCGGTCTCGAGGCGTCTCTCGTGCTCGGTTGAGTCGTCGACTCAGGTGAATCGCCTCGGGTCAAGCCCGGGGGCATTCTCCTTGCATTCTGTAAACCGGAACAACAGACCGTATCAGCCGTTCTCGTTGTTCTCCGTTCGGGTTCGACGCCGACGCTCGAGGGCGACCGCGCCGCCAGCGATCCCGGTCGCTGCCGCGAGCGAGGTGAATCCCGGAATTGGATCGTCCGTGGTGTCGTCCGCAGACGGTGTCGTTCCGCTCGAGTCGTCCGTATCGGTCGTCTCGTCAGTGTCGTCTGTGCCGTCGTCTCCGCCCCCCTCCTCGTCGGTTTCTCCGGTATCGTCGCCGTCGCCACCATTGCCACCATCATCGTCGTCTGCCTCCTCGAACGATGGCGGGTCTGCCTGTTCGCCGGGCTCGCTCGGGAACACGTACAGCGCACCGTCGATTCCAGCACCGGGGATGAGCGGTGTGGAACTGGCAACGAACGTCTCCCCAGAGTGGGCGACGCGGGCCGTCCAGAAGCCGGCCGCCGTGGGGTCGCGCCAGGCGGTAATCTCCTCGGGTTCCTCGAGCGTCGAGAGGTCGTGAATCTTCACGCCGCCCCGATACCACGACGAGTAGAGCCAGCCGTCTCGAATCTCGAAGTTGTGGGCCGTCGTCCACTGGCCGCCCGGGTAGGTAGCATCCGGCGAATCGGGGGCCTCGATAGAGGCCGCAAACACCGGATCGGTGGGATCGCTGACGTCGAAGAGATCGATGCCACCCGGCCCGTCGGCCTCTGGAGCGTCGGTCTCCCAGGCTTCTCGACCAACCGCGAGGATCGTCCCCGTATCGTCGACGGCCGAGTAGTGGTCGTTCCCCGGGAGGCCGAGCTGATAATCGGATTCCTCCCCCTCGTCGATCTCGAGCTGGGACTCGATCGTCGTCTCCGCAACGTGAGACAGATACGTGGGGTCGGCCGGATCGCTCACGTCGAGCAGATAGGTGCCGGCGTTCCAGTACGCCAGGTAGGCGATCTCCGACTGAACGTAGACGTCGTGGAGATACCAGATATACGGGCTAACCTCCGCCCAGCGAGGCTCGTATTCGAGTAGCGACCAGTGGCCGACCTCTTCGGGGTCGTCGTCGCTGACGTCGAAGATGGCGAGTGGATTCTCCTCGAGGTCGTTGGCGACGAGGTAGAGCCGGTCGTCCTCGAGAAAGCAGTTGTGGATGTGATAGCCCGTCTCGTATGGCTCGCTCACCTGAACGGGGTCAGCGGGGTCGCTGACGTCGTAGAGGACGAACCCGTTGAACAGCGACGAGCTGACGCCGCCGGGACCGACGACTGCGAGCCGGTCGCCGCTAACTTTGACGTCGAGGATGTCGCTGAACTCGGGATAGTCGTCCTCGAGGAGGTCGCGACGGTCGGCGAGGATCGTCGGATCCGCTGGATCCGAGATGTCGACCGTGACGAAGCCGTCGATCGCTGCGATGTAGGCCGTCTCCCCATCGTCACCGACGACGGCTTCACACGCGCCGTCGACGTCGACGACACCGAGGGGTTCGTAGGACTCCTGGGCAGTCGTTCTCGTTGCCTGTGCGCTCGAGGCGGAGAGGCCGAGCGCCGTTCCCGCGGTGGCAACGCCGAGAGAACGAAGGAGGGCTCGTCGTTCCATATCTACAGCACGTACCGATGGCATAAAACGCTGTGTGCTTCGACGTTGATACGGCCAATCGCGATTCGAGGCCACGAGTAGCAGCCAGTACTGTCCGATCGAGCCCTACGATCGCATCAACCGTCGGTCGCCCGTCCCCTCGGTGAGCGCACTCGCCAGCGCCCCCTCGAGAACCACGTCGTCACCCTGCCCGGTCATCGTGATCTGCGGAACGTTCGACATCACCATGTCGGGGACGCGCTCGCGAATCGGATCGACCACCAGTTCCTCGTTGTTGAGGACGACCGCTCCCCCCAGCGAGACGACCAGGGGGGCGTAGGAGTGGACGATGTTCGCGATACCGATCACGTTCCAGTGGGCGACCTGGTCGATCGTGTGGTCGGCCAGTTCGTCGCCACCAGCCAGTTCGAAGACGTCCCTGGCGGTGAAGTCGGGATCCTCGAGCGGGAGGTCGGTCTCGATCGTCGGATCGTCCTCGGCGAGCAGACGGGCGTACCGCGGAATGTTGTTCCCCGAGCAGTAGGCCTCCCAGTGACCGTCTTTCCCACAGCCGCAGGTGAGTCGCCCGCGCGGGTCGACGACGCAGTGGCCGACTTCGCCAGCGTTGCCGTCCCAGCCGTCGATGATGTGCCCGTCACAGCACACCCCGGCACCGATCCCCGACGAGATCGTGACGTACACCATGTCGTCTGGGTTGCGATCGGAGTGAAACCGTTCGCCGATGACGCCCGCGTTGGTGTCGTTGTGGAGGTACACCTCCTCGGAGTCGACGAGCTTCGAAAGCGGCCCCGTCAGCGGGATTCGATCGATCGTATCGGGAAGGTTTGCAGGATCGATCACAGCGCCTTCGGCGAGGTCGAACGGGCCGATCGAGCCGATCCCGACGGCCTCGATCCGCGTCGGCTCGACCCCCGCCTCGTCGCAGGCTTCCCGTACCGTCGCGAGCACCTTCTCGGTGACGTCGATCCCGGTCGGACCCCGTGGCGTTGCGTTCTGGCTCCGGCCGAGACTCCGGCCGCCGTCGTCGCCGACGATCGCTCGAACGTTGGTCGCGCCCAGATCGACGCCCGCGTAGTAGACCATTCCTATTCGTGAACGCGACGGCGCGACACTTAACTGCACACATTGTTACTCGAGATCGAGTAGCCGTCACATTCCCCGTGTCAGCGTGGAACGTACCGGCACAGATCACCAGGAGCGCACCCACTCGAGGCCGATATCTCGAGGGCGTGCTCTGTTCGGGACGATCCGTTCTGGTCGTCACTCTGTTGGGACGACCTACGATGGAGGGCAGACCGTCTGCGTGACGTTCCGACAAAAACGATCCCCTCTCGCTAATCGCGTTACTCGACGTCGAACTCGATCGCCGCGCCCTGGCCGAACCCGACACAGAGCGTCGCTAGACCACGGCCGCCGCCGCGCTCGTGGAGTTCGTGGATCAGCGTCACCGGCAACCGGGCACCGGAGGCGCCGAGCGGGTGCCCGATCGCAATCGCACCGCCGTTGACGTTGAACTTCTCGGGATCGACGCCGAGTTCGTCGCGGCTGTAGACACACTGGCTCGCGAACGCCTCGTTGAGCTCGACCAGGTCGTAGTCGTCGATCTCTCGTCCCGTCCGCTCGAGCAGGCCGCGGGTCGCCGGAACCGGGCCGATGCCCATCACGGTCGGGTCGACGCCCGCCACGTTGTTGCTGCCGACGGTCGCCAGGATCTCGAGGTCGTGTTCCTCCGCGAAGGCCTCGCTCGTGACCATCACGCCGGCCGCACCGTCGGAGATCTGGGAGGCGTTGCCGGGGGTCACCGTCCCGTCGCCTTTGAACACCGTGGGGAGGCCCGCGAGGGTCTCGAGGTCGGTGTCCGGGCGGATGCCCTCGTCTTCGGTGATCGTTCCCTCGTCGGTCTCGATGGGGACGATCTGGCTCTCGAAGCGACCCTCTTCGGTCGCCGCGTGCGCGCGCTGGTGACTCTCCAGGGCGTACTCGTCCTGGGTCTCCCGGTCGACGTCGTACACTTCGGCGACCTTTTCGGCGGTCATTCCCATCTGGAGTTCGCCGACGTTGTACTCCGTTGCGAGCTGCGGGTGGAGGTGGGCGTGCCCCTCGCCCATCGGGTTCCGGGACATGTTCTCGACCCCGCCCGCGATGATGCACTCGCGCTGGCCGGCGCGGATGGCGTCGGCCGCCGACATGATCGTCTGCATGGACGAGGCACACCAGCGGTTGATCGTCGTCGCCGGAACGGACTCGCCAAGGTCGGAGAGCAAGGCGATGACTCGAGCCACGTTGTTGTCCTGTTCGCCCCGCTGCTGGGCACAGCCCCACATTAGGTCGTCGACGTCATCCCCCGCGAGCCCCGTCTCTGCGAGTATCTCGTTGACGATCGGGATCGAGAGATCCTCGCTTCGCACGTCGGCGAACACGCCGCCGTCTTTGCCCTGTGGCGTCCGCAGCGCCTGCACGATCACTGGTGTCTGTGACATACGTGCTCGAAGGTTCTTCACGGACTTAAATGGCCGTAGAACTGATGGGGACGCGAGCGGAGTTTACTGGGTTTGGTCGGTGGCCTGGGTAGAACTCGAGCGTCAGCAGGCTGTCAGCCTGGCAGTGTGTCCACCTGTCGATTTCGGTCGGGATACTGATGCAAAATGACGTCTTGTGGAGGGGATAGCTACAGAATGTGGAGGGTAATAGCTACAGAATATGAAGAGTTTAGATTACATAATATGAAGTATTGGCCGACAATCGGAACCGCCACCAACCGATACCGATAGCGTGGCGGGCGCACCTCTCGAGTGTCATCAGCATCGGTACCGGCGGTGTGCTCCCGATGCCACCACACCGATTCTGATCGGACGTGTTCTCACGACCTCGGAACAAGAGGTGGGGACTTATTACTGAACGGTGTATCACTCAATACCAATGAGCACAAGTGAGGACTACATCTTCGTCTGTCCGGAGTGTACGCAGTCCATCACGGTCAACGCCTCCATGCGGAGCGCCCTCGTCGAAAACGGGTGTGTCGTGTGCGGGTCGTCCGTGAGCCCGAATCATTTCGAAACAGCATCGGAGGAGTGAACGCCCGAGGCCTGAGACTGACGACCGGCCGACCGACCACTCTCTTTTCTCTCCTGCCATCCAACCAGATACAGCCGGATACGTAGAGGCTCGTCGAGTGACGGGAACCCCGGATTGAACCCCACGTTTTCGCCGCCGTTCCAGAATACTGGTGGCTGAATCCTTTTGTATCTGCTCGAGGTACGTCTATCCATCGCATGTCCTCCGATCCCGGCACCGGGAGCCCGATCCTCGAGACCCTCGGGCTCTTCGCTATCGTCTTCGTCCTCCAGGCGATCACCTCCCTGTTCGGCATGGCCGTCATGGTGGGGTTGTTCGTCCTCGAGGCACCTATCGAGAACCAGCCGTGGACGATCGTCACGAGCGTCTACGCCCACGCCGGGATCGGCCACCTGCTCTCGAACAGCATCGGGTTGATCCTCTTTGGCTGGCCGATCGCCCGGGCGACGACGCGCCTGCGATTCCACACGTTCTTCATCACCATGGGTGCGATCGCTGGCGTCTCGCAGGTGGTCGCCACGAGTATGTTGGCTTCGCTGGCCGGAGCGGACGGTGCGGCGGGCGTCCTCGGAGCCAGCGGTGCCGTCTTCGCACTGATGGGGTATCTGCTGGCCGGGAACCGACTGTCGGACGGGCTGGCTTCCCGTATTCAGGTGCCGCTGTGGCTCACTTTCGTCGTCTTTCTCGTCCTCGCCGGTGCGATTACGATCATGACGGCGGCCCCGCAGGTGGCCCTGATCGCCCACTTCACCGGCTTCTTCCTCGGGTTGCTCGCCGGACGCGCGGGTGTCCTCGAGGTGTCGCAGTCTGGGCAGGCAAGGCGACGGCCGGCGTGAGATGCCATGGCGCCCGCTCTACAGAAAAAGCAGGCCGAGTGCCTCGGGGCTTGACCCCGAGGCGGTTCACCGAAACACAAGGTACAAATATAGACCGCGGGTAGGAATACTCGAGGGCTCGTAGATCAGTGGCAGATCGCTTCCTTCGCAAGGAAGAGGCCCCGGGTTCAAATCCCGGCGAGTCCATAACTATTCTGACACGTTTCGAAGTATCCCGTTAGTCGCTTCCGTAGCGACTGTTTTCCCATTGTGCGTTCGGGAAACGGGTGTAATTTTCCGACGATTTGAGGCGAGTGATTCCCGCGCGGGTTTCGCCTCGACGCTGTACGCCGGTTCGAGCGAAGGAAAACGGGGGTGGTCGTCGTGGCAGTGAGTCACCGACCGCCATTGTGATGCCCACGCAACTGAACGATTACGGTCAGGTGTTCGGCGGCGATCGCGACCGCACCGTAGCGAGTATGATTCCTACTGAGGACTGTGTCGCGGCGGCGGTTTGGGCGTCGACGTCGATATTCCCTGTCCAGAGACGTCGCCCGGTTGCCATGGGGATTCCTCGAGTTCGAACACGGAGAGAGCGAAGTTGCGTTCAATTATGCCATCCACCGGTCACGGACTGCTGGCACTGTCGAGGCGGGAAGCGACGCGACCGATGCTCGATAGTGGACGCGTGCCGAACTCGAGTCGAATCTGCCCGACCACGAGCAGAATCTCCGTGCGATCGGGCTAGATTCTCTCCTCGAGCTGCTCGAGCCCGATCCCTGATTTGCCCATTCGCTGCCAGCAAACAGTCCACCACCCCAACCGAATCCACCGTTCACCACGTGGTTTTCGAAGGGGGCTATCACAATCGAATTCACCGAGCGCGTTCTCCCTCGGAGCAATGACCGAGTCGACGATCCACGAGTTGACGACCGAGGAAGCGTGGCGAGAGGCCTTTCCCGTGATGGCGCAACTACGAACCCATCTGACTGAAGACGCCTACCTCGAGTACCTCCGCGAGATGACGGCCGACGGATACCACCTCTTTGCGCTCTCCGTGGACGATGCAATCGTCTCGCTTGCAGGCATTGGCGTCCAGCTGAACATGTACTACGGTCGCCACGTCTGGGTGTACGAACTGGTGACTGACGCCGAACTTCGATCGGCGGGGCACGGTGTGAAACTCCTCTCGTTCGTCGAAACCTGGGCCGCGGAGAACGGGTGTGATCTCGTCGCCCTGTCGTCGGGACTCGAGCGCGAGGCTGCCCACCGATTCTACGAGGAACGGGCTGGAATGGAACGAGCGAGCTACGTGTTCAAACGAGCAGTACGGTAACCGGCTCGGTAGCTCGAGGGGGTTCACGGACAGCTTGGTGCCGTTTGATATGCGGACTCGGAGATTTCCCCCAGAGCCGTCGGAAAATCTCCAACATCTTTTGGATCTCGAAAGTTTTCGATTTACTCATTGCTGCTCTTCCGCGGTATCGTCTCCGGCATCGAGTTGGTGACTGCCGTGTCTCAGTTGATCGTCGAAGAACTCGATGAGCGCCTCGGAAACGGCCTCTGACCCGAGCTCAGGGGCCATATGTCCGATACCGGCAATCTTGTGGATCTGGGAATCGGGGAGCTGCTCGTCGAGATAATAGACCGAATCGGTATGTGCAGTGGTGCTCTCTGCGCCGTATAGCAGCAATACCGGAATCGCAACTCGGGACAGTTCGGACGGATCGTTAGGATTAGGGGCCTCGGTTTCGGGGGCTTGCTCGAAGAAAGCCAGTGTCTTCGGGACAAACTGCCCGGCATGCTCGAAGTGTCCTTCCTCCTCCATTACGGCAATCTCATCGTCATTGGAAAAGACGCTGAGGAGATCCCGCGCCCCATCCGCCATTCGTCCCTCGGTGGCCGCTTCGCCCATGCTGACCACAGCCTCGTGATAGCGTTCGGCATCCTCTCCTTCCTCCCAGAATTCGAACACGGCTGGCTCGTACGTCGCCATCGCGGAGACGTTGGCCCCTCGTTGGACGGCACCGAACGCGAAGGTTCCACCGGTCGAATGACCGATCAAACCGACCGGCTCGCCGACACTGTCGATGAACGCCGCCAAGTCCTCCATGTGGCGCTCGGGTCGCAGGTCGTCGTGATCGGCGCTCAGACCCGTCCCGCGCATGCTTGGCAGATAGCAGGTGAAGTGTTCCGTCAAGTACGGTAGCATCCCGTTCCACGCGTGTTCGCCATCCGTCATCCCCCCGTGAAAGAACACGAGAGGCGGACCGTCGCCGTGCACTCGACCGACGATCTCGGTGCCGTCGTTGGACGTGGCTCGGTGAATCCGCTCCTCGTTCGTATGTGTGCTCATTGAGGATCCCTTCCAATCGTGATTCGAATCCGATCCGTCCCTCCTCTGGATCGACCCGTTTCCAGTTCTGTTCCATCGATTCCAGTCATTGTTGTCAACCGCCCCAGTGGGACGATGGAGGATACGTCACGGTCTGCTGAAGAATAAACGGGGGCTAGCTATTGTAACCCCGATCTCGTGAGCAGTGCGACGACCACCAGAGACGAGGTCACGACGTCTCTCGACGAAGACACAGTCATAATCCGTAGACGCCATCCTGTCCGGTTTTCAGTCGATGACGCGTTTGATCACCTGTGTTGATGTGTCGGACTACGCTTCTGGATCGAATAATTCCTCGAACAGTCGCTCTTCGGCGCGTCGAAGGTGCTTGTGAAGTGTGGGCGAGCTAATGCCAAGCGATTCAGCGACTTCCTCGGCGGTCGTGTCGCGTGGCCATCGGAAGTAGCCACTTCGATAGGCGGCTTCGAGAACTTCGCGTTGCCGGTCGGAGAGTGAATCGAGCGAATCCGTCGGTAGCGCGACCCGATTTGACATGGACGAGGCGGGTAAGTTGTGTTCCCGTTTGGCGATGAGTGTTGCGTCCGGACAGTAGTCGTGAATCCGGGCCAACGTCGGCACAGCACAGGTACCTGACGCGATTTCGGCCACCACTGTGCACGTTTGCTTGTCGGCGTGAACTGCGGATAAATTGGCCATTCCCTCGACAAATGCGAACAGTGGTGAGCCATCGGTAATGACGAACTCGACGACAGTCGAGCCGTCTCCTCCGACTGCTCGACTAGCCGTGATCTCGTCGATCGTCTCCGCGACGTTCTCGACTTCGTCTGGGGACGCTGAAATCGTATCCCAATAGGCGAGGATCTGGTCATCACTCGTGGGGACGAAGCTTACGAGGCTGAGACCACAGCAGGCAGTTTCGGCAACGGTCTGCATCGGGGTGGCTGGACAATCGATCCGAATTTCTGTAACAGCATTGGCAAAGAGCAGGCGTCGATTTTCTACGGCGTTGATCGCTTGACTGATCGTATCCCCGAACCACTCGATGGCTGCGAGCTCTCCTTCGTCGAATGCGTCGGAACGACTCGCGTGAATCACCAACCCACCGTATAACGTCCGACCGGCTTCCAATGACACGAACGCCCACGCGCCCCCCTCACGAGTTTCGAGTTCGGGAAGCTGCGGGAATTCCGCTGTGTCACTCGCCAATATCGGATCTGAGAGACGAATTGCTTTCGAGGAGACAGTCCACGCCTCGCCCCTTCGATCGCGTTCGGCGAGCGCCACGTCCGGAAGACTATCGATGATGCACCCAACCGTATACAGATCGGATTCACGAAAGCGGTTCCGTACTATCTCCTCGATATCGTCGCGTGAGGTCGCACTAAAGAACTCATGGGTTGTCTCACGCACAAATGTGGTAAGCTGATAGAGCAACTCCTCATCGGTTCGCGTTGGGCCCGTTGTTTGTGTCATGATGGCATTCCCATTGTTGCGGAACGTTCATTACAACAGGGACAGCAGCAGCACAACTATTCGATGATGAGGAACGCTCACGATTGGTACGCGAAGTGCCGTGTTAAGCGTTCCCATAGTGGGTAAGGAAAGAGCGGACACTGCCTACCAATCGAAGAGCCATCAGCGAATCAGCCGGTAAATAGTCGGAAGTACTAGTATGCAGCACGCGATTCCTGTCACCTGACGGTTGAATATACGCGATCCTCGATACGTATCGACTGGGTGGCGATTTCCGGCAGTAGACTGCCTAGTGAGCGGATGGCCTCGAATACTTCGTCAGTCGCCGCAAAGGCACTCTTCGATCCGATGCCCGTGGCGCCTCTGGGACGGCGTTCTCGTTCATCGATCCAGGAACGAAAGAGTAACTGCCGGAAGAAGATTTGACTACCTAATCAGCAATAGAAGCTCTGAATAGCGCGAATTCGGCTACCTACTCTCGCGTTGCTCCACCTTGTTCAGGTCTCGGATTGATGTCACAGATTGGTTCACTTTCCCGGTTTCCAGTGCATCTATTCAGTCGTCGTCAGCTGTGTACGCAAATGTCGAAATTGTCATCGTACTTTCTCTACCACCCGGGCGAATAGGCAACAACACCTCCAGTATTTTTAAGCGTGCATGTAGTACTGTGTATTACAATGGCGACGAAAACGATTTCACTCGACGAGGAAGCCTACGAACGGCTGAAAGCCCGGAAAAAGGAAGGGGAGAGTTTCAGTGAAACCGTCAAACGCCTCGCAGGAGAACGGTCGTGGAACGAAATTGTGGGAATTCTCTCCGAGGATGAGGCAACGGATCTCGAAGCTACTATCGAAGAGGGCCGAACCCGCTCCGGAGAACGAAGTGACAGATTCGCCTCGGAGTTAGACGATGCCGTTGGCAACGAAACGCGGAAATGATTCAGGACACGTCGTTCATCATCGATCTGTTACGCGGCGACGAAAACGCAGAACGGCTTCTCGACATTATCGAGAAAGAGGCACGACCCAAGAAAGTGTCTTCCATTACCGTTCTCGAACTCTACGAGGGAGTTGCTCGGTCACAGACACCAGAATCGAAACAGCAACGCATCCTCGATATACTAGAAACGAAACACGTTGTGAGTGCGGATCAGGCTGTGATGCGAAGGGCGGGTAAACTTTCCGGTGAGTTAATAAATGACGGCGAACGGATTGAACGAGAAGACTGTATAATCGCTGCGACTGCGCTTCTCAACGACGAACCGGTCATCACGAGGAACACCAGCCATTTCGACCGCGTTGAGGGCCTCGAAATCCGGACTTACTAGTATTTTAGTGTGAATTGCTAGCGATTCTCACGCTGGTGAACCCACTCAGGTCTCGAATGACATTACTGATTTCGTTTACTCAGTCGTCAGCTGTATACGCGCCGCCGCGACGTTTGATTCGAGCAACAAGCATTCGGTACTCCTCCCGGTGGAAAGTGACTGCAAGACGGAACTCACCGATACGAACCTTCCGGTGTGGGCTGTTCTGGAGCGGTTCACCGTAGTCTGGTGGGTCGCGCCACGGGGAATCGACGATTTCGTCGAGTTTGTCGATGACGCGTTGCTGCTCGTTTGGAGTGAGTGCATCAAGGTCGTCCTGCGCTTTCGACGCGAGTTCCCACGTCCACCCGTCGTCACTCATTCGAGTCGTCAGTACCGAATCGTTCGCGTGCTTCCTCGGCGCTCATCGTCCGTCGTTTACGAACATCTTCCTCCGCTTGGAGAAGTGCGACGAGTTCGTCACGGTCGAACGTGGGATGTTCAACGGCGTCACGCAAGGCATACCGGATGAATTCGCTCCGACTGTTGAATCCCCGTCCTTGCCACGTGTCTTCGATTTCGTCGAGAAACGACCGTGTGACTTTGAAGTTCACCGTGACGATCTCGTCGTCGCCGTTGTTCGTGGCCGCTTCGGACATACATGAGTATTACCAACGTGTTACTGTAGGTGTTTCGGCGCTCAAACGTCGACGCCATCGGAAGGTGGGACAACTGTGCACAATGTCTGTGTCATTTGCTACTTTCACTCTCGCTGGTGAACCTTGTTTAAGTAGCTGAGATTTACCCTGGATCGGCATGAAGCGAACGTTGAATCACCATCACCCTAGTTTTGATGGTAAGATTCTTACTTCCTACCACCTTACACAAATCCATGTCAACCGAAACGGATCGGCAAGGCCGGCTATACATCCCGAAAGACGTGCGAGAAAAGTACGGTGAAAAGTACCATATCGTAACGTCCAAAGACAGAATCGAACTGATCCCGGTCGCAGACGACCCGCTTGCCGCCGTTCGCGAGGCGGCAGGTGACCTCCACGACGCATCAATCGAGGACATTCGAGACGACATCGAAGCGGAAGCCAAAACCCAGGCCCGTCAGAAGGACGCAGAGAGATGACGGTATACGTTGAAACGGACTTTCTGCTGGCGCTCACGAAGGACTCCGATTGGTTACAGCGTTCGGCTGCGGAGGCGCTGGATGAATACGAAGTCCAAACGTCGGCGTTTTCGTACCTGGAACTGCTTCTCGCCCGTGAGCGGTACGAGTTCGACTACGTACCACTCGTCGCGAACCTCCTCGAACTCGTCCCTGTACGGGACGAAGAGGAGAAACAGATCGTTTTGAAAGCCGTCAACTACTACGATGAGGGGATGACTTCGGTCGACGCGTTCCATGCAGCAACTGCGGAGACACGGGGCATGGACGTGCTTTCGTCCGAGAAAGACTACGAGGACATCGAGGTGGAGAGAGTACCGTTAGAACCGACCGACGAGGAATGAATGACTCCTACGCCACGTTGGTTTCGCTACCGTAGCAAATACGGAAAGAACAGCGATTGGAAGAACGCTTTGCCCCTAAATATTCGTTGTACGGCCTGAAGTGCCCGTATTCTGCTATCGGTTCTCCCGTTGGTGAACCTTGTTCAACTCGATCAACAGCCGGAAGATCGCCTTTACGAGATTCGCATCGACGTCGAAGCGATCGGCGTTCTCGCCGGCTCGATCCATCACGCGAGTCTCCTGGCTCTCGTCGGTCGTCGGCAGCCCTTCGGCATCTTTGACCTGGGCGATCGTATCGGCCACGTACGTTCGTCGGGCGATGAGTTCGACGATGTCGCTATCGATCTCCTGTATCTCCTCGCGCAACTCCTCGAGATCCATCTCTTCGGGCGTTCGCGTGTTGGAGTCGCTCTCGCGCTCGCTTTCGCTTTCTAAGTCAGTGCGGTCGTCCGCATCCGTTGTAGGGGTATCGTTCGTCATATCGTCTTTGTGCCGTCGTTTCGCGTTCGAACCAGTCGAGTCTCGCCTGGTCGCTCGTTCCACCGATCACACACCGTCTCGAGCGCCGTCCGGTCGCCGACGGCGACGTAACTCGTGCCGGTACCGGACAGGGAGACGCCTGCCGCCTCGGGCAACGCCTCGAGCATCGGTTCCGTCGATTGCCCGAGAGCGCCACAGAAGGCGAAGCCGTTGACGGTCATGGCGTCGGTGTAGCGCCCGTCGAGAGCGAGTTCGGCGACGAGGTCGGCCGTCGAGGCGATTTTGGTGCAGGCGTCGACGTCGGCGTCGGCGCTGAACGATTGGGTCGGCGGGGTGTACACAGCGGCGTGCCAGTCCACTGGCTCGCGTGCGAGCAGACTGTCCTCGGTGTTGTCGGTCACGGTAACGCCCCCGAGCATACTCGCGCTCGCGTCGTCGAGCGCGCCGGTGACGGTGACGCCGGCGTCCCTGGCGGCGTCGACGCCGACCAGGCAGGCCTCGAGCGGGTCGACCTCCTCGGCCAGCCCCAGCGCGTCGAGGGTGGCCAGCACGGTCGCGTTCGCGGCGGCGCTCGAGCTTTTGAGGCCCGAGGCCATCGGAACCTCGCTCTCGGTGGTAACGCGAGCGGTCGTCGCCGAACTGGCGTAGCGCTCGAGGGTTCCCTCGACACAGCGTTCGATCAGGTCGGTGTCGGCGGTGGGCGCGCCTGCGACGCACCCGGTGATATCGACCTCGCCGTGGCCGTCGCCGTCGCCATTGCCATCGTCGATCAGCTCGACCGTCGCCGTCGTCTCGAGGTCGATGGCGAAGGCAGAACCGGTGCCGGTGGCGAGGGCGTTGAGTACGGTGCCTGCAGCTGGTGCGACCGCCCGACCGTCCATACAGCCACTCTGTCGGAGGGACTACTTACGGCTGGTGGTCGGTGCGGTTCTGGCCGCATTTCCGACGCCGCTTGTTAATGGATCGAACGCCGACTTCGTGGTGTTTTTGACGACAGCACTCGAGGAGTCTGGTATGAGCACCCGCACCAACGTCGCCCCGAGCACGCTCCCGGTCGACCTCGTCGATGGCGGCGTCGTCGTCCGCTATTTAGACGGCCGAGAAACGTTCTACAACGGCGTCCCGGAACCGACCGAAGGGAGCATCCGTTCACCGCCGGGTAAGGAGGTACACGTGCTGGTCACCGACCCCGACGGCGTCGAAGGGGTCATGACCTACGTCAACGACCGCAACACCCACGAGGACATCCTGGAGTCGACGGGCGTCGGGCGGGTGATGCTCGAGTCGACCGACGAAGAGGAGCTATTCCCGGGTGTGACCGTTACCACGGAAGGGTACTCGGTTCGCGTCGAAGCCGACTTCTCGGTCGTCGACGGTCGCGTGTTCGTCTTCGCGGAGGACGAGATGAGCGAACACGCCTACGAACTCGTCGACGAGGATTAGGACTGATGCCACTTCGAAAACCCTGGCGTGACCTCGATCGGTCGACGGTCGCCCGCGCGCCGGCCCGTCCCGGCGTCTACGAACTGAGCGACGCCGATGGGACGATTCAGTCGGTTGGTGCCGGCGTCCTCCGCGACGACCTCAAGACGGCGCTGGCCTACGGCGACGGCGAGCGCGTCCGCTGGGAGACGACGCACACGCTCGAGGCGGCCGAGGAGCAGGCCGCCGAACACCGGCGTCGGGCCGGCCTCGACGGATAGGTGGGTGCCAACTGTCGGGTGTCGGTCGCTGGTTACCGACAGCCACCAGCTGGCGATCGATCGTCGATGCGACTTGTACGGATTCGACACTACTGGATGTACGACGGGCCGTCCGCATCACAGTGTTGTTCGTGATCCTCGGCATCGGCCTCGAGGTCGAACAACAGTCCACACTCTTCGCACTCGAACCAGGTGGCGTCGTCACGCTGGGTGGTGACCACCATAGCGGTGTATGACACACACAGCGGGAAAACCGTTTCTCCGAGACTCGTCACTCGAGTCGATTTCAATCATCCCGTTCGACACGTTCAGCCGCCGTTTCGAACGCGGTTTCCTCGAGTTCGCGACTGCGCCGTCCCTCCTGGGCAGCGAGTGCCTCCGGATCAGGAGCGACGTCGTCGGTGATCCGGGCCCACGACCCGTGCACCTTGGCGTGACACCATCGACAGAGGTAGACGGTGATCTCGTGACTGAGCGTGCGTCCGTCACGGGCGTACGACAGGTGGTGTTCCTCGAGCAGCGGACGGACGCCTGTTCCATCCGCTCCGGTGTGCTCGGACGCGATTCGACGTTCCTCGAGGCCACAGCGAACACACTCGCGGTCGTGGTTGCGGGATCGGAAATGCGGGCAAGCGCCCCACTCGGGCAGGTCATCGCTGTTCGCAGCCGACGAACAGCCACCACAACCACTCTCGAACCCGGCCTCTGGGTCGACGACGAGACAGGCGTAGTCCTCGGCCGCCCGTTCCCGGGCGAACTCGGGGTCGTGCTGGTAGTGGTCGTAGGCGTATCGGCACCGTCCCTCGCCGGTGAGGTAATCGCAGACGCCAGCGAACGCGTAGGGGTCGTCGACACCTACTGACGTTCCTCGTGGCGTTTTCTCCATACCTGTGTCGTTGACGCGAGGCGGTTTGAATCTGCTGTCTCCGCTCGTGGAGGGTGTCTCGGCTTCTTCTGGGTCGGCCCGTACTGGACCCTGCCCTGGAACCGAGGCCAATCGAGTGCCTGTGACTACCGCTGGCTCGACCGGTTCGACCAGTAAATTGGGATCAACAACACGAGAAAGACCGTCCCCATCGCGGCGATGGAGACCCAGATGGTTGCGATAACCCGTTGGTCGAGGTAGCCAGCGATCTCGAGTACCCAGAGGAGGCTGTACAGTCCCGCGACGATCACGACGGTCACGTAGATCCGGAACGCGAGACCGGTGAGGTGATACAGCAGCGTTTTCGACGGGACGAGGCGGTCGTAATTCATGCTACAGGGGGAGGAAGTCGAATTCAGCGCTGATCATCACGGTACCGACAACGGCGATCACCACGACTGCCGCCGAAAGAACGAGAATCCACCACGCGAGGGGACTGAGATCGTTCTGAAGATCGGTGACTCGCATGGGTGGCGTATCTGTGAAAGGCCAGTAAGATGTAATAAATGCACTGGCCAGTCGGTGGTTGAACGCTCGTGTGCTCGTGCTGGCGGTGTCGAAGTAGGGATCGTTTTCGGATCGGATAGCGACTGTCCATCCCTCCTGCATGGAGCCTCGATACCGACCTGTTCTTCGTTTCGATACCTGCCTGTTCGTTTTCAGAGCCGATCTGTCCTCCGGCGATCACCGATCGTCCGAGAGGCCCTCGAGTCCCCTGAATCGGATCCACCTCGCGATGGCGTTCGGTAAGAAGACCTAAGGGTTCGACGCCGACAGAGAGAACCAATGGAGACGACCCACCGCGTCGTCGTCGGCGACGCTCGAGGCCTCACACAGGTCGACGACGAGTCGGTCGAACTCGTCGTCACGTCGCCGCCGTACCCGATGATCGAGATGTGGGACGACCTCTTCCAACGGCTCGATCCGGCGATTGGAGACGCTCTCGAGGCTGGCGACGGCCGCAGGGCCTTCGAGGCGATGCACGCCCAGCTCGATCAGGTCTGGGCGGAACTCGAGCGCGTGCTCGTCGACGGTGGTATCGCCTGCATCAACGTCGGCGACGCCACCCGGACGCTCGACGGCAGCTTTCGGGTGTATCCGAACCACGCCCGTATCCTCGAGGCATTCGAGGAACGCGGGTTCGATCCGCTCCCAGACATCCTCTGGCGAAAACCGGCCAACAGCGCCGCGAAGTTCATGGGGAGTGGGATGATCCCGCCGAACGCCTACGTGACCCTCGAGCACGAGTACGTGCTCGTCTTCCGAAAGGGGGACACTCGTCGGTCGTTCCCGCCTGGCGACGACGACCGCTACCAGGCGGCGTACTTCTGGGAGGAGCGAAACCGCTGGTTCACCGACCTCTGGACGGACGTTACTGGGGAGCTTCAGACGCTCGAGCACCCCGACGATGACGTTCGCGAGCGCTCGGCGGCTTTCCCGATCGAGATCCCTTACCGGTTGTGCTGTATGTACTCGACCTACGGTGACACCGTCCTGGATCCGTTCTGGGGAACCGGGACGACCTCGCTGGCGGCGATGTGTGCCGGCCGCCACTCGATCGGCTACGAACTCGAAGAGGCGTTCGTCTCGGTGTTCGACGACCGACTCGGCCAGGTTCCCGATCTCGCGGACTCGGTGGCGACCCGCCGGCTCGAGCGCCATCGGGCGTTCGTCGAGGCCGAGCGAACACGGTCGGATGGAGCGAGCCTCGAGTACGACGCCGATCATTACGACACGCCAGTCGTCACGCAGATGGAAGCAGGTATTCGGCTGTACACCGTCGCGGACGTCGACCCGACGGGGGACGGCTATCAGGTGGTTCACACCCCGCTCGAGGACGACGCTGTGAAGTGATTACTACCTGGCTTACCGAGACTCTGTGGAGTGATCCACGCTGCTCGAGCCAGTCATCCGGGCCGAAAACCCTTCCGTGATGACGGATAAATCGGCTCACTCGAATCATTCGTTGAATTAGTCGTTAGCCGATGATATTATACTATATCGCACTAATACTGTGCTGTGACACCTTCGGTGCTCGCACTCGTCGTCGCGGATGACGCCACTCTCGCCGCCCAACTCCGGGCCACGCTGACCGAAGGCGAGGCACCGATCGAGGTCTGGCTCGAGGACGATCCCGGGGCCGCAATCGCTCGAGCGATCGATCCCACTGGAGAGCCAGTCGACTGTCTCGTCGCCACCGACGACCTCGGTTCGACGACGGGGGTCGATGTCCTCGAGGCGATTCGTCGAACGCGACCGGGGTTTCCGGCCGTGTTCGTCACCGACGGTGCAGTCGATGCCGTCATTCAGGCGTCCAACGAAGAGCGCACGACCGAATACGTGTTCCACCAATCTGTTGTGGCTGGTACGGGCGAACTCCAAACCCGGGTGATGCAGGCGTCTCGTGGTGGCGCTCAAGACGAGACCGAGCAACACGAGCGGTTACCCACCGAACAGGACAAGGAACTCTCGGCGATCCATCAGGCCTCTGAACTGCTGTTTACTGCCGGCCAGCCGGTCGAGACGCTCCTCGAGGAGTTCGTCAAAATCGTCAAACATGCGTTTTGGTCGCCAGCCCTGACCGACGTTCGGGTCGCCCTCGACGAGCGGACGGTGTCGACGGCAACGTTCGAAGCAACCGAACAGTCGATACTGGCGACCGAGACGACCACAGACGGAGCCGTCGTGGAACTCGAGGTCGTCCTCCACGCCTCCCCCGAGACGCCCACCGGGTCACCGTTTCTCGAGGGCGAGTACCACCTGATCGAAACGTTGCTAACACTCTTTGTGAGCCGCCTCGAGCACCAGGAGTACGTCGCCGAACTCGAGCGAGCGCGCGAACTGTTTCACAACGCCGAGGAACTCGGCAAAGTCGGCGCCTGGGAACTCGACTTCCGGACGGACGATCTCTACTGGACCGACGGCACCCGGCGTATCCACGACGTCTCACTTTCGTACGAACCGACACTCGAGGAGGCGTTCGCCTTCTACCCTCCGGCAGATCGGAAGCGGATCGAGTCGATGATCGCCGCCTGCCGGGAGACGGACGAGACGATCAGCGGCGAGTTTCGGTTGATCACGGCCCAGAATACGGAAAAATGCGTCCGCGTCTACGGGGAACCCGTCCCCGACGAGAGCCAGGACGTGACCTACCGCGGCTACATCCAGGACATCACCGAGAGCGTCCAGCGAACCTATCACATCGACGTGCTCGACCGGATGCTCCGACACAACCTCCGGAACGATCTCAACATCGTCTCGGGGTACGCCGAGGACATCGCGGCCCAGGGCGATCGATCGGTCGCGGAGCCGGCGGCCCGCTTACAACGAACCGTCTCGAAGTTGTTGGAGTCGGTGGACAAGGGTCGAAAGGCCTCGAACATTCTGTTCGATACGAAACGGCCCAGGTCGGTCGATCTCACTGAAGCGATACCACGGTGGGCGAGCGCACTGCAACAGGCACATCTCGATGCCGAGATCGCCGTCCGTGCAGCAACGACAGACGCACCGCTCGTTGCCGTCACCCCTGGCCTCAGGCAAGCGGTGGCCGAGCTCGTCGAAAACAGTATCGAACACAGCCACCGAGACACGCCACACGTCGACCTCGAGCTCGTGG
Source organism: Natrialbaceae archaeon A-CW3 (assembly GCA_046614605.1). Taxonomy (GTDB): domain Archaea; phylum Halobacteriota; class Halobacteria; order Halobacteriales; family Natrialbaceae; genus Natronosalvus. Next base: position 474,557 of record JBKKHJ010000002.1, on the reverse strand, counting down.
CCGATTCGGAGACGATCGAGATCCACGTTCGAGACGACGGGCCAGGGATCCCACGACACGAGCGGACGGTCGTAACCGGTGACGTTCCCAGCTCGCCGCTCGAGCACAGCAGCGGCATCGGTCTCTGGCTGGCGAAACTGCTCGTCGACCGTGCCGGTGGGATGCTCTCGTTTCCTGACGATCAGTCGAACGGCGGTGTCGTGTCGATCTCGCTCCCTCGCGACGAAGGGTCGGATCGACCGGAACTCGAGATGGAGTGACAGAGCGGTCGGTTCGACAGCGATCAGCCTCTACCGTTTGAGTCGGACGACGTGTTCGATCTCGGTAGCGTCCTCGCTCGAGGAGCCACGGTCTTCTTCCGGAGCAGCGTGGACACTCTCTGATCGCGTCTCGAGTTCGACGAGTCCATCGGCGGCGAGATCCTCGAGCAGCCCCTCGAGCCACTCCCGGCCGTGGTCGCCGTCTGGAGTGTAATCGACGCGGATACGCGGCCCCAGCTCGTCGAGGGCGAGTTCGTCGAAGGACTCGAGGGTGCGAATTACACGACCGCGGAACTGGCGGCGACTCCCCTCAAACGTCGATTGCGTGGGGACGTCCGGAGCCGAGAAATCCCCGATGGCGTAGGCCTGACACCACCGCCGCCAGGGACAGCCGGCCTCCTCACAGCGTGGTTGTTGGCCACAGGCGACCGCTCCGAGCTCCATGACGGCGTTGTTCCACACTCGAGATTGGCCGTCGGGCATGAGGTGGTTTGCGGCCGTCGCGAACCGGTCGTCGTCGTCCGGGACGTCGAACGCACGGTAACAGACGCGCTTGACGTTCGTGTCCACTACGGCGTCGCCGTTATTGAAGGCGAAACTCGCGACGGCGTTCGCGGTGTACGGGCCGACGCCCATCAACGACTGCAGTGCCTCGGGCGTCTCCGGGAACGTCCCGTCGAACTCGGTTTCGATCTGCTGGGCGGCTTCGTGGAGGTACTTCGCCCGGTTGTTGTATCCGAGGCTGTGGCTCGACCAGAAGCCGACGACGTCGGCTCTGTCGGCGTCGGCCAGCGCGACAGTCGTCGGCCAGCGCTCGAGGAATGCCTCCCAGGCGTCGACGACGCGGTCGAGTTGCGTCTGTTGGCTCATGACCTCGCTGACGAGGATCGCGTACGGATCGTCGGTCTGGCGCCACGGATACTCCCGGTGATCGTCCTCGTACCACTCGATGAGCGCCGACTGGATCGCCTCGAGGTCGTCGCCGGTCGGGAGCGGTGGCGATTCGCAAGCGGTGTCACTGTCAGCGTCGCCGGCAGCGTCACGGTTCTCCGCTAATCCGTTCCCGCCGTCGCGTGGACTCATTGCTCGAGGTTACGAACCGATGGCCTTACCCCTAGCGATTTTCGGAATCTCTGACGACTGCCGACCGCCGACAACTGTCGACCGCCGACCGCCGATCTGCGCTGGCACCGTGTGCAGTCGAGGAACCGACCGCAGCGCGAAAGGTCTATCCGTCACCCTCGAGTCAGCCCTGATATGAGCCTCGAGGAGCTGAATTCGGAGATGAACGAGACGTACGCCGACCTCGGCGATGAGCTGTCGGTTGCCCTCGATCGGGAGACGCGAAACGAACTGGCCCTGCTGCAGGCGGCTCTCGAGCCGGAGTCGACCGACGAACTCGTCCGGCGAGCGGTGCATATGCTTTTTCAGACGACCGTCGATACTGGCAAACTCGACTTCCAGCTTCGCTCCGGTTACGACGTTACGTACGACGAGTACCTCTCGGGGATGACGTTCGAAGAGATGACCGGCGCGAACGCCTATCCGAAGATGGACGACGAGCGACGGTACCAGTTCTAGGCGTCCGGATCGGCCACGCCACGCTGGAAAACGACCTCGACGACGCCACCCTTCGTCCGCGCCGGGAACGTGAGTATCCCATTGTACCGGCTGACCGTCCAGTCGACGAGCCAGAGACCGATTCCCGCCGAGTGGTTGAGCGGGGAGATGTCGCTGTCCCCGGTAAGGAGTTCAGCCGTTTCCTCGGGGATGCCGGATCCGTCGTCGGCGAATCGCATGCTGACGGTCGCGTCCGTAACCGTCACCGTGATCTCGACCGTGGCGTCGTCCCCCGCGTGCTCAGCGACGTTCTCGAGCAGTTCGTCGACGACCATCTCGAGTTCCTCACCACCGACGACGACTGCGCTCGTGGGAGCCTCGAGGTCGACGGTCACTCCCGGATACACCTCGCCAAACGCCTCGACGCGGTCGGTGAGTACGTCGACGAGATCGATCGTCGGTGGATTCGAACCGGGTCTATCGAGCAAGTATTCCGTCGTTCGGGCTCGGTCGGCGAGGTCGAGGAGATCGCTCGCCGCCAGCCGGATGTCCGTCGCCGCGTCCGACTCTTCGCCCTCGAGCGTTGCTTCGAGGTGGGAGGCGTACCCGGTGATGACGTTGAGTTCGTTACGGAGATTGTGTCGAAGGATGCGGTTGTAGACGAGCAACATCTGCTCACGACGCTCGAGCGAGCGGGCAAGTTGGTCGAGTGCGCGGTCGATCTGACGCCACTCTGCCGGGCCACCGACGGGCTCCGTTTCGTCGTACGCCCGTCGCTCGAGTGCACCGACACGCCGGGACAGTCGCTGAATCCGCTGAATCTGTGATCGATACACCCACAGCCCGAAACCAGCGACGGTGCCCAGGAGGAGGACACCGGTGACGATCTGGAACGTCCGCAACCGATTCAGGCTCTCGCTCAACGCGGCCTGGTCGTAGTGGACGGTGACAGTCCAGTCGACCATCTCGAGATCTGCCTGCCGGTCGATGGTCTCGTCGAAGCGTTCGCGATCGCTGTAGAGTACCGACTCGTCAGCGGTGACCGTCATCCCTGTTCGTTCCCCCGAGCCGACGAGTGGATCGAAAAAGGCCGTCTCCGCGAGGTGATAGGCGGCGTTGACCGTGCCGACGATCTCGCCATCATCGTGTATCGGCACGCTGAGTACCACGATGTGGTTGTCCGTTTCGGCGACGAACGGATCGCTGATACAGGATCGTTCGGTCAGAGCACACTGGACGTATTCCCGATCGCTGAAGTCAGTGCCGACGAGTTCGTCGGAGCCTCCATCGTCGTCTCCGGTCGTGATCGCTTGAACGGTTCCCGACGCATCGACGACGGTCGCCCCGTCGAACGCCGAGGTCTCGACCAGTGCCTCGATAGCGGTCGCCTGTTCGTCGCTCCTATGATCGGTGAGGTCGTCGTTGGTCGCGGCGACCTCGAGCGTTTCGAGCTGGCCACGAAGCCGATCGTCGAGAACGTCGGCCGATCGATCAGCCTGTGCGTCGACTGCCTCGTCGGTGTAGTCGGTGACGTCGCTTCGGTGGGCATCGAAAGCCGCGACGAGGATGCCACCCGTGACCAGGAAGACGACCAGAAACGCCACCAGAAAACGGTGGGCCGTCTTCATACCTGCGCCGGGAGTTTACCGGGGCAGCGACCAGATGACCCGTCCAACTCACCCCTGAGTGTCATAGACTGGCATACGATTGTCGACCGGTGTACAAAAGCGTAGTGCCCCTGACCGACGATGCCGAAGGTCTCGAGCAGTCCATACGCGGAGGCGGGTAGGACAGGTTCCAGTCGACGGGAGCACGTCTCGGCGATCGATACTCGGATCGAATGGGTCGTTCAGACGGTAGCTCGCTGTTCCGCCGCCACCGAGTCGATCGCCTCGAAGAGCAACCGCGTTGCGAGGTCGATCTCGCGTTCGGTGACGTCGAGCGGTGGCAATAGTCGAAGTGTCTTGTGGCCACAGCCGAGGGTGAGCAGACCGCGCTTCATCGCCGCCTCGACGACCGCCTCGCGTCGGTCTTTGGTGTCGAACTCGATCGCCAGCATTAACCCGCGTCCGCGGACGTCGATGACGCCCTCGGCGTCGCGCTCCTCGAGGATCGAGCGCAGCTGGTCGCCCCGAACCCGGACGTTCGACAGCAGGTTTTGCTCGCGGATGGCGTCGATCGTCAACACACCCTGCATCGACGCGATGAGGTCGCCGGCCCCCCACGTCGAGGAGATTCGCCCCTTCTCTTCGGGGAACACGTCGGAGCGGGAAATCGTCGCGCCGACGCGAAGCCCCTTGGCACTGGTGATGACGTCAGGTGTGAGATCGAGATGGTCGACGCCCCACATCTCGCCGGTTCGACCGAGCCCGGACTGGATCTCGTCGGCGATGACCTTCAGCCCGAATCGCTCGCGGAGCGCCTCGACGTCGCGAGCGAAGTCGGGATGGGGGACGCGGTAGCCGCCTTCGCCTTGAACCGGCTCGAGGATCAGGTAGGCGACTTCGTCGGGATCGATGACTCCCTGGTCGGGGTCGAGTTTGTCGGCGACGACGTTGCCACCGGGGCCGTCGGTCGACCAGTCGGTATCGTACGCTTCCTGGGTCGAGGGGTAGGGAACGCTCACGACGCCAGGTACCTCCGGATACCCTTTGCGGTGGACGGCTTTCGATCGATTGAGCGAGAGCACGCCGAGCGTCCGACCGTGGAACGCGCCGTCGAAGGTGAACGCACGGTGGCCGCCCGAGGCGTAACAGATCTTGATGGCGTTTTCGACCGCTTCGGCGCCCGAGTTCGAGAGGAACACCCGATCCATGTCGTAGTGGTCGGTGAGGTCGACGAGCCGTTCCATCAGCTGGGTCGGCCCCGGAAACTCCGCGTCAGTGGGGGAGCCGCCGCCACCGCTGACGTAGAAGTCCTGACCGGCGATTTTGAGTGGATCGACGAGGTCGAACGCCTCGAGACGCTCTCGGACGGCGGGGTTGTTGTAGCCGAGTGGGGCTGCAGCGACGTGGCTCGTAAAGTCCATGAGGACGTTGCCGTCGACGTCGGTGCAGAATGGCCCGATGGCGTCTTCTCCTGCGTCCCAGACGAACTCGTAGACGTAGGTGCTCGGCGCGGAGAACTGGTGGTGGTAGTCAACCCACTGCGTCGCCCGTTTTCCAGGAATCGTCTCGACTCGAGGTTCGACCGTGTCTCGATCCATACGAGAGCTGAGCAGGCCACTAAGTAAAAATATTCGTTGTGGTTCGGGCAAATCTTATGATGGCTGTTCTCGCGTTCGGCTTTCGGTCGACGATCATCGGATGGGTGTGGAAGACAGCTCGAGACCGAGGAACTGGAACATCAGCGCGTGCCGGTTAGCGCGATTCGGACGCCCGCCTCGTCGAGGGGGGCGCCGATCGCCTGGAGTGTGACGTCTCTCGACAGTCGGTGGTCGTGAAAAGGATCCAGTGCCGTCCTACAGTTCGACGTACTGCCCTTCCCACTCCCGCCGGGCCTCGAGTTCGCGCCGGCCACGACGGGTGAGCGTGTAAAAATTCGTCCGCCGGTCACGACTGCCCTTCTCGACGAGGCCCTTGTCGACAAGCGTATCGAGGTTTGGGTAGAGGCGACCGTGGTGGATCTCCTTTTCGTAGTACTGCTCCAGTTCTTCTTTGATGGCGAGACCGTGCGGTTCTTCCTCACCGGCGATGACGTACAGCAGATCTCGCTGGAATCCTGTCAGGTCGTACATTGGGAACGTACCACCTGTACTTCTTGTCGAATTTTAATAAATATATCGGGTTAGGATCGAATACTACCCGGGTAGCTCAGTGGATACCACTATTTCCGCTGTCATCAAATCGTAATTGTGCCGACGAGTTTTCTTAGGTAAACGCATAACGCACACCTCATGTTTAGCATTCAGAGCGTTTTTTGGCTGATAATTTCGTACGGGTGGGTGTCTCGGGCGGGGGTCTCTTCCGTTTTCGAGATCGGTTCGGATTGACCGCGTCCACCAGGCTGGTCGCTCACTCGGATTCGTTCGACCCCGTCCAACGAACCAGCGACAACACGCGCTGCGATCACCGTAGCAGTCGCTCGTCGGTATGATCTGTAAACAGGAAAGCAAACCGTACGGCGTGAAAAGGGCCGTACGATTGCTTGCCGCCCTGAATTGGTCCCCGCTGACGCTTCGGCCCTCCAAAGCGAAGCGTCACGTGAGAAAATTCACCCGGGAGACTTAAACCTAACGACACCGCCATGAGCGATGATACGTCGAGAACCGAACTCGTTCGCCGTTACATGTGCTCTTCCTCGAGCACCCAGCCGAGTGCCCGTCGATAATGGGTGAATAGCTCTCTGACGCCGTCGTGGCGCATCTCTTCGCTCTCGAGTTCGTCGACGAGAAATTCGTACTGCTCGCGGATTTCTTCCTCATCGCGCATGGTGCAGTCTCGTCGTTCCACGGTGAAAAATGAGACGGGGTCGTCGTGAACGTACTATCTGGGTGAGGTGCGCTACTCGCCCTCGAGTGTCCTCCCTGAAGCCGACTCGTTGATCATCGTTTTCCGCCCCGTCAGTGGCTGTCGTCGCACGAGTTCACACGCGAACGCGGGATGCTCGAGCAGGTGCCAGAGGAGGACGTGTCGCCGGCTGCCGGTCAATCCCGTCTGTTCGACGTCTTCGACGTCTTCGACGGTGAACGTCGTCGGTAACTCCTGGAACAACCGTGCCACCGACTCGAACGAATCGAACACTTTCCGGTGGCCGCTCGAGGTCGCCCCGCGGCGGGCGACGACGTAGGAGCCGTCGCCACGATGAGTGGCCGTGGTGTGAGTGAACTCCTCGGTTCGCTCGAGGGCGTCGGTAAGCTGCTCGCGAAGCCGTGTGGCGTCGCCGATGGTCAACGGGTAAGTATCCGTGCCGACCTCGAGAACGACGGCCTCATCGGCGACTCGAACGACGGGTGTGTTCCTGGTGGCGAATTTCTCGATCAGGAGCGAGGGGACTCCGTGTCATCGTCCACTCGTTCCAGTGCCCACGACAAATCCCTTGCGATGGGGTGGTTCGTGTTGGTATGTAACACAGATGCCCGAAAACGAAACCATGGGACAGCCTCTCATTTCACACGAAACAAGACAATCACAAAATAGTTATGGATCGCTCACAATGTTGGCTATATGAAACGTCGATTCGTGCTTGGCGTCGGCGTTGCCGCCGCCTTGCTTGCCCTCCTCGTCTCCCTCGTCGGGAGTGACACGGTGTTTGCCGAACTCGCCGACGTCGATCGCCCCCTCCTCGCCGCCGGGTTGCTGTCCGGAGTGCTCGCGTTGACCTTTCGCGGACTGGTCTGGGTACAGCTGTTGACCCTCGTCGACGACTCGCTTCGCCGTCGACAGGTCGGCATGCTCTTCCTCACGGCGATGTTTATCAAGTACGTCACGCCCTACGGGCAGGTCGCGACGGAGCCGCTCGTCGCCTACCTCGTCGCTCGAGAAGGCGAACTCGCCTACGAAGATGGCCTCGCGAGCGTGCTCGCGGCCGACGTGTTGAACTACCTGCCGTACTACTCGTTTGGCTTTCTCGGCGTGGCCTCGATCGTCGCCGGCGACACGATTGCGACCGCATTCGTGAGTCGCCTGGTCGTCTTCGGACTGGCGTTTGTCGTCGTCATCGCGGCGATGACGGTCGTACTCTGGCGACGGACGGTCGTGTACTGGTTCGTCATCGGAGCAGTCACGACGCTTCACCGTACCACGGGTCGCGTCACCGACCGGTTCGATCCCCTGCTGTGCCCCGACGCGGTTCGCGGTCGTCTCGATGGCTTCTACGAAACGATCGACACGATCGGTGCCAGTCGCCGAACACTCGCGGCTGCGACGGTGTCCGCTCATCTGGGGATGGCCTTTCTCATGTTGCCCGTCTACATCGGGGCGAGTGCGCTCGGGTATCACCTGTCGCTAGGTGTCGTCGCGATCGCTGTCGCCGTCGGTAAACTCGGATCCGTCGTCCCGGCTCCGGGAGGTACCGGCGGCGTCGAAGCGATCGTCACCGCGAGCCTAGCGACCCTCGGACAGCTCGAGGTGGCGGCTGCCCTGTCGATCGCGCTTCTCTATCGGCTGTGTACCTACTGGCTCACCGTCGGCGTGGGCGGAGTCAGCGCGTTCTCGGTACTGGTCAGAAACTGACCGGCGGCGACCACACCGATGGGTCTTTTGAACTCGCGGCGCTACGATCGCTATGAACATTCGCGGAGAGCGTGAGTGCACTGGCTGTGGCACCCGCTGGTCGTACTACGAGACCGGGAGCGTCGGCTGTCCGGCCTGTGGCAGCCTCCGCAGCGTCGGGACGGGCGAGCGCTCGAGTCACACCGATCGACCGACCGACTTCGACCTCACGGCCGTCCGAGGGGCAATCGACGACTGCTCGAGCGAGGAACTCGCCGACCGAGCCCGAACGGTATGTCGGAAGTACCTCCGGAACCGCGGCTTCGTCAGCGGCGGTCAACTCCGGGAACTGGACGAGATGTACCTCGCCGCGGCGGAACTCGACCACGTCGCAGATCTGGTCGCCCGGACGTCTCGGCTCACCGAGGACGAGGAGCTGTACTTCCTCGCCTTGCTCCGGGATGCGGACGCCGGCGAGCGGCCTGCCGCCGACGCGATTCCGGCCTCGTTCCGCGAAGCTCGCGGCCTCGCCGTTGCCGACGCGATTCGGGAGTATCGACGCGACATTCGTCTGTGGATCGAGGAAACCGATCGGACGCTCAGCGACGCGGCTCGAAGCACCCTCGAGATACTGATCGATCACGAGACCAGACTGCGGATGCTCGACGGCGACGTCGACCCGGAGACAGCCGAGACGTTGCTCGAAGCGACACGTCATCTGGGGAACGGGGTTCGCGGCGACGAGTACGCACTCGAGCAGGCACAGGACGGGCTCGAGTCGGTGTTCTAGGACAGTTTTCCTTCAGTCCCACCAGAATCGGCTGCCGTCGTGCAGATTATGATACATCGGAGTCGTAATATTATTGACAGGCCGACGGCGTTCTGACTAGGGCAGGTCGACGTCAATACCCGTCTGCAGGCTAGCCGCTTTGACCGTATTGTACAGCAACATCGCCCGCGTCATCGGTCCGACGCCGCCGGGAACAGGTGTGATCGCACTCGCGCGGGCTTTCGCGCTCTCGAAGTCGACGTCGCCGACCAGTTCGTACCCCTTCTCCGTGTCGGCATCGACGCGGTTGACGCCGACGTCGATCACGACGGCACCCTCGCCGATCATCGAGCCGTCGATCAACTCGGGGACGCCGACGGCGGCGACGACGACGTCCGCGTTACGGGTCTTTTCGGCGAGATTCTCGGTTCGGGAGTGACAGACGGTGACCGTCGCGTTGCCGTCGTCGGCCTTCTGGATCAGTAGGTTCGCCAGCGGCTTGCCGACGATGTCGGATCGACCGACGATGGTGATGTCCGCCCCCTCGGTTTCGACGTCCGCGGCCTCGAGCAACTTCTGCACGCCGTGTGGAGTACACGGGCGGTACCTGGCGTCGCCGGCGACGAGGCGGCCGACATTCTCGGGGTGGAAGCCGTCGACGTCCTTCATTGGGTCGATTCGGCGGATGACCTCCCGGTACTCGACGTGATCCGGAACCGGTGCCTGCACGAGGTAGCCGTTGACGTCGGGGTTCTCGTTGAGGTTCTCGATGGTCTCGTAGAGGGTTTCGGGCGCGGCGTCGCCGGGCACGTCGACGTGGTGGGGTTCGATCCCGACCTCCTCGCAGTCGCGCTGTTTCATCGAGACGTAGGTCTGACTCGCGGGGTCGTCGCCCATCAGTACGGTGGCCAGACCGGGGCGTTCACCGGCGTCCGCGAGCGTCTCGATGGCGTCGCCGAGGTCATCTCGTATCTCGCTCGCGACCGCGTTCCCGTCGATGAGTCGTGTCATTACGTAAACCCGGGACGGCGAGCGTCATTAATGCTCGGGTTCGTGCGCATCTCGAGTTATCATTGGTGCGTTCTATTCATACTCGTGCACATCCTTTCCACGGCCCCGGTTTTCACCAGCGTCCGACCGTGTCGATGGTGTACTCGAGTGGGACGGCTCCCACCTCGAATTGTCGCGCTCATTGTTCCACCATTCACTCAGTCAAGTCACGATTCGCTTCTGCTACAAGATCGACGTAATCTTCCCGCGTGTTCGTCGCTCTCGGTCGTGACAGTGAATCCATCAAGAGCGGATCGAATCCGATAACGCGATTCACACCGAACCATGACTGACGGAAAGGATTCTGACACCGTCACCTCACTGTGGGATCGTCTGGGGATCGGTACTGAAACACTCCTCCTTCTCGTAGTCCTCCTGATAGCCGGGTGGAGCTTCCTGGCATTGGATCTTCATCAGCGGTTGAGGCGGATACCCCGAGGCTTGACCTCGGGGAGGAAGCCGACACGTGGGAGTCCAACCACGCCTCACAGCATGGCTAACTCCCCCACGCTGCCAAACACTAATTATTAAATAGTTCTGTCCCTTCTTATGAAGCATGGCGGAGGTGGTCAGGAACATCCAAGTCAAACTCACCATCCCCGAGTCACGACACTCGGCTGTTGACCAGACGTTTGAAGAGTTCCGACACGCCGCCCAACACGTCGCAGACCACGGCTGGAGCGACGACCCAGCCCACCTCGTCAAAGCCAAAAACAAACTCCACAAAGCCACCTACACCGACGTCCGCGAACAGACCACTCTCCAAGCCAGCCTCGTCCAATCCGCGAGAAACCTCGCCGCCGACGCCTTGTCGAACTGTCACGACTTGCTCGAAGACAATACGAACACGAGCAAACCCGAGTTCCGGGGTACTGTCATCGTGTACAACGGACGCACCATCACGTACAACGATGACCACGTGACGCTCGCCACCACTGGCGACCGCGTGACCGCCGAGTACGTCCTGCCACACGACGATGAAGGGACGCCGTTCGAGGAGTACTGGAACGAGGACAAGTGGGAGAAGAAAGAGGCCACGCTCCACATGCGTGACGGAGAATACTATCTCCACGTTGCCGTCGAGAAAGACGTTGACCCTGTTTCTACCGACGAGCAGACCGAGAACGGAGTGGTTCTCGGCGTCGATTTGAACGTGGATGGCTACCTCGCCGTTACCAGCACTGGAGCGTTCCTCGGCAACGCGGACGAACTCAACCACAAGCGAGACAAGTATGAACGCCGCCGTGGAAACCTGCAACAAACAGGCACACGCTCGGCGCACCTCACCATCCAGTCAATCGGTGACAGGTTTGCCGAGTGGAGCCGTCACCGCTTACACGACGTGTCGAACGGTATCGTTCGAGAAGCCGTTGAGAACGAGTGTACGCACATCACGTTCGAGCGGTTGACGTGGATTTGGACGCGTATCTCGAACGCCTCGAAGTTCCAGCAATGGGCATTTCGGGAAATTCAGCGACAGGTCGAGTACAAGGCCGAAGCACACGGTATCGACGTCGATACCGTCGCTCCTCAGTACACGTCACAGCGGTGTAGCCACGGTGAGTGTGGGTTCACTCACGAAGATAACCGCGATGGCGATGAGTTCGAGTGTCTGAAGTGTGGGAGGGAGTTACACGCTGATTACAACGCTGCGCGGAACGTGGCGTGGCGTCTTGTCCAGAACTGGCTCAAGTCTGGGTCTGGACGGGCCACCAGTCAACTGGCCCTGAAGTCAGGAACGGTGAACGCGAACGGCGATTTCAACGCCTCCGCTGTCTAGCGGCAGAGCGGGAGTTCACTGACAAGCCCCGACCCTTGAGGTCGGGGTTGTTGACGTTCGAGTACAATGTACGCCACGCTGCTGCGATCGGGATCGTCGGTGCTGGTGGTATTGGCTACTACATCATGGGCTATCTGGATTTCTTCGCTTACGACAGGGTCATCGTCCTGCTCGGGATCGTATTCGTCGTTGTCATCGTCATCGACGAGCTCAGCTACTGGCTTCGTTCGCTCTTCCTCGGTCACACGAGCACAAGCTACAGCAGATGAGGTGTTCGACAAAGTGGACGAACGATTCCAAGAATTGTGATGCCGGTGGTTGGTGGAAGGGTCGAATTTAACACGTATCTGTGAGAACTGTGAGAATAGATGGAAGGCGTTCTGTGGTACGTACTGGCCAGTTCTCGTGGGGGTTCGACACGTGTTCGGATTCTCAGAGCGCTGGATGAGCGCCCGCAGAACGCAAACCAGCTTGCAGCCGAACTCGAAATGGATTACACGACGATCCGCCACCACCTCGACGTGCTGATGAAGAACAACGTCGTTCGCCGGAGCGGGGACAACTACGGTGCGGTGTATCTGTTTACGGATCAGATGGAATCGAACTGGGCAATCGTCGAGGAAATTCTCGAGTCGGTGGATCCGGAGGACAAGTGATTATGGACAAAATTTGGATAACACACATAACGACACCACGACAAGGAGGAGACGGATGGAGATCTTGCTGACGGTGGCCGTGGTTGCTGCAGCAGTGAACCTGCTACTATTGTCAGTGCTTGGCTCGATCTGGTTTCGGAACTATCGTCAGCACGGTGCGAGCCACACGCTCGGACTTCTCGTATTTGCATCTTTTCTGCTGGTTCAGAACGGGTTGTGGCTGTACTTCTATCAGTTTCATCCAGCGTTTATTCGATGGTTCGTTAACGCAGGAGTCGACGTCCAGATCGGGATGGTACTCCTGTGCGGGCTGGAGACACTGGCACTGATCATCCTGTTCCGGATCACCTGGATTTAACCAGCGGACGCTCTGGACTTGGGATCAATTTTGGATAAAGTTCGGAAAATCCTCATACGGGTGGCAATCGATAGGGAAGATATGCGACTGTCACGACGCACACTCCTGGTTGCTACTGGTACGAGTATCGCTGTCGCTGGCTGCCTGGGGAACGGCGACGACCCCGAGGACGACGATGAAATGGCTCCAACTGACGACGATGAGGAGCAAAATGGAGATGAGGAAGAACTCGGTGACGATGAAGAAAATGGAGACGAGCCAGAAGCCGAAACAGTCGTAGTTGGGCCGGACGGTGACCACCGTTTCGACCCAGACACGCTTGAAATCGATCCCGGTACCACAGTCGAGTTCGTCTGGGAGGACAGCGGTCACAACATCGCTGTGACCGACCAACCGGAAGAAGGGGATTGGGAGGGTGTGTCTGAGTTAGCGGATGAAGGGCATACCCACGAGCACACGTTCGAGATTGACGGTCAGTACGAGTACATCTGTGAACCACACGCTGACGGCGGGATGGAGGGGGTGATTCTCGTCGGTGATGGTGACGAAACAGATGATACTGAGGAAGATGACGACGATGATGACGGCGGTAATGGAGGGTATTGAACAAAAGACAGGGCCACAGATCGCGGGGCTGACTGTCTTCCAGTCGCCTGACTCCACCCGATCAGCAGCGTCCTCGTGAATCTCATCTCGCTTCGTCCAGTGTGTCGGAGCACTCTGTAGCGACGTTCTGGGCTTCCAGAACATCTTTCACGGCTGCTTTGACAAGGAGGGGGCGAAGTCACCCTCACAGCACCCCACCGTCAATGCGTGTCACCGCTACCGAAGGGGTCTCGAGATATCGCCGCCGGTTCAATACTGTTATTTCGGACGAGAGCCTTCCTCTTTCCGTGGAAAACGTTACGGAACGACGGCGCAACCCCTTCGGTATGCGACCGCCGTTCGCAAAGAACGACCCCGGTTCCCAACCGGCCGTCTTCGGCTACGGTGACGCCAACGCGGACTTTCACCTGATCGGTGACCATCCGGGCGTTCACGGCGGGACGACGACAGGTGTTCCGTTCACCGAGATCGAGTCGCCGGAGATCCTCCTCGAGGTCTTCAGCGAAGCGGGATTCATTAGCGGGCCGCTCGAGGATCCCGACTTCTCGAATCTCTTCACGAACTACCTGCACATGTGTACGCTCCCCGGGAACCGAGCACCGGCCCGAGCGGAGTACGACGAACTCGAGCGATACTTCGACGCGGAGTTGCGCGCGATCAACGCCCACATCTTGTTGCCGGTTGGCGCCAGAGCGACCGATCACGTCCTCCGGGAGTACACCACCCAGCGCCATCGGATCGACCTCGAGATGCCAGCCCTGCACGCCCGGGAGTTCCGCGGTCGGGGCTTCATGGTCGTGCCGATTCTCGATCCAGCCGAGTGGGAGCCGGGTGACCGTGCACAGTTGACCGCGAAACTCGAATCGATTCTGGCCTCCGATTATCGGCAGACGAAGGGCGTCGCGACGCGCGTCGGTTGATCCCCACTGCTAGCGACGGAAGTGCGTTCGCATGCTCACCTGCATCGGCAGTCCGATCGCCCCGAGCAACGGGAGGACGACGAACAGCGCGAGGTCGGCCGGAAGCGAGCCGTAGCCCGCAGCGGCCAACCCGAAGCCGACCAGCGGCGCCGAGACACACACGACGTACAGGTAGGAGGGCGACCAGCCCGGAAGCTGGTGGGTTCGGTGGACGACGACACCGAAGAACAGCGGCATCAACACGGCACCGGCCAGCAACGGCCCGCCGAGTACCAGCGTGACCGCCGTGAGCGCGATGGCGACCACGATCGTTTCGTCGATTGAAACGGGGCCCCAGGTGTTCGCCCGCCAGGCGACGCGCGCGGCGAGCACGACGAGCAGGGCAGCGACGATGACGCCAGCGAGGACGCCGTACCACTCCAGGGGCTCGAGTGGAGGGTTGACAAATTCGACGCCGGAGACGAAACCGGTGGCGGAGGCAATCCCGTGGCGGCTTTCCGACAGGAGCGCCCAGATCGCGACCGGGTCGGCGCCGATCGTCTGGAGTTCTCGGCTAACGTCGGTGAGGCCGGATTGATTCTCGAGCCCGAAGTGGGCGAGGCCGGCGAGATACGTCAGGATCGCCGTCCAGATGAGCGGCCAGGCGAAGTTCTGGTTGCGCCACCAGCGAACGAGTGCGTTGTTCCCGAATCGGCCGGACTGGCCGTAATCTCCGGCCGAGTGGGCAGTGTTGGCGGTCGCCTGTCCGGCGGTGGTCGCACTCGAGCGTCCACGGTGGCTCGTCCCGGACGTGCCGGCGGAACCGGTGCTGGTACCGGTTCCAGTGCCAGCCGCACGTGCCCCCGCTGCCCCCGTCGCACTACCTCCGGTTTCGGCTCGTGCGGACGAACTTGTGGCACCGGTGGTCGTTCTCGAGGTGCTGGAACCGGTGTTGCTGGAACCGCTGGACGTGCTCGTCGATGTCCCACTCGAGCTGGTCGACGAGGAACCGGTTGCGGTCGCCCCAGTTCCTGCAGTTGTCGCCCCACCAGTACTCGTTTGCTCCGCCGCATCGTCGCCGCTACTCGAGTCCGTCGAACGCTTCCAGACGTCCGGTGACGGCAGTCCGGACGTACGCTTCGCGACGTAGTCCTCGTGACCGAGGCGATCGTAGGCCTGCCGTTCGACCGGATCTCCCAGGATGTCGTAGGCCTTCTTCAACGCCGTAAACTGCGCCTGCGCGCGGTCGTCGTCGTTCAGGTCGGGGTGGTACACCCGCACCTGTTCGCGAAACGCCTGCTTGATGTCGTCCTGTGAAGCGTCAGCAGAAACGCCGAGAAGGTCGTAGAAGTCGATATCGTCAGTCATGTGGAGATCGGTCAACTGTGGCCTGGAACAGTGATCTGTTACACCGTTTTCCTGCGGTGACTTATACTTTCAATATCACAGTCCGGCGGTCGTGAATATCGTTTCATCGTGACCCCACCGTGATGGCTATTTCGGCCGGTGCTGATGGGCGCGGGTCACTCGAACTCTTCGAGGGACGCCTGGCCGGGCTCCCGTGACCGATCCGTACGCGAGTCGGACTGGGACGGCTCCTCGGCATCCTTCTCGCTCGCGTGTGCCTCCAGTAGCGTCGTCAATGCCGCCTGTTCCGGGTCGGACGGGTCGTCCCCTTGTTGTCTCCGTTCCGCCGACCTCGAGTCAGTGCCCGGGTCGGCCGACATCGCAGGGTCGCTCGTCGTTCGAGCGTTCCAGTCCACGTCGTCCAGACTCGCCTGATCGACCTCGCTGAACTCGAGGTTGGCGACTTTCACGCCGAGTTTCCGCACCGGAACGGTTTCGAACTCGGTGAACAGCTCGAGGGCGATCTCGCGGACGAGGTCGGGGTTGTCGATGGGCCCTGGCAACGACCGTTCTCGAGTGTTGACGTCGTACGGCGGCGTGACTGCTTTGACGCCGACGGTTCGGTACAGCGCACCCTCACGCTGGGCTCGCTCTGCGACGGCCTCCGCGAGCGTCTCGACCAGCTCCCGTTTGGGGTCGGGTTCCTCGACCGCCTCGCTGAACGCGGACTCCCGCGAGAAGCTCTTCGGGAGTCCCTTCGGCTCGACCGCACGGTCGTCGTCCCCGCGTGCACGGTCGTACAGCTCCCGCCCTCGCTCGCCAAAATGCTCGACCAGGGGTTTGGGATCGGTCGCCGCCACGTCGGCCGCCGTCTCGAGGCCCATCGAGCGAAGTTCGCGGGCCGTGACGGGGCCGACGCCGTGAAGCAGGTCGACCTCGAGCGGGGCCAGAAATTCGCGAACCTCCCCGGGTTGAACGACGGTCAGTCCGTCGGGTTTGTCGTAGTCGCTCGCTATCTTGGCGGCGCTCATCGACGGCGCGACGCCGATGCTGACGGTGATTCCGACCTCCCGGCGGATACGATCCTTCACGTGGCGGGCAAAGCCCTCCGCCACGTTCCAGGCCGTCCGGTCGGTGACGTCGAGGTAGGCCTCGTCGACGCTCACCTCCCGGACGACGTCGGCGCAGTCGTGGAGGATGGCCTTCACGTCCTCGGCGACCGACTGGTAGTACTCCATGTCGACCGAGCGGTAGTGGCCGGTTTCCTCGACGGTCAGCTCGGGGTCGTCGTCCACATCCACTCGCCGGGGCAGATTCTCGAGCGCTGTCGAGATGGCCTGGGCGCTCTCGACGCCGAAGGCGCGAGCCTCGTAGCTGGCGGTGGCGACGGCACCGATGGTGTCACCGGGTTCGTAGCCCATCCCGACGACGACGGGTTCGCCCTCGAGTTCGGGTTCACGGAGGCGTTCACAGGCGGCGTAAAAGCAGTCGGCGTCGACGTGGAGGACGATGCGTTCCTCGTCGTCCGCAGTCGTCTCGACGCCGGGAAGGGATGGGTCGTCAGCCATGGGCCTGGTGGTGAGCGGTCGATGTCCGCACTCGAGTGGAGTTGGTATTCGTGCTCGATATCGAATTCGTGCTCGAGTTGGTGTTGGTACTCGTGTTCGTGCTCGTCCTCGAGTTTTGGCCGGGATACCGTCAACGTTGCGACCAGGGTCGGCGTGCGGGAATGCGTGATGGGTGGAGGGAAAACCGTACCCGGTCTGCCGCGAGGGACGCGTTTAGGTAGCGCCGTGAGTGAGTGGCTGACATGGACTACGACCTCGACCGATTCGACTCGAGACGCTCCTCCGTCCACGCGACCGGCGGGATGGTGGCGACGAGCCAACCGCTGGCCGCTCAGGCCGGCCTGTCGATCCTCCAGGACGGCGGGAACGCCTTCGATGCGGCGGTCGCGACCGCGGCCGCGCTGAACGTCGTCGAACCGACCTCGACGGGCCTTGGCGGCGACGTCTTCGCCCTCTACCGGACGGCAGACGGCGACGTGGGGGCGATGCGCGCCTGCGGCGGCGCCCCAGCCGAAGCGACCATCGAGAACGTCACCACGTCGATCCGGGAACACGAGAACGCTTCCGATTGGTACCCTGAGGCCCGGGGTTATGCCGTCGACGACACGACGAGCGAGGCAGCCCTCGAGATGCCCTTCCTCGGCCCCCACGCGGTCACGGTGCCAGGGACGGCCCGCGGCTGGGAGGCGACGGTCGAGGAACTCGGGCAGCAATCGCTCGCGGACGTCCTCGAGCCGGCGATCACCTATGCTACGGAGGGCTACCCCGTCTCGGAGGTTATCTCCTACTACTGGCAGGGTGGCCCCCGGCTGTTCACCGACGAGCACGCTCGCGAGGCGTACCTGTTCGACGGCGAGGCGCCCGACCCAGGTGAGGTCGTCACCCTCGAGCGCCTCGGCGAGTCGATGCAACGGATCGCCGACGAGGGAGCCGACGTGGTCTACGAGGGCGAGATCGGCGAGGCAATCGCCGAGGAGATCCAGTCCCAGGGTGGGTTCATGACCGTCGACGACCTCGCCGCGTTCGAACCGGAGTTCCTCGACCCGGTCAGCACCCAGTACAACGGCACGGAGGTCTACGAACTACCGCCGAACAACCAGGGCCTGATCGCCCTCGAGGCGCTCAACATCGCCGAGGAGATCGGCGCTGGCGAGCACGACTACGACTCACCCGAGCGCGTCCACGCCTTCGCGGAGGCGATGAAGCTCGCGTTCGTCGACGGCCACCACTACATCACGGATCCCGAGTACGAGACGGTTCCACCGCTGGCCTCGAAGGACTACGCCCGCGAACGCGCGTCCGCCATCGGTGATAGCCCCATTCAGGATCCCGAGGTGGGCGTGCCGACGAAGGCAGCCGAGGACGCCGACACCGTCCTCTTGACCGTCGGCGACGCGGAGGGGAACCTCGTCTCCTACATCAACTCCCGCTTCGCGGGCTTCGGCAGCGGCCTCGTCGCGGGCGACACCGGCATCGCCCTCCAGAACCGCGGCGCCTCGTTCTCGCTCGATCCCGACCATCCGAACAGCCTCGAGCCGGGCAAGCGTCCGTTCCACACCCTGGTTCCGGCGATCGCGAAGTTCGACGAGGACGACTGGGCGGCGTTCGGCGTCATGGGCGGATACATGCAGCCTCAGGGCCACGTCCAGCTCATCTCGAACCTCGTCGATTACGGGATGGGCGCCCAGGAAGCCCTCGACTCGCCGCGCTGGCGCTACCGGGAGGAGGGGACGCTGGGCGTCGAAGAACGACTCCCAAATCAGACGGGACTGGTTCGAAAGGGCCACGACGTGCGGATCCTCCCGCCGTCGCTGTTCGGCGGCGCACAACTCGTTCGCCGGACAGGAGATGTGCTCACCGGGGCGACCGAACCCAGAAAGGACGGACAGGCGGTCGGGTTTTGAAGGAAGGCTGGTGAGTGTTTCGCGACTCGAGTGCTGGTGATTGCGCTCGAGTTTGCGGCCTCGAGTACTGCGGACTGCGGATTGCGGACTGAGCGTGAGCGATCCTGATCCTACCCGATCCAGGTACCGCCGAGGTCGTCGGCGACGTTCTCGCGCCAGGTATCGAATTCGGTCTGACAGTCGGGGCTGGCCCCGATGTGGTCGACGAACCCGGCACCGGGGTCGGCGAGCTCACTGCCACAGAACGGACAGGTCGCGGTATCGTTCCAGTGGGTTGCGCGTGTCGACATACGACGTGTGCACCACGGATGGCCATATAAAGTTACTCTATGTACACATTTCATTGGAAAAGTATCTTCATGGAGCACATTATTTTGGACGGATGTTTGAATATGAGTGATTTTTCGATGATGGGCTGCCCGATTTTCAACCAGGGATATTGTCCCGATCCTCCGACACTTGCTATAGTGGAAAGATACTCTCCGGAATGCCGCCGTCAGACCCTATCGACGTCGTGCAGTGTATCTCCTCGTTGCAATCGTGAACGACGATTAGCGACTGCATATCAAAGCTACAAATAATGTATTATATGGGTGTGGGGAGAATAGTTTAAAAATACATATACTATAGTATAATGAATGGGCGGCGTCACACCGAACGCCGTCCGCTCGAGGCGCCATTCGTGTCTCGTACGTTGTGGGTTCGCCGGCTCTCGTCCCACGTTCGAACCTCAAGCGCCGAGGAACAGGTTCATTGACGAGCAGGAACCGATCGCTCACGAGCGATCGACTGCGCCACTGTGACCGAGGCACCTATGGTAGCTCGCTGACAACCGTCGCGACAACATATGACTCGACCCTCGAGCCCCCGCGTCTCGAGACGCCAGTTCCTCGCCGGCGGGAGCCTCGCCGTCGCCGGCCTGGCTGGTTGTGCGATGCCGGGGTACGGCACGTACGACCGCGATCAGGAGTCGTTCGATCCCGAGATTCTGCCGTACGACGAGACCTACCCACTTCGAGACGACGCGACGATGTTCCGCGGCGGCCTTCGTCGACTGGGTTACTATCCGGAGGAGACCGTTCCAGACGAGGTGTCGGTCAACTGGTCGCTCCCGGTGAACTACATCGGGCACACGGCGGCGAAATCGACGCCGTTGCCGACCCCCGATGGCGAAACGATCGTGATCCCGGCCGACACCGGGCGCCTCCACGCCGTCGACCCCGAAGGGCGACACCAGTGGACGCGGATGACCGGCGCCTCGCGCTCGCTGGGCTTTCACGGCACGCCGACGATCATCGGGGACGTCGCCTACCTGGGTGGCTACGACGGCGACATGTACGCGTTCGATCCCCATACGGGGAACGAGATCTGGCACACCTCCCGCGGTCGCCTCGACGGCGCGATCGCTATCGGCTCGAGTCCGGCCTACTGGGAGGGAGTCGTCTACGTCGTCACGGAGTACTCGAACCCGGACGCGGGGACGATGTGGGCACTCGACGCCGGGACGGGCGAACCCCTGTGGAAAGACGACCGCCTGTGGGGGATGCCTCACCCGTCGACGGCGATCGATCCCGCTACCCAGCGGATGATCACCGGCTCGAACGACGGCGTCGTCTACTGCTGGGAGTTCCCCTCCCTCGAGTTCGAGTGGGAGTTCCAGACCGGCAGGGAAGTCAAGGGGACGATCCCGACCTACGACGGCGGTGCGTTCGTCGGCTCCTGGGACGGCTACGTCTACCGCCTCGATCTCGAGGACGGCACCGAGGAGTGGTCGTTCGAAATCGGCCAGGTCGTCATGTCGAACCCGGGGATCGACCCCGAGGCTGGCATCGTCTTCGTGGGCGGCGACGACTGGACGGTCTACGCCCTCGACACCGACACGGGCGAAGAGCTGTGGTCGACGTACGTCCACGGCAACGTCATCGGCTCGCTGACCGTGACCGCCGACGCCGTCCTCGTGGGCTCGTACGACGGGAACCTGTACTGTCTCGAGAAGGACACTGGGTCAGTGCGTTGGACGGTCGAAAACCGGGGTCACGTGACCAGTGAGCCAGTGCCTCGAGACGGTCGCATCTACTACGCCGAGCGAGCCTCGATCGCGAACTACTGGGACGACGATACCGAGACGGTGTTCGAGGCCCCCGGCCACGCGTACTGTCTGGTTCCTGATGAGTGATTCTGCCTTTCCGGCGGAGCGATCCTTTTTTGTCGGAATGGTTACGTGCAGGTCTCGACCGGCGCGTGCTGGGCGGTGTCGATCCAGAACGATTCGATCGCTCGTGCCATCGAATCGAACTCGGTCGGCGACTGGGGTTTGGTGAGGTAGGCGTTCGCCGCCTTCTCGTAGCTCTTGATGATGTCCTCCTTGCTCTCGGAACTCGAGAGGATCAACACCGGCGGTGGCGGGTAATCTATTTCGGTATCGAGCATGTCGAGCACGTCAAATCCGTCCGCACGCGGGAGATTGAGATCCAGGAGGACGAGGTCTGGGTGATCGTCCGGATCCGACGCGTCACGCTCACTGAAATACTGGGTGGCTTCCACCCCGTTCGTGACGACGTGGAACGACACCTCGCTCTCGACCGCGTTGAACGCCTCCTGGGTGAGACGGACGTCGCCGGGATTGTCCTCGATCAGGACGATCTCGATCGGCTCGTTGGGAGTATGGGCACACATGGGCGTACACGGTTTTATTCGACCAATCCGTGTAAGGACTCCACCTAAACATGTGGGGCGTGAGGAATGTTTCCAAACGATTCACGGAATCGCACTACCCAGGCGTCGACTCTTTGGAACTCGAGAGTGATACGGACGTGTATGTCACCGACCACCTACCGATGCGTCTGCGGTGCTACCCTCGAGTACCGCCAGGATCTCGAGAAGGAGTCCGGCGGCACGTATCCGACGTGGCTCTGTTCGGACTGTCGCACACCGGTTCCGGGAACGATCGCCGAACGAATTCGTCACCAGCATCCGTCCTGAACCACCCGTTCACAACGGAGCGACACGTCTTTCCCACCGGGGAGGGCACTGTGTGATATGAGTATCGAGCCCAAGCAGGAACTCACCAGCGTCGACCTGGCAGCCCTCGTCGGCGAACTCGGCAGCTACGAGGGGGCGAAAGTCGACAAGGCCTACCTCTACGGCGACGATCTCGTTCGCCTCAAGATGCGCGATTTCGACCGCGGACGAGTCGAACTGCTGCTCGAGGTCGGCGAGAAAAAACAGGTGCAGACCCTCTCGCCCGAGCGCGTTCCCGACGCCCCAGGACGGCCCCCACAATTCGCGATGATGCTGCGCAACCGGCTCTCTGGGGCCGACTTCGTTGGCGTCGAACAGTACGAGTTCGATCGCATCCTCGAGTTCGTCTTCGACCGCGAGGACGGCCTCACCCGGATCATCGTCGAACTGTTCGGGCAGGGGAACGTCGCCGTCACCGACAGCGAGTACGAAGTGATCGACTCCCTCGAGACCGTCCGATTGAAATCCCGGACGGTCGTGCCAGGATCGCGCTATGAGTTCCCTGAATCGCGAGTCAACCCGCTCACAATCTCACGAGAGGCGTTCGACCACTACATGGACGACTCCGACACCGACGTCGTGCGAACGCTCGCGACCCAGCTCAACTTCGGGGGGCTCTACGCCGAAGAACTGTGTACGCGCGCCGGTGTCGAGAAGACCCTCGACATCGAAGACGCTGGCGAGGACGAGTACGAGCGACTCTACGAGGCGATCGAACGGCTGGCGATCGATCTCCGAAACGGCCAGCTCGAGCCCCGGGTGTACCTCGAGGATGGCGAGGGCGACGACGGCGACGACGAGGAGGCCGAGGATGGAAGCAATGTCCCAGACGACGAGAACGCGACCCACAACCGCGTCGTCGACGTGACGCCGTTCCCGCTCGAGGAACGCAACGCGCTGGCCAGCGAGCCGTACGACACGTTTCTGGAGGCCCTCGAGGAGTACTTCTTCCGGCTGGAGCTCGAGGCCGACGAACCCGATCCGCGGGAACAGCGCCCGGACTTCGAGGAGCAGATCGCCAAACACCAGCGGATCATCGACCAGCAGGAGGGGGCCATCACGGGCTTCGACGAACAGGCGGAGGCCGAACGCGAGAAGGCCGAACTGCTGTACGCCCACTACGGGACGGTCGACGACCTCCTGTCGACGGTTCGGTCGGCCAGAGCCGACGGCGTTCCCTGGGGCGAAATCGCTGGCCGCCTCGACGAGGCTAAAGAGGAAGGGATGGACGCCGCCCAGCCGTTCGTCGACGTCAACGGCAAGGAAGGAACGGTGACGATCCGCCTCGAGGGCGAACCGATCACGCTCCTCGTGGAAGACGGCGTCGAGAAAAACGCCGACCGCCTCTACACCGAGGCCAAACGAATCGCGGAGAAGAAGGAGGGTGCACTCGCGGCCATCGAGGACACCCGCGAGGAACTCGCGGAGATCAAACGGCGACGGGACGAGTGGGAGGTAGACGACGGGGCGGAAGCGGACGACGCCGACGAGGAGGCGGAGCAACGCGACTGGCTCGCCGAACCCTCGGTACCGGTTCGCGAAAACGAACAGTGGTACGAGCGCTTTCGCTGGTTTCACACGAGCGACGGCTTCCTCGTAATCGGTGGGCGAAACGCTGATCAGAACGAGGAACTGGTCAAGAAGTACCTCGAGCGCGGCGACAAGGTGTTACACACGCAGGCTCACGGCGGCCCCGTGACCGTGTTGAAGGCGACCGACCCGAGCGAGGCGTCCTCCAAGGATATCGAGATTCCCGAAACAAGTATCGAGGAGGCCGCCCAGTTCGCCGTCTCCTACTCGTCGGTCTGGAAGGACGGCCGATACGCGGGCGACGTCTACGTGGTCGACTCCGATCAGGTCTCGAAGACGCCCGAAAGCGGCGAGTATCTCGAGAAAGGCGGGTTCGCCGTCCGGGGCGACCGGAGATACCTGGACGACACGCCGGTCGGCGTCGCCGTCGGCATCCAGTGTGAGCCCTACACCCGCGTGATCGGCGGGCCCCCCGCTGCCATCGAGGACGTCGCAGTGACGACGATTCGGGTCGAACCGGGCCGGTTCGCCCAGGCCGACGCCGCAAAACGGATCTACCGCGAACTTCGCGAGCGGTTTACCGACGAATCGTTCGTCAGAAAGATCGCCAGCCCGGATCAAATCGCCCACTTCATGCCGCCTGGTGGCAGTCGAATACTCGAGGAGTGAGCCGGGCTCAGCAGACCTGGTTGCCTGGCCCGTGAGCCACTCGAGGTCGCTTCACGAATTGGCTTCGAACGAATGATCCTGTGACTGTGTTTCCTCGGCGGGGTCGCCCGTCAGCGGTGTCAGCCGAACCGTTTCCGGCGCCTCGAGCGTGACGAGATAATCCGCATATTCGAAGGACACGGTAACAGTGGACTCCCCGACCCGGGATCGATAGAGCGCGTCGAGTGCGTCGACGTCGACCGATTCGTACAGCGGTGGGGCGACTTCGAGCGGGTCGATGCCCTCCCGTTCGGCAACCGCTTCGACGATAGTGAGTCCAGTCTGATGATCCTGCTCCATACTAATGGTGGCCATTGGTATGTCCTAAAAATCCCGTTGATACTTGGGTGATAGGTGTCAGACGACCGTCAGCCACCCGTCACCGGTACCGTCGATGTTCGGGAAACGCTGGGGATTGTGCAACGATTGACCGAGTGGGGTGACTTATGCACGTTCGACGCAAGAACCGACCATGAGCAGTGACGACGTGTTCGATCACGGGAAAGACGAGCGCCTCCAGAGTCGGGACGTGACGGAGGGGGCCGACCGCGCACCTCATCGGGCGATGTTTCGCGCCATGGGCTTCGACGACGCTGACTTCGGCTCGCCGATGATCGGCGTGGCGAATCCGGCGGCGGACATTACGCCCTGTAACGTCCACCTCGACGACGTCGCCGCGTCGGCCCTCGACGGCGTCGACGACGCGGGTGGGATGCCGATCGAGTTCGGCACGATCACGATCTCGGACGCTATCTCGATGGGCACCGAAGGGATGAAGGCCTCGCTGATCTCGCGGGAACTCATCGCCGACAGCGTCGAACTCGTGAGTTTCGGCGAGCGGATGGACGGGCTCGTCACCGTCGCCGGCTGTGACAAGAACCTCCCCGGGATGATGCTGGCGGCGATTCGCACCGACCTCCCCAGCGTCTTCCTCTACGGCGGGTCGATCATGCCCGGCAGGCACGACGGTCGGGACGTCACCATCGTCCAGGTGTTCGAGGGCGTCGGCGCCTACGCTACCGGCGAGATGGACGCCGACGAACTCGACGACCTCGAGCGCCACGCCTGCCCCGGTGCCGGTTCCTGTGGCGGGATGTTCACGGCGAACACCATGGCTTCGATTTCCGAAGCACTGGGTCTGGCCCCGCTCGGGAGCGCCTCGCCGCCCGCGGAGGACGAGGAACGCTATTCGGTCGCCGAGCGCGCCGGCGAACTCGCCGTCGAAGTCGTCGAGGAGAACCGTCGCCCCTCGGACATCATCTCTCGGAAATC
Organism: Natrialbaceae archaeon A-CW3; assembly: GCA_046614605.1. GTDB lineage: Archaea > Halobacteriota > Halobacteria > Halobacteriales > Natrialbaceae > Natronosalvus. Next base: position 449,117 of record JBKKHJ010000002.1, on the reverse strand, counting down.
GTTCGAGAACGCGATCGCTCTGCAGACGGCCATCGGTGGCTCCACCAACGGCGTCCTCCACTTGCTCGCGCTCGCTCGCGAGGCCGACGTCGACCTCGAGATCGGGGACTTCGACGCCATCTCGAAACGCACCCCCAAAATCGCCGACTTGCAGCCAGGCGGCGATAGCGTGATGAACGATCTCCACGAGATCGGCGGCGTCCCGGTCGTCATCCGCCGGTTGCTCGAGGCCGGCCTCGTCCACGGCGACGCGATGACCGTGACGGGGCGGACGATCGAAGACGAACTCACCCACCTCGAGGAGACCGGTGCGCTGCCAGCGAGCGACGAGACGGAGGAGGCGGACTTCCTCTACACGGTCGAGGAGCCCAAAGAGGCAGAGGGAGCGATCAAGATCCTCGAGGGCAACCTCGCCCCCGACGGTGCGGTGTTGAAAGTCACGGGAGACGACGCCTTCCACCACGAGGGCCCGGCCCGAATCTTCGAAAACGAGGAGGACGCGATGGCCTATGTCCAGGAGGGCCACATCGAGAGCGGCGACGTGATCGTCATCCGGAACGAGGGGCCACGCGGCGGCCCGGGTATGCGTGAAATGCTCGGCGTCACCGCGGCCGTCGTCGGGGCAGGTCACGAGGACGACGTGGCGCTCATCACCGACGGCCGGTTTTCGGGTGGCACTCGGGGCCCGATGATCGGCCACGTGGCCCCTGAAGCGTTCGTCGGCGGGCCAATCGGGATGCTCGAGGACGGAGACGTGATCACGGTCGACATCCCCGACCGGACGCTGGCGGTCGACCTCGACGACGAGGAACTCGAGGCTCGCCATGCCGAGTGGGAGCGCCCAGAACCGACGTACGAGGGTGGCGTGCTGGCGAAGTACTGTCGTGACTTCGACTCCGCTGCTAACGGTGCCGTGACGAACCCGCGATTGACTCGAGACTGAACGCTGCTTCGAGAGGAGCACCACGCTCGTTCGTTCCCGACGGCCATGGTGGTGTGTGGTGTGCCCATGTGAAGGCGAGTTGGCTATGTGAAGGGGGCCGCGTCGATTTGTGCCGCCACCCGTGCATTTAAATAATATAATGACTATTGGTATCATTGAACATGGCAACGAGTGACAGCCAACCCGTTCCGGGATCGATCACCCTCCACCAGCTGCCGACCGTCGACGATCACCGCTCGGTTCGTCACCTCGACGAGTTGAGCGAGGACGCGCTCGAGCGCTTTCTCGAGTTAGTTGACGGCACCACGACGGTGGCCCTCGAGGAGACTGAACTGGCTGTCGGCGACGTGATCGTGTTCACCGATTACTACCAGATCACGTCGGTTTGAAATCGCGCTCCGCGCTCACTTTTCGCTTTCATTGGACCCGCCCGAGCGAGTGCCACTGTCGATGACCCCCGGTGGGATCCACCGTCGTCGGGCGTATCGAAGCCGTTTTCCGGGGTGCGCGACAAGTTCCGTGTATGAACGGCGGAAGCGACATGACGCTCGCGTTCGAACTCGAGGCCCTGAAAGCGGTTGCCTCCCCGGAAGCCGTCTTCGACGACGCCCGGGGCTGGAGTTCCTACGTGGGGGTCGTCTCCGAGGAGCCGACGTACGTGGTCACGAACTTCACACGAAAGAACCGGGTCAGACAGGACTTCTTCTCCGGGCCACGCGGAAAAGCCGAGAGTCTCGAGAGCGTCAAACGTCAGTTCGACACCGAACGACACGTGTTCGTCGGCGTCGGTGACGACGACGAAGCGCTGGCCGAGGAGGTCGGCTGGGAGTTCCTCCACGTCGAGGATGCCGCGGAGGCCGCCGAGTGGACGCTCGCCAGCGATCAGCCTGCCTCGGTCGACGCCGAGGAGGACGTCCGGGACGACTGGCCATAGATGGCGGGGCTGTCGGTTCTCGAGGCGATCGACGAGGCGTTCGCCCGGATAAGCGACCGCCGGGCAGGTATCGGATTCGCGGCCGTGTTTCTCACCCAGTTGCTGATGCTGATCGGCATCCAGAGCCAGGTCGAAGCCCAGCGTGAGCAACTCGCGGACGAAGACCTTCCACTCGGCGCTGACCTCGAGATGCTTCCCGAGGAGTTGCCCCTGGCGCTCGAGGTTCCCCTTGGGGTATCGACACTGCTCTGGCTCACTATGCTGGTCGGGTTCGTTACTGCCTCTGTCGTGGCGTTTCGGTTGCTGGCTCGCCCGGAGTCCGGTACTATGATACCGGAGACGGATTCCAGTTCGCCGGAGCAATCGACGGACGATGGCGGCTCCTGGGACACCGAATCGGAGACCACTGCCTCGAGCACGGATCACCAGTCCGCGGGAACAGCGACTCCCGTTACGGAAACCCCACCGGATACCACCGAACAGCATCTATCACGACCGGCGTGGAACGAGGCACTCGCACGAACTACGCTCTCGGCGGTCGCCGCCGCGGTACTCGGATCGATGCTGGTGGGTCTCGGGCTGGTTCTGTTCGTGATTCCGGGACTCGTCGTCGCGACCGCCTTCGCGTTCACCCACCCCTACCTGGCGACAGAGCGCGTGGGCGTCTTCGAGGCGATGAAACGCAGCCTCAAGCTGGTTCGTGGCTCCTGGATCAAAGTGTTCGCGATGCTCGTGGTCATCGTCATGAGCTACATAACGATCAGCTCACTCGGGGCGTTCGCCGTCGCCGCCCTCCAGGCGTACCCCCTCGCCGGCGAACTCGCGAACGTGGCGCTCACCGCGCTGGCCTGGCTGTTCGCACTGGCGATTCTCGCCAGCGGATTCGACCAGCTCGAGCACGCTCGAGCACAGGAAGACGCCAAGTGGGAGGGCATCGACGACGAACTCCTCCCTTAGAGGACGCCCGTCGACGTCTGCAGTCGTCGGGCTTATCACTATTCCCTCCCAAGCGAACCCGATGGCCGAACCTCGCGTCCCGGGTGACGACACGCGAACGCTCGAGTTGCCCTGTGGACGGACGCTCGATCCACACGATATCGACCTCGGCATGCGGGAGTACAGCTGTTCATGTGGCGACCGCCACGCCGTCGTCACCGACGTTCACCCACCCTCGAGATTCGTCCCCGAATCGCTGGTCGACGTGTTACGGGAGACGGTCGACACCGCTGACGACTTCGACGAGTTCGGCACCCCGCACCTGCTCGGCATCGTCATGGAGGAGTTCCCCGAGAAGGTCGTCGTCCACGACGCGGCCGAAGACGGAGCCGTGGGCTACACGCTGTTGTGGGTCACAGACTTCGATTCGCGCCGACTCCACGTAATCGTCGTGGAGTTGATCGTCGAACTGATGGAACACGCCGTCAGCCACGGCGAAGACGACGCGATCACCGAGTTCGAGAGCCAGATGCTCGAGTTCGACGTCGAATCGTTCGTCGACGAATACCGACAGCTCCGGGATTTTGAGAGCGAACACGACTCGCCGGTTTGAACGGACGCTTCAGTGCTGACTAACACACTGACTGTCCTGCAACCGTTTGGAACAACAACAGAAACCCCTACCTCTTTCATTCCACTCACAATGGGTGATCGGCCAGCCGACACGGGTGGGAATGAAAGGGGCTGGCACGGTCGATCCCTCCCGGGCGACGGAAGCACGCGAGTGAAGCGAGCGCGCGCAGCGAGCCCCGGAGGGTCGAGCGGAACAGGGGCTTTCGTGGTGGTCGCTTTCGTGGTGGTCGTATAGTGTTCCGAGGACTCGCGGTGGAATCTGAATACGAACGCTATCCGGTGGGGGAACGTTTTTCTCGTCGTAGTTCGACCTCCGACCATGAGCGATTTCGACCTCGACCTCCGAACCGTCGAGGAACACATCGACGACGAACTCGAGCTCGAGGGGAGCATCCTCCTCGACGTGCTCGACGGATCGAAACCCCCGGAGGAGTGGCTCGAGGCCATCGGGGCAGGAAACGTACTGGTGTTGAACGTCAAGGGCGACGTCAACGAACTGGCGGCGGGCTTCGCTCGCGACATCAAGGAATCGGGCGGCAGTCTGGTGCACTTCCGCGGGTTTTTGATCGTCGCACCGCCGGGTGTCGACGTGGATACGAGTAGATTGTAAGCCGTCACGAGCGGTATCAATCGTTTTCCGAGCGACCTCGAGCGATCGATCGCTCTGTGCTGTGGGTACCGACTACCGTTCTTGCTCTCCTGACACCGTCAGGAACGTCAGGTGGTGCCCGTCCGGATCGCGAGCAACGAGTCGCGACTCGGTTCGCTCGAGCGAGCACACGTTCCCCTCGAGCGCCGATTCAACGGCGCCGAGATCGTCCGTCTCGAACCCCAGATCGACGTGGAGGCCGCCTCTGGCGTCGGCCAGCCCGAGCTGTGGCTCCCAGAGCTCGAGCGCCATCGGGCCGTTCATCCTGACCCGTTGCCGGTCGTCGCCGCGGTCGACCGTCTCGAACCCCAGCTCGCCATAGCGGGCTTCGGCGGCCTCGAGATCGGCGACCTCGAGGACGATTTCGAAGATGCCGTCGATCCCCGGCCCGTCGACAGTGGTCTGTCCCAGCTCGACACAGTTGCCGTCGGGATCGTAGAGGTACAGCGAGCGGGCGTCGCCGAAGGTGTGCTCGTCGAGGTCGTAGGTGGCCCCGAGACGCTCCCACCAGTCGTCGTACTCGGCTGCCGGAATCGAACACGCGAAGTGGGTGTGGACGCCCCCACGTGGGAGTGACGTGGGCCGTCGGAGGACGATATCGCTCTCGCCGGCCCGAAAAACGACTGTCTCCGCTTCGCGGTGGTCATCACCACCTGTGTCGGTGGCAGTTCCGACGTCGGTATCTGCGTCGCTTGAAGCAGTCACCAGTGCAGGATGGGTGCGCTCATCCGATCGGACGGACAACTCGAGCGTCTCCTCGTAGAATCGGCGGGCGGGCTCGAGGTACTTGACCTCGAGTCCGAGCCAGGCCAGCCCAGTCAGCATATGTGGAGGTACTCAGGGGGGCCACAAAGTTTCATCGACGGCTGCTGTCGCGGAAGTGAGTTGAGAAACAAACACATTGTGTTGCCGACGAGGCGACGTTTATTAGCGTGGCGCTCTAACCATCGCCTATGAGCTTTCGTGTCGACGAACGAGCGACTGACCTGCAGGAAATCGACCGGTTCGACGGCGGCGTCGGCTGGATCGCCCACCCCGAAGAGACGATGCAGCGGGCCAGTCACGCCCTCGAGTTCGACGGCAAGGTCTGGGTGTTCGACCCCGTGGACGCCGATGGCCTCGACGAGTTGCTCACCTCCCTCGGCGACGTTGCTGGTGTCGTCGTCACGGTCGACCGGCACAAGCGCGATGCGGGCGCAATCGCCAAACGCCACGACGTCCCAGTCTACCTGCCGACCTGGTTCGACGGCGTGAGCGAAACGCTCGGCGCGCCCGTCACCCGTTACGAGGACGAACTCGCCGACACCGGCCTCGAGGCGATCGTCCTGAAGGACAGTCGAACCTGGCAGGAAGTCGGCTTCTACGACCCCGTTCGTGGAACGTTGCTCGTCCACGAATCGCTCGGAACGGCCCCGTACTTCCGCGCCGGTGACGAACCCCTCGGCGTCCATCCGATGCGCCGGTTGACGCCACCCAGGGCGACCCTGAGCGGCTACCACCCCGAACGGATTCTCGTCGGCCACGGCGACGGGATCATGACGGACGCCGCACGCGTGCTCCAGGAGACACTCGACGAATCGCGCAAGCGGACGCCGCGGGCCTATGCGGGCGCTGTCCGGCAGTTACTGCCGTTCTAGGGAACCGAGCGGCCAGTTTCCACGTCGACTCCGTTTTTCCCTCCAGTCGACCTTGCAACCCAACCCATGACGGGAACAGGACTTTGTAGACGTCTCGAGTAGACTCACCTGTGGTTTACATTACCCGTGGGCTGGTCGAGGTGTTGCTCGAGCTCGCAGCCGACGCCGATCCCGGCCACGTGACGACTGGCCTCTCGGTGACGGAGGCGTCGGCGCTCAAGGGGCCAGCTGCCGATGCGCTCGACCCGGCGACGCCGGTGTTCACTGACTTCTTTCTGCCCGACCCGGGTAACTCGGTCAATGCCGTGTTCGGCGTGACGCTCTCGACGCCGGCGACGGAAACCCAGGGGCGGTTCGTCTCCCACCCCGTCGAGGAACTCGCCGTCACCCGGAAGGACGACCTCGCCCAGGTGATCTTCGTGGCGGTGCCGCCGTGGGACGAGAGCGAGACGGCCTTCGGCGCGTTCGACCGCTCGGGTGATCGCCTCCCGCTCGAGATCCTCGACGCCGAGCCGCCGGTCGAGCCGCTCGAGTAGCCAAACCACCGGTCGAGCCGCTCGAGTAGCCAAACCACCGGTCGAGCCGCTCGAGTAGCCGAACCACCGGTCGAGCTACTCGAGTAGCCGACTAGGTGGCGATCTGAGTGCTGAATCGACTCCACCGTACGTAAGGTATATCACTGCCGCCCGGAGTGGCTTGATTATGGCCAGAACCTCCTACCAAGAACAGCTCCGAGAGCTTCGTTCGGAGATCTGTTACATGAGCGAGGTCGTGATGGAACGACTTCGAATGGGGCTCGACGCCCTCGAGCAAAAGGACGAAGCGCTCGCCAACGAGGTGATCACCGGCGACGGCGAGGTCAACCGGATGTACCTCGACCTCGAGCAACGATGTATCAACCTCCTCGCGCTCCAGCAACCGGTCGCCAGCGATCTTCGATTTATCGCCTCTTCGTTCAAGATCATCACCGACCTCGAGCGTATCGGCGACCTCGCGGTCAACCTCGGAGAGTACACGATCGACGCCGAACGCGACCTGTTCCCCGACGTCGACGTCCAGGCGATGGGTGAACTCACCCTCGAGATGGTCGACGACGCGATGCGGGCCTACGACGAGGAGGATATCGAGGCCTGTCGCGAACTCGCCTCTCGCGACGACGACCTCGATCACTTCGCCGAGCGAGCGAGCGAAATCGTCGTCCGTGATCTGATCGAACGCGAACTCGACGCCCCCGACGAGGTCGAGTACCTGCTCCAGGACGTCTCCCGACTCCTGTTGACGATCCGTGATCTCGAGCGCGTCGGTGATCACGCCGTCAACATCGCCGCCCGGACGCTGTACATGGTCGAAAACGACGACGAACTCATCTACTGATCGTCCCTGTCGCGCCCGACCCGGGGCCGGCCGATTACCGTTCGAGCTTGGAACGGAGCGTTTCACCCTCGAGCACCGTCTCCGAAAGTGCGTGGACACTCGTCACCAGCGCCAGGAGCCCGACGATCACTCCGGAGATGACGGCGGGGGCGACCGACAGCACCCCCGTGGCTGAGGTAGAAACCAGCACTGTCCCGAGCCCCGTCACCAGCAGGTACGGCTGCCACCACTGGCGTTCTGGCTCGTCGGGTGTCGGCTCGAGATATTCGACGAACGCGTCGATTCGCTCGGTCGGTTCGACGGTTCCTCTGTCTTTGTCGTATCGAACGATCCGATACTCGTCGAGTTTCGGGAGGTGGGTCTGGTACAGCGAGATGTACACCCGCTGGCGCTGTGAGGAGTTGAGTTGATCAGGCGTCGTCTCGTGCTCACGGGCAGCAACCCAATCAGTGAGATCGCGTATGTCGACGGCGTTGCCCGCCTGGTGGAGATAGCGGAGTACGTCACGGCGGCGACTCGTCTGGAGGACGTGAAACCGGTCATCGGGTGTGAGTACCGATTGAGTACTCGATTCGCCACCCGTGTGATCCGTCCCGGTACCCAACCGACGAGAGGCTGCACCCGAGTTGGGGCCCATATGTGTATCGCTGACAAGTCACGTGCCCCATATAAACCCATACTATCTATCAGGGATGATGACTGATCTGTGAACCATGCCAAACGTGAAATTATCGGATCAATATCACGTTTACCCACTCCAAATCCTTATCAGCGATCCGAACTCATTCTCGAGTATGCGCGTCACGTTTCTCGGTACCGGGAGTGCGATACCGACCGGCGAGCGCTTTCAAACGGGACTGGTCGTGCAGGATTCGGGCCGAACCCTCCTCGTCGACTGTGGCAGTGGTGTCCTCCACCGACTCCAGCAATCCGGCATCGGCTTCGAATCGATCTCGAGCGTGCTCTTGACGCACCACCACCTCGATCACGTCGCCGACTTGCTCCCGCTGATGAAAGCCCGGTGGCTCGCGGGGAAGGAACACCTCGAGATCGTCGGTCCACAGGGAACGAAAGCCCTCGTCGACGGGCTGCTCTCGGTTCACGAGTACATGCAGGACAAACTCGAGTTGCGAGTCCGTGAAGTCGTTCCCGGCTCGTTTTCGGTGGCCGACTTCGAAGTCGATGCTTACGAGACTCGTCACTCACTGACGTGTCTCGCCTACCGCTTTGGCGATTACGTGACATTCAGTGGAGACTCGGAGGCATTTCCTGGTCTTGCGAACTTCGCTGACGGGTCAGGGATCCTGATCCATGACTGCTCGTTTCCCGACGATGTGGATGTCTCGAACCACCCCACGCCCAGCGAGCTCGGGGAAGCTCTCGCCGGCCACGATATCGGTCGGGTGTACCTGACACACCTGTATCCACACACCGACGGCCGACACACCGAGATGCGCGATTCGATCGCCAACCACTACGACGGCGACGTCCGCTTCGCGGAGGATCTCCAAACGATTTCGATCGAATGAGGACTCGTGACTGAGTACGAATGGACGTTTGGTGTGCTCGAGGCCGTCTTTGTACACTGCGAAGGCCGTTTTTGTAGCCGTATCATAAGGCCACACGGAGTCCGCAAATAGTTTCGTGACGTTTTGCTACGGTAGAACTAGGTGAACTTCCGTAGTTGATCTGGAGCACTCGAGAAACGCGTTCGAGTTGGTCTCGTCTGTGTCTAGTGGGTATTCGAGTTCTGTGTCACTCGAGTGTGCATCGCATTGATGAGGCAAATTCCCGGTTTGAGAATTCATAATCGGTTCTCGTCTAGCGTTTCTTGGTGTTTGTCGATGGCGTGTTAGAGCGAACGTGATTTCCGGATACAGATGAAATTTTGAAGGGTGAATGGTCGTTTTGAGGCCTCTGCGAGGTGAATAGAGAATACAGAATATTAATATGATTGAATAGTCAGTGTACTTGGGTATTTTTCATAATCGGTTGCAGTCTATCGGTTTTGAATTTCTAAATCGATTTTGTTGCCCGACCCCAGCCCTGATTTTAACAGATAGGGGCATTTCGAGGTGCTAATCGGCATCTCGAGGAGGGATTTGCATGCTCGAGCGTGTCTCGAGGGGGATTAGGTTGTCGAGATTTCATGATCGGTGTTCGATCGGTGTTTGAGCGGCTTCAGACTCGAGTGAGCGCGTGAAAATCAATTAACGAAGGTGTCCGTAGAGAGAACACCCGTAGTGCATTCAGGTTCCCTATTTCGCTTCTCATTTACTCGAGGGAAGGGGATCAGCCAGCCTGTATCGAGATGTGGGATGCGAGCGAGAATTGAAGCGGATCGCTTGCACGTCCCTCGTGTAACTGGGTTGTAACGGAGATGGATGCTCGAGCGGCCATATACCATGAATCGTATCTGTATGTCGAACCCGTCTCCCGACTGATCGACATTTCGGTCTCACTATCGCTTTGGCGTTCACTCCAACTCAAGGAGTGTGCCCAGTGGTGACCCTACAGGCTTCAGAACAGCAGATCCACTCGAGAGCCCCTGAACAAACGAGCGACTCGAGGATGTTGTTTCTATAGTATACAGAACTGCACCTTCACTCGAGACGGTTCTTCATTACCTCTGAGATTCCTAGTTCATGCTCACGCTACACTCAGCACTCTTATTGCGGCTTTTCCAGACAATTATGACGATTTGACTCTTTCAGCAGCTTCCTCGAGCCGCTCTTTCGAGCGATCATATGGGGTGATCGCAGCAATGTGATTTACTTCGATTGTAACAGCCCCCACTTAGACGTCGATCCAGATGCCCGGAACTACTCATAGAGGTTTGGGAGTCAGAGTTGCGTGAGTCTCACTCGACATTCCAAACGCCAGCATTACATCTAGTGTGTATCGTAACGTAGTGAATTGTAACGATGAAGACGGTGACGACACGAATCCCCGAAGACGACGATGAGGCACTGTCCGAACTCGAGCGGGAACTAACAGCCGACCGATCGGAGGTACTCCGTCGCCTGATCGGACAAGGCTCTCAGAGTGGAAGAAAGAGCGGGCGCTCGAGCAGCTCCGAAATCACGAGATAACGCTTCGTCGTTCTCTGTCTGGTGCTCACCACCGTCGGATCGATACACGGTGCGACGGTTCGTGAAGCGGTAATCCGCTATCACCGTTGTGTATCACGACGATAACAATGGATGTGACCGGAGTGGAGTCGATATGACTCGCCGTCGGTCTCTCGAGAACGGGTTCCCTGGATCCAACCAACTGCACTGATCACCTGGACTGAGCCGTCGCTGACGGCATCCCTCAGCATGGACACCAACATACCAACCGGGCAATCGATCCTCATCACGGGTGGCGCTGGCTTCATCGGGAGCCACCTCGCGGCGACACTCGCTGGTGATACCGACAACGACGTTCGCATCCTCGATTCGTTCACTACCGGATCGCGGTCAAATGTACCAGCGGAGGCCACACTGCTCGAGGGGGATATCCGAGACCCCGAACTCCGTTCTCGAGCCACCGAGAACGTCGACCTCGTGTTCCACGAGGCCGCCCTCGTGAGCGTCCAGCAATCGATTGCCGATCCCCAACACAGTCACGGGATCAACGTCGACGCCACGCTCGACCTCCTCGAGCGAGCCCGAATCGAGGACGCCCGTGTTATTCTGGCCTCGAGTGCTGCCATCTATGGCCATCCCGATGAGATCCCTATCAGCGAATCCGATTCGAAGACGCCAACCTCTCCATACGGACTTGACAAACTCGCGATCGATCACTACGCTCGCCAGTATCACGACCTCTACGGTCTCGAGGCGATCCCACTGCGCTACTTCAATGTTTACGGCCCGCGCCAGCCACCGAACGATTACAGCGGTGTCATCAGCATCTTCCTCGAGCAGGCGCTCAATGATGAGCCGATCACGGTGTATGGCGACGGCGAACAGACGCGTGATTTCGTCTTCGTCGAGGACGTCGTCCGGGCGAACCTCCGTGCGGCCACGACAGATCACGTGGGCCAGCCGTACAACGTCGCGACGGGCGAGAGCGTTACGATTACCGATCTCGTCGAGACGATCGTCGACGTCACGGATTCCACATCGGACATCCTTCATACCGACGCTCGAGACGGTGATATTCGACACAGTCGGGCAGATATTTCCCACGCACGGGACGACCTGAGCTATGAACCGACAGTTTCGCTCCAAGAAGGCCTCGAGCGGACGCTCGAGTGGTTCAGACAGCCTTGATAGTCCAAGTTAGCGCTGTGGAAATCCTAATCGGTGATAGTCGCGGGGCACAGTGTCGGTGCGGTAAAGCTCTGTCCTCGAGGAGTGACCGACCGACCCAAGGCGGGACGGTGGGAGTAAGGTGGGCTAGTTCACACGGCTATCCATCCAGCAACGGGACGGGGTCTGACTACTCCGGCAATCTCTCCATCAGCAAACCCAGTTTCAACATTGATGACTCCATTGCCCTCTACGAGTTGCTCCCAGATGAGCTCCCTAACACCGCCAGTAAGGGCAACGTCGTTGTCACTGATGATACCAGTGATGGTCTGATTGTTGATTGGATTCCCCTCATAGAGTGTTACCCAGATAGAACCCGCTGCGCTCCCGGTACCACGAATGTGTATTGCAGTGGCACCCTCCTCTAAATTTCTCACCTGCAATTCGAACTCGAACGGATCTTCCTCTCCACCGACCAGATCAAGACGTCCTTTTCCTCTGGAGTTCACTTTGGTATGGCCTGGTATCGATGGGTTATCGGACAATCGGGCAAAGAAGGTGGGTTCTCCACCTTCACGACCCCTTGCGGTGACCGTTCCAGTTCCAAGAGCGATCCCTCCACCGGCTCCGATTAACTTCAGCATCGATCGACGAGTCGTGTGCTGTTTTGCGTTCATGATTGTATTTTGGTGGCTCCCATGGGGTAAGTCACCTCTAGTATAGTGTGTGAACCTGATTCATAGCGCCACCTAGTGACAAATCTGCATGTGTTGAACGAAGAGCAGACTGTGAACGAAACATATCCTGTATCTCCCACGTTTCAGCCAACTTATTCAACAGCTGGTAAACTAGGCGTGTGAGTACAGAAATGATTGCATAACGACAATCTCGACCATTTCACACTCTTAAATAGCTATGACTCAATAATTCGAATTAGTAGAATTATGCCCTATGTGTTCCTATACCGGGCCTCATGTGACGATTGTGACTTATCGGTTCACACTCATGAGGGTGTTTAACGCATTGATCCGACCAGCGCCGAGTTCAGAGTCACTCCGGCCAGTCGCGCCCTCGGCTCCTTGCTTAATCGTCTTCTCAACGCGCCGTGGGTGCATATCCGGATCCAGTTCTCGGACAAGGGCGACGAGTCCAGCGACATGTGGTGCTGCAAATGATGTTCCACCCTGCCAATCATACGTGTGTAAATCCAACGCCGGAATGTACAACGTTGAAATTATTCCGTTGAGTGGGAACGGATATTCACCGGTCGTACACGGGAAACATTCCGCGATGAAATCTTCGTTGACTGTTGGAATTGGAAATACTGCATCAGGCTGAAAAAAGCATACTTTGGTTTCCAATCCTGATTCGGGGAACTCCCGATCTTCCGGCTCTATGAACTCAACGAATGGGCCGTCAGGAAAGTCCGGGTCTATTGGCTCGAACTGATCGATGTATTCGGCGTACCCACAGTAGCTTTCGACTGCGTCTGCCATCCCACCACCAGGAGCAGCGACATCGACCACGTTCGTCCCATAATTCGAATAAAACGTCAGTAACTCATCGGCTCCTGTCGCACTCGCGGCGACCGTCCCAGCCATACTGGCGCCGAAAACAATCGATCCCCCCTGCTGGAGGTTCGTAGCGGAATTACCCGCAGCATAGACGACGACCGTACCGTCTCTGACGGCATGATTGGCGACACGCTCATCGGCCGCCCTGAGCCCTCCTGCGTTCACCTGAGGCGGTAACGGTATCGTCCCGAGACTAAGGTTTGCGACATCGGCGTCAATTTCAGCCGCATATGCCGTCGCGAGCAGGACGTCTACAAATGTCGTGGTTCCTGCTGGCGTAAAGACCCGAATGGACACCAGTTCAGCGCCCGGTGCGGTTCCGAGAATACCCTCTCCTTGTGCAGCGGCAATACCGGCAACCATCGTGCCGTGGCTAAAGAACACATCACGGGGTTCACCTTCTTCGATCCGTTCCCCGTCGATGAACGCGACACTTTCTTCTTCGTTAAGATTCCCAAGATCGGGATGTCCGGGTTGAATCCCGGTATCGATGATAGCGATTTTTGCCCCCGTACCGGTTGCAATATCGTGGGCCGCCGGGATACCTATCTGTGGCTTTTCCCACTGAAAGTCCCACAATGCCGGTGATTCCTCTCCCTCCCCTCCGCTTACAGATGATTCAAAATCGAGTTCAATACCACCGGAAACGGTATCTTGTAGCTCCATCGTGAAGTCCAAAGCGACGTCTCGAATGCCATTGACATCCTCGAGAGCATCTTGCTCATCTTCGGATCCGACCACAATCAACACCGTTTCGTCGGCGAGCGAGTGTGTGACTTCGAACCCTGCGTTCTCGATACGGTTCGCGACGCCACGATTCGCGAGAACGATATACCGTTGCTCGCCGGTTTCGGCTTTGGCAATCCCAGCGTATGATACCGCTCCACTAAGGAACATGCCCCCTGCTGCCGCTTTCAATACGTTTCTTCGTCTTACGTTTTGTCTGTGTGTTCGTGACATATGGTAGCCTCCCCACGTTCGCAGTAGACGAGCTACCTCCCAGATGGCAGTAATTTCCCCTTCTGCTGACTGTGTGGGATGGTACCAATACCCCAAGACATTATATGACTCTTTCTCGCCGTCGCAAAATTATAGATTTCAAACCGTTCTGGCGTTATCATCACGATCGAACTATGGTGTGTTTCTTGACATCTGCGGTTGAATCGTCAGCTTTCTTCTCGAGGCTCTGTAATGAACGATACGGCTACTCTGATTTCTAATGCTCCAGTCCGAGATACGCGCCCTGTCTCTTTCGCGCCTCGCTCAGCTCATATCTCAATGTGTCACGAGCGACGTGGAACATCCAGAAGGTCTATTTTGAACGACACCTCCGTCTGTTTCACGCCGCAAGCAGTGAACAATCCGTCACTACACGTGCGAACTGAGAAGAATGGTCATTGAGGCGTAGTGGATTCGTGGGTTTATGCAGCCGATGCCGGCAGTACTGACGTCATCTACAACTGTATCGGATATTGTACGTGAGAGCCGGGCCTGTTTGTGAGATAGTTCCGTTTCCAGTGACGTCAACTGTGTTCGCCGCTTGGTTGATCACTCGAACTGATGCCTCGGTGATTGGGAACCCAGGTTCGGGTATATCCCCACGTCCCGACACTCCCAGGTTAATCGTGCCGCTGCCGCAGTCGCCCACTGTTCCGGTGAACGTCATTGTCCCCCGGAAGACGACGCGGCCACTCTGGTGAACCTTGCCGCTGACATTTTGTTCGAAGGTGCCATCCAGTGGCCCGGTGAGGGTTTCACCATGTAGAACGCGATCCTCGAAAGTATTACCGCCTACCTCACGAACCGGGATAACTTCCAAGTTAGTTATTTTGGCTCTCCCCGATCCCGAAACGGGTGGCCCCGGATTATCTTGGGTCGCGGTTGCTGACGTCGCTGTGCCAAAAACAGTTGCCGCACCTACTGTGCGAAGGACTGCTCGTCGAGTACTGTTGGTAGCCATTGTCACTCCCCAATGAGTGGAGGATCACTAACGCAATAAACATATCATCACAATATCTGATGATGTTTCGAACGTGCGAGACGTGGGTCTGTTTTCCGAGCGCGTCGGCCACCGTGGGAACATCGCGGTCATGACGACTCCCCGGCCCGAATCGAACGCTTGAGTCCTCATACCTGAAGGCGGTCACTCAGGTATGACTCGAACGAGCGGGGCGTTTTCATCGTCAACAAGTACGTACAGATGCCCAGACTCGGGCTCAACGGCGACATCACGGATGCGCCATCCTTCTCCACCGAGGAGTGAACCATCTTCGTCGACATCGGTTCCGTCGACGGTGAACCGCCCGAGATACTGACCAGCCAGGTTCCCGACGAACAGGTCGCCGTCCCAGTCGGAGAACGCCTCACCGTCATAAAACGTCATCCCGGCCGGTGGGAACCCACCGGAGGTACACTCCCAGTAGTAGACGGGGTCGACGACGTCGTCGCGGTCGTGTGGATCGTCGCCGACCGGTTCGTCAGTGTTGTACTCACAGCCGGTGTGGGCGATGGGCCAGCCGTAGTTCTCCCCTTCCTCGAGGACGTTGATCTCGTCGCCGTCCTCTTCACCGTGTTCGCTCTGCCAGATTTCGTCCGTCTCGGGGTGGACGGTCATCCCCTGGACGTTGCGATGCCCGTAGGTGAAGATCGAATCTTCAAAATCATTGTCATCCACGAATGGGTTGTCGTCTGGGATCGAGCCGTCCGGTTCCAGGCGTAGCGTCGCGCCCAGTTCGTTCGTCGTATCCTGGGAGACGTGATCCGGGCCAAAATCTTTGAACTGGCGGTCGCCCGTCGTCACGTAGATCATCCCGTCCGGCCCGAAGACGACCCGCGACCCGAAGTGCCCGTTGCTGTCGACGAACGGTTCGGCAACGTGGAGTTCCTCGAAGGACTCGAGCGCCAGCGTGTCGGCGTCGGGGTCGAACTGCCCGCGACCAACGGCTGTGGTCGACTCACCCTCGTCGTTCGAGACGGAGTACGTCAGGTATACCCAGTCCTCCTCAGGAAACTCGGGATGGATGGTCACGTCGAGGAGGCCACCCTGTCCCGAGGCGTAGACGTCGGGTACACCCTCGATTTGCTCGCTCGAACCGTCCTCCCGGTCGGCGAGCAGGAGTTCCCCGCTACGAATCGTGATGAGCACGTAGTCGGTGTCTGGAACGAACTCGAGGCCCCAGGGATGGCTGAGGTCGTCGACGACGGTTTCGAACTCGTATCCGCCTGTGTCGGGCGGCCGACGGTCTAATAGCCGAGCCACGTCGCTGAGACATCCGGCTAACGAGAGGGCACCGATCGAGGTGCCGGTCGTAATGACGGTTCGTCGACGAACTGGGTGTGGAGGGTCTGACGAGGGCATGTGGAATTCACTATGTAACATTGGCACGCTCCACGCTGAGGGACATGATATTTGGGGGAAAATAGCCAACTTCTCGCTTCGAAAGACACTATCTTTAAACAGCGAGAGAATCCCGGCCTTTAGGCCAGGCGTGAATCGCGTCACTCGACTACGAAATACGCCGTGCGACGGCAGACCGGATATTCAACGCTGCGCAAATGTCCAGTTATAAGTAGGGTTAGTGACACAGTCTATATATGGCGATTCAGGTCACTCGGACTTACGTTGGTTCCATCCAGAACCACCGACAGGTCTGCGATGGCCTCGACTCGCTCGGAGACTCCGCCTCGAAAATTTGGAACGTCGCACGGTGGACAGCAGACCGCGTATGGGATGAGATCGGTAAGATTCCCGACGAAGGCTCGCTCAAATCGTATATGAAGAACCAGTCGTGCTGGAAAGACCTGAACGCACAATCCAGTCAGAAAGTCATTGAAGAACTTTCCGACGCTTTCCAATCATGGTTCGACCTGCGACACAAAGATGAGAAGACAAATCCGCCCGGCTACCGCAAACACGGCGACACCCGACCCAAGAGTACGGTCACGTTCAAAGCAGACGGGTTCAAACACGACCCCGAAAACAACCGTGTCCGACTCAGTAAAGGGTCGAACCTCAAAAAACACTGGTCGGACTTCATCCTCTGTGAGTACCAAACGCGCCCCGACGTTGACCTCTCGGAAGTCAACAAGGTGCAAAACGTTCGGGCAGTATGGAACGGCGACGAGTGGGAACTACACTTCGTCTGTAAAGTCGAACTCGATACGAACGACTCCGCAGGCGACGGCGTGGCTGGAATCGACCTCGGTATCAAGAACATCGCCACAGTTGCATTCCCCGACGAATACGTTCTCTACCCCGGTAACTCGCTCAAAGAAGACAAGCACTACTTCAACCGTGCCGAGTACGATACTGAGGGTAAGAACGGGCCTTCTGAGAAGTCGATGTGGGCACGTCAGAAACTCGCAGACCGAGAGACGCACTTCTACCACACACTCACAGACGCCATCATCACCGAGTGTGTCGAACGCGGTGTTGGAACGCTCGCGGTGAGTTGGCCCGAAGACGTGCGCGAATCCAATTGGGGCAAAACGGGGAACAAGAAGTTGCACTCGTGGGCGTTTGACCGTATCTACCAGTACCTCGACTACAAAGGCGAAATCCGTGGCGTCGAGGTACTGAAAGAGAACGAGTGGAACACCTCGAAGACCTGTTCACGGTGTGGGGACGACACGAAGTCGAATCGTGTTGAACGTGGCCTGTACGTCTGCTCGTCGTGTGAGTTAGTCGGAAACGCGGATTGCAACGGGGCGGAGAATATGCGTCAGAAGATAACTCCGAGTCCTCACGGCGAGGATAGGAGTAACGGCTGTGTGGCACAGCCATCGGTACACCTGTTCAACCGCGAGAGCGGGACGTTCACCACGAGAGAACAGGTTGTGTCGTAGACCAGCAAATATCCCACCTGCGGTACGGGAAGCCCCGTCGTTTACGACGGGGAGGATGTCACGCAGTGAGATCGGCTCGTTTCCACACCTGATCTCGAGAGGAGGCTACCGTAAACGCTCTGAAAACGTCACGAGTCCTCTGTTTCGTCGTCGGAGTGTGAACGTCGATGGATGCGCTCGAGCGCATAGAGTGCGCCCGCGCCACCGACCGTTGTTGCGGCTGCACCGAACCCAGGTGATGGATCTTCAGTTTCGGGATCGGACTCACCGCTGTCGTCGTCGGAACGATCATCCGTCGATCGGTCATCGTCTCGAGGTGCACGGTCGTCGCTCTGGGTTTCGTTCGACTCGTCTCGAGTCCCTACGGAGTCATCGTCAGTCGCTTCGTCGTCATCTGAACTCTCATCGGGCTGAGCTGGCTCATCCTCTGACTCGTCGTCGGATTGGTCGTTCGCCTCCTCGTCACTTTCGTCGTCGGGCGTGCCACTCTCGTCCTCATCCACTTCATCGTCGCTTGTGTCACTCTCTTCTTCATCCACCTCATCGTCGTGCGTGTCGTCATCACTCGGTAGTGTGGGTGACCATCCTGAGCCACCACTGTCATCACCTCCATCATCCTCGTCACCGTAATCACCGTCGTCGCCATTCGTGGCATCCTCGTCGTCCTCAGCAGTATCATCTATATCATCGCCCGCAGAAGCAGCGGGGCCGCCGTAGGTACCGGATCCGTATCCCCCTTCTCCATACAGTTGATCAGCAGAACCATCGGGTTCAGTGGATCCCTGTCTACTGACGACTGCGTGGCTGCTCACCACTCCGATTCCGACGCCGGAGGCCAACAGCTCACGACGGTTGAGTCGCATAGCCTACTGACCTTCTCGATTATCCATAAGATCATGGATGATTATATTTCTGTATTTTATGTTATTCGCGATTAGCGGAGGGTTCGACTCGCCTGCAATTCGTTAAAGGTAATCTCGTTGGCAGCTGTCTCGGGCGTTTTTCGGGATTGCCTTTAAACTGGTAACTGTGCATCCGATTCGATTTAATCGGAGATTACTGTGGTTAGCACGTGATTGACGGTACGTCAGAGACCACGACACGACGTCAAGAGAAGCGTTCATCAGAAACCAGTTCAGAGGCGTCCCAGCGGAAGGGAACCGTTCTCATCGGTCGCCGGTCAGCACTCAAAGCGATTGGCATCGCAGCGATCCCGCTGGCAGCCCAGAGCGTCCAGGCGTCGACCTCGAGTGGCTACGGGGAAAGCGGATATGGATCAGAACCCTACGGTGGCCACTCAGATAGCGACAGTGAGGATGACTATGCGGGGACGCCGGAGATCGAAGCCTTTGCAGTCGACGAAGATAGTCCACCAAATCCACACGCAGACATTCACGTGGAGTGGGCGGTCTCAGAGCCAGTAAGTGAACTCGAGGAAATCTCGATTGAGGTATTTGACGTCGAAGGTTCGATCGAACACGTAGACTCCGAATCGATCACCGTTGACGGATCCGCTGACACTGGCGAAGAGTCTATCGGGGTTAGCCACGGATCAGGCAGTACGTATCGAGTAGCGTTCACAGTGAGAAACGAGGCAGGGGGCGAAGCGGGCGTTGCGAGGGACGTCCAGGCGGAGTGATGCTCGAGCGAGGTAACACCCTCCTACTCAGCCACTTCAAACCACAGGTGGACGTGATAGGCTGCATTTTCCGTTGACGGTTCGTCCGGAACCTCTTCCTCCTCGAGGTACAGTAACCAGACTATCCGAACGTCCTCACCCGCAACCGTCGGTGAGAGTTCATGCGTATACGTCCAGGTTTCTTCGTGCGCTATTTCCGCCTCGAACTGATCCACCTCGCGTTGCTCGGAGATTACGCGTTCGCCGTCCTCGAAATCGAACACTTGCTCAACGACGACGACGGTGTAGTTCGTTGGTTGCTGTTCGTGATTTTCGACACTGACGATGAACTGCTGACTCTCGTTGACCGCAAGTTGGGTTGGATAGTCGCTGGCAACTCGTTCTCCATCGTCGTCTTCGGTTAAGACAGCGATCGTCGAGTACCCCTCTTCTTCCTGTGGTGTCATGCCCACGACTCCAACGCTGGCAATTGCTAACACGACTGTTAGTACAAGTAGCCCTCGTTTGGGTGTGAACGCTTGGAATTTCATGGCTAGGCGCTTCGCTCCGTGCATTTTCACCGCTTGAATGCGGCTACTCCTTTTTAGTGAACTAAATAATAGAAAAGGTGGTTAGACTGTCCGCTATAAAATGTGGGATTGTGGACTTTCTCGAGTTGGTGTTTGAGTGCTCTCAATACACTCCCGAACGAGAAATCAGCCATTGCGGTTCTCCTACGCGTATCCGGATTCGTCTGCGCCTTCACAAAGTTTGATTGCATCCTCGAGGAGTGACTCCGCAACACCTCGAGGAATCCTTTCGCTATCAAAGACTGCACGTTCGTATCCAGTCGTTACATCTCGCAACAGCGTCTCTTCCCGTTCTCCGAGTCCATTTGATCGCTGTCGAGTCATCCTCTCGACGAACTCACGGTGCGTCAGCCGATCGCTTTCGACGTCGGATCTGAATGCTTGGCGAACGGCTGCGTATCCATACTGAACTGCCCTGTCAGGATCGTTTCCGTCGAGGGTTTTGCGAGCCTGAGAGAGGTACTCGGTTGCGTTTTCAGTTGGTTCGGTTGCGGCTACTGTTGACGGCACCTCTTGGCCGTTATTGGGGCCGTTCGTCGGTACCGTTCCCGGTGGTGATCCAGCCCGTCGATACCACCAACTCCCGACCACGAGGCCGGTTGCGCCGAGTAACCCGAGGCCGATCCACACCCACGCTGGGGCGCCGATAGGTGTTCCAACCGAATCGCCACCTTCGGGCAACATGATCGTCGTTTCGGCTTCAGAACGTTCGAGGCTCGTCTCCGGATTGTCGTACGCAACGCTGAGTACGGTCTCACCTTCAGCACCGGCAGGTGTGTCTACGGTCGCGTTAAATTCGCCTTCGCTTCCCGTTGTCACCGAGCCGAGGGGCGTCTCCTCGAGGTGAATCTGGAGCGTTTCGTTTTCGATTCCCGCCCCATCTTCATCCACGAGTTGCCCTGCCAGTCGAATTTCGTCGTTGGATTCTGAGCTATTGACCAGGATTTCGGTCTCGGTCTCGATAACGGTGAGTGAGGTGTTCTCGGTCGTCTGAGCGAGGGCTTGATCCTCGAACTCGAGCGAGACCTCGAGTTCCTGCTCACCGGCGGGTACCGTGAGCGGAAGCTCGAACGTTCCGTCGAACGACCCGTTCGACGCCTCGACTGTCCCCAGAGGCTGTCCTGCAAGCGTTACCGTGAAGGGGACGCCATCGACCGGTTCGTCCATTGCGGCTACGTTCCCCTGGAACGTGATCTCGTCGCCGTACGCTCCGTCCTCAGTTACAGTGACGTCGGTGATCGTCGGCTCGACTTGTTCTACGGAGACGTTGACGGTTGCTTCGCTGCCGAGGTATGCGGATTGGTTATCTGGAACGTATTCGATCGGTATGTTTTCTGCGTCGAGCGGCACGTCACGCGGTCGATGCGTGAGTTCGAACGACCCGCTGTCGTCCGTCTCGGTGTACTCGGTGTACCCGCCTACGTCGAGTCGAATCTCCTCGTTTGTGACCGCTCTCCCGTCCGCAGTCCGCAACTCACCCGTCGCGTTTAGCGGGTTGAGATACGAAATGGTCTGTTCTTCGATCGAAAGCGTCAGTTCAGTCTCGGAGAACTGTTGTGCGGTGATTGCTTCCTGGTCTTCTTGCACTGACTGATTGAGTTCTCTCACCTGCTCTTGGCTCTCGGAGACGTCCCGTCCGGTACTTTCCTCGATTTCGTCGTAGTGTTCATCGACGCGTTCGCTGCTCTCTTCGAGCTCATCGGCGAGCTCCTGAAGTTGTCGTGCGAGTTGCCGAGCCTCGAGATCGTTGCCCTCCTGTCTGGCGTCGTCGTACGCCTCTCGGACTTCTTGATACTCGGCCATCGTCTCGACCAACTGCTCCTGATCGTCACCTGCTTCGTGGAACACGTCTCCCTCATCGTCATCGCCCGTCTCGGATGAGATTTCGGCGTACTGGCTGGCAAATTCGCGGTACTCCTCGTCGACGTGCTCTCGTGCCAACTCTGCTTGGCCGTCACTGAGTGCTACCGTGCTGTCCTGTAATCGGGTAGCGAGTATGTCTCCCAGCCATCCACGAAGGCCCTCCGGATCGCTGCTGCCGTCGTATTCGTCCGGGTTTTGATGACGAACGGTTTCGTTTTCAACATCTTCGTCGTCTTCCTGGAAAAGTGGGAGATCGAATGCGGTCGCTATGTCGGTCTTCCCGTCCGTAGATTGAGGTTCGTCAGAACCTGCCGAGGCGACGGGCACAATCCCAATCGTCAGGACACTCAGCACTGTTGCTACCCCAAGGAGTACTGCGAGCAGGTGCAACCGACCACGAGCGACGTCCACTCGAAATGCTTCTTCCGAGGAGTGTAAAAAGCCGGTCACACGTATACGTGTGACAATATCGTGTTACACGTGACACTCCAATTTGGTGAATCGAACCGGGCGTGTTGACCCACTGTAATAGGAGATTGATCCACTCCCTTCAAGACAGAGAGCGGTGTAGCGGCCACGGATGCAGCTTACGCATCGATCCTGGGGGTACGTTGTCCTCGTCATCGTCCTGGCAATTCTCGGTGCGACGTTCGCCAGGCCGATCCTGTTCGCCGGGAGTGTACTGATCGGTGCGTGGGTATTGGCGCGCCAGGCCCACTTCCTTCAGACACTACTGGAGATGGCTGATGGCTTGACAGTTTATCAGTGGCCCGAGCGCTCGAGTCTTCGCACTGGTGATGAGAGTTCGGTGACGCTCGCTGCGAGACTAGACGAACCGATGGCGCTATCGCTTGATATCGAAGCTGGCATTCCGACGGCGGCGGTACCGAACGAACCGGTGACGGTCGAGCTTGCCCCACACGAACAGGAGGCCAGACGAACAGTGTCCGTCTCCTGGCCGGTTACCGGTCGCCATCACTTCGAGAACGCGAGCGTGCGGGCTACTAACGGGTTGTTCGTCGAAACGGTCACCGACGGTCAACAACCGACCGTCACCGTGGAGCCACGCGGGCCTCGCAACGTTCACGTTGGGGAAGGTGGTGACCGCTTCGCTATCGCCTCGGGCGAACACCGAACGGGACGTCTCGGGTCGGGCCTCGAACCCGCTGAGCTTCGAGAGTACGTTCCCGGCGAGACGGTCTCCCGGATCGATTGGAAGGCAACAGCGCGGCTCGGAAAACCCCACGTTCGGAAGTACGAGGCCGAAACCCAGCGACGGACGCTGTTGGTCGTCGATCACCGATCGACGATGTCGATGGGGCCACCAGGGGAGACGAAACTCGAGTATCTCCGTGAAGTTGCCCTCGGGACGGCATCCAGTGCCTACCAACTCAGCGATCCGATGGGGGTGATTACCGTGGGTGATGATGGGGTTACAGCCCGTCACGACATTTCCGCGAGTACCGAACGGTATCCGTTGATTCGGCGGACACTTCTGGAGCTCGAGCCGACAGGCGGCCCCGATGGAGCCTCAATTCGAGAATCGGAGCCAACGCAGTCCCTGCCAGATCTGGTTGGCGAAGCTGGAGCGGTGACCGTGAACGCTCCCGGCAGTTCCTCTAGCCGATCCGGGCTCCGATCGCAGCGAACGGCAACGCCAGCCGAGCAGCGGCGGGTTCTGGCCGATCTCAGTGGAGATGACAGCACGTTTGCCACTCGACTCGAACCATTCTACAGGGCGCAGCGAACGTACCGGAAAACGATCGAGTCCGAGCCACTGTACGGCGCCCTTCGAGGCGAACTCGCTACTGAATCTGGCCGCATCTGGGTCGTCATCTTCACGGATGATTCGAACCTCGAGGAACTCTACGAAGCAGTTACGCTAGCCCGATCTCGTGGACACGACGTCCTGCTCGTGCTCGCCCCAACGGTACTGTTCGAACCGATGGGGGTCGATCAGGTCGAACGAGTGTACGACCGCTATCACGATTTCGAGGAACATCGACGCTCGTTTGCCCGCATGGATGGCGTCACCGCAGTCGAAGTCGCACCGGGGGATCGGCTTTCGACCGTACTCAGTACCGGCCGAACCAGCCAGACGCACAACTGAGAATCGGCAATATGCACCAATGAATTTCAATACCCTTCTCGAGCGATTCACTCGAGATCGACACGACGACTCGCTGGTTGGACTCGCGTATCTCGTCCTCACCGGGTTTCTGGTCGGGCTCTCGGGCCCGTTCGGGTTGGTTGCTGGTCTCGTGATCGGTGCCACCTGGTATGCGCTCGGGACACCCTACGCAATCGCAGTTGGTCACATTGCCCTCGTCGGTCTGTTTCCCGACGGTATTGGGCTCGTCTCGTTCGTACTCGTCGAAGCGGCCTTTCTGGCAATCCTGCTCGCAGAGGCACGACTGGTTCCGTACCCCGTTCAATTTGGTGGTATTGCGATGGTGAGCCTGATCTTACTCGGGGGTGTGGCCTGGTTCGGTATTCGCCTCTATTCACTCTGGATTGCTGTCGTCCTTCTCGTCACGGTGTTCGCGATTTCGCTGTATGTCATCGCTCGGTACGAGCGTGTGAAACTTGGGCTAGTTGGCGACGCGCTCGAGTCCAGTCAGGGCGGCAAATCTGGATCCCTTCACCAGAATCGTACTGATGGGGGTACACCGACTGCCAAAAAGACTCGTCCACGGAGTGATTCTGACTCATGAGCCAAAACGATCTCCAGGACGACGCGTCGATGGCACCCGAGTCAACCCAGAGCACCGACGGCGAAGCCGACGATCGACTCGAACTGGTCGCGCAACTCGAGGTGCTTGCCGAAGAAAACCGCCGTCTTCAGGAGGCCTACGCTCGAAGCCGTCAGTCCCAGTACCGACAAACGGCGTATGGACTGGCCATCCTCGGTCTCGTCGCTATATTCGGTGGTCTCCTCTTTCCCGATGGGCGCGAGGTACTGTTCGCCCTCGGGGGGACGGGACTGTTTGGTGGGCTCCTCACGTACTATCTCATGCCGACCCAGTTCGTCGCCGCTGATCTCAGCGAGCGAATGTACGCGACGATGGCCACGAACTACGCCGCCCTTGCCGACGAACTCGGATTGCGGGACGAACGAATCTACGTCCCAGCAGGTGACTCCACGCTGGCTCGACTCTTCGTTCCACAGCGAGCCGAGTACGACCTTCCCGAGGATTTCTCGCGACCGATCGTGACCGGTGAGAGTCAGCGGGGACTGGTTCTCACGCCGACCGGAACCGGTCTGTTTCGCGAGTTCGAGCGTACACTCGACGCTGAACTCGCCTCCGTTCCAACCGTTATAGGGGATCAACTCAGTGACGGACTCGTCGAAAGTCTTGGACTCGCACGAAGTGCGACTGCTGACGTCGATGTCGACAAATCGGATGGCCGTGCAACAGTCGCGGTGACGGAGAGCGCTCTCGGCCCCGTGGATCGGTTCGATCACCCGATCGCGTCGTTCGTCGCCACGGGATTTGCCATTGGGCTCGAGCGCCCAATCACACTCGAGGTGGCCCCAGGATCCACACAAGATGAGTGGCTGATCACCTGTCGGTGGGAGATCGACGAAAACGAGTGAAGACGTTGCTTCTCGAGTCCGAAAAGGCTTGATTGCGGATGAACCCGCAACTGTGACACACCTATCCGTCGCCGGGTTGACTACCTTGATCAGCCACCGCTGAAACGTCGTTCACGTCTGTACCCGGTGGCTCGATAGTCTGGAGAATTTCACGAATAACGCTCGCAGGCGAGATATTGCCGAGTTCGGCATCGGTGCCCAGAACGAGTCTGTGGACGAGGATGGGGACGGCCAGGGACTTCACATCGTCTGGGATGACGTACTCTCGCCCATGGATCGCCGCGCGAGCCTTCGCTCCATTGAGAAATGCCAGCGTCGCCCGTGGCGACCCGCCATGAGCCACGTCGGGATGATCGCGACTCGCATTGACGATATCGAGGATATACCCTTTCACGGCTGGAGCGACGTGGACAGCGGTAGTGATCTCACGTGCACTGAGGAGATCTGTGGTCTCGACGGCCTGCTCGATGGCCTGTGGCTCGAGATCTGGATCGTCGTCGAACCGATCGAGGAGTTCCCGTTCGTCCTCTCGGTCTGGAAGATCGACGGTGAGTTTGAACTGGAATCGATCCCGCTGTGCTTCCGGGAGTTCGAACACGCCTTCCATCTCGATCGGGTTTTGCGTCGCGATCACGAGAAACGGGGTCGGGAGCGAAAGGGTATCACCCTCGATCGTGACTTGGCGCTCTTGCATCGCCTCGAGGAGCGCGCTCTGTGTTTTTGGTGTCGCCCGATTGATTTCGTCAGCGACGAGTACGTTGGTGAAGATGGGGCCACGATGGAGTTCGAACTCACCACTGTGTTGGCGGTACACGTTGGTTCCCGTGATGTCGGCCGGAAGGATGTCCGGCGTCATCTGGATTCGTCCGTATCCCAGGCCGGTGGCTCGAGCGAAGAGATTTGCAATGGTGGTTTTGGCGACGCCGGGGACGCCCTCGAGCAAGACGTGCCCCTTGGTTAACAGCGCGATCGTGAGGTGTTCGATGACATCGTCGTTCCCTACGAGAACACCGTCCACTTCTCGTTGGATCGCCTCGTAGAGTGCCTGTGGGTCGGCCTTTTCGTCGCCCGGTGTGGTCTCATTCATCGATTCTGCTCCTCTTCCACCTGTGTGTGGGTAAATACTGTTGCCACTCGCTCGATACGTTCGTCGTCCCAGTCGGGGTAGTGTCGACGTAAGAATTCTATACGTTCAGAATAGGTAAGACTAGGCGTTGCATCTTCGCGTTCGTGGTGGAGCGACGTGCGTGAGAGTCTCTGCTGTGTGCGCGTCACCGCGGAACGACCAGGCTGACTCCACAATGCGGCAGCGATTCCGACGCCGAGGCCGCCGAGCAGCAACTGTAGGAAGGCGGATCCCCGAACGGTGAGTAACGCGGCAATAAGCGGTGGGACGTCATCCGATTTCGAGACGTCGATCAGGACGTGATCGTTTCCGGCGTAGAGTCCACGAACGAACGCGTCGTTATCCGGTTCGTCGATCATGGCGTTGATTACCAGACTCGGATCGCTGACGACCACTACCTGGCCGTCACCAATCTCTTCGACCGTGGCAACCGGGTACGACTCGAGGGTGTCGACGTCCTCGAGATCGGTCGTTTCGTTTCCGAGATACGCGTATTCGCTCGTCGCGACGAGCACCGTTGCGTTGCCGGGTTCGACCGCGCTTGCATAGTTGAGTGAGAGTTGATCGACGCCACTGGTGAGTGAGTGGGTGGTGACGTTCGTTGCAGTCGGCATCGTCGGCCCGCGCTGGTGGTTTCGTTCATCGCGTAGTAGCTGGCCATCCACACGCGCTTCCGTCCCGAGACCGAAGAGCAATTGGTCACCACTGGTGCCGAAATTCTCGAGCACCACGAGGGTTCCACCTCGGTCGACGAACTGGCTAACGCGTTGGGCGTCGGTTTGGTCGTAGGACTCCTCCGGTGCGATGACGAACGAGACCGTTTGATTCGGGTCAGCAGTCTCGTAGTCTATGGTGTCGGTGATGAGTTCGGGTTCGGCGGTGGGATCGTCCTCGAGTTCGCTCCGGAACTCGCTCGTGCCATCCCACGATGGGTTGTAGGGTGCGAACGCGGTTGTGGAGGTCGCGGCAAAGACCCCGAGTGCGAGTATGAGAGCAAATCCAAGCGCAAGCGCAAGGGCGCGTGGCCAGTGAATGCGTCCACGCTTGAGGACGAGGCGTTTGCGATTCATGGAAAGAGTTCTGGGGGGAGGATCTCGAGCAGCCGTCGACCCGCGACATATACAAATCCGACAAGCCCGACGAGGAAAATCCACCATAGGCGCTTTCGCCACTCTGGGGTGACGGTAATTGGCTTGGTTACCTCAAATACAATCACGAATCCGAGGATCGAGAGGAGAAAAAACAGCCTATACGATAGCGTCCCCACCACAGCGAGGGCAAGTATCGTTGCTACCATCCAGGCAAGTTGTCCGTGGACGAAGTGCATTCGACGTTGATTCGCCATCGATGCACGAGGGTGTTTCAGTCCACCTAAATTTAGCACATTGGTAGTGCCGATAATGTTCAGTTTCACCGATTCACTCTCTGTCTACAGTCTCGTTATCATGGAATTGGTGCTCTGAATAGCGGAAACGGAGCGGTTGTCGAACTACAGTGCTGACAGCTGTTTCACACGGCGCGAACTTACGGATAATATTCATATATTTGCACTACACTGATGCAGATTCCTATTGTTTCGACTGAAAGGGGAGGTCGAACGGAGGGAACAAACTTCATAGTTATTCTTGTTGTTTGGTGTCGACGATACGTGTCCTTCGAGTGGGAGGTGTTACACCCCTCGAGGTGACAGGAGGAACTACAATGAACGATCAAGACAAACAACGAACGAGCGGAAACGTTAGTCGACGACGAGTATTGCAAGCGACAGGTGCAGCTACCTTGGCTACAGTTGCCTTTGCAGGAAGTGCGAGTGCGCATAAACCATTTGAGATCCGATTCTGTGGGTGTAGTCAAATTTGTGTTGAGGGGAACGTAGATGCTGGCGACGAAGGAACAGTCTGGATATCCACAGACAATGGGTTTAGAAGCGAGACCCTCAACTACAACTTCTGTTACGATAACCTCTCATCAGGAGAGAAGATCGTTGGGCTCGAGTTCGATGAAGGGAGCACTACCCACCTCGTCTGTAATCCGAACACCTGTGCAAACGCCGATGGAGAACGAGACGCTCTGGAAGATCACACGGGCCTGAGTTGTGGGAATCCGGGAGTAACGATTAACACAAACCAGTGCCGTGAATGGTGGGATGACGACAACGGACCGACGCCACCGGACAATCCCAACAGGGGAGCTAACCGAGGCAACAACGGTAACCGAGGCAATAACTAACCAATGGCTTCCCGATGACATCACGGTGGGAACCAATCAGTGTCGCGAATTCTGTTGTTCCTGCGACCATCCAAGGATTCGCGACAAGACAATGGAGATGGCAACTGAACAATTCGTGAATTGGATTGATACGCCGTCCAATTAGCGCGTGGCGAGAACGACAATCCATTTAGCTATAATGAATTTCTTCGCATAAGGGTTGTTGGATCAATTATACATCCCACGGTGCATATCGAGAAACGTTATTCTCAATATACCGAAGCGAACATCTATTGCCTGATAAACAATAGGGCATTCATCCACATAGGCATCGATCAGCAATTTCGACTGTGGCGATTACGCTAGCCATTCTATGCCAAAGCTATTTGCGGAATCGTCTCATTGGGAGTGACGATTCAACAGAGGCACTATAGATGGCCCTCGAAATCCGCGTCCTCAAAAGTATCGAGCAAACGAACCGGAACCAGTGGAACCACGTGGTTGAAACTGCGCCGCATGGAACCCTGTTCCACCGCTACGAATGGCTCCAGGCAGTCGAAGATGGAACCGATAGGGAGCCGAGGCATCTGATTGCCAGCAAAAAAGGCAATCCGATCGGTGTCTTTCCAAACGTCATCACGTCGGTAGCATTTGTCAAACGACTCGACTCGTTGTACCCTGGATTCGGTGGCCCAATCGCCATCACCGATGAAGAAAACGTGCTCGAAACGTTCCTCGAGTTCATCCCAGAACTCTGTGACGGGCGAACGCTGTTCAATCGAATTCGAACCTACGATCAGGCGGCGATTCGAAATCACGCTCTCTTCCGGGAGTTCGGTTACGAACTCGACGTCAAGTGGTGTCGAGTTGCCCTCGATCTTACACAAGGCTGGGAGTCGTTGCTCGAAGGAATGGATCGAACGCGTCGTCGGGGGATCAAGCGTGGGCACGACCAGTCGTTCGAGGTCAGTGAGGAACCAGTCACGATCCGATCACTGTCTCAGTTTTTCGAAGACTACGAAGCAGTAATGACACGTTCTGACTTGCCCGTCTTACCCCACACGTTTTTTATTGCACTCCGACACCTCGCTAACCGTCTCAAACTGTTCGCTATCGATGTCGATGGCGTCCGTCGCGGCTGGATGCTGTGTTACTGTGATGACGAGCAATCCACACTTCATTATGCGTATTCGGGCGTTCGATCGGAACATTTCGAGTACCACTCCTCGGAACTCCTCCACGAGCACGCGATACAATGGGGCATTGAACACGGCTACGAAACCTATGATTTGCTCAGAACGCCTCCCGATTTTCGAGACGGATTGTTCAATTTCAAAACACAATTCGGCGGGCAAACGATACCCCTGCTCAGTTGGGAACGAGGTGTCCCAAAACCGGCCCTACCCGCATTGAAACTCGCTCGAACGGTCACAACCCGATGAACGAGGTTGACATACAGACACCTCGAGCAGGTGTATTTCGGCGAGCCATGGGGGAAAACCGTCGTTGACCAGCCACCCGAGTTGATTCAGACAATCCGGTCATAGCTACAGCTATAGTAACAACTGCAACGATTTACACGCTGATCGCCGATACGTCTGGCGATCAGGTGTGCATTGACTTGCAGTGGCTACTATAGTATGCAGTGTCGACAGCACCCGTAATGGTGAAACGGTTACTAACACCTATGTTATCGGGCAGTGGTTTCCATCTGGACGGTACCGGATATTTTCCATGTCACCCGATGAACACGACCGAACCCGCGAGACACCGAGTTCGACACCATATCAACAGGCGCAGGTCGCACAGCATTATGAACACCTCGCGGAGACCGAAGGGCTTCGAGAACGTGAGCGAAAGGTCGTCAATAAATACTTTCGACCGGCTAGCGGTAGCGTCCTCGATATCGGCTGTGGTGCCGGGCGAACGACGAAGGCGCTGACAGACCGCGGCTTCGATGTCGTCGGTATCGATATCAGCGAAGAGATGGTCGATCGAGCCAATCACCTCTTCGACGACCTCGATATCCGAACTGGTTCTGCAACCGACCTCGAGTTCCCCGATGATTCGTTCGATTTCGTCTTATTCTCGTGGGTTGGTATCGATTCGATTCGACCGCCCTGGCTACGGCGACAGGCGCTACACGAAATACGTCGTGTCCTGAAACCCGGCGGCGTCTTCGCCTTCAGTTCACACAATTCCTGGTACACACTGCCCGCTATCGTAGTTGATCACGATCACCTCAGAAACTGGTACCTCGAGAACGACAATCGGAAAAATATCGGCTCGAGGTACAAGTACGACGGGACGGACTTCGGCGTCAAAAAGTACATTTCCAATCCCTTACACCAACGACGACAACTACGTCGTCACGGATTTGTCAATATTCAGTACGTGGGGAAACGAGATACCGTTGGGAAATACTTCGAACGGCAACCGTACTACGTAGCGAGGAAGCCATTGTGAGATAATGGGTCGCTGTCTGGTGAAACTCGGCAGCCGTTGGTTTGAAAACGCGATTACTTGAGGCGTTTGTACCCATTTACTATGCCACCATCTCTCCAGCACACGAGGCGTGAATAGCCGGTACGTCGCTGCCAAAGGTTGGTGTCCGTCTTACTTGGACAACACGTGTGACCAGGGAATAGGCAGTGCAGCCACTAGCAGGATTACAAAGAGTGTGAGTTGACATGAGTTCAATACCAAAACCAATCAAAGGACGCGTTCCAGACCCCGTCCTCGAGCGTTGGGGAGCAATGACCGACGAAATGGAAACGCTACCAGGAGCGGTGTACGAACGTATACCTGACCCAATGAAACCTGCCATCAAACACGGCTATCATATCATTAGTCCCACTGCCTCCTGGACCTATCTTAAACGTCGCGAACGAGCTCGATCACAGTTCGCTGAGGACTTCTTCGGCCAGGAGCGATACGATCAACTCTGGACGGAGTTTTTTGACGAGAGTGACATCGTCGACATCGTGATGGGTGGTCTCGAAGAAGTCGGCGATCAGAAGGTCGTCTTCGATACCCATCGGGGCGTAGCTGCACACGTGTATGCGTTGATTCGGACGTGGAAGCCCGACCGAATTGTCTCGAGCGGGGTTTACAGTGGTGTCGGCACTGCATCAATGCTCCTCGCGTTACACGAGAACGATCACGGCACATTGTACACGGTCGACGCCTCTCACATTCGATCCCAGGCCGCAGATGAAGGCGAACGCAGTGGCGGTACCGGAACCCGAACCGACGGTAACGGCACCCGGGCAACGATGCTCGAATACGTTGCCCGTGGCCGACCATCGTGTTCCGAACACCGCAGCCACCTGCTTCCGGCGGGCAAGGAACCAGGATGGATCGTTCCGGACGAACTTCGAGACCGGTGGGTCTCGAGACTGGGAATGCCTCGAGACGAGTTACCGAAACTCTACGCCGAACTGCCGGAGATAGATATCTACTACCACGATTCGGAGTACTCCACGTCCGGCATGCTGTTCGAGTGCGAACTCGCCTGGGAGTGGCTCAAACCCGGCGGGATGTTAATCTCGCCGCATATCGACCGGAACAACGCCTTCGAGACGTTCGTCACCGAACGAAACGCCAAACACGGGTTACTCGAGTTCGATTATCTGGCCAGTAGTGAATACGATGTGCCGTGTAGTTGTGGGTATGCGATCAAGCCAGCCAATACGGGCGGATATTAGTCTGTAAGATCCAATATGCAGTGTGGCGTGTGGTGATCAGAAGCCATTGTTTCATGAAAGTAGTGACAAAGATGCTGTTGGTCGGATACGATTGCTGTTAGAAATGGCACACCTTACCGATCGAACCGGACATCTCATTGGCCAGGACTGAGTTCTTTCACGAGTCTACTTCGGTCACGAAGACCGACGTACAATTCTTCGACAAGATTCATGCTCCGTGTGGAGCGTTTTGCCGTGTAATACGTCCGTGTATCCGGATTGAACTTTGTCTTCCACTCGTTGAGCCGAGGGGTGTTCGCCCCGAGGATTTCGTACAGTTCCACATCCCGGTGCATCGCCGCTTTCATCGTCTGCCACTCCAACAGATCGTTGGCGGGAATATCGATTTCCGGTCGTGCGCTGCCTTGCCAACTGTATGCCCGCTCTTCATCTTCGAGAAGGATCGATCCAGCGACGACCTCACCGTCAACTGACAGCGTGTACGGTCGCACCATGCCCTCATCCAGCCGATCATAAAGCTCGACAACAAAACCGGGATCGAACCGCGGTGTCAACCCTTGTTCTGCGTATCGTTCGTTCACTCGATGTATCGTCCACTCAACCGCCTCCTTACCCCCTTCTTCGACCGAGTACTCCGTTTCGTCATGGTTTCTGATGTTGCGACGAGGGTTCTGGCTAAATTGGCCCATTACGTCCGCTTCTCCCGGCTCGAGTTCGATCACATATGTATACTGGGGCAAAATGTCGAAGTCGTTCCAGGTGAATGGACGGATATCGTCGTAGTGCCAGTCGGTCTGGACGAATAGATATTGTGGATTAAATTTGTTTTCAACCCACTCGATTGCGCCATCGATGAACGCCTGATGGCGTTTTTCTCGCTTTCGCTGTTTCAGATGGTTCATGTTTAACAACGCTGGCCCCAAGTACTGAATGCCGAGTTCATACGGTGGCGAGAGCACAAGCGAAATGGGCCCCTTGCGTATTCTGAAAACAGGAAACACGCCAACTGGCTCCTCGCCAACGTACCCCACGAGCGGATGCAGTGTCGCTCCCGCGTACCGCGCTATTGTCTCGAGGGCTGCGTAGTGGTGGAGGACAGTACCGTGCGGTGACCGTTCGACGTACTTGTTCCACGTTTCTCCGTCCGCTTCGAGTTTTGATACGGTGACACTCATATCTTTGTGTGTTGGTTTAGAGGACGTTCCGAGAACGCAACTGTGTCTATGGATACCGAACCTAGATTAGGCCAGCGCGGGCTTTGTTATAGGACGCATACGAAATAACATACTCGATTAACGACACCCCTCCGGAAACGGCGATCACCGTGAAGCGGTCGATCACGAAACACCCTATCGGATCCGGTTTGTGGCCATCGCCACCGCTCGAGAGGCCTGACGAACGCACGCTCATTCACCTCGAAAGAACACCGTCGGCTACCGGCTGATCAGGAGGAGTCGCTCACACGGTGGTCGCCGAACGGATGCTCGTCGTACATTTCGATTGCGCCGAGACGAAGAGAATCGTCCGTGTTGTGTGGGTTCCACCCCCAGTGCTCGCCGTCGGTTGGATCGACCTCGTCAGGTTCGTCCGACCCATACCACCGTTTTTCGGTGGTAGCAACATCACACGTCGACCCCGAACACTCGTTCGACCCCATCGCGTTCGTGTGGTCGCCGGGGCCGGTGACGTGACAGCCCGACGTGCTCCACGGGCCGTCAGAAACGTCGCCGATGGCGGGCACGCTCGAGTTCTCCGTGTAGACCCGGCAGTCGTTGACCTCGCCGTTGGCTTGATTATCGGCGACGAGCACCCAGTACGAACCGAGGGAGTGGTAGATGTCGACGTCTTCGACCAGTATGTTGTCACCGTACTGGTCGCGGAGCCAGATGTTGCGGTGGTTCGGCCCCGGAGCCCACGATGGGGTGGTCACCTCGTCTTGGACGCACGCCGCACCGATGATGGAGCTGTTTTCGGTACTGATGCGGATGTTACAGATGTTGTTATTCTTGTAGAGGCCGCCGAGAACGTTCACCTCGCCGTTCTGGGGGTTGCTTTCGGCGCTGCTCCCCGGCGCACTCCCGTACAGCCCGTTATCGAAGAAGCCCTCGATGTGACAGTTGACGAAGTTCGCCACGCCAGCGTGTTCCGGGCGCACGAAGATACCCGCCCCGCGGCTGCTCCCATTGGGGTCGTTGCCGTCGGGTCGGTTGACGTTCTCGAGCGTTACCGTAGCACTCGAACCGGCTCGGACACGAATCGAGCCACCGTCGAGGCTACCGGCACCCTCGTTGAACGTGATGTGGCGGGCGATGTTGTGGGCACTACCTCCGGCGTAGAAGTAGGGGTCTATCGACGATTCATTAGTGTGGAGAATCGCCTCCTCGCCGGGGCCTTCGCCCTCGATGATGGTGTCCGCCGAACGCATGGTCGCGCTGAAGTGACTCGACGCGTCATCGAGGTAGTAGTTCCCCGCGTCGATGGTGACGTGTTCGCCTGTGTTGTAGTACTGGTCGAGATACGGGTCGATCGTATCCCACTCACTCAGTCCGCGTTCGTTAAGATTTATTGCCATTAATCAGCCCTCCAATCCGACGGATGCCGAAAGATATTCGAGTTCGGTGTTGTTACCGTCGTACACCCAGAAGTGGGCTATTTTTTCATCATCGATGTGGCCGACGCAAGTTAGATATTCCTGTTGCGGCGGAGAAAATGCGACTTGCTCACGGGTGGAGTACGTATCGCCATCGTGCGTTCGAATTTGCAGGTCGCCACCGTACAACGCGTAATCCACACGGGGCGAACTGAGCAGGTTTTCTCCCGTGGCAGTGACGCCCATGTGGAATCCGCTGGTACCGTCGAAATAAACCGTCCACGTCAGGTACCCGTCTCCGACGTCGGGATATCTGTCGAATGAATCGGGACTGGCGACCAGGGATCCGCTCTGGGAACGGTACGCGGCGTACCCGTCCGCTGCCGAAGCGTCGGCCGTCGTTTCGAAGTGCTGGGTGCCGTCTTCCCAGCCGTTGGCGAACGTGCCGTCTACGAACGAATCGACGACGTAGCTCGGGGTCTGCGGATCCGTCTCTACCACGTCGTATACCGTTTTGACGTTGTTTCCGTGACGAGTTCGAACTTCGACAACGTCTCTGAGTTGTCCATCGTATCGAGTGCGAATTCTCGAGATTCCATTGGAGGTTTCGTCGGCACTCGTGCGGGGTGATTCGGTCATTGACACTTACTCGACGTAGAACACGAGATCGCCGTCGTTCTCCGGTTCGACGCTCGAGTCGTCAGTGACGACGATATTACCCGCCAGTTGTGTGATGGGTTCCGAACGCGAAACGAGGTCGCCGTCCAACTCTTCGGTAGCAGTCGAAGCAGGAGAGATCACTTCACCTTCGTGATCGTGCCCCTCGTTGGATTTCCCCGCCTCGAGAGTCTCGACATCGGTACCGATCGCTCGGAAATTTTCGTTCAGCGGCACGTGCCAATCTTCAGTTCCAGACTCCGGGGTCTCATATCGATCGGACATGTATCAGATACTCCCACGGATGAGGGATGGATGTTCTGATGAACCACTTCAGTGCTTATATGCCATCAGTATATTAAGGGACGGGTCATTCAGACAGGCGTCTCGAGTGGGGTTACACGAGGTGGTCTTGAGACGAAGAGAGTCGGGTCAGTGTAGGGCAAGCGACTGTTTTTTTTACTGGTGAGTGAGCGAATATCGACCGTCACTGCCCTCTTTGGATAGTACCAACTGAAATTACTTGCACCCCAGTCGCAGTACAGTCTTGCAATCGAGTGTGCAGTGTGTTCGATCCGGTTCGTGAACGACTGTCAGTGGGCCTATATCTCTGTAAGTCGAGAGAGTTGGAAGCAAAATCACGTTACTTCGAACGGTTCGACGATAGACATTCGTCGTCTCCCGTGGAATTGTAGGTCAGTAATACCTCAATTCGTCTCAGCACGGTCTCCCCTCAAAACCAGAGAAGGTGGCCGGTGAGGCCTCGATTTCTCGGAAGGAAACCGTACTAAACGGTAACGACTGTAGTGGATTCAGGAATATCACCAATCATAAGCGCGTGGTCTTTGAGGAGGGGTCAATACACTATTTACTAGGTAACCGATGGCCGGCCATTAATAACTCACCAGCCGACGATTTGGCCTATGAACTACGACCCTGTCAGTTACACACAACAGACACATCGTTTGCCTCAAGATATAGAATGACGCGTGAGGACCTTTCTCGACGAGAAAAGATTCGGGGACTGATACGTGTAGCAATGTATAAACCGATGCTGTCAGCGTTCATTATTCTGTTTAGTTTCTTTGTCGCGCTGCTCGAGGGCGTCGGTATCAGCTTCCTTATTCCAATTATTGAAGTTGCACAATCACCGGGAGACCCGACACAAGAAGCGGAAGGTGCCGTCCTTGCGTTTATTCAGGTCTACGATATGCTCGGACTCCCTTTCACCCTCGGTTTTCTCGTTACTGGTATTGCATTAGTAATGACTGCCCGGTTCACGTGTAGCTTTCTGGTTACCTGGTTGCAGGTGGCGCTGCAGACACACTACGTGCGAGAACTGCAGACGAACGCGTTCAACGGTGCGGTTGATGCCCAGGTGACTTACTTTGACCGAGAAGGTTCCGACGATATACTCAATGCGATCGTGACACAGGCGGAGTACGCGGGAAAAGTCATTCGCGACTTCGTTCGATTCTTCGAAACGGTGTTACTGATACTCATGTACTTCGCCATCGCGTTCTACCTTGCGCCCATTTTGACGATCGTTGCCGCCGTGTTACTGGGTTTGCTCACCTACGTGCTTCGCTTTATCATCGAGCCGGGCTACACGGTTGGCGACCGTGTTGCCGATGCCAACGAACGGATTCAGGAAGCGGCACAGGCGGGAACCCAGGGGATCCGCGACGTCAAGTTGTTCACTATGGGAGAGGAACTCCAGACGAAGTTTTCAGTATACATAGATCAATTTACTAATGCGACCATCGATATTGGGCGGAACGAAGCTGCTATCGAGAGCTTTTACAATCTCTCTGCCGCGCTCGTGGTTTTTTCGCTGATTTATTTTGCCCTCCAATTTGCGGGATTATCACTCGCGGCACTCGGCGTGTTTCTGTTCGCCATGTTCCGCCTCGGACCGGCTATAAGTTCAGCTAACTACCAGTTTTACAAATTTGAAAGTCAGCTTCCACACTTAATTCGAACCCAACAGTTCATCGAGGAACTCGACCGATATGAGGAGCCAGCCGACGGTCAGCAACCTGTCCCCGACGAACTACTCCCAATACAGTTCGATAACGTGTTATTCGGTTACGAGGACGAACCAGTCCTTCGAAACGTTTCGTTTGAAATCCGTGACGAGGAGTTCATCGCCTTCGTTGGCCCATCTGGGGCGGGGAAATCAACCATCGCAGCGCTACTGGCAAGGCTATACGAGCCAGACAGTGGTGAGATCACGGCAACTGGAAAAGCCGTAGACGAATACGACCGAATCGAGTGGCGATCCCGAATTGCTGTCGTTCGACAAGATCCGTTCATCTTCGATGATACACTCCGGTATAACGTCACGATCGGTGACCGTGAAGCAACCCAAGAGGATATCGAGTGGGCATGTGAAGTCGCTCACGTGAGTGAGTTCCTCGACGAACTCCCCGACGGGTACGAGACGCATCTCGGTGACAACGGTGTTCGTCTTTCGGGTGGACAACGCCAGCGGGTTGCCCTCGCTCGAGCACTGCTGAAGGATGCTGATGTCCTCGTTCTCGATGAAGCAACCAGCGATCTCGATACGGGTATCGAAGAACGAGTCCATAGCGCCATTGAACGGATGGAAACGGACTACGCAATCGTCGCAATTGCCCATCGGCTATCGACTGTTCGGGGTGCTGATAGGATATACACGCTCGAAGACGGGCGTATCATCGAACAAGGAAATCACAACGAGTTGTTGGAAGAAGGGGGAACATACTCAGATCTGTACGCCATGCAGGCAACCTAAGTCAAGCAGAAGGAGTAGCCTCCAGGGTGGTTATCACATGAGATCGAAAGTGGATCTAATTGACCTCGGGCGAGACGACATAAAAAGGATAACGTGGTCGACTCGATGACGAACCGAACAATCCTACGCCGAGCGGTTCGACGCTTGCGTACAGACGGGGTCTCTGGTTTCGCTCGATCTGCAACCGAATTTGCGTATGCTACTCTCTATCACAACGGATTCAGGTACGCACCCTCAGGTATGAAAACGGTAGTACGCCGATATACGAACGTCCGTTCGACCGTTCACTACACCGATGCCGACCCGTTCAAGATCATTTGGGTCGATCCGCGAGAGATCGAGTATTCGGTCGCTGAACAGTTTCCGATCGTGTGGGGAGAAGTGAATTCAGGGGACTGGTACAAAGACGGGAAGCCGTTCGAGCAAACGGACGTTTATCAGGGCACGCGCGAATATCTGGAAACCGGTGACTCCTCTCTCCTCGAGAACCATTTCAAACGTTCGTACGCGCCGTGGAGTGGATTGGACGATCTGCAGTTCGACGACTGGCTCGAGAACTTCGATTCGATGGTAGAATCGATCGAAGAAGAGGGCTACAAAACCGAACTTGAACTCCAAAGGCAACGACCGAATCAGGTCTCCCAATTGAATAACGAATTCGTAGCGCCCTGGCTCAACGATATCGTCCTCTATATTGGCCCAGAGACATCTCCGTCATCCGTTCGAAGGTTCTCACAATGTTTCATAATTCTGATGGTTCGAGAATTAGTCACGATGGCGAGTCGTGCATCATCCGGATATCGAAATCAGCAGAGACAGGCGTTCTCAATCACAGAAACAGAATGTCAAGATCGTTATTCGGATGCCGTCTTGCGATCAACACGGCAAGACAGTACCGAAATCAACTAGGGCTAAACACGTACGATGTGCTCAAACACGCTATTCGAGCCACCCTCCGAAATCAACAATGTGCTACGCAAGAGCGTGATGGTTTATTCTTCATTGGTTTTCGATTCATTAACTATATCGTTTAAGTCCGGATGGTTAATAGTATTTTCATGTTTTTTTGAGCTCTTGATTTTGTTCCGTATATGTTGCCATCCTTCATGTCTTACTCTAACTAAAACCGGAATTTTATCAATACCAAGTATTTTTGCTATCGAAAGACGATGCCGTCCATTCGTATAATATAAAAGCTCACCATCCCGTCCAATATCTATGGTAACTTCATCAAGTTTTCTGTCTCCTTCCCAATTTGTTTTGTATCCATCATCATGGACATTATTTCGGACATAGCCTTGATCACGGATATCACAATATAATTCATCAATATATTCAAATCTATTTAATAATTCGTCCTCAGTGTCACACCCAAATACACTTTCTCCAGACCCAATCCTCTCAATTGATTTAGAATAAAGTTGTGTATCTTTCCACGGGATGCATTTTTCAAACCGGTTTTTTATGGACTTGTACTCTGTGAGATGCTCAAAGGGAACCAAGTTCCTATCCCACTCACCTGCTAATACATCACCCATTGTTGCAAACTTAAATGAATCTGGTCTATCAATCTGCTCTAGGTGACGTCCTACATCACGGTAAATTATTTTTTCACCAGACGCATTTTGTATTTCTAACGGATTAATATAAATCATCTTTCTTACATCTGCATCTGTCTCACCCACATGATTTGTTTTCCAAGAAATATATTGTGTAGATCTAGTATGCATGTACCTAGCACCATCATTTAATAAACTTCTAATACCCTCCCTGTTATACTTCCCCATAGCCTTTTGATAATAGTTGCGAAGCATATGCTATATAAGGGTTAGAAATCTATAACATAATGAAGCTTCTGACGCTCTTTGGAAGCAAATCATTGGTTAAACGAAAGCGTGTCATAGAATCCAACTCATAGCTTGAGCTTCTCACGTCCTGGATCGTGTCCTCGCTTGGCACTGATGGGATGAAAGCCTCTAAGTCCCCACAGCATGGAGTACGAATGGGGTGGCAAAGGCTGACAACTAGACAGCGCATTCAGCGCGTGGCACTGATTGGCCTACATGCCAAGGAAGCACCATCATGAGGCCAAGCCCGACTGCGCCAGCAGTCTGGCGACGACCTCGAATAGGTGTGGCTCCCTCCATACATTTCCATCCCAGAGGAAGCCATGTTGCCTTGTTGCAGATCCGGCTAGCGGGACTTTCAGTCTCTCTGTGAACGATTTTCGTGAAATTGACGGGTGAATTGGACGCCGTCTTGCGATATGAAGACCAAACGGCAACGCGTGAGGCAGTGTAAGAATCTTGCCAAACAGCATGTTGATAACCCGGACGAACCCGCTGCGTCGGACGGCGACAGCGGGTTCGCCGAGTGGGCGCAGATCACGTTTATTCTCTTGCATGCTGAACTCGACAAAACCTTCCGCGAGACCGAGGCGTGGTTCAACGACTCTCTTGCCATCCGTGACGAACTCAACCTTGACACCACACCCGATCACACGACGCTCTGTCGGTGGGAACAGAAGTTCGACATGCGTGAGCTTCGCAGCCTGCTCCGCGCCTCAACGGAGCAGGCTGGCTGGACGGGAGAAGCTGTCATCGACGCCAACGGGTTCCAGCGCGATCAGACAAGCGACCATTACCGAAACCGAACGAACTACTCGCTACAGACGCTGAAGACGACGATCCTGATCGATATGAACACGCTGGCAATCAAAGATGTCCACTACACGACCCGCAAAAGCTGGGATGGCCATATCGGAATGCAGGTCTTCCGTCGGAACGCGGAAGACCTGCAGACTCTGACCGCTGATTCGAACTACTCCTGGAGTGATCTCCGTGACGAATGCCGCGCTAAGTCAACGCGGCCATTGATCAAGCACAAAGAGCACAACGGGCTGAAGAAAACACATAACGCTCGAATGGACGAGGATCTGTATCACCAGAGGTGGATGAGCGAGACGGGTTTCTCCCTGTTGAAGCAGGATGACGGGGAGAAGTTACGCTCTCGGAGCTGGCACGGCCAGTTCCGAGAGCTGACCCGAAAGTGCATCGTACATAACCTCTCGCAGGCGGCGAGTTAAGGGCTCGCCGCCTGCGCTCCTTCTCTGGACGTATTGCCCAGAGACATCTCCGTCATCCGTTCGAAGGTTCTCACAATGTTTCATAATTCTGGTGGTTCGAGAATTAGTCACGATGGCGAGTCGTGCATCATCCGGATATCGAAATCAGCAGAGACAGGCGTTCTCAATCACAGAAACAGAATGTCAAGATCGTTATTCGGATGCCGTCTTGCGATCAACACGGCAAATCACAACCGAGAAATCGATTCGGTCAAGCGTCGATCGCATTCGCGTGGGCGTCTCCTGCGTGGTAGCGTTCGTTTGTATCGAAGGCATATGTGTGGTCAATTACTTCAGACGGACAGGATGCTTGAGGACCGAGGTCGACACAGAAGTCAGGACGTCGCTACCGACTGGCGCCGAGTTGCTCGCGTGACCGGCAGTGACAAGCGGGGATCCGTGGGGCATATCGGTGGCTATTGCTCGATAGTACAGCCAGCCGTCGATGGAAGGGCTGACGCATGCGTCCGGACAATCACGTCTCTCTATTTTAGTATTCGTGTCGTTTCACACCCACATCCCCCGATAACGAGCCGTTTCCGACAAATTCCCCCGACAGTATGCCTGCAGCGATGCGTACCACGAATACGCGATCAATTACCGGTTACTCCCCGACAACGACGGTCGGTTCGACATTCAGGCCCGCCTTTCAAATAATACCGTGTCCTCCACACCTGTACACGGCCAGCGGCGGTCGAATCCGCACGCGCGTGAGAGTAAAAAGAGTGTGACGGATGGGAGAATATGTTCGCATTTCGGCAGTAGTGATTACCCGCAACGAAGAGCAAAACGTCGCAAACTGCCTCGAGTCCGTGTTCGAAGTCGGCGGAAGCCATCTTCACGAGGTAATTCTGGTCGACTCGAATTCGACTGACAGGACAGTAGCGATTGCCGAGGAATTCCCGGTGACGATTGCCCGAATAACTGACGACGAGTACGTCACACCGGCCGCTGGGCGATACGTCGGCGGTCGGCTCGCCGACGGAGAGTACGTTCTCTTTGTCGACGGCGACGTCGAACTCACCGAGGGATGGCTCGAGGAAGCGCTCGAGCAGTTTCGTCGCGGATCGAGCGTCGCCGGCATCTCCGGATACCTGAACGAAACACCGAACGTGACCGAACCCCACGCAGTGAATCGAATAAAGGTGGTAATGTTGTTCCGACGGGGTATCCTCGACGAGGAGGGCGGGTTCGACCCGCACATGAAGGGGGCCGAAGATTACGAACTCTCGTTTCGGCTTGTCCAGCGAGGATATGAGTTGGTGAAGCTCCCGACGGTCGTTGCAAAACACCCCGAAGGAAACCTCATTTCTAACCAGCTGCGGACCGTTTCTCGAGGGTATCCCTACGGGAACGGGCAACTTATCCGACGGTTCTGGACATCGCCATCGGTACTATCGGCGTACCTCTGGTACATGCGGCGGGATCTAATCGCCGTCACCTGGTTGGTAGTCGGTGGCCTTTCAGCCGTCCTTGCACCCGTTATTGCAGTGCTCTGGTTCGTTCTGACCGTCGTCGGATACGTGTTCATCGGCGGACAGAAGGGATGGACGCGGACCGCTCTGTTTCCGATCCAGTCAGTGCTACGAATCTTCTATCTCTTATTGGGAGCGCTCGAGACGCCCCAGGATGAGAGTTCGTTTCCCGGATCTGTGGTCGAGGTGAGCGAGAGGCATATTCTCTCGCGTTCATCGGACTGATGATGCCGAAGAAAGACACTTCGCGGCGACGAATAGGTTGTTCACTTGCAGGTTACGTCGGAGAGGACGACTCGGTGGAACGGACGTAATAGAGATCGTAATCGCTCGTAGAATGCACTCGATTGACCTGGGGTTCGTTCTCCAGATATTCGAAGTCATCACTTGTCACTCGGATTTCGTTGTACAATTCGAGGTGGGTCTCTCTCCCGATTGCGGTGACGGTGAGATAGCTGTCGCTGTCGGTGGTCACGTTCCGCTCGATAAGTTCTGTCTCCGCGGACGAACTCCGAACGCCGTTCGGGAATCCCAGTGCGTAATGGCTGGCCCGCTCGGGTGACATTCCGATCGAATTGTACGCAAGTTCGGGATCTGCATGGACAAACATTGTTTCAAACCCGTTCAGTTTGCCCTCGGTAACGTGCATAGTCGGTTGATACATGTACGGAGAGTGGTGGACAACCGGAACCGTGAGAAACAACAGTAGCATAAACACGAGAGCCAGGCCAACCCGTGCCCTCGACCCCTTTGTTCGTCGTTCTGTGAGTTTGTAAAGCATGAAGATGCCAAAACTACCGAGAAGGGTCGCCACGACCATAATGAATCCCAGATGTCGGAAATATTGCGAAGAGAAAACCATATATAGGAGAAACAGGATCCCGATGGGGATGAGACCGATTGAGAGGTACAAAAGTGTCCGGCGACGAAGGGGTGAAAACTCGAGTTCGGGTAGCCACCGCCGACTGCTGTGCTTCGCAAAGACACACAGCACGAGTATGCCAGTCAGGAGGCAGTAGACCAAGCTGACGAGAAACAACTTCGCAAACAGTTCTGTAAGGCTTCCTCCGAGTTCTGTCAGTGACACTCCGACACTCCCGACGTCACCAGTCGCCTCCGTATCGACAGCAATCGACAACAGGAGTCCAGCGATACTCTGTTCGAACTGGTATCGAGATGCGATCCACAGCCAGAAGACGATCGCGAACGCTACGGATGCCGAAATGAGGGGAGTGTCGATTTTCCGTTCAGTAAGAGAACTCGTCCGAGTCACGTGAAAGGCGGCCAGTGCGGCGAAAAAG
Organism: Natrialbaceae archaeon A-CW3; assembly: GCA_046614605.1. GTDB lineage: Archaea > Halobacteriota > Halobacteria > Halobacteriales > Natrialbaceae > Natronosalvus. The sequence continues at coordinate 404,721 of JBKKHJ010000002.1, read as the reverse complement.
AGGAGGAGGTTTGCCGCCTGCTGTGGATGAAAAAAGAGTAACGAGGTACAGCAGGTCATGAGGAGGACGAATTGCTCGCTAGACCCACGTTCTGTGAACAGAATAAACGAAAAAAGCACGATGGGAAGGAAAAACAACGCGGCCGTCGTCGGATAGGGTTGAAGAAAAACGCCCGCCTGCGTCACCTGATTGACCGGAAGGAGGAGCAAGGCAGACAACGAACTAATGACGACGAGGTCCATCGAATTCTGTACGTGTCGGACCGTAACCGGAACGGAAAGGACGAACAGGAGCGCGAGAACGGGGGTAATTAACATGAGTGAGTCGGTGCTGTCGATCCCGAGTATTTCGCTAAGAAAGATCGAGATGAGCATGATTGCCGGGTAGATCAGGTCGATAGCACTCATAGATCCCGCCTGGAGTTCCGTCACCATACCGAGATACGAGAGCGCATCACCCATTCCCAGATATGCGTATCCACGGATAGACGGGAGTCCGACGATCGTGATCATCGTGACCTTGCCGAGTAACAACCCCAGAACCCTCACGTAGGCGTGCGTAGCAAACAGCGACGTGGTGGTGGCGATGACAAAACCGGCGACACAGGCGATCCAGAAAAACAGGGGCGTGTTTGCATAAATAGAAAGTTCGTACCCCGCCGCGGGTGTTCGCCAGGCATAGAACACGGCACCCGTAACGAGCGTATATCCGATAGCTAGCGATATTTTGTGGTGTTGCGTTGTCATGGAGGTTCGTTCAGGAGAGCGCCTGTTCGTACACGTCGAGAATTCGTTCCCCCATGTTTTCGAGGCTCAGATGGCGGACGTGGTCTCTTCCGTTAGATCGGCCTCCGCGTTCTATAACGGAACTGATGCGTTCGACAAACTCATCTTCCTCATTGCATACGTATGATAGATCCACGTTGGAAAGCCGCTCAGCGACATCTCCAACGTCAGTAGAGATGATTGGGAGATTGCACGCCAGCGCCTCTTTTATTGTATTGGGCGACCCCTCACGTTTCGAGGTCATAATCATGACGTCAGCTGCGTTCATGTAGAGTGGAACTCGATCGTGTTCGACACCGTTGAGGACGTGAAGTTCCACGCGATCATCCAACGTCTCATCGACGCGATCGGCGACCGCTACGGCTAGATCGTGGTTCTTTACATCCCGGCGACCCGGGTACGGAAACAGAATGTGTTTCGAAGATGGATCCCATCCAATGTCCGCTACTGCTTCTGGCTGATCAATTGGGCGAAACATGTGAATGTCGACCCCGTGCGGAATAATGTGAACGTCCTCATCGAACCTTTTGGCCATCTCTTTACTCATAACGATTACTTCGTCGCCGTAGCGGGCACAGGATTTGTTAAACCAGCCATAGTGGCCTATGAGATCCGACCCCCAGAAACTGATCACGACTGGTCGGCGAAGTTGAGCGAGTGCGAAGGGGGCAGTAAGACCGTAATTTGCATGGAGTACATCATATTTCTTCAGGCTCTCTTTGAGCGTATCCGTTAACAGCGGCAAATAATCAACCAGTGAGCGCGTTCCATACGTACCGAACGGATCGGATCCAACTCGCCTCGGCGACACCGTTGTTTGGTAGACGCCCATCTCTTCGAGGATGTGGACTTGATCCTGGTAGAACGGACTTCGTTCGTTCGTAACGAGGTTGAGTACTTTCATGCTGAATCTCTCCGCAATCCGCTTCCGGAGCGAGCCACCGTTCGATACCTGGACGGCTCGATTACCCCCGGCGGTCCTCTCGATCGGAGTGTCACCGGATTGTCGATAGAGACGTTCCGCGATGACCAGCCGTCTTTTTCTTCCCGAGCAATCATGGGGAGATCCAGCCCTCCTCACTCAGGTACTCTTCGTAAAAAGTGCCACACGGGCCGACCCAACCCCCCATATTCTGCGCTTTCTCTATGAGGTAGACGTACAGTTCCCTGAATCCGGGGAACTCGTCTTCGTTGAAATAACGAGAGTGCCACAACACGGTCATGATTCGTTGGTCCTCGCTTGCCTCTCGAAGTAGCTCATCGCATGCGTCCTTACACGCCGAAACGTCACCTCCGTGAGACGCCATGAGCGCGACTTCCATGACCGTCAGTGGAAAGACGACGAAATCGTCGTCGAACGGTTGGTATATGTCCTTAGTGTGGCGAAAACCCCACTCCGTAGCAGATCCGAGTGAGGAGTCGTACTTGAGACCGATTTCCGAATGGTACTCCCACGTCTTCGGCCGTTGCAGATTGAGGTAGTGCTGTCTGCCGCCGAGAACGGAATGGCCCAGTATTCGCTCCAACGTTTCCTTTTCTTCCGCAAGTCGGTCGACGTCTCGATACGAATGATACGATCCGTGAAGTCCTACCTCCCATCCCTCAGCATCGAGTGTTCGGATAACCTGCTGTACCTCCGGTGCGGTGATATCGTATCGACCCAGGTGCAGTATCCAGCGGTTCGGGTTCATCCACTCGCGAATCGGTCGATCCCTGAACAGGCAGGGTTCGTTGAGGAAATAAAACGACGAGCGGATCCCAAGATCATCTTCGAGCGCCATAATCTCCTCAAACTGCCAGTACGGCCGTTCGTCATTGACCAGCGACAACAGGTGTGAGGGATCCCGATCTTTCACCGCATAATAAGGTGCCTGAAACGACTTGGTGGTTCGGTCGACATCGTGGGTGAGACACAGTGCGAACTCGTAGTCATCTAGCATCGAGAAGCACCTTTAAAATGTTTTCAGCCGCACGACCGTCACCGTACGGTGCTGGTTTTTCCGAGAGCGTCTGCCTATTGTGCAAGGCTTTAGCGATCGTCTCGTCATCTGCCCCGACGAGTTCGTTCCAACCGCAGTCGACGGTTTCGACCCACTCAGTTTCGTCGCGGAGCGTGATACACGGTGTGTCGAGGAAGAACGCCTCCTTCTGAATACCACCTGAATCCGTCGCGACGCGTTCGGAAGCATCTAATAACCTGATGAAATCAAAGTAACCAACAGGATCGATAATCTGCATCGACTCTGATGCTCGAGTCCAGAGTCCATACCGTTCCAGGCGATCGACGACACGAGGGTGGGCCGGGAAGATCACCGGAAGGGGACTAGATGAAAGGCCATCGACAATAGCCTCGAGACGTTCACAGTTATCAGTGTTTTCAGCTCGATGAACGGTAGTGAGGACAAATTTATCGGGCTCAACCTCGAGCTTTGAAAGTACGTTCGAGTTCTCCTTCGCCCTATCTCGCGCCCAAAGGAGTGTATCGTACATCACGTCCCCTGTCTGGTATACGCCGTCGGTTATCCCCTCGTGCGCGAGGTTTTCGACGGCTGTTTGTGACGGAGCAAATAGCAAATCCGAGGCGTGATCGGTCAATACACGATTAGTCTCTTCCGACATAGTTCGGTTGAAACTCCGAAGGCCAGCTTCAACGTGGGCAACTATCATATCAAGCTTCGAACCAACGATTGAGCCGGCCAGTGTTGAGTTCGTATCACCATAAAGGAGCATCTGATTTGGGTCAACCTCTTCAACGATGGCTTCGATGCCTTTGATCATTGCTGCGGTCTGGTGGCCTTGTGGGGCCGAACCGACCCCTAAATTGTAATCGGGTTCCGGAATTCCGAGTTCTTCGAAAAATACGTCAGAGAGTTCTTCATCATAATGTTGACCGGTGTGGACAAGTACCTCGTCTTGTTGGGGACGAAGCTCTCGGGAGACTGCAAAGGCTTTGATGAATTGTGGTCGAGCTCCAACTACTGAGAGAACCGTCATGTGAGAACCTCCTCTCTTTTCCGAACTCTACCAACTGATTCATAAATTAAATTGAGAACGAACTGATTGACATTGATCTTGTCATCGAATAGCTTGGCTCGCTTTTTGCTCCATAGAGCCTTTGTCGACGGATCTTGAAGCAGCTGTTCGGCGGTTGAGATGGCCTGCTCCCCATCAGTAATCGAATTGAGGAGATCGTACTCTTGTTCTAATTCGATGAAATTACTCATATCATCAGTACCAGCAAAGCTGTTAGATCGGACAGCAGGCGTTCCGAGGATTGCCGCTTCGGTTGCCATAGTCTGGGAGTCTCCCACGTACAGATCTGCGTAGTACAGCAAGTGATGGATTAGATGAGGGGGAACAGGCAGTTGATACTGTTCAAACTTGGGTGGCAATTCCGACTCGCTGGTTAAATATACGTCACCGTATTCTGCCAACGTCGATAAGAGAGTTTGCCGATCTGTTTTTGAAAAGCCGGACTTTCCGACATCGTGGTGAGCGTTCCAGCCGACGAGTCGAACCACAGAGAAGGTTTCCTTGGGGTTGACTCCATAGTCTTCGAGTAGGTTCGGTTTTGGCTCGAAAACATCGGGGTGGAGGTATGCAACCTCGTGATAGCCCGAATACCGAACGTGGGATGATCCGTAGTCAGATTCGAATCGCTCGGGTGTGCAGACTACGTCAGCAAAGGGCCAAGAGACGTAATTTGAGAGGACGTCTTCGTTATCAATGAAGATGATGCTGGTCGCGTCTACTAGCTTCGAAACGTGTGATACTGCGACACCACCGATAGCCATCATGATGTCGGGACGGATTCGCCGAGCCTTTGCATACAACCGGGCTTCGTACGTAAGTTGAACCTTTGCGAGGCCGGGTAATGACTCTGCAGGGCCAGCAAGGATTGTGTAAGGGATCTCAAACTGCTGTAAGAGCCTCTCAGTAATGTCTTTCTTTCGGGCAAAGACAGTTACGTTGTGACCCGCCTGTTCAAGTTCGTCGATAATATTCCGAAAGAAGTGTACGTGTGCTGGATGCTGAACGGTGACCACGATATCCAACGACTCGCTCCGCATCGGCTTACTCATGGAACTGCACCTCCCGATTCTCGTTAGCCTGCATATCGAACAACATCGCGAACATCAGGAACATACTCCCCGTCGCGAATAACAGCCCGCTGAGCGCAATTCGCACAAACAACGGGTTCTCGAGCCGTTTCCAGGAATACAACGACCATCCCACCCCAAGCGTCCCAAGAGTCGCGGCAACTGCCCCAAACAGGTAAAACAGGGCGAGCGGGTGGAAGTCCAACACCAGATATCGCGTCTTCAATCGCCACAGGAAGTTTCGTAACAACATCCCCGATACCTTCCGAATGTAGGTCGGGTACTCGATATCCGATTCCTCGTCCCCGTAGTGGGCGGGCATTGCAACGTCGGCGATGCGCATCCCCTTGGCGTTCAACTTCACGAGCAGATCGTTGCAGTAGCCGTAGTACTCGTACATGTCACCAATACCGACGTTCTCGAGGGCGTGATTCGAAATGGCCGTATAGCCGTTTTGTGGATCCATCATTTTCCAGTAACCAGAGGCGATTTTGGTCAGGAACGTGAGGATCGAATTTCCGAAGAACCGCCAGGGGGACATTCCTCGGCGGTACTCCTTGTAGAGCAGTCGATTCCCTTTCGCGTAATCGGCCTCGCCCTCGGCGATCGGATCGAGAAACCGTGGGAGGAGCTCCGGATCCATCTGACCGTCACCGCCCATCACCGCTGTGATGTCGATGTCGTCCGCGAGCGCTCGAGTATACCCCGTCTTGATCGCGCCGCCAACGCCTCGATTCGTCTCGTGTTGAATAGGGACGACCTGGCGATCGAACGCGACACCCCCGTCCGTCGACGTGGAGGCAGGTTCCTGCGGGCGTATCATCTGACGGGTTCTGTTAGCCCGTTGCGCAAAGTGTTTGATCTCGTTCCAGGTGCCATCAGTCGAGGCGTCGTCGATGACGTAGACGCGATCGACGTACTCCGGCATCGTCTCGATCACATCGCCGACGAATCCCTCCTCGTTGTAGGCGGGAACGACGACGCCAATGCTGTGGTCTCTATACATCGGCCACACCCCCGATCGTGTATACTCGATGGCCACCGGCTTCGAGCGCCGGGCGCTCGAGCGTGTCTCGGCCATCGATGATGCAGAGCCCGTCCTCGGCATCTCGAACGTTGACGTCCTCCCAGCGTATCTCCTCGAACTCCTCGTGCGGCGTGACGAGGACGACCCCGTCGAACGAGTGCTCGTACACCTCCTCCAGCGCGATCGGCTCGAGGTCGAAGGCATCGAACGAGTCGAGCATCGGATCGACGCCGTAGACGGAGGCTCCTTCGGCAGTCAACCGATCAGCAATGGCGATCGACGGAGACGCACGGATCTCCTCGACGCCGGGTCGGTAGGTCAACCCGAGAAGCAACACCGACGCCTCCGAGAGTGGTGTTCCTTCTGCTGCTAACCCATCCCGAAGTTTCTCGACGGTGTATCCAGGCATCGAGTCGTTCACGGCTCGAGCCGTCTCCAGCAGTGGCGCATCCGTCTCGAACGGGTCAATCAAGAAGTACGGGTAGAATGGGATACAGTGGCCACCGACGCCCGGGCCGGGGTCGTGAATATCACAGTACGGTTGGGTGTTGGCGACGCCGATCGCTTCACGGACGTCGATCTCGAGGTCGTCGGTGAACGTCGCAAGCTCGTTCGCCAGCGCGATGTTCACGTCGCGGTAGACTCCCTCGAAGACTTTCACCGCCTCGGCCGTCGTCGCGTCGTCGACCGGAATGACACCCTTGTCGTTGATCTCCCTGTACATCGCCGCGGCGAGACGCGTACTTTCGTCGTCGACACCACCGACGACTTTGGGATACGCACCGCGGATGTCTTCGAGTGCGCGTCCGCTCGAGGTTCGCTCCGGACAGAACGCGACGCCGAACGCCTCACGTGACAGTCCTGACGTCGCCTCGAGTTGCGGAAGGACGCGATCGACCGTCGTTCGGGGCGGAACCGTACACTCGACGACGACGAAATCACCCGGTTCGAGGCCACGACCGATGTCCTCGACCACCGCATCGAGGATCGCCAGGTCGGGCTCGTTGCGATCGGTGATCGGCGTTGGAACGATGATGACGTGAACCGCACCGGCGGTTGCCGCGTCTCGAGGCTCAGTCGTCGCGGCCAACGCACCCTTGGAGACGGTTTCGTCGACGAGGGCAGCGAGACCTGGTTCCCGCTTCACGTGGCACGTGCCGTCGTTGACGGCGTCGACGACGGTCTCGTCGATGTCTGCACCGAGGACGTTCCCGGTTACCTCAGCGAAGACGGCTGCGAGTGGCAGCCCCATCTTCCCGAGCCCGTAGACCGAGACGGGAATATTGCCGTTCACGAAGGCGGCCCGGAATTCACCATCCGATCGAGAGGCGTCGTAAACTCCTCCGGAAACCTGTGCGGAGCCGGACTCAGTCATGGTATACCTCCGAGGACTGTGCCTGATACCGACCTCGTCTGTCGATCTGGGTGGCAATCTCCAGCGCGGTTAATCCATCCTCGATCGTCACCTCCGGAGACGTCTCCGTTGCGACTGTCTCGAGGAAGGACTCGAGTTCGTTTCGGAGTGGCTCTTCGTTAGGAACGCGTGGGTGTTCGACGATGCTTTCGTGTGTGAATCGAACCCCACCGTTTTGCTGGACGTACTCCGGCACCGATTGCCGGTGGATCTGAATCGACTGATCGAGGTAATCGAGTTCGATGAGACAGCTTTCGGCGGTGATCTCGAGACGGCGAACCTTTCGCTGGGTCAACCGGCTTGCCGTCAACGAGGCAATTGTCCCGGAGTCGAATTTCATGAGCGCGGTCGCGTGCTTGTTGTCGGCGACACCGGCGCTATCGACAGTAGCCGGTGACTCGCCGAGTAGCGAGCAGACGACGTCGATGTCGTGGATCATCAGATCGAGGACGGCGTTATCCGAGAGCTCCCGTTTCGGTGGTGGGCCGAGCCGTTCGGCTTTCACACCGATAACGGAGAGGTCGGGGATTATCTCCGAGAGGGCCTGCACAGCTGGATTGAACCGTTCGATATGCCCGACCTGCACGGGGACGTCTGCCTTGCGAACCGCCGCTTTGAGCCGCTCACCGTCCTCGAGGGTGCCGACGACGGGCTTTTCGACCAGCGCTGCAACGTTTGCGTCGAGACAGCTCGTCACCGTGTTGTAATGATAAGGCGTCGGAACGGCTACAGAAACCGCATCGACCTGCTCGAGTAACGACCTGAGATCAGTGGCGGTCGCGTTGTACCTGTCCGCAACCTCCCGTGCGTGCTCGACGTCGAGATCGTAGACGCCCACGAGATTAGCCGTCGGCAGGCTGTCGTACACGCGAGCGTGATGCTGGCCCATGGTGCCAACGCCGATGACACCGACGTCAATCGGTTCCTGTGCGGTGTTTCCGTGGGTTTTCGACTCATCTGACATAGTTGGTCGTCACCTCCGTGATGTGGTCGATATCAGCGGCAGAAACGGCAGGGTGGACGGGGATCGAAAGTACTTCGGCGGCTGCTCGTTCGGCGACAGGAAATGATTCGTTCGATTCGTGTCCGTTCTCGTACGCTGGTTGGTTCGGGATACACGTTGGATAGTACACCGCGGAGTCGATCCCTCGGTCTGCGAGATACGCCTGGAAGGCGTCCCGGTCTCGCGTGCGAACGGTGTACTGGTGATAGGCGTGGCGAACGTGATCCGGTTCGACTGGCGACTCGAGTTCGGTGCCTTCGATCGCTGCAGTCAACTGAGCTGCGTTCTCTCTGCGTCGGTCAACGAAGCCCGGGAGTCGCTCGAGTTGGGATCGGCCGAGTGCGGCCGCGAGACTCGTCATTCGGAAGTTGTGCCCCACTGCGTCGTGGGCGTACGTACTCGCTCCTTCGGCACGGCCGTGATTGATGAACTGTCGAACCCCCGCTGCGACGTCGTCTCGGTCGGTTACGACCATGCCACCCTCGGCCGTGGTCATATTCTTGGTTGGATAGAACGAGAAACAGGCGGCATCGCCGAACGAGCCGACGGGGTTGCCCCTGTAGGTTGCTCCGTGGGCCTGCGCGGCGTCCTCGATGAGTGGGACGTCGAGTTCGGCTGTGAGATCGAGAAACGCGTCCATCTCCGCGGGGAGTCCGTACAGGTGGACGACGAGAATCGCGTCGATGGGATCATCGTCGGCCGTTACTCGCTCGCGTGTCGCCTCCGGATCCAGATTGTAGGTAACCGGGTCGATGTCCGCAAACACGGGTTCGGCTCCAGCGAGTCTGATCGCGTTCGCCGTCGCCACGAACGAAAACGGGGTGGTGAGGACGCGATCACCGGGGCCGATGTCGAGCGCTTCGAGCGTCGCGTGCAGGGCTGTCGTCCCGTTCGAGGTTGCGACAGCGTGGTCGGTCTCACAGTACTGAGCGAACTCGCGTTCGAATTCACGAACTTCCGGCCCATCCGCAAGCATTCCGCTCTCGAGAACGTTCGAGACGCGATCGAGTGCCGTCTCGTCGAGTTGTGGTTGCGCAATAGGTATCATTCGAATCGATTTCCTCCATCGAGCGCAACCGGAAGTGGTTCGTGCCTCGCCGGCACGCCAACTGCGAGCGTTCGCTCCGGGACGTCCTCTGTGACGACGGCCCCAGCGGCGACGAACGAATGCGCTCCGATCGACACGCCCGGGAGGACGGTCGCGTTAGCGCCGATCGATACGTGATCGTGCAGGTGTGGGCCCTCGAGGTCGACCTCCTGCCGAAGCGGGACTGGGTCATTCGTCATGACCGCGTGGGGGCCGATGAAAACGTTGTCCCCGATCGTGGTTTGCGACGGGACGTACGTACCGGTTTGCAGGCTGACGTTCGACCCGATGGTCGTTCGCCCATCGACGACGCTGTTCGTCCCGACGAGCACGTCATCGCCGATCTCAGTCTGTTCCCGGATTACGGCGAAGTGACCCGTCGAGAACCGATCCCCGATGACGACGTCATCGTAAATGATCGTCCCGCGTCTAATTGTTGGATTATCACCAACGACTGGTGACTTTGCCCCGCCATCATAACTATAGCCGAGTGTTACCCCCTCGCTCATCTTCTGGCATGATGGATATATCCAGCTAAAAGCGAAAACGATAGTTACAGCGCCTTTCGGCGGTTAATCCGTTGTCGGATTGTTCACAGGATGCCACACTCAGGGATAATGTTTCTTTACTTACCCAATCGCTGCTGAGGTCTTTCCAGGGTCGATGATACACGGGGAGCCGATACCCAAAATGAACTATGAAAACATCCGTTCGATCGATTTCTCGACCACTGAACCGAGTTGACGGAGTCCACGGTACATTTCTCGAGCGATCGGCATTCCGTCGTAAACCCACAGGAGGAATCCAGCAATGAGCAGCCCAACAACCCCCTGCATGTACAGGGATTGATCCAGCTCAAGCAGCGCCTCGAGGTACTGTTCGTTCGCAGTGATGAACCCCCCTGTAAATCCCTGTCCACTGCCTCCCTCGACCGGACGAACCGGCCACAATACTCGATTTATCGGGAACCGTCCATCCCGTATGTATATCGGGATAACATCTGCAGGCAAATGCAACAGATACCCGATTCCGAACGCCCATCCGATCCGTGGCTGATTGCGCTGCCGTGTATACCAGCCAACAGCGACACTCAATGGAACGGCGAAGAAAATCGAGTGACCGAGCGCGTACCCACTCGGGAAGACCCCGAACTCCCACGCGAGTGGTTTGTCGATCAGATCCGGTAACACGGAGGCAAACACGACGACGACAGTTTCGCCAGTAGTCGGCGAATCCCGGTATACCACGTGAGTAAACGCTGAATACCCGATGTATCCGACTATGACGTGTTCCCAGGGCATCATATGTGAGTACGGTACTCAACGTGATGACTGTCGTGCTCAAATAGCCCACACCAACCTATACGAGAACCAGACGTTCACCCTGGATTGCCAGGGCCCCTGCTTGATTTAGATTGCACTCGTACAGCCAGTATGGAGTACGTCACCGTTCGTGACGAAGCGGTACCCGCTATCGGACTTGGCACATACCGACTCGACGGAAACGAGTGCTTTGAGACGGTTCAGACCGCGCTCGAACAAGGCTATCGCCATATCGACACTGCAGAGATGTACGACAACCAGTCCGAAATCGGTGATGCGATCCCCACGACGTCGGTTCCGAGAGACGACCTCTTCGTGACGACGAAAGTGTGGAAAACGAATCTGGAACACGATGCGGTTCATCGTTCGGTAGCGGAGTCACTCGAGGCACTCGGTCTCGAGTACGTCGACCTGTTGTTGATCCATTGGCCGAACGACGACGTCCCCGTCGAAGAAACCCTGGACGCGATGAACCAGTTGCAAGCGGACGGGCGGGTTCGCCACATCGGCGTGAGCAACTTTTCACGGTCGCAACTTCAGGAGGCGATAGCGGTTTCAGAAACGCCAATCGTTACGAATCAGGTGAAGTACCACCCCTACGTTGATCGTGACGATCTCCTTGCGTTCTGTCGCGAACACGGTGTGATGCTGACGGCCTATAGCCCGCTTGCCGAAGGGAACGTTGCCACTGACGACACGTTGCGTACCATCGGGGATCGGTACGGGAAATCCCCGACACAGGTCGCGTTACGCTGGCTCACCCAGCAGGACAACGTGGTCGCTATTCCGAAAGCCTCGAGCCTCGAGCATCTCCGATCGAACATTCAGGTGTTCGATTTCGAACTGACCCCCGAGGAAATGGATCGAGTGTTCGACCATCGTGGCGGGTTGCTCTATCAGGTGCGGAATACGCTTGGACTATAGCGGTTTAGGGACTTCCTACTCCCTTTCGTAGTGAGGCCAAGGGCGCACTCGACCTCGGAATTCTACTGGGAGTAGTGTGGATACGTGCGCCACCGGACGCGTACAGGCAGAATTCTACCGTTTTGTCGGGATTAATACGACCTGATTTGTTCGACCGACTCATTAGAGTCTAGTTTACCGAAGAGACGGTACGCGGGTTCAAAAGCAGTCGTGAGTGACTGTGTGAGCCATGCAACCGCCTACAGCGGTCGTTCTCGCAGCAGGTGAGGGGAAGCGACTTCGACCGTTGACGAAATATCGACCGAAGCCCATGCTTCCGGTGGGAACCACGCCGATTCTCGAGCGCGTGTTCGATCAGTTGCTCGATGCCGGAATCACCGACATCGTCGTCGTCGTGGGATACAGACGCAACCGCGTCCAATCGTACTTCGGGCCCACGTACGGGGATGCGTCGTTGACGTACGTCACCCAGGAAAAGCAACTCGGAACGGGACACGCACTCGCTGTCGCTGAATCGGAGGTAGATGGAACGTGCCTCGTACTGAACGGCGACCAGATCGCCGACGAAACGTTGCTCCGGGACGTCATTTCGGCACACGTCGGATCGGCGACGGCGACACTCGGACTCGTACGCAAACCGTCGGTCGACGAGTATGGTGGGGTGATCCTCGAGGGTGGAGTCGTCACGGAAATCGTCGAAAACCCACGAGACGATCGCGAGTATCTCCTGAACGCGGGCGTGTACGCATTTGAACCGGACGTATTCGAGATGTTGCACGACGGCACCCCTCGAATTGGTGAACGGTTGTTGATCGATGCGATCATGGAACTGTCCGAGACTGGGCACCAAATTCGGGGCGTTGCGTCGGACGGGTTCTGGGTAGACGCAACCTATCCGTGGGATCTCCTCGAGGTTTCATTCGATCTCTTCGATGAGGGACTCGTCGACGGTGGCCGTGCGATCGATGCGGACTCCGAAGCGACTATTCACGAGACGGCGGTGTTGCGAGAGCCGGTGATTATCGACGCCGATTGTGAGATCGGCCCAGGTGCAGTCGTCGGGCCGTATGCCTGCATCGGGAAGAATACGGTAATCGAATCGAACGCGGTCGTACAGCGAAGCGTTCTCGATTCCGATACCAGAGTGAACGCCAATGCAACCGTGATCGATTGCGTCACTGGTGTCGGGGTGCAGATTGGTGCTGGATCGGTCATTCCGGGCGGGCCGGGCGACGTTCGTGTCGGAAACCGGGTCTTCGAGGACGAACCGCTCGGGGCACTCCTCGCGGATCGCGTCCGTGATCACGGTGGCGTCCAGTATCTCGCCGGCTCGATCGTCGGCCCAGAGTCGGCTCTCTACACTGGATCGGTCGTTCGTGGAACGATTTCGGAAGGCACGGAGGTGCGATACTGATGTGTGGCATTATCGGCTACGCAGGGAAACGCGAGAACGAGAGCCTCGAGGTAGTCATGAACGGGCTTTCGGGCCTCGAATACCGTGGCTACGACTCCGCTGGCGTGGCAATCGCCAACTCCACGATAGACGTGTTCAAGCGAGAAGGGGAGTTGTCCGCGCTCGAGGAGGCGATTCCGACGACACCCGTCCCGGGGGTGGTTGGCATCGGCCACACGCGATGGAGTACACACGGGGAGCCCTCGGACAGGAACGCCCACCCACACACCGACTGTCAGGGAACTGTGGCCGTCGTGCACAACGGGATCATCGAGAACTTCCGATCCCTTCGTGAGGATCTCGAGGCGGCGGGCCACACCTTCGAAAGCGACACCGATACCGAGGTGGTGCCACACCTGATCGAACACGAACGCACGAACGGTGCGAACCCAGCGGAAGCGTTTCGCCGCGCAGTCGACCAACTCGAAGGGAGTTACGCGCTGGCCGCCGTCTTCGAGGGCGACCACACACTGTACGCCACGCGTCAGGAGTCACCGCTCGTCGTTGGACTCGGCGAGGACGGCTACTATCTCGCCAGCGACGTTCCGGCGTTCATCGAGTACACTGACACCGTCGTCTACCTCGAGGACGGCGAATTCGTCCAGCTCGATCCGTCGGGCCTCGAGGTGACGGACAGCCAGGGGAACCCTGCCGAGACGACGACCGACACGATCGCGTGGGATCCGGAGGATGCTGGAAAGAGCGGCTACGATCACTACATGCTCAAGGAGATTCACGAGCAACCGACGGCGATCCGCAAGTGCCTCCGTGGTCGGCTACAGGAACTCGAGGAATCGGTGTCGATCGAATCGTTGTCCAACGTGTCCGAACCGGGCGCGGTTCACTTCGTCGCGTGTGGCACCTCCTACTACGCGGCGCTGTACGGCGCTCGCCTGTTTCGAGAACGCGGCATCTGGGCCCAGGCGTTTCTGGCCAGCGAGTACGACCCCGAGGTGATCCCGGTCGACGATGACACGATGGTCGTCGGGGTGACCCAGAGCGGCGAGACCGCAGATACGCTGAGCGCGCTTCGCGGCGCAAACCGGGCCGGGGTCGAGACCATCGCCGTCACGAACGTCGTCGGGAGTTCGGCCGCTCGGAAGTGCGATCACACGCTGTTCATCAGGGCCGGCCCCGAGATCGGGGTGGCAGCCACGAAGACGTTCGCCAGCCAGCAGACGGCGCTCGTGTTGCTCTCGAGTGCGCTCACGAGCCACGACGATCCGGATCTGATCAGGGCGTTACGAGACCTTCCGGATCAACTGCAATCGATCCTGGACGCGTCTCGAGCCGATGCGGTCGCGGAAACGTACGGTGACGCCGATGCCTACTTCGTCATCGGCAGGGGGTACACCGAACCCGTCGCATACGAGGGCGCGTTGAAGATGAAAGAGATCACCTACAAACACGCCGAGGGGTTCGCCGCAGGAGAGCTCAAACACGGCCCGCTCGCACTCGTGACGGAGCGGACGCCGGTTTTCGCGCTTGTCTCTGACAACGATAAGGCGCAGAAGACGATCGGGAACGTCAAAGAAGTCGAGGCGCGAAGCGCCCCCGTCGTTGCCATCACCGACGCACCAGAGCTGGTCGACCCGTACGCGGATTTCCTCCTCGAGGTGCCGAAGACCCACGAGTGGCTGATGCCGATTCTAGGGAACGTGCATCTCCAGCTTGTGGCGTACTCGATTGCAAATCAACTGGGGCGATCGATCGACAAGCCGCGGAATCTGGCGAAAAGTGTGACCGTCGAGTAGCGATCAGACGCAGGGCGGTCAGGCGCCTCTCGTCACTGGTCTGCGCCTCTCGCCACGTCTTCAATCGGTCTGGAACTCGAGGATCGATCCCGACAGCGTCCCCCCACCGCCACCGGCAATCGCTCTGAATTCGTACGCCGTTCCGCTCGAAAGCCCGTCCAGTGAGACGCTGAACGACCCTGAGGAATCGAGCCGCTGGAACCCCGCCCATCGCCAGGAGCCCGTTCCGGCCTCCCGCCAGGTGAAGTAGACGTCGATGGTCTCGTTTCCGCCGTCGTCGACGATCTCGCCGTTGAGCGTCGCCGACGAGTCGGTGACGTCAGTAGCCGCTCTCGTTTCAATGGTGAGGATCGATTCATCCTGGTCGTCAGCGTCATCTTGCTCGTCGGACTCCTCCTGCTCGTCTGACACACCGCCGTAGCCACCCGAGCCATAACCTTCTGCACCGTAGCCGCCTGTCGAAGCCGCTGAGGCAGTCTGGGCTGCCAGCGGCACGGCCGCAACGCCGAGCAGCTTGAGCGCTGACCGGCGGCCGATGGACGACGTCTCCGACCGCCTACCGGTCGTGGCGTGGTCGGTCTCGGAATCCTGCGTTGGAGCTGTTTGTTCCGTCTCTGGGGTCTTCTCAATCACGTCTTACGGACAGTAATACTCGATTATAGCGGGTCGGGTACACTGGTTAGCTTTTCAAGTCATTCTCCCTTTCGTGACTGACATCGAAACTGAACTCGCAAAATTGTTGATGCGACCCCGTCCGGGTTTCAAGCCCACACGCTCGAACTTGATGCTCACAATCCTCTCTCCGTCGCTCATTTCTCCCGTGGTCGCCCTCGATCCAGTACGGGCCACGATCGAAGGTCGAATTTCGTCGCCGTACCGCTCAGTCCAGTCTCGACACGCTCGGGTACAGACTCGATCTCGAGCGGCCGTTCGAACACGTAGCCATCGATCTCGAGTGGCCGTTCGATCACGTGGACACCCGCCTTCACCGGCGTGCGATGTCAACGAGATGGTCGCGTTCTCGTCGAATCACCCGTCCTGAAGTAGGGTCGTTCCGGACGGCTGATGGGAGTTACCAGCCCAAATTCCAACAGCAGACGAAACGCGTTGGAGAAGTCGCTCGAGACCGTTTGCGGGTCGAGATCAATTCGTGTTAGTTCTGCACTCGAGTCGATTCGATACCTAAAAGAACAGATCGCGGTCTCAACCGTCTTCGTCGGGTTCGACACCCACGTCGACCCAGAGGTGGACGGTGTAGTCCGCGTTCTCTTCGGTCGGCTCCGCTGGTACCTCCTCGTCGACGTACAGGAGCCACAGTATTCGCGTGTCGTTCCCCTCGATCGTCGGCTCGAGTTCGTGGGTGTGATGCCACGTGTCGTTGTGCGCTAACTGCCTGTGAAATCGCTCTAGCTCGCGCTGTTCGTGGACGACTGACTCGTTGTCGACGGTCTCGACCTCCTGTTCGACGACGACGACGGTGTAGTCGACAGTCCGGTGTTCGTTATTGCCTATTCCGAGGACGATCTCCGCGCTCTCTCCCTGGGCGAACTCCGTGGGGTAGCCGGAGGCCACGAGTTCACCGTCGTCGTCCTCGGTCAGGATGTACAACTCGGAGAACTGTTCTCCCTGTGGCGGAAAGGTGATGGCGAAGACGACGGTTCCAACGGCGAGGACGATCGAAGCTACGAGCAGGAGGTTCAGGAGTGCGTCAGCCCGCGAATCCGCTTCGAACAGTCCTGCCCGTCCACGGTGCCACCACCGCCTGTACGGAACGCGAAATCGTTCCTCGACCGGCAGTTGCCATCGACGGTAGGCAGCAACCGCGGTTGCACCAAGCGTAAACCCGCTCACCGCGATCATGATCGGGGTGAGTCGAATTCCCCAGGGGGTAAAGTTCAACGCGAGTCCGATCAACGGGACGATGGCAATGCTCAGGCCAAACGAGAGGGCGACGCGTTCGATGCCATCGATTCCGTCTCGAGACATTTCGACCCACCCAGCCACCATCTGGTCACTCGAGTCCGACTGGGCCGTGTCCCCTTCTCGAGCAGTAGCTGTAACGGGTTCGTCGCCCTGTTCGGGAAAGAGCGCAGCGATAAACGCGTATCCTGGAACGAAAAGGACGAACGCAAGGCCGACAGGAACCCGGAGCGGGGTCTCCCGAATCAACGGGGCGAAGACGGCACCGTTCGTGAGCACGACCATGCCGACGACTGCCGACAGATCTGCAGGGAGGTGCCGGACGTGTCGGGGCAACAGCAACCACAACGTTCGGGCCGCACTCATTCCTTGTTATTTTGGACGAGCGTCGACAAAAACCAGGAGGTTGCGAATGAAGCATTAGTGAACGATCTCGAGACACTCTTCTCTTCGAGATATTTTGTGAAAAAGGTAATATGTAGTGGGATTCTATAATCCCAGGTCGTCGATCGACGTGAATCGGGACGATCGGTTGAGATGTCCGAAGACAACGTTCACCGGTCTCGAGACGTCCACTTTCGCGACCGGTCAATCGGTATGTAAAATCGTCGGAACCGGGAGAAGTCGGTTCGACGGCCGGTGGTTCCTGTCAGGCGAAACTACGAAAGTCGGAGCCGCCACACTGACACTGTTCGCCGAGTCCGATGAGAAAGACCGATCCGTCGGTCTCGATCTCCGCACTGAAGATCGACTGACAGCGCTCACACTGTACCGCGGTCTTTTTCTGGATATTTTCTCGCTTCATGGACGACACAATGTACATCGGAATTCTCCTTCACTGTGGCTCCAAAATGAATTGGATGGATACGAGAGAATCCCTCATCTGTTAGCGTGTGCGCTCGCCGCTCGAGTGAACCGTTCGTTGAGCAGGCGTCCACATCGAAACCGGAGTGTCAGTAGGTATATACTCGAGGCCTCGCAACCAGCGACCAGGATGCTGGGACGTGGTGCCGACTTGGTCACAACGGCGAGTGGTGATCGGTCGTGAGCGTCGGCGACCGACTGGCAACGGCCATCGTGACCCACAGCAGGTACGTCCTCGTCGTCTGCGTCGTCGCAACGCTGCTTCTCGGGGCCGGGGTTCCCGCACTCGAGACCGACGCCAGCCTCGAGCAGTTCCGGACGACGACGCCGGAGAGCGAAGCGCTCCTCTACGCCGATCGACACTTCGACGAACGGGACGAGAACACGACGACGACCCAGATCATCTTCCGCGAGGATAACGCTCTCGAACGGGGGGCGCTCCTCGATGGGCTCCGTTTCCAGCAACAGCTTCGAGCTGACGAGACTGTCGGCCCGACGCTCGTCGACGACCATCCCACCGTTGGCGTCGAGAACATCGTCGCGACGGCGATCATCCGGCTCGAGGAGGCCGACGAGCTCGAGGCTCGGGTTGACGACTTCGAACATGAGGCAGCAGCCCTCGAGGCCCGAATCGACGCGCTCGAAGCCCACCTCGAGCAGGTCGCCTCGATCCAGGCCTCCTACGAGGCGTTGAACGACTCCTACGCTGCGGGTGAAATCGGCGAGGACGAATACGAGGAGCGAGCCGCCGAACACGACGCCGACCTCGAGGAGACGGTGACGAACGCGACGGCCGACCTCGACGCCGAGCGAGCGAGCGAGTTCGAGCGGGCCGCCGACACCGTTCGGGCGATCGAAGCCGAGATCGCCGCTCTCGAGCGCGAGTACGCGGCCGGCGAGATCGACGATCCAGCGTACGCCAGTCGACTCGACCGCCTCGAGTCCGACCGCGAGGGGGCGATCCTCGACGGCTCGCGGTGGCTGTTCGTCGACGAGCTGGAGGCGCTGGCTCGGACGGCCGAGGAACTCGAGGCCGAGCGCGAGGCGCTCGAACGACTCGAATCACCGCCGCTCGAGGCCCAGATCGACGCGCTCGAGACGGCAGACGACGAGGACTTCGACCGAGCGATCACGCTCGTCCTGGCCGACGGTGGCCCCGGCAGCGAGAGCGCGCTGCGGCTGTTGCCGACCGGTGCCGATCCCGCCACGCTCGAGTCGCCAGATCGAATGGTTGTCCTGACGCACTCGCTCGACCGGAGTTCGAGCCCGCCCGGAGAACTCGGGGACGACGTCGTCGACGCCCAGCACGCCATCGACGGCTCCGTCGCCGATCGGGGGGACGACCACCTGGTGTTCGGGTTCGGGCTCGTCGCTGCGGAGGTCGACCGAGCGGCCCTCGACAGCGTGCTCCTCGTCGGCCCGCTCGCATTCCTGTTCGTCGTCGGCGCGCTCGCGGTCGCCTACCGTGACGTTCTCGACATCGCTCTCGGCGTCGTCGGGATGGCGACGGTGCTCGTCTGGACGTTCGGATTCATGGGCTGGATCGGCATCCCCTTCACCCAGGTGATGGTCGCCGTCCCCGTCCTCCTCGTCGGGCTCTCGATCGACTACGCGATCCACGTCGTCATGCGCTATCGGGAGGCTCGAGGCGAGGACACGCCGGTCGAGGGAAGCGTTCGTGGTTCGATGAGCCTCGCGGTAGCCGGACTCGGCGTCGCGTTCGTCTGGGTCACGGCGACGACGGCGATCGGCTTCCTCGCGAACGTCGTCAGCCCGATCGCCCCGATCAGGGAGTTCGGGGTGGTGAGCGCCCTCGGCATCGTGGCCTCGCTCTGCGTGTTCGGGGCGATGATCCCGGCGGCGAAGGTCGAACTCGACGGCGCGCTCGAGGCCCGCGGGATCGACCGACGGTCGCGGGCGATCGGTGGTGACAGCCGCGTCGGGCGGATCCTGGCCGGCGGTGGGATGGCCGCCCGCCGCGCTCCCGTCGTGGTGCTCCTCTGTGCGGTGCTCGTCGTTGCCGGCGGTGCCTACGGCGCGACCCACGTCGACACCACGTTCGACGAAGCGTCGTTTTTGACCGAGGAGCCGCCGTCCTGGACGACACACCTCGGCCCGTTCGCGCCCGGTGAGTACCGAATGCAATCGACGCTAACCTACGTCGACGAGCACTTCCAGCGTCAGGACGGCCAGGCACAGATTCTCCTCAGGGGTGACGTCACCGACGGGACGACGCTCCAGCGCGTCAGTCGAGCCGAAGATCGGGCGCGCTCGAGCGAGGTCGTCTACGTCCTCCCGGACGGGTCACCCGACGTTCGGTCGCCGCTGACGGCGATGGAGGCCGCGGCCGCCGAGAGCGAGTCTTTCGACGCAACGTACCAGCTGGCGGATCGGACGGACGACGACGTTCCCGACCAGAACGTCCTCGGCCTCTACGATGGGGTCTTCGACGTGAACCCGGGTGGCGCCAGCGAGGTCGTCTATCGGGACGAGACCGGGGAGTACGGGGCGATCAGGCTCGTCGTCGGGATCGATACCGGCGCCTCGAGCGCCGAGACGGCCGCGGAGATGCGGGCGATCGCGGCGATCCTCGAGGGAGAGAGTGCGGGCGTTACTGAGGCCGCCACCACAGGTGACGGGTCGAGCTCACCTGCCACCGACGACGTCACTGGCGACCACCGCTGGGAGGCGACCGCGACCGGCGAACCGCTGGTAACGTACGCCATCGAGCGAACGCTCTTTGCGAGCGTCGTCCACGGGTTGGTCGTCGCGCTGGCCGCCGTGACGACCGTCCTCACGGTCGGCTATCGCGTCACCGGACGTGGTGCGATGCTCGGGATGGTCACGGTGCTCCCCGTCGTCGTCGCGCTGGGGGCCACGCTGGCGACGATGGCGCTGGTCGGGATTCCGTTCAACGTGTTGACCGGCATGGTGGCGAGCCTGACGATCGGGCTCGGGATCGCCTACGCCATCCACGTCACCGCACGATACACTCGCGAACTCGAGGACGGGCTCCCAGCCTGGGTCGCGCTCGACCGGACGCTGTCGTTGACCGGTGGTGCCCTGGCCGGGAGCGTGGTGACGACCGTCTGTGGCTTCGGCGTTCTCGTGGTTTCGATCGTCCCGCTGCTTCGGCAGTTCGGCCTCGTCACCGCGATGACGATCGGCTACGCCTTCCTCGCGAGTGTACTGGTGTTGCCGACGCTGCTCGCGCTGTGGACGCGGTACGTCGCTCCCGAGGCGTACCGTCACGACGATCTCGCGTTCGATCGAGCGGCCTGGCGTGGTCGAGTCGCTCGAGTGGATGATCGCGATGCCGACCGTGACAGTGACGGTGACTGATTTCGTCGGAAACCCGTTTCCACCGTCTTCTGCACCGGGAACAGTCACGTTCGTGACGAGCGTGCTGATCCAGCGACCGACCAGTTGCCGGGAGGCCCCACCCGTGACCACACGGACGAGATGACAGCACTGCCGTGCTACTTGTCTGTTAGTAGTCGGATAACAACGACTATTTACGCGTCCGTTTAGTACGATCATCACAACAGAATGCCGTCCCCGATATTCTTCGACGCGTCCGGAGGTTCCGACGAATGAGTGCCGCCGATCGGATCGCCGACGTGATCACGACCTACAGCAAGACCGTCCTCGTGGTCATGCTGGTGTTGACGCTCCTGATCGGCTCCGGCGCGACCATGGTCGACGACGACTCCTCCCTCGACCAGTTCGAAAGCGACTCACCCGAACTCGAGGCCGCCGAGTACATCGGTGAGAACTTCACCGTCGAGGAAACCGAGAATACGACGACCGTTCAGGTGATCGTCCGCGGCGAGAACGTTCTCTCACAGCAGTCGCTGCTCGATTCCCTCGAGTTCCAGCAGGCGATTCGGGCCAACGAGTCGGTCAACGCCACCCTCGCCGAGAACAACGCGATGACCGGCGTCGAGAACATCGTCGCCATCACGGCGATTCGCGGCGACCAGGCCGAGGAACTCACCGAACGCGGGGCTGAACTCGAGGAACGAAGCGAGTCGCTCAACGAGACGAGTCAACAACTCAACGACGCCCTCGAAACCGTCGTCGGGATCGAACGGGAGTACGCCGCCCTCAACACGTCCTACCAGGAGGGTGAGATCGACGACTACACGTACCAACAGGAGGCCGGCGAACTCGAGGATCGACTCGATGAGACGATTGCGGACGCGACCGTTGAGCTCGACGACGAACAGACGGCGACGTTCGAGGCCACGGTCGCTGATCTTCGAACCGTCGTCAACAACGAGTACCACCTCGAGCGCCAGCACGACGCCGGCGAGATCAGCGATGAGGAGTACGAGTCCCAGTCCGCGGAACTCGCCGAACAACGTGAAGGGCTGTTCGCACAGGGCACCTCGGGCGTCCTCGCCGACGAGTGGGAACAGCTCGAAGCCGACAGCGAGCAACTCGAGGACGATCAACGGGCGCTCGAAACCGCCGACGATCCGACCCTCGAGGAACAGATCGAGGCCATCGAGAACCTCGACGACGAGGCGTACGAGGATCTCATCGCCGACGTCCTCTCCGACGACGGCGAGGATTCGGCCGCCCTGGCGCTCATGTCGACGGGATACGACCCCGGCTCGACCGAGGCCGAAGCCCGCATGCTGTTCCTCACGCAGATGACTGATGGCACGGGCATGCCCGAGATGGGCGAAACCGACGATCCAGCATTCGACGCCCAGCTCGAGTTACAGGAACTGGCGACCCAGCACGTCGATAGCAACGACTACATCATCTTCGGCTTCGGCATCATCGGCGACGAGATCGACCGCTCGATGGGCGACAGCCTGGCTATCGTCGGCCCGCTGGCGCTGCTGTTCGTCGTCCTCGCGCTCGCCATCGCCTACCGCGACGTCCTCGACATCGCCCTCGGCGTGCTCGGAATCCTCCTCGTCCTCGTCTGGACGTTCGGGTTCATGGGCTGGGCCGATATCGCGTTCAACCAGATGTTCGTCGCGGTGCCCGTCCTCCTGATCGGGCTCTCGATCGACTACGCGATTCACGTGTTCATGCGTCACCGCGAGCAACGCGAAGCCGCCGGCGTCACCAGCGACGTTCGGGGCTCGATGTCGATCGCGCTGGCCGGCGTCGGCGTCGCACTGGTCTGGGTGACCGCGACCACCGTCATCGGCTTCCTCTCGAACCTCATCAGTCCGATCGCGCCGATCCGGGAGTTCGGCGTCGTGAGTTCGTTCGGCATCGTCGCGGCCCTCCTGATCTTCGGTGCGCTCGTCCCCGCGGCGAAGGTCGAACTGGACACCCTCCTCGAGCGGGTCGGCCTCGACCGGCACAAGCGCGCATTCGGCACCGGCGGCGGTCGGTTCAGTCGTGTGCTGACCGTCGGTGCGACGGCGGCGCGGAAAGCACCGTTCGTGATCCTCGTCGTCGCCCTCGTCTTCACCGCGGGCGGCGTCTACGGGGCGAGCCAGGTCGACACCTCGTTCAGCGAGGAGGATTTCCTCGCCGACGACCCGCCGGAGTGGACACAGAACCTGGGGCCGCTCGCCCCCGGTGAGTACCAGGCGAAATCGAACCTGGACTACGTCAACGAACACTTCCAGCGCCAGGACGTGAACGCACAGATCCTCGTCGAGGGCGACATCACCGATCCGGAGACGCTCGAGCGACTCGACCGAGCCGAACGCGAAGCCGCCGAGAGCGAGGACGTCGTCTACGTCCTGCCCAACGGCGAGGCCGACGTCGAGGGGCCGATCTCGAAGATGCGAGAGGTGGCGGCGGCGAACGAGTCGTTCAACGAGACGTTCACCGCAGCCGGTGGCGGGCCGGACTCCGTCCCGACCCAGGATCTCGAGACCGTCTACGACGAGTTGCTCGCGGCCGATCCGATTGCCGCTGAATACGTCTACCGCACGGACGATGGCGAGTACGAGGCCGTTCGGCTGGTCGTCGCCGTCCAGGGAACCGCCGAGTTCGGCGAGATCACCGACGAGATGCGGGCTATCGCCGCCGGCATCGACGACGACGGCACCGACCCCCGCTGGACGGCCACCGCGACCGGCGATCCGGTCGTCAACTACGTCGTCGAGGGCGACCTGATGGACACGGTGCTCGAGAGCCTCATGATCACGCTCGTCGCCGTCGTCGCGTTCCTCTCGATCGCCTACTGGGCGACCGGCAAAGGGGCGATGCTGGGCATCGTCACGCTCATGCCAGTGGCACTGGCGGTCAGCTGGATTCTGGGGTCGATGTACCTCCTCGGGATGCCGTTCAACGTCCTGACCGGGATGATCACCAGTCTCACCATCGGGCTGGGTATCGCCTACAGTATCCACGTGAGTTCGCGCTACACGCTCGAACTCGAGCGCCAGGGCAGCGTCTGGGACGCGATGGAGACGACGGTCACTGGCACCGGCGGCGCGTTGCTCGGCAGCGCGGCGACCACCGTCGGCGGCTTCGGCGTCCTTACGTTCGCCATCCTGCCGGTGTTGCGCCAGTTCGGCATCATCACCGGGTTGACGATCATCTACGCGTTCCTCGCGAGCGTGATCGTTCTGCCGACGCTGCTCGTTCTGTGGACGCGCTATTTCGGCCCGGACGTCTCGTTCGCACCGGCTGCGTCACGGCGGGGGACGCCAGCGAGCGACGGCGGTCTCGAGTCCACCGACTCCAGTGGATCCGCTTCCGAGGGTGACGACCGATGACGTCGCCGACCGAAACCGACGCGATCGAGGCGTTCGAACGTCTGGGGCTCACGAGCTACGAAGCCCGGGTGTTCATCGCCCTGCAACAGTTGGGCTCGGGCACCGCCCGCGACGTCGCGAGCATCACGGACGTCCCCCGCTCACAGGTGTACAGCGTCGCCGAGAGCCTCGAAAATCGGGGCTTGCTCGAGGTACAGCAGTCGAGTCCGATCCGGTACCGCCCGGTGAGCATCGACGAGGCCCGCTCGACGCTTCGATCGCGATTCGAGAACGAGCAAGAACGCGCGTTCGACTACGTCGAACAGGTACGGAACGAACCCGGCGGTGAAGAAGAACAGGAGGACATCTGGACCGTTCGCGGTCGCGCGCGTATCGACGACCGCACGCTCGACCTGTGTTCGCGGGCGGAGGAACGAATCGTCTTCGGCACCAGGCTGGAGCCGCTCGTCACCGACGAACTCGAGGCGGCACTCGAGCGCCAGGCGGAGGCAGGACTGGCGGTCGCCGCTGTGAGCCGAACTGCTGAGGTTCGAAACCGGCTGGATCGCCTCGACGGGGTGACGGTATTTTCGCCACCTGACCACCACCAGAGTGACGACCGATCGGGACGGATCGTCATCGTCGACGACGACACGATCCTGTTGAGCGTCGTCGACGACGACGGCAGCGAGACCGCGATCTGGAGTGCGGGTTCGCTCTTCGCCTCGGTGTTGATTCAGTTGATCGAGGCCGCCGACGGCGGTCACGTTCCGGTCGAGGCCGAGTCGCCAGAGTGAGGCTACGGCTCGCCACCGAGCCGATCCCCTCCATCGTGGGGCGTCCGTCACTCGAGTCGATACCGCAACAGGGCCGCGATCCCGCCGAGATTCGAGAGCTGTTCGCCGGGCGGGAACTCACTCGAGAAGACCGTCACGTCGCCGCCTTTCTGTTCGGCCGTGCGGACGACGTCGTCGACGTCGATCGCCCACTCGCCGTCGGCTCCTCGCTCCTTGCGGAGTTTCTCGTCGAGAATCAGCAACTCGTCGATCGCCCCGTATTCGGCAGCCTGGGCGACGCTTTCCGGGCCGTAGGCAGCCTTGGCACCTTCGGCAATGCGTCTGGTGAGTTCGTCGATCGCTTCGGCTTCCGACTCGATTCGCGTTTCCTGCTGGACGTCCGCGACGGCTCCCCGTTTGAGCACCTCGTGGACGCCACGATCCCCGACGCCGGCCGTATCGACCATCGTCACCAGCTCGGACACGTCGGGGTGGTTCCGATCGAGGTACTTCAGGGCGTCCTGTTTCGTGAAGCCGGGGCCGGCGAGGATAATCGCGTCGACCTCGAGGCGCGAGAGGATCTTCCCGAGGTCGGCGAACAGCTCCGAACGCTCGCGGGCGTACTCCCCCTTTCCCGTCGGCCCGCTGATCGACGCTCGCTCCTCGGTGCCGTACTGGGCGACGGTGTGGACGTGGGCCTGCCCCTCCTCGACGGTGGCGATGGCGACGTCGGGGTTTTCGGTCGCCTCGACGGCTTCCTCGAGGCGGGCGTTCTGGTCGGGTTTGAACCGTTTGTCGATCGAAATCTCGTCGCGTTCCTCGACGTTGAGGGTGTGGTGAAACCCCAGTTGATCCTCCCGGGAGCAGGCGACGATCTCGCCGCCGACGCGCAGGCGGTTGGCGAACTTGTGGAACTCGATGTCGTCGACGGCGATGGCGACCCACATATGCTCGCGTTCGCCGCCCGTATCGCGTAACTGCTCGTCGTCGCGCTGGATCCGTCGGGTGGTGTCACCCGCGACGCGGTCGCCGGGCTCGAGCACGTACTGGAGGTGCCAGAGGTCGTCGACGCTCTCGGGGACGACCGTCACCCGTTCGCGTCCGCCCTCGAGTGGCTCCCGGTCTTTGAGCTGCATACGCGAGCGATTATCGCGGTGGAGGTAAGTGCGTGACGGATCCGGTGTGGGGGCGCTCCATCGTTTCAACCGGTACGTAGGTGTTCCGGATTAGCCGATCCGCCGATCGATCGCGTTCGCCACGCCGAGTATCGTCCGCGGATCGATGTGCTGGTGAACCGGGAGGACGACCACCTCCGACGCGAGTCGCTGAGCCGTTCTGTAGTCGGGATTCTCGAGGACGTCCGCCGAGAGTCGCGGCCAGGTGTGGGTACCGTCGACGCCGTAGTCCTCGAGCAGCCGGCGGAGCTGTGCGGGGTGATCTGTCCGAACGGGGCAGACCTGCGGGCAGACGCCAGTGGGGAGCGTCCCGAAGACGAGGTCGACGTCGGGACGATTTTCGAAGAGGGAGGCCCAGGCCCGGTAGTTCGAGCGGCGGGTCGACCGAATTTCGATCGGGTCGGCCTCGCGAACGAGGTATGCGGAGAGTCGAGACATCGGCGCTTTCGACGACTCGTACCGTCGTCTCGGGTCGGTCGCCGGCCGGGCCAGGCCGTTGTTCGCAACCAGCCGGTGGACGGACTCCTTGAGCGTTCGATTCGTGTCGAGGAGGCCGGTCGCGAGTGATTTGATCACGAACTGGAGGTCGTCCGCGTGGACACCGTCTTCGACGCCGGCCAGCGCCGAGGCCTCGAAGTGATCGGCTACGATAGGGTTGGAGAGGTACAACAGCGCGCCGTCCGGAATCGGCAACAGTTTCCATAGGCTCGTGAATCCGATATCGCCGCGCGTCCCGAGCAACTGATCGCCGTCGAAGCTCAACGCCCCGTGTGCGTTGTCGTCGATGTGATAACAGCCGTGTCGGGCGGCGAGCGCCGACACCTCCTCGAGGCCGGGTTGTGGAAACCCGAAGTAGTTGACCGACATGATTGCTAGCGTTCCATCGTCGATACGGGTCTCGAGGTCGTCGAAGTCGGGAGTGAGGTCGTCCGTGATCGCGTATAGCCGTGGCTCGAGGCCGCAGTCCACGATTGGTTCAACGACGGCGTCCGGGAGGTAGGCAGGAAGTACGACGTTTTTCTGGCCGCCGAACGTCCCTGTTTCAGCTGCCGCGGCCCGCAACAGCGTTACCAGCCCATCGTACAGGCCGGCCTTTCCGGAGCCGTAATAGGCAACCGTGTCGGCGTGCTGGCGGACGAACGAGTCGATATCGGTCGCTCTCGAGGTCTCAGCCGACCACTCGAGTAGTGACGGTCTCGCACTGATCATCGGTTCTGTCGGTCGAATCCGCGGTAGTCCCATCGATGGCCACGCACCGAACGTCGGCCATCGAACCGTGCACCAGACATCGGTTCTACTCACTGTTATCGAGTTGCTTAGTGATGGTCCGATTACTGCTCGAATAGGCGTGATAACACCGCCCTACAGTCACGTTTTATTCTATATTTTCCGCATAGATTCCAAAAAGTGTGAACATAGAGAAAAAAGCAGTTGCATAACAAAGCTACCGACGACACATTCTCGCCTATGGAAACGGATCGTCCCCGATTGCTCGTCGTCGGTCTCGACGCTGGGTGTGCTCCCGTACTCAAACCGATTTTCGAGGCAGGACAGGCCCCGACGCTGCGTCGACTGTTCGAAACCGGAACCGACGGCCCGCTCGAGTCACAGCTTCCGCCGTGGACGGCGAGCGCCTGGCCGTCGATGTACACCGGACAGAACCCCGGTAAACACGGCGTCTACGACTTTCTCACCTTCGATGGCTACGACTGGGACGTCGTCAACGCCTCACACGTCCGCGCCCGGCCAGTCTGGGAATTACTGAGCGACCACGGCCTCTCGAGTGTGGTGGTCAACGTGCCGGTGACTCACCCCACCCGATCGTTCGACGGCGCATTGATCCCCGGGATGACCGCGCCCGAGTCGCCGCCGTGTCACCCGGAGGGGATTCTCGAGGAGATCGAGGACGCCGTCGGTGACTACCGGGTGTACCCCCAGAGCGGGCCCGAACCCAACCAGTCGATAGAGAGCTACGAACGCACCATCGAGGGGCGTGGCAAGGCCTTCAGGTATCTCCTGGATCGGTTCGAACCCGACTTCGGCTTCGTTCAGTTCCAGCAGACCGACTCGGTCTTTCACGAACGTCCCGGTGACAAACGGGCCATCGAAGCGGTCTACCGGGCAGTCGACGACCAGCTCGCTCGGACGATCCTCGAGTTCGATCCGGACAACGTGCTCGTCGTCAGCGATCACGGCATCGGCCCCGTCGAGGGCTGGGAGTTCCGAATCAACGAGTTCCTCCGGGAACGGGGCGACATCGTCGCGAAGAGCGGCGGCGAGGGAATGCCAACGTGGTCGCGTGCCTGGCAGAACGACCTGCTGGAGGGAGAGACCGCGGGCGAGCACGACGCGAGCCTCCTCGAGCAGGGAATGAACCTGGCAGCCCGGGTGGGAATCACCACCCAGCGGGTCGCCAACGCGCTCGATACGGTCGGCCTGAAGGAACCCATCGGTCGCCGGGTGCCGAACGACGTGATCCGGGCCGCGAGTGAACAGGTCGATTTCCCCAACTCGAAAGCGTACCTCCGTTCGAAGAGCGAACTCGGCGTTCGCATCAACCTCGAGGGTCGGGAGCCGAACGGCATCGTTCCCGAAGCCGAGTACGAATCCTACCGCGCCGACCTCATCGACGATCTCTCGAGCGTGCGGACGCCCGACGGCCAACCCATGTTCGAAGCCGTCGAGCCTCGCGAGGCGGTTTTCGACGGGCCGGAACTCGAGTTGGCCCCGGACATCGTCACCGTTCCGGCGGACTTCGACAACGCCATCGTCGAGGGACTCGAGGGCGAACAGTTCGCCGACCCGATCGAGCCCTGGAATCACAAGCGAACGGGCGTGGTCGCGGCTGCCGGGGCGGACGTCGACGAGAGCGCGTCCCTGTCAGGGGCGACGATATTCGACATCGCCCCGACGATCTGTTCGTTCTTCGACGTGGGAATCGATCAGGAGATGGACGGCTCCGTCCTCCCGATCGTCGACGCCAGCGAGCGTACGGATTACCCGAGCTACGAACCGGAGCCGATCACCGCGACCGACGACACGGCGGTCGAAGACCGACTGGCTGACCTGGGGTACCTATAACGATGGGAATCGACATCGAACACCTGGATCCATGCGAGGACGCCGACGAGTGGGATCGCTACGTCGAGCGCGCCAACGGGACACATCCCTTTTACTACGCCGACGCCCTCACCTTGCAGGCCGCGGATACGGAGACGACGGTTCACTTGCTCGCCGGTTTCAAAGGCCAGGAGGTCGTCGGCCTCTTTCCGGTCTTCGCCTATCGGAAGGGGCCGGTCACCGGCGTGTTCTCGCCAGCACCGTACTCGTGGGTACACTACCTCGGCCCCGTCATGTGTAACCTCGCAAAGCTCAAACAGCGGAAAGCCGATCGGCGCACGAAGGCATTTCTCGAGGGCTGTCTCGAGTGGATCGACGACGAACTCTCGCCGGTGTACACGAAGTTCGACGCGGTGGCGGTCGACGACGTCCGTCCGTTTACCTGGGGTGGCTACGAGATCGAACCCGAGCCAACCTACGTCGTCGATCTCGACTGTGACGAATCTACGTTGCTCGAGCGGTTCAGTAGCGACGCCAGGCAGAACATCCGCGCCGCCGACGAATTCGAGGGGCAGTATACCATCGAGGAGGGCTCCATCGACGATATCGACCGGATCGTCGAGCAGGTTCGCGCCCGGTACGAGAGCCAGGATCGCGCGTTTCACCTGTCGACGTCGTTCGTCCGCTCGCTCTACGAAGCGCTTCCCGAGGGATCGATTCGCCCATACGTGTGTCGCGTCGATGGCACGTTCCAGGGCGGCATTCTCGTCGTCGACGGTGGGACGACCCGCTATCGGTGGCAGGGCGGCGTCAAACTCGAGACCGATATCGAGCTCTCGATCAACGACTTGCTCGACTGGCACGTCATGTCGACCGGCATCGAGGCTGGGTTCGAGGCGTACGATCTGGTAGGCGCTGGCGTACCGAGCATCAACCGGTACAAGGCGAAGTTCAACCCGCGGTTAGAGACGTACTACACCGTGACTTCGGGGGCGTACGGTCTCGATATGCTGATCGATCGATATCGAAAACGAAAGTGAGGGCGTTTGAAGGGACAGGGTGGAGCGTTCGTTGGCACTCGACTCGAGGAGGCTAATTCAGCGGCAACCGGATGATTAGCGGTTGCCGGAGCGATTAGGAGCAACGAGTCGATCAGCGCCAGTCGAACCGATCAGGCTGACGCTGGTGCTGGTGCGACTCGGTAGATCGACCGCCGGGCGTCTCGCAGCGAGGCACGGCTGTCGATACACTCTGCGCCCTCGAGTTTCGTCACTGCATATCGCACCGTTCGCGAACAGAGGCGCGATTCGTCGGCGATCTCGGACTGGGTCATCGGGCCTTCGTACTCGAGCACCTTGAAGACGAGTTTGGCGCTCGGCGGAAGGTCTTCGAGGGAGGGCTGTGCGTTCGATTCGTCACTACTGGCGTCGTTTGTGACACTCATTGAACTGGGTTCGATATAGAACGACCACGACGACCGGTATGAACGGTCGACGTCCTTACGACGGTGTGTGGGGTGCCTACTGACCGTCGGTGCCGTGTCCCCATGGGGCGACGTGTCGGCACGGGTGTGACCGGAGTCATTGGTGCGGGTGTGATCGTGGTCGTGGTCGTGATTCCGATTGGTGGTCGCGGTTCGTGATCGTAGCGTGATCCAGACAGCTGATCCCTGATGTGACCGATCGATCACTGTGGCGAGCCGGTCGGTTACCGGTGTTCTTCCGGGATGAAGTCGGCCGTCTTCATTTCGCGGTAGGTGGCACAGTCGGGGCAGGCGTGGACGGTGTCGCGGTTGTCGCCGAACACTCGAGCGAACTGGCGGGTAACCTGTGTCCCACAGTTCCGACACTGCGGGGCGGTCGTCGTCTCTTGCGTCGCCATCGGCGTCCAGTGGGATGGTTCGGTTGACATCAGATTCTCCTTATCATACTACTGTATTTACTATAGGCTGCATAATGGGCTAAATGAACGATATCGTCGACACAATGGTTCACAATGTACACTGAGAAATTGTTCACAAAATGGGACTGTCACCGCCTCGAGCGTGCATAATACGATCTTACCCACTGCGTAATGGCTAATTATCGGTTCCGATGGCGCACCGATGGACACGCCGATTGACACCAGTGTGTTATAACCCCGGTGACCGACGGTTTGCAGCCGTATATCCCCTATAGTTATCCGTGAAATCGTCGAACGCATAGCTACTGATGAAAGCAGTTATTCTCGCTGCCGGAGAGGGGACGCGAATCCGTCCACTCTCACACGCGTTGCCAAAGCCGATGCTTCCCGTCGCTGATCGGCCGTTGCTTGGCCACACCGTCGACACGGCCATCGACGCGGGTGCAGATGAAGTTGTGCTCGTGATCGGGTACGAAGCCGACACCGTTCGATCACACTTCGGCGAGACGTATCGCGGTGTCCCCATTCACTACGCGATTCAGGAAGAACAACGTGGCACCGCCCACGCGGTCAACACCGCTCGAGAACACCTCGACGGCCCGTTTGCCGTTCTCAACGGCGACAACCTCTACGACCAGGCTGCCGTCGACGAACTGTTCGCCCGCTGTCCGGCCGTCTGTGCCATCGAAGTTGAGGAACCACAGCACTACGGCGTCCTCAGCACCAGCGGCGAGCAGGTCACTGGCATCGTCGAAAAGCCCGCCGATCCGCCGACGAACCTCGCCAACGCCGGCGCATACGCCTTTCCGGCGGCTGCAACGGAGTGGCTCGAGGTCGCCGAAAGCGAGCGCGGCGAGTACGAGATCACCGACGTGCTCGCGACCGTGATCGAGGAGTACGACGTCTCGCCGGTGATCGTCGACCGCTGGCTCGATGTCGGCCGGCCGTGGGAACTGCTCGAGGCCAACGAGTGGAAACTGGGTGAGCTCGAGCGTCGTCTCGACGGCTCGGTACACGAGGATGCCGTCATCGAGGGCAATGTCGTCGTCGAGGACGGTGCGACGGTTCGTGCTGGCGTGGTCGTCGAGGGGCCTGCGTTGATCCGCGAGGGAGCTACCGTGGGACCGAACGCCTACGTTCGGGGCGCGACGCTCGTGGGTGAGGGCGCGAAGGTCGGTCACGCCGTCGAGGTGAAAAACAGCGTCCTTTCAGCGGGTGCAACTGTTGGGCACCTCTCCTATGTCGGCGATAGCGTCCTCGGTCGAGACGTAAACTTCGGTGCCGGCACGACCGTGGCGAACCTTCGACACGACGACGGCGATATCCGGTTTACGGTGAAAGGCGAACGGGTCTCGACCGGCCGTCGAAAGCTCGGTGTGGTCGCCGGTGACGAGACCAAAACTGGCATTAACACCAGCCTAACACCCGGTCTGAGGCTTTCTCCGGGGGCGACGAGCCATCCAGGCGAGACGGTCGACCGCGATCGCTGAGTCTCGAGATCGTCGTTGAAACAGTAGTGTGCAATTGTTTCCCGCAGTTACACTCCGTTCTGGATTGTTGCTCGTTGTCACACCCTCCTCGCAATTGTTGAGTCGTGTCACACGGTTCGTTTTCGGTAGCTGAAACGGTACTATGCACAAACCACATTTTCTATAGCACAAGATACAATATATGTAGCTAAATGCTTCGAATAGTGTAGTAAGTGTTCCTTATCGAGCGAGACTCGACGTTGGTCACGTCGCTACCTGACGGTGACCACGTTCGATGTGTCAACACCGTCAGTTACCCATTGTTGCCGCCTAAAACCGTATTTCCGCCTGCTCGAGACACGATATCATGAGACACCGATACGTTATACCGCTGGAGAACGTAGTCGACCTGTGAGCGACGAACCACAGCAACGACGAAATCTCCGTATGCCCAACGACGACGAGTTATTCGCCGTCGTCACCGAACACCTCGGTGGAAACCATGTCCGACTACAGTGTGAGGACGGTAAAACCCGCCTCGGACGCATCCCCGGTCGGATGAAGTACCGAACCTGGATCAACGAGGACGACATCGTCGTCGCCGAACCCTGGGACTGGCAGGACGAGAAGGCGACGATCGAATGGCGCTACACCGGGCAGGACGCAGACCAGCTGCGTCGCGAAGGGCATATCGACTGATTCGTCTGTGCGGATGTTACTGTTGTCACGCCTCTCGAGAGCCATCGCTCCGTGAGTACGCTATCCAACGGTCTCCGACAGGTTGGGAGCACTGACACTCCTGGGACGTGGATGAATTCGGAAACGAAACCCGGATCGAAACCCGATTTTGCTCGGATCACAACTATCGTTTCTGCACGCAATCCGGTACTGAGACACCGTTATCGTCGTCCATGGCGTAGCTTCTCTGGCGGTTACACATGTCAAGTAAAGGAATAAAAGCGACGGCCGAGTCGGAACACCTCCACGTACTCGGCGCGACGATCACGATCACGACCGACAGCGGGATGACCGATGGCGAGTTCACCGTCATGGATATGCTCGCGCCACCAGGATTCGAGAACGGCCTGCACACGCACGAACCATCCGAAATCTTCCACGTCGTCGACGGCGAGATGTCACTCTACGTCGACGGCGAAACCGAACGCCTCGGGCCGGGCGCGACCGGCTACGTCCCTGCCGGTGTGGTACACGGCGTCCGCGTCGAGGGTGATACCCCACTGCGAACGATGATCGTCATGTCTCCTGCTGGGGCAGAGGACTTCTTCCGGGCCGTCGGCGAACCCACGGCGACTCGAGAGCTCCCCGAACCACGCGAAGTAAGCGATGCTGACCTCGAGGCGCTCTTCGCGACCGGCGAGGAGTACGGCTTCGCATTTCTCGGCCCGCTTCCACCCGAGGTGTGAGCCGATTGCGCTCGAGAGTTAGCCGGTGAGATCCACCCCGTCGGGTTCTCGGTCTCACCCGTCGCCGATCTACCCAAGCTGAAAGAGCCGTTTGAGCGTGCCCAAAGCACTTATTCGTCGTGTTCGTCGTCGAATACATGAACCGCGTGACACGTCGATCCGTTCTCGGGATCGGTGCGACCACCCTCTTCGCGAGCGCCGCTGGGTGTCTGAGTCGAGACGACGGCGCGTCGAATGCCGGATCACCGACCGACGATTCCGGTGGGAACGACGAGAATGGTAGCGGCTTCGCGACCACGAGCGATCCCTGGACGTACGAAACCAGCGTCTCCCTCGAGACCGTCGCCGAGGGACTGGTACTCGGCAGGGAGGATTTCAGGGAAGGAACTGGTGGTATCGTCGCCCTCGACATCGACACCGGCGATCACCGGTGGGGATACGGCGAATCGGGCGGGTTCACGGGATTCTTCGGGTTGCTCGTCGACGACGGCATCTACGCCGGCTTCGGTGACGACGCTGTCGGCAGCGCCAGCGGATCGGTACACGCCCTCGAATTCGACGGCGATGAGCGCTGGACGGCCGACACCGGGAGCGTCTACCAGCGACCACTCCGCTGGAACGACTTCGTTCTCACCGGGAGCGACGACGGGAACGTCTGGGCGCTCGAGGCCGACACCGGCGACACCGTCTGGACGATCCCACTGATCGATGGGAAGTATCCCGGGGATCCAACCGTCGAAGCCGTCGACGACGACGTCATTTACGCCACTGCCGACGGTACGGTGGTGGCGCTCGAGGCGGCCACTGGCGAGGAACTGTGGCAAACCGACGTCGACGAGAACCGCGTTCGGACGTTTTACCTCGACGACGGCCACGGCGATAGCGACGACGGCCCACCGCCCATCTACTTCAGCACCTACAGCTCCGTCGGCCGACTCGTCGACGGCGACCTCGACTGGCAGAAATCCCTCGAGAGCGCTGTTTCCGTGCAGGGCCTCGAGGCAGGCACGCTCTATGCGACCCAGGGATACGACGTATTGGCGCTCGATCCGAGCGACGGATCGATTCGCTGGACGGAATCGCGAGCGGATCGGAGGGCGCTGCTCGTCACCGAGAACGGTGTCTTCTTCGCCACCGATGCCGACGAGGTTCGGGCTCGGAATCACGACTCCGACCGGAACGAGACCGACCAATGGACGACGGCGATCGACGACGAGATCAAATGGCTGCAGGCCGCTGCCGACGGGCTGTACGTCGTGACCGAATCGGGGTTGACCCGAGTCAGCTGGAACGGCGAGGTCGACGCCTCTGCAGGTATCGAATCGATCCGAAGTGTCCTCGTTGCCGACGACCGCGTGGTCGTCGCCACGCGGGAGGAAACCTACGGACTCGGGCCGGATCTCGAGTTGCCAGTGTGAGCGAGTGGTACCAATCGATATCGCGTGTCAACTACCCCACCCTACTTCGCTCGGCCTGACGGCCTCGCTCGTGGAGGGTGGGGCTTGTTCGTGAACTCGGCCTCGAACCCATCAGGGTAGGCGGTGAATCCGCTCTTCGGCGTCACCGTTCCAGACTTTAGGGCGAGCTGACTGTCGCCCGTCCGCCGAGACGACTGTTGGCCTCGACGGACGTACCGCATACCGATGTTCTTCGCCGCGTTGTAGTCCGCGTTCGCTTGCGACTCACACTTCACACACCGGAAGTCGTTGCGCGACGGGCGATTCTCGTCTGCTGTGAATCCACACTCGGAACATCGCTTCGACGTGTACGCCGACCCAACTTGCTTCACCGAGATACCGACAGACTCGGCCTTGTATTCGACGCACTCGTAGAGCGTTCGGAACGCCCATCTGTGACCCCACGACGCGCCCGTGCGGTCGCGGATGTGGGTTAGGTTCTCGAACGCGATTACATCGCAGTCGTAGCGGAGTGCTTCATCTATCAGCACGTTCGACGCCCGGTGGAGAACGTCACGGACGTAGCGAAGTTCTCGACCGCTCGATTGTACGAGCGTCCGGTGGGCGCTTCGCGTTCCAGTCTGTTGCAACCCGGCGCGTACCTTCTCGAACTCGCGGAGGCGGTGGGTTAGCTCTCGCCCGCTGAAGAAGGAGGCGGTGCTGGTGACAGCGAGGTTTTCGATACCGAGGTCAACTCCGAGAACCGTTCCGTCCTCGGCGGTGTTGCGTTCGGTATCGTTCTTGTACCGGCGGAAGCCGATATGCAGGAAGAACTCGCCGCCTCGGGCGGTGAGCGTACTTTCCGTAACACTCCATTCGTCCGAGTCGAGATACTGTAGCTGATAGCCATCGTCGGCGTCGGGAAGGTCGAGCGGACACCGGACTCGACTCTCCGTTGTAGAGAGGGAAACGGTCTCGTCATCGAACACCGTCATCGTCCGTGTATCGTATTTTACCGTGGGTGCGGTGAACGTTGGCTTGCTGACCTTCTTGCCTTTCGACTGGCGTTCGATACAGCCGGTGATGGCTTGTGCGGCTTGGTGGGTGGCGAGAATCGCGTGCTGACTCCCGAGGTCGGTATCTTCGCGCACAGAATCGTAGGCGAGGGGTTGCACGTCGCTCCTGGTGTTGCACCGTCCCCACGCGAGGTCTGTGGCGATTTGGCAACCCCGCTTCCACTCGGAAAGGGTCTCTTCGAGCAAGTCGCGTTGCTCGCCGTCTATCGAGAGGCGGGTGATTGCCGTCCGACGCACGTAGTCGTCTGCCACGTGTTCAATGTAGCTCCGTGGCTATTTATAGACCGTCTTTTTGCCCACCTATACGAACGCGCTCCTCCCCCTCCCTACCGCTCGCTTCGCTCACGCTTGAGGATAGCGCGGAACCAAAGGTTCCGCTGACCATGCGAACGGCGAAGCCGTGAGCAGAAGGGGACTCCGCGCTACCGTTTAGTTGAAAAGCCAGCTACATCACTCGACCGTCACGCTCTTGGCCAGGTTCCGTGGCTTGTCGATCGGACGATCCAGCGCATCCGCTGCGTGATACGAGAGCAACTGCAACTGAACGTTCGCCAGCAAGCCCGCGAGATTGGGGTCGCCCGCCGGGATCTCGAGGTGGGCATCTGCGATCTCAATCGCGCGGTGCCCCTCAGGGCAGACGGCCACCACCGGCGCGCCGCGGGTCTGGGCCTCCTCAGCGTTGTTGAGCACTTTCTCGTCTTCGTCGCCGGTGAAGATCGCGAACACAGGGGTTTCGGGTGTCACGAGCGCAAGTGGCCCGTGTTTGAGTTCGCCCGAGGCGAACCCCTCGGCGTGTTCGTACGTGATCTCCTTGAACTTCAACGCGCCCTCGAGCGCGACCGGGAAGCCGAGTCCCCGACCGATGAAGAAGTACGACTCGGCGTCGAGATACTGTTCGGCGAGCGCTTTCGCGGTGCCGTCCTCGAGAATCGATTCGACGTCGCCAGGCAGCCCGTTGATATCGTCGTACAGGCCTCCCAGATCACGATCCACGTCCCCGACGAGGTCGTCGGCGATTCGCTGGGCGAGTAACAGCAGCATTACCGCCTGGGAGGAGAACGTCTTGCTCGCGGCGACGCCGATTTCCGGTCCAGCGCGGATGAGCAACACGTCCTCCGCAAGGCGGGCAGCCGTCGAGCCGACGACGTTAGTCACGGTCAGCAACCGAGCGCCGTCCGCCTCCGCACGGCGCATCGCGTTGAGCGTGTCCGCTGTCTCACCGCTCTGGGTGACGGCGATCACGAGCGTGTTCTCGTCGACCGGCGGTGCGCTCACCCCGTACTCGTTGGCGAGGTGGGCACTCGTCTGGACGCCACACTGGTTCATCACGATCGAGCCGTACAGCGCCGCGTGATAGGAGGTGCCACAGGCGACGAACTGGATTCGCTCGATTCCCTCGAACGTCCCCGGCGGGAACGACTCGAGGGCCACTTCGCCAGGGTCGTCGCCCCGGATCCGACCCTCGATGGCCTGGGCGAGCGAGGTCGGCTGCTCGTGGATCTCCTTGAGCATGTAGTGGTCGTACTCCCCCTTTCCGGCCTGTTCGGGATCCCACGCGACGGTTTCGGGTTGGCGGTCGATCGTCTCGCCCTCGAGCGTGGTGAACTCGGCACCGTCCGGTCGAACGACGACGACGTCGCCATCTTCGAGGTACACGACGCTGTCGGTGTACTCGAGGAACGCTGGGACATCGCTCGCGAGGAAGAAGCCGTCGTCGTCGAGGCCGACGACCAGGGGCGACCCCTGTCGGGCGGCGTACAGCACGTGCTCGTTCGCGACCATCGCGGCGACGGCATAGCTCCCCTCGAGGTCGTCGATTGCGCGGCGGAACGCCGTCTCGGCAGACGAACCTTCGTCGAGGTAGTACTGGATCAGGTGGGGGATGACTTCGGTGTCGGTGTCGCTTTCGAACTCGTGGCCGAGGTCTTGCAACGACGATTTGAGCGTCGCGTAGTTCTCGATGATGCCGTTGTGGACGACGGCGACGTCTCGGGTCGAATCGGTGTGGGGGTGTGCGTTCTCGTCTGTTGGCGGGCCATGGGTGCTCCAGCGGGTGTGGCCGATGCCGACCTCGCCGCTCAGGAGGTCACTATCGATCGATCGCTTGAGCTCGGCGACCTTGCCCGATTGTTTCTGAATTTTGATCCCGGAGCCGTTCTGCACGGCGACGCCGGCGGAGTCGTAGCCGCGATACTCGAGGTTCTCGAGGCCAGTCAGGAGGGTATCGATCGCCTTGTCCGTTCCGACGCGTCCAATGATGCCACACATCAGTGGCTCACCTCGGTCGTGGACACGTCAGCCGCCAATGTGTGTCGACATTCCTGGCTGGAAGAGACGAGAGCTGTCCGGCCGGTAGTTTGGGGAGCGGTTACAACCGCTGGAGAGTGGGGCCCGCTACGGGCTGCTCGGCGCGGCATTCGGTGCACTGACATACCCACTCAAAGTGGCGCTCGGCCCATTACTATAGATCCACTAACGGCAGTGATAGCCTCCCCGTACTCTCAGCGATCGATGAGACACCGCTTTAGGGCGCTCGTCTGTGTTCGAATGACCGCCTATCCACGCGAGCTGGTTTATTTCACGAAATGGTTTGTGGGTCGGGTGGTGAAGGCATCGATTTCTCGACGTATGGGCACCCATCTCGGAATTTCCGTCGATTTGGGTCGGGCTACTGAGGAGAAACGAGTTCCAACGATAGTCTTGTCACCGGTCGTTTGCCCGTCTCTCCGAGCGCGTGGAGTCGGTTTCACCATCTGTGAACGTTCCACCACCGCTCGAACCGATCCGACCACGATCGATTGAACCGAACCGTCGGGGATGGCGCGGATCTGCGGATCCACCGTCGGTATCGGATGGGTAACTGGTTGCCCCTCCACTCGAGGTGTCACCTGCCCTGCGACTCGATGACGTCATGCCCTGCGACTCGAGTCGACGCCCCACCACGGAGAAAGCCCACGACTTATTACACGTCCGGACGGAACCTCGAGGTAGAACGCAACGCAATCGTCGACGTCGCTCTGAGCCCGGCGTCGTCCGGAGTCAGTAGAGATGAGTAGGAACTTGCGCCGGTCACGTCAGCCCAAACCCAATCCATCGACATGATGCTCCCGTTTCTCCCGGTTTCACCGATCGGTCTCTCGCTCGAGGAGCCGGTGTTAGTGTTCACCATCGCGATGATCGTCTTCCTCGGCGGGCCGCTCGTCGTCAAACACTTCGGCCAGCCGGGGATAGTCGGCATCGTCCTCGTCGGGGCGATCATCGGTCCGGACGCCCTCGAAATCGTCGAACACACCGACGCGATCATCCTCCTCGGCGAGGTGGGCCTCATCTACCTGCTGTTCACCGTCGGCCTCGAACTCGACCTGCGGGGCTTTTCAGACGCACCAGAGAACGCTGCCCTCTTCGGGTTGGCGAGTTTCTTCCTCCCCTTCATCGTGGGAACGGTCGCCTCCATGACGATCCTCGGGTTCGATCTCCTGGCGGCGCTGTTGCTATCGGCGGTGTTCGCCTCGCACACGCTGCTCGCCTACCCGATCGTCAACCAGCTCAACGTGACGAAAAATCGGGCAGTCACCGCCGTCTTCGGCGGTATCCTCTTTACGGATACGCTCGCACTCATCGTCCTCGCGATCGTCACCGGCGCGATCGACGGCGACCTCACGGTCTGGTTGTTCCTCTCGGTGTTCGCCAAGCTGGTCGTCCTCTTCGGAGCCATCTGGTTCCTGATCCCACCGTTGTCCCGACGGTTCTTCCAGACGTTCAGCCAGGAGAGCTACTTCGAGTTCCTGTTCGTGATGGTCGCGCTGTTCGCTGCCGCCAGCCTCGCCCAAATACTCGATATCGCGCCCATCCTCGGCGCGTTCGTCGCCGGCCTCGCCCTGAATCGACTCATCCCGCAGGGCGGAACGCTCATCAACCGGATCGAGTTCGTCGGCAACGCGTTTTTCATCCCGTTCTTCCTCCTGCACGTCGGGATGCTCGTCAATCCCTCTGTCATCGCCGCCGGGCTCGAGACGATCCAGATCGCCGCCGTCATCATCGTCGTCATGCTGGCGACGAAGGCGGCGGCCGCCTGGCTGGTGTCGGCCATTCAGGGCTACGACGCCAACGAACGGGGCGTCATCTTCGGCCTGTCGACCGGTCAGGCCGCTGCCGCGCTGGCGATCACCCTCGTCGGCGTCGATGCCGAGGTATTCGGTGACCAGGTGTTGAACGCCGTCGTGTTGCTCTTGCTCGTCACCGCTCTGGTCAGTCCGTGGCTTACCGAGCGGGCCGCGACGAAACTCGCCCTCGAGCGCGAGGTCGAACAGGGCGAAGACAGCGTGCTCGACCCGAACATCCTGTTGCCGCTCTCCCACCACGCCGAGATGCAAGAGCGCCTGCTCGAGCTGGCGTTCGTCCTGAAAGGTGACCGCGGTACCGAACCGGTGCACGTACTGACGGTCGTCCAGCGTGACCGAAACGTTCGAACCGAGGATCAGATCGCAGCCGTCAGCGAGGATCTCGACCGGGTCGCCGAAATCGGTGGCGCAGCCGAAGTGCCGGTACACACTGAAACGCGCGTGAGCCACAACGTGGCGAGCGGCATCGTTCAGGGGGCGCTCGAGGTGCAGGCGAACCAGATCCTGATGGGCTGGGACGCCAAACGCTCGTTCAGCCATCGGATTTTCGGGAGCATCATCGATCAGGTACTCGAGCGAACCCCGCTTCCGGTGTTGATCAGCCGACTCGGTCACCCGGTCAACACGACGAAGGAGATCACCGTCGTCGTCCCGATCGGTGCTGACCACCACGAGGGCTTCTACGAGGCGGTGCACATCACGAAGCGCCTCGCCGCGAGCCTCGGCGTCCCCCTGAACGTCCTGGTCGTCGAGGGGCGCACCCACCAGGTCGACCGGCTGTTCGAACTGGTCGAGGAGGACGTTTCGGCCGAGTTCGACGCCGTCGAGCGGTGGAACGACCTGCTTCCGACGCTCGAGTCGCGCGCGGGCGAAGACGACCTGATCATCGCCATCGCACCACGAAAGGGGGACGTCGGCTGGCACCCGGAACTTGCCGACTTGCCGGGTCGGCTCGCGGAACTGCCACCGGAGTCGTTCATCACGATCCACCCGCGCCAGGGCGAACCGGAGTACGACCGGCGCTATCTGCGACTGGAGTGAGTGGTATATCGTCGACTCGAGTTCCTCCCGGACTTGGTCGTGACGGCTCGATGAGGCGTGGTCTGACTCGTCTCGTTCGACGAACGGTGAGGTGATTCGCCACCGAAGTCACTCCGCGCGGAGTGCGTGGACGAACGCTACAGAAACGACGAAAGCGACGGGTTACCCGGCCCGAGGGTGGTTATCGGTCGTCAGTTCCGTTATCCTCGCTCGAGTCTTCCACTCCCGAATCGAGCGCGTGGACTGTTTCGCGATCTGCCGAAACGAAGACGGATCCGTCGGCGAATCTCGGCTCACTCACGTCGGAATCTGCGATGAAGTTCCACCGTTCCTCACCGGTGGTCGTATCCAGCGCGTTCAAGCGATACGCATCCTCGAAGTCCGTGTCAGTCCTGCTGACGACGAAGAGGCTGTCCTCGATGACGGTTATCGTCGAGAGTAACAGATTTCCGGCGTGGAAACTCCACAGTTCCGTCCCCGTCTCCGGGTCAATCGCGTGAACGAAGCCTTCGTCGCCTTGCCCGAGCGCCGTTCCTACGTAGAGCATGCCATCGGCCTCGGTCACGGTATCGACCGAATTGTCCGCCTCGAATTGCCACACTTTCTCGCCCGAAATCGCGTCAAGGGCGTACAGGCTGGCACATGTCGGATGGTCGTAGCAATCGTCCGTCCCGGCGAACACGGCGCCGTCGATCACGGTCACGAACTCGAGTCTTGGACTTTCAGTGTCGGGATCCGGGTTCACGGTGAACCGCCAGCGTTCCTCGCCGGTGGTCGCGTCCAGGGCGGAAACGTAGTATTCGATGTCGGAGTTGCCCGGTTGGTCGGTTTCACTGCCGAACGCTCCGAAGAACAGTGTGTCGTCGACTACCGAGAGCTCGGTCGTCACTCGACTGCCGGTGTCGGCGCGCCATTCTTCCTCGCCGCTAGCCACGTCCACGGCGAACACGTTACCATCGCTATCGGCGACGTAGACCGTGCCGGAGTCAGTTTCGGCGAAGAAGTCCGGTCTGGAAGAGGTTTCGATCCCGTAGCCGACCCCGAAATCCCATCGGTGTTCTCCGGTGTCCGCGTCCACCGCGGTGACGCAGAATTGTTTTGGGATGAAGACGGTGTTCTCCGCAACGTGTATCGGTGCGACGGTCTCGTCGTAGTCGTCGAACTGCCACTTCTGTTCGCCCGTGTCGGCGTCGAGCGCGTACACGGCGGTTCCGTATCCGTCCGAAACTTCTCGGCCAAAGGAATCGTCAGTCGTCGCGAAGACGGTGTCGTCGACCACGATCGGCGGGTTGTTGAACCTCGTGTCGTCGACGCCGAATTCCCACTCCTCGTCGCCGGTCGATGCCGACAGAGCGTACACGGCGTCGGGATTGCTCACGTAGAGCGTGCCATCTACCACGGATGACAGTGACGGGCCACGAAGATACTCCGAATTATCGAAGTCAACGCGCCACCGTTCTTCACCTGCACTCGAGTCTGTGTCCTCGTCGCCTCGCCCGCCGGCGGCGATTCCGGCACCGATTCCCGAGAGGAGGCACGCTCCCACAGCACCGCGCAGGAACCCGCGGCGACGAGACGTTGTGACCGACTGTTCTCCGAGTGACGTTCGATCGTGTTCACCCATACATTCCGAATACTGCGTCCCGATTATAGCTACATGTTTTATAAATATTCCCCGTATCTACAACATCTCCAGAAAACGCTTTCAATGCTGCAACATGCCGAAACGCTGCGTTAACCTCCGTTTGGGGCGCTTCGTCGCCCGTACGCAGTCCCAACAACGAACGACTCGTTCGATGTCGTTCGTCGACCAGGCACCGTGCGTTTCCGTTGCAACACCCGCTTCAGCGGTGCACCAGCGACTACAGGGACGTCTCACACAGTTCGTTCATCGCCCGGCGCAACCGCTGTGAGACCGCGGACTTCGAAACACCCAGTTTCTCGGCGAGTTCGTCCTGAGAGATCCCTCGAGGCACGTCGAAGTACCCCTCTTCGTAGGCGACGGTGAGCAGTCGTTCCTGCTTTTCCGTCAGCCCGACCACGGTGGTGTCCTCGGAGTTCGCCAGCCGCAGATGGTTGACGTGAAACGCGATGCCGAGTTCTTTGCAGGAGCGATTGAACGCCAGCAAGCCGTCCCGATCCGGGAACTGGAGGCGTGCGATCCATCCTGTGTGTCCGCCAGTGAGGCTCAGAATCCGTCCGTCGGATTCGGCGATTTGGCTCGTAAATCGAACCGTTCCGGAACCCACTGTCGCCCGATAGACGCGCTTTCGTGGGTATCGATCCACCAGCGTCGGTTCCCGTATGGTCGTATCGCGCGCGAGCGCGGCTTCGAACTCAGCGAACGGCACGGATTCGGCACCGAAGAAGATGACCGTTCGGCCGTCCTCTAAGTCGCTCCAGTACTCGAGTTCGACGCGACCGCTCGAGAGTCCACGGAGGGTCGGTCGAAGTACCAGTGCTTCGTGATCGAGTTCGAGTTCGGCCACGATACTGCCCCCCGCCTGTGACTGTAGTGAGATCTGATCGGCGTCGGATGGCTTGGTGCTCATCGTTCGATCACCGTAATCCATCGTTCGAGAGAGTAATCGACGCTTATCGACGACGCATACATCAAGCGTGCATTTCGACCCGAGTCACTTGGTGGTGGACGCTAAATTCACTCGAGTGGTAACTCGACGACGCTAAATATATTCATTTATACAATTTCGTGACTGTCAGTATTTCGTGAGCAACACTGTTTTTCCGCCAGCTACCGTGTGTTA
Organism: Natrialbaceae archaeon A-CW3; assembly: GCA_046614605.1. Lineage (GTDB taxonomy): Archaea > Halobacteriota > Halobacteria > Halobacteriales > Natrialbaceae > Natronosalvus. Next base: position 360,182 of record JBKKHJ010000002.1, on the reverse strand, counting down.
CACGTTGGTTATTATGGGGTAATTGGCTGTTTCAACCGAATGTACACGACGATTTCAAGAGAGTCGTGCGTACCGACTACTCGAGCCACCCCTCCTCGAAGAGCAGCTCGAACAGCTTTCGCTCCGCAGTTCGGAGGTGGCGCGTGTACGTCGGCTGTGAGACGTCGAGCAACTCGGCAACTTCGCCGCCCGTTCGGTCGCGCGGCCACTCGAAGTAGCCCGCGTGGTAGCTGACCCGGAGCGTCTCGAGCTGTCGATCGGTCAACTGCTCTTGGAGGTGATCGCTGAAGGTTCCGTCCCGATGGGTGTCGTCCGAGACGACGCGCTTCGACCGCAACTCGATACCAGGATACCGTTTCTCGAGGCGTTCGACGAACGTCCGAACGCTTGTTCCCGGAGCGACGTCGACCACGATTCGCGGATGACGATCCGTGGCGTCGATTCGTGTAAGTTTCCCTCCGTGGTTCCCCACGACCGTACCCAAGCTCGATCCCCGAATCGCCGTCTCGAGGTGAAGTCGATCACCGCGAGCACGTGAGAGGGTGCCACCCTCGAGCCCGTCGATCGCGTCGAGGGCCCCTTCTATCGTCTCTCTGTCGACCCCGTCGTCCACGTCCAGCGAGAGGACGGCGCTCGAGCCCGACTCGGTGTCACTCACTGTGAGGAGATCCAGCCGGCACCGACAACTCACGGCGAGTTCGATCAGTGGATCGTCGACCGACTCGCGTGCAGCAGCGTCTCCGGACGGTGATCGATCCGTCGATACACGGTCGGCCCCGTCCTCCGTCACGTCGTGCGGGAGCAGGGCGAACTCGAGTTCGAGTCGATCTTCGCTGGTGACGAACCGTCGATACTCCTCGAGAGCGTTGGCGAGCGTCAGCGTCGTCCGAAGCGTCTCGAGACCGACGCGTGACGTGTTGCCGGCCGGGTCGGTGAGAGTGAGCGCGAGAACGCCATACTGTCGCTCGTCGAACACGAGCGGCAGGAATGCGACGCTTCGCCCGCCTCGCTCGTTCCAGGTCTCCCCGTCGACGTCCTGTTCGGATCGATCGATCCCTGTCTCTCGCTCAGCCCAGGCGTCCGCTGATTCGACGGTCACCGTCGACGAGTCGACGACTGACACGAGGGAGTCGACGTGCGCTGCCGGGAGCGTTTCCCGCCCATCCACGAACGGGGGGACTGATTCGCCTACGTTTGCCCGCGTGTGATACTGCCCGTCCTCGAGGTCGATAGACCCGATCCAGACGCCCGCCACCCACTCGAGGGCCGCCAGGTCGTCACACACTGCGGACTCGAGGTGTGCACGGTCGCTCCCGGTGACTATCCGATCGTCGATCGTCGAGACGATCGCTTCGAGCTCCCGTTGGCGGTCGAGACCAGCGTCACGCATCTCGAGTCGACGCTCGAGGCTATCCCGATTTCGGTCAGCCTCGAGCGTTTCGAGTCTGTCCCTCACGACACCTGCGAGGATGGAGAGCGCGTCGACGTCGGCCGGATCGAGCGTTCGGAGTCCGAGGCCGGTCGCGAAGACGACTCCGCGGTCGCCGAGTGGAACGAGCAGCACGTGTTCGGTGTGCAGCCCCGCTTGATCGAAGAGGGAATCGAACGCCGTCGAATCAGCGAGTCCCATGGCCGGGCCGGTGAGTTCTCGCGGATCGAGTGCAGGTATCGTCGCCGTCTCGAGCGTTGGCACCGACAGCGGGGGATCGATCCCGGACGGTTCGACGGCAGTGGGGTGGAGTCGGTCTCCCTCGCGAAGGTAACACCCGACGGCCGAGGAGGGTGTGGTCTGTAACACACCGTTGGCAGCGATCTCGGCGAGACGAGAGGGTCGTGTCGTCGTTCGAACGTCGTGCGCCACGTCCGCGAGCGTCGAGATGGACGCGGTATCGACCGTCGGTGACCCCCCGTCGAGCAGACAGAGGGCGTACCGATCGGTATCGACGGGGATGACAGCGGCCGATAGCGTTCGTTTCCCGGCAGCGGTCTGTACCGTCGCTGTGAACGTCCCCGATCGCGAGAATGGGGTGGCCGCCGTTCGGCTGTGAATCCGTTCGTGGGTACGGTCATCGACCACTGCCTCGAGGGGCTTGCCAACGTGCTCCCGATCTGTCGGCCCGAGCAGACGCCGTCCGACGTCGTTGGTCGCTTGCAGGTGCCCGGTGTTCCGGTCGACGACCAGCACGCCGATACCGAGCGCGTCGACGATCGACCCGAGCGTTCGTGACTGCTGGAGCGGTTCTGTGGGAGCCAGTGGGGTGAGCGAAATCGCCATGACGCCATTCGCCGTCGGAGCCGCGAGCCACTCGAGTTCGTCGGTACCGGTGTGGTCGGATTCGGAACGTTCTGTCTCGACTGCTTCGTCGAAACGAGGGGTGGTGAACCGAACCGGTGAGTCGGTCTGACGGCACTGCTGGAGGCTGTCGGAAAAATGCTCACGTAGTTCTGCCGGAAGCACGTCCCAGAGGGTGTCGTCTGCCGATCCTGCCTCGAACCGTGAGGGTACAGTCCTGGAGGCAGCCACCAGGTTCCAGGTGCCGTCGACGGCGAACGCCGGGTGATCGACCGATTCGACCCAGTGGACGAGGTCGTCCGTCGGTGGTGTCGCTGCCGGTGAGAGAACGAGATCGGTTTCCCTATCTGTATCCGTTTCCGGGCTCGCTATCGCGGTAACGGTCTGGCGAATCCAGGAACCATCGGCGTGTCTGAATCGGGCAACGTCCGTCGACTGCGGTTGATCGTGCGTTGAGACCGCGTCGATGCTCCGTCGAATCGCTGCTCGATCGGCGGAGTTGACGAACGTCTCGATGGGGCGCCCCTGCATCTCGCTCGGGAGGTAGCCTAGAATTGGCTCGATTGCTTCCCCTGCCGAGGCGACGACGTCGCCATCGTCGAGCCGGAGCCAGGCGATCGGCCCATAATCGAGGAACCGTCGGGCCATGTCGGCTGACTCGAGCGAGGAGACGGGGCGCAAACGCTCGTCGCTACGCTCCTTTTCGGCCCCCTTCCGCTCCTTTTCGGCCCCCGCTATCACTGTTCGTACGCGTGCGCGAACGACTGCCGGGTCGGTGCCCGGCTCGAGGACGTCCGTCGCGCCCGCCTCGAGTGCTGCCCTCGCCTCGGGTGGGGACGCCAGCACGAGTACCGGCCACTGAGCGACCTGCTGAATCCGCTCGCGGTCGTCTGCGGACAGTTCCGCGAACGGGTACACCAGACAGCCGACCGTCGACTCCCGTCCAACGTCGAGCGCCGACTCGACGTCTGCGACCCGGCGAACGGCCCGTTCTCCCAGGGCGTCCGTGACTATCTGGGTCGCCGTCGCCGTCGGATCGACGACGAGTACGGGTGTCGTCTCGCGGTGCTCGAGAGGCGTTCGTTCGCTCACGGCAGTCCACTGTTCGGGTACGAACCAGCGTGAGACCATTAAGTAGGCCCACCGTATTCGCCGGTAGCGACGAATTGGGATCGTTGGAATAGCCGTTCAGAGCACGTCGAGGATGAAGATCGCCAGATACAGCTGTCCCAGGCCAGCAACGATCATGATTCCGCCAGCGACGCGCTCGAGCGTCCCCGTGTGGGCAGCAATCCATCCCGCCCCGGCGACCAGTCCCATCCCCGTCGCGACGGTCAGTGAGATCATGAGGAGCGTGACGGTGCCGACGTACGCCAGGATGACGAGGAGTCCCCCAACGGCCGACATCGAGGGAGAGAGCGCACTTCCTAGGACACCGATAAACAGCGGGGCGACACAGCCGGCTGCGGCCAGTGCGTACCCCGCTCCGAACACGCCGAAGCCCAGCACGCTCGAACGACGCTGTGGGAGTGCGATCGTGAGCGAGGGTGCCCGGCCGAGGACGACGAGGACGCCGAAGACGACCAGGATGGCACCGATGATCGGTTCGAAGAGGACGATGTTCTCGAGCCTCGAGTAGCCCACGACGAACGTCGCCCCGAGGAGGACGAGGAACGTCGCGATGACGCCCACGCCGGCGACGAGCCCCCTGGAGAGGGAGCCGCCGAGGGTCGCCTCGCCGCCCTCGGTCTGGCTCACGTAGTAGCCGACGTAGCCGGGCAACAGTGGATACGCACAGGGCGAAAAGAACGTCGCGACGCCAGCGCCAATCGCGAACGCGAGCGTCGGAACGAGGGTCAGATCGATCATCCCTCAAAGCGCCCGTTCGATGCCGCTGATCAGTTCGTCGGCCGTCTTGACGCCGGCGTCTGACCACTGTTCGACACCGTATTCGTCAATCGCCACCGCGTAGGGGTAGCCCGAGAGGCCGTACCGTTCGGCGAGTTCAGCGGTTCGATCTCGTCCGATCGTCCACCAACCATCGTGTTCGATCCACCAGTCGGCGATTTCGTCGTCAGGTATGGTTTCCAGGGTTACCGACACGAACAGCACCTCGTCACCGAGGCGCTCGTGGGCCTCCGCGAGGGCTGGCATCTGCTCGACACATGGCGGACACCAGGTGCCGAAGAAATCGATGAACGTCGGCTGCTCGAGCGACGGGAGTACGATCGTTCCCGGTTCGCTCCCCCGAGCGTCGACGGTTTCGAGCTCGAGCTGGTCGACGTCCGGGCCGAACCGGTGCTGGAGTGACGACTGGATCGACGACCCACCGCCCATGGCGACGGCTCCGCCTGCGGCGAGCACGCCGAGACTGCCGATGCCAGCGATGAGTTCCCGTCGGCGCATGTTAGTTGCCAGTTACTGCTCGTACGTCCTCGAGCACCTTCGAGGTGTCGACCATCGCTCCACGAGGATAGGAGCGCTCGACGACGCCGTGTTCGTTCACGAGCAGGATCAGGTTGATGTGGGTGAAGGTGTACTCGCCGTGGTCGTGGTCGTCGTTGTCGTCGTTGTCGTCGTGGTCGCTGTGGTCGTCGTCCCCATCGTGATCGTCGTGTCCCTGGTCGTCGTCCCCATCGTGACCGTGACCGTCGTGATCATCACCGTCTTCCACCCGATCGATGAGCATGCCAATATCGTCCTCGAGCAACGCCTTCCCGTCCTCGTAGCGCTCCGGACGGAGGAAGTGCCAGTTACCGGCATCGTAATCGACCCCCTGCTGGTTCCCGTACTCCTCGAGCACGTCGGCCGTGTCCCGTTCGGGATCGAACGTCATCGCCAGCAACGAGAGGTCGTCGGCGTAGCCTCGTTCGATCGAATCCGCCTGCGCACGACGCAGGCGCAACAATAGCGCCGGGCAGGCGCCGTCGGGACACGACGTGAAGAAGAACGTAATGAGGTAGGATTGTTCGCCCTCGAGGTCGCTTGTGGAGATGGTCTCGCCGGTCAACGGATCCGGGAGCGAAAAGTCCGGCATCTCGTGGCCGTGGATCGGATGGATCGGATCGCCGCGATCCTCCGTCGGTGGATCGAGCACGGTCTGCCCGTCCCCCCAGTTACCCCGGCCTGGTTCCTCGCCGCCGAGCGCCGACGTCGCCTCCTCGAGCGTCCCAAGACAGCCCGCCAGTCCTGCGAGACCTGTCGTGGTCAGTCCGCCGAGGTACGTCCGTCTGTCCATATTCGATGCCAGGGGCCAGTCGATGAAAGGCTCGTTGGTTCGGCAGTCGAAAAACCGACAGCGGTTTTGGGCACTCGTTCCTAGGCAATGGTATGCCCCTCTCTCGTCGAGATCTGTTGTACACCACTGCGATCGGTGGATCGCTGGGGTTCGCCGGCTGTCTCGAGCGCCTGGGGTTCGAAGAGCAGTCGGCCTGGGACACCCCGCCTATGGTGGACGACCGGCCGGACGCCGTCTACATCCCCTCCTCTTCCGAAGAGATGGGCGTCTACGGCCGGGCGAGCGACGGCGAGTACGCCGTCGAACTCTCCTTTACCTTCCCACATCGATTCTGGCTCGTCGCCGGCGGTCGCGAACGGGTCGACGTCCAGCCCGAGGACACCCTCCACCTGATGATGACCGTCTGGGACGACGTCACCGGGGTCGTCCTCCCCGTCGACATGGGGCTCGAGATCGTCGACGCCGACGGCGAACTCGTCCACGGCGACACGCCCTGGTCGATGCTCTCTCAACGGATGGGGTTTCACTACGGCGACAACGTCAGGCTCCCGGGCGAGGGGGCCTACACCGCACGCATGTCCGTTGGCCCCGTCACGACCCGTCGGACGGGCGACCTCGAGGGGCGCCTCGAGTCGCTGTCGACGCTGGAAGTGGACTTCGAGTACGCCCGATCGGATATCCACGACCTCTCGTTGAACCTCACCGACGAGGACGAGCGAGGGGCGCTGGGGGCGTTGCCGTTGATGGATCACGGCGATCACAGTGGCCACAGTGACCACGACGACCACGACGGTCACAGCGACCACGACGACCACGACAATCACGACGACGATCACAACGACCACCATCCCACGTCCCGCGGCCCAGCCATCGACACCCTCCCCGGAACCGTCCTCGGCACTGAAACGACGGGCGACGCCGCCATCTCCGCGGTCGTCACCGATCTCGAGCGGTTCGTCGACGAAGATACAGCGGACGAAGACCAGTCCGAGGGGCCGTACCTGGCCGTCTGCCCCCGAACGCCGTACAACGACATTATCCTCCCGTTTATGTCGCTCTCGACGACGCTCGAGGCCGACGGCTCGACGCTCCTCGAGTCCCGTCTCGTCGAAACGATCGACCACGAGTTTGGCCACCACTACGGGCTGGTTGCTGGCGACCTCGAGGAGGCCGATCGAGTCACCGTTACCGTCGACACGCCGCCACAGGTCTCCCGTCACGACGGCTACGAGACGGCCTTCTTCGAGTTCGAGTCGGTCACGTTCGACCTGTAGTGGCGTCACACCCCACCGATCTCCGTCGAAACGTCCGTGAACGGTGTGAACGATACGGCAGTCCGTCTTTGCCCGCTTTCGAGAAGCCGTCCCGAGGGGAACGCGGCCACGAAAACACGACGAGCGTGACCCTGCGTTCGTGGGCACCGTTCACTCGGTCGAGGACGTTTCCACGCCGTCAAACGCGAGGTTGGGAACCACCTAATACGCCCATAACAAACACCACCGGACGTGAAGCTATTCGGTATGTCACAGTCGAATCAACCGCGGGTGACCGTCGGCTGCCCCGACTGCAGTACCCCCGTGTCCGCGCCTGTTCCCGGTGGGCCAGGGCTTCGCGGCGTCGAACACGGGCGCGAATCTGATTGGGAAGAATCACACCGATTGAACGGCCTCGAGGCGACCTGCCGAAACTGTGGCCATCAGGTCGAACTCTACTATTACTGATCTCGTCCCGCCAAACCCGCAGCTACTCGACCGCGAACCCACACGCTTTTGCGGTCAGCCATCCCCTCGTCTGACGTGTACATCGAGAACAGCTTTCTTCCCGTCCGCGGGGTCGGTGAGACCACCGAGCGCCGCCTCTGGGAACACGGCATCACCCACTGGGACGAGTTCGACGGCAGCGTCGTCGGGCCGACGGTCGCCGACCGCATCGAGGCGTTCATCGAGGACGGTCGGCGTCACCTCGAGGCCGGAGACGTCTCGCCGTTCGCCGATGCGCTCCCGGCGGCGAGTCGCTGGCGGTTCTACGAGAACGTCCGCGAGGACGTCTGTTACCTCGACATCGAGACGACGGGGCTCAACGCCACCCGCAACGACGTGACGACCGTGAGCCTCCACCGCCAGGGCGAGACCCGGACGTTCATCAACGGGCAAGATCTCACCGCAGAGGCGCTCCGATCCGAACTGGAGGCGGCCTCGGCGCTCGTCACCTTCAACGGCCAGCGATTCGACGTCCCGTTCCTCGAGACCGCCCTCGAGATCGAGATCGACCTGCCACACATCGACCTCATGTATCCGTGTCGAAAACTGGATCTGACGGGTGGGCTCAAACGGATCGAACGCGACCTCGGTATCGACCGCGACCAGCCCGACATCAGCGGTCGCGACGCCGTCCGCCTCTGGCACCAGTACGAACGCGGCGATGAGGACGCCCTCGCGACCCTCGTTCAGTACAATCGGGCCGACACGGCGAACCTCGAGCCGCTGATGGAAACCGTGGCCACGCAACTCCACGAGACCGTTTTCGAGCGCGTCTGTGGCGAAACTGCCGTGGGTCGGCATCGGTGAGGTGTCTCGGATGTCTAATCCCATCGTCACCTATCACACGGACATCGACGTTCGCCTCCGCGACGTCGATTTCATGGGCCACGTGAACAACGCCGTCTACGCGACCTACCTCGAGCAAGCCCGCGCCGGGTTCTTTCAGGACGTACTCGAGGTGCCACTCGACCAGGTCGATACGGTGCTCGCGAGTCTCGAACTCGAGTACCATCGCCCAATCGAGGCCGAACAGGCTGTCGCGGTCGACCTCACCGTGCCGGAACTCGGCACCTCGAGCATTCCGATGTCGTACACGATCACTGCCGACGGAGAGCCTGCGGCGACCGGACAGACGGTACAGGTCGTCGTCGACCGGGAATCGGGTACGTCACGATCGATTCCGGATGCCTGGCGCAAGCGACTCGAGCGATAAGCGAGTGCGTGCAGCACTCCTCCGACACCTCTTCTGCATGTGACCCTCCGGAAAGTCTCCTGTTTGTGACTCAGCGGGTGAGCTCTCGATAGCGATGTGTCGTCAATGCTGTTGCTCACCGATTGCAAAGACAGACACCAAATCACGTGTGCTTACTCGAGAATCTCGACGGTACCGTCGCTTTTAACGACGACATCGTAGCCACAGAACCGAAAGGCAACTTCTCCCGGACTTCGAAGGGATCCATCCTCTCGAGGTGCGAAGAGGGAATCGAGTGCTTCTGGGTTGAGAACGTCGTACAGTGCATCGTACTCCGGTGGTTCGATTTCTGTCGGGTCGACACCTTCTTCGTCGGCTACCGCTTCGATAATTCGGAAGCTAAGCGGGGGTTGTTCCCGTGAGTCCATTCGGTCGGCTGAGAGTAGCATTGACGGATGCTTTTCATGCCCAGATATAAATCCTGTGGCCTCAATCCCTTCTTGCCGTACTATTTTGGCCAGTAAACGCCATGTGTGTTCGTTAGTGTATTTAATGGGTGTGGTTTAAGTATTGTAATTACGAATTATACGTTATTGAGAACGTAATTCTGCTCAATTCGGTGGTTCCAATCCGCTATTGAAGATTACCTCGTGGTCGCTGAATCAGTGAATGAACGTTCTCCAATAAAACAGTTACAAGTATTACCGGTAGTTGTGGCGGTGGACATGCCGATGTTTGGTGGCATGCCAACTCCCTACCTCTGCACCTTCGGCACGGTGGGCATGGTGGTTGTCCGTGAACTGGTGGATCACTCGGGTAGCGACCGAATGATTTCTGCGTGTCGTACTGTTGCATCGACGAAAGGGAGCAATGAGAGGCGGCTTTGAACCCGAGGTTCCGAGAAGGCGGGCACTCGGCACCAACCGTATTTTCGGAAACCCGCCGGTAGAGGATTCGAACCGAAGGATGTAAGCCAGGGCCGGGATTTGAACCCGGGAACTCTCGATTACAAGTCGAGTGCATGTACCGCCCATGCTCCCCTGGCGCGGTCTGTGAGTTATCCCTCATCCTTTGAGTGTGTATCGTTTTCCGTCGACTCCACCAGACGGCGCTCGAAACCGACCCGAAACGGCGTATACCCCGCCTGCTGGTAGAACTGCCTGGCTGACTCGTTGTCGGCCATCGCCTCGAGGGTAACGACGTCGACGCCACGATCGACGAGGTCTGATTCCACCGCGTCGAGGAGTTGCGAGCCGATACCCTGTCCCCGACGGGACGGCTCGACGTACAGGTTCGAGAGCAGCCCGCGCGTACAATCGAGCTCGAGCGAGCCGTGTTCGACAGAAAACGAGGCGAAGCCCACGATCGACTCCCGGTCGCGTGCGACGAGCAGTCCACCATCTACCTGGTGGGCGCCGAGTAGCGCCTGCATGGTCTCTCGATTCGGCTCCGCGCGGACGTGTGATCCCTGCTGGCGTTGATTGGCAGCCAGTCGAACCCACAATTCTGTAACCGCCTCGAGGTCGCCGGGCAACGCCGGTTCGATCGTGATGTCGTCAGTGTCCTTCATATGCCGTCTCCTCCCCGATAGCCGGTGCGTCTTACTCGAGTACGCGAACAATTAAAATCGCTGTCGAACCGGATGTTGCATCTTCGGTAGCCGTCTTTCGGCTGCCACTGCAGCGGCCGGTTACACCTGCCGGCAGTCGGTACAGACGAGTTGTCCGTTCGCCTCCTGTAGCGATTCTGCTAACGTTCCACACGCCTCACAGACGCCCTGTGTCGAGAACTCGTCGTTCCCGTCTGTGGCGTACTCGGTCGCGAGGCTGGTACCTTCGCCGCCAGGATTCGAAACGCCCCCCTCGCTCGCGGCCGGCTTTGCGGTTGCGCCCTGGAACGATCCAGCGACGACGATGACGTCACGCTGGGTGAGAACCCCCGCGATGCCGTCGGCGTCCTCGACGACGAGATTCCGAATATTCTCTCGAGCCATCATATCCGCCGCGTCCGTGAGCGAGTGATCGGCATCGATGGTCAACACGGGCGCGGACATGACGTCACCGACAGTCGTTTCCGCAGGGTCGTCTTCACGTTCGACGACGCCGAGGACGTCCCACTCGGTCATGATGCCGACGGCTGTCGATCCCCGGACGACGAGCACGCAGCCGGCGCGCTCTTCTCGCATCAACGTCACCGCCCCGTGAACGGTGTCTGACTCGCTTACACCAACGTACTCGGTCGTCAGGGCTTCCCTGACCGACAGATCCGATTCCATGTTCGAATACACTTCACAAACGACCTAAAAGGTACCTCCGGCACGTTTATACACGCACACACTGAAGATTCGATTTCTGTCTCGACCCGCTCGCGTCGGTCACTCTGGCCTACTCGTGCAGTTCGACACGCGTTTTGTCCGCTCGACAGCGCTCGAGGGCGTGTTTTGCCTCGTATCCGGCTTCGTGTGCGCTCGCGCCGGTGCCGATACCGACCTGTAACTCGACCTCGACGTCGGACTGGACGTGATCGATCGCGTCGAGATAGTCCGCGCGCTCGAGGTCGGGGCAGACAACGATGACGTTGTCGCCGCCGACGAAGAACGAGAGGCTGCCGTGGGCGTGGCGCATGTAGCGCATGAGCGAGGCATAGCCCTGTTCAATCTCGATAAAACTGTCGAAGGCGTTGAGTTCGTCGGTGTACTCGCCGGTCGCGTCGATGACGTCGAAGTGTGCGATCTGGACGTCGTCGCTCGTTCGATGGGCGTCGTCGATCGTTCGACCGTCGAGGATCTGGCGGCGGTGTTCGTCCTGGGCGCTGCCGGCGTCCTGGATCAGGCTGGTGGCGTCGGAGAGCGCCTGTACCGGCGTCGTACCCGTCGCCACGCCGAGGCTGAGCGTCACCGGATATCGGTTGCCGACGGATTCCTGTAAGAGCGCGTGATCATCGAAGTCGAGCCCGTTCGTGACGGCGATCATATTGTCGAAGCGAGTGAAAAAGACGTAGCCGTCACGGTTGCCGACGAACTGCGAGATGTCGGCGTACAGCCGCGACTGAAGCGTCTGTAGGTCGGCCTCGCGTCGAGGTTCGGGAGTCACCGTCCACGGCCCGTAGTTGTCGATCTGGAAGAGAGTCACCTGCGTGTTCGTCACAGTACCTGATCGTTTCGAACGACATCGTATAAGCGATACGGGATCCAGATTCGTGATGCTGTTCGACGCGTGCGCTCGAGCACTATTCCGAACGAACGCTGGTGCATCCGAACAAACATCCGAGCCCTCGCCTTCGAGTCGACGAGTTTCGCGCTCGAGTTGGTAAATTCGCCCTCGAGGCTGCCAGCACTCAGGCCGACTTCGTTTCGGGGTCGGCGCCGACGGGGTGGTAGTCCCAGAAGTTTCCGGCGCGCATGGCTCCACCGACGGCTTTGTGCATGTCCGTAATCGTCTCGAACTCCGCCTGGTCGACGTACTCGAAGATGTCGCTGAGGGCGACGACCTTCTTGGAGTTGATACGGATTGGCTCGTCGCCGTGGGCCTCGACGAATTCGTCGCGCGAGAGCGGGAAGTCCTCGTCCTCGTCGACCTTCTTCGCGATGATCGCCATGTCGAACTTCCGCATCCCTTCGCTGCCCTCCTCGCCGTCGGGGTCGTGTGGCCAGTCCATACCTGAGCGTCCGTGCGGGGGTTGCAAAAGGATTTCTCCTCGCCTGCGATGAAGCAGACGCTCGAGCCCCACCTTCGCTCAATCGGACTCGGCTGGCTGCTGGGGCTCTTCGAGCAGTTCCGCCCGGTGTTCGTCGAGAAGCGGTGCCCGCCCGCGGGGCCGCGGTGGCGTCTCGCTCATCTTGATCGGACTGCCGGCGATGTCGACGGGTCGGTCGGCCCCTGGCTGGTCGACCGAGACGAGCATCTCGCGAGCGTGGACGTGCGGGTCGTCGAAGATGTCGTTCGTGTCCTGCACCGGCGCCACCGGGACGGATCCCTCGAGGGTCGCACAGATATCGCCGCTCAAGCGCTTGTACGTCCACGCGCGAATCGCTTCCCGGAGCGCGTCGCGATTGGCGAGGCGGCTGTCGGGGGTCGGATAGTCGGCAGCCAGGTCGGGCCGCTCCATTGCGTCACAGAGGGCGTTCCAGTGGTTAGTGCCGAAGGCGGCGATGACGACGTAGCCGTCGGCGGCCTCGAAGGCGTCGTAGGGGAACAGCGTCGGGTGGGAGTTGCCCTGTCGGGTCGGTGCCGTCCCGGTGTAGGAGTGCTGGTAGATGGCCCGCTCCGTCATGCTGATCATCGCGTCGTACATCGCGGTGTCGACGTACTGGCCTTCGCCCGTGCGGTCGCGGTGGTGGAGCGCCGCCAGGATGCCGACGCAGTTGAGCGTGGCCGTAAAGAGGTCACCGATGCCGGGGCCGACTTTCGTCGGCGGGCCGTCCTCGAACCCGGTGATCTCCATCACGCCACCGAGCGCCTGCGCGATGAGGTCGAAGGAGGGCTGGCCCTGTCGGTGGGTTTCGCCGGTGCGCGGGTCGCCGAAGCCCCGTATGGAGGAGTAAATGAGTTCGGGGTTGTGCGCACACAGCGTTTCGTATCCCAGGTCGAAACGCTCCATCGTGCCCGCCTGGTAGTTTTCGACGACCACGTCGGCTTCTTCGACGAGCGAGAGAAACTCCTCGCGCCCGCGTTCGGAACCAAGATCGATCTCGAGGCTGCGTTTGCCCCGGTTGATGCTCTGGAAGTAGCCACCGTAGGCTTCGGCGTCGGGGTCGTCGACGAAGGGGGGATTCGGTCGAATCAGATCCCCACCCGGTCGCTCGATTTTGACCACGTCGGCCCCCATATCGGCGAGCAACATCGTACAGTACGGCCCAGCAAGCACCTGCGTCAGATCCAGCACGCGGAGTCTCGAGAGGGCTCCCATACCCCCACGTCACGGAAGGGTGTGAAAAATCTTTACTATAAATCATGACGGTACCATACGGTCTCACAGAAGGGGTGTTAGGACGTATTAGGAGTATTATCATGATCAACCATTAACTTTAAACACAGGTCTATCATGGTTGTGCACACTCATGTCCCGTACGGTCGTTCTCGGGGTCATCGGTTCCGACGCCCACGTCGTCGGCATCACGATCCTCGAGCAGGCGTTCAGTGCAGCTGGATTCACGGTCATCAACCTCGGCGTTCAGAGCTCCCAGGCGGAGTTCGCCGAGGCCGCAGTCGCCCACGACGCCGAGGCCGTACTGGTCTCCTCGCTCTACGGCCACGCCGAGCAGGACTGCCAGGGCTTTCACGACGTCCTCGAGGAGCACGGGGTTGACGTCGTCACCTACATCGGCGGCAACCTCGCGGTCGGTCAGGACGACTTCGAACAGACCCGCGAGACGTTCGAAGCCCTCGGGTTCGACCGCGTTTTCGACTCCGAAACCGATCCATCGGAAGCGATCGCGGCCCTGAAGCGAGACCTCAAGATCACGACGAGCGAACAGGAGCGGGCCACCGTGACATCGTAGATGATACGCGACGAACGCATTCCAGCCGACGAGTTGCAACGCACCGACGAACAGCTTCGAAGCGAGTGGCCGACCGGCGACGCCGTCGACTTCGAGGCGGCCGTTCGCTACCACGAATCGCTGCCCGCCCGCAAGCGGTTCGCCGACGTCCTCGAGACGGCCGATCAGCCGCTGTTACAGCCTCGAGCCGGGGTGCCACGTTTGGGGGATCAGATCGAGTTGCTTCGCTATCTCCACGAAGCGGGCGAAGCCGACCTGTTACCGACGACGATCGACTCCTACACGCGCGACAACGAGTACGGAAAGGCGCAGGAAGGCCTCGAGAAGGCTCGGGAGTCGGGCGAGGACACGCTCAACGGCTTCCCGGCCGTGAACCACGGCGTCGACGGCTGTCGGGAGCTGATCGAGGCCGTCGACGCCCCGATCGAGGTGCGTCACGGTACCCCCGACGCACGCTTGCTGGCAGCGATCACGTTCGCCGGCGGCTTCCAGAGCTTCGAGGGCGGGCCGATCTCGTACAACATCCCCTACACCAAACGCCACGACCTGGCGACGACGATCGAACACTGGCAGTTCGTCGATCGACTCGCCGGGGCCTACACCGAACGCGGCGTGCGGATCAACCGCGAGCCGTTCGGGCCGTTGACGGGCACGCTCGTTCCGCCCAGTATCGCCATCACGGTCATGGTGCTCGAGGGGCTGCTCGCGGCGACCCAGGGGGTTCGCTCGCTCACGCTCGGGTACGGACAGGTCGGCAACGTCGTCCAGGACGTCGCCGCCCTGCGCGCCCTCCGTGTGCTCGGCGAGGCGTACCTCCCCGAGGAGGTCTGCGTGACGACGGTCTTTCACGAGTGGATGGGCGGATTTCCGCCGGACGAAGCCCGTGCCAGCGGCGTCATCGGGCTTGGCGGGATGACGGCCGCGATCGCCCGGCCAGATAAGGTCATCACGAAGTCCCCACAGGAGTTCCAGGGCGTCCCGACGAAGGAGGCCAACGCGGCCGGCCTCCGCACGACCAGACAGATCATCGATATGGCTATCGAACAACGAATCGACATCGACGGCATCGACGACGAACAGGAACTGATCGAACGCGAAACGCGACAGCTCGTGGACGCCGTCCTCGACCACGGCGACGGTGACGTCGCCCGGGGAACCATCCGGGCGTTCGAATCGGGCGCTCTCGACGTTCCCTTCGCGCCAAGCGATAGCGCGCAGGGAGCCGTCCTCCCCGCTCGAGACGACGACGGCCGCGTTCGGATCCTCGAGTTCGGTGACCTCTCACTCGGAGACGACGTCAAGGAGATCCACGGTGCGTGTCTCGCTCGACGTGCCGAAACCGAGGGGAGAAAGCGTTCGTTCAGGATGGTCGCCGACGACGTCGACGCGATCAGCGACGGCCGCCTCATCGGTCGTCCGAACGGAGGTGAGCGGCGTGCAGATTGAGGCCATCCGAGCGACGCCGGGCGTCGCCGGCTTCTACGCGGACGACCAGCGAGCGATCAAGAACGGCGCCACGCCAGATGGATTCGCCTACGAGGGAACCCCGCTCACCGACGGCTTTCGAGCCATCCGTCAGCCGGGCGAGGCGCTGCTCGTCGACCTCGAGTTGCGCGACGGGACGGTCGTCCGGGGCGACTGCGCGGCCGTTCAATACTCGGGGGCCGGCGGGCGCGACCCGCTGTTTCGCGCGGATGCGTACGCCCCGGTCGTCGAGGGGCCCGTCGCCGATGCGCTCGTCGGGCGCGATCCTCGAGCGTTCGGCGAGAACGCGGCCGTTCTCGAGTCCCTTCGCGTCAATTCGGAAATCGGCGACGGCAACGGACACGACCCGCTCCACGTCGACGGCAACGAGCGCAGACGCCTCCACACCGCCGTTCGCTACGGCGTCTCCCAGGCGCTGCTCGCGGCGGCTGCCCGAGCCGAGCGGACGACCATGACCGACGTTCTCGCCGACCACCTCGGAACGGAACCGGCAACCGAGCCGATTCCGGTCTTTGGACAGTCCGGCGACGACCGGCGGACGAACGCGGAGAAGATGCTCATCAAGGGCGTACCCGTCCTCCCCCACGGCCTGTTCAACAGCCGCTCGAAGATGGGTGCCAGCGGCGAGCACCTTCGGGACTACCTCGAGTGGCTCCGTGACCGAGCGGCCGACCTCGGCCCGGAGGGGTACGAACCGCGCTTTCACGTCGACGTCTACGGCATGATCGGCGACCTGTTCGGCGCGCCGTTCGATAGCGACGAGGTGCTCGAATACGTCGCCAGCCTCGAGGCGGCAACCGGGTCGATCCCACTTCAGATCGAGGGCCCGATGGACGTCGGCACCCGGGAGGATCAGATCCACGCGATGTGCGAACTGCGAGAGGGACTGGCCGATGCGGGCATCGACGTCGACATCGTCGCCGACGAGTGGTGTAACACGCTCGAGGACGTTCGGGCGTTCGTCGACGCCGGGGCGGCGGACGTCGTCCAGGTGAAGACGCCCGACCTCGGCGGCGTTCAGCACAGCGGCGAGGCGGTTCGCTACTGTCGCGGAACGGATACCCGGGCGTACCTGGGGGGCACCTGCAACGAGACGGACGTCTCCGCCCGCGCCTGCGCGCACGTTGCGCTCGCGACGGACGCCGCCCAGGTGCTCGCCAAACCCGGCATGGGCTTCGACGAGGGCTACATGATCGTCGAGAACGAGATGCGCCGAACGCTGGCGCGACGTCGGGGGTCACCTGGAACCGCGACAGACGCCGAAGGGGTGACCGCCGATGACTGATCTCGAGTGGACGGATCCGGACACCTTTGCGTCCGTCCTCGAGCACGTGGACACCCGCGAGAAAGGCCACTGCTTCGAGGATTTCGAGGAGGGCGAGACGATCGAGCACGAGCCAGGGCTTCGGTTGACCCGCTGGGGGAACGAACTGTGGACGAGCCAGACGCTGAACCACGATCCGTTCTACTGGCGGGCGGACGCCGCCCGGGAACGGGGTGTCGACGACCCACCGATCCATCCCGACTACATGCTCGCGGCGACACTGGGCTGCACCGTCGAGGATCTGAGCGAGAAAGGCGGCTACTTCCTCGGCCGGACGAACGTGCAGTTTCCGACCGATCCAGTCCCACCAGGCACCGACCTGCGCGTCGAGAGCGAGGTGCTCGAGACGACACCCTCGAACTCGCGACCCGAGTACGGAATTGTCACCTGGAACACGCGGGGATACGACGCCGACACCGGTCGAACACTCTGTACGTACGAGCGGACGAATATGATCCCGCGGCGAGAGCCGACCGCGGGGGTCGAGACGGACGGCGGTCGTGCGGATTCGTCTGATCGGCGAGGAGATGACAAGCGGGGTGCCTCCAGCGCCGACGACTCGACTGACGAACCCGACGACAATCCGGGACTCCAGGAGACGTTCGTCACCCCCGAGGGAACCGCCTTCGAGGACTTCGAGGCGGCTCTCGAGCGCGCCCGCGAACGAGACGCCACGGTCGCCTATCGACACGAACGCGGCCGGACGATGGACGACCTGACCGTCGCTGGACTCCCGCTCGCCACGTTGAACACGGCGAAACAACACCACAACGTCGACGTCATGGGGGACTCTCCCTCCGGCGACATCGTCACGTACGGGGACGTCACCCGGTCGACGGCACTCGGCCACGCACGTTCCGACGAGCGCACCTACCGCGAGGTGGCGTGTACGGACGAACGCTTCCACACGTTCGTCACTCCCGGCGACACCGTCTACTGTTTCACGCGCGTGCTCGAGACCAGCCGCGAGACG
This sequence comes from Natrialbaceae archaeon A-CW3, assembly GCA_046614605.1. Classification (GTDB taxonomy): domain Archaea; phylum Halobacteriota; class Halobacteria; order Halobacteriales; family Natrialbaceae; genus Natronosalvus. The sequence continues at coordinate 342,417 of JBKKHJ010000002.1, read as the reverse complement.
ACGACGGCGAACGAACGGGCCGGCACCGTTCGCTTCGAACACGTCGCGTTCAACCAGCGCGACGAACCGGTGTACTCCGGCCGCAGAACCGCAGAGATCGCGACTCGAGATGCCACCAACTGAGAGGATACGAATGACACCAAACAGCAACGAGACCACCGGGAACAGTACCACCACCATAACAACCTGCCGCACGTTCCAGACCGCACCGGCGGCCGTTCCGCGAGACGACACGGCGAAGTACCTCCGTTCGGGGCTCACCGCCGAGGGGTTTCAGGCACCCGACTGGCTCGTGCCTGACCTCGAGGACGGCACGGCCCCCGACATGAAGGCCCAGGGCCTCGAGAACGTCTGCGATCTCGTACCCGAGTACGAGTTCCCGGGCGAGATCTGGCCGCGCGTCCAGTGGAGTTACGACGACGAAGCGTTTCGTGAGCACGGGCGGAGCGAGATCGAGACACTCCTCTCCGAACTCGGGACGGAAATCGACGGCATCGTCGTCCCGAAAGTCGGTCGCCGTGAGGACGTCGAACGCGCGCTCGCCGTCGTCGGCGATGCCGAATCGGACGCGGGACTTCCGGACGGATCCATCGGCCTCTCGGTGATCGTCGAGTCGGCCCGTGCCCGCTCCGATCTGCGAGAAATCGCTCGACTCGGTACCGACTCGAGACTCACGGCGCTCGTCTTCGGCCCCGTCGACTACACGGCCGAACTCGGCGGACGCGACCTCGGTGACGGTCGCCCGCAGTGGAACGGCCTGCTCGAGGCGATGTCGAACGAGGCGAGCGCGAACGACCTGCTCGCGATCGGCGGCCCCTTCGACGACCTCTTCCGGGAACGGGCAGGGGTGACGATCTACAACGCCGACGGCTACGCCGATCAGGTCGAGCGCGAGGCCCGCATCGGGCTGGACGGCTCGTGGTCGCTGTACCCCAAACAGACAGTGCAGGCCAACCGAATTCACATGCCTACTTCGACCGAACTCGAGCGCGACGTTCACAAGATAGAGGGGTTCAACGAGGCGAAATCGGCCGGCACGGGAGCGGTGACCATCGACGGCCAGATGGTCGACGAGGCGACGTTCAAGAACTTCCGGAACACGGTCGAGACCGTTCGGGCGATCCACCGACGGCGCCCCGAACAGACGACCGAGTTGTACGACGACGGGGTGCTCGAGCGGGCGCTGGAACTCGACGTTTCGTATCGCTGAGTCGAGCAGGACAAACGGCGTTCACCGATTTTGTTTGTTGCCCCGTCACCTACTCGTCGAGGACGACGCTCGAGTCGTCCCGCGGTCGGTACTGGAGTTCGTGCATCGTTTCCGTCAGCGAGAGAAATCGATCGGTGTTGTTCGAGATGCCGTGCGCCGTGACTGCGTGCTGTGACAGTGGGGCCGACACCGACGCCTCGAGCAGTCGCTGACAGTCGTCGTGGCTCAGCCACATCGCGCGGGCGTACCGCTCGCCCGATCCGTCCCGTTCTGCACAGACGGCCTGCAGTTCGTCCGCCGACAGCAGCCAGCCGATGCGAAGGTTGACGACCTCGAGACCGTAGCGCCTGGCGTAGTACTCGCCCATCGCCTCGCCGAACACCTTGCTCACGCCGTAGTAGCTGTCGGGGCTGGGGGGATCGCCAGGACGGACGACCGACGGGTCACCCTGCGTCGTCTCGACTCGGGTCGGCTCCACGATGTTGTCGGCGTTGACGGCGTGGTTCGAACTGGCGAAGACGACGCGCTCGAGGCCGTTCTCGAGGGCCGCCTCGAACGCGTTGTACGCGCCGTCGATGTTCGGCCCGCTCACTTCGTTCCAGTCGGCCGTGGGCGACGGGTTCGCCGCGAGGTGAATCAGGACGTCCGTGCCGTCGAGCGCATCGGCGAAGGCATCGTAGTCGGCGACCTCGAGCGTCTCGGTGTCGAGATCCTCGTGTTCGCTGTGGCTGAAGAGTCGACACTCGTACCCGGAAAGCGCCTCGATCGTCTGCCGGCCAACACTGCCTGAAGCACCCGTGATGGCGACTGTGTGGTCGGTCGATCGGCCGTGGGATGGCATACACCGAGCAACGACCGTCTGGCCAAAATAGGTCGGGGCGGCGCGTGCCGGTGTGGGCTCTGTCACTGTCAGGGTGAGTGGACACCTCGTCTGCCCTGTTGCCGTCGCTCGAGTTACGGTAGCGAGTCGATTACCCCACGAGCGGCGTTACAGATTCACTGCGTCCGGATCGGGCGTCGGCAGCGACCGATGCTGGCGAGGTGGAACCAGGTAGTTCGCCCGCCGCAACACCGTCATGTACTGCTGGATGCCGTTGTTCGTCACCGGCCCGATCGCGGACTGGTCGGCGATATCCGACCCCGTCATCGCCTCGCGAGTCGCGACGAAGTCTCCTATCTCCCGCTGATGGGAGAGGAAGTGCATCCCTGCTTCGCCATTATCAGTCGAGTTGAAGTCTCGTCGGAGGATGATCGGCTCTCCGTCTTCTCGCGCACGCGCGGACTTCTGTGCGTGGCCGACCATCCCGTGCTCGCGAGCGTCCTCGAGCGTCCGTTCGGCGCACCCCTCGACCTGACTCGAGTCGCCGAGGTTGTCGCCCGTGCCCTCGACCTTTCCTTCATCGGCGTGGGCGGGGCAGAACATCTTGCGCTCGCGGATCTCGCGGCTGTCCTGTTCGTACCACTGGTGCAGCGAGAGGCGTATCCACGAGAGGTGGGTCGTGGTTCCGTCGGCGAACGGGCCCTCCTGTATCGTCACGCGGTCTTCTGAGGCCTGGCTCTTCTTGAAGCCGGATTTGAAGCCCATAAACAACGGTGCGTCCTCGGAGACGGGTTCGCTGTCCGGAATTCCACGAAGCCCTTCCTGGTTCTCCGCTGGCAGCCCCGACCCGACGAATCCCGTGCGCCGTTCGGCGACCTCGAAGACCCCTTCGAGTGAGTCCGCGACGTCGACGCCGTTGATTTCCTCGAGGTCGCCGGTGAGGGCTTCCTCCGCGCTCAAAATGACGGATCCACGATCACTCGCGAGGTGGACGATTGCGTCGTACGCGTCGAATTCTGGACTCTCGATCGGCGAGAGCGCTCTCGGCTCCGGGAGGTCGATGGTATCCGGCAGTGGCTCCTCGAAGCGCTCGAAGTACGACGGCCCGTAGCCGACGGTGAACAACAGCCCGTCGCTCCCGCGTTCGTAGGCTCGCTCGAGGGTTTCGAATGCGGTCTCGACGCGTTCACGTTCGTCTGGCGTCGGGCCGTCACCCACGTACTCGAGGTGCAGACAGACGTGGTGTTCGGGTGCGACCGAGTTGCCGTGTTCGTCCGTTCGCTCGAACGCCGTCCAGGCGTGCTGGCGGTCGGGGAGCGTCTCGAGTTCCTCGGGCGGGAGCCCCTGCGGCGGATCGTCTCCCGATTCTCGATCCAGACAGGCAGCGAGTGCGCTTGCCCCGCCGATGGCGACGGCGCTCCGGACGAACGCTCGGCGGGAGATCGTACGCGACGACCGACTCATATCGATCCCTCAGGTCTGGTGGCTAATGGGGATTGTGGTGCGATCGTCGTGACCTCTGGCAGGACGGCCGTTGACAGTCTGATCCGTCGAACACTCGGGAAATTCTGGCATAACCGATACATGTTTCGTCACTGGCAGTGTCTGGTGGTAACATGGAACAGATCGAAACGTTCGAAACGATCGATGCCCCACCCGACGTCGTCTGGGACGTGCTACTCGAGTTCGACGCCTATCCCGAGTGGAATCCGTTCATCCGCTCAATCGAGGGGAGCCCGGTCGAAGGCGAACGCCTCACCGTCGATATCCAGCCACCAGGCTCGCGCAGTACGACGTTTCGACCGGAGGTACTGTTCGTCGAGGAGAACCGACGGCTCGTCTGGGTTGGCCAGCTGTTCGTCCCGTACGCGTTCGACGGCTACCACGAATTCCACCTCGAGCCAGTTGACGAGGGGACGAAAACCATGCTCTTGCAACGCGAGACGTTCCGCGGTGCGCTGGTGCCGATCCTGTTCGATGGTGACCGGATCGAACGCGGATTCAGGGGAATGAACGAGGCGATCAAAGCTCGAGCGGAGGCCCGTGTGAGTGCAACCGCCTGACCGATCGAATGGATTTCGATAGTCTCGACGCACGTCACTCCGTTCGCCTCCCTGCGGGTCACTACGTTCCGGTCGACTGAAGCTCTGACAGTTCCCGAAGCGACGTGATCTCGTGGGTTGGGTCACCGTGATAGTCGAACTCCGCGAACGAATAGTCATCGCGATGTGACCGACGGATGAACGCCGAATCGATCTCGAGCGCCTCCGACACGGCGACATCGACCCAGCTATCGCCGACGTACAACGGGTTCGAACACCCCATCTCGTCGATCGCTTGCTCGAGGTAGTACGGCGTCGGCTTCTTGCGTTCGATCCCCTTGACCGTCGGCTCCCGTCCGTAGTACGGATCGAACGCCTCGAGCTCGAAGTGGTCGACGATGTTTTCGATCGTCTCGTGCTGGTTGTTGCTGACGATTCCCATCGGTCTCGAGAGATCATTGAGGGCGCTAACGTCGTCGTAGAGCGTCTTTCGCCCCGCTCGAATTTCCTCGTACTGGACGTCGATCGCCGCTCGTTCGCGGGCGTTCCACAGCGCCGTTGGCTCCAGGTCGTAGCGGTCAGTGATCGCCTCGAGTTCGTCGACCGTGGGTGAAATGAGCGTGTCGAGGTCGTCGTCAGCCGGGTCGGTGACGCCCTGGCGATCGAACGCCTGCGTCATCGCTCGACGGAGGGCTTCGTAACTGGTCGGCGTGGTTAACACGCCGTCGTTGTCGAAGACGACTGCGTCGTATTTCATTCACGGAGTATTACGGGTCGAAGAGGTTTCGGCGTTTCGGGTGCCCTCGAGTTCAGATCACCGGCGTCGATTTCGAGTCGCCTACTGGCGCCGTCTCTCTTCACGAGACTCGGCAAATGTGTGTCTCGAGACGGGGGTTCAAATACCAACCCGCGGCCAACATCGGTGATGTACAGACACTGCTGTCACCGAGTTTCCGTCCAGCGTCATTCCCCGTCGGATTCCGCGTTTGGATCCACATCCTGGTACCCGTTGCTCGAACCCGGTTGGACAGGCGACCTCGAGTCGAAGGTGACCGATGGGACATAGAGCGCTCGTCGCCTACCGCCGCCCCGACCACCTCTACGATCTCCGGTACAGTCACTGGGGTGGTGACGACCTCGACGTCCTCGAGCACCTCTCGACGGAGACGCCGCTTGCCCATGGGCGGATCGACTCGGAACTCCTGGCCGACTCCGTGTCGCTCGACAGCGTCCTCGTCGACTTCCTCGACCCCTGTGGCTACGAAGCCCTGATCCTCGTGTCGCCCACCTTTTCGATTCGAGCGTACCGCGTCCTCTGGCTCGAGTGGGGCGATGGTCGCGACCAGGGACGTGGCGCGCTCGTCGAGGTCGAGCCGGGCGACCGCGATCTAATCGTCCGCACCTGGTTTCGTGCCACGAAAACGGCCCTCGCTGACGTCGTCGAAATGGGCGTCCTCTCGAGACAGGCGGCGAGGTCGTACCTCGAGGCGCGTATCGCCGAGGACGAGAACGGCTACTTCTACACGTACGGGGCGGTGACGACTACTGAGGACACAACTGATGCGTTCGATGGGTATCTGGGTGACGATACGTGTGAGTGATTGGTGAGGCTGCAATCGGGAACATGGGGTGGCTCGAGAAATCTCCACAAAGTGGGCACTTGCGATGATGGTTCGGCAGGCTGGCGCTGCAATCGCGCTCGCGATAGCGATCGCCTGGGATGGGAACCTGTTGTTCGGTTGAGATCGATCTCCGATTACTGAACGAGGCAGACGTTCGATGCTGCGCTCATGGCGGTCGACCTCCTGGACTCAGCGGTTCGAGTCAGGAAAAGCGATCGGTCGAACGATCGTGCTTGCGATTTCGAGCGTCGGATCTGCCAGCTTGCGTCTCGAGATCTCTCTCAGTGGTTTTGATGAATGTGATCTCGCAGGTCGTCTGCTGCATCGAATTGTTCGTTGCACTCTGCACACGTGTTGTGGTGCAACGCGACGTGTTGGGTGACACCGGCGGCGGACTGGAACTCGGCGTCACAGCTGGAACATGAGTATGCCATTGCGTTGTTAACTGAATTGCTATAGCTTTAAATCGGTTACTAGGATTATGGCATCTGACATCCCTAATATTTAACAACCACGTAACCGCGAATGCTACTGCAGGTCTCCTTCCTACCGATGGTCGAATCCCGGATTCGAACCGACGTCGGTCGATCAGTCGTACTTTCGAAAGCCCATATCGCGGGCCATCTCTCGAAACGACTGTCGACACAGCCAGATGTCGTACTTGCCGATCAAGCCCTGTTCTCTGCCAGTGTCTCTGCAGACATGTTGGTTCCTGGTACGTCCATCTGTTGGGTTGGAACTGTCCTCTGATTCGGTCGTCCCGTCGGTCGACGCTCCACTGGTCATGCCAGCGCTCTCGCTCTCCGTCGCAACGACGGTTCGACAGTCGTGTCTTCCGCGAGTTCCTCGAGCGTTTCCGTCGCATTACACTCGGCTAAGCCATCGAGTGCGTCACGACGGAACTCGCCGCGAAGACCGCCCATTCGGACGAGTATCCCGAGATTCTTCGTCTCGCTCGAGCGAACGAGCGAATCGATCGCGTCGTAACGTTGCGTTCGTGACACGTTCTTGGTGACTGCCGTTTGGAATGTCGTAGACATCGTTTAGGGTCTCCTGGTGGGTTCCGTGGTTATCGTTTGTCTTCGAGCGCACAGTACGATCCGTCGCTGGCCGAAATCCACGTCGTTACCAGCGAATCCTCGGACGCGACGGAGTAGATCGTGCACAGTTCTGCACCCGTCTCCGTCGGTTCGACGATCGCACGGCACTCGAGCGGTGGATGCTCGGGCGTCGATGGCGATCCCGTCTCGGTCACGTGATCGTTCGTGTGCACGTGATCAATCTGCGAGTCCGATTTCTTCCTGGCCATCGTGTTCGGGGGTGTCCGTCTCGTCTTCGACACCGTCTTCGGGCAGGTCGAACGTCGGGAAGCGATCCTCGAACGCCGCCCAGTCGGTGTTCATCTCCTCGTCAGTGAGCAGACACAGTTCGAGGTGGGCACGGATCGACTCGTGATCCATTTCGGTGCCGATCAACACCAGTCGACTGCCGCGATCACCCCACTCGTCGTCCCACGTCTCCTCGAGTTCCGGATAGGCTTCGAACTGCTCCTCGCGCTCTTCGGGCGGGAGGGTCGCGATCCAGTTTCCGGCTGGTGCGACCCGAATCGACTGCCCGGCGACGTTCACCATGAGAGCCATCTCCTCGCGTCCGGCGAGCCAGAAGTGACCTTTCGATCGGACGACGTTCTCCGGGAACGCGTCGAGCAGTTCGGCGAACCGCTCGGGGTGGAAGGGACGGCGCGATTCGAAGACGAACGAGGTCACGCCGTGTTCTTCTTCCGCCGATTCGTGGGGCTTCTGGAGTTCCTGTATCCAACCGGCTGACCGACTCGCTTCCTCGAAGTCGAACCGTCCGGTGTCGACGACGTCGTCGATATCGACCCGACCGTGCGTCCTCCGGAGGATTTCGGCGCGAGGCTGGAGTACCTCGAGCGTCGCTTCGATCTGCTCGAGCGTTGCCTCGTCGACGAGGTCACACTTGTTCAACAGGAGGACGTCACAGAACTCCACCTGTTCGACCAGCAGGTCACCGAGGTGTTTCTCTGTGCCGTCGTCGTCGAGAATCTCGTCCGACTGCATCGCCTCGTTGAACTGGTGAGCGTCGACGACGGTGACAGTCGTGTCGAGGTGACAGCCCTCGAGCGGTTCGATGCCGGTCTCCTCGTAGAACTCCGTTGGGTCGAGATCCGACTGATCGAACCCGAGTGTCAGTGTCTGGGCGACGGGAAGCGGTTCGGCGACGCCCGTCGACTCGACGACGATCGCGTCGAACTCCCGGTCGCGTGTGAGGCCGTCGAGTGCCTCGAGCAGGTCACCGCGGAGTTCACAGCAGATACAGCCGTTCGAGAGCTCGACCAGTTCCTCTTCGTCGGCCGAGATATCCGACGATTCGGCGACGAGTTCTGCGTCGACGTTCACTTCCCCCATATCGTTAACGAGCACGGCGAGATCGCGGTCGCTGCCCTCGTGAAGGAGATGGTTGAGCGTGGTCGTCTTGCCAGCGCCGAGCGTCCCGGAGAGTACGGTCACGGGGATCGTCTGCTCGTCCATGTGTTATCAATAACACTGGCTACAGTAATATAAGTTATTATCTAAACCAGAGTTCTTATTAACTTGTGTGGAGTGCTTTCGAACACGACCGATTGCTCGTATGACGCCACGCAACGCAACCTCGAAATTCGGCTGTACTATCGTCGGGGGCGGTATCCACGGCACGTATCTCGCTCAGCGTCTCCTCGAGGAGACATCACTCGACAGAACCGACGTGTGCATCGTGGATCCGCACGATCAGCTGCTGGCGTCGTTCCACGAGAAGACGAGCGCCTGTGGGATGGAGGCGCTCCGATCGACGTTCGTTCACCACGTCGGAACCGAACCGTTCAGTCTCGAGAGCTTCGCCGAATCGACCGACCGAGAGGACGAACTCGTTCCGACGGTCGACTACCCGCCGCGACCGTCTCTCGACCTCTTCCTGGATCACGCTGCGTACGTGATCGATCGGAAGAATCTCGACTCGTTGCATCGGCAAGCCAGCGTCGACGAAATACACGAACGCCCGGGTGAGACCGGGTTTCGCCTCGAGACGACGGCGGGTTCCATCGACACCGACTACTGCGTTCTGGCGATCGGTCACGGCGGTCGGTACCGATGGCCCGACTGGGCAGGCGGTCTTGACGGCGTCGAACACGTCTGGGACGGGTTCGACTTCAACAACCCAGTCGATCGAACCATCGTCGTCGGCGGCGGCATAACGGCCGCCCAACTCGCTTGTGCCCTGAGCGAGACGCAGTCGGTGGGATTGCTCTCTCGGCACCCGCTCGAGTGGGAGGTCTCGGAGGCGGATCCACCGTGGATCAACTGGTCGCACGTCGAAGCAAACCTCCACGTTCATCCGCCGGGCTCGAGCGATCGACTCGAGGTGATCTCGAGTGCTCGAAATGACGCGACGATTCCGCCGTACCTCTACGGCGAGTTCACCGAACGAATCGACGATGGCAAACTCACACTCGCACAGGGGACGGTTGACTCCGCCACGGTCGAAGACGGTACGGTTCAGCTTCTCCTGGAAAACGGGTTGCACCTGGTCGGTGATCGCGTCGTTCTGGCAACCGGATTCGAACCGGTGTTCGATCACCCGTTCGTCGAACGAATTGCCGACGCACTCGAATTGGCGCGTGGCTATCGAGGGATGCCCGTGCTCGAGGACGACACGCTCGCCTGGCAGCGCGACGATGGACGATTCGTCCCGTTGTACGCTTCCGGGGCGCTCGCGCTCGGGACGGTCGGTCCGTACGCGTCGAACGTTCCGGGAGCCAGGCGAGCCGGTGATCGGATTACGACTGCGATAACACAGCGGCTTCGTGGAACAGCTCGTGAGAACGAATCAGGTCACGGAACGGAAGTGTCCCATTGATCAATACCGTGATTCAAACTGCCGACCACATTGTCGGCACGGACTCCTCGCTTCGCCCGTCGTCGTTGTGCCGACAAAAGTGAGTTGGGGCAGATTTGAACCTTGCCAAGACGTTCCGGGTCACTCACTCCGTTCGCTTCCCGGGCTGCGACTTGTCTGGTTCAAATTACCCGTATCAATTTTCCCGGCGCGAACTCGTCGCTTCGCTCCTCGTTGTTGCGTCGGGAAAATGGGTTGGGGCAGATTTGAACTGCCGACTTCCTCCGTGTGAAGGAGGTATCATAACCGGACTAGATCACCAACCCGCACGAGAGAATATCCGGGGGCGAAACTTAAGCGTTCCTTTCAGCGACTGCCATTAGTCTCATCGAGCACGGCACTTCTCGAGCCTCCCCAACGTTCGGTGTTCCATTCACGCGCGGTCATGTTCCCTTCACACACGGTCAGTACGTCGGCGTCTCCTCAACCGACCCATCGCGTAGATTGACCACTCGAGCGATCGTGAACAGCCCATCGGAGAGCCGGTTGAGATACTGGACGGCCGCTTCGTTCACCGCGTCGGCCTCGCTCTCCTGGAGGGCCACGGCGCGACGCTCCGCTCGTCGGCACACTGCTCGAGCGTGATGCAACCTGGAACCCGATTCGCTCCCAGAGGGGAGGATGAACGAGCGCAGCGGCTCGAGTTCCTCGTCGTGGTCGTCGATCCAGTTCTCGACGGTGTCGACGTGGTCGTCGGTGATCATCGGATCGTCGTCATCGGGATCTGGATTGGCGAAGTCCGCTTGGACGATGTGAAGGTGGTTTTGCACCGATCGAAGCTGGTCGTCGATATCGTCGTGGCCCGTCGATCGAATCGATCCGATGAGTGCGTTGAGCTCGTCGACGGTTCCGTAGGCCTCGATTCGGGGATCCGTCTTCGAGACGCGCGTCATATCTCGGAGATCCGTTCCGCCGTCGTCTCCGCGACCGGTATAGATCGGCATTACTCGAGTCAACGCACGGTGACGACTTAATGGGATTGACGAACACGTGTTCATAATCACACCCCCAATTCTATATCCCAACATACGGTTTATGTGTTCGCGTCACGACGGCGAATCAGTACGTTAAACATCCCTGGAACCAGACCTAGCCCCATGATGGAACTCGAAGCCGACTGTCCGGACTGTGGTGAGCAAACGTTCTACCGCGCAGCGAGCACGTCGCTCCACCTCGGTGAGAAAGTCAAGTGGCACTGCCCACACTGCGATTACGGGTTCGTGAAGATCAACGGCATCGACTCGAGCGCGGTCTAGGGCGTCGATTATCTATCTCAGCTAGTTTTCAACCGAACCTGCGTCGGCAGCTACCAACGGTGTTCAACCCTCACGATCAGGACGGTGTCTAGTGGCTTCCCAAACCTGAACTGGTGGATAAATTCATTTGTTGCTGTTCGATTTCACCCATCAGTCGAGGTTTGGGAGGGTACTAGAGTGGATCGCCTTCAGACAGGACTGTCCTGGCTTCGAGCGGAGCTATACTCCCTCGAGCGGTGCTGAGCAGTTCTAGAACCGGCTATTGGGTAGCCTCGACATGCAAACACTATCTTCCCGTGGTAAACAGAGCGCCCCTAAGCGGTTGAGCAAACCAGTGATGGTAAGTTTCCCTCTCGCTGCATGGGATATGGCCAGCCGACGAGGTACCCTGGTTGCCCGGTTGGAACGTCCTGGTCTCGCGATCGAACAGAGGATACCGTTGGTCGAGTCGCTCGATCGGCAGAATAGCCGTCTCGCGATGTCTGTTCATCCCTGGGCTTGCGTGATCTTCACCCATGGTGTCTCTCGATCACGTTACAGCCGGCCCGATCCTGGTCGTGGGACTCAAGGGGATCGATTGTCACCTCCTCGCCACCCTTTTATCCTTCCATTCCACCACATTTCGCTCGACACAGTTTCATTTCTCGTCGCCACCGTAGCTCGAACCAACCTGCTCGACCGTTCGTCTTCCACTTCGACACCACATTCGCCGCTTTCGTACACGGGATGCTGGTATATACGATCGAGCACCCATCGTGTACTTTCTCTGTGTCACATGTCCTCGAGTCCGATTGGCCCACTTCTTCCGAGTAGTTCATCTCCAGAATCTCGAGGTCACGGCCGTCATAACCGTCGATACTCATCTGGCGATAGTGGTTGTAGAACAGTGTCGCTCGAGTGTTCATCGGACCGCCTGTGTGGGTGTCAGTACGCTCTTGTCACACAGCGGGTGTCGATTCGATTACGGGGATTCGAGGAGAACGCCCTGTGCTGTAGCGCGACGATGAATTCGAACCAGTTTGACATCCTCATACGACTGCAGTCGTGGGATTCCTCATGCTCAAAGTCGAGTCGGTCTCGATCCCGACGGAGGCAACGTCCCGACTACGGCGGTCGGTCTCGGTTTGTAGGCGCTGCGTTGAGGCAATGAGCGCGTGGTGACGCCAGTCCACGTAAACTCCCTCGTTACAACCCAACGGGCCATGGGGTACACGCGGATACCCAAACACACAACGCCTCTCACGAGGCCCGACGCACAAGCCCCACAGACCACAGCCAGCCCCCAGTGGTAAGTCAGTATGCCCTCGAGGACGGAGGAACGACCTGCTGTCGTTCGAAAGATTTCGGATCTTTCGTGATGACGAGACGGCACTCCGTCTCGCCCCATCCCACGAAGGACACCTCGTGCATCACGTGGGGAGGACATCAACACGCATCCGTCACTCATCTGGCCGATGTTCCCGTGAAGTGGAACCTGTCCATCCCCTCGGCATCCCATTGTCCACCGACAGCGTGTCTTCGTTTCGCGCTTCGTCGTGGTATGGACGTACCTGTCGGGAAATGCACCTTCGTCGATACGGTCTCGGACGAAGTCGGATTGTGCCATTCGATTACCGAGTGAATCGTCGGTTTCGATTTGGCTTTGCAGACGAGCTGGTGATCCACTTTCGACCTCCAGATCACATGACCGTTTTTCACCAACAGGGCGTCCAGATAGCAGCTATTTTCAACCCCGTTCTGCCGATCTTACCCCAGGGGTAAGACGTCGAAGGTAGGTATCCTCCTTCTCGATTTTCGACCGTCTCGCTCGCTTGCGTTTTCGGCGTTTCAGTCTGGTTCGGTGAAGAAACTGGCCAGCATCCGCTGTGATCGACGTCGCGTTCATTCGTTTATAATCCGGACACGACTTTCCTGTGTGTATCCCATCGGTACTCGCGTTCACAGGGGTACTCGAATGAAACACCCCGTCCACGACACGGTGTAGCCGTTCGTATAGCAGTAGTGTGGACACATCGGACGAGAGTTGGGTCGACCAGAGCGATCGAACGTGCTGGTTGCTGTGTCGCTCCCGAAGCTGGCCTTCGGAACCGCCGCCAGTTTGAACTGATTTTGTGAGCGGATTCCGACCGACCAGATGTAAGATTGTTGATATTTGGCTCGGTAAAATGTGGGGATAATCATGGAGTCGTTTTCGGCGTAGGGGTCAATTCATTGATAGTATCTGACGATACCTTCTAACCGGCATTACTACACTAAGGCTGATACAAGGGTTCATACTGGTGCTATTTGGGCCAAATTGAGGGGTCTTTAGACCATCTTATCCAACTAAGGCCGCCCGAAGCACCAACAACTAAGTACCACCCGTTCGTCGCCATTGACGAGACAGACATGCCGGAATCAAAGCTGAACGTCGGCGTCCCCGAACATCAGCTCGCGATCTACGACGACGAAGCCGAGGAAATGGGCTTCTCCTCCAGGGCAGAATACGTCCGTTCGATGATCAATGCTGGACGGCGGGAATTCGGCCTCAACCCCCAGGGTGAAACCCCGGAAGATGCCTCTCTACGAGGATCGCTCGACGAACGCATTCTCGCAATTCTCGAGGAGGCCGAGGGGTTGGCCCAGGACGAGGTCGTCGACGCAGTCACCGCTGACGTCGAAGATCAGGTCACCGAGGTACTCAACGATCTGAACGACGAGGGGCGCATCGACTACGACGTTCGTCGGAGTGGCTTCGTCGTTGCGGAGGAGCAGTAACCGATGGACGCTACCGAATCTATCGCGGACGTCGACGCCACTAGTGATGACCCGATCGCGACGTTCCTCGAGGAAATCGGCCTCTACGGTCGCTCGGAGAAGACGATTGCGGACTACGAGACGACGCTGAGGCAATTCGAACGGTTCCTCCGGGGTAACGGCGGGCCAACCGACCTGGACGGCGTTGCGCGTCGTGACTGCCTCTCGTGGATTCAGCACCTCCGTGACGAGGGATATGCCCCGGGTTCGATCCGGACGAAAGCCGTTCACCTCAATCGGTTCTACAGTCATATGGCCCAGATCGGCGCGTTCGACGCGAATCCGATGGTCGTCGTGATGGAACAGCTGAGCGAGCGTGGGGACGCTTCACCAACGCGACGAGACGTCTCCATCGAGCAGATGGGGGCGTTCGTCGAGGGGATCGACCATCCGCTCCGCCAGGCGATCGTGACCATGCTGTCGAAAACGGGGATTCGGGCCGGAGAGCTGTGCAACCTCGATCTGCGTGACGTGAATCTCGAGCATGAAGCGGTGATCGACTATCGGGACACCCAGCCGCGGGCTGCGGTTCGCGATCACCCGGATTCGTTCTTTGTCTCGAGTGATATCGCCATCGGGAGCGTCGTCAACGGCGAGCAGCGAGCGGAAGGGAATAAACGCCATCGCGATACACGGATTCCGATCGACGAGGAACTGAAGGAAGCGCTCGTCCGATGGTTGGCGATTCGCCCGGATCCTGCCTCTGCGGCCGATCCGCTGTTCATGAGTACGAGTCGGAAGTGCGGACAGCGGTTGACGGTCGATATGGTGCATTCACACGTTCGAGATGCCGCCGAAGAGCGAGGATGGTACGCCGAAGGCGCTGGCCCGGAGGAGAACGTGACGCCCCACTACTTCCGGCACTTTTTCACCACACGTCTGCGGGGTCGTGTCGAGGACGCGTATCTCGTGCAGTACATCCGCGGAGACGTCGGCGACGTGATGGACAGGTACACGCACGATTGGGAGGAACTCGTCGAAAAACCTTACAGAAGTCACATTTTCCGATTCAGTGAGTGACTGCCACCCCACTTATGAACTCTATGATGCTATACAAAACTCCTGTGGGTATTCCACCGATGATTCTCCGTCTGGATAGCTACAAATCGCAATACGGATCCGACGCTGAGGGGCTAGCGTCGCCATTGTGCTTCGAGCCAGCGTCCGAAGGCAACGTGTATTCCAGAACAGAATTGGTACAGTCGACTTTGATGGACGCTACAGTACCAACCAGGGCCTCGAACTGATCGAGTGCGGGAACGTAGTGCGAACCTGAAAAACGGAACCTGAAAACAAGCGGACGACCGAAAGCGACTACTCGTCCTCGAGCGCCTGCCAAGACAGTCGTGGATTCCGAGCCGCACTCGTCTGATCGATGCGACCGGCCGCGGTTCTGTTCGGCGCGGTCTCGAGCGTCTCGTCGTCAGAGGCCTGTGCGTGACTGAAGGCTTCGGCGAGTCGATCGAGCGTCTCCTTGCTCTCGACTTCCGTCGGCTCGGTCATCAGCGCTTCCGGTACGATTTCGGGCCACTTCGTCGTCGGCGGGTGGACGCCGAAGTCGAGCATCCGTTTGGCGACGTCGGCGGCGTCCTGATCGCCTGCGCTGGCCACGAACTCGTGGTGGAACGGGCCGTATGGAACCTCGTAGTCGATCTGGCTCGCGAGGTAGTTCGCGTTGAGGACGGCCTTTGCACTGGCGTCGATGAGACCTTCGTCGCCGAGGCGAGCGATGTAGGCGAACGCCTTGATCAACACGAGCCAGTTCCCCTGGAAGCCGTGGACGTGACCGATCGAGTGTTCCGGATCGAACAGTTCGAATCCCGCATCAGACTGTCGAACGCGTGGTTTCGGGAGGAAGGGTGCAAGTTCCTCGACGACACCGACCGGGCCGGCACCGGGGCCACCTCCTCCGTGGGGCGTCGCGAACGTCTTGTGGACGTTGTAGTGCATGACGTCGAAGCCCATGTCGCCGGGGCGGGCCCGTCCGAGCAGGGCGTTGAGATTCGCCCCGTCGTAGTAGAGCAACCCGCCCGCGTCGTGAACCATCTCGGCAATCTCCTGGATGTCGCCCTCGAACAGCCCCAGGGTATTCGGATTCGTCAGCATGAGGGCGGCCGTGTTCTCAGAAAGGGCGGCCTCAAGCGCCTCGAGGTCGACCCGGCCGTCCTCGTCGCTCGGGAGGGTGACGACGTCGTACCCGCCGAGGGCCGCCGTCGCGAAGTTCGTCCCGTGGGCGCTTTCGGGGATGATCACTTCGTCTCGGTGCCCCTCATCGTTGTGTTCGTGGTAGGCGGTCGCCACGCGGATACCGACGAACTCGCCGGCCGCACCCGCGGGTGGCTGGAGCGTGACGGCGTCCATCCCGCCGATCCGACCGAGGAAGTCCTGTAGGCGGTACAGGATTTCGAGGGTACCCTGGATCGTCTCCGGCGAACGGTCGGGGTGAACGGCTCCGGACTCGAGGGCAGCCACGTCCTCGGTGAACTTGGGGTTGTACTTCATCGTACACGATCCCAGGGGGTATGGGCCGTTGTCGATCCCGTAGACCATCTGGGAGAGCCTGGTGTAGTGGCGTGCTAGTTCGGGCTCGGAGAGGGATGGCAGCTCGAGGCTGTCCCGCGTCAGGTCGTCGGGCAGCGGCGAGTCGTCGATCTCGACTCGGCTGGAGTTTTTCTCCGAGAGCAGCGGTTCGTACTGGCCATCGGTGACGTACCGAGCCTGGTCGAAGTAGGTCTCG
This sequence comes from Natrialbaceae archaeon A-CW3, assembly GCA_046614605.1. Classification (GTDB taxonomy): domain Archaea; phylum Halobacteriota; class Halobacteria; order Halobacteriales; family Natrialbaceae; genus Natronosalvus. The sequence continues at coordinate 325,980 of JBKKHJ010000002.1, read as the reverse complement.
CCGTTCTCACTGGCCGTGTCGGATTCGTTCTCGCTGGTCGAGTCGGGGGCGTGCTCGGTCATCGAGCCACCTCCGTCACTGCCGCGACGAACCCATCGATATCGTCGTCGCTCACGCCAGCGATGCAGCACTGAATCTCGTGATCACCGACGACGTGAACGGCATACCCACGTTCCTCGAGGTCGCTCGCAACCGCTTCGGCGGGGCGCTCGACGCGGGCGACGAACTCCCGGAAGTGTCGCCGGTCGTGAACCGGGGCCTCGACGCCGTCGATCCCATCGAGTCGTTCGGCCACCGCCTCCGCTTTCTGTACGCCGCGGGTGGCGAGGTCGACGAGTCCCGACGGGCCGAGGTACGCTGCGTGCATCGCCGTCCGGAGGGCGACCCACGCCTGGTTGGTGCAGATGTTACTCGTGGCGCGTTCCCGCCGAATGTGTTGTTCGCGCGTCTGGAGGGTCAGCGTGAACACGCGACGGTCGGACTGATCCTCGCTGACGCCGACGAGTCGCCCCGGAACCTGTCGGAGATAGCGCTCGCGGGTTGCGAAGAGGCCGAGCCCCATCCCGTAGCTGGTCGGGAGGCCGAGGACGCTGGCGTCGCCGATCACGACGTCGGCACCGACGTCTGCCGGCCGCTGGAGCAGGGAGAGCGCGATCGGATCGGATCCGATCACGTACAGGGCATCGTTGTCGTTCACGCGCGAGCCGATATCCGAGAGGTTCTCCTCGATGGTGCCCCTGACGGTCGGGTTCTCGACGTAACACATGACGACGTCGTCGTCGAGTGCCGTCCCCAGGGAATCGACATCGACGTTTCCATCGGTCGTCGGGTACGTCTCAACCTCGAGATCCGTGCCGGCGACGTAGTTCTCGAGCGTGCTCCGACGACCCTCGAGCAAGACGTCTGGGACGAGGACGCGGTGGCCGGACGTGGCGCGGACGCGGTCGGCGAGCGTCGCCGCCTCGCCGAGGGCGGTCGCCGCGTCGTACATCGAACAGTTGGCGATCTCGAGCCCGGTCAGTTCGACGAGCAGGGACTGGTACTCGAACAGTGCCTGCAAGAATCCCTGTGAGATTTCGGGCTGGTACTGGGTGTAAGATGTGAGAAACTCCGAGCGATCCGCGAGGTGGTTGACCACTGACGGGATGTAGTAGCCGTAGTGGCCCCGGCCCAGTAGTTCGACCAGGTCGTCGTTTCGCTCGAGGGTGTCCCCAACCAGTGCTCGCGCCTCGCGCTCGCTGTGGGGTTCGATCCCGAACTCGTCGTCGAACCATACCTCGGGCGGGATGTCGAAGAGGTCGTCGATGGAGTCGACCCCGATCGCCTCGAGCATCGCCGCGGTGTCGTCGTCCGTGTGGGGAGCGTACGGGCTCCCCGTGGTACGTGTTCCGTTCATGGCAACTTCGAGTCTCGGGTGGCTGAAAAGGCATCCGTTTCCACCGGCGGTCGGTCGCGGGCTTCGTTCCGAGACACGTTATTCGGGAGTTAGGGGCACGGGGTTAAGAACGCACCTCTTTTTCCTCCGAGGTGGGAGCGGTCGCTGACTCGCCGGTCGCGTTCGGTCACGACGTGGCCACTCGAGTCTGTTGTGGATACGAAAACGGGAAAAGTCGTCTCGACGCGTTACTCGACGAATCGGTACTTGCGCTCGCCCATCCGGCCCCAGCCGTCGAAGACGAACTCCTGTTCGGGCGTCGTCAGCGGCTCGATGTCGACGTCCATGTCGTGGTTGTGGGCGTCGTGAATCTCCTCGTAGTCCGCCCAGCTAATGTCGTAACGGGCCTCGAGCTGTTCGTCGACGTTCAGCGCGGCGATCTCGTCGCGCCAGTTCTCCTGGACGACTTCGGTGTGGATCTCGGCCTGCGCACCGCTGCCGTAGGAAGCCACGAGTAGCTGGTCGCCGGTGACGTCGCGGTCGGTCTCGTAGGCGTGTTTCAACGCGCTCGCGCGGGCGACGTGCACAGAGCCGGTGTACCAGTTCCCGACGTTTCGGGAAATGGTCAGCGTCGGATCGATGGTATCGGCGTACCACTCCTGGTAGCGGTCGGTGCGTTTGAGGCTGTCCATGTACTCGCGGATTGCCTCGCGGAAGGCCTCGTCGTCGTCGAACGCCTCCTCGCGGGGCTGGCGACCGATCTCCTCGGCGAGTTCCTCCTCGATTTCGGTGTCGCGGGTGACGTGGCGGTACGCGAGCAGTGCAGCTTTGCGAACCATGCCAGGGAACGGCGTGTGGAAGGGGGCGTAGGCGAAGTCGTCGACGGTGAGGTCGCCGGCCTCGCGCTGGTAGTCGATCAACGCTTCGCGCATGCGCGCGAGATACACCTGTACGGAACGCTTTCCGTCGACGCTGGGGAACTGCTGGTTGGGTTTGAGGAAGTCGGTCTCGTCGGCCGAGCCATACCCCTGTTCGGTCGAGAGTTCGACCAGGTCGGGATCCTCGCTGATGAGCATCGCCACGGCACCGGCACCCTGGGTTGCCTCGCCGGCGTCCCCGCGGGCGTACAGTGCGGTGTCGGTGGCGATCACGATTGCTGAGCGGCCGCGGTTGCGGCCGGCCTGGATCCAGTTGAAGGCGTCGTCCAGGCTCTGCGTGCCGGCGATGCAGGCGAACTTCCGCTCGCCTTTGTTCGCGTGGTGGAAGTCGCCGTCGAACACCTGCTCGAGGCAGCCTGCGACGTACGTCGAAACCGGTTTCGAGTTGTCGAAGGCGCTCTCGGTGGCGACGTCGATGCGGCCGATGTCGTCGGGCTCGAGACCTTTGCGATCCATGAGGCGGTAGGCGGCATTGGCGCCCATGGTGACGATGTCCTCGTAGCTGTCGGGGAACGAGGAGGCGTTGAGTCCGAGGCCTTTGGTGTACTTTTCGGGGTCTTCGCCCTTCTGTGGGGCGAACGTGCCGGGCAAGTCGAGTTTGAGGTTGCCCGTCCAGATTTCGACGGCGTCGATACCGACGGATGTCATACTGTAAGGGTACAAGTCAGGCTACAAGATATTGTCGTTCGTGGTTTCGACGAATGACGAATAGGACAGAAAATATTTATATATTAAGTGATGTTTGCACATAAAAACACTCCGCAGTCAATCGTTATTCATTGATCTCCTTCAAAATAAAATGGTTGTTCAATAGTATCTTGTTCGCCATTGACTGACAGCGTGAGTATAACAGTGATGTCAGCATTCGCTTCTGTCGTGATTTGCAATCCACTCAGATCTGGATCGTTAACTAAACGACGAATGTCTACTGTAGCAGTATCATCCGATGCAAGTATTGCGTACTGACCATTGTTCCCATCATTTGCCAAGTCATAACTGGTGCCGTCAGCCATGAAATCCCTGTTTCCGCGTGTATCGATATGTCCGTTTTGCAACCCTCCAGTGATATTCACTTCCCGATCGTTACCATAATCGACCTGTTCTGCTAACTGAGTGTCAACACTGATCCTTTCGATAGTTACGGTGTTCTCCTCCGAGTTACTAATCCCGAATTCGATGTTGTCCCCAGTGGTTTGTTCGTTGCCTTCAAATTCAAGGGGGCCAGACGATCCATGATTTAGAATTGTTATCTCTACAGTATCGCCGTCACCATCGCTCAAGACAGTTGCCGTATAGTCTCCAGCATCGCCCGATTGCGTGTCCCATTCGAATGTGACCGTCTCCGTACCACCGCTCTCGAGACCATCAACGGTTATCGTGTCCGTGTAGAAACCGTCACCGATATCCAAGTCGATTTCCTGCGTAGCTGTTTCGCCACCGGTGTTGTGCACTTCGACGTCTATAGTCAGGGTTTCACCCTCGAGAACCGGACTGTTCGTATCCGTAATCGTGACGTCGAAGAACGGTGCGTCTTCGCCGAGAACCTCAGTCGTATCGCTATCAAGTTCGTTTTCTCGAGTCGATGTTTCGTACAACCGTGCCGTCAACTCTTCGCCTGCACTAAACTCGAGATCAGACACAGTAACGGTGTCTTCACCGACCTCCGGGAACGATACTTCATCCGTTCCGTTATCAACTACGAGATAACCTCCGGTGTCGGGATCAAGATGCTCGAAGTTGGATGTCGTCACTTCAAAGTCGTCGTCGGTTTCACGGATCTCATTTTGGACATCAACGTCACCACGAACTACCTCGCTGACGCGCACCGAAATTTGATCGCTAGAGCCACCACTATAGATGAATAGGTCGAAAACTCCCTCGCTATTGAACTCGTTTAGCTCAACCCAGGCATTGCCGCTTTCGTCAAAATCACTGGAATCCGTGATCCGAATGCCGATATCGTTTTTTTCGTTATACGAAAAGTCAGCCGAAGCCTCAGACGCGTCGCTTTCAGCAGTAAACCTCACATTCTCTGCATCTTGACTAACCCTGTAGTCTACGTCACAGCCTACTTCATCGCAATCTTCAACGGGTTCAGCCTGATCTTCGCTCCAGCGAATGTCATACAGACCGCTACTACCACTTCCTCCGTCCCCTGATGAACTAGGTTCGACCACGAACGAATTCTGCTCGAGATCGCCACCATCCACGGATACTGTTACAGTGTCTCCTTCTGAAACGTTTTTAATCTCGAGTTGGCCATTGCTTCCGGTAGTTGTCGGCTGATTTCGTTCCTCACCGTTAACCTCGACGGTAACAGGCACGTTTTGGACAGGATTATTCAGTTCGTCACGAATCTCGCCGGTGACGACCGGTGCCCGATCATCAACTGGGTACAGATATGTGGCCCGATCAGCCGCTGAAGCCCGAGTCGCATCCCCGATCCCGACTTCGGCCATCTGGAGCGAATAGGATTGATCTACTAACTGAAACCGGATTGCTGGCTGCTCGCCAGTCCCGGCTTCCTCGATACTACCCTCGAGAACCGCATCTGACTCTCGAAGACTTTCGTTCCAAGCTTCGAAATTCGACGTCGGCAGCGTCATCGTAATCGGGTTATCATCATCGACTTGATCAACGCTCACGGTATTCGATGACGTACTGAACGCCCGCGTTTGCACTGAAACGCTCGAGCTGCTCGAGGTCGACAGATTCCCCGTCATCGTTACGATCGTGATCTCCTCGCCATCGATTACGATCTGATTGTCGAGTGGGATGGTCGCATTGTTCGGATGCTGGTTGTACAAAAATCCGTGTTCGAGAACGGTCGTCGGAGCGTTTCGATACTCGTTGTATCCTGGCGTGTACGTGAGTCCGTAGGTTTCACGCGACCAGTCTTCGATCGGTACCTCGTCGCCGTCAATCGAGGTCGCGTTCTCGATGACGATTTCACCAAGGGATTCAGAGGCCAAAGTTCCCGACGATGGTGGCGGGTTGACGGTCATCGTTCGGGATGGATAGTTCGTGCCGAGACTGACCGAATCAGCCCCTCCATTCCCACCTCCGGGAACTGACACAATGGTATTCCGAAGTTCCTGAAGTTGACTCTGTGTTTGCTGGTTGTGCTCGTACTCTACCGCCTGATTCTCGTCGGGGACGACGTTCACCTGATACAACGCGAGCGCCGTCACGACGATTCCGAGGAGAAGCACGGCTCCGATTACTGTGGAGACAGCACGCTCGTCACCCCGGTCTATCATACGGAGTGATAGTCCTGATAACGTAAACGCTTGTTGGCCCGAGACTCGATCGAATCCCGCTCGAGCCACCCAAAAAAGCCGCCTCTGATTACTCGTCTTCCTCGACGACTTCCGGATCGCTCATCGCGCTCTGGAGGCTGTCGAGGCCGTTGATCCACTCCGTGACGAGCCCGTACTCGAGTTCCTCTGCGATCGTCATATCCAGCTGTTCGCCGTCGATGATCAGCGTCCCTGCTTGTGCCGCATAGCCGAGGGCAGCGTCCAGATCCTCCTCGGCTTCGGCGTCTGCCGCGGCACCGATGTAGTCCATGACGCTCGCTTCCTCGGCCGGGCCGCTCGCGACGTACTCCTCGGCCGCGATGAACACACAGACCAGACTCGTCTGGACGCCGTCGACGAGCATGCGCGTCTCCTCGTCGTCGATGTCGACCTCCGAGAGGACGATCTCGCGCACGTCGGCGATCTCCTCGAGGGCCTGCTCCTGCTCGAGGTCGCCGTCGTCGTAGGAGGCGACGATTTTGGCCACGGCGATCGCGGTGTCGTCCTGTAGATTCAACAGCAGGCGTGCCGAGGACTCGTCCTCGGGGTCGATATCTTCGTCGTCGAGACGGTCGATCCAGTTCTGCCAGCGTTCTGCGGAGTAGAACTCTGCCGGGGGATTGCTCATACTCTCACCTACACCGGCCGCTTGAAATGCCTTTCTCTACACCTCGCTCCCGAAGTTGTCCGTCCGCTTTTGGCCGTACGCTCGGCCAGCACGGTTATTCACCCCGCTCGAGCGTCTCCACCGTATCGATCTCGTACACCAGCTCTGGCGTCTCGACGTGGGCGATTCGAACCGCCTCCTCGTACCCCTGCTCGAGCAGCCAGGCAACCCGTCGTGGGACGGTTTTCGGCCCCAGCACAGCGCCTGGTCGGTCGGGGTCGTCGACGAAATCGGTCTCCATCAGGAACGGCTCGCCACGGTCGGCGGCCACCTCGAGGCGATCTTTCTCGCTCATGACGCTCGGGATGATGCCCTCGAGTCGGCCACCGGCGTAGTGTTTGACGACCCTGTGAGCAGGGAGGCCCGCCTCCTCGGCCCACTCGGCAACCTCGGTGAAGTCCGAACTGGCTTCGGCGTGGAGCTGGACGGCACACTCGAGGTCGGCTCCCAGTTCGAACGCGTGTCGCATGACGGCGTTCGAGGCGTCCCAGACGTCGTCGCTGACGTCGTAGTGTGGCCGCCCGGATTTCAGGCCGAGCGCCTCGCCGTCGTGGACGTACTCGGCGGCGACCTCGAGGCCACCCTGCATGATCGCCGCGGCCTCTTGGGGCGACAGGCCGCGTTCATCGACCAGACGCGAGACCAGTCCGGGGTGAACGCCGAGTACCGGCCACGCGCGACCCTCGAGACGGTCGCTCGCCTCGGCCACTATTTCGATGGTTCGCTCGAAAACCGGGCGAAAGTCCTCGCCGTCGTCGGCCTCGACGCCCAGGTGCCACGACGGTTTGTTGATGACGATTAGATGTGTCCCGCCCATGCGCGCGAAGTCGTCGACCGCCTCGAGCCCGCGCCCGTGATCCGGATCGAGGTGGAGGTGGTTGTCGAGTACCGGCGTCTCAGCATCGATCATGGTCGAGGGTTGGGGGCCACGTCGGAAAAGCCATCGACTCGTGGCTGATTTTGTATTCGGTTGAGGGTGGCTCAAGTGGAGGTGTCCGCAGACGGCGACTCCCACTGCGGATCCGTAGGAGCGCGACTACCCCTCGAGGGTGATCGCCGTGTCGGCAGCGTTCTGGAGGGCGTCGGAGCGGCCGTGCGCACCGGGTGCGATGGCGACCGTTCGGATCCCTTCGACGCCGGCGTACTCGAGAACGGGCTTGAAGTCCGTGTCACGTGAGGCGATCACGAGTTCGTCGATCCGTCCGTCGGCGATACACGCGGTGGCGTCGACGGCGAGTTTGACATCGACGTCCCCGCTCGTGATCACGACCTCGAAGCCGCGGGCTTCGGCGGCCTGGATGAGCCCCGGCGTGGCGTGTTCGTCCAGATACAGCCGGATGACGCCGACACGGCCGCGCTCGAGAACCGCTTCACGGAGGTCGTCGAGGTCGACGTCGAACTCGTTGCGAAAGACGTTCGGCCCGTCGACGAACAGGCCGATGCTGTCCGTCGACGGCGCTGTCCGCAGCCGTTTCCGGACGGATTCGAACATGCGCTTGGGTAGTTAGTCCGCTGCAATAGATGTACCGAACCGTGCGTTCGGAAGAAACGACCTCGAGGTTTCGTTTCCCTGATGATCGAATACGAGCTCAATCGTGATGGGATTTTGAGACCTCTTGCTAAATTAACCACTACTATTTGCTCGTATTGTCTACTAATTATTAAATTGTGGGTAGTTTAGTAATAGTTTAATATGTGTTTGTGGATGGGTTACCCGAACCATGTCAGGAAATGACAACCACGGGTTCGATCGACGATCGGTGCTGAAAGGAGCGGGTGCACTCGGTGCATTCTTCGGACTTGGCGGAGTTGCAACGGCAACACCGGGACGGAGTCCGGGGCCGAAGGAGGACGAAATCGTCGTTGGCCTGGGAATCAGTGTCGCCGACGCTGAGGCGACGATCACACCGGCACTTCCGGAGCAGGCCGAGATCGTCCACCGCAACGAGACCCTCGGCTACGTCGCCGTCAAACTCCCCGAACAGGCGTCGGCACGGGCGAAGGAGAACGTCAAGAGCCGCGTCGAGGCCGTCCAGGGCGTCGAGTACGCCGAGGACAACGCCACTTTCGAAGCACTGCTCGTACCCAACGATCCGTTGTACGGCCAGCAGTACGCCCCTCAGCAAGTCGGCTGTGAGGAGGCCTGGGACACAACCCTGGGCGATCCTGATGTAACGGTTTCGATCATCGACCAGGGGATCCAGTACGACCATCCGAACCTCGCGGAGAACATGGACGGGAGCGTCTCCAACTACGGCTACGACTTCGTCGACAACAATAGCGACCCCTATCCCGTCACCCAGAGCGAAAACCACGGCACACACGTCGGTGGGATTGCCGCCGGTGGCACGAACAACGGTGAGGGGCACGCCGGCATCTCGAACTGTTCGATGCTCTCCGCACGTGCACTCAATTCACAGGGGAGTGGGTCGTTGACGGACATCGCTGACGCGATCCAGTGGTCGGGCGACCAGGGTGCGGAGGTGATTAACATGTCCCTCGGTGGCGGTGGCTTCAACGACACGATGAACAACGCGTGTGAGTACGCCTACAGTCAGGGATCGCTCCTCATCGCCGCCGCCGGAAACGACAGCGGCAGCGTCAACTACCCTGCGGCGTACGACTCGGTGATGGCCGTCTCCGCCATCGACGAGAACGAGAACCTCGCGAGTTTCTCGAGTCGCGGCCCCCAGATCGAACTCGCCGCACCCGGTGTCGACGTCCTCTCGACGGTCAACTGGGACGACTACCAGGCCCTGTCGGGGACGTCGATGGCATCCCCGGTCGCCGCCGGTGTGGCCGCGCTCGCGAAATCGGCTCACCCGACGATGAGCAACGACCAGTTGCGGTCACACCTTCAGGAGACCGCGGTCGATATCGGCTTGCCCAGCGACCACCAGGGTGCTGGCCGCGTCGACGCGGCGAACGCCGTTAGCGACGGAGACGGCGGCGATCCACCGGAGTCGCCGACGGCCGTCATCGACGTGACCGATACGAACCCTGACGTCGGTGATACCGTCGAACTCGACGGAACAGGCTCGAGTTCGCCTAACGGTTCGATTACCGAGTACTACTGGAACGCGGAACCGGGCGGATCCGCGACCGGGTCGACGGTTACCCTCCAGCGGGACGAGGAAGTCGACGTGGAGGTTTCCCTGACGATCACCGACGAAGACGGACAGTCCGATACCGACTCCGTGACGGTAAGCTTCGGCGGCGACGACGGTGGCCAGTGTGGTGCCGAAGTCAACACCGCCAGTGCCGAGGGCTACCTGAGCGGTGGCTGGTATGGCAACCCGAGCGACACCTACTCCTACGACCTCCAGACGGCCGATCCGTGTCACGGAACGGTCACGCTCGACGGCCCATCGAACGCCACGTTCGACCTGTATCTGACGCTGGACGGGCGAACGCCAACGACAAGTGACTACGACGAGCGGTCGTACAACTGGGGGGCAGACGAGGAGATCAGCGTCGACCTCGATGGCGACGAGAGCTTCGGCATCCTCGTCGATCGGTGGGACGGTGAAGGGAGCTACACCCTGACCGTTGAAGAACTCGGTCGATAACCGTTCGACTCGATTTTTTTTGCTGTGACTCGCCCGTTGTCCCTCGAGTGCTCGGTGCGCCTTCTCCTGATCGTGACCGCTCGAGTGTCGAGTGACGGTGTTCGTTTTTTCGGTCGTCACTGTGTAGGGCGTTGCTGGTGGCCTAATTTCTGGTTTGGAGCTACTCACGATTTGTTCGATGGCGTTCAGTTAACGACGACAAAATTTGTATTAAAAAACGTACAGGTGATTGTTCGACACTGTCTTTGGATCGGTTCCAGTGCATTGGGTGTGATTACACACCGTCTGGGGCTACAATTTCCCAGACTACACATTATCATTGTCTTATTGACAATAAATTCCATACTGTTCCATAAAGATTTAATTACAATTGTGAGTATGCGTGACTACGCCATGTCAGAGGATGACATTCCAGGCTTCGATCGACGTACTGTACTCAAATCCGCTGGTGCACTCGGTGCCTTCTTCTGCATCAGTGGACTCACCGTTGCGACGCCCGGCCGCACGCCGGGGCCGAAAGAAGACGAAATCGTCGTCGGGATGGGGACGGACGTCTCCAATGCCGAAGCGACACTCGCTCCGGAGCTCCCGGAGCAGGCCGAAATCGTTCACCGCAACGAGACCCTCGGCTACGTCGCCGTCAAGCTTCCCGAGCAGTCGTCGGCACGGGCGAAGGAGAACGTCAAGAGCCGCGTCGAGGCCGTCCAGGGCGTCGAGTACGCCGAGGACAACGCCACCTACGAGGCACTGTACACGCCGAACGACCCGATGTACGGCCAGCAGTACGCTCCACAGCAAGTCGGCTGTGAGGGGGCCTGGGATACCACCCTCGGTGATGCCGGCGTCACGATCTCGGTCATCGATCAGGGGATCCAGTACGACCACCCGAACCTCGCGGAGAACATGGACGGCAGCGTCTCCAACTACGGCTACGACTTCGTCGACAACAACGACGATCCGTACCCAGTTTCGGAGGGAGAGAACCACGGGACGCACGTCGGCGGGATCGCCGCCGGTGGCACTGACAACGGCGAGGGGCACGCCGGCATCTCGAACTGTTCGATGCTCTCCGCTCGAGCGCTCGGTGACGGCGGTGGCGGTTCGTTGACGGACATCGCCGACGCGATCCAGTGGTCGGGTGACCAGGGCGCGGACGTCATCAACATGTCCCTCGGTGGGGGCGGCTTCTCCGATACGATGAACAATGCCTGTGAGTACGCCTACGACCAGGGCTCGCTTCTCGTTGCAGCCGCCGGGAACGACAGTGGTAGCGTCAACTATCCGGCAGCGTACGATTCGGTGATGGCCGTCTCCGCCATCGACGAGAACGAGAACCTCGCGAGTTTCTCGAGTCGCGGCCCCCAGATCGAACTCGCCGCACCTGGTGTCGACGTCCTCTCGGCGGTCAACTGGGACGACTATCAGGCCCTGTCGGGGACATCGATGGCCTCGCCAGTCGTGGCGGGCGTCGCCGGACTCGCGTTGTCCGCCCATCCCGGTCTCTCGAACGACCAGTTGCGATCACACCTCCAGGAGACCGCAGTCGATATCGGCCTCCCGAGTGACCACCAGGGTGCCGGTCGCGTTGATGCGAATCTCGCTGTTAACACCGACCCTGATGACGATCCGGACGACCCGGACGATCCGGACGACCCGGACGACCCAGGCGAGTGCGGTGACGAGGTCAACACCGCCAGCGCCGAGGGCCACCTGAGCGGCGGCTGGTGGGGGAACGAGAGTGATACCTACTCCTACGACCTCCAGACGGCCGATCCGTGTCACGGTACGGTCACGCTCGACGGCCCATCGAACGCCACGTTCGACCTGTATCTGACGCTGGACGGTCGGACGCCGACCACGTCCGACTACGACGAGCGATCCTACAACTGGGGTGCCGACGAGGAGATCAGCGTCGACCTCACCGGTGACGAGAGCTTCGGCATCCTCGTCGACCGCTACGATGGCGAGGGCAGCTACACCCTGACCGTTGAAGAACTCGGAAAGTAAGGCGCGGCCAGCACAGCCGAGGCCTTGGCGCTCGAGAACCCGTTCTCGAGTCGAACCAATGAGACACGAGGCACCCGCTTCCACTCCCCGTTTTGCACCGACTGCGGTTCGGATCGCTCGAAAGCGACGAAAACCTATTACTATCCCCACCGTGTTGGCTCGAGTATGTCGCTTCAGATGCCGCCACTGCGTCGGGTTCACGACGACCGTGGGGCGAAGGTCACCGAGTTTGGCGGCTGGGAAATGCCGGTCGAATTCGACTCGATCCGGGAGGAACATCAGGCCGTTCGCGAGAACGCCGGAAAGTTCGACGTCTCACACATGGGCGAAATCGAGGTGACAGGCCCGGAGGCGACGCAGTTGATGCAGCGACTCACCTCGAACGACGTCACGGCGCTCGACGTGGGTGATTCACAGTACGCGGTTATCCCCGACGACGACGGCATAATCATCGACGACACGGTGCTCTACCGACTGCCCGACATCGACGGCGACCGTCGCTACCTGTTTATCCCGAACGCGGGTAACGACGAGGCGATGACCGAGCGCTGGCGCACCCATCGCGACGAGTGGGGGCTCGAGGCGACCGTGGATAACCAGACCCACGACCACGCGATGTTCGCCGTTCAGGGCCCGAAAGCACGGTCACTGGCGGCCGATGTCGTCGACGATCCGAAGGCGGTCGGCGACCTGGGTCGGTTCGAGGCGAGCGAGGCGACGATCGGCGGCGTGAAGTGCTGGATCGCCAGAACCGGCTACACTGGCGAGGACGGCCTCGAGGTGATCGCTCCCTGGGACGAGGCCGAACCCATCTGGGCGGCGTTCGATTGTCAGCCCTGTGGGCTGGGCGCCAGGGACACCCTCCGCCTCGAAGCCGGCTTCGTCCTGGCTGGGCAGGACTTCGACCGCGAGTCGAACCCGCGAACGCCCTACGAGTGTGGGATCGGGTTCACTGTCAAACTCGACACCGAATTCGTCGGCCGCGACGCGCTCGAGCGCGTCAAAGAGGAAGGCATCGAGGAGAAACTCGTCGGGTTCCGACTCGTCGACCGCGGCATCGCTCGCCACGGCTACGAGATTCTGGACGGCGACGGCGATCCGATCGGGACGGTGACGAGCGGGACGATGAGTCCGACGCTCGAGGCGGCGATCGGCCTGGGCTACGTCCCGGTCGAGTACGCGGACGAGGGAACGGTCGTCCGCATCGACGTTCGCGGTCGGAACAAAAAGGCAAAGATTGAAACGATCCCCTTCATCGACACAGTATAATGAGCTTCGACACACCAGACGATCGACGGTACCTCGAATCGCACGAGTGGGCACTCGAAACAGACGACGGCGTCAAAGTCGGCATCTCCGACTTCGCACAGGACGAACTCGGGGACGTCGTCTTCGTCGAACTTCCCGACGAGGGCGACTCGCTCACTCAGGAAGACGCGTTCGGCGTGATCGAGTCGATCAAAGCCGTTTCCGACCTCTACGCCCCAGTCAGCGGCACGGTGACGGCCGTCAACGAAGACCTGTTCGACGCTCCGGAACTCGTCAACGAGGATCCGTTCGGCGACGGCTGGATGCTCGAGATCGATCCCGACGACGAGAGCGACCTCGAGGCGTTGCTCTCGGCTGATGAGTACAGCGACCAGGTCGCTTGATCCCGAACGGCGATCGGTAATCGTAGCGCACCCTACTATCCGTTCACCGTCACCCATTTTTGCGTACGGGCTGGATCCACAGCAGCGACAGTGTCGCGGACGGTCGAAATCTCGAGCCCGGATGCGTACGCGAACGGGTGGTGCTCCTTTCGGGGCGTCACTGGCCGATGACGTAAATGAGCGTAGGTGACGTTAATGAGCGTAGGAATCGTCGGTGCGCGGATCGTACAGCTCGCTGGCGAGATCGATCAGGAGGTTTCCGAGGAGGCCGATACCCACGGGAACGAGCATCGCTCCGAGGATCAACTGTCCGTCACGGGTGTCGATCGCGGTGTACCCGACGTAGCCGATTCCGTTGATGGTGAAAATGTACTCGAGAACGTAGATCGTCAGGACGAAGATCGAGAGTACCTCGGCGAACGAGAGTGAGAGGAGAGGGTACTTCGCGTTGGCCAGGATGTGCCTCGAGACGGACGACTCGCGGAGCCCCTTCGAACGGGCTAACTTGACGAAGTCTTGATCGGCGTACTCGGCCGTTTGTGAGCGCACGTACCGTGACTGGACGCCGAAGAGTGTCAGCGACAGTACGACTGCCGGGACGACGTACGCTTTCAGATTCGTTGGGGCGAGCGGTGAGGCAGCTGTATCGTACACCAGGCTACCGAGACCGAACTCGTAGATTGCGTAGCTAAAGGCCGCACCGGCGAGGAAAAACGCCGGAATTGCAGCGAGCGCGTAGGCCCCGACGCGGACGGCGGATTCGAGTCGCTTCGTCGACGCCGTCGCGGAGTAGTAACCGAGCAACGTACTCGCGACCGTCGATACGAATAACGCCGGAAGAATGTACACGGCGGAGACGAGCGTGGCATCGAAGACGACGCTGCTGACGGGTCGTTCGTACGTGTGTGACCATCCCCAGTCGAAGGTGACGTACCCAATCATCCAGTCCAGATATCGTTCGTGGAGGGCGGTATCGAGGCCACGACTCGTCTGATACGCGTCGACGGCGGACTGGGGATCACCGCCACCAACGGCTGCCCCCCAGGCGGCCATCGTCTCGTTCGGATCCGGTGCCCAGTTGAGAAACGCGAACATCGCAGTAAGCAACAGCCAGACGACGACGAGGGCAAACAGGAGTCGGCTTCCGACGAGTCTGATAACGGTGTTCATGGCGTCCTGTAGAGTGACGGGTCGAGGCGATGAGTAGCAAGTACACGTCAACCGCCAGACTTTATTGTTTCGGTGTCCACGACGTTCACGGTCGGTTACGGCGATTCCGGACTGATCGACCCGACGCCGAATCCTGCTGCTACCAACACATTCATTGTGTACGAACCGGAATCAGCAGGTCAATTGGCCAACACGAATGTCCGTCCCCGATGAGCCCTCCGGCGTCGATGACCACCCACTCGAGTCCACCGACTGGACACGAATTCAGGGTGGTACCGAGTGGAACTGGTCGTCTTCGGTGCGGTGGGGTATCCTGATCGTGGTGGTGCTTGTTGCACTCTACGACACCGCTCTCGTCGACGACTGGAGTGCCCTTCCGGTCTCGATGGACGTTTTCGATTGGCTCCTGGTGATCGCGCTCACTGTCGCGGTGATCGTGAGTGCGCCGGTTCTTCGCGACCGGGAGCGGTTACGGTGGCAGCTTTCTCGCTATCCGACGGATCTGCCATCCCTGTTTGGCGCGGTCGTGGTTGGTTCCGTCTTCGTCGTGGGCTTTCTCGGGCCGTTTCTCGTCTCCGAACCGACTGAGTCGTTCGATCGGTTGAACCAGCCACCGCTGTTTCTGTCTGTCGAGGATACCCTCGTCAGTTCGTGTCTGGGCGAGCACCGTGGCGGCGCCTGTTACGGAACCACGGCACACCCGTTCGGAACCGATCGGTGGGGAATGGACATCCTCGAGTACGTCGTCTTCAGCACCCGTACGACGCTCGAAATGATCGTTCTCGTGGCGATGATCGCCGTGCCGATCGCGACGGTCGTCGGCATCGCGGCTGCCTACGGCGGTGGCTGGATCGATTCGGTGTTGATGCGCTACGTCGACGTGCAGATGGTGGTTCCCGCGTTTTTCATCTACTTCGTCCTGTATTTCACCTACGGGCCGAGCCACACGATGCTTATCGCCGTCTTCGGGCTCTTTAGCTGGGGTGGCATCGCTCGAGCCGTTCGCCTCGAGGTGTTACGCGTTCGCCAGGAGGCGTACGTCTCGGCGGCGAAAGCAGCCGGTGCAAGCACGCACGCTCGGATCCGTGATCACGTGATACCGAACGTGACGGGCGTCATCGTCGTCTCGATGACGATCCAGATTCCGTTTTTGATCGTCGCCGAGGCCTCCCTCTCATTTCTCGGACTCGGGGACGCCTACGTCTACTCCTGGGGCGACATCATTCGTCGCGGACTCGAGGATATTCACCTCCGTGCGTGGATTCCGGCGATCCCTGGGATCGCACTCTCGGTCACGGTGCTCGGCTTTTATCTCCTCGGCGACGCGCTCCAGCAAGTGTTCGATCCACGGATGCAGTAGGCGGACACCTGCGGGTGACGCTCTCACCTACTCGATCGACGCGAGGGTCTCGAGCATCTCCTCGAGGGGAACCGTCGAGACGGCGAGTGAGTAGCCGTCGATGCGAGCGAGGTCAGCGGCGTGATCCCAGAGGTCGTCAGCCTCGAGACCGTGGAGGACGACGGCGTTCGGCGTCGGGTTGACCACTCGGAGAGCGACGAGGGGCGATTCACCGCGAGTGACGCCGGTAAATATCAGCACCCGATTCGTGCTCTGGCCGTACAGTCGAAAGAACTCCTCACTCGAGAGGCGTGTGATCGCCTCGATGCTGTTGATGACGGTGTGGCCGCTGATGCGTTCGGTGCTTCCGGGTGCAATTTCGGTCGCTTCGATCGACTCGTACAGATCTGGCAGCCGATACGTCGTCGCGTACTCGCGCAGGTCGTAGACAACGTCGCTTTCGAAGCCCGCCGAGAGGACGCGGCCGTATTGTCGAATACGGTCGCCGCCTCGCTGCTCGTCGATCGCGAGCAATCCATCGACGAGCCGTTTGATGACGCCGATACCGGGACTCTCGCGTCGCCCGCTCTCGTAATCGGAGATGACCGACGAGGATACCTCGAGTTCGGTCGCCAGATCAGTCTGTGAGATATCGAAGTCGGTTCGCCACTTCCGAAGCGTCGCGCCGGGGTCGCCGCTCAAGGTGATCTCGCCGGCGATCTTTTCCGCCAGTTCCCGTTTTGGCCCGCGTCCGCCCATACTATCCGGGGAGTCACACGGCTGTGGCAAGTAGCTACCGGCATCGCCCGGACGTATCCGTTTAGCATCGCTCGCGATTTCGTGCGTCTCGTCTCACTCGAGTTCGTCTACAGGCGGTCAAGGCAGAGTGCCTCGGGGCTTGACCCCGAGGGTGAATGCCGACAATGCCTCACCTATCAACGCTAATCTATACATTTACAACACCCAAGTCCGTCGATTAGGGTATGGAAAAGTCGCTCACGAAGACACTCGTCTTCCAACTCCAATCCGATGACAAGCGACTTCTCCACGACGCGTATCATGAAGCTCGGTGGGTGTACAATCAGACCATCCGATTAGCAAAAGATGGGATGGACTGGGGCGACATTTCGCCACGTCTTGAAGACGATGCCGACCTCGTGAAGAACACCACACAACGAATCGTCGCCAAGGCACTTGATGCAGTTCAGCAGTCCTACGACCGCGACGGCTACAACACGCCCAGTCACGAGAAGACTGGGCCGTACCCGTTGCGGATGAACTTCACTGAAGGCTACAATCTCACGCTCGAAGACGACGGCATACACTATCGCATCAGTGCCAAGCCGTACAATCCGGTGAACGGCACGCTTCGTGGCGCACCAGACACCCTCGAACTCCTCGAACACGCCCTCGAAAGTGACGAATGGCGGGTGGGAACCGCTGAAGCGATGACTCGCAACGGCACCCACGAACTCCACGTCAACGTCACTCACCTCGAAGCAACAGTCCAAGACAAGACTGACGCTCACACCATCGTGGGTGTGGACATTAATGAGGGCTGTGTAGCTCTTGCCGCCCTTCGTGATGACGACATCGTTGATTCCGTGGTTATCGACTACCCGGAAATCAAGAAAGAGCGCCATCGGTACTTCACGATGCGTAAGCGAATGCAGAACGCTGGACAGACAGCGTTCGACCGCGTGTTCGAGGACAAAGAAGAGCGATACGTTCACGACCAACTCCATCAAGTCTCCCGACGGGTCGTGGAGTGGGTTCAGCAATTCGAGTCGCCGCTCGTTGTGTTTGAAGACCTCAAGCACATGCGAGATTCGATTGATTACGGCACTCGGATGAATCGTCGGTTGCACTCACTACCGTTTCACAAACTCCGTTCGTTCGTCGCGTACAAAGCGGCGTTCGAGGGGATTCCAAGCGATGACATCGACCCGGCGTACACCAGCCAGACGTGTTCTTTTACTGAGTGTGAGCATACGGCTCGGTCGAACCGCCGGAAGAAGCGGTTCAAGTGCAACGCGTGTGGTCGCCAAGACCACGCTGACCGGAACGCGGCAGTGAATATTGCAAAGAAGGGATTGGAGTCGTTGAATCGAAATGTGCCTGCTCTCAAGACGTTACCGACTGTTCGGAAACTGCGACGGCAGGTATCGGGCTGTGTGAATCAGCCGACCGTGTCCCACTCGACCGTTCGAAGCTATCAGGCTGATGGTCGCGTGGGAGTGTCCGACTAATCCACGGGAAGCCTCGGGGCTTGACCCCGAGGCAGTTCACAGACACGTCTCCAGGCCACGAACCAAGTCGAACAGGCGACCATCACAGACGCCAGCGGTCATCTCGAACTTCATGTCTCGTTCGCATCGCCGTACTATCCAGCGACTGTCAATGAGGCGACCCTGACTGTCCGCTGGTACACGAATGACGACTTCAAAATCCACTATCGAGAGGTGCATCTCGAGAGCGCCTGGGAGTGCCGGTGGGATCGCCACCCGAACCCCCATAATACGCGAGATCATTTTCATCCCTCACCGACCGCCCCGACGCCTGGCGACGACGCCTCGTGGCCGGCCGATTACCGCGACGTACTGACGCTTGTCCTCGACGAGGTCGAACAGCGGATCACGGCACTCTGGGACGAGTGAACCGACCAGGGGCAAGTGGTTCGAGAGACGGAGTCTCTCGTCACTAAGCGGAGCGAAGCTCCGCGAGGTCAGCGAAACGCTGGTTTCGCCAGATCACGGAAGACACAGTCTTCCGAACGACCCCGAGGTACTCGGCCTGCATTTCGGTAGTTGGGACTCCAACAGAGACGGATGCCTCCGAGTGAAGATGTTGGATGAGTGGAGACTATCCACAATTCCTTTAAAAGATTCGTCCTCGAGATCGCTTCGCACTGTTAGACCCGCCGGCGGCGAATAGCGACCGCCGCCAGCGCGATCGGCACGACGATCCAGGCGAGGAGCGCACCGAGGAGCACGCCGGTCGACAGGCCGGCCTCCGCGAGCACGGAGGCGAAACCGGCGTCACCGGCCGCGCCGAGGCTGCCGAGGACGAGCGCCCGGAAGACGCTCGTCGGGTTGGCGAGCAACAGCGCGGACAGCGCCGCGTCGGGGAGATTGAACGCCGAGAGGACGCCCAGTGCGAGCAGGTCGTGGACGAGGACGAACCACGCCCACGCCAACAGCGCGAAGCCGAGCGCGTGGGTCTTCTCGCGTGCCAGCGTCGACAGGAGGACGCCGAGGGCGAGAAACGCCAGGCCGAGCGCAACGGTCGCGAGCAGGAACGCGACGTAGGTGTCGAAGCCGGCGAGGCCGAACTCGAGCAACAGGAAGCCGCCCGCGACGCCGAACCCGAGAATCGTCGCACTCGCGAGGATGACTCCCCGTCCGAGGCCGGTGCCGAGGACGATCCAGGCCCGCGAGACGGGCAGGGAGAACAGCGTCTGGAGCCAGCCGCTCTCCTCCCGGCCGACGATCGCGTCGTAGCTAAACGCCAGTGCGACCAGCGGAACCAGGTAGACCGCCAGCACCGCGAGGCTCGCCACGGTTCGATCGAAGCCTTCGGGGCTGACGCTCGCGCCGCTGAACGTCGTCAGTCCGAGCGCAAACGCGGCGAAGATGCCGGTTAGCGCGATCGCCCAGCGACTCCGGATGGCCAGCCGATACTCCGATTCCGCGAGCACCAGCACCTGCCGACCGATGGCTTTCGTGGTTGCCGTCGACGTGGCAGCCGTGGTCTCGTCGGCGTGGGCCGCGTCGATCGGCTCGGCCGACTCGAGGTCGCCCTCGTACTCGCTCGTGAGCGTCATCGGCCCACCTCCGCGGGGACGGCGTCCCCACCTGTATTCGCAGGTTCGGTGTTCCCGGCCGAGTCGTCTCCGGCCCGATCCGCTTCGTCGGCCACCGAAACCGATTCCGAATCCCCATCGACCGCCCGGTGGAACGCCGCCTCGAGCCCCGGTTCGCGCACTTCGAAGCGCTCGACCAGATCGGACTCGAGGGCAGCCACGAGATCGAACGCACGGTTGCGATCACAGCGAACCTCGAGTCGGTCGCTCGAGCCGCCTTGGCCGGTTCCCTGACGAACGACGTCGAAGTCGTCGACGTGACGTTGCAGTTCCTCGAGCAGATGAGTGCGAGCGTCGGGACTCGTCGTCGCCACGCTGACGGTGACGGTGTCGCCGGTCGCACACAGCGCCTCGACGGAGCCGCTCGCGTGGAGGTGGCCGTCGTGGAGGATCGCCACGTGGTCACAGAGGGACTCGACCTCGCTCAGCACGTGCGAGGAGAGGACGACCGTGGTGTCGGTCTCGTTCCCGATGCGCGTGACGATGTCGTGAAACGCCGCGACGCCACGCGGATCCAGGCCGGCGGTCGGCTCGTCGAGGACGAGCACCGGTGGTTCCGGGAGCAGGGCTGCAGCCAGTCCGAGGCGACGACCCATCCCGTTCGAGTAGCCGGAAACCGCTCGATCGGCAGCATCGCTAAGCCCGACGAGTTCGAGGACGTCCTCGATCCGTTCGTCGCGGTTCTCGAGGCCGCGAATCCGAGCGTTCGTCGAGAGGATTTCCCGTCCCGTCAACGAGGCGGGGAAGCCGCTGTGTTCGGGCAGGAAGCCGACGCGCTCACGCACGCGGTGTCCCGCCTCCTCGACGTCGAGGCCGCCGACGTCGATCGTCCCGCTGTCGGGCCGGTCGTGGCCGACCAGCAAGCCGAACAGGGTGCTCTTTCCCGCGCCGTTCGTCCCGAGGACGCCGAACGTCGATCCCGACGGGATTTCGAAGGAAGGACCGTCGAGGGCGACGACATCGCCGTATCGTTTGTGTATATCAGTGATCGTGATTTGCATAGTAGTCCCTCCAGTTGTCGTGTGGCGGTTCCGCCAGCGGATGGTGATCGATCAGGCCCGCGGATTCGACGACCGGGAACGAGCTCTCGGCCAGTCGAACGGCGTCGAACGCCGGACTCTCCGCGAAGACCGCCGCCTGCGGCCGATCGTGGACGAGTTGTTCGACCGTCCCCGCGGGACGATGGCGAACCTCGCTGGTGCCGTCGCCGTCGAGATCGACGGCGCTGGCGTCCGACCAGTAGTTGCCCCGGTCGGAGTCGTTCCAGGCGATCTGCGCGGTCGTCGTCGCGAACGCCTGTTCGTCGTTTTCGATGAAACTGTTGCCCGCGACGACCCCACCGGTGGAGCCGGCGGTCGCGTGGACGCCGACGCGGTTCTCGAGGACGAGGTTGTCGACGAGACGATTGTGCTGGGCGTTGTAGATGTAGAACCCATTGCCGTTGGCGACGACGGTGTTCCCGCGAATCTCGCTATATTCGACGTCCTTGAGGAGGATGCCGTGGGCGCTGGTGCCGTCGTTGTTCGCGGCGACGTTGTCGACGAGCGTGATGTTCTCGGAGACCATCAGCGCGAAGCCGACGTCGTTGTTCGCGGCGACGTTCCCCTCGAGTCGGTTGTCGTTCGAGTACATGTAGTGGACGCCGTAGCGCATCTCCCACATGGTGTTGTTCTCGGTGAGCACGCCCTCGGCCCACGAGTAGAAGATCCCGTCCCGAACGGTGGTGATGTAGTTGTCCCGCAATACGGCGTCGTCGGCGTCCCAGAGGTGGATGCCGTTACCGCGGTCGGTGAGCGGGAAGACGTCTTCCCGGCCGGCGATCTTCGACCCCTCGACGGTGACGTCCGAAACGCCGTTGATCCAGACGCCGAAACTGACGTCGGTGAGGCGGACGTCCGTCACCGTCGCGTCGGAGCCGTTGACGAAGACCCCGGCGTGTTCACCGCTGCGTTCGTGGCCCGTGTCACGTATCCAGACGCCCTCGAGCGTGACGTTCGGGGCGTCGATCGCGACGACGGTTCCCTCGCCGCCGCCGTCGATGACGGCGCCGTCTCGCTCGGCCGCTGCAATCGTCAGGCCGTCGGTTTCGACGGTGACGTGTTCTTCGAAGGAGCCCTCGAGGACGACGGTATCACCCGGCTGGGCGGCGTCGACCGCCGCCTGCACGGAGTCAAATTGGTCGCCGTCGAGGGTCGCGACGCCGGGTTCGGTGGGCTCGTCGACGTCGTGGATGTCTGGGACGTCGGGCGTCCAGTCGCTGGCGCTTTCGGTGCCATCGGACGCGCCCGTCGCGGCGACGAGCGCCGTGGCGAGGAGCACCGCCAGGACGATTACGGCGAGCCCAGCGAACCAGGCGTCGGTTCTCACGACCGCTCACCTCTAGCGTCGGTCGGGGTGGTGTCGCTCGAGTCCGTGCGTCGAGTCGGTGGTGACTCGAGTTCGTCAGCTGGAGCGTGGAACGTCCCGGTAGGCTGGTCGTCGGTGTACTCATCGTTCCGACGGTTAAACCGCCCTCGAACGCGCTCGAGACTCGAGCGAACGAGTTCGGGCACGTCCCGCACCGTCGCTTCGGAGTCGCGCAGGAGGAAGGCGACGACGAGGAGACCGATCGCGGCGATCGTCAGGTAGCCGCCCGGGCCGAACCAGGCGGTGCCGCTGATGTTGGCGACCTCGTAGGGGCCGAGCACCGGTGGCGTGAAGCCGTCGACGCCTCGTAGCGGCGCGTTCGGATCCAGCGAGTGGCCGACTTGGTGGAGTCGGTACTGGATGATGGCGAACATGCCGGCGAAGACGGCGATCGTCCCGACCAGCTGGCAGGTCAGTCCGAGTTTGAGCTTCCGGACGGTCGGCGCCAGCGCGACGAACACGCCGGCGGCAGCCACCGCGATGAACGGGAGCGGGCCGATCGACCACTCGGGAACGGCGACGGCCTTCTCGTGAACCTCGTAGTTGGGGTCGAGGAACACCGGATCCGGGAAGTAGAACCCGACGTAGTGGTTGAGCAGTTGCACCTCCGCGTACTCACCGCCGAGTCGTGGATAGGCGTACAGTTCGACCGGCAGCGCCCGACCGGGGTACTGCGGCGCGGTCAGCGTAATTCGCCACATCGGGAGGACGATGGCGAGCAACAGCAGCGCCGCCGCTATAAGCGGGAGGGCCCGCCGGAGTTCGGTCAGGCGCGAGGCGATCGTCGCGAGTCGTCCGGATCGGGCCATCGGCGATCAGTCCTCCGGTTCGACCAGGAGCCGCGAGCGCATCTCGAGGTGGAGTGCGCTGCAGAAGTACGCACAGTAGATCCAGTAGACGCCCGGCTTGTCGGCCGTGAACGTCACCTTGCGCGTCTCCTGTGGTGCGGTCTTGACGTTGATGTCGTACTGTGGGATCGCCAGCGAGTGGACGATGTTCTCGCTGGTTTCGATGTTCGTCGTCGTGATCTCGACCTCGTCACCCTCCTGGACGGTGATGTCCTGGAAGCCGAACTGGTTTCGCTGGTTGATCATGCGAACCTCGACTCGGCCGTCCTCGCGAGAGATGTCGTCCTCGCCGCCGGCGACTGGCTCGAGCGCGAGGTCGTCCGGATCGTAGACGGTTTCGGGGTTGATGTTGTCCCGGTGGACGATCGTCGCGTCGTGGGGTTCGGGGTAGGTTGGCGTGTCCTTGACGAGTTCCATTCCCTCCTCGTCGTCGCCGATGTAAATCAGCTGGTCGTTGACGGGGAACGTCGGCCCGACCGGAAGGAACCGGTCGAGGGACTGCTTGTTCAGCGAGATCAGCCAGTCACCTTTCGGATCGGAGGAGAACGACTGGGAGGCGTTCAGGTGGCCCGGGTTGTAGTGGACGTCGATCTTCTCGATGACCGCGTCGGTGCTGCCAGGTTCGGATTCGACGGCCGTCTCGATGTCCCACTTGACGATCTGTGAGTCCACGAACAGCGACGTGTATGCGTGGCCGCGGTCGTCATAGCGGGTGTGTAACGGCCCCATGCCGACTTCGGGCCGGCCGACGATGGCGTCGTTCGGATCGTCGACCTCGCCGAGGAGGTCGAGTTCCATGATCGTACACGTGTTGTCGAGTTTGCCGGACGCAATCGCGTACTTGCCGTCGGGCGTAACGGTCACGCCGTGGGGGTTCGAGGGCACGTCGACGTACCGAACGATCGGTCGGTCGGCGTCGTTGAGCGGGCTCTCTTTCGTCCCGTCGATGACTGGCACGCCGTTTACTTCCTCGTAGTCGCCGTTGTCGAGGGCCTCCTCGATCGCGGGCATGTCGAAGGCGGTGACCCAGTCGGTGTCCGCCTGGGTCATCTCTCGCTCGGTGACGCCCTCCTCGCTGTTGTAGGAGGTCGAGAAGAACCAGCGGCCGTTCTTCCCGGAGTCGCCGTTGTCGAGGTTGCCGCTGACTTTCACGTCGAAGACGGGATTCATCGTCTCGGGGTCGACGGCCGAGAGTACCGACGTGTACGCGCTCGGGTCGTCGACGTCGCGCCCGTCGTTGGGCATCGGGACGCGGAACTCGCCGACGCCGAAGATGTACTTCGTGTCGGGCATCAGCGCACACGCGCCGTGGGTTCCCTGCTGGTTCGGCAGGTCGACGATCGCATCGGTCTCGAAGTACTTCAGGCAGATCCGGGCCAGCCGGCCGTTGGCCTTGTCGTTGACGAACAGCCATCGGCCGTCGTACTCGTTGTCCGTCTGGCTCACTCGCGGGTGGTGAACGTCACCCCAGGTGTAGCCGCCGGCCTCCTCGAGCATCTCTCGAGTCTCGTCGTCGTGGCCGTAGCCGCGCGCTCCCTCGAGGTTGAACACGGGGATCCGCATGAGGCTGCGCATCGAGGGGACGCCGTAGACGCGTACCTCGCCGGAGTGGCCCCCGGAGAAGAACGCGTAGTACTCGTCGAGTTCACCGGGCGGGACAGTGTGATCGGCCGAACTCGCGGCCGCTGTCCCGTTCCCGCCGTCACCCTCGAGAATTCCCGTACAGCCGGCCAGTGCGGTCAGGGCACCGGTCGCGGCGCCGGCTTTCATGAAGTCGCGCCGTGGAATCCGCGCGAACAGTGGGTCGCGCTCGTCAGCGTCTGCAGTCGGTTTCGTCGTATCGGTGGTAGGTTGCTCAGTCATGGTTTGCTGTGGAGGAGTGATCGAGATGCACCCACTCGCTACAGCCTCTACTCGGAACCAACAGGGGATATACCGTCAACCAGAATCTCTCCCGGTGGGAACGCGACCGAACGTGTTCGGCGGAATCTAGTGGGTGTGTACCACGAAGCCTCCGGTGTTACGGATCGTCGGGTGCGTTTTCACCCGACCATCGACACCGTTTCAGTGGGAACGTCTGTGGCAACCGCGTTCGCCGCAGCGCCGGACACGCCGGGTGCAGTCGTCGCCTCGAGCGTCTTCCCTTCCACTGGTCGAATCACCTCGAGGTCGGCCACCGTCGGCGCGCCGATGAGTTCGACCCGGGTATCGTCGACGCTAACGCGGTACGCACCGGCAAACGCCTCGTCGTCGGCGATTCGGTACGTGTCATCGGTGTCCGCGACGGCCTCGGCACCGCTGTTCTCGAGGAGGCGTTCGTACGCCTCGGCAAATCGGTCGGCGCTCTCGGCGTCCCGGAACTCGAGCGCCCAGACGTGACCGGTGCCCGGCCCGTCGGTCTCGTTGTACGCGACGAACGTGTCACCCGTCCACGCCGCCGTCGTCGGATGGGAGTAATTGTACGGCGAGAGCTCGGTGCCGCCGGCCGTGATCGAGTGATCGAGCGCGCCGTTCGACCACAGCGCGGAAAAGAGCGTCGCCTCGCCGATCGTCTCGGTTCGTACCTCGCCGTCATCGCCTGTTATCGGCTGCCACCCGGAGCTCGAGCGATCCGCGACGTCGACCTCGATTGGCCGGTCGTCGGGGTACCGTTCGGGGTGGATAATCTGGGCAGTGCTGACCGGTCGATCCTCGAAGGCGGTGTCGACAGCGTCCCAGCCGCCGGTTTCGTGGAGGTGTTCGACGAACGTCGGCCCCTCGGAGTACGGCGCGAAAATCGAGAGGAACAGCCCGACGTTCAGTTCGTCCGCCGACGTCGACTCGTCACCCTCGAGTGGCTCCAGGTCGGGAAGGCACTGCCACTCCGCCCCACAGCGCTGGTCGTATAGTACTGGCACGTAGTTCGCTTCGCCCTCGATTAACCCGTTCTCTGCCCGTCGTTCGTCGAGGGTCTGCCCCTGGCGCTCGAGTCCGAACTGCTGATCCTGGAGGGCGTGGACGAGTTCGTGCACCAGCGTCCCCCGATCGACGCGAACCGCGTCGGGGTCGTCGGTAACGACGACGATCCGGTTGTCGACGTAGAAGCCCTGGACGGCATCGCCGTAGAGCTGATCGAACGCCTCGTTGACGTCGGTCTCGCCGTCGACGACGAACGCCGCCCGCCACAGTTCGTTGGTGAACGCGTCTGCCGGCTCCTCACTGCGGTCGAAGCGCTCACGAAGTTCCGCACGCGTGTACACCTCGACCTCGACGTCCTCGGTGAAGCGCAGGCCACGAATCTCCTCGATACGGGCCATCGCACGGTAGGTCACGGCCTCGAGTTCGCCCTGGCTCAGCTGATTCGGATCGTCGATCTCGATCGTGTCGTTTGCGCTGTAGCCGGCAACGTTCCCCAGGTCGCGATCCGGATCGCCCGGCTGGTCGTCCGGAACAGAAAGCGGTGCCGTACAGCCGGCGAGAACGACGAGAAGGACGACAGCGAAGAGGCGAACGCGCATTGGTAATGGTGTTCGAGAGGGCGCCAGTTCAAAAAGGCGTTGCGCTGTTCGTCAAGTGACGATGTGTGCTCGGCTACTCGAGATGGCGAGTCCCGTTACTCGAGGCGGGTTCGGCCACCCAGTCGCGTCGCCACCGCGACCGAGACGAGCAGCGCGCTCAGCGCAACGGCGATGCCAAATCCGGGAATACCGTCATCGGCAGTATCATCGTCGCCCGCATCGGTGTCGTCGGCGTCACCGGCGCCATCATCGGTGCCGGCGTCGGTAGCGTCATCCGCATCGTCGCCGCCCTCGAGCGGGCTCTCGCCGCTTTCGAGCAACTCGATATCGTCGTGGACGTCGGTCAGGTCGTCGACGGTCGGCGCGGTGACGACCCAGACCCGGTCGTCGTCGGGGTAGATCGTCAGGGCCATCTCGAACTCGCTGCCCTCGTCGAAGGTGTAGGTGTGAGCGTAGCCGTCGACGGCCTGGCCGCCGCGAACGTCGACGAGGGCCTCGTAGGCGTCGACGAACGTCGCCGCCTCGTCGGCGTCACTCCAGGCGAGCTTCCAGACCGAGCCGGTGTGATCGTCGTTTTCGTACACGTAGAGCCGGTCACCTTCCCAGCCGCTGGTCGCCTCGAGGTCGTAGTTCAGCGGGTTCGATGAGTCGATCTCGCCTGTCTCGGGATCCATGTTCAGGAACGTGTTCGGGTCGACGATGAACGTGGGCGGGTCGTCGTAGGCGGGATCCATGAAGATCGCCGACAGCCCAGCCTGGCCGATCACGTTGTGGTCGGGGCCGTCCTCGAACGTCAGGCGATCCCAGTCGTCGCTCGAGCGATCCGCGACCTCGAGGTCGGCCGTTTCGAACTCGCCGTAGCGCTCGGGGTAGATCACCTCGACCGACGAGCGCGGCATGTCGTCGTAGAGGGCGTCGACGGCCTCCCAGCCGCCCTCCTCGTAGACGTGGTCGACGAACGACGGGCCGTCGCTGTAGGGCTGGAACTGCATGAAGTACAGTCCCCAGCTCGGCGGCTCCTGGCCGGCTTCCTCGTCCTCTGCATCGTCGAGGATACAGGGCTCGTTCCACAAGTCCTCCTGGCAGTACTCGAGGTAGCGCTGTTCGATGCGGTGGACGTCGCCCTCGATCACGCCGAGTTTACCGTTGTCGAGATCGCGAGTGTCCCGCTCGTAGCCAGCGAGATCGAAGTGCTGATTCTGGAGGGCGTGGCCGAGTTCGTGAGCCAGGATCGCCTCGTCGAGTTGCAACTGGTTGGGATCGTCGGAGATGACGACGATCTCGTCGTTCACGAAGTCGTAGTAGCCGCCGACGGTCGCGCTCCGATCCTGTTGGCGCACCTCGATCGCGTCCGTCTCGCTCCCGATCAACAACAGCGTCTCGAACTGGGCGTTGTCGAACTGACTGGTGCGCTGGTCGACGTCGCCGAACTGCGCCTCGGTTTCCTCGGCGAATTCCTCGCGGTCGACGATATCGACCGGCGGCATCGACTCGAACGTGAGACAGCGCAGTGCCTCGAAGCGGGCCGCAGTCCGAGCGCTCACCGCCTCGAGTTCTTCCTCGGTCAGGCCGTCGCTGGCGTCGATCTCGAGTGGCTGGTTGTACCAGTAGCCGTCGAACCAGCCGATGGTGTCGTTGCCATCGTCGGGCGGGGCGAAGTCCTCGCGAGGCTCGGCCGCACACGATTCGACGGGCGGCGGGGACTGGCTCGCCGCTGGCTGACTCGAGAGTGTCGCCTGCTGCTCGAGCGCCGTCGGTTCGTCGGTGGTCGTTCCCGCTGCCCCGTCGTCGCTGGTGGCGCCGACACCTGCACCGGCGACGGCGATACCGGCGATCGCGACGAGGGCGACGGCGAGGACGACACCGACGAGGGTAAGTCGGAAGCTCCGTTCGCTCATTACCACACTTCGGGAGAACCGCGTCATAAAAGTGTCCCTCGGTTTTCGTGACTGGAAAACGCACTCCTCGGCCTCGATCGAGTTCGTCCGACGATCGGTGCCTGTTGGATCGCTTTCCAGAGGGGTTCACCTCGAGTCGCTCGGGAGATCGGGGCGCGAATCGCTCGAACGGATCGGTACTATCAATGGGGTCGGCCGCCGAGTACCGGTATGCCGATCGAAGACCGCGGTGACGCCTATCTCGTCACTCACGCGCTGGCGAAGGACACGCTCTCGCGCCTCCGGGACGTCGAAACCGAACAGGTGAGCTTTCGAAAAGGGCTCGTGAAACTCGGCCGAATCTGTGGCTACGAGATCATCGACGGCCGCATGGAGACGGAGTACGTCCAGATCGAGACGCCCCTCGAGCCCACGATGGGCGAGCGCGTCAAGGGTCTCGACGACATCGTCATCATCAACGTCCTCCGGGCGGCGACCCCGTTCGTCGAAGGGCTCCTCAAGGCGTTCCCGCGCGCCCGCCAGGGCGTCATCAGCGCCAGTCGAGACGAAGAAGCCGGTCGTGACGAAGCCGGGACGTTCCCGATCACGATCGACTACGTCAAACTGCCCGAGATCACCCCCGAGGACACCGTGATCGTCGCCGACCCGATGCTGGCGACGGGCAGCACGATGAACGCCGTCCTCGAGCACGTCATCCAGAACTCCGCGGATCCCGACCAGATGATCGTCCTCTCGGCAGTCTCGGCCCCCGAAGGACTGTTGCGCGTCGGCGAGCAGTTCCCCGACATCGACCTCCTCACCGTCGCCATCGACGATCACCTCGACGACGACGGCTTCATCGTCCCCGGCCTCGGCGACGCAGGCGATCGGGCGTTCCGGACGACCTAGGGCTCACACCGACTCGAGCCATGTAGCCTTCGGGTGCACACCGTGAACTCTATAGTAATAACTACAACGATTTACATACAGATCGCCGACACGTCTGGCGATCAGGTGTGTATTGACGTGCAGTGGCTACTCGAGCTATGCGACGTACTTTTTACCAGTATTCCGATAGGTCGATCGAACACGTGGTGGCTCACTCTGCGTTCGCCGAGCCGATCGTCTCCACGAAAAACGAGCCGACGTCGGCAGCGATCGCCTCGTGTTGGCCGATGAAGAAGTGATCGGCAGACCACTCGAGCACCCGGTCGCCGCGCTCCTCGGCCAGTTCGACGACCGGCTCCCAGTCGACCGTCGTATCCCGGACGCCGTAGGCGATCAATACCGGGATAGCGAGGGACTCGAGCACCGGCAACACCTCGAGGTCGGGGCCGAGACGCGTCGGTGGGGCGAGGGCGGCGACTGCCTCCACCGTGGGGTCACCACCGCTCGCAAGCAGCGCCAGTGCAGAGCCAAAACTGAAGCCGAAGACGCCGACGCGGTCGTAGCGCTCTGCTGCCCAGCGGATCGCGTTCGTGACGTCGGTTCGCTCGCCACGACCCTCGTCCCAGTCACCGTAATCGATTCGGAGGCAGGCGATGCCGTGGTCGACGAGCCAGTCGCTGAGCGCGACGAGTCGTCGATCGCTCCGGTTTCCCCCGTGTTGGGGATGGGGCGGGCAGGCGACGACGATCGCCGACGGCGACGCATCCGTTCCGGGCTCCTCGAGCGTCGCCCGGACGTCTCGCGCGCCGGGCACGACGATGGACGTGGATGTAGACGTGAACGATGACATAGCCGCCCGTTCGAACTCGAGGGGCTTGAACGCCTCTTTCTCGGCTTCGGACTGTTCCGACGATGTCGACGTACTCGAGCGGGGAATCACCCCATGGGACGACGAGTGCCACCTCGTGAGCCCCTTGCAACAGCTGCACACGTGTCCGTCGGTGCAAAATCGTCACCAGATAGCTATCTTATTGTCGTCCCCGTCCATCCAGCCTGGGGGATGATACGTTCATGCGTGGCGACCAATACAGCACCGACGGCGAACAGCGTAACCACCGAACGGCGGGAGAACCGAAAGTCGATCACGAGGAGGTGTGGCGACGATATCTGCAGCTGTACGCCGACGCTCGATCGAGCGAGATGATTCGATCGACCATCGACGAACTGGTCGCCGACGATCACGTCGCCTACGAAACCAGTTGGGGGACGCTCGTCGGTCGGAATGCGTTAAAAGCGTACGCGGAAATTACCAGGGCAGCGTTTCCCGAACTCACCTATCACATCGACGGCCTCGCCAGCGGCGACGGCGTCGTCTACTGCCAATGGATCGTCGACGAGGCTAGCTGGATCGAGTCCCACGAGTCCGTGACGGGGGACGCGCCGCCAAGCCGGAAGACGATGGTCGTCCGACTCGCGGACGACCGAATCGTCGAAACCTGGCAGCCCTGTGATCCCTGGCTGATTGCACGGCCGAGCACAGCTTCAACGGCGGTCACTCGCTCGACACACGACGATCACGCCGATCGGTAACGACTCTCGAACACCAGAAATCGATAGCGCCTTCCCGGGTGACCGGACGTCCGAGTCGACCGTCCGCGAGAGAACTCCGACGATTCTGCTCGCCTGTAATCGATGTGAAGTTTTTAAGAGCCACGAGGGACACGTAGTACGTATGGGTATCCTCTCTCGGACGTCCTACATCATCCGGTCGAAGATCAACTCGTTTCTCGACCGCCAGGAGGATCCGACGCAGACGCTCGATTACTCCTACGAGCAGATGCGCGATCAGCTCCAGCAAGTCAAACGTGGAATCGCCGATCTGACGACGCAAAAAAAGCGCCTCGAGATGCAAAAGCGCCGCCTCGAGGAGAACGTCGACAAACACAACGGCCAGGCGCGCACGGCCGTCCAGCAGGGTCGCGAGGATCTGGCTCGACGCGCCCTCGAGAAGAAGAAGGCCAAGATGAACCAGATCGAGGAACTCGAGCGCCAGATTTCGGATCTCCAGCAGCAACAGGATCGACTGATCGACCAGAAGGACGAACTCCAGAGCCGCATCGAGGAGTTCCGCACCAAGAAGGAGACGATGAAAGCCCGCTACGAGGCCGCGGAAGCGAGTTCGACCGTCTCGGAGGCGATGACTGCCACCGGAGAGGAGTTCGAGGACGTCGGCCGGGCGATCGAACGCGCCGAAGAGCGCACTCAGGACATGGAAGCCCGGGCCGCGGCGCTCGACGAACTCCACGAGTCGGGTGCCTTCGAGGACGTGTTGTCCGACAAGGACAGCATCGACCGCGAACTCGAGGCGCTCTCAACCGACAGCGGCGTCGACGCCGAACTCGAGACGCTCAAAGCCGAAGTTGGCGGTGAGACGGAAGTTGACGGCGCGGAGGGCGACACTGAGGCCGACGTCGAAACCGATGCCGACATCGACGCCGAACTCGAGGATCTCGAAACCGACGTGAGCGACGACGAGGTCGAGGCCGAACTCGAGGATCTCCAGGAGGAAACGGAGAACTGAGGAATCGAAACGCGGTTACTTCTGGGAGGCGGTCGCTCCGGGAGGAACTCACGCTGGGGCACCAACCGCAGCGATATCGTAGGATGCAATTTCCGACGGCGACTCGAGCAGGATCACCGTAAACGACCACGTCGTGTTGGCTTCGAGGTCGCCCGTTCGATCGAGGTACATCCCGAGTTGGGCGCCCGCCTCGTCGTACACCCGCACGCGAACTTCGACGACCGAGAGCCGATCGTCGCCGGTGTTTTCGAGTACCCCCTGTACCGTCGAGCCCCGGTAATCGTCCTCGAGGGTGAACTCGTGGCTGGTGACCTCGATGCCCTCCACCAGGGAGACGCCCTCGGTGGGTTCCGTGATGGCGAGTGCCGACGCGGCAGCCATCTCCTCGGCCGTTCGACCCTCGCCGTCGACGTCGACTACGGGGCGGTCGGCGTCCGCATTGTCGCCGTCGTACGCCGGCCCGCCACGACCGAGACAGCCGGCGAGAGTCGCCCCGAGCATCGTCCCAGTCGCCATGAGGAGTCGCCGCCGAGAGCTGGCCCTGTTTGCCGTCGATTCGTCGCCGCTCCCTGACCGTCCGTGTACCGCCATGGAAGTCGCCACGGCCGCGATTCGGTTGAGTGTAGGGCCTGCACTCCCTGACTGCCGCCTCGAGCGAGCGGGACGGATCGACTCGAGCGACATCGAGAGCGAGCGGATGAGTCAGTCATCGAGCGGGCGACTGTCGGGAACGAGATCCAATGAGTCGAACGTTGGGCGGGCGACTGTCGAAACGGGGAGACAGACCACGCGATCGATATATGCAACGACGAGGTTTTTCCACGCCTTCGGTGTACACGGGATATGGCCGGTGATTCGACGGCATCGATCGACGGGACGAGCGCCGGGGAGCAGCCGAACACCAGCGCGTTCGCCCAGTTCAGAGACTGGTTCCTCATCGACGCAAACCGGCTGTTTCTGGCGCTCTGTCTCTCAGCCGGCGTGTTCATCCTGTTTTTTAGTCTCGATTCATTCGGACTCATCGCCTTCACGAACGACGATTCGGTCACCCGGTTAGCTGGCGGGATGGTTGCCGGGACGTTCTCGCTCGTCACCATCGTCGTCTCGATCAATCAACTCATCCTCTCACAGGAGTTTTCCTCGGCCGGCCGGGTTAGCGACCGCCTCAAAGAGGTGACGTCGTTCCGATCGGACGTCGCCGACGTGATCGACGCGCCCCTCGCACCCGGTTCCCCCTCAGAACTGCTCGAGTCGCTCGCCGATCGTATTCAGCAGAGAACGGACAGTCTGAAAGACCATACGAGCGACAGCGACATCGATACTGACGCTCGAACCGACCTCGAGCGATACATCAGGGCCGTCGACGCCAGCGCCGAGCACGTCGACGAAATCCTCTCGTCGGCCACCTTCGGCACGTTCGACGCCGTTTCCGCGGCCATCGAGTACGACGCCGCCAGACATCACCTCGCCGCAACGTACCTGCTCGCTCACCACGAATCGGCGCTCTCACCTGCCGCTCGAGACGATCTCAGGGCACTGATAGAGACGTTCGAACTGTTCCTCATCGCACGCGAGCACTTCAAGACGACGTACCTCCAGCGGGAACTGACCCGGTTCTCACAGCTGACGCTGGTGATAGGAGTGCCGGCGATCACGTCCGCCATGCTGATCGGGTTTCTGTACGCCGGTCGAACGGGCCCCGTCCTCTCGTTGACTGCCCTTCCCGTCGTCGTCAGTGCCCTGCTCGCGGTCGTCTTCTCCCCCCTCGCTCTCATGACGGTCTACATTCTTCGCACCGCGACGGTGACGCGACGAACGGCCTCGGTCGGCCCGATGTTGCCGACGAAAGATCCCGACCGATCGGTCATCGAGGGCCTCAAGGCGTCGGTGGACGCCGAGAATGACTGATAGTGACTCGTGTCACGTACTGCCGATCGCCCATTACAGGGTGGCGATCGGCGGATACTGGGAAATCGTTCCCGCTGAGCCGATTTCGCTCCAGGCGGTCAGTCCCACACGATCGAGATGTACAGGATCGCGGCGAGACAAACCAGCACGACCACGACGAGGACGGCGGTCATGAGCAGTTGTGGCTCGTTCATACTCGACGTTACGCTAGCGAGGGCAAAGTCATGTCGGTCTCTCGAGTACGGAGACGTCACTCACCGGTCGCATTCACCGCCAGTCGCTTCCACAACCAGTTCGACGCCACCCTCACGTCGCGTCCAACAGAACTGCTATCCGAGTTTGCTTCGTTCGAGCTCGAGTCGAGAACACCCGGTCACCATCGCGTCCGGGAGCTGATCGGCTTTTGCGTATAGCGACTCGAAGATCTGTGCGAGCTCCTCGAAGTTGTCGCCGCGCCGCGCCTGAAACGGGTCGCGCGTCCACTCGACATAGTTCGCACCGGCGAGCATCGGTAGGTGCCGGTGATGCAACGCTATCGTGAGGTCGTCGGGAGCGAACTCCAGAGCCGGCGAACGGGCAGCCGACGGCAGCGAGACCGCTTCCTCGGGCTTGGTGTCCATCAACGAGGTCACCAGCTGACGTCGAGGTTCCGCCGAGAGTACCTCGAAGGCCCGGTTCCATCGCTCCACCACCGCTTTCTCCGGGTGGGGCTGCTCGAGAGACATGGGAAGTACCCCTACTTTCCACAGATACAAATAGCTTGTTCACTGTTGACACACAACTCAGTTCGGCGTGAGAGTGTGCGTCGCCTACCTATCGTCGTCCCTCGCTACCGCGAAGTGACGACCCCCGTCCCGTTCCGGTCGAGGCCCTCAAGATCGATCACTCCGCCCGGCATAGATACGCCGTCGTACGGATCCTCCGCGAGCAACAGCGACCCGTCGAGGTCGGCGTAATCGAGCAGCGGTGCGAGGTGGGAAGCGGCGGCGATCGAGGCGTTCGACTCGGACATACACCCGCACATGACCTGCAGGCCGTGTGCACGGGCGGTATGGATGATCCGCATCGCTTCCCGAAGCCCACCGCACTTCATCAGCTTCAGGTTGGCGACGTCACACCGCTCGGCAATCTGGGGAACGTCCTCGACGGTGATACAGGACTCGTCGGCCGCGATCGGGAGCGCTGCCCGCTCGTAGACGTATTTCAGTCCCTCTGGATCCTCGGCGGGCACCGGCTGTTCGACGAACTCGAGGTCGTAGGACGCCAGCCCCTCGATTTTCCGGACGGCCTCTCGCGGCGTCCAGGCCTCGTTCGCGTCGACGTAGAGGCGAACGTCGGGGGCCACGTCGCGAATCATCTCGATGATCTCGAGATCCCGGTCGGTACCGAGTTTGACCTTGAGTGTGCCGTAGCCGCGCTCGAGGGCGAGTTCGGTCTTCTCACGCATCGTCTCGGTGTCGTCGATCCCGATCGTGTACGAGCTTTCGACCGTTTCCGTCGGGTCGAGCCCCCAGTAGCGGTACAGCGGCACCTCGAGGCGTTTCGTGACGAGGTCGTGGAGGGCGATGCTGACGGCACAGCGAGCGGCCGGGTTCCGTTCGATCGTCTCGCGCATCCGACGTTCGATCAGCCCGAGCTGGTGGGGGTCGCCGACGTCCTCGACGATCGCGAGCAGGTCGGGCAACACCGCCTCGACCGTCGCCGCGGTCTCGCCGTAGTGTGCGGAGGGGCCAGCGCCACCGATGCCGACGTTCCCCTCGTCGTCCTCGATCGTGACGATGACGTTCTCGGCCGACGTCGACGTCCCGCGTGCGATCGTAAACGGGAACTCGAGGGGCATCTCGACGCGCTCGAACGAGGCCTCGAGGCTCATAGCACCACCTCCAGAATCTCGTCGGTGCCATAGCGAACGACGTCGGTCGCCGGTTTGCCAAGCTCGGCCTCGAACGCGTCGACGGCCTCGCGGGCCTTGTCGTCCTCGAGGCCGTAGGTGTTGAGCGCGCCCGCGACGACCGGCGCTTGCTTGACCGGTGCGGCAAGCCCCTCGTAGAGATCGACATACGCCTGTGCGGGAGGAATCGGAACGTCGAACCCGTGGGCGAGGGTATCACGTCCCGCGTCGTGACAGAGGATCATCAAATCGGCCATCGCGCCGTGAAGAATCCCGCAGGTGACGGCAGAGTAGGCCGGGTGAATGATGCTCCCCTGGCCTTCGACGAACAGGTAGTCGTGGTCGTCGCCCTTCTCGAGGATCATCTCCTCGACCGATCCGGCGGTGAAGTCGCTGACGACCCGGTCGACCGGGTTACCCCAGCCCTCGATCATGATGCCGGTCTGTCCCGTCGGGATCGCGACGGCGTCGTAGCCAGCCGCCTGCGCGTCTCGAGCTAACTCCATCGTCGCCGTCATCTTGCCGACCCCGCAGTCGGTGCCGACGGTCAACACGACCTCAGCGTCGACCTCGTCAGCGACGCCGTCGGCGACGGTGAGGTCTTCGTGTGGTTTTCGGACGTCCCAGATGTCACAGCCGTACTCGTCGGCCAGCGCCGCGATCTCTTCGTCATCCTCGAGGAAGTAGTGCAACCCGGAGATGAGGTCACAGCCCCGCTCGAGCGCCGTCCGAACGTCCGCGCGCCAGGATTCGTCGAAACCGCCGCCAACCGGTGCGATTCCGATGAGCAGGGCGTCGACGGCGTCGGCCTCGAGGTCGGCCATCCCGGCGACGATCGGTGCGTCCTGTACGTCCGGGACGAGCTCGTTGACGCGCTGACCGGCGCTGTCGCGGTCGAGAACGGCCGCGACGTCGTAATCGGCGTATCTGAGAACTCCGAGGGCCGTTTTGGCCTGGTCGGGGAACTTTTCGTGAGCGAGAATTGCAACACGCATAGGCGGGGCAAGGACGAGCGGGAACTTAATCCTGAACACCGCGGCGAAGTGGGGTGGGTGAGATGACCACTAACTCTATGGTAACAACTGAAACGGGTTACACACTGATCGCCGTTACGTCTGGCGATCAGGTGTACAATGACGTGCAGTGGCTACTCTAGCCACGAGTTAGACGACCAACAGCTCCGTCGTGAAGAACGACCGAAACGCGTCCTCGAGCGCCGGTTTCGGCTTCCCAGTCGCGTCGACCGTCGCCGTCGCGTCTGCCTCGACGCCACGGTTTTCGACCAGCCTCGAGACAGCCTCTCGCTGGCCGACGAGGTACAGCGCCCCCGTCCGGTGGGCATCCAGTGCGTCCCGGCAGCGCTCGAGGTGATCGGCGATCTGGCCCTCCCGGATCCGTTCGAAACGCCCCTGCGAGAAGCCACCCTTGGAGTGGCTGCCCTTCACGTCGCTTTCGAACCCACGATACCCGATCCGCTCGTCGCCGTCGTAGACGCCCAGCGCGAACAGATCCGCGCGAACGAGCGCGAGCGTGAACTGGCCGCGCGGGAGAAACCAGGATCGGTCGAGGTGGAATCGATCGGCCCACTCGAGGTCGACCCCATCGTTCGAACGGCCCGAGCGCGATTCGCCCGAGTCGCTCCAATAGAGGGGGTCGAGCGGCGGCGATAGCGCCACCGACACCAATCGTGCGTCGTCGGCGTACACGACCGCCGGCGCGACGTCCTCGAGCAGTGCAGATCGATCACCGAGGAGTTCCTCGACGGCGTCGGGGACACCATCAGAGATCGCCCAGCCCCCCGGAATCGTCGCCGTCAACGCCCCCTCCGGTTCCGTTCGGACGGACTCGAGGCGATCGAGAACTGCTGTCAGTTCCGCGCCGCGGAGCCGATCCTGCCGACGTGGCTCGAGAGCACGGCCGTCGTCGCGACCCTGCTCGTGTTCGGCTTTCAGGCGCTCGAGTTCGCCCTCGAGCTGGGCGATGCGATCCTGGAGTTGGTTCTGCTCACGTTCGGCCCGCTGACGAGCGGTCGCGGCCTCCGATCGGCGTTCGGATTCGGCCTCGTATCGCCGACGCAGCCGCTCGTTTTCGTCCTCGAGCTCGTCGATACGGGCTTTGAGTTCGGCCCGCCCGAGCAGCTTGTCGATCATCGCGATATCGAGCGAATACGTGAACGGCTCCTACTTTTACGTCCCGGTTTCGCCGTCTTCCGTGTCGTCGCTCCACGTCGGTTCGGGCAGCTCCCACTGTTCCTTCGTTCCGCCAAAGCCGAGCCCAAGGAGCTGTTCTGCGCGTTCGCGCCGGGCGAGAAATACCTCCCGGAGCGTCGGTGGATTTCGAATACGGGTTCCTTCGAGTAACGACTCGGGAATCGCGAGCGTATTCGTGGGGACGGTCTCGTCGCCGTGTACCGGAAAGTGGCCGGTCTCGAGTTTCATCACGAGCGGGGTGTCGAGGCGTTCGACCCCGTCGCCGGTCGCGTAGACGGCTTCGTTGATGCGCTCGTGCTGTGTCCGCTCCATACGGGCGTGATCGCCGCTCGTCGGCGTCACGTAGAGACGTCCGAGATAGTAGCTTCCGGAGAAAGCCTCGAACATGTTAACTACTACCATGGCCCACCGCCACATAACTATTTTGCGAGTACTTTTAAGAGCGAGCGCTTTCAGCGTCCTTTGACAGGAGAGTCGGCCCCCTCCATGTGAACGTACCAGCGTCAGCGTACCGTTTCGGTCATCGAAACGGCTCGACTACACTATATAGTACCAACTGAAACGGTTCACACACTGATCGCCGATACGTCTGTCGATCAGGTGTGCAATGACGTGCAGTGGCTACTATATTGGCACATTACACACAGTGTCGCCGCATGGCGTTTTGAACGCTCAAAACGGTTCGAACGGTTCCACGTGATACGTAAACGATTCAAACGAAAGTCCGGCTTTTTACCCCCCAAACAGGTATCGATCAGGTAATGCCAACGAACCGCGCCGTGGTATGCCTCGCGTTGCTGGCAGTCATCGGGCTCCTGGTTGCACCGGTGGCTGCCACTGGGGGGTTGACCGACGAGCACGATACCGACGACGACGATTCGCCGTCGGTGAGTGACGAAGTCTCGACGTTCATGCAAGCGAACACGGCAAACGCCGCACACACCGTTGACGACGGGATCTTCGCGTCGAAATTCGAAAAGGCCGACGACGATCGACGTGCGGCGCTCATCGAGGAGCGAACGGCGACCCACGAGTCCAAACTCGCGGAGCTCGAAGCGGAGTACCAGGAATTGCGAGAACAGCGAGACGAGCTCCATCCGTCCGAGTACAATGCACGGATGAACCGGATCACCGCCGAACTCGCCGGGATTGATCGATCGCTCGGGCAAACCGAACAACGAGCGAGAGGGGCTGGTGTCAACGTAACCGAACTCAACACCTTGCGCCAGAACGCCTCGGAGCTCGGTGGACAGGAAGTCGCCGAACGAGCCCAGAAGATTGCAGGGATTGACCCGCCACGCGGCCCACCAGACGACGCAGGCCCGGGTGACGAGTCGCCCGGATCCGAACAGGCTGACGCACCCGGAGTCGGCGACGACCAGACCGATGACAATCGATCTAACGACGGCGACACCGACCGCGCTGGTCCGTCGGACGACACGCCGACTTCCCCCAATGACGGAGACGGTGACGTGATCGACGACGACTCGGAGGTCGGTGACGAGGCCAAGGAACAGGAGACGACAGACGATGACGATGACGATGACAATGACGATGACGATGGCGACGGCGACGGCGACGATGACGACAGCGAGCCACACGCAGACGGTTCCGAAACCGGCGACGAGTAACCGCAGACCGCTTTCACAGGGATTGGTCGGCCTCGTCGTTTCGACGGTGTCTCACGGGTATTTCCAACCGCACGACAACCACCGCAGGTAACGACTGTTCTCCGGCACACCCGGGCGATTCTCCACCCGATCACTCGAGGCGACGATATTCGTGCCCGTATCGAACGAGCAGACACGCTTTTCAGTCCCCATCGCTAAGACCGGGTAGATGGACTCCGCTGCGTTGCTGGATCTGCTCGGAAACGAGAACCGGCGACGGATTCTTCGCCTTCTCTCGCGGAAACCCTGCTACGTCACCGAGATTTCGGAGTATCTCGGCGTCAGTCCAAAGGCCGTCATCGGCCACCTCCGCAAACTCGAGGAAGCCGGCCTCATCGAGAGCCACGTTGACGACCAGCGGCGCAAGTACTTCCACATCGCCCGGAACGTCCGCCTCGAGGTCAACCTCTCGCCGTACGGCTTCGACAGCAAGAGTGCCTATCCGCGGAACAACACCGTCGACATCGCCACCTATCGTCATCTCTCGCTCGATATCGCCCTCGAGCAGACCGACGACCTCGACAGTCTGCTCGCGACGCTCGACGATCTAGAGCGACTCGAAAACGAACTCTCGCTGGCCCAGCGATGGGTGCAAGGTCGCCTCTGTGAGACGCTCGATCACATCTCCGAAGCCGCCGGCGTCGGTCGGGAGAGTCGAATCCACGCGGACGTGCTGGCGAGTATTCGCCACGAACCCAAAGGCATCGGCGACCTCAGCCGGGATGTCGGCGTTCCGCGGGAGGTAATTGCCGACTTGCTCGAGGTGCTGGCCGACGAGGGACTCGTCCAGCGAACAGAACGCGGGTGGGAGTTGCGCGAGTCCGGATCGGTGTCAGCCGAAGACTGAACCGGCGGTGGCGTCGCCTGTCGTCGGCGAACCGGGGTGTCGACACCGACCTCGCTTCCGTTTCCGTCTTCGTCTCAGTTTCAGTTTCAGTTTCAGTCTCAGTTTCAGTCTCAGTTTCAGTTTCACCGAAAATACCCGTGGTGAAAATGTAATGAGTCGGTGTCTCGGCACGGCGTTCCGGTCAGCAGGTGCGTTCTCTCGTTCACTTTCACTTTCACTCAGAGGTGTTGGCGACGATATTTTGCCGAGCGGGCAGTAGCCATGGATGCGTCCGTTCGGTGAGCACCTGCGGACGCACCACCAATGAGTTGTGAGTGTCCATCCCCACGGATCGAGAAGCATCGATTCGTCCAGTACCTGATACTGGTCGAACTGGTGGTCACGATCGTCGCCCTCGTGGTGTCGATCGCGACCACGATCGGGGCACTTTGATACGGGCTAGTGTAGTCGCCTGCCGGCGATTACTGACCCGCAAGGGAAATCACCGGTAATCCGTTACAACAGCCCGTATGATTGGGGGTGGGGTGGCCTCAGGTCGCTGTTTCAGTTGCCTGCACGCTCGCACGTCGACTGAGGAGTGCGATGTAGATCCCCGAGAGCACGAGGAGCGCAACGCCCAGCCCGATCTGAAACGTACTCGAGCCGAGCAACACGAGTCCCCATCCAAACGCCGCGCCACCGTGTCCCCACGCGAAGTTGTACTGACCGACCCAGGCGTGAAGCAGCGAGATGACGGCGAACGTGGCGGTGAAAATCCACATCGCCACAGTCAGCGTGTCGACCCCGAAAATCGTCTCGCTGACGATCGTCCCGAACGCCACGACGAGCACTGCCGCGAGCAGTCCGATCCCGACGACCGTTCCCTGCACCTCGAGCGTCTCCGTCATGTCGGTGACAAGCACTCGAGCGGGGAAAGGGGTAGCGATCGGCGGGCACGTAGCGGGTTTGAAAGCGGCCTCTAGACCGCTGCACCAGAACCGTCACATCACGTCACAGCAATCGATACTTTCCACGGCTCTCGCTCACGTCGCCGCTTCGAACCAGTTTCGCGAGCGCCTGCTGCACCTCGCCCGCCTCGAGTCCCCGTTCATCCGCATAAGTGATGATTTCGTCCTCGGTCGGGGTCTCGAGGTCGGCGAGCGCACGCTCGATGATCTCGCGTTTGTTGCCGCTCCGGGCGGGCTGACGGGGGTCGCGATCGCCGGCGGCGGCGACTTCCCCGGGGTCGAGTCCCGACTCCTCGAGGTAAGTCTCGTCGCTGACGACCCCGTCTTCGACCTGGGACTCGAGGTCGGCGAACGAATCGACGCGGGCGAAGGCGTCGCCCTCACCCTGGCGATTGGCGAGCATCGACGCGCGAACCTCCCGGGCGTGATCCGGATCGTCGGTTTCGACGAACTTCTTTCGTTTCTCGTACTGTCGGCGGGAGCCACACCGGGGACACTGGGTGGTCTTCGACCGACCCTCGAGCAACCAGAGGTGTGAGCACTCGCTACAGCCCACGACGGCGTACATGTCCTGGGTTCCGAACTGCGTCGTGTTGAATCTTCGCCACCGGCTTCCGAGCGCGATCAGCCCTCGGGCGCGACGAGTTCGACCTTGATCCGCTCGGGATCTTCGACGTACAGCGCGTAGTGATCCGGCCCGCCGGCATGTGGGTGTCGATCCTCGTAGAGGATGGGAACGCCCCGGTCTCGGCACTTGTCGGTGAGCTCGTCGACGTGCTCGCGTGATTCGGCGTGGAATGCGAGGTGGTTCAGTCCGGGGTGACAGCGATGGTATCCTTCGTCCCGGAAGCGTGCGTCGGCCTCGACGAGCACCAGATACGTCGAATCCAGTTTCCAGGAGTGGCCAGTCTCCCACTCCTGGTACGGTTCGTATCCCAGTTCCCCGAGCAGCCACGACCAGAAGGCCACCGACCGGTCGAACTCGCTGGCGTACAACTCGAGGTGGTGGAGCGCGCCGGTCGTGGTGGGTTCGGAGCGATCGGTCATGTCAGCGGTGGCTGCCGCCAGCCTCATAGCTTCCGTGGTCGGTACCGTCCGACCTCGTCTCGGATCACGGTTACTCGAGTCCGTCCCGTGTCACGCTTTGCTCGACTCCACCTGATTCGCCACTCGATACACAGATGCCGCATCACTCGAGACTACCCCCACACGATACACCGCTCGACACACAAACGCGGATACTCGAGCACGCTGCCGCAGCAGCAATCCTTACCGTGCTAGCCGTCAACGTTCCCCTATGGAACGCGTCTCACTGTCCGATATCGAGACCGCCGAAGCCGCCGATGGCGTCCACCTCGCCATCATGGCGGGCACCGACTCCATGAACGTCCAGCACTTCGAAATCGAACCCGGCGCGGCCGTCGAGGAACACAGCCACCCCCACGAGCAGACCGGATTCATCTACGCGGGCGAACTGACGTTTCTGACCGACGGCGAGGAGATCCGCTGTGGCCCCGGCGACGCGTACGGCATCCCGGGTGACCAGCCACACGCGGCCGAAAATCGCGGCGAGGAGACGGTCAAGGGCGTGGACATCTTCGATCCGCCGCGGGAGAATCCAAGCTGGCAAGAGTAGGACGACGGTCAGTGAGCGACCGGGAATCGACTATAGTAGCCACTGCACGTCATTGCACACCTGATCGCCAGACGTATCGGCGATCAGTGTGTGAACCGTTTCAGTTGTTACTATAACTGTAGCGCTCGAGGGCATCCCACTCGCGGGCCATCAGCTCTCGTACCCCTTCGGTGAGCAGGCCCTCCCCGAGGGAGGTCGCCCGGTAGTACGAGTAGAGGCCGCTCGAGTCGGGCTCCTTTCGCTTCCGGTTCTCGACGAGGCCGACGTCGACGAGTTCGTCGAGATGGTAGTGCAGCGTGTTCGACCGGATTTCGAGGATGTCGCGAAGTTGACTCGCGCTGTGTGGACCGTCCTCGACGAGACGGTTCAGGATCCGAAACCGCATCTCGTTCCCGATCGCCCGCTGCATTGCGAGGTACTCCTCGAGGGAGAGGACGCTCGACTCGGGGAGGATATCGTCGCCGAACTGCCGGGTCGTGCGATCGGACTGGGCCATGGTTCACGGTCGGTTCCCCACCCGTATAAGCGTTCGCTGAGTCAGTAGCTGCTGAAACGATGTGCTTTTATATGTGATCGGTGAGCACCACCGGTATGCGCGACAGGATCATCGACGAACTCGGCGACCTCCCCCGCCCGCAGTTTCTCGTCTACCTCATGGGACCGTACAAGGCGTTCGACCTCGAGCGCGCCCTCGAGACGCTCGATCCCAGTGACGTGCCGGAGTCGGTCGATTTCGGGGCACTCACGGCGGCGAGTCGCACCGAACACCCCCGCGACCTCGAGCGCGAGGAAGCCGCCCTCGACCTCGTGCTCGAGGTGCGCGATCACCTCCGCACCGAGGCGGGCGTCAACGCCTTCCTCGCCATCGACGTCGACGTCCCCCTCGAGGAGCTGGACGCGGCAGCCCAGTCCATCGCGTTCGCCCGCGCGAGCAACGCCGTGATCTACGTCGTCCCCGCGATGAGGGACAACCTCGGCGTCGGCATCGAGGTGGGGGCGGTGCTCGAGGCGCTGTACGCCGGTGACGATCCAGATGAACACCGCGAACGCGTCATGTTCGTCCACGAGTCCGGCGTTCGTAGCGCGATGATCGCTGCCGTCAGGGATCGCTGGGACGTGCGTATCTACGCCTACGACGACCGGGCAGACCTCGCCCGCCAGTGTCGGCTATTCGTCCGTGACCTGATCCGACGGGAGCGAACCGGCGAGTTGTCGAACCTCGAGTAAGTAGCATCCGAAACGACGCAATATCAGGAGCCAGTTCGCGTCTCGGTGATCCCCGGGACGACGGTTGGTCACGCACGCTCATTTTAAGACCCTGTTTGGTGTGAGTTGCTTCGGGCCATGGTAGGAAATAACACACTACAGCAGATGTACGAGGAAATGGTCACGGCGCGGTACTACGAAGAGCGGCTCCAGGAGGAGTACCTCGAGGGGAAACAGCCCGCGTTCGACATCTCCGCAGGGCCGATACCGGGAGAGTTACACCTGGCGGCGGGTCACGAGGCGTCGGGGGCAGGCGTCTGTGCCCACCTCCGGGATGCGGACACGGTGACGGCGCCGCACCGACCACACCACGTTGCGATCTCGAAGGGAGTCGATCTGAAACGAATGACCGCCGAAATTTTCGGTCGACAGACGGGGCTGTCG
The DNA here is from genome assembly GCA_046614605.1 of Natrialbaceae archaeon A-CW3. Taxonomy (GTDB): domain Archaea; phylum Halobacteriota; class Halobacteria; order Halobacteriales; family Natrialbaceae; genus Natronosalvus. The sequence goes on along the minus strand of JBKKHJ010000002.1, from coordinate 281,246 downwards.
AAGGGGAAAGGCGGCCACATGCACCTGTACGACCCCGACGTGAACTTCGCCTGCAGCGGCATCATCGCCCAGGGTTGTCCGCCAGCGGTGGGCGCCGCGATGGCGGCGAAGAAGCGAAACACCGACGACGTGGCCGTCGCCTTCCTCGGCGAGGGGGCGATCAGCCAGGGCGGGTTCCTCGAGTCGCTCAACCTCGCCGGCGTCCACGACCTCCCCGTCGTGTTCGTCATCGAGGACAACGACTGGGCGATCAGCATGCCCAAAGAACGCGTGACGGACGTCGAAGATGGCTCCCGGCGGGCTGACGGGTTCGACGTTCGAGGCGAGCGCGTCGACAGCGACGATGCCGTCGCCGTGTACGAGGCCGCCGAAACCGCGATTGGCCGCGCGCGAGACGGCAACGGCCCAACGTTGCTCGAGATCCAGCTCCACCGACGGATGGGGCACTTCATGGGGGATCCCGAGGCCTATCGCCCGGACGCGGACGTCGACGCCGCTCACGCGCGCGACTCCATCGAGCGCCTTGCCGACCGACTCCGCGAGCACGGCGTCGGGGACGACGACCTCGAGGAGATCCGCGAACGCGCACACGACCGCGTCGACGAGGCGATCGAGTGGGCGAAAGACCAGCCCCAGCCCGATCCCGAGGAGACCTACGACGACGTCTTCACTGACGACCTCGAGGGGTGGCCCGAGCGACCGGATCGGAAACTCGCCGCGGCCGACGGGGGTGAGGACTGATGGCACAGACACAGGCACCCGACCCAGAGGCCGCAGGCCGCGAACTGACGATGAGTCGGGCGATGGTCGAAGCGATCGCCCACGAGATGGACGAGAGCGAGGACGTCTTCGTCATGGGCGAAGACATCGCCGACTACGGCGGTATCTTCGACTCGACCCAGGGCCTCCTCGAGGACTTCGGCCACGACCGGATCATGGACGTGCCGATCTCCGAGACGGCGTTCATGGGCGCGGGCGTTGGCGCGGCGATGCAGGGGATGCGCCCGATCTGTGAGTTGATGTTCGCCGATTTCTTCGGCGTGTGCATGGATCAGATCTACAACAACATGGCGAAGACCGCCTACATGTCCGGGGGCTCGGTGTCGGTACCGATGGTGCTCATGACGGCCGTCGGCGGCACCTACAACGACGCCGCCCAGCACTCCCAGACGCTGTACGGCACCTTCGCCCATCTCCCCGGGATGAAGGTCGTCGTCCCGTCGACGGCGTACGACGCCAAGGGGCTCATGCACGCCGCGATCCGCGACGACGATCCGGTGGTCTACATGTTCCACAAGCGGCTAATGGGGCTGGCCTGGATGCCCGCCCCCGAGGGGCCGAAAACCGGCGTCCCAGAGGAGCCGTACGAGATCGAGTTCGGCGAGGCGGACGTGAAACGCGAGGGCGATGACGTCACCGTCGTCACCCTCGGCCTGCACGTCCACCGGGCGCTCGAGGCCGCCGAAAGCCTCGCAGGGGATGGCATCGAGACGGAGGTGATCGACCTCCGAACGCTCGTCCCCCTCGATACGGAGACCGTCCTCGAGTCCGTCCGCAAGACCGGGCGGCTGGTCGTCGTCGACGAGGACTACCACTCCTACGGCGTCAGCGGGGAACTGATCGCGCGAGCGACCGAGGGCGCCCTCGACGACCTCGAGGCGGTCGACCGGGTGACGGCGCCCGATACGCCGATCCCGTACGCCCGCCCGCTCGAGGAGGAGTTCCAGCCGAGCACGGACGACATCGCGGCCGCCATCGAGTCGATCCAGGAATGACGGCCGAAATCGACTCCGAAGCGTTCTGGCCGGACGACGCCGAAGAGGTGGACGAAGCCGTCGTCGCAACGTGGTTCGTCCGCGAGGGAGCGACCGTCGAGGCGGGCGACACCCTCTGTGAGATCCAGATCGAGAAGGTCAGCGTCGACGTCCCGGCACCCGCGACGGGCACGCTCGAGACGATCACGGTCGGCGAAAACGAGGAGTTTCGGCGCGGCGAGTCGCTTGGGCGACTCGAGACCGGGTGAGGACGAGCGTCGAATGTGGGAGCTGATCATCCACACGTGATCAACTCGAGTGGATGGTCAGCTCGAGCGGATGACCAGCTCGAGCAGGGAGAGAGCGTGAGCAGTCGGCTCGAGCGGGCCGGTAGCTCGAGCGGCTGACTCGAGGATGAAAGAAAGAAATCGGGGATTGCCCCGTTACAAACGGTTTACGAGAGGTTCTCGATATTCTCGACGACGGCGTCGGCGAACTCGCTCGTGGCGACCTTGGTGCCACCTTCGATCTGGCGGTGGAGGTCGTACGTGACCGTGCCCGAGGAGATAGTCTCCTCGACGGCGTCGCGCACGAGGTCGGCGGCGTCCGACCAGCCCAGGTAATCGAGCATCTCGCGGCCCGAGAGGATCATCGCGGTCGGGTTGACCTTGTCCTCGCCGGCGTACTTCGGTGCGGAGCCGTGGACGGGTTCGGCGAGACAGCGCCCGTGACCGAAGTTCGCACCGGGTGCGATGCCGAGGCCGCCGATCTGGGCGCCTGCGGCGTCGGACATGTAGTCGCCGTTGAGGTTCATCGTCGCGATGACGGAGTACTCGTCGGTGCGGGTCAGGAGCTGCTGGAGCATGTTGTCGGCGATACGGTCTTTGACGACCACGGTGCCCTCGGGCTGGTCGCCGTCGTGCTCCTCCCAGAGGTCGTCCTCGGTGATGACGTCGTCGCCGTACTCCTCCTCGACGAGTTCGTAGCCCCAGTCACGGAAGGCGCCCTCGGTGAACTTCATGATGTTGCCCTTGTGGACGAGGGTCACGGAGTCACGCTCGTTCGCGATCGCGTAGTCGATCGCCTCGCGGATGAGACGCTTGGAGCCGAACTCGGATATCGGCTTGACACCGATGCCGACCGGACCGTCGTGGATGACGTCCGAGATCTCCATCTCGTCCTCGAGGAACGAGCGAACCTGCTCGACCTCGTCGGTGCCGGCTTCCCACTCGACGCCGGCGTAGACGTCCTCGGTGTTCTCCCGGAAGGTAATCATATCCATCTTCTCGGGCGATTTGACGGGCGAGGGGACGCCGTCGATGTGGTAGGTTGGCCGGACGTTCGCGTACATATCGAGCGTCTGGCGCAGCGCGACGTTGAGCGAGCGGAAGCCGGCGCCGACGGGCGTCGTCAGCGGCCCCTTGATCGCGACGCGGTGTTCGCGGATGGCGTTGACGGTGTCCTCGGGGAGGTTCTCGTCGTACTTTTCGCGGGCGCTCGCACCGGCGTAGACGCGCATCCAGGCGATCGATCGGCCGGTCGCTTCCGCGGCGGCGTCGAGCACTTTCTGGGCCGCAGGCCCGACGTCGGTGCCGATGCCGTCGCCGTGGATGATCGGAATGATCGGGTTCGATGGTACGTCGAGCTCGCCAGTTTCCTCGTCGGCGAGCGTAATCTTCTCCCCGTCCTCGGGGACCTCGACTTGCTCGTAGCTCATGATCGTTCGTAGGTGGTTTGTTCGGGGGTAAAAGGCCTCCCATTTAGCGCTGGCTGGCAGGTATTACGGCGAACGACGATCCGCCGCCGTGCTGTCCGGGAGAAATCGCCAGCAGGCCATCCTCGAGCGGTTTCCGAACGCCTCGAGGCAGTTATTCGCGATGACCGTCCCACGGCTGCTCGGACGGCACCGAGTGATAGATCACGACTATCCCCCACACCAGCGCCCCGGTGCCAGCGACGGCGACCAGCACCGACAGGATCGAGAGGCCGAGCCAGCCTTCGTCGACGGCGAGCCAGAGTGCAGACAGCAGCGTCAGTCCGAAAACGGCGAGTGCGATCCCCTCGGCGTCGCCGATCTCGCGGCCTCGAGACCAGTCGATACGGCTGGCCGCGACGACGGCCATCATCGCACAGAAGACGACCAGGAACGCGATCGGACTCATCGCCGACCGATACTCGAGCCGGTATGGTAAGTGTGTGGGAAAACGACGGCGCGTATACAAAGAATCATTTGGGTGCCGCGAAATCGCGTCAGTAGAGATGCCCGCACAGTCACAGATGCAGGTGATCGTTCACGGCGGCGCCGGCGGCACGCCGGAGGAACCGGAGCCCCGACAGGCCGTTCTCGACGAGGCAGCCGAGGCGGGAGCCGCCGCCGAGACGCCGGTCGACGCCGTCGAACGCGCGGTTCACGTCCTCGAGTCCTCGCCGCGGTTCAACGCGGGGGTCGGCGGCGCCGTCCAGAGCGATGGCCGGGTTCGTACCGACGCCGGTCTCATGACCAGCGACCGCGCGGTTGGCGCCGCCTGTTCGATGGTCGATGTCGAACACGCGGTGAGCGTCGCCCGCCTCGTTATGGAGGAGACGCCACACGGGTTCGTCTCCGGCGACCACGCCGTCGCGCTAGCGGCGGCCTACGGGATCGAGACCGGCGTCGACCTCTGGTCGGAGCGCACCCGCGAGAAGTGGGCCGAACTCGAGGCGCCCGGGGACGATCCGCGAGCACAGCTCGAGTGGATCCGTGACCAGTACGGGCGGACGGATCCGGACGGGCGGGACGACGCTGACGGCTCGGAAGCGACCCCCGGCGTCGGCGACGAACACGACCACGACACCGTCGGCGCCGTCGCCTTCGACGGCGAGCGCCTCGCGGCAGCGACCTCGACCGGCGGGCGCTGGCTCGCCCTCGCTGGCCGGGTCGGCGACGTCCCCCAGGTCGGCTCCGGGTTCTATTGCTGTCCGGCCGCGGGCGTGAGCGCGACGGGTGCCGGCGAGGACATCGCCCGCGTCACCCTCTCTCGGCGGGTCGCCCGCCACGTCGAGCGCGGCCTCGACGCCCAGCAGGCCACCGACCTCGCCATCGAAGAGTTCGGCGAGCTCACGGGCTCGAGCGCGGGCGTGATCGCGATTGATTCGCAGGGACGGCTCGGTTCGGCGTACAACAGCGAGGGGATGCAGACGGGCCACGCGAGACGGTAGATGCAGACACCGCGCTAACGGTAAGCCAGGGTCACGACCACTGAGTCGACCCGATCACGGGCGGGTCAACGAGCCGGGAACGAGAGCCGTGGAACACCAGCCGCCTCGAGCGCCGTCGCCCGCTCCTCGGCCGTCAACCGGTAGGGCTCGATTTCGACGACCGAGAACGGACATAGACATAAATACGTCTTTTGAAGGCAATTGGTTCAGATAGTATAGTATTCACTATAGAAACAGTAGTAATAGCGACCGCGTGACGTCTCGAGCCGATCGAAACCCGACATCCCTTTACTCACGCCCCGAAAACGGCAGGTATGTTCATCGCGCTCCGCGCGGAAGTCGAGGCTGCCCTCGAGGGAGCCCTCTCGAGCCTCGAGCTTCCGACCGACGACCTCGGGATCGAAGAGCCACCCGAAGACGTGCCGGCCGTCCTGGCCTCGAGCGTCGCCTTCCGGCTGGCCGGCGAGATGGGGGCGGCCCCGCCGCAGGTTGCCGCCCGGCTCGCCGACGAAATCGATGTCGACGACCTCACCTACGTGGCCCGCCTCGAGACCCAGGGGCCGTACCTCAACTTCCTGCCCAGCGATGCCTACTTCGCCGAGACGCTCGCCGCCGGCACCGACGACGACTTCGGCGCGCTCCCCGACCGCGACACCTCGCTCGTCGTCGAACACACTAGCGCGAACCCGACGGGGCCGGTACACGTCGGTCGCGCCCGGAACCCGATTATCGGTGATGCCGTCGCCAACCTGCTCGATATCGCCGGCTACGACGTCGAGCGTCACTACTACGTCAACGACGCCGGCCGCCAGATGGCGGTCTTCACCTGGGCCTACGAGACGTTCGACGAGGACGACCTCGAGTCCGACCCGGATCGCGACCGCATCGAGTACGACCTCGTGCGGTACTACCGCAAGGGGAACGCCTACCTCGAGGAAGCCGACGAAGACGCGGTCGCCGCTGCAGAGGGCGAGATCGAGTCGATCATGCAGGGACTCGAGGCGGGCGACGAGGCAGCCTACGAGCGCGTCAGCGAGGTCGTCGACCAGGTGCTCGACGGGATGAAGGAGTGCCTCGCCCGCCTCCCCGCCGAGTTCGACGCGTTCGTCAAGGAAACCCGGTTCATGCGCGACGGTTCGACCGACGACGTCGTCTCTCGCCTCAAGGAACTCGAGGGAGCCGTCTACGAGGAGGACGCCTGGCAGCTCGACCTCGAAGAGCAGGGGATCGATAAAAATCTGGTCTTCCTCCGCTCGGACGGCACGTCGCTGTACCCGACCCGCGACCTCGCCCACCACGAGTGGAAGTTCTCGAACTACGACCGCGCGGTAACCGTGCTGGGCGAGGATCACAAGCTGCAGGCCGAACAGCTCCGGACGACGCTCGAGCTGCTGGGCAACGACACCGATCAGCTCGGACAGGTACTCTACTCCTACGTGAACCTCCCCGAAGGGAAGATGAGTACGCGCCGTGGAACCGGGATCGACCTGGACGACCTGCTGGACGAGGCAATCGATCGCGCCCGCGATGAAGTCGAGAGCCGTCTCGACGATCGCATCCGCGACGACGACCTCGACGACGCTGACGTCGAGCGGATCGCCCACCAGGTCGGCATTGGGGCCGTCCGCTACGACATCGTCTCCAAGCAACCGACGAAAGCGATCACCTTCGAGTGGGAGCAGGCGCTGGACTTCGAGGCCCAGTCGGCCCCCTACGTCCAGTACGTCCACGCCCGCTGCTGTGGGATCCTGGACGAAGCCGGGATCGGCGTCGACGGCGACGTCGAAACTTCGGTGGACGCCGGGCTGCTCGAGACCGACGCCGAACGCCACCTGCTCGAGACCATCGCCCGCTTCCCGGCCGTGATCGAGGAGGCGGCGGACGACCTCGAGCCCCACCAGGTCGCAACCTACACCCGCGAGTTCGGCGAGGCGTTCAACGGCTTCTATCGGGAGTGTCCCGTCCTCGCCGACGACGTCGACCCCGAGGTGCGCGAGGCGCGTTTGGCGCTGGTCGCCGCCTCGAGACACACCATCGCGAACGCGCTTGGTGTGCTGGGTGTCTCGGCTCCGGAGTCGATGTAGGTAACTCGCGGTCAAATCCCGAGCCAATTCACAGCAGAAGGTCGCCAAGACGCCTCTGTAGGGACAGCCACGACAATCTCGAGAGCCATCGTAATCACTGTAGTCACAGCCGAAACGAATTACACACTGATCGACGGGATGTCTGGCGATCAGGTGGAATGACTGTCAGTGGATACGATAGCTAACGTCCGCTTTGAGCGCGCTACAACCCACCTCACAGCACGAGTATTAGCTATCGAAGCAATACTGATCGACGACGTTCGTGCTTATCACGTAGACGCCCATACAAATCATAAACACAACAGTTGCAACTACAGGATTAACAAGGAGTAGCGAGCCAAGGTATGCGGTCATAATGAGCACCAATCCAATTTTGAAGAAGCGATGAGCGTCTTCCTGATCAAACCCCATGCCATTATAATCTGGAATGAAATAATATAAATTTTATTCATCTCTTATTTATATAGCTAAGAGGCAATGCCTCATACAAGCGTAGAGTAGAGGAGTTCACTGATAGTGATTAAATATATTCTTTAGACAAATAGTTATAGTTCATGAGATTTAAACAAATATAAAGCCTATCGTGAGGTTTATTCATTTTGCTATCGACCCCCATGATTGTCGTGCCGTTCTCCTACTGGCTCACGATCAGCACGGAGAACATACTCGAGATGGGAGGGTATAACGTCGAAGGATCGGCGGCTACCACGCTCTTCTTTCTCCTCGTCTTTGGGACGATCGTCACCTGGTTCGGGTACCACACTCGAAAATCCTACTTGCAAACGGTAGATACCGAAGGCGGGTAAGCGTCGTGCAGTCCGCCCTCGAGCTCGAAATCAGCCTCGAGACAGCTCGTCGAACGCCTCTGCTGCCGTTCGAGTCCCTTTCGCGATCAGGACGTCACCCGCCCGCACGTCCGCGTTCGCGTCGCCGACGAGCAGCCACCCCTCCTCGGGCCGGCGGATGGCGATCACGGACATCGTCGTCTCCGTCTCGGGCATCCCGTCGGTGATCGTGCGCCCGTCGAGTTCGCTCCCTTCCTCGACGGCCACGCGGGCGATGATCTCGTCGCTCTCCTCGACCGCCATCCGAACAACCGGGTGGACGTCGATGTCGCGGAAGACCCCCTCGCTGATGTCGACCGCGGCGTCGCTGATGACCTCCGTCGCACTCCCGAGGTGGATCAGGCCCCGGAGGCGCACCGGATCCTCCGCGTCGGCGGCCGCCTGGAGCGTCCACGCCTCGAACCGTGACTCGAGCGCGTCGACCTCGACCTCGAGGTTCTGTACCTCCTCGGCGAGTCCCTCGCTGTCGAAGAGGACGCTACTGTAGGCCAGATCGACCGCCAGCTCCGAGAGGTTCTTCATCAGGACGATCGTGTCGACGGCCCGCTCGAGATCCGGCAGATCGGGTTTGTCGATCACCGGCGGCTCGTGGGGCGTACCGGTCATGGTCTCGTAGACCTCCTCGATGCCCGCGTCGGGCCCGCGCATAAACGCGACGTCCTCGGCCTCGATCGTCGTCTCCGGGCCGGGGTTGAGCAGCCACTCGTTGCCCCGCCGGAGCGCGATGACCCGCACGCCCGTCTCAGACTCGAGGTTGATGTCCTTGAGCGTGCGCGCGGCGTAGGGTGAGTCCGTCGTCACGACGCCCCGGACGAGCGTCTCGACGGCTTCCGGGAGTGCCGCCCGCATCGCGTCCGGGAGGCCGATGTCCTCGAGGACGATCTTCGCGATGTCGCCGGCTGCGTCGCTGATCTGGTCGGCCGCGGCGACGATCCCGAGCACCGGCGCGAGCTGTTCGGCGTCGTCCGGGTTGCGCGCGGCCATCATGAGGCTCATCCGGGCGCGCATCTCGAGGAGATCCATGCGCGACTCGAGCCGAAGGACTTCCTTTGCCAGATCTTCGTTTCGGTGTAACACCGCCGAGTAGGCGAGATCGATCAAGAGTTCGGCGGTATCTTTCATCTCGATCAGCACGTCCTTGACGCTGACCGGCTCGTACTCGATCGGCGTGGACGGTGCTTCGTCCGCGAGTGGATCCATGTTCGTACCTCCCACCCCGGAGAAAAAAACGTTTCCCGCTTCGCCGGCCGACACAGCGCAGGCGTGTCTCCGCCCCACACACATCCGACACGGTTTTTGCCCGCCGCACAGAATCGACGGCCAATGCTCGACCGGACGACCCTGCGTGAGACGCCCGAGGCGGTACGCGAGGCCCTCGAGAATCGAGGGGCCGACGACGTCGACCTCGAGGCCGTCCTCGCGGCAGACGAGGAGTGGCGCGACCTGAAAGCCCGCGGCGACAACCTTCGCCATCAACGGAACGAGGTCAGCTCGAAGATCGGCGAGCTGAAACAGGCCGGAGAAGACGAGGAAGCCGAGGAAGCCATCGAGCGCTCCCAGTCGCTCAAGGTCGAGATCGAGGCGGTCGAAACCCGGGCGAACGAACTCGAGGCCGAGCTCGAGGAGCGACTGCTCGAGTTCCCACAGCTGCCGGACGAGAGCGTTCCGGTCGGCGAGGACGAGACGGACAACGTCGAGCACCGTCGCTGGGGCTTCGACGACCTGCGCGTGCGCTCGGAGAACGTTACCCCACACTACGACCTCGGTGAGGAACTCGACATCATCGACGAGGCCCGCGGCGCGAAGACGACGGGGTCGGGCTTTTACTTCCTCAAAGGCGACGGCGCGCGCCTCGAGCACGCGCTGATACAGTTCATGCTGGACGTCCACCGCGAACAGGGCTACGTCGACGTCTTCCCGCCGGTACCGGTCACGAGCGAGTCGATGCGAGGCACCGGTCAGCTCCCGAAGTTCGCCGACGACGCCTACCGCCTCGGCGGCAGCAACGAGGACGAGTACGGCGACGACGACCTCTGGCTGTGCCCGACCGCGGAGGTGCCGGTCACCAACATGTACGCCGACGAGATCCTCCTGAAGGACGACCTCCCGCTGAAACACCAGGCGTACACGCCGAACTTCCGCCGGGAGGCCGGCGAACACGGCACCGAAACGCGGGGCATCGTCCGCGTCCACCAGTTCAACAAGGTCGAACTCGTCAACTTCGTCGAACCGGCGACGAGCTTCGACCGCCTCGAGGCCCTGCTGGAGGAAGCCGAGGAAGTGCTCAAACGCCTCGAACTCCCTTACCGCATCCTCGAGCTCTGTACCGGCGATCTGACCTTCGCCAGCGCGAAGACGTACGACATCGAGGTCTGGGCGCCCGGCGACGACATGGACGACGGCCCCGACGAGGGAGGCCGCTGGCTCGAGGTCTCGAGCGCCTCCAATTTCAAGGCGTTCCAGGCCCGTCGCGCCGGCCTGCGCTACCGCCCAGAGCGTCACGAATCGGCCGAATACCTCCACACCCTCAACGCCTCGGGTCTGGCACTGCCCCGGGTGATGGTGGCGGTGCTCGAATACTACCAGAACGAGGACGGCACGGTCACGATTCCGGAGGCGCTACGTCCGTACATGGACGGGCAAGAGCTCATCGAGGGCCACGAGAAAGTCGGCGAGAGCGCGCTCGGGGCCGGCGAGCGAGAGTGAGCGAGGACGAGGGCCGCGAACAAGGTTGAACGCGGGACAACGATGATCGAGGATGGCCCGCTTCAGCAGCCACTCGAGTGGTTTTCCTGTTGATTCCGAACGCCGAGCGAGCGAGCAGTCTCAGTGTTTTGGTGCCGTAGATCCCAGTGGCTCAGCACCGTGTTGGCCCAGTGATCGCCTCGAGAGTCGATCCCGAAACCCACGTGACGGTGACGCCGTCAGTAGACGTCGAACACCTCCGGGAGCACGTCGGGCATGACGTAGACGAACAGCATCGCCCATATTCCGACGAAGACCGCGTAGTAGAACAGCGGGATCAGGTTCAACCGGATCACCCGCCCCTCCTGGCCGACGAGACCGACGGTCGCCAGCGCCGCGACGATGTTGTGGATCGCCACGAGGTTGCCGACCGCGCCGCCGACGGCCTGGGTGCCGACCATGATCTGACTCGAGATATCGAGTTCGTGGGCGGCGGTGAACTGGAAGCCGCCGAACGTGATGTTCGAGACGGTGTTCGAACCGGCCATGGCCGCCCCGAGGCCGCCGATAAGCGCCGCGATGAACGGATAGGCCGGGCCGAACAGGTTCGCGGTTGCGATCGCCAGCAACTCAATCATGCTGTTATCGAACGCCGCACCGGGTGCCTGACCGGAGAGGAGCATCACCTGCACCATCGCGATGACGAACACGAGGGCGATGAACGGCGAGACGAGTTTCTCACCGGCCTCTCTCCAGGCCTCCTTGACCTGCCCGCCGTTCATGCCGAACAGCGGGATGGCGATCAGCGCGCTCAGGATCAGCCAGAATCCGGGAACGTTGACCCACTCGATGTTCGCCGAGAGTCCCTGTCCGAGGATGTCACCCCACACGAGAACCATGCCGATCGTGAACTCGCCGACGGGAGTGGCGACGTCGACACCGATCTCCGCGTCGGTGAGGAACCCGCTGATCTGGTCGGAGACCCGCGTGATCACGAGCAAGACGACGAGGAAGATGTACGGCGACCACGCCTTCAACAGCGACATCGACGAACCGCCGGTCGCGTCGGGGCCGTTTACCCCTTCGCCACCGGGTTCGATCGTCCCGACCCAGTGGGCGGGCCACTCCTCGCGCGGCGGGAAGTCCCACTCGTCGTCGGGCTGGAAGTAGCCGGCGCGCAGCAGGGCCACCGTGATCGCGCCACCGACCATCGCCCCGATCAGCGACGGGAACTCGGCGGTCAGGAACCACGCCGAGAGCCAGTACGGAATCGCGAACGAGATGCCGGCGAACAGACACAACGGGGCGACCTCGAGGGCGGGCTTGATCGAGCGTTCCTCCCGCGGGCCGAAGAAGTACACCACCATCCCCACGGCGAACAACGGCATAACGAACCCGACCAGTGCGTGATAGGTCGCCGCCCACGCCGCGACCTCGTTCGAGTACTCGGCGACGGTCATCCCGCCGTCGGTGACGATCTCGTCCTCGTAGACCTCGAGCGGATCGCGGATCCCGACGATGATCGGCGTTCCGACCGCGCCGTAGGTGACGGCGATGATGTGACCGATCAGCGCCGCGATCACCGCCGCCAGCGCCGGGAAGCCGAGCGCGAGCAATAGCGGGGCGACGACCGCCGCGGGCGTCCCGAACCCGGCGGCTCCCTCGATGAACGTCGCGAGGAAGAACGCGAGCAGGACGATCTGGACGCGACGATCCTCCGACACCGCGGCGAAGCCGCTGTTGATCCGGTCGAACGCGCCGGCCTGCATCAGCGTGTACAGCAACACCAGCGCGCCGAAGACGATCCACAGGATGGTCAGCGCCGTCATCACGCCGACGATCGACGCCCCCGCGACCCAGGTCAGTGAGTTGTTCCACCAGACGAGCCCGACGACGAGGGCGACGACCCAGGCAATGGGCATCGCCCGCGTTGCCGGCCACAGCAGCCCAACCAGCAGGACGGCGACGATCAGCAAGGGTAGCGCCGCCAGGATGACGTCCATCACCATTCGTTACCACCGATCCGTCGACCGACCGACCGATATGGTTTCGTGCTCATTGTGAACACCTGGCAAAACGTGACCTGTACGAGATAATAAGTGTATACCACAGTTTATCATGTCAAACCGGGCGAGTGGGTGTTCGAGGGGCACGACGTTCGAGACGACTCAGCATCTTCGAGACGACTCAGCATCCTGATCCCTGCTCGAGGCACCTCGGAACCCACTTTTAAGCATATCGGCCACTACCGTTCTATCAGCCAACCTCGAGGCCGCCGTCATATGTCAGGGCACATCTCACCGTCACCGGACGATCCAGCGACCGACAGCCGAGCGACCTACGACTACCGGAGCGACGACGTCGACCGTTCCGCGCTCGTCGCCGACCTCGAGCGCGTCATCGACGGCGACGTGCGTGCGGATTCGTACTCGCGAAACCTGTACGCCACGGACGCCAGTATCTACGAGGTGCTGCCGATCGCCGTCGTCTTTCCGACCTCGACCGCGGACGTCTCGGCTGTCGTCTCCTACTGCGCTCGCCGGGGGATTCCGGTGCTCCCCCGCGGGGGCGGCACCAGCCTCGCCGGCCAGACCGTCAACGAAGCCGTCGTCCTCGACTTCACCCGCGAGATGGGCGACGTGCTCGCCGTCGATCCCGACGATCGGCAGGCCGTCGTCCAGCCAGGCACTATCCTCGGCGAACTCAACGAGCGCCTCGCACCCCACGATCTCAAGTTCGCCCCCGACCCGGCCTGGGGTGACAAGAGCGCCATCGGCGGCGCCATCGGCAACAACTCCACCGGGGCACACTCCCTGCAGTACGGCAAGACCGACGCCTACGTGGAGGAGTGCGAGGTCGTCCTCGCCGACGGCACCGTCACCCGCTTTGGTGAGGTCGACCTCGAGGAACTCCCCGAGCTGGCAGCGGGCAATGGCGACGGCGGAGACAGTGCCGACGACGGACACGGCGACGGTGACCGTGACAGCGACGGTGACCACATCGACCTCGAGGCCCGAATCTACGCCGAAGTCCTCCGCATCCTCGAGGAAGACGGCGACCTGATCGAGGAAACCTACCCCGACCTCAAACGGAACGTCTCGGGATACAACCTCAACTGGCTGCTCGAGGACGCTCGCGGGAGCGAGCGCGGGATTGGCGAGCGAGCCAGCGAGGGCGGCACGATCAACCTCGCGAAACTCCTGTGTGGCAGCGAGGGCACCCTCGCAATCGTCACCGAGGCGACCGTCTCGCTCGAATCCATCCCCGAGACGAAGAGCATGGTGTTACTCGCCTACGAGAGCGTGGTCGACGCCGTCTCCGACGTGGCCCCGATCGTCGAACACGACCCCGCGGCGGTCGAACTGGTCGACGACGTGTTGATCGACCTCGCCAAAGAGACCGCGGAGTTCGCGGACGTGACCGACATGCTTCCGGCGGGAACCGGGGCGGTGTTGCTCGTCGAGTTCTACGCCGAGGACGACCTCGACGGCAAGCGGAAGGTGGCGAACCTGCTCGCCGATCGCCACCCCGAAACCGAGCCGGCCGGGGAGCCGGATCCCGCCGAACAGCGCCTCGCCCTCGACGTTGAGGGCCGCGCGTTCGGCGTCATCGAGGCCTACGACGAGGCCGACCAGGTGCAGATCTGGAAGCTCCGCAAGTCAGGGCTCCCGATCCTCCTCTCGCGGACGAGCGACGAGAAACACGTCGCGTTCATCGAAGACACGGCGATCCCGCCCGAACACCTCCCCGAGTTCGTCGCCGACTTTCAGGACGTCCTCGAGGATCACGACACGTACGCGAGCTTCTACGCCCACGCCGGCCCCGGCGTCTTGCACATCCGCCCGCTCGTCAACACCAAGACGGACACCGGCCTCCGGAACATGGAGTCGCTCGCCGACGCCGCGACCGACCTCGTCGTCGAGTACGACGGCTCCGTCTCGGGCGAACACGGCGACGGCCGGGCGCGAACCCAGTGGAACCGGAAGCTGTACGGCGAGGAGCTCTGGGAGACCTTCCAGCGCCTGAAGACCGCGTTCGATCCCGACTGGCTCCTCAATCCAGGTCAGGTGGTCTTCCGCGACGACGCGCCGACCGACATGACCGAGAACCACCGCTTCGGCCCCGACTACGCGTTCGAGGCCGGCTTCGACCCCGCGCTCGAGTGGGACGTCGACAACGGCTTCCAGGGCATGGTCGAACTCTGTCACGGCTGTGCGGGCTGTCGTGGCGGCCAGTCGACCACCGGCGGGGTGATGTGTCCCACCTTCCGGGCCAGCCAGGAGGAGATCACGAGCACCCGCGGCCGGGCGAACGCCCTCCGGCAGGCGATGAGCGGCGGACTCGAGCGCGACGAGGCGTTTTCCGACGAGTTCCTCGCGGAGGTGCTCGACCTCTGTATCGGCTGTAAGGGCTGTGCGACCGACTGCCCCAGCGAGGTCGACATGGCGAAACTCAAGGCCGAGGTGACCCACGAGCACCACCAGCGACACGGGTCGAGCCTGCGCGATCGACTCTTCGCGAACGTCCACGCCCTCTCGGGGTGGGGGTCGCGTCTCGCCCCCCTGTCGAACCTCGGGCCGAAGCTGCCGGGGTCACGCTGGCTCCTCGAGCGAACGGTCGGGATCAACGCTGACAAGCCCCTGCCGCGGTTCTACCGGCGGACGTTCACCGACTGGTTCGAGGAACGGGGTGGTTCGCAGGTACCGGTCGCCGAGGCCGACCGGCGCGCCGTCGTCTACCCGGACACGTTCACCACCTACAACAATCCCCAGGCCGGGCAGGCGGCCGTTCGGGTGCTCGAGGCCGCCGGTGTGCACGTCGATGTCCCCACGGGCGACGGCGCTGGGCCCGGGGTTGGCGACACCGGCCGCCCGGCGTTCTCGAAGGGGTTTCTCGACCAGGCGGCACGAACGGCCCGTGAGAACCTCGCGGCGCTCGAGCCCGCCGTCGAGGAGGGGTGGGACGTCGTCGTGGTCGAGCCCTCCGACGCCGTGATGTTCCAGTCCGATTACCAGGATCTGCTCGGCGAGGACGCACGGCCGCTCGCGGACGCCACCTACGGCGTCTGTGAGTACCTCGACGCATTTAGGCTGGACGAGAACCTCTCGTTCGCCCTCGAGGACGGCGACGAGTCGCTCACCTACCACGGCCACTGCCACCAGAAGGCAACCCGCAAGGATCACCACGCCGTCGGCGTGTTACGCCGGGCAGGCTACGCGGTCGATCCGCTCGATTCGGGCTGCTGTGGCATGGCCGGGAGCTTCGGCTACGAGGCCGAACACGCCTCGATGAGCGACGCCATCGGCTCGATCCTCTTCGAGCAAGTCGAGGGGAGCGACGGCGAGCGTGTCGTCGCCCCCGGCGCGTCCTGTCGAACCCAGCTCGAAACCCGTGAGCGGGGCGCGTCGACCCCGAAGACGCCGATCGAGTTCGTGGACGCGGCCCTGGCCCTCGAGTGACGGTTCGTGGACGGGCCCCGGGGACGACGATCGGACAACAGCCGAATCGAAGTATTAAAGGCCGAATCGTGGGGAGATACGTACAGGAATGATCGAGGTACCTCTCCAGACAATCGACAATATCATGCTCGAGTTGCACATGGGCCACGCCCTCATTGGGTTGCTCGTGCTGGCGATTCTTGGGACGCTGCCGCTGAAGTCGATGAAGATCATGGGTCTCAACCTGATTCTGGTCGGCACGCTGTTCGTACTCACGCCGGTGAGTGCCACGGGCGACATGATCGTCTTCCGGCTGATCGGTGTCGCGCTGGTCGTGATCGGCCCGATGCTGTACGTCGCCGGTCGATAAGTTCAAACCGTTCGTCTCTGTCTCTGTAGCCGTTTTTTAGATCGTTTGTGCGGTTTTTCTCGCCGCCACGCTGGTCGGTTGTGGGTGGCGTGTGCCTCGAGCGACTCGCTCCAGTGCCCCGGTTGGTCGTGAATTGTGCGTTACGAGTGGTGTGTCGTGCGTTGAGAACTGTTCTCGGGAATCCCATTGGGCCACTGTCCCGCCGATCCCCTGCTACAGAGCCCGCGAGACGTGACGACAACGATCCCGACTACTCCCCCACCAACGGCCTCACCCTCCCCAGCCGACTCGTTCGCTCCCGACGGTCGCTCACTCGCCCCTCGCGCGCCATCGACCGCGCGCTCTCGCCGGTGCTCGAGCGCGGGCCAGCACGCGCCCGGGAATCCCTCACCGACCGATGATTCGTCCATCCCTCCAGGCCGGGAACGCGACTCGAGGACGGCGGACGAGCGTCGCGTTCCCCGGGGGAGGGCAGGCCTCGGGCGTCGGGGCCGTCACTCGCCGACCAGGGATTCGTACTGGGCGCCGGTCTGTTTCAACGTCTGCGTCGAGTACAGCCGTTCGTGCTCGACGGGGAGGTAGTCGTCGGCCAGTTCGTCGATCTTCGCGTCGACGGCATCCTGATCGCGGCCGTGGATCATCGTAAACAGGTTGTACGGCCACTCGAGGTCGGGTCGGCGCGGCCGGTGATAACACAGCGTGACGTACGGCAGCGAGCCAGCCCGCTCGCCCCACTCGTCCAGGCGCTCGTCGGGGACGTTCCAGACGACCATGCAGTTGGCGTCGAAGCCCGTCACCACGTGATTGACGATGCAGCCGATTCGCTTGATGCAGCCGTCGTCCTGGAGCCGGGCGACGGCATCGAGCACGTCGTCGACGGCGACCGACTCGTCGAGGTCGGCCTCGAGCGCGGCCGCGATATCGCGGTACGGCGTCTTCGAGAGCGGGAAGCCGTCCTGGATCTCGAGCAGCAAGGCAGCGTCGAACCGCGAGAGGTCACCGGCCGCGTCCTCGCTGATCCGGGTGGCGGAGGCGTCGGTGCCTGCCCCAAGTGATTCGCGCGCGAAACTGTCGCTGTTGACGACCGGGAACTCGAGGTCGATGTAGTAGTCGGTAAGCATCGGCAACACGAGAACGGTGCAGCCGGTTCGCTCCTCGATTTCCTCGAGGATGCGGTCGCGGGTCTCACGGGAACCGGCAGTCACCACGAACCACATATTCCACTCGTGATCGCGGGCGTAGTTGTGGTTGACCTGCCGGTAGCCGTTGATCACGTCGGCGATGTCGTCGAACCGATCTTCGGGGGCCTTGACCGCCGCCAGCGTCGAGGAGCCGATCACCGGCGGGTTGAGAACCGCACCGAACCGCCGGAAGACGCCGGCCTCGCGAAGTCGCTGCACGCGCTCGAGGGCGTCGCCCTCGTCGATCTCGAGGGCCTCTCCAAGGGCTCGGAAGGGTCGTTCCTCGATGGGGAAACCGCTCTGGTAGCCGTCGATGATCGCGGCGTCGACGTCGTCGATCTCCTCGCGCCAGTCGCCGGGCGTCGACCGGGAACGGGAACTCATTGGCGGGCCTAGGGAGGGTTCGTACCTATTGCTTTCGGGTCGCTCGAGGGGTGGGCAGGTGCTCATCCAGGTGCAAGTCGATTCCGGGGGAGACGGACACGGGAATTATCCCCGCCGGGCGCGAATAGAGAACTATGTCCCGCATCGAAATCGCCGAACTCGAGGACGACGAACTGCAGTCGGTACTCGGTACCGGCGGCACGGGCGTCTTGTCGTTTTCGACCAAGGGTGACGAGCCCCCGCGGACGATTCCAGTGTCCTACGGGTACGACCCCGTCGAGTCGACGTTGTATTTCAGGCTCGCAACGTCGCCGGATCACCCGCCCAAAACCCTCGACGACCACGCGGTCTCGTTCGTCGCCTACGACACGGACGACGCGAAGAGCGAGAACGGTGAGAGCGCCCCGAACGACAAGAGTAGCAAAAACGACAGGTGGTGGAGCGTCGTCGCCAAAGGCCGACTCGAGAACATCGAACGCGAGACGATCGGCACGGACGCCCTCGCGGGTCTCGACCGCGTCGAAATCCCACTCATCGATATCTTCGGGACGCATCCACGGGAGATCCAGTTCGATTTCTGCCGACTCGAGCCGACGTCGCTGACGGGGCGTCGTGAGTCGAGTACCTCACTCTGAGTGTCGACCCGACACGGATATCACAACCCGAGCGGTGTCCTCGAGCCTCCGATCCTCGCCCAAAACGGGACGCTTTTCCCCCGTCCGTTCGAACCTCGAGACATGGCCCAGGCAACCCAGGACTTCGGCGAGTGGCCGCTGAAACGCCTGTTAACCGAACTCGTCGGCTCCGGCCCAAAGTCGGCCGACGACATGAACCGCGAGCAGGCTCGAGAGGCGTTCCAGCGCATCCTCGCGGGCGAGCCCGATCACACCACGCTGGGGGCGTTCTGGCTGGCGAACCGCTGGAAGAAGAACACCCCCGAGGAGCTGGCAGCGTTCACCGACGTCATGTGCGAGGAGAGCGTCGTGACCGCCGAGCCAGAGTGTGACCCGGTCGACTGCGGCGCGAACTACGACGGCAAGCACACCTCGGCCGTGCTCGGTGTGGCGTCGGGCGTCGTCGCCGCCGCGGCAGGCACCCCGGTCGTCACCCACTCCGGCGATCGCGTCCCGACCCAGAAGGCGACGGCGTACAAGCACGTCCTCGATGAACTCGGCGTCCGGACGGAACTCGAGCCCGAGGAGTCCGCCGAGATGGTCGACCAAACCGGCTTCGGCTTCTATTACCAGCCGAACTTCAACCCCGGCGTTCAGTCGCTCTACGAGCGACGCGACCAGATGGGCGTCCGGACGTTCGTCAACACGATCGAGACAGTCGCCAACCCGGCCAACGCCGACGTCCACCTCGGCTCGTTCTACCACCTCGCGTTCGCGAAGAAGATGTGCGACCTCGTCGCCGAGAGCGAGCAACTCGCGTTCTCCCGCGTCCTGATGTTCCAGGGGATGGAGGGGTACGACGACATCCGCCCCGGCTATACGAAAGTCGCAGATTGGCGCGAGGGTGATTTCGACGACTTCGAGATCGAAACGGCCGAGTACGGCATGGAAATGGAGAGCGAGGATCTCGCGGTCGACGACGTCGACGCCGACTCCGCCGCGATCACCGAAGCCGTCCTCGCCGGCGAACGAGACGATCACTTCGCCGACGCGGTCGCGCTCAACGCCGCGTTCCGCATGTTCGCCCGCGACGACGTTGACGACCTCGAGGACGGCCTCGAGCGCGCTCGCGACTTCATCGCCGACGGCAGTGCCGAGGCGGTGCTCGAGGAACTGCGCGCGTTCTAACCGATTTAGCGAGACGCAACGATACTCAGCGCTTTCGTTCGGATTCGACGGTCTCGATCGCCTGACGAACGAGGTCGTCACTGATCCAGAATCCAGCATCGCGCAGCGACGTCAGTTCCGACTCGAGTGACAGTGTCCCGTTCTGGGCGGCACGAATCAACACACCCACGACACCCGTTACGCGAAGGTCGTGACGGCGTGCAACCTGCCGTCCGTCGCGTTCGTCGATCAATACCAGATCTGCATCACGCTCGATTGCGAGAGCGAGCGCTTCCGACTCGCCCGTATCGAGTTCGGCACGAAACTCTCGGACGAGATCCGTTCGACTGACGGACTCGACAGTGAAAAACGAGCCTTCGAGGAGCGTTTCGAGCTGTTCCCGTTTTCGCTGACCGGCCAATAGTTCCTCGCGAACCGCAGGTGGTATCGTGATAGAGGCAAACTGCCGGAGGAGACACGCCGGCTGATCGATGAGTGCCAGATTGAGAATCGGTGAGGTATCGGTAACGACCACCTCACTCGATCCCATACGCCAGATCCTCCTCGAGTTCGTCTACGGTGTAGTGGCGTTCGATCCCCCGTTCGCCGAGCACTGTGCTAAATTCTGATTTCGAGTAGCCAGCCAGTTCTCGGGCTTTTCCAAACGAGAGAGCTCCTCGAGCGTACAGCGAAATGGCCAGCTCCGCTCTCATAACCCCGTCTCGCTCGTCTTCAGGAACGCGAAGTGCATCGTAGACTTCATCCGGGATATCGATCGCGGCCATATCCGTTACTTGGGTGCAAGATCGAATAAACGTTCGGCTGCTCTCGAGCGCGCTCGCGACGTCATCGCTGACGGGAGTGGTGAGGCGGTGCTCGAGGAACTGCGCGCGTTCTGATCGCCCGGATCGCGTTCAGGCCCCGACACTAGCGGCCGCGAGACCACCACTGTTTTCACCACGCCCCTCGTCGGGCGAGGTATGGCAAATCCGACAGCGACGCTCCACACCACCGAGGGCGACATCACCGTCGAACTGTTCGAAGAGAAAGTCCCCCGAACGGTGGGGAACTTCATCGGCCTCGCGACCGGCGAGCGCGAGTGGACGCATCCGGAAACGGACGAGCGAGTTACCGACGAACCGCTGTACGACGACGTCCTCTTTCACCGCATCATCGAGGGCTTCATGATCCAGTGTGGGGATCCGACCGGTACCGGCCGCGGCGGTCCAGGCTACACCTTCGACGACGAGTTCCACGACGACCTCTCTCACGACGGCCCCGGCACCCTCTCGATGGCCAACGCCGGCCCTGACACTAACGGCTCGCAGTTCTTCATCACCCTCGACGCGACGCCGCACCTCGACGGTCGCCACTCCGTCTTCGGCGAAGTGACCGACGGCATGGACGTCGTTCGCGACATCGGCTCGGCCGACACCGACGCCAACGACCGGCCGAAGCAGGACATCCTGCTCGAGTCGGTCACTGTCGACCAGTAATCTCCCAGTTCGGTTTTTCGGCCGTAGACGCGCGTCGAGTGTCATCCTCAGCCCTCGAGTACCACCGTCGAACAGTGAAGCCGATATCGAACCACGTGTCCACCTCGGAACCGGCACGGTCGCCGGACGACCGTAACGCGAAAGACCACCGCGTCCCGAGAGACGGGTAATGAGCGAGACAGACGACCGCCCGCGACCGAGCGACGTCGGCTCGAGCGACGGGCCGCCAGTCGAGGAGAAGCCCTACAAGATCATCTTCGAGGCGAACAAGTGTTTCGGCGCCGGGAAGTGTGCCGAAGTGAGCGACAACTGGGAGATGGATCTGGGCACTGGCCTCGCCCGCGTCGGCTCGTACTTCATCGGCGAGGACGAACTCGAGGAGAACGTCCGCGCGGCGGAGGTCTGCCCGGCGAAGAAGGGCGACGGCTGCATTCACGTGGTCGACCGCCGCACCGACGAGGAGATCGCGCCCGATCCCCACGGGGATGGGACGTTGAGCGTCGACTGGTGAGTGAATCAGATATCCGATATTTTCCCGATATAATTCGTTTCCAGACATGTTTCCACCCAGTCCGAGAGCCAGCCGTGAAATCACTCAGTTGTAGCGACGGTATACGCCGTACAAAGGTGCTTCCCCACGCTCCACTCATTTACGAGCCGAGCGAATGCCGATCTTCAGGTGAGCTGGGTTGGGCAGATCCTGACGTTCGAATAAACAGTTGTTAGACCCCAATAACAGAATGTAGAAGAGATTGAGAAATACGAGCAGTAATCTGACAGCTACTTCGACGCGTGGGCAAGAGGTAAACATGTCCGATTTACAGGTAGTTGTGTGATTGGAGAGGTATGGGCACGGAACGGCGAGTGAGTGCGTACATCGAAGCGGTAACCGACGTTGACGACGTCATCCAGCGCAGTCGGTAACTTCACGTAGGAAACCCACCCATAGGCTGCTAATGATCGATCGACCGTGCCGGCTGGGGTGGGAGCATGCCCACTAAGATCGCCCGTCTCGTCGAGACCTACGACCTCGAGTCCCTGGGTCAGGAACTCGAGCACCGCTGGCTCGGGGAGGGATACGAGCGTGAGAGTCTGCGCAAGCTTGCGACTCGATTCAACGAACGATTGCTGGGGGAACGGATGAAGCGGGCTGGGCTCTCCCCGCTCGACGGCGAGGTCGAGAACACGTACCGGCTGCTCACCGACGACGACGTCAGCGCAGGGATGCGCATTCAGGCAGAACGCGAACTCGAGCGCGCCGGCATCGACGTCGACGCGCTCCGGACGGAGTTCGCCTCCCACCAGGCCGTCCACACCTACCTGACGTCGGATCGGGGGGCCGAGAAGCCCTCCGAACGAACGTCGCTCGAGGATCGGCTCGAGCGTGACGCCGACTCCATCCAGCGACTCTCGAGTCGGCTCACCGCGGTGACGGAGGACACCATCGCGCGTTACAGCGAGACCGACGCCCTCGACAGCGGAGCAGTCTCAGTCCTCGTCGACGTCAACGTCCTCTGTGAGGACTGTGGCGAACAGTACGACGTCGGGACGTTTCTCGAGCGTGGTGGCTGTCGGTGTAGTCAGGACTGACACGTCGCCACCAAACGATCACGGCACGGAATGATACCGCCACCAAACGATCACGGCATGGAGTGAGACTGGTTCCAGGACGATCCTCCGGAGAAGGGACGGTCTATAAGTACATCGTTCCCTAAGGGTCGATAATGAGTTCAGGGAAAACGACGACTCGACCACGGGTCACCGTGGAGAACATTGGTGGTATCGACTCGACCACGGTCGAGTTGACGACGGGTGTAAACATCCTCACCGGTCGAAACGCGACAAATCGGACGTCCTTCCTGCGGTCGATTATGGGCGCACTCGGCAGCGATCAGGTCTCGCTCAAAGCGGACACCGAGTCCGGATCGATCAGACTCGAAATCGACGGAGAGACGTACGAACGCCACTTCGAACGGCAAAACGGGCAGATCGTCAGCTCCGGCGATTCGTATCTCGACGACCCAACGCTGGCGAATCTCTTTGCGTTCTTGCTCGAGTCGAACACCGCTCGCCAGGCCGTCAGCCAGAAAGACGACCTGCGAGAGGTGATCATGCGACCGGTCGACGTCGACGAAATCACCGCCCAGATCGACCAGGCCGAAACCGAGAAGCGACGACTCGACGAGGAGATCGATCGAATCACGTCCCTGAAGTCCACCCTCCCCGCACTCGAGGAGCGGCGCCAATCGATCCGCGAACAGATAGCCGAGACCGAGACCGAACTCGAGGAGACGCGCGCCGAACTCGAGGCGAAGAAGGCCGAAGCCGACGACGATGACGACGAACTCGATGCGAAACTCGAGGAACTCCAGTCGGCTCGAGGCGACCTCGAGGAGACCGAGTTCCAGCTCGAAACCGAGCGACGGAGCATCGACACGCTCGAATCCGAACTCGAGGATCTCACCGCTGAACTCGAGGAACTCCCGGATGCGCTCGAGACGGATCCGGACGCGATCGAACACGAACTCGAGACGCTTCGCGAACAGCGTTCGAGCCTCGACTCGGAGACGACACAGCTCCAGAGCATCATCCAGTTCAACGAGGAGATGCTCGATGGGACGAACCCCGAGATCACGGCGGCGCTCAGTGACGAGGACGAGGCCGAGCTCACCGACCAGCTGCTGGCCGACGACGGGACGGTCGTCTGCTGGACGTGCGGGACGGAGGTCGACACCGAGCAGATCGAGGCGACCATCGACCGACTCCGCTCGCTCAGGCAGGAGAAAGTTCAGGAACGAAACCGACTTCGACAGCAGATCGACGACCGAAAGCAAACGCTCCGTGACGCACGCCAGACGAAACAGCGCCGACAGCGAGTGACCCGGCAGCTCGAGGAGACCGAAACCGAAATCGAGGATCGGAACGCGCGCCTCGAGACGCTGACGGAACGGGAAGACGAGCTTCGTGTTCAGGTCGAGGAACTCGAGGACACCGTCGAGGAGCTCGAACAGGAAGACGAGAGCGAGACGCTCGACCGCCAGAAGAACGTCACGGAACTCGAGTTCCGCCTCGGACAGCTCGAGAACGACCTCGACGACATCGAAGCCGAAATCGAAGAGACCGAGACCGAACTCGAGCGCGTCGACGACCTCCAGGCCGAACGGGACACCGTCTCGGAGCGACTCACCGACTTGCGGACACGGATCGATCGCCTCGAGCGCGAATCGGTGGATGCGTTCAACGAACACATGGCAGCCGTCCTCGACGTGCTCGAGTACGAGAATATCGAGCGGATCTGGATCGAGCGAACGGAGCAGACGGTCAGGGAGGGACGCAGGCACGTCGACAGGCCGACGTTCGAGCTCCACATCGTCAGGCAGGCGGCGGATGGTCACACCTACGAGGACACGATCGATCACCTCAGTGAGAGTGAGCGCGAAGTGACAGGTCTGGTGTTCGCACTCGCCGGGTACCTCGTTCACGGCGTGTACGAAAAGGTGCCGTTCATGCTGCTCGACTCGCTCGAAGCGATCGACTCGAACCGAATCGCCCGCCTGGTCGACTACTTCAGCGAGTACGCGGAAACGGTCGTCGTAGCGCTGCTTCCGGAGGATGCAGAGGCGCTCGACGACGAGTATACGCGAGTGACGTCGATCTGAACGGAGCTACGGACGACCGATGGTCGTGGTTTGTCCAACGAACGCGATATCCACGGATCGAAGAGTGTCCTCGTGGATAGATATTACATCCCTACAGTTGTAACTCTCGTCCTCTCTGCTGCACACACCAGTACTATCTAAAATCACACACAAGGTCAAAATTACTATTTTTATTACCAATATTCGATGGCGAGTAGTCCCGTTCTGTCTCGGGTTTTCGGGTATAGTACCGCATAGCTAAATCGTCAGTCCTATCGGCTGGGTCGGTCGGTGTGGATATTCCGTGGACGTTCGAACGGGGACGGTGTCATCGCTCGATAAACGCCAGACAGACGACCGAACACTGAGATAGTGCTAAGGCTATAATCGCATTGTGGTTCAGTTCACGCCCGCTTGTAGATCTCGAGTTCGCCGTCCTCTGAGGATCTCCGCTCTCGAGTCGTTCGGTAATCCCTGGTGACCCAAAGCCAGCGCAGAAAACATCTCTGTGGGCGATCCACACTTCCCAAGTAACAGATTGGCATATATGTGAGACTGAATATAGTTTCAATATATTACGTGGTCAACCAGACCCAAATAATTATTTTATTGATGTTATCACGAGCCTATCGTGGGCTGTGAAAACGGCCACCGACATCCCGAGGCCGGGTGGCCTCAGAAGCAGAAACCGGGCGTCCACGAACGGGGACGCCCAGGAGCTGGCCTCGAGCGACGATCCGAACCTGTCGGTTCGACACATCGGTCGCGTATGCAGTCCCACGACCGTAACGAGAACCCGATCACTGCCTTTTTGCTGGTGGCTTCGGTGGAGTCGGGCATGACACTCGATCCGGTACACTTCGACGGCATCGCGCGTCTCGCCCAACGGATCGACCACGGTGCCGACGAGCGCGACCACCGGAAGTTCGCCGAGACGGTCTGGTCTGAGTTCCTCGAGCCGCTCGTCGACGACAATGGCCGGCTGGTGCTCGAGCCGCTCGAGACCGTCTCGCGTCACGTCGTCGACTGTGAGGGAATCGCGCTCTGTGAGCGCCCCTTCCCCACCGAGCACGGACTCGACGCGGGGACGATCAACCCGACGGTGTTCAAGAACGGCCTCGTGATCGACATCGCCCAGGCGGCGATGAGCCGAACCCCCTCGGATCTCGACCTGCACCGCTCGCGAACGGTCGTCGCGACGGTACACTCGAACGACCCGACCGCCCACGTCGACGAGACCTGGGACGAGTTCGACGAGGAGTACAGCCGCTCACGCGCCGTCAAAATCCCGCCCCTGCCGCGGTTCGCCGAAGGCGTCGTGCACGCGCTCGCACTGTATCTCGCCGAGAGCGAACACGCCCGCGACCACGCGGAGGACGTCGCCGACCTGCTGGTACTCGACGGGCCCCTGTACCCGCGCGGACTCCTCCGATGGTCCGACCAACACCCCGACCTCGCGACGTTTCTCGAGGAAGACGCCCGTCCGAAGCAGGTGCTCGAGAACTACGTTCGCCTCGTCGAGACGTTCGTCGAGCGGGACGTCCCCCTCGTCGGCTTCGTGAAGAACCCGGCGACGCGGGTGATCACTCGAACGGTGAAAGCGAAGGGAGCGGACGCTCCCTGGAGCGACGATTCGACGTTTTTCACCCGAATTCTCGAGCGTGGGGAGTACGTCTCAGATATCGAGAGCGATCGGTGGGAGCGAGACGAGTCGAGTCTCACGTACACCGGCTGGTTCCGCTCACGTGGCGGCGTCGACAGACCGCTTTCGGTCGATGGCGACGCCCTCGGCGTCGAGCGAAAACTCGATCCGGCGGCCTACGAGGTAGCGTTTTTCGTGATCTACGATCCGCGGGACGACCTGGTCTATCGCGTGGAAGCGCCCTACGCGTTCGTCCGCGACGAGGAGCGACGGGAACGGCTGACCAGACAACTGCTTCAGGACGTCGCCATCGCCCACGGGCCGCCACGGATCATCGAGAAGGCCGACGAACTCGCCCGGATCAGCGCGACCGAGAAGCGGTCGCTCCGTGAGACCCTCGAGCGCCAGTTCGAGACGGTCGAACGTCGGAGCTACGACGATAAGCGCTGGGGCGAGGAGTTCGCCTGAGCGAAGGCGTTACGCCCGTCTCCGTCGATACGCATCACGGCACGTCGCCTTCGATCGGGTCGTCGAGCACGGATTCGTGGGTATTTCGTTCGACCTCGAGGTCGACCGCGTCGGTGTCGACGCCGATGCGAGCGAACTGCGTTCGAATGTGGGATTTCGCGGCCTCGAGCGCCTGTTCGCGTGTGTCGAATCCCCGTGGCATGGGGGATTCGAACGCGAGGTGGATCTCACGGCCGTCGACGAGCTGGACGGTGCCACCGCTGTCGACCTCGTAGAACTCGTCGCAGATCCAGACGTAGGCGGCCCCTTCGTCCGGAGCCCCACGAAACGACGGAGCCTGTTCGCCCCGTTCGTAGAGCGTACCGGTCAGTTCGGTGCCGCCGGCACGACCGCGTATGAGTAGCATACCGCTCTATAGGGTGACCAAACGGAAAAACCGGATGGTTGCAAGCACCGATTGGACGAGCAGAGACGCCGGTTGCCGGTCGTGGGCGACTGTCTCAGCCGTCACTGGGGTGGAACAATATAGTAACAACTGCAACGATTTACACATTGATCGCCGATACGTCTGGCGATCAGGTGTGCAATGACGTGCAGTGGCTACTATACTCGAGAACGAACGAAACGTAACGACGATCGGAAACAATCAGTATGGCAACGACTGTTCACAATGACTGGTCGGCCTCGGGCGTTTACAACCTCGGGTATAGGCCGAGTTGTGCTGAGGATTTCTAACCGAGCCGGGATCCACCGGACGAGAACGTAATGAAATCCAACAGTAAAAGTTAGATTTGAAAAGGTATTAGGCACTCGTTTCACAGCAGTGAGTCATGGATCAACGTTCACGATTCGATACCAGTTCGGAAGGGGAACAGACATCGTCGGTCGATCGAAGCCGGCGTCGGTTTCTCGGCGCGACCGCCGGTGCCTCACTCGCCGCCCTCGTCCCCGCAAGTGCCAGCGTGGCAGCAAGCGGCGACACGGTAACGATCGTCCACGACACCCACTTCCACGGACGCTTCCGCGACGCGAACGAACACGACCTCAACATTGCCCGGTACTACACCATCGTCGAGGAAGTCCTCGGGGACGCCGAAAACTCGCTGTTTCTCGGCAACGGCGACGACATCGCCCCCTCGATGCTCGGCCTCGAGTACGAGGGCGAGCACATGATCGAGGCGATGAACTACATGGACATCGACGCCGTCGGCGTCGGGAACCACGAGTACGACTTCGGGGCCGACGTCGCGACGGCCCGGTTCGAGGAAAGCGAGTTCCCATGGGTAGTCGCTAACCTGCTCGACGATGCCGGCGACCCCGTACCCGGAACCGAGCGGTGGGTGACGCTCGAGGCCGGCGACCTGACCGTCGGCGTCTTCGGCCTGGTGTCGACGAACTTCCACACGCTGACGGACTACCCGGCCGACTGGCAGG
The DNA here is from genome assembly GCA_046614605.1 of Natrialbaceae archaeon A-CW3. Classification (GTDB taxonomy): domain Archaea; phylum Halobacteriota; class Halobacteria; order Halobacteriales; family Natrialbaceae; genus Natronosalvus. The sequence continues at coordinate 252,848 of JBKKHJ010000002.1, read as the reverse complement.
TGCTCGGCTACGTCGAAGGAGCCCAGGAGGCTGCCGATGCGCTCAGAGAGGAGGGTGCGGATCTCGTCGTCTGTGCCTCACACGTGAACACGAACGTCCACGACACGCTCGCCGAGGAAGTCGACGGGCTCGACGCGATCGTCGGCTCACACTCCGGCGTCGTCTACGACGAACCGGAGATCCCCGACGGGACGGTCATCAGCGAGTTCGGCGACGAGTTCAATCACGTCGGCTCGATCACCCTCGGCGCCGACGGCGATCTCGTCGACTGGCAGCGCGTCGATCTCCTCGCGCCGGGATGGGAGCCCAGCGACGCGGTCGAGGAGTACGAGCAGATCTCGGCCATCCACACCGACGACATCGCGGAGGATTCGACTCTCGCGGAGTTGAGCGACCACTGGCAGGGCGACCTCGACGAGCGCCTCGGTCAGCCGTTCTTCGAGAGCGAGACGGATCTCAACGGCACCTTCGATAATTACGCCGTCGAGACCGGGTTCGGGAACCTCATCACCGACGCGATGGCGACCATCGGCGGGACTGCCGATATCGAAGTCGACGTCGCCGTCCAGAACGGCGGCGGCATCCGCGGGGGCTACTACGAAGCCGGCCCGATCACTGGCGCCCAGGTGATGGAGACGCTGCCGTTCCCCAACGAGATCGAAGTCGTCGAGGTCACCGGCGAGCAGCTCGTCGAGTACCTCGAGAGCGAAGTCCGACCGCACCCGGACGACTCCTTCGGTACCCAGCCGGCGATTCAGGTGTCGGGCGTCTCGTACGAGTGGTGGGGTCACCACGACGAGACCCGGATCGAAAACGTGTTCGTCGACGGGGAACCAGTCGATCCCGAGGAAACGTACTACCTCGCGAACAACGACTACGTCGTCGGTAACGATCCCGTTCTGAGCGAGTCCGAGACCGTCCTCGAATCCGGCCAGTTCCAGGGCCCGTTCGTCCTCGACGTGCTCGAGGAGTGGGGAACGGTCGCCCCCGAGCGCGAAAACCGGATGATCCGGGTCGACGAGGACGTCGGCGAGGCGTCCGTCGAACTCGACGGCCAGGAGCTCGTCGTCTCTCTCCCGTTCCCCGAGGGCGGGACGGAAATCGCCGAGGACTCCTTCCGCGCGGTCGTCCGTACCGGCGAGGATCTCGAGGCAACCGGGGCGTCCGCTGACGGCGACGCCGTCGAAGTGCGCTTCGACACCGGGGAGTTGACCTCGCTCGCCGCGAGCGTCGACGATCCGGCGCTTCGGGTGTTCGGCGGCTACGATCCCGACGTCGACTACTGGGATTACGGCTTCGACGTCCCCACCTCCGACGGCTACGACTTCTTCAAGCTGAAGGCCGACCTCGAGGCGACGACGGTGATCGAGGCGTCGGAGGGCGATGGCGACGAGGATGGCGACGAGGATGGCGACGAGGATGGCGACGAGGACGTCGTCGTCGAAAACGATGATGCAGACGATGCAGGCGACGGCTCACCCGGGTTCGGGCCGTTCGCGGCTCTCGCTGGCGGCGCCGGCGGCGCGTACCTCTACTCGCGCGTGAGCGGCGCTGACGAGGACGCCCAGAGACACGACTGATTCGAACGGCTCGCGTTCGCCGTTCGTCGGCCGCCTGGAGGTACAGACGCGGTGTTTTACGAGACTCGAGGTACCCAACATCTCCCTCGTGGGCGTCTCCCTCACAGCGTCAATTCTCGAGACTGTTGTTCGATTATCGAGCTTCCCGAATCGTATGGCCGGTTTTCGGGACGCACGAATAAGATCCGAGCTCTATACGACACCGATAGCGCCCCGGTTGCCACCGGATCGAAGCCCGTATCGAACGCCACGCGAAGCGTCATCGATTGGGACGAAACAGTGCTGAAAAGACAAACGGTAAGCCGTTCAGCCGACACAGTTCACCAACGAATGACCGACGATCGTCACGTCTCCCGTCGTCGCCTGCTCGAGTACGGTGCCCTCAGCGCGAGCACGTTCGCCCTGGCTGGCTGTCTCGGTAACGGCGACGACGATCCGGACGGAGAACCCGACGAGGAGAGCGACGACGACACCGACGACACAGACGACATACTCGCGTTTCCGGAGATCGAGGATCCGCCGGACGCGGTCTACCTTCCGACCCACCGCGAGCGGATGCGGATGGTCGAGCCCGTCGAGGCCGGCGACTACCTGATCGGGCCGATGCTCACCTACCCACACCCGTTCTGGCTGACCGACGGCTCCGAGGTCGAGCGCGTCGATCCAACCGCCGAGGACGACGTCCACCTGATGGTCACCGCCTGGGATCGCGAGACCGGCCACGTCGTACCGTTAGACTCGAGTCCGGTCTTCGAACTCTACCAGGAAGGGGAGTTCATCGCGGAGAACCGACCCTGGCTGATGATCTCCCAGCAGATGGGGTTTCACTTCGGCGACAACGTCGCCCTCGAGGGCGACGGAACCTATCGCGTCGAGGGTCGGATCAACCCCGTGAACGTCCGCAAGACGGGAGCGTTCGAGGGACGGTTCGAGGCGGCCGTCGAGTTCGCGTTCGAGTTCGAGTACGACGACGAGTTGCGGGCGCTGGCGACGGATATCGAGTACTTCCCCGAGGATCGATGGGGCGAGCGAGGAGCGCTCGAGCCGATGGGCCACGGTGACGGCGACGACCACCACGAGGACGGTGGTGATGGCCACTCGGATCACCACGACGGACACGAAGACGACCACCACGACGGCGACGATCATCATGCAGACGACCACGACGAGCACGGTGACGGCCACCACGACGATGACGACCACCACGACGAACACCACGCAATTCCCTACTCTGCCCTCCCGCCGGTGGACGACCTCCCCGGCACCCACCAGGACACCCTCGAGAGCGGCGACGCCGAGTTCGCGATCACGCTGCTCGAGCCCGGCACCCGCTTGACCGACGACGGCTGGTACCTCGCCGTCTCCCCCAGAACGCCCTACAACCGCTGTGTCCTTCCGTTAATGGCGCTCGAGGCGACGGTCGACGGCGAGGAGTACGCGCTCACGGAGACGATGGATCACGAACTGGGCCACCACTACGGCGTCTCCCTCGAGAGCGATCCGGACGGCGCCGACCTCGGCCTCGAGGTCGTCACCCCGCCGCAGGTCTCGCGCCACCGGGGCTACGAGACGGCGTTTCTCGACATGCCGCCGATGTCGACGGTGATCTCGAGATGAGCAAGCGGTCTCGGCTACCGTTGGTCGACCAGTCTGAACGTGCCTCGAGCGACCGTTCCCGGCTTGCAGTCACCGGGTTCCTGCTCCTGGCACTGGTCGCCGTCGTCGCCGTTGGGGGCGGTTCCGTCGCCGCAGGCGACCAACTCGCCGTGATCTCCCCAACGCCCCACGAAGTGGAGGCCGAACCCGGCGAGACGTTCGAAGTCGACGTCGTCATGCGGAGCGAGGGTGGCCACGGCGGCGAAGGCGTCGCCTCGCTCGAACTGGTCGGCCAGTACCACCCCGACTACCTCGAAATCGTCGCCATCGAGTCCGGTGACTGGCTCGAGCAGGGCGATGACACCGAGATCACCGACGAACAGCTGATCGCACACGAGGCTGGCACGGCGATCCTCGAGCAACGACGCGATCCCGTCGCTGGCGGGGCCAGAGGCCAGGATCACGTCGCGACGATGACCGTCCGCGTCCTCGAGGACGCCCCCGCCCACGAGACGACGCTCTCCTTTGGCGACTCGGGCGTCTACCTCGAGCGGGAGTTCCCGCTGGCGATCCACCACCGTGAGGTGACCGTCTCCATCGACGGAAGTGAGGAGCCACACGAGCCGTTCGACCACCCGGATCCGAGCGATCGAGAAAGTCTCGAGTCCATGGCAGCGGACGAGAACGAGACCGACGGTGAAAATGAAGCCGACGAAGATGATGCCGACGGAACGAACGGCACCGAACGCGACGATGATGCAGGTACCGAAGCCGACGATGCCAACGACGCGGCGGCCGAGAGCGATGATCCGATTTCAGGATTCACCGCGCTCGCCGGTATCGGTGTGCTGCTCGCCGTACTCGGAGCGCTCGCCGGCATCGCCCTGCTCGAGCGCCGCGGAACGCAGGGTCGCAACCGGTGACGACATATACCACTACAAAATGTGAAGTGAATTGGTATAGAAAGAGTAGATAAAAGCGTCGCGAACCGAGGGCGTGCCATAGCACCGCACACCTGGGCTATCACTTTTATCCTACGGCACTTCCGTCAGGGCATGACGACGCTCTTCCCGGATCGCCTCGAGACCGATCGCCTCCGTCTCGAGGCGGCCGATCCGGAGACGACCGATATCGACGACCTGTACGCCGCCTACGGCCGGGACGGCCTCGAGGACGAATCGGTGTTCGAGTACGTCCCGCTCTCGCCGTACGAGACGCCACACGATGCCCTCGAGTTCCTCGAGTCCGTGGCTGAGAAACGTGAGAAGGGGACGGCGGCGACGTACGTGATCCGTCCTCGAGAGGGTGAAGACGGCGCCGGCGATCTCGCTGGAACGACCACCATCTTCGTCGACTGGGATCGCCACCTGGCCGAGTTCGCCATCGTCCTCCGGAAACGCTTCTGGGGACGGGGCTACTCCGGCGAACGCGCTCGGGCCTTACTCGGGGTGGCGTTCGATCGGCTCGATCTCGAGGCAGTCGCCGTCTCCTCTCTTCCCGACAACGAGCGCTCCCGGCGAGCCATCGAACGGTACGTCGACCGTGCCGGCGGGCAGTACGAGGGACACCTCCGAAACGTCCGGACGCTCGAGGACGAACCGGTCGATCTGCACCGGTACACGATTACGCGGGAGGAGTACCGCGGGACTCGAGGGGAGGAGTACGCTGCTCGAGGCGCGGATCGAACGACTCGAGCCAGCAAAGTCAGCACCGAAGCCGACCCGACCGTCGATCCTAACAGCACCCAGGCTGACCCGACCGTCGATTCCATCACCACCGAATCGACCGCGACGGCCGGTCACCCGCTGTTCCCCAGCTCCATCGAAACCGACCGCCTTCGGCTCGAGGCGCTCCACACCGACGCGGTCGACGCCGACGGGTTGTTCGCGCTCTACGCCATCTGCTCGTCGGATCCGGACATCGAGGAGATCACCGAGTACCTCACCTGGGAGCCACACCGGACGCCGAAGGCGACCCTCGAGTTCCTCGAGTACGTCAGCGAGAAGTGGGACGAGTCGACCGGCGGCTCCTACGCCATCTACCCCCGTTCGGGCGAGGACGGTGCCGGCACGTTCGCCGGCGACGCGGGCTTCGGCATCGACTGGGAGGCACGCACGATGACCCTCGGCGTCTGGCTGCGGAAACCCTTCTGGGGACGAGGCTACTCCGGCGAGCGGGCGACGGCATTCATGGAACTCGCGTTCGAACACCTGGATCTCGAGGCCGTCACCGTCACCGCCCTCGAGGGGAACGATCGTTCCAGGCGGGCGATCAGCCGCTACACCGAGGCCCGTGGCGGCGGCTGTGAGGGGCGTTTACGCAACTGGCGCGTTCAGGACGGCGAGCCCGCGACTCTGTATCGGTACAGCGTCTCGCGAGCGGAGTATCAGGAGAATCAGCCCGACGGTGCGGTTCGGTTCCCGGATTCCGCTACTGTCGACCGGTGACCGTCCACGCTCGCTCCGAATCGGTGGTTGCTCGACGGGGCGTCGTCGATCACACCACGCTCGAGATCATGTACACGTTGATACACACCGCGATTACCCACGGCAGCGCTAGCGCCGCCGGGATAATCGGTCGGTACGCCTGCTCGAGCACCGTTCGACAGAGCAGGGCGACGGCGACGGCGAACGCCTTCAGTGCGATCATCCCGAAGACGCCCCACTGTTCGATCGCGTTGCGGGCAACGGGGTTCGATTCCGCCAGCCCGAGGTGTAACCCGACGAACGTCGTCACCAGGTCGCCGACCAGCGAGAGGCCGACGACGACCCAGAGCAGCCGCTCGAGGTCGTCCATGCGCTCGAGGTCGATCGAAGGTCGGAGCGATTCCCGCCACTGGAGGCCGTCAGACCGCATACGCTCCCCGCCGGAGTCGAACCGGCGTCGCGTCGATCGCGTCGAGTGCGTCGATCCCAGCCACCGAGAGCGTTCACGGCTACCTCGATTCGTGCTATTGTTATGGAGACTCGAGGAACCCGTAAGCGGCTGTTACTGTGGAGTAAGCCAGTACTACGAAGTCGGTGCTACGGAGAGCGTCGCGAGCGGAGATCCTCGCTTGTGTTCGTGTACGGCGTCTGCCATCCCACCGTTTCGAACCTGCTAACGCCCTGCTGATTTTACCTCGAGACGACAACCGCGTCGACAACCCTCACAGAATCGTGCCGTGTTTCTTGCTCGGCAGCTCCTTCTCGAGGCCCTCGTAGAACGCGAAACGGTTGGCCAGCTCCTCCCGGAGCGAACTCGGGGGGACGATTTCGTCGATGACGACCTCGCTGGCCATCCGGTGGATGTCGATATCCTCGCGGTACTCCTCGCGCAGTTGCTGTTCCATCTCGGCGCGCTCGTCGTCGTCCTCGATTTCGGAGAGTTTGCGGGCGTAGACGGCGTTGATCGCCGCCTCCGGCCCCATGATCGCGATTTCGCCCGACGGGAGTCCGATGACGCTCTCGGGGTCGTAGGCCGGGCCGCCCATCGCGTAGATGCCCGCTCCGTAGGCTTTCCGGACGATCACGGTCTGTTTGGGGACGGTCGCCGAGGAGGTCGCGTAGATCATCTTCTTCCCTTTCTCGAGGATCGCGTCCTTCTCGACCTGCGACCCCGCCATGAAGCCGGGCGTGTCACACAGGTACAGCAGCGGGATGTTGAACGCGTCCGACTTCCAGATGAACTCGGCGGCCTTCTCGGCGGCGTCGGGGAAGATCGCGCCCGCGCGGTGGGCCGGCTGGTTGGCGATGATGCCGACGGGACGGCCGTCGATCCGGGCGTAGGCGGTGATGATCTCCTTGCCGTAGTCTGGGCTGAGTTCGAAGTAGCTCCCCGCGTCGACGACGCGCTCGATGACGTCGACCATGTCGTACCCCCGGTTCGGGTGCTGGGGGACGATCGAATCGATTCCCTCCGGGCTGTGCAGGGGGGACCGAGGCACCATCTGCGGTGGCTGTTCGTCGGCGTTGTCGGGCAGGTAGGTGATCAGCTGAGCCACGAGTTCTCGCGCGTGTTCCTCGTCGGTCGCCACGAGGTCGGCCGAGCCCGATTCGCTGGCGTGAACCTGTGCGCCGCCGAGCTCTTGCATACTGATCTCCTCGCCGGTGACCATCTGTACCATCCGCGGGGAGGCGATGGCCATCGCGGACATTCCCTCGACCATGATCGTGAAGTCGGCGAAGACAGGTGTGTAGGCCGCCCCCGCAATACACGGCCCGTAGAGGACGCAGATCTGGGGCACCCGTCCCGAGAGCATCGAGTGGTTGTAGTAGTACTTGCCAATCCCCTCGCGATTGGCGAAAAAACCCGTCTGCTGGTCGATCCGGCCACCGGAGGAGTCCATCAGGTACAACACCGGCTGGCCGGTCTTGAGCGCGCGCTGTTGCATCCGGAGGAACTTCTCGACCCCCTTCGCAGCCATCGAGCCGCGTTTGACCGTGTAGTCGTTGGCCATGAAGTGAAGGTCGCGCCCCTCGAACGTCGCTCCGCCCGTGATGAGCGCGTCCGCGGGCAGACGGTCGTCGGCATCGAACTCGGCGAACCGGCCGTCCTCGAAGAGGAACGCGCTGCCGTCGGAGTCGAACCAGAGGTCGAGGCGGTCGCGCACGAACAGTTTCCCCTCCTCGGGAAGCTGTTCTTTGTACTTCTCGTGCCCGCCCTCGAGGATCTCCTCGATCTCCTCTAGCAGTTTCTCCTCGCGTTCGGTCGGCCCGAGGTCGGCGGCCGGTGCCGGTTCGGGCGACGACTCGCCGTCGGCGTCGGTCGCCGACGATTCCGGTGGTTCGGCCACGGCTGCGGGTTCCTCCCCATCGCCGACGTACACTTCGACCTCGTCACCGACGTACTCGGCGAGGGCCGCCCCGATCGCCGACGCTTCCTCCGCAGATGCACCCGATCCGATACGAACGTCCATGGCAATTTCTGCGAGGAGGGGGGAAAAACCGTTTTCCCTTTTGTGGTAGCCGACGGAAACTGATCCCTGCTCGAGTCCTCGTCCGGGTGGCCACGATCGTTCCGTCCGTGGTGGCTACGTGGCAGTCGTGCCCTCCGTGGTGCCTTCGTGACACCCAGATCGATACCGACACACGAACGATCGCTGCCCGTCCCGATGACGTTCGGCTGTGGCTCGAGAACGACTCTATCGGGAAGAGAGAAGAGACGGAACACGGTTCGAGGGGGAACCGGTTCGCGCCATCACGTCTCCGTGGTCACCAGCACGAAGACACTCTCCCGATTCGTGGCAGCTACCCTCCGTGTTGGGCTTGATACTGACAGCAGTTAAGTATCGATTGGACGATCTGTAGAACTGACCAGTCGGAGTACGGGAGAATTAGCTATCCCCGTCGGAGCATCATTTACGTCCGGTTCTCGAGACGATGGTTTCCGACAGCGATGTACCGACTCAGCAGCGACTCGCGTCGATCCGTGAGCGCCTCGCTCGAGACATGGATCGTCGGGAGTTCCTCCGAGCGCTCACGGCGTCCGGATACACCCTCGGGCTCGCACAATTTCTCGGGGTTGAGGACTTCCTCTCGAGCCCCGATGGCGAGGTGCCAGTCGTCACCGCACTCGTTCGAACCGATCCGGACGACCCCTGGTCGATGGAGACTCGAACACGATCGGTGCCGGCGGCGTGGTACGACCGCGTCTCGAAGGCGTTCGAATACAACGAGTTGCTCGCCCAGTCGACGATCACCGGCTACCTGGGAAGCGCCGTCGTTCCCGGGAGCTACAGCGATGACAGTGCCTCGATCACCGTCGAGGTGAGCGTCGACCCGGCTCAAATGCGGGAGGCAATCGAGCGGATTACCGACGGCGTCTCGATCAACTTCGAGGCGATCCGCAATCTGGACGATCTCGAGGAAGATCGATCCGTGCTGGAACCCCGGCTCGCTCGGGCGGACGCGAACCCGATGATTCCGGCGGGGTACGCCTGCGAAACCGAAAGCAGCATGGCGACCCTGGGCCCGGCGCTGTACGATCCGGAGGGACAGGAGCGATACTTTTCGACCGCCGAACACGCGTTTTCGGAGGTCGATACGCCGGATGGCGAGGTCGTCACGCTCCCGTTTTCGAACGGGTCGCGAGCCGAGATCGGGACGGTCGTCGGCAGCTATCCAGTCGCCGACGTCGCAACGATCGAGCCGCTGGGGGCGTACCAACCGAGCAGCATCATCGAGGGGAAAGCACGCTACGAGATCACGGGTCAATACACTCGGTTCGGGCTTGCAGACCTGGTCGCCAGGGACAAACCGCTCTGGAAGGTCGGCGCGCTCACGGGCGAAACGAGCGGCGACATCCAGGGGATCGACGCCGTCTCCTGTGTGACGAGTTCGATCTGTCGTCACGGGCAACTTCGATGGGGCGAAGAAACCGACATGACAGACGGCGACAGCGGCTCCGTGAGCTTCCACCCGGATCCAGAAGGCGACGACAACAGCGTTCTCATCGCCGGATTCAACAACGCTCGCACGTGGTGGCCCGGCCAGAGCTACGTCTGGGGAATCGCTGCCTACCACCTCACCGAGCAGTACGGTTATCACTTCTAACGATGACACATACCAACACCACATCCGACTCCACCGGCCCCGAACCAACTGACCTCACCCGTTCCGAACCCCCCACTGACTCCGGATCGTCCGACGGATCGCTCTCGAGGTACTTCCTCGGCGGGGTTCGGCTACTCACGGATCTGGTCGTCCTCGGTCTCTGGACGATCTTTCTCACGCTCCTCTTTCTCTCGACGGCATGGCCGCGATGGGCGTTTTACGTGATTCTCGTCGGTGGCGCGGCGGGGTACGTTGCGCTGACCGCTCCCTGGATCCGGTCGACAACCAGAACGGGGTCGGGCTAGCCGGTAATCGGGTTCGTAAGCAGGTCGGATCCGCCGAGACGGCCGTGGGTACTGGCGTCCTCGCGAACGACGTCCACGCGTGGTCGCGCGGCAGCGCCCAACGTACCCGCCCATTTTCACCTTCCGCGTCGTCGCTACCGACGATGGCCCGACCCCACGCGGGACAACTCCTGGCTCGCTTCGAGCGCCCCCGGACGACCGATCCGACGACGCTCGCCGTCTGTTCCGATATCCACCTCGCGACCGACGCGACGGGTACCTGGAAGGTGTTCCACCGCACCGAACGTCACCTCGAGGCGGCCGTTTCTTGCGTCAACGAACGCGATATCGACGGCGTGCTCGTCGCCGGTGACCTCACCCGAAACGGCGCTCCCGACGAGTTCGATCGGTTCGACGAACTCGCCACGTTCGAGCCACCGATGGTCGCGATCCCAGGAAACCACGACGAGCCGACGACGTTCGACGAACGCGAGACGCTCTCAGTCGCCTCCTTCGAACGCCGCTACACACCCGGGAGCCTCCCCTTCCGCACCCGGATCGGCGGACTCGAGGTCATCGGTCTTGACAGCCACGCCGCCCAACCAGGAGCGCCCGCGGAGACCTGGAACGGGCGCGTCGACTCCGAGTCGCTCATGTGGCTCGACGAGACCCTGGCAGAGACCACCGCGGACGCGACCGTCGTCGCGATCCACCATAATCTCCCGGCCACCGGCGCGCTCTACGATCGCTGGAGCGAGCGACTGCCCGTCGAGGGCTACGTACCGGGATTCACCAACCCCCAGCCGTTGCTCGAGGTGCTCACCGCCCACGACGTCGCCCTGGTCATCACCGGGCACCTCCACTTTCCAGCGACCGAGACCGACGACGGCGTCAGGGAGTTGACCGTTCCCGCCGTCTCATCGTTCCCTCACGCGCTGCTCGTCCTCGAAAGCGACGAGCGTGGGACGACCGTCCGTCAGCTCCCGCTCACCGACAGCGACGGCATGGTCGAATCGATCGCCCATGGCTACGAGAAAGACCGCGTCCTGCTGTCGGCTGCCCAGCAGGCGACCTACCCGCTAGTCGATGAACTCGAGTGAGAGGAACCCGATACGAGACGCGAGCGGGCACCTGAGTGGGGCAGAACGCGTCGGGATCGGACTCACGATCACGACCCCTCGAGGTCGGGATCGCTAATCAGCATCGACTCGATCAGGTGGCGATGCCCGCGTCGAAGCCTATCGGCGACCGCCTGTCGCGAGATCCCGATCTCATTACCGATGGCCTCGAGCGTCGTTACGCGCGGCGAATCGAAGTAGCCGTTCTCGTAGGCGACCACCAGCGCTTCGCGCTGTGAGGCCGTGAGCTCGTTCGCAGAGAGGGACACCCCCTCCGATCGATAGAGTCGGTCGAGGTGAAACGAGATGCCGTGTTCCGAGCAATGCTCGCGAAGGTGAGAAAGCGCGTCTCGGTCGGGCACCTGGGCGTGAACGGTGTATTCACCGTCCTGAAGGAGAACCAGATCGTAGACGATGTTCTGTTGTGTTGCGACGTGATACGTGCCCTGGGTCACCGTCGACCGGTCGTAGGTTACCACGTACTGGCTCCGGTCGTCACCTTTCGCGAGTACGGTGTACTCCGAGACGGTTGAATCGGCCGTCAGCGCACACTCGAGTGCTGAAAATCGGGTTCCGTACGCCGTGAACGCAAATTTGTGTGGCTGATCGTCGTCCAGAACGATATCGATACCGGACAGACGCATCGTCGGAACGGCGGTGGAGGTGTGACGCAGAGCGGGGAGTTCGACAGAGAACTCAGCAATCAATCCCATGTGATCAGTTGGTGCATCGATGTAAAAGCGACATGACCAATCATTTTGGGGTTACATAGTCAACAGTGCGGCTTTTTTGTCAACATACGCTAGGCGTACTAGTGACACGATTCGACGGATCCGAAGGATCGACCGGAACCACCCATCACCGGTACGAGCGCCCGGCGGACGAAACGCCGAGTGAAGCGGTCGTTACCGCCGTGGCAGCCGCTACCGGCAAAACCGTCGTTCCGACCGCGGAACGATCGGAGACGCTGCCGCCGTTGTACGATTCCATCGATCCCGAGGCACTCGACGCACTGTTCTCGTCGGCCGAAACGCGCTCGAGGGAGTGCACCATCGCGTTCACCTACGAGGGGTATTCGGTCGTCGTCGAGGACGATCAGGTGAGTATCGAGCTCGAGGGATGACCGGTCGAGAGACCCGTTCTCGAGGAGTAACGTGTGAGCGCCCCCTTCTCGAGTGGAACCGTTCGAATGGGTCGGTTTGACACGCGGTCAGCGTGATGAGCAGGCACTCGACACCGCGTCGGATCCGCTCGAGACGCAACCTGCCACGAGGATCCGATCCGACCGAATCGCCGCCGCCGTTCAGCCTCCAGAAACCCGTTACCGGCTCACAGATCGAACAGGGATGGGGCCAGCGACACGGCGAGTCCAGAGCGTGCGCTTTTCATACCCGAGGCCCGGATTGGATGGTATGAGAACCAAGGGGACGCTCAGGCTGGCGACACGAGGCTCCAGGCTCGCCCGACGACAGGCGGAACTCGTGGGCGAGGCCCTCGAGAACCGCCGCTACGAGGTCGCGTTCGAGACCGTCGAGACGACGGGCGACCAGATCCGCGACGAGTTGATCCACCGGCTGGGGAAAACCGGCGCGTTCGTCCGCGAACTCGACGAGCGCGTCCTCGCGGGTGACGTCGACGGCGCCGTCCACTCGATGAAGGACATGCCGACCGAACAACCCGCAGAACTGGTGACGGCGGCCGTCCCGGAGCGCGCCCGCCCCGGCGACGTGCTGGTGACGCCCGATGGGTCGGCCCTCGAAGAGCTGCCCGAGGGCGCGGTCGTCGGCACCTCGAGCCTCCGCCGACGTGCTCAGCTTCTCTCCGAGCGTCCCGACCTCGAGGTCGAACCGATCCGTGGCAACGTCGACACCCGGCTCGAGAAAGTGCTCGCGCCCGCGTTGCAGGCCGAACGTGAGCGGCGCCGGGAAGCCGATGCGAACCGCAAGGGCGACACCGGGAGCTACAAACCGGACTACAGCGACGACGAGGGCGAAGATGAGGGCAGTGCAGACGAGTTCGTCACCGTCGACGACTGGTACGCGAACCTCACCGACCTCGAGCAGAACGCGCTCGACCGCGAGGTCGACGTCCACTACGACGCACTCGTCCTCGCGGAAGCAGGCCTCGAGCGCAGTGGACTCGACGAGCACGTCGAGTACGCGCACCTCCCGACCAAGACCTTCGTCCCAGCGCCCGGCCAGGGTGCCCTCGCCGTGACGGCCGAGGACGGCGACACCGCCCGCGAGATCAAGGAGGCCATCGACCACCCTCGTAGCCGGGTCGAGACGACCGTCGAGCGGACAATCCTGGCCGAACTCGGCGGCGGCTGTATCGCCCCCATCGGCATCTACGCGGTCGTCCAGGGCGCGTACGTCCACGCGAGCGTCCAGGTGTTCGACCAGGATGGCGAGGAATCGGTCGTCGGCAGCCGCGACCTGCCCATCGAGTCACACGCGGACGCTGCCCGCGCGTTCGCAACCGACCTCGCGGATCGCGGCGCGGCCGACCTCATCGCGGCCGCTCGAGGGGACGAGGACGCGGACGGCGACGACGGGAATGCTGACGACGACACTGATGCTGACGCCAACGCCGGCGGCGCTGACGCTGGCAACGGAAACGCCTCTCGCCAGGGGGACGCCGAATGAGCGACGCCAGATCCACCAGCGACCCCGAACCCGACCCCGGGATCGTCTACCTCATCGGGAGCGGACCCGGTGACCCCGACCTCCTGACGGTCAAAGCCGCCCGCCTGCTCGAGACGTGCGACGTCGTCCTCCACGACAAGCTACCGGGGCCAAAGATTCTCGAGTCGCTCCCGGAGGACGCCGAGGACGTCGGCAAACGTGCCGGCGGCGAACGCACCTCGCAGTCTGTGATCAACGAACGCCTGGTGGAACTCGCCCGCGAGGGCAAGAGCGTCGCTCGGCTCAAAGGCGGCGATCCGTTCGTCTTCGGTCGCGGGGGCGAGGAGGCCGAGTACCTCGCCGAGCACGGAGTTCCGTTCGAAGTCGTCCCGGCCGTCACGTCCGCGATTGCAGCCCCCGCCGTCGCCGGCATCCCCGTCACGCACCGCGATCACGCCTCCTCGGTCTCGTTCGTCACCGGCCACGAGGATCCCACGAAAGCGGAATCCGCCGTCGACTGGGGCGCCCTCGCCGCCACGGGCGGCACCATCGTCGTCCTGATGGGCGTCGGTCGCCTCCCCGACTACACCACGGCGTTACTCGAGGCCGGCATGGCTCCCGAAACGCCGGTCGCCCTGATCGAACGGGGAACCTGGCCCGGCCAGCGGGTCGCAATGGGCACCCTCGAGACCATCGTGGACGTTCGGGACGAGACGGGCATCGAACCGCCCGCGGTGACAGTCATCGGCGACGTCGCCAGCACTCGAGAGCGGGTGCTCGAATTCTTGCGGAACGAGCGGGTTGTGGCCGACAGCGCCGACAGCGCCGACAAGGAGGTGTGACACGTGCGTGATCTCACCGTCGCCGTCTTCCGCCCCGACGACGAGCGCCTCGAGGAGGCCGTCGAATTGATCGACTCCCTCGGCGCGACCGCCGTTCCGGATCCGATGCTCGCCGTCGAGCCGAGCGGTGCCGTCCCGCGAACGGACGCCGACTACGTCGTCCTGACGAGCAAGACCGGGGCCGAACTCGTCGCGGACGCCGGCTGGGAGCCCGGCGATTCGACCGTCTGTGCAATCGGGCCGCGAACCGCCGACGCGCTCCGCGAAGTCGGATACGACGTCGATATCGTCCCCGAGGAGTACACCTCGAGTGGCCTCGTCGCCACCCTCGCGGACGACGTCGACGGCGCGCGGATCGAGGTGGCTCGCAGCGACCACGGCAGCCCCGTCCTGCTCGAGGGACTCGAAGCGGCGGGTGCGTACGTTCACGAAACCGTCCTCTATCGTCTCGTCAGGCCGTCAGAGAGCGGGGAGTCGACCACGTTCGCCGCCGCCGGCGACCTCGACGCCGCCTGTTTCACCTCCTCGCTGACGGTCGAACACTGGCTCGAGGCCGCCGACGAACGCGGGATTCGGGACGATGCGCTCGAGGGGCTGGCCGAAGCGACCGTCGGCGTCATCGGAGAGCCGACGCGTGAGACGGCCGCCGATGCTGGTATCGATGTCAACCTGGTCTCCAGCGAGGCCACCTTCGAGGCACTGGCCTGTGAGACGGTGGAGACGGCGGCGCCGACCTACCACGAGTAAGGGACAGCGGACAGCCAGCCGCGTGGCTCGTGGCCGACCGCAGGTTTATACCAGAAGCCGACCCAATCCCCAGCCAAGACCGATGGCAGGCCCAATTCCAGCCCTCGAGGAGCGCGCGACCGCCTGCGCCGAGCACCTGCTCGCCTGTGACCGGGTTCTCCTCGCCTCCCACATCGACGCCGACGGACTGACGAGCGCCGCCGTTGCCGCGAGCGCGCTCGAGCGAGCGGGCCTCCCGTTCGAAACCGTCTTCGAAAAACAGCTCGACGAGGATGCCATCGCGGCCATCGCCGATACGGACTACGACACCGTCCTGTTCACCGACTTCGGCAGCGGCCAACTCGACGTGATCGGTGAGCACGAAGCGGCGGGCGACTTCACGCCCGTCATCGCCGATCACCACCAGCCCGCCGAGACGGACACCGACCTCCACCTCAACCCCCTCCTGTTCGGGATCAACGGCGCGTCCGAGCTCTCCGGGGCGGGCGCGAGTTACGTCCTCGCTCGAGCGCTGGCCGAGGTCGGGGACACCACAGCAGCCGACGAACGAAAAACGGCACCCGACGGCGGCACCGTCGCCACGACCGCCAGAGCCGACAACCGCGACCTCGCTGCCCTGGCCGTCGTCGGCGCCGTCGGCGACATGCAAGCCTCGGGAGGCGAGCTCCACGGCGCCAACGCGTCCATCGTCGAGGAGGGCGTCGAGGCCGGCGTCCTCGAGACCGCCACCGACCTCGCACTCTACGGAAAACAGACCCGGCCGCTCCCGAAACTGCTCGAGTATGCCAGCGACGTCGCCATTCCCGGCATCTCCAACGATGCAAACGGTTCCCTTCGGTTCCTCGACGGTCTCGACCTCGAGTTGCGCCGCGACGGCGACTGGCGCTGCTGGGCCGACCTCACGAGCGAGGAGAAGCAGGTCGTCGCGAGCGCGCTGGTCAAGAAGGCGGTGACGAGCGGCGTTCCCGCCCATAAAATCGACGACCTCGTCGGGACGAGCTACGTCCTCGCCGCCGAGCCCGTCGGCACCGAACTCCGGGACGCCAGCGAGTTCTCCACGCTGTTGAACGCCACCGCGCGGTACGAGCGAGCCGACGTCGGCCTCGGCGTCTGTCTCGGTAACCGCGAGGGGGCGCTCGAGCGTGCCCGCCAGCTCCTCCGGGAACACCGCCGTAACCTCTCGAACGGCATCGATCTGGTCACGGAGGAGGGCGTCACGAAAGAAGATCACGTCCAGTGGTTCCACGCTGGCAACCGAATCCGGGAGACGATCGTCGGCATCGTCGCCGGTATGGCCGTCGGCAACGCCGGCATCAGCAGGCGAATGCCGATCCTGGCGTTCGCAGAGAAGAACGACGAGGAGGTGAAAGTCTCCGCTCGAGGCACCCACAGCCTCGTTCGCGAGGGACTCGATCTCTCGGTCGTATTGGGGGAGGCCTCCCGTGCTGTCGGGGGCGACGGCGGCGGCCACGACGTCGCGGCCGGGGCAACCGTACCGAAGGGCCAGGAGGAGGCGTTCGTCGAACGCGCCGACGATCTCGTCGGCGAGCAGCTTTCGTAAGCAGTACGCGACGATTCGGAGCCCGGCCACCGAGCTTTTCCATTAAAACTATTTACTCACAGACGATACAACAGGTGATGGATCACCTCGAGGACATTACCGTCGAACAACTGCAAGCCGCCCTCGACGCCGTCGAGGGGAAGAAACCGACACAACGGTTGTTGGCCGCCATCGCATACAAAAACGGAGTGACACAGACCGAACTTGCCGAGTGGTACGGCGTCGAACGGCGAACCATCTACAGTTGGCTCACGCGACTCGATGCGTCGTCGCTCGAGCAGGCCGTGTACGATAGTCATCGATCCGGCAGGCCTCGAAAGCTCTCCGATGAACAACAGGAAGTACTCGAACGAACCGTTCGGGAACCGCCGGCCGACGTCGGCTACGAAGAACTGGCGTGGACGCCTGCGCTCCTTCAGCACTGGATCCAGGAGACCTACGACGTCGAGTACTCGATCCCGAGCTGTCGGCGCTTTCTGAAGGAGACTGGGTTGCGATATCGGCGTTCACCAGCGGGAATCACGGAGGACGCCTCGAGCGAATCCGACGAGCGGACGGTCGGCGACGGGGCATGGGTGCTGCGGTAGCCGGAGTGTATTACTACGGAGTATATCACACTTGAATAATGAATGGTGATTCGAGAGGACACGTTACAGATCCGCCTGCTCTGGTGACGTCGGGTCGAACCGGCCGCTCGAATCACCACCGTTCAGCGCGCCCGTTCGAAGCGGGCAGTTACTTTTAATTAGTCGGGGGTCGAATACCGCGAAATTTCGTCGAGGTACCCGTGCGCTACAGATCGCCTTTCGAGTCCCAGATGGTCGTCATCAGATCCGCGAACACCGACGCCCGAAGCGGGTACTCCCCGTCGGTGGCGTCGGCGTCGATCGATTCGATGTTGGCGACGAACTCCCGGTCGTAGCTCATCTCGGCCAGGGTTTCACGGACGTCGAACGTCAGCGTCCCGTCATCGTCCGTGTCGAGCCACGAGACCGTCCGCTGGTGCTCGTCGTACTCGAGTGTGTAGGTCTCCCCGCCGACGAGTTCGTAGATGGCGTCCATCGATCCGACCTCGATCCAGCCCTCGTCGGTCTCGAGGAAGAGGACGTCGTCCCGAAGATCCGTTTCGTACCGTTTCATTGGACGGTACAAACCGACCCGGCGGCATTAACCTTCGCGTTCGGTAGTGATCGACGGACGTGGGGTGCTCTCGTGAGTGAGAAAACGACGTACCGGCTCCGCTATCGACCCTCGACGGTGCCGTCGGGTGAGACGCCGGTCACTTCCTCGAGGCCATCGTAGGTGACGGCGGTGAACGAGGCGTCGACGGTTTCGCCGGGATCGAGAACGTCTCGGGGGTCGTTCGCTCCGAGATCGCCAGGTAACGTGTCGCCCGGATAGCGCGTCGTCGGCTCGAGGCCGACGTTGTAGGTGCGATTGAACCACGGAGACTCGTGGTAGCCGCCGAACGGCTGCCAGTACCACAGGCAGTCGAACGTCTCGTGTGGGAACTGCAGGCCGAAGCCCAGGTCGAGATCCGGATTGGTCAGTGCGTACCAGCCCTCGGCCAGGTCGATGGCGTAGGACTGGTCGTGTACCGTCGCCGACCGCGGCGGAATCTCCCGCAAGTCGACGGTGTCGTCGTCCGCGCCTGGGGAGTGAGGCCACTCGTATGCCACGTCACCCTCGAGGCGCGCGTTCGGGAACCCGTCCCCGTACGGCGCGTTGACGCCGGTCGCCTCCGGAAGGTCGAGGCGTGCGGCCGGCGAGAGCAGCGGTTCCCCCAGCGTAACGTGTTGTTGCCAGACGTACTCGAGTGGCACCCCGCCGAGGTTGGTCACCGACTCGTCGATGTGGAGGCTCGACTCGCCGGCCCGCAGTGTCAAGTCGCGCTCGACGAAGAACGGGTACCGGATGAGTTCGACGGTGAGCCGAAGCGTCACGGCCTCGCCGTCGTCGCGAACGACCTCCGCGTCCCACGGCAGGAGGGCGCTCTCGCCGTGTTGGCCGTAGCTGCTGCCGTCGATCTCCATCCCGTCGCCCGCGATCGGGAGGTTCACCTGCCAGCCGCCCGGATAGTGTTCGTTCCAGGTCGTCCTCGTCGACGGGACGTACCGGTCGCTCGGAGCCGTCCACTTGTGCGGCGTTCGCCAGAGAACGTCGACGTCCGTCCGCTTGTCCCGGAATTCGACGAGGTCGCCCCCCTTGCCGGTCAACACCATCACGCGAAGCGCCTCGTTCTCGAGGATCGCGGCGTCGATTCCGCGGTAGGTGAAGTCGGTCGAAACGCGGGGCCCCGGTTCCGTTCGGTAGCGGGCACCGCGCCGGTCGTTCGAGGGCATTATGGTCGCTCCCTCCGCTGTGCCCCGACGCGTTCGGCGAGCGAGACTGCCTTGTTGTGGATTCGTTCGGCGGTCGACGGCGCGTAGAGGCCGTCCTCGAAGGACTGCCAGGACTCGTACCCGCCCTCGGCCAGGATTCGTTTCGTCGGCAGATAGCCGGTGTTGTTCGCGTAGCCGGCCACCCACAGCGGCGACTCGAGCGTCTCCTGCAGTCGGAGCGAGAAGTCGGCGACGACCTCACCCGACAGCGAGAGCAGGGTGAGATCGGTGCCGAAGCCGACGGCCTGGATGGGGTACGGCCGGTGGTCAGTTACCTCCGTGCCGATCTGAGTTCCGTCGTCGTCCTCGATGGGATTCTCGACGTCGAGGGCGACGCCGCCAGCGGCGAGTTTCAACGGCCCGCGAACCGGCCGCGGTTCGGTCACGAGCGCGCGTTCGACGGCCGTCGCCGCCGTTCGGGCGTGCTGGCGCACGAGTTCGCGACTCCCCTGTGGGTAAGCCTTCTGATCACCCGCACAGCCGATCACGAAGACGGCCGTCGCCTCCGGGTAGGACTCCTCGAGGATCGACATCGCGTACCCCGGCCAGTCGCCGTTGACCTCGTTGCAGAACGCCATGCCGACCGTCGGGTGACAGGCGTAGCCGAACAGTAGCGCCTTCACCTCGCCGTCTGCCGTTTTGGCGGTGAGCACCGGCAGATCGTGGTCGACCGGCCCGTCGGGCGTGGGGTCGAATCCGATTCCGTCTTCGAGCGGACGGCGGCGGTTCATCGCGATGGCGAGTTTCGCCCGGTGATAGGCGAGGGAGGCCGGTTCGAGGTCGTCGAGCGCTGCGCCGATTACCTCGACCAGTCGCTCGTCGACGAACTCGCGGTAGGCGGCGACGAGGTCGTCGTCCCGGTCGTAGTCCTCCTCGAGCCCTTCCTCGTGGACGTCGTAGTCCGGACCGTAGTGGGTGTGGCTGGGGTTGATCAACAGCGCTTCGGGCTCGAGATCCCAGCGTTCGGCACACTCGCGCTCGAGGAACGCCCGCTGGGTTTCGAACACGAACAGCAGTTCGTACGATAAAAGAACCATCCGTCGTCCGGTGCCGTCCTCGAACGCGACCGCTCGAGCGTAGATATCGTGTTCGACGCCGTCCATGTGCCCGTCTCGAGCGCCGAATCCGATGAGTCGATGCGGTTCGTCCTCGTCTGGGGTAATCGGCACGGTCGCGGTGCCGACCCGCCACTCGTGTTCACCTGTCCCGGGGGTGGTTCCTCCGTCACAGCGCCGTTCGAAGGCGCTCCGGTCGCCCCCGTTCGACCTACTGTC
Organism: Natrialbaceae archaeon A-CW3; assembly: GCA_046614605.1. Classification (GTDB taxonomy): domain Archaea; phylum Halobacteriota; class Halobacteria; order Halobacteriales; family Natrialbaceae; genus Natronosalvus. Next base: position 232,308 of record JBKKHJ010000002.1, on the reverse strand, counting down.
GTCTCCTCGTGGCTGTTCGTCAGCGGTTGCCATTCGTATCCACTCGTCTGACGTCGCGGGTAATAAACCTACGTACGTGCCGGTTATCGGATCCGGATCACGACGAACAGTGGTCAGCCGTCGGCGTTCGTCCACCCGCTCGAGTGCCCCTCCGGTCGACCGTTGCCAGCGCCAAACCACGGACTAACTCGAGGCGATCGATCGGTACTCGAGCCACCCGATCACTCGTCTGTAGCCACTCGAACGAGCACTGCTGCCTAAGGTCACAAAAACCACCAGCCGGTTCCGTATCAGTCGTTTTCGCCAGTTCGCTGTCGCAGCGTCGCCCCGACGGGTTCACCCTCGAGGCGGTCGGCGACGTCGTCGTTCTCGACGGCGTCACCGACGATTTCGAGGGCCTCGTGGTAGGCGTCGAGGATCCACTCGACGTCCTCGTCCGTGTGACTGTACGTCGGAATGTGCCCACCGGTGTAGAGAACGCCCCGTTTGTGTGCTTCCTGCATGAAGAGGCTCCTGACGAGCTGGTCGTGGTTGCCCTCGTCGTCCACGAACTGGACGACGAACCGCGGTGGGAGCCCCTTCGCTCGCGTGACGTCGCCGAGACCCAGTTCAGCGACGAGTTCGTTGTAGCCGTTGATGAGCGTCTCGCCGACGGAGAAAATGTGGTCGTGGACGGCCTCCTCGCGCTGGACGGTGATCGAAGCCTTGGTCGCCGCCAGCGACGCCGCCTCGCCGGCGTAGGTCATGGAGTAGAAGAAGTCGCCGCGGCTCAGAACCTCCATGTACTCTCGCTTCCCGGCGAGCGCGGAGATCGGGTAGCCGTTGGCCATCCCCTTCGCGAAACAGGCGAGGTCGGGAGTCACGCCGAAGTACTCCTGGGCGCCGCCGAGGGCGAACCGGAATCCGGTCAGCACCTCGTCGAAGACGAGCAGCGCTCCCTCCCGGTCAGCGAGTTCACGAAGCTCCTCGAGGAAGCCGTCTTCGGGCATCTCGAGGTTCACCGGCGTCGTCACGATCGCGGCGACGTCGTCGGGGTGATCCTCGAAGATGCGCTCGACGCTCTCGATGTCGTTGTACTCGAACGCCTCGGTGTACTCGCCAATCGCGTCCGGAATGCCGGCGTTGAGTCCCGGTTTGTCCCCCATCCAGACGTCCGGCCAACCGTGATACCCCTGGGTGGCGATGACGTCCCGATCGGTGTACGCTCGAGCGACCTTCGCCGCGAGCGCGGTGACGTCGTTCCCGCTCTTGGCGAAGCGAACCATCTCCGCGCAGGGAACGACCTCGGTGATCAGTTCGGCGACCTCGACGTGGAGGGGGTGTTCCATGGTGAACATCGTCCCGTCGTCGAGCTGGGCTTTGACCGCGTCGGTTACCGCCGGGTAGTTGTGACCGAGGAGGATCGGGCCGAGTGCGGCGTTGCAGTCGACGTACTCGTTACCGTCGGCGTCCCACAGCCGACTCCCCTTACCGCGAGCGATGTGGGTTGGGGAAACGCCCTGAACGAACTGCGTGGGCCGTTTGCTCCCGGTCTGGGTCGCCTCCGGGATGACCTTCGATGCGCGCTCGACGAGCCGTCTCGATTCGGTGACCGACCGATCAGTGGACACTAACGGTGAACCGCTGGACATTACACCGATCAGTGACACCGCGATATGATAAGTGCTTCGTTCACACGGTGTGTGGCATCTCCCAGCACGTCCGTCGTCGAACGAAGTGGCCGGCTCGGAATCTGCGAATCGTCCCTCGAGTGACTGCAGTATCAGGGCGCTCGTACCCGTTCGAGCGTCGCCAAGGCTCGAGCACCCGAGCGGCGTCAGGACTCGAGCACCTGATCGACGTTCTCCTGAATCTTCCTGATCGCGTGCGGGATGGCTTCGATCGTTCCATCCCTCGCGAGGAGCGCGGTGTGAGAGAGCCTGACGTTCGTCTCCATGATCTCCTCGACGCCGGGGAGGTGGAGGTGGCGGTTGACCGGAATCTCGGTGTCCGCCGGCACGAGCGTCCCGAGTTGTTCCCGGGAGAAGGCAGGCTGTTTGTAGAGCGGCATGCCGTACCCCGAACTTGCCGGGACACCCTCCGCTCTGAGCGCCTCGAGGAAACGATCTCGCGACAGGCCGTCGAACGCGTCCGCGTCGTAGCGGAAGTTGTAGACGCAGTAGCCGCGGTTCGTGATCCGGTCGTCTTTCCGCAGCGTGTGGATGCCGTCGATTTGATCGAGTTCGGACACCAGCCGTTCCTCGTTTTCCTGTCGACGCCGGTTTTCGTCCGGAAGTTTCTCGAGTTGTGCACAGAGAAGCGCTCCCTGTAACTCCGGCAGCCGGTAGTTCGACGCGAGCATGGTGTGTTTGTAGCCCGCGCCAACGGGACGACCGATGTTGTGGACGAGCGACGCCTCCTCGGCGAGGACGTCGTCGTCGGTGACGACGATGCCACCCTCACCGGCCGGCAGGGACTTCGACTGCTGGAAGGAGAACGTGCCGAAGTCGCCGAACGTGCCGACCCGCTGTCCGCGCCACTCCGAGCCCTGGGCGTGTGCAGAATCCTCGACGAGGAACAGGCCGTGTTCCTCGATAATTGGCTGTAGTTCGTCCATGTCCATCGGGTAGCCACCGAAGTGAACGCCGACAATCCCGACCGTCCGATCGGTAATGTTCTCCCGGACGGACTCGGGATCGATGTTGAACGTGTCGGGATCGACGTCGACGAACTTCGGAACGCCGCCCATACAGGCGACCGCGCTCGCGGTGGCGATGAACGTGTAGGCCGGGACGAGCACTTCGTCACCGGGTTGCAGTCCAGACGCGCGCAACGCGAGTTCGATCGCGACCGTCCCGTTGCTCACGGCGATCGCGTGTTCGGCGTCGTGGTAGTCGGCGAACTCCGCCTCGAACCGGTCGACCCAGTCCGCGCCGTCGAGGATTCGACACCACTGCTCCGACTCGAGAGCATCGAGAACGTACTCCTTGCTCGTGTCCGTACATTGAGGCCACCGCGGAACGTCGAGCTCCGCGGCCGCCTCGGGGCCGCCGTTGAGTGCTAACCTGGTCATTAGTACCAAATCACCCCGCCGCTGGGATGCTAGATCACTTGCTACATACGTGGACTGGTACATGAGTCCATCGGTCACACCAGCCATCGGTGACTGGAGCGGGCGAGATGGTCACTGGAGTGGTCGAACGTACCGTTTGCGAGCGAACCGAAGGTAGTTTCCCGAGCGACGACGCTCAAACGGGTAGATCCGGATAGATCGTGGGTGTCGGTCGTCGGTCGTCGGTCGTCGATCAGACGAGACGTCCACAATCGCCGCTACGTCGAGAATAACGGAGTTACTCGTCGCCGTCGTCCTCCTCCTCGTCGCCCTCCCCATCCTCGCCGTCGTCCGCTTCCTCGCCGTCGTCTTCGTCGCCAGGTGCACCCTCGAGCACCAGCGTGATCTCTTCGTCACCGTCGACCTCGACTCCTTCCTCGACCGAGTCGAACTCGTCGGTGAGGCTCTCCGCGCGGACGGTGTACGAGCCCGACTCGACCAGTTCGACCTGGGCGACGCCGTCGGTGATCTCCTCGGTGACGACGCCGATACCCTCCTCGTCGTGCATGACCTGCACCTCGACACCGCTCGAGACGGGGTCGCCGTCCTCGTTCTCGAGGGTGACGGTGAGTTCACCGACCGCGCCGTAGTCGTTATCGTCGGTCGCATCGTCATCGTCCTCCTGGTCGTCGTCCGGATCGGTTTCATCGGTATCGTCCTCCTGGTCGTCGTCTACGGCGTCATCGTCGTCCGTTGGCTCGGGATCGTCGTCCGCATCGTCATCGTCGACACAGCCGGCGAGTGCGGCGACGAGACCGGAGGTGATTGCGACGCTATACTGGCGACGGGTAAGGCGAACTCGTCCCATTGTAACCAACTCCCAGACGGTGCGTGTTAAGCGTTTTCCTCCCGGAAATCGTTCGGTGCTCGGGCGTGCTGGACGAGTTCGTCAGCCACGGCCGGTTCTCGGGCGTATGAACGGCCTGCGTGATCGAACGATCGAGCACGTCGAACGGTCGATTGCCTCGAACGGGGTGTCTACAGCTCGGAGGAATACGCTTATCACAGTAGGCTGGGAACAGCTAACAAGGTAGCACGCATGCCATCAGGAGTTACAATTGCAGACGACGAGCAGTACTACGAGGGCTACACGCTCTTCAACGAAACGTACGAGTTCCCCGAGGAAGCCCCCGACGGGAAGGGGAAGATCTACCTCGTCGACATGGACGGCGAACCCGTCCACCGCTGGGAGGTCGAGACCGCCGTGCAGTCACACACGCGACTGCTCCCGAACGGCAACCTCCTCTACCCGACGCGGGATCGATCCGACATCTCCCAGGCCGGGCTCAGGGAACTCGACCCCAACAGCAACGTCGTCTGGTCGTACCACTGCCGGATCGATCACGACTACCAGGTGATGGACGACGACCGACTCATGCTCCACACAATCACCGACAACATGGCACCCGACCTCGGGCCGGAGCTCAAGCGACACCCGTACGTCGTCGAGATCGACCGCGAGAAGAACCTCCACTGGGAGTGGTTCGGCGAGGATCACGTCGACGAGATCCGGAACCTGCTCCCCGACGACGAGTGGGCCTTCGTCGAAGACCGCATCGAGAACGACTACGCCTTCGACTGGGCGCACAACAACACGCTCCAGATCATCCCCGAGAACGACACTCACCGAACGGAACTCGAGGGCGACGGCCCCGTCCGCTTCGAGCCGGGGAACATCGTGTTCTCCTACCGGAGCGTCGACGTCATCGGCGTCATCGACTACCCCAGCGGCGAGATCGTCTGGGCGTGGGGCCCGAGCGAACTCGACGGCCAGCACCTCCCCTACATGCTCGAGAACGGCAACCTGCTCATCTTCGACAACGGCACCGAGCGCGGCTGGTCGCGCGTGATCGAGGTCGACCCGCTCAGTGAGGAGATCGTCTGGGAGTACACGTCCGATCCGAAAGAGGACTTCTACGCGCCGTTCATCTCCGGGGCTCAGCGACTCCCCAACGGCAACACGCTGATCTGTGAGGGGACGAAGGCCCACCTCTTCGAGGTCACGCCCGACGGCGAGGTCGTCTGGGACTTCGTCAGCCCGTTCAACGAGGAGGGCTCGATGGGGAACGTCTATCGCTGCCTGCGCTACTCCCCCGAGTACGTCGAACCGCTGCTCGAGTCGATCTGAGGGCTCGAGAAACACCCGGCTTTTCGCGTTTCGTCGTTCGACATCAGTGGTCAGTCATCGAGACGAGAATGCGCCCGCCACCCTCGACGCGCACCTCGTACCGGTCGACGACGAACTCGAGCACGAGACGCTCGGTCACCTGCTGGCCGTCGAAGAGCGCGTCGAGTGCGTCCGCATCGACGTAGTCGTACAGGGTAAAGCCGAGCTCCTTCGGCGACGCCGTCGGTGCAAGCCGTTCGAAGGCCGCGATCGCTTCGACGATGGCGACGCTTACCGAAGCGTGTTCCTCGAAACCGTACTCGAACGGCCACTCCCTCCCACCGCTACCGTCGTTCGCTCCGGACGAATTCATGGACAGATACGCACCGTGTTTACCCTACCGCCACATCAATCTATGGTCGCGTTTCGGGACGGTCTCCGAGACCGATACTCGCCGTCGATACTCCCGTGAGGGGGGCGAGGCCGGGGCGAATGAGGGAAAATCAGCCGTGGCGGCGCTTGAGTTCGCTCGCCCGGTCGGCGCGCCCGGACTCGCGCAACCGCTCGGTGTACTGCTCGAGGTGCCCGCGGGTGTGGTAGGGCCCGCCGTTGGCGATGTTCCGCCAGAGCGGATCCGTCGCGCCGGCCGGCGTCCGCGGGTTGCCGCCGCGTCGATCCCGCGCGGCCTCGAGGAGGCGGTCGTCGTGCCACCGTTGCAGTCTCGACAGGCCGGCGTCGACGACCTCGGGTCGCTCGTCGGCGAGGTTCGTCGTCTCGTGGGGGTCGGCCTCGAGGTCGAACAGCATCACGTCCTCGAGCACGGTCTTGAAGCCGTCGTGGTAGGTTCGCAGGAGGAGCCAGTCGTCCCAGCGAACCCCGCGCTGGCACGACCAGGCGCCCTGACTGAGGACGAGGAAGTCACGGCCGACGTCGTCGGCGTCAGGAGCGTCCGAGATCGCGGGGGCGAACGACTGGCCGTCCCACCGGTCGCCGGGGTCGCCGTCGACGAGTTCCGTAATCGTCGGCGCGAGGTCGACGTTGTAGTGAAAACGGTCGTCGACGCCGGCTGGAACGCCAGGCCCCGAGACGATCAGCGGGACGTTGCAGGTCGTCTCGTCCGCCAGGTGGTGATCGCCGTAGACGTTCAGCTCGCCCAGCCCTTCGCCGTGATCGGCCGAGACGATGATCAGCGTCTCCTCGTAGACCCCCGCCGCTCGCAGTCGGTCGAGGAGGAGTCCCAGATGGTGATCCGTGTAGCGCACCCCGGTGTCGTAGCCGTCGACCCACGTTTTGAACGCCTCCCGCGAGTCGATGTCGAACTCGACGGGCACCCGGGCGAGATCGTTCCCCTCGTCGAATCGAGGGCTCCGGTTCGAGAAGTGGAACGTGTCTCGCGCCCCGTGCGGGCCGGCGTGCGTTCGGTGTTCGTCGATCCGCTCCTGGGTGAGCCAGTCGGGCGCTGGATCGTCGGCGAACGGATCGCCGAACTCGGGCGGCGTCGCGTACGGCGTGTGCGGATCCCAGAAGTTGACGTGGAGGAACCATCGATCCCGCTGAACGTGGCGCTCGAGCCAGTCGTCGACGTAGGGAAGGATCTGGTCGGCGTTTGGCTGCCACAGCCCCACTCGCGGGTCGTCGCCGACGGCGTCCTGGAGTTCGTTGAACCCGGCGGCGACCGACCAGGCCTGGTGGCGCTGGACGAACGGGCTGATCGAGGCCGTGTAGTACCCCTGCTGACGAAGCGCCTGCATCCACGATTTCCAGCCGCCGAGGTTTCGGAAGTTCCGGTGATCGCCGAGCGGCCGGGTGTCGGCCGTGAGTCCGCCGTGATTGATCGCTCCGGTGTGGATGCCGAACCGCGAGGAGAACAGCGCCGTCCGCGAGGGGAGACACGGGGCGTCCGTCGCGTAGTAGTTTGTGAACCGCATCCCCGCCGACGCCAGGTCGTCGATCACCGGCGAGGTGTCCCGCTCGTATCCGTAACATCCCAGATGATCAGGCCGGAGCGAGTCGACGTCGACGTAGAGGATCTTCGATGGGGACTCGGTCATTGATTCTGTTGAGACGGCCCGGTTCGAGCGCGGAAGTCGGCGAACGCCTCGCTGCCGTGGTCGAGCGAGGCGAGACCGTCGTCTGTTCGACCGTTCTCACAGACGAGCCACTCGGCGCCGTTGTCGGCCGCAGCACTCGCACACGCCTCGACGTCGACTGCACCCTCCCCAACGTCGGCGTGGAGCAGGTAGTCGTCCTCAGGCACGGTGTCGGTCAGGTGAACCAGCGGTGCCTGATTCGCAGTGTACTCGAGCAGGTCGATGGGATCGTAGCCGGCGCGACTGGCGAGGCCGACGTCGGGTTCGAACCCAAAGCGGCCGTCGGCACGGTCGACGAAGGCCTCGAACGCGACCTGGGAGCCGTCAGCCGTCTCGACCTCGTCGAACTCGAACGTGTGGTTGTGATAGAGCAGGTCGACGTCGTGCTCGGCGAGATCGGCGGCGATCGCCCCGAGGCGATCCGCGGCGGCCTCGATCCCCTCGATCGAGGAAAACGCATCGCCGTCGTAGGTCGGAACGACGACCCTCGAGATGTCGAGTGCGCCACAGATCCGCACGACGTCGTCGAACTCCGCCTCGAGTTCGCCGGCGCGGAAGTGACAGCCGGCGACCGACAGGTCGGCGTCCTCGAGTGCCGTCTTCGCTCGCTCGAGATCGGCGTCCTCGAGCCCGTCGACGTTGGCCTTGTAGAGTTCGACTCCGTCGAATGTCGTCTCACCGACGCGGTCGATGAGTTCCCAGACCGGTTCGTCGATGTCTTTCAATGTGAACAGCTGAATGGCTGTGCGTACCATAGCACAGAGGAGACGAGGCGGGATAAAGTACTTTTGCTCGAGGTGGCGCTCGTGCCATTCGAGAGCGAGCTTCTGGGAAAAGATCGGAACGTCAAGAGGGGATCAGCTACTCGTGCTGCAATCGTCCGGGTCGCCGACGTCGTCCGGGCCCGCGTCGGTCGGGACGAGTTCCCCATCCTCGACGAACCCCTCGGGTCGACCCGAGAGCCGTTCGACCATCGCGTCTCGAGCGCGCTCGAGTTGTCCAGCGTGATCCCCATCGTCGGAGAGGTCGCGTTCCTCGCCGGGGTCGGCTGCGAGGTCGAAGAGGAGTTCGCTGCCGGTCACGGGGTTCCAGACGTACTTGAACTGCTCGTCGATCAGGTACTGGGTGCCGTTCTCGGGGTCGTAGCTACCGGCGGCGTGTTCGCCGTGATACCACTCCCGCCAGTCCTCGCGACCGGGGTCTTCGACGAGGTCGAGCAGGTTCCGGCCTTCGACGGTGTCGGGAACGTCGACGCCGGCCACCGACAGTAGCGTCGGCATCACGTCCTCGAGCCCGACGGGTTGGCCGACGATCCGCTTTCGCGGGAGTTCCATCGACTCCGGGAACTGCAGGAGAAGCGGCACCCGAGCCGACCCCTCGTAGGCGTAGGTCTTTCGCCACATGTGGTGGTCACCGAGCATCTCGCCGTGATCCGAGCAGAAGACGACGAACGTGTTCTCGAGTTCGCCGATCGTACGGAGTTTGTCGAAGACGCGCTTGATCTGGTGGTCGATGTGAGTGATGAGCCCGTAGTAGGCCGCCCGCGCCCGGTGGACGATGGTCGGTGGGAGGTCGGCGAGCCAGGCGTCGATCGCCGGGTAGTCGGGGATCTTCTCGCCGTGTTCGTCGTCGATCCAGTCGCCCATGTACGGCGCCGGCGTCTCCCTGTCGACGTACATGTCCCAGTACACCTGGGGTGGATCGAACGGCGTGTGCGGACGCACGTACGAGAGGTTGAGGAAGAACGGCCGGGTGTCGTCGCGCTGATCGAGGAACTCGAGCGCCCGACGGGTCGTCCAGTTCGTCGGGTGGTGGTACTCCTCGAGGTGCCATGGTCGTGGATCCCACGAGTTTCGCCCGAGTCCGGTGCCCAGTTCCTCGTACTTGCCGCCGCTCTCCGCCTCGAGCCAGCGCGTGTAATCGTCGTCCGGGTGGGCGAACAGCGCCTCGTGTTGCTCCATGTCCTCGAAGCCGACGTGGTTCCGGATCGGGATCGAGTGGATCTTTCCGGAGAGTTTGGTCTGGTAGCCGGCGTCGCGGAGCGCCTGCGGGAGGGTGTGATCGAAGTCCCAGGGCGTCGTTACCCAGCCAGGCGCGCCGTTGGTGAACGGCGTCTGGCCGGTGAGCAGGGAGCGGCGAGCGGGGATACACGAGGGGGCAGGGGTGTAGGCTCGCGTGAACATCGCTCCGTTCTCGATCAGGTTGTCGATGTTGGGGGTGTGAACGAGCGGTCGTCCGTCGCGATCTCGCGGCGAGTCGGGATCGGCACCGATGCAGTCGCCGCGGTGCTGATCCGTCATGATAAACAGGATGTTCGGTCGGTTCGACATACTGCACTCCACTGAATCGAGACTTATAATTCTACGTTCTCCGGGTTCGAGTACCCTCGAGTCGACGGTCGGGGTCAACGGCGATGCGATCGAGATCCGTCCGTTCGCGCTCGGGCCGGGATATGGCAACGCCCTATCGGCTATACATAAAGTCCGCACATGTGAAGGTACATCGTGTCAGGACAGTTCAAATAGTATTATTATGCGGATCTTCTTTGTGGTAACTGCTGACACGCATGCCATTTGACAACAGTAGTCACGACCACGGCTCGAGCGACGGCTCTCGAACACCCACACCCGCCGCGATCAACCGGCGCAGGTACCTCCAGCTAGCCGGAGCCGGCCTCCTCGCCGGTGCCGCCGGCGTCCCAAGCGTCGCGGCGTCGGACGACGAGTACGACGTCGTCCTCGACGTCGTCGACGACCTCGGCGCGGACGACACGGGCAACGAACCGATCAACGAGGTGCTCGAGGTCGTCGACGACCACGACTCGTTGAAACTCGTCTTCCCCGACGGCGAGTACCTGATCGAAAACGGCCCCGGCGGCGACGGGTTCGCCCGGTGGGACTTCGGCACCGGTGACGAGGTCGGTCGCGTCGGCAAACTGGCCCTCGTCGGTGAGGGAGACGCGACGCTCACGCCGCCCGATGGCGGGCGGCACAACGTCCTGACGCTGTGGGGTCGCCAACTCGTGATCGAGAACTTCACCATCAGTCAGACGGCCCACGACACCTCGACCGGAATCACGTCCGTCGCGGAGGACAGCCTGGTGCTGCGCGACCTCCACTTCGACGGCAAAGTGACTGGCGACTACGTCGAAACGCCACACTGGCAGGATCCCGAGTACGATCCCAGCGTCGTGCTGGACGACCCGACCTGTCTCATCCCCGGCCTGCTCAACGAGGACGGAACGGGGCTCATCGAGAACGTCCGGGCGCCCGACGGCGTCGAATCCCACAGCCGAAAGGGAGCCGTCTGGGTAAACTTCCTGCACGCAGGCGACCTCCTGTTCGACAACTGTGAGTTCTCGAACTTCTCGGACAACGCCATCTACGGCTCGCCACCGGGGCAGGGTGGCGCGATACACGGCGACGGGAGCGTCCGCGTCGAGAACTGCCACTTCGAGAACAACAACGTCACCGCGATCCGGCTCGGGACGCCCGGAAGCTACGCCAAAAACTGCACGGTCGTCACCGAGGAAGGCGAGATTCCGGCGACGCCCTGGGGCGCGATCACCAGCCGCGCCGGCTGGATCTGGTACGGGTTCGACGGCACCTACGAGAACATCGACGTCGTCCACGACCACCCCAACGGCGAGGGGATCCTCGAGCACTGGAGCCACCACGGCTCCCTCGAGGTCGTCAACAGTCGGTTCGAACTCAACCGCGACGGTCGACACGCCGTCCGGTACCTTCAGGGCGGGGACGAGGTCAGGCTGAACAACGTCCACGTTGCCGGCGACGCCGGTACCGGATCGGCGCTCCTGCTCGGGAACTGTGACGCGACCGTCAACAACCTCCGCGTCACCCAGTCCGGCGCGGATCGGGACGGCATCAGCTTCCAGAACGCCACCGGTATGGTGAACAACCCGTCGATCGACGTCACTGGCGAGGCGGTCGTCGCCGACGACGAGAGCGATGTGACGGTTCGCAACCACTCCTGAGGAGGTTCCGACCGGTGGCACGAGTACGTGTTTCCACCGGCTTCCAGACCGAATCGTTCCCTCCGTTCCTTCGAGCGACCTGCCCAATCAATCTCGCTGGCGTGGCGCTCACACCATTTGCTTCGCTTTAGGACACCACCAACAGTCCGACTCGTCACACAGTGCGAACGCGGGACGTTCCTCGAGCAGCGGGACGGCGACCTCGAGCAGCCCCTTTCCTGGAAGTACCTGTGCGTCGGCCTCACCGATACGACCGCGTGTGAGGAGCCCCACCTCCTCGAGAACCGGTTCGAAAGCCGGGAACCCCTTTCCGCAGCCGACCGTCGCCGCCTCGACCGTTCTGATAGCGTCGTCCGCGCCACGAACCAGTACCTCGTTCGTGCCCGTCTTGTACGGTAGGTCGGCGAGCGCTTCGGCCACGTGAATCGTCGAATTTCGCTCGTGGCCGACGCCGAGCAGGAGAATCTTCCCGCCCCGGCGAGCGAGACGATGCAGCGGACTATCGCGGCCCAGCGAACGCTCGAGGGCGTGGTCTGCCGTCAGCGTGTCCGCCGCGGGGCCGATAGCGGAGACGGAGTGTGTCGGGTGATCGCTCCGGACGGCGTGCTCGCGCGTCCGAAGCGCCTCAGTTATGGCACCCGTTCGAGAGCGGGTTTCCGCGCTGTCGAACGGTTCCTCGCGGACGACGAAGGGAGTGAACGTCGGGACGACGACGGTTCCGCTGTCGCCGACGGCCGCGCACAGCGCGTCGACGACGGTCTCAGCGCCGCCTTCGACCCAGCCGATGCTCGAGAGCGAACCGTGGACGACGACCTCGTCGCCGCGCTCGAGGCCCATCGATCGGAAATCGTCGACGAGGTCGTCGGCGGTGAGAGTCGGGTCGGATTGGTCGGACTGATTGGATTCGTTGGACTGATCGGACGAATAGCCGGTCATCTTGTGACCTCGATCACGACAGTTCGACAGTCACTCGGCCCTCGAAGTTGAGTAACACGGATTGGGCGACATCGCCGAAGAGTACCTTCCCGGTCGGCGATCGTTTGCGCCCGGCGAGGAAGATGTGGTCGCAGTCGTTCTGCACGGCCGTCTCGATGATGGTACTCGCCACCCCGTCGTCGGCGACGCTCGCGACGGCGGTGTACTCGACGTCGACGTCCCCGATGACGTCGCCGGCGTGTTCCTCGGTCGCGACGACCGCCGACTGGAGGACAGTGTCGGCACCATAGTCCGTGTGTTCGATGTCGGCGATCGTCTCGAGCGTCTCGAGATCCTGGTCGAGTTCCTCGGGCGTCACCAGCGAGAGAAGGACGAGTTCGGCGTCGACCCCCGCGGCCAGGGTTGCGGCTTCCCGAAGGAGGGGTTCCGTGGAGTGCGATTCATCGTGGACGATCAGTGCGCGTTCCATAATCGCCCTTTCGAGGACAGGATGATAAACGTTCAGTTCCACCACGACGAGCGAGACATTTGTGTGCATTCGTCACCGTATAGACACCCCACAACGGCGATTACGGCACCCTGTGACTCCCGCCTCGAGGCCGAAACGTTATGTCCCCCAGTGGCAGACGTAGAGGCATGCAGGTACTCGCTATCGTTGCACATCCTGACGACGCCGAGATTTTCTGTGGCGGAACGCTCGCGAAACACGCCGACCGTGGCGACGACGTCACCGTCGCCTACATGACTCGCGGAGAGTACGGCGGCTTCGACACCAGCGAGGCGGAACTCGCCGCGACGCGGGAGGACGAAGCGCGCCGCGCCGCGGACGTCCTCGGTGCCGAGACGACGTTTCTCGACTTCGAGGACGGACGGGTCACGTACTCCCTCGAGAACCGCCTCACCCTCGTCGACTGCATCCGGTCGGTCGATCCCGACATCGTGCTCACCCACTTCGCGGACGACATGCACCCCGACCACCGTGCCACCTCGAAACTGGTGACCGACGCCTACTACATGGTGTCTCTGCCGTTGCTCGAGACCGACCACCCGCCCTGTGACCCGACCAACGTCTACTACTTCGGGAAGCCGACCTCCTCGTTCGAGCCGAGGGTCATCGTCGACGTCACCGACTTCCAGGAGATCAAAGAGGAGGCCGCCCTCTGTCACGAATCCCAGATTGCCTGGCTCGAAGAGCACGGGGGCATCGACGCCGAGTTCGACGACTTCGTCGAGAGCATGCGCGCGACCGCGAACACCCTCGGTCGACAGGCCGGGGCGACGTACGCCGAGGGGTTCACCCGACTCCACGACACGTCGGTCGACTTTCTCGAGTAACCGCCTGCAATTTTCCTCGGGTAACCGATCCCGACGTTCCTCTCGGAATACCCCGACGTTCCGCGCATACCCGACCGCAAATGACCGGATAGCCACGTATTTGTAGGTAGAGCGAATTCGAACGGCCATTGAATGAGCGATGAACGCAGTCGCGACGTAGCCGTCGCGTCGCTCCAGTCGATTTCCCGCGGTGCGATCGTATTTATCGTCGGGCGAATCGTCCTCGACGCGCTCCAATTTATCCTCAATCTCGTGCTTACCCGGACGCTCACCTCGACGATGTACGGGGTGTTCGCCTACGCGAACACGCTGATTGCAATTGCCCTCGTCTTCACGAACCTGGGATCGACCAACTCGATCCTCAAGTACGTCCCCCAGTACGAAGACGACGAGCGAAAGCAGCGCTTCATGCTCGGTCTCGCCTACGCAACCTCGTTCGTCGCGAGTTTCGTCGTCGCGGCTGGCCTGTACCTCGCCGCGCCGGTCGTCAGCCGGTACACCCTCGGCGATCCGTTGCTCGTCGACGTCCTGCGCCTGTTCGCGATTCTCCTGGTGTTCGATACGATGGTACAGATCATCGCAGGGACGTTCAGGAGCCTCGAGCGCCTCGAGTACTCGGTCTTTCTCCTGCAGTTTCTCAAACCGATCTCGCGGCTGCTCGGCGTCGCCTTCGCCCTCCTCCTCGGGCTCTCGTTTTACGGCGTCATGGCCGCCCTGGTCGTCGCCAGCGTCGTCGTCTTCGTCGTCGGGGTCTACTTCGTGCAGACCCGCCTCTCGGTGCGGCCGTCTTTCGACCGGTCGGCAGGGTCGGCCAGCGACGTCAAGGAGTACTACAACCTCTCGATCCCGCTGGTGTTGAAGGACACGGGTGCGATCTTTCGAAGTCGCATCGACGTCCTGATGGTCGGGTTTTTCCTCACGTCGACCGCCGTCGGGATCTACAACGTCACGCTCATCGTCGCGGCAATCCTGTCGTTGCCCCTCGCGGCCTTCAATCAGCTGTTTCCGCCGGTCGCCTCGCGGCTCTACTCGAACGGGAACCTCGAGGAACTCAATCGGGTCTTCAGCATCGTCACGCGCTGGACGCTGACGAGTTCGCTCTTCCTCGGACTCGTCGCCGCCCTCTACCGAACCGAGATCCTCGGCCTGTTCGGCCCCGAGTTCACGGCCGGCGCGGCCGTCCTCGCGTTCTTCGTGGCCAGCCAACTGCTCAACAACGCGGTCGGGCCGAGCGGCTACCTCCTGATGATTTCGGGCCACCAGTACGTCCTCCTCGCGAACCAGTGGGTCTTCGGCGTGCTCAACGTCGTGCTCAACTACTACTTCATCCTCGAGTACGGCCTGATCGGCGCGGCGCTCGCGACCGCGACCATCGGCGCGCTCAACAACGTCGCCCGACTTCTCGAGATCTGGTACCTCGAGGGCCTGTTTCCCTACACGCGTGGGTTCCTGAAGCCGCTGGTCGCCAGTGGTGGGGCCGCCTCGACGATGTATGGACTGCACTTCGTACTCGCGGGAGTTCCGCTCCTCGTCGCGGGTATCGTGGTCGGGCTCGTCACCTACGGCGGGCTCATCTGGCTGCTCGGCATCGAGCGCGCGGATCGGGAGTTCTTCGGCGCGGCCCTCGGCTCTCGGGCACTCCGGTGACCTCGGGGCGAACCGCTGACATGACGGGCGTCCGTCGGCACAGTTTTTACCCCCTCGTCCGATGCATGTGGTATGGTACGCATTGGTATCGTTGGCAGCGGGTTCATGGCCGAAACCCACGCCAACGCCTACGAGAGTATCGACGACGCGACCATCGTCGCCGTCGCCTCGCCGAACACGGCCGACGAGTTCGTCGACGATGCCGGACTCGACGCGACGACCTATTCATCCGCCGACGAACTGCTCGAGGACGCGGCGATCGACGCCATCGACATCTGCTCCCCGACGCCGACACACCGCCCGATCGTCGAGCAGGCAGCCGAACGCGGCGTCGACGCCTTCTGTGAGAAACCGATCGCCGGCTCGCTCGAAGACGCTCGTGCGATCGCCACCGTTGTCGAGGAACACGAGATCTCGCTCATGGTCGGCCACGTCCTGCGATTTTTCCCACAGTACGAGCGGATCCGTCAGGTCGTCGACGACGGGGGGATTGGCGATCCGGGCGTCGCCCGCGCTCGACGGCTGTCGCCGTTCCCCTCGTGGGGACACGAGAACTGGTACGCTGACCGCGACCGCAGCGGCGGGGTGCTGGTCGACCTGGCGATTCACGACCTCGACTACCTCCGCTGGGTACTCGGCGACGTCGAACGGGTCTTCGCCCGCCGGTCGGTCTGGGACGGTGGCGAACACGCCCACGTCACCCTCCGGTTCGAGGACGGAGCCGTCGGCTACGTCGAGGCGTCGTGGGGCCTGCCCGAGAGCCAGGAGCTCACCCACTCGCTCGAGCTCGCCGGCGACGACGGGCTCCTCGAGTACGACGGTGACGACACCGCGGTGACGACGATGACCGCGGACGGAACCGACGACGCCAGCCCGGTCGACGCGGGCGGCTACCAGCGCGAACTCGAGGCGTTCGTCAAGAGCGTTCGGAACGGAACCGAACCGCCCGTCACGGTCGAGGACGCGATCGAAACGCTTCGGCTATCCATCGCAGCAAACCGCTCCGCGGCGGAAGGACGGCCGGTCGCGGTCGAGGAGGTGGTCGCATGACTTCCCCCGCTCGTGGGGACGACCGAAACGGCGAGGACGTCCGCATCGGCATCTGCTCGGCCGCCCACCTCCACGCCGGAGCCTACGCCGCCCAGCTCGAGGCGCTCGAGGGGGCGACCTTCGTCGGCGTCGCCGATGCAGACGAGTCGCGAGGGCGCGAATTCGCCGACGCTCACGGTGTCGAGTACCGCGAGCCAGACGCGCTGTTCGAGCGTGTCGACGGCGTCATCGTCTGTTCGACGAACGTCGAGCACCGGTCGTGGGTCGAGCGGGCCGCATCCGCCGGCGTCGACGTCCTCTCGGAGAAACCGCTCGCCCCCGCAGTCGACGACGCGCGCGCGATCGTGGAGGCCTGTGCCGACGCCGGCGTCCACCTCGGGGTCGCCATGCCGCTCCGATTCAGCCTGCCTGCCCAGGGGGCGAAAGCGGCCCTCGAGGACGGTGAGGTCGGCACCCTCATGAGCATTACCGGGACGAACCGAGGGAAAATGCCCGGGGACTGGTTCGTCGATCCGGACGCCTCCGGCGGCGGTGCCGTGATGGATCACACGGTGCACATCGTTGATCTGGTGCACTGGCTCACCGGCGAACGCGTCGAGACCGTCTACGCTGAGACGGGGTCGCGGTTCCACGACGTCCCGGTCGAAGACGTGAACCTCCTCTCGATGACCCTCACCGACGGGACGCAGTTCTCCCTCGACGGTTCCTGGAGCAAGCCGGAGACGTGGGACTTCTGGGGCGACGCGACCGTCAGTCTCCTCGGAACGGATGCGGCCATCGACGTGGACTGTTTCGCCCAGACGCTCAAACACACGGACGGATCCGCGGACGGCGACGGAATCGCCTCCGTCTACTGGGGGAGCGATCCTAACGGCGGCCTCGTCGCGGACTTCGTGGACGCTGTCCGCGACGGCCGTGCGCCAGAAACGACGGGGGAAGCGGGCGTCGAAGCCGTCGCCGTCGTCGAGGCGGCCTACGAGTCCGCCGAGCGTGGCGAACCCGTCGACGTCGACTACCGGTAGCTCCTCGACTATTTTCGGTCGGCACAATCGATTCCGTTCTGTTCGTGATCGACTCGACTCACCGGCATCGTTGCCGTCAGTTGCTGCCGACAGCCGACTTACGTTATGGTGACCGACGAAACGTCGTTACAACACAACAGACCACTTACTCCCACTCGAGGACGACGCCCATCGCGTCGGAGCGATCCTCGAGTAGTTGCTCGTACAGTCGTGGCGCCTGCTCGTACGACTCGGCGTGGCTGACGAGGGAAGCGACGTCCATCGAACCGTCGGCGACGTACTCGAAGAAGAGGTCGGCGTGGCGTTTCTGCGTCCACGGGTTGTCCGGCGTCGCGACGGACGGGTGCGACGAGTTGTGCGCGCCGATGATCGTGTAACTCGGCAGGTTGCAGTAATCGTGGAAGTCCATCGACGTCTCGCCGCGAGGGCTGCTCAGGACGACCAGTCGACCCTGGTCGCGAAGGACGTCGAACTCGTCCAGGATCACGTCGGGGTTACCCGTCACCTCGAAGACGACGTCGGCGAGGTGGTCGCCCGACGCCTCCCGGACGACGGCCTCCGGATCCGCCTCGAGGGGGTTGCCGGCGACAATTCCGGGTTCGTCGGGGAGGCGGTCGAGCCTCGAGGACGCCACGTCGAAGCCGACGACGGGACGGGCCCCGGCGGCGTGGCTGATCCTGGCCGCGAGCTGGCCGAGCAACCCGAGTCCGTACACGACGCTCGATTCGCCCCAGGTGAGGTCGCTGCGGCGAACGCCGTTCATCACGATCTCGGCGATGGTGAAGAAGACGGCCTCCTCGTCGCTCACGTCGTCGGGGATCGGTCGACAGGCGCCCGCGCCGGTGCAGACGTACTTCGCGTGCGACCCGTACGTCGCGACGCGGTCGCCTTCCGCCACGTCGTCGACCTCCTCGCCGGTTTCGACGACCGTGCCGACGTTGTTGTACCCCGGCGTGAACGGGTACTCGATGTGCTCGTCCCAGTCGGAGCCTGGCGGGACGTCCCCCGAGAGCACCGTCAACTCGGTGCCGGTACTCACGAGGGTTCGATCCGTCCGGATCAGCACCTGGTCGGCTGTGGGTTCGGGGATCGGTCGTTCTTCGATTGCTATCGATTCGACGTCGGTGAAGACGATCGTTGGATTCGTGCTCATGGTGGTTTGATTCGTGGTGAACTGCGGGTGGCACACTTCGTAGTGATCCGTGAGGGGCATACGGCGGGCGTGCCGGTCAGTTGATTCGCTGTACCTCGTAGCCGGCGGCGTGGATCGCGTCTCTGATGTCGGTCGCGTGGCCGTGGCCGCTCGTCTCGATCACGAACTCGAGGAACGCCTCGCCGACGTCGAGACGCTCGTCCGAACGAACGTGATCAACCGTTCGGATGTTGCCGCCCTGGTCGGCGATAGCCGTCGCGAGTTCGCCCATGACGCCCGGTTCGTCCTGAATCCTGACTTCCAGTCGGATCTGCTGGCTCCGAGCGGTGAGTTCGTATGTCATCAGCGTCTGGAGCATCGTCATGTCGAGGTTGCCGCCCGAGAGCAACGCGACGACCGTCTCGTCTGCGTCGACGTCCACGTAGCCGTGCAGGAGGGCTGAGACGGGAGCTGCTCCAGCTCCCTCGACGAGCTGTTTCGCGCGCTCGAGGAGGACGAGAATGCCGTGAGCGAGTTCCTCGTCGGAGACGGTCACGACCTCGTCGACGTGGCGGTCGATCAGATCGAACGTGAGCGGCGAAATGCCGCCGGTGGCGATTCCGTCAGCGATTGTCGACCCCTCGGTCGACTGCGGCGTGCCTTTCTGCAGGCTGTCGGGGACGGTCGCCATCGACTCGGCCTGGACGCCCACCAGCCGAACGTCGGGTTTGACGTCGGCCAGCGCCGCGCCGATGCCGCCAATAAGCCCGCCGCCCCCGATGGGAACGACGACGGTGTCCACGTCGGGAACGTCCTCGACGATTTCGTAGCCGATCGTTCCCTGCCCAGCGACGATGTGGGGGTCGTCGAAGGCGTGAACGAACTCCGTCCCCGATTGCTCGCTCAGCGTTCGCGCGTGGTCGACGGCTGTCTGGAAGTCGAGTCCCTCGAGAACGACTGTCGCTCCGTAGCCGCGGGTGGCGTCGATCTTGGCCTGAGGCGCGTTGGTTGGCATGACGATCGTGGCCGGAAAGCCGGTCTTGTCGGCCGCCAGCGCGACCCCCTGGGCGTGGTTTCCCGCGCTCGCCGCGACGACGCGGTCGACGTCATCGCGCTCGCGAAGCACTTGCAACGTGTTGTATGCCCCCCGGGTTTTGAACGAGCCCGTCCGCTGGAGGTGTTCCATCTTCAGACGAACGTCGCCGCCGACCAGTCGGCTGATCGAGCGGCTGTAGTCGACCGGCGTGTGCTGCACGATCGTACGATCGTCGAGACGATCGAGGGCGTCGCGAACGTCGGTCGCCGTCACGTGACGGATCGATTCGTGCGAAGACGGTTTCGGTTCGGGCGATGCTGGGTCAGTCATGGCGTATCAGCGTGACGTGAACGGATCTCGGTGATCGGCCGAGAACACGTACACAACGTACTCTCGAACACACCGACATAGCTGTTTTCGTTGGCTGACTCCATCGCCAGGTTGGTGCTCGACGGGTATGGTGAGCGCAACACCTATATGATGAGTGGTCTATCTCCTATAAACTGAACGTATGGTTGGTACTGCGATACAGCTACAGACACTCGAGTCTCTCTCCGAGGATGTCCCAGAAACGATCGCCAGGGTCGGTCAGACGACGCTCGAGGGCGTCGAGTTCGCCGGCCTGGCCGAAACGCCCCCTGAAACCGTCGTCGATGCACTCGTCCGTTCGTCCCTCGAACCGATCGGGGCACACGTCGACCTCGCTCGTCTCGAAGACGAGTACGAAACGGTCGTCGACACCTACGACACCATTGGCTGTCGTCGACTGATCGTCGCGGATCGCCACGTGGAGGCGTTCACCTCGCTCACCGGTGTCGAACGGCTCGCAAACCGGATGAATCGCCTCTCGAGTCGACTCACGGCCGATGGGGTCGACCTCGTCTACCACAACGATATGATCGAGTTCGAACGAATCGGCGGCGAATTCGCGTACGACGTGTTCGTCGATGCGCTGGACGAGGATATCGCCCTCGAGATAGACACCGGCCTCGCTCAATACGCCGGTGTGAATCCGATCGGGCTGCTCGAACGCTACACTGACCGCGTCGAACTCGTCCACCTGACCGATTCCGTCCCGGAAAGCGGTGCGACCGTCAACGTCGAACTGGGTGCGGGCGAACTCGACGTCGAGGCGTGCGTCGAGGCGGCCCGTTCGGCTGGCGTCGAGTGGATCGTGTACGAACATAGCAAAACGAGTGATCCCACGGATTCGCTCGCCCACGCCGAATCCAGGCTATCGATGTTGTGCCACGGATCGGACGACTCGAGGGCTGCCGGAACGGCCCACTCCACCGACTAGCATCGAGCTGCTTTTTCGACCGTTGCGCGAGAGTACGCGAAAGCGTTACCACGTATCGAAAGCTGGGACACAGATCCCGGTTATCGTGCTCGTGTACCTCATCCCGGCACGCAGAGAGACAGCCATCGACGACCGTCCAAGGGCCATGGGTACGTCGATCGGCCGACTCGAGCAGATTGGTGCCCAGGATTCACAGGGACTTTCGCACTGGAGATTCACTAAGACTTTCGCACTGAATCCAGTCCCCCTCGGCACCGGCGGCGGACATAGATCCAAACGCACGGCCTATGGTGATCGAAACCGGAGTAGTCCCCGTTTTCCATAGGTAAACAGGTTGTGTGAGTCCTACAGTATTGTTCATTGGTAATTCGCGTAACCAAGTCAATTGTGAGCGTGTGTGCATCGAGGATAGAGATATCCATTACATACATATGCCTGTAACAATTTGCGCTGAGGCCACCGATTTTTCCGGACGTCACTGTTGTTTAGACGTAGTAAACGCGCCCGTGCCATAGGACACCACACGACGTGATTTTACCACTCAGACAAAACAGGCAGCACCACGAATCCCGAGCACTGAACCGAACCGAACGCACCAACAACTCGAACACTTATCATGGCAGCAATCCACGAGTTACCATGCAGACGAACACGCTATTCGACAACATCGACGGCGACCGAGACCGACTCGAGGCGATGGCCAGATCGATCTGGGAGACGCCGGAACTCGGCCTGTATGAGGAGGCGTCCGCGGGACTCCTTCGCGAGCGACTCGAGGAGGCCGGCTTCGACCTGGAGACTGGAATCGGCGGGATGCCCACCGCATTCGTCGCGACCTACGAGGACGGCGACGGCGACGCTGATCCGACGATCGGTATCCTCGGCGAGTACGACGCGCTGCCAGGGCTCTCACAGCGAGTTCGCGCCGAGCGCGACCCGATAGCCGATGGAGAACCAGGCCACGGCTGTGGGCACAACCTCTTCGGCGTCGCCGGGGTGGAAGCCGCAATCGCCGTCAAACGCGCGATCGATCGCGGCGACCTCGAGGGGACGATCAGTTTCTTCGGCTGCCCGGCCGAGGAAACGCTCGTCGGGAAGGTGTTCATGGCACGGGACGGCGCGTTCGACGACCTGGATGCGGCGATCACGTGGCACCCGTGGGACGTCACCACGCCGTACGTGAGCCGGACGCTGGCGCTCGATTCCATCCAGTTCACCTACGACGGGGTTGCCGCGCATGCGGGCGTCTCCCCGGAGTCGGGACGCAGCGCGCTCGACGCCGTCTCCCTCCTCAACACCGGCGTCGAGTACGCTCGAGAACACCTCCCGGACACGACGCGGATCCACTACGTGATCACCGACGGCGGCAACGCGCCGAACGTCGTTCCCCCGTCGGCGACCGTCTGGTACTACGTTCGGGCACCAACTCGCAACGCGGTGGAGTTCGCTAGCGAATGGGTACGCGACATCGCCGCAGCGGCCGCGGAGATGACGCGAACCGATCTCACGTCACGGTACGTCACCGGGTGCTGGGACTACCTCCCTAACGACGCCGTGACCGAGGTCATCTGGGAGACGATGGACGAACTGGGAGCCGTCGGCTACACGGCCGACGACCGGGCGTTCGCGAGCGAGTTACAGGAGACGCTCTCGAACGAAGAAGTCGAGTCGACGCTCGAGGGCGTTCCCAGCGAACACGCCGCGAGAATGAGCGATGCCGCGCTCTACGACGAACCAATCCCGCCTCACGGAGCGAACGAGATCGGCGGCGGGTCGACCGACGTCGGCGACGTGAGCTGGCTCGTCCCGACGGGCCAGTTTCGAGGGGCAACCTGGGCGCTCGGGACGCCGGCACACAGCTGGCAGGCCGTCGCCGCCAACGGGGACTTCGGGATCGACGGGGCCGTCTACGCCGCGAAAGTCCTCGCCGGGAGCGCAGCCAGGCTGCTCGAGGAGCCGAAGACGCTCGAGCAGGCAAAGAAGGAGTTCGACGCGGCAACGAGCGACCGTTCCTACGAGACGCCGCTCCCCGCGGACGCCGAACCACCGTTCGACGTCACGCTCGAGTAGTCGGCAGGGTGTGGTACCGCCGAACGAATCCCACCCTCAATTCCGGTTTCGAAGTCGTGTCGCACACCCTACCCGGAACTGCGCTCTTCGGCTCGCTCGGCCAGCGTCTCGAGGCGCGAGCGCATGTAGAACTTGAAGTAGATCGTCCAGAACAGGGCGAACACGAGCGTCATCCCGAACAGAATGAGGCGATCGTCGATGTCGAACAGCAAGACGGCGTATCCGCCGCTCAACACGACGCCGAGGTTGTACAGGAACACGACCCAGTCCGTTAGTGTCACACGCATGGGTTTCCTTGACGTGGGGGTACCAAAAAATCGCTGGTTCCGTCGTGGACGACGGGTGCGTCACCGGAAACGGCCACCGAGGCAGCGTTACGCCAGCTCGTCGAAGTGACCCATCGTGATCGAGACGTCCGAACTGTGGATGAGGTACGCAGCTCGATCGCGGAACTGTTCGACGTGGGAGACGGCAGGCGCGAACGTCCCGACAGGACAGTCGTTGGCCGCCGCAACCTCGAAAATTTCGTCGAGTGCGTCGTGATGTTCCGGGCTGTCGTAGGGGACGCCGATCGACCACGCGAGGTCTCCAGGGCCGATCGCGAGCGCCGTCACCTCGGGCATGCTCGAGAGTTCGTCGACGATGTCGAGCCCGGCCGTCGTCTCGATCATCGGCAGGAGGGCCAGTTCCTCGTTGACGTACTCCGCGTACCGCGGTTTCGGAACGTTTCCGAACCGGGCGGCTCGCGTGTACGACCCGAGGCTTCGGCCGTCCTCGTAGCGCATGTGTGCGCTCGCCTCGCGCACCGTCTCCACGTCCTCGACCATCGGGAGCATGATGCCACGGACGCCGGTGTCGAGCAGGTACGTGATCATGCTCGTGTCGTCCTTGGGCGTCCGAACGACAACGGGCACGTCCTGGAGATCCGCGGCGCGAACGACTTCCTCGAGCCCCTCCATCAGCGGCGACCCGTGCTGGCGGTCGATCAGCAAGAAATCGAGGTCGCTGTAGCCGAGCGCCTCGGCCATGACCGGCGAGCCGCTCTTCAGATTCGTTCCCATGGCGAGTTCCGGACGGTTCACTAGCTCCGCGAAGGATTGTCTCGGTTCCATGGGTGTGAATGACCAACCTGGGTTAAAAATGAACCGGAACCGGCGACGAGGATCGGCGCCGAGAGCCGAACGACCGATCAGCACAGATCGGTACCACGACGGCACGCCGTCGGTAACCACGAGAGAAACCTATAGGTACCTCGAGACACCCCCACCACGCATGGACGAGTCAGCGACAGCCGCCGATTCCGATAGCACCGACTCGATTCTCGAGCTCACACCGTCGGAAGAACGACGAGCAGCCCGCCTCCACGAGGAGTCCGTCGTCGTCGACGCCTGCGTCCCGACGACGGCGTACCTGGACACGGCGGCGTACCGCGATCACCTGCAACGCGGTGGCGTCACCGCCGCGGGGATCACCGCCGCGAGCCGGGTCTCCTTCCCCGAAGCGACGCGCAAAGTCGAGCGGATTCGATCGCTCGTCGCGGAACACGACGACCTGTTCACCGTCGCCGAAACGGCCGACGACGTCCGCACGGCCAAAGACACGGGGAAGACCGCAATCGTACTCGCCTTTCAGGATACGATGCCGATCGTTCCGATGGATCGAATGATCCTCGAGGGCGGCTTCGAGTACCTCCGGGCGTTCGATCGACTCGGTGTTCGCGTGATCCAGTTGACGTACAACTCGCTCAACTACGTCGGCGCCGGGTGCTGTGAGCGCGTCGACCCCGGTCTGTCACACTTCGGCCGACGCCTGATCGACGAACTGGATCGGCTGGGAATCGTCGTCGACCTCTCACACTGCGGCGACCGAACGACGACGGAGGCGATCGAGTACGCGGACGATCCGGTCGTCTGCACCCACGCCGGCGCTCGAGCGCTGAGCAACGTCGAGCGAAACAAGACCGACGAACAGATCGCGGCGATCGGGGAAAACGGCGGCGTCGTCGGCGTCAGCGTCTTCCCGCCGACGGTCAAGACCGACCCGGACACCCACGCAGTTCAGGAGGCGACGATCCACGACGTCCTCGATCACGTCGACCACGTCGCCGAGATTGCCGGCGTCGACCACGTGGGTTTCGGGAGCGACATGAGCGATCAATCCCTGGACGACGGTACGACGCCGCCGTACGCCGCCTACCGGAACTTCCGGCCGGATTTCCCGGAAGTGTACGGTCGCGGGCCGATCGACCACTACGAGCCGTTCCCCCGCGGTCTCCACCGACACACCGAACTCTCGAACCTGACCCGCGGGCTGGTCGAGCGGGGCTACACCGACGAGGAGATTCGAGGTATTCTCGGCGAGAATTTCCTCCGGGTGCTCGAGCAGGTTCGCTGACGTTTCTCCCGAGAGGCGACCTCGAGGTTCGACAGGGCGAGTTCGAGCGACCACTGCACCTCGAGTGACGCACAAAGACGGGAGCACCGGAAGAACAAATTGATAACGACGACTCCGAAACGGCGTCCGGAACGAAATCGGTCGATTACCGCGGACTCAGTCGTCGCTGGTCGTTTCCGCGGCCGCGGTGTCGAACTCGCTGTCCTCGGTAATTGGCTCGCTCTGCCAGTACTCGTGGGTGTCGTCCTCGCGGAAACAGGCCACGTGCTGTCCGGGCGTCACCTCCATCGACTCGGGCGACTCGTTCGTACACGCTTCGCGGGCGACTGGACACCGCGTGTGGAAGCGACAACCCGACGGCGGGTTCTTCGGATCCGGGATGTCGATTTTCGTCATCGGCATCTCCTCGTCCTCGTCGTCCGGGAGCAAGTCGGGCGTGGCCCAGCGAAGGGCTTTCGTGTACGGGTGGCGTGGATCGTTGATGATCTGTTTTGCTGGCCCGATCTCGACGAGTTCGCCGAGGTACATGATCCCGATGAGGCCGTCGGACTTCTCCGTCAGGTACCGGGCGTTCGAGAGGTCGTGTGAGATGAACAGGAACGACGTGTTGAACTCCTCCTGCAGCTCGAGGAAGAGGTTCATCATCTCGATCCGCAACGAGACGTCGAGCGCGCTGATCGACTCGTCGGCGAGGATCACGTCCGGGTTCATCAACAGCGCCCGAATCAGGGCGACGCGCTGTTTCTCCCCGCCGGAGAGCTGGTGGGGGAACCGGTTGGCGTAGTCCTCCGGCGGACTCATCCCGACGTGCTCGAGCATCCCCAGGATACGCGCGCGGCGATCCTGGTGATTGAGATCCCGCTTCCACTTCTTCAGCGGGATCTCGAGGAGGTGCATCACCCGTTTGTTCGGGTTGAGCGAACTGCCGGGATCCTGGTGGATGATCTGGAGCGATCGCCGGATGTTTCGCCAGGCGATGTCGATCTTCCCTTTCCCATCTCGTGCGTCCCAGATGTTCTGACCGCGGTAGCTGACCGAGCCACCGGTCGGCCGCTGGAGCCCGATGGCCGTTTTCCCCATGGTCGTCTTCCCACAGCCAGATTCCCCGATGAGCGCGATCGATTCGTTCTCGGGGATGTCGAGGGAGATGCCGTCGACCGCCCGAACCGTCTCCGATTCGCGCCAGAAGTTGAGCATCCCTTTGTTGATTTCGAAGTGCACCTCGACATCCTCGAGCGAGAGCACCGGTTCCGAATCGTCGGTTCGCCTGGCAGCGCCCGCCCCCACTGATCCCTCCTCTCCCGCGGCACTCTCGTCCGGAGCCCTCCGCGTGAACGGTACCGCCTCGTCGGCCTGCTCCCAGTGATAACACGCGGTGCGGTGGGACGGGCCGGTTTCGTGGAACGCAGGTGGCGACTTCCGACACTCCTCGGTCGCCAGCGGGCATCGTGGGTGATACGAGCAGCCCTCAGGGGTGTCGACGGGGTCGGGACTCGAGCCGTCGATCGGTTGCATCGCCTCGACGCTCGTCGAGAGGTTCGGCGTCGAGTTCAACAGCGCCCGTGTGTACGGGTGGGTCGCCCCCTCGAGGATTTCCTCGGTCGGCCCCACTTCGGCGAACTCGAATGCGTACATGACCGCCAGCCGGTCGGCGAGTTCGGCGACCAGCGGCAGGTCGTGCGTGATGAAGATGAGCGTGATGTCGTACTTCTCCTGTACCTGCTTGAGGAGTTTCAGGATCGACCGCTGCATGAGCAAGTCGAGGGCGGCCGTCGGTTCGTCCATCACCAGCACCTCCGGCTCGAGCACCAGACTCAGGGCGATGAGCGCGCGCTGTTTCATCCCGCCGCTCAACTCGTGTGGGTAGGACGTGAGCACGCGGTCGGGGTCGAGGTACAGATCCGAGAGCAACTGGTGGGCACGTTCCATTCCCGCCTCGGGCTCGAAGTTGTGGGCCCGGAGCGTTTCGAGGAAGTGGTTTCCGATCTTCATCGTCGGGTTCCAGGAACTCATCGCCCCCTGGAAAACCATCGAGATTTCTTCCCATCGAAGCAGACGAAGCTCTTCGTCGGTGAGATCGAGGACGTCCACGGGTTCGCCCTCTCTCGGGTAGTAGGTTATCTCGCCCGAGAGCTCCCCCGGTGGAGCGACGGCGTCGAGGAGGGCCGACGCGAACATCGATTTTCCGGATCCGGATTCCCCGACGATGCCGAGGATCTCGTCCCGTTCGATGTCCATACTCACGTCGTCGAGAACGCGGGACACGCCACGATCCATGCCGAATTGAACCGTCGTCCCGCGCATCTCGAGGATGGTATCGTTGCCCTGGTGAAGACGATCGCCCGTAGTTTCTGTCATGGCCATTGTATCACTGGAACGTGTGGAGAGGTACGTTATGACATAGTGGTGGGCGAAACGGGGTAAATATCTTTCGTATGGGTCACCGAGACCGACACGGCGGGCGGGACGTGTCGGGAAGTGTCACCGGCGAGGGCCACCGGATCCAGTTGCCGCACGTATCCAGGACGGATCGAACGACCGCGGACGGCGTCCACGGCGGCGAAAAGACTTTGCCGAACGATCCGATTGCTTAGGCATGGACGAACTGTGCCGGACTGTGGCCCTCGAAACGGGGTTCGAGTGCGCCGATACGCCCGCTACCCCCGCCCCCGACAGATCGAACGGCCGATCACCCGTCGTCGGACAGATCGACCCGCGAGCACCCCTCGAGTGTGCGCAGTTGGAGGGGACTCGATGAATCCCGACAATCGCGGGAAGGCAGACACTTTTCTAGAGGGGCTCTGTCTCTACCGAGAACTCGTCTTCGTCGTGTTCGTCATCTCGCTCGTCATGGTGGTGCTCAGCCTCATCTCGTTCGTCGTGGTGGAACCCGGGTCGCCGACGTACGTCATCGTGGTTCTCAACCTGGTCGGCCTGGGTGCGCTGCTGCTGGCCTCGGGAGTCGTCCTGTATCTCTGTCGGGAGCGAGTGATGTGAGCCCGATAGTTTATGGCAAAGCGGAGCGTCTCCACAGACGAACGGAGACGATGGACGACCAGCAATCGAGGCTCAAGCGGTTACAGCAGCAGGCGCGAACTGACCCGGAGACGGTTCCACTCGAGCCACTCGAGCGAGCGCTCGAAACGGGGTCGAAATCGGCTCGCGAGCGAGCGCTCACGACGGCCTTCACCGTCTCGCTCACCCAGCCTGATCGCGTGAGTCTGTTGGTTCCGCAGGTTGCACCGCTCCTCGAGAACGACCGGGCAACGATTCGGACGAAGGCAGCGCTCACGCTTGGGAACGTTGCCGAGACCTCCCCTGGAACGGTGTCACCGCACACAAATCGCCTCGTCGAGTGCCTCGACGAGCAGTCGGCGTCGACGACTCGAAGCGCCATCGGGGCCCTCCGACAGATTGCCGTCGACGATCCGACGGCTGTCCTCGACGCCGTCCCGCGCGTAACGTCGGCACTGCAGGCCGAGAACGAGGAGACGCGACGGGACGCCGCCGTGGTACTAGAGGCGGTGAGCACCGATCACCCGACCGCTGTGGTCGACTCGGTCGATGCGCTGGTCGCATTGGTCGGGGATCCCCACCGACCACAGGTGGACATCACGTACAATCCAAACGAAACGAACGATACGAGCTCCGCGACCGAACAGATGGAAGGGTATCAGACCCTGGTCTCCGACCGTGGCGCACGGGCCGCGAACGTCCGCGCACGGGAGGCAGCAGCGCGAACACTCGTGACCGTCGCCCTTGCGGAGCCAATCCTCACAGCCGACGCGCTCGAGCCACACTATCCGCGCCTGTTTGCCTTGCTCGAGGATTCAAATCCGGTGATTCGGGCGTCAATCGCCGGAGTACTCGCCTCCCTCGCGGAGGTCGCTCCAGAGGCGGTTCGACCGGCCGAGGAGTCGCTCATCGATCTCCTCGACGAGCCGACAGCCATCGCTGGCAACGCCGTCTGGGCGCTGCGATTCATCGGCACCGATACCGCTACGAGCGCGCTCACAACCGTTCTCGAGCGAGACGACATCGATCCTGCGGTGGAACGAACGGCGGCGGAAGCCATCGAGGCACTCACGGACGAACGGGCCAGTGACGAAGATGTGTCTGGCACTCAGCCGTAATAGCAGTCCACCAGCACGACCATCTTTGTTAGATGTTTGACGAACTAGTTGTGCAGCGTTTGTCGTTCGCAGATAATAAATCATCACATACGTATCTGAATAGATAAAATAAGCATAAATAGGTGCTCTTGAAGTAGTATGGTGTAGTATGACAAGCGACAAGCGGAGGTTAGAGATTAACAAGCGAGGGGTGTCGAGGCGGCAATTGCTCGCACTGACGACAGCGGGTGTGGCGACTGGGTTGGCCGGTTGTGCAAGCAGTCCAGACAATGGGAACGGTATTGGAAACGGAAATGGCAACGGAAACGGCAACGGGACATCCGACGAGGTCGAGGATACGTCCGACCTCGCGCCGGAAGACCTCATAGATTCCACCGTCGACGTGATGGACGGAAACACGCCCGAAGAGGTCAACATGAACCGGTTCGCCCTCAACACCGGCTACCACTGGATCGTCCGCGAGTACGAATCGGTGTTCACGCAGGCGATGGAGGAGCCGATGTGGGTGATCTACGACGGCGACGGGACGTACTACGATCCCGATACCCGAACCTACCACTACAAGGTCAAAGAGGACGAGTTCTACTGGGCCAACGGCGACCCGATCACCGCCGAGGACTTCTACACCCAGACGATGGTGACGCTCCTCCAGCAGTCCGAAGACCAGCGGTGGACCGAGGAGGTCAACCTGGTCAGTGAGTGGGAGTGGGAGGCCGTCTCGAAAGACCCGATGAACCCGATGGTGCAAGGGTATCCCGACGAGCGAATCTCCTTCAACAAGGGTCGCGAACAGGAATGGCTCGAGCGGCTCGAGGACGTGAGCACCGAGGACGAACGCGCCGAGGTGTCCGCGGATATCGCGAACGAGCGAATCACCATGCAGGAGTTCATCGACGAAGGGATGAGCTCCTCGGTGTGGATGCCGGTCACGTACGACGAGACGTCCGTCACGTTCGAAAAGAACGAGAACCACCCCTACGCCGACTCGTTCGCCTACGACGAGCTGGTCGCACACACCTGCGACGGGGCCGCGTGTGACGAACTGATCCGCAACGACCATATCGACATCGGAACGGGGGTATTCCCCGATTCGATTCGTGACGTCTCCCCGGATCACCTCCAGACGTTCACGGAGAGCGAGGCACTCGCCTCTCGAAACCTCTACTTCCGGTACCTGAACGACCACATCGCGAACCGGTGGGTTCGCCGCGCGCTGTTGACCGTGCTGGATCTGGACTTCCTCGTCAACTTCTGGCAGGGAGAGGGCGGCTTCGTCAAGCAGACCCAGAGCGGCATGGCCGAAGCCGACGAACAACGGTTCCTGGACAGCGACTTCCTCGACTCGCTCTACGACTATCCGACCGAAGGCGACGAAGAACTCGCCGAGGAGTTCATGCGCGAAGGCGGCTACGAGCGCAACGACGACGGGCTCTGGGAGAACGGCGACGGCGAAACCGTCGAGTTCACGTTCGCACCACCGACTGGCAGCCTGTTCAGCACGCTTGCGAGCGCGATCTACGACCGGTGGGACGAGTTCGGCTTCGAACCGGAGATGATCTCCCGGGACTTCGGCTACCTGACGCCGAATCTGCAGGACGGTACCGGCGACGTCGACGTAACGCTGTGGGCGACAGGCTGGGCCCGCGGCGACCCGCGGGACTACTTCTCGCCGATCAACCCGTTCTTCATGCACCTCTACACGCCCGGGACGGACGACCACACCCAGTGGCTCGACGAGGGGCTCACCGAATCGCCGAACAACGGACGGCCGATCGTCGTCGAAATTCCGGAGGATCCCGGCGACATCTTCCTCGAGGGCTCGACCAAGGAGATCAACCTGCTCGAGCTCTGGGACGAGTTCATTAGCACCCAGGATGAGGAACGATCCCACGAGATCATCCAGGATTTCGCGAATTACTTCAATTACGACCTGCCACGACCCGACCTGTTCCCGCAGGTCAACGCGCTGTGGGGCGACACCCAGAGCTGGCAGTTCCCGAGCGACGACCCACTGTACTACGACACTCCCGACCAGACGCAGCACCTGGTGCACCGCTTCGGCGTGATGCAGGGTCGCGAGCAGTAGTCTCGACGACGATCGAGTTTTTTCGGCCGCATCGAACGACTGAGCCAGCCGCCTCACAGTGACGTGACGGCGAAGCGACTCGTGTAGGAAAATCCGCCGACGCCTCGAGGTTTCAAGTGGGGTGTGACACCAAAACACATATAGCGGATGGCCCAAAATGTACATCGACGATGAGGTACTTCGCGAAGCGCGTTGGTCAGGCCATCGTGACGATTTTTGCTGCGACGAGCCTGACGTTCGTGCTCTATCGCCTTATGCCAGGGGGCCCAGTTGAAGCGTTGCGTCAAGAATACATGAGCGGCGAACGGGATTTCGCGTCGGGCGGGGCAGGCCGCGACCCCGAGGAGATCGATCGATTGATCGAGTTTCACACGGGGATTACACCCGATCAACCGATCCACATCGCCTACTACGAATATATGCGGGACGTTCTCCTCTATCAGGACTTCGGGATGTCGTACTACTACGGTGAGCCTGTCTTCGACATCCTGTTTCGCGCGATGCCGTGGTCTATCTTCGTGAGCGTCTACGGACTGTTGCTCGGCTTCGCCATCACGATCGTCCTCGGGGCGGTGATGGCTTTCAAAGAAGGTGGTCGCTTCGACAAGGTGATGACGGTCGCCATCATCATCCTCGACTCGATCCCCTACTACGTCGCCGCCGTCCTCATGCTCGCGACGCTGGCGTTCGGACTCGGGTGGTTCCC
This sequence comes from Natrialbaceae archaeon A-CW3, assembly GCA_046614605.1. Classification (GTDB taxonomy): domain Archaea; phylum Halobacteriota; class Halobacteria; order Halobacteriales; family Natrialbaceae; genus Natronosalvus. Next base: position 200,179 of record JBKKHJ010000002.1, on the reverse strand, counting down.
CACTGGCGGCCGGGCGTATCCGGACGCGATTCCCGGATTCAACCTCTACTTCATGCAAGGGGTACTCCACCACGGCGCGCTCCCGATTCTCTCCGGGATGGTCGTCGGATTCGGCTCCGGCGCGCTGGCGATGCGGGCGAACAGCATTCGAGTCATGGGGTCCGACTATCTCCGCGTGGCCGAACTTCGCGGATTGAAAGATAGCCGGATCTCGATCCGGTACATCGGCCGGAACGCAGTCCTGCCACTGTACACGGGCTTCATGATCGGACTCAGCAGCATTTTCAGCAGCAGTGTCATCATGGAACGGATCTTCACGTACCCGGGCGTCGGCTGGTACACGTTCGACGCGCTCATCCGGAACGACTATCCGCTGTTGATGGGGGCGTTCATCTTCTTCACCGTGATCACGGTGTTCTGTATCCTGATCGCCGATCTCACCTACGGGTTCATCGATCCACGCGCGAGTACCGAAAACAAGGAGAGCTACTGACGAGACACTGCAATGAGTAACACAGATCCACACGCTGGTGATCGTCCCACGGACGAGTCGAGCGTCTTCAACATCGTATCGGACGCCGATCCGCTGACGCGAAAAGAACGCTTGTACAGATGGCTAGACATCCACCTCTTCACGCCGTACCGGATCATCCGATCCGACTGGCGCGCCTCCTTCGGGATCGCGATGATCGCCCTCTTCGTGCTCGTTGGCACGGTCGTGGTTCGGTTCACGCCGTATCCACGAGTCGGCGACTACCCCCGGTACGCCCCACCATTCCAGAGCCTGTCGTATCCGCTCGGCACCGACTACGGGGGTCGTGCGATCCTCCCGCAGTTGATCCACGCGACACCCGACATGCTCATCATCGCCTTCTCGGGAGCCGTCGTCGCCATGAGTATTGGCGTCGTGATCGGCATCGTCGCCGGCTACAAGGGCGGCTACTGGGACGAAGTGCTGATGGGAATCAGCGACGTCGTCATCTGTATCCCCGGCCTGCCGCTCGTGATCGTGATCGTCGCGATCTTCGCACCGGACAGTCCGTGGATGGTCGGATTCATCCTGGCGATCGACAACTGGCCGGGCCTGGCCCGCGCGCTCCGCTCACAAGTGCTGACGATCCGTGAGGAGTCCTACATCGAGGCCGGCCGGGCGATGGGTCGGAACTCCGGTGAGATCCTGTGGGACGACGTCCTCCCACAACTCATGCCGTACATCACGATCCGCTCAGCCGGCGCCGCCCGCGGCGTGATCTTTCAGTCGGTGGGCCTGTACTTCATCGGCGTGTTGCCCGCCAGTGGGCTCAACTGGGGTGTCATGATGGAAGAGGCGTACAACACCGGCTCCGCGGTGTCGAACCCCGGCCACGCCGGCCACTGGTTGTTCGCCCCGATGGTCGTCCTGTTGTTGATGTCGATGTCGCTCATCTTGCTGTCACAGGGACTCGACCGGATCTTCAACCCGCGTCTGCGGGCGCGACACGAGAAGTCGGCGTCGGAAAAAGACGACCTCGATGCAGACTTACACAACTGAACGCCCGGAATATCGATTTGGGGTGACCCCATTTTCAGTCTGCGGGACGATCGACAGCCGTGGGTATCACCGGAACACAAACTATAATTCCGGCTCACACCGGAATACACCAACAGCAAATGATCGACTGTCATTTCCACGTGTGGACGCAGGACGTTTCGACGCCCGAAAAGCGCGCCGAGCGAGCCGAGCAGTTCCGTCGCGAGGCCGACGTCCTTGGGATCGACCGAACCTGTCTCATCGGGGAGATCGGCGACACCGTCGAAGCGTGCCGGGAGCACAACCGAACTGTCGCCAAATTCGTCGAAGAACACCCCGATCTCTTCTACGGCTGGGCACGGATCCACCCCGCACTCGGCGAGGAAGGCGTCGCTGAGTTCCGACGAGCTGTAGAGGACGACGGGCTGGTCGGACTCAAACACCACTTCCTCGGGACGGAAATCAACATCACGGATCCGGAGTTCGTCCCACTCGTCGAGGCGGCGATCGAGATGGACGTGCCGATCATCTCTCACGTAATGCAAAACGAGGAACCGTACCCCAGTGAACGGCCGAGCGAATCCCGCTCCGAGGACGTCGTCGAACTCGCGACCCGGTATCCCGACCTCACGTTGATCTCGGCGCACATCAGCGCGGGTGGAAACTGGGAATACCGTATCAAGAACATCGCCCCGCACGAGAACGTGTATCTCGACCTCAGCGGAAGCAACTGCGAGGTCGGACAGCTCGAGCTGGCCGCGGAGTACCTGGGCGTCGACCGGTTGCTGTTCGGAACCGACACGTGGCTCTCGGTGTGCGCTGGCAAACTCGACGCCGCGAACCTGCCGCCGGCCGAGCGAGCGACGATCGCGTACAACTTCGAACACTTGCTCCACGACGGCGTCGAGAACCGCCTCTCCGACGACGACCGGGAGATGCGGATCGAGCAGGCGACCGACCGATTCGCGGCGCTGGACGAACCCTACGAAGAGGAGATTGTCGACGCGAACGCCTACGTCGGCGGATGGCCGTTCCACCCGTTCGACGCGTCGGCCGAGGATCTCCTCGAAGCGATGGATCGAAATGGCGTCGACAGAGCCGTCGTCTCGTCGCTCGAGGCCCTGTTCTACCGCGACCCACAACACGGGAACCGCGAACTCGTGAACGAAATCGAGGGCCACGGGGATCGGTTGATTCCGTTCGCCACGATCGATCCGACGTTCCCGAGCTGGGAAGCGGATCTGCGCCACTGCGTCGAAGAGCTGGGGATGCGGGGCGTGCGTCTGTTCCCGGCGTATCACGACTACGAGATCGACGCCCCCGAAGCCGAGGAGTTGCTCCGACGCTGTGCGGAACTGGACGTGCCGGCGATGATCGTGCCGGCTCTCGAGGATCAGCGCGGGCGCCATCCCCGGGTCGAACTCCGCCACTTCGAGGGGATGGGACAGGCCAAGCACTGGCGCGCAAACGAGGGGAAGATCGACGACCTGATCGATCTCCTCCTGGCCGTGCCGGAGGCCGACGTCGTCGTCGCCGGGGCCTGGTCCGCTGGCGCACGCATCATCAGGGAAACGACGACCGTTAACCGACAGGACGTTCGGCTGCACAACGCGGTTCGCTCGGGGCGGACGCTGCTCGTCATCGACGACCTGTTCTGCTACTGGACCCAGACCCAGGGTCGTGATATCGTCGATGGGATCGGAACCGATCACCTCGTGATGGGGCCCAAGCTCCCGCTCAAGTACTTCGAACCGTTCTACAATTACACGAAACACCTGCCGGTAAGCGAGACGGAGAAAAATCGCGTCCGGAGCGAGAACGTGCTGGAACTGCTCGAGTAGTGAGCTAGTGTCGGTCGAGGCCGCTCGAACCTCACCACTTCTGGTATTGCGTCGAGGAGGAATGGGGAGCAGGACGGTCGGCGTTACGCCTCGCTGGCGATAGTACCCCGTAACGGTGCTAACCGTGTACCTTCGACACTGCTCTCGAGTCCACCGATGCTCTCGAGTCCGCCGTAGTTACTCGCATCACCGGGCTCGAGCGTGCGGAATCGCCTCTGCGTGCTCGAGAGTGATGTCGGTTACCAAAGAGTCGTACGACGGGCGAGGACAGCGGCGAGCGGGTGTGATGTGGTGTCAACTCCGTGCTCGAGTGCCTGCTGTGTCAGGAACGGGTGTCCTGTCGCGACACGTAGTACAGATAGGAGAGGTATCCGAAGGCCCCGACGGCAATCGCGCTCAGTCCGAAGACGCCGGTGATGCCAGCCATGACGCCCTCGCCGACGGCGGCCGCGATCACGACGAGTATGACGCCGGCGGCGGCGAGCATCAACCAGAACGAGTTGGTGATAAAGAGCAGGCCGTTGATAACCGGTTCGCCGACGGACGACTCGGCGAATCGGACGCCGAGTGACTTGCGGTTCTGTTCCGCCGAGGCGGACGAAGGCTCTACGTTCGAATCCATTAACTGTGTTAACGCACAACGCAACTAAATACGTTTTGGATGATGGGCTGAGCTTCGTCACCAGGAGTATAACCGGGTACTATAGTAGCTACTGTAAGTCATTGTATATCTGATCGCCAGACGTATCGGCGATCGGTGGGAAGTAACTACAACGATCCCTATCAGAAGACGAACGGAGCCACAATCCAGACGAGACACAGTACCGTCGGGATGGCCGCGATGATTGCGGCTTTTGGTTTGGCAATAGTCGTCTCGTCGAACGCGGCGAGTTCCTCGATGGCTATCATCCACAGGTAGCCGGCGTACAGCACCAGCGCAACCGCGATGCCCGTTGCAACGAGGAACACCGGGTCTGCGTTCGCTGTCTCGAGGTAGACCCGATACTGATCCCAGATGTGCGAGAGGTGGGGAGTTAGGCCGAGTTCCGGCGGTGCGCTTCCTTCGAGCGCGTAGACCCGAGCCACACTCTTGATCAGTCCAGCGGCCAGAAGCGGATACATTCCCCAGCCCGTGAGCCGAAAGAGTTCGCCGATCAGCAGTCCCCTCGAGATGAACCGGGAGAGAATCGCCATCAGAATCGTCGAGCCGATCCAGATCAGAAACGGCACCGCGACGTTGACCGAGGTGTGAATAGCGATCACCTCGTAGTACTGGGCCGCCTCTTCACCCATCTGATAGTAGATGCCCACGTGGGCCAATCCGAACGCGATGCCGACCGCCAATACGAGGAGCATCTGCGTTCTCGCTCCGGGATACTTCGTCTGCTCTTTGAAAAAGTACCGTGGCTGTGTCACCAGGTGTTCGATCATCACCCTACGTGTGCTGCTCTAGCATCGTAGGTGTTTCGGTTACACATGGTAACCGGCGTGAACGGGCGAAAACTTGTGCCCACACCGACCCGATTCGTTTCCCCCAATCTCGATCCCAACGGCCAACACGCTCCCCCGTCGCTCGCGGCCACATCGACACAAGCCACACCCCGTCATTCACGGCTACCGCGGCCACCCCGGACGATCGCAATCGGTCACGACTGGGGAGACAGGGTTGAACCGAGCAACTCCGAGAGCGTTTTGAAACGTTCGGGGCCGTCACCCCACTCCCGGCCGAGGTTTTTGAGCCGCTCGCCGTAGGTTTCGGAGACGTGAGCCGCGACGACCTCGCCCGCAAAGATCGTGTGGTCGCCGGTCTCGAGCGACGGCCCGGATCGACACTCGAAACACGCAGCCGCGTCCTCGAGAATCGGCGTGGAGACGACCGACGGGTCGGCGAGAGACAGTCCGCTCTCCGCAATTTTGTCGACATCGGCCCCCGAATTGGAACCACAGAAGACGAGGTCCGCCTTCTGGGTCTCGCTCGGGAACGCGACCACGTACTCGTCGGCCGCCTCGAGAAGGCCGTGGGTGTAACGGGGGAAGCCGACGCTGACGGCGATCATCAGCGGATCGTTCGAAGTGAACATACTCCAGCCAGCCGGCATGACGTTCGGATTGCCGTCCTCGTCCGGAGCCACGATGAACACGACCGATTCGGGGAACTTTCGGGCCACCGCCTCGCCGAGTGGCACTCGTTTCACAGTATCACCATCTGTGCACGGCCTTTTCGTGAGACACGATAGGCGTACCGGTCGCGGTGACGACGGCCGGATCTGTCGACACTCGAGAACGGGACTCGACGCCCCGGTGCTCTGACGAACGAAATCGGCAGCACGAATCGGTGTTCGAAAAGAGATAGTGGTCGAACGGCCGACGCGAGTGCCCGTCACGTGCCCGGTTAGAACCTTACGTGCCCGGTCAGAACCTACTCGAGGTACGATCGAACGCGGTCGACGACGTACTCGGCTTCCTCGTCGGTGAGGCACATCGGATTGATGGTGAACGCCGACTCGTGGAGGTGATCGGGGCCGACGAACACGCGCGGATCCTCGTGGCGTAGCTTTGCGACGAGGGTGGTCGCGTCGATGCCGGCGACCTCGGGGTCGATCCGAACGAACGATTCGGGTGCCACGGCCGTCTTCTCGCCCTCGGTGACCGTAACCGAGAGGCTCGGCTCCTCGCGGAGCGTCGATGCGATGGTCTCCGTGCGGGCGGCCCACTCGCGCGCGTTGGCGTCGTGATCCTCCTCGAGGAACAGCTGGAGCGCCCGAATGAGGCCCGCGAGTTCCTCCTTGCCGACCTTGAGGGGGCGACCGACGCCCTGGCGCGGGACGCCGTCGAAGCGCTCGAGGTCGATCAGGGTCTCCGGCGGCTCCCAGACCGACTCGGCGACGTGCATGTCCAGGTGTTGCATCGCTGCGGACTCGATGAGGTCTTGCCGGCCGGCGAGGATACCCGAGGCCTGTGGGCCGCGAATCGCCTTGCCGCCGCTGTACACGACGAGATCGGCTCCCTCCTCGACGAATCGCGAGAGGTTTTTCTCGGGTGGCAACTCGGCGGCGGCGTCGACGATGACCGGGACGTCGTGTTCGTGAGCGACGTCGGCGACGTCCGAGAGTTCCGGTTGCGAGTACGACTTCTGCATGTACGCGACGGCGGCCGTCTTGTCGCTGATCGCGGCTTCGATCTCCCAGAGTTCGGTGTTGACCGACCCGGTGCCGAGGTGATTGTCGTTGTTCCCGACGTCGACGATCCGCCCGCCGCCGAGGCGGATAGCGTGGTCGTAGCCGTTCCGGTGGGTGCGCGGCATGATGACCTCGTTGGCCGCGTCCTCCGCGTGTGGGAGCTCGTCCATCACGCGCAGGTCGGTACCGGCGATACACGCGGCCGTGCCGAGCGTGAGACACGCCGCCGCCCCGCTCGCGACGTACCCGGCTTCCGCCCCCGTCGCCTCGGCGATGAGTTCGCTGGCGCGGGCCTGCAGATCCGAGATACGAACGAACGACTCCGACGCGCTGGCCATGGCCTCGACGGCCTCCGGTCGAATGAGGCTGCCACCGATCCGCGTCTTCGTACTCGCCGCGTTTATCACCGTCGGGACACCGAGTTCCTCGTAAATTGATCGCTCGTTAGACATGCGTTCGAAACACGTCTGGATATCCGCCGGTCGGAAAATAAGTCGTTCGGTCGATTCGCTCGAGAATTGCCACTTCGTCGACTGAATTCGCCGAGTCTCGGTCGTTCGACCGGTGGAAGGCGATATACTGACAACTGAAACGAGTTACACACCGATCGCAGACGCATCTTGCGATCGGGGACACCGTGACGTTCAGTGGCCACGACAGTGTCAACGACGTGTCTCGATCCCGGCGAACGGTGCCGATCGTGCCCCCTATTATTATTACCTATCGCCCCCTGCGGGTAGACGAATGCAGCTTCGTAGAGAGAACACTCCCGAAATCTCGGGACGGACGAACGACGTATCTGACGGCTCGGTACTGCTCGAGCGATCGCACCCGGCACTCGCGACGGTCGAACGCGGTCGACGAGCGACGGCCGGCGCCCCCACGTCCGAATCGCGAACGACGGTGATCCACGCATGAAATTCGGCGTCTTTCTGAATCAGTACTACACCCCCGACGACGAGTTCGAGGTTACGGATCTGTTCGAACAGGCCGAACTGATGGAGTCGGTCGGCTTCGATTCGCTGGCGCTCGGGGAACGACACGTCCACGACGAAGGCGTCGTCGAACCGCTGACGACGCTCGCCGCGCTTGGAGCCAGAACCGACACCCTGGAGCTGGCGACGATGGCGATGCTGCCGGCGCTGTACAACCCGCTCCACCTGGCCGAGAAGGTCGCGATGATCGATCGCCTCTCGGGTGGCCGGATGCGCTTTGGCGCGGCCATCGGCTATCGGGAGCGCGAGTTGACTCCCTTCGGCGTCACGCTGGACGACCGGGTGCCGATGTTCATGGAGTCGCTCTCGCTGCTCAAACGCCTCTGGGCGAAAGAGAGCGTCAGCCACGACGGTGACCACTGGCAGTTCGACGACGTGTTCATCAGCCCACGGCCGGCGGGCGAGATGCCCGTCTGGATCGGCGGCCACGCCGACATCGCGATCAAGCGCGCCGCCTACCGGGGCAACGCCTGGATCGCCAGCGCCTCCTCGACGACGGAAGACCTGGAGCGCCAGATCGGCGTCTACGAGGACTCCCTCGAGGAGTTCGGGATGGATCGAGCGGACAACGACGTTATCCTGATGCGCGATTGCTTCGTCGCCGACTCCTACGAGGAAGCGCGGGATACGATCGAACCGTACCTCCTCAAGCTCTACCAGATGTACGCCCGCTGGGGGCAGACGTACATGGACGAACACGAAGTCGAGGTCGACTACGACGAACTCGCCGAGAAGTTCGTCCTCGGCACGCCGGAGGAGTGTCTCGAGAAACTCCGCACGTACGAGGAACTCGGCGTCGACCACGTCGTCTTCCGCGTCCAGTTCCCCGGCCAGCCCCAGGAGACGACCCTCGAGTGTCTCGAGCGGATCGGCGAGGAGATCATCCCGGAGATGCAGCCATGACGGTGCCGACGGTCGGATACATCGGACTAAATCACCACCACACCGAACCGTACCTCGAGAGCCTCGCCGAGTTGCCGGTATCAGTGACGGCCGCCTGCGAACACGACGAATCCTTCGACGTCGATTCGGTCGCGGGCCTGGGCGACGTCCCGGTCTACGCCGACTCCGAACGGCTCCTCGATGTCGAGGAACCGGACATCATCTGGGTGACGCTCTCGAACCGGGACACGCCCGAGGTCGTCGAGGCGGCGATCGATCGCGGCGTCGACGTGTACACCGAAAAGCCGGCCGCGCGGACGGCCGACGGCCTCGAGGGCATCCGTGACGCCGCGGAGGAGGCCGACGCGACCGTGGGCGTCTCCTACACCTGGCGGGGCCATCCCGCCTCCCGGGAGCTACGCCAGCGTGCGGCGACCGGTTTCTTCGGGGATCTTCGAGCCGTCGAGGCCCGGTTCGTCGCGTCCCAGCTCGCCTACCGCGACGACAGCCACTACCTGTTCGATCGGAAAGCGAGTCGCGGTGGCATCGTCCAGTGGCTCGGTATCCACTGGATCGATCTGCTGCCGTGGATCCTCGAGGATCCCATCGCTCGGGTGAACGCTCGACTGACCGCCGAACGGGCGGGTGTCGACGTGGACGACGGGGCTGTCCTCCAGTTCGAACTCGCCTCGGGCGCGATCGGAACGCTCCACTGTGGGTACTACCTCCGCGAGGGCCGGTACGACACCAGCCTCTCCATCACTGGCATGGACGGCCGTGCGACCTGGGATCCGATGGGCGATTACTTCGGCTTCGAGGACGAGACGACCGTCGAGTTCGAGTCCACTCGCGAGGAGTACGCGAGTACGCCCCGTCGCTACCTCACCTACGACTACGCGCCGATCCCGGGGTACGGCGGCGGCTACGGCCTCGACTTCATGCAGCAGTTCCTCGACGCACGCACCCACGAGGACGTCGAGCCCCCGGCCGACCTGACTGACGCGCTCTCGGTGCTCCGCGTCCTCGACGCGGTGTACGAGTCGGCCGAGTCGGAATCGTGGGTCGACGTCGCCGACGCGACACCGGCGGCAGAAGCGCGGTTATGAGGGTTCTCGTCGTCGACGTCGACTCGCTGCGACCGGATCACCTCGGCTGTTACGGCTACGAACGCGACACCTCGCCGACGATCGACGCGCTGGCCGACCACGGCGTCCGCTTCGAGCGGTGTTACGCCTCGGACACGCCGTGTCTCCCCAGTCGAACCGCACTCGCGACGTGTCGGTTCGGCGTGAACACGGGCGTCGTGACTCACCACGGCGAGGGGCAGCGCTACGACGAACCCGGCGACGGCCACGACCCCGGATCCGATCGAATGCCCGCGTTCCGGCATCTCGCCGAGAACGGCGTCTACACGGCGTCGGTGAGCCAGTTCTCCCAGCGCCACCTCGCCTATCACTTCAGCGCCAACTTCCAGGAGTCGATCATGCCGACGGCGACCGCGGGCGGGCCGGCAGTCGAGGACTGCTCGGACGTCACCCCCGTCGTCGAATCCTGGCTGGACAGGCACGCGACCGACGACGACTGGCTCCTCCACGTCAACTACTGGGACGTTCACCACCCGTACCTCGGCATCGAGGCGTTCGTCGACCCGGTACGCAAGAGCGGGCCGCCACCGTCGTGGCCCGATCGCGAGACGATCGACGACCAGCAGGGGATGACCGGGATCCGTACCGCCGACCTGTGGCCGAGCGCCGACCAGTACCGGCCCGGGTGGGAGGAGTCCTACGACTACCGGATGCCCGAGTCCGTCGAGCGCCGCGAGGACGTCGAGCAGTTCGTCGACGGCTACGACGCCAGCATCCGCCGCGTCGACGGCGAAATCGCGACACTGCTCGAGGCGCTCGAGCGCCACGGCGTTCGCGAAGAAACGGCTATCGTCGTGACAGCCGATCACGGCGAAGCCTTCGGCGAGCACGGGATCTACGCCGAACACGCCTTCCCCCACCCGGCGTGCCAGCGCGTCCCGATGATCGTCTCCTGGCCGGGCGTCACGGACGAGGCCGCCGGCCGCGCCGTCGACGAACAGATCTACCAGTTCGACCTATTACCGACGGTCTGTGACCTCGCCGATCTCGACGTCCCGTCCGGGTGGGACGCCGAATCGTTCACGCCAGCCCTCGAGGGGGAGCCCTTCGACGGGCGCGAGACGATCGTCTCCGGTCACGGCATCTACACGTACGGCCGAGCCGTCTACCAGGATCGGTGGCTGTACGTTCGGTTGCTACACCCCGGCGTGTTCTCCTACCCGGGCCTCTACAACGACCCGGCGCTCCCGAACGACGGCCTGGAGCTCCTCCACGACCTCGAGGCGGATCCCCACCAGACGACCAACCTCGTCGACGTCCGCCCGGAGAAGACGGCGGAACTGCGCGCGGAACTCGACCGCTGGCTCGTCGAGCGTCTCTCGGATCGGTGGCAGGAACAACAGCCGGTCGAGGCTCGCGGGCGCGATCCCCTCGCACAGACGGCCTCGCGGGGGCCGTACCTGTACGCCGACCCGGACGCACTCCTCGAGTTGTATCGCGAACACGACCGCTCGGACGCCCAGATCGCGGCGCTCGAGCGGACTGTGGAGCGGTTCCCCCGGGCGCGGTAGCTGACTACTGCGACGTTCACGGTCTCGTTTATCAGCGGTACAGGAGAATACCCCGACCCTTGAGGTCGGGGATGAATCCGATAGGCAACCCAGATACAAACCATCAAATAGACACATTTCGTAACCGATAAAGAGCGATGGAACACAGCCACCGGTACCGCGCTTACCCAAGCGACGAGGGAGCGATGGCTGCCGAACATCACATCGACGTTCATCGCCAACTCTACAACCACGTCAAACGGGACTACGAGAACAGTCCCGACGACGACAAACCAAGCGAATACGCACAGAACAACAAGCTTCCCGAGTGGAAGCGGCAATGGCCTGTATTCGCAGAGTTACACTCGAAAGCCGCACAAGCCACTGTTGCGCGCTTCCACCGCAATCTCTCAAACCTTCGCAAGAAGAAAGAGAAAGGATACAACGTCGGATGGCTCAAACGCCAATCACCTGCCGACTACCGAAGCGTCACGTACAACCAGTCAGGCTTCGACCTCGATAACAAGAGGGGCCGCGACGGGTTCGCGTATGTCCGCTTCAGCAAAATCGGGTGGGTAAACATCCGTTACCACCGCCCACTCCCAGCACACGCCACCATCAAAGAAGTCACGCTGAAACAGGAAGTGACGGGAGAATGGTTCGTCTCGTTCAGTCTCGAAACCGATGACGACCACGTTCCAGAGAAACCCGCGCTCGACACGCTCAACGCGGGCAACAGCGTGGGTATTGACCTCGGCATCCTCAACTACATCCATACCAGCGATGGTAAAACAGTGGATTGGCTCGACCTCAAAGACGAGTACGAGCGACTGCGCCGAGAACAACGCAACCTCTCTCGGAAAGAACGCGGCAGTCAGAACTACGAGAAACAGCGGCGAAAAGTTGCCAAGGTGAAACGGAGGATTCGACGGAAAGTACTGGACTACCAGCACAAGTTGACGACGTGGCTCGTACGAGAGTACGACGCCGTGTTCGTTGAAGACCTTGACGTTGCGGGGATGCTCCAGGCCGACGAGAACGCTCGAAACAAGCAGGATGCGGCGTGGAGACAGTTCATCACACTCCTCGAATACAAGGGCGACCTGTCCGGTACTCACGTCGTCCAAGTTCCTGCTCGTGGCACGACCAAAGAGTGTGCAGCGTGTGGCGTGGAGACTGTGAAACCCATTTGGGTTCGTGAACACGCGTGTCCAGCGTGTGGGTTCGAGACAGATAGGGATGCGAATGCATCGATGAACGTGTTGCAGAGAGGCTTTTCTGAAGTAGGGCTGGGATGGCCCGAATCCACGCCCGTGGAGACTGTGACCGCTACGGACACCGCTGATTTCCAGCGAGTGTCTGCAAGTCACGTCGTAGAAACGGGAAGCCCCGAGGTCGTTCGAGAGAGCAAAGTTCTCTCGTGATGACGAGAATCTTCGATTCCCGAACCACTTGACCTCGGGGTGATTCACCGGCTCTCGTTTCCCTCACCCCATCATGCCTCAGCCAGCACAGCCTCGCCCGAGCCGTCGCTAGGCGAACGGCGGCGGAGAAAAACGACCGGGATTGGCGGATCGATCGTCTATTTCAACCGCGTTACAGGCCCAGGTACCGCTGGGCGTTCGTCACGTAGAACTTCTCGAGCACTTCCTGCGGGAGGTCGATGGCGTCGACCGTCCAGTCGCCCTGAATCGGCGTGGGGTGGTCGATCTCCGCCTCGTCGGTCTCGAAGTAGTGCCAGTGGGCGTCGTAGAACTCCTCGGCCTGTTCGTGCGTCGGATCGAACCCCTGGGGGGCCCCGAGCATGAGCGTGTCGCGAACCCCCAGATCCGTCCCGAAGAGGATGCGATCCTGGAACTCGATGAAGACGTCGCGGACGAACTCTGGATCGTGGCGCCCGATCTCGGGAAGCCGTGCGGAGACGTCGACGACGTAGTTCGGATTGTCGCGCATGACGTCGGCCACGTAGCCGACCTCCTCGGCCGCACACCCGAAGTGGACGCCGATGAACGTCGTCTCGGGGTGCCGGCTGATCACCTTCTCGAGTTGCCTGATGAGTTCCCACCAGCGGTAGGGGTGTTCCTCGCGGTCGCCCCACCACCAGTCGGGATTCTCCGACAACTCCGCGTAGCGTTCGTTGTCAGGCGTGAGCGGTTCGAAGAACGCTTTCGGATCAGCAGTGTGGAACGCGATGGGCACGTCCAGTTCGCTCGCCTTCTCGAAGATCGGGGCGAGACGCTCGTCGTCGACGGGGACGATGTCGCCGCCGGGATCGGTGTAGACGAGCCCCATCCGCTTGTGGATCTTGAAGCCGACTGCTCCGGCCTCGACCGCCCGTTCCATCCGCTCGAGTTCGCGCTCGAGCCAGCCGTCCTCGCCGAAATCCGCGAACTCGAAGCCGCCGAAGACCCCGAACCGACCGGGGTAGTCCGCGATCGCCGCCACGAACTCGTCGAAGGCCTCGCCGGAGTACGCCGAGATGTCGACCATCGTCTCGAGGCCGTTGCGATCCATCAGTTCGATTGCTTCATCCAGGTGATCGGCGCCGATGTGCGTGTGCATATCGATCACCGGCTGGTCGCGTCGCCACTCGGCGTGGTTCGTTTCGATCGTCACGGCTGCTCACTCTCGGGGTGTATTCGCGCGAGCGACAGCGCCGGGGGGACACTCTCCGCTCGCGTTCCGTCTCGGAAATCCATGCGATGAGATAACAATCACGCGGCGACTTATACATTTCTGTTGGTGATCGCCCATCCCGCCCCGACGACGTCCCAGAACGCTCAACAGCGCCGAAAATCGCAACGAACAGTCAGTCCGGACGACCGGCAATGGCCTTTATGAGAAATCCGTACAAACCGTGTGCCGATGGAGTCGATACGGGAAAGAGCGCACCTCGGAGTACGCGTAGCGAGCGATCGACTGAGTCGACGACGATGGCTCCGGATCGGCATCGGCGGTGCGATCCTGTCGAGCGGCTGTCTGTCGGAGAATCAACCGACCGCCGTCGACGACGGGAACGGAAACGAAAACGGGAACGATGACGATGATGATGACCACGGTTCCGAGGGGGGAGACGAGCCCGGCAAGACGAGCGTCGAGCGATCGGTCGCCAGCGAAAACGACCGCGACGGCGACGACGGCTGGAAACCCCGGGTCAGTCCGAGCGAGCGGCCAGAACACGTCGAGCACCTGATCGAGGGATACGCCGGCGAGACGAGCGTCGAACCCGGCGATCCTCTCGAGTTCTCCGTCCGGACGGGCGACGATGGATGGCGGTATCGCATCGACGTCTACCGACTGGGCTGGTACGGCGGTGACGGCGGTCGTCACGCGACCTCGATCCCCTCGAGCGGTGATGCCCCGGGAACGGAACAGCCGATTCCCGACCCGGATCCCGACACCGGCGAAGTCGCCTGTGACTGGGACGTGACCGACGTACTCGAGGTACCGACGGACTGGCTGAGCGGCCTCTACCTGGCGCGGTTCGTCCTGACGTCCGGCCCCGAGGCGGGTGCGTCCACGGCTCACCCGTTCGTCGTACGACCGCATTCCGAGCGCAACCCGGCGGTGCTCGTGCAGCTTCCGCTGGCAACGGCACAGGCGTACAACGGGTGGGGCGGCAAGAGTCTCTACGACCACACGAGCGAGGGGGAACCGGCGAACGTCGTCTCTCACGACCGCCCGTACGTGAACGAGGTGACGTTCCACCTCAACTACGCGGTACACTTCCTGCGGTTCCTCGAGCGAGAGGGATACGACGTCGCGTACGTCTGTGACATCGACGTCCATCGTGATCCGTCGCTGGTCGAGCACCAGGGCGTCGTCATTAGCGCCGGTCACGACGAGTACTGGAGTCGCGCCCAGCGCCTGGCCTTCCAGCGGGCGGTCGACGCCGGCTCGAACGTCGGCTTCTTTGGGTCGAACATCGCCTACTGGCAGGTTCGGTACGAGAACGACGAGCGCTCGGTGGTCTGTTACAAACACACCGTCGAGGACGATCCGATTCAGGACGAGCGTCGAACCGGGCTGTTCAGGGACGTGGGCCTGCCCGAGTGCGAATTGCTCGGCGTCCAGGGCTGGGGAGCCGGACTGTACAACTTCCCCAACTTCACGGTTCAGGAGGAGGCCCTGGATCATCCGTGGATGGCGGACACCGAGTTCGAACCGGACGACGAGATCCTGGCGGTCGTTGGCCCGGAGTGGGACTGGATCAGGGACGACTGCCCACCACCCGGCGAGTACACGAACTTTTTCCACTACGAGGAAGGGACGAGCGACCTCGAGATCGATCGGCCGGCCGATGCGGACGCGGTCGCGTACACCAGCGACGCGGGTGGCACCGTCTTCAGCGCAGGGACGCTCGGCTACACCCGGGCGATCGATCCCGATCCCGACTGGAACCGCGGGTGGCCGTACGTCCGGGTGCGAGAGTACGCGCCCTCGATCGCCGATCCGGATCCCCGCCTCCAGCAGTTCACTCGGAACCTGCTCGACGATTTCGTGGATTCGTCGCAGTGACTCGTCGACGCGTCGCCTCGAGGCGTCGTCGCATTCGTTCCCTGCCGTAGTACAGCCACAGCCAGCGACCCTTATTCGTCGGGGGATCTGCACGAACCGAAAGGATGTTAGTGTGCCAGAGCGAGACGTTACTCGACGATGCACACTGTTAGATTTGCCGACCCGTCCGGCTACCCCCGGACTGGCGAGTTGACCGACGACGGAATCGATACCGGCGACCGGCTCTACAATCCGGATTCGGTCACCCTGTTGCCCCCCTGTGAACCGACGAAGATCGTCTGCCAGGCCGGCGGATTCATGGATCACCGGGAGGAATCCGGATTCGACGATCACCCGGAACGCCCCGAGCTATTCCTGAAGACGCCCAACTGTGTCGTCGGCCACGGCGACGCCATCGAACTCCCCCCTGGCCGGGACGAGATTCACTTCGAGGCAGAATTCGGCATCATCATCGGCGAACAATGCCGGAACGTGCCGGAATCCGAGGCGATGGACGTCGTGGCGGGCTTTACGTGCGTCAACGACATCTCGAACCGCGACGACCAGGCGGAGGAACGAAACTGGGTTCGCGGCAAGGCGTTCGACTCGTCGCTCCCGATGGGACCCGTGATGGCCACACCGGACGAAGTGCCCGACGATGCCCGCCTCGAGCTGCGGCTCAACGGCGACACCAAACAGGAGACGACCCGCGACATGATGATCTTCTCCGTCGCCGAACTCGTCGCCGACGTCACCGAACTCATCACCCTCGAGCCGGGTGACGTCATCGCGAGCGGGACGCCCTTCGGCCCGGATTCCCTCACGGAGGGCGACGTCGTCGAGGTCGAGTTCGAGGGTGTCGGGACGCTCGAGAATCACGTCACGACGCGGTAAGACAAGCGTCATCCCGGGCAGGGAACACCACCTATTCCTGTCCCGTTCGATATCGTTTTAGCCATCGACTCGAAGAGGTGCATATGGTCGTCGTCACGCTCGGTCGGCAGCTTCGATCGAAATCCGACGTCGACGAACTGCACGATCGAGTCGAGACCGGGATCGACGTCTTCCAGCAGACCGATTCGCCGTACCTGGTTTTCAGCGGCGGGCGGACGAACCAGGTTCGTCCCTGGTCTGAGTGTGCGGTGATGGAAGCGTACGCCCTCGAGGCGAGCGTCGACCCGGAGCGGATTCGCCTCGAGGAACGCTCGCTCGATACGATCGGCAACGGCTACTTCAGCCGGCGGCTCATCGACGAGTTGCCTACAGACGTGGACACCGTCTATCTGGTCACCTCCGAGTACCACCTCGAGCGTGCGACGTACGTCTTCGACCAGTGTCTCGGCGACCGCTACGACGTCGTGCCGGTCGGAACCGATGCGGCGTGTCCAGAGACGCGTCGTGCAGAGCGCCGGCGGTTGCGGCGAACCCGCGCCTTCTTCGACGGCGTGCCGTCCGGGGACGTCGACGTGATAGCCGATCGGCTACAGGAGCGACACGACTACTACGACGAGCGGTCGGTGGCGTCAGCGTGAGCCGTGAGTGGGAGAAAAAGCGGGGAGTACACGGAGCGGACGTGGGTAAGGGACGTCGGTGAGAGTAGTGGCGTTCGACGGCGACTCGAGTGAAACGGAGTCGGGCACGATTCAATCGGAGTGTGCGAGACTCACCGCCAGCCTCACAGCGAGGTGAGATTGATCTCGATGACGTTGACGCTCCGCATGATCATGTCCGGCAACTCGCGCTGGAGTCGATCCTCGTCCATCCGACTCGACGGGCCGATGATGCTCAACGCACCGAGTACGTTCCCCTGTTGATCGGTAATCGGCGCGCCGACGCCGACCAATCCCTGGATCGTCTCCTGTTCGTTGAACGCGATACCGCGTTTTTGCACTTCTTTCAACTGCTCGTGGAGTTGCTCGGTTTCGGTGATCGTCTGATCAGTTAGCTGGGTCAATCCCCGCTTCTCGACGATCGCGTCGACGCGCTCCGGCGGCAGGTGTGCCAGGATCGCCTTTCCGACGGCCGTGTGGTGGAGTTCACTCCGGTGGCCGACGTGCAACGGCGTCTGGACGGCCTGCTCGCCGTGGGCGACGTGCAGACAGACCCCGACACCGTGTTCTTCGACGGTGAACAGCGCCATCTCCCCGCTCTTGTCGGCCAGTTTGTCGACCTCCGTGCGAGCGAGGTCGAGGATGGAGATCCGGGACTTCGCGTGGTGAGCCACGTCGATAAAACGAAGCCCGAGATGGTAGGTCTCGTCGGACTCCTTGATCACGTAGTCGTTCGCCTCGAGCGTGGCGAGGTGGTTGTGAACGGTTCCCTTCGTGACGCCGATCTCCCTCGCGATTTCGGTGACCCCCGCGCCCCCGCTCTCGCGGAGCATCTCGAAGATATCCAGCGTCGTCTGGACGGCCTGGATCCGCTTTTTCGACCCCCCCGAACTCCGTTTTGACGTCATACTGCTACGTTACAACCGCACGCCACTTAACTGTTCAGGCCTGGTAAACGCAGACCTGGTCACCGACGCGTGGGCGGTGTGGATCCACCACTTTACCAGGACGAAGCCGCTCCACTCGAGACAACAGCACGGTTAAGTGAGTGGACGAAACCGATACGGTATGGAACGACACAGTGGTGCCTTCGACCGCACGGAACGCCACCGAACCGATCCGGGTACGCGAGAGGTCGACGTATGAAACTCGGACTCTGTACGATCGCGGCCGGAGACCACCCGATCGAGACGGTGGCGTCGACCGCCGTGGAAGCCGGATATGCCGGTATCGAAGTCTGGGGGCGTGGCCACCTCGGCGACGGCTCGGAAGCAGCCTGCCGATCGGTTCGCGAGGCCGCACTGGACAACGGCCTGGAGATCCCCGTGTACGGGTCGTACCTTCGGCCCGGGACGGACGGGTTCGACGCCATGGACGAGGAACTCGAGATCACCGATCGACTCGGCGCCTCCCTGATCCGGGTCTGGGCCGGCAACGAGGAGTATCAGGATCGGTCGGACGAGCACTGGGAGCGCACGGTCGCCGACCTGCAGACCCTCTCGGAACGGGCTGGCGTGAACGGGATCGGCGTCACTGTCGAAAAGCACGAAGGAACGCTGACGAACACGCAAGAAGGCGCCAGACGACTCATCGAGGCGGTCGATCACCCGAACTGTGGACTCAACTGGCAGCCGCTGTTCGGCCTCAAACCGGACGTAGTGCTCGAGGAAGCCCACGAACTCGCCTCACTGTCGAACAACGTCCACATACAGGCCGTCCCCGAGTCCGGCCGCCCGCCCGACGAGCGATGTCTGCTCGAGGACGCGTTCTTCGACGTCCCGGCCGTCATCGACGCGTTCGACGCGGCGGGGTTCGACGGCTACGTCGAAGTGGAGTTCGTCACCGACGATCTCGCGTTCGAGGACGCCGCCGAGCGAGATCGGGCGTATCTCGAGTCGATTCTCGCTGCACGGGACGAATAGCGCTCCGATCGGGGGCGACCAAACCGCGCCATTCGGGTCACCGGTCGCGATGACGGAGGTCAGCGTTCGAATCGATCTCGACGACGCGTCCGTCCTCGATCGATCGCGTCGCGGCGAGCGCAACCGCCGCTGCCCGCTTGGCGTCTCGAACGGTCGCCGTCGGGCGATCATCGTCGCGAACGCACCGCAGGAACGATCGCAGCTGGCGGGCGTCGCTCCCACCGTGTCCGCCACCGACGCCAGCGGTTTCGTAGGTCTCTCGACGCCGCCGCGTGTACAGTTCCCAGTCGGCGTCGCCGTCGGTGGCGCTCCGAAGAACGCCCTCGCCACCGCGGAACTGGTAGTCGCGGCGGCCGGAAAACTCCGGGTGCCACTCACCGTAGGGCGCGTAGAGACAGAGTTCGAGCGTCGCCCGCACGCCGTTGTCGTACTCGACGATGACGACCGCGTGGTCGGACACGTCGGTGTCGGTCGTGAACACGTGCTGCCCGCCGAATGCACACACGCGAACCGGGTCGGCGTCTGTCAACCAGTTCATCAGGTCGAAGTCGTGGCAGTTTTTCTCGAGGAGGGAACCGCCGCTTTCGGCCTGCGTGTAGTAGTGCCCCTCCGGGAACGGGGTTCGAACCTCCCGGCAGGAAATCATACCGAGGTCGCCGATCACCCCCTCGTCAAGCAGTTCCCCGAGGCGTTCGTACGCGGGGTGGGATCGCAAATTGAAGCCCGGGTAGAAGACGCCGTCTGATCGCGAAACTGCCACCTCGAGGCGGTCGTACGCCTCGAGCGTAATCGCCAGCGGCTTCTCACACAGCACCGACACGCCTCGTTCGAGGAGTGGAACCGCCGCCTCAAGGTGTCGGTCGTTCGGGGAGGCGACGATTACGGCGTCGTACACTCCCCGTTCGAGAAACGCGTCGAGCGCATCGAATGTGTCGGGTTCGTCGCCGTGTTCGCGACAGAGGGCCGTGGTCTTCCGGCGAGCGGTCGCCGACGGATCGAAGACGGCGGTCACCGACGGCCGAAGATCCGAGACGTCCGCCACCCACGCCGGAGAGTCGGCCGCGTGGGCGTCGTAAATCGGCTGCGGACTTCGCAAGGAGCTCTCGTCCGGGTTCCGGCCGAAGTAGTGCTGTTCGTCGATCCGATACGCCTCCCGGAGGTGGTGGCGTCCGCGCTCCCCGGCGCCGACGACGCCGAGTCGCAGGTCTCGATCCATGGGCTAGCACGCACTCGCGGGTACATAACTCTCGTCGTGCCGGAATTCGAAATAAGAGCCGATACTCGGGGCGAAGACACTGAAACTCAACTGATCACGAATCACGATCGGACGGCTCCCGTCGAACCGTCGTCAGCCGCTCACCGTGTGCGGCCCCGATGGTCGCAGAGCCGGCGCTACGGTCGAAGGACGGCCTTGACCAGGCCGTCACGTCGCTCTCGAACCGCATCGAGCGCGTCATCGAACTCCTCGAGCGGGAACTCGTGGGTGACGACGCCGTCGATGGTGAGGTCGTCACGCCGGAACAGTTCGATCACCTCGTCCACCGCGTGGGAGGCGGTCACGCCGCCGACGACGGTGAGTTCCTTCGCGACGATCTGATCCGGGTCGAACTCCTTTCGCTGGCCGAACACGCCCGTCAACACGATCTTGCCCTGTTTGGCGGCGCTCTGGACGCACGTGTCGAGCACGTCTCCCGCGCCGGCAGCCTCGACCGCAACGTCGACGCCGCGACCGTCAGTGTGCTCCATGATCGCCTCGACCGGATCCTCCTCGTACACGTTCACCGTTCGCGTGGCTCCGAGCTGTTTCCCCGCCTCGAGACGCGCGTCCCGCGTTCCCGTGAGGACGATGTCTTTCACGCCCTGGGCGCGCAGCAACTGCACGCCGTAGAGGCCGAGCGAGCCCGGGCCGAGAACGGCCGCCGAGTCGGTGAACGACGTCTGGATCCGCTGGAGCGCGTGGAGCGTACAGCCGGCCGAGTCGATCTGGCTGGCCTCGACGTCGGAGACGTCGTCCGGCAACGGCGTCAGCGTGTACGCAGGCCAGGCCGCGTACTTCCGGTAGCCACCGTCGACGGTGAAGCCGATCTCCTTGAGGTCGTCACACTGGTAGTACCGACCGTCGCGACACGCCCCGCAGGTGCCACAGAAGATGAAGCCGTGGAGGGCAACCCGCTGACCGACCTCGAGGTGGTCGACTCCCTCGCCGAGTTCGACGACCTCGCCGGCGACCTCGTGACCGAGGACGACTGGGTAGTCCGTCCACGGTGGGCCTTCACCCCCGATGAGGCCGACGTCGCTGCCACAGATGCCGATTGCCGTCACGCGAACCAGCGCCTCGCCGGGGCCCGGTTCGGGAATCTCGCGCTCTTCGGCCCAGGCCTCGCCAGTGCCGTCGGTGACCACCGCCTGCTGGGTACCGGATCTATCGACGCTCATACCGTCGCGATCACCTCGATTTCGACCCCGATGTCGATGGGCAGGTCGGCCACTTCGACCGCGCTCCGGGCCGGAAACGGATCGCTCATGTACTCGGCGTACACCTCGTTCACGTCTTCGTAGGTGTCCATGTCCGTCACGAAGACGGTGGCCTTGACGATATCGTCCAGGGAGCCCCCGGCCGCCTCGAGAACGGAAGCGACGTTCTCGAGCGTCTGGGCGGTCTGTTCGCCGATGTCGTCGCTGACGACGTCGCCCGTTTCGGGGTCGACCGGCCCCTGCCCGGAGACGAATACGCGGTCGCCGTCCTTGATGCCCTGGGAGTACGGGCCGATCGCTGCTGGTGCCTCGTCCGTGTGAATCTCTTCCATAGTTCGAGTCAGTAGTGTGGTCATCCCCGACTCGGTTAATACTACCGATAGGCCGCCCGCGTCGCGTCACCGGCAGCAGCGTGGCATGGATCTCGAAGCGGCTCCGAAACGTTCCGACGCGGCAAGCTACCTGCCAGTGTCGCCGACGACGAGTTCGAGCGCCGCCCGCCGGAACTCGACGATCGCTTCCGGCGCAATCTTCATCGTTCGTACCTCGTACCCCACGTTCTCGAGGGCGGACAACGTCGGAACGTAGCCGACGTAGTCGTTCGCGTACCCGGCCAACACGAGGGTGTCGACACGTGAACGCTCCTTGAGTTCGAGCCCGTGACGGGCGTGCACCTCACCAGGCATCCCGAGAATACCCAGATCGCCGATCTCGACGTGTGGGATGACGTTGGGGAGCGCGTCGACGTCCCACTCCGCGATCGCGGCCAGCTCCTCGGCGTAGCGACGATCCCAGTTCACCTTCTCGTAGCCGACCTCGTCTCCCCGCTCTTCGAGGTGCTCAAGTTGCGCTTCGAGATCCTCGAGCCGATCCTCGATCCGTTCGAGCGGAGGCGTCCGTTTTACCGGGAACTCGACGGTTCGGTGCGTACACCGGATCGGCGTTCGCTCGAGCACCGGAGCGTCGTCAGAGCCCGCGCCCGCTACCGCGCGGAGGACGGCGTCACCGACACGCGATCCGATCCGCTCCATCGACTCGTAGACCGCCGAATCCGAACGGGACGGATCCAGCCCCGCCGGGTTGATGTCGCCCGCCGCGCCGTTGAGAAAGAGGACGGTTGCGCCGTCTCGCTCGGCTTCGATCCGTTGGCGGGCGAGCGCCGGCCAGTCAGCCGAGAGGACGGTTTCGCCGGGGGTCGTACACACCGGATGACAGGCGAAGTTGTACAGGATCGTTTCGTCTCCGGATTCGGTCTGGACGACCACCGCCGTCACGTCGGGATCGATCGGCCCCTGTGGCATCCTGACGTTGCCGCCGACGCCACCCGCCGCCCGACGGTTCTCCTGGACGGAATCTTCCGTCGCGTGCCCCAGCCGAAGGCGTGCGGACTCGCGGCGCTCGAACGCTCGCTTGATCGCCACCACCAGATCCGATTCGATCGCCTCGACCGTCCTCGAGACGTCCTCGTGGGCTCGTAACGGCGGGCTCACGTCGATCGCTCGAGCGGGGAGGTACGGACCGGCGTGCGTGTGCGTTCCGGCGAGAATGATCGCGTCGAGTTCCACGCCCCGCCTCGAGAGGGCGGTCGTCACGCGATGGGTGAGTTCCCGCGACACGTTCAGTACGTCGATCGACGCGATGGCAACCGTGGCCGCGCCGTCGTCGAGAACGAGTGTCGTCGCGAACAGTCGGTCGTGCACGCCGGTCGAGCGCCCGTCCCGCGCGCCGTATCCGCTCATGACGACAGGGTGGTCGGGTGTGATATCGACGGTCGCCGAGCCAGCCCGGAGTCGTGCCTCGTGTGCGTACATCAGCTGACCTCCGGTCGATCGAGTCCGAACAGCGTCATGGCGTAGACGAGCGCCTCTCGCCTCTTAACTCTATGGCGGCCTCCGCGCTTTGGAAGGTCAATAGTACGGCTGGTACTCCTCGAGAAAGGCCCGTCCGTTCGCCTGGTAGGCCGCCAGGTTTCGACACTCGGGCGTGATCGGTTGTCCCGCCTCGAGGGCCGCGTTGACGGCCAGCAGGAGAGTCGCTGCGTCGAGAACCCGGTGTCCCTGGGCGTCGCGGGTGCCGTCGACGACCTCCACGAACGCGTCCAGGTAGCCGCGATACATCTCGCTCATGTCGCGCTCGGAGTTGCCAACGTCTCGAACGGTCGTCTGATCCCCGACGCTGAAGAACGTGAACTGCTCGTGGTCGCTGGGGTCGTCGAGCCGAGCGGTGGCGTACGTCCCGTCGATGAAGACGATGTCGACGGTCTTTCCGGGGTCGTCGGCCGGCATGACGCTTGCCCAGGGAGAGTCGACCAGGTACGACAGTGTATCGACGACGTGGCAGCCGTAGTAAAACGGGTCGTTGTAGCCGACGCAGTAGAGGGTACGTTCGTCGCCGTTAGCTTTCAAGGAGCGAAGCGAGGGATGATACGGCACCGCGGAGCCGCCGAAAAACGGCGTCGTTCCGACCGCCGAACGGATCGCGTTCACGTCCTCGAGGGTTCCGGCGATCGGTTTGTCGACCATCGTCGGGACGTCACGACGTAAATACGGGACAGCAAGCTCTCTGTGTGAATTCCAGTCGACGGTGAGGATCATTACAGCGTCGACGCTATCGGCCATCTCGAGCGGGTCGCCGTACTGGGTCGCACCGTTCCGGTCACAGAACGTCCGCACGTACGAGTCGCTGCGAACGTCGCCGCCGTCCCACACGGCTTCGAGGGTCGCAGTCGGGTGATTTCGGATCGCCGTTGCGTACGCTTCTGCGTGACTCGTGTCTAAGCCGACGATGCCGATCTCGACCATCTACCAACACTGACCCTTTGACCGACTTATAGTTTACTGAACCTAAAACCGCAAAAACCCTGCTAAACGTGGTCTCGAGCGGTTTAGCGCCGATAATTCGCCTCATCGAACGTCGTTCGTCCGATACCGCCCATCCGGATTCCTGTGGTGTGTTCTCACTGCACCAAGGGTGTTTTCCCCACGTAAACGGGATATGCGGCCGTAGAACGACACTACGAGATCGCAGAACGGCGCTCGACGTCGTCAATGGGTCGGGCACGATAGGAACGACTGAAATGGATCCACAGACCGATTGCAGAGGTGTTTAGACGTGTGTGGCCCGGACTGCCAGTGCCCGCCACAGGTGTCGACAGTGTAGTCTCAGCGTGTGCAAGTGGACGATTCGATGTCGACCCCATTTGTTTAGGCCTGGTAAACGAAGAGCAGTGGTACGCTCGTCGGTCGCCCATCCAGCGTTCAGTGACGCGAGTATTCGGCGCTGCGACTGGCGGTCGAGTCAGCAGTTGAATATATGCGAACGTTTACCCATGGAAAACGCCTTTGGCGCCGATGACTGTAGAAACGTACCTGCAACAACCTTACACACCCTCCTCGAGGAAGCCCCCGCCTTCGAGCACGCAGCAATCCACGATCGATGGAGGAAAACCACAATTGCTGTGGTCAGACGATAGGGAGTAACGTCCGGATTCATCGGTACCGAGGGAGCATTCAGCTCAGGGTGACAGGTAAGGGGAGACATCCCGAATGGTGACGCCAATCCTGTAGTGTGATAGTCGGCCCAGTAGAACACCACCCACGATGCACACGACGAGTTCCATTACAGGTATATGTTCGTAATGGAAAGGAAGTCGCTCCTCACGTACGACTGACGAACGGGGTTTCCTGACGCCGCATTTCCAGCATGCATTCCTGACATGTCTTTTTTACATACTGCATTCAGGTTAGAGAGGTTACTGCCACAACCTGTTCGTTTCCATCCGTCGAAAGAGAACCTCATCGGTTTGATTTCCCCAGTGATAGGGAAGGGAGTGGACAACGGACGCTGCTCATCGGAAAACCGTACTCGAGCACCGTCACTTTCAGAACCGTTTCTGGTCGTCCAACGCGGAAGAGTTGGCCGTCAGATCCCCAGGTATCACCACAAACAGTGATTCGTGGAACTGGTGAGACGCCCCGAGCGGAGACGGCCGCACTCGAGTGTCTCCAGACTTCCACGAATCGCAGTACGTCGACGAGCCCGCTCAAACGGAACAGCCGTTTCACCGGATTCGAATTGACAAATCCAGACGGCCGATCAGGGGTGGTAGCAGAAACGTGTGGAGTGGATCGACACCCACAGATCGGTACCGAACGAACTAGGTTTCATTCACAGCACTCGTATATCTAAAATCATATGGGTATTGGTTAATGGCCGAATTTAGACAATAGGGGCGGCCGGGTCGAGTTCGCGCTCGGAGCCGATATTCCACCGAGCACACGATCAGCCAAACCGTGAGATCGCACAGGCGCCTGCGGACGCTACACACTCACTGGTCGATGTTGTCGTAACCGAGCTCGCGCTCGGCAGCTGCTGGAGAGAAGGTACTTGAGTCGCGTGTATCACCCATGCATCGTAGCGCTGACCGATAGACGACGAGCGCGCAGGTGGTTCCGATACTCGCCGTCTCCAGACGGGTGGGAGAATATCGCCCGAGGGCCTGTTGGACTCGCTAGAAGTTGGCCGATACCCGTTCGTGCTGTCGACTACAGCGGTTCTCGCACGGGAGGGGCGAGAGTTATTTTGTATAGCGAGATATTGTTTATCGTCGATATCGTGGCCGAATGCGTGAAACTCGGCCAGGCACCAGAATCGGCCGAGACTATGCACGAACTGGCCGATTTCAGACAGACGTCGAGATTGCACCGCCAACAGGCGGTTCATCGAGGTGGAACCGCGTCCCACCCGAGTAAACGAACGGCAAACCGGGAGTCGCCCTCGCGGTCTCGAGGGAGCATGCCGGTTCTGGCACTCGTCGAGTTGCCACCCGCCTCCAACGTAACGATAAATCGATGGGGCTACATCGAACGTGGCGAGTTCACTAAGCCGGGGACGGTGACGACGACAGACCGATGTCGGGCAGAACCAGCCGATCCGGAGTTTCACTACCAGGTTGGCCCAGCAGCGGAGATGCGCATACACCACCCTGGATCCGTCAATCGATCCGGATCACGGCACGATTACCCCCAGACGGCGTTTGGCAGCACAGACGGCCGGATGAAAGCGACGACTAACGAGGAGCAGACCCAGCAATTCGAGGGAGGTTCCTGGAGCACCGTATTGTTCCGGGTACCACAGATCAGGATCCGGATGCCGTCAGTCGGAGATTTGGTGTGAATCCCGATCCATTAATGAGGGCCACCGTTCGCGCCGCGCGCCACCACGATCTCGAGGTGGCACCCGCAGAGCCGACCGTGGCGTTCATCGCCGAGGCCAGGACTCAGCGCGTTCTCCGGAGCTTCGGTGCCGTCACCGATTCGTCTGTCGGATACGAGGCAACGATATCGACAGTACAGTGTGCAAGTCGATGCCTCGAGCTGCACAAACGAGTTTCTTCGCCAGATTAAACCCAATGATGCTATACAGAATAGTGGCTTCCCAGGTTACCGCAATCGATCCCCAGGCATGTCCCGACCTTCGGGCAACGATGCCGGAAGCGAGAGGTCATCGATTGCCGACTGAATCTCGATTGGGTCGGCTCGCTGGCCGAGGTGTTCGTGCAAGTGAGTCATACACTCGAGCAATCCAGTAATCGCGCCCTCTCTCGTCGAGACGTGTCCGATCGTTTCGGTCACCGACAGCTCGCCGATCTGGTGGCGATACTGGAGTTTCCAGCATCGACCGATGCCCAACGACGGATGTGCCTGTTCGGCATGACCATCCTGGGCAATCAGCTCGACTGGTGGCTGGCGACGGCGATAGACCAGTTCGTCTTCACCGACGACAGCAGGCCCCCATCCCGGCGGCAACGCTTCGTGCGGGATTGGGTGGTGATCCAGTGGCATACACTTCGGGAAAAGCTACTCCCCGTTGAGTGAATTCGCCTTGCGTACGTAGCCATCCTTTATAGGACACCCATACACCATCACCCACGGAGACACTCAGTCGAGTGAATCCATCACTCGAATGGCCCGTCGACGCGGCCGACCGAATACACCATCGGTCGTGTTTATGGGTAACATACAACACAGGGGCGCGTCGAGGAGGGGTTTCAACGGGTACTATACCCTCGAGCCACTATGGCGGGACAATGACCGATTTCGACCCGGAACAGTTCGAGGACAAGTACGCCAACTACTTCCCAGAACTGCAACAGGCCTACAAGAACGCGTTTAGTCGCATTAACGAACGTTACGACTCGTCGCTGGTTCACGCCATCGACCAGCAGGTGCTCAACGAGAGCGAGCCGTTCTACGACGAAGAAGACGGGTTCTGGATCGAACTCCCGGACGATCCCTACGATCGCATTACGGGCGTCGTCGTCGGGAGAGAACAGTTCGAACACGTCCTCGAGGCCCACGTCGAGGCCATCGAAACGGAACTCGAGCGTATTTTCGACGTCTGAGCGCCACGTTCTCGAGCGACCGAACACGGACGACGGAAGGTTTAGGGAGGACGACACCCAACGGGTGTGTATGAGCACGGAGACCCAAGAGGGAGACGACCTCGAAGAGCGCGTCGCGAACTTCCTGCGTCGGAACTTCCCCCAGATTCAGATGCACGGCGGAAGCGCCGCGATCCAGAACATCGACCGCGAGACGGGCGAGGTACACATCCAACTCGGCGGTGCCTGCAGCGGCTGTGGCATCTCCCCGATGACGATCCAGGCGATCAAGAGCCGGATGGTCAAGGAGATTCCCGAGATCACGAAAGTCCACGCCGGAACCGGCATGGATGGCGGCGGTGGTGGCGGAATGAGTCCATCGTTCCCCGGCGAAACCGTCGACGACGGTGACGACGACGAAGGACCACAGGCACCGTTCTAGCGGGACGGTTCCGAGTTCCGACCGGCCGACCGCGACGCGACGTTCTCACTCTCCCACGTTCGGACGAGCGCCGTGAGCAACGCGTTCGTCGGAACTTCGAGACCCTTCTCTCGAGCGCGCTCGAGGACGAATCCGTTGATCGAATCGATTTCCGTCCGTTGCCCAGCCGCGACGTCCTGGCGCATCGAGGACGTGTTCTCGGCGGTCGCCGTAGCGACCGACTCGAGTGCGGCGAGCGCCTCCCGATTCGAGAGACGAACGCCGACGGCGCGGGCAACCCGTGCGGTTTCGCGTGTGGCGGCCCGTGCGAGCGGGCGGGCAGGCGACTCGAGTACCGCCCCGTTTCGGACGTCGGCGAGTGCCGTCACGGGGTTGATCCCGGCGTTGACCGCCAGTTTCTCCCACTGTCGTCGTGGCATCGCGGTCGAAACCGTCGTCTCGAGACCAGCGGCCGAAAACGCCGTCCCGACGACGTCTGCGACCGCCGACGAGCCACCGTCCGGCGCTCCGAGAACGATTTCGCCCACGCCGGTACACGCGACGACACCCGGTTCACGGAGGACGGCACCGTAGGTCGCCGTACCCACCAGTACGGGGCACTCGAGGCGAGTCGCGAGTGCCTGCTCGTTTCCCATGCCGTT
Source organism: Natrialbaceae archaeon A-CW3 (assembly GCA_046614605.1). Taxonomy (GTDB): domain Archaea; phylum Halobacteriota; class Halobacteria; order Halobacteriales; family Natrialbaceae; genus Natronosalvus. Next base: position 171,228 of record JBKKHJ010000002.1, on the reverse strand, counting down.
CTGGAGGGTGAGGACGGCGTCGAAGCGACCGGTCGCCAACGCTGCTGCGGCCGATTCCGTATCGAACGATTTGACGGTGACGACAGCGAGGTCAGCCTCGAGAGCGGAGCCATCGGTCGTGGTCGACGGGTACACCGTGGTTTCGACGGCTTGTTCGATCCGGAGTCCGCGTTCGGTGACCGCCTGGGCATGGGGATCCCGAGCGACGAGGGTAACGTCGTGTTCGCGGGCGAGGAGGCCGCCGACGAGAGTGCCAAGACTGCCCGCCCCGAAGACGACGATGTCCATACCTGACCTGGCGAGCGGTGTCGGCAAAATCGTTTCCTCTCGTTACCGTTCCGATGGCCATTTCCTCGGGATTTACTCGAGCGGTGTGCAAACGTCAGTGATGAGTCCGTCGACGCCGATATCCGCCAGTTTGGTCGCCTGTTGTGTACTGGTAATCGTCCACGGTTCGACCAGCAAACCGCGTTCGTGTGCGCGTTCGACCAGCGGAGTTCGGAGGCACAGTTCGAATCGGGGATGGATCGCGACACAGCCCAGGTCGATGGCCGTCTCGACCAGTCGATTCACCGGCTGTTGAAGGTACACAGGGATGCTCGTTCGTGCGACCAGCCCCCGTGCGCGTCTCGCCAGCCACGTTTCGCGAACGATCAGTGCGCTGTCCGCGCCAGCCTCGCTCACGTTTTCGACCACCGACTGATCGAACGAGGAGAGCAACACGTCGTGGTCGAAGCCGTTGGCGAGAGTGAGTGCGTCGTCGACAAGCCCAGTCTCCTTGAGATCGAGAACCAGCGACGTCGACGTCGGGACGCTTTCGAACACCGATTCAAGCCGGGGAATCGACTCTTCGGTCTCGAGAATCGAGAGCTCGCCAAGTTCCTCGAGCGTGTGCGCCTCGACCGCTCCTGTCCCGCCGGTGATACGGTCGACCGTCTCGTCGTGAAACACGACGAGTTCCCCGCTACCGGCACGCCGGACGTCGAGTTCGACGGCATCAGCCGACTGACTCGCGTGCTCGACGGCCGCTAGCGTGTTCTCGGGCGCCTCAAGCGCACAGCCGCGGTGACCGACGATGCGAGGTGGGTCACGCTTTCGCGGCGAGGGACGGTACAGGGAGAGTCGGATCCCGACCGTTCCGACCACACAACCGAGACTCGCGTTCCGCACGAACTCGCGGCGAGATCGCTCGGGCGCCATTGGGTACCAGTAGGATCCCGATCCCTTTGACGTCTTCCCTGAAACGGCGGTAATTCGACACGCCTCGTTCAGAGAGTAAGATTTAGAAGTACCGGACGTAGACAGTTGTATTCGTGATCCGAAAGTGGCCGTAACGAATTCGAGCACCAGCGGGCGAGCCCGAACCGATGAGTGAGCAATACGCGGGTGCGATAATTGACCTCGATGGCACCGTCTATCGGGGTGAGCAGCCGATAAACGGTGCCGTAGGCGGCATCGAACGGCTGCGAGCAGCGGGTGTCAATCTCGTCTTTCTGACGAACAACCCGATCAAGCGTCGTATGCGGTATCGGGAACGGCTGGCAACCGTCGGCGTCGACGCCGACCTCGAATCGGTACTGACGTCGGCGACCATTAGTGCGACGTATCTGGCGACCACCCATCCCGACGAGACGACGTTCGTCGTCGGGGAATCACCCCTCGTCGAGGAGCTCGAGGCGGCCGGAGTCACGACGACTGCCGATCCATCGAGGGCGGACATCGTGCTCGCATCGATGGATCGAAGCTTCGAGTACACCGACCTAGAGGAGATCCTCGAGGCCTTCGAGAACGAGCCGCTGTTCTACGCGACGAACCCCGACCGGACGTGTCCGGTCGCAGGAGGCGAGATACCCGACGCTGCCGCGATGATTGGTGCGATCGAGGGGCTCACCGGTCGGGAGCTCGACGCCGTCATCGGGAAGCCGTCGGCGACAGCGGTCACAGTCGCGGCGGAGTATCTCGGCGTTGACCCCGAGCGCTGTCTCGTCGTAGGTGACCGCCTCGAGACCGATATAACGATGGGGCGTCGGGCGGGGATGGACACCGCACTCGTGCTGTCGGGCGTAACGGATCGGGACGAACTCGCTGAATCGACCGCCGATCCGTCATACGTCCTCGAGTCGTTGGGCGATATCGAGGCGGTGCTCGAGTCATAACCGGTTCCGATTTTGATGTGGTAGTATCCTCGTGTTAAGTGTCATTGGTGAAAACTCCCGAACGCGTTCGCCTCAGGAGGGGTTCCGAGGCCACCGGAGTATTATATATAAATCACTGAAATGATTTGTTACTGAGGGGCTCTAAATAGTAGTAAATAATATCGCAGTACCCCGTTTTGCTGGATTGAAACATAAGTGCTGAAATGACGTTCCAATAAATATTTATATTATTATTCCTAATGGTTGTTTATGCCTGACAAGCACTCACGACGATCAGTTCTCGCGGGGGCCTCAGCAGCGACTGCATTGGGCCTCGCAGGATGTCTCGGTGACGACGACGACGGTGGCGACGTCGACGACGATGTCCTGAACTTCTGGCACGCCATGGGTGGTGGCTCGGGCCAGCTCCTCGACGACATGGTTGAAGGATACGATGGCGCAAACAGCGAGTCCGAGTATCAGGGTAGCTACGAGGACATCCTCCAGAGCATGTTCGGGGCCATCGAGGCCGGCGAGATGCCCGACGTGGTCATGATCGACAGCCTGCACAACCAGCAGGTGCTCGACACCGAAGCAACCCAACCGGTCTCTGCCCTCCTGGGTGATGACTTCCCAACCGACGACCTCGTCAGCGCCGTCCAGGACTTCTTCGTCGTCGACGGCGAGTTGAACTCGATGCCGTTCAACAACTCGAACGCGATCCTGTATTACAACAAGGACGCCTACGAGGAGGCCGGACTCGATCCCGAACAGCCACCGGAAACACTCGAAGACGTTCGCGAGCACTCCGAGGCACTCGTCGAATCCGGTGCGACGAACTACGGAATCTCCTGGCCAAACCACGTCTGGTTCGTCGAGACGTGGTACTCGCTGGCCGACGAACTCATCCTCGACGAAGAGAACGGCCACACCGGGGCGCCGACGACGATGTACGCCGACACGGACTTCGCCCACGAACTCTGGACGTGGTGGAAGGAGATGTACGAGGACGACCTGTACATGAACCCGGGTATCGAAGCCTGGAGTGAAGCCCGTAGCGCGTTCCTCACCGGGGAAGTCGGTATCAAACTCGATTCGACGGCCGCCGTCGAATCGACACTCTCCGGGGCCGAAGGCGACGTGGACGGCGACGACATCGACGAAGAGGACGTCGACGCGTTCGAACTCGGCACCGGATTCTACCCGTCGCCGACCGAAGACCGCACCGGCGTCGTCATCGGCGGCGCATCGCTGTGGGTCAGCGGTGACATGTCCGACGACCGCGAGGAGGAAGTCGGCGGCCTGCTCGAGCACCTGACCTCGATCGATCAGCAGATCGAGTGGCACCAGGGCAGTGGCTACTACCCGATCCGGAACGAAGCGATCGACGACCTCGATGCTGACGGCTGGTTCGAGGACAACCCCCACTACGCGACGGCGTTCGATCAACTGCTCGAGTCCGAGACGACGCCGGCGACGCTGCGCATGCTCGTCGGTCCGGCCCGGCAGGTGCAGTTGACGATCCAGGAGGAGTCCCAGGAAATCTTCTCCGGCGCTGTGAGCGTCGAAGAAGGACTGCAGAACATGAAAGAAGACGTCGAAGAAGAACTCGAACGCTACGACCGCGTCGCAAACCAGTAAGGCTCGGCACGCGTCGAGTTCGTTTTCACCATGTCACGAGAAATATACAATCGGTCGTGGGTGGCGTATCTATTGTTGTTGCCGACACTCGTTGTGTCAATCGTTTTCCTGTACTACCCGGCGATCCGAGCCGCGTATCTCAGTCTGTACGAGACGCTTCAGTTCGGGACGATCCGGGTCTGGACGGGGCTCGGTAACTACCAGTACCTGCTCACCTCGAGCGATTACCACAGTAGTATCGGTGTCACGATCCTGTTTTCGCTGATCGTCATCATCGGCGTGTTAACCATCTCGCTGGTGATATCGTATCTCATTTACGAGGTCAGCGTCGGACAGTCGTCGTATCTCATCGCCGCGATCTGGCCCTACGCGTTGCCACCAGCAGTCGCTGGCATCGTGTTTTTCTACATCATCCATCCGACACTGGGTGTGTTCACACAGCCGATCGAGGCGATTTTCGGAATCAACGTCGACTGGTTCACCAACGGCAGGCAGGCGTTCGTCATCGTCACGGTCGCCGTCATCTGGAAACAGATCGGCTACAACGTGATCTTCATGATCGCCGCGTTGAACAACGTCCCCGACGCGCTGGGAGAGGTAGCCGATCTGGACGGTGTCGGCAAGTTCCATCGGCTAGTTCGGGTGTACGTCCCGCTCATCTCGCCGACGCTGATCTTCCTGATCGTGATGAACACGATCTACGCGTTCTTCCACACGTTCGCGTTCATCGACATCCTCACACAGGGCGGCCCGGGCGGCGCGACGAACATCATGATCTACGATCTGTATCGGAACGCCTTCGAGTTCAACAATCACGGCCTGGCGTCGGCCCAATCGGTGATCCTCTTCTTCGTCGTGGGGATCCTAATGTACGCCCAGTTGCGCGTCTCCGATCGCTACGCACACTACGGATGATCACACATGAGCACTGACACACAATCACAGTCGACGTCGCCACCGAATACGATCACCGTCTTCGATAGACGGCTCAACCCCGAGCGGTCGCTCAAACGGCTTCTGGTTCACCTCGTCCTCGGGTTCTCGGTATTCGTGATGGCGGTGCCAATCCTGATCGCTGCCATCGTGAGTACACAGGAAGTCGGCATCGTTACGAGTTTCAGCGACATGCTACCCGGCACACAGCTGATCAACAACTACCAGACAGTGATGACCGACTACAACTTCGGCGTCTACCTGATGAACTCGTTCATTATGTCGATCATCATCGTCATCGGCAAACTCGCCATCTCGCTGTTTGCCGCGCTGGCGATCGTTTACTACGACTTCCCGTTCAAGAACCTGATGTTCTTGATAATCCTGTTTACGCTCATGCTGCCCGTTCCAGTACGATTCGTCCCGCTGTTCAACATCGTGACTGATCTCGGCTGGTACAACAGCATGCTTGCGTTGACCATCCCGTATCTCGCGAGTGCGACCACCGTCTTCCTGCTCCGTCAGCACTTTTACTCGATCCCCGAGTCGATCGTCGAACAGGCGAAACTCGACGGAATCGGGCCGTTCAAATTCCTCATCTACGTCCTGATCCCAATGTCGAAGGGGATGCTCGCGGGCGTCTCCGTGATCATGTTCATCTACGCCTGGAACCAGTACCTCTGGCCGCTGGTCATCATCGACTCACAGAGCCAGCAGGTCACGCAAGTCGGGATCACCCTGCTCCAGGGAGACATTCAGGCGGGTGAGTTGCAGTGGGCCATCGTGATGGCGGGTGCGATCATCACCCTGATCCCGCCGCTGCTCGCCCTGATCATCTTCAAGAAGCCGCTCCTCGAGACCTTCGGGGTGCAACAGAAGTAACAATGACAGAGATTACACTCACCAACGTCACAAAGCAATTCGATGACGTAACGGCAGTCGACTCGATCGACCTTACGATCAACGACGGCGAGTTTCTGATTCTCGTCGGTCCCTCCGGCTGTGGGAAGTCGACCACGCTCAGGATGCTCTCTGGGCTCGAGACCGTCACCGAGGGGCAGATATTCACGAACGGCACCGAGATCACCCACGTCGAACCGAAAGACCGCAACGTCGCCATGGTCTTCCAGAACTACGCGCTCTACCCGCACATGACCGCAAAGCGGAACATGAGCTTCGGGATGAAATCGGCGGGCGATTACACCGACGACGAAATCGAGCGCCGGGTCATGGAGGCCGCCTCGATCCTCGACATCGAGGATCTGCTCGAGCGCAAACCGAAGGCGCTCTCGGGCGGTGAACGACAGCGCGTCGCCATCGGTCGAGCGCTCGTTCGCGATCCCGACTACCTGCTCATGGACGAGCCGCTGAGCAACCTCGACGCAAAACTCCGGATCCAGATGCGCGCAGAGTTGAGTCAACTACACGACGAACTCGGCACGACCACCATCTACGTGACCCACGATCAGACAGAGGCGATGACGCTCGGCGACCGTGTCGCCGTGATGGACGGCGGCAGTATCCAGCAGGTCGCTGAACCACAGACGTTGTACGATTATCCGGCGAATCAGTTCGTCGCGGAGTTTATCGGCAGTCCCGCAATGAACACCGTCCCGGTCACGATCGAACGGAACGGCACTCAACACGTCGCCACCTCGGCCTCGGATCAACTCAGAATCGCCCTCCCGGAGAGCAACGGGCTCGAGGAGCTCGAGGGTACGTCGATGCTCCTCGGGGTTCGACCGGAAGACCTCTCTGAGGGAACGGCAACGGACGACAACCGCGTTCAAACCACCGTCTCCGTCACCGAACCGCTTGGGGACTCGATGCTGTTACACGGCCACGTCGAATCCGAGTTGCTCAAATTCCAGATCGAGGCACGACGGCAACTCGAAACCGGCAAAAGCCTCGATTTCAGCGCCGACACGGATCGGATCCACCTGTTCGATCCCGAGACCGGCCAGGCACGGTATCACTCGGATCAGTCGGTCGATGCGCCCGGCCAGACACCGACACACTGACAGCCATCGGGCCATCGGTATCACTCACGAACGTTCAGTCGATGACGACAATTACCGACCGCGTGGAGAGGCGGATACGCAACAACTCGTCGGCGAGTGTCATCACCGATCAGTCAGCGCTGGATCCGACGGCCTACCGGGTCGACGTGGCGGGGCGTGGGCCGGAGATCGAACGACTGCTCGACCTGCTCGAGCCGGCCCTCTCAGCCGACGGACAGCCGACAGTATACGCATGGGGCCCGAAGGGTGCCGGCAAATCGACGATTCTCGTCGGCGTCGTCCGGGCGATTCGACGGGTCGGCGGCGACGACCGGGAGCTGTTTTACACGTCAACGCGGACGACCGAGCGAGACGTCCCCATCGCGACGTTCCTCGATGCCCGCAGCGTGACGAGCGAGTTCGCGTTCTATCGCGAGCTACTGGCGTCGGTCATCGGCACCGAGGCCGTGCCGACCAACGGCATCAGCACGGAGGAGCTTCGGGAACGAGTCGACTCCGCGCTCAAGCCGCGCCACGCGGCACTGATCGTAACCGACCACCTCGACGACACCCGAGCGCCGCCGGCGACGAAGATCGCGTCCTGGATCGACGGCCTCGAGGCCCGAACGTCGTGGGTGGCGAGCGGCCGAAGCTCACCTGACGACGTTGCGATCACGTTCGACCACCACCTCGAGATCGAGCCCTATCGTCACCACACGCTCGTCGATATCCTCACTGGCCGGGCCGACGCGGGGTTGACGAGTGGGTCGATCATGCACGACCAGCTGGATGCGATCGCCAGATGGGCCGAGGGCGACGCCCACGATGCACTGGTCGCGCTGTTTGCGGCAGCGAGGGCGGCAGCGGCCTCGGACGATCACCGGATCGACCAGGAAACGACCGCCCGAGCGCTCGAACGCCTTCCGACCGAGTGCGTCTCGCTCCACCGCGTGTTCGCGTTGCCCGCCGATCGGCGGGAGCTCCTGTACCGGTTCGGTGCCCTGTCGACGACGGAGACGGCCTCCGTCGGCGCGACCGCGGAAGCGCTCGCCTCCCACCCGGCGATCGAGCTGCAGGCATCGACGGTCAAACGGGTGCTGTACGAACTCACCGAGGACGGGCTGTTTCGTCGCGTCGACGGGGAAAGCGACGGCCGTGGCAGGCCACCGAGCACGCTCGAGCCACAGTTTCCGGTGTCGGTGTTCATGGCGTTACACGACTCTGACTCGAGCTCGGATGCAAACGAGTGATCGAGCCGTTCAAGACACCCTCGACCGTCGTCAATCCTCCGTCCAGTACATCAGATTCTCCTTTTGGGTGCCACACCCGGGACAGGTTTCGGGAAGCCCGTCGTTGATCGCGCCCATCTCGCCGCACTCGGTACAGCGCCACATCAACTCTGCCTCGCCGAACTCGTGGCCCGCTCGAGCGTGTTCGACGCTCAACGCCTCGACCCCCTCTCGCGTGGTGACGAAGAATCCCCCGTGATCGAGCCCGCGGATCGTGCCGAGTTTCGCACCCTCCTCGTCGTAGACCGTCTGTCCGAAGGTGACCTCGTGAACGGCCTCGACGGCTTCCGGTTCGCCCTTTCGTGCTGGTGTTTCTCCCATGTGAGTGAGGCCCACGAGGAGGTGTATAAAGCTACGACGCCGACCCCTTGAAGGAGGCGACACTCAGCATCGAGAGTACGTTCGCGCTGTCGCTGAAAGGGATGACTCGAGTGATCGATACCGAGAACTCACACGGTGGCCGTGAGCGGCCTGTCACCGTGGCCGTGAGTGGTCGGTCGCCGTCGTTTCGGCGACCGGCCGCTCGCCGGGGGAGGGCAGGCGTCACACCGACGATCACCGCGAGCGAGGTGAAGCCGAGCGAGCGGCCTTTTTTGGCCGAGATTTTTGCGCGAGCGGTCAGCCGACGGCTGACCCGAGCGGAAAAATGTCGCTACATGAAATCCGCGATGCCACTCTGTTTGTTCTTGTCGTTCTCGAAGATGCTCTCGAGCGCCTTCTCGAGCACCTCGAGGCGCTGTTTCGTGTAGTCCCGGCAGCCGTACTCCTCGGCGACCTCGATTGCGGTCTGCATGTACTTGTTCACCGACCCCTTGTGGACAGTCAGATTGACGCGGCCGCCACACTCCCGACAGACCTCCGTCAGCGGCATTCGGCGGAACTTCTCCCCACAGTCCAGACACCGCGTCTCCTGGCGCGAAAACGCCCGCAGGTTGCCGATCAGGTCGGGCAGGAAGTGGTACTCGATCACCCGCTCGGCGACGTCCGTCTCGTCGACCGACTCGAGTTTGCGTGCTAACTCGAGCTGGGCATTCATCTTGTCCATCATCGACCCCAGTGTCTTGTACGCCGAGAGATCCGGCCCCATGGCGATGTCGGTGGTGTCGTGGGTGTGCTCGAAGCCGGTGTACTCCTCGTCGGTGCCGAGGGTGTCCTCGGCGATTTCGACGAGATCCTCGACTGCGCCAGGGTCTGCCTGCTCGAGAGTGGCCTCGTAGAACTCGCGTGGGTACCGCGAGACGACGTCCATGTTGTGGGCCTCGTCGTCGATTTCGGACGGATCGATTCTCGAGGACATCACGAGGGGAGCGTCCATCGAATTGTGGGCATAGAGCCAGTTCGACGTAAATATCGGTTCGCCGCCGACCTGAAGGTCGTAGAGATGCCCGTCGTACTCGACGCGATCGATCGACGTGATCCGAAGGTACGACAAATCACCATCGACCAGCGGGCGGATCGCCTCGAGGTTTCGTTCCGCTTCAATGGAGAGGTCTCGAGCGTCGAGTTCGTCGACGATTTCGCGAAGTTTTTCGAGTGAGATGTTTTCACGTCGTTTGAGGTACTTCGGGATGATCTGTTTCACTCTCTCGACATCCATCTCACGAATCGCCATCAACTCGTCGGGAATCGTGACGACGAGACTCTTCGGATGGTAGGGATCGTCGCCGTCGAGTATCCGCCGGAGCGGATTGTCGGAGGCCCCACCGGACACGTTCACGTCGAATATCGGCTGCCGGGGCGGGTCGCGTTCCCGACGGGAGATGTTCGCAACGAGACCCAATCTGTGACACAGGAATACGATGCCGTCTTTGACGTCCTCGCTGGTGGTGTGGAAATTAATCCCCGTGTAGTTGTCGTCGCTCGGTTCGGAGCCATCGCCCGCGATGAATCCGCGAAGGAAGGCAAGTACAGTGTCCCTTTCAGCCCGGAGGATACAATCTGGAACGACCTTCTCGCTCGAGTTATACGACTCGCGCTTTTTAAATCCGAGATCGTACAGCACGTCAAAGAACACTGCAGGAAACGCGATCTCGTACGATTTGTTCGACCACCGAACGCTCGGCTCACAGCCGATCGCTGCTTCCGTAGCCTCGACGACGCGATCGACCAACTCCTCGTCAGCGTTGTGAATCGTCGGTCGACTCGCCGATAGAGACCCTTCGGCAACGAACATGCCGAGCAACCACGCGAAGTCCGCATTGACCTCGATGTACCGGTCGATACAGTCGGACGACCCCATCCAGCCAACCGCGCATTCGTGGGGAAGCGTTCGCTCACCGTGTTCACTCTCGATCGCCTCAAGTGTGGATCGATCGACCTTCTTTTTCCGAAGCCGGTATGAAAGTCCACCATCGAACGCGACTCGTGTGTCGCTCCCCCGTTCGGCGTCGTTCCAGACCTCCGAAAGCCACTCTTCGTGAGCGTCGTCGATAAGGATATACGGGTCATCGACACACTCGAGGACGTCGATCTTCGTCTCGATTGGATCGACGTCGAGAGTACGCGGTGCGACGATCAACTCGCCCGGTTCGAGATCCGAACCGGCCACCTCCTCAATGCCGTCGTTGTATCGGAACAGACTGTGGTCGGTCGTGATCTCGATCTCGCGACCGAACTGGGTTCGTATTCGAAGGAGTTCTTCGTCGTCGTCGGCCCGATATCGAATCGCCTTCTCGATTGACTGTGGGGAGGCCTCGTGGTTCTCGTCGAAGGTGTAGGTCGTCCACCCCTCGAGTGCAACCGTTTTCTTGTGAAACTTTCCGTCGATCTCGATCGGTAACTCGAGTTGGTCCCAGAACTCGTCGAACGTCATAAACCGAAGGTTGTCATCGGGGTCGAACGCGATCAGTCGAGAGTCTTCGGCGACGCTACCCCCTCGTTTATCCGGGAGATACGACCGCGAGAAGTTGAGCAGCCCATCCATAAGCAACATTACACAATCCTCGTCACCGTCACATTGCTTCGCGTACAGTTCATTGGCGACGAGCGTGTGTGTCTCTGCAACCGTGAGGCAGTAGGTGTATTCCACATCGGATGGCACAATCTGGGCTCGTGCTACTATATCAACCTCCGGACGACCACCGTCAGTCGCCTGAGAGATCGGCTGATCCCGAGATATTCCCGGTTCCGGCGGAACGGGGATCGCATCGTCACACTCGAGATCGCTCGCCGGCACCTGCTTGAGGCCGCCGTCCCACACGACCATCGTGTGATCTGGGGTGACCGTTAGCGTTCGGCCGCCTCGAGTTTCTACGCGGATGAGATGGTCAGGTGCAGGGTGTTTCGAAATAGCCGTGACCGGCCGTGAAACGGCGGCTCCGGAGTCTGTTATTGATGGAACCGTGACGGATCCGTCGAGTTCCTGAACGAGGGTGCCGAAATCGTCCGTGTTCGGGTCAGTCAGTCTCGAGTCGACGAACTGCTCGATTGTCTCCGCTCGAACACGTCCGGACTCATCTTCGAAGCGAATCTCCGTATCCGGGTGGAAGCAGTTCCGCCGCTTCGCGGCGTGAAAGAACGGATGCGCATATCCAACGGCAGCGCTCGTGAAACCAATCACCCTCCCGACAGTTGCCGCAGACGTGTGGGGAGCCATCCCGAACACTAACTCCCCCACGAGATCCTGGCGATCCTCGAGTTCGTAGAACGGCTCGAGCCCGTAGTACTGCTCGAGGAGGTCGTCGATGAAGGCGGCGGTCTGCATCATGTGCTGGGCTGCGCCGTTCGAGAGGACGATGTCCTGGACCTTGAGTTCGACCAGCTGATCCTCGTGCGTGAGCGGTTCGCCGTGAATGTCCTCCTCGTAGCCGAGGGCCTCGAGCTGGCCGACCGTGATGTCGAGTTCGCTTGCGCGTACCGACGTCACGGGGAGGTCGGTCATGTCGTAGCGGACGGTGCCGTCTTTGAAACTCGAGACGTCGTGTTTCGCCCGGAGAACGCCTTTCTCCATGGGTTCGGGGATTTTGTTCGTCGAGGTCAGCCCCTTCACGCCTTTCAGGATCTCGAAGGCGTTCTCGCGTTCGCCGACCGACTCGAGGGCGTCACGATAGGCCTCGTGGACGTCGATTTCGGTAAATTCGACACAGGTCGCCTCGCGCTCACAGTGCCCACACTCGACGCGGCCGGCCTCGTCGGGATCGATCCGGGTATCACAGTCCGGACAGCGGTAGTCGGGCACCGTCCGGGCGTCGCACTCCGGACAGCGGTTCTTGTACGTCTCCTCGCCGCAGGTCTCACAGCGCTGGCGGCCGATCTGCACCTCGATGACGCCGGGGGTGTCGGACATCGTCTCGGCGTACTTGCCGGCGTCGGCGACATTGCGCTGGGCCCCGCCGGCCTCCCCGATCGGGAACAGGGTGTGTACCGGCGGGCTGAGGTCACGACGTTCGGACTTTTCGGGGCGACCCATCCGACTGCCGATGCGCGTCGGGGCTCGCTCGCGGACGGCGAACGGAGCGACCTCGTTGACGGCCTCGATGGCGTTGTCGCCCTCGTCCTCGACACCCCAGGTGCGGGCGCGCTCGCTGAGGTCGTCGTCGGCCCAGGTGCGCTCGAGCGCCGGTTCTCCGGTCTCGCCCTCGTCGTCTCCTCCGGTCGCGGCTTCGACGTCGACCTCGAGGCCGAGCGTCCGCACGAAGGGGAGCCAGTCGTCGATCTCGAGGCGGTCGGGCCGCTGGCGGTGTTCGATGACGATCGCTTCCAGCGCATCCCTGGTCGCGTCGGTGTGCTCGAGTACGAGCGTGCCCGTGTCTCCCTCGATCGTGGCCTCGATCGTGGCGTCGCTGACGGCATCGGCGAGCGCACAGAAGGCATCGACGGAGAGGTCGTGCCACTGGTAGGTGTACGCCGGGTGGATCGGGGCGTCGTACTCCGTGGCCCACTCGAGCGCTTCCGCTGCGGTCGGGTGCTCGAGATCGATCCGGGGGTCGTCCTCGAGGGCCTGGACGTCGGCCCCGGCGGCCTCGAGCTCCTGGAGCCACCACTCGTAGACGTACGACGCCGGGGCGAGGGCGTGGTTGTTCTCGACGAACTCGCCGTAGTTGACGAGGTACTCGCCGGCGTCCAGAATCTTCTCGACCCCGTTTCTGACCTCGAGGGCCTCCTCGACCTCGTCGATTCGGCGGACGTCGCCGTTGGCCAGTCGGACGGTGGGCCCCTCGATGCTGTCGACGGGGATGACCCCGGCGGCTTTCCCGGGGCGTTCGGTCTTGATCTGGGTGCCCGTCGCGAGGAAATCGTCGAGGAGGTGCATCGACGCAGGGTGGACACCCGCGGTCGCGAAGCCGTGGTTGCGGGCGCGGCCGTACCGAAGCCGGAAGCCGCCCTTCGCGGACGGATGTGAGAACACGGGCCGGCCGGCGATGAGATCCCGCAGGAACTTCGTCGCGGGTTCGACGCGCGGTGGGCCGGTCGGGCGGTCGTCTTCGGGTTCGTCCGCTGTCGTCGAGTCGCTGTCGTCCCCGTTCCCACCGTCACCGTCGCCCGCCTCGTCGTCAGCATCTGGAGCGGTCTCGTCATCCTCACCCTCATCCGCCGCTGCCTCGTCGTCGTAGTACGTCCCGTCGATCAGATCCTGGAGCCACGGCCAGTCGATCTCGTCCAGTTGCGAGGTGTATCGCTGAATCTTGGGTGCCTTGAGTGCAATCCCCTCGGCCATTACCAGACACATCCCGCCGCGGGCGGAGTTAGTGTCGACACGCTCGAGATCACGGAAGCCCGAGACCTCTTCGTCGCCCGTTGCCTCCCCATCGAGCATGATCGGGAGGTGTTTGGCGATGAATTTCGTCTCTGTGTCCTTCGGCGAGTACTGCAGCCCCGTCTCCTTGTCGTAGAGGCCGATCTCTTCGGCGTATCGTTCGATCTCCTCGTTCCGGGCGTCGTACGTTTCGAGGCCCACGAGCGCACGGGTGTAGTCCGCGACGAGCACCGACAGCGCCTGTGCCGTCCCGCCGGCGGATCGGATCGGGCCGGCGTAGTAAACGTTGACGAACTCGCTCCCGTCGTCGTTCGTGAGGATCTCGACCTTGTCGATCCCCTCGATCGGGGCCGCGACGACCCCCTCGGTGAGGAGCGCGACGGCCGTTCGTACGGCGCCTTCGACCTTCCCCGCTTTCGTCTCGTACTCGCCGACGGAGCCGTCGGCGAAGTCCTCCGCGAGGGCGAGGGCGGCCTCCTCGCGGGACATCTGGCCCTCGAGTTCCCGAACGCGTTCGGCGACCCCCTCGATGCCGAGGATGTTCTCGACCCGGTCGGCCATGTCCTTGGCCACCGGAATCTCGACTTCGGGTTCGGGGTCGCCACCGCGCTGTTTGGCCGTTTCGGCGACGTCGAACGCCTCGTCGAGGCGGGACTCGAGGCGCTCGAAGTACTGTTCGTCTACCTCCCGCATGTGTGAGCCAGTGATGGTGATCGGTCGCTTCGCCGGGGACGTCTACGGACGGCCTCACGATTGTGCGTGCGGTGTCGGCAAGAACGGAGTCCAGGTGACCGTCTGGTTCCGATCCACCCTGCCGTGGACGGACAACGGAGCGGAGCGAACCAACCGTGGGGGGACAAAACGAAATTACCGACACAATCATCCACTTCCATCGATTCGTCGACGTCGGTGGAAGCGCGCGCGAGAGGATAGTGGCCGTAAACACGAGTTTCGGTGCGCTGGGCGGGACGGTAACCGGTGACCCGGCCAGCGTGTTCCCAACCCGCTCCGACCAGCCGATTGATCCCTAATCGCCAGCCGGCACCGTCCTCGAGACACGTATCGAGGCCTGTAATCGAGTTACCCTCCCTGACGTTCATACTGGGTATCACTCTCACGCGATAGAAAAAACGCACCGGTCTCTCGGTAACCGAGAGCCGTTTTCGATCACGCCTCATACGAGTATTGAATCCAGTAATACTGGAATAGTTGACACACACGCCGAAATCGTTGTAAGTAATAGTTCTTTTTTATACTCAAATATTGTATTAACCAATTTTTCTTAAGTATGATTAAAGGATTAGGGGACATAACTGGCCGCGTATGCCACGTCAAGGCATCACACGGCGGCAAACACTCGCAGCGAGTGGGGCCGTCTCGACGTCACTATTGCTAGGGTTCAGCGGGAGCGCACTCGCACAGCAAGATGGCGGATCGCTGCACGTCACCCAACAAGTGGAACCGGCACACGACTACGACCCGGTCGTACTGAACGACGCCTACTCCGGACGGATCGCGAACCACCTGTTCGACGGGCTGTACGAACTCGGGGAGGCGCTGGAGATCGAACCGAAGATCGCCGTCGACGAACCGGAAGTCGAAGACGACGGTATGCGATACATCGTCGAGATTCACGACGGAATCGAGTTCCACAACGGCGATCCACTGACCGCAGAAGACGTGTTGCACTCGTTTACGGCACCCGTCGAGGAGGAGACCGACAACGCGCCGAGCTTCGACATGATCGACATCGACTCGTCGGACGTCATCGACGAACATACCGTCCAGTTCGATCTCCTCGAGCCCTATGGGGCGTTCCCGACGATGACCCTCGCAACCAACATCGTCAACAGGGATCTCCGTCTCGAGGAGGACGACGTCGACCCGGCCGAGCGCTCGTACAACGTGGACGACCCCATCGGGACGGGGCCGTTCCAGTACGTCGATCATGCAGAAGGGGAGTTCTTCGATATGGAGCGGTGGGACGACTACTGGGACGAACCGATGCCGGAGGTAGAGAGCGTTCGCTGGGTCGCGACCGAGGACGACGCCGCCAGAACCGCCCAGATTCGGGCGGGGGATACCGACATGATGACGGGAATTCCGCCCGCGGACTACGATTTGCTCGTCGGTGACGACGACCTCGAGGTGTACAACACCCAGAGCATCTCGTACTTCTACATCGCATTCAACTGTAACGAAGGGCCGACACAGGAGGCCGACGTACGCAACGCGATCGAACACACGTTCTCCGCCTCCGCGTTCGTCGACGACGTCATCGGCGAACTCGGCGAGAACGCGGTTGCTCCGCTGGGACCGAGCGTCCTGGAGGAGTGGGGCTTCCCTGCCGACGAGTACGCCGCGATGGAGAACGAGTACGATCCGGAACAGGCGGTCGAGTTGATGGACGGCCACGTTTCCGATGGCTGGCAGCCCGAACTCATCGCGCCGCCTGACGACATCCGTATCGCATTGATGGAGCGACTCGCGGGCCGACTCAACGAACTGTCGCAGTTCGGTCTCGACATAAACGCACAGGTGCGCAGCCTCTCGTGGGGTGAGTTCCTCGAGCGGTACTCGACCGGCAACGAGGACGACTACGCCGCGTACACGCTCGGGTGGACCGGACACAACGACCC
Organism: Natrialbaceae archaeon A-CW3; assembly: GCA_046614605.1. Lineage (GTDB taxonomy): Archaea > Halobacteriota > Halobacteria > Halobacteriales > Natrialbaceae > Natronosalvus. The sequence continues at coordinate 154,896 of JBKKHJ010000002.1, read as the reverse complement.
CGACGCCTACTACTGGGCGTTGTTCCACGAAACGAACGAAGGCATCACGCAGGGACACTACTACGACAACCAGGAGTTCCACGACACGATTCGCGACGCCCGGGAGACGTTCGACGACGACGAACGGTTCGATCTGTACGACCAGGCGACGCGGACACTGTTGGAGGACAAGGTTCACATCCCGACCTACAGCATCCACAACAGCATCGCCGCGCTGCCACACGTCGAGGATATCTACGTCCACCCGCACTCCTCGGTCAAGCCACGGCTGGTCTCGGATCACCACAACGTCAGCGTCTAACTGTCGTCCTCGCTTTTCGAGAAAGCGACGGACGATATCGAACTATCGATCATCATGAGCGCACCGATACACTGGCAACGATCGCGCGGAAGTCGCCGGTTCGGATGGAACGAAGGAGCCGAAAGAACTGGGCAGCCACGAGACGGCGATCACGTGGCCAACCATGACTGTCGATCACCTGCGACCGAACCGAGCGAGCCAGTCGCTCGAGAGACAGCCGGAACCGATACGAGACGATGACACTGCTACGCTACACAATTCGTCGAATACTGCAGGCCATCCCGGTACTCGTCGGGATCTCGTTCATCACGTTCCTGATGGTCAACGCGTTGCCGGGCGATCCGGTCGCCATCATGCTCGAGGGCCAGGAAGTCGACCAGGAGACCATCGAAGCGGTCGAACGACGGTACGGGCTGGATCGCCCCTTCCATGAGCGATTTATCACGTACATGTTCGGGCTGGTACAGGGCGATCTCGGCTACAGCTTCCACCGGGACATGCCGGTCTCCCAGCTGATTTGGAACCGGCTCGGACCGACGCTGCTGCTCGTCCTCTCGGCGTTCGCCTTCGCGCTGATAACGGCCGTTCCACTCGGCGTGCTGGCGGCAAAGCGACGCAACAAGCCGACCGACCACGTCTCCCGAATCATCGCGTTGATCGGCGTCAGCACGCCCTCGTTCTGGATCGGCATCATGCTGATCCTGATCTTCGCGGTGTGGCTGGGATGGCTTCCCTCGGGACGGCTGGTCTATCCGTGGGTCGATCCAGCCCACTACGGCTACAACGGTCGACTCGAGCTGTATTATCAGACGATCCGACACCTGCTGTTGCCGATGGTCGCACTCGGCACACTACAGATGGCGACGATCATGCGGATCGAGCGATCCTCGATGGTCGAGAGCCTGCAGGAAGAGCACGTCCAACTCGCCCGCGCATACGGCGTTCCGGAGCGAACGGTTCTTCGCAAACACGCGTTCCGCGCCGCACAGCTACCGATCATCACGATCGTCGGCCTGAACCTCTCGACGGCGCTCGGCGGGGCCGTGCTCATCGAGACGGTGTTCGAGATCAACGGAATGGGACGGCTGCTCATCCAGTCGATACAGCAGCTGGACTATCAGGTGGTCATGGGCGTTACGATCGTGCTCGCGACCATCTTCGTGATCGGCGTCATCATCACGGACATCTCGTACGCGTACATCGACCCGCGCGTCAGCTACGGTGATAGAGATTAACCATGGCCACAACCGAAGGACAGATCGACGGCGACGCCACGGCTGAAGAGCCACAGATCGGCTGGCGGTACACGTTCCAGCAGGTCAAAGCCGATCCGACAGCCAGGTTTGGGTTCTACGTCATCACGATCGCGACGTCCGTCGCGATCTTTTCAGCAGTCGACGCCAACCTCTCGCGGCTCACGTTCGGCGCCTATACCGACTACGCGATCGGCGAGTGGTTACCGCTGCTCGAGAATCCAGAGACGATGCCGCCACCGGGCGAAATGAACACGTACCAGCCGCCAGCGTTCGCCGACGAAGGCTCGTGGGCACACCCGCTGGGAACCGATCAGTCCGGCCGGGACTACCTCTCGCGGATCATCTACGGGGCCCGCGTTTCGATGGCGGTCGGGTTCTTCGCGACCTTCCTCGGCCTGACGGGCGGGGTCGCGATCGGGGCCGTGTCGGGCTACTACGGCGGCTGGATCGACGACGCCCTGATGCGGTTCGTCGAGACGATTTACTCGATTCCCGCGCTCGTGCTGGTGATCGTGTTCACCGTCTTCGTCAGCGGCGGGAACCCGGACGTCATTTACGCCATCATCGGGGTCGGTATCGCGACAGTTCCGGTGTTCTCACGTATCATCCGGAGCCGCGTGTTGAGCGTGCGCGAGATGGATTACGTCGAGGCGGCCCGTGCTTCTGGGGTCAAAGACCGCCACATCATCTGGTATCACGTCATTCCGAACAGCTTCGCTCCCGTGCTGGTGTACGCCACCTTACAGATCGGGTTCGCCATCCTCATCGTTGCGGGCCTGTCGTTCCTCGGGTACGGTGCACAGCCGCCGACGCCGGACTGGGGACAGATGCTCAACATCGCCCACGGACAGATGCACGTCAACCCCTGGATGAGTATCTGGCCGGGGGTCGCGATCCTGATCACCATCATGGGCTTCAATCTGTTCGGTGACGGGCTCCAGGACGCTCTCGATCCACGAATCGACAACTAACATGGCAAACGACACGATACTCACCGTCGAGAACCTGAAAACCCAATTCTACACCGACCAGGGCATCGTACGGGCCGTCGACGGCATCTCCTTCGACGTTCGGCAGGGGGAGATCGTCGGGATCGTCGGCGAATCCGGGGCCGGCAAGAGCGTCGCCTCGAGGAGCGTCCTCCGACTGATCGAAGAACCGGGCGAAATCGTCGACGGCGAGGTTACCTACCAAGGGACGACGATCGTCGGGTTCGAGGAACGCAACGACGGCGAACTCGTGCCCCGGTCGGAGATGCTCAGCGAGCGGGAGATGCGCCAGCAGGTTCGGGGCAACGAAATTGCGATCATCTTCCAGGATCCCATGGAGAGCCTCAATCCAGTGTACAGCGTGGGCGGCCAAATTCGCGAGTTTATCGAGCTCAATCGCGACCTGTCGGGATCGGACGCGAAAGACGAGGCGATTCGGATGCTCCGTGAGGTGGGCATCCCCCAGCCCGAAGATCGGTACGACGACTACCCCCACGAGTTCTCCGGCGGGATGCGCCAGCGCGTGCTCATCGCGATGGCACTCGGCTGTCGGCCGAACCTGATCATCGCCGACGAGCCGACGACCGCCCTCGACGTCACCGTCGAAGGGCAGATCCTCAACCTGGTCGACACCCTCCAGGAGGAGTACGGCACGAGCTTCATCTGGGTCACTCACGACATGGGCGTCGTCGCCGAAATCTGCGATCGGGTAAACGTCATGTACCTCGGAAAGATCGCCGAGCAGGGGCGCGTCGACGAAATTTTCCACAACACGAAACACCCCTACACCAGGGCGTTGCTCGAGTCGATCCCGCGACCGGATCGAACCGTCGACGAGCTCAATCCCATCGAGGGCTCGATGCCAGGCGCGATCAACCCACCGCGAGCCTGCCGATTCCACACCCGCTGTCCCGACGCCCGACAGGCGTGTACGGAGATCGAACCCCGGTTCGTCCAGGTCAATGCCGATGCCGACCACCGAACGGCCTGCATCAAACACGACGACGTCGGATACTGGGACAGCGTTCCCCTTCCCGAGGTCACCGAGCGCGAAGGCGTCTACATTGGAACGGGTGAGCGACAATGAGCGAACCAGGCAGCGACCGATCCCACGAGCCGATCATCGAAGTCGAACAGGTGTCCAAGCACTTCCCCGCCGAGTCGGGCTTCATCGCCAGCATCCGAGGAACGGACGACGTGGAGGCAGTCGACGACGTGACCTTCGATATTCGACAGGGTGAAACGCTCGCCCTGGTCGGCGAGAGCGGCTGTGGGAAGAGCACGCTGGCTCGAACGATTCTACAACTGCATCGGCCGACGTCGGGGAGTGTCCGATTCAACGGACAGGATCTGACCGAGCTATCGTCGTCGGAGATCAGGCCACTCCGACAGGACATGCAGATGGTGTTTCAGGATCCACACTCCTCGCTCGACCCGCGGTTCAAAGTCGGGCAGATCATCGAGGAACCGCTCCGGGCACACGACCTCTACGACGCCGAGGAACGCAAACGACGAGCCCAGTACCTGCTCGAGAAGGTCGGGCTGGAGGCCTCACACTATCACCGATATCCACACGAGTTCTCGGGTGGCCAGCGGCAGCGAGTCAACCTCGCCAGGGCGTTCAGCACCGATCCGGACGTCATCATGTGTGATGAGCCCACCTCGGCGCTCGACGTCTCGGTGCAGGCACAGGTGCTCAATACGATGGACGAACTCCAGGCGGAGTTCGACGTCACCTACCTGTTCATCTCCCACGACATGAGCGTCGTCAGGTATATCGCCGATCGGGTCGCGGTCATGTACCTCGGCCACATCGTCGAACTCGCCGAGACCGAAGAACTGTTCGAGAACCCACAGCACCCCTACACCAGGGGGTTGCTCGACTCGATTCCGATCCCGGATCCGCGCGAGAGCGAGGTTCGAGCGACGCTCGAGGGTGACGTCCCCAGCCCGATCGATCCGCCTTCGGGGTGTCGGTTCCGCACCCGCTGTCCGAAACTAATTCAGCCGGAGACGTTCGGCCCCGAAGACCGCGAGGCCGACGCCGAGGCCGACGTGGCGATCAGCCGGCTCTCGGCGTACGAGATGAACGAGCCGACGTGGCGTAACGTCATCAGGTTCACGCGCGCCGTCGCTCGCCGATCGTTCACCCTCGAGGAGGCCGGGCCCGAAGAGCGAGCCGCCCAGCAGCTGATCGATGATCGGTTCTTCGCCGCGGGCCGACCCGACGGGGAGGCAGGCGAGGTGGTCGACGACGCGGTTCGACACCTCGTCGCTGACGAGTGGGCGGAAGCCGCCAGGCTCCTCCGGCGAACGTTCGTCGAACCGAGCATCTGTGCGCGCAACCGGCCGTCCTACGTCGTCGAAACGGAGTATGGCGACGACGAGCATTACGCCGCCTGCCACCTGCACCGGGAGGAGTGACCCAGGCACCGTGAGGAGTGAGCGCAAGCACAACGAGGAGTAAACGCAAGCACCACGAGGGGTGAGTGTTGGCATCGTGAGGAGGACACTGAACGGGTCTCGAGCGACGGCGTGGAGGCGACTCGAGGAACTAGCGCAGCGTGACCGTCGTCGAGTCCGTTCTGGGTGGTGACGTCGGGACGAACGCCGACACGTCGTACGATCCCGGTGATACCGCCTCCCACCGCGGCGGGTCGCCGTCGCGTTTGATTCGGCGATCCCACCGTCGGTCGAAGCTGCGTGTTTCCCTCGCACGAAGGGAGAGCGGGCGAGGCGTGTTGGGAACGTGCAGGGGTTCGTCGATCGCCTCGATGCACCCGTCGACCGCCCACCACCAGATTCGCTGACTCTCGAGCGGTACCGTGATCGGCAGCGGAAGCCGGTTCGCGATCGTGATCCGAATGTCGACGGACTCGCCTGGTTCGTAGACGTCCTTGTCTGTTTCGACCTGCACAGCGACCGCTCGTCTGGCGACGGCCGTGGGCACGAGCGCGTCTAGTCCCCGGGTGACCGCAGAGGGCGACCGTTCGGTGTCCTCCTCCACGACGGTGTCCCGTCGACGGTCGGGACGAGACATGTGTTCACAAAATACACACGAGAACTGTTGAGCGTTCCGGTGGCAGCGGTTCCGATGTCCCTACCCCGGGTGCTCGAGATCGGGGCCAGAAGGTCAGATCCACAATACTCGAGACCGGTGGGGACGATCGCGCTGCCATCTCGGGATGCCGTGAATCGCCTTGGGGTGAGAACAGATCGATACTGGACGCATAGGGAGTATTGGAGGAGTTCATCGATTCCCGCGAAGAACCGAGACACAGCGTCGACGGACGGGGGCTTCGAAACGTCCGGCTGGGTACGTACTCCCTATCAGTTGGTGAACCTGGCGTTCCGGTTCGGGTTGAACAGGCTCTCTGGATCGTACTCGTCTTTCAACGCGATCAACCGATTGTAAGCCGATCCGAACGTAGTCTCCAGTGCGGCCTCACCCCCTTCGAAAAAGCCCGGAAAGTTCAGGTAGAACGCGCCATCCGAAAACTGTCGCATGTCGGCGATGCAATCACGCACCCACTCGACGTTAGCATCGTCGTTCGCGGGCTCCTCCCAGTTCGCCTCAATCCCGAGGAGGAACGGTGCGTGTCTGCCGGCGAACGCACTCTCTTCGAGGTCGACGTCCGTAATCGCGCCACCCAGCTCCCAGACGTCGACGGTCGAGAGCGGTGACGGCGCGGACTCCGCCCAGTAGCAGATCCGATCGATGGCTGATTCTGTGAGCCTATCGAGATAGAGCGATTTCCAGTAGTATCGCATCCCATCCGGGTAATCCTCGTCGAGGATCTGCTGAAACTCGGTGTAGGGCATCGTTGCGCTGAAATCGGCGACCGGTTCGCCGAGTTCCCGTAACGGCGCGAGCACCTTCTCACCGTCCTCCGGAGATCCAGCGAAACACCCCAGAAAGCCGATCTTGAGGTCGTCCACCACGTCGTCGGGAAAAAGCTCCTCGTCGAGCATTACGCCAGTTGACGAGAGCGTGGTAACCTCATCGGGCGCCCTCGAGACGTACTCGCGGTACGCCCGCAGACACTCGGCTGCTCGCTCTCCCGGATAGAGTACGAAACAGGTCGCCACCTCCGGTTCGATCGGGTGGAGTTCAAACTCGAAGCCAGTCACGACGCCGAGGCCGCCTCCGCCGCCACGAAGCCCCCAGAACAGCTCCTCGTTTTCGTCGGCGCTGGCCGTCAGGTACCGGCCGTCTGCGGTGACCACGTCCACGGAGCGAAGGTTGTCACAGCTCAGGCCGTACGCACACCTGAGATGTCCGATACCGCCGCCGAGCGTAAGTCCTGCGACACCGGTCTTCGAGACGACCCCGCCAGGCGTCGCCAGTCCGAAAGCCTGGGTTTCGTGGTCGACGTCGGCCCACGTCGCGCCGCCCTGAACCCACGCCGTTCGCTCGTCAGGATCCACCCAGACGCCTTTCATCTCCGAAAGGTCGATGACGAGTCCATCGTCGCAGACGGCCGTGCCAGCGACGTTGTGGCCACCACCCCGGACAGTCACACCAAGGTCGTTCTCGCGGGCGAATTCGACTGCACGGATAACGTCCGCCACACCTCGACACCGGGCGATCAGCGCCGGATATTTATCGATCATCCCGTTCCAGACGGCGCGGGCATCGTCGTATTCGGCGCCTCCGGGGCGAATCACGTCCCCGTGTACGTTGGTTTGAAACCGTTCCAGGTGTTCGTCGATGGTTGATTGGGCCATAGATACCGAACGGCTGGAGCGATGTTAGCCTCATTCACTGAAACTGGTTCAGCGGGATACGCACCGTTTCAGGCCGTGAGATGGCTCTCGTTTCGCGAACGCGATAGAGTTACACCCTATGTTAACCTTTAGCAAGACAGTGGGAACCATGGAATTCGACAAAGACGAACGGCCGACAGATGACGGACGTCCACCCACTGGCTCACCGATCCTGGAGGCCCTGCTCGAGAACGCACGAAACCAGCAGTACCTCGGACAGCGACTCGACGCCGGGAACAATCGTGTCGAAACGGATCTGCTCGGCGATATCGTTCGGCACAGACCGGTTCTGGAGGCGCTCCGCACGGAACCGCTCGACCGCCGGGAGATCGAGAAACGCCTCGACGTCTCGCGGGCAACGAGCCACCGCTTCACGCAATGGCTCGACGAACAGGGCTTCGTGGAGAAGATCGACGGCCGGATTCGATTGACCGGGCGGGGCGAGGCAGTCGCCGACGAAGTGCTCCGGTTCGAGGCGAACGTTCGCACCGTTCACCGGCTCGCGCCGCTCCTGGACACAATCTGTGCGGATCACCAGGAGTTCGTCCTCGAACCGTTCGTGGACGCAACGGTTACGCGTGCGGAGCCGGACGATCCCTACCAACCAGTCGAGCGGTTCATTTCGCTACTCAGTGAGTCGAGAACCTTCCGTGGATTCAACACGACACATATGGCACCGCTCGTCCTCGGCGGGTTTCATCACCAGATCTTCGAGAAGACCGACACAGAAATCATCTATCTACCCCGGATTGCCGAGAAACTCTTCGAAACCTACCCGGAACGCGCACAGGAGGCGATCGATCGCGGACACCTCGCCCTCCGAACCCGTGATGATCTGCCCTACGGCCTCGCTATCTTCGACGAGCGCGTCGGGATCGGGGGCTACGACGAGGCCACTGGACTCATGCAGGTGTTCGTCGATTCGGGTGAACCAATCGCGTGCGAATGGGCCGATCGGGTGTACGCCTCGGTCAGAGTGGATTCTGACCCACTCGATGAGAGGAAACCCTGAGTTGTGAGACCTCGTCCCGCCTGCTCGACCGAGATGATACCGGCGTATTCGAGTTCCGGATCCCTCGACAAGCGACAGAAAGTCGTCGCCGACCGTCACCAGGATCCAGTCGTTCTCCAGGGAATACGAAAGCTGTTCTCGGTCGGGATCATCAATCGTTCTTCGTCGCGAACAGTGTAGACGGTTCAGCCGCGACTCCACAACCCGTCGATGACGGGAATACAAATACTCTCGTTGCAGTACAGCGGTCTCCTGACTCGACGGTATCAGCGGATCTAATCTCGTCGAGAGGGCCGTAGTAAACTGAACGGGGCTCGGTTACCCATGGTCACGCACAGATGTACCATACAGACGTGTCTATCAGCAAAATCGCGGCCCTGGCACTCACACCGTGCGACGACGTACCCGAGCGCCGATCGCGAGCATCAACGCCACCGCAATCACGGCGAATCCTGCTCCGAACCCGGGGATCGAATCGACCGCGTTGCTGGCCTGTGACTGAATCGCTCCCTCGACGGTGACAGTCACTCGCTGCTCGCCGACGGCGACCTCGTGGCTCCCTCGAGTATCGAAAGAAACCGTCGTCTCGACGGTCGTCGATTCGCCAGGGGCGAGCGTCACCGTCTCCTCAGCGACCGTTCCCGAGCCCGTCCGGAACTCGAGCGTCTCCTGCCCGGCGCGGGTCGCCTGATTCTCGACGGTCGCCGTCACCGTCACCGACTCGCCGGACTCGACGCGATCCGGGGCGGCCTCGAGGGACGTCACCGTCAGCGACGCGGGTCTGAGGACGTCGACGCGGATCGGCTGGTCGCCGACGAGGAGCGTGTACCGACCCGGTTTCTCGGGCGTCCAGGCGAGCGGTTCGACGGTCGATTCGCCGGCCTCGAGTCGCCCAGTCGTGCCGTCAACGACCGTCCCGTCGACCTGGACGGTCGCCCAGTACGGCCCGTCTCGATCCCCGCGGTTGTCGACCGCGACGGGGAACGTCACCGTCTCACCGACGAGCACCGGCCGGGGCTGCTCGAGCGTCTCGCTCCCAAGCAGGCCGTCGACCCCGATCGACTCGGCATCGGCGAGGGCGGTGTCGATGGCTGGCGTGGACTGGCCGAAGGCCGCCCGGTGTTCGAGCGCGTACCACGAGTCGGGGACGGCGTCCGTCCGCGTGTAGGTCTCCGCCATCGCCCGCACGTCGGCCCCGCCAGCGTCCTCGAGCGCGCCGAGCCAGGCCGCCTCGGTGAGTTCGCCGTCCTGGCGGTTGAGATCACGGAAGACGGCCGCCATGGAGTGCTCGCCGTCTGTCTCGAGGTGGAGTTCGCGGTCGATCGCGCCGTAGACGAGCGGCCCCTTCACGTAGTCGGTGAGCGGGTCGTGCCACGTCGACGGATCGGCCAGGACACCCTCGGCGTAAGGCGACTCCTGGCCCTCCTCGAGGAACCGGCGGAACGTCCGGTAGGAGATGTCGCCCTGTTCGTACGTGAGCGACGCCGCGTAGTACTCCGCCTGGGCCTCGATAAGCCAGGTGCTCTCCCGATCGAGACTGTCTCTGGCGTAGTCCTGGCGGGTATGGACGTACTCGTGGATCCAGACGTTCCCCGCCACGTCGAGTCGCGCGTCGTCGCGAACCCAGGCGTCGCTCGGGCCGTACTGAATGCCGTTTGCCCCCCACTCGACCTCGCCCGTGGGCGCGGCGATGACGGTCACCACCTCGCTTCGCCCGCCGATTCGCAGTTCGTCGCTGGCGTACGCGAGCGTGTCCAGGACGTCCTCGGGCGACTCCCTGAGATCTGCGGCCTCGGGAACGACGAGCCTGATCGTTTCGCCGGCGACCGTTCGGTCGTGGGTGGTCTGTTCGCCGAAAAAGGCCACGTTGGTTCCTGCAGCGCCGGGGCCGTCGACCGTCACCGATCGGGTGGTTCCGACGGGGGAACGCTGGCTCCAGCCGACCCCGAGCTGGGGTACCGTGACGATCCCCCACTCGCCGGTTTCGACGAACGTGAGTCCGCCGTCGAGTTCGTGCCCCTGGAGCTCGCTCGAGTCGCCGGATCGAAGCTGTGTGTCGGGGGCGTGACGCCCCTCGTTCGTCTGGTTGGCGTCGATTCGGAGGTGTAACTCGAGTGTGTGGCCGCCTGCGTCTCCGTCACCGTCACCATCCCCGGCTTCGTCCGATTCGCGCCACTCGTAGGCCCCGTCGTCCGTCCGCTCGAAGCCGGTCGTCTCAAGGACCGTCGCCCTGGACTCGGGCGTCACTGACAGCCGCGTCACCGGTTCGGGGACGTCGTAGGTGACGACGGCCTCGTACTCGCCGGGTCGGTCGGGGCGCTGGTGGAGGACGATCGACTCGTGGATGAGTTCGGCGTCGTCGCTCAGTCCGCTCTCGGCGGGATCGACTCCCATCAGTGCGGTCGTGCTGGAGCCGGTTCGTTCGACCGTGTCGGGTGCCGTCGACTCGAGCGGCGAAACGGCGTGGTGTGGCTCCGCTGCAGCGACCCCGTTCCCGTTCGAACCGAACGCCGCCGCTCCGGCGCCCACCGGCAGACTGGTGAGCATCACGATCGCGAGGACGACAGCGAGAACCCGGCCTGTCACGACTGTTCGTCGGTCGTGAGTGTCCAAGTCTCTTCTGGCTTCCGCTCGAAACGAACCACCCGGAGCGTTTTCACCGAGGAGGTTGTAGGCGGGGCCATGCCCACGACCCTCCTCGAGCTCCCCCTGGAAAACGTCGGCCCGGGCCCCGATCCCCTCCGCTTGCGTGGCGTCGCCGAAATGGTCACCCCACCCGACCCGACGACGACCGGCGAGGAGACGCCCGCCTACGACGCGGTCGTCGTCCTGTTTCACCGCGACCATCACTGTGGCAACTGTCGGCGGCAGGTACGAGCCGTCGCCGAGCGGTACGACGAGTTCGTGAGCCGGAGCGCCCAGGTCGTGTCGATCGTCCCGGAGCCACGCGAGCGCGTCGAGGAGTGGCAGGACGCCTACGACCTCCCGTTTCCGATCTGTGCCGATCCAGAGGCGAGCGCAGGCGAGGCCATCGACCAGCAGATTCGGCTGGGTTCCCTCGGAGAGCGGTCGGATCTCCTCGGGCGAATGCCCGCCGCCATCGTCCTCGACGTCCGGAAATCGGGTTCCCTCGAGGCCGTCTACGAACACCACGGCCGCTCGCGGTGGGATCGACCCACCGTCGACGACCTGCTCGCAACAGTCGAGGCGTGCCAGGGAAGCCGTCACGAGGACGATCGTGCCGACGAGGCCCAGCCGTGACCGGCCGACGGGTTCGGGTCGCCACGCCCGCGGACGCCCTCGAGATCAGGCGGATCGTCGACGGGGCGATGCTCGAGGTGGGGGACGTCGAAGCACGCATCGACGCCGATGACGTCCTCGTCGCGACCGAGGAACGGTCGACGGGGTCGGAGGAGACGAGACGAGCCATCGTCGGCGCGATCGTTCTCGATCCAGCCAATCAGCGGTCGACGACTGCAGGGAACTCGAGCGCCGACGCGGACGATCCCAGAACCCCGACCCGAGGGCACGCTCGGGACGACGGCCAGGGCTGCCACGTGCAAGCGATCGCCGTCAGAACACGTGCTCGGGGTCGCGGCATCGGAACCGCGCTCATCGAGGTCGCGTTCGAACGAGAGGGCGCACTGACCGCGAATTTCGACGCCGACCTGCGACCGTTTTACCGATCGCTCGGGTTCGAGATCGAGCCACTCGCGGAGGGACGGTGTCGAGGGAGCAAGCGCCTCGAGTCCGACTCGATGTCCTCCTGACTCGCGCGGAAACCGATTCTTTTTACCCGCCCCCTGAGGACACTCCCGAAGCTTCACTCGGCCACTGTCGCCCTCAGGAGTGGAGAGTACGGTACCGGTTTTATACCAACGAACGTGGTACGTGGCTTCGTCATGGATTTCAGACAGCTCCTCACCGGCGACCCCGGGCGTAGCTCGTGGCTCTACCTCGGGATCGGCACCATCTCGCTGGTCAAGGCACTGGCCGTCCGCAGTGATCGAACGCGATTCCGCCGCGAACTGCTCGACGCCGCGCTGTTCCTCGGCGTGGGACTCGCGCTCCGCAAGTACAGTACCCTCCGAGCCGAAAAGCGCGAGGAACTCCGAGACTCGATGCCGGACTGGGTGCTCGCCCAGGTCGAGGGCGAGCCCACCGGTGAGAGAAAAGGCCTCGCCGCGACCGCCAAGCGGCGCCTCGGTGGCACGGAGCCCGAACCGGAGCCGAGATCGTCGATCCGTACTCGAGCGAAGGGCTTCATCGGCGATTGAACGGCGCGAAGCCAAAGCTATTGTTTTTGAAGCGGAATAGTTTAGAAGGTGTAGTATTGTCGTGACGCGAGGAAAACCGAATTAGCTCGAGACGGGCTCGAGTTCGGCCGTAAAGTGCCGCAGTTCGGGCACCTCCGGTTCGGTCTGGATCTCGAGACCCGAGACCTCGTTCGCTCGCTCGAGCACGGCGGCCGCGGTGTCGGCGACGTGTTCGAAGTGCTCGCGGTGGTAGGTGCGCCGAGGGACAGCGAGACGAACCAGCTCCGGGCGATCCGTATCCGGGAAGGCGAAACTTCCGAGTTCGACCCCGCGAACGCCACCTTCGCGGTAAAGTTCACAGACGAGCACCTGTCCGGGGAACGCGCTCGAGGAGAGGTGGGGGAAGCACGCCTCGGCGTCGAGGTAGACGGCGTGGCCGCCGGTCGGCGTGTAGACGGGGACGCCCCGATCCTCGAGCAGGCTGGCGAGGGTGCGGATCTGTTCGATCCGGTCGCGGACGTACTCGACCTCGACGGCCTCCCGAAGGCCAACGGCCAGCGCCTCCATGTCCCGGCCGGCCATCCCGCCGTAGGTGGGGAAGCCCTCGTAGAGGATCGCCCGCTGGCGGCAGCGGTCGGCGATGCGCTCGTCGTCGGTGGCGACGAAGCCGCCCACGTTCACGAGGCCATCCTTCTTGCCGCTCATCACGAGCGCGTCGGCGTACCCCAGCTGTTCGCGGGCGACCGTGGCGACGGCGGCGTCGGCGTAGGCAGCCTCGCGTTCGGTGACGAAGTAGGCGTTCTCGGCGAACCGACAGGCGTCGATGACGAACGTCGCGTCGATCTCGGCGGCGAACTCGGCGACCCGTCGGGTGTTCTCGACGCTCACGGGCTGACCCGCCGTCGAGTTGTTCGTAATCGTCTGGATTACCACTGGAATCCGGTCGGCCCCGACCTCCTCGACGACCTCCCGGCCGCGTTCGATCGAGAAGTTCCCCTTGAAGTCCCCGTCGGCGCTCGGATCGGCCGCGTCGGGGATCGGACAGTCGACCGGGTCGGCCCCCTGGTTCGCCACGTGCGCCCGCGTCGTATCGAAGTGGGTGTTGTTCAGGACGACGTCACCCTCCTCGAGCAGCGTGCCGTAGAGGACGTTCTCGGCGCCGCGACCCTGGTGGGCGGGGATCACGTGTGGAAAGCCCATGACGTCGGCGACCGACGACTCGAGTCGGTCGAAGCTCTTCGAACCGGCGTAGGACTCGTCACCGCGGATCAGCGCCGCCCATTGCGCCTCGCTCATCGTGCCAGTGCCGCTGTCGGTCAGGAGATCGATAAAGACGTTCTCGGCGTCGAGATTGAAGACGTTGTAGCCGGCGGCCTCGAGCGCCCGTTCGCGTTCGGCGCGCTCGGGGAGGTGGATCCGCTCGACCATCTTCGATTTGTACTGCACCATAGCCGGATGTTGTGGTCGGGCGGTAGTTCAATGCATCTGCGCCTTTTTGGGGACTGGGTGCCCCGAACGTACATCGACGGACGGATCGGGCGATCGTCGGGCGGGTTTCTCGAGCGACGATTTCACAGCGGGAGTCGGCGCGTGTGCCATGTGAAACCACCAACCGCGATTGGCCGGTAGGATTATCCCGCCCCCGTTCGGCTAGTGTCTCGAGCGCAGTGCCGATCCCTCGAGTCGTTCACAACGCGGCGGATCGGCACGGAACGAACAAATGGCCCGCACCTCGATCACCCACCTCGTCCTCTTTCTCGCCGTCGTGAGCGCGGCGGCCATCGGCGTCGGGGTGCTGGTCACCGAAGCCGGCCTGTACGCCCAGGCAATCGACGACGAAAGCGATCGCGAGCAGGCGGCCCTCGAGACCGACCTGACGATCATCAACGATCCCGAGGCGGGGTCGACGTACGACGCCGATAGCGAGACGATTACCCTCTACGTGAAAAACGTCGGCGGGACGAGCCTCGAGCCGGACGCACTCGACGTGCTTCTCGACGGCGAGTACGTCTCCGGCGACGCCACCGAGAGAACCGTCGTCGACGACGATCGCTGGCGGGAGGGAGCCGTCCTCGAGGTGACGGTCGATCGCTCCCTCGAGATCGGCTCCCATCGAATCGTTGCCACCCTCGACGGCGTACGCTCGACGCTCGAGTTCACTCATAGAGAGGTCGTCTGGCTGACCGACCAGCCGCCGGCGACGTGTGAAGACGGCGAGTGTACCGTCGCCGCCAGCGAGGAGAACCTGACGCTGACGATGGGAACCGATCCCGTCCAGGACGGCGTGGACGTCACGTATTCGATCCCGGAAGACACCCGCGAGGAGATCGCACTCGAGCGAACTGACGGCACGACGGACGCCGACGGCGAGAACGCGACCGTGCTCGTGTTCGAGGCGCTCGCCGAAGAAGACGACGTGGACGAGACCGTTCGCGTCACCGTGGACGCCGGCTGGGACACCGACGAGCTGCTCGTGCGGATCGTGTCCGAGGACGAAAACGAGGACGACGGCTAATTGTCCGCACCGAAAAAAGTGGGTGAGCGGTCTCGGAACGGGCTACCGATCTCGAGGCGAAAACAGCCTTACCGATCTCGAGACGGCAACTCCGGCTCGAAATCGATGACGTCGATGGCGGCCTGGAGCACCTCCTCGACGCCCTCGCCGGTTTCGATGCTCATGTAGTAGTCGGCCTCGACGTCCCGCGATCGGTCGGCCTTGTTGCACACCGTGAGCACCGGAATGTCGCCGAACTGGTCGGCGACGGCGTCGCGCAACTCGAGCTGGTCGGCCAGCGGGTAGCCACACTCCTCGCTCGCGTCGACGAGGACGAGGATGCAGTCGCCGAGGTGCTCGAGGGCGCTGACGGCCTGGGATTCGATCTCGTTACGATCCTGTGGCGGTCGGTCGAGCAGCCCCGGCGTGTCGACGATCTGGTGGCGGATGTGGTCGCGGGTGAAGTGTCCCAGGCCGATCCCCCTCGTGGTGAACGGGTATGAGGCGGTTTCCCCGCGGGCGTTGGTCACGTCGTTGACGAACGAGGACTTCCCGACGTTCGGGTAGCCGGCAACGACGATCGTCGGCTCCTCCGGGTTGATCTCGGGGAGGTCGCGCAGGTCGTTGCGCGACTGGTTGATGTACAGCAGTTCGTCCCCGACCTGTTCGACGATGTCGGCCAAACGGGCGAACGCCTGCTTGCGGTGTTTTCTGGCCGTGTCGACGTCGGTCTTGCGCAGTTTCGACTGGTACTCCTCGTGGATCTCTCGAGCCTTGCGGCTGGCCCAGGTGACCTCCGAGAGGCTCTGGCGAAGTCGGTCGACGTCGACGATGGCGTCGGCGAGTTCGTAGTAGAACGGGTGGACGTCGTAGCTGAAATCCGGCCAGGACGTGACCACGTTCTCGAGGTTGTCGGAGATGATGTTCGCCGCCGTCTGGAGCATCGACTGCTGGGCGTCGAGCCCCTGCTGGGCTCGACCGGCTCGCGACGCCCGGGAGAACGCCTTGTCGATCAGCTCTTCCGACGTGGGCGTCGTCGGAAGGTCTTCGAAAATCATGTGCACGACTAGGTGGGCCGGTCATAAAAGGTCGTTCGTTACGCGATGCGTATTTTTGTCCGGCTCCCCTAGGACGAGTATGACCAGCTGGAGAGCGGTCGGCATCGGTTTCCTCGTGATCGTCGTCCTCAGCATCCTCGGCGTCGCCGCACCCGGATTCGGCCAGCTTACTGCTGGTCTCGTCGGCGGCTTCGTCGCGGGTTATCTCGCCGGCGGCGGCCTCGGGTCGGGGTTCTGGCACGGCCTCCTCGCGGGCTCACTCGGCGGCATCATCGGCGGCCTGATACTCGCACTGGTCGTCGGAATCGCCGGCCTCGCCCTCGGCCCGGCCGGTGGTGCCATCTCGGGCGCTCTCGGGGTCAGCATCTTCGTCTTCGCCGTGATCGTCGCGTTCGTCATGGCCCTCGAGAGTGCCGTCGCGGGGGCACTCGGCGGGTTGCTCAACCCGTGATCGAGGGGAGACACTGCAGGGCGGGAAACGTCAGGCCGTCTGCAGGTAGTCGACAACCGACCAGCCTTCCGAGCCGTCGTTCCACTCCACGTGCCACCACTGATAGCCGTCGTTATCCTGGGGGCCCTGGGTGACGACGCCGCGGGTTCCTGCCGGAACCGTCGACCGAACGGTGTCGTGAACGCTCGGGCCCGACCGGACGTTCAGGTCGACCGTCGACTCGACCTGGGTACCGTGACAGAACGTCGGGCAGGCCTCGAGCCACGGTTCGGCACACCAGGCCCAGACGTTCTCCGCGTGGAAGTGCAGCCCCCACCAGGTGTAGCCGTCGGCCGACTCGGGGCCGTTGACGATCCGACCGGCCGACCCCTCGGGCATCGTCGCGACGATGGACGAGTCGGTACCGGGCTGTTCACGGGCGTTGAGGTCGGCCGTGGTGTGAACGGCCTGATCCATCTCGAATTTGCCGCTGCCGCCACCGCCGCCATCGCCGTCGAGATACTGCATCAACGTGTCCGGGTCGTACGGCCCCGGACAGGACGTCGAGTTCGAACTCGAGCAGTAGCTGTCGGTCGGTGTGTGCATGTGGCCGATGATGCCGCCGCTGGCGTCACAGGGGGCCGTGTGACTCGTGTAGTAGTTTCTGGGAATGTCGTAGGTCTCGGCCAGATAGTCGACGATCGCCGCCGACCGCTGATAGAGCGCGTCGGTGAAGCCGTCCTGTCCCTCGACCCACTCGTGTTCGATCCCGATCGAGTTCGAGTTGAAGCCGGCGGCGTGCCATGCCACGTCGGACTCGTCGACCATCTTCGTCGTGTGGCCATCCGAGTTCCGAACGACGTAGTGTGCCGAGACGTTCGCGTCCGGGTTCTGGAACCAGTTGATCGCGCCCGAATACGAGCCGACGGTGTAGTGGATCACGATCCAGTTGATGTCGTTCACGCCACGGTTCGACGCGGAGTAGTTGCTCGAGTCCGCGGGTCGCCACTGGTCGACCGGTTCCTCGGCGGCGGCCGCCGTGGTGCTCGCAGCCACAACGCCACCGGCACCGACCGAGAGGCCGGCGGCTTTCAGGAGTTGTCGTCTGTTTACGTCCATGGTGTGACACACACAACCACCCACAGACATATAATTTTTAATCAAATTATTGGATTTATTAGTTTATAGAGCGTACATTTTAGATGTCGGTGGCGTTGAATCTCTCGGGTGGTTGCCAGGATGGACGGCCCGCTCGAGGAGCACCTACACTGAGCACCCACCAGCACAACCGCGAGCGTGGAACCGATCACCGGACGATCACCCACCATTATACGCCAGGGCGCGTACTGACCGCCAAGGAATGTTCGACGAGATCATGGAGAAGTTCGAGGGGTCGCCCAGCCAGCAGGCGGTTATCCGGTTGCTCCTCGAGCGTGGCTTTTCAGTCAACGACGACGGTCGGGTCGTCTCGGGCGGCATCGAAATCCCGAACACGGGCATCGCCCGCGAGATCGACGTCGATCGACGCGTCGTCGACTCCACGACGGACGTCATCCTCGAGGATCCGGAGCTACGACGGATCTTCCAGAACATCTCGCAGGTACCGAGTCTGATGGATTTGGCCCCGGTGCTCGACCTGACGGTGCTCTCGGTGGAGGTCAACGATGCCGAACAGCAGGGAATCGTCGCCGCGGTGACCGGTGTGCTCGCCGACCACAACATCTCGATCCGCCAGACGATCAGCGAGGATCCGGAGTTCACCGACGAGCCACGGCTCCACCTCGTGACCGATCAGGATCTGCCGGGGGACGTGATCACCGACATTCGGGCGCTATCGTTCGTTCGCCGCCTCGAGTTGCAGTGACGGTCGGGCGTTTTCTCACCGAGTACGTACCGGCACACGACAGCGGATTGCAACCCCTACGTGAATCGAACGAACACTCCGTCTGTTCCACGTTTCTGTTCGATACGGATCATAACGGTATCTCCAGTTTCTTCACTGGTGAAGTACTCGTGTGTGTACCACCTCCCATCGCCGTTTCGTGGCAAACATCGAACGTGATACCGATCGTCCGCCAGTAACTGCTCTTCGCGAATAGTACCGGGGTTCTGTGGGTCATCTCGTGGCGGCACGTGAAAATCCCGCCGCAGCGTGAGCGCATCAGCAAACGCATCCTCGCCAGGTGTGAGGAACTGTACCTTGAGTTGCTGTTCTGCAGGCGTATGATTGGTGAGGACCACATCCAACTCGGGAGTCGGTTCGGAGAGCAGATCCAGGCACCCCGTGACGGCGACCGGTGCGACGCCGATCGTCGTGACGAGTTCTCTTCGGGAGGGCTGTCGTCCCATAAACAGTGCCACGTGTCAACACGAGTTAAAATTACCGCAGATGGATCGTTGATTTGTGAAGAGATCGCACCGGTTACGGCCGACAGTGGATATGAGCATCGACAAGCGGAGTTGGTATCAGTCGACGCCTCGAGTCGCAATATAGTAACAACTGCAACGGTTCACACACTGATCGCCGATAGCTGGCGATCAGGTGTGCAATGACTTGCAGTGACTACGATAGTGCCGCCGTCAATCTCGAGCCAAAATGAGGAAGTCATGCTGGTTCGTCCCGGAACCGGATCACTGCCTCGTCTATACGTTGGCTACTGAAATCGTCGTCAGCACCCACTAGCAGCGTTCCATCAACGCTTTCAGCGGTACCAAGTGCGTATGCGTCCCCAAGTGGAATCCTGTAGGACGCCTTCAATCGGGCTGCGTGCACCCAACAATCCGTTGGATCACACACGTCGACACCCAGCTCCTCGAGACGGGTGAGACTCGCTCTGACGTCGCGTTCATCGAATCCAATTCGAGAGCCGACGTACAGTATCTCGGTCTTCGTTACTGGGCTGATGTATCCGTCTACCTCACCGGATGCGACTCGATCGATCCACGTCTCGACAGTATCACTTCCAGGTTCATCGTCGAGGTAGGCGAGAATTGGCTCCGCATCGAACACGATAGCGTCTATCATTTCTCGTCTGCCTTCTCACTGAATTCGTTCACGAGCTCGTCAGCGTCTTCGAGATCATCCTCGCGACTCTCGCGAAGGACGTCGGTTGCCGGACGCTCTTCATCTCCGGATCGTTCGAGGCCTCTAAATTCGCGCATCGATCCCACTGGACGGACGAGTATCTCTCCATCCTCGCTTTCGACGAACTTCACTTTCCCGGGGGTCGAGATTCCGTGTTTCTCACGGAACTCTTTCGGGATAGTGGCCTGTCCTTTTTCCGTGATCGAGACGATACGACCATTGGTGTCCGCCCCAGTATTACTCATCTTAAGTAATACTCTTCCGTAGTAGTACTTTAAGATTCTGCCAGAAGTAGCATCGTCTAACCGTTAGTAAAGTCGAACGCTACGTGTGCGTCTCGACAAGTTTCGAACGGCCGAATTGTCGGCCTCAAGCGGCCGCTTTCGCCTCCGCGAGCGCGTCGAACATCTCCCCGGCGAGCGTCTCCGCCCGCTCGAGATCACGGGCTTCCGCGTAGATCCGAACCAGCGGCTCCGTGCCCGAGGGGCGAGCGAGCACCCAGGCGTCGCCGTGATCGAGGCGGTAGCCGTCGCGCGTGTTGAGTTCGGCGTCGGCGGCCTGAGCCTGGTTGGCTGCCGCGTCGAGCATCGCGTCCCGTTCGGCCGTCGAGCCGTAGTCGATGTTCCGCCGGACGTTCGCGTAGCCGTCGTAGGGCGCGACGATCTCGCTCACCGGCCGTTCGGCCACGAGCTCGAGGAACCGGGCGGCCGTGTACGCCCCGTCCCGGGAGAGCCGGAAGTCCGGGAAGAAGATGCCGCCGTTGCCCTCGCCCGCGATCGGAACGTGTCGATCGTTGAGTTGGAGTTCCTCGATTCGGGTGATGATGTTGGTCGAGCCGATGGGCGTCAGTTCGAGGTCGGCGCCGACGTCGTTGGCCACGTCGACCAGCCGCTGGGAGACGTTGACCGCCGAGACCGTCACGTCGTCGGGCTCGAGTTCGGCGGCGGCCAGCGCCGCGAGCGTCGCATCGCCCTCGACGTAGGTGCCGTCCTCGTCGAAGAAGATGGCCCGATCGGCGTCGCCGTCGTGGGCGATGCCGACGTCGGCGTCCGTTGCGCGAACCAGCCGACCGAGGTCGACGAGGTTCTCGGCGACGGGTTCGGGGTCGCGACCGGGGAAATGGCCGTCAGCCTGGCCGTTGACCGTGATGACGCGACAGCCGAGGGTTCGGAAGAACTCGGGGCTGGTGAGCGCCCCAGCCCCATGGCCGGGGTCGAGGGCCACAGTCAGCTCAGCGGATTCGATCGTCTCACGGTCGACGTTCGCGAGCAGTTCGGCGACGTAGTCCTGACGAACGCCGTCGACCTCCCGGACGCGCCCAGTCTCGTCCCAGGGGGCGACGGCGAACGTCTCCCCGAGGAGCGTCTGTTCGATCTCCTCGAGATCCGAGACGGCGAGTTCGACGCCGTCAGCGCCGACGAGTTTGACGCCGTTGTACGGTGGCGGGTTGTGCGAGGCGGTGATGACGATGGTCGGCACGCCCTCGCGTTCGGCGTAGAACTGGGCACCGGGCGTGGGAAGGATGCCGAGTCGGTCGACGTCCGTGCCGGTGCTTGCCAGGCCACTCGTCGCTGCGTCGGCCAGCATCCGCCCGGTGTAGCGGGTGTCTCGAGCGACGGCGACGCGGTCGGCTCCCCACGCGGTTCCAGCCGCTTTCGCCACCCGCAGGACGAACGCTGGCGTCAGTTCTTCGTTCGCGACGCCGCGTGTGCCACTCGAACCGAATACCTTCATTGGTAGCTAGTCAGTCGGGAATCATCAAAGTGGTTGCGAACTACCGTAGCCACTGCACGTCATTGCACACCTGATCGCCAGGCGTATCGGCGATCAGCGTGTGAACCGTTTCAGTTGTTACTACGGTGGCTCAGCGTGGCCGTCGTCACCCGTCACGTGTTCGAGCCGTCACCGGCGGTGACTGACGAATGGACGCGAACGTTTTCCACCCACCGCACCAACGTTCAGCCATGCTATCGATCGACGAAAAGCGCGTCTACGGCGATCGGGGCGGGGCGACGACGGCCTACGTCGCCAGTGACGTCGGCGTCGTCCGCGTTCTCGTCTCGGGAACGACAGTGGGGGAGTTCGGCCTGCTCGAGCGCTGCAGCGCTCGCGATATCGCCGCGGGCGTCGGTGTGCTGGCGGTGGCGACCGACGAGGACGTTCTCGTGGGTTGGCTCGGGGCGGGCGACGAGGACGGAGACGCGAACGAAGTCGCTGCCTCCCACCCTCCCTTCGAGCCGACCGGCTTCGGCCCAGCCGTCGCCGTCGGCGTACACGAGCGAACGGTGCTGGCCGCCGACGAGCGAGGGAACGTCTCACGGCTCGACCTCGAGGCGGAGACGAGCGGAACTGCCACCGACGACTGGCTCCCCCTCGAGTACGGAGCCGACACGCCCTCACCGTCGACCGTGCGAGCGATCGCCGGCGATCTGGTGGCGACTGACGTCGGCGTCTTCCGGGAGTGGAACGGTCGGCTCGAGCACGCTGGACTGGCAGACGTCCGGGACGTCTCTGCCGCTGGCGTCCCGCTTGCGGCGACCGCCGACGGGCTCTATAAACTTGGAAACGGCTGGATGAAGGAGGTAGACGGTTCGGTCGGTCTGGTGTGTGCAGATCCGTTGAGCGAACCCGGGTCGCTGGCTCGTGCCCACGCAGTAGCAGCCGACGGATTGTACGTATTCGTCGACGTCTCCTCGAGTACGGACGCTTCCTCGAGCGAGGGCGACCCCTCGAGGACTGGCACCTCGACCGGCACGGCCACTGCCAGCGACGGATGGACACCCGTCGAAGCCGATAGAGCAATTCCCTCGAGCGATTCCATCGCGGGAGTGGCCTACGGCGAAGCCGTCTACGCGGTGACGACCGACGGAACGTTTCTGGCTGCGGACACTGCCTCGACGCGCGACCCGTCGTGGCGAGCGCACACCCTCGGTGTTTCGGGCGTCTCCGGGCTCGTCGTCCCCCTCGAACCGGCCACCGACCGCGGAGTATGACGAGTGTCTGACGGGGAGTTATCTACCGGGCACCCCATTCGCCGGATTATGAGCGAACTAACACGGCGACGGGTGCTCGCCGCCTCGGGTGCTGTCGGTGCAATGGCGATCGCCGGGTGCACGAGTTCGGCCGAGGAGGACGACGAAGGAAGTGGAGACGACGAGAGTAACCCGCCCGAACCGACCGGGACGCGACTGGGCGAAATTACCGTCGAAAACCTCGACGATCAGGGGCACACGGTCGACGTTCTCGTCGAGTTCGACGGCGAAATCGAACACTGGTCGACCCACGAACTCGACGAAACGACCGAGGGCGTTACCCTCGAGGGCGACTGGCCCGACGAGCGGGGCAACTTTCGGGTGACTGCGCGCCTCGACGAGGGGGACTTCACCCAGGTGACGCCCGCGAACTGGAACGATCCGGGCTGTCTGAACCTGTTTATCTCTGTCCGGCCTGACGGGACGATCCGTATCCCTGGTGTCACCGACGGGGGGCCATGCGGTAACGGCGACGTCGATATCACGGACGCCGAGGACGCGACAGAAACGGACGATGACGGCGACAGCGGCGACGACTGACGAACGAATCGCGAACGAAAACCGGTTTTACCCCGGAGACTGTCCCCCCGAGTATGACGACTATCGTTAGCGGCTCGAGATCTCAGGCACTGGCAGCGGCGCTCGCGGACGAACTCGGCGCGTCGCTCGCTCCCGCCACCTACGACCGCTTTCCCGACGGTGAGCTATTTTGCAGTCTCGAGTCCGCCGTCTCAACGGACGGCCGCGGGCTCGATGGCGAGCGGGTCGTCGTCGTCGCCTCGACGGCCTCGAACGACGCCCACGTCGAACTCCTCCTGTTGCAAGACGCCGCCCGCGAGGCAGGTGCTGGCGAGGTCGTCACCGTCATCCCCTACATGGGGTACGGTCGCCAGGATAAGGCGTTCGAAGCCGGCCAACCGGTGTCTGCACGCGCGGTCGCTCGAGCCATCTCCACGGGGACGGATTCCGTCTTCGTCGTCAACCCTCACGAGACGGCCGTCTGTGAGTTCTTCGAGCCGACGGCGACGGCGATCGATGCCGCCGGCGTCCTCGCCGAGCCGCTCCCCGCGGATCTGGACGATCCCGTCTTTCTCTCTCCCGATTCCGGTGCGGTCGAGCTCGCCGAAACGGTGTGTGACGCCTACGGTCGCGGTGAAACCGACTACTTCGAGAAAATCCGCCACTCGGGTACCGACGTCGAAATCTCGCCGAGCGACGTCGACGTGACGGGGCGAGACGTCGTCGTCACCGACGACATCATCGCGACCGGCGGCACGATGAGCGAAGCCGTCGGCGTGCTCACCGAACGAGGAACGGCACGGATCTTCCTCACGTGTGTCCACCCGCTGCTGGCTCGAAACGCCTACACCCGACTGATGCGAGCGGGTGTCGACGCGATCTACGGCACCGACACCCTCGAGCGCCCCGTCAGCGCCGTGTCGGTCGCGACAGCCGTTGCCCCAGTGCTCGAGTGAGCGCGCTCACACTCGATCGGCGTCTACCGAACTCCAGTCGGCAAACATTCCTGATTCGAACGACATATTAGGTCACGCTCCAACCCTCGACCAGCGATTTCCCGGGGAATCAGAATGCACGGACTCGTCCACCAGACGCTCAAGGCCTACGTCGTCGAGAAGACCGACGAAGCGAGCTGGGCGGTCGTCCTCGAGCGGGCGGGGATCGACCCGCAACTGTACCTGCCGGTCTCACACTATCCCGACGACGAAATCCCGAAACTCCTCGAAACGGTCGCCCAGCTCTCCGGCCACGAGCGGGCAGCCGTCGAACGCGATTTCGGGCGCACCCTCGGACCAGCGCTTCTACAGACCTTTCGTGCCCACTGGCGCAACGACTGGGAGTTCACCGAGTTGCTCGGACACCTCGAGTCGGTCACCGACGAGATTCGGTCGAAGGCGACCGATACCGAGCCACCGGTGGTGACCTGTACGCGAGCCGACGACGGGCTTCGAGTAACTTACCGATCCTCGCGCGGATATCCGGCGATGGCCCACGGCGTCCTCGAAGGACTGGCCAGGGAGTTCGACGTCGATGTCACGGTAACGCGCCTCGAAACGAGGCGCCTAGACGAGGAGACGGAGTGTGTGTTTCTGATCGAGGGGCTCGAACCCGAGGTCGAAATCGCGTGAACGACGTACGGAGCCCCAGTTTCCAGGTGGAGGCACTGCTCACGAGAACCGAGTAGGCACCGCCAAACTCGCCACAACGACACGGTCAGACAGTAGAGTGAGATGGTAGCAAGAGGCTAACCAAGGGGATCTGTCTGGAACGAGCGGACACCCATGGACGAGCAGCCCACCGACGAGACGGACGTGTTCGAGGAGATCGATCCCGATCCTGACGCTGTACTCGATGCCTTCGGCGTCGACTCACCCGACGACGTGATTGACAGTTCAGACGATGCATACGATCCAACTCGAGACGAATCGATCGACGCGGACGACACCGTCGCGAGCGAACTCTTCGAGGAACTCGAACGGGCCGCCCGCGAACTCGAGGCTGGCGAGACCCGAATAGAGCCACCGGCTCGAGACCTCGAGGAGGGAACGTGCTTCGGGTTCGACGACGACGAGATCGACGAGCCAGCGACTGACGGACGCGAGGCCACGAACACGGGCGACCACCCGGAGACGATTCCGGAGGAGTGGCGCCGTGCGTTCGAGCGAGCGGCACGGACGGAGACGCGAATTCGCGACGAGACGTTTGCTGACAAGGAAATGGGCGCGAACGATCGGCCGCGAGCGAACGCCAGCGTCCGGCTGTCGACCGAATCGGGGTTCGCGCTCGTGGGGCCGACGCCGGAAGCCGTTCGCATCGAGGCAGCGGCGTTCGGGACGGCTACCGACGACGGGTCGACCTCGTAGCGGCGTGCTCGCGGTACTCACAACACTCGGGACTCTCGAGACACGAACCGTCAGAACCGTCAGAACCGTCGATGACGATCCACTTGCGAGACACGAGCGAAACCGACCGCGCCCGCCGCACCGACGAGCGTCGTCGAGAGCGACAGCGGCGGGAGCAAGCCGCTCGAGACCGGGATGGAGACAGCGGGCTGGGGCGCAATCATCGAAGGAACGATCCGTTCGAAGCCGAGTCGGATGTAGCCGAGCCACGGAATGCGGAACATCCCCTTCCCGGTCGTCCACTCGGGTTTGACAACCGTCGTATCGGCGCCGCGTGACCACGTCGTCTGGTCGTACACGCTGTTGGCGTCTCCCTTGGTGATGAAGCCGTCGTGTGGGGCCGGGCAGGCCTGGATCTGATTACAGCTGTTGCCGTTGACGTACTCGGAGTTTGCCTGCTCGTCGACCCAGTTATCCCCTTCTTCGACCCAGAAGTGTGCCCGGTGGATCACCGGGGTTTCGTGTGCCGCCCCGTTCGGTCTGAAGATGATCACGTCACCCGGTTTGCCGAACTTCTCGTGACCGTTCTCGACGCCAGTATCGAGGGTGACGACGCCGGTTCCGTCGACGGGGTCGTCGCCGACGAACCGATCGACGGCGACGACGAAGATCATGTCCCCACGCTCCATGTTCGGCTCCATGCTGCCGCTCTCGACGGCGACCAGTGGTGGCCAGATCCCGCTAATGGCAAACAGGAGCAGGCCGATAAACGCGACGAGGGCGACGCTACTCAGAATGTCACGGACGGCGACGACCGTGCCGTGGTCGGTCTTGAAGAACCAACGAACGACGCCGTCATCTTCGATCGTCACCCGATCGTCGTCGGGTCGTTTCCGTGGCGGTGGTGACGAATCGTATCGCCGGCCCGTGTTGCTGTCGGGTGCCGTCCGTTCGTTGGTCGCCGGGCCATCGGAATAGTCACGAACCCAATCAGGTGTCGGGTTTTCGGCCCCGTCGTCCGATCCCGCTGACCGTGCATCGTCTCGTCGGGGACTCGAGTGCGGCGTGCGATCAGGATCGTGTCCCGAGTCTTCGTCAGTGGTATCAGAGCGCCTCGAGTGGGAAACGTCAGCGCCATCGACGTCGTCAGTAGCGTCAATGTTGTCGGGGTCGTCAGCATCGCCAGCAGAACGATTGTTATCCGATGGGAACGAATCCTGCTGATCCGCGTCTGGATCGGGGTCTTCGTCACGGTCGCGGTCTTCGTCACGGCGTTCCGACGACCCGGAGCGATCGCTCAAGTCCTCACCTGGGTCGTCGGAACCGTTACCGCTCATCGGCCATCGGTTTGGGGGCGCCGGCAATCAACTTTCTGTTCCAAGGTAGTCCTCGAACAGTCCGCATATCGAGACATTCGCTAGCCTTTTATCGCCACTCGAGAATACCCAGAACGTGCCATTAGAGGGGCCGGCCCGGATCGTCAGTGAACTCACGAGCCGCGGCTACAACGCCGAACGGGAAGCCGTAACGCTCATCGCCAGCGCCGATCAGCCGTTTGCAGTGCTCGAGCAGGCGATCGACGGCGCCCCCGAGAACGCGCTCGTCCTCGAAACCGCCCACGTTCGAGCGGCCCTCGAGCGTGCCGGAGGCGACGCTTCCGAAACAGACACGACCCCGGCTGATTCCACCGCAGACCCCCCTGTTTCAACTGGAACAGCGGCCACTGAACCGACCTCCGGCGCTGGGTCAGTTCCAGTTGAAACGAAGGGGTCGACCGCGCCGCGATCGCCGATCGATACGAGCCAGCAGGCGGTCGCGATTACGAACGACATGACCGGCGAGAGTACCGGTACCGGCGAGTACGAGGACTTCGTCGCCGTCTTTCGCGACCGCCTCGAGCGTCTCGGGTCGAAACTGCGTGGGCGGGTCAACCATCGGCCAGCTACGTCGATCGAGTCGATGCCCGGCGGCAGCGAGGTGGCGATGGTCGGCCTGGTCAACGACATTCGGTCGACGGCGAGCGGCCACTGGCTGGTCGAACTCGAGGACGCGACCGGTACGTTCCCCTGGCTGGTGATGAAGGATCGGGAGTACGCCGACCTCGTCGAGGAGTTGCTCTGTGACGAGGCGCTCGCGATGGAGGGCACCCTCGCCGACGACTCGGGGATCGCCTTCGTCGATTCGATGTACTTCCCGGACGTTCCCCGCACCCACCAGCCCTCGACGGCCGACCGCCACGTCCAGGCCGCACTCATCAGCGACGTCCACGTCGGCAGCCAGGAGTTCATGCACGACGCCTGGAACGGCTTCACCGACTGGCTCCACACCGAGGATGCCGAACACGTCGAGTACCTGCTGATCGCCGGCGACATGGTCGAAGGCGTCGGCGTCTACCCGAACCAGGACGAGGAACTCGACGTCGTCGACATCTACGACCAGTACGAACTGTTCAACGAGTACCTGAAACAGGTGCCCGGCGACCTCGAGATCGTGATGATTCCGGGGAACCACGACGCCGTTCGCCTCGCCGAGCCCCAGCCTGGCTTCGACGAGCACCTGCGCGGGATCATGGACGCCCACGACGCCCGGATCGTCAGCAATCCGTCGACGGTGACCCTCGAGGGCGTCTCCGTCCTGATGTATCACGGCGTCAGCTTAGACGAGGTGATCGCCGAACTCCCGGCGGAGAAGGCGAGCTACGACGAGCCACACAAGGCGATGTACCAGCTCCTCAAAAAGCGTCACATCGCCCCTCAGTTCGGCGGCCACACTCGGCTCGCCCCCGAGGAGAAGGACTACCTGATCATCGACGAGGTGCCGGACATCTTCCACACCGGGCACGTCCACAAACTCGGCTTCGGGAAGTATCACAACGTGCTGGCGATCAACTCGGGCTGCTGGCAGTCCCAGACCGATTTCCAGAAGAGCGTCAACATCAACCCCGACTCGGGGTACGCGCCGATCGTGGATCTGGACACGCTCGACGTGACGGTGCAGAAGTTCAGCTAGAGGTCGAGGTGCCTCGAGTAAGCGCTATTACTGTCTGTTCAGTGTCTCGAGTGAGCGGTACTATTGCCCGTTCAGCGTGATGTAGCGCACGCCGATGATCCGCTCGTCGGTCTCGAGCTCTTCCCTCGCTTCCTCAGGAACGTCGCCGTCCACGTTGTACACCGTCAGCGCCTCTCCACCGTGGGCCTCGCGGGCGTTGAACATCCCAGCGATGTTGACGCCGTGGTTGCCCATCACGGTACCGATGAGGCCGATGACGCCGGGTTCGTCGGTGTTCCGGGTGACGACCATCTTCCCGTGCGGGATGGCGTCGACGCGGTAGTCGTCGATCCGGACGATCCGCGGGTCGTCGCCCGCGAAGAGCGTCCCGTCGACCGTGATCGCATCGTCGCTGCTCGCGACCGTCACCGAGATCAGACTCTGGAAGTCCGCCGTCTGGTGGCTCTTGGACTCGGTTACCTCGACGCCTCGATCCTCGGCGATCTGGGGCGCGTTGACGGCGTTGACCTGCCACTCGAGCGGTTCGAAAACGCCCTTCAGTGCGCTCGCGGTGACGAACTCGACGTCCTCGTCGGCGATCTCACCCTCGTAGCGCACCTCGATGGACTCGATCCGGGCGTCGAGCAGCTGGGCGGCGATCTTGCCCGCCGTCTCGGCGATGTTGATATAGGGTTCGACCCGCGGAAACGCACTTTCGTCGATCGAGGGGGCGTTGAGGGCGTTCGCCACGGGTTCGGCTCCGAGGGCGGCGATGACCTGGCTCGCCGTCGAGGTCGCGACGTTCTCCTGGGCGGCCTCCGTCGAGGCCCCGAGGTGGGGCGTGACGATGATGTCGTCGACGAACAACAGCGGCGACTCCTCGGGGAGTGGCTCCTCCCGGAACACGTCGAGGGCAGCGCCGGCGACCGTCCCGTCTTCGACCTTCGCGGCGAGGGCGTCCTCGTCGATGATGCCACCCCGGCCGACGTTGATGACGTAACCGTGGCCGAATCGTTCGAGTTCGGCGTCGCTGATGAGGCCCTCCGTCTCGGGGGTCAGGGGCGTGTGAATCGTCAGGAAGTCGGCGCGGTCGAGACAGCCCTCGAGGTCGGCGAGTTCGGCACCGATGCGCTGGGCTCGCTCCTCGGAGATGTAGGGATCGTAGGCGACGACGTCCATGCCGAGGGCGTCGAGCTTCTTGGCGACCTCCTGGCCGACGCGACCGAGGCCGACGACGCCGAGGGTCTTGCCGTTGAGTTCGGTGCCGAGGTAGTCGCTTTTGGCCCACTCGCCCACCTTCAGGCGGGCGTGTGCCTGGGGGATCGATCTGGCGGCGGCGAACGTCATCGCGACGGTGTGTTCGGCGGCCGCACGAACGTTCCCCTCCGGGGCGTTGGCGACGATGATCCCCTCGTCGGTCGCCGCATCGATGTCGATGTTGTCGACGCCGATCCCCGCTCGCCCGACGATGACCAGGTTCTCGGCCGCCTCGAGGACGGTCCGGGTGACCTCCGTTCCAGAGCGCACGATGAGGCCGTGTGCCGCAGAAACCGCCTCGAGGAGTTCCTCGCCCTCGAGTTCGTAGCCCGTTTCGACCTCGTGGCCGGCGTCCCGTAATACGGCCAGACCCGCATCGTCGATGGGATCGGTGACTAGCACCTTCATGTGCGATTCAATCGCGCGAACGAGGTAAACCCTTCCGAAGGGTGCAGATGTTGGTCGTGTTTTGAGGCTGTACCGTGCGATACACCAGGCCACGTTCACCGAACCGTGACACCAACTCAGGTGACATCCTCCCCACCGTAAAGGCCGGGATTCCCTCCTTGTAGGAAGATGGCGAGCCAGTAACAGATCAGTTCGACGATGACGACGACGATGGAAGCCTGGACGGCGTCGCCACCGGCGGCCATCCCTCGCTTGTCGAAGATCGGTGCCAGCCCCCACAGCAGTGCGGGAAGCAACGCGAACGTCAGTACCTCCGTGGACGTCCCGGTCATCGATGACAGTCCGGACGAACCGCTGCTCCAATTCGATACCACCGGTCGGAGGCGTCACACATCAGATGGCACTGAGGGCGCAATGGAAGTCAAGGTTCTGCTGGCGCTGGAACCGCGAGCCGTCACCAATGGAACCGCGATTCCGCTACCAATATGCACCACTGCCCGCACTCACGCAGACTCGAGACGTCGAACGGCGGTTGGGTGGCGGAAAGTGGCGACCGGCTCGTGCGGCATCGAGACACCACTCACCAGCCGACTCACGGCTCGTAATGACGCGAATGTTCAAGGGTATTCCGACGAAGACAGTCACAATCACAGCCCGAGCATCCCGGTCGTCAGCTCGTCACAGTGAATCCCCCCATCATGCCAGCAGACACCCCATACCTGTCGTCGCTCGAGCAGTCGACCGCCCACACCGATGCCACCATCAAGTGGGCACGCTACCTTGGCAAGACGTTCGGTACCACCGGCGCACTCAACTGCCTCCGATACTACGAAGCCCTCGGCTGGATCAGCCCCCTGGTACGCGAGCAGATGACGTCCTATCTCCGCGGGCTCTCCCTCGGTGAGATTCACAACCGGCGGTACGACGAACCCGCGTCGCTCGAGTATCCCCTCGAGTCCCTGTCGGGAACGCTCTTCGGTGCCCACGCCCAAAGCCTCGAATACATCGCCCGAATTAGCGGCGACGACCTCGAAGAACATGTCATGATCGCCCGAATGGCGGAGCGACGGGTCGAGCGGCGACTCGACGAGGACGAGGCGGACGACGGAGACAGTACCGCAACCCAGTCCAGCGAGATGGTGAGCATCATCCGGGATGGGCCATCGAACCTGTCGTAATCGGCTACATCGACGAGTTTGGATTGTTTTTTGGCGCTCGAGGACGCACGCACACCCCTTCACACGCCGTCAGAGGACTGTCGACGGGTGCCGCGCGTTCGACATCGGCGAGTTCCACCGAGTCGGCCTGATGACTGTCGAGAATGGGACGAACCGATCCCGGCTCCAGACGTAATACGTTCCAAACATGTTCAGTCGCCGCCACCCCCCGTATAATACTCTAACGGCCGTATTCGGGGTTGTGAGGCAGTAACGCGGTGGGAATTGGCCACACTACTTATTACGTGGTAGTTCATCTGCTCGTGTAATTCGCGAACGAATACGAATGTGTGCTAACAGCTCGCTCATGTGCGTGAGGAGCCAACAAGCGCGTCTCGGACGCGAACCCCCCAGGTGATTGGAATGCGTGAGGAAACCCCCAGTGCGAAGTCCGTTCTCGAGCAGTTTTCGAGCACGGCGTCTGCCGAAGGGCAGGCGGAACAGTACACGATCTCGATCGGCACAACCGCTGACTCCACGCGAGACGTCGAGCGCGAACTCGACGAACTCATGGAGCAAGTGACGAGTGCGCTGCCGACCGACGACGTGCAGTTCGACGAGGCGATCATCAAAGAGAATCTCGACGAGATTCTCCTGATGCTCATCTCGCTCCACGGCGAAACCCACGGCAAGGAGTTGTTGTCGGATCTGGCTCACCTCTTCGGTGCGCAGCTCAGCCCCGGGACGGTTTACCCGAGTCTGCACTCCCTCGAGGACGAGGACGTGCTCTCGATGCACGCGAAGGTGCGCACGAAGGAGTACTCCATCGACGACGAGGAGTACGTGCGTGGAACCGTCGAGCAGACGATGCTGCAGCATCTGGCCTTCGGCCTGTTGCTGTACGCGTTCTTACCGAAGTTGTAGCGCGGCTACCGCAACGGTTCGTTTTCGCAGTTCACCCGAGTAGCGGCGGCTGTCAGTCAGCCTCCGTAGCACACACCGATAGCCGCGGGCTCAAACGAGTGGCAGAGCCGGACGCCGTGTCCGTTCAGCTCCGGTCAACCGCGTCCGACACGGAGTCGTCCTCGAGGGCCGACTCGGAACCGATCTCGAGTGATCCGTCGTCGATCTCGATCACGACACCGCCGTCGGCGCGTTCGCGGGTCTCGAACGACTCCGCGCCAGCCAGTTGCTCGAAGCCGCGTTCGGTCTCCTCGCCAATCGCCCACAGCAGCCGACCGAGTCGGTCGACGTTGCCGGCGGCCTGTTCGAACTCGTGTGGAGCGAGCGACTGCACGCTGTGTGCCCCGTCGGGGTGAAGATACTGGATCGGGTGATCGGGGGGTACCTCCTGGAGATCGACCTCCAGTTCCCAGAGGTACGGCAGCACCTGAACGGCGTAGCCGTGTGGTTTCGGTGCTCGTCGCCCCGCCGCAGTGAGCCCGAGGGTGAGTGCGGTCGATTGGCCGTCCGTGTCGTAGGAGACGCCGGGCAGTCCGGGGATCGAAATACGCATGCTCGAGCCAGCGCTGCTGTGGGGACAAGTGTGCGCCCGGCATATCCAGGGTGTGGCCCTATTTTCCCCGGCAAAGCGCCACGAACAGCGTCTCTCGAGGGAGCGCCACCCGCTCGACGGGAACCAGCGGCGGGTCGCCACCCAGCGTCGTAAACAGGAAGTCTGCGTCGACCGCTCGTGCAACCTCGAGCGCCGGCCGGTGTAACTCCGGCGGCAGGTTTAGCGCGTAGAGCGCGTCGGCGTCCGCGTAGTGGGCGAGCGTTGGGTCGGTCACGTCGTCGCGGACGAACGGCAGGTCGTCGGGAACCTCACGGTGGTGGACGTCCGTCGTGACGATGGAACACCCGGCCTCGAGCAGCGCGCTCGCGACCCCTGTCCGGCGGCCGATTCCAATCTCGACCAGGGCGTCGTAGGCTGCCAGTTTCTCGATGAGTGCTGCCCGGTTCCGGCGAAAGCGTGCCACGGCGGGATGTTTATGCCACGGGACGGCATAGACGTTGCTATGCTCGTCGACATCGTGCCGGTTGGCTCCGTTCCTGCAACGGTCAAACGGGAGGCCTCCGCGGCGCTTCGCTCGGTCTACGACTGCGACGTCACGGTCAACGATTCCCAGTCGATCCCAAACGGTGCGTACGACTCCGGGCGTAACCAGTACTGTGCGGAGACGTTCATCCAGCTAGCCGAGCGCGTCGGCCGCGGCGAGAAGAACATCGCCATCACCCCTCACGACCTCTTCTACCGCCGACGAAACTACGTCTTCGGGCTCGCCTACCTCGACGGTAGCGGGAGCGTCGTCTCCACCTACCGGCTCCAGACCTCGAGCGACGGCGGCTTCTCGAACAAGTCCGCGAGCGACATCTTCGAGGATCGGGTTCGCAAGGAGATCGTCCACGAGATCGGTCACACCTATGGCCTCGAGCACTGTGACAACCAGCGCTGTGTGATGAACTTCTCGCCGACGGTACGAGAGGTCGACATCAAGGAAGAACACCTCTGTGGAAGCTGTCAGCGGTTAGTCGACTGAGCGAGAGTAGTTGTATCGCTTACAAAAGAACGGCTTATCCCTCCGGCGCCAGTACGCACACTCGACGACCGTGATCGTGTCCCGCTCGAATCTCGTTTCCGTTGGCATCCGTGTCACGCGCTTCGCCGCAGCGACGGCACCGGATTCCGTTTCCGTGAGCCGCTCACGGTGCACTCGATCAATAGCGGGCTGGGAGATGCCACACGCCCTCGAGGCCCGGCAGTCTCGAGACGTAGCGTCAACGTCCAGTTCATCACCATCGACGGATCTACGGAGGACTGATACCCGATGAGTGACCGCTGGCGCCACGCCGAAGACGGCGACGAGATCGAAATCGAGATCGAATCCGACCGCGATACCGGCCGCCGCTGGGCAGCCGACGATCGCTCCTCGACGGCAGCGAACCACCAGTCAGCCGACCGTGACGACGGCGACGTCCAGGACGACCGCACCAACGGAACCCCTGACGACCTGGCGGACGAACTCGGCCGCATCGACCTCATGACCACCTCAGACGGCTACGTCGAGGGACGCGTCACCCGTCTGACGTCGCTCGACGAGACGACCGTCGAACTCGAGGTCACGCTCCCACACGACGTCACGACGACGTTTCGCCTCGAGAAGCCGATTCCGTGGTCACGAACCTACCTGCTCGCCCGAATCGTCGAGGACGTCGGCTACGACGCCGCCTCGATTGACTACCTGATCGGCGAACCGATCTACGTCGCCCGCGTCGATCCCGAGGACGATGCGGACTCGAGGTGGGACTGGGGCTGGGAGGAGTGGCGGGACGGACTCGTCCGAACCACTGGAAACGCGCTGCTCGACTCCCTCGGCGGGCAATTTCGGCTCGAGGAGGCCCACAGCCCGGAGTGGCGACTGGTCGATCCGCTCGAGCGGGTGGATTCGAATGAGACGACTCGAGCGTGGCGGATACCAGTCGGGTTCGGACTCGCCGTCCTCGGCGTTCTCGTTGCCGCCCTGGGGGCGATATACGGGACGGCCGGCGCGCTCGTGATTTCGGGTGTGGCGCTCACTGGGCTCCTCCTCGGCGTGAGCCTCGTCGTCGTCGGTCTTGCGATCAGTACTCACGTCGACGACGAGTAAGGGGCCGCAGGGATGGGCAGTCAGCCGTGGTGTGGAGCACCCGGATGTGGGCAACGGGATGTGTAGTTACATGGAGCCCGCCACAGTCTCGAGCGAGTGGGATTGGTTCACCCGAAAACCGGGAACACGCTTATCTTTCCGAGAAACGAATACTCACCCATGGTGAAAGATCGACTCGAACGCATGCTCAGTCGCGCACGGTACGCCGCCATCGGAGCCGCCATCGGCGGCTTCCTCGGCGGACTAGTGAGTAAAAACGCCGCGAGTTCCGGTGCCGCCCTCGGTGCCCTCGCCGGAGCCTCGATCGGCGACCGCCGCCCCTCCGCAGAGTCACGGCTCGAGGAACTGAAGACCCGTGGCGAAGACAACATCCGCGGACTGCGGTCGGATCAGGCGGAATAGCACCGGTATAAGCCCGAGCACGGACAGCTCCGAAAACCGTGTGTGTAGATCAGGAACTCACGGGGCGTAGTAGTACTCGCCCTCCCGCTTTTGCTCCCGATCCAGCTGTGAGTCCGGCTTGTTGATCCGCGGCCGCGAGGTGCGTTCGTCGCGTCGGAACGTCACCTCGAGGTTCGCGAGGAACTCGTTCATCCCGCCGCGCATCGACTGTGGCGTCCCGGCACGGCCGTGAACGGCTGGTTCGCCGTCGAAGACCATCAGGCGATCCGCGAGGAGGTCGATCATGTAGATGTCGTGATCGATGACCAGTACCGTGGCGTCCTGCTGTTCGGCGTAGCGGCGGATCGCACGGGTTGCCTGCACCCGCTGTTCGACGTCGAGGTGGGCCGACGGCTCGTCCAGCAGGTACAGATCCGCGGTGTCCGAAAGGCAGGCCGCGATGGCCACCCGCTGACGCTCACCGCCCGACAGGTCGGAGAGGTTCTGCTCCATGATCCGCTCGAGCTGGAGCGGCTGGGCGATCTCTGTGTTCCAGTACGAGGAGCCGAACTGATCCGTAATGGACGAGAGGAAGACGTCGACGCGCATGTGCTGGTCGATGGTCACGTACTGCGGTTTGTACGAGATCTCGAGATCCAGATCGGCGTCGCCCTCGTCGGGCTCGAGCGCCCCCGTCAGGAGCTTCGCGAACGTCGACTTCCCGATCCCGTTCGGCCCGACGATGCCGAGTACTTCGTTTTTCCGTATCTCGCCGCCCTCGACCTCGAGGCTGAACTCGCCGTCGCCGTAGGACTTGGTGAGGTCGGGGTACTCGACGAGCGTGTCGCTCCGGGAGACGGTTCGCGGGGCGTGTTCCTCGAACTCGATCGGGTTCGGCCGGATCCGCATGTTCTCGTTATCGAGGTAGCCCGCGAGGTACTCGTTGATGCCGTTTCGCACCGACTTGGGCGTCGTGATGACACCGTAGGCACCCGGCTCACCGTAAGCGACGTGGAGCGTGTCCGCCAGGAGGTCGAGGACGGCCAGGTCGTGTTCGACCACGAGCATCGACTTCCCTTCCTCCTCAGCCAGCTCGCGAATCAGGCGGGCGGCGGTGACCCGCTGGCCGATGTCGAGGTACGGCGTGATCTCGTCGAGGAAGTAGAAGTCCGTGTCACGAGCCAGCGTGGCAGCGAGGGCCACCCGCTGGAGTTCCCCGCCGGAGAGGTCGTCGATCGACTGTTCCATCACCGGCCCGATCGACAGTCGTTCCACGAGGTACTCGAGTGCGTCGCGCTCGTTCGTCCGCTCGAGTAGCTCTCGCGTGTTGCCGTCGAACTGGTTCGGAATCTGGTCGACGTACTGCGGTTTACGGGCGACCGAGATGTCGCCGTCGCGTACGTCGGCGATGTAGTCCTGGATTTCGGTGCCGCGGTAGGCCTCGAGGACGTCGTCCCAGCCTGGCGGGTCGTCGAACCGGCCGAGGTTGGGCTCGAGTTCGCCCGCGAGAATGCGCACGGCCGTGGTTTTCCCGATGCCGTTCGGGCCGAGAATTCCGGTAACCGTTCCTTCCTGGGGCGCGGGTAGCCCGTACAGCGAGAAGGCGTTCTCGCCGTAGCGGTGAGCGGGGTCGTCCTGGAGCTCCTGTGGGAGGTTGATGATCTCGATGGCGTCGAACGGGCACTTCTCGACGCAGATGCCGCAGGTTTCGCCCAGACAGATCTCCTCGGAGATGCGTACCTGATCCGGTTGTCCCTCGTCGGCCTCCTCGCCGCGGAGCGTGATGCACTCCTTGCCGGTGCGATTCGGTGGGCAGTAGTTCTTACACTCGTAGTTACACCGATCGGGCTGGCAGCGATCGAGGTCGACGACGGCGATGCTGTCCTTGGCCATGATCAGAAGCTCGCTCCGGTGCTGAGCATGATCCCCCAGGTGATGAACCAGAAGGAGAAGGTCATCAGGCTGATGAACAGGTAGTGTTTGATGCCGAACTCCTCGTCGTCGTAGACGCCGATGGTCGGCAACAAGAATAGTTGCAGACCGATGAGCCCGAAGACGAGGAGATAGGTGAGCGGATCGGTCGCGGCGGCGTCGAGACTCTCACCGGCGGTGAGCGCCTCGGAGCCGAAGGCCGCGCCAACCCCGGCGAGACAGGCGACGGCCGTCACGCCGATGGAGCGAATGTGCTCGCGCCGATCGCTCATCGTTTCGGTTGACATACCGGTACGTCTGTTTCGGGTGTTAAAAAGCCGTTCGCATTGTGCGAGATCGAGCCAACTGCCGTTCGAGTATTGTCATGGAACAGGTAGCATTCGATGCATTCGTTTGGGTTCAGTTGTGATGAGCCAGGCCGCATCACTCCGCATCATCAACAATTACACCATCCGATCCGTCGAGTAACGCGGCCAACTCTTCGATCGAATCGAGAGTGTCACTCTCTTCAATTGGCACCTGTTCGAGGTCAGATGTCGTCACTGTCGTGGTCTCGCCATCCGTAGAAGCTGTCGTTGCCAATCCGGAGCTGGTTGTGAAGCCATCAGTCGCCACGTCGTTGCCTCCCGATTCACTAAACACGGCAAACCCCCATCCCCAATCGTCTGTGGTATCAACACCGTCGACCAGAACACGAACCTCATCACCTCCTTTGAGATTCCCTTGAGCAGTGATCGTAATCGTTCCTGTTGTCCCTTCGCCACTGAATCCGATGTGGTCGTTCGAAGTGCTTCCATCGACGGTGAACTCAGCAATTGATGCCTCGTCGTAATTTACAGCCGATCCGTAGAACCAGATCGTAATCTCTTCCTCATTTCCGATGTTGTCGTCCAGAACGAACGAAAACTCCTGTGTCGCAGGTGTTGAACCCCGTACGTCACTCGCGCTGACAGTCTGGAATCCACCACCAGTATTTCCGCCACCGGTACAGCTGTACGAGAACGTGTGGCTGGCAGTGACACCGTCGATCTGGAGCCCGTTACCGCCGGCGTACGCTTCGACCGTCACCGTCGCGACGCCCGTTCCGCCGCGAGCACAGGTTACCTCGAGGCCCGTCTGGGCACCCGAATCGAGGTCGGTATCGAACGACTCGCTGATCTCGAGGGCGTTATTGTCGTCGTCGAGGTCGACGGTGGTCTCGAGGGTGTCGAAGTCGACGTTTGCATTGTTCGTAATCTCGAGAACCACGGCGTCTTCCTGGTTGTTCGGGGTTTCGTCAATGGACGTAATCGCGAGTAACGCCGACTCGGTATCGGCGGTGTCGATGCTGACCCCGCGGTCGGCACCGATCGTCGTAAACCCGAACACCGGCCCAGCCAGTAACACCGCACCGACGACCACGAGAACGACGGCGAGTTTACTGACTACGTGCATAGCGATCTACGGTGGCCGCTCCCCCTCTCCAAGTCGCATCCGTCGATTCTCGAGTACGTGCACCACCGCCGACACCGCAAACAGGGCCACAACCAGGGTCGCCCAGCCGAGTTCGGGAACCGTTCCCGTCGGAATCAACTCGAGCCACAATCCACCCATCACAACGGCCGCGACGGCCGAAAGCCCAAGGTAGTAAACGCCCCACGGGATCGAGTCCCCGGGGACGACGTCGAGGTAGACCTCGAGCGTCTTCGCGTCATCGGTGAGTTCGATCGCCCGATCGTCGAACTCGATCATGCCGGCGCGCTCGAGCGCCGGAAGGTGGGTCTGTTGGAGCGAGGTGTACACCCGTTTGCGTTCGGTGGAGGTGATCGCCTGGACGTCCTTCTCGAGTTCCCAGGCGGCGACGTGTTCGGCGAGGTCGCCGAGTTCGACGCGGTCGTCCGTCCGCTTGAGGTGGTGGATCGCGTAGCGGCGACGATGATTGCTCAGGAGGTCGAAAATATCGCCGCGGTCGGTATCGGGATCGGTTCCGGAGCCACCGGTATCGACGCTGTCACCAGCAGACCGATTCTCGACCTGTTCTGTACTCGTTGCCATCGATTCCCCCCGGAATTCGTCTAGTGTAACTGGACTGTTCGAACATAACGCTTGTTGCCATCGTGTGAACACGGCTCACTCGAGATTCGGTCTCACCTACCCCAACCTCTCAAACCCCCGAAATCGGCGTTTCAAGACCGTCTTGAAGGATCTCTGGCCGACCGTTCGGGGCTTCTGGCGGGCTAATACAAAGGGGGTCGCCTCGAGTGAGTGGAGTAAGAACTACGCCGGTATCCGTGTCCTACGGCTGCCGGGGTGGATCGAACGGAGACCATACCAATGAGACTGAACAGACGCAATGTGTTGATCGGACTGGGAACGATTGTTGCTGGCGGCGGCGCTGCCCTCGGGACGGGCGCGTTTAGTAGTGTGGAAGCGACTCGTGATATAAACCTCGGAACGACCGGCGATAGTGGGGCATTGCTCGGACTGAAAGTCACTAACGACACGCTGAAAGGAGCGGATGGCCCACAATTGGAGATAGATGTCGACAATCTGAATGAAGACGCCGAGACTACGTTCGAGGACGCGATCCTTGTGACAAACAATAGTGAGAACACCATCACAGTTGAAATTCAAGGCGAACTACCAAATGGAATAACCATCACTAATGACGAAGACGACTTAGAGAATGGAATTACTCTTGGCCCCGACGGCGAAGGCGATGATTCCGTTTCCCTCGACGTAGATATCGACACCGGCGATGATAACTGGAAGGATCAGGGTGACGAGACAATCACGTTCGAGGCTAACCAATTGGGCTCTGAATAAGCCCAATTCGTGGAATACCAATGCCAGTTTTGTCTTCGATCCGGTAATAAATATACTGGGTAACCACTAGGCGGTTTTGGCTCAACTTTTGGCTGCCAACAACATGCGTTCCATAATCCTCGTCATCGCCGCGGTACTCGCCCTCACCCTAGCCGTGCCCACCGCGGCCATCTCCCTCGAGCCAACCGACACCACCGACTCCCTCATCCTCGAGGCCTCGAGCCAGTACGCGACCATCGAGGACGGCGAACTCCGTGTCGACTTCGACCGGCTGAACGCCGACTCGGTGACGACCGTCGACGAGGTGTTCACCGTCGAGGCCACCGACGACGAGATTACTGGCATTATCCTCGAGGCCGAGAGCGAAGGCGTCGAGTTCTATCAGAGCGACGATCCAGCCGCCACAATCGATCCCGACACGCCGATGGCCCTCGAGACGGACGAATCACGAGCCGTCGGAATGTCGATCGATTCGCGAACCGCCGAAAAGGGAACGTCGACGTTCACAATTTCCGTCGTCACCGAAGACGACAGCGGCGCTGGCGGCCCGCCCGGCTTCCCGGCACCGTCACCACAGCCACCGGACGATGGCGGCGAGGACGACCCTGCATACACGCTCGAGGGCGTCGACCTCTCGGCGACCGACGTCACCGCCGGCGAGACCATCACGGTCACGGGCACCTACCAGGGAGGCGACCAGCCGGTGACGACGACGGCCGGCCTGACCGTCGACGGCATCGTCGTCAGCCAACGGACGGTGACGATCCCCGCCGACAGCACCGAAACGGTGGCGTTCGAGCGAACGATGGAGACACCCGGCACCTACGAGGTCGGTATCGGCGACCAGACCGAGACCGTCACCGTGACCGAACCCACCGATCCGACGGAGCCGATGGCAAACATCACCGTCACGAACGCGACGCTCGAGCAAACACAGCTTCGCCCCGGCGAGCGAGGGGCGGTCGTCCTGACGGTGACCAACACGGGTGACGTGGCTGGAGAACGCACGCTCGAGTTCGCCGTCGGCGGCTTCGTCGCCGACCGAACGACGGTCGACCTCGAGCCAGGAGAGACACGGGAGGTTCGGTTCGAACAGCGATTCGAACGCGTCGGAACGTACGCGCTGGCCGTCAATGGTGTCGACGTCGGGACGGTGACGGTCGTCGAAGAGGGGACGATCGCCGCGACGATAACCGACTTGCCGAACGAAGCGGCACCCGCCCTCGCCGTTCCACTCGCACTCGGGGCGGGTCTCGCGGTTCACTGGCGACGGTCGTGATGAGTACAAGCATCATCGGATTGTTCCCAGAGCCGGACGCCTTCGAGGGCGTGGGATGTGTAGTTAAGAGGGTTCGGTCTCGAGAACGGAGCAGAATACGCGGTGAACCGGAGATGACGAGACGGGGGCGGAAACTGCGATGAACGCGGAAACGATAGCCAAACAGGCGTTTCTGGGCCTGGTCGGACTCGTCGTCCTCCTGTTGATACTCGGGCAGCTACTGGGACAGCCGATCCTCCTCGGCTACGTCGCCACCGGCAGCATGGAACCGACGCTGAACGCCGGCGACGGCTTCGTCGCGGTGCCGAGCGCCGTCACTGACTCCCCCGAGGTGGGCGACGTGGTCGTCTTCGAGGCGACGACCCTCCACGGAGGCGGGCTGACGACCCACCGAATCGTCGGCGAAACCGAAGAGGGGTACGTGACCAAAGGCGACGCCAACCCGTTCACCGATCAGGACGGTGGGGAACCCCACGTGTCCGACGAACAGATCGTCGCCGAAGCCTGGCAGGTCGGCGACACGGTCGTCCGTCTCCCCCACCTCGGAACGGTCGTCATGGGCGTCCACGGCTTCGTCGCCCTCGTCTTCGGTGTACTCACCGCGCCGCTCGGAATCACGGCCGCCTTCGACGCGGAGGGAACGGGATCGATCCTCGTCGCCCTGGGAATCGGACTACTCGGCGTTGGACTCCTGCTCGAGCGCGTCGGCGTGGCCGAGCGGTCGACCAAACGACGGACGAACCGGGAGAACGTGATCGGCCT
The DNA here is from genome assembly GCA_046614605.1 of Natrialbaceae archaeon A-CW3. Taxonomy (GTDB): domain Archaea; phylum Halobacteriota; class Halobacteria; order Halobacteriales; family Natrialbaceae; genus Natronosalvus. Next base: position 112,739 of record JBKKHJ010000002.1, on the reverse strand, counting down.
CTGGTCGGCGATTTCGGTCGTCGTGGTGCTGATCGCCCTGTTCGCGACGGCGTCGATGGTGATCCCCGCCGGTGGCAGCGCCTACGGCCTGGTAAGTACCGAATCGCCGACGGACGATCCACAGGTTGTCGCCCCGGGGGAGACAACGACTATTACCCGGACGATCGACAACAGCGGCTACGTGCCAGTAGTTGCGGTGGTAGACACACCGCATTCGACGGTCGATGCCGAACCCCGCGCAACGACGATCGGCAGTCGAACGACGGCCGAGGTCTCGCTCTCGATGACTGCACCGGAAACGGAGGGGGAGTACACCAGGACGGTGGTCGAGAGTCGCTATCTGCTCGTGTTGCCGCCGACGCTGCTGGTCTGGTTACACGACGTCCATCCGTTCCTCGCGATCGGGGCCGTCAACGTCGTGCTCGTCGGCGTGACGGTCGGCGTTGTACTGCTCCTCTTTGGACGGGGCGACCTTCGTATCCGAACACCGGGCAGACACGTTCCCCTCTCGCGTCGACTCGAGCGACTGGTTCGGAAGTGGCGCTGATGTCGGTTGTCGGCGGGCCACTACTGTTATACTATTTGAACGAAAACTGTCTGTATCGAACGGGGCGGGGGCAAAGCGAAGCGGCGGCCACTCGAACATCGGGCGTGGTCGCGTATTGCTGTGAGCCCACGCGAATCGACTGCTATCGAAAAGCGACAAGAGAGGAAGACGATACGTGAGTTCCACACCGCGACTCGACCTGATGATCGCCCAGCACGGCCAGACAGTGTTGATTGCCCTGCTCGTGATTGGAACGATCGCACTGGTCGCGACCGGCTGGGTCGTTGCCAGCCCGTCGACGACCACGACCACCCAGGAGGTCGGCCAGCAGACGATCGAGACGGACGTCCAGACCAGCGCCGAAGTCGTCGAAAGCGGACTCTGGGAGGAAGGGACGGTACTCGAGAACAAACCGGCCTACGTCCTCAACGCCACCCCAGTGGTCGTGATCACGGCGGAGAGCACTGCACCCTCGGACACCGACCTCGAGCACGAAATCGTGCTCAGATACGAGGCGACCCGTGATGGGGAGGCGTTCTGGGAGAACGAAACGATCCTCGCGAGCGGATCACCGACGACAGTGGACGGAACCGGAGCGACCCAGGCGACGGTCGACGTTCGGGAACTGCAAGAGCGACGGGACGAACTCGAGGCCGAGTTGGCGGGGATCAGCACCGTCGACATGCAACTCATCGTTCGGACGACGTACGACACGGGCCCACACGTCGGCGACCAGGTCGATGAGACGTCGTTCGTCATCACCGAGAACACGTACTATCTCGAGGCGCATCCCTCGACGTCGGAAACTCACCCGCTCACCCAGACCGTCGAGGAGCCACAGTCGCCGAGTACGGCACTCGTTGGACTGTTGGTGCTGCTCGCGATGGGATCGTTCGGCGGAGCCGTATTCGTCAACGCGCGTTCGGACGTCGACGCAGACAGTGCCAGGCAGGCCATCCACAAGAACCGGTACGCGGAGTGGATCTCGAACGGTTCGTTGCCGATGTGGGTTGGCGAGGAACACATCGCCCTCGATACCCTCGAGGACGTGGTCGACGTCGCCATCGACACGAACGAGCGCGTGATCCACGACCGCAGTCGTGGCCTGTTCGCCGTCGTCAGTGAAAGCGTCGTCTACTACTACAGTGACCGCGGCCGCTGGGAGGAGACAGCCTGGCCGGATTTCAGTCTCGAGGAGCAATCACAGCCCCCCTCGGAGGCACAGCCGTCCCCTCACGACGGGAACGTCTCCGACGACGGTGCAGACGTCCCTGTCGACGACCTCCCTGATCCCGAGGCCGACGACGCCTGGGACAACCTCTGACATTCGCTCCGCATCGAAGCGGAAGCGTCCCATAGGGTGTTCATCAGCGCTATTTCAGAGACTTCGTCCTGAGTGAGCGGTACCGATGGCTACTGTCTTGTGATCAGATGTACATCGACCCTCAGTGGCTACTATCCGAACCCAATGGTGACAGGATCCTGACTGACTGGTCAAATTGTTCGCAAATCGGCATGCAAACACCCTCAACAACCCAAAATACACGGCCGGGTGCAAAGATAAATAGGCGTTCGTGACAGCCAGTAAGGCTCAACTTTTATACTGCTGGAGCATTTCGATTCGTAACATGGGAAACTCAGACGGGGAGGACATCGCTGACTTGCCACCGAGCGCGAAGTTGGTCTTCAAAGTGCTCGAGTACGATGGCCCGCTCACCCAGAAACAGATTGTCGAGGAGTCGATGCTCTCAGCACGTACGGTCAGATACGCTCTCGAGCGACTGGCCGAAATCGGAATCGTCGACGAGGATATCTATTTCGCGGATGCACGACAGAGCCTGTACCGCATTACGGAGGCAGAGCCGGTTGCGGCAGACGGCGGCCAGAGCGGAGAGGCGACTCGTAAGGACGCCTGTTGCGCTGAGTAACTGAATACGCTACCGCTCCTGCGACTTCAGGGCGGCTCGAGACGGAATCGATTGATTCTGACGGCGACCGAGGAACGGCACAGTTATTTTGTCGGGCTGACCGAACGCCCATATGAACAAAGATCGGTTTCCACAGTGGGTGTGGCTATTACTCGCGTTGATGGTTGCAGCCCTGGTGGCAAACGTACTGAGCATCCTGTTCGGCGTCTCGGACGACTGGCAGATCACGATCGTCGTCACGATGATGGCCCCCGTCCTCATCTACATCGGGATCTGGTACGAGGAAGAACGCCAGCACTACTGGGAACACTCTCGGGCGAAGATCTCCGGCGACCTGCTGTTCCTCGTCGTCGGAACAGGAGTCGGCGCCGGTATCGCCGTCGCACTGACCCTCGAGTTGATCGGCAACCGGTTCGTCCGTGACATCGTTGCCATGATCGCTGGCTTCCTCACCGGCTGGGTGTTGTTCTGGTGGCGCAATCCGGAACTGTACCGACCCTCCGAGTGAGGCCGGTGCACGACCGTGATCGGTCGTTTCAGATCGATCGCCGCCTCGAGATCGTCCGCAATCGCACTCCCGCGAGACACCTGAATCTCACACACGGATCTTTTTCCGCTCGAGTTCGCTTCGCTCACCCTTGCGCAAAAATCTCCACCAAAAACGCGACTCGCTTCGCTCCTCGCGATCAGAAGCGGACTACGACGGCACGACCGTGATCGGTCGTTTCCGATCGATCGCCGCCTCGAGGTCGTCCGCGATCGCACTCCCTCGAGACACCTGAATTTCGCCCCCACGGCTCACCGTCGCGGTAAAGAGGTACTCGCCACCTGCTTGCACCTCGACGGTCTCGCCCTGGTTGCCGTCGACGGGGACGATGATGTGTCTCGAGGTGATCTCCGGGGTGACGAGCTGGCCGGGTTGCTGGCCGCCACCAGAACCGGCGCTGTCGCCTCGGGCCCCGCCACCGCCGGCATGACCTTGGCTCGTGCCATAGTGTGGGTTCTCGTCGTGCGTTCGGACGTCGATGTCGATCCCCAGTCGGTTTTCGACGTCGGTGATCCGCCCGCCACCCTTGCCGATGACCGTCGAGATGTCGTCCTCTTCGACGTAGACGACGGCTCGATTCTGACTCTTGAGCTGGACGTCGACGTAACCGCGAGCGATCGATCGAATCTCGCGTTCGATCTCCCCTTTCGCGATCCGATCGACACCGGTCTCCTGCCCGTTGCCGTCCTCCTCGAGCGGCACCGTGACGACCTGGCGGTTGAACGTGTAGATCTCGTAGGCGGGTTTCCCCGTCTGGAAGTCGGTGATGAGGATGACCGGCCGGGCCAGATCCTCCTCGGTGAGCCCTGCGGGCACCTTGACCTCCGTTTTCACGTCGTACACCGTCGACACCTCCCCGGCGTCGATGTAGACGACGGTGTCGACGACCTGGGGGATCATCCCCAGTTCCACGCGGCCGACCAGTCGCTGAAGGGCGTCGATCGGTCGGGTGGCGTGGACGACGCCGATCATGCCGACGCCCGCCAGGCGCATGTCCGCGAACACCTCGAAGTCGTCGGTCTTTCTGACCTCGTCGTAGATCGTGTAGTCCGGACGCACCATCAACAGCGCGTCGGCCGTTTTCGCCATCTGGCCGCCGAGTTCGGTGTACTGGGTGATCTCGGGGCCGACCTGGAGGTCGCGCGGTTTCTCCATCGTCTTCACCGCGTAGTCGTTCTGGGAGAGGTACCTGGCGACCGACTGGGCGAACGTCGACTTCCCGGCCCCCGGCGAGCCGGAGATGAGGACGCCGCGCTGGCGTTCGAGCAACCGATCTTTCAGCTCGTCGGCGTGTTCGTAATCCTCGATGTCGGTCTGGACGATCGGTCTGACGGCGGTGATCTCGATGCCGTCCGCAAACGGCGGGCGGGCGATGGCGATTCGATAATCACGGAACTGGACGATCTTCATGCCCGGCTCCGAGAGTTCGATGAAGCCGCCGGTCGCCTCGCGAGCGCCGTCGACGACCTCGCGGGCGTACTCGTCCATCGTGGACTCGTCGAGCGGCTCGTCGGCGATTTCCTGGTAGTGCATGTCGCCGATCTCGCCGCGTTTGGCCATCGGGATCACGTCAGTCTTGAGGTGGACGCTCATCGTCTGGTCGTCGAAGAACTCCTCGATGGCGAGCGTGCCGACGCGGCGTACTTCCGGCGAGAGGTAGTCCGTCTCGAGCCCCTTCGCCTGGGCCACCTCGGCCTGGACGATGTCGCTCGTGACGAACGTGGCCTCGAGTTCCTCGGCGATGTCGCGGATAACGGCGTCGATCTCGCCTTCGGAAGCGTGACCGCGCTCGATCGCGGATGGCCGGTCGCCGACGTACTCGAGGGTGATCGTCCCCTCGTCGGCGTACTCGGCCAGGCGTTTGAGTTCGCCCAGGCCGTCCCAGCCGCTGTCGAGGCCGTCGTTGGCCTGTGCCTCGAGTTCGGCGACGACGGCTTCCGGCACCGACACGGTCGCTCCCTCGAACTGCCCGTCCTCGATCGCAGCGGAGACGCGGCCGTCGATGACCACGCTCGTGTCCGGTACGACGTTCATACGATATCTGATCGACGGAGATGTATAAGGGTGTCCACAGTCGACGCCGGAGACGCCCCGCCGAGACCGCTGGGCGGCGAACAGATTGTCGGTTGGAACAGCTTTTTACAGGCGGTTCTGATTGATCGCACTGTGAGTACTGTCGATCGGCAATCGGTGTCGTCGTACGTCGTCGACCAGCACACCGACCGGCTGGCGAACGGCCTGACCACCCTCCTCTTCGCGTTCCACCTCGGACTAATTGTCGTCGCACACGCGACCGACTCGGTGCTCGCATGGCACCTCGCCGCCTCCACGATCGTCCTCGCGGCGGTTCTCGGCTGTCGACTCGCCGTGGACTCGGCTCGAGACGCCACCCGCCGACGACTGGGTATTCTCGTGATTCTCCTCTCAGCTGCCGCCGCTCTCGGCGTCGTTTACCGGAGTGCCACACCGGGGTTCGGTTTCGGGCCGAACAGAACGCTCTCGCTCGTCGTCGTCTTTCTCGTCATCGTCTCGTTCTTGCTCCTGGTCACGGACGCCAGGCAGTACACACGGGGTCAGTGGGCGGCGATCGGGTGCTTCGCGATCCTCGCCGCCGTGTACTTCGCACACACGCTCACGTACGCTCCCTCGAGTGCACAGTCGCGGTGGCCGGTGTGGTCTCTGGTCGTGATGGGAGGGAGCCTCGTCGTGATCCCGCGGCTCGTTCCCGAACGGATGTTCCTCTGGGTGCTCTCCAGACTGGCCGCCGTCGTCGTCCTGCTCGGACTGGCCACGTACGTCGTCGGCGACTACACGCTGTGGATGCTCGAGGTTCGCCAGTGGTCCGGTTCGCCATCGGTTCCGGGAGTCGAGACCGACGTCACGATTCTGCGATCGATCTTCCGGAACCCGAACTCCCTCGGCGTGCTCGCGTTCACCGGACTCGTCGCTGCAGCTGTCGAGTTCCACCGCTCGGTTGCCACCCGGCGTCCCCTCAATGCGACCGTCACCGCTGCCCTCGCCGCAGTCTGCGGGCTCGGGCTCTTCCTCTCGAACGCTCGAGCGTCGATGCTCGCCGCGGCGGTCGCCATTGCGATCTACACCGGGTACGTCGTTGGTGGCCGACGTGCCGTCCCCGTGGTGGTCGTCGCGACCGTTCTGACGATCGTCGGATTCCTCCTCGGAATGTACGTCGGCGCCATCGACATCTCCGACTCTAACCGATTCGACCTCTGGGCCGGGAGCCTGGCAGCGGTTCGGGACGGCCCGCTCCTGTTCGGGTACGGCAGTCCTCCGGGGCCCATCATCGAATCCTACCTGAGCGGCGGGTTGTCCGCATCACCGCACAACTCCTACCTCTCGGTGTTCGTCCGGGTTGGGCTGGTCGGCGGCCTCGCCTATCTCTGCCTCGTCGTCGGCGCTGTCGTCGCCGGCACGCTCCGGTACCGCGATGTCGACGTCGCGATGCTCGCGCTTGCCGTCGGCTGGGCCGTCCACCAGCTGTTCGAATCCTACACCCTGTTCTGGTGGTCTCCCGGCGCGGTACTCGGCACCCTCGCCATCGGGTATCTCCTGTTCGGCGACCGGTATAGTAACAACTGAAACGATTTACACAACGATCGCCGTCACGTCTGGCGATCGAGTGGGCATTGACTTTCAGTGGCTACTATAGCTCGAACCGGCGCTGTCCGTGTCCGATCGGTTCCAGGGCGAGGGTCGATCCCGGTGGATCCAACACCCCCGACGACGTAGGTGCTACAATGAATGTCGCCGACCTGACCCACGATCTCGTCTCGATCCCCAGCCACGAGGACGAAACCGCCGCAGGCGACTTCCTCGAGGAGTGGCTCCGTCGGGAAACCGATGCAACGGTGATCCGCGACGAGGCGGGGAACGTGCTGGCTCGTCGATCAGCCGGGACGAGCGACGGGGCGTCTGGTGGCCGCGACTCCTCGAGCAACGGCCCATCCTCCGGCAACGAATTCTCGAGCGACGAGTCAGGTCGATTCGAACCGACACCGGCCCCCGACTCGCTCGCGCTCGTGGGTCACCACGACGTCGTTCCGCCAGCAGCCGAGCAAGTCGACGACGCGGGAGCCTACGTCGTCGACGAACGCAACGGTCGCCTCTACGGGCGCGGGACTGCCGACATGAAGGGTGCCGTCGCCGCGGCGGCGGTCGCGTTCCGGGACGCCGATCTGTCCGGCTCGAGCGGGAGAGTCGATCCCGGTGATGGGGAGACATTAGCAGGCGGTGGCGAGCTGTGGTTCGCGAGCTTCGTCGGCGAAGAGGTCGGCGGCACCGGCGCCCGCTACGCCATCGAGCACGGGTTCGTCCCCGACTACGCCGTCGTCGGCGAGGGCTCGACGAACTACTCCGGGCCCGGGGTGACCGACGTCGTGGTCGCCCACCGCGGCCGCCGTGGCAGTACGATTTCCGTCTCCGGGACGGCGTCACACGCCAGCGAACCCGAGGTCGGCGAGAACGCCATCTATCGTGCTTCGGACGCAGTCGACGTCCTCAGGGGGCTCGAGTTTCCCGAGGTCGCGGTTGCTGGCGAGTCCCTCCGTGGAACCCTCGCCGTCACCGAGATCGAGGGCGGTTCGGCGATCAACGTGATTCCCGACAGCTGTACGCTCACCGTCGACGAGCGGACGGTTCCGGGTGAGCGGGCCGCCATCGAGCGCGTCGAGGAACTCCCGGGCGTCGAGTGGCTCGTCGATCAGGACCTCCCGCCGATGGAATGTTCGGACGAGGCGTTCGCCGAGGCCGTGCTCGAGGCCGCTCGAGACGTCCAGTCGGGATCGCCTGCGTTCGTCACGAAGCCCCACGCGACCGACGCGGGGTGGCTCGCCGAAGCCGGCACCGCGTGTGTCATCTGTGGCCCCTCCGAACCCGGTGAGGCCCACACGAAAGACGAGAGCGTCTCGATTGCGGTGCTCGAGCGCTGTACCGAAACCTACCGGCGAGTGGCCGAACGCTGGATCCAGTAGACAGCGAACCCGTCGGCGTACGGTCAATCTGACGACGCAGGGAGAAACGAGTCTGACCCGTTTGGAAACGGATGCGGATCGGTAACGCACCGAGGACGGCGAGAGTCACGCCGACGACGATTCAGTCGCGTTCGGGGTCGGGGTTCGACGCTTCCGTTCCATCATCTACGTCGTCATCCTGGACGTTCGTATCGGGGTCGTCGGTCTGACCTGCGTCAGGTGTGTCTCGTTCGACCACCCGATCGCTGCCACATTGGGGGCACTCGTCTCGCTCCACGTGGAACCGCTCGCCACAGTGCTCACACGCATACGCCGCTTCGTCCGCGGCCGTCTGTTTCGCCTCATGGGTAAACTGCCCGACCTTCCGTCCGAGGTTTTCGAAAAATCCCATTTGCTACTCATTGTCGATCGAGACAGATAACGGTTCGTCACGGTTCAAAACAGCAATCGTGCCTCGGTCGGAACCCACTCGAGCGGATCGTGTCCGTGATCGTTGGTTCTGAGCGCTCGAGCGCTGTCTCGAGACGTGTCGAACCGTTGACAAACGCTGGGTCGGGCGTCACAGACGTCGTCACTCGCCGTGGCACCCGTGTGACGAGCGACGTGTTCGTACGGAAAGCGGGTTCAGAAAAACCGATTCGGGGTTAACCCAGCAGGTACCGGAGCCACGGGTTTTCCTGGACGGTTCTCGTCTGCTCGAGTCGCCGGTCGACGCCGAGAAGCCGACCGGCACCCCAGGCACCGAGGCCGAATAACAACAGCATGTAGACGAACGAGCTGTCGACGAAGTAGCCGTGTGCGACGGGGAAGCCAGCCAGGAGCCCACCCTGCCAGGCGGCCGTCCAGAACATGGCCATCTGAAGTGCACCCATCAGCGCGGCGAATCGGAAGAAGATCCCGAACAGGAGCGCGAGCCCGATCAGGATCTGCCCGAAGATTACGAGCGGGTCGATGATGGCTGCGTAATCGGCGAAGAACAGGAATAGCCCCTTGAGCGGATTTGCGTCGGCGACGACGTTCTCCAGGAAGAACGCCGACGACCAGTACAACGGATCACCGATCCCGCCATCGAACAGTTTCTCGAGGCCGGCCTGCAGGAAAATCCAGGCCATGACGACCCGGAGTCCGAGCATCGAGTAGGCGAGCCAGGTTTCCGAATAGTTGAACTCCACGTCACGCCCAAAAAGCTCCGACTGCAGGGTTCGTTCCTTTGGTTGGGTTGCCATATGCGTGCACCTCGCATGGCACTACTGACAGGAACCATAAAATAATATGGGTGAAAACAATCTGGTAAGATCGATCTGGTCGTCGAGAAGCCGAATTCGAGGATCCGACGCGTCGGCCATCTCCGGAACCACGACGTTGATAGGCGTCCCGCAAGAATTGCGAGTTATGGCACCCGAACAGGCGACCGGTACCGAGACGGACGCCGCCTACGAGGAACTCGAGCGGCGGATCGAACAGATCACGAACATCGGCAACGCCGCCGGCATTCTCCGATGGGATCAGGAGGTCGTAATGCCCGAGGGCGGGACGCCCGCCCGGGCGAAACAGCTCTCGACGCTGTCGTCACTCGGTCACGAACTGCTGACCGAGGATCGCACCGGTGAACTCCTCGAAGAACTCGAGGCGGCCGATCTCGACGGGGAACGGGCGGCCGTCGTTCGCGAGACCCGCCGCCAGTACGACCGTGCGACGAGCGTTCCCCAGGAACTCGTCGAGGAGATTTCGGAGACGACCTCGAACGCCCATCCGACCTGGGTCGAGGCCAAGGAGAACGACGACTTCTCGGTCTTCGAGCCAACTCTCGAGAAGCTGGTCGAGCTCAAAAAGGAGTACGCAAACCACATCGATCCCGACGCCGACCCCTACGAGGTGCTGTTTGCGGACTACGAACCCTACCTCGACCTCGAGACGGCCGAGCGCGTGCTCGAGCGCCTGCGGGACGAACTCGTTCCGCTGCTCGAGGCGATCGACGAGAGTGACGCCGACCTCGAGACCGACGCTTTCGCCGGCACGTTCGACGACGACGATCAGGAGGCGCTGGCCCGCGACGTCCTCGACTCGCTGGGCTACAACTGGGATCGCGGCCGTCTCGACACGGCCCCGCATCCGTTCTCCTCGGGGACGCAGTTCGACGCCCGCGTGACGACCCGGTTCGACGAGAGTGACCTCCTGGGGTCGATCACCTCGACGATCCACGAGTTCGGCCACGCTAACTACACGCTCGGACTCCCCGACGAGGGCTACGGCACTCCGCTCGGGGAGTCCCGCGACCTGACCGTCCACGAGTCCCAGTCGCGCCTCTGGGAGAACCACGTCGGCCGATCGCGCCCCTTCTGGGAGCACTTCCTCCCGACCGCCCGCGAGCGCTTCCCCGAACTCGAGGACGTCACGCCCGAGGCAGCCTACGAATCCGCGAACCAGGTGTACGACGACAACCTCATCCGCGTGGAGGCCGACGAACTGACCTACCACCTCCACATCGTCGTCCGCTTCGAGATCGAGCGCGACCTCATCTCGGGCGATCTCGACGTGGCCGACGTCCCTGAAGCCTGGAACGACAAGTACGAGGAGTACCTCGGAATCCGTCCCGAGACCGACGCCGAAGGCTGCCTGCAGGACATCCACTGGAGCCACGGCTCCTTCGGCTACTTCTCGACGTACTCGCTGGGTTCCGTCCTCGCGGCGCAGCTGTACGCCACGGTCGAGGACGAGCTGGGGAACCTCGACGACCGCACCCGCGAGGGCGAGTTCGACGATCTCAACAATTGGCTCCGCGAGCACATCCACGCCCACGGCAAGCGGTACACGACGCCCGACCTCGTCGAGGAGGCCACCGGCGAGGGCTACACGGCCGACTACTTCCTCGAGTACGTGAAAGGGAAGTACGGCGAGCTGTACGACCTCGAGGCGTACTGAGCGCGGTAGCGACGTCGCCGACCACTCGACACGACGCCCGTCGTCTCAGATCGCGCCGAACAGATTTGTCGGATCGTATCTCGTTTTCAGCTCGAGCAACCGGCCGTAGTTTTCTCCGTAGCGCATCGCAGCCGGCTCCTCCTCGAGGCCCAGGAAGTTGCCGTACCGACCCGCCACACTCGGTAGCGCGTCGACCGCAGCTATCGCTTCGCGCACCCACACCACAGTGACGTCGATATCCGCGGTCGGCCTCGATCCGTCACCGAGGTACCTACGTGTTGACGGTCGATCGTCGAGACGCCGATAGCGTTCCACCCGCCTCGAGACACGTACCGACGCGCCCGTTATACACCACGGAGTCGAAGAACAGGCACAGAGATGAACACGGATAACTCGTTTCGCGTCGACGGAATCGACCACGTCGAACTGTTCGTCTCCGATCGCGAGGCCGCCGTCGACTGGTACCAGACGGTGCTGGGACTCGAGACCCAACACGCGTTCGATCGGTGGGCCGACACCGGCGGGCCGGTGCTGTGCTCGAGCGACGGGGGAACGACCAATCTCGCCCTCTTCGAAGACGTGCGTCGAAGCGGGGGCGAGTCCACGGGCTTTCGACGGGTCGCGTTCGAGGTGAGCGCCGACGGATTCCACGCGTTCCTCGAGCGGAGCGAGGAGCAGGCGCTCTACAATCCCGACGGCGGCCGACTCGAGGAACTCGAGGTCGTCGATCACGAGCTGTCGTACTCGGTGTACTTCTGTGATCCGGACGGCAACCGACTCGAGGTGACGACCTACGAGTACGACGAATTCGACGAGGACGATGCGGGCGAAACGGACGGCGAAAGCGGAGAACAAGAAGAAGGTGAGGAAGGCGACCATCCCAGCGACACCGATTGAATCGGCGGTGACCACAACCCCTAGAGCAACGGTACTCCACGTCTACGGACAACTATGGCAAATCAAACGGAACGCCGACTCGAGAATCGGACGGCAATCGTCACCGGCGCGAGTGCCGGCATCGGCGCGGCGACCTGTCGGGAACTCGCGAGCGAGGGCGCGACCGTCGTCCTCGCGTCCAGGAGCCGAGACCGTCTGGAGACACTCGCCGAAGAACTCGAGGACGACCATGGCGTCGAGACCCTGGTGGTTCCGACGGACGTCCGAGAGGAGTCACAGGTCAACGCGCTGATCGAGGAGACCGTCGATGCGTTCGATGGGGTCGATATCCTCGTGAACAACGCGGGGCTGGCTCGCGGCCACGAGGTCGCCGAGCTCTCGACCGAGGAGTACGAGACCATGCAGGAGACGAACGTCGACGGCGTCTTTTACGCGACTCGAGCCGCGATTCCCCACGTTCGCGAGCGCGAGGGACACCTCGTCTTCGTCGGCAGTTTCGCGGGGCAATACCCCCGACCGTTTAATCCCGTCTACGCGGCGACGAAGTGGTGGGTTCGCGGGTTCGCCAAGAGCGTGGCGGCCCAGATCGGCGACGCCGACGTCGGCGTCACGATCGTCAATCCCTCGGAGGTCAGAAGCGAGTTCGAGACGACCGACGGCGACACCTTCGCCGAGCGATTCGAGGAGGGCGAAGTCACCGAACCCGAGGAGATTGCCGAGGCCATCGTCTTCGCGGTCACCCGCGAGCGCTCCGCCGTGAGCGAACTCGACCTCTATCGGCGCGATAAGTTTACCGGGTTTTGAGGACAGGACAGCGCCGTCGATACTGTATCTGTCGACACTCGAGTTCGAGCCCGGGGCCGATCCCGGCCGAGAGTTTAATGATAGCCAGTCGTATATATCGAGACGTAACATGGCAACTGTTGACGAGTCTACCACCGACACCCCGGACGCCTACGAACAGCTTCTCGAGCGATCGGAGAAGCTGACGAACGTCCAAATGGCGTCGATGGTACTGGGGTGGGATCAGCGCGTAATGATGCCCGAAGGGGGAACGCCGGCCCGGGCCGGCCAGCTCTCGACGCTGTCGTCGATGGGGCACGAACTCCTCGTCGACGACGACGTCGGGTCGTGGCTCTCAGAACTCGAGAGCCAGGAACTCACGGACGAACAGGCGGCCGTCGTCCGCGAACTCCGACGCACGTACGACCGCGCCGTCGACGTCCCCGCCGACCTGGTCGAACGGCTCACCAAACACCAGACCCAGACCCAGCAGGTCTGGCAGGAGGCCAAGGGGAACGACGACTTCGGACAGTTCGCACCTGCGCTCGAGGAACTGATCGACCTCCACTGCGAGCGTGCGAGTGCCATCGACCCTGTCGAGAATCCCTACCGGGTGCTGTACGAGGACAGCCTGCCGTACCTGCCCCTCGAGACCGTCGAGCGCATCTTCGACGAACTGCGCGAGCACCTGGTGCCGCTGATCGCCGAAATTCAGGAGAACGGTCGCGATCTGCCGTCGCCGTTCGCGGGCCACACCTACGACGAGGAAACCCAGATGGCCCTGTCGGAGGCCGCCCTCGACGTGCTGGGCTACGACCGCAAACACGGTCGGCTCGACACCGCCCCACACCCGTTCATGTCGGGCAACCAGTTCGACGCCCGCGTGACCACCCGCTTCCGGGAGGACGACCCGCTCGACGCGCTGACGGCGACCATCCACGAGTTCGGCCACGCGACCTACCAGCTCGGCCTCCGGAAAGACGAGTACGGCACACCGCTGGGAGCCTCGCGTTCCTCGGGCGTCCACGAGTCCCAGTCGCGGTTCTGGGAGAACCACGTCGGTCGGACGAAGGCGTTCTGGGAGCTGTTCCTCCCGACGGTCAAAGAACACTTCCCGCACCTCGAGGACGTCACCGTCGACGAGGCGTACGCGGCGGCCAATCGGATCTACCCCGACAACCTCATTCGGGTGGAGGCGGACGAACTCACCTACCACCTGCACATCATCCTCCGGTGTGAGATCGACCGGGCGTTCGTCGAGGGCGACCTCGAGGTCGCCGACATCCCGCAGGTGTGGAACGACAAGATGGACGAGTACCTCGGCGTCCGCCCCGACACGGACACCGACGGCTGTCTCCAGGACACCCACTGGTCGTACGGCTTCGCCACCTTCCAGGGCTACACCGTCGGGAGCGTGCTGGCGGCCCAGCTCGATACGGCGATGCGCGAGGATCTCGACGCCGACGTGGACGACCTCATCCGCGAGGGCGAGTTCGAGCCGCTGCGGGAGTGGATGACCGAGAACGTCCACCGCCACGGCCAGCGCTACCCGACCGAAGAGCTGATCGAGGTCGCCACCGGCGAACCGCTGACCGCCGAGTACTTCCTCGAGTACGTCGACGAGAAGTTTACCGACCTGTACGGGTTGTAGTCGATTCTCGGCCTCCGTAACGATTCCCCCCAACTCGAGTCGTCGCCCGCTCGAGCGATTACCTATCGATCAGTTGTCGTCTGCGCCGTGCTCGTGTCGTCCGTATCGCCTGGAAAACGGAGTGGCGAAACCACCCGGTCAGTGGGCCCCAGTCTGTTGCTCGATGACGTCCGCGGCGTTGCTCAGTTCGCTCGCGGTGACGACCAGCATGTCGTCGAGCGTGATGATGCCCGTGAGCATGCCGTCTGAGTCAACGACTGGCAGGCGACGGATTCCCTCGTTGCTCATCGTCTCGAGCGCCTCGAAGTGCGTCTCGTCCTCGCTGACGGTGACGAGATCCTCGGTCATTACGTCCGCTGTCGTGACGTCGTCGATCGACTCCGCGTCGCGAAGACCCATCGCGATCATGCGATCGGTGACGATGCCGACCGGTTCGTCGTCGTCGGTGACGATGACGCTTCCAACGGCGTTTTCCTCCATCTGGTCGAGAACGTCCCGTATCTCGGTGTCCGTGTGTGCTGTGACGACATCGGCTGTAGCCATTTCTCTCAGTGCCATGGTGAAACCCAGCTATGGTACGACGGAGCGTACCCTAAAGCAGGGGCAGTCGAGGGCAGGGCCACTCAAGAGCAGGGGCAGTCGAAAGCGAGAGCGAGTTGCGATCGACCGGCAGCTTACCCACGGAGGCGGCGCAGATCAGACAGCGCTTCCGAGCGCGTGCGGTACCCGATGCCGAGCGTGTCACACTCGAGACACTCCCACCGATACTCGCCACCGAGGCCGCGAATCGTCACGGTAGCGTCACAGTCGGGACAGCGCTTCTGTCGCCGTCGTTTGCGCACCTTCTCGAGGATCTCCCCCACAGTCATCTCTCCAGCCATTACACCATCGGGTGACGATCCATCCCCTATAGGCTTTCTCCTCGCCGCAAGCGGCACGTTTCACAGCGTGGAAAGAAGTACACAAAAACGAATTGTAATTTCGAGGTGTTGTTCCAATCCCCACGATTCTGCGCAAATCTTGCGCAATTGGGGGTCGAATGCACGTATTTTGTGGACAAGAGTCTCGAGAACACGCTGGATTTATCAGGCAGGATAGCCCAGTTCGTACTGCTATGGGACAAACGCTCACCGAGAAAATTCTCGACGACCACCTCGTCGAGGGCGAACTCGAGACCGGCGAGGAGATCGGGATCGAGATCGACCAGGTGCTCACACAGGACACCACCGGGACGATGGTCTGGCTCCAGTTCGAGGCGATGGGACTGGACGAGGTTCAGACCGAACTGGCCGCCCAGTACTGTGACCACCAGACCTACCAGTTCGACTTCAAGAACACCGACGACCATCGCTTCCTGCGCTCTGCGGCCGGGACGTTCGGGGCCCATTTCTCCCGCCCCGGCAACGGCATCTGTCACAACGTCCACCGCGAAAACTTCGCGGCACCGGGCAAGACCCTGCTCGGCTCCGATAGTCACACCCCCACGCCGGGCGGGCTCGGCCAGCTCGCCATCGGCGCCGGTGGCATCGACATCACCGTCGCGATGGGTGGCGCCCCCTACTACATCGAGATGCCCGAAATCGTCGAGGTACGCCTCGAGGGCGAACTCCCCGAGTGGGCCACCGCGAAGGACGTCATCCTCGAGATGCTCCGCCGCCTGTCGGTGAAAGGCGGCGTCGGCAAGATCCTCGAGTACACCGGCCCGGGTGCCGAGAGCCTCACCGCTCCCGAGCGGATGACGATCACCAACATGGGGACGGAACTCGGCGCGACGACGTCGATCTTCGGCACCGACGAACAGACCCAGGACTACTTAGAGCGCGTCGGCCGCGGCGAGGAGTACGTCGAGCTCCAGCCCGACGACGACGCCGACTACGACGACCAGATCGTCGTCGACCTCTCGGATCTCGAGCCGCTGATCGCCGAGCCCTCGATGCCCGACAAGGTCGTGCCCGTCCGCGAGGTCGCCGGCCAGTCCGTCGAACAGGTCATCGTCGGTTCCTGTACGAACGGCGGCTACGAGGACATCCTCCCCGTCGCGAAGATGCTCGAGGGTCGCGAAACGGCGATGCAGACCGAAACCATCGTCGCCCCCGGCTCGAAGCAGGCCTCCGAGATGCTCGCCCGCGAGGGCTGGGTCGCCGAGATGATGGCCGCCGGCGTCAACTTCTCCGAAGCTACCTGTGGGGCGTGTATCGGTATCGGCCACGTCCCCGCGAGCGATTCCGTCTCGCTGCGTACCTTCAACCGGAACTTCGAAGGTCGGTCGGGCATCGAAGACGACAACGTCTATCTCTGTTCGCCCGAGGTCGCCGCCGCCGCGGCGCTCAAAGGCGAGATCATCGACCCACGGGATCTGGCCGACGAACTCGAGGATCTCGAGGATCCCGGCATCGAACTGCCCGACGAGTACGACGGCTCCAAGACCGACCTCATCGCCCCCGACGAAGCGGTCGACGACGAACTCATCAAGGGCCCGAACATCGGCGACGTCCCGATCCGCGACCAGCTGGGCTCGGAGATCGCCGGCGAAGCCCTGCTCAAGATGGAGGACAACATCACGACCGACCACATCATCCCAGCGACCCAGGACATCCTGATGTACCGGTCGAACGTCCCCAAACTGAGCGAGTTTACGCTCTCGCGGGTCGACGACACCTTCGCCCAGCGAGCGCTCAACGCCGACGGCGGCTTCCTCGTCGCCGGGGAGAACTACGGTCAGGGTTCCTCGCGCGAACACGCGGCGCTCTGTCCGATGTACCTCGGCATCGAGGGCGTACTGGCCCAGAGCTTCGCCCGGATCCACCGCGCGAACCTCTTCAACTTCGGGATCGTTCCGCTGACGATCGACGACGACACCTACCAGTCGATCGATCAAGGTGACGACCTCGAGATCGTCGACGATGTCTACGAGGCCGTCACGAGCGGTCAGGAGGAGTTCACCGTTCGCGTCAACGGCGAGGAGTACACTGCGACGCTCAACGCCTCCGAGCGCGAGCGCGACATCCTCGCCGCCGGTGGCAAACTCGCCTGGACGAAGGCTCAGGCCGAGGAGTCTGGTGCGGCGCCGGCTGACGACTGATCAGTCGAATCATCGGTTCCTACTTTTCGAGGAGTACATTCGTCGATCGAACAGTCTGGCTTTTCGTCGACGATCGATCGGAGTCCAACGTCCGTCGTTCGCGTCTGGACTGAGCGAGCCGCTACCAAGCCAGTGAAAACTCAATCGCTGTGGATACTGCACTGTAACCTGCCTCAAGGTCAAGCCCCCACGGCACTCTCGTTGTACCTTTGTAGAGACTGTGCCTCAATTTGACAGAATCAGGTACGAATCCGCAAATAGCTCTGTGGGGTCGTACTCGATTGGAACTAGGTGGTGAGTCTGTAAGAGAAAATTCGCTCGAGGATTGGACAGATATTACGCCTTATCTGTGGTATGCGTAGATATTCGATTTCTCGGTGACTCGAGTTCGAGCCATCGAGGATAGCAAATTCCGTTCTCGAGAAGTTCATAATCGGTTCCCGCCTGTCGATTTGAGGTGTCTTTCGGTGTCGGTGGCAGGAGGTGATGAAACTCGGTTTCAGAAGGGGAATGCCGGTTGAGATTAGGCGTTGTGAGGCTTCTACGGCGCGAATAGAAAGATCAAATAGTTAATACTGCAAAGATGATGATCCGCCACCATATTTTTCATAATCGGATGCAGTCTGTCGGTTTTGAATCCGTAGAAGGGATTCACAGCTCGAGAGAGTGGTAGGTTGTGTACGTGTCTACTCGAGTCCGCACACGGGCGGCATATCTGCTCGAGAGCTCGATATGGTTGGTTCGAGCGTCTCTCGAGCAGGACGTCGAGGTTCGACGTGGGCGTTCGACTCGAGATGGATTGGTGGTGATCGATCAGTTGAGGAGTTGGCATTGAGCGGTGAAGACTGGGAGTGATCGGGCTTCAATCGGCTTCATAAGAGACGAAGGCGGGTGTTGCAGAGGGGAGGATCGCGATCAGTAAGCATCCCAGGACTCGATCCAGAGCACTTATTTCGAGGGCTGGGCATCACTCGAGTCCACTGAGGGGTCGGTCAAGTACCTCACAGTCGGTCGCTCTACAAAGTAGTGACTTGCTCGAGTGATCTCGTCCCATGTTCCTAGTTCGCCCTTACGCACTTCAGAGTGCCCTAATTGCGGCTTTTTGGCCAATTATGACCTTTCAAAGGCTTCATCAGCTTGCTTGAACACTGCTCTCGAGCGACTATACAGAGTAGTTTCAGGTATGGTGAGAGACAGGCTCATGGATCGACATGCTGGTGCTGCCATCCTCCCCGCGCTGAAGCGAGAGGTTTTGCGCCTGTTAATCCCATAATTTGATCATCCAGATAGTATCCTCGAGTGACAGCACAACTCGCGTCTCATCGTTCACGTGGCGAGCGTGAACACGTGACCCAGGAAGTAGCCCTGACGACGGCTTGTCCGCGTTGGGCAGCATTTGGGTAAACTACCGCGCTATCCGCTAACACTGAAAGAGATGGCGCTATCCCAGCAGGTCGAATTTAGATGGGGTGACAGTAACGAGCACACCGAGACCCAGATAGGCTGGGAACCGTTTCACCCCTCGAGCGGTGCGAAGTCAAAATCCCGCAATCGCGACCGTCGCGTCTGGAAGGTGTGTACGACCGCCGAGAGACCGAACATCAGGAACAGCGTCGCCGTAAGCATGCCCCAGCCGATGTCGAACGGATACAGTCCAGCGTAGGTCGTCAGCAACAGCAGGCCGCTGAGTCCCGTCAGGGCCAGGTAATGGACGTGCCAGGGAATGTCATCCTCCGGAACGTACTCGAGGTACATTCGCACCTGGTTCGCCCGGTCGGTCAGGCGCATCTCGCCTCGAGACTTATTGTAGTCGATGACTCCTAGGTCGTCGAGCTTCGGTAGGTGTGTCTGGCGCAACGCCGTATAGACGCTCTTTCGGTTGCTGTAGTTGGTCTCCTGTGGCGAGTTGAGTGTCTCTCGTTCGGTCACGTAATCGACGACGTCTCGCAGTTCGACGACGTCTCGCTCCACGTTCTGTAAGTACTGGATCACGCAGACGCGACGATAGTTGCTGAGAATGTCGAAGACATCGTTCTGCGGAAGCTCTCCCGAGTCGTCCCGTCCTGGGACGCTGCGTTTCCCCCTCGAATTGTATTGTAGACTGGCTTTCATCGAATCCTCCCCCGTACGAGTGGGTACGACGGCAACACCTCCTCCCCCCGGTAGGAACTCCCTACCATCTGAGATGTCGTCACCCACGAATTTGATGACAGTGGCCAGAATATTTAAGGTAGGTAACCGTTCACGACTCAACATCAAGTGGCAATTTCTCAGAAAACGGAATTCTCTCGTTACGGTCGAGACAACTCGAGATGGTTGGCCCGTTGCCGTTCTCGTTGAGCGTTCGAGGAAGGACAATATTCCGGAAATTTTCCCAGACATATCCGATCTACGAAATTTCCTGTTGTGTCGTTCGGTCTTGAAATACACGACCGAGTATCCCGGTTATATGGATTCGTTGATTCGTGGTACAGGAGTAAGTGTCGGAGATAGGTTGTTTTTGGACGGGTCGTTCGACACACGTTACACACAGGTCACCTACGCGCTTACCCAATAGTGATTTGACATTTACGTGCAGGTTACCTACGCACTTACTTGCACGTATGCTGCCGGTCAGACGCGAGTCGCCCGCGCACCAGGTGAATAATAAGAAATCTGTTACGTCCGCATTATCTGATTGTCACCAACCGTCCTACACCCCTACTCAAAATGTGTCTGGAACGGGTGAGAGTCACCAGACGCGTTGACGTATGGAGCATTGACCAGTTCTCACGCGTACCGGTTGATGGCCGCCAATTCTCGAGGGCAGCCGATTTTGGTGTGGGTGTCAGGCTCGTTCTCGAGGGTGTCCGGGTCGAAAAGCGGGGTACAACGTCAGTATGTATATGGGGGTGACCGATAACGTCACCGCAGAGATACGAACGAGATCGTATCAACGACAGGGGGAGGACAGTACTGAGCAGTAATCGGGGATCGACCTGCTGATCGTCCGTGGTCGAAACTGGACGAACCGAATCGACGCGATTGGGGGAGGGGAAAATGAGAGTCAAGACGCTTGCGGAATACGCGTTGGCCATCGTACTCGTCGTACTGGTCATCTCACTCGGTGTGGGATACGTACTCGGACAGCCAGTGTTGTTCGCGTACGTGGAGACGGGGAGTATGGAGCCGACGCTGAACGCCGGTGATGGATTCGTCGCGATTCCAGCGGCCGTCGCCGGCGACGTAGAACAGGGCGACGTCGTCACGTTCGAAGCCGAGGAGCTTCACGGCGGGCGGCCGACCACTCACCGCGTGGTCGGAACGCAGGGGAACGGCTACCTGACCCAGGGTGACGCCAACCCGTTTCCGGATCAGAGCCGGAACGAGCCGCCGGTGACCGACGGGCAGATCCTGACCGTCGCGCTCACGGTGAACGGGGAGGTCGTCCGGATCCCCCACCTCGGAACGGGCGTGATGGCCCTCCAGAGCGGTATCGACCGGGTGGAGGGGGCGATCGCCGGTCTCTTTGGCTGGCCACAGCTCGGCTCCGACGAACTGACGTACGTGCTGTTCGGGCTCGGTGTCGTGTTGTTCGGCTCGAGCATGCTGGCAGGGAGGGGAAAACGCCTGCGTACCGGATCGGACGAACGGTCGCGAAATCGATCCACTGGCATCGATTCCCGGTACGTCCTCATTGCGTGCGTCCTCCTCCTGTGTGCCGGGGCGACCGCAGCGATGGTCGTTCCCGTCGGAACCGAGAGTTACGGTATCGTTAGCACCGAGGGGAGTGGCTCTGCGAACCCGACGATCATCCCGGTGGGGGAGACGGACGAGTTCGAATATACGATCCACAACGGTGGAGTCGTCCCGATCGTCTCCTATCTCGAGCCCCGCAGCAACGGCATCGAGACGAACACCGACCCACAGAGACTGTCCGCCAACGAGTCGGTCAATTCGACTGTGACCCTCCACGCGAACGACGAAACCGGCTACCACGTCGAATCCATGACGGAGTATCGGTACCTGCTGGTTCTGCCGCCGACGGTGATCGACGCGTTGTACGCGATCCACCCGTGGACGCCCTACCTGGCCGTCAATGCAGTCGTTGCCACACCGCTGGTCGTCAGCTGGACGCTGTTCGGCGGAACCAGCCACAAGATTCGACTCCGACAGCGTACCCGATCCCGAACCGGCGGCTTCTTCGAGTAATTCACACACATGACACGCTCACCAGCACCACCGACCGACGAACTATCCGACGACGACCAACGACGCATCCGCCTTCGACAGTTCCTCGACCGACGATTCCTGCTCGCGATCGGGGTACTCCTCGCGATGGTCGTAGCGGGTGGATGGCTCGCGTACGAACCACACCTCGACCCGGCGGTGGCCGAGGAGGAGCGGACGATCGACACGTGGGTCGAACAGCCGACACTCAGCCATCAGGCCGAAGTCCAGCGGCCAAACCCCGTGTTCAGCCACGGTGAGATACTGCGCAACCAGCCACTGTACTACACACGGATCTCACCGACGCTTGAGGGAACGTACGCGTACGCGTATGACGCTCCCGACGGGGAACTCGACGTCGACGTCGATATGCACCTGTTGGTGCAGTCGGTCGACGACGACGGCAACGCGTACTGGAGCGAGCGAGAGCCCCTCCGACAGGACGCCGTCGAGGACTTAGAACCCGGTCAGGAGATGCAACTCTCGTTCGACGTCAACGTGAGCGACGTGGAATCCCAGATCGAGGCGATCGAAAGTAGCCTCGGAGCCAGTCCTGGTACCAGCGAAGCCACGGTCGTCGTGACAACGAGAGTCGCCGGGACGGTGAACGACGAGCAACTCTCGAACAGACACACCGCGACGTACGCCCTGGATTCAGGCGGCTCGACGTACAGCGTCGAGACCGACACCGAGAACGTCGGCGAGCGCGCGTTCACCGAGACGTTCGAGGTCGAGCAGCGCTACGGCCCGCTCCGCTCGTACGGCTCGCTCGGACTGATGCTGTTCGGACTGGCGGGACTCGCGACGCTCGGATACGGACGTCATGCGGGACTGATCACCGTCACCGACGACGAACGCCGACTGCTCGAGGCGGCCAGACAGCGCGAGGCGTTCGACGACTGGATCAGTACCGGCCAGGTCGAGGAAACTGATCTCGAGGGGCCCCGCATCGAGATCGACTCCCTCGAAGGAATCGTGGACGTCGCCATAGATTGCGACCGACGCGTGATCGAGGACGCGCGGCGGGCGGCATACTACGTCGTCGAAGGGGACGTCTATCACGTCTACGACCCCGACGAGCTGAACCGCGAGACGGGTCGAGGCGCAATCGAGGACAGACCTGCGACACCAACCACGGAATCGGTCACCGAAAGCGAACGTGCGAACGAAACCGAGACTGCCATCGAGAACGAGAGTCTCGAACTGCTTGTCGACACCGACCCAGAAGACCGATCGGGTGGCCCGATGATCTTTGACGATGGGGTCGTCGATCGTGACGACGAAGCCGCCGATTCCGACGACTGAGAGGGGCCGTTCGCCACCGTCGGAGAGGAAGGCCACGAAACACTCACCGTTCCGAAACCGAGGTGCTGGACGGTGAAGGCGGTGACACGGATGCCATCGTCGAAGCGGGTGCCTCGAGTGAAGAGATCGATGATAGGGAACCCCGAGAGGACTAGCCAGTCGCTTTCCGTGGTTGAGCGTCGGTTTGGCGGCTGAGACGGGACGTATCCACCGAACAGAACCCGTTTTCGGACGAGACACCCAAAGTAGGGACGATTCTGGGGTCGACCGGATCCACCAGGGCTCGAGCTCTCGAGTCAGTTCAATCTCCGCTCACTTTAGCGCCTGCTGTCGGTTTCTGGCTGCAGTTGTCATGACGAGTGCTGTCAGTGGTGCACGGAAACGTTGATGTGTACCGCCGTAGGCCGACGTAGAACTCGGACAAGGTGGGTACATCATCCACCAATACCTCGTTGTCAGTGCCCGTTTCTATCGTTAATTCGGAGCCTGAGGGAACAATATCGGGGTACCATCGAGTCGAAAATAGACAATTTGTGAATACATACGGGGGCTGCAAGCAACGGCCTGGAGTAAGAGGTTCGGGCACAGCAGACCCGTGCCTCGGAGCAAGACTATGAAACGACGAAACTTCCTGGTCGGCGTCGGCGGAACAGCACTCGGTGGAAGCGCACTGCTCGGTACGGGCGCGTTCTCTCGGGTTGAATCGACTCGTGCGGTGAACATCGCGGTTGCAACGGACGAGGATGCCTACCTCGGACTCAAGCCCCTGGATACGCCCAACAGCCAGAACTACGTGGCGCTCGACGAGAACGGCCACCTCTACGTCCAGATCGACGGCGAGGGCGACCAGCAGGACGTGGGTGGGGACGGCCCCATCGGTGAAGGCGTCAACTCGAACTCCCGAACCTGGTTCAACGGCATGTTCGAGATCTGTAATCAGGGGAAGGACGAGGCACTCGTCTACATCGACGTGGGCGGCCTGGAGTTCCACTCGAGTTCCACCGACGGGATCAACGACGCGGGCGAGCCGGTCGCCGACGTTCAGGTGACCAACGAAGCCCTGGAGATTTACGACCAGTCGATCATCCGTGATGACGAAGATGGGTGGGTTCACGGCCCGGGTGCCGTCGCCCTCGACGTCGGGGAGTGTGTAACCGCATCGATCGTCACCAGCACGTTCGGCATCGACGCGACCGCGGGCGAACCGCTGGTCAGCGGGGACGCCGTCGTCACTGCCATCTCCGACGGCGCCGGCTCGGTGCCACAGGCGTAACTCACCACTCGAGAAACGACTGACAATCAATTCATTATGCTGTCGAATACATTGTTATGAAACGAAGACAATTCGTAATGGGAGTGGGGAGTGCCTCCATCGGTGGCAGCGCCTTACTCGGCACCGGCGCGTTCAGCCGGGTTGAATCGAATCGAGCGGTGACGATCGCGGTCGCGGAAGATCCGGATGCGTACCTCGGGCTCGACAAATGTGGCGGCCACGACAATCCGACGCCCAACGGAAGTTACGCACACCTCGACGACAACGGCCACCTCGAGCTCCTCATGAACGAGGACAACCCAACCCACAACGGGGAGGAAGCCGAGTACCTCGGAGCCGGTATCAACTCGAACTCGACGACGTGGTTCGACAACGTCTTCCAGCTCTGTAACCAGGGGAAAGAAGACGTCTGTGTCTGGATCTCGGACAGCGAAGCGTGGCCGCGCGTCGACGAGGGGCAGTACGAGGGCGAACGCCGCGTCGAGTTCTATCTCGGCGACGATGACGATCGGTCGCTCATCGGCGAGGAGAACGCCTACGAGTTGGGACTCGGGGACTGTATCTGCGTCGGCCTGCGGGTTCGATCCTACGGCCTCGTGGAGGCCGACGAACTACTCGAGGATATGGTGAACACGATCCAGATCAATGCCGACGTCGACGGGGTCTGCTTCGAGCGACCACCACTGCCGGAGTGTCCGTTCTACGGCACGACGATGGAGGATCCGACGGAGATCCACGAGATCCGATACGACACTGCCGACGGTGAAATCGTCACCGAAACGGTCGGGAACATCGGCAACATGAGTCCACACGACATCGCGAGGCCGAACGGACTCGCGTTCGACGACGAGAACGACGTGTTCTACTTCGCCGAGGACTTCGAGGGGACAGACGGCGTCCTGTTCACGATGAACGAGGACGGCAACATGGGTCTCGAGGAGTACGGAGACATCACCTCCGGCGGTGCAGGTATCGCTGGGGCCGCGTTCTGGGACGAAATGGGCGAGTACCTGTTCATCGAAGAAGGCGGCGACGAGCTCAAAGCGGCGGCACTCGATGGCGCGGGCGGTGTGGATACCAGAGTCGTCGTCGAGCTGGACGACGAAGTCGCCTCTAATATCGGACTGGGCGACCTGGCCATCGATCGAGACGCCGCGACGTTGTACGTCAGCACGGCCTCGTCGGATCGAGGAACCACGCTCTTCAGCATCGACCTCGATGACACCGCCACTCAAGAACTGATTACGGACGGTTCCGACGAGGACTACGCGACGAACAAGCAGCTCGCGTTCGACGACGATGGTGTTCTCTGGGCCCACCATGCCTGGGACGGTGACTGGTGGACGGTCGACCTGGAGACCGGTGCTCACAACGAGGCCGATCCAGTGGCGAACACCCAGGGATACTCGGATCTCGCACGGTGTGGGTTCATTAGCAACGAATAGCACCATCGGTTCGTTCGATTTTCGATTGTTTTTCAAACCACTCGAGTCGGGACCTGGAGCGCTGTGTATTCGAACGAACCACGCATACACTGTCCGGCTCGATCAACGTCAGTGCGTTCGGCAGCACGGTTCTCCCCGAGCGTCCGTAACCATCCGAACTCGATCGAGGGTGTCAAACGAAGCGGGGCAGACGTGCTCGAACCCGTCGGTTCGTACTACTCGAGTGAGTGATGGTTGCTGTGAACGGACGGTTCCCCCGTATGGCCTCACCGGTTCCGTGAGGGGAACGTCACTGCTCGATCATTCGAGGCCGTTCGTCCGTCAGTTCGACGGTACCGCTGACACACTCCTTCTCGAGAAAGTACCAGTAGACGCCCCTTCCATCACACTGCGTGCAGTGGTAGTACTCCTCGAGGGTTCGCACGTCCCCGTCGCGACATTGCATGGTACTCTCGGTGATCTGGAGAAATTGGGACGTTTGGCAGTGTGAACAGACGATCACGGCCAGTCACCTGCCATCCAGTCGTCCTTCACAGCGCTTCGATCCCGCCGTCGATCGCCGACACCGGTCTCGAGTTGTCGAGCGTATTGTCCCATCCCGTCGTCACCCGTCTGTTGATCGAACGAGGAACTCCCGACTCATATCTATAGACTTCGTACCACCGTTCAACTTCGAATTGATCGTCGTCTCAGTGTTGACCGCGTTGTCCGAGATCAGTGAGGGACTGGATCGACTTCGTGTGGGCTGTGTACAACAGTCGGTTCTCGAGACGGTCGCCACATCGACGACCAAAGTCAGGTTGTCCCCCGACACGGTGTGGTTGGTCGGCGGACAACGAGTGCATCCATACGTGGAAAGAAGTTCTCCATTGGGTATCCGCGCTCGAGCGTGGGGGATACCATGGAACGAAGAAAATTTTTGGTCGGGGTCGGCAGCGCCTCGCTCGGGGGGAGCGCACTGCTCGGAACCGGCGCGTTCAGCCGAGTTGAATCGAACCGGAACGTCACGATCGCGGTCGCCGAGGATCGAGACGCCTACCTGGGACTCGACAAGTGCGGCGGCGACCAGCCGACACCCAACGGGAGTTACGCACACCCCGACGGGAACGGTCACCTCGAAATCCTGATGAACCCTGACAACCCGACGATCGGCGATTCGCCACTCGGCGACGGGGTCAACTCGAACTCCCGGACGTGGTTCGACAACGTCTTCCAGATCTGCAACCAGGGGAAAGAAGACGTCTGTGTGTGGATCTCGGACAGCGAGTCGTGGCCACGCGTCGACGAGGGACAGTACGAGGGCGAACGACGCGTCGAGTTCTACGTTGGCGACGACGACGAACGATCGCTCATCGGCGAGGAGAACAGGAGGGTTCTCGAGCTCGGGGACTGTTTCTGTGTCGGGATCAAGACGCGGACACACGGGTTGTCCGACGGCGACGAACTCCTGGACGCGCTCGAGAACACCATCGTCATCAACGCGGACGTCGACTGTCCCGAGCCTGGAAACGGTGAGGAACCGACGGAGTGTGAAGTCTGTGGCCCCAATGGAACGATGGGGCGATTGAGCCACTTGACCATCGAGAATACCGGAACCGAATCCAAGTCGATTCAGGTCGATCAACAAACGACTGGAGGATCCGGTAACTGGGAGGAACTATTCGACGACGACGTCGATGCAGGGAGCACGTTCACACTGGATCTCCTTACGAAGGGATCGCCAGAAACTCGGTTCTACGTCGATGGAGAGCGAATCCGCGTGGTTCAAGACGGCGAAGAAGACCCGGACGACGAGTTCCACGTCAGTTGCTCGAGAACCGTTGAAGTCGGCCAATATCTCCACCCGGATACGTTCCCGGGGAACGAACTGCAAGTCGTCTCTGGGGGGAGAGAACCCCCTGGAACCGGGAAGTTCACACCGTTCTGTTAAGGAGTAATCGACGTTTCGCGAGCCAGGGATCGTTTTTCGCTGCATCGATGACGAGAACACGATACTTATCAGCCCTCGGTAGCGCTGTGCCCCTTGGAAACTGGTGGAAGTTGAGCACCTTTTTGCCAGGCGCTACATGGACGCACCGACAGACGAATCGGGAGAACAGAACGAAAGCGGATCGAGTCCCCGGTCAACAGACGCCAGGATCCTCGGGGACGCACTCGATCTCGACGGCTACCGACGCGATTTCACGGCCACTATTATCGTCCACGGTAGCCACCACGACCTCGATGGAATGACTCCCTGGCTCGGTGCACGTCAAACTCATCTCGTATGACCCATCGAACCCTTCCACGAGTTCGAACGATTCGTTCGGGACTGTATCGTCAGTCAGCAACCCATCGTCGTCGACGATCTGGATTTCCACGTCACCTTCCGAGCGATCTCCGTCGTTCGAGAGCTCGATGTCGTAGGTCTGGGTGTCGTTCACTTCGAGGTTGGTCGGGCCGGTAATCTCGAGGGAAACGACGGTCGGGATGATGACCGCCTGGCCGCCAATAGCGCCGGCTTCACCATCACCTAATCCGGATTGATCCCTGGTCAACAGCACGTCGAAGAAGTCCGGGAACTGGGGGAACGTTTCGTGGTAACAGCACCAGCCACTCATTCCGTCCTGAGTGAGCCCCATGTCCAGGCCCGCCTGTTGAACTTCGACTGAACTGTACTGATCCCCACCCATGTCCCTGTTTTCGAACTCGCCGAACGGATCGACGTAGGCCCAGGGTTCGTTCAACTGTTCCTGGGTCTTACCCAGGAGACCGCCACCGTTGTTGACGAAGTCGGCGATGTCCTCAGTTCGCTCGGTGATGGCAGAGTTCTGATCGTTGGTCAAACCGTGGCTGATCTGTTCGGTGCTACTGACCACGCCGATCATCGCGTAGCCGTCGAAATCGACATCGAGGATGTCGTCTACGTCGCTTACGAACGTAACCGGTTCGTCGACGTTGGATGCCTTCCCGATATCGTCTTCCCAGTAATCGACGACGTTGCTATTCCATGGGTCAGGATTACCGCCGAGAACGAGAATCCCCTCGCCGCCGTTCGTCACGTCATCGAGGATGGATTCGACCATCGACGCGTGTTCTTCGGGCGTTCCGTGTCCGGTTCCACCGGCACCGAGTTCGGAGTCCAGCCCCATGAGGACGACCGGCCCGCCACCCTCCTCTTCGTCGACGATATCGTCCCACGTGGTCTCCTCCGGGTCGAGACACCGAGGACTGTCCCACTCGGGACACTCCACGTCCGCGACGAGCGTGATCGTATCCTCGAGCTCGTCGAGGAGTGCCGCTTCGTCGTTCGCGTTGATCCCGTGCGTGTTCGTCCGGATCCCGATACAGTAACACTCCCCGAGTCCGACCGCTGTGGCGTTCTCTGCACCGAGTATCGACGTCTCGTCGTCGTCCTCGAGGTAGAAGTCGACGCGTGGCTCGCCCTCGTACGGGCCGCTCTCGACGACAGGCCACTCGTCGTCACGCTGAATCCAGACGCAGGCGTCTTCTTTCCCCTGGTTACAGAGTTGGAAGACGTTGTGAAACCACGTCCGTGAGTTCGAGTTGACGCCTTCGCCGCCGTTCGGATTCTCCGAGATGTCGACGTACAGGTGACCATCGTCGTCTAGTTCAACGTAATTGTCCCCGTGTAACGTCTCACACTCGTCCAGTCCGAGGTACGCATCCGGATCTTCCGCGACCGCGATCGTCACCGCTCGATTCGATTCGACTCTGCTGAACGCGCCGGTGCCAAGCAGTGCACTGCCACCGAGGGAGGCACTACCGACTCCGACCAAAAATTTTCGTCGCTCCATAGTTGTGTGGTTTTCGCACCCGTCTGCCGCTGTCGGGCAGTGGATGTACAGATAGACAACAATATACATGCCCATGTGTATTGATAATATGTATCTCGGCTATGGAATATTGATGGTCGACATCGAGCGATTATTTTCGACAATGGAAGATAGACGACCTCCAGACGGCGAGTTCGTCTCGCCAGAAACGAGAACAATCGGTTCCCACCAACCGCTCCCCGGGCCGTGGCCCGCAGCTCACTCGAGCAGACCCAACGGGAATCCCCGTGGCCTGGAGGGAATAGCCGTGTCCCACATACGACAATTACCAGCTCGAACGGGACAGGGCAGCGGATTCGGGATGTTGACTCGAACCAGTCACCTGGGCACACTGGCTCTGCATCGATCGATTACAGCTCGAGGTTGTACGGCACATGCTAGGTACAACCGTTCATTGTGCACGGACTACGAGATTATGACCAAGTACTTCGAGAAAAAAGGATACGCAAGCGGTTGGGGAAGCCGTGGAGGGGGACATGAAACGACGGAAATTTATTGTCGGAACGGCGGCAGCGAGCATCGGCGGGAGTGCACTCCTGGGGAGTGGTGCATACTCGACAGTCGAATCACAGCGAGAGGTCAGAATACGGGTTCAGGGGGACGAGGATGCGTACCTTTCGCTGAAATACGCCGACATCGAGGCAGTGATCGAGTGTGCCCAGACAGTCGACATCATTACGATCACGAATCAGCTCAAAGCCGCAATCACTGCACTCGAGGTCGAACTCGACGTGTCCAGCGACGACGTTACCGTCGGAGGTCTCACGTATCCCGACACCCTCGGTATTGGGGAGTCCGGGGTGGTTACGGTCGACGTCGACTGTACCGCCTCCGACGTACGCACGGCGACGATTACCTTCAGTGTGGAGGCCGTCGGCGAGGAGTTTTCGGTGGAAACGGATCGGGACAGGCAGATCGAGATCTCCTGTGAGTGTCCCTGTGAATCGGAGACTGCCTGGACTGAGGGTGAGCCGTACACTAGTGGTGGCACCGGAAACTGGGCCACGTATACACCGTGGGCGGACGGGACGACTTACGACCTCCTCGCTGGACAGACCGGTGAGGCGGGAACCGTGACGTTCACTGAACAATCCGATGAGATCGTGGCTATCAACATCGACTTCCACGACGGGTGGTCGCTACAGGACGGCGAGGAAGCGATCAAAATCCAGGGATACGACGAAGCGCCATCGGACAATCCCGCACCCGGTCTGTTCTCGACGTACAAGGGACGCGAAACGAGTGTCTCCGTGGAACGGTATCCCTACTACGGCATCCACGTGGACGTCGAGCACTGCGGAACCAGGTGAAGACACCACCGCTCGTCCGGCTTTTCCTTCCTGAACGACCACTCAACCACAGTGTTCACATCGTTGTGGGGGTGGCGAGTGAGGGGATGCTCGCGTCTACGACAGACCCGAGGTGCGTTCGAAGTCGTGCGTCACAGTCACATCTCGAACGCCGTTCGGGGATCGCGATCAGCTCGAGACGCTGACGATCGCTGGTGTGAACCCACGCGTACGAGGGCGATTCGACGCTCAGTGTGGTGAAAAACGCTGTAGCTGCACTCGATCGACTGGAGTTTTCGGTCACCACCGAGCGGGCTACTGGCCGTCGACAGCCTCGAGCGACGTCGGATCGACCCACTCGAAACGCGTCTCTTCGGGCGACACCTCGATGCGACCGGACGAGTCTCCAGTCTCCTGACCGACCAGCCACTCGAGGTCGTCGAACGCCTCGTCGAGCGCCTCGAGGAGCTGCTCGTCGTCCGTGGACTGATCCGGAATTCCGTCCTCCGCTTCGTCACCGACGATGGAGACGTCGGAGACGCTGGAGACGTCGGAGACGCTGGAGACGTCACCCAGAAGCGACTCGAGGTCGCTATCGGTCGGTTCGAGGGCCTCGAGTGTCTCTTCCTCAGTGGTCTGTACTGGGTGTGTCCCCTCTTCGGCGGGTATTTCGGTTGCAGTCGTTCGATTCCGCTCGGTCGTCGTGGTTTGCCTCTCGGTCGTGTCGTCGTATCCGATGACGGATCGGACGCGATCGAACGTTCCCCCAAGTCTTCCCCAAGACATGGCAGATCGTTCGGCCACAAGTGTTATAAACCCCTTCGGCAGTTCATCCGGTTTCCGACCGCCTATCGTACGTATCCAGCTTTCAGGCGATGCGTGTCGTCTCACAACAGACGATAGTACGTGCCCAACGTCCGATTCCCACGTCACCGATACGACCCGCTGAACACCCGAGCGCCACACACCGTACAATCGACGTTCACGCTCGTGTAATCGCTCGAGCAACACGACTTGCGGACGTCCTCGACGGAGTCGAGGTCGGCTTCACACGTCGGGCACTGCTCGAGAAACGCCCGAAGTCCAGCGATCAGTTCCGTTCGATACCGATCGCCGAGCGCATCCCACTCGGCAATTCGTTCGCGGAGCGTCGGTTCGACGGCGAGATCGGCGTAGAACGCGGCATCGGAGGCCCATCGCCCGACCGGCGCCTCGTCGAACGACACGACGAACCGATCGCCGTTGGAGTCGGTCGTGAGATCTTCAGGTGGAACCTCGAGTACCGCGGCTAACTGGTCGGTCGCGTCTCCCCCATCCCGGAGCCGTCTGATCCGTCGCCACCACGCGTCTCGGAAGGACTGGGTGAGTTGGATGTCGTCCCCTCGTGAGTTCTCCTCCACGATGTCGCCGTCGAACAACAGTGCCTCGACGTCCACCGACTCCGAATCGTCGTCCGACTGAACTGGTGTAGCGTACGTCGGTTCGGAATCAGGGTCGGCTGACTCGGGGCCCTCGCCTTTGTCGAACCAGGCGAGGACGCGCTCGGGAAGGTATCGAGCGGTCAGCGCTGGCGTGCCCGGGACGAGATAGCCCCGAACGTATATGACGACGGCGCATGCGAGCAGGGTGACGATCCCTGCAGGAATCCACATGATCGCGACGGCAGCGGCAACCGCCGTCGCGATGATCGCGTTGATGATCGTACACGGGAGGCACCTGTTGGCTCCGGTGTACTCCGATGCCTTGAATCGATCAATCGTTCGCATTGGCGTAGCCATCGGGAACCCGTTTCGAGTCGGGATACTAAGGTATAGAGAGATTGTACCCGTATTTCGACGTTGTTCCGGCTACAACAGGAGTATTACCATACCCCTGGGGCGTCACCGCATCGATGGGGGAACTCCACACGGGATACGACGCTGTGGGTACCGAGAGCCGATTCCGACGTTTGCAATCCACCACCCACCATCGACTCGTGATCGGCCTCGACACCACATCACGCGTACGCGTTTCGACCACACCTGCATCTCGAGTGGAGTCGGTTCTCCTTTATCCAACATAGTGATGACTGCTCGAGCCTGTGCGATTTCACAGGCGGTCGAGGCGGAGGCACCGTCCCTTGATATCGGAATCATTGACTGGCCAGCTGACCCTTCTCGAGGAATTGTGACGATGCTCCTCGACGATCGACAGGGTCGATCGAGATCCGCGGGTCGGAAACAATAGCACATGCGGACGTTGGCGTGTATCGACCACTCGTTGGGACGCTGCAACGTGACTATTACCATACCACTGTGTTCGAAAGTGACGACACAAGGGGGTGTACCGGCGCGTCCTGTGCACTCGGGGGAACAATGCTAGCCAACGTACGACTGTTACAGCGGGGACGTCGACCACCGGGTGTAGTCACATGAAACGAGCCACTGGATTGGTGCTGGCGGTCGTGCTCCTGGCCGCCGGTATCGGAGCGACGACCGCAGGCGTCCTTCCACCGGGTTTTGGGGACAACTCGCTCGAGCGCGGGAACGGGGACGACCGCGGAGTCGACACCCTCGAGGAAATCGACGACCTGATCGCCGTCCCCAGTTCGGGGCCGAACGGCGACTACGTCGTGATCGACGAGGACGGCCAGCTGACGATCGACCTGACCAGCGAGAACCCGAACACGGCGGTCGACGGCGTTCCGCCGTCCGCGTTCACGGGCATCGACGACGTGTTCGAACTCGAGTACACCGGCTCCGAGGGCGCAACGGTCTGGATCGAAACCGACGACGAACGCCTCGAATTTTACACGGAGTCGGGGTCGATCGCCGACGAGGAAAACGCCACCGTACTCGGCCCGAACGAGCGCGTCGCCGTCGGGTTTTCTGTCGACAGCGAGGGCCTCGAGGCGGGCGACCAGATCGTCGGGACGTTCACCGTCCACGCGACCATCGCCGACAGCAGGGTGTACGTTGCCTCACCGCGAGCGACGATCGAGATCGACGCGCCCGACAACGTCACCCGCAACGTGACGATCGAGAACGCCAGATCCCACCTCGCGCTGACCGGCGACGCCCAGGCGTTCCAGATCGGGTCGGACGTCACGCTCGAGGAGCTCACCGTGCGCTTTACCGAGCGGGGCGATCCGGCGTTCACGCTCGACGCTGCAGAGGTGGCCGAGGTCGAACAGCGGCTGGGGGGACTGCCGTCTGAAACTGGTACGATTGAAATCGGTTCCTACAGCGTTCGAGACGCGTGGGAGGCGGAGACGATCCGCGACGTCGAGTACCGATACGCGATCGATCGGGACTGGCTCAACGCGTCCGGGGCCGATCCGGAGACCGTCACCCTTCACAGCTACGACGACGAAGACGATCGCTGGGAGACGATCGAAACGTCGGTCGTCGCCGAGACGGCGGATGTGGTCGTCATCGAGGCGAGACTCGACGGGTTCTCGACGCACGCGCTGACCATCGAATCCCCGGTGGTGACCGTGACGAGCCTCTCACTCGAGCCCTCGACGGTCATGGTTGGCGAGGCGGTCACTGTCACGACGACGATCGAAAACAGTGGTCGGGTGAACGGAACCGGCGAGCTGGCGGTGACGGTCGACGGCGACGAACGCGAGACGATCGTGGCGAGTGTCGACGCCGGTGCGTCGGTCACGGAGACCCTCGAACTCACGATCGACGAACCGGGCGAGTACGAGATCGGAGTCGGTGACGCCGAACCGGTAACACTCACCGTCCTCGAGGTCGACGAACCAGTGCCGACCGAACCCGCTGGTGACGACGGGGAAGACGAGGATGAGGAGACGGTGGAAACCCCGGACGAACCGGACGAAAGTGATGAGCCGACCGACGAGGAGAGTGCGTTCGGGGCGTTGGGGGTCGCGGGAATCCTCCTGGCGAGTTCGATCGCCTTCGGAACGATCTGGCGCATTCGACACTCGAGGTGAGCTGTCGCTTGGTGGAATTGGGCGCTGCATTTGCTCGAGCGATCCGTTCGCTCGAGTCGATCTCGAGTGGGTAGCGCGTCGGTCGCGTGGGCCCGGGAGCCAAATCGGCGTGAATGGGCCAGCCAGGCAGATGTGGGATGGTTCCTCGAGCAGTCTACCAGTCGTTGACTGCGTATGAACGAACCATTGTCTCGGTCAACGTCGATATTACAATACCGAATCGGTCGCTCGGTTTGGGTGTGCTTCCTGCGTTGGGAGCACGACACCCACTGGGGACGTCACCTGAATCTGGGGGGATTCACGGCGTCTCACTTTCAGTTGTACGATTTTTCGAGGGCATGTGGGAGTGGATCGCCTCGAGTGGTATCACTTGGTTGGGGCTCGTCTGGGCGTGTTCGACCAAGACTGTTACAACAATTCCAATAGTGAACAATGTGTTAGACTATGAGCGCTCTATCCATGAAGAGCGCAGAAAGGAGATGGTTCGAGCGTCAGCCGTCCGAAGATGTGCACGTCAACTTCATTTTCCGCTCGTCCGTTTCGACGTTCGCCGACTCTGATTCGGCGCTCACGGTGAATGCAACCATCATATCCTGATCGGTGTCGGTACACTTCGCCGAGACGTTAATCACATCTCCAGACTCCAGCCCCTCCCTGTCGACGGTATCGGGCTCAAGACCGTCGGGTTCCTCTGTAAAGTCGACGGTCACGTCAATCTTGCTCGAGAATTGATTCGTCACGTTGAACAGCCTCACCGTCTCGTTTTCCTTGACCTCGCCGGGGTCGTTCTTCTCGATGGCGAGGTAGGCTTGATCGTCATCGACGACGGATACCTGCAGTCCCCGGTCGGCCGTAATGCTACTATAGGCTCCACTCGCTGTGAGCAACGCGATGACCGCGACAATCGCCACGGTGAGACTGAGCGCTTTGCGTCCGTTCACGCGTGATCCACCTCCGGTGGCTGCCCGCCGATTCCCAGCCTATTTCGTCGGGAGTAGTACCGATGGGCCAGCGCCGACACGGCGAGGACGACCACGACGAACACGCTCCAGGCGTAGGTCGGCAAGAGCGTGAACGGAACCAGCTCGAGGGCGGCCCCACCGAGGACGACCGCTGTCAGGGCTGTCACCCCCAGGTAGTAGTCGCTCCAGGGCAGTTCGCGCCCGCGAACGACGTCCATGTAGATTTCGACGTCCTCGAGCGCCGGCGTCGGCTCCACAGTTCCGCGATTGCTGTCGTACTCGAGCACCCCCGTCTTGTCCATCTTCGGCAGGTGCGATTGCTGCAACGCGGTGTAGACGCGCTTTCGATCCTTGCTCGAGACTTCCTCGAACTCGTTGCCGTCTTCCCAGGCGGCGATCTCCTGGGAGAGCTGGCCGATGTCGAGTGGTTCACCTTCGCGCATGAGCGCGTGTAGCACGTGCCGTCGGCGGTTGTTCGACAAGAGTTCGAACAGTTCGTCTTCCGAGAGACCGGGTTGCTCCGGTGACGCCACTGGCTCGTGTCCCCCCAAGGACACCTCGTCTGCAATCCCCATTGAGGAAGACATTCTACAGCACAGTAATAAACCCATTGATGTGTGCAGTTTGTAGACATATCCAGAACAAGAGAAGATGTGCAGCAATCTTCGAGCCGTTATGGAATTTACGAGGATTCGGTTCGATTGTTCCATTCAAAATATTCGATTATTTTACACACAGTAAGGAACGTGTTCGGGAAACGTTGGCCAGCAGTGAACTCGAGTGGTGCAGCTTCCGATGAGACAGCTACTCACGGTTCTTCGATCGACGATTGCGTCCGTCGTACCTCGGCCGGCATCCATCTCGAGATGAGTGGGTACGTCGCCCTCTCGAGGAGTAGCGGTTCGTAGCGAGGTCGAGCAGATCGAGTCAAACCCCGCCACACTACCCGTTACCGCGTTTCCAGGCACCACTTGACCGGGGCTCAACGGTGGCGATACGGCGACGCGGCTCGAGTCTCGTCGGCGTTGACTGCTGGTCAACCGGGTGTGATAGGCGGTCAATTCCCGTATTACAATACCCCTACCGTCGGGAGTGTGACTCGAGTCCCCTGGGGGGGACGAAGGAGATAGAACCATGCAACGACGCAAATTCGTAATCGGAATGGGCGCATTGGCATCAGGTACTGCGGCTGCGATTGGCTCGGGCGCGTTTACCACGACAACTGCAGATCGACGACTCGAGGTAGCGGTTGCAGGCGATGACGCCGAAGCGTTTCTCGCCCTTGATCCGCAGAATGATAGGGTTGAACTGAACGAGGACGGTGCAATCGAAATCGATCTTGCTGACGGAGTTGGCGAGACAGGTCTGAATCCCAACGGCTTTACTGATTTCTTGAACCTGTTTACCATTACGAACCAGAGTACGAACGAGCTCGTAGTGATGATAGATGGTCTAGGGGATCTTATGGACATTGACGGAATCTCTGTGGCCAGCGCATACGATACGAGCCGCGAGCACGAACCAGGGATTGCCGACACTTCTGGTGACCCACAAGCACTTGAATACGACGAAACGGTTGGTGGTGCCAACTACAAGATTCCCAGTGACTTCGAACCAGAAGGTTACTTTGGAGACAACGATTATCCAGTTCTCGAGCCCAGCGAATCCATCGAAGTAGGACTGTACTTCCAAACCGATGGTGACGCAAATGAACGGGAGTATCTAGATACCCAGCTAACAATTGCTGCCGTTGCTGTTGGCAGCGAACGCGACTTCAGAGAATAGTCTAGACAAACAATCCCGACCGAGTCAACTACATTACAATGAAACGACGACGATTCGTGATTGGAACGGGGGTACTTGCCGCTTCCACGAGTATCGTTCTCGGGTCGGGGGCGTTTACGTCAACGAAGGCAAACCGCTCAATCTCGATTAGCGTTGCAGACGAAGATCCAAACGCATTCCTCGCAATCGATGCTGAATCCGAGATTGCCGAGATAGACGATGAGGACGGAACAATCGAAATTACTGTCGACGACGAACTCGGCACTAACGGCGGAACAGGTGTCGGCACCAACTCGACGTACACGTTTTGGAACGTCTTCTCGGTGCAAAACCTTGGGACAAAACCCATCGACGTGTACGGAAAACCGGGTTCCTTATCAAATCACGAAGAAGGTGATAGTGAGAAACCAGAAATCGTTGAGCCGGAGGATAGCGAGATAACCGTTACTCTCCTCGACGATAATGGGCATGAGCTGAATCTCGAGGGTATCCATCCAGGCGATCCAAAAGAAGTTGTCTCAGTGAAGTTAGATACCTCCGGTGTCGAATCCGATGGTAGTTCGCATCTTGCCGAGTACGTGCTTATTGCCGAATCGGTGGAGGAATAGTGAACTCGAGAGGTCGAAGGATGAAAACGCCACTCGTTGGCGAGAGTAAGCGATGAAAACATATAGAGCCATACTGGTAATCGCCCTCGTTCTATTAGTGGCAATACCGACCGGTGCCACAGTTCTTCAAGACGTAATCACCGATGAGAGCGAAGATGATCTCGCTGGCGACATCATCGCTGCACCTTCGGATAGCGCGAACGGTGCGTACGCGTACGTCGACAACGACACCGACGAGATCGTCGTCGACCTCACCGCGAGCAACGAGGACATAGAGGGAAGCGGCGTCTCAGCTGAAGCCTTCACTGGCATCTCGGACGTCTTCACCCTCACGTACGAGGGCGACGACCATGCCGAGGTGTGGCTCGAGCACAAATCCACCGATCACGTCACCTTCTACGACGAACACGGCGACTCCATTGAGAACGAAGAAAACAGCACTAGACTCGAGCACAACGAAACCGTTCACATCGGGTTCTCGGTTGACACGCACGGTCTCAGCACGAGCGATTTAGTAATCGACTCGATCGTTATCCACGCGGAAGTGCCCGAAGAGGAAGAAGAGGACGACGGCACGGTGCCACCGGGACCACCGGTTACTCCCGGCCCACCGGATGACCCCGAACCACCTAAGGAGCCGGAGCCACCGAAGAAACCACCCGTCGAGGTCATCGTCGAGGACGGCGAGCGCGTGGTGTCCATCGGCGACGCCACACCCGAAATCCTCGTAGACGTCCCGCTCGAGTCGCTGCAGATCGGTCAGTACGCGACCCTCGAGCGCGTCGACGTCGCCTTCGCGAGCGAAACCGACGCCGAGTTCGGTGTGGCCGGCACGGATGACCTCGAGCACACGAAGAAGGTGCTCCGCGAGGCAGCCGGCTCCGACGCCGTCGGCGAGTTCGAGATCGAGGACGCCCCGCCCGCCGACGTGGTGGACGAGGTCACCTACACCGTCAGCGTCGACCGCGAGTTCCTCGAGATCGAGGGCCACGACGTCGACGCCCTGACGCTGTACCGCCACCACGACGGCGGCGAGTGGGAAGCCCTCGAGACCACCCTGGTCGACGAGACCGACGACGCCGTGGTGCTCGAGGCCACCTACGACGGGTTCTCGCGGTACGCACTCGGCGTCGACGCCGCGGTGTTCACCGTCGAGGACGTCACCGTCGACCCAGCCACCGTAGACTACGACCAGCCGACGACGATCGAAGCCACGATCGAGAACACCGGCGAAGAGTCGGGCACCTACGAGGGTGACGTGCTCGTCGACGGCGAGGTCGTCGACACCGTGTCGGTGACCGTCGACGCCGGCGAGCGCGAAACGGTCGCCCTCGAGTACGTCCCGAGGGAAGCTGGCGAGTTCGAGGTCGCTCTCGAGGACGAGAGCACGATGCTCACCGTCACCGATCCGACGCCGCCGGAGGACGACGATGACGACAGCGACGACCAGATCGTCGACGAGCCAGAGACACCCGAAGAGGCCAGCGCGTTCGGCCTGTTCGAACTCGGCCTCGTGCTCGTGCTCCTGGCGCTCGCGGTCGGCGGCCTCTGGGCCTACCGAAACCGCGAGGAACTGCCGGATCGGTTCGATCTGGATCTCGATCAGCTTCGACGGTAACCGGTAATCGGTAATCGGTACCCGATACCCGACGAGCCACCACCGCGGAATCGAGACCGACCATTTTTGCGACACAGCACCCACACCCAGAGCGACGCCATTGCGTGCCTGGGCGTGTTATCGCGAGCGTAGAGCGACGCCACCGCTCGCTCAGGGCGACGCTATCGTACGAATCGAACCTCGAGTCGAGGTTCGAAACGGGCCTCGTAACGAAACTCGATACGGACACCGAAACGGACAGCGAAACCCCCGAGAGGTTCTTGTGCCCCTCACCCCTCTGTTCAGGTGAACGCCAGGGCTACGGTGGATTCGATACAGCCGCCCATTCCCCCCATCCCCCCAGGGCTCGGCTGTCCTCACCCGGTCGCTGGCGTCGCGGTGCGATACTGACACTGACACCGCCGCCGAGAGCGGTCGCTATGCGCCGCGGTCACACCCTGACACCCAGCGGGATGGGGTCTTCCCATGTCGCTTTCATCCCCCACTCGAATCGACACGCCGCTGCTCGAGCGAGCGCGGCGGGAAGCCCGACTGGGCGACCTGCTCGCGCTTGTTGCCGTGCCGCTCGTGCTGATCGTGGTATTTTTCGTTCCCGAACGGGTGACCGACCGACTCGTGCTGTACTACCTCGAGCCGACGGTGTTCACCGCGTACACCACACACTTCGTCCACTACGATCCCGGCCACCTGCTCGGCAACCTAATCGGCTACGGACTGCTCGCCGGCGTCGGCTACCTGCTGGCGATCACCGGCGACCACCGCCGGTTTTTCATGACGTCGTTTCTCGCCATCGTGGTCGTGTTCCCGCTCGCCCTCTCCGGACTCAACGTCGCCGTCCCCCGAAACGCGGTCGGCTACGGCTTCTCCGGCCTCAACATGGCCTTCCTCGGCGTGCTGGCGCTGGTGTTGAACGAGTTCCTCCGGGAACGGTTCCCGCCCGCCCTCGAGCGCCGTGACGTCGTCATCGCGTACTTCCTCACGGTCGCCGCCATCGCGCTGCTGGCTGTTCCCCTGACGACGGCGACGATCACACTGGCGACGGCGTCTTTCGCCACGGCCGGTGTCTACGCCCATCGACTCGCCGGCCGTGCTGGGCGACTTCGGGCCGTCTGTCGGGG
Organism: Natrialbaceae archaeon A-CW3; assembly: GCA_046614605.1. Classification (GTDB taxonomy): domain Archaea; phylum Halobacteriota; class Halobacteria; order Halobacteriales; family Natrialbaceae; genus Natronosalvus. The sequence goes on along the minus strand of JBKKHJ010000002.1, from coordinate 72,003 downwards.
TGTGCTCGAGCGACCCGGCGACGGCGAACTCGCGCTCGCCGGCGTCGTGATCTTCGTTGGCTACCTGTTCGTCGCGTTCCCCACGGAGGTCGTCTCCGGCTCGACGATCGTCAACCTCTACGCCCACTTCCTCGGGTACGCTCTGGGGTTCATCGGGCCGTATCTGGCGCTCGAGACCGGGCTGTTCGACGAGCGCGTCGTCGTCGGGCACCCACGACCGGTCGAGCGAACGGAACTCACCCCCGACGCCTGATTCCACCGTCGCCTCTGGCGGTATTCAGCCTGCCCGTAGGCCGAACGACAACCGATTCACACACCGCAAAACTCACTCCCCGCTTTCGTTCCCACCCGTATCGGCTACTCGACCAACCATCGCGGGTGGGAATGAAAGGGGCTGGCGCTGTCGATCCCGCCCGGGCGACGAAAGCACGCGAGCGAAGCGAGCGCGCGCAGCGAGCCCCAGAGTCGAGCGGGTCAGGGGCTTTCGTGGTGGTTGCACCGCATTCCGATTACTCGGCGTTTTATTTGAACACAGCCGTCGTGTCGAGCCAGAACAGTTTTGTGGTGACACACCAGTGACACACGTGCGAATGGAACGTGGGTGGATCGGGGTGGGCCTCCAGGTGATCCTCATCGTTGCCCTTCTGGCAATGGTGGTGGGACAACTACTCGGACAGCCTGTCCTGCTGGGATTCGTCGAGACCGGGAGCATGGAGCCCACGCTCGAGGCTGGCGACGGCTTCGTCGCGATCCCGAGCGTCGTCGCGAGCGATCCCGAACCCGGCGACGTCGTCGTCTTCGACGCCCAGGAGATTGAGGGCGGCGGACTGACGACCCACCGCATCGTCGACGAGACAGATCGGGGGTACATTACACAGGGTGACGCGAATCCGTTCACCGACCAGGACAGTAGCGAGCCGCCGGTACAGGACGCCCAGATCGTCGCGACGGTCGCCCAGCCGACGGGCAGCGTGCTGGCGATCCCGCATCTAGGGACGGCCGTGATGGCGGTCAACGGCGGCTTCGATCGCGTCCAGACCTGGATCGCGACCACGCTCGGCTTCCGGTCGGTGCAGGGAACGACCGGGATTGCGTACATCCTCCTCGGCATTTCACTGGGGGCGTACGCCCTCGAGACCCTCCGCGAGCGGCGTCAGAAGCAGGTGCAATCGCGACTCGGCCGCGAATCGGCGTTCGACGTCGACCCCCGTCTCCTCTGTGTCGGCTTCGCCCTCATGGTGATGGTGGCCTCGATGGGAGCCATGATCGTGCCTGCGGGAACGCAATCGTTCGACGTCGTCAGCGCCCAGTCACCCTCGGATCGACCGTTGGTGATCGAACAGGGGACGAGCGAGGAACTCGAGTACCAGACGGCGAACAGCGGCCTCGTGCCGGTCGTGGTCATGCTCGAGCCCGAGAGCGAGGGCGTCGCCACGGCGGACGAGACCCTGTTCGTCGACCGACGAGGGGAGGCGGAGACGAACGTGACGCTCACCGCGCCGCCCGAGACCGGCGCCTACCAGCTGTATCTCGGCGAGTACCGGTATCTGCACGTACTCCCCGCGTCGGTACTCGAGCGGTTGGCCGCCCTCAACCCGTGGCTCCCCGTCCTCGTTATCACAGCCCTTCTCGGCGGCGCGACGTACGTCATCGGTCGACTGTTGATCGGTGAGGATCCGATTCGAACGAAGCGCACCGACGGACGACGGGAGAAACTATCACAACGAACACACTTCGAGCGATGAACGACGTGAGAGACGGTATGGGTGGAGCAGTATTGGGTGGCAAACAGCTCGAGGACGCGAGCATCCGTGGAGGTGGCGGCCGTGAGTGACTTCAGAGGTGGGAACCGTGAGTGACTCGCGAACGCGACTGCGACTGCGATCCCTCGTAACCGACTACCGGTGGGTCATCGCGCTCGCGTGCGTGCTCGCGCTCGTGTCCGGCGGCTGGATCGCCTACGGCGCCCACGTCGATCCCGGCGAGGAGACCGAACAGCGACTGGTTCACTCCTGGTCGACGACGGGCGACCTGAGCCACAGTGCGGTCGTCGAGGAGGAAAACGCGGTGTATCCCGTCGGCTCGCGGCTCTCGAACCAGCCGCTGTACTATACCCGGCTCTCGCCGACCGTGGAGGGCACGTACAGCGCCGGTTACGAGTCCCAAACAGGCGACGACGTGACCATCGACCTCGAGGTCGAACTGGTGTGGCAATCGACGGACGACGAGCACACCTACTGGCGGGAGACCGAATCGCTGGCAGCAGTGACCGACGGTGACGTCGAACCTGGTGAGGACGTCGAGGCGACGTTTTCGGTGAACGTCTCCGCGGTCGAGGAACGCATGGACGAGATCGAGTCCGACCTCGGCGCGAGCCCGGGCGACCGCGAGGTGTTCATCCGGGTCGATCGCTCCCTCGAGGGCGTCGTCGACGGCGACCATCGAACGGAGACGGATACCCACGAGATCGAGATCGCCATCGACGGTAGCACACACAGCCTCGAGACACCCGATGGACTCGACCGGTCACACGACGAGTACGAGACGGTGACCGTGACCCAATCGCACGGCCCAGAGCGAACCGCCGGCGGGCCGTTGCTCGCCTTGCTCGGGCTGATCGGCCTCGGTGCCCTCGCCGCGATTCCGACCAGTCGGTACGAACCCACGCCCGAGGAACGGGACTGGCTGGCCTACCAGGAGGCCCTCGAGGAACACGGCTCGCTCGTGACGCCGACGCGACTCCCAGCCGAGGTCGAGGATCGACCCGAGGCAGAGATCGACCGGTTCGAGACGCTGATCCAGCTCGGGATCGACCTCGAGGCGGCGATCCTGGACGACCGCGAGAGCGGCCAGTACGTTGTCCTGACCGACGAGTTGCGATACGTCTACGAACCCCCGACCCGGCCGGCATCCGTCAGTCGCGAGGAAGAGAGCGAGGAACTCGAGCGAAGCGATGCGGACGAACCCGACGACGGTCGTGCAGCGAAGAGTGGAACCAGCGAGGAGCGAGACGCTCTCGTGGCGTTCGATACCGCGGACGAAGGCGGGTCAACGGCTGGCGCTGATGCAGGAAAGGACGAAACCGGGGAAGACATCAACACCGATCCGACTGATGTGAGGAGCAGCGAGGAAATCCCCGGATCGACGAGCGAGCGGTAATCGACGTCACTCCACCGGCACCGAATTTTGCGTCGGTCTCTGAAGCGCTGCTGAGCGACCGAATCCTCGAGTGCTGGTGCAACCGAAAAACGGGAGTCACCCGATTCGACACGGGCGTCACTCGGTCGACCAGCCATCGGCCCGCTCGCGCCACCGTCGTTGCTGGGCCCGCTCGGTGACGTGCGGGTGGCCGTCGGCGAGTTCCTCGCGAACGGCCGCCTCGAAGGCTGTGACGTCCTCCAGAAAGTCCTGGGAGAACTCGTCGACCAGTTCGTACGTCCAGCGGTCGTCGATCGCCCCCGCCGGAAGATGGTCGTCCCGAAGTTCGTTCGCCCACTCCTCGTGGCCAGCCTCCCGGAGGAGCGATTCGGCCTCGTCCATCTTCCCCATCGCGCCGCCGATCTCGTGGTGGAACTCGAGGAGTGCGCCGTAGCCTCGGTAGACGTGCTCGATCGCCAACTGGAATTCGTGGAGGGCGTCCTGTTCGGCGTCGTTCAGCGTGTCTGGGAGGGCATCGTGGTCACGGTTGGAGTTAGGCGTCTCGTCGTCTCGATCGTCGGAAGAACCCATACGGGGACGTCCACACAGACGGTGAAAAAGGGCGACCCAAAGCGATCGACGAACGCGTCAGAACGCCCGCTGGAGCCACGTTCTGGTGAACTGGCCAGTGTAGCGGAACGGTGAGCGAATGGTGGTGCATTCGTCGAGAGCGGTAGCCGACCACCAAACCCTTCGCTCCCGTCTCCGTAGTGATCTCTCATGAGCCGCGAGTGGATCCTCTACTCGAGCTATCGAGACGGGTTCTACGCGTCGTGCACCTGCCGATGGCAGGAATAACTGTGATAAGCGACCGTGTCGTGTTAGCACATTCATACTTCAAGACGGTTACGCCACTCGTGACAGAATCTGAGAGGTTCAGCCAATCGCTGCTGGATACACAGCGCGAATGTCGCACATCATCTGACCTGATTTTCGAAAGGTAGTGGCCGGTCAGTTCAGGGTATATAGATCCCAGACGTTGATAGGTAAACTGACTTTTTGAGCTTAGCGAACGAATTTATGTTGTGGTGCATTATCGCACATATGAACCGCCGTCAATTCCTGACCACGAGTAGTACAGGAATGACAATTGGACTGGTCGGGTGTCTCGGTGAAGGTGGTGGCGAAGAAAATGACGAGTGGTCGCCGGGTCTCAACGGAACTGAACCGGAGGTTGCACCGGGGGAAGAAGCAACACTCACAGTCGAAGCAGCAGACGTTGCCGGTCTCAATTTCTCCGAACCGCCTGACAGAGACACCATCGAATTTCCCACGACCGACTATGATGTTTCCCCGTCTCCAGCACATCAAGACGATTCCGACCCGCCTATCTGGTATTGGGAGACTCGGACATCCGTGGAAGTCACCGTCCCGATTCGCACCACTGATGATGCGGCCCCCGGCGACTATCCCTATTCAGTCCGGTGCTTAGATAGCGATGAGTTAGCCACCGCTGAATCCATAACAGAAGAATTTACCATAACCGTCATTGAGGACTAACGTTCTGGTTAATAAGCACGATTCTCTTTCGGGTGGTTCAGGTTTCACAGAGTGAAATAAATCGAGTCGTCGTGCTGAACCCATGCTCTCTATGCAGCAACATCGAACCGACAGAGTCTGGATAGTTTGTTGAGCTGGTGCTTTGAGCTGGTGCTGCATACACAATCGAAAGGTGCGAGAAATCCGGATCGATTTGCGAAGATGTGAATTGCCAGTACAGGGTGCACAGGTAGGGTGCAAACCTGGACTGGGCACTAATGCACAGCTGAAAAAAACGAGTTCCCTATTTTCCTTTCAAGCGACGTCGAAGAACCGACGGCAGACCGGTGAATCGATGTCGAAAACGGCCGCCGTTGGACTCCGATCCAGTCCAGTATATAAAGAGCCCCGTATACAGAGGAAATTGACTCATCCACGTTCGGCCCGTCTCTTCAGGTATAAGAGGTCAACCGAACATGTCCACTACTACACAAAACAGACTCGAAAGCCGGTACGCAGGAATTACACTCGAGGGATACCCGCACGCTCTCTCGGCGTGGTTCATCGTCGCCCTGCGGTTCGTGATGGGCGGCATGATACTGTTCGCGGGACTGGGGAAGTTCGCGTTCGTCAGCGGTGAACCGTTCGACGCCAGCGGCTTCCTCGTCCACGGCGTCGACCCAGCCAGCCCCGTCAGCGGCCTCTACGCCGCGATGGCCAGCAACGTCGCGCTCATCGAGATCATCAACGTCGTCGTCCCGGTCACGCAGGTACTGATCGGCGTCGCGCTGATAACCGGTGCGTTCGTCCGTCTGGCCGCCCTCGGTGGCGCGATGCAGATGGCGATGTTCTACCTCGGCGGCTGGGAAGGACAGTGGCTCGCGGTGTTCGACTCGACGCTGATCTACGCTATGGTCTTCCTCGCACTCGGCGCGTTTGCCGCCGGTCGAATCGCGGGACTTGACCGCTACATCGAACAGATCGAGGTTGGCGGCGAACCGCTCGTCGAGCGGTTCCCCACGCTCCGATACCTCCTCGGGTAACACGAGCCGCCGTTCCCCTTTTAATCACGGTTTGTAAATTCCTACACCAACACCGAATAGTCCGTCGAGCCTACCGCTCGAGCTGCGTTTTAAGACCCACGTATGCGCTCGAGTTCACCCTCACCAGATAGTATGGGGGTCTGTCAGGCATGGAACTTATCCGAGTCGAGGGCCTCTACGACGTATATGAGTAACTGGGCCGGATCTTCCGAAATGACGTTCTGGGGAGACGCAGACGATACCGAGGCCCTCCAGCACTATCGCACCCTCATCGAGACAATCGACGATGGGATCTATCGACTCGACATCGAGGGTCGCCTCGTCGCTGTCAACGACGTCATTCTCGAGATGACTGGCTACACTCGCGAGGACGTACTTGGTAAGCACATGTCCGTGCTCTTCGACGGCGACTGTGCAATGATCGAACGTGAAATCGAGCGTCTTCGAGCGAACGCCACCGACCGAAGTGAGTCACTCGAGCTCACCATGGGAACCGCCGAGGGAAGACAAATTCGCTGTGAAGTGCGGGTGAACACTCTCGAGGAGGGCGATTCTGTGCACGGAACAGTCGGAATTGTGCGCGAGCGTAGCGAACACAATGATCGTGCCGGACGCAGACAGGCTGGCGCGAACGCGAACGCGAATACAGACACGGTAACCGCCGAAGCAACCGTTCGTCGATTGTTCGAGAACGTGCCCGACAACTATCTCATCGTACGGCCCGAGGGCTACGAAATCGTAGCCGTGAGCGATGCCTATCTGGACGCGACGATGACCGAGCGGGCGGAGATCATCGGTCAGTCGTTGTTCGAAATCTTCCCGGCCGATCCCGACGATCCGGCCGATGGGGTCTCGAATCTGCGCAAATCGCTCGGGAACGTAGCGGAGACCGGGGAAGCTGACGTCATGTCGGTGACGCACTATCCCATCCCCGACCGAGAGTCCGATACTGGTGAATTCGAGGATCGCTGGTGGAGTCCAATCAATTCGCCCGTATTCACCACGTCAGGCGAAATCGAGTACATCATCCACAGCGTCGAGGACATCACCCCCATCATCCAGGAGCTTCACACGGACGGCAAAGAGGAGCTGTTGCATGTTCCCGACGCACCAGACTCACAGCTCACATCGGACATCGTGCTGCGTGGACAGGAGTTTCTCCAGCAGGCAAAACGAGAAGCGTTCGACCAACTGCGCGAGAGCGAAGAGCGGTTTCGCGCGCTGGTCACGACCACGTCGGACGTGGTGTTCACGACGAACGCAGATTGGAGCGAAATGCGCAGTCTGGAGGGGGCGGAGTTCCTCGTTGGCACCGACGAACAACGTTCCTCGTGGGTTGAACGATACATCCCTCCCGAAGATCAACAGCGCGTTCGGGAAGCAATTGACGACGCCATCCGCACGAAAAGTAGCTTCGAACTGGAACACCAGATCCGTCGTGAAGACGATACAGTAGCCTGGGTTGCCACACATGCCACACCGCTCCTGGATGATGATGGCGACATCACGCAATGGTTGGGAGCGGCGAACGACGTAACCGAACGGGTCGAACGCGAGCGCGAACTCGAGCATACGAAAGAGCGACTGGAGGCGGCGGCCGAAGCTGGGGCTGTCGGAACGTGGGAGTGGCACATTTCCGACGACCGGATGGTCACGGGTGAGTCGTTCGCCAGGAAGTTCGGGATCGATCCCGTCGCAGCCACCGAGGGTGTATCGCTCGATGAATTCGTCTCTGCCATCCACGACGACGATCGCGAACGAGTCAAACGAAAGGTTGAGGACGCTATCGAGTCGGGAGCCGAGTACGAAGAAGAGTACCGTGTTTGGGACACCAACGACGAACTCCGGTGGGTCGTTGCACGCGGTCACGTCGAGTACGACGAGGACGGTAATCCAGTCACGTTCCCCGGCGCTCTGGCCGATATCACCGAGCGCAAGCAGTTCGAGCAGATGCTCGAGGAGTCCAACGAGCGCCTCGAACAGTTCGCGTACGCCGCCTCACACGACCTCCAGGAACCGCTGCGAATGGTCACAAGTTATCTCCACTTGCTCGAACGCCGCTACGCGGACGAACTCGACGAAGACGGCGACGAGTTCATCGAATTCGCCGTCGACGGTGCCAACCGGATGCGTGACATGATCGAGGGGTTGCTCGAGTATTCTCGCGTCGAATCCAGGGGCGATCCGTTCGAATCGGTTGACCTGAATACCGTCCTTCAAGACGCCCTGACAGACCTCCAGATGAAGAGTACGGAGACTGACGCCGAGATCACCGACGACGACCTCCCGACCGTGCGGGGAGATCCTGATCAACTTCGACAGGTGTTTCAGAACCTCCTCGACAACGCGCTCGAGTACAGCGGGGACGAACCGCCCCGTGTCCACGTGTCGGTCGAACGGCGTGGGCTCGAGTGGGTGATTACGATCCGAGACGAGGGGGTCGGGATCGATCCCGAAGAGGCAGGCCAGATTTTCGAGGTGTTCCAGCGACTCCACAGTCGTGAAGAACACGAGGGCACCGGAATTGGCCTCGCCCTCTGTGAACGGATCGTCGAACGTCACGGCGGCACCATCTGGGTGGAGTCTCAGCCGGGCGAGGGCTCGACGTTCTCGTTCACGCTCCCGGTGACAAACAACGACGAAAGGTGACTTCCCTGGACGGAGTGATCGCCACTCCTCGTTACTCGACGTCCAGCGATTGGTGTACTCACACCCTGCATTTACACCGGTTCCTCCCCCTGTGCCGACACCAGTTCCCTCCGAAACCAGCATCCGCCCACGTGTGTGCAACCCCCACAGCCTACGGCGAAGCGGAGCTCAGCATGCCAGCAGTTCTTCGAACGACTCGACGAAGGCGTCGATTTCGCGCCAGTCGACGTGCCCTCGGTCGCGTAGCGTGTCAATCTCGGCATCGGAGCCGATGTGGCGCCGAACGAACCGCTTCAACAGTCCGTACTCGCGGTATTTCAGCGTCCCGACGACGACGTGAGTGAGATCCGGCTCCCAGCCGGTCACTTCCAGAAACGCCTCGACGTGGTCGTCGGCCTCGAGGCGGGCCTCGGAGACGGGTTTCGTCGCGGCGAGTTCCGTCGAGAAAAGCGCCGACTGGCGTCGGTTCAGGACGGCGACGTGTGACCGAACGAACGACTCGGCGTGACGGGAATGAGTTCCAAGGTGGATCCCGATGCCGACGACGATCCCGTCGTAGTTCGAGGGTGTGATGTTTTTCGGCGGCCGTTTCGTGCTGATGACGATCGGGTCGTGTCCAGCGGCCTCGAGTTGGTCGGCGATGTGGTTGGCTATGACCGCCGTTTGTCCCTCGCTCGAGCCGTAACAGAGGAGCACGCGAGCCATCGGATCTCTATCCCTTCGACGTGACGCCGTATCAAGTGTTGGCCGGCGACGTGCTCGTGATCGGTACTCTGTTCGACATCCGTACACGCTCCGTCGGCCGCTCGAGCGCGTCCAATTCGTGTCCCTCCGCTCGATCCCGAACGACTCGTCGTGCCCAGCACTCGAGGACGATCGAATCCGCCACCTGCGTACGACCGAATACGGTACCCGCCTCCGACGGAATTCGTCGCTCGAGGGCGAACGCGATCATCGTTCGTTGGCGACGTCTCTCACTCAAGAGGGCGACGTCCCTCTCACTCGAGGATGACAGTCTCACCCAGTTCGGGTGCCCGCGCGTCGAACCCCGCCTCCCGGAGTTCCCCGGCGAACCACGCACACCGGTCGCCGTGATTGACGAGGACGGTCTCCTGCTCCCGATAGGGCTCGAGGAACTCCTCCAGACCCGCTCGATCGGCGTGGGCCGAGAAATCGTACTGTTCGACCTGCGCGCTGACTCGCATAACGCGGTCGTCGATCGTCGCACTCCCGGTCTCGAGGAGCTCGTGACCAGGGGTGCCTTCGACCTGATACCCGGTGAGGGCGATTTTGTTCGCCGGGTTCGATCTGATCGCCGGCACGTACGTCATCGCGGGGCCACCGTGGAGCATCCCGCTCGTCGTGATGATGACGGTGTTCTGGTCGGCGATCCGTCGGCGCTGGCCGTCCCGGCCGTCGACGAATCGGGCGTGCCCCTTCGCCCGACGGAGACGATCGGGATCGCGCAAAAATGACTGGTTTCGCGGTCGGGAGAACAGTTCCGTGATCCGCGTGCCCATCCCGTCGACGTAACACTCGAGGCCAGCTTCGGCACAGAGACACATCGCCTCCTGGGTGCGGCCGATGGCGAAGGCGGGGACGACGACGGTGCCACCCTCCCACAGGGTGGACTCGAGGCTGTCGACGAATTCGCGTTCGATCTCCGCCCGCGGTGGTCGGCGCGTGTCGGCGTAGGTGCTCTCACAGACGACGACGTCGGCCTCGGGACGGGCCGTCGTCCCGGCGACGAGTTGCTGATCCTCCGTGTGGAAGTCGCCGGTGTAGAGCAGTCGCGTCTCCCCGTCGTCGACCAGGACGTGGGCGCTCCCCGGGACGTGGCCGGCGTCGAAGAACGTGATCTCGTAGCCCGCGGCCTCGAACGATTCCCGGTAGCCGTGGGTTTCCGACACCTGCGTCAACCGGGCGAGTTCGGCCTCGGTGAACGGACAGTCGTAGCTCCCGCCGTGGAGTTTGAGGGTGTCTCGAGCGATCACCATCGCGAGATCGTACGTCGGCGGCGTCCAGTGGATCGATGGGCGGGCGTCACCGGAGAGCAGCGCCGGAATCGTCCCGACGTGGTCGAGGTGGCCGTGGGAGACGACGACCGCCTCGGGGTCGGGTTCGCGCAGTGGAAACGAAGGGGGGTTGCCCGAGTCCATCCCGAAGTCGAGCAGGAGGCGGTCGTCGACCAGGAGTGCGCTCCGCCCGATCTCGCGAGCGCCGCCGAGAAACTCGAGTTCCATTACCTGGAGCTAGGACTGGCGGGGTTTGGGTTCGACGGTTTCGGTTCCGTCCGTCCGTCAGGTTCGTCACTGACAACGGGCACGACCGTCACTTCGCCTCCGGGTCGGCGATCGTCCGCAGCCAGACGTCGAGCAGACAGACCACGAGCACCGAGAGCGGGACGGCGACCTCGACGAAGCGCACGGCATCGAACTGCAACGCCGTGACGACGAAGGGGGAGCCCGGATCGAACGCTCCGGAGATCGACCGGGCACTCAGGAACGCGAGCGCGACGACGTAGAGGGCGAGCCAGACGCCGCCGCGTTTCCACTCCCCGAGGTACCAGTGGCCGACCCCGGCGGCGAACACCGTGAGCGGGTACGCGGGCCAGGTGCGGTCGCGCCCGGTCATCGGTCGTCCTCGGACGAAAAGTGCGTGCCGTCAGGTTCGTCGCAATCGTGCTCCTCGCCGGTATCGGTTTGGGCGTGGTCGCCAGCGGAGGTGTCGTCGGCCCCAGGCGCGTCGTCGGCATCCACGTCCCCGACACCCGCACTCGAGCCGTCGGTATTGAAATCGGAGCCCCCGGTGCCATCAGTGTCTTCGGGGCGAGAGCCATCGACTCGGTCATCGCTGGGCTGGCCCTGGAGCTCGAGCCCCTGTTCGAGCAAGCGGATCGGCCGCTCGAGCAACTCGAGCGTGTAGGCGTCGATCCCGTCTCGATCCTCGAGGTGGGAATAAGCATCACGGGCCGCCTCGATCGAGGCCGTGAGGTCGGCACGATCACTACCGTCACCAGAAGGGAGCGACGTGGGTGGCGAGAATTCATCGTCTTCGAGCACTCGACACAGCCATCGGTGGAGGGGCTCAGCATCTGTACCGAGCCCGAGTATTTGCTGGCCCTCCACTGCAGCGGCCCCCTCGGCATCGACGATTGCACCGAGGGCGTGTCCGTACGCCCGAAGCGGATCGTGAAGGGGCTCCGGAAGTTCGCCGGCAATGGCACCCAACCCGCATGCACACTCACAGAGGACGGCCATCGGCGACGGACGGTCGCTCGTCGGTGTGGAATCGCCAGTTCCCGGGACGTCGACCGCTCGAGAAAACGTCGACACTAGCTCGCTCGAGGTCGCCGTCATCGTACATACGCAGGCGACGACGCGACGATCGTCCATCGTCGACGCCGCCACGGCGCCGTGGGCGCGAGCGAACAGGAAATCGCTCGCCAGCAGTGCCGTCGTCGGATCGAGTTGGGGAGCCGGTGACGACAGAAACCCGTCGTCGGAACGCGGTCGTTCCTCGAGCACGTTCGTCCCTCGAATTCGTGCATACCCTTCGAGGGCGATCAGCGAGGACGTCAGGGCCTCGAGCGGTGGGGAGGACGACGAATCAGCCGCTCTCGCCACAGTCCGACACAGCGTCGCCGGGAGCGCGTCGGACGGGGGCGGGCACGCCGAGGAGACGACGGCACGGACGGCCGGCGAGAGGGTCGACTCGGGGGAGTCGAAAGCGTTCCCGTCGGGACTGAGTGAATCGTCGTTGCTCATGTTTCTGTGGGTGTTGGTGTCACGTCGTCGCCGACGACGTTCTCAGTCCAGGTTCCACGGAGGAACCAGATCGCGGTCACGATCGCCGAGAGGACGTACGAGAGGGCGATGGCGTACCAGACGCCGTAGATACCCATCCCGAAGTAGAGGATGGCGACCGCCGAGATCGGGATGCGATACAGCCAGAGCTCCTGAATCGAGAGCATCATCGCGGCGCGGGTGCTCCCGCTCCCCCGGAGCCCGCCGAGGAGCACCTGGAAGACGCCCATGAAGATGTACGACGGGCCGGCGATCAGGATGAACGCCGCGCCGAATCTGACGACGTCCTCGCTCCCCTCACCTTCGATGAACACCGCCGTGATCGGCTCCGCGAGCGGGTAGGCGACGGCGACGACGACGACGAAGATGCCGACGACGACGACCGAACTCAGCTTGACCGCCCGCCAGGCACGGCTCACCTGCTGGGCCCCGAGGTTCTGGCCAACCACGGTTTCAGTTCCCCGGGCAAGCCCGAGTGCTGGCAGGAACAACAGCGATGAGAGGCGGTTCGCGATGCCGTAGGCCGCAACTGCGTCCGTGCCAGCGATCGCGACCAGCGCGGTCAACAGCGCGATGCCGGACGCCCGAAAGCCCTGCTCGGTCGCCACCGGGGCACCGATCTCGAGGATCTTTTTGACCGTCGGCAGGTCGAGCCACAGGTCGCCCAGGGAGGGCTCGAGCCCGACGCGACCGGTAAAGAGCAGGTAGAGGCCGATGATGGCGGCGACGCCGCGGGAAAAGACGGTCGCGACCGCCGCTCCCTCGACGCCGAAGCCGGTGAAGCCGGTCTGGGCGTACAGCGAGGCCTCGAGGGCGGTCGCCCCGAACCAGGCGAACAGCGGGTTCTCGCTGAAGCCGAGGATCAAGAACGGGTCGAGAACCATGTTGATCGTCACGCTGATCCCCATCAGGTACAGCGGCGTCCGGGTATCGCCCCACCCGCGCGACAGCGCGTCGAAGATGAAGAACCAGAACATGAAGCCGACGCTCACGAAGATGATTCTGGTGTAGTTGACGGCGTAGGTGTAGGCCGGAGTACCGGGATCGGCGCCGACAAGCCGAATCAGCCACGGCGAGAGGGCGAAGCCGACCACGCCGAAGACGATCGCGACGATCGTCACGAACGAGAGCGTCTGGCCGGCGACGTGGTGGGATTTCGTGAAGTCCTCGGCACCCTTGTACTGGGAGACGAGGACGGTGCCGGCGACGGTGAGGCCGCCGCCGATGCTCACCATCAGGAAGACGATCGCCCAGGAGTACGACAGCGCCGCGACGGCGTCACTGCCGAGTCGACCGACCCAGAACGTGTCGGCTAAGTTGTAGCCGACCTGCAGCATCTGAGAGAGGACGATCGGCGCCGACAGCACCAGCAAGGGCTTGAACAGCCCCCCATCGGTGACGTTCACCGACCGGTCGCGTTTTTCGCTCATTCGGGTGCGTCACCGGCCGCGTCCGTCGTCGACCTCGAGAGGGGTTCGTCGTCCGTTTGTTCGTTATCCGTTTGCTCGTCGCCCCTTCGTTCGCCGTCCGTTCGTCCGTTGTCCGCTTGTTCGTCGTCCGTTTCTACACTCGAGCCCGAATCAGCGGTGACTGCCCCTCGCGTCGGAAACTCGACGTCCTCGGCGAGCAACTCGTCGAAAATCTCGGTGGCGATCCCCGATCGAACCTCCTCGAGATACGCGTCCCGATCCATCGTGAGTTGGCGGATACGAGCCCCATCCAGCGCGGCGATCAACAGCGGGGCGGTCTCCTTCGGATCGTGGTCGTGGAAGTCGCCCGACTCCAGCCCGGCCTCGAGAATCTCCTCGAGCGCCGACCGGAGGGCGTCGTCGCTCCGGCGCAGTTGCTCCTGAAATCGGTCGTTGTAGGGCGCCTGCGCACGAAGTTCGAGCATCGCCGTGTGAAAGGACGTCCGCTCGTCGTCGGCCGGGTCGTAGAGGAACCAGTCGACGAACAGCGCCAGTCGATCGACCGGTGGTCGGTCGCGACTCTCCTCGACGCGCTCGTCGAAGTGCTCGAGCAGAAAGTCGAAGAAAGAGACGACGATGTCCTCCTTCGAGTCGTAGTGGTAGAACAGCAGGGACTTGCTCTTGTCCGTCCGATCGGCGATCGCCTGGGCCGTCAGCTCGGTGTAGCCGTGCTCGCACAACGCCTCGTAAGTGGCGTTCATGATTTCGTCGCGGGCGCTCTCGTCGGTCACTAACTAACCAGTTAGTCAGCCAGCTAAAAGGGAGTTTCGGTTCGAAACACAGTTGCCGACATCGTCACCACACGGGGTGAACTGAAGTATCAGAAACGAATCTACTGGCCGTCCTCGAGCCCCTTCGCGATATCCTGCAAGCTCGAGGACGGGGGCTCTCGAGCGTCGTAGACCGCCGTCTCGCCGGGAGCCCGGAAGCCGTACAAGAAGTCCGGTTCGACGACGTCGACCAGCACCGAGCCACCGGTGCGGACGCCGTGGTCGTCGATCCAGTCGGGGAGCACGTTGACGCCCTCGCGCGGGTCTCGAGCAGCCGCCGGGCTCTCGTAGACGCCCGGCACGAAGACGGCGTCGCTCATCATCCCCTGGTCGATCCGAGCGAAGCGCTCGTGCTCGTCGAGGACGATTCGAACGACCTCGCCCGTCTCCGAGGGAAACTGAGCAGCGTCTGCGTCCGGAATCTCGACGCGGACACCGGTTGCCGTCTCCGCGAGCGTCGCCCTGATCGTTTCGACCGACGGGTTGTCACTCGAGATGCGATCGGCCATACAAAACCCTCGCTGGCTTACTCGTCTTCGGCGTCGGCGTCACCGTCGTCGGCCGACTCGAGACCGAGCAGGCTCTCGACGCTCTCGTCACCGCGGGCGACGATCGTGGCGTTGATCTGGGCCGTCTCGTCGGAGATCTCGCGGCCACGAGCCGTGATCCGGCGGCGCTCGCCCTCGCGACCCGGCTTGTATCCGGTCTGGCGCTCGTTCATCAGCACTTCCTTGAGCTGGCTGCCCGCGACCGTTTTGTTGTGCGGACGGCCCGCGTTGTCCGAGCCACCGGTGAGCTCGAGCGTGTAGCCATCGAGGCCAACGGCCGAGCCGTCGACTTCCTCGCCGAGCTCCTTGCCGATGAATCGGTTCGCGTCTTGCCCTTCCGCCTCGAGCTGGTGGGCGAGCCCGGATTCGGGGTCGCCAACGACGACAGTGAAACTTGCCATGGGCGGCCAAAAACGGTCTGCGGTGAAAAATACGTCGATCGACCGTTTACCCTGCGATCGTGCGCGCTGGCGGCTGTGCCGCACAGCGCGCTGTCACTCGGTAAAAGGTCGATCAAAAGCACTCCGTTCTCCGTTCCGGAACGCGGTGCGTTCCTCCACATCGAATGTCGGCCCACTCGCTCGGCGTCGCCTCGCTCGTGGTCGGACGGCTGGAACCGCCTGCCCTTCCCCGACTCACACGACCAGCGCGTTGCGCTGGCACGTGCTCGCGGCCGCCGATCGATCGTTTCCACCACTCACTCGTATGTCCGACGAAATACTAATCGCAGACAGACAGTCATTCGGCCCAATGTTTTATATCACCGCTGTCACATGCAGGCATATGGCAACTGAAAATGCCACGGCCGCTGCCGGAACCGAAACCAGCAAAAACCCAATCCTGGCTGCAATCATTTCCTGGATCATCCCAGGCCTCGGCCACTACTACGGGGGGAAGAGCGAACGAGGCGTCTACGTGTTCCTCGGCACCGCTGTCTGGTACGTAATCATGTTCGTCGGATTTTTCCTGCTGTTCGGCTGGCTGATGGCGTTCGTTACGCCACTCATCCATATCGCCGCAGGCGCAGACGCATACTTCCAGGTCAAAAAGGACTGACCGGTTCGCTCGGAACCACGCACGCAAAAATCCGACACCGATTTTCCAGGACACGCCGGCGTAGTGGATACATCGTCATTCGTCGTGAGACGGACAGTGACCCACGGTTGTGATCGGACGGGAGTCACGCGGATCGTTGTGGACTCGACTCAGCGGTGTCTCGAGTAGTTCGAACACTCAAATACGTCCCGCCCGTACCCTCGAGCGTGCCACTCGATCCAGGCCCCCTCGAGATCCGCCTCCGTCGCGAGTTCGGCGGGACGATGGGGCAATCCCGCGTCGTCGTTCGACAGGCCGTCGACCTCGACGATTCGGGGCGGTACGAGGCCGACGTCGGGGCCGAACTGACCAACGACGTCGTGCTCGAGGAGCTCTCGGATGCCCCCAACGGTACCCCCGCCGAGCGCTGGAACTGGTGGATCGGCTCGCTCGAGATCGCCTACGGAGGGTACGAGCAGTTCAGCATCCAGCGGTATCGCGATCGGTGACAATACTTCAATAGGTGGAGAGTTTTGCTATAGAATGTGTAGTGTGTAGTCGGCCACTCGAGCGATGTGCCGGCGGTGCGTTCGTCGGTTAGGAGCGACTCGGCCCACCCTTGCTTTGGACGCGCCAACTCCCCTCGAGACCGCAGGCCTCCCGAACCTCGTAGACGATCTCGGTTCCCTCACCGATCTCGGAACCGTCCTCGAGCGCCTCGACCCGGATCGGGACGTCGAGGGTACTGCCACAGCAGCCGACGCCGACGAACTCCTCCCAGATGTCCCCGGGCTCCGCCGTCGTTCGCGTCTTGCGTAAAAACGCCTGGAACGACGGTTTCTCCACCTGGAACCGCCCCCAGTCCGAGAGGTCTTCGGGATAGGAGAGTACCAGGCGATCCGCCACGGCGTCACCCTCGGCATCCGCAGACGTCGACGTATCTGGTTGTGTTCCCATACGGGGGCTACGGCCTCGAGTCGCTTTACGCCACCTGTTTGTTCCCCCGTCGAAAGTGCTGGAAATTGCTACCGGAATTGAGAAGGCTTACTTGCACCGACTCCTACACCCGAGTATATATGGCGACGCTCCAGGTACCGGAGATCGACTACACCCGGTACACCAACCGCCAGTTGGCGGCAGTTCCGCTCGCAGTCCTCGCCTTCGCGCTCCTCATCCTCGCCAGTGGCTATCTCGTCTACGGCACGCCAGTTGCGCTCGGCACTGACTTCGCGGGTGGAACCGAACTGACGATCGAGACGACGAGTTCCGAATCCGAAATCGAGACCGCGTTCAGCGTCGAACCGGAATCGGTGCAATCGGTGCAGGCCGCCGAGAACCAGTACCTCATTCAGTTCGCCCCGACCGACGCCGACGTCGCCGAAGAAGCCGAGGCGAACCTCGAGCCAACCGAAGGCAACGACGAGGTCGTCCAACTCACTGCCGAAACCTCCGCGAGCTTCGGTGCCGCCGCCCAGCAAACAGCCCTCCTCGGCATCGGCGCCGCGTTCGTCGGCATGAGCATTCTCGCGTTCCTCCTCTTTCGGACGTTCGTCCCGTCGATCGCGATCGTCGCCTCCGCGTTTTCCGACATCGTGATCCCCCTCGCGTTCATGAACATCGTCGGCATTCAGCTCTCGCTCGGCACCGTCGCCGGCCTCCTGTTGATCATCGGCTACTCGGTGGACTCCGACATCCTGCTCAACAACCACATCCTCAGACGCGGGGGTGACTTCTACGAGAGTACCCACCGCGCGATGCGAACCGGGGTCACCATGACCGTCACCTCGATGGCGGCCATGCTCGTGATGGCCATCTCGGCGTGGGCGCTGGGCGTCGAACTCCTGATGTCGATCGGCCTGATCCTCTTCGTCGGACTGGCCGCCGACCTGATGAACACCTACCTGCTGAACCTCAGCCTCCTTCGCTGGTACAAGTTCGAGGGGGTGGCACGATGAGCATCCTCGCCCCCATCAAGGCCAACTGGCGCGTGCTGTTGCTCGCGCTGTTTCTCACCCTCTCGCTGGTGTTCCTCTTTTACCCCGGCGGGATCATGGCCGACGACTCCTACGCGACGGAGAACGATTCGGGCACCGCGGGTATCCACAACCTCGAGTTCGGCCTCGGCCTCGACGGCGGGACGAAGATCAGCGCCCCCGTCGTCGGCATGACCGTCGAAGATGTCGAACTCGACACCGACGACCCCAACGAGGTCGACCAGCGCGGTCAGGAGATCCATGCGAGCATCTCCGAGGAACTCGGTCTCGAGACCGGCGACGCGCTCGTCCGAACTGACGCACAAAACCTCCACGTCAGCGTCGAGATATTCACCGACGAGTACACCGAAGCGGAGTTCGCCACCGCCCTCCAGAACGCCGGTCTCGACGTCACCGAAGACGACGTCCGACAGGGCGTCACCGCCGAAACCCGCAGCGACATCGAGACGACCATCGACCTGCGGGTCAACGAGGCCGGTCTCGCGGGCAGTCGCGTCTCCCAGGCCGAGATGGACGGTACCTACTACATCGTGACCGAAGCGCCGGGAATGACCGTCGACGAACTTCGGGCGCTGCTCGAGGATCGCGGCATCGTCGAGATCCAGATGCACTACCCCGACGGCGAGGGCGGCCAGCAAAACGAGACAGCTCTCGTCCAGGGCGACTTCGGCCAGATCGGCACGGCGTCGTACAACACCGAACGAGATTACCACTACGTTCCCGTCTCCGTCAATCCCGGGCCGGCCGAGGAGTACCAGCAACGGATGGTCGAGACCGGCTTCACCCAGAACCCACACGAGTGTGACTACGGCAACCCCGAACGTGAGGGAAGTAACTACTGTCTGCTCACCGTCGTCGACGGCGAGGTCGTCGATGCCCACAGCCTCTCGCCCAACCTCGGCGCCAACATGGAATCCGGCGAATGGGCCAGCAGCGGCACCTTCGAGATGATTACGCCGACCCAGCAGCAGGCCCAGGCGCTGTCGGTCAACCTCCGCGCCGGCGAACTCCGCGCCCCGCTCGACTTCGACCGCGACCAGACCTACAGCATTAGCCCGGCGCTGGCCGACCAGTTCAAAAACTACTCCCTGCTCATCGGTATCCTGTCCGTGTTGACCGTCAGCGGCGTCGTCTACCTGCGCTACGGCGACCGCCGCGTCGCCCTGCCGATGATCCTCACCGCCCTCTCGGAGGTCGTCATCCTGCTCGGGTTCGCCGCTCTCCTGCGGATGCCCCTCGATCTCTCTCACGTCGCCGGGTTCATCGCCGTCGTCGGGACGGGGGTGGACGACCTCATCATCATCGCCGACGAGGTGTTAGACGAGGGCGACGTCAACTCGAGACGCGTCTTCGAATCCCGGTTCCGGAAGGCGTTCTGGATCATCGGGGCTGCTGCGGCGACGACGATCATCGCGATGTCACCCCTGGCCGTCCTGAGCCTGGGCGACCTTCAAGGGTTCGCCATCATCACGATCCTCGGGGTGCTCATCGGGGTGCTCATCACTCGGCCAGCCTACGGTGACATCCTGCGTCGGCTCCTGACGGACAAGTAAAGCGGGCCAAAGGCCAACACCCGGCCCGAACCGTCCATCCGTGTCACTGCAGGCCAATTGCTGCACGATCGGCGAGAGTCACTCCAGGCCAGGAATCACTCGAGATCGCGAACCATCACGATCGCATCCTCGCCGTCGTCGTAGTATCGGGGCACTCGCCGCAGCGGATCGAAGCCAAATCGTCGGTACAGACGTTTCGCACCGTCGTTCGACTCGCGTACCTCGAGTTTGACCGTGTGAGCACCGTTGCTCGAAAGGACGGCGAGTGCGCGTCCGAGCAGCGCCGAACCGACGCCGTCGCCTCGGCACGCGGGATGGACGGCGACGTCTTTGATGTGGCCGATATCCCGTCCGTAGTTCGGCGTCACGTCCGAGACGACGTAGCCAGCGATCTGCGTATCGGGCGTCTCGGCGACCAGAAAACCGGGTTCACCGAGGAAGGTCTCGAACGCGTCGTAGGGCCAGGGCTGGGGAAAGGAGGCGTTCTCGATTCGGACGATCGCGAGCAGGTCGGCGCGTTCGGCCTGCCGGATTGACAGGCCGTCTCGCGTCGTCGCCGAACCGTGGGTCGTCACGTTCGTTTGTACTCGGCGCAGGCTAAAAGCGTATTCGACCGTTCAGTCTCCGCACCAGCCTTCGATCACTACTCGAGGCCGATCATCGGTCGACCGGTTGGTGTTCACTCCTCGACTGCAGCGAGCGAATCCTCGACCCGATCGGCGTGTTCCTCGAGGTCGGCCGCCAGCGCTCGTGCCTGCTCGGGCGACAACCGCAGCGCCTCCATGTGTGCCGGCAGGTGCGTCTCCGTCATGTTGTCGAGTTCGGCCTGCAGTTCGACGTGCTCGGGATCCCGTCGATCGGCGGTCGCGTCGACCACCGCGAACGCCTCGCGCTCGAAATCGCGCCCTCGCACGACCGCATCGGCGAGATCCAGGGTCGTGTGCGCGGTGACGCGCATGAGTCGGTCGGCCATCGTCAATCGTCCGAGGCGATCGGCGAGCCATCAGGCTGTGCTGGCGCGGGGCTCTCGTCGAGGGCGTCCTGATCGGCGTAGGGGTACCACGTCCGCTTCGTGTTGTGCATGAAGTGATCCTCGTAGCTCGTCTCCTCGGGCTCGATCAGTTCGGCGAGCTCGTCGTCGTCTCGAGCGGCGACGAACTCGCGGAAGCTCTCCGCACCCGTTCGTTGTTCGGCGAAGTTCTCGAGGAGGTTCGCGATCGCCCCCGGCACTTCGTCGACCGGAATCCGTTCGGCCACCCAGGAGGCGAACTGCGGGTGCTCACCGAGGCCACCACCGAGGCCGATGTCCAGGGCTTCGACGGGCTCGCCGTCCTTCCGGGCTTTCATCCCCCGCAGGGAGACGTCGGCGATCTGGGGCTGGGCACAGGAGGCCGTACACCCCGAGAGGTGGATGTGGAAATCCTCGACCCCGTCGGGGAGGTCGACGTTGTCGACCAGCCAGCGAGAGAAGCGTACCTGTCGGTTCTTGGTCTCGACGATCGAGAGCGAACAGAACTCGGTGCCGGTACAGGCGATCGACCCCCGCTGGAACGGGTGGGGGTCGGGGCTGTAGCGCTCGAGCTGGGGTTCGTCGAGCAGCGCCTCGATATTCCGCCCGGGAACGTCCGTGAAGACGACGTTCTGCCGCTGCGTCAGGCGAACCTCGCCGGAGCCGTGCTCCGCGGCGACGTCGGCCAGCTCGAGCGCGTCCTCGGCCCCGATTCGACCCACCAGCACGTTCAGGCCGACGTAGTAATTGCCGTCGACCTGCTCGTGAACGCCGACGTGGTCGTGCTTGCCGTCGGCCTCACCCGCGTTGTAGGAGTACGACTCGCGCAGATCCCGGCCGGCCGTCTCGAGCTGGAATGGGACGAACTCCTCCTGGAGCACGTCCCGGACTTTCTCGGGCCCCCACTCGTCGACGAGGAACTTGATGCGGGCAGCGTACCGGTTCTCCCGGTTGCCGTAGTCGCGAAACAGCGCGGAGATGCCGCCGGCGACGTCGACGGCCTGCTCGGGGGTGACGAAGACGTCGATGTCGCGGGCAAAGCGCGGTTCGTTGCGGGCGAGGCCGCCGCCGACCCGGACGTTGTACCCGCGAACCGTCTCACCGTTGATCGTCTTTTCGGCGGGCTCGAACGCGAGATCGTTGATATCGCCCTGCCCGCAGCCCTCCGAACAGCCCGTCACCGACACCTTCCACTTCCGGGGGAGGTTCGAGTGGGCCTCGTTGCGCTTGAACGTGTCGTGGAGGTCGTGGGCCAGCGCGTGGGCGTCGACGAACTCGTGTTTGTCTTTGCCGGCGACGGGACAGCCGACGATGTTCCGCCAGGAGTCACCACACGCCTGCACGGCCGAGAGCCCGACCTCGTCGAGCCGTTCGAAGATCGCCGGGACGTCCTCGAGGTTGATCCAGTGCAGCTGAATCGCCTGTCGCGTCGTCACGTCGAGCCAGCCGTTACCGAACTCGGGGTTCTCGACCGGCCCGGTCGAGTACTCCCGGGCGAGTTCGGCGAGGACGCGAAACTGCCCGGGTTCGAGGATCCCGCTTGGTGGCCCGATCCGCAACATGAAGTAGGACTCCTGGCCGGCGCGCTGGTGGTACAGGCCGTACCACTTGAACCGCTCGAACCAGGCGTCTCGTTCGTCCTCCGGGATTGAGTCCCAGCCGGCCTCGGCGAATCGCTCGATCTCGGTGCGGATGTCCGTCCCGTACAGTTCGTCCTTCCAGGCTTCGACGTCACTTGGCATCTGTCCACGCCTACGGCGACCCCCTACAAGGTCGCGGTCGTCCCGTCAGTTCTGCCCGTTGCTCTGCACTGGCGGCCGTATTTGCCAGCCCATCACCGTTCCGATACGGAACCTGCGGGCTCGAGCGTCGACTGGACGCCCTCGGCGGCGTACGGCTCGAACGCACCGTCGACAACCCGTCCGACCGCCAGCCGATCGATCGTCGACCGCCGGCCACAGTCGAGACACTGCCCGACCGTTCCGGCGACGATGCTGGTGCCGTCGACGCGAACGTCGGTGAACCCCTCGAGGAGGATCGCTGCCGGTTCACACCCACAGAACGGGCCTCGAGTGAGTGTCCAGACGTCGCTCACGCCGACTTCTCTCGAGTCGTTCACACTGATCCAGGCCCCATCGTCGAGCGTCCGGACGGCGATCGCCATGCCCCTACTTCGCGTGGAACCGACCTTCGTCCATCGACCCGTGCAATGCTTACCGATCCCGTGACGCTTCTGTGATCGAAAACCACCAGATAGCAGGCCAATACGCGTAATAGTGTGCCTCGCAGATACCAGCAATCATTACCCGATGACGGGAGAGCGGGTAGCGATTGCACCTGAAGCCGGGCTTAAGCCCCGATCGGTCGAACGACCGACGATGACCGACGAGCAGCCGCCTGTCGAGAGACCAGTCAGTGACCGACCCACCCACCCCCGTCGGCAACATGCCTCCGCCGACGTCGCTCCCGAACTGTACGGAGGGTGGGCGTGGAACCGTGCGGACGAGTTCGAGCGCGGGGCAAAACGATGACGCTCTCGGACTCTCGAGAACGCGCGCACGATACGGACGGCGTCGACGAGACTGACCACGAGTCGGCGGTGGGTACCAGCGGGGACGGCGCCCCGGATGAGGAGGGGAACCAGACGGACACGTCCCACCTCGAGAACGTCGAGGTCGGTGCCGGCTGTACCGAAATCTGGGAACACCTCGCCGAACAGCGCGAGGAGCAGCCGGAGGGCGGGCAGTGAGACGCAGTACTCGCCCGCTCGGAACCCTTTTTATCGGTTCCCGCGCTACCACACGTACACCTCCATGACGGATGACCACCGGCGCGACCGTCGCTCGAACGACGACGAGCGCCAGCGCACCTCGTTCTCGACCGATCGCGAGTCGCCAGTCGGCGCCCCGGTCATCCGCGGCGACGAGTCGATCACCGGGAGCCACGCTCGTCGTGCCGTCCAGTTCGATCCGGACGATCCAGACAGCCTCGCCCTCGCCGCCGACACCGTCGGCCAGTTCGCCACCGGATCGGATACCGGCGACCACCTCTACATGCTCCGGGGCGCCGCCGCCTGTGCCGCCCTCGTTCGCGGGGAGGGGTCGTACAAGGCCGCCGCCGAACGGGCGAGTGCCACACTCGAGGACGCGAGCGATGATGATACGAGCCACGGGGGCGCGAGCGAGGGCGACAGCGATACACACCAGACGGTCTCCGTCTCGTTCATCCGCAAGTGGGCCCGCGTCCACGACCTCCCCCGCTCAGTTCGCCGACAGGTCGCCCTCGGAAAAATCGCACCCTCCGCAGCGAAACACGTCGCTCGCGTCGGCGGCGAAGCTCGACTCTTGCTCGCCTGGGCGATCCTCGATGGCGACCTCACCGTTCGCGACGTCCGCACTGCCGCCAGCCGAATCAACGACGGGGAAGCGATCGATCGCGTGCTGGCCGATTGCGACGTCACCCTGGGGCACCTCGAGGTGACGCTCCCGCCCGATGCCTACCGCGACCTTCGCCGTGCCGCCTCGCTCGAGGGCGTCGACCCGGGTTCCATCGTCGCCGACGCGCTCGAGGAGTACCTCGAGTGACTCGCATCAGTCGCGTGGGTTCCGTCGCCCGCATCCGTGAGTAAAACCACGCCTCACTCTCACTCCGTTTGGAGATACCGTCGCGCCGTCTCCGCGAGCACCGCAGTGGCCTCGAGCACCGACTCCCACTCGATCGTCTCCTCGGGGAAGTGAGCCTGCTCGATGTTCCCCGGCCCGAACAGCACGGTCGGAATCCCCGCCTCGACGTAGTGGCGGCTGTCGGCACCGTAGGTCGCCCCCTGGGGCTCCGTTTCAGTCGCCTCGATCGTGGACAGTCCGGCTTGCAATGCTCGCACCACTGGCTCGTCGGCCTCGATTTCCGCCGGCTCGAACTGCACCGAGAACCGCTCGAGCGTCGGCCCCTCGATTCCCGATGGCCAGTCCGATTCCGACCGGAGTGACTCGAGGCGATCGCGAAGGCTGCGTTCGACCTCAGTAACCGTCTCCCCGGGGGCGACGCCGACACGAACTTCCGCCGTGAGCGTGTCGGCGACCGACGATGCCCAGCGACCGGCTTCGACGCGACCGACACAGATCGGCCACGGGATGGGATACGCCTCGTACAGCGGGTGTGTGACCGTCTCGCTTCGCTCGCTCTCGAACGCCCGCAGTTCCCGGCGCACCAGGTCGAACGCCGGCAGCACCGAGTCGCCTCGCCACCGCGTCGCCGCGTGTGCCGATCGGCCCTCGAGACCGAGTCGAACCATCAAGCTTCCTTCGACGGCCGTCACCGGTCGCAACGCCGTCGGCTCGGCGATGATCGCCGCGTCGCGTTCGAACGGATAGGGGTTCTCCAGGGCAGCCATCGCGGCCCCGATCCCGCCGTCTTCCTCTCCCGCGACGCTCTCGACGACGAGTCGTCCGTCAAGGTCGTCAGCGGTCTCCGCGAGGTGTCTGGCGGCGAACAGACACGCCGCGAGCCCCGACTTCATGTCGACGGCCCCACGAGCGGTGAGCCGGCCGTCGTGCCACCGTGGCTCGAACGGATCGCCCGCCCAGCCAGCCCCCGTCGGCACCACGTCGATGTGGCCGTTCAACACGAGTGTCCGACCCACATCAGGGTCACCGAACTCGAGCACCCCCGCGACGCTCGGCCGGTCGGCCACGTCTATTTCTGCAGGATCGTCCGGAAACGAGGGATGGGCAGCGAGCGTTTCGGCGTCGGCGTCCCACGTGTACGTCTCGAAGCCAGCCGTCTCGAGGCGCTCCAGGAACCACTCCTGAGCCGGCCGCTCGTTTCCAGCGGTCGTCTCGAACGAACAACACTCCGTGACGAACGCTCGAAGTTCGGCGTCCCACGACTGCACGTCCATGGGCAATCCCACGCACGGCGCGGGTATAATTCCGCGGGAGAAAGAAACGTTTAACCACGCGTCCCCGAAAGTGAGTAGTACAGGGCCGGTAGCTCAGTCCGGCAGAGCGTCTGGCTTTTAACCAGACGGTCGCGTGTTCAAATCGCGCCCGGCCCGCTTTTACCACGAGCAACCTCGCGAGTGGCAAAACGGCCCCGCGATTTGAACGCAGGGAGAGCGCAGTCTCGCGAACGGAGTGAGCGAGGAAGCGATCGACCGTGTGTGCAGATTCCGACCACGGAGGAATCTGAATCAGATCGAGGTTCAGCGAACGTAGTGAGCAGGTTCTCGAGCGGGGTTCAAATCGCGCCCGGCCCGCTATTGTGACGAACGGACGTGGGGCAAAGCGATCCCGCGATTTGAAGGAGACGAGTCCAAGCCCGGAAACGAGTGAAACGAAGGATCGGGAGTGGTTCGGCGTTATACGCGGTACAGGCGCAAAACCCACGACTTGAGTCGTGGGATACGCGCCGTCGAACCCTGAACTAAACATTTACAACCAGTGAGAGCGTACAACCGCGTATCGGTTCGCAGGTTACGACCCCTTCGAATCGACAGCCCGGAACTGGCGGTTCACGTGTCCGCCCACTCCAGAAATGGAGTGTGCCCCACGTGGGAACAAAAACTAAGCAACGGGCTTCAAGCAAGCAACACAAGTAACTCCGAGTCCAGTGACGCCCCGTTACGGTTTGGCCGGAACCGAAACGCGAGAATCGAGCGGGGTGAGGATAGGAGTACCGGCGGCGTGGCACCGCCAGCAACCCGTTCAACGCCTAACGGGTCACACGCAGAAATTCCGATTCTGCGTGTGACAATGGGTTGTAAACCTGCAAACACCCAATTCAACCGCGGCGGCGCGGTGGGAAGCCCACGACGTTAGTCGTGGGAGGATGTCACTCTAAACCTGCAAACACCCAATTCAACCGCGGCGGCGCGGTGGGAAGCCCACGACGTTAGTCGTGGGAGGATGTCACTCACCACAATTATCAGAGTTGACGATTTTATTACGGGAAGATGAATCAAACCAAACGATTTTCATCTATAGGAACCTATTTTGTCCATGACAGAACCTATTCGGGTTCTTCATATCGACGATGAACCCGATTTTGCCAGGTTAGTCGCGACGAATCTCGAGCGCGAGGACAAGAAGCTCAGTGTCCATGCGGCCACCTCGGTTGAAGAAGGCCTCGACCAGGTCGACGATCGAACGGATTGTGTCGTCAGTGATTACCAACTGGGCGATGGAACGGGGCTCGAAGTCCTCGAAGCCGTCCGCGAGGAGACCCCCGGTCTGCCAGTCATCCTGTTTACCGATACCGGGAGCGAGGAGGTCGCGAGTCGCGCCATTAGTGCGGGAATTACGGATTACCTCATCAAGGGCATCGTCGCAGAACAGTACGAGTTACTCGCGACCAAAATCGTCACCACCGTGGAACAGCGTCGGGCAGCCCAACGTGCTGCGCAAGTCGAACGACATCTCCACGAACTGAGCGAGCAAGCGAGCGACGTTTTGTTCATATTCGCTGGCGATTTGAGTGGCGTTTTGTTCATGAATTCGGCGTACGAAACGGTCTTCGAACAATCGGTGGACATGGTCAGACACGACCCAACAGCGTTCGTCCAGGCGGTTCATCCGCACGACCGTGAACGGGTTTCGATGGCGATGGAACGAGCCACGGGTGGCAAATTAGTCACCATCGATTATCGTATCGATACCGACGGTGCAGATGAAAAGTGGGTGGAAACACATGCCAAGCCGATCATCGAAGATGGTGACGTGACGAGGATCGTTGGGTATACTCGAGACATCTCGCGACGGAAAGACCACACGCAGGAATTAGAGCGGAAAAACGACCAGCTCGATCGATTTGCATCTGTCGTCGCTCACGATCTTCGGAATCCGTGGAACGTCGCCGACGGCTATCTAGAGATCGCCCAATCCAGAGATGACAGCCAGGAACTGGAGGAAGTGTCGGATGCCCTGGCGAGAATGGAACAGATCATTTCGAACGTACTGGAGTTGGCCAGATCTGGAGCGAAGATCGACGAGGTGGAACCGGTTTCGCTGCCCGAGCTAACCGAGGCGTGCTGGAACTCCGTTGTCCAATCCGAGGCGAGCCTCGATATCGAGACGAATAGCACGATTCAGGCGGACGCGACCAGGCCAGCGCAGGTGTTTGAGAACCTGTTTCGAAACGCCATCGAACATAGCGACTCGGACGTCACGATCACGGTCGGTCGCCTCGAAGCGGAGGCTGGCTTTTTTGTCGAAGACGATGGCCCAGGGATTCCGCCAACCGAACGCCTGGCTGTGCTCGAGAGAGGGACGTCATACTCTGACACCGGGACAGGGTTCGGACTGGCGATCGTTCAGGAAATCGTCGAAGCGCATGGATGGACGTTGCAAATCACGACCGGAACCGAGGGTGGGGCCAGATTCGAGATCAGCGGTGTGGAATTCGATAAGTAGGTGGGTTGTATTCGACACGCTATTACTACCACATCCAGAGAGAGCGCAGCAGAGCCAGTGAACGAACTGAGCCCTCATCTCGAGCGTTGCGTGAAAGTGTCCCGAAACGTCTCGGCGTCGTTCATCAGCGGTTGAGGCGGATACCCCGAGGCTTGACCTCGGGGAGGAAGCCGACACTTGGGGGAGACAACCACGCCTCACAGGACGGGCAACTCCCCCACGATGACAAACACTGATAATTAAATAGTTATGTGCTATCTAATGAAGTATGGCGGAGGTGGTCAGGAACATCCAAGTCAAACTCACCATCCCCGAGTCACGACACTCGGCTGTTGACCAGACGTTTGAAGAGTTCCGACACGCCGCCCAACACGTCGCAGACCACGGCTGGAGCGACGACCCAGCCCACCTCGTCAAAGCCAAAAACAAACTCCACAAAGCCACGTACACCGACGTCCGCGAGGCTGGAGCGACGACCCAGCCCACCTCGTCAAAGCCAAAAACAAACTCCACAAAGCCACGTACACCGACGTCCGCGAGCAGACCAATCTCCAAGCCAGCCTCGTCCAATCCGCGAGAAACCTCGCCGCCGACGCCTTGTCGAACTGCCACGACTTGCTCGAAGACGATACGAACACGAGCAAACCAGAGTTCCGAGGCACCGTCATCGTGTACAACGGGCGCACCATCACGTACAACGATAACCATGTGACACTCGCCACAATTGGCAACCGCGTGACCGCCGAGTACGTCTTGCCACACGACGACGAAGGGACGCCGTTCGAGGACTACTGGAACGAGGACAAATGGGAGAAGAAAGAGGCCACGCTCCACAAGCGTGACGGAGAATACTATCTCCACGTTGCCGTCGAGAAAGACGTTGAACCTGTTTCTAGCGACGAGAAAACCGAGAACGGAGTGGTTCTCGGTGTCGATTTGAACGTGGACGGATACGTAGCCGTCACCAGCACTGGAGCGTTCCTCGGAAACGCGGACGAACTCAATCATAAACGCGATGAATACGAACATCGCCGTGGAAACCTCCAACAAACCGGCACTCACTCGGCACACCTCACCATCCAATCAATCGGTGATAGGTTTGCCGAGTGGTGCCGTCACCGCCTGCACGATGTGTCGAACGGCCTCGTTCGAGAGGCCGTTGAGAACGAGTGTACGCACATCGCGTTCGAGCGGTTGACGTGGATTTGGACGCGCATCTCGAACGCCTCGAAGTTCCAGCAGTGGGCGTTCAGAGAAGTTCAGCGACAGGTCGAGTACAAGGCCGAGGAACACGGCATCGACGTCAATACCGTCGCTCCACAGTACACGTCACAGCGGTGTAGTCACGGCGGGTGTGGGTTTACCCACGAGGATAACCGTGATGGTGACGAGTTCGAGTGTCTGAAGTGTGGAAAAGAACTGCACGCTGATTACAATGCGGCGCGGAACGTGGCGTGGCGTCTTGTCCAGAACTGGCTCAAGTCTGGTGCTGGACGGGCTACCAGTCAACTGGCCCTGAAGTCAGGAACGGTGAACGCGAACGGCGATTTCAACGCCTCCGCCTAAGTGCGCCAGAGCGAGAGTTCACTGACAAGCCCCGACCCTTGAGGTCGGGGTTGTTGACACCCGCTGCATCCCGTCTTCGAGCATCGACGCGTCGGTTACCTGGAAAGCTGGCCGAGCGAGATACCGGCTCGAGCCACCACAGTGGCCGCGCTCGTGAGTACACTATCGAGAGCAAACCCGCCCATCGAGTTCAAATTCAAACGAAACGCCAAACGCGAATCCGAATCGGAAAAGAGTCCTCAGCCTCGAACCGGCATGAACGCCAGCCCGGCCAGGATGATCACCATCGAGATGGAGAGTCCGATGACCCACCAGAGGCCGTGGATGCGGTCTTCGTGCTCCTCGACTTCGTCGTGCTGGGCCTCGAAGCTCTCGACGTCTTCGGTCAGGTAGACGACATCGTCACCCGGGAAGTGAACGCCGTATTCCTCACCGTCGATCAGGACGACCTGATGGTGCTCGAGCGAAACTTCCGTGATCTCTTCCCCGATGTACTCGAGGGTGACGCTGTCGGTCTCGAGTTCGGTGACCTCGCCGTCGACCTGGTCTTCCATCTCTTCCTCGTAGAACGTCACGGTGTCGCCGACTTCGACCTCGACCGTGTCGATGTCGTCGATTTCGGTGACCGAGCGAAGTACCTCTTCGCCGTCCTCGTTTTCGACAGTGACGTAGACGCCGTCTGCACGCTCGACGACGGTGGCGTTTTCGTCGTCGAAGGCTTCGATCAGCAGGAACGCTTCCGGTTCGGCGTCGACGTCCTCAGCCTCGTCGTCCTCAGCTTCCTCATCGTCGGCTTCCTCGTCGTCAGCCTCGTCGTTCTCACCGTTCTCGTCTTCGGCTTCGCCGTCGTCGGCTTCGTCATCTTCCGCCTCGTCGTCCTCATCATCGTCCTCCTGCACCTCTTCACCCGGCGGGGCGTAGATGTAGACGTAGTACTCCTCACCGTCCTCTTCGAACTGGATCGCATCACCGCTATCCCAGCTATCTCCCTCGAGGGCGCTGGCACCCGACCAGCTCACGTCGAGTACCGCCTCGTCGTCGACGTGCTCGAGTGTCCCCGTACCCGCGGCGCCATTGAGTTCCGAGACGTTGTAGGTCAACTCGCCGATGGTGACGTCGTCACCGGCCTCGAGCTGGTAGTCCGCATCTGCTTCATCGATCGCCACCTGCGGGGATTCCGCCGTCGCAATAACAGCGTACGCGCCCGCAGTGACCACCATAAACAGGACGATGTAGACGATCCCTGCGCGTAATTGCATGTGTGAGGGCTTGTTCGCCCGCCGTATAACGGTTACTAAGTTCTCGAATCACCTGCTGACCGCCCGCTCTGTAGACGAACGCGTACGGAAGTCACAGCGTACCAACGAACGTGTACCGAAGGGACAGCGTACCAACGTCCACCCACACGTCGCTCGAGCGAGCGATCGTCCCAGCACCCGGAGATGGCTAACTACCTGGCGACCGTACCGAGGTGTATCGGAGCGATCGACCCACAATCGCTGCTCACACCCAATGCTCACAGACACCCCTGGCATCCACCACGTCACCGGCATCGTTCGCGACGCCCAGCGGAACCTCGAGTTCTACGTCGGAACGCTCGGACTCCGCCTCGTCAAACAGACGGTGAACCACAACGACGTCCTCACTCGTCACCTCTTTTACGGCGACGAAACCGGTTCCCCCGGGACGGTGCTGACGTTCTTCCCGTACCCCGCCGAAGATCCCGGCCGCGTCGGGCATCCACAGATCAGTGCCTTCGGGCTCACTATCCCACCCGACTCGGTCAGTTACTGGCGCGAACGACTCGAGGCGGCCGGGATCGGCGAGGAACCACCGACCGTCCACGAACGTTTCGACGAAACCGTCCTCCAGGCCACCGACCCTGACGGCACCCACCTCGAGCTCGTCACCGGCGACTCGCCGGTCGAGCCGTGGACTGACGGGTCGATCCCGGGGCGCCACGCGATTCGAGGCATCCACGGTGTGACGCTCCTCTCGACGAACGTCTACGTCACGGCGAGCGTCCTCGAGACCCTCGGCTTCGAGCTAGAGATTCAGGAAGGCGACCGGATCCGCTATCGGGCACCCGGAGATCGTGCGACCGTAATCGACCTCCTCGAGCATCCCATCGAGTTCGGTCGCGAAGGCGCTGGCTCGATCCATCACGTTGCCGTTCGCGTGCCCGAAAGCGAGCAGCTCTACGAGTGGCACGATCTGTTCCGAGAACGCGAGTACGACGTCTCTCGAGTCGTCGACCGCCACATGTTTCACTCACTGTACGTTCGTGACCCCGGTGGGATCCTGTTCGAACTCGCGACGGACGGCCCCGAGCTGACGGAGACCAACACAGCCGGCGGTGACGACACGCCCGGCCGCTCGCTATCCCTGCCGCCATGGCTCGAGGACGACCGCGACATGATCGAAACGCACCTGCCGCCCCTGGACGTGTCCGCGGTGCTGGACGGCGAGGGCCGAGGGACGAGGAGCGATGGACGGGAACGATGATCGATGATCGATGAACGGTGAACGATAAACGATGAACGAGCGATTCACGGCTACCACAGCGGAGGATCCCCACCGCGACCAACCGATCGAAACGGCGGGCGCCCCACCCCAGGCAGCCGAGGCCGCCGTCGTCATGCTCCACGGCCGCGGCTCGACGGCGAAATACATCCTCCGACTCGTCGACGAGTGTTACCACCACGGCGTGATGTACCTCGCTCCACAGGCCGCCCATCGAACGTGGTATCCGCAGTCGATGTCGCTCGAGGCTACTAAACCGGAAGGTATGACCGACCACGATACGCCTTCCGACACCCACCCCTGGTTCGACTCCGCGCTCGCACACGTCTCGAGAGCACTCGACATCGCCGCCGACACCGGCATCCCCCTCGAGCGAACGCTCCTCTTCGGGTTCTCCCAGGGCGGCGCGCTCGCGAGCGAGTTCGTCGCCCGAACCCCTCGCCGGTACGGTGGCCTCGTCGTCTTTTCCGGTAGCCTCCTCGACCTCCAGCGAGCCCAGGGCCAGGGGCGAGCGCGTGTGCATACGAGCGGATCAGGATCACTCGAGGGAACCCCGGTCTTCCTCGGCTGCAGCGACGACGACCCGTACGTCCCCGCCGAGCGCGTCCTCGAGTCGGCCCGCATCCTCGAGGCGCTCGAGGGCGACGTGACGACGCGACTGTACGACGGACTGGAACACGAGATCAACGACGACGAGATGCTGACACTCGACGCGCTCATCGGCGATCTTCGTTGAGCGATGGTCGTTTCTCCGCTCGTACAGCACTCCGATCCCGGCTGTCGGCTCGTTCTGCGAAACCGACGAACGCCTCCGATACTCCCCCGAGAGTGGACTCGTGTAGTAGCCACTGCACGTCATTGCACACCTGATTGCCAGACGTGTCGGCGATCAACGCGTGAACCGTTTCAGTTGTTACTATCGAAGTTCGTCAGGTGCCCGTGAAGGCGTCGAAACCAGAATCTCATGAGCCGTCGGATCGTACTACAATTACGCATGAACGTCGATAGGGAGCGGATTCGAAGGGTGTGTACCGACGCGGTGTTCGAGCGCGGGCAGAACTACCGCAATGAGGGGCGCATCCAGCGAATCAGCCGGTTCGACGAGGTGATCACAGCTACGGTTCAGGGCTCTAGTCTTTACGACGTGACCGTTAAACTGGGCGGAAATGCCATCGAGGCCCGGTGTACGTGCCCCTACGACGGCGCGGGAGAGTGCAAACACGTCGTCGGGGTGCTGCTGGACATCGCCGCCGACCCGCCAAACGACGAGAACGAGCGTGTCGAATCAGTACTCCGGGACGTCTCGGCCGACGACATCCGTGAATTCGTACGCGACGCACTCGCGGCGTATCCGGATCTCCGCGACCAGTTTATGGCACGGTTCGGCAACGAGAGCAAGCCAGTCCAGGAGTACCGCGCCGAAATCGAGCGACTGTTCGACCAACACACCCAGGACTACCCGGTCGTCACCAACGCCATCGACTTCTCGCAGTTTTTCGACCTCGCTGAGCAGTACCGTGAACGCGAGCACTACCTGGAAGCCGCAACCGTCTACCGCGCGCTGTTCGAGGCGATCGACGATAACGACGTCCGTATCGACGCTGCGTACGATCACTACGCCCAGGCCTTACAATCTGCCCTCGACGGATACATCGAGTGCGTGCTCGCGGCTGATCCCAACCAAGACGAGTTCGGGAACTACATCGGCGTGCTAGAAACACAGGCGATGTCGGAGCATCCAGCCAACAGCGAGCAGTTCTACCGTGCGATCGAGAACCTCGAAGCGCAACGATAACGGCCGAGTACCCCAACCGTGAAGAGATTCACTCACTTTGTACCGAACAGTTCTTCGAGCGAGAGAATTAACTACAGGTATCAGGGCCGAATTTGGGGGCAGATCACTGACTCCCGACGATTTATGCGTTTACCTGCAAACGAACCACTATGGGCGGTATTGAGCTACGGAACGGAACACTCGTCGTCGAGCGTGAGCCGAACCAGCTCGACGAGCTGGCGATTGAGTTCTCCCGCATTCTCTGTCGGTTCGATATCGGGCACGTCTACATCGCAGGGTACGTCTCCATCCTCGCTGGTCGAGCACGATCCACCGAAGATGTCGACGTCCTCATCGAACGAATCGACGAGGAAACCACCGGCAAACTCGCCGCGTCACTCGACGAGGAGGGGTTCTGGGGCCCGGAAATGCCGCTCGCCTCGGCGTACGAGATGCTCGATAACGGCGATAACATCTGGGTCGCTCCAGAAGACCAGATCACGCCGCATCTCGAAGTCAAGTTCGCGCGTGACGAGTTCGACCGTGCGTCCCTCGAAAACGCTATCACTGCCAGAATCGGTGATGGTACGATCTCAATTGGGCCGTTAGAACTTCAGATCGCCTACAAACTCCATCTCGGTGCACAGAAAGACGTTGAGGACGCGGTTCACCTCTACACGCTCTTTGAGGAAAGCCTTAGTGTGTCCCGCCTCGAAGAATGGGTCACGCGACTCGACGTCGGAGACGAATATGAGCGACTCAAACGTGCGTGAACACCTCGACGCGAAGCACGAACGCAACCGCGAGCAGCGCATCGAGGGCATCAAGCGCTGGATCGAATACATCAGATCCGAGCCCCCTGAGACGTGGGGCCCACAACAGAATGCAGTCGTCAACGGCCAACTTGATGCGGCCCAAAGCGTGCAGACTTCGGCGTCCCACCAGCAACACGTAAAGGACGTAGCTTCCGAGATCCTAGCAGTGAGCGAGGAGTCTGACGACAATTCGGAGTGATGGTATTTACCACGAGTAGGCCCTCGGACGTACTGCCGACCGCTGTGGGCCGGTACGTTCTCCGTGATCGTCGCTCGGACGGGCTGTCGAAGCAGCAGGGATGTCTCAGGGGGAGTTCGAAACGGTGCGGGAGGACGTCAGCTTGATGCTACTCTACGAACCACGCTCAGACGGCGAACTCCAGTGAGAAATTGACTTACCCCTCGATCTCGGCGAATAGATGGGTGACGGGGATCCGCAACCGAGTTTTCTCGATATACCCGTCATCAGCAAGTACGCCAGCATGAGCTTGATCGGAGTCTCGTTCACGACTCACCAGTTGTCGTACCCGCAGTCCGGGAAGAGATTGAACAGAGTACCGCCCTCGGTCACCTGACCCGATCTCTCCACCTCCCCCCCCCCCCATCCAACTAACTTACTCATATAAGTCACGGGATTAGGTTAGTGCTAACTAAGGCTTATAAGTCTAGAAGATAAGCTAGGGGTATGCTCCTCGAACCGCCCGACAGAACACGTGGCTTCAAACGCGAACGACTCCTCCGCGTCCTTCTCAACCACCCAACTGGCGAGCTCAGTAAACGCGCTCTCTCACGGGAAGCAGGCACGACCGACGCGTGGGCTGTCAAGCTAACCAACCAACTCGAAAACCAGGGGCTCATCGAAGGCACAACCGTCAAAGACCCGCGTGGTCTCTACGAGTACTGGCAAGACACACGCATCCCGCCATCGAAAGTAGCGATCGCACTTCAGTCACCGGTGCGTGTGATACAAGACGCTGGCCTCACCCACGCCTTCACCACGTACCAAGCAGAAAACGCCCATCAGGGGTTTCTCTTCACCTCCAACACAGCTGTCTACGTAGACCCAGACGAGACACAAGACTGGCTCTCGATCATCGAGGAACACGGACTCATCGGCGGCGGGAACACAGAGTTCAGAGTAGCCGACGAACACGTGTTCTATAACGCCGAAACCGTCAACGAACTCCAGACAGTCTCCATCCCCCAATTAATCGTGGATCTTCTGGATGAAGGCGGCCCGTGCGTCGAAGCCGCTGAACGACTCATCGAGGCTCATCATGAGTGAGGCAGACCGTAGCCAGTACGCCGACGAAGTCACGACGTTTTCCGAATCCGAATTACAGCATCTGCTCGAAGTGGCAGCTCCGCCAGTCTGCCTCCTTGGCGGGTGGGCAGTCCATATTCACGTCACCGATGCCTTCCGTGAGGAGCATGGTCGCCCATACATCGGTTCCAGAGATATTGACCTGGGCGTCCACGTTGACTCGGAGTGGGATGCGAATACGCTTCAGTCAAAACCGGTCTCCACAACCGTTCCTATTTTCGGCAGTAAACAGCAGTCCTCTTAATGAATTGAGAGGTGCTGTGTGTCGCTGGGCTTGACACGGAAACAGGTCTACTGCTATCATTTATCGTCTCTGTCGGGGTGACAGCGGGCGCTATGAAGCACGACCCGCCACCAGCAGTCACTTCGTTCGACTGTCCGAGATACGCTACAGGAGCGTCACCGAACACGAGACGCGAGCCAGCGGAACGGCTTGCTGGCACGATTTCAGAATCCCCGATATACGAGGACGTGAAATCGTGGTTCAGCGAAGCCGAGTCACTGAAGAACACGCGAGCCACGTTCACCGCGCCAACGTAGTCACGGTCGGCTTGGAAGCCACACCGAGCGTTGTCACAGCGGAAGTGACCGCCCCACCACACCTCGAAGGAGTGGGCAGGAGACTTCGTGGTGTGCCCGGTCGAACCACACCGTGGACACGACCGGCTCGTGTTGCCCGGATGCACTCGCCCCACGTGCAATCCGGCGATGTCCGCCCGATACTCGATTTTCGAGATGATGTCTCGCCGCGCCCACGACGAAAGTTCCCACGAGAGTTGACCTTCACCACGCGGCGGTGACAGACTTCGCAAGTCTTCGTGGACGATTGCATCCACGTCGTACACGAGAGCGAGTGCAAGGACTTGATTCGCTACATCGTGAACCAACTGCTCCCGTTTGTGCCGAATCTTGTTATTCACACGCTCGTACTCTGCGTGAACCTGTTTGAACGATTCAGTGTGGTCACGCCCTTCTCGGCGCAGATATGCAAGTTTGGAGTTGAGGTGGTTGCGTTCACAGGCGAGATTCCTCATTCGCTCCCGATCCGTGTTCTGGATGAAATACGGAGTGGAGAGTTGCTCTCCGTCTTTGTTCACGACAACGGCGGTGGCGTCTTTTCGGAGGCCTCCGTCAATCGCCAAGACGGTTTCCACGTCATCAGGTTTCTCTTGATGTCCAATCTCGATTGGGAACGAGAGTTCGTAGGAAACGTCGCCAGTTTTCGATTGGGTGGGATGGAACGAGGGAGAAGAGAGTTCTCCGTGTTCGAGCAGTTCGTGGAACGCTTCGTAGCCGTCCAATCCGTGTTCCGTCCACGTCCAATCGCCACGTGTCTCAGGTTCGAGTCTGTCCGGGGTTTTGAGTTTAACCGTGAGTGCCTGCGTGTCTTCGTTGTATGCGTATTTGACAGTCTGTCCTGACGTGGGGCCGTCATCAGCCGAGTATGGAAGAACGCCTTTCGAGTACGTAGGGCACTCTTGTATCTCGAAATACGACTCGGGAAATCGACCGTGACGGTCGTAGTACGAGTTGAGTTGCCCGATGAGCAAGTCAACGTACCCTGATTTGATGTATTCCTCATTGTCCCAGAGTCGTTCCTTTATTTGGCGGGTGTCGATGCGGCGAATCTTATGGTCGGGGAGAACCTGTTGGATGGATTGGAACGCTTCGCGTTTGTCAGCGTGGCTCCGAAGCGTCTCGCCCACTTTCTGCATCACACAGCGTTTGTACCGACTTGGAAGGTACAGGTCAACGTCTGCGAACGCTTCACTCTCGTCAAAGTATTTCCACGCTTGATATGCGTATTCGTCAAGCCCGTCGAGGTGTTCGGGCGTCCAGTATCGCTCGATAAGCGTGTTCGCTACGTGAGTCGTGAGGGCGTCTAATCGGGCGTGTCGGTCTCGCTCCTCGAACGGTAAGCGAATTGGGAGTGAAAGGTGACTACTCATCTGTTTCCACCTCTGCTTCCACGGTTTCAACAATCCGCTTACGTTTTGAAGAACGCATTCCGTACAATTTGCCTGCGAAACTGGCGACAAGTTGGAGCAGGTCGTCAACGAGTTCTTCGTGTGCTGTTTTGTCGGTTTCCTCGTTGATGACTGTGATTTCGACGCCGTACTGGTCGAGCAATCGTTCGAGGTATGAGAATCCGAATCGAGTGAGTCGGTCTTGGTACGTGACGAGGACGCGCCCGTAGTCAGCATTCTCAGCGTCGTCCAAGAGTTGGTTCAGTCCACGACGGTTCTCGTTGAGACCGCTACCTACGTCGGAGTATTTGTTTTCAATACTCCATCCGTGGTCGTGTGCGTATTCGGTGAGCGATTCGAGTTGTCGGTCGAGGTCGCCGTCTTGTTTTTGAGCGTGTCCTGAAACGCGCCCGTAGATGGCGACTTTATCGGTTCTTCTCGAAGGTTTTCCCGTGAGTCGTTGGAGTTCTGTGTGAGGGATTCGTCGGTGGCCGCCGGGGGTTCGAGAATACGTTATTTGGTCTTCTCGACACCACTTTTTGACGGTTTCACGGTGGACTCCAAGTTCATCTGCGAACTCTCCGATGGAGTACACCTTTGTCATTACTGCTATTTACTGCTGTTCACTACTTAACAATTCAGAATTTCGTAGCAGTTACGCAACCCTCACCCCACATAACTCAATTACGACTCCAGTTTGACTCGAGTAGAAATTGCGGGGTCGAACGTCAACTGACACGAAATCGAACCCATAAGTCCGTCAACGAGTTTTTCTTATACCCCCTTGTTTCAACTCGAGATTTGCCGCCTCTCGAGCCTCCGTCGTTGCCACTCGAGGGTGTAAAATATAGTTCTAAAACGATACCTCAGTGAATTCGCCGAATTACAGGCGCTCGACGTTCGTCGCGCGTGGGCCCTTGGGGGCCTGCTCGATGTCGAACTCGATTTCCTGTCCTTCTTCCAGATCCGGTCCGCCAACGTCTTCCATGTGGAAGAAAACGTCGTCGTCCGCGTCCTCAGTCTCGATGAATCCGTAGCCGCCAGTGTCGTTGAAGAAATCAACGGTTCCTTTCGCCATTGCTTCTAAAGAGAACGGCGCAACACGGATAACCGTTCCGATGTCGGTGACGACCCGTCTCCGACGTCCATAGCATCAGTACTCGTCTCTCGAGCCATGTCTCCGTCTCGAAGTGCTGGTCGATCGAGGTCGGTAGGTTGCCGAGAACCACGCCGTATAACTGCTTCCGTTTTCGGGAGTGTCACCCCTCCGTTTCGAGTGCATCGTCTCGGACTTCGAATCGACGTTGCGACCGTTGATATCCAACCGAGGCCTCGGGAGTACCAGTATTGGTCAGTTCCACGATGGTGATGAAAGTGTCGACGACAGCGATGGACGCGATGTGAGAGAACCCCGCTATTCCGACGTCACTCTTTGTCCTCGAGGCGCTGTGCGACGATTGAGACGAAAAAGACGGCCATAAACAGTCCGAAGCCAACCACGATGCCGAGAAGCCCGCCTTCGGTGAGACTCACTGGACTCACCAGCGTCACGACAACGAGGGCCACCACGAACACCAGGATCGTGAGAACGCCGACGGCGACGTAGAATCCAGTATCGCTCTCGAGATATCGCCACAGCGAATCCCAGATCGGTGGCCGGGGCATACTCGAGCGTTTGGAGCAGAGATAGAATAACGTTCGGCATCCCGTATCGAGATCAGCATGATAAACGGTACTCAGTGGCGGTGCTCAACAACTGTACTCGATGCCGGTGCGCAGCAAAATACTCAGGAGGTTTAGTAGAGGAGACTTCCAACGTTCTTGGCGTACTTCTCCGGTACCGTCTCGAGAATCGCCTCGGGATGGGTTTCGCCGTTCAGATTGACGAGATACGCACGGCCGGAGTCGTTTCCGTAGACGCCTTGGAAGTCGTACACGAAGCCGTACACAGACACGTCCGCAGGAACATCTTCAGACTCGCGCATGAACGCGGCCTGGTGATCCACGTTGTACTCGACGAGCTGATTGATGATCGCGGCCGTTTCGGGTGCAGATCTGTCGGCCCTGGTGGGTTCGATATCACCGTCGATCAGGTCACTCTCGAGTCCGTCTTCGACGACGGGAACCAGCATCTCGACCCATTTCGCTACCCCTTGCGGTTCCGGGAGGTCACCACCGGTCGCGACGTCGTAGGCCGCCGTCACCGCACCACACCCGGTGTGACCGACGACACCGATCGCATCGGTGTCAGCGTGATACACCGGATAGAGAAGGCTTCCATCGACGATTTTCTCCCCGTTGTGGTCGTCCCACGCCTGGTTCCCGATATTGCTCGGCGTGAAGACGGCACCGGGATGGTCAACGGCCCACATCCCTTCCTGTGAGACGCGTGAATCGGCACAACAGATCGTCACGACGTCGGGGTGTTGTTCCTCTCGAACGGGGTCGAAGTAGTCCCCAGGCAGTGCGTCCACGTGGCGGTCGTTCCCCTCAAGGAGGGTTAGGAGGACGTCGTCGAGGTCGGAATCGGCATCGATATCGGCTTCGTCTCCCCTGGGAATATCGGATTCGCGTGTGGGCATACGAAAACGCTCGAGCGTGAGACCTATAACTGTGGTCGGTTTGTCTTGTGCGAGAATGGAGCCAGATTTTAGAGCAGACCATTGACTGGATTTCAGAGGCTCCAGACCCTCATCGAGATTGTGATAATTAGACCCATGTCCCGTGATAACAAAGCGAGTTCTGGAACCCCCCACCCCTTTGTTTCAGGTGGAGACGAGAACGAAGGGGTGGGGTGGGGAGGGGTATTTTGATATGGAAGGATTTATGATACCGGTGACGGAATTAGTCCGTAATACTAGCAAATACTCGATGTTACTAGGTGAGTCGAGGTTTGTTACTAGAGGCTACTAGAACTATCGTTATACCGATCTCGAGTTACTAGATCATCCCTATCGCTCTAATTCCCGCTTCTAATGCCCTCTCTCGTGGGCTCGAGGCGAAATCACCTCTTCTTTTTCCCGTCCCATCACCGCTGATTCACGATCCCCCGCCCACAACCTCTCTAATCTCCAGTTGAAACGAAGGGGTGGGGGTGTGTCTCCTTCCAGAACATCTCAAAACATCACTACTTTCTACTCAGAAAAATCTCATTAGGTTCTCAACACGATCGGATATTTCATGGAACACCCCTTCGTTTCAACTGGAGAAATCCACCCTAATTCCCGATGACTCCTCTCCGGCAACAACTGCCAACTTTCCCCCATCCACTACCGTAACTCACTCATTCATCACTGTTCACTGATCACAATTCCACTCGAGTCTCGGTACATCTTTGCCATCGGCCCGCAAATCGTCGCCCATACACATGCACGACGAACGCTCACGCGAACTCTACGATCGAGCGCTCTCGGTCATGCCTGGCGGCGTCAACTCGGCCGTTCGGGCGGCGATCGAGCCCTACCCCTTCTTCGTTCAGAAAGGCGAGGGTGGTCACGTCATCGACGCCGACGGCAATCGGCTCGTCGACTGGGTCATGGGTCTTGGCCCACTCCTTCTCGGCCACGACCTTCCCGATCCAGTCCAGGCAGCCATCCAACGGGCAGCCAGCGAAGGGCCGATGTACGGTACTCCGACCGAAGTCGAGGTCGACCTCGCCGAATTCGTCGTTCGCCACGTCCCGAGCGTCGAGAAGATCCGGTTCGTCAACTCCGGTACCGAAGCCACCGTCTCCGCTGTGCGCCTCGCTCGAGGCACCACCGGTCGGAACAAGATCGTCATCATGCAGGGTGGCTATCACGGTGCCCAGGAATCGACCCTCGTAGAAGGCGACGCCGACCATCCCGCCCCGTCGTCGGCCGGCATCCCGCACGAGTTCGCGAAACACACGCTTCCCGTCCCGTTCAACGACGAGGAGGAAATGCGTCGTGTCTTCGAGGAACACGGCGACGATATCGCCGGCGTCCTCGTCGAACCGATTCTCGCGAACTACGGCATCGTCCACCCCGTCGGCGGCTACCTCGAGTTCCTCCGGGAGATTACCAACGACCACGGCTCACTGTTGATCTTCGACGAAGTCATCACGGGCTTTCGGGTCGGCGGCCTGGGCTGTGCCCAGAGCCACTTCGGTGTCACGCCTGATCTCACGACCTTCGGGAAGATCATCGGCGGCGGCTTCCCCGTCGGCGCGATCGGCGGCCGTGCCGATCTGATCGAACACTTCGCACCCACAGGCGACGTCTTCCAGGCGGGTACGTTCTCGGGCCATCCCGTCACGATGGCTGCCGGGCTCGAAACCCTCACTTTCGCTGCCGAGAACGAGGTCTACGAACACGTCAACGGCCTCGGTCACCAGCTCCGGAGCGGGCTCACCGATATCCTCGCCGATCAGGCACCCAGCTACACCGTCGTCGGTACCGACAGCATGTTCAAGGTCGTCTTCACGCGCGAGGGGCCAGGTCGGAACGACCTCGAGGGCCAGTGCGATGCTGGCTGTATCCAGAATCCAGATTGCCCGCGAAACGACTATTGCCCGAAAAACGCCGCGGACGTCAAGCGAGCCGAAACCGAACGCTGGCGACGAATCTTCTGGGGGGAGATGCGCGAGCAGGGAATATTCCTTTCACAGAATCAGTTCGAGAGCCAGTTCGTCAGTTACGGGCACACTGAAGAAGACGTCGAACGGACGCTCGAGGCGTACAAGGAAGCGTTGTAGTTCGACACTGGCGTCGTGTAGTACGACACTGGCGTCACTTTCTTTCCCTCTCAGTCGTTGCAGCCCACCCAAACCCTCAAGTACGGAGCCGGTGCCCCTTCACATGGCCACTGGGGGTGGCCACCTGGGAATACAGGGTCACGGCTGGTCATCACCACGCTCAACGCACACCAGATCGTGACTGTCCACACATCGACGCACGCTGTGATGGCGTGCTGGATTTTTGATGCAACCACGTGACCACGTCGAGTCACTGACTCCGCTTTAGTCACCCGAACACCGTCCTTTACACGAATCTTTGTCTCTCCTCGAGACCGATACTCGTTCTCCTCCGCACCCCTTCTCTTCGAGTCGAAATCGAGATCCATGATAGCAAAAATAACTTCCATACTATAGTAACAACCGAAACGATTTACACACTGATCGCCGAACCGTCTGGCGATCAGGTGGGCAATGACTTGCAGTGGCTACTATATTCGACCTCGGCTTCCATGATGGTCGAAACCGGTTTCCACCAGGTGAGACCGAATTCCGTCAACCTTGTCTCTGCAATCACCGAGTCTCCAGCTCTTGTCATCCTCGAGTTTATATAAAATGGGGCAGCCAGTTCACTCCGTCAACGCTATGGATGACCGACGATGAGTACGGGAAGAATGACGAACTGGCGGACGGTGTTCGGCCACGACGAACCCTACGACGAGCAAGTCGACGGGATCGAGACGGCCATCGAGACGGCCAGAGACGGTGGCTACACTGTCATCGAAGGCGCCTGCGGAACGGGCAAGACGATGATCGCCCTCACCGCCGGCATCGATCTCGTGCGCGATCCGGACTCCCGGTACGAACGGGTGTTCGTCCTCACGAGCGTCAAACAGCAACTGCGTCAGTTCGAAACCGATCTCGAGACGATCAACGCGAACCTCCCGAGCGACTGGAACCCGATTTCTGGGCTGACGCTCGTCGGCAAAGCCGACGTCTGTCCGTACAACCGCGAAGGAGCCGGCGGAATCACCGACGAGACCGTCTACGATCGCTGTGAAACCCTTCGCGAGCGCACGCGAGATCTCACTGGAGAGGGCGGGTCGACCACCGCGGGTGCACTCGCCGCAAATGCCCGCAGCCAACAGATCGGACTCGCCGACAGCGCGAACGCCGTATCCAACTCCGTTTCCGGCTCCGGATCCAGACCCGGCCCCGGTTCCACTGGAAACAGGGGGGCACGCTACCTCGAGACCGCGGGCGAACCAACACCCTACCCACCGGAAATGCCCGAATACAGCACCGGTGGGCCCGCTGGGAGTGAGGTGGAGTACTGCCCGTTCTACGCCCAGTTCCTCGAGGATCTGCCGGAAGAAAGCAGCGATAGCGACGCGTCGGAGGCCGTCCCGTTCGACGTCACCGAAACGGGATTGCTCGCCCCGACCGACCTGATCGCGCAGTCGGTTCGACACGGAACCTGCCCTCACTCGGTAATGGGCGCCGTTCTGGGGCACGTCGAAGTCGTCATCGGCAACTACTACCACGCCTTCGATCCGACGACGACCGCCGCGTTCACTGGCGCACTCCTCGACGAGTCGACGTTCGTGGTCTGTGACGAAGCCCACATGCTCGAGCCACGCGTTCGCGATCTGGTCAGCGATGGTGTCTCCGATACGACGCTTCGAGATGCGGAGACGGAACTCTCGCGTGTCCTCCAACCCGTAAAATTCGATCGCGACGGCCGTCGGACGCAGGGCGGGTCGAAAACCGCCGATGCG
The DNA here is from genome assembly GCA_046614605.1 of Natrialbaceae archaeon A-CW3. Lineage (GTDB taxonomy): Archaea > Halobacteriota > Halobacteria > Halobacteriales > Natrialbaceae > Natronosalvus. The sequence continues at coordinate 27,604 of JBKKHJ010000002.1, read as the reverse complement.
GATCTCGTCCGCGCCGAACTGAACGACACCGACGTCTCGGTAGACGAACTCGAGCGTACCCTCGAGTTCGTGCAGGATCTGCGGGCCGAACTCGACCGGCGGGTGCGCGCCCACCTCGAGCGGACGAACCGCGGCTGGCAGTCGAACCTCACGGATCTCGAGGACGACGAAATTCCGCTTCGCGATCCGACCGAACCGGCCGAAGACGAACTCTCCGAGTGGGCCAGTGAAGCCGGATATAGCGACGCGATCTGGGTACGAGCACTGACGGTCGGGGCTGTCGTCGAGCGGATCCTCAACGAGGCCGAGGACGAGGAAAAGTCGCGTGCGATGCCCACTGTCGGCCGGCTGCTGGGGGAGTGGTATCGGCACAACCACACGAAGTACTTCCGTGAGATCGAACTCGAGCGCACCTGGGACGAGATGGAACCAGCGGACTCCTGGCGGCGGGCGTACACTGCGAGACTCGCCCTCCACAACTGCGTCCCGAGCGATGCGATCGGTTCCCAGCTCGGCTCGTTCGGGGGCGGTATTTTGATGAGCGCGACGCTCGAGCCGATGGCGGCGTTCACCGAGGTTACTGGTCTCGACTACCTTGCACGGGAGGAGGGTCGTCCAGTGGTCGAGCGGCAGTATGGACTTCACTTTCCAGCGGAAAATCGCGAGAGCTTCGCGGTCTCGCTCCCCAAATTCACGTACGATAATCGTGGCCGAACCGACGAGGAGACACCGACACGAACGGCCTACGTCGACGCGCTGGCGAAAGTTGCTCAGCTCCCTGGAAACGTCCTTGTCGGAATGCCGAGTTACGGCGAAGCCGAGTGGGCAGCAGCGGCGCTCGAGAAACGCCTCGAGCAGCGCGTCGACGTCGACAAACCCGTCTTGCTCGACGCCTCGAGCAGTGACGATGCGACCGAATCACTCAAAGACGAGTTCTTCGCGGGCGAGGGGAAAGTCCTCGTCACCAGTCTTCGTGGGACGCTCACTGAGGGGGTCGACTACAGCGGCGATCGGCTCACCGCGGCCGTCATCTGTGGAGTGCCGATCGTCAACACCTCGAGTCCGCGGACGAAGGCTGTCAGGCGAGCGTACGACGATACATTTGGCGACGGGTTCACCTACGCACTAACCGTCCCGGCGGTTCGAAAGGCCAGGCAGGCGATCGGTCGCGTGATTCGGAGTCCCGAGGATGTCGGCGTTCGGATTTTCCTCGACGAACGGTACGCACGGGATAGCTGGGATTCGGTTCGCCACTTCCTGCCCGACGAAGCGGAGTTTCAGCCGGTCAGTCCGGACATGCTCGAGTTTGGGCTCGAGCGGTTTCGAAAGCGGATCGACGTTGATAATTGACTGACTCAGAGTGGAAATACAGACGTGGAGTTGGGCCTCCTGTGGAGGTCATCGGGCGAGCACTGCTCGAGCACGAACCCAGGACGGGAAGCAGCGTTACACGTCGAACTGATCCGCCCAGGTGTCGACCCACTCGTCGAATTCGGATCGACGGGCTTCGTACGACTGCGTCAGGATGGTCGGCGGCTCGTTGGCGTACTCTGCATAAATCTCGTACTCCTCGGGGAACTCGAGTTCGGCGATCGATCGAACGGGATACTGGCCGAGGCGTGGTGCCAGTCCGGCCTGTATCTCTCGCGTGAGGAGATACTCGAGAAACGCATACGCCAGATCTACGTTAATCGCCTCCTCGAATATTGCCATTTGCAGTGGCTCTGCGTAGCTTTCCCCATTGAGATAGGCGATCCGATAGCGGTGTGGAGTACCGTTGGTCTCGGGGAACGGATCATCGTCATTATCGTCTCCATCATCAGTGTCGTTTTCGTCGTCAGTTTCAGTATCGTCACCAGACTCGTCGGTGTCACCACCGTCAGCCTCGTCTCCAACCGAGTCGCTATCGTCATCCGTGTCATCAGTGTCGGCATCGACATCGTCGGCCGACTCTTCGCCAGTATCGTCGTCTTCATCAGTCGGATCGGTGTCCGGATCGGGTTCGATTGCCGCATCGATCGCTGCCAGTGCATCCGCCGCGTAGGCGACGGTCAATGGCCGATCGCCGCCGGCAAACGCCAACAGCGTTTCGACCCAGGTTTCTCGAACGTCGATCCCGTTTGCTTCCATCGTCTCCCAGGCACCGAGCGCCGCGTCGTTACCGAGTGTGGTATACAGTTGACCCAGAAAGCTTCGGCCACGGCCGCGACCGACGGGCTGGGGTTTCGGTATCAACAGCGATTCAGCGACCGTCGGCTCGAGGAGTTCTTCGAGTGTGGAGGGCGGTTCGATTTCCGTTTCGTCGACCAGCACGCAACTATACTGGGTACTCACGGGGAGGATTCGTCCGTCAGGATCGTCGAGATCGAGGCCGGTTCGAACTCCGTCGAGCGTTTCGACGCGGTCGCGATTGAGCGATCGAAAGAGTCTACCATCGCCAAGTTCGGCGTCGGCGAGTCCGAGTTCGTCGGCACTCAATCCAACGTAGGCGTCGACCTCGGGTAAGAAGCCGCGCTGTTTGCGTTCGACGTAGTGTCCGATACCCGACTCGGGGATGATCCAGTCGATTTCGGCGTCGTCGAAGGTCTCTTCGAACTGCTCTTTGAGCCAGGCTGTGGCCGGTTCCTCACCACGGACGAACGCTTCCGTCGTCGCAACGCGAAGCGTTCCTTCGTCTACGGGTTCGTCCGGTTCTTGGTCACCGTTCGGATCCGGTGGCTCGGGATCCGGTTCACGGGTCGCACAGCCCGCGAGTACCGAGAGCGACAGCGCCGACGTGCCGGTGGTGAGACGGAGGAACGATCGCCGATCCATTCCAATCGTGTGATCATTTGGCGCGAATGTGCATAAGTAACGGTGTCAACTAATCGGATACGTCGACGTTCGGCCATCGTTTCAGGCCCATGTAACGACGTAACGATTCGAGACCGTATCGAGGTGTGGTATCGACCTCGAGCCGCACACCATACTTCGAGACGACACCCTACACCTCGAGCCGCACACCATACCTCGAGACGACACCCTACACCTCGAGCCACACACCACACCTCGTGGGAGTGTCTGGTAGCGACGTGAGCGACGGTGGTCGATACCTCACCTAGCTCCATTCGATCGAAGACGCCGCTCTCGTTAGCCCACTGTTATTTTACCGTGGGGGACGAAGGAAACGTATGGTTCGTTCGTCGATGGCGCTACACGCCTTTATTGGTGCGATAGTCGGAGTCGTCCTCTCGTTCATCCCGTTTTCGACCGTTCTTGGCGGGGCAGTGGCCGGCTTCCTCGAGGGCCCGGACGCACGTTCGGGAGCAATCGCTGGTACCCTCGCTGGAGCAATCATGTTTCTCCCCGTTGCTGGCGGATTCGTCCTGTTGTTCGGTTTCCTCGGACTCGGATTCGGCTTCGGTGGGGTTCCAGCCGGCGGATTCGTTGCGCTCGTGTTCGTCCTCTTCGTGTTCGGCGTGTTCGTTGCACTCTACACGATCGGTCTCGCCGCAATCGGTGGGCTCATCGGGGCGATCATCGCCGAGGAGTTCCCGGATCAACGCCGACAAACGGTAGACACGCTCGGGTTGGAATCGTCGAAAACGGACGTTCGACACGTCGACCGGACACGGTCGACTCGAGTGGACGAGAACAACGCAGCCAGCCGATCGGTGGACAGCGCGAGAACCGAGTCTGGATCAGCCGATTTAGACGACCAATCGATCGATTTCACGGAACCCGACGACGACGAACGACTGCGTTGAACGTGTGTCACCGCTCAGGCAACGGTCGGTGTCGGTGAGTCCTTCGACCCGCTATTGAATGGAAGCTTCTCGAAACGGGAGTGACCGGAACGTGTTGAAGCCGTGAAAACTACATCGACCGAACGGTGTGCCTCAGCGAGGCATCCCGAGGCACACGGGCCGAACGCTATATGGTGGTTCCGTGACTGACAGCAATCATGAACGTTTCCGAGGCCTCGAGCACCTGTGAGGCCGTTCTCGAGGAAGTCCAGACCGCCGTCATCGGCGACAACGTGCTGTTCGAGACGATTATGACCGCGATCGTCTCCCAGGGTCACGTCCTGCTCGAGGACGTCCCGGGGACGGGCAAGACGCTGACCGCCCAGACGATCGCGACGGCGCTGGATCTCGAATTCACACGCATTCAATTCACCCCCGATCTGCTGCCTGCCGACATCACGGGCACGCACATCTACAACGAACATGACGCCAGTTTCGAGTTCGAGCGCGGCCCGGTGTTCGCGAACGTCGTCCTCGCCGACGAGATCAACCGCGCGCCGCCGAAGACCCAGGCCGCCTTGCTCGAGGCGATGGGTGAGAAACAGGTGTCGGTGGCGGGGGAGACCTACGACCTGCCGGAGCCGTTTTTCGTCATCGCGACCCAGAACCCGGTCGAACAGGAGGGGACGTTTCCGTTGCCGGAGGCCCAGGTCGATCGATTCATGATCAAGACGTCGATGGGGTATCCCGACCGAGACGGCGAGTTGACGTTGATCGACCGACGGGCGAGTCGTCACTCGAGGACACCTGCTGTCGAGTCCGTGGTCGACCAGCAGTCGGTACTCGATCTGCAGGAAGTGCCCGAGGAGATCACGGCCGATCCTGCCATCCGTGCGTATCTGATCGACGTCTGTCGGGCGACCAGGGAGGACTCACGTGTCGAGGTGGGCGTTTCACCGCGGGGCGTCCAGCGGCTGTTCGAAGCGAGTCGCGCTCGAGCAATGCTCTCCGCTCGGGATTACGTCGCTCCGGAGGACGTTCACGCGATCGTCCACGCGGTGCTCGATCACCGGCTGGTGTTGACGACGGAAGCGGACGTGCGCGGCGTCGATCCCGAAACGATCGTCGACAGCGCGCTCAACAGCGTTCCTGTCCCGGCGATGGCCGACGACTGAGCGTAGCTTCGGGAGATAATCCTCGAGTCTGACATAACGGCCGTTCTCGAGACGGAACGTTCGATCGAGGTCAATTCACCGATGGTGAATACGAACGACCGAGTTTTTGATTCACAGCCCCTGGCTCGAGTGACGCTTCGCTGTTCGAGAATCGCGCTACTTCCGGAGTGCCCAGGCCACCAGCACGACCGCGAGCAGCCCCGTTCCGAGGGCGGCCCCGGCGAGCCACCGTTCGACGATCGGGGCGTCGGTGACGACCCACCGATACAGTCCCAGGGTGGCGAGAGCGACCCCCGCTCCGGTGAGGAGGGCCGCTGTGGCGTGGACGACTTCTGCTCGCATCGTCGCCGCGTCTCGACCGAGTTCGCTACGTAGACCGTCTGCGTACTCGCCGATGTCCCAGACGACGAACGCTGCGGCGGCAGTCCAGATTGCCGTTTCGGTTCGGCCGATAATCGACAGCGAGAGGGCCAGCCCGAAGATCCCGATGGCTGCCAGTGCGGCACCGATCGCTCGCGGCGGCAGGATTCGAATCGTTCGAAGCATAGAGACCGTGAACAACAGCGACGAGAGCATCCCCAGCGCTATCACCAGCAGGCCGACGACGAGTGCGAACCTCGGGAAGGCGAGCAGCAGATCGGCGACCGTCTCCGGTTCGATTCGACGGATAATCTCCTCGAGCGTGGCTTCGACGCCTGGTTCTGCGAGGACGTAGGCGAGCGAGAGCGTCACGACAGCGCCGCCGATCATTGGAGCGAACAGCCGGGCGAGCACCGTCGCTAGCCCGCGACGAAGCGCCCGTCGAACCCACTCGGCCAGTGCCAGGAGTGTAAGGGCGCCGATCACGGCCACCAGCAGGGAGCGAAGTCCGCTCGAGGTCACGAGCGTCGCGACCCACTCGCCGAGGGGAGCTGGCGCCTCCCCCCGGAGTTCCTGCGGGGAGAACGGAACGTCGTGAAAGTCCTCGAGGAGCGCGGGAGCGAGGATGGCGACGAAGACGGCTCCGAGTGAGAGTTTGATCGCTGTCGAGCAGCTCCGTTTGAGACCGCCGATGGCGGCACCGATGGCCTCACGCCGATCCGGTGGAGCGAGTCGTTCGAAGGGGATGTACTCGACGGTGGCTATCGTGAGTGCGCCCGCGACGATGACCAGCGTGAAAAACGAGAGGACGGCCGAGAGCTGCCCTGGATAGATGACCAGGTCGACCGCGACCGTTATTGCATCCGAGAGCGCCGCACCGGCGTGTTCTCTGACGCCAGCCTCTGGGAGGATGCGGGCGAGCAACACGACGACGACTCCAACGAGCGCGAGGGTCGCTCCGGTCGACGCTCGTCGAGCACCGCCATCACCGAGGTGATCCCAGGAGAGCAGCGTGCCGGCGAGCGCGGCGAAGATGAGCGACCAGACGGTGATCGCGGCGAAGGGCCCGAACCCAGCAATGCCGATAGCGAACGCCCAGGCGAGCGTGATCGGCGTCGCGACGAGGGCTGCGACGGGAACCGCGACCGCACCACCAACGGCTCGACGAAGCGGATTCCGACTCGCGAGCAAGGTCGCTGCGAGTGCCGTTCCAACGCCTGCTCCGGTTGCAACCGCTGCTAGCCGCGTCCCGATCAACGAGCCGCCGACGACGAGACAGACGAGGATCGTACAGACGAACGCGGCAACATCGCTGGCCGTCGGTTGGGCCAGCCCGCCTCGAATCCCCTCGAGGACGCCGGACATGCCACGCGTCCCGGCCCTCCGGAGCGTCGATTGGAGCGTTCCGACGCGCCCTCTCGTCGCCGATTCACCCGTATCACCGATGGTCGTCGACCCCGGTCTTCCGGTCGTCCCCCGAGTCGCGCTCGAGGTACCGCCGTCCGGCTGGAGTGGCGACCCGGAGCGGTCGGAGCCGGTCATCGGGCCACCCCTGTCGTCCGAAGGGCGCGGACGACGTCGACCGAGAGCGGCTCGGCCAGGTTCCAGTCGACGACAGTCGAGCCGACTCCTCGCAGTTCGTCGAGTCGGTTCCGGCGCTCGAGTCGCGAAATCATCGCGCCCGGTGGCGTATCGGTGTCGACACCGGTGCCGACATCGGTCGCACTAGCGTGCACGCTGTCGCTGACGCTGGTCGTCATGTCGGGGCTGATGACGGTCACTGCTCGCCCCCGCAACCGGAGATGCTCGACGAGATCGACCGCAGCATCGTCGGTGAGCGGGCTGCAAAAGACGATCTGTGCGTTCCGAGGGAGCCGATTCTCGAGGTCGATCGCCAGGCGACCGCCGTCGGCACGAACCCGGTTGGGGGCGTCGTCCTCGAGTGCCGCTTCGACGCGTTGGCGTACGTCGGCTCCGGCTCCTGGATCGATCCAGGCTCCGTCCTGGAGCAGCCCGAACCCGGTTCGGTTGCCGTCCTCGATCGACGCCAGGAGGCCACGGGAGGCGGCGTACAGCGTGAGGTCGTAGGAGTCGGGGCCGCCCGTGAGCGAGCCGTGGTGGACGCCCTGTCTGTCGTCGACGAGAAAGACCATCGTGACGGCTCGCTCCTCACGGTGTTCGATCGTCGCGAGTTCGCCAGTCCGTGCCAGTCGGTGCCAGTCGATCCGGTTGATCGGGTCGCCGTGGCGGTACTCGCGAGCAGCGTAGAACTCGATTCCGCTGCCACCGTCGTCGGTTGGCGTCCGGCCGACGTACTGGATCGTCCGATCGTGCAGGGAGAACGAATCGAGCAGCGTCTCGCAGGTGAACGACGTCGTCCCGTCGACGTCGGGTTCGAGGGTGTCGACCACACTCGAGGCGAGGTTTCTGACGCGAACCCGTGGCGTCCCGAACTGGTATTCCCCGCGGGGTGGCAGCAGTTCGTACTCGTGGGTGACCGTTTCGCCGGGTCGGATCGCCGTCGCGGTAGCGCTCGAGCCGTCGGTAAGGGGGACGTCCTCGGGAACGGCGTCGCTGAGCCGAACGTCGGCGAGGACGCGATCCCCTTCGTTCGTCATCGAGAGGGTGACGCAAATCGGCTGGCCGGGTCGGGGTCGATCGTCGTCGAGCGTTCGATCCAGGGTAAGCGTCGTGGGGGGCGCGGCGCTGACGACCCCGACGAAGACGTAGCCGAGGGGCACGACTCCCAGCATGAACAGTGCTGGTGCGCCGAGGAGGACGGCCGCGAGGCTCACCACGAGAGTGACGACCAGTGCACCCTGCCAGCGCGGGAGTCGGCGACTCATGCCGATCCCTCCGCCGTCAACTGGGGTCTCTCGATCGACTGGAGCTCGGCAATGGCGTCGATCGTGTGCTCGAGGCTCCGATCGAACGGATCGGTCGCGCTTACGAGGTCGAACAGCCAGAGTGACAGCGGTGTCGACGGGCCGTCGTCGTCCGCGAGCAGCGCAGCGGCACGGCTATCGTCCGTCCACTCACCAGCACGAATGGTCGCCATTGCAGCCGACTCCTCGAGGCCAGCCTGTCTGGCGTAGGCGTCGGCCGCAATCGCTCGAAGCGACTCCACGAGGGCCGCTCTGGCTTCCGCTCGCAGCCAGCGTGGCTGGTCGTCGTAGGCCGTCACCTGTTCGATCTGGGTCTCGAACGTTTGCCCCACCGGTTGTCGGGTGTGCCGAGAGGCACGGTCACTCGAGGTGAGCGACAGCCCGGGCGTCGTCGAGGGTTCGACGGGATCGATTGGTGTCGGCGGCTCAGCCCGAAACCGACCGACGATACCGATGGTTGGTGCGGCGACCAGCAACAGGAGTACCAGTCCGAGTATGAGCAACCGTGGATCGACGTCCGCTAGTGTCGCCTCGAGTTCGGGGGCGATTTCGAGGAGGACGTCGGGTCGGTACAGCAACGCCCCACCCAGGACGAGTAAGCCGGCAGCGACGGTGGTCAGGAGGGTCAGGGCCAGTGTGGAAGGGGTACGACTCATGTTCCCTCCACCGCTCCGCTGGCTGGCGATTCGTCGTCGTGTTCGAGCGTCGGGGCGAGGGAATCCCGTGCCGCCATCGTGTCGTCGACGCGGGGTGCGGGGTCGCGATTACCGTACTCGACGTCGCGGAAGGCGTCAGTGATCGTCTCCACCGGTTCGGCTGGGGCTCCCTGTGCTTTTGCGCTCGTCGCGACGTCCGATGGGGTCGCGACCGAGAGCGGATACACCGTCGAGAGTGCGGCGACGGCGTCGAACGCCTCGCGGATGTGTACTCGAGCACTGGCCTGGTCGGTCTCTGGAACCGTCGTCCCCTCGCTCGTCGAGTCGCCGGTGCCGACGAGCGGCAGCGTCGATCGGACGGAGTTTGCTTTCGATCGGAGGGATGCGAGCACACCGATCACTGCTCCTCGGATCAGTCCAGGTAGTTCGGCGATCGATTGGATGCCGGTCAGTGCGGTGTACGCCCGCTCGAGGAGATGCGAGCAGGCGACGACGGCTCCCATCACGAGCCCGAGGAGTCGACTCGGGAGCGCCCGAAGCGCCGCGAGTGGATCGTCGTTTGTCAGGAAGAGGTAGCCGACGACCAGGGCGAAACCGACGAGGAGTGCGCTCAGCAGCGGCCGATCGCCGAGGAAGCCGGCTGTGTCGCCGAGTGACTCGAGGAAGCTGGCTTCGTCATCGTCTTCGCTTTCGTCATCGTCTTCGCTTTCGTCATCGTCTTCGCTTTCGGCAGCACCGCCATCCTGGTCGCTATCGCGCTCATCGTTGCCGTCGTCAGTCGCTCGATCACTCGAGCCGTCATCTCCAGCGTCATCGCTCGATTCGGTACGGTCGTTCCCCGAGTCCCCGTCGTCGGATTCGCCATCGGGGCTCGTCTCGTCGTGTACAGTTTGGTTCGAATCGCTGTCTGTCCAGTCGTCGGAGCCGTCACCTGTCTCCGACTCGTCGTCCCAGTCGCTGTCGCCGTCGTCGGGGACGTCATCGTCGAAACCGTCGTCCCAGTCCGTTCCACTCGAGTCGTCCCCTTCTTGTTCTCCCGAGCCGCCCCACTCCGGATCGCTCGAGTCGTCCCACTCCTGCTCTCCCGAACCGTCCCACTCACTCCCATCACTATCCGACCACGAACTCCCATCAGCTGCTGTGGCATCGTTGGCATCCGTCTCAGCGCCGTCCACGCCGTCCATCCCGTCCTCCTCGATGAGCTCGGATTGGATTCGTTGCTCGTCGACCAGATCACCGTAGCCTCCCTCGAGGCCGCTCGAGGAAGTCGGGACGTCGAGTAAACCGCCGGACGTGTCTTCGGTGGCGCCGTCCTCGAAGTCGTCGGGGATGTCGCCGTCGTCGTGGTCGAGGTCATCGTCGTAATCTTCGAGATCGCCGTCGAAGTCCGCCGGATCGACGGCAGACGGGTCGCCTCCTACACCCGCCACGTCACCTGGCGATCCGCCGATTGAGGCGTAGATCGCCGCAAGACCAAACAGAACCTCACTCGCGAGTGGATCCGTGAATAACTCCTCCTGACCATCCACGGCGGCCAACACCGCCGCCTGGGTGAGTTCATCGTCGATCAACGCCCCCTCCGCACCGGGTTGTCCGTCGCCCTGTCCTGCACCGCCGGCCAGTCCGCTCCCGTCTCCAGACCCACCATCGTCCCCGTCGCCGATCCCGTCACTCGCATCGAGGCCGTCTTCAGCAGCCGCCTCGAGCATCGCCTGCTGCAGCGCTCGCTCGCGCTCTTCGGCGGCTTCCTCGTCCTGGAAGGCTGCCGCGACAGGTGTGTCCGAGGCCACCATCGGCATCGCACTCGAGGCGAGGAGGATTCCACCGATCGCACACAGGATTGCGACGACGGCGAGGAGTCGGCTCACTGCATCCGAGGTGAACGCCATTCAGGTTAGACATACCATCAACTCTATTTACATGTTGTTGCCGCCGGCCTGACCGCTGGCTCTGATTACGAACGAAGAACTGTCTGCAAGCGGTGTGTCCACCACGTTCGATCAGTATCCCGACGCAGGTGTACTCGCATCGATCAGCCCAGCAATTGCCGGGGCTCAAAAGAGGAACTGTCCACGCTGTGGCTCCGATCAGGAGCCCCAGAAGTTCTCGCGGCTGCCCAGTTGCTCGCGTGGTCTACGCCGTCTGTCTTCGGCGTCATCGGCATCGTCGACTTCCTCGTCGCTCGCCTCCTCGCTCTCGTCTTCGTCATCGCTTGTTAGCTCGTCGTCAGCATCGTCATCGTCGCCGTCGAGCGGCAGACGCTCGACGACGTCGGCACGAGCGTGATTGCTGTGGACGCGCGTGATTTCGGCTCGAACGCGGGCCTCGGGGAGGACGCCGTCGATCATGACGATGAAGCCATCGTCGGTTCGGGCGACGCCAGCGCCGCTTTCGTGCATGTCGACGACGTCGACGACCACTTCTTCACCGCGTTTGACCGGCTGGGTCTTCAGGTCGTCGATGGGCTGGTTGTACTGGTTACACCACTCTTTGCCGCCGCGGTCGCCGTAGTGTGTACACCCCATTCCTGAGATGCGCTCAGAAAACTTCGGGCAGTCGTCTGCGAGTGGACAGTCCGCCATACCCCTAGTATCCGTGGAATCGTTAAACCGCTTCCGGAACGGAAACGGTGGCCCAACGAGCCGAAACACCAGTTTGAGAGAGTATGTGTTCGTCGTTGCGTTCCACTCGTGTTCGGAGTGTTTTACATAGGGTGTTTCCACGTAACAAGTGTTCACGCTCGAGTGACAAGTCAATCAAGTCAATCAGTTCGTGTATCCGCGAGTGATCACGGTAGCGCCGGGGCGATCGCAACTGTGATACACGGATCGGCAGGTGTCGTCTCAAATACGACGTCACCACCGCAGGAGCGCTGAAACAGCAAATCAACCGAACACCCGATAATAGCCGTTTCGAAAACGTTTACGCACAGGAGAGCACACTCGCTAGTGATGAAGGTACTCGTACCGGTCAAGGAGGTTGCGACCGTCGACGACGAGTTCGAAATCGAGGGCACCGCCATCGACGAGCGGTATCTCGGCGTCGATCTCAACGAGTGGGACGACTACGCCATCGAGGCAGCCGTCCAGCTCGAGGAAGACGGCATCGTCGACGAAGTCGTCACCGTCACTATCGGCGACGAAGACACGGAACAGACGATCCGGCAGGCGCTGGCGAAAGGGGCCGACCGCGCTATCCGCGTCTGGGACGACGCCCTCGAGGGCGTCGACCTGCTCGACGTCGGCGCGAAAGTCGCGATTCTCGAGGCCGTCGTCGCGGCCGAAGAACCCGATCTCGTCCTGACGGGCGTCCAGTCCGGCGACGACAGCTTCGGGGCGACCGGCGTCGCCCTCGCCGAGGCGGTTGATTATCAGTGGGGTGCCGTCGTCAACCAGCTCGAGCTGGAGAACGGGGCCGAGCAGGCATCCGTCCACCGCGAACTCGAGGGCGGCATCGAGGAGCTGACGGACATCGACCTGCCGGCCGTCCTCACGATCCAGACGGGGATCAACGAACCACGCTACGCCAGTTTGCGGGGCATTCGGATGGCCCAGCGCAAGGAACTCGATCACCAGACGCTCGACGACCTCGGCGTCGACGCCGGGGCCGTCGCGGGCGACCTCCGCCTCACCGAGATGTACGAACCAGAGAGCGAGAGCGACACAACCGTCTACGAGGGAAGCGCCGAGGACACCGCTGCACAGCTCGCTGATCTCCTGCGGGAGAAGGGGGTGGCCCAATGAGCGATATTCTGGCCGTCGCCGAGCACCGCCAGGGCGAACTCCGCGACGTTAGCCGCGAAGTCGTCACCGCCGGCAGCGAACTCGCCGCCGAGACAGGCGGCGACCTCCACCTGGCCGTCATCGGCGGCGATGTCGAGTCCTTCGCGGACGCGCTGAACCTCGAGGGTGTCGACACGATTCACACCGTCGCCTACGGGGATGAGTTCAACCACGACGTCTACACCCAGACGATCACCCAGCTCGTCGACGAACTCGCGCCACGGTACGTCCTCGCGCCGAACAGCGTCAACGGGCTCGATTATGCGCCCGCGGTCGCGACCCGTCTCGACGTCCCGCTCGTCACTGATACGGTCGACCTCGCGACGAACGGCGACACGCTCGTCGCCACGCGAGAGATGTACGGCGGGAAAGTCGAGACGACGACGGAGGTCGACGGTGACCAAGTCGTCGCGACCATCCGCGGTGCCGAGTGGGCGCCCACGGAAGCCGCTGGCGACGCGACCGTCGAGGCCTTCGACGCCGAGATCGACGAGGGTTCGATCGGGTCGACGGTTACCGGTTTTGAAGAGGTCGCCGGCGGCGACGTCGACATCAGCGAGGCGGACGTGCTGGTGTCGGTCGGCCGCGGGATCGACGAGGAGGAGAACCTCGATCTGGTTCGCGACCTCGCGGAGGCGCTCGATGCGACCCTGTCGTCCTCGCGCCCAATCGTCGACGCCGGCTGGCTGCCAGCGAACCGCCAGGTCGGTCAGTCGGGGAAGGTCGTCACGCCCGACGTCTACATCGCGATCGGCATCTCGGGGGCCGTCCAGCACGTCGCCGGGATGAAAGGGTCCGATACGATCGTCGCGATCAACACCGACCCGAACGCACCGATCATGGACATCGCCGACTACGCGATCCACGACGACCTCTTCGACGTCGTGCCCGCGCTGATCGAACAGTTCTAGACAACCGTAACGCGTTTTCTATCACCTGGATCTCGAGAACGGAACTCGTTCCCGATCGCACCGAGGGAGTCTTCCATTGCCGTGAGAAGTCTTCGATATCACTCGAGAAATCCCCTGCCGGCGGCCACAGAAACTGCGACCAGATGCGGGGTAACGCAACCGTTCGCTTCCCACCTGGGTAGAATCCTTGATGCAATATCACAGCCTATATCTAATTAATTAGGGCAAGAATATTATAGATTTTCTACAACTATCCGGTATAATTATGTGGGTTATCTCATATACAGGTTGTATGACTCGTTCTCCGAGACGACGTGACATCCTATCGGGCCTCTGCGTTGGTGGGCTCGGTGCGCTGGCAGGCTGTCTCGACGACGTATCCGAATTTGCTTCCCGAACGTCCGACGGTGACGTCGGTGATACCGATCGGACGATCAAACTCGGCATTCTGCAACCGCTGAGTGGTGACCTCGGGGCCGTCGGTGAACCGATCCGGGACGCGGCTATCCTCCCGGCTGAACAGGTTCGTGGTGACGTCTCGATGGATATCGAGTATGCGGTCGCCGATACCGGCGCCGAACCGGCGGTCGGGGTACAGGAAGCGGTCAACCTCGTCGACGCAGGCTATCCGATGGTCAACGGCCCGGCGGCGTCGGGTGTTACCCTGCAGGTCACCCAGCAGGTGTTGATTCCCTACCGGGCCGTGACCTGTTCGCCGGCGAGCACGAGCCCGACGATTACCGCGCTGAACGACGGCGGTCTCGTGTTTCGAACCGCGCTCTCGGATTCCTTACAGGCAGTCATTCTCGCCGAACGCGCGGCCACGGATCTGGGCCACACCAGTGCCGCCACGCTCTACGTGAACAACGACTACGGCTGGCAGTTGAGCCAGGCGTTCACCCAGGCGTTCGAGACCGATCACGACGGGACGGTCACCGCACAGGTGCCGTTCGATCCACTCGAGGGCGAGGACGACGACCGGACGTTTGAGGCGGAGTTCGAGCAAGCCCGTGCGGATGACCCCGGCCTGTTGATCGTCATCGGCTATCCCCAGACCGGTGCGCAACTGTTTACCGACTTCTTCGAAACCGGTGGCGAGGAGGACGTGCTCGTCACTGACGGCCTGCGCGACGGTACGCTTCAGGATCACGTCGAGTACAGCCTCGAGGGTATTCGTGGAACGGCCCCGCTGACCGCTGGCCCCGGTGCAGAGACGTTTAACGAGCTGTTCGTCGACGAATACGAGAACGAACCCGGGATCTTCACGGCTCACGCCTACGATGCCTCCGCCGTCCTCTTGCTCGCGAACGCGTTCGCCGGCCAGAACGACGGCACGGCGATCAGGAGCGCGATGAACGCTGTTACCACCGAGCCGGGAACGGTCGTCACCCCCGAGAATCTCGCCGAAGGGATCGAACTGGCGGCCGGTGGTGATCCCGTCGAGTATCAGGGTGCCTCGAGTTCGGTCGTGTTCGACGAGAACGGTGACACCGTCGATGCAACCTTCGAGTACTGGGCGTTCGACGAATCTGCGGATGGCGGTATCGACACCCTCGAGGAGGTGTCCGTCCAATGAGCCGACTTGCCCGCCTCGTTCCAGGCCCAATCCGACGGCGATATCTACTCAAGTTCGTCATCTCGATTCTCGCCGTCACGCTGGTCATTGGTGCTGTCGGCGCGGTCAGTTACGCCGAAATCGACGGAACGGTTCGGGAGGACTCGACGGAGCAACTCGCCTCGACGGCCGAACTCCAGGCGGAGGGGATCGGTGACTGGGTCGAAACGATGCGCGTCCAGACGCGGACGAGTTCTACCGACGCGACGCTTCGCTCCGACGACGTCCAGGAAGTCCAGGGGGCGCTCGTCGAATCACAGGCGAGACTCTCGGTCGACGTTCGGGCGGTACACGTCGTCGACACGTCGAGCGGTGAGATCGAGACGAGTACGGACGCCCAGCGTCGTGGCGTCGCGCTCGAGGAGATCGGCGAACCGTGGACGGACGTCGACTTCGACGCCGAACTCCGCGCCGACGAGGCGATCTGGAACTCGCCGGAAGCATACGAGTCAGCCACGCTGGACGACCAGGTGATGGCCTTTGCCAGTCCAGTCAACGGGCACGACGACCGCGTCGTCGTTCTCATCGGAACGCTCGAGTACCGGGTCAACCAGCTCGATCAGCCGGGGGCCGCCTCGTCGACCATCATCGTCGACGCCGACGGCACCAGCGTGCTGGAGCCATCGGAGACGGCGTTCGACGCCTCGGCCGTCGATGACTCGGCGGTGGAAGCCGCTCTCGGCGGTCGGATGAGCGTCGCCGAGGAGGATGGCTTCGTCCGGGCGTACGTCCCGGTCGCGGACACGCAGTGGGTGGCCGTCACGAGCGTCGCAACCGCCGACGCCTACGGCGTCGCGACGGACGTCGGCCAAAACGTTCTCGCCATGCTCGGTGTGAGCCTCCTCGCGCTCGGGCTAGTCGGCGTTGTCCTCGGGCGACAGACCGTCACGCCACTGACGCGGTTGCGCGACCGAATGGCGGAGATGGAGCGGGGCAACCTCGATGTCGACCTCGAGACGAATCGAACCGACGAGATCGGCCAGCTGTTCGTTGGGTTCGACAGCATGCGAAACTCGCTTCGGACGCAGATTCAGGAGGCTGAGGGGGCTCGACAGGAGGCCGAAATGGCCCGGGCGGAGTCCGAGGCGATGACCCGTCATCTCGAGTCGAAAGCCGACGAGTACCGCCAGGTGATGGAAGCGTGTGCGGCCGGCGACCTGACCCGCCGCCTCGATGCCGAGAGCGAGAGCGAGGCGATGACCGACATCGCTCACTCGTTCAACGCGATGGTCGAGGAACTCGAGGAGACCACTGGCCACGTCAAGGCGTTCGCTCACGAGGTGGCGACGGCCAGCGAGGAGGTCACCGCGAGTGCGGAGGAGGTTCGTTCGGCGTCCGAGCAGGTGACCGCTTCCGTCCAGGAGATTTCAGACGGCGCTGATCGCCAGCACGAGGAACTCGCAGCGGTTTCGAGCGAGATGGAGGGATTGTCGACGACGACCGAGGAAATCGCCGCCTCCTCGAACCAGGTGGCCGACATCGCCGAACGAACGGCCCAGACCGGCCGGCAGGGTCGAGCTGCCGCCCAGGAGGCCATCGACGGGATGGCCGAGATCGAAGCCGAGTCCGAGGATGCCGTCGAGGCGATCACCGCCCTCGAGGCGGAAATGGAGCAGATCGACGAACTCGTCGAGTTCATCTCCGACATCGCCCGGGAGACGAACATGCTCGCGCTCAACGCGAACATCGAGGCCTCCCGCGGCGGCAGCGGCGAGGATCGTGAGAGTGGCTTCGCGGTCGTCGCCGCCCAGGTCAAAGAACTGGCGGCGGACGCGAAGACGACCGCCGAGGACATCGAGGATCGACTGGAAGGAATCACCGATCAGACGCACACGACAGCCGCCGAAATCGAGGGGACGGCCGATCGGATCGCCGCTCACAGCGAGTCGATCGAGAACGCCGTGGCGGCGCTCGACGAGATTTCGCGGTACGCCCAGCAGACCAACGACGGTGTCCAGGAAATCTCGGCGGCGACCGAACAGCAGGCGGCGTCGACCCAGGAGGCGGTCTCCATGGTCTCGAGTGCGACGGGGATCGCGGATTCGACCTCGAGTGAGTCCCAGCACGTGGCCGCGGCGGCCGAAGAACAGACCTCAGCGCTCTCGGAGGTGACGACGAGCGCGAGTTCGCTGACCGATCAGGCCGCCCAGCTGAGTGCCGCCATGGAGCGGTTCGAAACCGATGCCGGCCGTGCTGAAACTGATCCGGGTGATGGATCGCGGCCACCGGTCGAGTCGGCCGACATCGCTCGGTTGACGGCCGCTTCCGAGGAACTGGCCGAATCCGATCACTCACGAGAGGAGCCATCGATCCCCGACGACACAGAGGGAGATGCGGACGGAGCGGATGACGAGGGCGCGACGACTGACGAAGCCGACACTGACATGTTCACGTTCGGCGACACTGAGGACGAATAGTCGGGATCGCTGACCGGGCTGTTCTCCCCGTGTCGAGCAACGTTAATCAAGGCCGTGGACGGACGAACGTCCCAGCTCGAGCCGTCTCCCGGCCGCTCGAGACATCACGCTATCGATCGGAAAACTCGCGTCGAGAAGCCTACCCACCAGTCAACACGTGGTGGGGTAGTTCACCGGACGATTTCCGCGTTATGTCCCGTGATCCCACGAGCCCATGTACTCGCGCTGGACGTCGGTCAGGTCGTCGAACTCGACGCCGTCGGCGGCGAGTTTGATCTCGGCGATCTCTTTATCCAGTTCGTCCGGCACGTCGTGGACACCTGCGTCGTACTCCTCGCCGTTGTCGACCAGCTCACGGACACATGCCGCCTGGACGCCGAAAGACTGATCCATGACTTCGACCGGGTGGCCCAGCGAGATCGGAGCTGCGAGGTTCACGAGTCGCCCCTCCGCAATGACGTTCAGCCGACGTCCGTCCTCGAGTTCGTAGGCGTCCACGCCGTCGCGAGCTTCGTAGCGGTCGACGGCGAGGTCGTCGAGTGCCTCGAGGTCGATTTCGATGTCGAAGTGACCCGCATTGGCGAGCAAGACCCCGTCCTGCATGGCCTCGAAGTGCTCCTCGACGATGACGTCGCGGTTGCCCGTCGTCGTGATGAAGACGTCGCCCACTGCCGCTGCGTCGGACATCGGCATCACGTCGTATCCCTCCATGTGCGCCTCGAGGGCGCGGCGCGGTTCGACTTCGGTCACGATGACGTTCGCGTTTTGACCGGCCGCTTTCCGGGCGACGCCTTTGCCACAGTAGCCGAAGCCGGCGACGACGACGTCCTTGCTGGCCCACGAGAGGTTCGTGGTCATCGCGATGCTCGCGAGCGAAGACTCACCGGTGCCGTGGATGTTGTCGAACAGCCGCTTCATCGGTGTGTCGTTGACGGCGAAGACCGGATACTCGAGGGCGCCGTCGTCGTCCATCGCGCGCAGGCGGTGAACGCCCGTCGTGGTCTCTTCGGCTCCGCCGACGATGCCGTCGATGAGTTCGGGGTAGTCCTCGTGGATGGCGGCGACCAGATCCATCCCGTCGTCGACGGTGATCGTCGGCTCGAGATCGATCGTGGCGTGGATCGCGTCGTAGTACTCCTGGTCGTCGACGCCGCGTTTGGCGTAGCTCGTGATGTTCTCGTGGGTATCGAGCGCCGCGCTCACGTCGTCGTGGGTCGACAGCGGGTTGCAGCCGGTGACGGCGACCTCCGCGCCGCCGTCGGCGAGCACTTCGACGAGGATCGCCGTCTTGGCCTCGACGTGCATTGCCATCGCGATGCGCTCGCCTGCGAGGGGCTGGTCGGCCTCGAACTCCTCACGGATGGCCGCCATGATCGGCATGTGCTGGGCCGCCCAGTCCATCTTGCGTCGCCCCTCCCGCTGGGCCGACTCGAGATCAGGTAGCTGTTCGCTGATCGGGGGATACTCGGTCATAGCTCGACAGACGATAAGGGCGCTCAAAACCCTACCGAAGGCGACATCCGAGGGTGGGTTTTCAGTCGTCGTGGACTGTACGGCGACAAATCGTCGAAAACGGAATAGGGCGGACGTGCGGTACGGGGTGGGTGCCTCTGAAAGCGTCCTCGAGTGAGGTACCGTCACGCCAGCGGTGCAGTGCCCGCGTTCGAGGTCGGTGTCGATGCCGAAACCGAACGCGGGTGGGTCACGTTACGGGTTGGTGTGTCCGAGTGGTGACGTGCGATTAGTCTTCCTGGTCTTCGTCTTCGTCGCTGTCGTCGTCACCGGCGTCTTCGTCGGTCTCATCTTCTTCCGTGTCGTCGCCACCTGGTCCAGCGTGAGCTGGTGGGCCGGGCTCGTCATCGTCACCGTCCTCTGCGTCGTCACCGGAACCCGCGTGGGTCGGTGGGCCGCGTTCGTCTTCAGCCGGCGGGCCAGCGTGTTCGGGAGCGTCACCAGGGTTGTTCTGGATGACGAAGTTCGCCACGGCGATGCCGAACGGACCGTCCGTGTCGTCTTTGTTGTCGCTGACGAACTGTGAGACGAGTGCGCCGAATGTCTCGGGCCGTTCGTCGTCCTCATCCCCGTCCTCGTCGTCCGCGGCCTCGAGGGTCACGGACTTCACGGCAGTCTGGTTTTCAACCGAGGCGGTCAGGGAGACGTCGACGGTTTCGTTCGGCGTGGGAAGCTCGAACGTTCCGTTCTCGTCCGTGTAATTCTCGACGCCCTCGTAGGAGTCGTTCTCGTCGTCGAGCGAGACCTCGAGCGTCGCGTTCTCGGCGACCGTCTCGTTCTCAGTGACCGTTACGACGACGCCGTCGGTCTGGTCGACGTCGATCGAAAGGTCGTCGTTCGTAGCAGCCGTCGCGGCTCCGGCCGCTGCACCGAGTGGGGCCAGCACCGCGAATATCATGGCCGCAGCCAGTGCCACTGCGGTAAGCGTGTGTCGTTGCATCCAGGTTGTACGGGGCCGACGACACTCATAAACCCCGTCAGCAGTTCGGTTCCGTTGGTGGTCGTTTTCGTCACCTTAGAACCGTTTTTAGCGTTTATCGGATTCTGTGAACGTTTAGTTATCGTTTACAACCCTGTCGGATCGATCGCGCGTTTACGATCTCGATAAGGCGAGGGCGGGGACATCCGAGTACTCCCTGTGGGATCACTCGGCAACGGTATTCGAACAGTCAGATGCGCTCGAGACACACCTTCAGACCCGCTCGAGCACGTCCGCCGCGTGTGTCCGTGCCCGCTCGAGCACAGCACCCTCGTCGAGGGACTGTACCTCGCGGTCGCGCATCAGCACCCGTCCGTCACAGACGGTGTGACGGACGTCGCTCGCGCTGGCGGCGTACGCCAGGTGGCTCACCGGATCGTGGACAGGGGTCAGATGTGGCGTCTCGAGGTCGATCACGGCGAAGTCGGCCGCCCCGCCGACCTCGATTCGACCGGTCTCGAGACCGATGGCGTCGGCGCTGCCGGCGGTGAGCATCTCGACGACCGCGGGTGCGGGGACGGCACTGGCGTCGTCGGCCGCGAGTTTACCGAGCATCGCGGCGTCGCGGGCCTCGTCGAGCATCGAGAGGTCGTTGTTCGAGGCCGCACCGTCTGTGCCGAGACCGACCGTGACGCCCGCCTCGAGCAGTTGCTGGACGGGAGCCATTCCGCTCGCGAGTTTCATGTTCGAGGCGGGGCAGTGGACGACGCTCGCGCCCGACGCCGCGAGGAGGTCGATCTCCCGCTCGTCGAGGTGGACGCCGTGGGCCAGGAAGTCACCCTCCTCGAGCATGCCCAGGTCGGCGGCGTACTCGAGCGGGCGGACGCCGCGTTCGTTGACGATGGGGTCGACCTCGTCGGTGGATTCGTTGGCGTGGTAGTGCAGCGGCACGCCGGCATCTCGCGCTTTGGGGACGAACTCCGCGAGGATCTCCTCGGAGACGGTCGTCAGCGAGTGGGGCATGAACGCACTCGAAATGCGCCCGTCTGCGGCGCCGTCGAGTTCGATCGCCATCACCAGCCCTTCCTCCGCGTCGGCACGCGCGTCCGCTTCGTCCTTGCCGACGGTGACGATGCCGTGGCCGAGACGAGCGCGAACACCCGCTTCTTCGACGACGCTCGCTATCTCGGGCATCTCGAAGTACATGTCCGCGAACGCGGTGACGCCGCCTTTGATGAACTCGAGGATGCCTAGCTCAGCACCCACCCGGATGTCCTCGGCCGTGAGCGCGCCTTCGACGGGCCAGATGTCCTCTTGCAGCCAGGCGTCGAGGGGTTTGTCGTCGGCGTACCCCCGCAGGAGCGTCATCGCGACGTGGGTGTGTCCGTTGACGAAGCCGGGCGTGACCAGACACCCCGATGCGTCGAGGGTTTCGTCGGCTTCGCTCCCGAGGTCGTCGCCGATCTCGATGATCTTGCCGCTCGTCTGCTCGACCAGTACGTCTGCGCGTTCGATCGTGTGATCCGGGCGAAGGAGATCGCCGCCGGTGATCGCCAGAGTTGTCATTGCTCGACGTTGCGGCGGGGTGGGCCTTAATCTGGCGTCTCGAGTTTGTCGGCACCCGGCGTGGTACCGATCTCGGACTGCTCTCGAGGTCGTTCCCTGGGCGTTCATCTACATCGATCCGTGAACGCACGGACTGTACGGAGCCACTGCGCCACCGCACACCTCACGCCAGTTTTTCGCTGATCAGTGTTTACAAACAGTCCCTATTAGCCGGTAAGATAGCTGACGAAAGACCGCTATCCGTCAATATCGTGCAGAAACGATTGCACCTGGTGTTCCGATTCGAACTCGAGAACGTTCACGCTCACCTGTTTCGCCGTCATCCCGCCGCCCATAATGTGGAGGTCAACGCCGATAACGTCCGTCTCTTCGCGTTCGATCTGTGCCGAGTTCCACTCCTCGCCATCCGATATGGTGTATTCGATCGTGTACACTCCCTGTGATGGTTCCCACTTATCTCTGATGAGGCGAACGTTGGAGTTCTCATCAGGGGCGTCACGATAGCTGGGTATGTCGCTGTACGTCTCTTCAAATACCTTCGTTCCATCCCTCATCACCCGAACGTCGATACGCTCAGCGGTGACGCTACTATTGAAAATCCGGATAAACCAAAATCGATAGGGATCATCTTGGGACACGAGAGCGGTACACCCAGAAAGACACACCCCAATCCCGATTGTCGAATATTCGAGGACGCTCCTGCGCTTCACTACTGGATTTTACCGAGTCATAACTTATTAAATTTGTTGAGTATCGACTCAATTTTCACCAGTAGTACTCACGTCGGTTGCAAACCCCATCACATCGCCGGGAGCCAGTACTATAAGTGACGACCGACCGTTCCCCCGCTCGATGGCACTCGAGGACTCCCTGGCGACCCGCCACAGATCACTCGCCGACCCGTCGATCACCTACCCGCTCGAGCCGGCACCCACGGCCGGCTGTCCGGGGACGAGCACTGACGAAATTCAGTACCCCGTTGGCGTCGATTACGACTACGACGCCGTCGATCCGGGACTGTTCGATCCCACCGGTTCGACGTGGGAAACGTCAGGTCTCGAGCGCTGGCAACCCCTCCTTCCGCCGCTCGAAGCCGACACGCTCGGCGAGGGGAACACGCCCTTGCTTCCGGTAGCCAATCTCGAGAACTGGCTCGGGCTCGAGTCGTGGTTCGAGAACAATTCAGCCGGAGCATCGAACGATGATAGCGGCTCCGACTCAGCGCTGTTCCTCAAAGACGAGTCCCAGAACCCGACCTGGAGTCACAAGGATCGGCTCAACCGTTGTACGGTCAGCGCGGCCGTCAGCGAGGATGCCGCGGGCGTCGTCGCCTCCTCGACGGGCAACCACGGGGCGGCGGCCGCCGCTTACGCCGCTCGAGCCGGACTCCCTTGCGTCGTGTTCACCGCGCCTCAGACTCCGACGGCGGTACAGGCGTTCATCCGGAGCTACGGCGCGGTCGTCCTCGCCGTCGACGACATCGACGTTCGTCAGGAGGCGGTCGACCGGCTGACCGAGGAGCACGGCTTCCACCCCGTCAGCAGCCGCACGGCCGTCCACACCGGCCACGCCTGGGGGCCTGAGGGCTACAAGACAATCGCCTACGAACTCTACTGCCAGTTCGGCGGGACGGTTCCGGGGACGGTCGTCATCCCAACGTGCTACGCGGAACTGCTCTACGGCGTCTGGAAGGGCTTTCGCGAACTCGAGGAACTCGACGTCGTCGATCGAACCCCGCGGCTGGTCGCCAGCGAACCCGGCGTTCGGGCACCGCTCTGTCGCGCTCTCGAGTCGGATGCCGAGGTCGCCCACGTCGAGGCCGAGCCGACCGAGGCGTACTCGATCAAGGCGACGACAAGCAGCGTTCGCGGCCTGCGGGCGATCCGCGAGAGTGACGGCATCGCCGTTGGCTTCTCGGAGGGCCACCTCGAGGCTGCCCAGCACCGACTCGCCCGGACGGGGTTCTGGCAGGAGTCCTCCGGAGCGGCCGGGATCGCGGGGCTTCGGGCGTTAGTCGACGTCCTCGACGGGAACGCAGCCGGGAATTCCGCCGTTCGAGCGGTGACCGCCGACGGAACCACACTCGAGGCTCAGAACCTCGAACTCGAGGCCCCCGTCGCCGTGGTCGCGACCTCGAGCGGGTTCAAAGACGGCGCTGCGCTCCCGGGCGATCGGATGGGGGCAGCCGATGACAGACGCGAGGACAGTGACGGCCGACGCCACGGCGCCGGCGGCTGGTTCCAGGCGCCAGCGATCGATCCCGCCTGGGAGGCGATTCGAGAAGCGCTCGAGACCCACGACGCAATACCGGTCTGAAGCGCCGTCCGGGGACGACCCCGACTGTCTCAGTCGGCGGATTTATCGCCACGTTGACCGAACGAAGGGGTATGGACACGCAGACGCGTTCGCAGTCGACCGTGACCTCGGCCACTGGCCGCCTCGTCCTCGCGTTGACGGCCCTGTCGCTCCTGACGGCCGTGTATCTGGGACTCAGTCAGGAGAGCGCTCTTCCGGCCGTCGGCGCGACGTTGCTCACGTTCGGGTTCGCCGCGTTTCTCGCCGGCGATGTCGCCGGGAAGGTTCTCACGCTCGGCGCCCTCGAGGTGAGCTGGGCCGAACACCGCCGGTACGTCGGCTTCGCCGCCGGGACGTTCGGGTTCGGCATCCTCCTCGGGGCACTGTTGTATCTCGCCGGCGTCGATCTCCTCGAGTTCTTCCTCGAGATGCTCGGCGAGGAGTTCACCGAGACGGAGTCCCCGGATCCCGAGGCCCTCGAGTTCGATCTCACGGCGGAGTTCTTCATCGTCCAGAACACGCCACCGTTCCTGTTCTCGATCCTGGGGGCGGTCACGCTCGGACTGTTCACGCTCGTCGTGATGGTCTTCAACGGCATTTTGATCGGGAACATCGGTATTGGCGCGGGCGCGGAGATGGGATTCGACCTCGTGTTCGTCCTGCTCGTTCCCCACGGCGTCTTCGAACTCGCGGCGTTGTTCCTCGCGGCGGGCGTCGGGTTCCGCCTCGTCCACCGCTTCGGCCAGCGATTGCGGGGGACGCGAGAGTCGTTCATCACGAAAGCCTACCTCTACCGGACGTCGTTGTTCGTCTTCTTCGGTTGGCTGTTGCTCGTCCTCGCGGCGTTCATCGAGGCGTACGTAACGATCGCCGTCGCTGAGCTCCTCTTTGGCGCGCGACTCGAGTGACTGCTGGGAGGATCAAAACAACAACTGGTCACTCCTTCGGAAGCAGAGTTGGTGTCTCCTGGCTCGCAATTCGACGAGAGAGCCAGCGAGACGATTATTGCATGTTAACCCATATCATGGATATGGATGCAGCTCTCGACGACATCGAGTTCCTCGTCAGTTCGACCCATCGCGTTGGGGTGCTCGACGCGCTGACCAGCGAGCCGTGTGATCGACACGACCTCCGTACCGTAACGGGAGCGTCGTCTCCGACGCTGGGCCGGATCCTCACCGACTTTCAGAATCGTCACTGGATCGAACGCGATGGGAAGATGTACCAACTGACCGAGCTGGGAGAATTCGTCGCCACTCGATTCGCGGCGTTCAGTGACGCGATGGCGTCTCAGCGACGACTCCGCGAGGTCTGGCCGTGGCTTCCACACGAAACCGACGGATTCAGCATCGAGTTGTTCTCTGACGTGGTGGTCTCCCAGCCGGGGCCTGGATACCCGTACAGACCAATCGAACGGCTCACCGAGTGTCTCGGAACAACGAAAACGATGCGCGGATTCGGCATGGCACTACTCAAATCGGGGAATCTGGAGCCGTTTTTCGACCACGTCCGAAACGGCCTGACGTGTGAATACATCTATCCGCCCGCTGTTTTCGAGGAACTCCTCACGTGGGACGAAGACACCGTCCTGGAGATGGCGACGCGAGCTAACTACACCGTCCTGCTACACGATGGCCTCCCACTCGACGACCGATGTGGGATCTGCCTGTTCGACGACCGTGTCAGCATCTGTTGCTACGATCCGGAAACGAGAGCGTTACGCTCGCTCGTCGACACCGGAAGCGACGAGATGTGGACGTGGGCGGCGTCCTCCTACGAACGACTCCGAGACGAAGCCCGACCACTCGAGGACGCGATCGATCTGCTCTCGATTGAATCGCTCCATTGATCGATCTATGATCGGCCCACCAACCGACCGACTAGCCGGCCTATCACCAACGAACCGACCTATCACCAACGAATCGACCTGTCACCAGCGAACCGACCGACAAACCGACTGTCGTCACGACGATCGTGCTTTCACGGCGTGAAATATTTCACTAGACATTTACACATGGGGTCGCGGCGTATTCGATTTCGTGGTGAGTTCGTATGAGTAATCACACAACCGGATCGACTGGCTGGCAGCTCGAGGGCAACGCCGCCGAGGCGTACGAACGGTACCTGGTACCGCCGATTTTCGCCTCGTGGGCCGACCAACTCGTCGAAACTGGCGATGTACTCGAGGGGGATCGAGTCCTGGACGTCGCCTGTGGAACAGGAATCGTGGCGCGTCGAGCTGCCGCTCGAGTCGGCACGGATGGATCCGTCGTGGGCCTGGACGTCAACGACGGAATGCTTGCTGTAGCGGCGGAAACCGCTGCCGACACGCACCCCTCGATCGAGTGGCGTCGGGGCGACGTGGCGAATCTCCCGTTTGCAGACGCGGATTTCGACGTCATCTGCTGTCAACAGGCGCTCCAGTTCTTCGACGACCCCGCTGGGGCACTCGAAGCGATACACCGAGTACTCAGACCAGGGGGCCGTGTCGCATTAAGCGTCTGGCGACCGCTCGAGTACCACCCTGCGTACGTCCACCTGGCCGACGCGTTGGAGCGACACATCGATGAGGAGGCCGGGGCAATGATGCGTTCTCCGTTCCCCGACTGGGAAGGCGATGATCTCCGAACGCTCGTTCAGGATGCGGGCTTCGAGGACGTATCGGTCACCATCGAAATCGGATCCGTCCGGTATCCGTCTGTCACGGCGTTCGTTCGCCGAGAGGCAGCAAGCTCGCCCCTGGCCGACCCGATCGCGGCCGTCGACAGCGCTGTGCGAGACGAACTGGTTCGTGCGCTCGAGGAGGCGTTCCATCGGTACAGTGACGACGACGGTATCGTTTCGCCGATGGAGTCGTACGTCGTCTCCGCAATCCGGTAGCGGCAGCGACCGGTGTCTCAATTCGAATTTCGTCTAAATACTGACGGTAAGGATTTGTATATTGGATCTGAAGAACTCGTCATGAGCGGATCAGTTATTCAGACGCAGTTCGAATTCACACTTCCGCAAGGGTACGTTGACGACGAGGGAACTCTCCATCGGGAGGGGATAATGCGTCTTGCGACCACCGCTGATGAACTCAAGCCACTCAAAGATCCTCGCGTCCAGTCGAACCAGGCGTACTTGACCGTCATCTTGTTGTCTCGAGTGGTCACTGATCTTGGATCACTGGACAATGTATCACCCCATGTAATAGAGAACCTCTTCGTTGCGGATCTGAACTATCTCCAGGATCTCTATGAACGAGTCAATTCGGGTGATGTGAATACGAAAGAGGCAGTGTGTCCCGACTGCGGTGAACAGTTCCAGGTCACGATGTAGTCGCCCGAAGGAAGTGCACATAGAATGATTCACATAGACGATATCAGGCGCGGCGATCAGACGATGGCACACGTACAGAGATGCACGATGGTCGTACGCGATATCCGTGCGGCTGATCTCCGTTTCGGAGTTCTTGGTTTCGATTCTGTTCGGACGGTCAGCGCGACGCCGACTGTCCCCAACCGATCGTGTTTTGAACAGCAGGATTTGAGCAATGACAGGTTCAGAGTAGTAACCTCGCAGCTAGAGATTCCACAAGAAGGGCGGCAACTGGTGGAACCAACCGTACCAGGGTTAGAACAACTTCATGGAGTCGGTGAGGTGATCGCAGACCGATTGCGAGCCCATGGATTCGATTCTATCAGTACTGTAGCCGCAGGTGCCCTCAGTCAACAACCCCGACCTCAAGGGTCGGGGCTTGTCAGTGAACTCCCGCTCTGCCGCTAGACAGCGGAGGCGTTGAAA
>JBKKHJ010000001.1:0-1400360 GCA_046614605.1 Natrialbaceae archaeon A-CW3 | reverse complement strand
TTAAGCTCGTCTGCGTTCCGGCACATACTGGCGTGGGAGACCCGCTGGGAAGCCCGGTTCGCCGCCACCACTCATACGATTTTCATACCTGAGAGCGACTGCGCTGTGAAAGCGACGAGTGACGAACGAGCGTCTCTTCTCAAGAGCGTGTTTGCTGAGTGGCCTGAAAATGCGATCGGTGGAACTAAACGGGAATCGCCCTAGTAGCTGTGTATGGGTTTTGGAAGCTACGACGAGTCCGAGCAAAAGCACCAGCAACGGGACACAGACGACGGCGAGGACGCGGCGGTGAACGTGCACGAGCACGAACACGACGGCGAGATGACCCTCGAGAACGGCGCGTCGACTGACGAGTTGCTCGGGCAGTTAGCGGATATCAAGGCCAAGAACGCCGACGAGGAGTGAGACCGCGAGTCGGTTGCGCCGATAGTTCATTGCTTCGATCGTCCTCACAGATATTTGTACTATCGAACTCGTAGGTGTGGTATGAACGGCGACATCGCCCGAAAGCTCGATCGGATCGTCCAGTTGCTCGCCCCCATCGCGGCTCTCATCGGCGTACTCATCCTGGCGCAGATTGGCGTCGATTCGGTGGTCACCATCGTGCTCCTGATCGTCATCGGTGGGTTCGTGCTCACGGCACTGGTCTCCGCACTCACCGGGAAGCAGGCAGTTGGCCAGTAAGGGGTGGCACAGTCGAGACAGCGTGGATGAACTCGAGGGCTGGCCGCGTTCACGCCGCCCTCCTCGAACGTGGCCACCGACCTCGAGATCGAACTCGGAACCGAGCCGTCGACTCGTGCACCTCGAGCGGGTGTACGTTTAAGGCGCCACCGACGGTATGACATCTTGCAATGGTCTTCAAAAAGATCACCCTGATCGGGACGAGTCCGGAGAGTTTCGACGCCGCCGCAGACGACGCGATCGATCGCGCGGAATCGACGCTCAACAACGTCAAGTGGGTCGAAGTGGACGAACTCGGCGTCGAAGTCGCGTCGGTAGAAGATCGAGAGTATCAGGCGGAAGTAACGGTCGCGTTCGAACTCGAGGACTGAGCGATCGCCGTCGTCGGCTCAGGTGCGGAACGACTCACCACAGCCGCACTCGCTGACGACGTTCGGATTTTCCACGTGGAACCCTTCGCCCTGGAGCCCGCTCTCGTAGTCGAGAACGCTCCCGCCGATGTATTTCAGGCTCGCCGGATCGACGAACACCCGGAGGTCGTGGTGGGTGTAGATGGCGTCGTCTTCCTCGGGTGCTTCGTCGAATCGCATCCCGTATGACAGGCCCGCACAGCCGCCTTGCTGGACGAATAGCCGGAGTCCGGCCTCGGTTACGTCGTACGCCTCGTCCTCGAGGAGGGCGAGGGCGCGTTCGGCGGCCGTCTCGGTCACCTCGATGCGGGGGCGGGTGGCGCTACCGTCTGCGCTCTCAGTGCTCATGACGTATCCTTACGCGGCCGGCATGTTAACTGTGACGCCGGTGGGCCGATTATTCCTGGGAGTCTTCCGTTCGAAGGCGCACACTCTCGGCGTGCGCCTCGAGCCCTTCCGCGTCGGCCAGTGTGGTGATCGTCGGTGCCAACTCGTCGAGCGCCGATTCCGAGAGCCGCTGGACGGTCGTTGCCCGGAGGAAGTGATCGACCGAAAGCCCGCCAGTCACCTTGGCACCGCCGTTCGTGGGAAGGACGTGGTTGGTACCGCTCGCGTAATCGCCCGCGGCGACCGGCGTGTTCGGCCCGAGGAAGACGCTCCCGGCGCTGTCGATGCGCTCGAGGATCGATTCGTCGTCGTCGGCGATGATCGTGAGGTGTTCCGGGGCGTACTCCTCGGTAAAGAGAATGGCCTCGCTCATCGACCGGGCGAGCAAGACGGCGCTGGCGTCGCTCGAGAGAGCTTCGCGGATGGTGTCGGCGCGGGCCCGCTCGTCGAGTTGGTCGTCGACAGCCTCGGCGATTGCGGCCGCGGTCGCCTCGTCGTCGGTGACTGCAACCACCGAGGCGTTCGGATCGTGCTCGGCCTGGGCGAGCAGTTCGGCGGCGACGTAGCGGGGGTCGGCGGTGTCGTCCGCGATGACGACGACCTCGCTGGGGCCGGCGAGGAGATCGATCTCGACGTCGTTACGAACCGCGGCTTTCGCGGCCGTCACCCAGCGGTTGCCGGGGCCGACGATCTTCTGGACGCGGGTGACCGTCTCCGTGCCGTAGGCGAGGGCGGCAATGGCCTGTGCGCCACCGACGCTGTAGACCGCGTCGGCACCCGCGAGGTGGATCGCTGCGAGCGTTACGGGGTTGAGGTCGTCGGCAGGTGGGGTGGCGACCGAGACGTGATCGACCCCGGCGACGACCGCGGGAACGACGCCCATGATCGCACTCGAGGGGTACGCGGCTGTCCCACCGGGCACGTAGACGCCGACGCGCTCGAGCGGGCGAAACCGGCGGCCGAGTTCGCGGCCGTCGTCGAACTCGCGACGCCAGTCGTCGGGCATCTGTGCTTCGTGGAACTCACGAACGTTCTCGATGGCGGTTTCGATAGCGTTTCGAACGCCCTCGGGAACGTCGTCGACGGCGCGTTCGCACGCGTCGGTGATCTCGAGGTTGCCGACGTCGACGTCGTCGAATTCGCTGCAGTACTCGCGAACGGCGACGTCGCCCTCCTCGCGGACACGCTCGACGATCTCCTGGGCATCGGAACGGGCGGCGTCGATTCCGGCGTCACGATCGAACAGGGCCGCACGCGCCTCGAGTCCGAGGTCGGCGATGTCGGTGACGGATAACGGCGTGGTCATGGTTCCGGGTTCGGGCGGGGCGTGAAAAACGGTTTCTTTCGCGGTCGACCTTACTCCTCGATCGGTGCAAGTCCGATCTTGGCAGCGGTCGCTCTAAGGAAGAGGAAGACCACGAGGCCGAATCCGATGACGCCAACCGGTGCGGCGAGGATCTGTGCCGTCCGGAACGGGAGCACGAGTCGGCTGAACCCGAGTATCGTAAAGCTCAGGATGACGAGGCCGAATGCGATGAGTGCGACCTTCACGAAGTCGTCTTGATCCATAGATGTGGCTACGGGTGGTGGTGCTAAGTAGTATCGACTCTCGAGAGGCGAATCGGCAAACGGTTCTGCGCATCCCTGGTGGTGCGCTCGAGTCGGCTGCGGGAATCGTGATCGATATCGATGTCGTCGGTCAGTGCCGGTGTCGTCGGTCAGTGCCGGTGTCGTCGGGCAGAGTCAATGCTGCCGAGAACTCAGTCCCGATCTCGAGAGTCAAACCTCACAATTAAAGGTTGCATCGAGTGAATCCGTGGGTATGCCTTACAGCTACGAACCGCACTACTTCGAGGACTTCGAGGAGGGCCAACAGTTCGAGAGCGTCGGTCGCACCGTCACCGAGACCGACTTCGTCGTTCACTCGATGGTCTCCGGAGACTGGACGGAACTGCACACCAATCGCCACTACGCCGATGAGGAGTACTTCGGCGAGCGGGTCGCTCACGGGCCGATGACGTTCATCCTGGCGACCGGCTTCGTCTACCGCTGTGGGTTCCTCGAGCGCACCGTCCTCGCGTTCCTCGGGATGAACTACATGGACATCCCCGCACCGGTGAACATGGGCGACTCCATCTCGCTCGACATGGAGGTCATCGAGACGAAAGACCTCTCGAGTCGGGAGGACTCCGGACTCGTGGTCATCGACACGACGATGACCAACCAGGACGACGAGGTCGTTTTCGAGGGCGACATGAAGTTCCTGATCAAGCGACGAGAGTAGCCGCTGAGATGTTTCGTCGTAAAACGTACCGCCGAGCGTTCGCCACGGGATCGGCACACGGCGGGGCGAGTCCACACTATCCTCGCTGACAACCCACCGATATTCGCTCGCAATTTCGATCGACTGATGACTGTATTTGGTTCCAATACTCGCTGATTGAAGCCAGTCGCGACGTTCAAGCGTCTCGTCTCCGTACTGAGCATATGTCCCGCGGCGCGGAACTCGCCGATACGCTCGAGGAGTGTGGATCGCTCGCGATCGTCTGTCACGACAACCCCGATCCGGATACGCTCGCGAGTGCACTCGCATTGGAGGCAATCGCCCTCCGTCAGGGCGTGACCGACGTCGCAATCGTCTACGGTGGGGAGATCTCTCACCAGCAAAACCGCGCGTTCGTTACACTGCTCGAACTCGAGGTCGAACGGCTCGAGCACCTCGCGGACGAGGACTACGAGTGCATGGCGTTCGTCGATCACTCCCGGCACGGGGCCACGACGAGTCTCTCCCCTGCGTACACGCCCGATATCGTCGTCGATCACCACCCAGGCGATCCGATCGATGCGACGTTCGTCGACGTGCGAACCGACTACGGTGCGACGGCGACGATTTTCGTCGAGTATCTGCTCGACCTCGAAATCGAGCCATCGACGCGGCTGGCCTCCGCGTTGTTATTTGCCCTCCATCGCGAGCGACTCGATTTCGTTCGTGATCCGACACGGCAGGAATACGAAGCCGCGCTCGCGGTGTATCCGAACGCCGACCTCGAGGTACTGGATCAGCTGTACGGAAGCGCGTTCTCACCGGCGACCATCGACGCGATCGGTCGGGCCATCACCTCCCGCGATAGACGGGGATCGACGGTGGTCGCGAGTGTCGGCCGAACCCCCGAAACGGACGCCTTGCCACAGGCGGCGGACTACCTGCTCAACATCGAGGGCGTCGACACCGTCCTCACCTACGGTGTGATCGACGGCCGAATTCGGCTGAGTGGGCGATCGATCGACCCAGACATCGATGTTGGAACGATCCTCGAGAGTGCCTACGGCGACCTCGGATCCGCCGGTGGGCACCACGACATGGCGGGTGGCCGGATCGATTTGTCGCTGTTCGTCGATGAGGCGAATGACGGCGACGATCTCCTCGACTCTATTGATCGGCGAGTTACGGGCCGGTTCTTCGAGTCGTTGGGCCTCGATGCCGGGAGCGAAACGCAGGCGTGACGGACGCGTTCATTCGGGGCGATCGTACGGACTGTTGTTCGGGCTACCGGTTATTGCCCGTGCGGGTCGAACACTATCGATCCGCGACGTCACCGGAGCGCATCAGTCGATATCGATGTGGGTTCG
Organism: Natrialbaceae archaeon A-CW3; assembly: GCA_046614605.1. Lineage (GTDB taxonomy): Archaea > Halobacteriota > Halobacteria > Halobacteriales > Natrialbaceae > Natronosalvus. The sequence continues at coordinate 1,395,249 of JBKKHJ010000001.1, read as the reverse complement.
TTCGTCCGTCGAAGTCACCTTCTCGAGCGTTATCGTCAACACGCCGTTGTTCAGCGTGGCATCGACGGTGTCAGAATCGACGGCCGCGGGAAGCGATACGCGCCGATCGAACGCGCTCGCGCGTCGCTCCTGTTTGATGAGGTGTCCCTCCTGCGCTGGCGTGCGTGGTTGCTCTCTCGTGCCGCTGATGTGAAGCGTTCGATCATCGAGTCTGATGTCGAGGTCGTCGCTGTCGTACCCGGGAACGTCGACGGCAACGACGAACGAACCGCCGTGTTCGGCGATGTCGATCATCGGTTCGCGATCCCGCATCGACCAGCCAAACCCGCCGCGGGGATCGACCTCGTCGTTCCAGGCCCGATATGCAGTCTCGAGTTCCTGACGAAGGCGTCTGAGAGCGCCCTCGAACGTGTCGAATGGGTTGTTTCTCGGTGTCATGACAGGTGGTAACTATGCACTGCCAGTCGAAAAGCGCTGTTCAGGTCGGCATGACGGTCGCGGTTCCTGACAGCCACGGCTGATGAACGGAACCCGATGCAGGCCGGGGCCCTCGGCAATGAGCGATCCTGACGCTCATTCGAGTTGGTGTTCGAACCTCCACAAGCACCAACCTGCATTGTATAGGATGGAGTATTCCCCTGCAGAGGTGGTCGATACACCCAATGACGCGCGCACTATTCGTCGTCAGCGAGTACGGCTACTGGGGAGAGGAGTGTATCGATCCGCTCGAGACCCTCGAGAACGCGGACGTAGAGATCACAGTCGCGACACCGTCGGGGCGACCGCCGGAGATCGACGAGCGATCGATCGATCCCGACCAGGTCGGCGAAGAGACGGCAGAACGTGTGAAAAACCGTCACGAGACCGACGAGCGACTGAACGATCCAGTCGCGATCGCGGACGTCCACGCGGAAGATTTCGATGCCATCGTCTTCCCGGGTGGCCACGGCACCGAGTGGGACGTCAATCAGGATCATCACGCCCGGGACGCACTCAAAACGGTGCTCGATGGCGACGGAAAGGCACTCGTCGTCTGCCACGCCGTCGGCATTCTGGCGTTCGCCCGCAACAGTCAGGGTGCGTTCCTCGCCCACGATCGAACGGTTACCGGTTTTCCGAACGCCTGGGAAGCGGACATCGTCGACGATCACGACCTGCTTCCGGATGGCCGAAAGCTCCCGTACTGGGTCGAAGACGAGGTAGTGACTGCGGGCGCAAACTGGGACGCAGACCTCGAGGCAGACACGGACGTCGTCGTCGACGGCGACCTCATTACAGGGCGAGGGCCGGCGTCCTCCCGTGTTGCCGCCGAGACGTTGCTCGAGGAACTGGGGCTGGAGGGATCGAAGAACTGAGCCCGTTGCTCGAGGAACTGGGTCTGTTGGTCGTAACCACGCCACAGAATGTCCTTTCTTTGACAACGCCGTCAGCGATAGAAACCACCTTATGTGAGAACATAATCCATCCCGGTAATGAACCGACGGACGGTACTCGGTGCCGCAGGATCGCTCGCTTTCGGGACGATCACCGTCGTAACGGCCATGGCCAGGTCACGCAGCGACGACGCGTTCGTCTCGGCTGCCCGAAACGGGCCGCCAGCAGCCGACGTCGTGACGGAACAACTCCTTCCGGAGACGATGCACGAAACCCCACTGTATGCGATCGAAGCACCCTCGAGCGGGCCGACAGTGATGGTCTTCGGCGGCGTTCACGGCGACGAGTTCAACGGTATCGAGGTCTCCCACGAGGTCACTGACTGGCGACCCGACGCCGGGACACTGGTCGTCGTACCGGAAACGAATCGCGTGGCCGTCGAAAACGAGGAGCGTGAGGGCGTCGACGGTGATCTCAACCGGCACTTTCCGATCGACGGGGAACCGACGACTGAGCTCGCCCGCGGAATCTGGGACGCCGTCGAACGCTGGAATCCGGACGTGGTGCTCGACCTCCACCGGTCGCTCGGAATTTTCGGTCTCCACCAGCGCTACGTCGGTCAGGCGCTGTTCCATTCGGCTGACGCCCCTGCAAAAGAGATCGTCGCCTCGCTCAACGACGTCGTCCCCTGGTACATGTCTGCACACCAGTTCGTGGCCGAACCGAGCACCCATCCGAGTCCGCTCCTGTTCAAGAAGGCTGCTCACGAGTTAGGATCGACGGCGTACCTCTTCGAGACGACCAGCTTTATGCTCGACCAGGAGACGAAAAACGAGTTTACGCGAGCAGCGACGGCTCGCGTTCTCGCTCGACACGGCATGCTCGAGGTGTCGATGGAGGTGGGGCGATGACGCCCTCGACCCGTCGAATCCTCGCTGGGCCCGCGACGGTCGTGACGTTCGTCCTCCTGGTCGTGCCGTTCGGATTGGGGTGGCTCAAGACCGCCCTGTTCACGCCGCTGGCGCTCCCTGGGTATTTAATCTACGCAGTGGGGAGTGCCGTTGGTAACGCCATCGCGCCGCGATTCGAGCTCTGGGTGTACTGGGTTCCGTTCGTCGCCGCCTGTTACGCCATTTCAGTCGCCGTTGGTGTGAGCTACGAGTGGGTACGCGAGCAGCTATAGTAGCCACTGCACGTCATTGCACACCTGATCGCCAGTCGTCTCGGCGATCAGTGTGTAAACCGTTTCAGTTGTTACTATATCTGAGTCCGACCAGTAACCCGGGCACGGGAATCACGCCCTTTTTACCCGATGGTGGGGAAAGACCGGTATGAGCTTCGACGAAGACGACCACGTCGTGTTGCACGACAAACACAGCGAGTTCGATGGCGAGACCGGAACCATCACCCAGACGATGGAGTCGATGTTCGGCGACGTCACCTACACGATCAGCTTCGAGGACGGGCAAGAGTCCGGTGTTCCGGAGGACGCCCTCGAGGCGGCACCCGAGGAGGACGCGGCCGAGGACGACGAAGACGAAGACTGAGACTGAGACTGAGCCGAGTACGGTCGGCCTCACAAATTGAGTGCTCGCACGCTCACATACTCACAGACTCGCATACTCGAAACTCGAGTCCGAGTCCACCTCACAAACCACTACCTGCTGATGCCACAGATACCGCTCCACTACGTCGACTTGCGGACGTTTTGTTACGCCACAGAGGACGACAAACGGGTCGAACAGGCACTCCGCCGCTTTTTGCCCGACGAGTTCGACATCGAACGCGTCGAAAGCGAAGGGCACTACGGCGACCGCATTCTCGTCCTGTCGGCACGCGTCGAGAACGCAGACGACGTCCGTCACGTCCTCGCCCAACTCACCAGCCTCGAGTCGTTCGACCGCCTGATCACCGAACTCGACCAGCGAGTGACCGAGAACTGCGAACTGTTCCTCCGGTTCGACAAACAGGCGGCCTTCGGTGGCGACGTCCGACTCGGTGAGGGGATTACGTTCCGGGCGAAGGTCGAAGCCTACCCGGCCAAAAAGGAGTATGCCGTCGAGAACGCCGAGGAGGTACTCGAGGAGGTTGCTGCTGCGGCCGATGGAACCGATCCGGCGAGCACGTAAGCATCCTAATCACCGCTATACGACGATCTCGAGTGTGACGCATTCGAGTCAACACTCGTACCACGCCTCGAGGGTACCAAGTTCGAGGTTACTCAGTCCCCTCAGGTACATCAGCGGCGTCACCCGCATCGCCCTCTCGCTGTACCGTCAACACCGGCACGTCGGAGAGACGGACGACTTTTTCCGTGACGCTACCGATCAGGTATCGGTCGAGGCCAGTTCGGCCGCGCGTTCCCATGACTATCAGGTCGACGTCCTGGTCGGTCGCGTACTCGAGGATTTCGCTGTGAGGGCTCCCTCGGCCGAGGTGCGTGACGATGGGGTCGACGCCAGCGCGGGCCGCCTCGGTGGCGACGTCCTCGAGCACCGAGTCGCCGACGGCCTCGAACTGATCGACGATCGGCCCCGTTTCGATGTCGCCGGCGAACACCGCCTTGTCGATGACGTACAGGATGTGCAGTTCGGCGTCGTAGCGTATCGCGAGGTCGGCAGCGTGTTCGAGGGCCCGACTCGTCGTCTCGCTGCCATCAGTGGGGAGGAGGATGCGGTCGTACATTGTACATACCCGTCGTCTCGACTGTTCGGTGGCCATCGACAAATATCGTTGCCTGCGTCACTGGCGACGATAGCGTCCCACCAGCTGAACGGGGCGATGAGAAACGAGTCGGCTCAGGACGAGGGCTCGCCGTGAGACACGCCATCCCGAGCATCGGCTCGCATCCGGCGCAATGCGGCTCTCGAGTTGCTCGCTTCGTATCCGAAGAAGACGTCCTTCCCGTAGGCGTCGGCGACCTCCGTTGCCTTACAGAGATTCTCGAGGTCGACGTTGACCGCGTACAATTCGATGCTGAACGGGGTCTCGAGCGCGCTCTCGAACCCCTTCGCGATCACCTCGAGCCAGTAGGTCGTCGTGTAGCCCATGTCGTACAGCGGGATGACGAACTCGTCGACGTACGCTTCGAGTGCCTCGAGGTCGAGGCCTGCGCGCTCGTAGAGGTGGCCGGGATAGGGGTCGGGGTACAGTGTGAGATAGACGCGTCCGGGAATGCGCTCGGTCGCCTCCGCGACGAACTCGGAGATGACGTTCGCCCGCCAGGCGAATCGGTCGTCGAAGTCGCTTGTCTCGAAGGACTGCGTACAGCTCTCACAGTGACAGTACTCTGCCCTCGGGAAGCCGATGTCGTCGAGTCGCACGTCCTCGTTCGCCTCGACGCAGTCGTCGATGATATCGAATAAGCCGTCGCGGTACTCGCTCCGGGTTGGGCAGATGTACGCCCAGTCGAAGTACTTCCGGTCGCGGGTAGCGGGACGACCCTCGTCGTCGATGGGCACGAGGGAGGGGTCGGCATCCGCGGCGGCGTTGTCGCCGAAACAGGAGACCATGTTCACCGCGTCGGCGAGCGGTTCGGCAGACCGACCGGTCACGTCCTTGACCTCGTAGAACGCGCGATCGAAGTCATCCCACGTGACCTCCTCTGGATTTCGCGTAACAACACCGTACATAGGAAGGCGTACGGCGTCGAGACGGTAAGCGGTTCTGATCGATCGGCGGAGGGTCGTTACTCGATCGGATCGTACTCGACGTCGACTTCGGAGGTGCTAAAGACGACCTTCCAGATGACGACGACGGCGACCAGTACGAGCAGGAATTTGATGGTGCGGGACATACAGACGAATAGTCGCTCCCGGTTCACTTAGAGATTCGGGATGCTCTTCTCTGCGTGAAAATCCGAACGTTGCCAGTCACCTCGAGTCGATCAACTCAGCGATCGACTCCCGGACGATCGTCTCACAGTAGGCACACCGAACACCGTCGCCGAGAACGTCGAACCGGGAGGTGACGGGTTCGTCTCCGGTGGTGATGCAGGTGGCGTTGGGACACGTCAGGACACCCTCGACCTCGGCCGGTCGTTCGACGCGGTGTTTGCTCGCCACTTCGTAGTCTCGGACGATGTTGATCGTCGCGTCCGGCGCAATCAGCGAGAGGACGTCGACTTCCTCCTGACTGAGTTCGCGACCGCTGACTTTCACGATGTCTTTCCGGGCCAGGCGGTCGGAGGGGACGTTCATCCCGACGGAGACCTCCTCGTCCTCGCTGCCGTCGATACCGAGGATCGCCAACACGTTTAGCGCCTGACCGCCTCGAACGTGATCGATGACGGTACCGTCCCTGATCTTGCTCACCCGCAGCTCGTGGTCGTCGCCGCTCATTGGCGCTCACCTCCCAGAAACATATCGAGCAGTGCCATGCGCACTGGAACGCCGTTGTGTGCCTGTTCGAAGTACGCCGCGTGATCGGTGTCGTCGATCGCCGGATCAATCTCGTCGACGCGGGGTAGCGGGTGCATCACCGTGAGATCATCAGGCGCCTCCTCGAGCGTCTCGATGTCGATCTGGTACTCGCCCGCAATTTTCTGATACTCGTTCTCGTCGGGGAAGCGCTCGCGCTGGATGCGTGTGACGTACAGGACGTCGAGGGAGTCGAGAACGTCCTCGAGCGCGTCGTGTTCGCGAACGGAGGCCCCCTCCTGGTGGAGGTCGTAGACGACCTCCCGGGGGAGTTGCAGGCTCTCGGGGCTGATGAAGTGCTGGCGGACGTCGAATTTCGTCAGCGCGTAGGCGAGTGAGTGAACCGTCCGTCCGTACTTCAAATCCCCCATGATGCCGACCGAGAGGTCGTCGAGACCGGCGTTCTCCCGAATGGTGTACAGATCCAGCAGCGTCTGGGAGGGGTGGTGACCGGCACCGTCGCCGGCGTTGATCAGCGGCACGTCGACGAACTCGCTGGCCATCGTTGCCGCTCCCTGTCTCGGGTGACGGACGACGAGGGCATCGGCGTAGCCCTCGATGACGCGAACCGTGTCGGCGAGCGTCTCCCCCTTTTTGACGCTCGAGGACTCTACCGAGCCCATGTCGACGACGTCCCCGCCGAGGCGCTTCATCGCGGTCTCGAAACTCATTTTCGTTCGCGTGCTCGGTTCGAAAAAGAGGAGTCCGAGGAGGCGTCCGGCGTACTTCTCCGCGACGGCGTCCGGGTCGGCGTCGATTTCGGCGGCCCGGTTGAGAACGGACTCGATGTCCGCTCGCGTGAGGTGTTTGCTCGTGATGAGGTGATCGTGGCGCATCTCTTCGTTCGTGATGGCACGCGCCGGCCCCTTGAATCTCTCCATTCTGCGCCTTCCGTGATCGCCGACACACCAGCCTCGAGAGCACTTCACAACTGCCGGTCAGAACGTCGTTCGGCCGTCGTCCGTGATGACGCTTTCGAGTAACTCGACCGGCGTCGCGTCGTAGGCGGGATTCTCGATCGCGAACCCGTCCGCGGGTTCCGCCATGACCTCGACCGGCGAACGGTACTCGTTTTCGAAGACGAAACCCTCAGTGACGAGTTTGGCCGCCGAGCCGAGGACGGTCACGGGCACCTCGAGGCGGGCGGCCGTCGACGCGATGGGGAAGGTGCCGACGCGGTTGTACAACTGATCGTCGACGATGCAGTCCATGCCGAGGAGTACGCGCGTACAGTCCTCGAGGTAGTGACCGTGGGCACTGTCGGTGATCAGCGTCACGTCGATTCCCTCGAGCGGAGCCAACCGACGGGCCGTCTTCCGGCCGATGTATCTCGGTCTGGCCTCCGTGACGTACACGTCGAAGTGCATCCCCCGTTCGCTCGCCAGTTCGAGGGCCTCGATGACGGTCGAGGAGTAGTCGTGTGTCAGGATCGTCTCGCCATCGGAGAGGTACTCGACGGCGTTTTCGGCCGCTCGCTGTTTCCCTGATTCCACCCGGGCGACGACGTCCTCGATCGCCGTCTCGGTGAGCGTTTTCGCCTCGTCGACGGTGGCCGGGTCGGCGTCTTCGACCTGGTGAACGACCTCCCGAACGGCGTTCTGGAGCGAGGCGTGTGAAGGGTTAGCCCGCCTGAGCACCGTCGCGTTTCGGTCGAGCGCACGGACGTACTCCTCGGGGGTCGCGAACTCCCGCTCGAGCAGTTCCGCGAGCGCCCGCGTCGCCTTGATGGCCACGACAGAGGAACTGTGTGTCTGCATCTCCCTGATCTCCTCGGCCGTCTCGTCGATCATACCCGAACGGACTCCCGTCAGTGCAAAAGGTGTTCCGGGTAGGCAGTGGAACGTGAGAACTGGGTGATCAGCGAAACGAGAGAACCGGGTGATCAGCGAAACGAGAGAACCGGGTGGGCGATTCCGTTCTCGAGCAACGATCACTGTCGATTCCGAAACTGCTGGAACCGCACACGTTTTGCCCGTCTCGCCGCTAGAACGGCTATGACCGTCACCGTTCGATACACCTGCCCCCACTGCGACGCCGTCGTCAGCCTCGAGCGACCGCCGGATCTCGCCGACCGGTCGGTGACGATGTCGCGCCAGGCAGGGTGGGAGTACGCACGTCCGGATGCCCCATTTTCGGAGCGAGAAGCGGCAGACGGCATCGCGTTCGTCTGCGGTGAGAACGCCCCAGTGACCGATTGGGACGGGAACCCAACAGACGGCTGTGGCCGCCCGTTTTACCTCAACTTCGTTCGCTTCGAACGAGGCGTCGAACTCGAGCCAGACCCGCCAACGTATGGCGGCCCGCGATTCGACTTTCGTTCTTGATTCGGGTCGAGTGATCCGGACGCGTCTCGAGTGATCCGGACTCACCTGAGTGATCCGGACACGTCTTGAGTCAACCCAGCCAGCAACGACTTCCGGGCCACCCGAACACAACGCTTTTCGACCGCGGGAATCCAGTGGGAGACATGGACGAAGCCGCCGTTCGCGACCGCCTGCGAACCGTCGAGGATCCGGAGCTGGGGGAGGACATCGTCTCGCTCGGCCTCGTTAACGAGATTACGATCGACGACGATGAGGTCGCCATCGACCTCGCGCTCGGGGCACCGTACTCGCCGACGGAGACGGGAATCGCCGGAGCCGTTCGGGACGCGTTCGCCGAGGACGGGATCGACCCCGACCTCTCGGCGAGCATTCCCGGTCGGGACGACTCGAGCGAGGACGCGGTGCTCCCAAACGTCAAGAACGTCATCGCCGTCGCCTCCGGGAAGGGTGGCGTCGGGAAATCGACCGTCGCGGTCAATCTCGCCGCTGGCCTCTCTCAGCGTGGGGCTCGCGTCGGCCTGTTCGACGCCGACATCTACGGGCCAAACGTCCCCCGGATGGTCGACGCCGACGAGCCACCGATGGCGACCGAAGACGAGACACTGATTCCGCCGGAGAAGTACGGCGTAAAGCTCATGAGCATGGCGTTCCTCCTCGGGGAGGACGACCCGGTGATCTGGCGTGGCCCGATGGTACACAAGGTGATCACCCAGCTGACCGAGGACGTCGAGTGGGGTCACCTGGATTACCTCGTGGTCGACCTCCCGCCGGGAACCGGCGACACCCAGTTGACCATGCTCCAGACGATGCCGGTGACGGGATCGGTCATCGTCACGACCCCACAGGACGTCGCGCTCGACGATGCGCGGAAGGGACTGCAGATGTTCGCCCGCCACGACACCGTCGTCCTGGGCATCGCCGAGAACATGGCCACCTTCGTCTGCCCGGATTGTGATGGCGAACACGACATATTCGGTGCCGGCGGCGGGTCGACGTTCGCCGACGCCCACGACCTGCCGTTCCTCGGATCGATTCCGCTCGACCCGCGTGTCAGAGAGGGAGGCGACGAGGGACGACCGACCGTGCTCGACGATGAGAACGAGACCGGCGAGGCGTTCCGCGAGTTGACCGCGGCCGTCGCGAACAACACCGGAATCGTCCACCGTCGAGCCGTCTCCGAAACGGTACAGGATCGAACGCCGCCCGCCGACTCGAGTGCCCAGTGAGCCATGAGCGAGTTCGAACCAGACCCCGAACGGGTCGCGTTCCTTCGTGAGGTCGCCGACGACGTTCGCGGCGACTCGAGCGAGAGCAAACAACTTTCGAACATCCTCTACCGAACGAGCGACCTCTACGACGAAGCCGAAGACACTTCGCCCGAAGAGATTATTCGCAACGTCAAGTTCATCCTCGAGGTCACCGAGCGCGGCGGGTTGGGGCGATAGTGTTTGGCCGGTTGATACCTCGAATCGTCCATCCCGAACGACTCGAGGCGCGTCGTTTTTGTACTCACCGACCCACGTGAGCGTGTGGACGCGAATCAACGCTCGAGAGCGAACCCGTTCGGCATGGACGAGGCGTGTACGAACTGTCCGGAACTCTGTGCACCCCGGACGCAGGTCGTCCACGGCTACGGTGACGTCGCCGCCGATTTCCTGTTCGTCGGTGAGCGCCCTTCGGCCGAGGCGGACGAGATCGGTATTCCGTTCGTCACCGCGGATGGGCGGGACGGACTGTACCGGATACTCGAGCGCCTGGGTCTATCGAAAGCCGACAGCGACCCAACGTCACCCGAGGTCGTCAACGTCTATCTAACCTCCCTCACCCGCTGTCGCGATCCCGAACGACGGCCAACGGACGAGGAGATCGATACCTGCGAACCCTACCTCAACGCGGAGATTCGGATGGTCAACCCCGAGATCATCATCCCCGTCGGCGAACGAGCACTCGAGGCGATCGCGACCGAGTACACGACGCGGCCGGCGTCGGAATTCGAGATCGAGACCGCGCACGCAACGACGATCCGCGGCCGTGGCTTCGAACTCGTTCCCATGCTCGAGCCGAGCGTGCAAACCGACGAACAGTCGCAGGCGTGGCTCGAACACTTCGTCGATCTAATGGCGTCCGACTATCGCCAGACGAAGGGGCGACAGCGTCGGTAAGGTCGGCGACCAATTTCCTCGGTTACCAGTACGGGCTCCGGATCCATTTGTCGGATTTTGCCCCGAGAACGAACAGGACGAAGACGAACGCGAACGCCACGGCGAGCGCTCCAAGCGTCGGGAGCAGGTACGTCGTGGCCGACTCGACGACGTAGGTGTCGATCAACCCCCAGAATCCAGCAACCACGAGCGCGGCGACCACGACGACCGTTCCCAGACCGGATACCAACCGATTCATACCCGACAGGACGGCCGCTCGAGGTATAATTGTACGTGTCTCGTGACTGACGCGGAGCGCTGAACGGCCGTCCGGTACGACGTTCGACGCGTTGAAGTCCCGTCCGGACGGATCTTCAGACGACATGATCGTCGTCGTGCCTGTCGACCCGCCCCACGAAGCACTGGTTCCGCCCGACCTCCTCGAGCACCCCTCGGTGTCGGCCGCCGATGCCACGGCGCTCTACCGTGCGATGGTCGCCGATGTCGCCAGGGCCGTCGACTCGAGCGGCGGTGACCTCCTGATCAACTACAGCGACGAAAAGACCCTTCCCGACGACGTTACAGCGACTATCGACGACCCCGAGGCGGCCGTTCGCGGGATCGTTGCCGATGCGCTCGAGGGCACGGATGAGGTGCGGTTCGAACGGCAAGTTGGCTCCAGCTACAGCGCTCGGATGGGCAACACCGTGACCCATCTGCTCGAGCGCGAGGAGGCACAGAGCGTGGGAATTCTCGAGCCGACGGCCCCACTCGTTGGACGGACGCAGATCGATGGAGTGGCGATGGCGCTTCGTCGGAACGAGGTCGTGCTCGGCCCTTCCCACGGTGGAGCAGTCTACCTGGCGGCGTTTTCCGACGCGATCGATTTCACTGACGCGTTCGACGAGCCAGCGGTGTCGACACTGGCGAGGAAAGCGAATGAGGCGGGTCTGGGAATCGGATTCGCGCCACGGGTGCCGACAGTGACTGATGAGCACGGACTCGCCGGCACACAGGCCGAAATCGAAGCGCGGCGGATCGCTGGCCGAGCGATTCCGGAGGCGACGGCAGCCGTAATCGAGGAGCGCGGGCTCGGAGACCAATCAGCTCCCTCCACTCAGTGACTGCTCGAGACCGACAACGCTTTTTGAGTCCGTCGAAAAGAGAGACTCGAGGTGAGGTGGCAGAGCGGCCCAACGCGCCTGCCTTGAAAGCAGGTGGCGCAAGCCTCATGGGTTCAAATCCCATCCTCACCGTTTTCTCACGAAACAGACGACGAGCAACGCGAGGAGTCCCGCGAGTGAGATAACGAGAACGCTGGGATTTGAATCAGGGAGGTCGCGCACAGCGAGCGAAGCGAGCGAGCACGTCCGACCGTGGTTCAAATCCCATCCTCACCGTAGCTGTCGCGAACAATACGTGAGCGACAGCAGGGTTCGGTGGATTTGGAATATACTGAGGTTCTGCGAACAAAGTGAGCAGGTTCTCAGGAGCAGTTGAAATCCCATCCTCACCGTTTTTTGTCACGAACAATCTCGAGCAACGGCACGTCCTATCTGTACCGCTTTCAGACGATCAATTTGCGGAGGAACACGTGGATAGTGGGCATGGAACCCGCTACCGCACCGCGATGGTGTTTCGAATCGAAATGGCTATCCGTGGGCTCACCATCCACTACGAAACGAAACAATCGAGCCCCGCATGCGTCACGTCCTCTTCACCCTGTTATTCGCCCTCCGTCGCCACAGCCTTACGATCCTCCGGAACCCCGTTCGTGCAGCCCTCTGGTACGTCGGCATGGCCCTCGCGAGGGTCGGCTACGTCGACCGGCACCGGGTCGACCGAACGACGGATCTCGCCTGGCCCCGGATCGTCACCGGCATCGCCCGGATGTCGAAATCGGTGGCCGACCTGGCGATGGTCGGCGCCGTCCTGGGCTCGAGCGCCGTCGCCGGAATCGGGCTGGCGACCCCGTTCGCGTTTCTCGCGGGAACACTCGGTGGCGGCATTGCGGGCGGCACGATCGCGCTGGTATCCCAACGGTTTGGCGCCGAGCGCTACGACGAACTGGATCTCGTCGTCAAACAGAGCGTCTGGGTAACGGTCGCGGTAACGCTCCCGTTGACGATCGTCTTCCTGCTGTACCCTCACCAGCTCATCGGACTGGTTACCAGCGATGCCGCGATGGCCGGCCACGCCGCCACCTACCTGCAGGTCATGAGCGTGGGAACGATCTTCATCGGACTCAACCTCATCGGGAGTCGAACGCTCGTCGGGGCCGACGACGCCTACGCGGCGATGGTTGTCCGTGGCAGCGGTGCAGTAGCGAACATCGTCCTGAACGCCATCTTCATCTTCGGTCTCGGTCTCGGAGTCGCCGGGGCGGCGCTGGGTTCCGTCCTGGCGAACGTCTTCGTTACCAGCCTGTTCGTCTACGGCTTCCTCGGCGGTATCGTCCCCTTCGTCGGCCGGTTCCCGGTCACGGTTTCCCTCGGTGGGCCGTATTTCGATCGCGGGCTGATCGAGGATCTGATACACATCTCGACGCCGATTGTGTTGACCAACCTGACCTGGTCGACGGCACAGTTCCCCATCCTCGCCATCATCGCCGTCTTCGGCCCTGAAGTCGTCGCCGCGTTCATCATCGCACAGCGGGTTCGCGGCCTAATGGACACGCCGAGCTGGGGGCTCGGTCTGGCCTCCTCGAGCCTCGTCGGCCAGGAACTCGGCAAAGGCGACGAGTTCGAGGCGAACGCCTACGGACGGGACATTCTCCGAACCACGATCGCTATCTACCTGGTGATCGCCGTAGTCGTCGGAATCTTCGCGGAACCGATCGCGTCGGTGTTCGTCGAACCGGGCGACTCACTCTCGCTGACGACGGTGATGATCCAGATCGCGGCGGCGAGCGTGATCTTCAACGGACTCAACGGCGCTGCATCCGGGCCGCTGACTGCCAGCGGCGATACACGGTGGCCGTTCTATGGACGGGTGCTCGGTCTCTACGGGTTCGCGCTGCCGATCGCCTACCTCGGGACGACGAGCCTCGAGATCCCCGGTCTCGTGACTATTCCGGCGCTCGGGATTGCCGCCCTCTATGCCGCGTTAGTGGTCGAAACGCTCGTCCCCGCCGTGGTCACCTGCTATCGGTTTTCCACCGGCCGGTGGAAAGTGGTCAGTCGGGCGTATCGGCCTGAATCCGTCGCCGCCGACTAAGTTCGCGAGTGCATTCGGGGGCACACCCATCACCAGAACCCATACGAACCACCCTATCGTGGCCGAATCAGTCGGTTTTTTCTCGCTATCGAGCCTCGAGTCGGGTATGACCGATGCGGCGGAAGCGATTCGAGTCGAACGTACCGATGCAATCGCGCGAATCGTCATGGATCGACCCGAACGGCACAACGCGATGGACGAACGGATGGCGAACGCCCTCGCCGAAACGCTCGAGGCGGAGGCGACGGACGACGACGTTCGTTGTCTCGTCTTGACGGGGACGGGTGCCGTATTCAACACCGGGGCTGACCTCTCGACGTTCGAAGGCGACCCGAGCGATAGCGAACGGCTCGAGGGCATCGCGACCCCGCTTCACGACGCCGTCTCGACGCTCGTATCCGCACCGAAACCGGTCATTACGGGCGTCAACGGCGTCGTCGCCGGCGGCGGACTGGGACTGGCGCTCGCAGGTGACGTCGTCCTGGCCGCCGAAGACGCCCGGTTCGAGTACGCCTATCCGAAGATCGGCCTCTCCGGCGACGGCGGTGCGACCTGGCTCCTCCCGCGACTCGTCGGCCGCCGGACGGCTCAGCAAATCGCGTTTCTCGACCAGCCGATCGATGCCGAGGCAGCCGTCGACCTGGGACTGGCAACCGAATCTGTCCCGAACGACTCGTTCGACGAGCGCCTCGAGCGACTCGCGGGCGACCTCGCCAGCGGGCCGACGAAGGCATACGCAGCAATCAAGGAACTGCTGGCTGCGTCCTCGACGAGGGGGTTGAACGAGCATCTCGAGGACGAACAGGAGCGCATCGTCTCGCTGGCGGAGACCGACGATTACGCCGCCGGCTTGCGCGGGTTCCTCGAGAAGGAGCCACCGACGTTCCGCGGTGAGTGACGGATTTCAGGTCACCTATCACCACTCGGAATGCGACTACCGGATGCCACACGTTCAAGGGGAATCCCTGCGAGATAGACGATATGACTCCGGATCCGTCGATCCTCGTGCTTCGGCGCGAAACTCACGGGACGCCGATCGAACAATACGCACAGGCGCTTCGCTCCCGGTTGCCGTCGATGGACGTCCACGTCGCCGAAACGCCAGCGGACGAACGTGAATTGATCCAGCAATCACCGATAGTTACCGGAATGTCGATCGACGAGTCACTCCTTAAGCACGCCGACGATCTCCGGCTGTTCGCCTGCGCCTACGCTGGAACCGGCCACCTGCCGCTCGAGGCGCTGGCCGAGCGGGACGTGTCGGTGACAAACGCCTCGGGCGTCCACGGGCCGAACATCAGCGAACACGTCCTCGGGGCGATACTCGCTTTCACGCGACGGTTCCACGTCGGCGCGCGACGCCAGCGCCGGCGAGAGTGGCGCCACTATCAGGCGCACGAATTACAGGGATCAACTGTCACGGTCGTCGGACTCGGTGCGATCGGGCAGGCCGTCTGTAAACGCCTCGAGCCCTTCGGCGTCGAGACCCTGGGCGTTCGGTACTCCCCCGAAAAAGGTGGCCCGGTCGACGAGGTGTTCGGCTTCGATGACGACGACCTCCACGAGGCGCTTTCCCGAACCGACTACCTCGTCCTCGCGTGTCCACTTACCGAGGAGACTCGGGGACTCATCGACGAAACCGCATTCAACACGCTTCCGCCCCAGACGGTACTGATCAACGTTGCTCGCGGCCCAGTCGTCGACACTGACGCCCTCGTCGGTGCGCTGCGGCGAAACGGGATCCGCGGTGCCTCCCTCGACGTCACCGACCCCGAACCGCTCCCGGAGGAACACCCGCTCTGGACGTTCGAGAACGTTCAGATCACCCCGCACAACTCGGGCCACACGCCGATGTATTACGAGCGACTGGCCGACATCGTCGCCGGGAACGTCGAGCGGGTTCTCGAGAGCGGGGACTACGACGACCTCGAGAATCAGGTGCTTCCCTGACGGCTGTGTGTCCACGACTCAATAAGCCAGGCGTGCCGACAGCCTAACCCTTTTCGACCCGCTGACCGAACGAACGGGCATGACCGTCACCTTCGATGCCGTTCGAATCGACTGGCTCGGCTACGCGACCATCCGTCTCGAGGGCGAAACCGGGGCCGTCGTCTACATGGATCCCGGGCGCTACGGCGTCCTCGACGACTACGAGGCCCAGGACGGCGACCTGGTACTCGTGTCCCACGGCGACCACTACGACCCCGAGGGGATCCGCCGGGTTGCTCACGAAGATGCGATCGTGGTCGTCCACGAGGCCGTCGACGCTGACGCTATCGACCGCGTCGACGAACAGCCCGAATCCCTCCCCTACGAGGTCGAACGCGTTCGTGCCGACGAGTCGTTCGTCCTCGGGCCACTCGATCTCTTTACCACGCCGGCGTACAACGAACCCGACGGCCCGTACACCCGCGACGACGGCACCCCTTTCCACCCAGAGGGCGAGGGCTGTGGATTCGGCGTCACCATCGACGGCGTCTGTGCGTTCTGGCCGGGCGACAGCGACGTCCTCCCGATCCACGAGCAACTCGATATCGACGTGTTACTGCCCCCGATTGGCGGCAGTTTCACTATGGATCGCCACGACGTTGCCGACCTCGCGGAAACGATGCGTCCGGACGCGGTGGTACCGATTCACTACAACACGTTCGAGGCGCTCGAGACCGACGAAGACGCATTCGTTCTCGACGTCGCCAAACGTGGGGTGCCGGTAGCCCTGGAGTCGCCGTCGCAGTAGCTCAGGGCTCGAGTGAAAACACGATCAAAACGAGTTCTCGTACCGATTTCGGTGTTTAGAAGACGCCCATATCCTCGAGTCGCTCGGGGAGATAGGTGTCGGTCACGAAGTCGAGGCCGCGAGCGGCGAGTGCCTGCTGCTCTGCCTTCTTTTCGATCTCGAGCTGGAGTTCGATCTGTTCTTCCCAGTAATCCGTCTGGAATCGTGGGTCGGTGAGTTCGTTCTCCAGAGCGTTGATGTCCGAGTCGGTGAGCGGATCCGTCGGGAGATCGTACTCGACGATGTCTGCCGGCTGGATCCCGATGAACTGCGCGGCCGGGGTCGCGAGGTACTCCGAGAGGTGCGCCGACTTGATCGATCCGTACGCGACCGAGCCAAAGATGCGGTACGACCACGGGTCAGCGTCAGTAAAGACCGTCACCGGCAACTCGAGTTCATCGTGGAGACGCTTGGTGATTCGCCGGGTCGCTCGAGCCGGTTGCCCCTTCAGGTGGACGACGAGGGCACCGTACTCATCGTCGAAGCCGTTCTCGACGAGTCGGTCGCGCATCCCACCGGTCTCCACACAGAGGATGAATTCGGCGTCGGAGTCGAGGAACTCGATCGTGTCCGGATTGTTCGGAATCTGGTAGCCACCCTCACCGACGTCTTCCTGACAGTGAATCTCACGATCGCCCCGGCGCGTCTGTTCGCGCAGGAACAGCGGCCCCATGATCGTCGCCCCCGATTCCTCCGGACGCATGTGGAAGTCCTCGCGGGTGACCTCGCTCACGATCTCGAGATCCTCGATGAGCTGGTTCGACTCGTCCTGGTCGTTGAAGTGCGCCTCTTTGTTGTCCCAGCTTTCGGAGAGGTAGTACAACTCACGCAGGGTCGACGAGCGATCTTGCTCGAGCTGTTGTGCGAGGAACTCGATCGTGTAGACGGCTTTCAGCAGTTTCCGTGCCCCGCGAACGGAGTTGGCGGTTCGGCTGGTAGTTCGATCGCCGTACACCCACACGTTCGCTTCCTCGTCGAGTTCGATGTTGCTCTTCGTCCGCGTCGGCAGCTCCATGTGCGGGATTTCCCCCAACTCGAACTGGTCGTAAAACTGCGCGGCGAGCTCGATGAGCTGTTCTCTGGCCTGTGAATTTGTATCTGTACTCATGAGATTACCGTCAATTTCTCGTCGTCCACACCGTTCACGTCGACGTCGAACGTCGCGTCGGTCGATACCGTGTACTCGAGGGTCGCCTCGTCGCCGCCGGATACGTCGGCCTCCCAGGAGATGAACCACTCGCCGTCCATCTCGACGACCGAGGCACCGTCTGAGAGCCCCGTTGGTTCGTCAGTGACGATGTCCGTCACCTCGAGCGTCTCGCCAGTGCTCGAATGGTTTTCCACGGCGAGCGTCACGGTTGCCTGATCGCCGTTCTCCTCGACGCGGCGCTCGACGAGGACGTTGTTCATGATCCGAGCGATCGCGTCGTCGATGTCCGGTTGGTTCCGACCGGTAACCTGGGCAACTTTCTCGGCCATCTCGGGGAGGATCTTTCCGAGGACGTTCTGTTTCTTGCGGCGCTTTTGCATCGAACGGCGCTTGTTGAGATACCGTTTGAGTTCGCGGGCAGCCTCACGGATGGCGAGTTCGATCTCGTCTTCGATTTCCGGAACGTTCGCGACGGCGTCCTTCGACTCGCTCGTGAAGGGGACGTTCGTCGAGGCCACGTGGATCATGACGACAGCAGGGCCGTTCGGCAGGCCGGAGCCACCGGGTTGATCCAGGCCGTAGTTTCGCCAGCCGATACTCTTGACGACGTCGGTCGTTGCACAGGCACCACGCTGGTAGACGAGCGGTACCCGATTCGCGAACCGGAGCACGTCGATCGTGCCTTCCGCCTGCAGCTCCCCGCCGTAGGCGATTCCGGCCTCGACGATGAACGGGTCACCGCCGGAGACCCCCGCATCGCGGGTTGCTGCCGCGTAGAAGTCAGCGTCGAACTCCTTTTTCAGACCTGCTTCGACCAGGTCGGCCGAAATCGGGGAGAGACATCGCGTCGGAGGTGCCATAATGTTCGTCGCGCGCATCCCCTCGACGAGGTCGCTCGCAGCGTCGCGAGAACCGGCGAGTTCCCGCACGAGCGGCGGGTCGTCCGGAACCGTTACCATGACGGCCCAGATCGCGTCCGTGACGTTCTCACGGGCGGTGTCGCCGAAGGAGACCTCGTCGTACTCCTCGGTCAGATCCGCGGCCCGGTCGACGTACGAGCGAAGGTCGTTGTGCGTCAGTCGGTGGCGCTGATCCTCGTGATCCTCGAACGTCCCGGCCAATCGGACGGCAAAGGCGTGGACGACCTCGTCGTCCTTCCGTGTACTCGTCGCGTCGTCGCACAGCGCGTAGAGGTCGGCGACGATCCTGGAGACGTTCTCCTGGACTGCGCCGTCGCTCTCGTCCGCCAGAACGGCCTGTTCGCTATCCGGTACGTCGTCAGCCTCCTGATGGCCGATGATCGACTGCCAGGCGGCCTCGAGGGCCTTCTCCCGAACCGTCGACCCGAACGTGGTGCCGTACTCGTCACCGACGTTGTCGGCAACGTTCTCGACGACTGTCGACAGCTGATGGTGGCCGATGCGGTTCCGGTTCGAGACGGTGTCGGCGATTCCCTCGGCGAAGTCTGCCGTCGCCTTCGCACCTTTGTTCGCGGTGGAGTTCTCGACGGCATCGGCGACGTCCGCGGCCTCGTGGCTTTCGGGTGGCGTCCAGGTCATCTCCCGTCCGTAATGTCGGTCGCGGAACTCGTCGATTATCGTGTCGGCCGTCTTCTTCCCGACGCGCGTGAACTCCTCCTGGAGGAACCCGGAAACGGAGTGGGAATCCGTTGCCGCGAGCATCTTGATCACCGTCCCCAGTTCGACCCCGTGGGGGTGTGGGCGGATCTCTTCGGTCTCCTCTGGGAGCTGGTCGGTCGCCCGCTCGAACTTGAAGTGGGCGTTCGGTTCGCGCAGTTCGAGGCGCGCGTGGGGGTTCACGACTGCAGTGTGTTTGATGTAGTCGTGAAGCTGCCCACGGGCGCGCATGTTCGCCTCCATCTCGAGTTCGATCCGAGTGCCGTGGGGGCGATCCCAGGTCGTGGTCTCCTCGACGCTGATCTCGGGTTCGTTCTCGTCGGTATCGACGATCAGTTCGAAGTACTCCGCGTCCGCCGACCCCTGGGTTCGGCTGGTGATTTTGGCGGGTTTCCCGCTGGTCAACTGGGAGTACAGCACGGCCGCGGAGATTCCGATTCCCTGCTGACCGCGAGCCTGTTCGCGCGCGTGGAACCGGGATCCGTACAGCAGTTTCCCGAATACTTTCGGTAGCGATTCCTTCGTGATCCCCGGCCCGTTGTCCTCGACGATCAGACGATAGTAGTCGTCGGCTTCCTGAATCTCGACGTAGATATCGGGCAGAATACCGGCTTCCTCGGCGGCGTCGAGGGCGTTGTCGACGGCCTCTTTGACGGCCGTGACGAGCCCTCGAGCACCGCTGTCGAAGCCCAGCATGTGCTTGTTCTTCTCGAAGAATTCGGCGATGGAGATCGCTCGCTGATTGTCAGCGAGTTCTTCGGCGATCCCCTCCTCGCCGAGTGTCGACTGTAACGACGTCATCGTCGTCTCATTGTTCCGGGGAGGGTAAAAGGTGTGTGCTACCGAAGTGAAAGTAGTGGCCAGTTCGTGCGGTATGATATCGATAACCACTATTGTGGGCAATGAGGCACCCGGATTCGGGCAACAGCAACGCTCTCGAGGCACAGACTTGTCCGTCAGGTTCCGCTGGATCCTGTCACGATTCTGAATCGGTCTCGTTTCACGTTTCTGGGTTGTCACGAAACCGAGAATCGCGCGCTCGCGCGCGTACGTGACTTTTATTACCCCCCGTACACTACCCGCAATCAGGTTTTGTATGTCCCAGGATAGCGAGTACGGTGCCGGACAAATCCAGGTCTTAGAAGGGCTGGAGGCGGTACAAAAGCGGCCGGCAATGTACATCGGTTCGACGGATACGCGAGGGCTCCACCATCTCGTCTACGAGGTCGTGGACAACTCCATCGACGAAGCGTTGGCTGGCCACTGCGACGACATCACCGTCACCATCCACGAGGATGGCGCGGTGTCGGTCGCAGACGACGGGCGCGGCATCCCCGTCGACACTCACGAAGAGTACGATCGACCTGCCCTCGAGGTCATTCTAACTGTCCTCCACGCCGGCGGGAAGTTCGACAACAAGTCCTACCAGGTCTCCGGAGGGCTCCACGGCGTGGGTGTCTCCGTCGTCAACGCGCTCTCCGAACGGTTCGAGGTCGAGGTCAAACGCGACGGCGGTGTGTTCGAACATACCTTCGAGAACGGCGAACCCCAGGGCGACATGGAGCGGGTTCGTGACCTCGCAGACGAGGAGACGGGCACGGAAATTACGTTCTGGCCCGACACCGAGATCTTCGAGACGACCGACTTCTCCTTTTCGACGCTCTCGAATCGCCTGCGCGAACTCGCGTTCCTCAACTCCGGCGTTCGAATCACGCTCCGTGACGAGCGTGAAACGGACGACGAGGGGCTGCCGGTCGAGGACACCTACGTCTACGAGGGTGGCATTCGCGAGTTCGTCGAGTATATCAACGAGACGCGCTCGGCACTGCACGACGACGTGATCTACTTCGAAGATGACGACCAGAACATCCAGGTCGAAGTCGCCATGCAGGCGACCGAAGAGCTCCAGGGATCGATCCACGCCTTCGCGAACAACATCAACACGCGTGAGGGGGGTACTCACCTGACCGGGTTCAAGACAGCCCTGACCCGCGTCGTCAACGACTACGGCAGCGAGAACGGTCTGCTCTCGGATCTCGAGGAGAACCTTCGCGGCGACGACATCCGGGAGGGGCTGACAGCGGTCATCTCGATCAAACACCCCGACCCGCAGTTCGAGGGGCAGACCAAGACGAAACTCGGCAACAGCGAAGTTCGCGGCATCGTCGAAAGCGCCATGCACGAAGGGCTCAGCACCTACTTCGAGGAACACCCCGACTCGGCACAGGCCATCGTCATGAAAGCCGTCGAGGCCGCGAAGGCTCGCAAGGCGGCGAAGAAGGCCGAGGAGCTGACTCGACGAAAATCCGCCCTCGAGTCCACCTCACTACCGGGGAAACTCGCGGACTGTCAGACCCGTGATCCCAACGAGGCCGAGCTGTTCATCGCGGAGGGGGACTCCGCAGGCGGCAGCGCGAAGCAAGCGCGAGACCCCGAGTTCCAGGCCGTCCTGCCGATCCGCGGGAAAGTACTGAACGTCGAGAAACACCGATTGGATCGGGTTCTCGAGAACGAGCAGATTCGAAACATCATCACCGCGGTCGGGGCGGGTATCGGTGACGAGTTCGATATTGAGGACATCCGATACAAGAAGATTATCATGGCGACTGACGCCGACGTCGACGGCGCCCACATCCGGACGCTGCTGTTGACGTTCTTCTACCGACACATGCGCCCGCTGCTCGAGGGTGGCTACGTCTACGCCACCCAGCCGCCACTGTACCGGATCCGCTACCGAGGGGAAACCTACGATGCGATGACCGACGCCGAACGCGACGAGATCGTCGCGGAAAAGTGCGATGGCAACCCGACCCAGGTACAGCGTTTCAAGGGACTCGGCGAGATGAACCCGAAACAGCTCTGGAGCACGACCATGAACCCCGAAAACCGCATTCTCAAGCAGATCACGGTCGAGGACGCCGCGGCGGCCGACAGGATGTTCTCGGTGCTCATGGGCGACGCAGTCGAACCGCGAAAGCAATTCATCAAAGATCACGCTCCCGAAGCCGAGTGGATCGACATTTGATCTCGAGAACGATTATGTACGCAGTGACACACCAACCGACGATGACGACGCACCGACGACGTGAGGTGACTCTCATATGAGCTCAGAGGTACCAGACCCAACGGATATCGATGCGGCCTCGGTCGAACCCGTCCGCATCGAAGACGAGATGGAGCAGAGCTACATCGACTACGCGATGAGCGTCATCGCGGGGCGCGCCCTCCCGCGAGTCGAAGACGGGCTCAAGCCCGTCCACCGCCGCATTCTCTACGCGATGCACGAGATGGGCGTCACTAGCGGTTCGAGCCACCGGAAATCGTCCTCGATCGTCGGAGAGACGATGGGTGATTACCACCCACACGGCGACCAAGCAATCTACGACACCCTGGTGCGGATGGCCCAGGACTTCTCGATGCGCTATCCCCTCGTCGACGGCCAGGGGAACTTCGGTTCGATGGACGGCGACCCGCCGGCGGCCCAGCGGTATACGGAGGCCCGGATGGACGCCATCGCCGAGGAACTGCTCGAGGACATCGAGAAGGACACGGTCGACTTCTCCTCGAACTACGACGACCGTTTGCAGGAGCCGGACGTCCTGCCGGCTGCGTTCCCGAACCTGCTGGTGAACGGCTCCTCGGGTATCGCCGTCGGGATGTCGACGAACATCCCGCCACACAACCTCGGCGAGGTCATCGACGCGACCGTCGAACTCATCGACAACCCCGACGCGACCGTCGAGGAGCTGATGGAGCACGTCAAAGGGCCCGACTTCCCCACCGGTGCCAACATCGTCGGGCGGGACGCCATCTACTCGGCGTACAAGACCGGGCGCGGGCGCATCCGTGTCCGCGCCGAGTTCGAGGTCGAGGAGTGGAAGAACGGTCGCGAGCGCATCGTCGTCACCGAAGTCCCCTACCAGGCGAACAAAGCGCGTCTCGTCGAACGGATCGCGGACGACGTCCACGAGGGCGTCATCGAGGGGATTTCGGATCTGCGAGACGAATCCGATCGGAACGGTGTCCGCATCGTCATCGAACTCAAACGCGGGGCGAACACGGACGTCGTCAAGAACCGGCTGCTCGAGAATCACCTCGAGCGAACCTTCGGCGTGATCAACCTCGCACTGGTCGACGGCCAGCCGAAAGTCCTCACGCTCAAAGAGACGCTCGCGGAGTACATCGACCACCGAAAAGAGGTCGTCCGACGGCGCAGCGAGTACGACCTCGCCGAGGCCGAAGATCGTGCTCACATCCTCGAGGGTCGCCTGAAAGCGCTGGACAACATCGACGAGGTCGTCGACCTGATCCGGAACTGTGACGATAGGGACGAGGCCCGGGCCGGTCTCGAGAAGACGTTCGACTTCTCGGAGGCACAGGCCGCACACATCGTTCGGATGCAACTCGGCAGCCTCACTTCAATGGAGTCCGCCGAAATCGAGGAAGAGTACGAAGAGGTCATGGCCGAAATCGAACGCCTCGAGGCTATTCTCGGCAGCGAATCGGCGCTATTCGAGGTCATCAAGGACGAATTGCTGGAGATCAAAGACGAGTACGCCGACGATCGACGAACCTCGATCATTGAAGACATGGGGACGGTCACCCACGAGGATCTGATCCCCCAGGAGGACGTGTTCGTCGTCATGACTGAGGACGACTACGTCAAGCGGATGCCGACTGCGTCCTTCGACGCACAGGGTCGCGGCGGGAAAGGGATCATCGGCGCGGACGTCAAAGAAGACGACCGCGTCACGACGGTGTTCCGAGCGAACACCCACGATTACCTGCTGTGTTTCACCAATCACGGCCAGGTCTACCAGCTCAAGACCTACGAGATCCCGGAGATGGGTCGGACGGCGCGCGGGAAATCCGCGGTCAACATCCTCGACCTCGATCCGGGCGAGAACATTACCGCCATCGTCGACACGGACGCCTTCGGCGAAGAGGAGTACGTGACGATGGTCACCCGGAACGGCTACGTCAAGCGGACGACGGGCGACCACTTCGAGAACATCCTCTCGACCGGGATCATCGCCGCGAGCCTCGAGGAGGGCGACGAACTCGTCGACGTCGACGTCACCGACGGCTCGAAGGATCTCGTCATCGCTACCGAACAGGGGATGACGATCCGATTCGACGAAGACGAAGTGCGCGCGATGGGACGGAACGCCCGCGGCGTCAACGGCATCAAACTCGAGGACGGCGACGCCGTCGCGGGGCTCGTCTCGACTGACGAGGACGACGACCGGGCACTGTTGACGGTGACCCGAAACGGCTACGGCAAACGGACGTTGCTCTCGGCCTATCGCACCCAGTCACGATACGGCAAGGGGCTGATCGACATCAAGACCAACGAGCGAAATGGGCCGGTTACGGCTGTGAAGGCCGTCACCGACGACGACGAACTCGTGTTGATGAGCGAGCGCGGGCAGATCATGCGCACGCGAGCGAGCGACATCTCGACGGTCGGCCGGAACACGATGGGTGTGACCGTGATGGACGTCGTCGAAGACGATGCCGTCGCGAGCGTCGACGTGATTCCTGCTACGCTCGAGAACGACGACGCTGCAGTGGCCGATAGCGAAGACGAAGACGAGGCTGACGAACCGGACGCGGACGAATCCAACTGAACCGTTCGGTGGCTCCAGGCAGCGACACCGCTCATTTTTTGGACGAATCCAGTGGGGTACTGACCGGGTCTGTCGCTGGTGGTCTTACACTGTGTGACTCCTGAATGCAATCCTGCGGCAGAACACGATTTGCTCAGCAATCAATCCGTAGCCGGTAGCCGAGTCCAAGAAATCGACGATGAGTGGAACGGCTGCCCGTCTCGGGACGACTCAACCTCAGTGAGCGGGCTCTTCTGCCGGTGCAACCATATCGTTGATCCGGAGAATCAGGATGTTGTTCGTGTCGTCTTTCCCGTCGAGTTCACCCTCGATGACGAGCTTCGAAAGCGGCGTCGGGCCGACGACGACGGTGTCGCCCTCGTGAATGTCGCTCATTGAGCCCTGGATGTGAATTTCGGCCCGACAGAGCTCGGGGTGGTGGACGCTCGAGAGGTCGATTTCCTCAACGAGGGCACCCTCGACCTCCTCACCCTCGTGGGTGAGCGGGACAGCAGCCGGCTCGTCCATCTGCTGGATCTCGAGGGCCTCGAACGCTGCTGCGGTCGGTTTGTATCCGCCTTTTGGGCCGGGAACGCCCTCAACCAGTTGCAGGGCCTTGAGACTCTGCATCTGGTTGCGGATCGTTCCGGGGTTCCGGTCTACCTGTTCGGCAATCTCTTCGCCTTTGATCGCGTCTTCGTCCTCGGAGTGAAGATTCGTTAACGCACGCAAAATCTTCTTTTGACTCGGGGTGAGCTCGATTGATGACATGGTGAATCCTTCGTAATTGATTTGCTTAAATCCGATGGTCACGACGCTGTGATCGTCTCTTTCAGAATATTATTGACTGGTGTAGTAAGTCGTTCCGGTATGTGCTCGAGCGATCGGCGTCAGGGGCCAAGAAGGACGCCCTCGAGTAATACCTCAGTAAGGACGTCCTCCAGCATGAACATGATGATGAAGCCACCGACGAACGTCGAGACGTTGAGTCGAGTGAGTACCGTCGCGTCGAACCGGATCAGCTCAGCGACCTCGATGAGTACCTGGATGATGGCACCGACGGCGATGGCGTAGAACAACACGGCGAGTAGATCGGAGTTGGCCAGACTCCCAATCCAGCCGCCAAGAATGACCGGCCCGCCGGCGATGATACCCATCGCAGCGAAGTGATAGAGCGGCGGCGTCTCACGATCTTTGGCGACCGCAGCGACGACGGTCGGGCCTTCCATCACGTTGTGCATGATAAACGCCAGGACGAATAACGTCACCAGGCCAGCGTCGCCATTGATGAACGCGACGCCGATCCCCAGCCCTTCGCCGATACTGTGGAGACCGAGCGCGAGCGCGACGAGATACGCGATGTGGAGGCCACTCTTTTCACCGTTGATCGCCGTCCGTTGACGCCACTGGCTCGCGAGATACATCACGACGAACGTACCGACGACACCGACGAACGCGGCACCGACCGCTAGCGATCCGTTCTCGACGCCTCCGGCGTGGTCGAACATCTCATCGGTCATCTCGAGGGCGATGAACGCGAGCACACCTGCTGCGAGCGCGAGGAAACCGTGCAAGTAGCGGGGATCGAGTCCCTTGATGAAGGGGAACCAGAGCATCCCGATCGCGACGGGGACGATACCGGCGATCAGCCCGATTATCAGCAACATCCAGAGAATCTCACCCGTGCCAGCGTCCGCCATCTGGTCGATGTTTCCAAACGGAGACGTGAGGTAGAGCACCGAGAAGACGACCGCGAGGATGACGACGGGCCCGATTGCGAGCACCCACCGCGGCAGTCCGTACATATTGTCTTCACTCACCCCCCGAGCACCTCCCAGGACGTCGAAGTTCCATCAGTACACTGTGTTTAGACGCGTCTAATAATATGCTTTTCCCACTGAGTCTTAGAATGAGTCGAATCAAATGTCGATAATCCGTCGTTCACCTGCCCGGCTGTTTGAACGACTGGCAGGATAATCGGTCGAACCTCCCAGCCATCCAATTCTCTTACGAGCCCTATTGTGCTTACGAGGCAGCTTCCGCGGGCGCGTCTACTCGAACGTGGTGGGCGACTTCCTGGGGCAGCGACACCGGCTCGTCTCGCTCGAGCGGGCGAGCAGTCACCATGCCGAACGGGGCAATCTCCAGAATCACGAGTCTCACGCCCGGTTCGACGCCGTTGTCGGCGAGATACGAGAGAATCTCGGCGTCGTGGTCGGCAACCTCTTTGACGATGACGGTGTCACCTTCTTCGAACTCCGAGAGGGCTTTCCCGGTCGGCGTCTGGGGTGGCTCGAGGTCGGCGCTCGGAATCGGCGAACCGTGTGGGTCGACGTCCGGTTCGCCGAGTACGGCAGCCACGCGGGCTTCGAAGTCCTCGCTGATGTGGTGTTCGAGGCGGTCGGCTTCCTCGTGAACCTCCGACCAGTCGTAATCGAGGTGTTCAGTCAAGTACGCCTCGAGCAGTCGGTGGTGGCGGATGACTTCGAGCGCGACCGTCTCCCCTTCGTCAGTGAGCGTCACCCCACGGTACTTTTCCCGGTCGACGAGGCCGCGATCCTCGAGTTTCTCGAGCATGCTGGTGACCGTCGGAGACGTCACGTCGAGCTCGTCGGCGATCGCCGACGTCTTGATACGCTCGTCGGTATGGCGCTGGAGCTGATAGATCGCCTTGAGATAGTCCTCCATGACGTCACTCAGCATCATTACCGGGAATTAGCCCCGTCTAAACCTAAATCTTCCGCCGCGTAATCGTGATCACCGGGGAGCCGTATCCGAAATCCGGTTAACATAAACGATGGCTGGGTGAACGAAGCGTATGGGACGAACGATCCACGTGATTGGTGCACCGATGGACTACGGGGCCAACAGGCGCGGCGTCGACATGGGTACTTCTGCGATTCGCTACGCTGGGCTCGCCCACGAACTCGAGGCAGCAGGTGTCGAGTGCATCGATCACGGTGATCTCCTCATCCCCCGCGCTGAAGAGCGCGACCCTGACGCGAACCAGCCCACCGAGGGCAACGCGAAGTTCCTCCGGGAGGTCGAAAACGTGAACAGCCGCGTCGCCGATACGGTCGCCGAAACGCTCGACTCCGGGGCGTTCCCGCTCCTGCTCGGCGGGGACCACTCGATCGCGATCGGCTCGATGAACGGCTCGGCTCGAGACGCCGACCTCGGGGTCGTCTGGTTCGACGCCCACGCGGATCTCAATACCCCGGCTACTTCGCCGAGTGGAAACGTCCATGGCATGCCGCTGGCGGCCGTTCTCGGTCACGGAATGTTCGAGAATCTCGAGTGGGCCCACGCGCCACGGGTACGAGAGGAATCGATCGCCTACGTGGGCCTGCGCAGCATCGACGACCGCGAGCGCGAACTCGTCCGTGAGAGCGAGATGACGGCCTTCACGATGTCAGATATCGACGAACGAGGGATCACGGCTGTCGTCGAGGATGCACTCGACGTCGCCACGACCGGAACCGACGGCGTTCACGTCAGCCTCGATCTGGACTGGCTCGACCCCAAGGAGGCCCCCGGGGTTGGCACGCCGGTTCGCGGTGGTGTCACCTATCGAGAAGCCCACTCAGCGCTCGAGACCGTCTCCGACCGGGACGCCGAAAATGGGATACTTCGATCGATGGATATCGTCGAGGTGAATCCGATCCTCGACGAACAGAACGAAACCGCGAATCTCGCCGTCGAACTGGCCTCGAGCGCGTTTGGGAAGCGGATTCTCTAATCAATTCACTCCGTCACGAAAACGCACTCACAGAGCTGACAGATGCTGGCAGAAACTGCCGCATGGGAACCAAACACACACTCATACGGGTTTCAACACCTTTGTATCGGAGTATTCCCGAGAGGCACATATGACTGAGAACGTCGTCGTACTCGGCTCGGGATATGCCGGCGCCGGTGCGATCAAATCGCTCCAATCGGAGCTCGATGGCAGTACGCGCCTGACGTGGATATCTGACACCGACTATCATCTCGTCTTACACGAATCCCATCGCGTCATTCGCGACCCGGCCGTCCGTGCTGACATCACGATTCCGGTCGCCGACATCGCAGAACCAACGACCCGGTTCATCAACGACAGCGTCACCTCCCTCGATACCGAGGAACGAATCGTCGAACTCGAGGACGGCGACGACGTCGAGTACGACTACGTTCTCGTCGCCCTCGGCAGTCGGACGGCGTACTACGGCATTCCTGGCCTGAAGGACAACTCCCTGACGCTCAAGTGCCTCGAGGACGCCCTCGAGATCCACGAGCGGATCAAAATCGCCAGCCAGGAGGCGACCCGCGGTGAACCAGCCCAGATCGTCATCGGCGGCGCTGGACTCTCGGGCATCCAGACGGCTGGCGAAATCGCCGAGTTCCGCGACGCTAACCGGGCACCCCTCGAGATTCACCTGGTCGAAGCCCTCGACGAGATTTTCCCGGGTAACGATCCCGAGATCCAGCAGGCCCTCCGCAATCTGCTCGAAGAAGCCGGCGTTCGCATCCACACGGACGACCCGATCACCGAGGCCGAAAACGGCGTCATCCACTTCGACGAGGGCGACCCACTCGAGTACGACGTGTTCGTCTGGACCGGTGGGATCACGGGTCGAGCGGCCCTCGACGGAACCGCTCTGGACAACCAGCACAACCGCGTGACGACCGAGGCAAACTTCCAGACCTCCGACGAGCGCGTGTTCGCGATCGGTGACTCCGCGATCATCGACCAGGGCGACCAGCCAGCACCTCCGACCGCACAGGCGGCCTGGCAAGCGGCCGAGGTCGTCGGCGAAAATATCGCCCGCGCGATCGATAATCGTCCGCTCAAGACCTGGGAGTACGACGACAAGGGAACCGTCGTCTCCGTCGGCGACAAAGCGGTCGCCCACGACGTGAAATTGCTGCCCGTCGACACCTTCGGCGGCTTCCCGGCGAAGAACCTGAAGAAGCTCATCGCGGCGCGCTGGATCGCCGACCTGACTTCCTGGAACCGGGCCCGGAAGGCCTGGTCGGTGCTGTAAACCGATACCGGCACCGACCGAGCAGTTGAACCGTCCTTTTTATCAATGTCATCGATGCTCCTCCTCGAGTTCGCTTCCTCGACCACTGCCGCTATTCCATCGGGTGTCTCCACTGTTTTCGAGACAAACGGCCACTCCCTCGCCGGGCTCGAGGCGTGGACGCGCGAGTGGCTCGACGCCGCGAGCGGCCCCTGGCAGTACGTCCTCGTCTTCCTGCTCGCGGCGACGCCGCTCCTCGAGATCCTCGTCGTGATTCCGATCGGAATCGCCCTCGGACTCGATCCCATCGCAGTCGCGGTCGTGGCGTTCGCCGGAAACGTTCTTCCGATATACGGGATCGTCGCCCTTGCCGAGCGGGTCTCGGCCTGGCTCGAGCGTCGCCGCTCGAGCGAGCCATCGACACGTCGAAAACGGGCCACACGCATCTGGAACGACTACGGACTGCCGGGGCTGGCACTGTTGTCGCCGATCGTGACCGGCGTTCACCTCGCGACGGTGCTCTCGCTCAGCCTCGGAGCGCGACGGCAGGCTACGCTCGTCTGGATGACCCTCAGCATCGGCCTGTGGACGGTGCTCATCACGGTCGGATCGCTAACGGGCCTGACGATTCTCGAGTCGGTACTGTGAGTGCTGCCCCGTGAGCGAGCGTTCCGACCGGCTTCCGCATACGGTTTACTGTCGTCTCTTGCCGGTGATTGCCGACCCGGTATGGACAATCACCGGGAAAGAGTCACAGCAGACCGTATCAGCCGTCGACCACCAGTACCGGCTTCGATGACAGCCGTACGAGCGCATCGACCGTACTCCCGAGCAGCGCCTCTCGGAACGCCGAGCGACCTCGAGAGCCGACGACGATCGCCGAACACCCTCGTTCGTCGGCTTCAGCCAGAATCTCCTCGTGCGGCGTCCCGGATCTGATCGTCGTGTTCACGGAGACGCCGTCGTCCGACGCCCGTTCCTCGAGCGTGGCCAGTGCCGCCTCAGCCTGTTCGGTCTGGCGTACGTGGATCGTCTCCGGATCGACGATCCCCGAATCGTAGGCCGTTCGCGTATCGAGCACGGCGATCCCGTACAGCGGTACCTCGAGTCGGCGAGCGAGTTCGACGGCGTGATCGCTCGCCGTCTCCGCGTCCTCGCTCCCATCCGTTGCGACGAGTAGTGAATCGTACACGTACATCGGAGTTGGCCTACCGTTCCGTACGGCCGCGGTCGCAATAGCCGTGCGGGTCAGTGAGGCTCATCTGGACGTAGATCCTGTCGATTTACATCGCACGGCCGTCATCGAGCGAGTATGAAGGTGAGGCAGGTCATCCCCCGGGATGCGATCCCTGCTGTCGACGACCCGGTGTTCGATCGCACCCACGCGGGCGAACCGACAGACGAAGCGATCGTGGTCGATCCAGCGGACGCAACGGCTCGAGCCTACCCCGTTCGGATTCTCGACTACCACGAAGTCGTCAACGACGAGTACGAGGACGGGCCAGTCGCGGTCACCTGGTGCCCGCTGTGTGCCAGTGCCGTCGTGTACGATGCAGTCGTCGACGACACCCCGTTGACGTTCGGCGTCAGCGGCAAACTCGCCGACGACGACCTCGTACTGTACGATCGCGAGACGAACTCAGAGTGGAAACAATCGTCCGGCCACTGCATCGACGGGGCGTTCGAGGGGAGCCGGTTACAACCCCGAACGGCGACCATGACGACCGTCGCCACGTTCACCGATCGCTACCCCGATGGACGGATTCTCCAGCCGGTTCCCGACGCCGAGAGCGAAGCCGCGAGCGACGACGCCGAGCCCGCGCTGGTCGATTACAGCGAGCGGCCGTACGCGGGCTACTTCTCGAGCGATGCCGTGGGCCTCGCTGGCCTTCGTGGCGGGGAGAGCGAGCGGACGTGGGAACGCGACGATCTCGACCCCAAGGCCATCGTTCTCGGAATCGAACGAAATGGGGGTGCCAGTGGCGTGCCCCGCCCATGGGTGCTCGACCGTGGAGGCACTGTCACGACGACGGTTGGAGAAACGGCCGTCCTCGTCGTCGCGAGCCACGCCGGTCTCCACGCGTTCGAGATCGCAAATGCGGCTCTGGAGTGGTCGCTCGAGACCGATACGGACGATGGTGGCGAGGACGACCCGGTACTGATCGGCGACGGCACCACCTGGGATCCGGTAACCGGCCGAGGCGAGGACGGCCGCCAACTCGAGGCGCTCCCGGTGAAACGGCTGTTCGCGTTCGCCTGGGCCGACGATCACGGAGATGATGCGTTTCTCGAGTTGTAGAGGGGAGCCGGCACGCAGACCGTTGGCTCAGAGGCCCAATTAGATCTTCACTGCCGATCCGGAACCGTCGAATGGCGTTTTACGGCCTTCATATCCGGTCGTTTCGACGGCGACCTGGCGACTGTCGAATGCATCCGGCCCCGTCGCCGCTGTGATTGACCTGAACCTCCGAGAAGGCCGTCGTCTTCGTCGGTGTCGGATTCGTCTGGCACATCATCCGGATCCGCGTCGTCCTCGATATCATCGTCACTTTCGACATCGCCGTCGCCCTCGGTACTATCGTCACTCTCGGCATCGTTCGCACCGTCATCGTCGCCCTCTCCGGAATCATCGTCAGCACCAACCGCCTCGAGTCCGCTCTGAACGGCCTCGATCTCGTCGCTGAACTCGCTCACGCTCTCCTCGAGGGCGTCCGTGATTGACGATCCGATGCCGTCGTCGCCGGTTTTCTCGCTCTCGTCGTCTGCCGCTTCACTCTCGTCGACCTCTTCATCCAGGTCTTCAGTCGTGTCTGACTCGCTCTCACCCTCGGCTCCGTCTCGGTCTTCGGCCTCGTCCTGGCTCGACTCATCACCGACTTCGTCCAATCGCCGTGCCAGAACCGTCCGAAGTTCCGCGACCGCCTCCTCGATAGATCCAGTTGAGGTGTCTTCGCCCTCATCCTGGATCTCAGCGAGCCTCGCCAGCCGCTGCAATCCCCGGAGGGTCGCGACGTCGCTCGGATCGCCAGCAAGGATGGCTTCAGGGATCGATGCAGGAGCATCTTCGTCGACGCCCTCGAAGCCGATCTCCTCGAGAAGCTGCTCGACGTCGCGTTCCTCGAGCAATTCGTGCGCCGACTGGGCGAGTGCCGGTAAATCGGACGACTCGAGCGGTTCTGGAAGGGTTTCGTCCGAAGCCGCGTCGCCGTCGGTCTCGAGATCGATTCCCGGCCCGTCAGTCTCCTCCGCGTCGACGAGATCGATTCCGATATCGTCGAGGGCCTCCGTCGCATCGTCGAGCAGCGAGTGAACTGTGGTGTCGTTGGAGTCGGTCATTGATGTGGATGTCAGTGTCGGTGGGGAGCCGTGAGTGTCACATTCGAGTCGATCAGGCCGCTTTCTCGGCCGTCTCCGATTCCTCCGTGAATGCGTCGACGATTCGTTCCCGCATCTCCGAGCCCTCGAGGTTCGCTTTCACGTCTACTTCCTTCGCGATCGACTGCAAATCGCGGTACGAGAGCATCTCGAGGACGTCCTCGAGTGCGTCACGACGGAGATCCTCCAGGTCGTCGATGTCCGGGACGCCGTCGTCGAGATCGGCATCGGGTTCGCTTTCGGCCGCATCGGCGGCTTCGTCCTCCGTCTCTTCGTCTTCTGCCACCTCGTCCTCCATCTCTTCGTCCTCCTCCCCTTCAGTCTCTTCGCCATCTACATCGTCGGCGTCCGCCGCTTCGTCATCCTCGACGTCCTCGGCTGATTCCTCGACTGCCGGAGCCACCCTCGAGGCGATCCCGTCGAGCCCGAGCTCTTCGAGCCACGAAGCAAGTGCCTCGCGAATCGCGCGAACCAGGTCGACGACGAACCCTCGAAGCGACCGTCCTTCCTCGAGGCTGGTCGACGCCGCCTCCTGGATAGAGGCACCCAGCTCTTCGCCGACCGACCGGCCGAGTTGCTCACCGAGTTTCCGTCCGACGGCTGAACCGATCTCGGTACTATCGATTTCGTCCCGGAGCGACCCGCCGTTGAGTGCCGACTCGAGATCGACCTGCTCGAGTGCTTCGTCGACGACGAGTTCTTTCAGGGACGGTCGATCACTCATGTCGATCGCCTCGGTTGTGTGAACGGCTACGAAGGGCAGAGTCTTCGGAGTGGAACTCGCCCAGTCTATCGGGTTCGCCGTCGACTGTGCGTGGCGGTCGGATGGCCCGTCCGCGAGGGAGTGGGGTTGTAGCTATCATTCCTCGTCGCTGCCGTCCTCGTCTTGTTCGTCGTCTTCGCTCTCGCTTTCGTCGCTCTGTTCGTCTTCCTCGTCCTCTTCGACATTTTCCTCGTCTTCTTCTTCCTCTTCGGCCTCTTCATCATCTGATTCGGCCTCTTCATCATCTGATTCGGCCTCTTCATCCTCCTCGTTTTCTTCTTCCTCGTCAGCTTCGTCTTCGTCCTCACCCTCTTCATCATCCGCCTCGGCTTCTTCCTCCTCGACCGCTTCCTCCTCATCTTCCTCGAGGAACTCTTCAATGAGAACCTCCCCGATCGAGGCACCGATTCGCTCGCCGATCGCGCGACCGACCTGAGCGCCGATGAGGCCGCCAAGCGCTTCACCAACCGGTTTATCTCCGTCGAACTCGCCCTCGAGGGCTGTCCCTTCGAAGACTGACTCGAAGTCGATTCCTTCCACGATCTTGTCGTAGTCGAGTTGCTGTGTGAGTGCGTTGTCGGTGTCGCTCATGCTTCCACCTCTGCTTCCTGCGCGTCGTCTGTCTGCGATTCCTCGCTTTCCTCGTCAGCTTCGTCTTCGCTCTCCCCGTCTTCGCCTTCACTCTCCGCAGCGTTTTCGTCCGCAGTCTCATCCTCCTCGTCCGAAACCGAGTCCATCCGATTGACGATCGCCTTGAGCGTCGTCCTGAGGATGCTCGAGAGCACTTGCTCGAGAGGAAGCGACGAAACCGCGCGCTTGATTAAATCACGTACTGAGTCGGCGATCGCCGAGCCGAGTGATCGGAACCAGCCGGCGATCGTCGAGAGAACGCCGCCTTCGTCTTCCTCGTCCGATTCGGCATCCTCCTCGTCTTCCTCCTCGTCTTCGCCGCCGAGTCCGGGAATGAGACCGGACAGTCGGTCTTTCAACCCACCGAGTAAACCGGTGGCGGCGCTCTTGAGCCCGCCTGGAATCTTCCCGAGGGCGTTCGAAATCGACTCGAGCGGCGAGCCGAGTCCATCGAGCAGCCCCGTGACCGACGAGAGGAGATTTCCGAGCAGATTGTTCTCACCCGGCCGGGCCGACACGTCGAGGGTCACCTCGTTCAGGTTGACCTCGAGGCCCAGTACGTCGAGAAAGAGGCCGTCGAGGTCGAGATGGGCGACGCCGGATGTCTCATCGCTCTCGTAGACTGCTTCGGCGTCGATGCCGTGTTGTTCGCCGGGTTCATCGGCCTCCTCCTCATCGGTTTCCTCCGTTTCCGTACTCCCTTCGGTTTCGTCGCCTTCCGACTGATCTTCCTCATCGACCGTTTCATCGTCTTCTGACTCGGGTTCCTCCGACGCATCCTGTTCCTCCGACTCGTCCGACTCCTCGGCGTCGTCGCTCTCCGCTTCGGACTCGGTTTCCGCTTCGTCTTCGGCCTCTGCCTCACCATCATCGTCATCCGTTTCCGAGTCCGCTTCGTCGGTCTCGGCTTCCTCCGTTGACGATTCGGCGACACCTCCATCGGGTAACAGTGGACGCGACTCGAAATCGTGATCCCTGTCGGATTTCGACGACCGAACGGGGATGCACTCCTCCCTCGAGTCTGACGTCGACATCGCCAACTTCTCGTCTCGTAAGTGCTCGTTTTCGGCCATACTGGGTTCACACCGATTCACATCCGTCACGTCCCTGTGAGTTGGCCTTGCGTGTGCATCCACGGCCGTTTCAAGGGTAAATTACCTCGATATGGGTGATCTCGCCTATTGGACTACCGACACGTCTCAGAGGGTGTGATAGGTAAAAGAGCCATTTCAGAGTACAGAAAGTATATACAGAGATGCCAGTTGGATTACCTATGAACCGCCGAACGATTCTCAGCGGGGCCGGGATCGTGCTCACAACACCGTTCGTCGGCTGTCTCGAAGGACAAACGGATGGCACGAATTGGGACGGAACTAGCACGGGCGAGGACGATACCAGGACGAACGCCAACGTCAACGACACCGACACCGACACCGACACCGACACCGACACCGACACCGACACCGAAGACCCTGTTCGACCGACCGAACTCGAGCGTTCGGAACTCACGACGGTCGGCGATCTTTCCGACGTCCCGGCGATGGATGAACCGCCGAGGATTACACTCGAGGCGTCCGAATCGATGGTCACGACCGAGGGAACGATCAGCTACTCCTCGAGTTCCTGTGGTGAGGTCGTCCTCAACTGGGCACGCTACGACAGGGAGGACGAGTCGGCGTCCGTGCGCGTCATCGGTCGAACCAACCGGGAGGAGGGGCAGGAGTGCACGGACGACGTCGTCTCCCAGCCGTACCGCGTCCGACTCGAGTTCGACGAGGGGGTTCCAGCCAGCGTCGAGGCGATCGAATCGGGGAACCTCGAGGAGTTCACGACGACTGCACCCTGAGACACCGTACTCCCGTCGCACACTGAGACGATCGACTCCCGAGTTTGTGGTCGTGGGTGCAGGTAGAGTCGGAAAAGGGTGACCTTAGCGAACCTTCTCGCCCAGGCCGGCGTCGCCGTGGGTCGTCAGCAGATCTGCCTCTTCACCCGCGGCCAGGATCATGCCGTTGGACTCGACGCCGAACAGTTCGGCTGGCGCCATGTTCGCGAGCAGGATGCACTGCGTTCCCGGCAGCGACTCGAGGTCGTGCAGTTGCTTGATCCCCGCGACGACCTGGCGGGTCTCGAAGCCAATGTCGACCTCGAGGCGAGCCAGATCGTCCGCGCCGTCGATTCCCTCGGCGACCTCGATCCGCCCGACGCGGATGTCGAGATTCTGGAAGTCCTCGAAGCTGATCCGATCCTCGAGAAGGGGCTCGAGGTCGCTCGTGTCGGCGTCGGCTGCTGTCTCGGTCTCGTCAGCCATATCCGTTCCCTCAGTCGCGTCCCCCTCGTCAGTTTCGGTTTCCGGCTCGGCCGCGGCAGCGATCTTCTCGGCGAGTTTAGCCTCGAGTTCGTCCACGCGATCGTCCTCGATCTTTTCGAACAACTCGCCCGGCTCCTCGAACCGACGCGGCGGGGCTTCGAGGGCGTCCTCGAGGTACACGTCCGAAACCGAGCCGTCCTCACCAAGCTGATCCCAGAGTGCCCGGGCCTTTCCGGGGGCGACCGGCTCGAGCAGGACGCCAACGGCTTTGGCGATTTGGACGCAGTCGCGGATGACCTGCGCCGCCGTCTCGGGGTCGTCGTCGGTCAGCTTCCAGGGTTCGTTGCGCTGGATGTATTCGTTGCCGAACTGGGCGAGGCGGGTCGCAGCGAGACCACACTCGCGCAGGGAGTAGTCGTTGACGGCCTCGCGGAACTCGCCGATGGCGCCCTCGATGCGCTCTTCGACCTCCGCGGACACCTCGATGTCGGGCCGTCCCTCGTAGTTCCGGTAGGCGAACAGCAGCGATCGGTACCAGAAGTTGCCGATCGTCCCCACGAGTTCGCCGTTGACCTTCTCCTGGAACGCCGTCCAGGTGAAGTCGACGTCCTGCTGGAGACCCCCGGTCGTCGTCAGGTAGTACCGCAGGAGGTCGGGATGGAACCCTTCCTCGAGGTACTCCTTCGCCCAGATCGCCCGGTTGCGACTGGTCGAGAGCCCCTTCCCGTCGATGGTGATGAAGCCGGTCGCGGCGACCGCCCGGGGGGAGTTGTAGTTCGCGCCCTCGAGCATTGCCGGCCAGAAGATAGTGTGGTGCTGGATGATGTCCCGGCCGATGACGTGGATGATCTCGCCCTCGTCCTTCCAGACCGTCTCCCAGTCGTACTCGTCGCTGCCGACGCGTTCGGAGTACTGTTTCGTACTCGAGATGTACTCGATCGGAGCGTCGACCCAGACGTAGAGGACGATGTCTTCTTCCTCTGCACCCGGGTAGTCGATTCCCCACTCCATGTCGCGGGTGAGACACCAGTCCTGGAGGCCCTCCTCGATCCACTGGCGGGGCTGGTTGCGGGCGTTCGAGGTACCCTCGAGGTCGTCGAGGAACTCCGTCAGGTAGTCGGCGAACTCCGAGACGCGGAAGAACTTGTGCGTGCGCTCGCGGTATTCGGCCGGGTTCCCCGTTCGGACGCTGGTGGGGTTTTCGATCTCACCGGGTTCGAGGTGGCGCTGACAGCCCTCGTCACACTCGTCGCCGCGGGCCTTTTCGCCACAGTACGGACAGGTGCCGACGACGTACCGGTCGGGAAGGTGGTCGTCCGCTTTTGGGTCGTAGGCGACCAGCACCTCGTCCTCGTAGACGTACCCCTCCTCGTCCAGCGTCCTGACGATCTCCTGGGTGAGTTCGGTGTTCGTCTCGTCGTGGGTGTGGCCGTAGTTGTCGAACTCGACGGCGAACTTCGGGAACGTCTCCTCGTACTGCTCGTGCCAGCGCAGGGCGAACGATTCGGGGTCGACGCCCTCCTCCTCGGCGTTGACGGCGACCGGCGTCCCGTGCATGTCCGACCCGGAAACGTAGGCGGTCTGCTGGCCGAGGGTCTCGAGCGCGCGAGTAAACGCGTCAGCGCCGATGTACCCGCGGAGGTGGCCGATGTGTAAGTCGCCGTTGGCGTAGGGCAACCCACACGTGACCACCGCCGGGCGATCCGTCGGAAAGTCGTCGTGGCTCATACTCGTGGTAACTCGACGCCAGGCGTAAAACCCGCCGGTTTCGGTTTCCCATTTCTACCAAGCCAGTGGTAATTCCTGCCGCGTTCCATCGCTCGAGTCTGGATCATCGTCCGCCAGCGGTCTTTACCCCCTCCCTCGGCCGTCGTATCGAAACCCTTACTCCCCGGTGGCCGGTGAGAACGCATATGAGCGACGACGCCGTTACGCCCGAGGCCGTCCGCCACGTCGGGTCGCTGGCCAGGGTGGATCTCACCGACGAGGAAGTCGACCGGTTCACCGAGCAGTTCGCCGATATCCTCGCCTACTTCGAAACGCTCGACGAGGTGCCGGACGTCGACTCCGACGCCGAACTGACCAACGTCATGCGATCGGACGAAGTTCGATCGGGGCTCGAGACCGAAGAAGCGCTGCAGAACGCTCCCGGACACGAGGACGACTACTTCAAAGGGCCGAACGTCTCCTGAGCATCATGAGCGACACTATCTTTATCACCGACGAGACGATCGAAGCCGATCCCGACGCTGACGGGCCGCTGTCCGGCCGAACGATTGCAGTCAAAGACAACATCTCGACGGCGGGCGTCCGCACGACCTGCGGTTCGAAGATGCTCGCCGACTACGTGCCACCGTACGACGCGACCGTCGTCACCCGTCTCAAAGAAGCGGGCGGCACCATCGTCGGCAAGGCAAACATGGACGAGTTCGGGATGGGGACCACCACCGAAACCTCGTACTTTGGCCACACCGACAACCCAGCCGCGCCGGGTCACGTCCCCGGGGGCTCCTCGGGTGGCTCCGCCGCAGCGGTCGCAGCCGGGGAGGCCGACCTCGCGCTCGGTTCCGACACCGGTGGCTCGATTCGCTGTCCAGCCGCGTTCTGTGGCGTCGTCGGCATCAAACCCACCTACGGCCTGGTCTCCCGCTACGGACTGGTCGCCTACGCGAACAGCCTCGAGCAGATCGGCCCCCTCGCTTCGAACGTCGAGGACGCCGCCGCCCTGCTCGACGTCATCGCGGGGCCCGACGAGCGAGACGGGACGACCCGCGCAGAACCCGGCACCGACAACGAAGACCGCGGTACGTACGCCGCGGCGGCCGACGGTGACGTCGACGGCCTCACCATCGGCGTCCCCACGGAACTGCTCGAGGGCGCAGAGGAGGGCGTCGTCGACGTGTTCTGGGACGCGATGGCGACGCTCGAGAAACAGGGGGCCAGCTACCACGAAGTGAGTCTCCCATCCGTCGAACACGCCGTCGAGGCCTACTACGTGATCGCAATGTCGGAGGCCTCCTCGAACCTCGCTCGATTCGACGGCGTTCGCTACGGCCACTCGAGCGACGCCGACGGCAACTGGAACGAGGCGTTCTCGAAGACCCGGGCGGAGGGCTTCGGCGACGAGGTCAAACGTCGCATCCTACTTGGCACCTACGCGCTCTCTGCTGGTTACCACGACAAGTACTACAAGAAGGCCCAGGACGCCAGAGCGTGGGTCAAACAGGACTTCGACAGCGCCCTCGAGGACGCCGACGTACTCGCCTCGCCGACGATGCCGGTGACGCCGTTCGAACTCGGCGAGAGCCTCGACGACCCGTTGCAGATGTACCTCGCCGACGCGAACACGACGCCGGTCAACCTCGCCGACCTGCCGGCGATTTCGGTGCCGGCCGGCGAGAGCGACGGCCTCCCCGTCGGCATCCAGTTCGTCGGCCCGGCCTTCGGCGAACGGCGGATCGTCCGGGCAGCGAGCGCGCTCGAGTAGGCACCCCACATCACGAGCCACGCGGTTGTTTCCAGCCGCTTCGAAGCGGCTCGAACAGACAGCCTCAATCGATACCTGAATCCGGAATGCAGAACCAATCAGTTCCAGTGACCGTAACCTAGATTTATATATTCGCTTTACAAATACCGAGTAACGCACGACTCCCTCGAGGCGACTATGAAAATCACCGATCACCAGGAAGTCGAATTCGACGAATTCTCTCGAGCCTGCGATCTCGTGGAGGAGTACTTCGGCGAGTCGATCGACGACGTCGCCCTCCACGCTCCCGTCTCGCGACGCCAGCTGGTCGCCGTACTGGCTCGCGCACAACTGTCCGGCCGACAGCTTGCGATCGAGGGCCTCACCGAGAAGGGAGAGGTCGTCTACCAGTCGAACGACGAGACGTTGCTCTGGCTGGACGGCAACTTCTGGATCGACATGCGCGGCCTCCACCACCTCTCACCCGACGAGGGACGGGCTGCCCGCGAGGTACACCGACGCCTGATCGAGGCTATCGACGGTGACGTCTCTTACTACAACCGCGAACGCGACCCATTCGTCCTTATAGAGCGACGCCACGGCGAGTCTCAGTACTGACTATACTGTCCCCGGTGCACAATCCGTTCGAGAAACAGTCGCTGCTGAGATCACTCGAGAGAGCTGCAATCGAATAATAGCGTTACTCCTGGTAGGCCAGGTTCATGATCCACTGGGAGAACGCGTCGCTGTTTGGATCGACTTCCTCCTCGCCGATGAACGGCGAGAGCATGTCGCCGGCCATGAGCAGCGTGAAATCGAGATCCCGCGCCGTCGGCGTGATGTAGTAGGTGTTGTGTCCGGCGTAGACGGTCTCCTCGCGGTCGACCAGTTCTTTGTCGACGAGCGACTCGACGATGCGACTCCCCTTTCGCGACGACACGTCGAGTTCCTTCCAGAAATCGCTCTGGTGGATGCCACCCGTCTCACGAACGAGTGCGAGGCCAGCCCGTTCGTCTTCCGACAGTGCTGCTTCGGTCGCGGAGACGCTCATCGCGACCCACCTCCGGTCGTACTGACCGCTACTGGTTCCGATGCGTTCATATCACATCCACCGGTCGCAAGCCGCTTAAATGTGCCCTTCGAGTTCGGTCAGGTTCTCGAGTGCCATCGTTCGGGACGCACCGCCATCGACCGACCGGAACGCCGTCCGGCAGGGTGGGCCGTCGGCAAACAGATAGTGAACAGGATCGCCGAGGGCGATAAGCGAGGACGACCGCGTCCCGTAGCCGTCGCCGTGGATACAGACCCCATAGTCGTGATCCGCCAGGACGGCGGCCGCACGCTCGAGCCACGTGCCGGCACTGGGTTCCTCGCCAACCACCGCTGAAAGCGTCCGACGAACGGCTCTGGCGTTCTCGGCCTGCCGTCGAGCGACGGAAGCCCGGTGATCAGGGATGTCAAAGCGATCGTCGATACCGGTGTTTGCGACGACGTGGACGCCGGGGTCGAAGGCAGTGACCCGGAGCGCCCCGTCCCACTCGAGGGCGAACGCGCTATCGGCATCCACGACGACGAGCGTGAACCCGTCGTACGCCGTCCGATCGACGGCGTCTACGATCACATCGCGGGCCGCCGTGGCCGACTCACGGTTCAGTGCGTCAGCGACGAGGTTGCCGCGCGATCGCTCAGCGGCGAGATCGGCGTCCGTCCAGCGGTTCGTGATCCCCGCGAAGAGGCCGACGTCGTTGATCCCGATCCAGGTTCCACCGGCCTCGGCGTCTCGGGGAGCGATCACGTCGGGATCGGTCGCGTACACCCCTGGTGGCTCGCTCGGGCGAGCGAGACGCTCGTCCCGGTTGGCCGCAACCGTCACCGGGTGACCCTCGAAGACCTGCCAGGCGAGTACCAACGTACACACGGAAGAAGAGAGGGGCTCGAGGGGGTTATAATGATTCCTGGAACTGTCGAGACACTCGAGCGTCATCGGAGAACTCGCGTGTCTCAGGACTTCCAGGAATCGCTATTAGGGCTTTTCAAGCGACGTCCCGACTCCGTTACCCTTTCGCGTACAACGAGACGAACGAGATGCCGCTCACCACGAGAAACGCGTTCGATTCGAGTGACGGAAACGTCCACCCCACGCCGACGCTACAGACGAACGCCAGCGCGGCGACGACGGTGAGTTGCTCCTGGAAGGGGACTCTCGAGGTCATGGGTGCGTCTTCGATCACCACTACAGCACCATAACTCTGTGTCAGACATCGAACGGTGAGGTGACAGCTGCTTGTGGCCTAGCGAATGGGATCGGGGGTCTCGGGAGCAGAACCCGCGAGGAGGGATGGTACCCCTTTCCGAACCAATCGACGGTCGCTTCTCGACCCGATCGACGGTCGCTGTTGGTGGTTACACAGAATCGAGGAGTAAGCCCACGACTTTAGTCGTGCGAGAAGTCACGAATCACTCGAGACGTCGACGCCCGCTTCCAACAGCCGCTGTTCGACGGCATCCCGATCGACGGTTCCCGAGTGGGTTCGTGGAAGTGACGACGTCAGCGCGATGGTTTTTGGACACTTGAAGCCAGCCAGTCGTTCCCGACAGAACGAACGCAGTGAGTGGGGCTCGAGGGCGGGTTTGCGATTGATCGACCCGGTTTCGTCGACCACGAGTGCGCCGATTCGCTCACCCCACTCCGGATCCGGCAGGCCGACGACGGCGGCTTCTTCGACCGCAGGATGTGCATCGAGAACGGCCCGTACCTCGCTCGGATCAACGTTCTCGCCGCCGGTGACGATCCGGTCGGACGTTCGATCCAGCACCCACAGTCGGCCATCCTCGTCACGCCGACCAATGTCGCCGGTGTGGAAGCCGTGCTCGCCGAACGCCGCGTCGGTTCGATCCGGGCCGAGATAACCGGGCGTTACGGTCGGCCCCGAGACGACAATCTCACCGGTCTCGCCAGCGTCGACCGGCGTGCCGTCGTCCCCGACGATCGTTACGTCGGTACAGACGAGCGGTTGCCCGACAGTTCCCGGGTGCGAAAACGCCGCCTCCGGCGGTGCCGTCGCGATCTGGGACGCCGTCTCGGTCATCCCGTACGTCGGATACATCGGCACCCCCGTCCGGCGACAGCGCTCAAGCAATTCTGTGCCGGCCGGTGCGCCACCCAACAGGACGAATCGCAGACGCTCCCCCGGCGTCCATCCCGACTCGAGCAGTCGCGTCAGCATCGTCGGGACGAGGGAGACCCCGGTCACGCCAGCAGTCTCGAGGAGTTCAGCGGTGTGGTCGGGGTCGAACGAATGCTGGAGAACGACCGTGGTACCGTACAGCGCCGACCGAAAGACCGGTGCGAGCCCGCCCATGTGATACATCGGGAGACAACAGAGCCAGCGGTCGTCTGGGGAGACCCCGAGCCGGAACGCCGAGGCGGTCGCACTCGAGACGAGATTCGTCGGCGTGAGTCGCACCGCTTTTGGCTGCCCCGACGTGCCGGAGGTGAACGCGATCAACAGGTCAGATTCGTCGATATCGGTGGGAGAGTCGACGGGATCGTGCTCGAGGGCGTATGTGCCGGTTTCGTCCGCTTCACGCTGTGTCACGTCCCCCTCGAGTTGCGACAGTGACGGAACCGTCTCTGCATCTCGACACTCCTCCTCGAGCACGTACACGGGAGCGTCGCCGGCGCTCTCTCGAGCCAGCGCTTCGGTCTCACGGTCACAGATCACGGCGGAAACGTCCGCTCGAGCGGCTTTCGACGCCAACTCGCCTCCCGCCTCCTCGACGTTCAACAGCACCAGCGTCCGGTCGGCCCGCATCGCTGCAAACAGCAGGTGGACGAACGCGGGTCGCGTCGGGAGCAGGACGCCAATCCGATCGCCGGGTGTTCCCGGGAGTCGTCCTGCGAGATGCTCCACGTCGGCGTCGAGTTCACGGTACGTCCATCGGCGATCCGTCTCGGCGTCGACGAGTGCCGTCCGTTCCGGCGTGGCCGCCGTCCGGTTCGCGAGCAGGTCGTCCGTCGCCCACCCGAGGCCGATCACTCGTCCGCCCCCCAGATGTCGTCGATACCGAGCCCCTTCGCCTGCGGGACGACGGCGGCCCCCTTTTCGAAGAATATCGGATCCCGACCGAGGTCGTTCGCGAGGAGGTCACCCGTCGCGAGGCCGCAGGGTCGCACCTCGGGGATCGCTGCAGCCAGGTGGACGGCGGCCGTCCGGCCCACCACGCCATCGATCGTCGTCGTCACCAGCGGTTCGATCCCGAGCTCGCCGATCCAGGCGACGATGTCGCGAGCGACGTCGATCCCGCCCAGAGCCATCGGTTTCAACACGAGGATATCGGCCGCCTCCGCACTACAGATCGCGTCGACGCCGTGTTCGAGAATCCCCTCGTCGAGGGCGATCTGAACCCCATGGCCACGGAGTTCGGCGTGTCCCTCCAGCGCGCCGCTCGGCAACGGCTGCTCGACGATCGAGATGTCGAGGTCGCTGAGTCGGTCGATCGCGTCGATCGCCTCGCCGTACGTCCAGGCACCGTTCGCGTCGATACGGAGTTCGATCGCTTCACCTG
Source organism: Natrialbaceae archaeon A-CW3 (assembly GCA_046614605.1). GTDB lineage: Archaea > Halobacteriota > Halobacteria > Halobacteriales > Natrialbaceae > Natronosalvus. The sequence goes on along the minus strand of JBKKHJ010000001.1, from coordinate 1,350,487 downwards.
CGGTCTCCCGTGCCCGCTCGACACGCTCGAGATCATCGTCCAGGGAGCGGCTGCCGACTTTGAGTTTACAGCTTCGAAACCCGCGGTCGACGGCCCGTCGGACTGCCTGGGCAGTCGAGTCTGGGTCGGCGTCGCCGACTGTCGCGTTCACCGGCACTCTGGCGACGCGACTGGCGTCTCCGAGGTACTGATAGAGTGGCCGAGCGGCCCGCGTCGCGTACAGATCGGCGATGGCGAGGGAGACACCGTGGCGAGCCGCTGCACGCTCCTCCACCGCCTCGAGAGCCGCGCCGGATCCTTCGGAGGCAGCCGATTCGGCCGCCTCGAGGGCTCGCTGACAATCTTCGTACGACTCCGTCCAGCCGGGAAGCGGCGTGGCCTCCCCGATACCGATGACGCCTTCGTGTTCGACGCGAATCAGGAAGCCGTCACGGCTGGTGATCGTTCCCTGGGCCGTCGTGAACGGCTCCTCGAGAGCGAGTTCGAAGGGGCGAAAATCCAGGTCGAACGTCATCTCAGATCACCACGCCGACGGCGAACAGGAGTGAATAGCCAGCAAGCAACTTACCGGTTTGCTCGAGGGCCGGGTTCAACGCCGTTCCATCCGTTCTGGTGCAGACCGTTCGCGCAACCAGTGCGGCGTACGGGAGCGTAACCAGCGGCAACAGCACCGTCGGACGAAAGCCCGCTACTAGCCAGAACCACAGCGGCGTGAGGTACGCGAGGGCGACCAGGGCGACGTACTCGAGACGGCTCCAGCGGTAGCCGAGTCGGACGGCGAGCGTTCGCTTCCCGGTTGCCGCGTCGGTTTCCCGATCGCGAATGTTGTTGACGACGAGAATCGCCGTCGAGAGGCCAGCGACGGGGAGGCTCGCGATGAACGCCTCACGGGGAAGCGTACCGGCGGGGATGGTCAGCGTCAGCGGCTCGAGATGGGCGACGGCCTGTACGTAAAAGGTGCCGACGACGGCGACGACCCCAAAGAAGACGAATACGAACAGGTCGCCGAGGCCGTGGTAGCCGAGCGGGTAGGGGCCGCCGGTGTACGCCCAGCCACACGCCACGCTCACGAGTCCGATGACGAGGATCGGAAGACCGCCGATGTACACGAGGTACGTTCCCGACAGGATGGCCAGGGCGAAGGTAACGATCGTGGCCAGTTTGACCTGAGATGGGGCAATGAGGCCCGACTGCGTAACGCGGGTGAACCCTTCCCGGTCGTCCGTGTCGGCTCCTTTCTTCGCGTCGTAGTAGTCGTTGGCGAAGTTGGTTCCGATCTGGATCAGTGCTGCACCGATAAAGGCCATGAGTGCGGGGAGTGGAGCGAACACCCCCTCGTGAACCGCCAGGCCCGTTCCGACGAGAATCGGAGCGGCGGCTGCCGGCAGCGTCTGTGGGCGAGCAGCCATCACCCAGGCTTTCGTTCGTGAGACCTCGGCCGTACTCATTACCAGAGTGTGACACTCGAGGGAGTGTTAACGTTGGCATTGCCGACCAGCGGCCGCCGCCCTTTCGTCGCTTCCTACTGTCGACAGGCGGTCGCCAGTCGCTCCGTCGCGGCTCGTGGATCGTCCGCCATCGTAATCTCGCTGATAACCGCGACGCCAGCAGCCCCGGCTTCCCGCACGGGCTGGGCGGTATCAGCGGTAATGCCGCCGATCCCGATCACCGGAATCGAAACGGCGTCGACGATCGTCGCGATTCGCTCGGGGCCGACCCCGTCCTCGTCGGGGTCGACGTCCTTCGACGACGTGCCGTACACTGCGCCGACACCAAGGTAATCCGCCCCGTCGGATTCGGCCTGCTTCGCTTCCGACACCGTCGACGCCGAGCAGCCCACGATCCGCCCGGGCCCCAGAAGCTCACGGGCGACGGCTACCGGGAGATCCGACTGCCCGACGTGGACGCCGTCGGCCTCGAGTGCCAGCGCGAGATCGACCCGATCGTTGACGAGCAACGGCACCCCCGCCCTCGTCGTGCGGTCTCGAAGCGCTTGCCCGAGTCCGTACCGCTCGCGAGCCGACATCTCCTTTTCTCGAAGCTGTACCACGTCGATACCGCCCTCGAGCGCCGCGTCGACGATCTCGAGGGTCGACCGGCCGGCGGAGACGGACTCCTGGGTGACGAGGTAGGTTCGCCAGTCGGATGGATCGACAGCCATACAGGAATTTCGACGGGCGGCAAGTAAGCAGCTTCGAAACGAGATGTGCGAACGGGCACCACACATCTTTCCGGCCGGATAGCACAACGAATAAACCCGTGCCCCCGCTCTCAGGAAATATGCGAGCGAAGCCCCAGTCGTTCGATCGGGTGCTCTCGTCGATGTGTACGGAACCCCATCCGGACGCCCACGAGGCAGCCGTCGAGTTTCTCGCGACGAACCCGGGCGATCCAGGCACGTATCCGACGGTAGCGGCCCTCGAGGACGATGCCATCACGGCCCTCGGCGAGATTGCCGGCCTCAATGAACCCGCCGGTTACGTCGCGAGCGGCGGTACCGAAGCGAACATCCAGGCCGTTCGCATCGCCCGCGAGCGCGCCGACACCTCCTCCCCAAACGTCGTCCTGCCGGAGTCGGGTCACTTTAGCTTTCGGAAGGCCGCAGACCTGCTCGGGATCGATCTCCGAATCGTTCCAACCGACGAGGATCATCGCGTCGACATCGAAGCCGTCGACGAGAGCATCGACGATGATACGGCGCTGGTCGTCGGCGTGGCAGGGACGACCGAGTACGGTCGCGTTGACCCGATTCAAGAACTGGCGAGGATCGCTCACGACGCCGGTGCGCTGTGTCACGTCGACGCCGCCTGGGGTGGCTTCGTCCTGCCATTTACCGACTATCAGTGGAACTTCGCGCACGCTCAGGTCGACACGATGACCATCGATCCGCACAAGATGGGACAGGCGGCCGTCCCCGCCGGCGGGTTACTCGTCCGCGAAGAGGGGCTGCTTGACGAACTCGCTGTCGACACCCCCTATCTCGAGACGACCGCACAGGCCACGCTCACCGGGACACGATCCGGCGCAGGGGTCGCGAGTACCGTCGCCGCGTTCGAGGCGCTGTGGCCGGACGGCTACGCGGCCCAGTACGACCGATCACAGGCGAACGCCGACTGGCTGGCGGAGAAACTCGAGGGCCTGGGCTACGACGTCGTCGAACCGACCCTGCCACTCGTGGCCGCCGACGTGCCGTCCGAGACGTTCGACGCACTCCGGGCGATGGGGTGGCGCATCTCGCGAACGGGCGACGGGGAACTTCGAGTCGTCTGTATGCCCCACGTCACCCGAGCGATGCTCGAGTCGTTCGTCGACGACCTGGCGGCGCTCACCGTACGCGAGCGCTCGTCCGCACTGCTGGCGAGCGATAACTGAGCGTGGGTGCACTGGTACAGCAAACCAGACGCAGCCGAATCGATACCGATACACGTTTTTCCTCACCGTCCACAGTACCGGACGAGATGAACCGTTTCGACTACACCGCGCTCACGGGGTTCGTCGTACTCGTGGCGCTCTCGTACGTAATTGAGACGCCGCTTCTCGGTGCCGCGTTTGGCGGGTTTCTGCTCTCGCTATCCGTCTGGCGGCTCTACGACGGCTACCCCTGGGAGGCCATCGCCTGGCTGGCGTGGGTCGGAGCCGCGGTCGCACTCGTTCTGGCCCCTGGTGGGTCGACGTTTTTCGTCCTCTTTTTCGGCTCGCTGGTGGTGGGCATCGTATTCCTCTTCGGGAGCCGTTTCGACCTGTTGCCCGACATCTGGCGATCCGATCCGGCGTCGAGCGACCACTCGTGAGTGGGTGGCGACGACCGGATTGGTTCTGATACCAACAGGTTCGTCGCAGTGATTATACGCCTCGAGGGTGTGTCACCCGCCATGGACGTACCACACTCCGTGAAGTGGGGGCTCGTACATCGCACCGTGGCTATCGGGTCGTTTCTCCTGGGAGGATTGCTCATTGTCGTCGGTTTTCTCGCCGGCTTCTGGGGATCGATCGGGGTACTCGTCTCGGATCCGCTCGATCCGTGGCCCGCGATCGACGCGTCACGGCCGCTGGTGACGGTTGCGTTCGCGCTCCTTGGCATCGCCGTCTGGCAGTTCGGTAAGTCGGTCGCGCTGTTTCACACGCTGCCTCGAGCGGCCGGACGAGAGGCGGCTCGCCAGTTCGATCATCAGACGCTCAAGAGCGATGTGTTGCAAGCACTCGACGGTCGTCTCACCGACATGGAAGAGGACATCGCCGAAACCCGTCGAAGCGTTCAGGAACTCAAACGGGCCGAACACGCCGCCGCCTTCGACGAACAGGCTGTGCTCGAGGACAGTTCGGAGACGTCCGCACTCGAAGGAACGTCGACAGCGTCGAATCGCCGCGATCGATCGGGGACGGGCAGTCAGACGTCGAGTGGGTCGAGCACCGACGTGGGGAGTGGCTCCAGTTCGCGAGAGAATCGGTCGACGACGAGTGAACGTTCATCACAATCGCAATCGCAATCGTCCGCACACTCCCAGTCACAATCGCCCAACCAATCACAACCGACCGCACCATCGGACGACGAACGATCCGATCCGCTCGACGAGTAGTCGACACCTGGCGTCAATTTTACGCCTCGAGAATGTCGTCGTCCGCAGCGTCGGGGACGACGATCGATCCGTCGAGTGCCGTCACGGCACGACCACCGACCTGTACGACCGAGTCGCGAACCCGGACACGAACAGATCCCGGCCGGTCGACGTAGTGCCCCTGCTCGAGTCTGAGTTCGTCCGGGAGTGGATCGAACGCGCCAAATCGATCGAGGTAGGCACCGACCGCGCCACTCGCCGTGCCGGTGACGGGGTCTTCGGGAACCCCTGCGCCGGGGGCGAACATTCGGCCGTGGAGCGTCGAATCGGCCTCGAGGGCGTCGAACGTAAACAGATAGATGCCGGTTGCGTCGAGTTCGTCCGTCAGGGCCTCGACGGCGGTCATGTCCGGTTCGGCGGAACCGACGTCCGAGAGGTAGGTGATCGGGACGACGAGGAAGGGCAGACCGGTCGAGGAAACCGCCAACGGGAGGTCAGCGGATGCGCCCTCGAGTGCGGCCCGATCGACGCCCAGCGCGTCCGCAACCTCGTCGTAACCCAGGTCGACCTCCCGAATCGTCGGTACGTCCTGGGTCATCCAGACGGTGCCATCCGATTCGAACTCGATCTCGAGGACGCCGACGTTCGTCTCGAGTTGAGAGGTGCCGGTTTCGACGACGCCTTCGTCGTGGAGGTACCCGAAGGAAGCGATCGTCGCGTGGCCACAGAGATCGACTTCCTGGGTCGGCGTGAAGTACCGGATCCGTCGGCCGGCCCCGGTTGACTCGCTGGGTGTGAGAAACGCGGTTTCGCTGACGGCGACCTCGCGGGCGATGGCCTGCATCTGCTCTGCTGACAGTCCTGTCCCGTCGGGAACGACGCCGGCGGCGTTTCCGGTCAGTGGTTCGTCGGTGAACGCGTCGACCTGCAGTACCCGTCTCGTTTCCATACCGGCGGCGAGGGTCGGACGGCAAATCAATCCACCGACAGGGCGATTCGGCTGTCGACGGCGAACTGCGTTCCGTCGGTTCCACGACAACGTTATTACCCCTGGGGAGAGTATGCACAATGATAACGCATGTACGACTGTATCCTCGTTCCCACCGACGGTTCGGTGGAGGGCGAGCGCGCGGTCGAGTACGCAATCGACCTCGCAGTGCTACACGACGCCACGATCCGGGCGATCTACGTCGTCAACGCGGCAAACTATGGTGGGTTGCCGATGGAAACGGCCTGGGACGGGATCAGTGACGCGCTACGTGAGGAAGGGCAGGCAGCGGTCGACCGGGTGGTCGAACTCGCACCCGATGACGTTACCGTCGAAACGAAGGTGCTCGAGGGGTCGCCAAGCCGGGTTATCGTCTCCCAGGCCCAACCGGAGAACTGCGACCTCGTGGTCATGGGCACCCACGGTCGCGGGGGTATCGATCGACTCCTCCTGGGCAGCGTCACCGAACGGGTGGTCAGACGAGCTGGCGTCCCGGTGTTGACCGTTCGGGTCGACGAGTCGCTCGACGACGACGCCGACTCCATCCAGAACGCACAGGCAACCGTCGAGTGAGTGGTGGAGGGCGTCGCGGATTCGGCTCGATGAGTGGTGACACAATCGAACGCGTCGACCCGAGGTGAACAGCGATCGGTCACTCGAGCACCGACTGCGATACCCCATCGACTGCGATACCCGTCATCGAGTGAGCGGCGATCGTCGGCCGTCAGTTTCAGCGACCGGCGGAACCGCGATCACACCGGTCGCAGGTGTTCGCAGTCCCCTGCCGTCACGATCCGTTCCCCGTCGTCGGTTTCCACGCGGAGCGCACCGTGGTCGGTGACGTCGACCGCCCGCCCGACGACCGTCGTGTCAGCAACTTCGACGCGCACGCGCTGGCCCGGTGTGGCCGCAAGATCCCGCCAGGCCGGGACGACTAACTCGAGATCGGATCGATACTCGTGAAACGTCTCGAGTACTCGCTGCGCGTAGATTCGACGATCGACATCACCCGCTTCGGCTCGAATACTGGTCGCACCCTCGGGTAGCGAATCACTCGAGAGGTTGGCGTTGACGCCGATTCCCATGACGAGCCACTCGATCCGGTCGGTCTCGCCTTCCATCTCCGTCAAAATCCCGGCGAGTTTGCGGTACTCACCGTCGTCGCCGACGGGAACGATAACGTCGTTCGGCCACTTGATCGCCGCGTCGACGCCCGCCTCCCGCGCTGTGCGAGCGACGGCGACGGCCCCGGCCAACGTGTACAGCGGGGCTCGAGCAGGTGGAACGGAGGGACGACAGACGATGCTCATCCAGACGCCGCCCGGCGGCGAGTTCCACGCCCGATCGAGACGACCCCGGCCGCCGGTCTGTTCGTTCGTGACGACGACCACGTTCGACGCTCCGTCGGCGGCCAGTTCGCGCGCACGATCGTTCGTACTGCCGATGGTTTCGTGGAACTCGACCGAAAAGGGAGCCTCGAGCCCGAATTCGATCGCCGGCCCGGAGTAAGCGTCGACCGCGTCGGCGTCGAGCACGTATCCGGTTCCAGTGCTCTCGATCTCGAAACCAGCGTCTCGAAGCGCTTCGACGTGCTTCCAGACGGCCGCTCGAGAGATCTCGAGGTCGTCCGCCAACGCCGGCCCGGAGACGGGGCCGGCAGCGAGCGACTCGAGAACGGCCTGTCGCGTCTCGTTCATACTCGAGACAGTGCGGTCGATTCACTTAACGGGGGTGATTACGGGCTACGTCGCCGTCAAAAGCAGCCGAACCGTCGTTCGTAGCACCTCCTGGCCGTTCCGAGATAGTTCCAGGGGTTCCTCTCCAAAGTCGTCCGAAATCAGCTCGAGTCGTCCGAATCTAGATCGATCGGTTTCCCGTGGTCGCTCGAGCGGTAGATCCCGTCGACGATCCGCTGGACGGTCAACGCTTCGTCGACGCTCGCGCCGACGTCGCTTTGGGTTCCAGTTTCGATGGCGTCGAAAAACGCCCGCTGTTCGTCGACGTGACCGTCGTTCTCTCCAGGTGAAAGGGTCGTATCCACGAAGTGGTCGACCCCAATCGAACTCGCCGAGTGGATCGTGACCTCGTGATCGTGGAGGTCGAAGACGGCTGCGGCCTCCGTGCCGCGGACGACTATCTCGTACGTTGGCGGGCGATTCGTCGCCCACGCCACCTCCAGGGAGATCGTGCGGTCGCCGTCACATCGGACGAACGCGCTCGCGGAATCGTCGACGTCGAAGCCCTCAGGCCCGGCGTCCTCGCCCCACATCTCGAGGTAGGTGTACGCCGGCCGAGCCCCGAACTCGCTTCGAGTGACGCCGGAAACGGTCTCGACGGTGGGGTACTGAAGCAGATACATCGACAGGTCGATCGCGTGGACGCCGATGTCGATGAGGGCTCCACCGCCAGCGACGCCCTTGCTGGTAAACCACGACCCACGGCCGGGAACGCCGCGGCGACGGACGTAGTTGGCCTCGACGTGCATCACCTCCCCCAGCTCCCGCGGGCGATTCGGTCGGCGATCAGCCGAACCCCGTTTCGAAATCGGTTGTTGAACCCGACCATCGATATCCCCCGACTCTTCGCCGCAGCGGCCGCGATGCGCTCGGCGCTCTCGAGGGTGTGTGCCAGCGGTTTCTCGAGGAGGACGTGTCGGTCGCGCTCGAACGCGCCGACGGCGTACTCCTCGTGGAAGGCGTTCGGTGTGGTGATGACGACCGCGTCCACCTCGTCGTACAGCTCGTGGTGGTCGGCGTAGCTCTCCGCGTCGTAGCGCTCGGCGAACCGTCTCCGAGCGGCTTCAGAGACGTCCATCCCGCCGACGATGGGGACGCCGAGCTGTGACAGACGTTCGGCGTGATGCTGGCCGATGTTCCCACAGCCGACGATGCCGGTTTTGACGGTCGATCGATCGGCCGTCATGGCTCGTTCACCGCGACGTCGGATCTCGAGGGGGTTCCTCTCGAGTGGTGTGGTTGCCTCCGCTGGGTCAGTGGCTGATTCGCCCGAGTCGGCGGGCACCCCTCGACAGTCGCGCGCATCCGGTCAGTACAGTTGTTCTTCATTTTCTCGCCGTTCTTGCTCGGTTTGACGTCGTTGTTTCGATCGCGTGCGGCCACGTCGGTACTGTCTGAAACCCGGAACGATGCTGTTTCTTACGTCGAGGGCGAACGAGACGATCCCGTAGATCCAGAAGAAAAACAGGATCGTCAGCCCGCCGTAGTAGACGATGGGGATGAGTTCAGTCATGCTGGCTGCTGGCCTCGGTTTCGTTACCAGTAGCGTCGGCTGTCACCGCCGACAGCGATTCGATTCCGTGGGCGATCGCCTCGCCGCTCGCGCTGTCGAACAGGTGGATCTTCGAGCGATCGAGGACGACCGACACCGTCTCGTCCTCGTCGATGGCGGCATCGGGATCGACGCTCATCAGTAACTGATTCGACGCGGAGGATACCTCGTCGCTCGTCATCATCTCCGTACTCCCGCCGTCCAGCGAGAGGTAGACGAAAATCTCGTTCCCCATCGGCTCGAGGACGTCCGTTCGCGCCTCGAGCACCGACGAGGCGCTCGGGACTGACGGTGCGTTGTCCACGAGATGGATGTCCTCGGGACGGACACCCATCGTCACCCGATCGCCGATCGCCGGATCGATTGTGAGGGAGTCGAACTTGAGATCGAAGTGTTCGGTCTGCAGCCCGCCGCTCGTGAGTTCGCCCTCGACGAAGTTCATCGACGGTGAGCCGATGAAGCCCGCGACGAACAGGTTCGCCGGCTCGTTGTAACAGACCAGCGGCGGATCGATCTGCTGGAGCTGCCCGGCGTTGATGACCGCGATTCGGTCGGACATCGTCATCGCTTCGGCCTGGTCGTGCGTGACGTAGATAATCGTCGTATCGAGCTGTTTGTGGAGTCGCTGGAGCTCCGTGCGCATGTGTACCCGGAGTTTGGCGTCCAGGTTCGCCAGCGGCTCGTCCATCAGGAACACGGCCGGTTCGCGAACGATGGCGCGAGCGATGGCAACGCGCTGTTGCTGGCCGCCCGAGAGTTCGTTCGGTTCGCGGTCGAGCATCCCTTCGAGCTGGACGATGTCGGCGGCCTGATCGACCCGTCGATCGATCTCCTCTTTGTCGTACTTCCGGAGGCGGAGGCCGAACGAGATGTTGTCGTAGACGTCCATGTGGGGGAACAGCGCGATGTTCTGGAAGACCATCGATACCCCACGGTCTTTCGGCGGCAGGTTCGTGACGTCGGTGTCCCCGATGATCACCGAGCCATCGGAGGGTTTCGTGAGGCCGGCGATCGTCTCCATCGTCGTCGACTTCCCACAGCCGGACGGGCCGACCAGACAGACGAACTCCCCGTCTTCGATCTCGAGATTCATGTCGTCGACGGCGACGACGTCCTCGTAGCGTTTCGTGACTGAATCCAGTGTTACGCGTGCCATAGTTACTCTTTGAGTGCTCCTTCGGTTAGTCCGCTGACGATGCGTTCCTGGGCGACGACGACGATGATCAACATCGGCAACACGCCGACGATGCTCGCCGCCGCCATCAGGTTGAAGTCGGTTGTGTACTGGGTCTGATAGCTCAGAATACCGCCGACGAGTGGTGACCACTGCTCGGGCTGGTTGTTCAGCGCCATTATCGAGCTGAAGAAGTACTCGTTGTAGACGGCGATGAACGTCAACACCGCAGCGGTCGCGATGCCGGGTGCCGACAGCGGCATAATGACCCGAAACAGCGCCCCCAGCCGCGTCGTCCCCTCGACGCGGGCAGCATCCTCGAGCCCGTCCGGGATTTGTGAATAGAACGTGGTGAGGATGAAAATCGACAGCGGCAGGAACAGCGCGCTGAAGGGCATGATCATCGATCCCGGCGTGTTTACGAGTCGCGGCGGCGCGAACAACTCGAGGCCGACGAACGGAATCACGACCGGATTGCCGAGAAACGCGTCGAACAGGGGGATCAGGAACGCCGCGGGCGGGAAGTACGACACCGCCAGGACGGCGAGCATCATCAGCCCCCGGCCGGGGAACTCGAGACGACCGAAGACGTAGCCCGCGAGGCTCGAGAGGATCAGGACGATGATCGTCGTCACCGTCGCGAGCACGAAGCTGTTGAACACGTACAGGTGGAACGGCACCTGCTGGAACACCTCGACGAACGCGCTCACGTTGAATCCCTGCGGGGTCGGGAACGGAACCTCGATCCCGATCAGGGGAACCGACACCTCCCAGTCCCCGCGAAGAATCTGGGTGTTCGGCGTCAACGCGAGCACGAGCAGCCAGTAAAACGGGAAAAGCGTTGTCACCAGGAAGAACCCGGTAACGACGTAAAACAGGGCCCGGTAGAGCCGATCCCGTTTTTCGGGTTCGTTGACGACGCCGTTCGTCCAGCGCTCGAGGGGGCCCATCTCGGTGTCGTCCGTTTCTCCCGTCGATCTGTCGGTTGCGGTCGCCATCTCAGAATCCCTCCCGGTACTGCTGGTAGATCACGCCCAGCACGGCGATGGCGATGATGCCGGCGGTGACGAACGCGATGGCCGAAGCGAGTCCGCGATTCGTGTTGAACGTCTCGACGACCATACACGACAGCGATGGGACGGTCGTACAGCCCGACACCGAGTCGATGAGGCCGTAGATGCGCATCGCGTCGATCGTCCGGAAGAGGATCGCGATCCCGAGTGCAGGTAACACGAGCGGAAACGTGATCAGTTTGAACTGTTGCCACTTCGAGGCGCCCGCGACTTTCGCGACGTCGTAGAGGCTCCGGTCGATGCTCTGGAGACCGGCGAGGATGAGCAACGCCATGAACGCCGTCGTCTTCCAGATGTCGGCGACGATGATGATCAACAACGAACTCGCCGGATCGTTCAGCGTGTTCGAGGAGGCGACGATTCCCCAGTTGGCCAGATACTCCGTCAAGAAGCCGGTATCCGGGTGGAACATCAGGTAGAAGATCATCCCCTGGATCACGATCGGGATCGCCCACGGGATGATGATCGCCGCGCGCACCCAGCGACGGCCACGGAAGTCCTGGTCGAGCACCAGCGCCTGGCCGAAGCCGATGATCGTTTCGAAGAACACGCTCACGACCGTGAAGATGAGCGTGACCGCGAGCGCACTGCGGAAGATGCCGCTCACGTGAACGAACGGGAACTCCCCGCTGGTGGTGATGCCCGGCAGGAACGTCGTCGTTCCCGGCATGCGCGCGTTCGCGCCGCCGGTGAACAGCTGGACATAGTTCTCGAGGCCGACGAACTCCGGATCCGTCAACACGTTACGGTACAGCGACAGCTCGAGGGTTCGCAACAGCGGATACAGCGCGATCGCTCCGAGCAGGAGAATTACCGGCGTCAACAGCAGGTAGGCGAACCCGGTTTCGCCGAGATTCTCCATCCAGCGCGTGATCGTGACGACCGGGCCCGAACGGTTCGACTGTCGCGATGGGCCAGACGTCCGGTCTTCGGTGCTCATTCGTTTCTGGCTCCTTACTCTTCGGTCGCTTCCAGCCCTTCCTGAAGGTCGGAGGCGGCGTCTTCGGGGCTCTTGTCACCGGAGACGGCGCTGTTGACTTCCTCGGCGATGAGTTCGGACTGATCCGGCCACACCGTGGTAACGGGACGAGGCATCGCGTTCTCACCGGCCACGCGGAGCGTGTCCATGTAATGGCCCATCGGCTCGACGTTCTCGGCCTCCTCGGTGTCGAAGAGGTGTGGCTTCGGCGGTACCCATCCCCAGAGTTCGAACATGCCGAGGTTGAAGTCGTCGGTCATCGCCGCACGAAGTACCTCAACGGCGTCCCCGGTTCGCTCGGAGCTGGGGTTCAGCGTCAGGTGCCAGCCACCGAGCGCGGAGGTACTGCCGCCGGTTCCTTGCTGGTTGGCCTCGCTCTCCGAGACGGCGTAGGGGATCGGCATCGCGCCGTAGTCGTCGATCGGGATTGGGTCGTCCTCGCCCTGGACGTTCAGGTTGATAGCGTACGGCCAGTTGCGCTGCATGGCCGCATCGCCGTTCAGGATCGCCTCGCGGGCGTTCTCCTCGTTCCAGCCGAGGATCGAGTCGGGTGCGATCCCGGTCGGGTACTCGTCGGACGTGTGTTCGTCGTGTTCCTCTGCGACGAGCGTCCGCATCATACGGAGCCCGTCGATGAACTCCGGCTCGTCGACGGTCACCGGTCGTTCCCCGATTGGGCCAAAGAGGTTGTCCCGGCCGCCGAAGTAGGCGCCGCCGAAGGACGACATGACCTCGTTCCACGTACAGCAGGAGGTTCCCTCGTAGATGTCCCACTGTGTCGCGAGGCCGTAGCTCGCGTCGGAGTTTTCGACGATCTGTTCGGTGACGTCGGCCCACTCCTGCCAGGTCATCGGTTCGGTCGCCCACGTCTCGAAGTCGCTCTCGTCGAAGCCAGCGTCCCGGGCGTAGTCCTTTCGGTACTGCATCGTCGGGTAGTCCGGGAAGATTGGGATGCCGTAGAGATCGTTGCTCGTCGGCTCTCGGGCGGTCGCGGTGAACGACTCGAAGTACTCGTCTTCGACCTGCGAGAGATCGTCGTCGTCGAGTTCGTCACTCAGGTTCGCGATCTGCCCGCGCTGGATGAAGACGTTGACCCAGCCGTTGTCCATCAACAACAGGTCGGGTTCGGCCTCGTCGGCCTGCAACAGGTTGGTGTAATTGTCTCGACGCGCACCCGTATCGTCGTCGCCTGCCTGTAACTCGATGTCGATCCCGTCTGCGCCGTTCTCGTGGAACAGGTCGACGACTTCGTCCCCGACCTCGTTGATCACGTTCGGGCCCAGTCCGACGACGACCGCGTCGCCGGAACCATCGTCGGAGCCGTAAATACAGCCCGCGAGCGTCGCCGCTGCCCCGCTCGCACCGGCTGCTTTGACGAACGTTCGCCGCGAGACACTCGAGTTCGATCGACCACTCCCCTGTGAGGTTCTCTCACTCATGGAAAAAGATAAGTCTGTTATTCCTATTTATAACTACTGGATTGGGTACAACAGGTGTAGTTAATGAGGCCTATTCCCGCCGCTCTCGCGTCTGGCCGAGTGTGGCTGCGACCCCCCTGTCCCCCTCCGTGTCGTCGAGTTACCGATTAAAATAGACTGCTATTAAATTAAATATTTCAATACTGGGACGATATTTCACAGCCGCCATCCCGCTCGAGGGTACCGGGAACCGGCGAGAGAATCCCACTCAACGGGAACAGTGGATCACTAATCCGTCGTGTCGGCTCTGGACTGGCGATCGATGGAACGTGACTCCTCGCAATCGGAGTCGAGCCGTTCGATCGTAACCCTGGTTGCCTCGACGTCCTCGATCATCGCACCCCAGCCACCCACGGTGACGACGTCATTACGCTCGTCATCGAGCGTGAACGACGCTTCACCAGCGAGCTGTGCCAGTGGCGCTGAATGCGGTTCCTCCGTGGCGACGCCAGCGTACGTAACGTCCGTAATCGTTCCACTGTGGGTCACCTCGAGGCCGGTGTCCGTTTCGAATCCGTAAACGGTAGCCTCGATGGCCGCTCCCTCCTCTATCAGCGGGATGATGTCACGGAGACACTCCCGAAGATCGTAGTACGTGATTGGGAGGTCGTCGGTTCGGCCGGAGTAGATGGTCTCGTGAACCTCCCAGAGGCAGGTCAGGAAGTACCAGTGGAAGATGTACGCCAGGGTTCTGTCGTTCACGATGACGCCATACTCGTTCGTCGACTTTGCGTGGGGAGAGAAACACGTCCACGACCGATCGATCAGGGCGACGAACGGCGAGGGAACCGTCCGATGGCGGGCTTCGGTGCAGGCTCGAGCGAGCGCGTCACTCGATGGAATCTCCATCTCGATGCCGATCGCCGGAAACAGACAGACTTTGACGTCGACGCCGTTCTCGCAGGCGGTGGCGAGCGAATCCGAGAGGTCGGCGAACTGATCGGGCGTGAGCCCGACCTGAATCTGGTTCTCCGCGTTGCGAAACAGTTCGTCGGCCTGGGCCAGCACGGTGTCGAGGCGCTTGACGATGCTAATCTTGTGGTCTTCGATGTCCGGCCGGCTCCACCGGTCTTCGATCTCTTCGGCCGCCGTTTCGAAGCGATTGGCTCGGGAACGGAGATCCGCCAGGACGTCGGCCGGGTCGTGTGCCCGCGCGTGGAGGCTGTCCTGTTCGTAGGTCTCGATGTATCCCTGCTCCTCGAGGCCGCGCAACACGTCGTAAATCCGGGGATCGGGGACGGAACTCGCCTGGGCGATGTCGGTCGCTGACGCCGAACCGAGTCCGAGTAACGTCACGAACGCGTCGGCCTGGTACGGCGAGAGACCCGCATCCTCGAGCGTTGCGACGAGTTCGTCAGCGTCCACGGTCGATCACCCGGTGACGAGACGGCGGCGTCAGTCGATCACTGTCGTCGTGCATCTATGCCAATATGTAACACCTGTTGTAAAAAAGCTGTCTGCAGCGCCACACTCAAGACAGTTCGACAGGAATGACCGTCCATGTCGCCGCTTCTCGACGAAGTTCGTCGTTCCGAGTATACCGGCGAGAACCGCTGTTGGCCATGTACGATTACGAACGTCGTCTTGCTTTCGATCGCCGTCGGAGTCCTCTTCGGCCGCGGCCGCCGGAAGACGGCTACAGCACTGGCGACGGCTGGAATCGCTGGAATCGGGCTACGGGGGTATCTCGTCCCGTACACGCCCCGGTTCGCCCCATCGCTCGTCGCTGCCCTGCCGGTCGATCCGTTCGATCACCACGACGCCGAGGAGCGTGCCGGATCGCTGGCCGATTCGTCGGTTCCAGACGATTCGGACGGCGTATCGGCGCACCCCGACGGCGAAGCGATCCTCACGGCCCTCTTCGAGGCCGGCGTCGTCGTACCTGAGGGAGAGGAGATCCAGCTCGAGCCCAGCTTTGCATCGGCCTGGAGCCGCGAAATGGAGACCCTCCGGAACCTGGACGTCGAGGAACTCGCAGCAATCGCGGACGAGCGATCAGACCCGGCGGTGGACGCGCACACCCGTCGTAGCTGGGGACGACCCGTCATCGTCCTCGAGCCAGAGTCCGGCCCCTCCGTGACGTTACGCCGCGGCGTCGCGATTGCGGAACTCGCAGCCGCCCGCGCACTCGAGTTCGAGTCCGCGGTCGACGACGCGGCGATCAGACGCGCCGCCGGCCGACCGCTGCGCTCGCTGCTCGAGGAGTGTCCTCGCTGTGGCGGCGAGGTGACGATCACCCGCTCGAGTTGCTGTGGCGAGACGACCCCGATCGGTCAGACCCCGTCGGAGAAGCTCGTCTGTCGCGCGTGTAACGTCCGGTATTTCACCTACGACGAGTAGCCGCCGGGTTCCGAGCGGTGCCCGCCATCCAGGCCCCCGCTATCGACTATTCGTACATCTCGGCCATCGTCTCCGCAAACAGTCCGTCGGGGTCGAGCACGATCGTCACGAGGACGAACGGTTCGGGGACGTCGAGTATCCAGACCGAAAACGGCGGCGCTTCGGACTCGGCTGCACGTTGGAGCAACGGCTCGAGCGGCTTCTCCCCGTCGCGAAATTCCCCGAAGAGGTCGCGCTGTCCGGGCTGATCCGCGAAGGTGTACACGACGCCGTTCGGCCGGCCGTCGGTGTCTCGCGTTACCCGCGCGTTCATCGCTTCGCCGGCCTGGCGAGCCTCCTCGAAACAGCCCTGTGCAGCCTGGAAGACGGGTGCATCGGTTCGATAGAAGTGAAACCGAGTCCGATCGAGGACGTCCCATTCGCCGAGGCTCGGCTGGTCGTCGTTCCACTCGATCTGGGCGTGGATCCGGTTGCCGACTGCGAGTTCGCCGTCGGTTGCTGGTACGTAGGTCGGGTCGGCGGTGTCGACCTCGAGGAGGAGCCACTCGTCGTCGGTGCGTCCGTGAAGGACGCGGAATGTGCCCTCGGTGGTCGGCGTCATTGCTACTCGTTCGGGACTCGGAGGTATAATCCCGACGAACGCGATCGAATTATGCGTGTACCAAGAGCTCTGACTGTGTGTGCCTCGAGTGATCTGAATGTGCGTGAGCCAAACGGTTTGACTGTGGGTGGGCCGAATGGGATGGCAATGGTGGGTGATCGACGCTCGAGCACCGTGTCTCTGGCGTGTTTCCGATCCTGGCTCTCAGTCTGTAGACCGGTTCATCTGCACGAGAGCACCGCCCGAGAGCGCGACCATCGCGATCCCCCAGACCACCCAGAGAACGGCGTTTTCGAGGACGTACACCACCCAGACCGAACACACGAACAGTACGACCAACCCGGCGACCTGGTGGCGTTCCTCCATCGATGGGACGTCCGCACTCGAGGCTCCTGAGTGCATCGATCACCCGTGACTACCGCTTCGTTTCACCAACGTCCAGAGCGTCGTTTCACCAACGTCCAGAGCGTCGTTCCACCAACGTCCAGAGCGTCGTTCCACCAACGTCCAGAGCGTCGTTCCACCAAACTACCGGCACACGCCACTGGAACCCGCGCCCTTATACCGATTCGGTCGAGAACCACCCACATGACAGAGGTTTCGTTCGATCTCGAGTTGCTAACTGAACTGACCGAAACGAGCGGCGTGCCGGGCTACGAGGATCGGATCCGAAAACTCGTCCAGGACGAATTCGCGGAGAGCGTCGACCGCGTCCGAACCGACGCGATGGGCAACGTCGTCGGGACGATCGAGGGCGAGTCGGACTACTCGGTCGCCGTGGCCGCACACATGGACGAAATCGGCTTCATGGTCAAGCACATCGCCGGCGACGACGAGGGCTTCGGCTTCCTCCAGCTCGACGCGCTCGGCGGGTGGGACGCCCGAGTCCTCAAGGCCCAGCGAGTCACGATCCACACCGAGGACGGCGACCTCCCTGGCGTCATCGGCTCGCCGCCGCCACACACGCTGAGCGACGAGGAGCGCTCGAAGACGCCCGAGGTCGACGACGTCTACGTCGACACCGGCCTCTCGAAAGAAGACCTCGAGGAGCAGGTCGCCGTGGGCGACCTCGTCACGATGGATCAGAACACCCAACTCGTCGGCGAGACCGTCACCGGGAAAGCCCTCGACGACCGCATCTGCGTGTTCGCCATGCTGGAGGCCGCTCGCCGAATCGAGAACCCGGCCGTGACGATCCACTTCTGTGCAACCGTCCAGGAGGAAGTCGGTCTCCGGGGCGCGAAAGCCCTCGGCGTCGACGTCGATCCCGACCTCGCGATCGCGCTCGACGTCACCGTCGCCAACGACGTCCCTGGCTTCGAGGCCGCCGATCACGTGACCCGCCTCGGCGATGGTACGGCGATCAAGCTCAAGGACTCGAGCGTCATCACCAGCCCGAAGGTACACCGCCGACTGAAAGCCGTCGCCGAGGACGGTGAGGTCGACTACCAGCTGGAGGTGTTACCGGCCGGCGGCACCGATACGGCCGGCTTCCAGAACACCAGCGGGGCGAAGCCCGTGGGGGCGATTTCGATCCCGACCAGGTACCTCCACACGGTCACCGAAACCGCCCACGTCGACGACGTCTCGGCGACGATCGACCTGCTCACGGCGTTCCTCGAGTCCGAGACCGGCGACCACGACTACACGTATTGAATTATCGAATACGTCCTGAGTCGTTGCACACGTACTGAATTATTGAATGCGCACTCAGTCGTCGAGTAGGCGCTGTCGACCGAGTGGTCGTTTCCCGCTCGAGGGCTAACGGGTGGGGTCTCGAGCGCTTGTTCTGTTAAGATACAGTATTTGTAACAAATAGCTTTGAAATCCATAGTTTGTTTCCCCTTCGTACGTCACCCCTGATCGAAACTCATCACGGAACCGACCGATGGAACGACAGAACCGAAGATTTCAGTATCGGTCGTTGCTAACCTCCGGGCATGAATCCACTCGAGGAGGACGAACACCTCTCACGGCGGCTCTTTCTCGCCGGCGCGGCGGGAACGGCAGTAACGGCGGGCGCGAGCGCGAGCGGGCTCGCTCAGGAAGACGAAGAGGGGGAGGAAGAAGACGGTGAAAACGGCAACGGCAACGGTGGCGGTGGCGGCACCGAGTTCGTCGAGGTCGGCGACAACTACTACGAACCCGACAGTCTGACGATCGAACCGGGGACGACCGTCGTCTGGGAGTGGGTCGGACAGGCCGATCACAACGTCGAACCGACCGAGATTCCCGACGACGCCGAGTGGGATGGACATCCAGATTTGAAAGCAGACGGCGACTACGAGTTCACCTTCGACACTGAAGGAACGTACGACTACGTCTGTACGCCCCACGTTGGCGTCGGGATGGTCGCCACCATCGAGGTCACAGAGGACGCCGGCGCCGTCGCGGAAGGGCCGGCCGAACTCGTCCCCGACGCCGCCTGGACGTTACTGATCGCCACCGTCGCCGGCATGGTCTCGACGCTCTCGCTCGTCTACTTCTTCATGCGCTACGGCGGCGAACCCGCGGAGTAAGCGCTACTCGATACTCGAGGGTCTCACTCGAGACGAACGGATCCAACCGGGAGACGGAGCGACTGGCTCACGCTCGAGCCAGTCACGGCCACTCGAGCCAGTCACGGTTCGAGGTATAGTAGCGACTGAAACGGTTTACACACTGATCGCCGATCCGTCTGGCGATCAGGTGTGCAATGACGTGCAGTGGCTACTATAGGTATCGACACCCAAGCACGCTCACGGCGTCTCGTGAACGGTCAACTCCACGGATCGACGTGTCCCCTCGATATCGGCGACTAACCGCTCGAGTACGCGCCGGGCTTCGTCCATCAGTCGGGGTCGCAGTTTGTCGATCACCCACCCCATCGAGACGAATCGGGGTAGCGAGACGACGTCCTTGTCCGCAGAGTGAGGATCGTAGACGGCCTCGAAGTAGATTCGACTCGCCGTCTCGACAGTTTCAGGAGCCTCGTCGGGTACCGACTCGATTCGCCACTCGCCCTCGGCGTCGATGTCTTTAATCAACCGCCACTCGAGGGAGGTCGGCGCCGACACGCCCGTGACTTCCGACCGGGCCGTGTAGCTCAGTTTCCACCACGCCAGTCGCAGATCGTACCGGGTGCCAGCGTCACCATTCCCGTCGACGCGTACCGACTCAAGGTGGTCGGCGTAGCGGGGATACCGCGAAAAATCCTGCAGGTATGGAAAGATGGTCTCGGGCGACCGATAGACGACCGTACTCACGAGGATGCGATCCACACCACGGGTACGTACAAGGGTGACGTAAGGCTGACGGACGGGGTTTCGATCGTGGTACGCGGGAAATTCGGGTGATAGTGGTGACTCGAGTTGCAACTCGTACGCCCTGGTCGCAGGTCGCCCACCACCGAGAACGCCATGCGACCGTTACAACTCCGCGCCGCAGATAACACAGGAATCTGGTTTTAGGACGGATCGGTGAACGTACTCACAGTGTGTGCACCGATAGACAGCAGGGGAGTCTGAGCAGGCCATACCGGCCATTATGTATAGTCAATCGTGTACGTTTCGATTCGGCACAAGTATTGCGATCCGAAACACTTCGAGTCGAACGAGGGACGAGTAGCCGATTGCCACTCGAGTCACAGTAGAGTCACCACGGCAATCAGTGTCTCAGCGAGGTGGCTCGAGACAGTCAACGACCGACACAGTCAGTAACCGACACAGTCAGTAACCGACACAGCCTACGCGCTCGAGTCAGCTCTCGAGTTCCGACCGAAGCATTCCGTTCACGTCACCCGGATCCGCACTCCCGCCGGTCTTTTGCATGACCTGCCCGACGAGGAAGTTGATCGCCCCGCCTTCGCCCGCTTCGTAGTCGGCGACGGCATCGGGGTTCTCTTCGATCGCTTCGACGACCGCCTGCTGCACCTCGTCCTCGCCGGTCTTCCCGAGGCCCTCACGTTCGACGATCGTATCCGGACCGTCGCCGTCGTCGAGCATTCCGCGCAGGACGACCTCTTTGGCGTTTTTCGCCGTGATCTCGTCGGTCGCGAGGAGTTCGACGAGGCGGGCAACCTCCTCGAGGCGGCCCTCGACGTCGGTGACCTCCATGTCGCGGTAGTTGAGTTCACCGAGGAGTTCGTCAGCAACCCAGGTCGCGGCCAAGTCGGGGTCGAACTCGCTGGCGACGTCCTCGTAGAAGTCCGCCACCTGTTTCGTGGAGGTGAGCTTCGAGGCGGCCTCCTCGCTCAGGCCGTACTCCTCGCCGAAGCGCTCCCGGCGGGCCTTGGGGAGTTCCGGAATCGGGATCTCGTCCTTCCAGTGAGAGACGCGCAGGGGCGGCAGGTCAGCTTCCCGGAAGTACCGGTAGTCCTTCTCGGCCTCCTTCGAGCGCATCGAGACGGTGATCCCGCGGCTCTCGTCCCAGTGGCGGGTCTCCTGCTCGACCTCGCGCCCGCGACGCACGGCGTTTTTCTGGCGTGTCTCCTCGTAGGCCAGCGCCTTCTCTGCACCCTTGTGACTCGAGATGTTCTTCACCTCGGTGCGGTTCGCCGCTTCGAGCGCCTCGAGGCCGATCGAGCCGTCGTCCTCGACGAACTCGCCGTCGACGATCGAGAGGTTGGCGTCGACGCGCAGGCTGCCGTCCCGGCCGGCGTCGAAGACGCCCAGGTACTCGAGGACTTCCTCGAGTTCGGCGAGGAACGCTCGTACCTCCTGTGAACTGCGGAAGTCCGGAGCGGTGACGATCTCCATCAGTGGCGTCCCCGCCCGGTTGTAATCCACCCGGGTGTACTCGGCGGTGTCGATGTTCCCGCCAACGTGCTGGAGGCTGCCCGGATCCTCCTCCAGGTGTGCGCGCTCGATGGTGACCGTTCGGCGCTCGCCTTCGACCGAAATCTCGAGTTCGCCGTCCTGGCAGATCGGCTCGTCGTACTGCGTAATCTGGAAGTTCTTGGGCAGGTCGGGGTAGTAGTAGTTCTTGCGGTGGAAGCGGGTCTCCTCGGGAATGTCGGCGTCGATCGCCTTCCCGATCTTGACGGCCGATTCGACGGCGGCCTCGTTGAGGACGGGCAGCGATCCCGGCAGGCCGAGGCAGACGGGACAGACGTTCCGGTTCGGCCCGTCGGCTGGTTCGGTGGAACAGCCACAGAAGATCTTGGTGTTCGTCTCCAGCTGGACGTGCACCTCGAGCCCGATGACGGTCACGAGGTCTCCCTGCTGGACGGTTTGTGCGGTCATTGAAGGCGATTTGACCCGCGGGCGCTAAAGGATAACGGAGCGACGTCACGGAACAACGTCAGCGGCCGGTGACGCTGGCCAAACGGCGAAACCTGCCACCTGGTCGGTGCGAGGCACGTATTGTGGAGGGGTCGATGGATCCGTCCAGACTCTCTCGAGGCGGCCATCCGTTGTGCGGAGATGACGCTCGAGACAGTCACTGCACACTACCAGGATACTCGCCGTGCTTCCGGTAGTGGGAAACGACCTTGAGGAACGCCCCTATGTGCAGTCCGACGACGATGATGATGGTTAGCACGTACAGGGAGTGAAGCGGATCTCCCGTTGGGAACCCGCCTCGAACGAATGTCTGGTCGTAGATGTGTACTGTCAGGAGCCAGAACATAACGTACGTTCCGTGGCTCTGGTGCCACTTCCAGGCTTTCGGTCCGAGGAACTGAAACGCCTTGTTGTTCGAGGTAATCGCCAAAATCACGGCGATGACGACGCCGACCAGCGCAGCGAACGCCCAGGCGCTCATACCTATCACGAATCCGACGATGTCCCAGCCCATGAATCGAAACACGAGGAGCACGTGCACTAACGACCATATCACGAACCAGATTCCGAGTTCCGACCGCCAGTTCAGCGGGAAGTTTCCGGAATACCGTCGCGTAATCGGCGGCCAGAGCTTCGTCACCGGGCCAATGATCATGACGAGAAACAGGAGAAACCACGGAACTGCGGCGATGATCCGTGGGTATGCAAACCCGGCCGCCCACAATACCCCAGCGAGCACGAGACTCCCACCGGCGACAGCGGCGTGGTGTTTGGCGCGATTGAACGGA
Organism: Natrialbaceae archaeon A-CW3; assembly: GCA_046614605.1. Lineage (GTDB taxonomy): Archaea > Halobacteriota > Halobacteria > Halobacteriales > Natrialbaceae > Natronosalvus. The sequence goes on along the minus strand of JBKKHJ010000001.1, from coordinate 1,327,961 downwards.
TCGACGGTCATGTTTCACCAATCCCACATATTACGTGAAAAAGCTAGCACAGGTAATGGACTTCTCCCGCTGGATTAGACACTAGTTACTGGTGAGGGCATCGTTTTTTCCGGTATCAACGTGGCGGCACCGCGACTCGGTCTGTCAAATACGATCGGAACGTCGAGTTCGGCCTCGAGAGCGGGGGTCACGTCTGTCGCGTACACAAAGCGGGTTGCAAATCATCACAGGACACTATCACTCGAGACTCTCCTCGTCGGATCTCTGTGGGTCACCAACCGGTCGTTCGAACCCGTCAAAATATATACGCTCGCTCCCACTATCACGATTCGTCCAATGGTTCCGTCACCCGACGGCGAGGAGATGATTCAGGAGTTCGTCACACGAGTTATGCGTGGGTCGGTCACCGAGGCGGCCAACTTCCTCACCGCGGACGGTCGAGACGCGGTCGTCGAGTCGTTTCCCGGCGAATTCCAGGGCGAGGCAATGAACGCCGAGGACGCACTGGAGCAGTACCGACGGGGACTCTATAGCCAGTATGGCGATTTTGAGGGGGTGGCCAACGTGGTATGCAACGGAGATGGAACTGATGTGGCTGTCACCCTCGAATTCGAGGACGGTACCGAAACGGCGAGTGTCGATTTCGACGATGGGATCACGGGCTTCTCGTTTTCCCCCACGTACGACGTTCCAAACTACGTCGACGAACGATCGTTCAGCGAGCGGTACATACCCGTGGATGCTGGGGACGTGACTCTCGACGGCATTCTCGCGGTTCCTGACGGTACCGAACCCTTCCCTGCCGTTGTGCTCGTCCACGGTACTGGCATCCACGACCCGGACGGAACCAGCGGTTCGTCGAAGATTCTCAAGGATCTCGCATGGGGTCTCGCCAGTACTGGCATCGCGACGCTCCGATACGAAAAGCGGCTCGCAGATTACGACGTCGCAGCCGAGAACTACACACTCGACACCGTTATCGTCGACGACGCAGTCGCGGCGGTGGACGAACTCGCTGCGGTCGATGAGGTCGACGACGATGCGGTGTTCGTCGCCGGACACAGCCAGGGCGGAATGTGTGCCCCCCGAATCGCTGCTCGACACGGTCGTGTTGCGGGCGTCGTCGCGCTCGATGCGCAGGCCGACTCCACGCTCGATCCTGACGACGTCTCGATCCTGCGGTACGAATTCGAACCGGACGGTGAACTCAGTGAGGAACAGGAAGCCGACCTCGAGCGCGAACGCGCGACGGTTCGGCGCCTGGACGAGGGCGACTACGACGACGACGAGACAATCTGGGGGCGGCCGGGAACCTGGCACCGTAGCGTTGGAAACTACGACCCCGCGAGTACGGCACGCAGTTTGGATGTTCCCGTCTTCGTCATGAAAACGAGTCGATCCGACGAGGAGACTCAACCGGAACTCGCCGCGTGGTTTCACACCGAGTTCGAAAAGTGGCAAACCGTGGATTTGCCAGCAGGGAGTCGCCTCGAGTTCTACGAAAACGTCGACCACTTCTTCCAGGAGGGGTTCGCACCTGCAAACCCGTTAGGCCTTTACTTCGGTGGTTACGTCGCTGACTTTGTCGTTTCCGACATCGTGGAGTGGATTAACGAGGTCGCACCATAGTCTCCTTATTCAGACCGCTCGAGATATCTCTCAAACGAATTGAGTGTCACCCGGAACACTAACGTCCAGCATCATCCCGAGGCGGCATGCCGCGTCTGCTGGCTAACCCTCGTGCCGGGCGAGCGGTTCCACAGGAACCACCAACTGGTGTGCCGGCGTGAACCGCCACACGGTATCGCTATCGGTGTCGCGTACCCGGGTTCGCCGGTCTGTCATCGCACCCAAAGTGGGTGTACTCGGCCGGGGACTAAAGGTACGCAGTCTTCGTAGGGGTTGCCCGCGTTTATGTACTGCGGAAGCGTGGTGGAGTTCCACGTTCCGGTGGCTTGACTCGAGAGTCGAACTGCTCAATCGAAATCCAGAATGCACTCCGACGTGCTCGAGGCCAGTATTCCACTGTTCGGATCCCGTTCAGACGTCCACCGCAAAAGGAGCGAACGTGTGGGCCTCGCTCGCGAACGCGCCCAGTAGCGTCGCAATCTCCTCGAGGTCGTCCGTCTCGATCACTTCCACGGGGGTGTGCATGTAGCGGTTTGGGACGCTGACGACCTGTGAGGGGATGCCCCCGGCGGCGGTGAAAAAGCCGTCTGCGTCCGTGCCGGTGCCGACGCCGAGGGCTTCAATCTGGATGTCAATATCGACGTCTTCGGCGACCGCTCGCAGCGCGTCGAACAGTACTGGATGGTTGGTGCTGCCGCGGCCGAGCGCCGGTCCCCCGCCGAGTTCCATCTTGCTCGTCTTCTCGCTCGGTGCGGAGGGGTAATCGACCGCGTGGCCGACGTCAACGACGACGACGGCATCGGGCTCGAGGTCGAAGCCGACCATCTTCGCACCCTTGATGCCGAGTTCCTCCTGCACGGTCGAGACGGCGTAAACGGTCGCCTCGGTACCGTTTTCCACGGCCTGTCGGAAGCCTTCGGCGGCCGCCCAGGTGCCAACGCGGTTGTCGAGCCCCCGCGCGGCGAGGCGAGTGTCAGAGAGCCACGAGACCGTCGAAGAGAACGTGATCGGGTCGCCGATCCGAACGCGCTCGGCTGCCTCGTCTTCGTCGTCGGCGCCGATGTCGATCCAGAGATCGGTGATCTCGGGCTCGTCGTCGTCGTTCTCTCGAAGGTGGATCGCCGTCTGACCGATGACGCCGTCGACGGGGCCGTCGTCGGTGTGGATCGTAACGTGTTGCCCGCGGGAGACGGAGGGGTCGCTCCCGCCGATTCGACCGGGGTGAACGAATCCATCGTCGTCGATCGATTTGACGATGAATCCAATCTCGTCGGCGTGCCCCGTCAGGACGATTTCGGGAGCGTCCGGTTCGCCCTCGTGGACGGCGATAGCGTTTCCGTAGGCATCGGTGTGGACGTCGTCTGCGAACTGTTCGACGTACTCGAGCCAGACGCGCTGGCCGCGGGTTTCGTAGCCCGACGGTGACGGCGTCTCGAGTAACTCGACGAGGAACTCGCGAGCGGATGTCTCCATACCTGGTGATCGAACGGTCAGGATTTGAACCTGTTGGAACTCGGTCTCGAGGCGTGCGTGCTACACGATCCGACCCCGAACCGTGGGTGCGACAGGTACGCTCAGCTCAGGCACAAAGGATAAATGCCGAGTCGTCGTACTCTGGGCTATGAGTGAAAAAAAGTTCACGTTTATCGAGTTGCATCTGGACGGTGACACCCAGTTCGGCCCCAAAGCGATCGGCGAAGCGGCACCGTTTGGCGCGACAGGTGAAGAAGAGGACGTAGCCACCGACGACGAGGATGGGACGGCCACCGAGGAAGATGGCGGTAAAGGAGCGGTCATTGGTGCCATCGTTGGCCTGATCGCCCTCGTCGGCATCGCACTCGCCGTCAAGAAATTCCGTGGTGACGACGAGGAATCCGAACTCGAGGAGCGGGACGAACCGGACATCATCGTCTCGTAACCCTCCGGAACGGCCGAACCCGGGCTGTCCCACCATTTTCTGACCGGTACCGTCGTATTTGGATCGGTACCTGAGGCGCCATTTCGCCGGTGACCTGTCCTCTGGTCTCGTCCATCGCCTGGAGACGATTCCTCGAGCGTCGAGGTGCGATCGGTGGTGACACGCTCGACCCGCGTCGAAAACAGACACACCGAAACCGTACGTTCCCGTCAGAACCCTTTTTGCCTCCGTTCCCGTATCACGTCGTGTGAATCTCTACCGTAGCGTTCGGGCCGTTGCCGGTGCCTCCGGCGACGCTGCCGTCGACTGGCACGCCGCATCCGAGGCGGCCAAGGCCGCAACCGAACCTGGCTCGATCAGTCTCGAGTCCGGCGAACAGGCTGCCTACGCTCGAGACGTTCGCGACGCACGAGCGGGCGTCCGCGACGCCGCCGATCTCGAATTCGACGTCCCGGAAATCGTCGAAATCCAGAACCGTCACCACTGGATCGACGCCAACATCGAAACGTTCGAACGGGTGATGGCACCAATGGAATCCCAGCTCGGCGCATTTCCGGGAGCCGCACGGACGGTCAACACCGGTACGATGACCGTCCTGTTGGCGTTTCTCGGCCGAAACGTGCTCGGCCAGTACGACCCGCTCTTGCTCGCGGAGACCCCGGAGGACGATCACGCGCTCTACTTCGTCCGGCCGAATATCCTGAAGGCAGCAGAGGTGCTCGAGGTCGACCCCGATCGCTTCCGTCGCTGGATCGCCTTCCACGAGGTGACTCACGCTGCGGAGTTCGGCGCTGCCCCCTGGCTGTCGACGCATCTCGAGTCGCGGATGCAAGACGGAATCGACGCACTTGCCGAGGGTTCGTTCGATCGGGATGCGTTCCGCGAACTCGATACCACGATGACCGTCGTCGAGGGGTACGCGGAACTCCTGATGGATCACGCGTTCGACGACGAGTACGAGGATCTGCGTCGAAAACTCGATGCGCGTAGACAAGGGCGCGGCCCGTTACAGCAACTGTTTAGACGGCTACTCGGTCTCGGGCTCAAACAGCGCCAGTACGAACGAGGGAAGACCTTCTTCGAAGCCGTCACCGACGCGCGAGACCTCGCGTTCGCCAGTCAGGTCTGGAATCATCCGGACAACTTGCCAACCGATCGCGAACTCGACGCTCCACCCCAGTGGGTGGCTCGAATGGAACGGTGACTCGTTCCACAACGGCTGGCGATCAGCGCGGGACTGGAAGCGCTGCCGGTTCGATCACGATCTCTCCGTCGCCGTGAACCGTGACGGTACACTGGCCGTACACGAAGGAGACGACGACGGACTCGAGGCCTCGTTTACGGGTATCCCAATCGGCGAATAAGTCGTTCAACGCATCCGGATCGATGGCGTCTCGAAGCGGCTCGAGGTACTCCACATCGATCCCGCGAACCGACGAGATAGCCATCAGTATGGCGGTACTCACCGGTTCGCACTCCTCCCGATCGTACCACGTATGGTACGTCCCCCGTCGATCGTCGAAGTAGACCGGACGGTTCGTTGCCCCCCCAAGGCGAGTCAATCGGTCTGTTGGTGGGCTGTGGGACATCGCAGGTAAAAATATCACATGTTAACACTTAACAGTGTCGGCTAATTACATCGATGTTGAAACGATATAGAAGGGAGGAAACCGCGTTACTCGGCGGCGATGACGTCGTCGATACGAACGATCATCGTCGCAGCTTCGGTGGCACTTTCGACAGCTTCACGCTTGACGTCGGCCGGGTCGACGACACCGTACTCGACTGGGTCGTCGATGGTAACGGTTTCTCCGTTAGTAATCAGACCGGCGCGCCCCGCGGATTCGTGGGCCGCACGGAGGTCGACCAACGAGTCGATCGGATCCTGGCCGCTGTTACCGGCGAGCGTCCGTGGAACGATGTCGAGGGCGTCAGCGAACGCCGTGACGGCGAGTTGTTTGCGACCCTCGATCCCGGCGGCAGCCGAGCGGACGTGGTCTGCGATGGCAATTTCGGTCGCGCCAGCACCGGGGACGACCTCGCCCGAATCGAGGGCAGCGGTGACGACGTCGAGGGCATCCTTGATGGCGCGCTCGAGTTCGTCGACCACGTGGTCGGTGCCGCCACGGACGAAGACGGTGACGGCTTCGGCAGCAGCCCCGCCTTCGACGAACGCGAGGTCGTCGTCGCCGTATGTTTCCGTGCGGATCCGGTCAGCCTGACCGAAGGCCTCCTCGGTGAGGTCTTCGAGTGCGCCGATACGGCGGGCACCGGTCGCATTGGCGACCTTCCGGGCCTTCTTGTTGCTGATGTCGTCGAACGTCAGGATGCCTTCGGCGGCGAGCAGCGAGGCGACGCGGTCGTCGACGTCGTCGGTCGTGAAGAGCACGTCGACACCGCTGTTGACGACGTCCTCGGCGTACTGGCGGAGTTCGGCCTCCTCGGCGTCGATTGCGGCGCTGAGTTGATCGATCGAGTCGATCGAGTACTCGGCGTCGATCTCGCCGGTTCGAACGCCCAGTTCGACATCGAGAATCGCCACGGAGGCGTCCTCGACGGTCGAGGGCATGTCGTCGTGGGCGGGCTCCTCGTCGAGAACGATGCCCGGAATCAGTTCGGTCGCACTCGAAGAAGCCCCGACCTGTGTGTGGATGTCGATGTTGTCACGCTGGACGCCGGCGTCGCCGTCGACGTGACGGACGGTTTTGACGACTGTCTTGCCGAGGGTTTCGGTCGTCAGTCCACCGGTTCCTTTGCCGGTCATGCTCGATTCGGCGACCTGCCGGAGGAGTTCGTCGTCGACGTCGACGTCGAGAACCTGGCTCTCGATGGCCTCGAGTGCAATGCGAGCGGCCTCGTGGTAGCCTTCGACGATCGTCGTCGCGTGGACGTCCTGATCGATGAGATCCTCGGCTTCGGCGAGGAGGTTCCCGGCGAGAACGGCGGCGGTCGTCGTGCCGTCGCCGATCTCGTCCTCCTGGGTCTCAGCGACTTCGACGATCATCTGTGCGGCAGGGTGCTCGATGTCCATCTCGTTCAGGATGGTCGCCCCGTCGTTCGTGATGACGACGTTCCCGCTGCCGTCGACGAGCATCTTGTCCATGCCGCGGGGGCCGAGCGTCGTCCGTACGGCCTCTGCGACGGCCTTGCCGGCCATGATGTTCGACGACTGTGCGTCACGACCCTGTGTCCGCTTGCTGTCCTCGCTCAGGATGAACAGGGGCTGTCCGCCCATGCGTTGCTGTTGTGCCATGTTGAACCTCAGTAGATGTATCGTCAGCACTTCTATAAAACTATTTCGGTGCCAACTCGCTCCCCTCTGGCGATTGTGTGCGACAATTCGACACACGGTTCGGAGACGGATGCAGCCGGTAGCACCTTGAGGGATGGGCTACTACACCCGCACGAATGCTCGAGCTGGAACACGAGTTCCGCGTCGTCGACGTCCACGCCCAGTTGACGCCCGGCGCCACCGCCAGACAGCGGGGTGGGCCAACGCCCGCTTCTCCCGACCGCCTCGAGCGAGAGATGCATCAGGCTGGCATCGTCAGGTCGGTCGTATTCCCGGGTGTGACACCCGGAGAATCGTACGTCGCCCCGAACAACGGCGTTGCCCGACTCAGCGTCGAACGCCCGTTCGTCGCATTTGCGCGAATCAATGGCGCGGAGGTACCGGACATCGATCACACCGATCGGCTTCGAAATGCCCTGCGTCGGCGACAGCCGTACCACACCACCCCCGAGGACATCGAACAGTACGCCTACGACGACCGCTTCCACGGCTTCGTCCTCGATCCGGGCGTCGACGGTGTGCCAGACGATGCCGTCCTCGAACAGTTGGAAGCCGCCGGACTCCCGGTGATCGTCGCCGGTGGCGAGGGTGCGCCGCCCGCTACCCTCGCCGAGACCCTACTCGGCCGCGGCTTTCCTGTCGTCGTCTCCCACTTCGGCGGCCATCCGCTGAACCGGTCGCTCATGCACGACCTGATCGATCGCCTCGAGTCCATCGACGACTGCTACCTCGACACGAGCTTCGTCCGCTACCGGGACGTCCTCGAGCGGGCACTGCTCGAACATCCCGACCGTGTGTTTTTCGGCAGCGGCGCGCCAGCGTCGCATCCGAACGTCGCGATCATGGAAATCCTCACCCTCGACGTCTCTGCGGACAAACTTCGCCGGGCGTTCTCGAAAAACGCCTGTCGAGTGATCGACGGACTCAGACCCGACCGAGGATGAGTTCGAAGCGACCTGGAGAAACATGTACGACCGCTCGGACGAGTGCGATTGCTCGAAACTAGGGTTCTCGAGTGAGTGAAAACGGTCAGTTCAGGCCGAAACGGCGGCGCCTTTCTTCCGCGTGACGTAGCCCGCGATTCGGTTTCGAACCCCTTTCGATTCGATGTTCGTCAGCTTCGTGACGCTGTCTTTGTTCTGTTCGAAGTCGGTGGTGAACGCCTCCGGGTACTTCTCGAGGAGAACGTTCCCGGTCTTCTTGATGTATGCCGGTTTGATGGCCATACGTGGGCTTCCGTCTAGAGACTCTTATATCGCACCATTTCGCGACGGGAGGAATCGGCTCACTCGCAGTCAGTCAGCGGCCCACTGAATGGCGCGAGTGAATCGGCCACACGCCTCGGTCGACTCGTATCGCTCGAGTTACCGTATCGCTCGAGTTACAGCCAGTCGATTGCCTCACGGTGATCGGCCGAGGGCGTCCACTCGCAGGCTTCGACGAGCCTCGAGAAGGCCCGCCGTTCCTGCGCTCCCCCTGCCCGATCGACGACGTCGAGTGCGTGCGCGAGACGGTGCTCGAGCGTTGTCCGATCGTAGCCGTCGACACCCAGTCGCGAGGCGGCGACTGTCGCCTCGATAACGGCGCCGAACCCGCGGTTGATCGGTGTTACCGTCTCACACTCGACCGCCGACTCGAGTGGCTCGAGCGTCCACTCCTCCCACTCGGTGCCGTCGGCCGTTCCCGAATCGACCACCTCGACGCTGACACGCACCCAGGCATCCGCCGACTCGAGGACGGGATCGTCCCGTTCGGTGATCGTCAACGCGGCATCGACGAAGTCGACGGGGTCGCGGATGAACTGGACGTAACCTTCGCCCTGCCGATGGAAGTTTCGTCGCGTCCGGGTGTTCCCCCAGGTACGCGCTCGAGTGGGATCGCCAGCAAAGACGCCGAGGGCTGCCACGTTCCACAGCCCGTTCGGCCCACGTGTGGTGACGACGGTTTCGGCGACGCCGTCGAAGACGACCGGCCAACCAGCCCTGTTCGGTTGGCACCCCTCTCGATCACTTCCAGTGTTCGGATCGCTCACAGATCGAACTCTCCTCGCTCGAGGGCAATGAACAACCCGGCAGCGGTAATGTCGGCCGTCGTTCCCGGATTGATACCACGTTCGACGAGGTCGTCGGCGAAGGCGTCGACTCGATCGGGGACGGCCTCGAGCCCACCCTCCTCGACCAGGTCGGCCGCCCGCTCGGTGACCTCGGTGGCGACGGCCTCGTCATGACGTTTCTCGACGAGCGTATCCGGTCGCGCTGCGAGCAGCGAGAGGAACACCGAAGCGACGCGATCGGTCGCCGGTCGCGCTTGATCCATCGCTGCCAGCCGGTCAGCAGCCGCGAACGATCGTTCGAAGCCCGTGACCCACTCCCGCGCGACGTCGTCCCCGGGGACGCTCGCGTCCATCACGTCGTACAGCGTCACTCCACGTTCCTCGAGCGTCGGGATCGCGTTTGCACCCCGACGAACGTCGAGCGCCTCGAGCTCGTCCGGTGGTTCGTCGACGAAGACGTCGACGTGCTCGAACGAGCGATAGAAACCAGCGGCGTCCTCGACTGTGGTCGCCTCGACTGTCGACCTGGCGGACTGGCGATCAAGATTTGATTCCACTTGAGTCGTGGCGACGAGCGGGACGAGCAACAACAGGCAGCCGAACTGGGTGTTCCCACCCCGCTGTTCTGCCATCCCCTCGACGGCACGTTCGAACGCCTCGCCGACCCCATCACCCCGCGCTGCACGCTCGAGACCTACTCGGGCGCCGACAGCACCTGCGAGAAAGTGTTCGAATCGCAGGTCAGAGAGGTCGCGATGTCGGTCGACGTTACCGGGTTTCGGCGTCCCCGCCACCTCGAGCAACAGTGCGAGTTCGGCATTCACTGCAGGCGATCGCGACGAGACGGGTAACTCCGATCGGTCGTGAGGGAGCACCATTGTGTTCGAGTGTGTATCGGGGCTCGAGCCCCTTAGCGGTACAGTTCGATCGTCGGCCGCGAGATCGATGTCGCTCACTCGAGCCCCGATGGTCGCTTCCCAAAATCATCCGTTGGGGTCGATCAGTCCACTCTCCGGGCTGGCACGCCGGCAACGGTCGCACCTGGCTCGACGGAGTCCGTGACCACAGAACCGGCCCCAACGGTCGCCGCCTCGCCGATGGTGATGTCACCGAGCAGCGTCGCATTGGCCCCGACGTGCACCCCGTCCTCGAGCGTCGGATGCCGCTTCACCGGTTCGTTCGTCGCCCCGCCCAGGGTGACGCCGTGGTACAGGTGGACGTCGTCGCCGACGATCGCCGTCTCGCCAATGACGACGCCCATACCGTGGTCGATCGTTACCCGGCGGCCGAGTCGCGCCGCCGGGTGGATCTCGACGCCCGTCAGGAACCGGGCAACATGCGAGAGCAGCCGGGCGAGCAGCCGCCAGTCTCCGCGCCAGAGACGGTGAGCGACTCGGTGGAACCAGAGGGCGTGTAAACCCGGGTAACAGAGGAACACCTCGAGACCACCTTTCGCAGCCGGATCGCGTTCGGTCATCGCGCGAACGTCCTCACGAAGGCGTTCGAACATCGTTATCGCCCCCTACCGTGCCTGCCTAACCGACCGTAGTTGCAACGCGCAACCGCCACAGTACCTGAATACCAATCGATTGAATCGAGGCGGTCGACGGTAGCAATGACGACGAATCCCGAACACACCATACCTGGCTTTCCCACGCCCGGGCAAGAAGCCTATCGATTGGCTCGAGTTCGCATCGGCGTGGGCAATTCTCAAGGTCGTCCGGTTGCAAGGAACCACCATGAGCGAGTCGGACGCCGATGGTGTCACGTTGACCGTGCGCGCAGCCGAAAAGCGCGATGCGGGCCGTGGCGTCGCGCGAATCCCCGAGTTGGCCAGGCGAAAACTCGGCGTGTTGAGCGGCGACACCGTCGTCATCGAGGGCGAGAATCAGACCGTCGCGAAGATGTGGCCGGCCGATCCGGCGATTCCCGAGCAGGTGGTACAGATCGACGGAGACACGCGGGCGAACGCCGGCGTCAACGTCGGGGATACCGTTCGCGTGATGGCTGCCGACAAGACGGCGATCCGTGAGGCCGAAACGGTGACGCTGTCGCCGCCGCCGTCGCTGAGTGACGCCGAGTCGCGGCTCGCAGAACGCGTGGCCAATCAGAAGCTCCGAAACCGCCCGATCAAAGCCGGTGAACAGATCCGTATCGAGGGGGTGGCACCGGAGCCGTTCAGCGTCGTCGAAACCGAACCGGCTGGCGACGTTCGCATCACCGGTTCGACGACCGTCCTCGTGTTCGACGACACCGACAGTTCCGGGCCGTCGACCCCATCCCATCAGCCCACATCGCCGGCAGAACCCTCGAAGCCGGATCGGCCATCCGGCGTGACCTACGAGGACATCGGCGGCCTCGACGAGGAACTCGAGCAGGTGCGGGAGATGATCGAACTGCCGCTCTCGGAGCCCGAGTTGTTCAAACGCCTCGGCGTGGATCCGCCCTCGGGCGTTCTCCTCTATGGCCCGCCCGGCACCGGAAAGACCCTGATCGCCCGCGCCGTCGCAAACGAGGTCGAAGCCAACTTCGTCACCATCTCCGGCCCGGAGATTATGTCGAAGTACAAGGGCGAGTCCGAAGAACAGCTTCGGAAGACGTTCGAAGAGGCCCGCGAGAACGCACCGACGATCATCTTCTTCGACGAAATCGACTCCATCGCAGGCACGCGAAACGATGAGGGCGACGCCGAGAACCGGATCGTCGGCCAGTTGCTCACCCTGATGGACGGTCTCGACGCCCGTGGCGAAGTGATCGTCATCGGGGCGACCAACCGGGTTGACTCCATCGACCCCGCGCTCCGTCGCGGCGGTCGCTTCGACAGGGAGATCCAGATCGGCGTCCCGGACAGGGACGGCCGCCGAGAGATCCTCGAGGTGCACACCCGTGGGATGCCCCTCGACGAGAACGTGAACGTCGAGAAAATTGCCAGCCGAACACACGGCTTCGTCGGAGCAGACCTCGACGCCGTCGTCACGGAAGCCGCAATGGCGGCGATCCGCGGCCGGCCGACTGACGCCGAGGAGCGTGCCACCTGGAGTACGAACCCGACCGTGACCAAGACTCACTTCGACACCGCGCTGGCGGCCGTCGAACCGTCGGCCATGCGCGAGTACGTCGCCGAATCCCCCAATATGGACTTCGACGACGTCGGCGGCCTCGAGGACGCCAAACAGGTGCTCAGGGAGTCGGTCGAGTGGCCACTCACTTTCGAGACGCTCTTCGATCAGACCAATACGGATCCACCCTCGGGCGTTCTCCTCTACGGCCCACCGGGAACCGGGAAGACGCTGCTCGCACGGGCGCTGGCCGGCGAGACCGACGTCAACTTCGTTCGCGTCGACGGCCCCGAAATCGTCGACCGGTACGTCGGCGAGTCCGAGAAAGCGATCCGAAAGGTCTTCGAACGCGCCCGTCAGGCCGCGCCCTCGATCGTCTTCTTCGACGAAATCGACGCCATCGCCGCCAGTCGTGGGGCTGACAGTCACGAGGTAACCGAGCGGGTCGTCTCCCAGCTACTGACCGAACTCGACGGGATGCGCGAGAACCCCAACCTCGTCGTCCTCGCGGCGACCAACCGAAAGGAGCACCTCGATCCAGCACTCTTGCGCCCCGGCCGACTCGACACGCACGTCCTCGTCCCCGAACCGGATCTCGAGGCCCGCCGAGAGATTCTCGAGGTACACAGTCGCGGCAAACCGTTCGCCGAGGACGTCGACCTCGACGAGGTAGCTGCCGACCTCGAGGGCTACACCGGAGCCGACCTCGAGGCACTTGTCCGTGACGCCTCGATGCGAGCGATTCGGGAGGTTGCGACGAAGTACGGCCCGGAGGAAGCGAACGAGCGGGCCGACGAAGTGCGCATCGAACGCCGCCACCTCGAGGACGCGCAGGCGGCGGTCGACGACAAGCGATAGTTCAGGCTGCAGGCTCGTCTGGTGTGTCGTCCCCCGAGCGAGGGTCACCCAACTCTCGTACTTCGTCCTCGAGAGTCCCCATCCCGAGCCCCGTTTCAGCATCCAGCTCGAGGATCACCGTCTCCCCGGCGGTCATCTTCTGTCCCATCCCGACGGCCAGCTCGTTCGACGACACGGAGGACGGGAACACCACGTCGACCCGACTGCCGAAGGCGATATGTCCGATCCGCTGGCCGCGCTCGATCGACTCGCCAGCCTCGACGTACGGGAAGATCCGGCGGGCGAACGCGCCGGCGATGAACGTCACCTCGGCGTTTTCGCTCGAGTTGTCACTGTCGCTCGCTCCGCCGTCGCGTTCGTTCGAGCTAACGGCCCACGCGCCTGCAGGCTCGAGCCGAAGGTGCACTCGCTCGTTCCGGTCGGAGTCCTTCGAGAAGGCCGGTTTGTGTGCGCCTGGAACGTGTTCGACCTCGTGGACGGTCGCGTCGAACGGAGCGCGAACGACGTGGACGTTGTGGACGTTCATGAACGTCCCGAGGCGAACCTGCGCCCCTTCCTCCCGGCACACCGAAACAGTGCCGTCTGCGGGAGCGACGATACCCGACGGTGGCGGGGTTCGCTCGGGGTCGCGGAAGAAGCCGAGCGTCGCAGCCCCCAGGACGAAGAGCACGACGCTCGCGGTCACGCTAAAGATGAACGCGAACGGGGCTGCCAGCAGCGGGAGGAGGGCGTACCGCCAGGCGCCCGGCGCAAACTTCATACGGGATCAATGAAGCGGAACGCTTTGGCCGTTACGGACTGGGAGCCGTGGCCAAACCTTGATGGTCATGGTCACTGCAACGCCGAACGGTTTTGGCCGTCATCGTTACTGTCGGTGGTGCTCGAGTGACCATCGATGGTATAGCGCGTTCCGTCGAGGAACCGGAATCGGCGCTAACGCTCGTGATCGTTTTCGGTCGAACTCAATACGCGAAAAGAGTACTCGCCAGCGTTACTGCGTCTGGTCGGTCTGTGCCGCGGATTCCGAGGATACACCGTCGGCTTGTTCCTCCGATGCTACAGTAGCCGTGTCGTCGGCCTCATCGTAGGTTTGCTCCACCCCGTTTGCGGAAGCCGGGTTCTCAGCCGCCGGTCGCTGTTCGTGGCCGAAGTACCCGCCGAGCGCGCCGCCAACGGCCGGGTAGACGAGTCCGGCGAGCAACACGGCCTCGACGAGATCCGGGCCGATAGACATCGAAACCGTTCCAACGAGGTCGTCGGTCATCGACTCCGAGAAAGTCCCGGTGTAGGCGATGACGACCGCGGCAAGTGCGTAGCCGGCTGCGATCATCGCGCCTTGCTTTGCTCCCTCCTCGGCCGACGCCGTCTGCGTGTAGTTTTTGACGAAAACGAAGGCGACCGCGACGATGGCGATGATGGGGATCAACTGGAGATACCCGTCCCACGCGGCCAGCTCCTGGATTTCCGCTGGTTCGGTGAACGACTCGTCGCCCCACGATCCGGACATCTCGATCGACACCTGGTGGGCTTCGAAAAAGAGCCAGGAGACGGCCTCGAACGTGCTCGGTTCGCCGACTTCCTCTGCGCCACCGTTCCACTCCTCTGCGAGTTCTCCGCTGACGTCGCTCCCTTTCAGCACATAGGTGACTAAAAACCCACCGAGAAACGCGACGATGCCGGCGATCGTCGGTAGTTTCCACTTCTCTATGTCGCTTCCCCCGTCAGTTGTCTGTGTAGACATATTCGTGCTGACAAACCAGAAACTAATAACGTTTCGGGCCACCGGCCGATGGCCACGCAGTCAGTGATCTTCTACTCGAGTACTGACGCGAACGTGTCACTTCCCGATCAGAGCCGGAGTGATAGATCTCGATCAGTCCCAGAACGCCTTCGTCCGCGCGTACTGGCGCTCTTTCTCGAGGATGTCCCGGTAGAAATCCGCCTCGGTCTCGCGCAATCGACTGATTATCTGGGCGGCGTTATGCGGCCCCACGCCGCGAGCGGACATCGCGATGACGGCTTGCTTGCCGTGGCTCTGCACCAACCCGGCGTTCCGGACGGCTCGCTGGGTCAACTCCACCTGTTCGTCGCTCTTCGACTCGGCCTGGATAGCCTGTACCACCTCGTCGGCCCACGGGCTCAACGCGGCGATGCGGGTCGAACCACACGCCGGACACTCGGGCTGGTCGGAAACTCGCTTTATTTTCGTCCGCGAGAGCCACTCCGTGCAGTGCGTACACGCCAGGACGACCCGATCGTCGTGGAGCCGCTCTTTGACCGTCTTGATGACGCTCGCGTCGGCGTTTTCGGGAGCCAGCAGTTCCTTGCCACCTGAGCGACCGGCGCTCCCGATCGCCGTCCGGCCGCGAACGGTCTCGAGGGAAATCGTCCCCGACTGAATCCCCTCGAGCACCCGACTCGCACTCGACGTATCGAGATCCTCGTGGAACACCTCCCTGATCGACTCGGCGTACATCGGCGTCTCCTCGAGCGCGGCGAGCAGGCGCTCGTTCGACAGGCGCCCCGACCCCTGCCACTGCTTGAGCGCGCCGAACTTCGCCGAGACCTGCGAGAGGCGGAAGGCGAGGGCGTCCGATCGCTTGAGCCCCAGTTCGACGATTGGCTCGACGTGGTTGGGATCGGTTTCGGTGAACACCTCGACGATTTCGCTCGTCGCGACCGAGGTTGGCACCTCGAGTTCGATCCGGTACGGGTCGGTGTCGAGGCCGATGGACGAGCCAGACCGCTGGCCGAGCAGGGCCGACAGCACGCGGCCGAGCGTTTCGTTCGTCCGGTGGCCGTAACAGGCGTTGAGCACGACGGTCGGCCCCTGTCGCTCGAGGACGATTCGGTCGTGGGTCGGCATCGGGGCGTCGGCGTCGAGGTGGTCGCGAAGCTGTTCGCAGGCGTCGACGAGCGTCGACTCGTCACCCGGATATCGGCCAGCCAGATCGCGACCGACAGCCTCGACGTCAGCGCCGACCTCAAGTTGTGAGCCCGCGGCGGTGCGAATCTCGCCGACCTCCTGGGCGACCGCTTCCGGCACCGGAATCTCCTGGCCGATCCAGGATGGTACCTCGCCGGCGGGATCCTCGATCGGGGTGACGTTCACCCGCTCCTCGTCGTCGTCGATCTCGACGATCCGCCACATCTCCCCGCGCTGGATGAAGGTGGCTCCCGGCTGCCCGAACGTCGTCACGAACCGCTCGTCGAGGGTGCCGATCTGGCCGCTCGAGGCGATGTCGTGTACGTCGTAGGTCGCCTCGTCGGGGATCATCGAGAGGTTCGCGTACACGTACTGCCAGGTGCCGCCGGTCGTCTCGACCCGATCCGTGCTCTCGTCGAACCAGACGATTCGATTGCGGTGGAGTTCCTCGACGACCTGCCTGAGGGTCTCCTCCTCGAGGTCGGCGAACGGATACGCCCGCGTGAGAAGGTCGTACACCTCTGTGAGGTGGCGAGATCCCGTCGATTGCACGATCCCGGGGATCTGGTTGGCGACCACGTCGAGGCTCCCCTGGTGGATCCAGGCGGGTTCGACCTCGCCTGCTTTCGCCCGTCGGGCGATCGCCAGCGCCTCGAGGGTGTCGTCCGGCCTGGTCGTGACGAGGGTACCTTTCGACACTGCGTCCCGACGGTGGCCGGCCCTCCCGATCCGCTGGAGCAACCGCGATACCTGGCGCGGGCTCTGATACTGAATTACGTGATCGATCCGGCCGACGTCGATGCCGAGTTCCATCGAGGACGTACAGAGCAACGCGTCGAGTTCGCCGGCTTTGAACCGATCCTCGACGTCGATCCGGGCTTCTTTCGAGAGGGAGCCGTGGTGGACGCCGATCGGCAACTCGAGTTGCGTAAAGCGCGATCCCAGCGCTTCGGCGGTCTGGCGGGTGTTGACGAAGATCAGCGTCGACTCGTGAGCGTCGACGAGGTCGCGGATGAACCGGACGTGGCTGGCCGTCGTCGCGTCGGTCGCCAGTTTCCCCGACAGTCGCTCGTCCTCCGTCGTCACCTCGGGACGGCGAACTTGCACGTCTATCAGGCTTCCTACGTCAATCTCCCGGATCGTACAGGGTCGCCCGCCCGTGAGGAACTGGCCTACCGATTCGGGGTCGCCGACGGTCGCCGAGAGGCCGATCCGCTGAAACGATCCCGACAGTTCACGAAGGCGCTCGAGACCGACCGCCAACTGGGCCCCGCGCTTGGAGGCCGCCAGTTCGTGTACTTCGTCGATCACGACGTGGGAGACGTCCTCGAGTCCTTCCCGGAGCCGTTCGCCGGTGAGCATCGCCTGCAGCGTCTCGGGGGTCGTGATCAGGACGTCCGGTGGCGACTCGGCTTGCTTCCCGCGCTGGTACTGCGTGGTGTCGCCGTGGCGAACGTCCACCTCGAGGTCGAGATACTCGCCCCACCACTCGAGACGCTCGCGCATGTCGCGGTTGAGCGCGCGTAACGGCGTGACGTAGAGCGCGCCGAATCCCTCGGGCGGGTCGGTGACGAGGTCGTCGAAGACGGGGAGCATGGCTGTCTCGGTCTTACCACTCCCGGTGGGCGCGATCACGAGCGTATCATGCCCCGTCGCGAGCGGCGGAATCGCGAGTCGCTGTGGCGCTGTCGGCGTCGCGAACCCGCGTTCGGAGAGCGCCTCGCGGACGCTCGAGCCGAGGTGGGTGAAGGCGGCGACGTCCCCGCTGGTCATCGACGGAACCAGGGCTCGAGGGCGAATAAATGCCGTGTTCCCGGTACGGTGTGAGCTGGTTTCACACCGTCGTCAGGGCGAGTCCAGACGGTCGTCCCACCCCGTAACCCCCTTATAGCGCAGCCCATCTATCCTGACCCATGCACCCGCCCGGCGCCGACACCGTCCTCGTCCGACACGGGGATCTCAACACGAAGAGCAACACCGTCAAGCGGTACATGGTGGACATCCTCGCGGAAAACCTCGAGGCCACCCTCGCCGACCGCTCGGTGTCGGGCGACGTCGAGGGGAACTGGAACCGGCCCCTGATCCACACCACCGAAAGCGCCGTCGAGGACGCTGCCCAGGCGGCGTCGGACGTCTTCGGCGTCGTTTCGACCAGCCCAGCTCTCGTCGTGGAACCGGAACTCGAGGCGATCTGTGACGCACTGGCGGAGACGGCCCGCGAACGGTACGACTCCGACGTCGGCACGTTCGCTGTCGATGCGAGTCGGGCCGATAAACGCCTCCCGTTCACCAGCGAGGATCTCGCTCGACGAGGGGGCACCGCCATCTGGGATGCCGTCGAGGGTCGATTCGACCCCGAGGTCGACCTCGACGACCCCGACATCACCTTCGGCGTGGAGGTTCGGGAGGACGCCGCGTACCTCTTCCTCGAGCGCTTTGCGGGCCCCGGCGGTCTCCCGCTGCGGTCGCAGGCTCCGCTGGTCGCCCTCGTCAGCGGCGGGATCGACTCACCGGTCGCCGCCTACGAGATCATGCGCCGGGGGTCGCCGGTGATTCCGGTCTACGTTTCCCTCGGCGATTACGGCGGCCCGGATCACGAGGCGCGGGCGATCGAGACCGTCCGCTCGCTGTCCCGGTACGCGCCGAACGTCGACCTGTCGGTCTACCGCGTTCCGGGTGGCGAGACCGTCTCCCTGCTCGCGGAAACCATGGAGGAGGGCCGGATGCTCTCGCTTCGCCGGTTCTTCTATCGCATTGCGGAGCACGTCGCCCACGAGCACGACGCCAGCGGGATCGTCACGGGCGAGGCCATCGGCCAGAAGTCGAGTCAGACGGCCCAGAACGTCGGCGTTACCAGCCGGGCGACCCGACTCCCGATTCACCGGCCGCTCCTGACGTGGGACAAACAGGACATCGTCGCGACGGCCCGCGAGATCGGTACCTATCGGGACTCGACGATCAACGCCGGCTGTAATCGGGTCGCCCCCGATCGCGCCGAGACCAACGCCCTGCTCGAGCGACTGCTCGAGGTCGAACCCGACGACCTCTTCGAGCGCGCGGAAGCGGCAGCGGCGAACGCCGAACGGATTTTGCTGTAGACTCGAGCGCATTTCACGTGTGTCTCGACCGCCCCGACTTTTCTCTCAAGTCGGAGTCCCCCCCCCCCGGTCGTTTTTCTCGGTACTCGAGGGTTCCCATCCCCCTCACCCATCGAGGAACGACCGAATCCGCATCTCGGCTTCGTCTCCTGGCTCCAACCACGGCACGTGACCGTGCCCCTCGAGCACCTCGAACGTCGCGTTTGTCATTCGATCGGCGACCGGACGACCGACCTCGGGCGGCCAGTAAGCGTCCTCGGTGCCCCAGACGAACGCCGTCGGGCGCTCGATGTCGACGATTTCGTCTCGGAGGTCGAACAGCGGGTGCATCCGGCCGAACGAGCCCTGTTCGGACATCAGCGATCGCAGACTCTCCTGACGACCCGGGAGCTCTTTGCTGGCGGCGATGACCTCGTAAAATTCGTCCGGAATCGCCGATGAATCGTCGACGAGCGCCCGTTCGGCCGCATCTTCGGCGTTCTCGATCGGATCGCCGCGGCTCTCGAGCCAGAAGAGGAGGCGATTGACCCCGCGGACGGTCAACAGTCGCTGGAGCACGGGGAACTCGGCTGAGATTCCTCCGGGGGCGCCCACGAGACACAGCCGGTCGACGCGGTCGTGATCGATGGCGAGCACCAACGCCTGCTGGCCACCCAGGGAGTTGCCGACCACGTGTGGTCGTTCTAACTCGAGCCCGTCGAACAGCTCGAGCAGGTACGCGACCATGAACCGTCGAAGGTCGCGACCGCGGTAGCTCGGGGCGTTCGACAGCCCTCGTCCCGGACGGTCGGGGATGTACACTCGATACTCGTCGGCGAGCGCGGAGACCATCGGGAGCCACGTCGCCGCGGTCACCGAGACGCCGTGGAGCAAGACGACCGGTTCCCCGTTCGGATCGCCGGCCTGGAGGTAGTGCACCCGCCCAGCGACGTCGGTCTCGAGCGATCGAGATTCGATCTCGAGGTCGTAGTGGTCGGCGAGACGGGCCTGCTGGGTAGCATACACTCGTTCGGCGTCCGACGGCCAGTCGCCTGGGGCATGGATGGTTGGCGTGGCACCTTCGGCAGCACGTGTCATGTGCCCACATATTGACTGGTACCTCTTAATCGTACTACACAGTCTCTGGCCGCGGTCTGACCAACTCGAGTCGTCGTCCAACCCTAGCTACAATATTTGAATCAATAGACTATAATTTCTATAGTTTAGGATTTCGATCCCAACACTACCGCTCTGTCTTCTCGAGATACTCCTGTGCAGCCGTTCGAATCACGTCCTCCGGCCCGACGACGCACTCGTGTCGGAGCGACGGGTACTGCCCCTCGAGATGGTCGATGATCATCTCCTCGAGATCCGCGACCTCCTCGACGGTCATCCCCACGAGCTCCGTCGAAAGGATGCTCGCGACGGCGCTGCTGACCGCACAGCTCTCGCTCTCGAAGGCGATGTCCTCGATCGTTCCGTCCGGTGTGACGTCGACGTGGAACTCGCCGTCGTCGCCACAGGAGGTCTCTTCGGAGGATTTGACCAACGTGGCGTCCTCGAGACCACCGGCGTTGCGCGGGTTCTCGTGGTGGTCGACCAGCCGGTCGTGGTAGCGGCCAGAACGCAGGTAGGCCTCGAGTTTCGCCGGGGCATCGTCGATTGCCTCGAGCAGCCGGTCGATCTCCTCGGTCGTGTTGTAGACGTAGAACGATGCTCGGACGGAGCCGGGTATGTCGAGTTTGTCGTGTAGCGGCTGGGTACAGTGATCGCCCGCACGAACGGCGATCCCCCGGTCGTTCAACAGCGAGGAGAGGTCGTGGCCGTGGACGCCGTCGACGTTGAACGCGACGAGGCCCGAGCGTTCCTCGCCCAGGGGTGGCCCGTAGGTCGACACATCGTCACGCGCCTCGAGTCGCTCGAGCGCGTACTGCGCCAGTTCGTTCTCGTGGGCGGCGATGGCGTCCATGCCGATCGCCTCGAGGTAGTCGGCGGCGGCCGCCAGAGCGATCCCCTCGGCGATTGGCGGGGTGCCAGCCTCGAACTTCCAGGGGAGTTCGTTCCAGCTCGAGCGGGTGAAGGTAACGTGGCGGATCATCTCGCCACCGAAGAGGAACGGTTCCATCTCCTCGAGGATCGCCTGTTTGCCGTAGAGACCACCGATTCCCGTCGGGCCGGCCATCTTGTGTCCAGAAAAGGCGAAGAAGTCGGCACCCATCGCCTCCACGTCGACGGCACGATTTGGCGCGGACTGGGCACCGTCGACGACGACGTACGCATCGTGTTCGTGGGCCATTGCAGCGAGGGTCTCGACGGGGTTGATCGTCCCGAGGACGTTCGAAACGTGCACCACCGAGAGGATCGCCGTCTCCGGGCCGATGAGGGACTTGACGTGTTCCATGTCGAGGTGGCCGTCTTCGGTCACGCGAATGTACTCGATGTCGGCACCCGTCTTTTTCGCGACCTGCTGCCAGGTCACCATCGAAGCGTGGTGTTCCATCTCCGTCGTGACGATCCGATCGTCTGGCCCCAGTTCGTTCAGCCCCAGTCCGTACGCGACGAGGTTGATGCTCTCGGTCGCCCCCTTCGTGAAGATCATCTCCTTGCGACCACCGGTTGCACCGACGAATTCGGCGAGGCGGTCGTGAGCTTGCTCGTAGGCGACCGAAGCCTCGTGGCTCAGCGTATGGATGCCGCGGTGGACGTTCGCGTTGTACCCCGTGAAGTACTCCTCGAACACCTCGTAGACCGGACGCGGCGTCTGGGTCGTCGCCGCGTTGTCGAGATAGACCAGGGGGTGGCCGTCGATTTCACGCTCGAGGATCGGAAAATCAGCTCGAATCGACCGTGTCATAACATGACCCTTCTCTCGGTTCACTAAAGTAGTTGTGTCTGGTCAAAATACGACGGTGGCGGCAACGAGTGATCGGCTCGAGATGATGCTGACCATCGGTGATCGACTCGAAACGATACAGAACACAGTCTCCATCTCGAGGCGAAAACGACATTACCGCGACGCACACAGTACTGCACAGTGACGCGCGTCTGCTTCGTCGGCACCTCCGACGTCAACCTGCAGTACGAGCTCCTCTCCCGAGAGACCTCTCGAGAGGCGCTCGCGACCTACGACCTGGCGCGCCCCTTCGAAAACTCCATCGCCGTCCGAACGGTTAGCCTCGGGGCAGCCGTCTCGCTCTGTAACGACCTCCAGTGGTACATCGTGCGGTTCGTCGACGAAGTACTGATCCAGGAGCCGAGCGTGAGCGACACGGAGTGGCTCTCCCGCGACCTCGCTGTCGCTCTCCGAAACGGTGACGTCGAGCCCGAGGACACCGGCGAACACCTGAAACTGTTCGGGCTCGAGCGTCCGGACGTGACCTCCACAACCGACTCGGCACCCGCCGTTGCCGCCGAGGACGACGGATCGCCTTCCGACTCGAGTCCGACCTCGAGTGACGGGAGCCGGCAATCTGAATCGTCTGAATCGTCTGATTCGGCAGCTGCAGCCGGCGGTAGGGTTCGACCGACACTCGTGGAGCCGCTCTACGTTCGGCGAACCGACGGCGAGGTACCGGAATACGACCTCCGGGACGTCGACGACACGCTGGTCGTTCGGCTCACCGAGTCGGAGTTTTCGCCGTAGTTGTCGCGACCAGCAACTCGGAATCTACGTAAAACGAGATTGAGCGCTTACTGATCGAACAGGCCCGTCGAGAGGTATCGCTCGCCGCTGTCCCAGAAGACGGTGACGACGAGCGGGCAGTCGTCGACCTCGCTGCCGCCGTCGGTCTGGGTCGCTCGAGCGAGTTCCCCGTCGAAAGCGTCGGGCACCTCCGGACACTCGAGCCCGGGGTCGGCGATTTCGCGTGCGACCGCCTGCGAGACGAGGCTGGTCGCCCCGCTCGATTGGCCCACCAGAATCCCCTCCTCGCGAGCGAGTCGACGGCACTCGACTTCGGCGTCCTCGAGCGCGACGGTCTCGATTCGGTCGATGAGATCGGTGTCGAGGTTGTCGCTGACGAAACCGGGCCCCATTCCCTGGAAGTCGTCCTGCCCTGCTTTGCCGGTCGAGAGGACGGCGTTGCGTTCGGGCTCGACGGCGACGATTTCCATCTCGGGGAACTCCTCGCGAAGGCGACGGCCGACCCCCGACAGCGTCCCACCGGTGCCGACGCCGGCCACGAACACGTCGACGGTTCGTTCGCCAACCTGTTCGACGATTTCCTCACCAGTCGTCAGGTAGTGTGCCTCGGGATTTGCCGGATTTTCGAACTGTCCCAGTTGCACCGCGCCGTCGGCTTCGATCTCGTCTGCGCGCTCGCGAGCGGCTTCCATCTCGCCGTCGATCAGCTCGAGGTCGGCACCGTAGGCGGCCATGATCTGTTGGCGCTCCTTCGACTTCGACGCCGGCATGACGATCGTCAGGTCGTAGCCCCGGGCGGCGCAGACGAGCGCGAGGCCGATGCCCGTGTTGCCGCTCGTCGGTTCGACGATGCGATCGCCCGGCTCGAGGACGCCCTCGCGTTCGGCGGCGCGAACCATCGCCAGCGCTGGTCGATCCTTCGCCGAACCGCCGGGGTTGAACGACTCGATTTTGGCGGCGACCGTCGCCCCCTCCGGCGAATCGACCTGGACGAGCGGGGAACCGATCGTGTCCAGGATACTGCCTTTCATCGATCGTTGATACGAACTCGAGACGGAAAGCCGTAGCGGGCTGAGGCAGGACGTGCCGGTGACCAAACCGATTCGTTATGTTCCTGGCAACGAAACCCTGACCAACGATGACGCTCGAGACCATGCGCCCGAACCCGACCTGGGACAGCGCCTCCTACGAAGACACCGTCGACATCCTCGCGGCCCACCGCGACGACCTGACGTACCTCGTGTGGGGTGGCGACTGGTGTAAGGACTGCCGCGCGCTGCTTCCGGACTTCGGGGCGGCGCTCGAGGCCGCCGAGATTCCAGACGATCGAATCGAGGAACTCGCCGTCGATACGGAGAAGGAGGGGCCGAAGGTCGACGCCTACGACGTCGCGTACATCCCGACCATCGTCGTCGAGGCCGACGACGGTACCGAGGTCGCCCGATTCGTCGAGAGCGAGGCGCTCCCGCCGGCGGTCTATCTCGCCGAGGAGATCGGGGCGGCGCTCGAGACCACTAACTGACATCCCTTTTCGGATCCGAAAAGTTTCGCTTCGCAGCTTACGCCCGGCCCTCGAGCAGCCCCTCGAGCGCCTCGTCGACGTCGTGCGTCGGCGGCGAGCACGTCCGCTCTCGGCAGGCGTACAGCGTCGGTTCCCCGTCTCGAGCCTCCCGGCCGGCCCAGATTGGTGGAATGTCCGTGGTATCGAGGTCTGGGTCGGAGCCGGATTCGGGATCGAGGTCAGCGTCGATGCCGAGCGCGTCGAGCCAGCCCTCGAGTTCGTCGTCGGTCGGCGGACGACGGGCGAGTAATCGATCGGGAAGGAACGTCGAGCCGATGCGGTCGCGCCACGCGGATGGCACGTCGTCGGCCGCGACCGTCAGCTCCGCCAGGCCGGTGTCGAGGCGATCCGCTGCGAGGACGAGGCTCGTGTACTCGAGCGGGCTCGACTGGATACGTCTGGCGTGGGTGTCGATCACGGCTTCGGCGATCTCACCGAAGGGGTCGTCGGCCACGTGATCCAGCGCGAGCAGGGTCTCGACGGCGACACCGGTCGAGGAGGGCGTCGAGGAGTCGTCGAGTTCCTGCGGTCGCGTGACGAGCGACTCGCCGCTCTCGGGGGTGAAATACAGCGTCTCCCGGTCGGCGTCCCAGAACTCCGCCTCGATCGCCCTCGCCAGGTCGATGGCGAACGCCAGGTGCTCGACGTCGCCGGTCGCCTCGTAACACGTCAGCGCGCCGCGGGCGAGGAACGCGTAGTCCTCGAGGTAGCCGTCGATGCCGACGTCGCCCTCGGTGTCGATACCGCCCTCACCGTTGGTGCCGTCGCCGTCCGTATCACCATTCGTCGAAGCCGAACCGGAGTCGTCTTTGTACCGCCTCGAGAGCCGACCACCGTCTTCGTCCCAGAGCCGATCACGGACGAACGCGAGCGCCTCGGCCGCCGTCTCGGCGTAGGCGTCCTCGCCGAGGACGATCGCGGCCTCGGCGAACGCGGCGATCATCAACCCGTTCCAGCCGGCCAGCACCTTCTCGTCCCTGTTCGGTCGCGGACGCTCTTCCCGGCTCTCGAACAGGGTAGATCGAGCGTTCTCGAGCCGCGATTCCACCTCGGCCCGCTCGAGATCGTACTCCGCGGCGAGATCCTCGATCGAGGTCGAGATGGTCAGCACCGTCGATCCCTCGAAGTTTCCCGAGGCGGTCACGCCGTAGCGATCGCACACGAGATCCGCGTCGAGGCCGTCCTCGAGTGCACCGTGTACCTCACTGGGCGTCCATACGTAGAACGCTCCCTCCTCGCGCTCGCCAGCGGCGGTCTCGCTCTGGGCGTCGAGGGTACTGAAGAAGCCGCCGTCGTCGTGGGTCAGTTCGCGGTCGACGAACCCGAGCGTCCGTCGGGCCACGTCGGCGTAGCGGTCGTCGCCCACGGCCTGGTAGGCCGCCAGGTACGCTCTCGTCAACTCGGCGTTGTCGTACAGCATCTTCTCGAAGTGAGGCACCGTCCAGTCCCGGTCGACGCAGTAGCGGTGGAAGCCGTCGCCGACGTGATCGTACAGTCCGCCGCTGGCCATCGTGTCGAGCGTGTCGATCGCGGCCTCGAGGGACTGTCGACGACCCGTCCGGTCGGCCGCCCGGAGGAGCAGATGAATCCGCGACGGTTGGGGGAACTTCGGCCCGCTCGAGCCCCAGCCGCCGTGTTGCTCGTCGACCCCGCGAAGGGCCGTGCTGGCGGCCGACTCGAACAGGTCGCCCCCTGGCGTCTCGACGCCGTCCGGCGGTGAGGGTGTGTCCTCGAGCTGGTCGCTCGCCGCGGCCGTCCACTGATCGGCCCGGTTTTCCATCTCCTCGCGATCCTGCTCCCAGGAGTGGGCGATGTTCTCGAGCAGGTCGCGGAAGCCGGGCATGCCGCGCTGGGGCTCTTTCGGGAAGTACGTCCCCACGTAGAACGGGCGGCCGTCGGGGGTGAGCCACGCTGAGAGCGGCCAACCGCCACGACCCGTCACCAGCTGGCAGACGGTCATGTAGATGCTGTCGACGTCGGGTCGCTCCTCCCGGTCGACCTTGATCGGGACGAAGTGGTCGTTCAGCAACGCGGCGACTCCCTCGTCCTCGAAGCTCTCCTCCTCCATGACGTGACACCAGTGACACGCCGAGTAGCCGATCGAGAGGAAGATGGGGACGTCGTGTTCCTTCGCCGCCTCGAGTGCCTGCTCGTCCCAGGGCTGCCAGTTGACGGGGTTGTCCGCGTGCTGGCGCAGGTAGGGACTGGGCGCGTCCTCGAGGCGGTTGCGCTCGGTTGGGGTGCCCTCGGTGGAGTTCATAGGTGTGCATACGGCGGGGCGTTGTAAAAGGCCGACGTACGAGGCTCGAGTGACCGGTGAGATTTCGTCGCGATTTAACGGGTCTCGCCTCTATTGCTATCGTAAGTCTCGAGAAAGTCCCACTCGCGCCGAAGAAGCTCCTCGACGCCGTGCTCGAGGAGAACCTCGGCGAGAATTGTCGCACGATAATACGTGTAGAGACCAGCACTGTCGCGTTCGCTCCGTTTTCGTTTTTCGATGAGGCCAACGTCGGTGAGTTTGTTGAGGTGGTAGTGGAGGGTACTGTCGTCGCTGTCCATCACCGAATCGAGTTCCGTCGGACTCGTCGGGCCGCCGTGAACCAATCGGTAGACGATTTCGAATCGGGTTCGGTTTCCGATGGCCTGTTGCATGTCGAGATACTCCTCGAGTGAGAGCACACTGGTCTCGGGAAGCAGGTCGGCCGGGTTTTCCGGACTGTGCTCGCCCTCATGGGTATCGTTCGTCGCCATCGTGTGAGTACGTACGTAGCGAGTGGGTTTAGTCGTTCTCAAGCTAGCATTTACTGAGAACACGCTCTTTTATAAGTGATCAGGAAACACATGGCGATAATGGAGGAGGTTTCACGCGATACGGTCGTTCACCAGCTTGGGGACGTCACGTACGATCGGTTTCTGGTGTATCTCATGGGGCCCTACAAATCGTTCAATCTGAATTACATCCTTAGCGAGGAGGAACGCGATCGAATTGACGTCGAATCGTTGCCTGGACCCCTTCGGCGACTGTTCCAGCACAGAGAGTCGATAGACGGTGCACAGGCACTCTTACGACGGGTTCATGGTCACCTTCGGACGGATCCCGGGGTCAATGCGTTTCTCGCCATCGACGTCGACATCGATACGGACGATATTGACGCCGTTACACAGAGCATCGAATACGCCCACTGTAGCAACGTAACCGTCTTCATCGTCCCATTTCTCGGCCACAACTTTGGCGTCGGTGAGGAGGCTGGAAGTATTCTCGAGAACCTCGCTGACAGTCACGGCGACCGAATCGTCTTCGTTCACGAGGCATCGGTTACCAGCGAGATGATTCGCTCGGCACGGACGCGATGGGATCTTCGCGTCGAGACCTACGAAACCGAAGCGGAACTCGTCACGCTGGTCAGGCAGTTTGTCGTCACAACGATGAACCGTGAACAGTTCGGTGACCTCGAGCGCCTCGAGTAACCGCAGAAGACAGTAAAAATCCGTTCCGATCTATTCCGTCAGCAGACGGCGCAACACGAGGTGCAGGACGCCGCCGTTCTCGACGTACTTCACTGCCGCGGGCGTGCCGACCTGGGCGGTAACGTCGAACTCTGTCGTCTCGCCGTTTTCGTCCTCCGCAATCACCGTCAGCTCGGCGTTGGTCTCGAGGCCGTCCTCGAGGCCACGGATCTCGAACACTTCGGAGCCGTCGAGGCCGAGTTCTTCCCAACCCTCGCCGTCTTTGAACTGCAGCGGCAGGACGCCCATGCCCAGCAGGTTGTCACGGTAGATCCGCTCGTAGCTCTGCCCGATGGTCGCGCGGATGCCCAACAGGTCGGTGCCCTTGGCGGCCCAGTCGCGGCTCGAGCCGGTACCGAGTTCGACGCCGGCCATGACGATCAGCGGCGTGTCCTCCTCCTGATACCGCATGCTGGCGTCGTAGACGGTCGTCTCCTCGTCGGTTGGGTGATGGATGGTGTAGCCGCCTTCCTTCCCGTCGAGCATCTCGTTCTGGATGCGGACGTTCGCGAACGTCCCGCGCATCATGACCTCGTGGTTCCCGCGGCGGGAGCCGTAGGTGTTGAACTCGTAGGGTTCGACGCCCTGCGCGGCGAGCCATCGACCGGCAGGAAGCGCCTCGCTGAACGGCCCGGCCGGGCTGATGTGGTCGGTCGTCACGGTGTCACCGAGGGTGAGCAGACAGCGCGCGCCCTCGATGTCCTCGACGCCGGGTTCCTCGAGCGGGAAGTCCTGGAAGAACGGTGGCTCGCGGATGTAAGTCGACTCGTCGTCCCACTCGTAGACGTCGCCCGTGGGTGCCTCGAGGGCCTCCCAGCGCTCGTCGCCCTCGAAGATGCTCGCGTACTTCTCCTCGAACAGCTCGGCGGAGACGCTGTCGTGGATGGTCTGGCGAATCTCCTCGGCGTCGGGCCAGACGTCCGCGAGGTAGATCTCCTCGCCTGCGTCGTTCGTGCCGATGGGCTCTTCCTCGAGGTCGATGTCCATCTTGCCGGCGAGACCGTAGGCGACGACGAGTGGTGGGCTGGCCAGGTAGTTCGCGCGGATCTTCGGATGGATTCGCGCCTCGAAGTTGCGGTTGCCCGAGAGGACGCTGGTCGTCCAGAGCCCGTACTCGTCGATGGCGGCCTCGATCGGCTCTGCCAGGGGCCCGGCGTTGCCGATACAGGTCGTACAGCCGTAGCCGACGACGTGGTAGCCCAGCGCCTCGAGGTCGTCGAGTAGGTCAGCCTGCTCGAGGTACTCGGTGACGACCTTGCTCCCGGGGGCGAGGCTGGTCTTGACGTAGTCGGGTACCTCGAGGCCGGCTTCGACGGCGTTGCGCGCGAGCAGGCCTGCGGCGACCATCACCGATGGGTTCGAGGTGTTCGTACAGGAGGTGATCGCGCTCACGAGGACGGAGCCGTGGCCGATCTCGATTTCGGTGCCGTCCTCGAGCGTGACCGGAACCTTCTCGTCGAGGCCGGGCTGGCGTTCGGCGACGAGGCCGCCGTCGCTCTCCGCCGCTCCGGAGTCGATGACGCCTTCCTCCTCGAGCAACGTCGGGAAGTGCTCGTCGAGGTCGCCCATCGGGATGCGGGCGTGGGGCTTCTTGTGACCGGCGAGGCTGGGTTCGACCTCACCGAGGTCGAACTCGACGACATCGGTGAACTCGGGGTCGTGCTCGCCGAAGAGGCCCTGGGTCTCGAGGTACTCGCGCACGAGGTCGATGTGTTCCTCGTCACGACCGGTCAGCTCGAGGTACTCGAGCGTCTTCTCGTCGACGGGGAACATCGAGATGGTGGATCCTTGCTCGGGAGCCATGTTGGAGATGGTCGCCCGATCCGCGACGGAAAGCTGGGCGACGCCGGGGCCGAAGAACTCGACGAACTTGTCGACGACGCCGACCTGGCGGAGCTTCTCGGTGATGTGGAGCACGAGGTCTGTCGCGGTGACACCCTCGGAGAGCTCGCCGGTGAGCTCGACGCCCACCACTTCGGGCAGGGTCATCGTGATCGGCTGACCGAGCAGCGCGGCCTCGGCCTCGATGCCGCCGACACCCCAGCCGACGACGCCGATGCCGTTGATCATCGGGGTGTGGCTGTCGGTGCCGACGAGTGTGTCGGGCAGGAGCCACTGTTCGCCGTCGACTTCGCGGTCGTGGACGACCTGACCGAGGTACTCGAGGTTGACCTGGTGGACGATTCCCGTTCCCGGGGGAACGACGTTGAAGTCCTCGAACGCCTGTTCGGCCCACTTGATCGCTCGGTAGCGCTCCTCGTTTCGCTCGTACTCAATCTCGACGTTCTTCTCGTAGGCGTCCTCGCTGCCGAAGTAGTCGACCTGGACGCTGTGGTCGATCACGAGGTCACAGGGAACCTCGGGTTCGACGATGGTGGGATCTTCGCCCGCGCGATCGGCAGCCGAGCGAAGCGCAGCGAGGTCGACGACGGCCGGGACGCCGGTCAGATCCTGCAGGACGACCCGCGAGGGGCTGAACGGCACCTCGACGTCGGGAACGTCCGGCTGCCAGGAGGCAGCGTTTTTCACGTCTCCCTCGGTCACCATCTCGCCGTCGACGTTGCGCAGGACGGACTCGAGCAGCACGCGGATGCTCACGGGCAGGCTCGAGAGGTCACAGAGGCCCTCATCCTCGAGCACGGTGAGATCGGCGAATTTGTACGTCTCGCCGTCCCGTTCGAGTTCGCGAATCGCGCCGAACGGATCAGCGGTGGTATCTTCAGTCATCGCTATTGGCTAGAACGAGGGTGGGGGGTCGTGTGAACCTATCGGTCTCGTTGCGTAATATCTGCCAGCGAATGGGACGCCCTGACACGGTTTGGGCCGCTACTCGCCGTCGCCGTCCGGCCCGACGGTCTCGGTGGTCGCTGATCCGTGAGCCCCATCGAGTAACGCGACCGCAATCGTCGACGCGATGTCCGCGATCCTGTTGGTCGCGTGGAGTACGAGTACGCCGACGGCGAGCCCGATCGGGACGGCCAGGGCGGACTCCCAGTGCGTCTCGATCGTCCAGACCTCCCAGACCTCGACGGAACTGCTGAGCGGGGCCAGCGTGAGTGCTAGCGCGGTAAACCCGGCGATGAAGAGGAACAGAAACGACACGAACGCGATCACCGATTTGAGGGCGAGAAAGCCAAGCCCTTTCCACGTCGATTCCGCACGTAGCAGCCCGACGACGGCCGAGACGATCCCATCGTCGCTGACCGATGGCACGTCGTTCGGGGCCTCGATTTCGGTCTCGAGCAAGGCGTTCGCGAGTCGTCGCTCGAAGCTCACAACGTACCGCGATCCGACCAGGGAGAGGACGACCAGCGGGATGCCGACGATAGCGAGCACGAGAAATATCCCGAGAACGAGTCCGAATAGCATACCGACGTAGTAGGCGAACCCGAGTGGAATCGCCAGCAACAGGTACGCCAGGTTTCGGTAGGTCTGGCGTTCAGCAACGACGCCTACGAACGCTTCCAGGTGACTCGAGCGACGCTGCCAGGTGTTCATACGCGCTCGGTTCGACACCGAGTGTCAAAAATTTAACTATACGGACTACTGATATCGGGGGCTCCTGACCGGCAAACAGCCGCCAAACCACACAGCGGTTCCTTCGCCCTCTCTTTCCACCTGGCTCTTCTCCCACTCTCCCCCATTTCTACTCGCCACCCCAACTCAGCCCCACCCCCCTTTCTACTCGCATCGGCTTCCTTCGATTTCATCACACTCTCCACGATCACTTAGTACCCGAGAACCGTCAGCGTCCGCTCGAGTTCGGCCAGGTACGACCCATCGAAGAGGTGAACGTGGACGAGCAGCGGATAGAGGCGATAGACGAATCGGCGTCGGTTCCAGAAGCCGTCGCGGATCCCGCGTCGATGCGTGTAGGCATCGAAGAAGGCCGAACCGAAGGTGCCCGTCCAGTCGACGTACGCCAGTTCGATCTCCGGATCGGCGTAGTACGTTGCGGGATCGAGAAACCCCGTCACCCGGCCGTCTCGAGAGAGCACGTTCGTTCGCCAGACGTCGCCGTGGATCAACGAGGGTTCCGTCGCGTGGCCCTCGAGCAAACCCTCGAGGTCGTCGGAGACGGCCTCGACACGGTTCTGGGTGTCCGGCGGCAGCACGCCCGACCCCTGTTCGGGATCAGCAGCGAGCGATGTAACGTGTCGAAGCCGCTGGTCGCGGTAGAACTCGAGCCACGAGTCCGTCCTCGGGTTGGGCTGGCGAACCGGCCCGGTGAGGGTGTCCCGCGGGAAACCGAAGCCGTCATCGCCGTTTTCGTGGAGTGACGCGAGGTGATTCGCAGCGTCTCGGGCCGCTCGGTCGTCGTGCGTCGTCGTTCCCACGACGTGTTCGAGCACGAGCAGATCGTCGCACGCGTGATACACCTCGGGGACGGGCAGGGTGCTCTCATCGGCGAGGTAGCGAAGCATGAACGCTTCCGTCTCGAGGGGCGTCTCGCCGGTCTTGGCGACGACGGTCCGCCCGTCCTTTAGATCTACGTGATGGACTGAGCCGATCATCCCACCCTCGAGGCCGGTGACGCGCTCGGGGGTCGAGCCGAGAGCAGCCGACAGCGCCGACTCGAGTTGTTCGGTCACGCGTTATCTTCCCCCGTCATGTGGTACTTCCTCAACTCACTCCCGTCGCACGTACTCGAGGAACGCGAATCCGTCGTGTTCCTCGCGGTCGACTTCGTCCCAGTCCGATCGATCCCACGCCGGGAACGACGTGTCTCCGTCCGGCTGGTCGTGGATCTCGGTGACGACGAGGCGATCGAGGGCGGGCAGGAACTGTTCGTAGACCGTTGCGCCACCGGCGACGAACGCGCGGCCAGTGCCGCCGTGACGTTCGTCCGCCGCTCGCTCGGCACCCTCGAGCGCCGCTTCGAGGCTCGGCGCCACGACGGCGTTTTCGGGTGTCTCGAGATCGCGGCTCGTGAGGACGATCGAGGTGCGATCCGGAAGGGGCTCGCCGAGTACCTCGAGAATACCTTCGTAGGTGACTCGTCCCATAATGACCGGGTGACCCGTGGTCTGTCGCTTGAAGTGGGCGAGATCCTCGGGCACGTGCCAGGGCATCTCCCCGTCGCGGCCGATGATCCCGTTCTCGGCGACGGCGACGATACCGACGAGTTCGAGATCGGTCTCGAGGTCGGCGCTCGAGGACGCAGTCCCGGTCATTCGGCGACCGAAAACCGCAGTCCGTCGTGGGACTCGTACCCGATCAGTTCGACATCGTCGTGGGAGAGGTCGTCGATCGTCACGTCGGCGATCTCGAGCGTCGGCCGCTCGAGTGGCTCGCGCGTACACTGCCGGAGCAGGTTCGGGACGTGATCGAATCGTTCCTCGCCCTCGGCTTCGGCCGGGGCTTCCTCGACGAGCCACTCGCGGACGTCGGCATAGCCGTCGCGGCTGTCAACGTCGTCGAGACGGGCTTGTAGCGCCTCGAGATTGTTATCGTACCACGCTCCGCGCGCGCCGGTGCCGCAGTAGACGTGGGCGTCCACGATGGTGTGGCCGAAGGTGCCGGCCTCGAGGCCCGTCTGCTGGGCGACGAGTTTCGTCAGCAGCGAGTACGCAGCGATGTTGAACGGAATGCCGAGGGCGACGTCGCCGGAGCGCTGGGTGAGGTGGCAGTTGAGCCGGTCGCCCTGCACGTTAAAGACGAACGTGTAGTGACACGGGGGCAGCGTCGATACCGCCGCGTTCGTCGGGTGCCAAGCATTGACGACGAGCCGCCGAGAGTTCGGGTTGTCCGAGAGCTGGTCGATCACGTACCCCAGTTGGTCGAACGTCTGCCGGCCGTCGGCTTCCTCGGTGACCCACCGGCTTCCGGGGGCCGATCCGCTCGAGGCGTCTCCCGCGTCGGTGCCAGCCCAGGACTCGCCCTCGAGTCGGCTCTCGTCGTCTGGAATTGGATAGCGTCGCCAGAAACGGCCGTACGCAGTATCGAGCCGTCCGTCTTCGTCGGCCCAGGCGTTCCAGATCT
Source organism: Natrialbaceae archaeon A-CW3 (assembly GCA_046614605.1). Taxonomy (GTDB): domain Archaea; phylum Halobacteriota; class Halobacteria; order Halobacteriales; family Natrialbaceae; genus Natronosalvus. The sequence goes on along the minus strand of JBKKHJ010000001.1, from coordinate 1,294,456 downwards.
TGGTTTCCTCGCGCAGGTCACGGATGTGCTCGTCACCCGAGAGGTACCAGCACATCTCGTGAATCATCGAGTTCCAGCGGTAGCCGTCCATCTTCTTGGTCGTCAGGAGTGGGTAGCCTCGCCCGAGGTCGATTTCGTAGTGCTGGCTGAACGAGGAGATGGTGTCGACGCCGGTTCGGTTGGGTTTGTACGAACCCGAAGAGAGCACCGAATCGACGAGGTCGAGGTACTGTCGCATTGTGAGTCCTTTCGAGCCAGGTTACTAATCAGTTTTCCGTCCCTCGAGTGAGGATGCGCTTGTCCCAGTACTGTCACGCCGTTGGTGATGAAAAATATCGTACCCGTTGGTTCGACCTTTCGGACTCGAGGTTCACGTGTGGGTCGATCCCTTCAACGCCGAGCGCCCTGTCATTCAAACCGTCCCCGAAAATCCCACGTGATTCGAACGGCCCTCGAGGAAATTGTTTCCGCTGGGTTGGGAAGGAGGCTATTCTGTGGCGTTGGGGATTATGATTCGCCGTGACCGCGGTCGTAGGCCGTTTCTCGCTCACTATCGAGAACGAACGGCCCCTCTTCCGGCGTCCGCTTCGTCACGTTTGCGGCACGGATAATGTAAGACGTCAACACCGCATACGGCGCGAGCACAATCGTGTACGCGAAACTGATGAAGACCGTCAACGGTGTGTAACCGAATAGGGTCACGTCCGGGAAGATGCCCGAATCGAGCGCGAGCAACACGTAGGTGATGAAGACGATAATCGGCAACGAGACAGTCAACAGGGTCGTCGCCAGATCCGACAACTCGAGTTTGTAGTAGAGCGTCTTGAAGTACTCCCTGCTCACCATGAGTTTGTGCAACGTGGTATTGATATCTTCGAGAACGTGCCGTTCCTCGTCGGAAAGGTCGTCTCCGTACTTCGTCAGGATACGTCGCACGTGATACAGCTGCCACGACGAGTCGTAGTTCAGCCCGGTGAGGAGTTCGTCCGTCGACCCTGCAGGAACGCGAGAGAGCGTCGTCAGCACCTCCTCGGTGTTCGCCAGTATGTCGGCTTCGAGCCGATCAATTTCCTCGCGGTATTCGTCTTCCGACCCCTTCTCGAGTTCCTGTAACTCGTTTGCTCGGTGTTTGATCGACCGCAAGACCACCGCCATGAACTGGCCGGGTCTGGCCGGACTCACGTCGACGATCCCTCGATCCTCAATCGCCTCCTGAAATGCGATTATCGTGTCGACCCGTTCGGACTGATCGCCGAGCGAGGTGAGTTCCTGTGAGATGCCGACGGCAGCGATGGAGACGACGATGGACACCAACAGGATCGTCCCGCTCAACAGCGTATTAAACACCGTCTGGACGATCGTCGTCTCGCCGAGCAGTTCCTGGTACTCGATCGGCCAGAGGCCTCCCATCACGAGCAACACGCTGAAGACGATCGCAAGGAGGGCAGTTGCGACGTGTTCGCGATCGCCGTCGAACAGGATCCACCGTTTGACCCGATTCTCGCTCGACCGTCCCAGTCCCGAATCGGGCAACCCGAATCGGTCGCGAACGGTTTCGCTCAGTGCATCGCTAATTCCCATCCTCAAAGCGGACAGGGCCGATTGACAAATAGAACACCCCGGCAGTATTCGGCACTGATGTGAGAGGGCGACAGAGAAGAGCGGGAAGTATGAGAGACAGGGAAATACCGTCGAAAGCGGTTTCAGAATTCGACGTACTCGAGTCCCAGCTCTTCGAACACGAACGACCAGGTGTCGAGCGCCTCCTCGACGATCATCCAGGTCGGCTTGCCGGTGCCGTGACCCGTGTCGCGATCGGTCTTACACAGGATCGGGTGCTCGCTCACGTTCAGTTCCTGCATCCGGGCGGCCATTTTCCAGGCGTGCACCGGATGGACGCGCGTGTCGCTTTCGGCGGTCTTGAAGAAGACAGCGGGATACTCGCGCTCCTCGAGGTTGTGGTACGGCGAGTACTCGTAGATCCACTCGAAGGCGTCGGGGTCGTCGGGTGAGCCGTACTCGGTCGTCCAGGACTCCCCGAGCAGGAACGTGTGGAACTGCAGCATGTCGAGTAGCGGGACGTGACAGAGCACGGCCCGCATCAGATCCGGTCGCTGGGTCAGTACGGCGCCGACCGTGAGCCCGCCGTTCGAACCGCCCTGGATCGCGAGTCGATCGCTCGAGGTGTAGCCCTCCTCGATCAGGAACTCCGCAGCGGCGATCATGTCGTCGAAGGTGTGCTGTTTGCGCTCGTGGCGGGCCGCCCGGTGCCAGTCCTTGCCGAACTCGCCGCCCCCGCGGAAGTTGCCGACCGCGTAGACGCCGCCCGAGCGCAGGAAGGCCTGTCCGAAACGCGAGTACGACGGCGTCACGCTGATCTCGAACCCGCCGTAGCCGTACAACAGCGTCGGGTTATCACCGTCGAGTTCGAGCCCCTCGCGATGGATCACGAACATCGGTATCTCGACCCTGTCGCTCGAGTCGTACCAGACCTGTTCGACTTCGAGGTCGACGTCGGCCTCCAGTTCGGGCCGGTCGAGTTCCTCGAGGGCGTCGGTGGGTTCGTTATCGTGCCCGCTTTGGTTTAGGTCGTATCGAAACACCGCTGGCGGATGATCGAACGACTCGTACCCGAAGAACAGTTCCGGCGCGTCCCGATTGCCCGAGAGGCCGGTGACGGTGCCGAGTCCAGGGAGGTCGACAGTGTTCAGTGTCGTCCCCTCGCGATCGAACACCTCGAGTTCCGACACCGCAGCGCTCTCGTACCGACAGACCAACCGATCGTCGGCGAGGGTGACGGTCTTGAGAATACCGTCTTGCGACGGGATCACCTCGTGCAATTCGTTGGGATCGACCGGGCCGTCGACGTCAGAGAGGTCGAGTTCGACCAGTCGATAGGTGGGTGCCTCGAGGTTTGTCCGCAGGTAGGCGGTGTCGCCGTCGACCAGCGGCATGTACAGGTGGTCGGTGTCCTCGAGGACGGGCGTCAACTCGGTCTCGCCGACGGGTGCGTACAGGATCTCGCTGCGCTCCCAGGCGCTGACGAGGGTGACGAGCAGGTGTTCGCCGTCGCGGTCGATCTGTAGTTGCGGCCAGGTCGAGGGGTCGTCGATCTCGTAGAGGCGGACGTCGTCCTCGAGATCGGTGCCGAAGGGGTGGTAGTGAACCGACTTCTCGAGTTGGCCGCCGTCGTCAGCACCACCCGTGCGGTAGTAGTAGAGCCCATCGGGAGCCCAGGTGACGCTGTGGCACCGTCCGAGATCCGGTAACTCGTCGATCACCTCACCGGATGCGACCTCGATGACGGTCACGTCGTACTGTTCGTTCCCGCCCTCGTCGACGCCGTAGGCGAGGCGGTCGCCGTCGGGCGAGAGCGACCACCAGCCCATCGCCACGGTACCGTCCTCGCTCCACTCGTTCGGATCGAGGAGCACCTCGCGGTCGTCCTCGAGCGACTCTCGGAATGTGAGGACGGCCTGGTCGTCGTCCTGGCGTTCGACCTCCTGGAAGTAGCCGGTTGGTCGAGCCGCGATCGAGCCGTAATCCGTGACCCTGGCGACCGCCTCGAACTCCGGACGGAGCGCATCGCGGACGACCGCGGACTCGAGGGAGTCGTCGGCGTGTTCGTTCTGGGCGTCGACCCATGCGTCGATGGCCTTGCGCTCGTCCTCGCCGTTCTCGAGCCAGCGGTACGGATCCTCGACGACCGTGCCGTGACGTTCGTAGCTCGCGTTCTCGCGTCTGGTCGTGGGCGGCTGCTTCATCGTCGGGTGGTTTGTACGCCGAACGAAAATAGTTCCGTATATGGCACGCCGTTGCCGCCACATCGCTCCGTTCGTCCTGGTTCGACTTCGGTGACCCACCGCGGGTCGAACACGTGGAAACACCACGACTGTGCATACCTCCTCCTCGAGAAAGGGCAACCTTTACAGGTTCCTGCGTACCGGATTCGATTATGCGCGAACACGTACTGCTGATCGGGGGCGGCGGCCGCGAGCACGCCATCGCCCGATCGCTGGCCGACAGCGAGGCCGAACTGTACGCCTGTGCAGGAAACAAAAATCCGGGTATCGCTCGACTGGCGAGCAAATTCGAGACCCTCGAGACGACCGACCCCGAGGCCGTCGTCGAGTACGCCGAGTCGGTCGACGCCACCATCGCCGTCGTCGGCCCGGAAGCGCCGCTCGAGGCCGGCGTCGCGGACGCTCTCGAGAACGCCGGCGTCTACGCCTTCGGTCCGAACCAGGACGAAGCCCGAATCGAGACGAACAAGGCGTTCCAGCGGCGGTTCATGCAGGAGAACGACATCACGGGCTGTCCCGACTTCGAGACGTTCGACGACCGCGAGGCCGCCTGCGACTACATCGACGAGTACGACGGCGACCTCGTGATCAAACCGGCCGGGCTCACCGGCGGGAAGGGCGTCAAGGTTATCGGCGATCAGGTCGCGCCCGAGGAGGGCAAAGCGTACATCCGCGAGTCCGACTACGACCGCCTCGTCCTCGAGGAACGGCTGATCGGCGAGGAGTTCACCGTCCAGGCGTTCGTCGCAAACGGCGACGTTCGCACCGCCCCAGCCGTGCAGGATCACAAGCGCGCCTACGAGGGCGACGAGGGGCCGAACACCGGCGGCATGGGCAGTTACTCCGACGTCTCGCGCGAACTCCCGTTCATGACCGCGGCTGAGTACGAGGCCGCCGTCGACATCATCGAGGAGACCGTCGCTGCTCTCGAGGGGTACAAGGGCATCCTCTACGGCCAGTTCATGCTCACCGCCGACGGGCCGAAAGTGATCGAGTTCAACGCCAGATTCGGCGACCCGGAGGCGATGAACACCCTTCCCGTGCTCGAGACGCCGTTCCTCGACGTGCTGACGGCCGCCCGTAACCGCAAACCCCTGCCGGAACTCGAGTTCGCCGAGCAGGCGACCGTCTGTAAGTACGCCGTTCCCGAAGGCTACCCCACCGACCCGGAGGCGGGCGCGAAAGTTCGTGTTGACGAAGAGAGTGCTGGCGACGCCCTGCTCTACTACGCCAGCGTCGACGAGCGCGAGGGCGGCATCTACACGACCACTTCCCGGTCGTTCGCCGTGGTCGGCCTCTCGGAGACGATCGCCGCGGCAGAGGAGATCGCAGAGGACGCACTCGCCGTCGCGGGCGACGAGGGCCTCCACATGCGTCACGATATCGGCAAAGCCGACCTGGTACAGCGCAGAATCGACCACATGGACGAGTTGCGGGGAGCGTAACGTTCCGGATTTCGAGTTCTGGATTCAGGATCTCGGATTTCGATTCTCGAGTTCCGTGTCCCAGGTACGGATTTTAGTAACCCCGCGCACATTCAAGGCCGACGTATAATCCGTCAACCGGTGTCGGATGGGGTATGACCGCACGCTTCAGCGGCGACGACGAAGGAAAGCCAGTCGTGAACGCGAACGGCGACCGGATCGGCATCGTCGAGGACGTCCGAGATGGAACCGCCTATATCAACCCAGATCCGGGCGTCACCGACACGATCAAATCCAAACTCGGCTGGGGAGCCGTCACCGAGGAAAATTACGAACTCGACATGACCAACGTCGACCAGATTACCGACGACGAGATCCGACTCGAGCGGATCTGAACGAGGCTCCCCACTAGCGGGCGGATCTGGGCGAGCCACCGCGATCGCGACGATTCTGAACTGGCCGTCCCGACCGCGGTGAGCAGTTGGTTTCTTGTAGCATTGCGACCAACGCCGTGACAGTGACCGACGGCGAGCCCTCGAGACACGACCGCGTACAGCACCATCCGACACCCGGCCCAGCGAACTCCCTCGGCCACTGGACGAGCGCTCGCCATCCGCTACGAGTCGCGATCAACTACGTCGTCGTCTGGCTCGTCCGGGTCTCCCCGAGCCTGAAACTCAAACGCTGGCTCATGCGCCGCCTCGGAGTGACCGTCGGAAACGGGGTGTCGTGGGGGCTCGAGGCCACGCCAGACGTGTTCTGGCCGGAGCTGATCACGCTCGAGGATCACGCAATCGTCGGCTACGACGCGACGATTCTCTGCCACGAATTTCTTCAGGACGAGTACCGCACCGGGAAGGTCGTGGTCGGCGAACGAGCGATGATCGGTGCCGGGGCGATCATCCTACCCGGCGTCGAAATCGGCGCTGGTGCGAGCGTTGCCGCCAACTCCCTCGTGACGAGGGACGTCCCCCCGGGCGAGACGGTTGCAGGCGTTCCGGCTACCCCGATGAGCGACGCACGTTCGGCGTCGGACGATGAGGACACCCCCCACTCTGTCGAGTGATCTTTTCTCGCGGTGTTTCACCTTCAGTCCGCATTCCCGCGTGTCGTCATACGTTACCGTGCGTCTTCGGGTTCGACGCCGTACCGATCCTGCAAGCGTTCGACGACGAAGTCGTGAAAGGCGACGAGCAGGGCAACGCTGACGACGATGATCAGTCCCTCGAGCACCGTCGACATGAGCCCGAGCCCGACGATGAGGGTCGTCGCACACGCGGCGGCGTGGTTCGTTCCCGATTTGAGCATTGCGACTGTCGTCAGTACCATTGCGATGAGTGCACTGAGCCCGAGTCTGCCGACCTCGCTCGAGAGGGGGACTGCCCTGTCGAACACGTCGGTGACGACGAGGCCGTCCCCGACCAGTATGTAGGCGAGGAGTCCACAGACTGCCGCGATCGTGTGTCCGCCGATGATGTGGTAGGCACCCTGGGCGCGCGGCTGTTCCCCCGTGGCCATGAGGTACGCTGACGGGCCGAGGCTCGGGAAGAGCAACGGTTGACCGGACACCCAGGCCAGGATCCCGAGAAAGACGAAGTGGAGCGTGACGTTGATCCCGGCGCTCAGATCGTCGTCGATCGTCATCGGCCGTATTACACCGACTTCCCACATACGTTCTGTGACGTAGGATCGGCTTACTCGAGGCCGGGATTGCGTTCAGTTCCTCACTCCAGACAGCGGTCGCGTTTGGCCGTTTCAGCGTACTGATCGGCCAGTCGAACCGGTTCCGGGAGTTTGTACCCCGCTGTAAGCCCCTCGACGAATTCCGCAGCCGTCTCCGGGCCGACCCGATGGCCGGGGCTGACGTAGAGCGGATTGATGTGGCGGTTTGGGGAGTCGTACTGCCTGGTCTGGACGGCGTAGCCGAGCAGCGTCCCCGCCGGTGCGTCGACCCGTGACCCCGACCCCGCATCGATGGCGACACGCGCCCCGGTCTCGAGCCCCTCGAGCTCACCGACCGGATTCCCACAGAGGAGACTCTTTGCGACGCCAATACTGGGGGCGTCGAGGACGACGCCCATGTGCGTCGCAATTCCGGCCTGTCGAAAGTGGATGCGGCCGCTACCGTCGAAGAGAAACAGGTCGGGTTCACAGGAGAGGGTGCCGACAGCCTCGAGGATCGGCCCGCCCTCACGGAAGGCCAGCAGTCCCGGGATGTACGGGATTTCCAGAGCCGTCACGGCGGCAGTTCGTTCGACCACCTCGCCCGCTTGCATGACGACGATGGCGCTGAGTGCCTGCTCCGGCTCACGCTCGAGGAGGAACGACTGGTCGACGCCGGCGATGAGCGGGGGCTGGTCGTGATTTTTCTCGCGTTCGCTGTCATCTAGCAACGTGGTCTGCGCATCGTCTGGCTTCGGCGTTGGGTACTCGTTCGGAGCCGTCACGGCTGCCGGATCGAACGTGAAATCGTCCTCGAAGGTGGCTGCCCCAGCGATGTCGGTTTGCAGAGCTTCCATCTCGGCTCGTGAGAGGGAGGAATCCGGTGTGAGATCCGGTCGTGGGTTCGGTGCCATGGTCGAAGGTGTGAACGGAGACTGGAAACTGAAAATCGGGGCGAGTAACTCGAGCAGTTAGAAGCGGCCGCGGCCTGGACCGCCGGGGCCACCCGGACCTCCTGGACCGCCTGGCCCACCACCGAGCTGGAACTGGTTCGGCGTTCGAATGTTCTGGGTTCGTTTGACGTACTCGCCGTAGGCCAGCCCGACCACGAGGCCGACGAGGTGAGCGGCGTGGGCGATTCCGCCGGCACCCGCCGCGCCTCCGCCGATGAAGGCGACGCTGATGAGCGCCGTGCCCGCCGCGAGCAGCCAGATCGGCACCGGGAGGATGAAGTAGAGGTAGACCTTGAGGTTCGGGTTCAGGATCGTCAGCACACCCATGATCGCGAGGGCAGCGCCACTCGCACCGAGGACGCCACCGAAGGGGGCAGGCGGGACGCCATCGAGTATCTGGATGCCGATTTGGCTCAGGCCGGCCATGACACCGCTGACGATGAAGAGGATCGCGAAATTCCGGGAGCCGACGTAGCGCTCTACGAGCGGTCCGAAGAAGAAAATCACGATGCTGTTGAAGACGATGTGCATGAATCCGCCGTGAGCGAAGATCGAGGTAACCCACGTCCAGACGTATTCGGGATTCTGGGGCGTGAGGACGAACAGGAATCGCATGGCTCCGCTCCCGAAAATCGTGCTGACGAGGATTTGTGCGAGGAACGTCACCCACATCAGCGCCAGGAACGTGTACGTCATGTTCCCCCGGAAGTACCCCAGCGGGCCTCCCGGCCCCGTATCGAACGGCAGCTTGTCGGTCAGACTCGAGGCCTTCGACTTCTCGCTGCCGTTGACGCTATCGTCGAATCCGCTGTCGAACACCCCTTTCGGGTCGTTCCAGTTGTGAAGCCCCGTACAGTTGTGGTTCTCCGGCAAGCGGTGCTCCCCACAGTAGGTGCCCCCGCAATGCCGACAGTTGTACGGCATGCTTTCGTTTTTCCCACACACGTCACACGTTGCCATTGCCGCCCCGTATGTGGCGCGTTGCTATGGGGTTTGGGGTTTCTGGCGTCGGTCGATACCAGGTGTAACGAGGATTTTTGGCCCCACAGGCCCCACTACGGGGTGTGAAAGAATACGAGCGCAAACAGCTGCTCGAGCGCGTCGGTCGGGAGGGCGCGACCGTCGGAGCGGACATCCCCGAGGAAATCACCGTCCAGGGGGAGTCGATCGATCTCCGGCAGTTCGTCTTCGAGATCAAGCGCCGGGACACGGTGCCTCCTGGGGAGCGCGAACGCGTCGAGCAGGCGAAGAAGAATCTCCGTCGAGAACGCCTCCAGCGCGTCCAGCAAATCGAGGACGGCGACATCACACGCGAAGAGGGTGAGCGGCTGGTCACCTCGATCATCGGCATCGATCGGGCGCTCAACGCACTCGAGAGCCTCGGCCCGACGGATCTCGAGCGCGAGCAACAGGCCCAGCAGATGGCCGACAAGAAGCGGTGGATGACGTTCCTGCAGAAGGCCCTCGGACGGGAGGGTGGCGCAGCGACGCGGAGGGGGCGATAATGGCAACGAACGCCGAACTCGCCGCCCGGTTCGACGAGTTCGCCGATCTCCTCGATGCGAACGACGTCGAGTACAAGCCCCGCGCGTACCGTCGCGCTGCCGACAACATCCGCGCTCACCCGGTGCCGATCGCCGAACAGGTCGAAGCCGGGAACGAGGACGCCGTCGAGAACATCGAGGGGGTCGGCGACGCCATCGGCTCGAAGATCGTCGAGTACGTCGAGACCGGATCGATCGAGGAACTCGAGGAGCTCCGCGAGGAACTCCCCGTCGAGATGGCCGCCCTGACTCGCGTCGAGGGGGTCGGCCCGAAGACCGTCGGCAAACTGTACCGCGCCCTCGGGATCGAAACACTCGACGATCTGGAGGCAGCCGCCGAGGCCGGCGAGATCCAGTCGGTCTCGGGTTTCGGCGCGAAAACCGAACAGAACATCCTCGAGAACATCGAGTTCGCTCGCACGATCGGCGAGCGCCAACTGCTCGGGGAAGCCAGACCGCTCGCGGACGACGTGCTGGCGTTCCTCGAGTCGCTCGAGGGAGTCGAACGCTGTGAGGTCGCGGGCTCGATCCGGCGATGGCGGGAGACGATCGGCGACGTGGACGTCCTTGCGGCGACCGAATCTGGCGAGGACGTCGTCGAGTCGTTCGTCACGTGGGACTCCGTCGACGACGAGATCGAGTCCGGCCCGTCGAAGGCCAGCGTCCGCGTCGGCGACGTTCGCGTCGACCTCCGCGTCGTCGTTCCCGAGGAGTACGGCTCGGCGCTCCAGTACTTCACCGGGAGCAAGGATCACAACGTCCGGTTGCGCAACTACGCCATCGACCGGGGGATGAAGCTCAACGAGTACGGTGCGTTCGACGTCAGCGAAATCGACGATCCGGACGCCGGCCAGCGCGTCGGTACTCGAGTCGCCGGCGAGACCGAGGACGGAATGTACGAAGCCCTTGGATTGCCGTGGATTCCGCCGGAACTTCGCGAGGATCGGGGCGAGATCGACGCAGCCGCCGCTGACGACCTCCCCGACCTCCTCACCCGAGAGCAGATCCGGGGCGACCTCCACACCCACACGAACTGGTCGGACGGCAACAACACGATCGAGGAGATGGTCGCCGCTGCCGAGGCCGCCGGCTACGACTACTTCGCTATCGCTGACCACGCGGACGGCCCCGGCGTCGTCGGGAGCGTCGGCCTCAGCGACGAGGAGATCCTCGAGCAGGTCGACGCGATCCGCGAGGCCGCCGACACGGTCGACCTCGAGGTGTTTGCCGGCATCGAGGCGAACATCGACGCCGACGGGGCCATCGGCCTCGGTGACGACGTGATCGACGCGCTCGACGTGATCGTCGCCTCGCCACACAGCGCACTCGATCAGGATCCAGGTGACGCCGAACGGCGACTCCTGCGGGCGATCGAGAACCCCGCAGTCGACATCATCGGACACCCGAGCGGTCGGTTGCTCAACGAACGCGAGGGGCTCGCCATCGACGCCGCTACCCTCGGTGACGCCGCCGCCACCCACGGAACGGCGCTCGAGGTCAACAGCAATCCCCGGCGGCTCGACCTGTGGGGGAGCGCCGTCCAGGCGGCGATACATTCGGGGGCGACCATTGCGATCAACACGGACGCCCACCGGCCGGCGACCCTCGAGTACGTTCGCTGGGGCGTCCACACGGCGCGGCGTGGATGGGCCGAAGCGGACGACGTCATCAACACGTGGGACGTCGAACGTCTCCGGGAGTTCCTGCACTGATCGCTGCATCGCCTCCCCTCCTATCCCGTACTCAGCACGAATCACCTCGATTCCCGGAACCTGATCGAACCACCTCGTTCCCGTAACCCGCATGAACCTCCTCATCGACGTTATGTGTGGTGGGCTCGTCTCCTACTGCCGGATGTGCGGCTACGACACGCTCTACGCTCAGGATCGGGATCTCGAGCACGATGACGAGGTTCTCGCCATCGCCTCGGAGGAAGGGCGAACCGTCGTCACACGGGACGTCGAACTTGCCGGGCGGGCCGACGAAGCGATACTCCTCGAATCCCGTGACGTCGTCGGTCAGCTACGCGCACTCCACGAAGCCGGCGTCGAACTCACCTTACCGTCAGCACCGCAGCGCTGTGGACGGTGCAACGGGGTGCTCGAGTCCATCCCGGAGGGGGCAACCACGCCGTCATATGCACCCGACTCGAGCGAATTGGCCGTCTGGTGCTGTGAGGCGTGCGGCCAACATTTCTGGAAGGGGAGCCACTGGGATCGGGTTCGGCGAACGCTCGCCGTGGCACGTGGTGAAGCGCCGACGGATACTGAGGTCGACGAGCAACACGGGGACGACGGTCATGACTCGTGAGGTGCTCGGTATCCCTCTCGAGAGGGCTGGGCTAGCCCTCAAATGAGCCCTGGCATCAGTACACCGAGTCGTCATCGAACCGCCCGTCGTAGAAAATGTGTTTAGGATGGGTGGGCTCCGTCCCCGAGAGGAGCAACCGGTCGACTTTCTCCCAGGTGTTCTCGTACACGAGGTGGCCGAGTTCGGCCGCTGTCGTCCGCACGCGGCGGATCCCATTGTCGTAGACGACGTGTCGTGGCGCGTTTTCCCGGAACGCCTCCACGAGGTCTGCTTCGGCCTCGATCGGTCGCTCGAATGCGACGTGTGAGACCCCCACCGAACTCGGCAGGTGGGCGTAGGAGGAGGTAAACGGGGCGAGGTCGAGTTCACTGACGAGTCGTTTTGCCTGCCGGTTGTGCATCGGCAGGTGTTTCGGATTGAAGATTTCGGCGGCGTTAATGATCTCACTGTACCGTCTGATATCGTCCCCCGTCAGGGAGACGTTCAGAAACTCCGGGTGGGGAGCCAGTACCGCTGCCTCCTGGCGTTCAAACTCCTCCATCGCGGCCTCGAGCGTGATAAAATCGGGAACCGCCTCCTCGAGTCCGATCGCGAGGACGTGTTTTCGGTCGCGCCACGACCCCGTAAACACCTCTCGTGCCGGAATCACCTGCACCGCATCCGTCGAGTATGCTGCCGCCTGCTCGCGTATTTCTGGGAGCCGGGCGAAATGCGGGGCGTACACCAGGACGTCGATGCCGGCCTGTCGAGCGTACTCGACGACGCGATCGTTTAGCACCTTCACGTGGCAATCGACTCGGACAGGCTCTCCATCGCTCACGGGCGTCCCTTTTCCGAGCGAGAAGATAGGGATGTTGATTTCCCGGCTCGAACCGTCGAGGTCCTCGAGGTCGATACAGTGGTTCGTTTCCTCGAGGATGGTCTCGGCGGAGTACTCGAGGTTCGTGAAATGAGGCGGCCGAACTGCTATTTCAATATTATTCATTGAGAATGTTCGACAGTAGCCGTTGAAGAATTTCCAACGAAGGGAATTTTTATGCCTTCTATTACCAAATATAATCACATGTTCGGAAGCGCCATCACTACTGGGTTCGCCATCACGTCGTCGTTCGCTGTTGCGATGACAATCGTGGGCATCATGGGGGTATTCGATGTCAGTCAGGCTCCGACTGCCGTCGCGAGGACGGCTTTAGGGATGGTCGTCATGGCCGGCTGGATCGTGATCGTCGGTGCTGGATCCGTGATGCTTGCCCTAGCGGTGACCGGGTCCGTCATCGCACCATCGCTCGCGTTCGTGGGCCTCATCGGCAGTGTGATGTGGATCGGCGTGGAGACGATCCTGTTCAAAAAATACGGAGACGGTGAACCGACACCCATCGGCAAACGGATCACTGCGGTTCGATCGAACGGTAGTCCGTGAACCGGCACGATAGTACCAACTGAAACGGTTCACACTCTGATCGCCAATACGTCTGGCTATCTGGTGTGTAATGACTTGCAGTGGCTATTATAGTGGATCGGTTGGAACGCCAAACTGCTTCCGTGGGAGTACGACGAATAATGGTGTGATCGAAACGGGCGAAAAAACCTTTAGGAACCGCCCGAGTATCTCGAGTGAGAGTGAATGGCCTGGGAATGTGGAATCGACGACTGTGGGGCAGTATTCGACGACGTCGAGTCGGCTATTGCGCACCAGGTACAAACGCACGAACGCCTCGAGTGTGACGTCTGCGGGACAATCGTCCCTGACGGCTATCTCGCGATCCGCCACGTGTTCACCGAACACAGCCGTGCGGAATACGTCCGCGCCTACGGTGCCGGCGCCGAGGACGTCCGCCATCGGGAGGATCTGTTGGAGGAGATCGACGAAGTGGTAAATAAACAGCGCCTCGCGGAGTTCCTCGAGGGATCACCGTAGCGACACAGCGCAATTCGGTGTGTTGTGATATCGTGACTCGAGTGACCTCCCGGTCGAACGGCACTCGAGATGCGACCGACGACGCCGATACTTGCCGATACTTGCCGATACTGAAACGTAACGCGCTGTCAGTGTCCTCGGAAATGGATTGGTGTGGCACCAGCAACGATCGTTTGGCACCCACAGCGATCAGGAGGGAACATCTGGTAGTCACACAGACAAGAAGGCCGTTTGACGGGATGACACGAACCTGTGGGCTGTGGATCAGTTAGACGTATCCCGTAATATCCACCGAAACTGACTCGGGAATCCCGTTTCTTTCGTCAGTGACCCGAATGAGCAGTGAGTGCGTTCCCAAATTGTCATTCACGCCCCGCCCCCACGGGTGTTCAACAGAAACGGCAAGGTGAAGTCCGTCAGCTATGCGAGAGATCCCCTTCAGTTCGAGGTCGGGCTCGGTTTGCATCCCCGTTTGGACGATTATGAGATAGGAGTCGTCGAAATCAGTCTCTTCGGCGAATTCGACTGCCGATTCGTCGAAGGTGATCCCTTCTGTTGCCGATTCCTCGTCGCCAATAACTCTCTGGCGCTGTTCTCTTGGGCCCGGCGCACCATCCTCCCGGTCTGGTTCGCCGAACACGTTTCCTGTCACGTACAACGTCTTGCTGTCTATTCCATCCGGCAAGGAAGGAGACTGATACCGGTTCCACGCAACGTACCCACCCAGAATACCGACGCCCGCTCCGATACGAGCGAGTACGCTTCTTCGGAACATTGACACAAGTGTCGTCTCCTAACAGTATGACTCTTTGGTAGCATCCAGAGCAAGACTGCCAACCAAATAGCCGTCAAAAACGGATCGCCGACGCTACCGCTCGTCGGAATCCAGCACCCGAATCTGGTCGCCACGAACCGTCACTGGAATCGGCACCGTCGCCTCGTACAACTCGACGGTCACCTGATCTTTCCCTTCGTCGATCCGCTGTACCTGCGCTTTCTCGCCCTTGAACGGACCCGCAATGAGTTCGACGATGTCGCCCTCGGCGATCCCTTCGACGTCCGGCTTGGGTGAGAGGAAGTGCTCGACTTCGGTGATATCCGATTTGCCAGGGATCACGGTTCTGGCGTGGGGGATGTCCTCCAGCAGCCGCTCGAGGACGGCGTCGTTGTCGGCCTCGACCATCACGTAGGAGGTCAGTGAGTCGGGGGCGAGGGCGGCGTGTACGTCGGGCTCTTCGCGGTTGATGATCATGTCGGCGACGGTCTGTTCCTGGCTGGCCGTGGTCTTCACAGCGAAGATGGCCATCAGAACGCACCGCCGGTGAGCACCATCATGATTACGCCGATCAGGAATCCGATAAAACCGACGAGCAGGATTCCCGCCCCGGCGATCTTTGACACTTGCATGAACTCCTCGCGCGTTGGCGTCGTCGCCATCTTCAGCACCCGCACGTACGAGGTGAGATCGTAGGGAACGTCCATATCTGTGTATTCACACTGCGTCGCCTTTTATCTGTCTTTCTCTTCTGCCAGCACGTTCGGATCCACACCCGCCGATGCAGATGACGGCCGCCTCCATTTGTGTCCCCAACCTGGACACCCAACCGGATTCATCCATGGCCGAAGACGACACAGATCGAGTGGACGAGTACGAAGCCGAACGCACGGCCGAGATCGAAGACGAACTCGAGCGAATCGGCCGCGACCCGGCCGAAACCGATGCGGACGGTTCCGTCGGGTCACAGAGTTCGCCTCGACGCGACGAACAGACTGAGCCCGAAGCGGAGCCCGATAACGATGAGCCCCAGGTGGAGCCCGATGCCGAAACTGACGCGGAAGCGTCCTGAACGCGGAAGACGCCCCCCCCCCCAGATTTCTCTCGTCCGTTGAAGATGTCGTTCGTGAAATTACAGCGGTAGCGAGGCGAAAGCCTACCCGTTCACAGGTGTTCTGCCTCCTTGAGTTGGATGCGATCGTCGGTGATGCGTTGAATCTGGTCGACCTCCACCGGAACGTCATCTTCGTCGACGTCGCCCCACTCGAGCGTGGCTTTGATTCGTTCGGTAATACCCGGGTGTGCATCGACGTATATGAGTTCGCGGCTGTCATCGACACCGGTGACCATCCCGAGTTCTTCGTCTGTAGCATCCACGACCGTTTTTCCGATCTCGTCATCCGACAGTGTGACTCGCCCGGTTCCTTCGACGGGTTCACCGTCAGTCGGCCCTCCCATGTCATCGGTGGCCCCTGCGACGCCCCCTTCCGTCGTATCGCCCGACATCGCCCCCACGTCTTCGGTGGCCACTTCCTCGCTGTGAACCGTCTCCATCGTCAACAGTTCGCCCCCGGTTACGTCGGCGTACAGGCGCTTGCGATCGACCACCTCGTCTTCGACGACGTGTTCGCGCGTGAAGTGGGTGTGAATTCGATCGTCGTCGCTAAACTCCGTCTCGATATCACACTGTACCAGGACGTTCTCGGGCGACATATCGAGATCCAGGAGGTCGCTCTCGGCAATCGTCCGCTGGAGCCCCTCGATATCGATGTCGCGATCCTCCACGGTATCGGTTTCGACGACGTCGGTGTCCGCAACGTGGCTCTCTACGGTGAACCGCTCGGTGAACCCGCGAGTGACCGCCCACGTTTCCTCGACCTCCAATTCGGCGGTGTACGGGATCGATGCTGTGGATTCGATGGATCCCATCTCAGCGTCCATCGGCTCGGGTTCCGTACGCGCTACCGAGTCCATGTACCGATCCTCGTCGAACCACTCTCTGTTTTCGACGGCTCCCTCGTCCTGGAGGCTACAGGTCGTACACTCGCGCATCAGGAGTTCGACATCGATCACGCTCTCGTCGATCACCTCGGTGTCGATGAGTTGGCTCTCGATAGTCGCCTCCTCGACGACGACGCTCTCGACGACGGTCGTCTCGGTCACCTCCGTCGTCACCGTCTCCCCCTCGAGGAGTCGGTCTTTGAGATCTTCTCGGTCGACGCTGCTTCGTGTGAGCGCGTCTTCACGGCGGGTTACTTCGAAGGGGGTGGACACCTCCGTGCCGTGATAAATGACGACGTGATCGTCCTCGTCGAGTCGGGTAAAGAAATCATCCCAATCCACCGTCTCGTGATCGTCGGTCGCTTCTGACTCCGAAACGATGCGGTAGCGATCCGACTCGTCCCGATGCTGGACTGGTACCGCGGCGTGATCGTCCGCCCAGCGTCGAATCGTTTCTCTGTCCGTCGATAATCGGCTGCCTTCGGAATCTTCAGGGTGGTCGTCCATGACGTCTGTACCGTCCACCTCAGGACGTAAAGCAGAACAAATCGTTCCAGTCTCAGGAAGAGATTAGACCGAGAGACGGTACAGTACTGAGCGGCTTCGCACCCGTAATCGGCGTGTTCCCGGTGGAAACTTTGGATTGAAATCGAACGGAAGGGACGCGAGACGGTTTCGTCGACCCGAGACGCTCGAGGTACGTTGCTCGAGGACTGGTCAAACATCCGCAGATACGGTCATCAGTCGGCCAGAACCACATTCCAAACGAACTCGGATTTCGAACTCGAGAATCTTACGCTTCGTCGAACAACTCCTCACCCTCGACCATGTGGGCTTCGACGGCGTCCACGTCGAGAATGATACCGAGACCCGGCTCTTCGGGGATCTCGATGTACCCCTCCTCGATGACGTCCTCCTCGACCAGGTCTTCCCACCAGCCGAGTTCGTAGCTGTGGTACTCGACGGCCAGCGAGTTCGGAATCGCTGCACCGACGTGGGCCGCAGCCATCGTCGCAACCGGTGAGGCCACGTTGTGCATCGCCACCGGGACGTAGTACATGTCCGCCAGATCCGCGATCTTCCGTGTCTCTCGCATCCCGCCGACTTTCGGCATGTCGGGCGCGATGATGTCGACCGCTTGCTTCTCGATCAGCTGGCGCTGCCCGTGTTTTCGGTAGACGTTCTCCCCAACCGTAATCGGCGTCGTCGTCGACTGGGTGACCTCCCGCTGCACGTCGTGATTCTCCGGTGGGACGGGATCCTCGAGCCACCAGACGTTGTACTCCTCGAGGCGCTTCGCCAGACGCTTGGCACTGCCGGCGGAGAACGTCCAGTGGCAGTCGAACGCGACGTCGGCCCGGTGGCCAACGGCTTCGGTGACGGCCTCGACGATGCTCGCTTTGTGTTCGATCTCGATATCGCGCAGGTGGCGGTTCGCGCGATCTTTCTCGTGTCCGGAGGGCACGTCGAGGTCGAACTTCAGCGCGTCGTAGCCGAGTTCGTCGACGACGCGTTCGGCCTCCTCGGCGCAAGCGATCGGGTCGGCCTCCTCCTCGGTGTGGCAGTCACAGTAGACGCGCATCTCGTCGCGGTATTTCCCGCCCAGAAGCTGGTAGGCGGGCACCTCGAGGATCTTGCCGGCGAGGTCGTGTAATGCGATTTCGATGCCCGAGATGGCGGTGACAGTGACGCCAGCGAGCGACCCTTCGCCGGACATCTTCTGCACCATGTGTTCGGTCAGTCGATCGATGTCGAGGGGGTTCTCCCCTCGCAGGAACGGCGTCATTCGCTCGACGAGTTCGGCGACGCCTGCACCCCAGTAGGCTTCGCCGGTACCGACGATGCCGGCGTCCGTGTAGATTCGGACGAGCGTCCACGGAAAATTCCCGTCGACCATCGTCGTCTGCACGTCGGTGATCTCGACGTCGCGTCCGCCGCCGCGCTTCGCGGTGACGCCCATCGTCTCAGCCGAGAGATCCCGCATCGTGTACTCGGCGTTGGGGTCGTGTAGCTGCGAATAATCGATGCCCATGATCACGCATTGACTCGCATAGTAGTAAAACCTTATACTTCGCTCGAGGAAATCGGTCACTCGGGCAATCGGCTCGAGATATTCTAACTCACACGCTCCATCCACAAAACATCCTGCCCTGTTCCAGCAGGGATCTCTCGATGCTGGATCAGTGTACCGCTGACGCAGTGTCTGGTAGCCCCATCAGCCAAACCAGTCCACCCAGAACCCCGAATCAGTCCAGCCCCGACTCGAGCGCCTCCACGATCTCGTCTGCAGCCACGTCGAAACCCCCACCCTGAGCGAACGTCTCTGAGCCCCCGCCGCCACCGCCGTACTCGACGGTGAGGTCGTCGATGAGTTCCTGGGCATCGGGATTCCCGGTCGTGCGCACCACAACGAACGGATAATCAGTTTCGCCGACAACGGCGATCACGTCTGCAGCCCCCTCCGGCACTCCCCGCACGACGTCACCGAGGGCTTCCGGTTCGATCCCATCGACGGTGGTGACGAGCCACGAACTGCCGTCGCGTTCGGTCGGTGCCGTGGTCTCGAGCGAGCGTTCGACGATCGTGGCCTCGAGGTCACGCCGCTGGCGCTCGAGTTCGTCCTGTCGCTCGAGTGCCGCCGCCAGTTCGGAGCCGATCGAGGAGACGTCGGTGCCGAGTGCTCGCTTCGCGGTGAACGCCGCCCGCTTTTCGGCTGCCCGACGGTCGATCGCTCGGGGCCCAACGGCGAACTCGACTCTCGTGAGCCCCTCACCCGGATTCGAGCGGTCGAGTACCGTCACCGGCCCGATCTCGCGGGTGTTACGGACGTGCGTCCCACCGCAAGCGGCGACGTCCCACGGGTTCGACGAGCCGTTGGTCGTCCGACCGTTGTCGTCCTTCGACCCGACCGTGACGACGCGAACCTGGCCTTTGGCGAACGCACCCTCCTCCGTTGCCTCGTTGAACGCGATCTCATCTCGCTCGCGGGCGTCCGCCACCGGCACGGACTCCCAGGAGACCGGCCGCGACTCCCAGACGGCTCGGTTGACCAGTTCGTCGAGCTCGACCAGCGCCTCGTCGTCGATGTCGGTCGTCGTCTCGAGGTCGACCCTGACCTTCTCCTTGCCAATATCGAACCCACCGTATCCTAAATCGTCGAAAAGCCGACGCCCGGCTCCGTAGAGGACGTGGCTCGCAGTGTGGGCACGCATACAGTACATCCGAAACGACCAATCGATCGAACACAGCACGCGGTGGCCGGATCGAAACGATGGCGGCTCCGAGAGGACGTGTACCTGCTCGCCGTCCTCGAGGACGACGTCCTCGACGGGGACGTCACCGATCCGCCCCCGGTCGGCCGGCTGCCCACCGCTTTCGGCGTAGAAGTACGTCGTCTCGAGCCAGACCCGTTTTCCATCGACCGCTGACACCTCGGTTTCAAACCGCGTCGTGTACGGCTCGGAGGCCGCCCGTTGCCCGCTCATTGGTCTCCCTGTGTCGTCCGTAGATAAAAGTCTGGCCGCCGGCGGCCGGTTTTCGTGTCGGCGATTGGATCGGTTTCGACTCCGCAGCTGGTCACTCTACTCGCTGCGCGATTCGCCACCTGAGTCGTTGTTCGTTCAACTACTCGGCGAGTTCGACCTCGAGGACGTCCTCGAGCGCCGTGATCAGGCCGCCACCGACGCCAGCCTGCGTCGCTCGACCCTGTTCGATCGCCAGGAGATCGGACTCCCGACAGCCCAGTTCCTCGGCGAGCTCGTCCCGTTTGAACCCGGCTTCCTGGCGGGCTTCCTCGAGACGGTCGCCGTACCCGGAGACGAGATAGGGGAGCGGGTCGTCGTCGTAGTTCGTCCCCTCTTTCTCCCAGTGTTCGGAGTCGCCGTCCCAGATGGGGTTCGCGCGGGCGACGTTCTGGGCCGCTTTCTTCTTTCGGCTCGGTTCGTCTGACGACTGCGAGCCCGACCGCCCGCTGCGCGAACGGCCGGACTGTCGCTGGTCGCTGTGGGGGGCACAGTCCGGGCAGACCTCGAGGTCGGCTCCGGCGACCGTTGCTCGAGTGAGCGAGTCGCTCTCGGCACCACAGAGCTCACAGGTCGTCCCGCCGCCACTCGACGACGAGCCCGTGGAGTATTTGGCCATGCCAGATGTTGGCCGTTGGGACATTTTAACTCACCGCTTACTCGTTCCCATGTGACCTCGGCGCAGGCGCGATAAGAAAAGAAAGGGCTTTTATATGCACACTGGATACCGATGAGTGCAGAAAGACGCAGCGAGCGTGGGTAGCCAAGCTAGGCCAACGGCGCAGCGTTGAGGGCGCTGTCCCGTAGGGGTCCGCCGGTTCAAATCCGGTCCCACGCATCGCATACGCGGTCACGACCTGACCGCGAAGCGCGAGGCGGCACCGCCGCCGAGCGAGACGATGCAGGTGATCTCCCTTCGCGGACATCACCCACGCATAATCCTACTGATGCCACGTCGATGAGCACTGATGCTGTTCGCTAATCTGCTGAGGAGTGGGCTCACTCGAGAGCGACATTGCTGCACCGAGACGGTCAGACGAGCGGCTCCGTTGAACCCCTCGTGATTATACGTTTTTGCGATCATGCTGAACTCATAGCGCGAACTTTTTTCGCCTCGGGGTCGCCTGCGGCGACCACTCGGCACAAAAACTTCGATGAGAAAAGGCGGACGACTCGGGCTTCACCCTCGTCGTCCGGGAACCGCGCTCGCTTCGCTCACGCGGAGACTGGTGCTGCACTCATGCTCTGAGTCGGTCAGGCCGGTTCTGACAGAAAACAGAGAGGGAATCCGCTGGGTGGTGTATACAGCCCGCGAATGCAGTACTAACCGATATTGGAGCTACGTGGAGGCTACATTCGAACGTCAAGGAATACAGCCTGCTCGTCGCCCTCAACCCATGCGTCGTGCCCAGGGGGTATCACGGAAACATCTCCCTTTGATAGTGTCTCTTGTGTGCCGTCATCCATTTCAACAGTCATTCGACCAGAGACCAGGTACACGTTATGGGAGATCGGACAACTCTCGGTTCCCATAGCAGGCCCATTGTCTCTAGACCACAGCCACCCCGGTTCTACAGTACCCAACATGAACGTTGTCTCTCCCAACTCGATGGTTTCGAGTCGCCCGTTATCAAATGTCACCGTTTCATCGGGCGAGTCAAATGCTTTCGCTGTTAACTCACTCATCATAGTGTGTGCTACCACATCACTAAGGAGTATAAGGGTTCTTTCAAAGCACCTGATAGTGACACAATATTGTAGCGGTGATGAATTCACCCACTGTATGCGGCGACCTCGAACTGACAGAGTCACGATAGTCTGCTGAACTGGTGCTGCATACAGGGCTCGAGTGCAGCACGAGACCCGTGCCGATTTACGACGAAAAGTGACCAGACGGTGCGGACTACAAGCCACTGCTTGCTAACCCGTTGACGAAATCTAATCGTTGGATGCGAGCATTCGTCGAGACTGAAGGTGATGATTCGTCGACGCTTTACCGAGAGCGATAGCTTCCTACTCTTCTTCGTCCTCCCGTACCCAGAACTCCATGACGAGCGGAATGAGCGACCCGACGAGTAACAATGCCAGCCCGAATATCCAGACAATTTCGTTCTCGGCCATCGTGCCGTAACTGACGACAGGGAGGACGAGAAGAATCAGAACGAACGCGATCCCGTCGATAGTCACCGGGTCGGCGGGAAGATTCATCCGCCACCTCCCAGGAAGACGAATCCGCTCACGAGTACCGTGAGTGCCCCGACGAGGAGGATCACGAGCACCACCCAGGGCAGGGTGATCCGAAGGACGTCACCTTCTCGGCCCGGGATACCGACTGTCCCCGTCCCGAGTACGATGTTCGATGGCGAAATGGCGTTTCCGACCGCGCCACCCGTCATTTGACTACCGAGTACCGTCCACTGGGGAAGATCCAGTTCACCGGCTGTCTCGTCTTGTAACGGTGAAAACATGATGTTGGACGCGGTGTTGCTGCCGGTAATGAACGCTCCCAGCACACCGATGGCGTTCGAGGCGAATAGGTACGCCGTCGGTGGGAGGATCGCTGCGATGCCGAGGGCCAGGACGGTGATCTGGCCTGTCTCAACCATCACGATGGCCATGATGATCAACAGGATGATCGATAGCGAGGCCGGAACCCCATTCTCTTTCATCCCGTCGAAGATCGATCCCTCCTCCTCGACGTGAGGAGACGTCTCCATGACACTGCGCCACTCATCGTAATACCCACGTCTTTTGAACAGCGCGTAGCCGAAGACGACGCCCAATAGGATGATGGATCCTGGATGTGTGAGAACCGCGAACGGTTCGTAGGGACTCTCGGCCTCCTGCTCGAGATACCCCGTTTCGATCGCCGGGAACGAGAAGCCGACCTCGAACTGGGCGAGGAAATCCTCGACCGGCGGGAACGCAACCACGAGCGCGATTACGAGAAGGACGCCGTAGGGAAGAAACGCCTCGAAGAGGCCCATGACGGGATCAGGTTCCTCCACCTCATCCTCCGTCGACTCGCCCCCATCTGTCGCCACGTCTCGAGACATCGACTCCTCCATGGCGGGTCGCTCGAACGGATCGTGTTGCTGATCGTACCGTTCCCACCGCGAGAGGGGGTACAGCACAACGAGCGCGGCTGAAGCGGCGAGAAAGCCCGAGAGAAAGGGACTGTAGATCGCCACTGCCATCAACCCGACCCACTGTACCGCACCGACGACGACGATCATCGGCAGTCCGTGGCGGACGCCGTTCCACCGCCCGTACAGCCAGGCGATGGCGATTCCGCCGGCGATGATCGGGGCGACGTGAATGATCGCCGTCTGGAGCGCAGTCTCGACCGGGGCTTCGAACGGTGCGACCGAATCGGCGGCGAACCAGCCGACGGCCAGCGTTCCGAAGTTGTTGTTCCAGGCGTGACCAATCAACGGGATCGCGACTGCATAGATCGGGCGAACCCCGAGGGCGAGCAACAGCGGTGCGACGATGGCGATTGGGGCACCGAAACCCACCACTCCCTGGAGAAACGAAGCGAACAGCCAGCCGAAGGCGAGTACGAGAAAGAGATCGTTACTACTGAACTGTTCGATTCTGACCCTGAGGGTGTAGAGGGCACCAGCACGCTCCGTTATGAGGTACATCAGGATCGCCGGCCAGACGACGTACAGGACGAAGACGGCGTCCCAGACTCCTTTCCCGACCGCGACGGCGTACGCGAAGGGTGGCGCCTGAAAGATTGTAAGCGCGATGGCGGATGCGCCGAACATACCCATAACAGCGGCCGTGTGAGCCGACCAACGGTACCGAACCAATAGAACGAGCAGGATCAGGATCGGGACGCTGGCGACGATCCAATGAAACACGTCGACTGGGAGGGCTTCGCTCACGTCTCTCGCACCTCCAGGAGTGTAGGTTGTACCATAGCGGAGTCAGTAACCGAGTGCCGCGCCGTCGCCTCGTGGATCAGCACCACCCTCGAGCCAGCCTCGATCGTGGTCGATCCGGATCGCCTGTGCGTGTCCCATGTTGTCGTCCCAGTCCGCGAGGACTCTCGTCGGTTGGCCTCGAAGACGCAACCCACGAACGACTTCGTCGGAAATGCGCCCCTCGAGCGAGAGATCCCGACCCTCGGTTCCCCACGTTCGGCCCATGAGCCACCGTGGGGCCTCGATAGCCTGCTGGACGTCGTATCCGAAATCGACGAGGCGTGTCACCATCGCTGCGTGTGTCTGGGGTTGGCCTTCGCCACCCATCGTCCCGTAAAGCAGATACGGCTCGTCGTCCCTGGTCAGCATCGCAGGGATGAGGGTGTGGAACGTCCGTTTCCCGGGCTCGAGTCGATTCGGGTGGCTCTCGTCCAGCGAGAAGAACGAGCCGCGATTCTGCATAATGATACCCGTATCGCCACCGATAACGCCGCTCCCGAAGTCGTGATAGATCGACTGGATCACCGAGACGGCAAGGCCGTCCTCGTCGACGGCACAGAAGTAGACCGTGTCGCCGCCGGGATCGCTCGCGCGATCTGTGTCCCCGTCGAACGTGATTCCTGGATCGATAGCCCCCATTTCGAGGGCACTGTCGGCCTCGATCAGATCCCGTCGGTCGTCCGCATACTCCTTCGAGATCAATTCGTCGACGGGAACGTCGACGAATGCCGGATCGGTCAGCCACTCATCGCGGTCAGCGAAGGCTACCTTCACGGCCTCCGCGAGGTGGTGGTAGTACTCGACCGTTCCGTCACCCCAACTGGCCACGTCGAAGTCCTCGATGAGGTTGAGAATCTGGAGCGCCGCGAGCCCCTGCGTGTTCGGCGGGAACTCGTAGGCGGTGTAGCCGCGGTACGTGGTCGTAATGGGATCCACCCACTCCGCTTCGAACGGTTCGAAGTCGTCCGCGAGGAGCGGAGAATCACGATCGTTCAGATCCGCACAGATCCGCTCGGCGATATCTCCCTCGTAGAACCCCTTCCGCGCTCCCTGTTCGGCGATCGTCTCGAGCGAATCGGCGAGGTGCGGGAGTTCGATTCGATCCCCGACCGCTGGGACGGAGCCGTCGGGGAGAAAGATGTCGCCGGACGAGGGATACTCCTCGAAGACCGGGACGTCCTCGACGATCCAGTCCGCCACCGAACGGGCGACTGGCATCCCTTCCTTGGCATAGCCGATCGCCGGTTCGAAGAGTTGCGACCAGTCCAGGGAGCCGAAGGCCTCGTGAGCCTCGCGCCAGCCGTCGACCGCGCCCGGGACGGTCAACGCGCTCTCCGAACCGCGCTCCGGGATCGTTTCCCGTCCCAGATCATCGTAGAACCCCCGAGTGGCTTCCCGTCCGGCCGGCCCGCTCGCGTTCAACCCACGAACCGCCGCGTCGTCGGGATCGTGGATCAGCCAGAAGCCATCACCACCGAGACCCGCCATGTGGGGGTACACGACACAGAGGACGGCGTTCGCAGCGATCGCCGCATCGACTGCACTCCCACCCTCCTCGAGCGTCGTGATGCCAGCCTGACTCGCCAGCTGATGAGACGTCGCGATCATACCGTTCTCCGCCCGCGTCGGCGGTCGACCGGTACGTGGTCCACTGTACTCGGGCATAGTGTCGAGGCCATCACACAGATTAATAAACAATATTCGGCGAGTGCGAGAGAGTCTCTAAGCGAGAAGAGTTCTCGTCCGGGTTCGATTCGGCGGCTACTGCGCCAGTACGCGGCAATACTCGATGAGAGCTATCGAAAGAGATCCGATGACTGTAGAATCTTTCGCCATGCGAAACGTTGTGCTGAAACGGATGTGCTCGAGATAGAGTCCGTCGTTGTCCGTAGCACGGTGGTTTCAGCGGCGCTACACCGGTTGAAACGCGACGTGTTTACTATAGTAACAATAGTAACAATTGAAACGATTCACACACCGATCACAGATGCGCCTTGCGATCTGGTGTGCATTGACATTCAGTGGTTGCTATAACTCGAGAGGCGACCGCTAACAGAATCTGGAGTTCACTCACTACCGGCCACATTGCGTTAGAATACCCACTCGAGAACGACCTCGCGACCCGGCTCGAGCCCGAACGCGTCGTCGCCGCGGCCGTCTTTGACGTCCAGTTCGACGTTTCCGTGGCTGCCGACGAGTGCGACCCGTTCACCGTGATCGACTGCATCGAAGGTACTCCCAACCGGAACGCGCTCACCGTTGGCCACGATTTCCGTCCCGTCATCGAGTACCGTTCCCGAAACGTTCGTGATCACGTTTCCGAAGTCGTCGACGACGAGCACCTCGCCCACTGCCCGACCGTCGAACAACTCGGCCGTCGGAAGCCGATACTCGACGGGGGCGTCGAGAGGTGACAACCAGGGAAGTGCCTCGAGCGACCCCCTTCGACTCTCGACGGCGGCCGCTGCTGGGGCGAAGACATCGCGACCGTGGAAAGTGGTGCTTCCGACTGCCGACTTCGACACCGATCCCGTCGGAATCGGGGTCTCGAGGCCGTCCTCGTCGATTTCGAAGACATCGATACCGTCGATGCGTGCTATTTGTTCGTCGACATCCACAGCGTCCGCCCCTGCCAGCTGCCGAGCAGCCGGAAGGAGAACCCCGTTGTCCGGCCCGACGAGGATGTGGTCGCCTGCCCGAACCACGATCGCGTGTCGATCGGTGCCGACACCAGGGTCGACGACCACGAGATGTGTCGCCGGTGGGTAGTACGGGAGTACCTCACGAAGCCAGAACGCGCTCGCCCGAATATCACCGCGTGGAAAATCGTGGGTGACGTCGACCAACCGGCTGTCGGCGCGCTCGAGGAGTACCCCTTTCATCGCCGCCGGATACGGTGAGCCGAAGTCCGAGGACAGCGTGATCATATCGGTCTCTGCGGTGTGCGTCGACAAAGGGACTGCGGCTTTTCGCTATATGACGACTGAACGACGTGATGGACGGGACATTCGACCGAAGCACATGGCAGGGTACTCGACCGAAGCGTGGCAGGGTACTTGACCGAAGCATGGCAGGGTACTCGAGCGGAGTACATGGCTGGACCCCTGGTCTCGAGAACCCGACACGAGCATTAGGTGCCGTTCGAGTCGTCGTCCGAAACCATCTGAATGCGTTCGATGCCGTCGATTTCCTCGACGACCTCGACGACCGGGTCGGGCACCAGCGACTGCCAGTCCTCGTCGTGGATCATCCGCTCGCGAACTGATCGTCCCTCGAGTACCTCGCGCTTGAACATCGGCGACTGACGTATCTCGACGCCGGCCTCCCGAAAGAGCTGGATCACGAGCGGGTTGTTCGAGTACGCCACGTCGAAATCAGGGCTCATGCTCTGGACGTGGCTGACCCACACGGAGTTTCGCTCGAGGTCCTCGATTGGCACGGCGTACGTGGTGAGATCGAACTCCTGGACGGCTTTGGTGAGCATCATGATGCGCTCACCCGCGGTAAACGGGTTCCGAGTCGAATGCGAGTCGCCAGCGCTCCCGATACCGAGGACGAGTTCGTCGACGTCCTCGGCGATGCGTTCGACCATCGTGTGATGGCCGTTGTGATACGGCTGGAAACGTCCGATGTAGAACCCCCGTGTCATACCTGACTGTTCGGCTGTCGTACTCTTAAGCGTGGCGAGCTCGATCTAAGCAAGATACTGGCGAATTCAGCGGTTTGACGCCTCCTCTGTGCCCGATACGAATCGATTGAAGGGAGAAAGTATATCAGTCGCAATCCCTTCCGTTCACATACTGAATAGCATTCTATGAGTAACGATACGAACGTTGACGGCCCGTCAACGGACGAGGACGAGGATCCCGAGGAGGAAATCCAGTCCACGGACACGGCCCCCCGCGATGGCGATGACGAGCCCGAGTCACCAGGTGACTCCGCTACCGAAGGGACTGACGATCCAGAATCGGACGCAGTCGATCGGGATGACGAGACTGATCCCGACGACCCGCTCGAGGACTCGCTGGCCAAACTCGAGGAGGGGATCGACGGAGCGGCGGGCGTCGACGCACACGAGGAAGCTGCAGACGAAGAAGACGACATCGAGACGGTCGAAGACCTGGGAAGCACTGTCGAAGTCGATCCCGGCGTCGAAATCGACGAAGATATCGCCGAGGAAGACCTGCTCGGCGGTCTGAAGATCGACTCGACTGACGACATCGAAGTTCCCGATCGACTCGTCGATCAGGTGATCGGTCAGGACGAGGCACGAGACATCATCATCAAGGCGGCCAAACAACGCCGTCACGTGATGATGATCGGCTCTCCCGGAACGGGGAAGTCGATGCTCGCGAAAGCGATGAGCCAGTTGCTGCCGAAGGAAGATCTGCAGGACGTTCTCGTCTATCACAACCCGGATGACGGCAACGAGCCAAAGGTTCGGACGGTGCCCGCCGGGAAGGGCGAACAGATCATCGACGCACACAAAGAGGAGGCCCGAAAGCGCAACCAGATGCGATCGATCCTGATGTGGATCATCATCGCGATCATCGTCGTCTACGCGCTGATTGCCGGACGTATTCTCATGGGCATCCTCGCTGCAGGTATCATCTGGCTGATCTTCCGCTACACCTCTCGTGGCATGGACGCCATGGTGCCGAACATGATCGTCAACAACGGCGAGCAGCGCACGGCACCGTTCGAGGATGCGACGGGTGCCCACGCCGGTGCCCTGCTCGGCGACGTCCGTCACGACCCGTTCCAGTCCGGTGGGATGGAGACGCCGTCACACGACCGCGTCGAACCGGGTTCGATCCACAAATCGAACAAAGGCGTGTTGTTCGTCGACGAGATCAACACGCTCGACGTTCGCACCCAGCAGAAGCTGATGACGGCGATTCAGGAAGGCGAGTTCGCCATCACGGGTCAGTCCGAGCGATCTTCGGGCGCGATGGTACAGACCGAAGCCGTCCCCTGTGACTTCGTCATGATCGCTGCGGGGAACCTCGACGCCATGGAGAACATGCACCCTGCCCTGCGTTCGCGGATCAAGGGATACGGGTACGAGGTCTACATGGACGACACCATCGAGGACACCCCCGAGATGCGCCGGAAGTACGCCCGGTTCATCGCTCAGGAGGTCGAACGCGACGGCCGCCTACCCCACTTCACGCGCGACGCCGTCGAGGAGGTCATCCTCGAGGCGAAGCGTCGTGCCGGCCGCAAGGAGCACCTGACGCTTCACTTCCGCAACCTCGGCGGACTCGTGCGTGTCGCAGGCGACATCGCCCGTGCCGAGGATACCGAGTTCACGACGCGTGAGCACGTCTTGCAGGCGAAGAGTCGGTCGCGATCGATCGAACAGCAGCTGGCAGACGATTACATCGAGCGCCGCAAGGACTACGAACTGCAGGTCAACAAAGGCGGCGTCGAAGGACGCGTCAACGGGCTGGCCGTCATGGGCGAGGACTCCGGGATCATGCTCCCCGTCATGGCCGAAATCACCCCGGGTAACGGGCGGGTGATCGCCACGGGTCAGCTCAAGGAGATGGCCCAGGAATCCGTCCAGAACGTCTCGGCGATCATCAAGAAGTTCTCCGATGAGGATCTCTCGACTGGCGTCCCCGGCTGGGACGAAGGTCGTTACGAGGGCAACAGCTACCCCGAATCCTCACTCGCTGGCAAGGACGTTCACATCCAGTTCGTCCAGGCAGGTCAGCAGGGCGTCGACGGCGACTCCGCCTCCATCACGGTGGCGACGGCCGTCATCTCCGCCCTCGAGGACATTCCGGTCGACCAGTCGGTCGCGATGACCGGGTCGCTCTCGGTTCGCGGGGACGTCCTCCCCGTCGGCGGCGTGACTCACAAGATCGAAGCCGCGGCGAAAGCCGGCTGTGACAAGGTCATCATTCCCAAGACCAACGAGCAGGACGTGATGATCGAAGACGAGTACAAGGAAATGATCGAAATCATCCCCTGTGACAACATCAGCGAGGTACTCGAGGTTGCACTCATCGGCGAACCCGAGAAGGACTCGCTGCTCGATCGGCTCAAGTCCATCACGGGCTCCGCGTTCGATGGCCAGAGCACGGTTACAGGGACGGGAACGGGATCGAACCCGAGCCCGCAGTAACGAACCGACCACGACAGATGACACAGTGGGCGACGTTCGCTGTCATTACAGGCGTCGTCCTGACGATACTGCTCGTTCTTTCGTATCTCACCCAGCAAGCGTTTGCTGAGCCGTCGGAACTGTACGAAGAGTCCCAGGGACGGGAACGAGAGCGAAAGCGGGAACGGAGAACTCGGGGAGCTGGCTCGGAACCCTCGAATGCTGCACAGTCAACTCCCCAGCAGCATTCCGATCCCACGAATTCATCCGACACCGAACGGAGGAGCAGCCTCGAGTCGGGAGGTCCTCAAAACTCCCCCGAGCGCGAAGGCAACTCGCCAGCCCGCGGGCAGGCGCAATCGTCGTCACCCCACGCCGGTGAGATGGCCCAATCGGACGCGCTTGGTAATTCAGACGATATGTCACACGATCCTCCCGAGGCCGACTCGCAATCATCGACGCCTCCTTCGAACGATCAATCAGCACTATCCGCGACTGACGCTCGAGCACCAGCACATCGACGGAACGATCCCAGACAGCTCTCGTCGGGGATGTTACTCGCGAACGTCGCCTTCTCACAAGGACTTCTCGCTGCCATCATCCTCGGGGCAGCGCTGTACACCGCGATCCCGCCCGAGGCCCTCGGCGTGCAGTTCGACCGCGGCTATCTGGTCACCGGAATCCTCGTCGGGACGGGAGCCGGGCTCATCCTCTATGCGGCGAACGAACTCGGCGCGGGGCTGGCCGTTCGGCTTGGCATCGATCACGACGAGTCCCTCCGCGAGATGCTCGCCCCCGAGGACGCCCGTGGCTGGTTCCTGTTGCTCGTGTTCGTCCTGCCGATCATCGCGTTCTTCGAGGAACTGCTCTTTCGAGCCGCGTTGATCGGTGCGCTCTCGGCTGGGTTCGACGTCCCGATCTGGGTGCTCGCCGTGGGCTCCTCGCTCGCGTTCGCAATCGGGCATGGAATGCAAGGCACTGTCGGAATCATCGTCACCGGTGCGCTCGGACTCGTGCTAGCGGCACTGTTCATCGTCACCCAGAGCCTGCTGGTCGTGGTCGTCGCCCACTATCTCATCAACGCTCTCGAGTTCATCGTTCACGAAGGGCTCGGCCTCGAGTGGGCGCATTCGTCGACTGAGACAATCACGGAAAGCTAAGCATCCGGGGCTCCTCGGGAGTGGTATGAACGCACTCGAGTCTGTCCCGGAAACGGTGCAACGCGCGATCATATTCGGTATCGTCCTGTACTTCGCCCTGTTTCTCTACGGCCAGTTCACAGACGACATCTACGCCCTCATCGCGGCGAACCTCGTCTTTGGACTCGTCGCGCTCGGCGTCGGTGGCGTACTGTTTTCAGCCGCGGACAAACCGTTCTCTCCGCTGGGTGGCTCGGGAATCTGCCTCATCACTGGTGGTATTGCCCAACTCGTATTCCTCGTAGTCGGCGACATTCTGATCGATGCCGTCGCATCGATAGCGGTGTTCGTTGGAATTGGACTCTACGTGTTCGCCGTGTGGACGGAATCCTGAGGTAGTTCGCGTTTTCGTCGCCTCAAAACAGGCCGTTTCCAGATGCTGTTACAGCTCCTCGAGCGACCGCAACTTCTGTTCGACCGGTGGTGGGGCTGCACTCGGCCCGTCTCGAACCCGATGGTCGGGAATGAGGATCGGAATCGGGTTCTCGTCGAGGGCCGTTCGGATGAGAATCGCGTCGTCGTCATCGGCCGGATCGAGGGTTGGTGTCATCCGGGCGATCGACTGAACGTCGACGCTTTCGCCGTAGGGGATCGCTCTGACCTGCTCGAGCACGGCTCGCTGGTCGGTGGGAACGGTGAGCGCGAGTTCAACGTCGTCGAAGGCGACTTCGGAGACGCCCTCGAGGTACTCGTCGATTCGCTCGAGGATCGGGTGGTCGTCTTCGACGGCGTTCGGGTCGGGTTGGTCGGGGAACGAGACGGAGACGACGCGACCGCTCGCAATGCCGACCTGTACGTAGCGATCGAGATACGACGACTCGAAGGAGTAGATGCCGGCGTCGGCGAGATCGTCCATGGGTTGGGTGACGCACGTGAGACTCTTGAATATTCGCTTCCGTGTAGCATGGGTATCGTTGTGTCGAGACCAAGTGACTCAGCGACCCTCGCAGCCGTTGCCTGGAACCGAATTACCTTTGGGCCTGACCCTCCATAACACGACCAATGAACGTTGCACAGCTCGGGTCGGGGACGCCCGAACTCGCGGTCGTCGCCGCCGTCCACGGCGACGAACCGTGTGGCGTCCGCGCCGTAGAACGGTTGCTCGAGGAACAACCGACCGTCAAACGGCCGGTGAAGCTCATTATCGCGAACGAGGAGGCGCTCGAACGACAGGTGCGGTACGTCGACGAGGATCTCAATCGGGCGTTCCCGGGACATCCCGAGGCCGAAACGCACGAAGGACGACTCGCGTACGAACTCGCCCGTGAGCTCGAGGGGTGTCTGGGATTCTCGATGCACTCGACCCAGAGCCACGCTGAGCCGTTCGCAATCGTCAACAGTCTCACCGAGACCGCCAGGGAGATCTGTCCACAGCTTCCGGTGACGACGATCGTCGAGACGGGGCCCTACGCCGAGGGGCGACTGTTCAGCGAGGCCGAAACGCTCGAGGTCGAGTGCGGGTTACAGGGAACCGACGCCGCCGCCGAAAACGCGGATCGACTGACGCGGGCGTTTTTGACCGCCGTTGACGCACTCCCAGGGGATACCGTTCGGCGTGAGCTGCCGGTGTTCGAACTCGTCAGTCGAATCGAAAAAGACGCCGCCGACACCTACGAGGTGTTCGTCGAGAACTTCGAGCGGGTCGACCGCGGCGACCCATTCGCGGCCGCCGACGGTGAGAAACAGGTCGCGAGCGAACCGTTCTACCCCGTCCTGATGTCCCCGTACGGCTACCGGAACGTCTTCGGGTACACGGCACGGAAACTCGAGACGTTGACCGGGTCGACGATCGCTGATTGAGCGCTCTCCCTGTCGGCCGCCTGTTTTCCAACACGGTGACTCCCGTCACAGATACGGTCGATTTTCCCCGCTGGTGAAGCATTGATGTCGGGTGGCTCCCTTGTGCCGACTATGCTCATTACAGAGGCAGTTGCGTTCCTCCCTGCGGATCCGTTTCCCAACGGGATCGAACACTACGCCGTCGGCGGGGCACTCGTCGGCCTCGGGGTGGTCGTCATCTATCTCGCGACCGGCATCGCCGCCGGGGCGAGTACGTTCCTCGAGTCGACGCTCTCGTACGTATCGGATCGATCACGGTTCCAGCGATATCGCGCCTCCAGGGACTGGCGCGTCGTCTTCACGCTGGGAATCGTCGCCGGCGCGTTCGTCTACGCGCTGACGTTTCAGTCCGGTCTTGTCTCGAGTTCACTCCACCAGACGGCGACGACCGGCGAACTCCGTGACGTCGGCGGACTCACTATCTGGGTTACCGAGGTACAGCCCTGGCGACTGTTCCTCGGTGGCATCCTCATCGGGATCGGTACCCGCGTCGGGAAGGGCTGTACCTCCGGACACGGGGTCTGTGGCGTCGGCTCGGCCTCGGGTGCATCGTTCGTCGGAGTCGCGACGTTTCTGCTGGTGGCCATCGGCATCGCGCAACTCGTCCAGGCACTGGGGGTGAGCCCGTAATGTCCGTCGACCACGACGCACACCCGCTGTTCCTGCCGGTGGTGTTCGTCGGCGGGCTCATCTTCGGGTTCGGCCTCGGATTCAGCCACATGGCTCAGCCCGAAATCGTCCTGCACTTCCTGCAGTTCGAGGACTTCGGGTTGCTGTTCGTGATGTTCGGTGCCGCTATCGTCACCGGCATCGCGTTTTTCGGCGCACCTCGAGTACTCGGTCGAGCACCGTTTACCGGTTCACCGTACGAACGACGCCTCAAGTCGCTCGATAAGAACGTCGTCATCGGGGGTGGCATCTTCGGTGTCGGATGGGGACTGTCGGGGATCTGCCCCGGCGCGGCCTACGCGAGCCTCGGCATCGGGAACTACGCCATCCTCTGGGGAATTGCCGGGATGTTCATCGGGGCTTACATCCAGGGGTACTGGCTCTCGGAACCGCTCGAGTCGACCACGTCGGCGACGAAAGCCGACTGATCGACGGGGACTCGAGTGGGTCGTGACGGCAAACGAGTCAGGCGTCGTTGGGGCTGTGAACGCGGATATGCCTGCACCAATCATTACCCGCGTCGCCCTCGAAAACTCGGTATGGTTCGCCTCTCGACGATCGTGATCCTCGCCGGCATCGTGTTTTTGATCGTTCCAATACCACCGATCGGTATGGCTCTCGGCGTCATCTGTCTGCTCCTCGGAATCGGGCTCAGAGTGGTTGGGAAGTGAACGTCAGCACCCAGCATCAGTGACCAGCATCAGCGACCAGTGCCAGCGACCAGTACTACTATCACTCGAGACACACAATCTCGAGCCATGCCACGACCTGACTTGCGACCGCCCTGTCTGCGATCGAAACACGCCTCCCGCGGCGCGGCAAAAGGAGCCGAACTCGGCGGCTCCGTCGGCGGTGTCGGCGGCCCAGTCACCGGTGCCGTCGGTGCCGGCGTCGGTGCCGCGACTGGCTATCTCGCTGGCAGCGCTCGAGACCGACTCGAGTCTGTTCTGAAGCCATTTTAGGACACCGTGAGCTGGTGGCGCCGTTCACAAACACATAAATTCCTGCTCCGGCACCGTCCACGTATGGATACCTACGAGCTGATTACGCGGAACGTCGACGAGGTCGTCACCGACGAGGAGGTACGCGAGCTGGCTGGCGACCCCGAGGGCACGCGCGTCTACGTGGGATACGAACC
Organism: Natrialbaceae archaeon A-CW3; assembly: GCA_046614605.1. Taxonomy (GTDB): domain Archaea; phylum Halobacteriota; class Halobacteria; order Halobacteriales; family Natrialbaceae; genus Natronosalvus. Next base: position 1,259,656 of record JBKKHJ010000001.1, on the reverse strand, counting down.
TTCCGGCGTGCTCCACATCGGGCACCTGCTGACGGCGAACAAGCTCATCGACCTTCAGGACGCCGGGATGGAGGTCGTCGTCCTCCTCGCCGACGTCCACGCCTACCTCAACGGGAAGGGAACGTTCGAGGAGATTCGTGAGACTGCCGAGCAGATGCGAGCCCAGTTCCTCGCCTACGGCCTCGATGAATCCCGGACGGAGTTCGTCTACGGCTCCGAGTACCAGCTCGAGGAGGACTACGTCCTCGACCTCCACGAACTCGAGCTGTCGACGACGCTCAAGCGCGCACAGCGAGCGATGGCCGAACTCCAGAGCGGCGAGACGGCGAAAGTGAGCCACGTCGTCTACCCGCTCATGCAGGCACTCGACATCGAGTACCTGGATCTCGACCTCGCCGTCGGCGGGATGGATCAACGCAAGGTGCACATGCTGATGCGCGAGGAACTCCCAGGGCTGGGATACGACGCTCGCCCGTGTCTGCACACCCCCATCATCGCCGACCTCACCACTGGCGAGGGCAAGATGTCCTCGAGCGAGGGGATCACCATCTCGATGGAGGACTCGAGCGACGACCTGGAGGAGAAGGTTAACTCGGCGTTCTGTCCCCCGACCCGTAACCCGGAGGGCGACCTCGAGAATCCCGTCCTCGAGCTGTTCGAGTACCACGTCTTCCCGCGCTTCGAGACGGTGCTGGTCGAGCGACCCGAGAAGTACGGCGGCGACCTCACTTACGAGACCTTCGAGGCGCTGGCGGCCGACCTCGAGTCGGGCGAACTCCACCCGGCGGACGCGAAGGGAACGCTCGCGAGCTACCTCGACGAGTTGATCGCGCCGGGGCGTGAGAAGCTTCGGGAGCTTCGAGAGGCGTAGTCGCTTTCTCATAGCGGTTCCGGGAACGTTCGAGACACTCGAGAGGTACCGTTACCCCTCGGGTGTCTCAGGATTCCCAGGAGTTGCTATTCGGTTCCTCACGATCGTAGAGACGTTTTGAATCGATCTCACTGACACATTACGTGTACTCGAATCGACGGCAGACGGTGACACACCACCGATGTGCTTTTTTCGGCGGCGACATCGCGTACGGTATGGTAGAATCCGGCGGCTGCGAGCGTTTCGACGCGCTCGAGTCCTACCTCGCGTCCGAACTCGACCTTGCACTCGAGCCCGCATCCGTCGAAACGTCGGTGCTATCTGACGGACTCAACCTCGTGCTCGAGGTCTCGACCCACGAAGACGGCTCGTACGTCGTCCGTCGGCCGAACAAGCTGCGACGGACGGCGTTGTTCATCGATCCGAAGCGGGAGTACGAGGTGCTTCGACGGCTCCGAGACAGCCGGGTTCCCGCGCCGGAACCGGTCGTCTTCTGTGACGACCGGTCGATTCTCGGCGAGCCGTTCATCGTGACGACGCTACTCGAGGGCGAAGTAATCCCGCTCGGCTCACCACTTCCAACCCGCTTCCAGACGCCGGACGCACGCGAACGGATCGCCACCGTCCTGGTCGACACGCTCGCCGACGTTCACTCGCTCCCTCCAGACAACTACATCGACGTCTGTGAACACCTGACGCCGCTGGATCAGGTCGAGCGGGGAGTCGCCCGTCTCGACGAGGTCGAGGAGGTGACGGGACGGACGTTCACGAAACTCCGATCCGTCGCGCAGTGGCTCGAGCGGAACGCGCCGTCGGATTTTCAACGGTCGGTCGTCCACGGGGACTTCAGGCCCGGGAACGTGCTGTTTTCGGGAGCGTCCGAACCCTCAATAACCGGCGTCCTGGACTGGGAGACGACGATGATCGGGGATCCGCTAACCGAACTCGGCTACCTGCTGCTTCGGTGGGGTGAAGCGGACGATCCAGCGCCGTCGCTCGAGGCAATCGAAGCTCGATACACGAACGCGAACGAATCGACCCTCGAGCACCTCCGAGACGCGAACGAACACGGGCTGGCTCCGTTCACCCGAAAAGCGGGCAGCCCTAGCCGCCGGACGCTAGTCGAGCGCTACGAGGGGCGAACCGGCTTCTCCTTCGAGCACGATCGGTTCTACCGGACGCACGCGGCGTTCATGCTCGCGGTGGTGTGGGCGGATCTCCACCGCCATCGAATCGATTGTGGGGAGGAATCCAACTGGGAACCCCACGTCGACTATATGACGTTGCTCGCCCGCAATATTATGAGCGGACGGGTTCCACTGTGACCCCTCGAAGCTGATTCCCACACCGAGGACACACCGTTCCACCGAACGCGATCATTGACGAAGCGCAAAACAATAACTACGCCGCGAATGAAGAGTTCCATATGACCCTCTCCATTGGCGTACTTGGGTACCGATTCATGGGCAAAGCGCACGCCAACGCGCTCGCACGACTCCCGATGTTCTTCCCGGACGCCCCGAACGTCGAACGCAGCGTACTCGTCGGCCGGGACGAAGACGCCCTCGAGTCCGCCGCCGACCAACTCGGATTCGAATCGACTGCGACCGACTGGGCCGACGTGGTCGACGAAGTCGACGTCTTCTACAACCTCGGCCCGAATCACGTCCACGCCGAACCGTCGATCGCCGCCCTCGAGGCCGGCACACCCGTCTTCTGTGAGAAGCCGCTCGCCCCGACGCTCGAGACGGCCGAGGAGATGACCGAAGCGGCGGTAGACGCTGGCGTCCCCGCCGGTTGCGCGTTCAACTACCGGTTCGTTCCGGCGATTCGCTATGCGAAGAACCTGCTCGAGGCTGGCGAACTGGGGGAAATTCACCACGTCCGCGGTCGGTACCTCCAGGACTGGCTGGTCGACCCCGACGCGCCGTGGTCGTGGCGAAACGACACCGAGTTAGCTGGCTCGGGCGCGCTCGGTGACCTGGGCTCACACACGATCGATCTGGCCCGGTTCCTCGTCGGTGACGACGACCTCGCCGGCGAGATCGAACGGATCAGTGGCCACCTCCAGACGTTCGTCGAGGAGCGACCTGTCGAGGGCGACGACGGAACGCGACCGGTCACCGTCGACGACGCCTACACGGCCCAGGCCGAGTTCGAAAACGGCGCCGTTGGGAGTTTCGAAGCCTCGCGGTTCGCGACCGGACACAAGAACGATCACACGATCGAGATCCACGGCTCCGAGGGGAGTCTCAGGTTCTCCCTCGAGCGACTGAACGAACTCGAGGTCCTCCGTGAGGACAACCGTGGCTACGAGACGATCCTCGTGACCGACGCGGACGACCCGTACGTCGACCACTGGTGGCCGCCGGGGCACGTCATCGGCTGGGAACACACGTTTGTCCACGAGAATTACGAGTTCCTCAGTGCCGTCGAATCGGGTGACGACTTCGCGCCAAACTTCGAGGACGGACTCGCCGCCCAGCGCACCCTCGCAGCGATCGAAGAGAGCGACGAACGCGGCGAGTGGGTCACCCTCGAGTAAGTCCCGCAGTCGACGCTGGAGTGGGATTCGGCCGCCAATGCGCTGGGGGGTGGAGCGGGCACGAGTATCATGAAGGGATTTTACGTGAAGCCGACTCGAGTGCCGAAAAACGACTGGCCGGGGAACGGACTCAAAGACGCAAAGTGAGCGAACGAATTTGTTCCTCGACGAAGTGGGTGCAGTATGGCACCACACGGCACAGAACTTCGTCCAGCGACGCCGGCGGATCGGGAGGCGATCCGCGAGGTGGCCAGAGCCACCTGGCACGATACCTACGACGAACTCTCAGCCGATACGATCGACACGACCGTCGACGACTGGTACGACGACGAGGTGTTCAGTCGATCGCTCGAGGAACCCGGTACGTCGGTGATTGTCGCCGAGCACGATGGCGAAATCGTCGGCTTTACCCATGGCGTTATTTACGAGGACGAGGGAGACGTCCTCCGGATGTACGTCCATCCCGACTACCAGCGCGAGGGGATCGGAACGGCGCTGCACGACCGTTTGCGGAGTACGCTCGAGGACGTCAATATGAAGCGCATGCGTGCGATCGACCTCGCCTCGAACGAGGGTGGTCGGCGATTTTACGAAGAGTTGGGATTCGAACAGACTGGGACGGGAACCGTCGAACTCGGCGGTGACCAGTACGAGGAGTGCGTGTACACGCTCGAGCTGTAACAAAACCGAACCCCAACGAGAGCCGAAGAAGACGACTGCACGTGGCCGGATGGCTCGAACGGGGCCTGTAAACGAACGGATAGTCAGCCTTCGCGTGTGTCTCACGACAACAATCGGATCGAGGTGTTTTTGTCCAATCCCGCACGAGTACAAGGCAGAGAATCGTGTTGTCGGTCGAACTCCACGTCCACTCGTCGCTATCCTACGACGGCCGTGATCCAATCGAACTCATCCTCGAACAGGCCGCAGCCGTCGGCCTCGACGCCATCGCGATTACCGATCACGACGAGATAGACGCGAGCCTCGAGGCCGTTGAACGCGCCCCCGAATACGGCCTCATCGGGATCCCGGGAATGGAAATCTCCAGCAAAGCCGGTCACGTACTGGGTCTCGGCGTCACCGAAGCGGTGCCGCCGGGGCTCCCCTACGAGGAGACGCTCGAGGCGATCCGCGAGCAAGGAGGGATCGCCGTCGTCCCCCATCCGTTCCAGGAGTCCCGACACGGCGTGATGGCTCGCATCTCACGCAAGCAACTCGCCATGGCCGACGCCATCGAGGTGTACAACTCCCGACTCATTACCGGTCGGGCGAACCGGCAGGCCGAACGGTTCGCGGAATCGCGAGGGCTCCCCATGACGGCCGGTAGCGACGCCCATATCAGCGAGATGGTTGGCCAGGCGGTCACCCGCGTTGACGCCGAGGAGCGCTCGAGCGAGGCGATCCTGGCGGCGATCAAGGCCGGGGAGACGACGATCGAAGGGAAGCGAACGCCCTGGCACATCAGCTTTCGACAGGCCGCGGGCGGAGTCAAACGACGAATGATCAGTGGCGTCAATCAGCTCTTTCGATGACGAACGTAGCCGATGGCGGTCTTCGGGGAGCATCGCCGGGCGTCGTTCGAACCGCCCTCGAGACCCGAAATCCGTTGCCCGGAACCTTCGGGTTCGCCGGCTGGCTCGGTGACGCCCTCGTTCGGGACGTGCTGGGGCGGGTACCGCTATTCGTCGAGAAACCGATGCTCGAGGGGACGACGCCGCTCGAGCCGGCTGGAACCGCCTCCACTCCGGGCGCCCTCGAAAACCCCGTTCTGTTCCCCGCCGGTTCCAGACAGCGGAGCGGCGCTCCCCCGGAAACCGTCTGGACGCTTCCTGCGCATGCGGGGGACGGTGATGATGGGAAAGTTGCTGTCGAGACCGTTTCAAGCGCTCCCGGCGATGCACTCGAGCGAGTCGACGAAGCGATAACTGCCGCTGCAGACGCCGTGAGCCGCGAGGACGTCGACATCGCAATCGCATTCTCGGGCGGGATCGATTCGGCGCTCGTGGCGGAACTCCTCGACGCGCCACTGTACGTCGCCGGCTTCCCCGGGAGCCACGACGTCGACGCGGCCCGTACCGCCGCCGATGCGATGGGACGTGACCTGACCGTCATCGACCTCGAGCCGTCGGATCTCGAGGAAGCAACGCCGACGGTTGCGCGAGCTATCGGTCGGACGAACGCGATGGACGTCCAGATCGCCCTCCCGCTGTATCTGGTGGCCGAACGCGTCGCAGCCGACGGATTCGACGCGATGGCCGTCGGTCAGGGTGCCGACGAACTGTTCGGTGGGTACGAGAAGGTCGTCCAGCTCGACCACCGCGTCGAGGCTGACACCGTCCGCGGTGCGGTTCGCGAACAGATGCAGACCCTTCCCACGCAGTTGCCTCGCGATGTACTCGCGGTCGAGGCGGCCGGAATCCAGCCGGTTGCACCCTTCCTCCACGACGACGTCGTCGAGGCCGCTCTCAGGTTGCCCGAGGCACTGCTCGCTGACGAACACCAACGGAAACAAGCGCTTCGGATCGTGGCGAGTCAGTATCTCCCAGACTCGGTGGCCATGCGGGAGAAGAAGGCCGTCCAGTACGGGAGTCTCGTCGCCCGCGAACTCGACCGATTGGCGCGCCAGGCCGGCTACAAACGCCGGATGGACGATCACGTCACCAGATACGTCGAGTCGCTGCTCGAGTGAGCCGTGCGTCGACTACGACACTCACTTTCGCATCGGTAACGAGAGGCTCACGTCCAGGCGCGAAGACACTGGGACGAGCAGAAGTGCAGGTCGACGGTATCGGATGCGCCTTCTTTCACGTAGGTCGTGAGCGTATACGCGACGGAATTGTCGACAGTACAGTTATCGCATTCCATATCAGCATGTGCACCGACATCGACCTTAGTATACAGTCGTTAACCGTCTCTAACCGGTCGGAAAAACCACATTACGGCCGATCAACCCGAGATTGAACCGAGTCGTGGTCGATACCTCGAGCGGCCACCAGACCGCCAATTGGGTAGTCTGCACGGACTGGTCAGCCCGCACCGAGCGTCTGTCTGCAACTCCATCCTACAGCCGAGAAAGTTATTCACATTCGAGTTGGAAATTGTCAGTATTGTTCGCAACCTTCTTAATCGGAAGCGGTGTCCACGCACACACAGATGGCAGTACTCTGGCTGGACGAGATCAGCGCCGACGACCTCGAGACCGTCGGCGGCAAAGGAGCCTCCCTGGGGGAATTGACGGGTGCAGGGTTGCCTGTTCCACCGGGGTTCGTGGTGACCGCCGGCACCTATCGAACATTCATCGAGGACGCCGGCATCGACGAGGAACTATTCGAGGTCGTCGACGTCGACGTCGAGGACTCGAAGGCTCTCGCGTCAGCGGCCGACCAGGCCCAGGCCCGAATCCTCGAGACGCCGTTCCCCGACGACCTTCGCGAAGAGATCCTCGAGGCGTATCGAGAGGTCGGCGGCGACGAGGAGGCGTTCGTCGCCGTTCGTTCCTCCGCGACGGCCGAAGACCTCCCGGACGCCTCCTTCGCGGGGCAACAGGAGACCTTCTTGAACATCACCGAGGACGACTTGCTCGATCGTGTTCGTCAGTGTTGGGCTTCACTGTTCACCCAGCGGGCAATCTACTATCGACAGGAACAAGGATTCGACCACTCCGTCGTCAACATCGCCGTCGTCGTCCAGCAGATGGTCGACGCCGAACGTTCGGGCGTGATGTTCACGAGTCACCCCTCGACGGGTGAGCCGACGATGATCATCGAGGCCGCCTGGGGACTCGGCGAAGCCGTCGTCTCCGGGGCCGTCTCTCCGGACAATTACGTCGTCTCCCGTGAGGACGGCTCGATCGACACCACGGTCGCCGACAAGAAAGTCATGCACGTCAGAGACGAGGAGAGCGGTGATACCGTCGAACGACCGGTACCGGACGACAGACGAAACGAACGAGTACTGTCCGCGGACGCCGTCGCCGATCTGGTCGACCTCGGCGAACAGGTCGAAGACCACTACGACAGCCCTCAGGACGTCGAATGGGCGATGATCGGCGACGACATCTACATGCTCCAATCCCGTCCAATCACGACGATCGAGGGTGGGTTCGACCTCGAGGGTGCCGACACAGAGATTGAGGCGAGCGCGACCGATGGAAGCGGCGTCCAGACCCGTGGTGATTCCTCGAACGGTGCCCAGAAAAGCGGGACAGGCGAGGTACTCGTCGACGGACTCGGCTCGAGTCCCGGATCGGCAAGCGGGGCCGTCCGGATCATCCGGAAGCTCGACGAACTCGACAAGGTCGGCACCGGTGACATCATCGTCACCGAGATGACCACGCCTGATATGGTTCCGGCGATGAAACGTGCCGCCGGCATCGTCACCGACGAAGGCGGCATGACCAGCCACGCCGCCATCGTCTCCCGCGAACTCGGCGTCCCAGCCGTCGTCGGTACCCAGAACGCGACGGCCGTCCTCGAGGACGGCCAGCTCGTCACGCTCGATGGAGACAAGGGCACGATTCTCGAGGGCAGCACCGACAGCAAAGACGAGCGCGAACCGCTGGACGAGGTGCGCCCACAGTCGCCCGTCAAACCGATGACGGCGACCGAGGTCAAGGTGAACGTCTCGATTCCCGAAGCGGCCAACCGGGCAGCCGCAACCGGTGCGGACGGCGTCGGTCTCCTTCGGATCGAGCACATGATCCTCTCGCTCGGGAAGACTCCGGCTCGCTACATCGAGGACAACAGTGAGAACGCCTACGTCGGTGAACTGATCGAAGGTATCCGGGCCGTCGCCGACGAGTTCTATCCACGACCGGTGCGCGTACGAACGCTCGATGCCCCGACCGACGAATTCCGCGAACTCGAGGGCGGTGAAGGAGAACCGGTCGAACACAATCCGATGCTCGGCTACCGGGGCATCCGCCGGAGTCTCGACCGACCCGAGCTCTTCGCCTACGAACTCGAGGCGTTCCGTCGGCTGTACGACATGGGGTACGACAACGTCGAGATCATGTTCCCGCTGGTCAACGACGCCGAGGACGTCTACCGGGCCAAGGAACGCATGAAAGAAGCCGGCATCAACCCTGCCAAGCGCAAGTGGGGCGTGATGATCGAAACCCCTGCATCGGCGCTCTCCGTCGAAGGGATGGCCGAAGCCGGCATCGACTTCGCCTCGTTCGGGACGAACGACCTCACCCAGTACACCCTGGCGGTCGACCGTAACAACGAGAACGTCGCCGACCGGTTCGACGAACTCCACCCGTCGGTGTTGCAGTTGATCGGCGAGGTCATCAAGACCTGCCGAGAACACGACGTCGACACGAGCATCTGTGGCCAGGCCGGGTCGAAACCGGAGATGGTGCAGTTCCTCGTCAACAAAGGCGTGAGTTCTATTTCGGCGAACATCGACGCGGTTCGCGACGTCCAACACGAGGTCAAGCGGATGGAACAGAAACTGTTGCTCGAGTCGATTCGCTAACACTCGAGGAACTCGGCATCGACCTCGGCCCGGGAACCGGATAGCACGTGCGCGGATTCGGGCTCGAGATGCTGTTTTTCTCACGGTGACGCCCCATCCATCCAGCCGAGAACTGCTCCTCTATCTCCACAAGACCCTCACCTGTTGGTTGGTATCCCCTGCGGGGTGGTGCCGATCCCTCTGCCGATGGGAACGAACTCGAGAGACCACGTCGGTCAGCTCACCAACCGACCGAGCCGAGTACCGCGCCAGCCGTCACAGAAACCGGAAAAATATACCGCTACCTCGGACACGATCGATAGGTGTATATGCCCCGATCCAAAGCCACCGAACGAATGGCGAGCGACCGAGCGGACTGGCGACCGAACGTCGTTTCGTACTGGAGAGGACTCGAGCAGGACTGGCAAAGCGTCGCCGTCGGCGCACTGGTCGTTGTCGTGACTATCCTCCTCGGGATACAGATTCCCTGGTAGCACCCGCATGACCGTCAGTCGATTCCTTCCAGGGTTGTTCGTCCTCGTAATTGGCGCACTGCTCGCTCGAGCACTTGGGCTCGCGACCGGCGTCAACCACCTCCTCGTGGCGATCGCGCTCGGTTTCGTGTTCACGAACGTCGTCGGCGTCCCGGATCGACTCGAGGCGGGAATTGCCACCCACAGCCTGTGGCTCGGTGCGGGGATCGTCCTCATGGGGGCGTCGCTGACGCTGGGAACGATCCTCGAGGTAGGTGCACTCGTCTTGCTCGTCGTCGTCCTCGTCACCGCTCTCACCGTCACCATCGTCGAACTCCTCGCTCGGAACGTGTTCGGACTGGCCGAACGATTCGGCTCACTACTGGCAGCCGGAGCCGGCATCTGTGGCGTCTCGGCCGTCGTCGCAGTAGCCGGGGCCATCCGCGCTCGAGAAGAACAGATCGCCTACGCGGCGGCAACGGTTTTGTTGTTCGACGCGGTGACAATCGTCGTCTATCCGATCGTCGGGAGCGTCCTCGGCCTGTCCGACGTCGTATTCGGCATCTGGGCCGGCGTTAGTATGTTCTCGACCGGACCGGTCGTCGCTGTCGGCTTCGCCCATTCGGAGGTCGCCGGCCAGTGGGCCACGATGACCAAACTGGCCAGAAACGCGTTGATCGGCGTCGTCGTGATCGCCTATGCGAGTTACTATGCACGAACGGAGTCAGGTGCCGGTGGACGACTCTCACTCCGAACCCTCTGGGACGAGTTTCCGAAGTTCGTCCTCGGTTTTCTCGCGCTCGTCCTCGTCGCGAGCGCTGGGGTGTTCTCGGCGAGCCAGCAAGCCTCGATCGAGAACGCCTACAATTGGCTGTTCGTCCTCGCGTTCGTCGGCCTCGGAACCGAAATTCAGTTCCAGGAGCTTCGACGAGCAGGCGTCACCCCTGCACTCGCGGTGTTGATCGCCTTCGTGGTGGTGAGCACCCTGTCGCTCGCGGTGCTCACACTCCTGTTTTGATTCTCGATACGGTCGTGTTTCGTCGGACACCCATGGCGACACTCGAGGTGAGTCCACCATTTGCCCCCATCACTTGCACTCGAGGTGAGTCCACCATTTCCATCCATTACTGGCATTCGAGGTGAATCACACCGTTCCTGCTCGAGTTCCCGCCCACCCACGTGTACCGGTCTCGTCAGTCGGTTTTCGGCGGTGCAGCCTCCGCCTCGGACTGATGAAATACCCGAAGCGTGTCGATCTGGTTTTCGGTCGAAGTGACGTGTGTCAGACCGAAATCGGTGAAAATCGGTTTCCAACGCCTGAAATACAGCGGGAAGTCCTCGACCTGTTTGGTCGTCATCAGTTGATCGTCGTCGGGTTCGTTCTCCATCGTTAACAAGAGGTCATCCGTAATCCGGGCAATCTCCTCGAACACCCACTCGTTTTCGGGGTGAATGTGTTGCAGTGTTTCGACGGAAAACACGACGTCGAACTGGTCGTCCTCGAACGTCGGCAGGACGTTCTCCAGCGCGTCCAGATAGAACGTGCCGTCGCTGGCGAGTTCCGGATAGCGTTCCTCCATCACGTCGACGGCGTCCTCGTTGATGTCGATCCCCGAGAGGTTCGTGTAGCCGTGTTCGTGGAGGTGTGCCAGGTGTCGGCCGCCGCCACAGCCAAGCTCGAGAATCTCGGCGTCCTGGTCGACGCGAGCGTCGAGCACGGAACGAATCGAACTGGTTCCGCCGGTCGCCCCCATGTCGGCGTAAAATTCCGGGGAGTAGACGCCCGACCGGCTAGCCCACTTCTCGTGAACCTCCGAGGAATCCATACGGCGGGAATCCATCGACAACAGGAGCTGGCCGAACGACCCGAGGAGGGCGCGTGGTCTCGAGCGCAGGTAGTCCACGAACCCGCGTTCGGTAACCTGTGTGCGCTGCTCGTGAACAAATCTCCGACATCGTCGCCACACTGCCGACACGCTCACCATGTGGTCACCGTACGACCGACAGTCGGTAAACCCCTCCGATCTGTGGGGCGTGGTACGATGGGGCACGCCCCAATCGGCTCCTCGAGCTGCGGCCGCAAGACGTTCCTGCAACCGCAAAACGTTCAGTAGTGCCAGGGATAGTCCGAAAAGTCCGGGTCTCGCCCATCGTTGAACGCGTCTCGACCCTCTTTGGCCTCGTCGGTCATGTACCCGAGTCGGGTTGCCTCGCCCGCGAACACCTGCTGACCGACGAACCCGTCGTCGGCCATGTTGAACGCGTACTTGAGCATCCGCATCGCGTTCGGGCTCTTCGCGTTGATCCGTTCGCCCCACTCGAGAGCCCGATCCTCGAGTTCCGCGTGGGGAACGGCCTCGTTGACCATCCCCATCTCTGCGGCTTCCGCGGCGGAGTACGTCTTCCCGAGGAAGAACACCTCGCGAGCTTTCTTCTGGCCGATCTGACGAGCGAGGTACGCCGAGCCGAATCCGGCATCGTAACTGCCGACGTCGGGATCGGTCTGGAGGAACTTCGCGTGTTCCTCGCTCGCGAGCGTGAGGTCACAGACGACGTGCAGGGAGTGGCCGCCGCCGACGGCCCAGCCGGGAACGACACAGACCACGACCTTCGGGATGTGGCGAATCAGGCGCTGCACCTCGAGAATGTGCAGCCGTCCCTGTTCGGAGGCCCGCGCTTCGTCGCCCTCGTACTCGTAGCCGGCGTCGCCCCTGATCGACTGGTCGCCGCCGGAACAGAACGCCCAGCCGCCGTCCTTGGGAGAGGGGCCGTTCCCCGTCAGGAGCACACAGCCCACGTCAGTCTGGCGTTTGGCGTGGTCGAGCGCGTCGTACAGTTCGTCGACCGTCCCCGGCCGGAATGCGTTTCGCACCTCGGGGCGGTCGAACGCGATGCGAACCGTTCCCGACTCGGTCGACCGATGGTACGTGATATCGCGGAAGTCGAATCCTTCGATCGGCTCCCAGCGATCCGGGTCGAACGTTTCCGAAACCATGTCTCGGTGTTGGGCTCGAGCCACTGAAATAGGAATAGGTTCTCGTCGTTCCTGCCCTTCCACACCACCCGTCGTCAAACCACCAAACCCACAGGCTACAGCCAGCCGTCTTCGACCCGAGCCACCAGCTCCGAATCAGCCGATTCCCAGTCGGTAGCCGCTCGTTCGAAGAGATCGGTCGCACGCTCGTTCGCCTCCTCGAGCACCGACGCCTCCTCGACCGTCGTCACCGACCCGTCTTCGAGGACGACCTCGCCGTCGACGATCACGGTGTCGGCGAGGCCGCCGCTCGCCCCGTAGACGAGGTTGGGAACGGCCGTGTGCAACGGACGTGAGACCGTCGGCGCGACGGCTGGGTGCTCGAGGTCGTAACAGACGATGTCGGCCCGTTTGCCAGCCTCGAGCGACCCAACCCGGTCGTCGATGCCGAGCGCCCGCGCCCCATCGATCGTCCCGACGCGCAGGGCCGCCCAGGCGGGGAACGCCGTCGGATCGCCGCGGTCGGTTTTCGAGAGCAGACTCGCGGTACGGAGTTCACGCAGGAGGTCGTGACCGCCGGTTCCCGGCGCCTGATCCGTCCCGATTCCGGCGACGCCACCGTACTCGCGGTATGCACACAGCGGCGGGGTGACGCCGTCGATCGCGGCGATCGAACTCGGGTTGGCGGCCATCCGAACGCCCGCGGCCGCGAGTCGCTCCCGTTCGTTGGCCGTCGCCCCGTGAAGGTGCGCCGCGAGCAGCCGATCCGAGACGAGTCCCAGTTCCTCGAGGACGCCGACGGTCGTCGCCCCCGACCCGTACCGTGCCTCGATCTGCCGTCGTTCGCGATCGCCCTGGGCGACGTGCATGTGGATGCCTCGATCGTGTGACTCGGCTCGTTCGCGAATCGTCTCGAGGAGCGATCGCGGCACCATGTCGAGTGCCTGCGGGCCGTACAGACAGGAGACCCGGTCGTGATCCGTGTAGGTCTCGAACAGCGCCTCGTTGCGCTCGAGGGCCGCCTCACCCGCCGCTTCGTCGAGCGGGTAGGCGTCGTCGGGGCCCAGATCGGCCGCCGAGTCCGCGACCGCGTTGATCGTCTCCGTCGCCACCACGCGCAGCCCCAGTGGCTCGAGGCTCCGACCGACCAGTTGCTCGACGTCGGCGGCGTACTCCCCGACCGTCGTTACCCCCGACCGGAGCGCCTCGAGGCCGCCGAGGCGAGCGCCGACGACGTGATCCTCGGCCGTCGCGTGTTCGACCAGCGGGCCGAGGGCGCGGTTCATCCACTCGATTTCGGGAACGTCCTGTGCGCCACCGCGACAGAGCGTAAGCCCCAGGTGGGTGTGGACGTTCACCAGCCCCGGCAACGTCAGGTGGCCGCTCCCGTTGATCGTACGATCCGGTTCCCCATCGAATCCGTTCGAGGGCCCGACGTAGACGATTTCACCGTCGTCGATGCCGATCGTGGCGTCTTCGAGGACGTCGAGTCGGTCGTCGGCCATCGTCAGCGCCAGCGTGTCGACGATCGCGAGATCCATACCGAACCCGACGCCCGCATGGGGCAAAAGTGACGACGAATCGGCAATCGATTCGAGCGTGATTTTTTATTCGCCCACGAGAATCCGTCAGCGATGGGCGAGTCGTACTACGACGTCCTCGGTGTCGAACCCGATGCGTCGCCACGTGAGATCACCGACGCCTACCGCGAGCGCGTCCTCGAGACCCATCCGGATCGAACTGACGCTCCCGATGCGGCTGACCGGTTCGATCGGGTAACGACCGCGAGAGACGTCCTCACCGACGAGGGCGAACGCGCCCGGTACGACCGCCTCGGTCACGACGCCTACCGACGACTCGGGTCGTTCGGTTCCCCAGCTGAAGATGCCACTGCTCGAGAATCCGGGGTTGATACCGGCGACGGGCGTTCGAATCGGCGTGATGCGTCTCGAGCCTCGAACGGCGCGAAAAGATCCTCGACCGACCGGCCAGGAGACGCCTCGAGGTCGTCACAACGGGGGTTCGACACAGCTACCGGCGCATCCGATACCGCCGATGGGAGTCACCACGCCCGGCAGCGACGCCGCCGGCAAGCAGCCGAATTCGGTGGGAGTCGAGCGTACACCTGGTTCGGTGCCGGCGGTGACAGCCAGCGTCGAACCCGATCCTCAAGCGAGCAGGCTCACGGTGGATCGGAATCGGCGGCTCACGAACGCACGACAGAATCAGCTCGATTCAGTGTCCACGAATGGGACGGCGAGGTCGACCTCTCGAGGGAACACCGAACGCTCGACACCACCACCGCGGTGACGGTCGCCAGCATCGCGCTGCTGTATCCGGTTCTGGTGTATTCGAGCCTGACCCCCGCGTTCGCGCTCCCCGTGAACCTCATCGTCCTGGCCTGTACGCTCCCACTGGTCGGCTATCTGCTGACGATTCCGCGGGTCGCCCTGGCCACGTTCGGTTCCTGGAGCGTCGTAGCGTCGATCGCTTTCTGGTACGAGCCAGCGCTCGAGCCGGGTTCCCTCCTCGGCGGACTCACGCTGGCTGCGTTCTGGATCCCGTTTGGCTACGCGCTCGTCGTCTGGTGGGTGCTGCGCCCCTGACCGATCCAAAATTGGCGACTCGAGTCCGTTGTCAGCGTCCGGTCACCGTTCGTTCGTCGAACATGCCTCGCGCACCTGCTTCTCGAGTTCTTCCCGGCGCCTGTGGCTCGTTTCGGCGTCGAACGACACCGAGATGACCTGCGTGCCTGGCGATTCGAGCGAGGCGATGTAGGCGTCCGCGAACGCCGTCGGTTCGACGTGTACCATCTCGAAGCCGTACAGTTCGCCGAGCGGATCGAACTCGAGCCCGTGTGGCGTTTTGAACTGCCCCGTAAAGGGCGGGTCGAACGATTCGATCGGCAGCAGGTGGAAGATGCCGCCGCCGTCGTTGTCCAGCAGGACGATGGTCGCGTCGACGCCACACCGCTCGAGCGCGAGTAGCCCATTCGAGTCGTGATAAAATGCGAGGTCGCCGGTGACGAGCACCAGCGGGTCGTCGGTCGCGCTGCCGGCCCCCAGGGCCGTGCTCGTGATCCCGTCGATACCGCTCGCTCCGCGGTTCGCGAGGACAGTTAGATCCGCTGCTCGCGGCCGACCGAAGCGGTCGGCGTCACGGATGGGCATGCTGTTTGAGACGAACACCGTCGCTGAGTCTGGTGTATCCTCGAAGACTGACGCGAGAATCGCGCCTTCGAACGGCTCGGCTTCGAGCGCTTCCGCAGTTCGAGCATCGTCTCGTCCCTGCCAGTGAGTGGTCTCGGCTTCCCGGATGCGTTCGAGCCAGCCATCGTGAGCCGTCCGTCGAGTCCTGTCGTGGTCGATAACATTAGTGACCGCCTCGAGCACTCCCTGTGGTTCTGCCACGACGAGATCCGTGGCGGTGAAGGTCGCCTCCCGCCACTCGCCTGCAGGGTCGATCAGGAACTGTCGGCAGTCGGCATCACGCAGCGCGTGGCTCAGGGATCTCGAGGTCGGCGAGTCGCCGATCCGGAGGACGACGTCGGGATCCGGAACGGTGTCGGCGTAGCTATCGTAGCCGCCACACACCAGCCCCTCCTCGTGAGTCTCGAGGTGGGGGCCGAACCGCACCCCGGAGAGTGGGTCGGCGAAAATCGGTGCGCCCACGGCCGTCGCGAGGTCGATTACAGCGTCGGGATCGAGCCGCCGAACTGGCGGGTCGGCCGGCCCGGCGACGACGAGCGGTCGACTCGCGTCTTCGAGCGCCCTGGCGATCCGCTCCGCTTCGTTCGACCCGCCGGGCAAGGTGGTCTCCCCTCCTGTCGTTCTGACGAACGGCCCTTCTCGACCGGTGCCAGCGAGGGTGTCCTCGACCCCGTCCGGAACGGACTCGGGAACCGACGTCGGCTCGAGCGGCTTCCGAAACGGACAGTTCAGGTGCACCGGCCCGGCCGGCGTGCCGGTCGTCTTCGACAGCGCTCGCGCCGCCGTGGTTCGGAGCATACGCAGGGCACGTTCGTTGGGTTCGGGAACCGGCAACTCGGCGTACCAGCGGACGGCGTCTCCGTACAGTTTTCGCTGGTCGATCGTCTGATTCGCACCGCTGTCACGGAGTTCCGCCGGCCGGTCGGCCGTCAACACGAGAAGCGGTACGCGCGCCTGATCGGCCTCGATGACGGCCGGGTGGAAGTTGGCGGCCGCCGTTCCCGAGGTGCAGACGAGGGCCGTCGGCTCCCCCGTTCGTCGGGCCCGCCCGAGGGCGAAAAACGCCGCCGAGCGCTCGTCGAGGTGGGAGTAGACCGTCACAGCCGGATGTTGGGCGAACGCCACCGTCAGCGGTGTCGACCGGCTCCCTGGGGCGACACACACCGCCCCGATCCCCGACGCGACCAGCTCTTCGACCAGCGTTCGACCCCACAGCGTCGCGCGGTTTGGTGTGGTCATCGGCGCTGTTCGAGTTCGTCGAGGATCGGGCGGTACTTGAGCAACACTTCATCCCACTCGTCGGCGGGGTCGCTGTCGGCGAC
The DNA here is from genome assembly GCA_046614605.1 of Natrialbaceae archaeon A-CW3. GTDB lineage: Archaea > Halobacteriota > Halobacteria > Halobacteriales > Natrialbaceae > Natronosalvus. The sequence goes on along the minus strand of JBKKHJ010000001.1, from coordinate 1,242,805 downwards.
GATACCGTTGCCAGCGAACAGCGTGACCGTGTCCCCGCGGGCGACACCCGACCGAATGCCGACGGCGAACTCGCCGTCACCGTCCGCGTCGAACCAGCCGACCGGGGCGGCGTACCAGCCACGGTCGAACGACTCGACCGACCGAATCGTCTCCCAGGCGACGTCAGGGGGGATTCCACCGACTGCGGGCGTCGGGTGGAGCGCCTCGACGAGATCGAGGACGTGCGTTCCGTTCTCGAGCGTCGCCTCGATGGGCGTCCATCGGTGTTGAATCGTCGCGAGTCGTTTGACTCGAAGATCGTCGATCGAGACGGTACTCGAGAGCGGCTGGAGTTGCTCGCGAATCGTCTCGGTCACGAGGTCGTGTTCGTGACCGATCTTCGCACTATCGAGCAGCTGCTCGGCTAACTCGTCGTCGCGTTCGGGACTCTCCCCACGGGGAACCGATCCAGCCAGCGCCTCCGTTCGGACGTGATCGCCGCGTTTTTTCACGAGGCGTTCCGGCGGAGCACCGAAGAACGTCCCACTGTCGCCGTCCCGAAAGAGAAACCGATAGCAGTTCGGGTACCGGCGTCTGAGTCGCTCCAGCGTGGCTGGCACGTCGACCGGTTCCTCGAGGGCGACCTCAAGGGCCTGGGCGAGCACGACCTTCTCGAGGCCACCCGCTTCGATGCGGTCGATTGCGGTTTTGACACCGTCGATCCACTCCGCCCTGGTCGTCGTTCGCTGGGTCTCGCTGATCCCCGGTGCCGTGCCGCTCGAGCGCATCGCCGGTTCGGTTCTGATCCGGTCGTCCCACTGCTCGAGTTGCGTCGTTGCCGCCTCCGCGGTCGACTCGGTTGCCGTGAGCCAGGTGCCGTCGTCGGTTCTGGTAAGCATCACCGACGGCACGACGAACGTCGCCGCCCCGAACCCCTCCCAGGGAGGTCGTGGCTCGTGACCGTCGTGGAACGCGACGCCGCCGAACGCCCTGGGACGGGCGACGTCGGGACCGTCGTGGTCGAGTTCCTCGAACGTCGCATTCGCCTGGGTGCGGACGTCGTCGAACCGGGATGGGCCGTGGGCGGACAACCGGACGAGTTCGCCCCAGCCGACGATCTCGAGACCGTCGGCCGTCGCCCACTGAAAGCGAGTGCCGGCTGCCTGCTCGAGCACCGTTCCAAACGAGACGTCACCAACGGGGCGGGTACGACTGTACAACCGTCGGCTGGCCAACTCCGTCGCGGCCTGTCCGTCCGCGCCACGTCCGCGCTGTCCCGGCGGTCGATCCATTGCCCGGACTTCAGTGTGGCGGTACCTTCAGCGTTTCGAGGTACTTTGGTGGCGAGAGCCTAGCTGAGCCTAGCTGTATCGTTCTTCCCGCCAGGGATTTGCCGTCTCCGAATAGCCCCGACGCTCCCAGTATCCCAGTTCGGGTTCCGTGAGGAACTCGACGCCGGTTACCCACTTCGCCCCCTTGTAGGCGTACTTGTGGGGGGTAACGACCCGTAACGGCCCACCGTGTTCCCGCGCTAGCGGTTCGCCGTCGAACGCCCAGGCGAAAAGCACCTCACCCCGAACACAGGCCTCGAGGGGCAGATCCGTCGTGTAGTCGTCGAGCGCGGAAAACAAGACGTGGACGGCGTCGTCGGAAACGCCAGCCCGGTCGGCGAGTTCGGGGAACGGCACCCCGGTGAACTGACAGTCGAACTTGCTCCAGCCGGTTACGCAGTGAAAGTCCTGGCGCTGGGTTTCACTGGGAAGATCTCGAAACTCGTCCCAGTCGAACGACAGGGGCGTGTCGACGGCACCCGAAACGGTAAACTCCCAGGTGTCTGGATCCCAGGGCGGCGTGCCGCTCTTTGAGAGCACCGGAAACTTCGAGGTTTCACGCTGGCCCGGCGGCAGTCGTTCTTCGCCAAACTCCTGATAGAGATCCGTGACGTCTTTCATTGCTGGCAATATGGTCGCGACGACCGTAATCGTACCGTTCGAATCACTGTTTCGGACGGGAAATTCTACATTCCCCGGCCCGGGGATGCATCGAAACCGGTCGTAACGGTTTCCACGAATTCGAAACGAAGCCATGCTTGCGAATACGTGTGCTATAACCAAGACGAGGCTCGACGACGGTTGTACTCGCATGGCGAGCAAACAACGACTCACCGAGCGAGAGATGAGTGGCGAGATGGGCGATGATATGGAAACACAGGCGATGGGACCGGCCGTCCTCGCCTCGGCAGCCTCCGTTGGCCTGTCGTGGTATTACTTCTTCCTGCGGGGCGACCGTGAACGAGGACTGTTCGTCGGCCTGTGGCCGCCAACGATTCTCGCCTTTGCGAGCTACTTCAATCAGCGGAAGATGCGCAACCAGCTCAACACGTTGACGAAGCCGGCTTCCTCCATCAAAAACACCATCGAGTCGATGATGAAGTAAATCCGGACGGATCAACACCGCGAGCACCTCCCGGGTATGCGATTCATTTTTGCCGACGTTCGCGTGAGTAGCCGGTTGTTATGATCGAGCCGTGAACGGCCCGGCATCGGCCGACTGTGCCCTCTGGACGATTATAGTAACAACTGAAACGGGTCACACACTGATCGCCGATCCGTCTGGCGATCAGGTGTGCACTGACGTGCAGTGGCTACTATAACTGATACCCGATACCAATCCCTGATCGATCAGTAACGCCCGGCCTCAGTGACGTTCCCTCGAATACTGGTGAGTTTCGTCCGACAATCACTGGATAGACCGTGCGACTCGTGGTGCATTCCAAATTCCAGTCCGCCGCCGGACACCGCCCACTCGATTTCTGGCCCCGTCAATCTTAAATACCCCCTCACCGAAACCCGAATCAGATGCCGAAAGTAGAGATCACGATACCGGAACACCTCGAGATGCAGATCGCGCAGATGGTAGAGCGTGGCGAATTTGTCAACCGCGAAGAAGCGATCGAGGATTTACTCTCCACCGGGATCAAAGCGTACAAGACGAGCGGTCCGATGGACGAGGAGGAACCGGGCCTCGAGAACGATGGAATGATGGGACACGACGACGAATACGTCTTCTAGTAATTCCGCCGCGTCTCGAGCTGAACCGTTCTCGGTTTTCGATTCGCACAGCACTTCTCCGCCTCTCGACTGCGATCCGCTCTAAGAGCAGTGGGTCACACCGGATCGGAGTCGGAAATCGAAGTTAGAAGAACGCCAGTGGAATCCCGAATGCGAGTGCCACACCAATTACCATCACGACGAAACCGAACGCCGCATCGCGGACGGCAAAGTCGCTCATCGGTGCGGTCGTGCGTTCGGCCTCGAGGTCGTGGCCAACGGTGGCTGCGGAATCCTCGTCGTGGGGGTGTTCCGTTTCGTCTGCCATACCCGTTGGTTTCGAACTCGAGAACTTAAACACTGTTATCGCGATCCCTGGAAGTCCTGAGACACCTGAGCGGTGACGGTTCCGCTCGAGTGTCTCGACAGTTCCAGGAATCACTATACCTGCACCCGGTGACGACCTGCCGTGGTCGAAACGGTCAAACGGGCCTCGTTCCAATATCTGCGTAGATGCTTACCAAGCGTATCATCCCGTGTATCGACGTCGACGTCGACGAAGACGGGAACCCGGCCGTCTACACCGGTGTCAACTTCGAGAACCTCGAGTACACCGGCGACCCCGTGGAGATGGCGCGGGCGTACAACGAGGCCGGGGCCGACGAGTTCGTCTTCCTCGACATTACGGCCTCCGCGGACGGCCGCGAGACGATGCTCTCTGTGGTCGAGGACGTCGCCGACGAGGTGTTCATTCCACTCACCGTCGGTGGCGGCATCCGAACCGTCGAGGACATCAAAGAGACCTTGCGGGCGGGAGCGGACAAAGTTTCGATCACGACCGGTGCGCTCGAGCGCCCCGAACTGATCAACGAGGGGGCTCGCGCCTTCGGCAGTCAGTGTATCGTCATCAGCGTCGACGCCCGGCGGCGGTTCGACGAGGACGGAGAGCACTACGTCGAGATCGACGGGGAGCCGTGCTGGTTCGAGTGTACGAAAAAGGGCGGGCGCGAGGGAACCGGCATCGACGTCGTCGAGTGGGCGATCGAAGCCGAATCCCGCGGAGCTGGCGAGCTGTTCGTCAACTCGATCGACGCCGATGGAACGAAAGACGGCTACGACGTGCCGTTGATGCGGGCGGTCTCCGACGCCGTCGACACGCCGGTGATCGCCTCTTCCGGGTGTGGTGGGCCCGAGGACATGTACGAGGTGTTCACCGAGGCCGACGCGGACGCGGGGCTCGCGGCCTCGATTTTCCACTACGGCGAATACTCGATCGACGAGGTCAAACGATACCTCGACGAGCGGGGCGTTCCGGTTCGCCCGTAGCCGGTGACGGTTTCCACCTGTTTCGAGTGGTACGCAGGCCTATCCGCTCGCTCTTTCAGTACGACGCAGCCCCTTACTCCCACTTCCAGTGTCAGTCAGTCCCCCTTACTCCCGCTCCCGGTGCCAGGTAGACTCCATACCCCCGCTCCCGGTGCCAGGTAGACTCCATACCCCCGCTCCCGGTGCCAGACAGACCCCAAACTCCCGCTCCCGGTGCCAGGCAGACTCCATACCCCCGCTCCAAGTACTCCCCACCTTCGGAACCCGACTCGAGACTCCGCGTTCCGCCTTCGAGACACACGGTTTCAATACGCTTATTTTTGCGCGGCCAACCGATCTAGGCAGTGACCTGGCGGTGTACGTGGTGTGGTCGGGTGCACGATCGCGAGAACGAGGAGCCCCCGGCTTCCTGTGCAACCTGCGGCCGTGATTCGTTCGAAGCGGTAGACGACGAGTCTGCCGCCGAGACCGTCGAAACCGGCACGCAATTCGTCTGGGCGTGTCCGAACTGCGGGCGCGATCACGTCAAGAACAACCCGCCCTGTTCGCGCTGTCTCAATCCCACGCTCGAGCGCGCCGAACCGGATCACGCCGACCTCGAGGCCGACCTGGATGTGCCGAGTTGGCTCGAGGTGATGAAACCGTACGCGCCGGTGCTGGTCGTCGCCGTCGTGATCGTGGCGCTCTTTGCGACCGGAATCATTCCAGCCTCCATCCTCCCTGGCATCGGGACGGACGTCCCGGGTGAGGCTGACTCGAGCAACGGCATCGATCACGCGACCGTCGAGGCGGCCGTTCACGACCAGCTGAACGCGCACCGGTCGTCGATCGACGAGCCCGAACGCGGCTACGACGATGGGGTGGCTGCGTACGCCGAAGCCCAGAACCAGCGCCTGGTGATCGAACGATACACTGATCGTGAGCCGTCACAGCCCGACCCATCGCAGTTCGACACTGGCTGCATCGAAACGCTACAATGGGGGCCGATTCACCCCCTCGAAGAGGCCATCGAGGGAGATGAATACGACTCGGAAACGGCGCTTGCCGAGGACATCGCGGCGGCACTCCTCGAGTCGCCGTTCGCGGAGACCGTCGAAACCGGAGCCGAACGCGAAGGCCTCGACGTTCACGTCGGGCCCGACGGAGACCTCAGCGTGGTGTATGCGACGTGCACGTGAGCACAATTGCCGGTCGCGCTGACTAATTGACGGTTCAGTAAATTAGACGATCGTTGTGACTATACGATCCCAGAAAACACGCTGATACCACCGAAAACGCGAGTCGAGCAGACCGTTTTCGTGAAAATTAGACCTGCGCGGCCTCGAACGCCTCGCGGAACGCCGCCGCCTTCGCTCGAATGTCGGCAGCACCCTCCTCGAGGGCGTCGAGCGGTTCGACGTCGCCTTCGGTTTTGATAGTCAGGATTGGGTCGGTCTGACCACCCGACTGTTCGGGGTTCATGTCGTAGGTCGCCGCACTCACGTCGTCGTGCTCGAGCAGCGCCCCCTTGAGGACGTTCATGAACGTGTGATCCTCGCCGACGATCTCGATCGAGAGTTCGTTCTCGCTACTCTCGGTGACTCGCAGTTCCATACCCTCCTCTCCGGCCGTCTATCGCTTGTACCTTTCGAAGCCCACCCGTTCGTTCGTTTCCGTGGGGAGTCGCGTGCGGGTACCGTCGACGCGGAGGGAAACCCCTATACGACTTCCGGGGTACCTCAACGATATGAATTGGCTGGGTGAGGCGGTAACTGTTCTCGTCGTCGTGACGATACTCGGCTCGCTCGCCGTCGTTCACCGTCTCGATCGGAACCACCGTCGCTGGCGGGACGTCCTCCAGTCGCGGTTTCTCTACGGCGTCCCGTGGGGAACCCTCGTCGTCATCGGTTTCGTCCTTGCCATGTATCTCTTCGTCCAAGATGGCATCACCGAGTTCGACAACCCGGTCGTCAAGCCGTTTCGTGCCTGGTCGTTCTTCTACCCGCTCGGGATGGTGACCGCACCGTTCGCCCACGCGAGCGCGAGTCACCTCACCGGAAACCTCATCGGAACGATCGTGATCGCCCCCATTGCGGAGTACGCGTGGGGGCACTACGCGGGTGGCGCGAGAGACCGGGAGCCTAACACCTCGAGTGGCCTCGTTGGTCTGGCCAAACGAATCCTCTTTCACAACCCCTTGATCCGAGCGTTCGTCGTCTTTCCTGGGGCAGTCATCGCCGTCGGTCTCCTGACCGGCCTGTTCGCAATCGGCCCCGTTATCGGGTTCTCCGGCGTCGTCTTCGCGTTCGCTGGGTTCGCCATCGTTCGGTATCCGATCGTGACACTCATCGCGGCTATCGGTATACAGGGTGCGATATCGACAATCTATCGGGCGTTGCAGGTTCCGATCGGCGTCTACGTCTCCCAGCCCCAACCGCCATCGGCCCCCTCCTGGGCGACAATTGCGATCCAGGGGCACGCCCTCGGTTTCTTCCTCGGACTGGTGCTCGCGATCGTGGTCTTCCGGCGACGAGAGTACCGTCCGGATCCGCTCGCCCTCTGGCTCGCCGTCCTTCTCTATGCGTTTTCGAAGTCACTGTGGGCGATCTACTGGTTCGGCGGGGCGAACCGGTACATCCTGTTTCAGGGTCCGGGAATAATCGTCGTCGTCGCCCTCGCTATGATACTCACCGTCGCCGTGAGTGGGTCACAGCAGGCGCTGATTCCGCCGTGGCTCGCCCATCGGTTTTCCCGACCGACGACACCCACCGTTGCAGAGGACGGGCTACTCGATCGGACGTTTGGGAATCGACTTCGAGCGAGTGCCGGACGGGATTACACGCCACCGCAGACGGCTACACGGATCGATCGCGTGTACGATCTCGTCGCGAACCCGACCACGCGCGTGCCATCCATCCTGCGGACGACTTCCCAACGATATGCGGCGTTCGTCGTCGTCGTGGTCGTCCTCGCCGCCATCACGGGGCCAGCGATTCCGGTCAATCTGTTCGTCCTCGGGGCAGACGACGGCAGTCACGGCGACGTTGCACTCTCGGTCGAGGATTATACCGTTACCTACGCCGAAGACGCCCAGAACCCGATCGCGTCCGCTGTCGATGCCCCCGGTTTCGAACCTGGCGGTCTCGAGGCCAGTGGCGTGATCGTCTCGAGTTCCGAGAGAAACATCTGGATCGAAGCGGTGTCCGCCCAGCGGTTAGCGTTCTCCGGCTCGTCGACCATCTACGTCGGCGGGCCGGGGTGGCGAGAACCAATCACCGCTGAACGGGAGGGATGGACGCCGGTCGGCAACGACACCGTCTACCAGATCTGGCTGGAAAACGGCGACGACCGCCACCTCGCGTACACGTCGCCATCCTCACAGGCACAGGCACAAATCGACGGGAAGACGGTCACCATCAGCGCAGAGAACGGCACGTTCGTGCTCGAGGTCGACGGCAACCAGACGAGTGCGGTGGAGCCGAACTCGGTCGAACTCCCCGAGGCGGGTGAGTCGGTCTCGACGCAAGGCCTCGAGTTCGTTCGCGTCGACGGCGAACTGTTCGTGACGGCTGGCGACACGACCGTTCAGATCGCCCAGAAGGAGACGTACACCTAGCCAGCACTACTCGCCAGACCACTCGATCCGGAACACTTCCGCCTCGAGCGTCGCCCGCTCGCGGTCGTGAAAGTCGAAACGGTGATCGAGAGGGAACGTGGCACCGAACGCATGAGTGACGATACCGCCGTGATCGGAAGCGAAGGACTCGATAAAGTCCTGGCTTCCCTCGTTGTGGATCGTATACGAGACGTCGCTCACCTCGCGAGCAACCTCGAGAAAGGCTCGATCTGCGTGGCGATTTCCACGCTGGGCCCCAAATGGCGGGTTCGAGAGGACGGTCACCGGCGAGGGAAGGGTCGTCCGCTCGAGCGGCACGTGGTCGATGTCGGCCTGGAGCCAGTCTACAGTGTGGCGAATTTGGTCGAACTCGTCCCCAGAGTCGTTGCTCGACGTCGCTTCCAGCACGAGTGAACGGATCGTGTGCTCGTTTAGTCGCGCCTGCTCGAGGGCGTCTGCGTCGATGTCGAGCCCGATCGTACGGGCGGGCGCGTACTGGTCGGCACCCAGGGCCAGCATCCCGGTTCCCGTACCGAGATCGATCACGGTCGCGTTCGTCAGATCGCCCTGCACGGCAGCGAGGTGGACGACGTGTGCGGCCAGCTCGGCGGGCGTTAGATACTGCTCCCTATCGACGCGTGGGTCGGGAAAATCGGCGACTGACTCGAGCAACTGGGCGAGCTGTCGGCGAACGGGGCCCGCGGGCATCGAGCGAAAATTAGTTCTCGAGGGTAATGGGTGCGTCGAGTTCGAACGAGAGACCTTCACGTTCGGCGCGTTCGGCACAGGCCGCTAGCGCTGGGCGAGTCTTCTCGGGTGTCGCGACGTCGTCACACTCCACGACGACGGATCCGACGCCCAGGAACGCCCCGGCACGGACGTAGCCACGAATTCGGTCGATCTCTTCCTGGGTGTCGAGCGAACAATCTCGGTCGAAGCAGGCCTGGACGGTCAGCTGAGCCGGGAACAGCCCGTTTCGGGTACACTCGCGTTTCAGGTCACGCAGGTATTCGGGAGCGGTCGACTCGAGATCACTGGCCTCGAGTTCGACGGGGGTGACATCAGTCGGTCGACAGCGTTCGATCGTGTGTTCGAACTGTGGGGACGACGTGGTGCTCATACGACCACATACATGTGCCGCATACAAATAGTTTTGCAAATGCACAGTAGTAATACCATACGAGTCAACTACTCGTGTTCTGTCAGCGTCTGAGGGTATACACTTATGAGCACGCCCTGTCAACTCGTGGTCATGGACGAGTGTCCACGGTGTCAGACACCGCTCGAGCGGTTTTCGCTGGGGGATGCCGAGACGCTCGCGTGCAATCGGTGTGGATTCGCAGACGTCCCCGTCGAACACGAAAGCAAGGCGTTCCGATACGAGTCCTGGCAGGACGCGTTTCACCGTTTCTACGAACAGTAGCCGTCGCGGCTGATCGCCAGCGCGAGCGATCGGCTCGACGGTCGACCACCAAAAAATGCTGAGCCGGCGCCGTTACTCGCTCGCCGCTGGCGCTTCCGCTTCCGCTTCGTCTTCTTCGTACTCGACGTCTTCGTCCGAGCGCGCGGCAACGAGTCCACCGCGAGCAACGCTGTACAGTGGCTCCTGGGCGTGACTGACACCGCTGATCGAGAACGGAATTGCCGCGTCCTTGAGGTGGTCACGGAACAGCGCCTCGAAGCCGTTTGGACTCGAGGTGCCGCCGGTGACGACGACCGGGACGTCGAGGCCTTCCTCGACGTCTTCGTCGTCGACCTCGCGGACGATGTTCTCGATGACGTAATCGAGGAGGTTCTCGTAGTAGATCGAGAGTGCTCCCTCGACGCCACCCACGTCGGTCGTGAAGTCGAGTTCGAAGTCGTCCTCTTTGATCGAGGTGACCTTGTCGACGGGCGTGCCGGTCGCGCGGGCAGCCTGCTCGTCGATCCAGTCGCCACCACGGGCGACGGAGAACTTCATGACGGGTACCGCGTAGTACGCCAGACAGACGTTCGTCATCCCGGCACCGAAGCTGATACCCAGCCCGGTGAAGTTGTTGTCCGCGAGTTCGGAGTAGATGACGGACATCCCCTCGTTGATCGGTTCGGCGTCGTAGCCGATGTCGTTGAGGAAGGATTCGATCGTCTTCTGGTGGTAGAGCGTCGAGAGATCGTCGTCGATCGGGTCGGCGGGCGTCGAGAAGTACAGTTTCTCGTCGGGGTAGGACGGTTCGCCCACGACCTGTTCGATGATGAGTTTCATCATCGGAATTGCGCTTTTCTCGTCAGCAGACAGGATCCCGTGTTTCATCGGGCGTCGTGTTTCCTTGTTGAAAATATTCGCGAAGTTCAGGGCGTCGTCGCCGACGACGTACACCTTGTCATCCTTTCGGATGTGAAGAACCTCGCTGCGTGAGAGCATCTGCTCGGCCATATCCGAGTACTCGATTTCCACGAAGGAGTTGCGCTGCTGCACGAAAACCGTATCAGTGCCATCCTGCTGTGCGGACAGGATGTTCATCGTTCCAACGTCTAGGCCTTTGGCCATGTTTCCCAAACGCGTCTGACGGATTATAAATCTATGTGCGTTCAGTTCGGTCACTCATATCAACGAAAAATAGCATATTACTCCACCGAATGCCGCGTTAATTCCGTTTTACCATCCCACGCAACCGCTCGAGGACGCCGGCAAACGGGTTCGTAATCCCACCGTCGTCCGAACGTGTTTCGGCCGCGGCGGCCTGCTCTCTCTCTCGCTGCGCTCGCAACTCCTTGAGTTTTTGTGTCTGATCGTCGACAGAGGATTCGGAGACGGCCGTCTTCTTTTCGCCCCCCTTGAGACCTTTGAGCCCCGCAACCTGTGCGTCGACGCCACTCGAGCGCGTCGTCTTCGTCGCCATGTTCGTGTCCAGGTTCTGGCTGTCGAACTCGTGATCGGAGAACGTCAGTCGCTTGTTCTCGGACTTCTCGACGCCGCCCCAGGAGAGTTCGACGCCCTCCATCGCCGCATCGATGTCGCTCTGGATCTCCGCGTCCGTGTACGCCGGGCCTTCGTCCTCGTCGTCGTCCTCGTCCACCGCTGCCTGCTCGACTGCGCGAGCCATATCCAGGTAGTGCGCGATCAGCGCAGCGCCAGTGGAGGCGGTCACGCCGGCCAGACCGAGGGCGTACGTGCCGACGATCAGGATGCTGTAGTCGTCGCCGTAGAGCCAGTCACTCGGATAGGCGAGAACGAACCCGATTGCGGCGACGGCCGTGAGACCGAGGCTGCCGGCGGAAATGTATCGCATCCGGCGTTCGGATGGAAGCAGTACGACGATCCCCAGCATGAGCGCCGGCAACGACACCATCCCGAGCGCGTACGCGGGACGAAGCCAGTTGAAGTACTCGGACGACCCGTGATCGTAGGTCGTCCCCCAGAGAAACACCACGAGCGCGATTACCGCCAGCCCGATGCCTCCGAGGAAGAGTCCGAATCCGACGTAGATGTCGGTTCGGTCGTCCGGCTCGCCGATGTATCGCCGGTAGAGATCGAACAGGTACCCATCAGCAGGGTCTTCGGCTGCCATTGGAACCCCCTTTTCACTCCAGTATTATGACTGTTGGGTCGAAAATTCGTCATCACGTCGTCAGTTATTTCGGAGCGAGGGGAGCTGAGAGAAAACGCGATCAGTCCTGACAGCAGCCGCCCGCTTCGCCACCGAAATCGACCGCCAGCGGCTCCGAGATCGCCCTATTGATCGACTCGAGCCGCTGTGCGAGTTCACTCTTGGCCGTGAGGAACTCGGCCATCGGCTCCATCGCGTGCAGTTCTTCCTGGGTCGACTGGAGTTCCTCGAGATCGGCCTGGGAGGCCGTCCCGGTCTGGCGAGCCATCATGAACTCCTGTCGGATGCGTTCGAACTCCGAAATCTTTGCCTGCACGTCGGGGTCGTCCTCGACGGCGCGCTGGGCGGCCTCGAAGGCCTCGTACTCGGGGAGGTCGGTGATCGCGTCGCCAAGTGCTGCTCCGAGTGCCTCGACGTCAGGTTCGGTGGGGGCGGTTTCGACGCTCATACCCTTGCTTTGGGTGGAAACCGTTTCAACCTGGCGGATCGGGAGCCGTGTGCAGGATCAGGACGGTACTGGCTCGAGGCGTATACGGCTGGCTCGAAAGGTACGTGCACACCACGATACTGGCTCGAGACGCGTACTTCATCGAGACACATCCAAACCTGCGGCGCCCAAACCCGCGTCGTTTTACGTCCGCACCCGCAAACAAGGACAATGAGCCAGGAGTCGGAGTCGGAGTACAGTGAGGGTGATCTCCGAAAGACGGGAATGGCCCTCAAACACGACCGGGAGTGGGACTACGAACTCGATCGCATCGTCGACGCCGTCGAGGAGAAGAACGCAAACAAGATCGGCCTGCAGTTTCCCGAGGGGCTGAAACGACGCGGCCCGAGCGTCGCCGACGACCTCCGGGAGCTGGTCGGCGATGACGTCACCATTATGCTATCGGGGCAGCCCTGCTACGGGGCCTGCGACCTCGACACCTATCTGATGAAACGCACCGACGTGTTCGTCCACTTCGGTCACTCGCCGATGAAGGACACGGACAAGGTCATCTACGTCCCCCTGTTCTCGAACGTCGAAGTGACGCCGATCATCGAGGAATCCCTGGAGACGCTCGAGCCACCCGAGGAGACACCCGAAATCGGTCTCGTGACGACCGCCCAGCACATGAACCGCTTTTCGGAGATGCGCGAGTTCCTCGAGGATCGCGGATACGAGGTCAAGACCCGCCGCGGGGACGATCGGTTGACCCACGAAGGACAGGTGCTCGGCTGTAACTACGCAAGCGCGGACGTGCCCGCCGATCAGGTGCTCTACGTCGGGGGTGGCAAGTTCCACCCGCTCGGTCTGGCGATGGAACACCCCGAGAAACACGTCGTCATCGCGGATCCGGTCAACAACGTCGTCACCGTCGCCGACACGGAGAAGTTCATGAAACAGCGCTACGGCGCCGTACATCGGGCGATGGACGCGAAAAAGTGGGGCGTCATCTTCTGTACCAAGATCGGCCAGGGTCGCTGGGAAATCGCCCAGGACATCCTCGCGGACAACGACGACGCCTACCTGATCACGATGGACGAAGTGACGCCCGACCGCCTCCGAAATTTCGACATGGACGCGTTCGTCAACACCGGCTGTCCCCGAATTACCACCGACGACGGCCCCCGGTTCCACAAGCCGATGCTCACCCCCGGCGAGTACGAGATCGCCGTCGGGAACGAACCGCTCGACAGCCTCGAGTTCGACACGTTCCACGGCACCTGGTAGGGCGGCTCGTCGACGGTCGACTCGCGAGACAATGCTACAATTTTTGGAGCATGATGGGGCACTATCTATAGTGTTTCGGGAGTCCCCTCGAGCAAAAATCGTTGAACTCCATCCAGCAAGGTCGCTCGATTGGTCGCGAACGACACACTTACGCATGGCCCGGTCACAGACTCGAGTATGGCTACGAGCGACTGGGGAGACTGGCTCCCACGTGCGATCGAATCGGCAGACCCCGACGGAGTGGCAGTCTGGTATCTCGGCTGTAACGGGTTCGCGATAAAGGGAAGCGAGGGGACAACGATCTACATCGATCCCTACCTTGGACTCGGCGACCCGCCACGAACGGTTCGGATGATCCCCGTACCCTTCGATCCCGAGGACATCGACCACGCCGACGCCGTGCTCGCGACCCACGAACACACTGACCACGTGCACGGCCCGAGCCAGGCGCCGATCCTCGCCGCATCGGACGCCACGCTGTACGCTCCCGACGACAGCCTCACCGTCGCCCGCGAGGACGAAGCCTGGACGGACAACTGGGACGTAACGGACGACCAGTTTGCGGAAGTTAGCGAAGGTGATACGCTCGAAATCGGCGAGTTCACGCTGCACGTCGAGTCGGCACACGACCCCGACGCGACCCACCCGGTCAGCTACGTCCTCGAGCACGACGCCGGAACGATCTTCCACGGCGGAGACACGAAACCCAGCGACGAGTTCGAACGCCTCGGGGAGCGCTACGACATCGACCTCGGGATCCTCGCCTTCGGGACGGTCGGTACCGTCCCAGACAAGGAGACCCGTGAGCCGGTTCGCACGCGGTGGTACAACGACGAGAATCAGATCGTCGAGTGCGCCTCAGCGTTGCAACTCGAGCGCCTGCTGCCGAGTCACTGGGACATGTGGCGCGGGTTGACGGGCGACCCGAAGGTGCTCCACCACCACGCGAAGAGTTTCGAGTACCCCGAGCGCCTCGAGATCGTCGAGATCGGTGATCGGGTCGCGCTATAGCATCGACACCTCGTTCCTACACGCCAGCAGCGGATGCGTCCACCGCCCTCTGGCCTGCCGTTCATTTTAAGGTAATGCTGTGTTAACGTTGGGTTCATGAGCAGTACCGCGGACGCAGACGATGTGGTGGAAGTGCAAACGGGTGGGATTACGGTAACGAAGACCTACACGGCGGAGGAGTTCCCGGTTCCAGCGATTCGCTTCGAAATCGAAACGACGACCGACGACGTGACAACCGTACGACTCTCCGAGGACATCCCGGAATCGTTCCCGATGGACAGCGTCGGGTTCCACCCGGAGTACCACAGCGAACAGTGGACGGCCTTCCAGGACAATCACGTCGAGTTCACTGGCGAGATCGAACCCGACGAACCCCTCGTCACCGTCTATGGCATCCGCCTCGACGACGACACCGACCCAGCGTCGTTTCTCACCGAGCCGACGATAACCGTCGTCGACTCGAGCGACGACGAGACGGCGGACGAGACGGACGGCGACCACCTCGAAGACACGATGATCGAGGACATCATCGCCGACGACAGCAACCAGGTCGTCAAGGACATGCTTTCGGGCGAGTCCGATGGGGTGCCGGGGCTTGCTGACGACGAGGAGGGGGCGGAAGACGCCGAGGCCGACGACGCTGACGAAGCGACGGCCGAATCGGACACAGCGGATACAGACCTCGAATACGACGAGGCAGATCTCGAGGGCGAGGACGACACAGAGGCCGAGGAAATCGACCTCGAGAGCGAGGATGAAGTGGATGCAGACGAGGAGTCGTTCCTCGGCGAGGAGGAACTCGACCTCAACCTGGAGGACGTCGAAACCGACCCCGAACCGGTCGACGAAGACGGAGACGAAGAGGAGACGCCCGACATCGATCTCGGCTTCGAGGACGACGAGATTCCGCCCGCCGACGACGGGGGTGCCGACGATGTCGAAGCTGACGACGAAGAGGCTGACGACGAAGAGCCCCCAGCGATCGAACTCGATCTCGAGGGCGAAGCCGAGGTGGAGGCCACGGACACCGAGGACGAGGTCACGGACGACGCCGACGAGCCACCCAAAATCGAACTCGACCTGGAGGAGGCAGCCTCGAGTGCTGACCCGGCCGCGAAATCGGCGGCCACCGACGGTGAAGACGGTACCGAAGCGGCCGAAACGCCTGCAGTAGACGTTGCGCCGTCTACTGCAGACGGCGAAACGAAAGCCGCGGACGGAGACCAGCCCGCACTCGGCGCCCGTCTCGCCGCCGAAATCCGTGCTGGGGAACTTTCCGAGACGGATCTCGAGACGCTTCGAGACGCGCTCGAGATCGAGGTCGAGGCCGAGGGGGAGACCGGAGACGACTCGAAACCGATCGAAACACGACTGTCGGGGAGCGACCAGGCGAAACTCGACCACCTCCAGTCGCGTGTCGACGAACTCGCGGCATACACGAACGCCCTCGAGTCGTTCCTCGACGACAACGGCACCGGCGAACAGCTGATCGAGGAGTTCAAAGCACAGGTGTCGACCGTCGAGGGCGATCTCGCCACGGTCGAGGAGCAACTGGACGAAACCGTCGACACTGTCGAAACAAATGCGACTGCTGTCGAGGCCGTCGACGACCGAACCGACGCCCTCGAGAGTGACCTCGATGACGTCACCAGGAGCGTTGCTGACGTCGAATCGGCACTCGAGGGCGTCGAATCCGACGTCGATTCGCTGGAGACCGACCTCGGCGACGTGGCCGATAACGTGGAGGATCTCGACGCCGACCTGGGTTCGCTCGAGGACGACGTCGACGGCCTCGAAGCCGATCTGGAGGACGTTAGCGCGGACGTCACCGATCTCACGGACTGGCGCGACCAGCTGGGCTCGATGTTCTCCGAGTAAGTGGCGACGAACCTCGCGGAACTGCCCCGTCTGGAACACCGCCGTTTTCGAAACCTGGCCGCGAACGTAACCGGTTTAGGCGCTCGTCACACAGATCGAATGATATCCGATGGGCGAGCGTATTCCTGTTGCCGTTCCGCGCAAGGGTCGACCCCTCGAGTCGGTACTCGACTGGGTGGCCCGACGACTCGACATCCCGGCTCTCGCCGACGACGTCATCTCCACGCTCAGACACGAGAAGGCCGTCACGAAAGGCACCGTCGAGCCCTCGCACGCGGACGTATACCATCGCCTCGCCACCTATAGCACGACCGACGATCCGACTGCTCCCGAGTACACGTTGCTCCGGGACGACCGCGCCGGCAAACCCCGTCGAATCGTCTTCGATAGCGTCTCGATACCGCTCGACGGAGTCGACGTGGACGGTATCTCAGCAGGATCTGAACTCGTCCTCATCGGTCGTGAGGAACCGTTTCGCGCCCTCAGAACCCACGAGTTCGCCCTCGGGTTCGACAGCGCCGATCTGGTGCTCGAGGAGGTCGTCGCCCTCCAGGCCGACCCACTCGAGCGAATCGCGGACGTCAACGCCCGGATCGACCCAGCGGATACGGACGTGCAGGTCGTCGCCGGCCTCGGCGACACCGTCTATCACACGCTCATGGCGACGCCCGAAACCGCACCGTCGAACGACCCCATCGACCGAGCGTTTCTCGAGGACTACTCGGGATCGCTGTGTATCACACCCCGCTACGAACGGCTGGTACGGGCTGTCCTCGGAACGCGAGCGCTCGAGGGAATCGACTTCCGCTACCCCGACGACGGGCTCGAGGAAGAACGGTCGATCGCCGATACTGGTGTCGGCGTCTACCTCACCGTGACCGGCTCGACCGCGAGGGAACACGGTCTCCTCCTGGGCGAACGTCTGTTCCCCAGCGAGACGGTGTTGATGGAGAACGCAGCTGAGACGTCCTCGAACCCCACCGTTGGCGCGATTCGAGCGCTTCTGTCCGGCACGGAAACCGATAGCGAACTCGAGGTAACCGTTTCCTGACCGACGAACACCTGACCACCGTTGCTCGATTCACGCACCAAGTCCGTCGAGATAGGCCTCGACGTGTGTGCGCTGTTTGGCCTCGAGTTCGGCGACGATGTCGGCCATTTTCCGTGGTGTGTTTCCCCACAGCCCTGGATGTACCAGCAGTTGTAACCGATCAGGCCGTCCCTCCGGGAACGGCGGCTCGGTGCGCCACTTCTGTCTCGAGTCCGACCGGTACTCGATCGCCGAGAAGTACGCCGGCTGGTAGGCGTTCTCGAACCCATCGAAGTCGACGTCTAACACCCACTCTGGCGGGCGGTGGAAGGAAACGGTGTCGACGTGCCGGTTGATGATCGTCCCGAGGACATCGCACTCCGCTCGCACCTGCGTCCGCAGTTCGTCCTCGCTCGGTCGTTCGTCCCAGTAGTGGTGCGTGTTGAAGTGCACGGCGACGTCGTGACCGAGGGTCTGAATCTCAGCCAGTGCCCGGGAGTGCTCGACTTCGAGTAAGTTGTAGATCGGCGTCGTCACCAGCAGGCAGTACGTCGACTGGACGTCGAGGGAGGCTTCGACCCGGGCCATCTCCAGTGCACCCGCCGGCGAGAGGTCGACGTCGTGGCGGATGACGACGTCGTCTTGCTCGAGTGGTCGACCAAACTTCCTGAACGAAAAGCCATCCGCCCGAAGCGATTTGAGCAGTTGCTCGTACTCCTCGAGTGTGTAGGAAAGTGTGCCGAGGGAGGCACAGTTAGGCATCGAGATCACCCGACGCTCCGTCGACTGCAGCCCCCTCCGATCCTGGATCGTCCCCCGACCCACCACCATCGCTCGTGAGATTCGCGTGATGGTGCGGGCGGTCGACACGGTCTGGCTCGCCCCGTGAGTCGAACCGATCGCCGACCGCAGGCTGCCAGTCGTCTGCCTCCCACTCTCTGACCAGTAGTGTGCCATCGGCGGTCGCGACGACGAACTCGCCCGTCCAGAACACCTCGACGATCGACCCGGCCGGTGCCGTCGCCTCGATGTCCGCGGAGAAGGGAATCGTCTCCCAGATCATGACCCGTTCGCCGCCAGCGTGGGTGAACGCACCAGGATAGGGGGCCGCGACCGCCCGAACGAGGTTGTATATATCTCTCGTGCCGTTTTCCCAGTGTATTTCGCCATCCTCGGGGTTTCGCTTCGGGTAGTAGGTCGGTTCGCCCGACTGCGGTTCAAACGGGCGCTCACCGGCGAGAATCGGGTCGACGATCTCGAGCAACATCTCCTTGAGGAGCATCGTGACCTTGTAGTAGAGCGTCTGGATCGTATCGTGAGGCGTGATGTCGAACTTGCGGCTCGTCACCACGTCACCGGAGTCGGCCCCCGGATCCAGTCGGATGATCGAGAGCAGGAAACGATCCCGATCCTCGATGAGCGACCAGTTCAAGGGCGACCGTCCACGTCCTTTCGGCAGGCCGAAGGCACTGCCGTGATTGCCGAGTGCACCGTGGGTCGCCGTCTCGAGAATCGATTCCGGAATGAGCCGTTGCCAGCCGTTGACGATCAACAGGTCGGGTTCGACGGTCTGGAAGTGATCCAGGTCAGCCGGCTCATCCATCGAATACGTACTCGGGTAGTAGACCGGAAGGTCGTGTTCCTCGGCCGTCGGCTGAAGCGAAGCGTATCCCGAGACGGCGTTCGCGTCCGCCATCTCTGGATCGATCGTTACGACTGATGTGATCGGCACGTCGCGCTCGAGGAGCGTCTCGAGGACGTCCCGTGCGGGCGCGGTACACCCAACGTAGACGATCGAGGCGTCACCGGGAGTGGTCATGTCCGCTGTGATGACCGACACCCACATTGTTAGATGCCGATTTCCGACCGGTTTCGGTCGTGTACACTGAACCAGACTCGGGCGGTATTCAGTGCTGATTGGCGGGAGCAAAACGAGTTGACTGTCCGAAACCGTTAGGCATCCGTATCCGACGACAACAACTCGAGTTCGGTCACCCTGGTCGTGCTGATGTCGAGACCTGTGACGTCCTCCTCGAGGCTGGGCCGTCGTTCGCGGTTTCGAGCAGGAGACGCTGATGGCACCGACGGGATCGCCGTCGATGACAATGGCGGTCACGACACAATGCGGATTTGGAATCTGTTCTGGATGGTCGAAGGGGATCTGAGGCGGCCGCACAGCGTACGGGCTGATCGTATGCGTTCTTCGAGGACGAATCCGCTTCGGCCGTCTGCAACCCGGACACACTGACGGCCGACTCGATAACGCCAGATTCGACCTCGAGAGGCACTGTAGCCGAATTTTCCCTAGAGAAGGGGCGACACCACCCCAGCCAAAATTTTGTATAGCATTATACCATTTATTTGGTCGACGTCGACGTTCGGTACTACACGAAGTATTGTGAAGGTTTGGCCACTAATTCGACGAATCGCTCGACCGACCCCTGTTTCGTCGCCGGCAAGTCGGGAACCGAACGACGCTCCATCGACTATACTGCTGGCTGATCAGCAGACACCATCCTCAACTCTCGAACGCAAATTCACCCTCCTCAGACGGGCACGATAGCGAATAGGGCTTCTCGCCAGGTGGGTACCGACACAGGAGAGATGAGTGGCACACTGTTCGCGGTGAGTGTCCGACGTAATATGTGCTGACGTCAGTTGCTCCTGTAACTCCTGTAAGAGCCTCCAACCTCGAGATCGAGCACGAATCGTGACTTACTCAGTCCAACTATCGTCCTCGACAGGCCGTCCGAGTGACCGTCACCCGAAATCGCGTAAGTCGGGAAGGGAGAACCTATAGTAACCACTGCACGTCACTGCACATCTGATCGCCAGACGTGGCGGCGATCAGTGTGTACATCGTTGCAGTGGTTACTATACGTACCATACTCCAGGGGTACCGCTTTGAAAAGCAGTGGCTACACACGGTGAGGCGGGTGGAGTAACAACACGAATAGCGTCCCGCCCGACGTACAGCAGGTGTGCGTGTTCCTGATCGTCGCTGGAGGTACCATCGAACAGACGACGACAAACCACGCAACCTCCGTACTCGAGTCCACATCTCGATTCACTTGCCTACTCTCGAAACCGATTTAGAACTTGCTACACCGCCCAGAGGAGCCATACACGCCGTGACAACGACACAGTGACGAACATGGATAATATAGTAGCTACTGTAAATTAATGCACATCTGATCGTCAGACGCATCGGCGATCAGCGTGAAAATCGTTGCAGTTGGTACTATACAACCATCGAGTCGGTGATAGCCGAACCTGTGGCCGTCAGTCAGTCTCTCGGGGCATCAAATCCCCCACGTGCGATACCAAGGGATTTTCGAGGGGCAAAGTGCGACAGGCTCTTCAGATTCACTCACAGCCATCTGTGTCCGTCAGAACGCCTTTTGATCAGTGGGCGACCACTCGTTTCGGGGAGTAGCACTGAGCGTGGATAACGTGGGAACACCAGGGTGGGACGGGCCAGCGAGTGACCTGGTTTGATACGTTTCACAGCGGTAGACGATTGATCCGACTAATCGGTGGACGGTGTAGTATAGTATTCACTGCAGGACAATGCACACCCGATCGCCAGACGAGTCTGCGATCAGGTGTACATCGTTGCAGTTGACACTATATTGCCAACTGAATCAAACGACTCTCGAGCGGAGGGACGCTCGCCTCTGAGTGTTCTCTGGAGTAACTGGTAGGATCCAAACCTGACGGGGATAATATCAATTGCGACCCTACGAGTCTCCGCATCAATCGACATTTGGAGCTGTAGTAGCCGTTGGCGTACCGTTACGGAACAAGCGTTCGGTACGTGAAACCGATATCAAATCCACCGCGAACAGTGTCTGCTCGAATCACTCGATTATCGAATGCGTCACCGAATCGAACCGCCGAAAACCACTGTTGATTCTCCACCGATCGACCCGCACCAACCTATGTCGGGATTCAGATACATTTACCTCGGACAGGAGAGGTTCACACACCTTCCATCGGGCACCACCGCCGTGACGATCGGCGTCATCGCACGATTCGTTCACGGAACGGGTACCTCCCACAGCGGATATTCACGTTGCACCCATAGAATATAATCCGTACCCGTATACCTACTCCTCTAAATCTAATATCCGAAATGAGAGCTCATTTTTGTATCTGATCTCAAATGAGATACCTAAATTACCGGGGGAAATGCCCTTTGGAGTAGAGATAAAGTCCCTTATCTAGAGAGACAGCTAGATTCATTATCATGGAATACTGACTGTCATCCATGGATGACGATCAGGATACGGAGACAGTCGTCGTCAGAACGTACGTTCCGGCTTACCAGAAATCTGCCTGGGAGGAACACGCTGACGACCTCGAAATGAGTCAGAGCGAGTATGTCAGAACCATGGTACAAGCCGGGCGTACGGGGTTCGAATCGCCTGTCGAGGAACCCCGTTCTCCGGACGCTACCCCAGGGGGTAACGGCCTCGAAACACAGGTTCTCGAACTCCTTCGTTCTGACACGTATTCGTGGGAAGAGTTACTCGATGCGGTGAGCGACGACATCGAAACACAACTCGAGAAAACCCTCGACGAGCTCCAGACGAAAAACCGAATTCGATACAGCGGTCGTCACGGTGGATACACGCTCATCGGTGATATCGATGGCAACTGAATCGCTCGAGGATGGCGCACTCATGGAGGATCCGATCGCCTACTTCCTCGAGGAACAACGGTATCACGGTAAAAGCGACCGAACAATCGACGCCTACGAACGCGTTCTTCGCCAGTTCCAGACGTTTCTCGAGGATCAGTCGGGAATCACTCCCCAGGAGGCGAGTCGACGAGAGTGTATGGCCTGGGTACACTCCCTTCGCGGCCGACTGGCCTCGAGTACGATTGCAACGTACGCCTCCTACGTCCACCGGTTTTACGACTACATGACCCGCGTCGAGGCGTTCGAGGGGAATCCGATGTCCCTGGTGATGGAGGAGATGGGGGAATCCATCGACACCAACCCGACCAGACGTGAGATCTCGATCCCCGAGATGCGGGAGTTCGTCGCCGACGTCCGCCATCCGCTCGAGCGAGCGGTTATTGTCACCCTCCTCAAAACGGGGATGCGTGTGGGCGAGCTCTGTAACCTCGATTTGCGGGATCTCCACGTCGAATTCGAGGGAATCGACCTCGAGTGGACGCCGCGAGTGCAACTCGAGGCCCGACCACGATCGCTCTACGTCGACGAGAAACCAGCCCGCGGTGTGGCGGTCAACGGCGAGACTCGAAGCGCCTCGAACAAACGGAAGCGAGCGACGGTGATCCCCGTCGATAGCGAACTCGAGACGGTGCTGGAAGCCTGGCTGGCCATCCGCCCGGATCCCGTCTCACCGGCCGATCCGCTGTTTCTCGACACAGGCGAGAGCTGGGGGCAGCGTCTCGAGCCCTCTGACGTCCGCTATATCGTCGAACGCCACGCTCGAGAACGGGGCTGGTATCGGACGGGTGGCGGGGCGACCGAGAACGTCACCCCCCACTACTTCCGGCACTTTTTCACGACACACCTTCGGGATCGAACGGGTGATCGGGGGATCGTGAAGTACCTGCGTGGTGACGTCGCGAGCGACGTGATCGATACCTACACCCACGACTGGGGCGACCGGGTTCGATCCGTTTACGAGACGAACATCTACGCCGTTCTTTCGTAGAAATTAGCTCGATTGCCCATTGTGTTGTGTGTTAGCATATACAGCCACCTGCTCGAATGACGGCGTATAAATCGCATGTTGCTATATCAAAGGTGACGACGATCGCGCACCACGTTCATGTCCGAACGGCCACAAAAATCGCAATCAGACGTATCGGTGACCCCTCACTCGCCGGGTTCGATCGGATCAATCCCGAATCGCGAACGCACCGCAGCCGTCAGGTCTGCCATCGCCGCTGCCGACCGTTCGACGGTTTCGGTGAGGCTCAATGCGCCGTGGGGGAGCGACGGGTAGTGGAGATGCGTGACCGAAACGCCGGCATCCTCGAGCCGATCCGCATACGCGATTCCCTCGGTACACAGCGGGTCGTGACCACACGTGAGGACGGTGGCGGGCGCGACTGTCTCGAGCGATGGTGCCCGAAGCACCGAGACGTAGGGGTGGTCACCGTCGACCTGGTGGCGAAGATACTGCTCCCAGAACCATCGCATGTCAGCCCGGGTGAGCAACGGCCCGTCCGCGTTCGCCTCGTACGAGGCCGTATCGAATCGGTAGTCGGTGATCGGATAACAGAGCACCTGCTGGGTGAGCACGTTCGAGCCGTGGTGACCGTCCCACTGCGAGACGGCCGCAGCGAGATTGGCCCCGGCGCTCGAGCCACAGACCCCGATCCGTGAGGTATCACCGCCAAGCGCATCCCCGTGCGTGTGAACCCACTCGAGAGCATCGATAGCGTCGACCAGCGGTTCGGGGAACGGGTGTTCCGGGGCGAGGCGATAGTCGACGGAAACGACGAGACAGCCGATTTCGTCCGCCAGGGCTCGACAGATGTCGTCGGCCGAATCGAGCGTCCCGACCGTCCAGCCACCGCCGTGAAAGAACACCAGGATGGGAAGCGCGGCACCGTCCCGACCTCGGTACAACCTGACTGGAGTCATCCCGCCGGTTCCGGAAAACGCAGTAT
Organism: Natrialbaceae archaeon A-CW3; assembly: GCA_046614605.1. Taxonomy (GTDB): domain Archaea; phylum Halobacteriota; class Halobacteria; order Halobacteriales; family Natrialbaceae; genus Natronosalvus. The sequence goes on along the minus strand of JBKKHJ010000001.1, from coordinate 1,218,977 downwards.
CAGCCACTTCCGGCAGCGAAATCGTCGGTTCGCTACCGAAGACGTCGTCCTCGAGACGACGGGCCGCGTCGACAGAGAGGGCGTGCCAGGGCGGGAGCGTTCGGTACGGTGGCTCCTCGAGCAACGCTGCCACCGCCGAATCGAGGGGCTTTCGTTCGGAGTTCATAGTGGGATGTTGCCGGGGGACAAAGATGAATGGGAGTGGCCGCGAACGAACGGGTATGGACGACTTCGACAGCACCGAATCGGCGGCGGTTCGTCGGGACGACGGCGACCCCCTCACCGATGTCCGCAACCGATTCGACCTCCCCGACCCGTGCTACATGGACGGGAACTCACTCGGCCCCGCGAGCGATGCGGCCGTCGCCGCCCTCGAGCACGTCGTCGAGGAGTGGCGTACGCTCGGCATTCGCGGCTGGACGGACGGCGACCCGCCGTGGTTCCACTACGGCGAGCAACTCGGAGAGCGGGTGGCTCCACTGGTCGGTGCCAACCCCGAGGAGGTCGTCGTCGGGAACTCGACGACGGTTAACATCCACACCCTGATCGGGACGTTTCTCGACCTCGCTGACGGCAACCGCGTCGTCGTCAACGAACTCGACTTCCCGACCGACCACTACGCGATCCGTTCCCAGCTCGAGGCACGGGGGCTCACTCCCGACGACCACCTCGTCGTCGTCGAGAGCGATGACGGCCGAAGGATCGACGTACGCGACGTGTGCGAGGCCATCGACGACGAGACAGCGATCGTGTTCTTCCCTTCCGTCCTCTACCGGAGCGGGCAGCGATTCGACCTCGAGAAATTGACCGAGGCCGCCCACGAACACGACGCGTTCGCCGGGTTCGATCTGGCACACTCGGTGGGCGTGATCCCCCACGAGCTTTCGGCAATCGGGGTCGACTTCGCCGTCTGGTGTCACTACAAATACTGTAGTGCTGGCCCCGGCGCGGTCGCTGGGTTGTACGTCAACGAACGACACTTCGGTGAAACGCCAGGGCTCGCGGGCTGGTGGGGCCACGAGAAGGACACGCAGTTCGACCTCGAGATGACCTACACACCGGCCCACTCGGCGGGTGCCTGGCAGATCGGAACGATTCCGATCTTCGCCGCTGCCCCGCTCGACGGCGCGCTATCGATACTCGAGGACGTCGGTATCGACGCGATCAGGGAAGGTTCGGTCGATCGCACCGAGTACCTCATCGCGTTGACCGACGAGCGTCTCGACGAGCATGGCGTCACCGTCGGCACCCCACGCCAGCCGGATAAGCGGGGCGGCCACGTCGCTCTCGAACACGACCGAGCCTACGCACTCGGAAACGCACTTCGCGAACGCGGGTACGTGGTCGACGTTCGCCCGCCGGACGTCGTCCGTGTCTGTCCGTCACCGCTGTACGTCAGCTACCACGATATCTGGGAGTTCGTCGAGACCGCCACGGATGTCCTCGAGCACGGTCGACTCGAGACGGTCGACCGGGACGGCGTTACCTGATTCGGTCGGTGTCCTCGTTCGAACTATCCGCGACCCCGTCGTCTGTCACCTCACCTTCTTCACCAGGGAGGTCAGTGTCGCGATTGCCGTCGTCGCCGGAGTCCGATTCTCGTGTGAACCACCGACCGAGTGCTCGCTGAGACGTCCGTTCGTGTAACTGTTCCATGAGCCCCCGTTCGATCGTCCGTTGTACCTCGAGCGCTTGCGTGGCGTCGATGTCGTAGGCCGTCGCAGCACGGCCGAGGAGCGTCGCCGAACTCGCCGTATCGGCCGTCACGCTCGCGAGTTGGCGGCGGCGCTGGAACACCGTCTGTTGGTACAGCACCGACTGTACCCGGTAGTAGGGAACGATCTTGGTCGACCGGCGCCAGAACCCAGTTCGAGCGAAGAAGTGGGTTTCTCCGTGTTGGAAACCACGATTACGCCACTTCAGGTGGGCTGCGAGGGGAACCAGCAGGAGCAGCGGTGCGAAGGCGTACCAGTCCCGAACGACCGCCGTTTGCGTGGCGAGTACGTAGCCGACTGCGAGAACCAGGCAGATAACGCCGGTGTACCGGACGGCGTAGCGTTCACGAGCTCGAAGCGGTGGTCGCTCGAGGTCGGGCCGTTCGAACCGTTCGATCGACTGAGCGAGGTGAACGACGCGTGGATACGTCGCGAGCGGGATGGCCGATTCGGCACCGCGGGAGCCGGATTGTTCGGGGCCGTAGCCAGCCGTTTCGACGGCGAGTGACGCGTATCCACCCCATCGAAACGGTACCGACTCAGTGATCGTGAGCGTCTGTACTTTCTCGAGCGGGATCGTCCCGCTGTAGCGCTGGAGGAGACCGCGCTCGTAGTGCAGTTCGTCGCCGACTCGAGTCAGTCGAAAGCCGTAGTACCGGGTGAACGTCACCAGGGCGCTGAGCACCCACGCGGCGAGCACGAAGAGCAACAGCGCCCAGCCGATGGCCACGAGTCCCGTTCCCGGAAGGTCGCTCTCGAGGACGTCGACGGGGACGAGCGTCGTCGGATCGAAGCCGCTGGCGAACGAGAGGGCGATACCGCCGAGGAGACTCGCGCCTGGATCGATCGTGAACAGACAGAGGATCGCGAGTTCGTGGCGTTCGATCGCGAACAGTTCCTGCTCCTGTCCCTGTTCACCCTCGCCGTGACCAACGCCCTCACCGTCACTATCCTGTCGACCCTCGAGCGATCGATCCGTCCCGGTCGTTTTGGACGGTTCCCTCCGAAGGTCGCGCGTCAGCCGCCGGGCTTCGGCTTCGTCGACGTACCGGAGCGTCACCTCGGTTCGCGACCCACCGGCCGTTTCGACGTGAACGGCGGCGATCCCCAGCAACCGGTGGAGAGCCGTCTGTCGTACGTCGACGTTCTGCACCCGGCGCAGCGGTACCTCTCGGTCGCGCCTCGAGACGACGCCGGACACGACGTCGAACGTATCTTCCGTGAGGCCGTACCTGAATCGCCTGTAGTAGGCGAACTCGTAGATCACGCCGACCACGATACCAGCGAGGACGAACCCCCCGATCACGAGCAGATCCATTCCGTCGTTACCGGGTGACGTGAGGATCCCGACGACGAAAAAGAGGAAACCGAGATTGAGGCTGCGCGAGAGGGATCGAACGGCAACCGATGCCGGATGGAGCCGTCTCATAGGGCGTCTTCACCGACCATCTCGATCGTCCGTTCCCTGAGGCTATCCTGTAGTTCCGCTGCTCGCTCGGGATCGAGCCCAGGCACCCCCACGTCCGCCGTTCGCGAACCCGCGGTGTAAACGACGAGCGTGCCGAGGCCGACGAGTCGCTCGAGCGGGGAGCGCCTCGAGTCGACGTGTTGTATCCGAACGTACGGGACGACGGTTTTGATCCGGGTGAACACGCCCCGTTCGATGTAGAGCGATTCCTCACGTAGGTCGAACCGGAAGACGCTGTACCGTCGCCAGGCGACCGCGATTCGAAGCGTCAGTAATACGACGAGGAATCCAGTGATGCCCCAGGCGAGTCGTGATACCTCCCCTTCCCAGAACTCACTCCACTGGAGGGTGGCGACCGCGCCGAACAAAACGAGACCGAGAACCAGCGTGCGAACGACTGCCGCCGTGATCCATACCCAGCGAACCCGGGGCTCGAGTCGTTCCATATACCTCGAGATGGATCGGCAGGCGGATAAATCGTTGGACGGGAGGCAGGTACTGAAAAGGCACGTAGCGCCAGGAAGCACAATGAGGGCGGGAAGGAAAATGACGGCAGGTTGGTGGTCGGAATCCGCCCGTCAGTGACGGCTGTAGGTTGTCGTTCGGATCTCATCAACCTGAAAGAGATCCTCGCTGAGCCCTTCGCCATCACAGTCCTCGGTCGGGCAGGCGTAGTGCCAGCCATCCTCCGTCGCATCGCGCTCGCGGAAGCGCTCCCCGCAGACCTGACAGAGGAGCTGTCCTTTTTCGCACGAGTCCCGGTGGAGCTCGAGGGCCAGTGCCGTCTGAAACGTCTGTTTGCAGTTGCGGCAGGTGTGCATAGAAGGAGTGACGTCAGCCTGTATGAAAACTGCTTGGGTTCGTTTATTTCGCGTGATCACACGCGATTGAGGCTCACTCGGTCGATTTAAGACGGGTGTTCCCGAAAGAAATACTGATCAGCGGTTGCGATTCTAAGGGGGATCAACCGGTGGCGACATCAACTACTCGTCGGTCACCCAAAGTACTCAAGGGCTCGAGTTGCCCGTGACCACCGACCGGCGCGTCGGCTCGGCGAAACTCGCGACGGAGACCTACTCGTCGCCGAGAATACCGGGCTCGGTCATCTTCTTGGGGTCGAGCACTTCGTCGGCTTCCGCTTCGGTGAGATACTCCTTCTCGAGGGCGACCTCCCGAACCGTCTTCCCCTCCTTGAGCGCCGTTTTGGCGACCTCGCTCGCTTTGTCGTAGCCGATGTGGACGTTGAGCGAGGTGGCGAGCGCCATCGACTGTTCGACCTGGTCGGCACAGTACTCGCGGTTGGCCTCGAGCGGGCTGACGAAGCGGTCGGCAAAGACCGTACTCGAGTTGGCGATCAGTTCGGCCGACTGGAGGAAGTTGTGGGCGATAACGGGTTTGTAGAGGTTGAGGTCGATCTGCCCCTCCGCAGCGCCGGCGGCGACGGCAGCGTCGTTGCCGACGACCTGCTTGTGCACCTGGTTGACGGCTTCGGCGACGACGGGGTTGATCTTGCCGGGCATGATCGACGATCCGGGCTGGTTCTCGGGCTGTTCGATTTCGCCAAGGCCGTTACGCGGCCCGGAGGCGAGCAGTCGCAAGTCGTTGGCGATCTTGTTGAGCGAGCCGGCGACCGTCCGCAGGGCACCGTGGGCTTCGGCCATCGCGTCGTGGGCGGCCTGGGCCTCGAAGTGATTGTCGGCCTCGCGGAACTGGACGCCGGTCTCCTTCGTGATGTACTCCGCCGCTAGCTCCGGGAAGTCGGGGTGGGTATTGAGCCCGGTTCCGACTGCCGTCCCGCCGAGGGCGAGTTCGCTCAGGTGATCGCGCACGAGATCGACGCGGGCGAGCCCCTTCTCGATCTGGGTGCGGTAGCCGCCGAACTCCTGGCCCAGCGTGACCGGGGTCGCATCCTGGAGGTGCGTTCGGCCAGTTTTGACGACGTCGTCGAACTCGCTTTCCTTCTCCTCGAGGGCCTCCCGAAGCGTATCCAGCGCCGGCGTGACGTCCTTTTCGACGGCCTCGAGAGCGGCGACGTGCATCGCCGTCGGGATCACGTCGTTGCTCGACTGGCCGAAGTTAACGTGGTCGTTGGGGTGGACGACGCGGTCGCCGATTGCTGCCCCCATGAGCTCGGCGGCACGGTTGGCGATCACCTCGTTGGCGTTCATGTTCGATGACGTCCCCGACCCGGTCTGGAAGACGTCGACGGGGAACTGCTCGTCGTGTTCGCCCGCGATCACCTCGTCGGCGGCTTCCACTATGGCGTCGGCGATCTCTGCGTCGACCAGTCCGAGGTCACTGTTCGCCTGTGCGGCGGCCTTCTTGACGACACCGAGCGCGCGTACGAATCGGCGGCCAAACGAAATCCCCGAGATGGGGAAGTTTTCGATCGCTCGCTGGGTCTGTGCTCCCCAGTAGGCGTCGACTGGAACCTGCATTTCGCCGAGACTGTCTTCCTCGGTACGGAACTCGTCTCCCATACGCTAGGGGTTCGTCCCGGTCAGGTAAAATCCACCGAAAACCCCGTCTCAGGATCGTCCTGGGCCCGTCGCTCACGGAGGGCTGTCTGTAGGCGCTTTCGCGACGTCGAGGCCGTGTTTCGACCGTCCTCGAGGCGAACGTCGTAGATCGTCGGCGGATCCCAGATGAACGTCGCCGAACTGGCGGTATCGACGACGACCGACGTCAATCCGAGGCGGCGCTGGAAAACCGACCGCCGGTTCGAAATCGTCTGGATGCGATAGTATGGGATCACGGTCGTCCGCCGCCGCCAGAAGCCCCGGCGAATCACGAGGTGATCGTCGCCGACGTAGTAGCCGAGGTTGACGTACCGGAGGTGGGCCGCCGGCGGGACGGCGAGGAACAGGATCGCGGCGAGATACCAGTACTGGAACCCGACGAGCGACGAGAGGCCGTACACGACGGCGACGACGACCCCGACGACGAGGGAGTAGCGAACGAGGTACCGACGGCGTGCGATGGTGGGTGGTCGCTCGAACCGCGGCGTCTCGACCCCGGTTAGGTTCTCGGCGAAGGTGTGTACCCGTCTGGCGCTGGCCAGCGGCACCGCCGACGAACTCCCGCCGCTCGAGTCCGGGCCGTAGCCGGCGGTCTCGACCCAGAGCCCGGCGTACTCGATGTAGCGCTGGAGCGGGTTGTCGGTGATCGTCACCGACTGTACTTTCTCCGAAGGAATCGACCCGCTGTAGCGCTGGAGGAGCCCGCGTTCGTACACGAAGTCGTCGCCCGCACGCCCCAGCCGGAAGTCGTAGTAGGTGACGAAGGTGTAGGTCACGCTCACGAGATACGTGATGATGACACCGTTGACGATGGAGACGAGGCCGAGAACGACGTAACTCGAGGGCGTCGCGGTGGCGAGATCGGTCGGCCCGCCGAACGGTTGGGCTGTGGCCAACAGCAAGGAGACGATGGAGTCCGTGAAGAAAAATGCGAGCGCGAGAATACCCGCCGCAGCCGCCGGGCGAACGGTCGTGAACGAATACAACAGCAGCTCGCGTGGTTTGAGGTCGAACAGCAGCCGCGGGCTATCGTCGGCGAGCGGTTCGTCGTACGGCGACGGCTCGAAATCGGGCGTATCCGAGGGGTGTTCGTCGCCGGGCTCCTCGAGCTCGGATCCCTGCTCGACCGGCTCCGGCCGGTCGCCAGTCTCGTCGTCTATCGCGGCTGCCTCCTCGTCAAGCGGCGATGTCGTTCCCGCTCGATCGACTGGTTCGGATGCAGACGTCCCATCGTCGTCGGTCTCTGAAGGAAAACCGGTCTCTTGCCCCCCACTCGAAGGTACCTCCTCCGGTCCTCTCGAGGCAGATTTTTGGCCGTTTCGACGTGCCGTCCGGTGACGAATCTCGCGCTGCAGGCGGGACGCTTCGGACTCGCTCACGAAGTTGAGCGTTGCTTCGGTGTTCCCCCCGCCTGCGGTTTCGATCGAGAGTACTGCGAGGTTCAACAGCCGATGAATCACGCCCTGTCGAACGTCGACGTTCTGGATTCGGCGATAAGGAATCTCCCGTGAACGTCGGGAGAACACGCCAGCGGCGACGTCGACCGTGTCGTCGGTGAGAGCGTACTCGAAGCGGTAGTAGTAGGCGATGCCGTAGGCGAATCCGGCCAGCAGTCCGACGGGGGCGAGTGAGAGTCCCCAGGACGCCGGGACGACCTCGAAGACGCTACTGAGGATGCCGATGAGGAAGATCGGAATGGAGAGCCCAATGAGTCCACCACGGATTGCCGACGTGACCGCGCTCAGCGGGTGGAGGTGCGAGGTCTCGGTCATACGGCGTCGTCGGCCTCGCTTTCGACGGCGAGTTCCCGCAGGGTATCCTGCAGCCGTCTCGCTCGATCAGGCGTCAGGCCGGGTACCCTGACGTCCGCGTTTCGCGAACCAGCCGTGTAGACGACGACGCTCGAGAGGCCAAGTGCGCGCTCGATCGGGCCAAACTGGGTGTCGACGTGCTGGACGCGAACGAACGGGACGGCGGTTTCGACGAACGTGACGACCCCGCGCTCGAGATAGAGGGCGTCGTCCTGCAGTTCGAAGTGCCAGCGGCCGTAGAGGAGGATCGCGTAGATGACGCCCAGTACAACCGCCAGCACGACGACGGCGAGTGCGGCCACCGTCGGCACCGTCACGATCCACTGGTCGACGGCGGCGATGACGATGCCGATGAGGATCGCCGTGAGAATCCACTGGGCGATCCACAGCACTCGAATGCGCGGATGCAACGACTCCATACCTGGATGCTATCAGGTGAGTACGATAAAAGTGCGGTTTGAATCGTCTGGACGAGAGACGGCGATCACTTCTCGGCTCGAGCGGCGTACTCCTCCGGCGTGTACGTCGAGAGCTCCAGCGCGTGGATGTCGGTCGTCATGTGATCGCCGAGCGTGTCGTAGACGAGTTGATGCTGTTGGACGAGGGGAACGCCCTCGAACGTGGGCGAGACGACGGTTGCGGCCAGGTGATCGTCGTCGTGGTCGCCGCGAGCGCGCCTGACGGTGACGTCGGCGTCCTCGAGTCCCGATTCGATGAGTGATTCGACGGCTTCGGGTTCCATATTGCAGTGATGTGTCGAGCGAGTCAAAAAGACCGCGGTACAGGTTCCGTGGGAGGTGCCCTGGTGGTCACGACCACACAATGGACGCCGGCGGCCGTCGAATTTAAGCGACCGGCTCTCCGTACGGCGACTATGTCTCTCTCACTCGCAGCGGAAACGCGAACGGCGGTGGATTCGAACCCGTTCTTGCACCACGCCCTCCGTGCCGGCGTCCTCAACTACACCGCGGCCGCGCGCTTTCTCTCGGTCGATGGCGACGCCGATGCCGTCGCGACGGCGCTCAGACGCTACGCCGACGACCTCGAGCCCCCGGAGTCGACGGGGCGAGACGTTCGCGTCAGGATGCAAAGTGGGGTCGGCCCGGTGGATGACCCAGAGAAGGCTCTGCTTTCAGTCGGGGCAACAAATCTCGGCACCGACGGACGTGAGACACCACATACCGCGATTCTCGCGACCGGAGAGGTCGGCCCGCGGGCGCTATCGACGGCGCTCGAGTCGCTCTCAATCGCGGGGATAGAGGTGGTTGCAGCGGGTGGTGACGCCGAGACGATGGTAGTCGTCGTCGACCGACTAGCCGGTGCGAACGCCGTTCGCGCGGTCGAAGATGGTCTCGAGTCGATGCTCGAGTAGCTGGGGAGATACCTGTCAGTCGAAGCAGTCATCTCCGACAGCTCGTTTCAACGACCGCGACGGGGCATCCGACGCTTTAACGTTCGACCGCGAAGAGACTCGAGTAATGACCCTACGCGTGACGAACACGTTGACGGGCGAGAAAGAGCCGTTCGAGCCACAGGATCCCGACGACGTCCTCCTCTACTACTGTGGCCTGACGGTCTCGGATCCGCCCCACCTCGGCCACGCCCGCTCGTGGGTACACGTCGACGTGATGCACCGCTGGCTCGAGTATCTCGGCTACGGCGTCCGTCACGTCGAGAACTTCACGGACGTCAACGAGAAGATCGTCGCCCGGATCGGCCAGGACGACCTCGGCGAGACCGAATCCGAGGTTGCGACCACCTACATTCGGGACACGATCGACGATATGCGATCGCTCAACCTCCTTCGTGCGGAGGTGTATCCACGGGTTTCCGAACACGTTCCAGAGATCATCGACCTCGTCGAAACGCTGGTCGACGCCGGCTACGCCTACGAGTCCAACGGTTCGGTGTACTTCGACGTCACCAGCTTCGACGAGTACGGCGCGCTTTCGAACCAGCGACTCGAGTCGATCGAGGCACAGGGGGAACCCGACGAGCAGGCCGAGAAGCGTCACCCGGCCGACTTCGCCCTCTGGAAGGCGGGCGGCGTCTCCCCGGAGGCCGTTCGCGAACACAGCAAAGGAGCGCCCTGGGAGCGGCCGCCCGCCGGACAAACCTGGGACTCCCCCTGGGGAGAGGGGCGCCCGGGCTGGCACATCGAGTGCTCGGCGATGAGTATGACCCACCTCGGGAAAACGCTCGACCTCCACGTCGGCGGTCGCGACCTCGTCTTCCCCCATCACGAAAACGAGATCGCTCAGAGCGAGGCCGCCACCGGACAGACCTTCGCCCGCTACTGGCTTCACTGCGAACTGTTCCAGATGGGCGAGGAGAAGATGTCCTCGAGCCTCGGGAACTTCGTGACCGTCGACGAAGCCGTCGACCGATGGGGAACGAACGTCCTTCGGATCTTCCTCACCGCCGGTGCGTACAACAGCCAGCAACTGTACTCGGACGAGACGATTTCCGAAGCCGAGGAGCGCTGGGAACGTCTCGAGCGGGCCTACGAGCGCGGCGTCGACGCCCTCGATTCACCGGCGGCACGGTCGAAACTCGAGGACGATCGGCTTCGCGATGCTGTCGACGACGCCCGTGACGCCTTCGCCGAGGCGATGAACGACGACTTCAACACCCGGGAGGCGCAGTCCGCGCTACTCGAGATTGCGAGCGTCATCAACCGCCACCTCGAGCGTGACGAGAACGAGGATGCGGGGTGGGACTATCAGGGGCTCAAAGCCGCCGTCGAAGCGCTCGAGGAACTCGGCGACGTACTCGGGCTGACCTTCGGGGGCGACGAACCCGCCGGAAACATCGAACTCGCTGGAGAGGTCGTCGATCTCGTACTCGACGTTCGCGAACGCGAGCGCGAAGCCGGGAACTACGAGCGAGCGGATGAGCTTCGGGACGAACTCGAGGAGATCGGAGTCGAAGTACAGGACACCGACGACGGGCCAACGTATCGTCTCCCGTAGCAGGGGCGGTTCTCGGGTACGGGAGTTGGATCCGAGTGAGTGCCAGCACTCCAACTGTACGCGCCTGGCTCACTGTCATCGACAGTTGTGAATCCGCGAACCGTGTCTAATTCCTGGATATTTATACGGCAGGGCGGTAAGCCCGGCATATGGACGAGCATCCAAGCCGACGACATGTACTCGCAACGACATCGGCTGCAGCCCTGGCGGCGACCGCTGGGTGTGTAGGCGACCTGCTCGACGACGCCACCACGTTCAGCGCCTCGCCGGCCGAAGTCTCGGGTTCTGCACAGTCGGAGACGGGGTACGATCACCGAGAAACCGATTCGTTCACGGAGGAGCGTGAAGTAGCGGGCGAAACCGTCGAGGTGACGAACTACCTCGCCGAGTACACGCGCTCCCTGGAGGTCTCCGCACTCGGTGGGAGCTACGAGGCCGCTGTCTTCGCGACGATCTGTTCACCGCAGGTGAGCGTCGCCGGGCAGGACTTCAACCCGCTCGCGGAGATGGACACCCGTGAAATTATTCGACTCGTACAGGAGCAATACGAGGATATGCAGATCGGCGACCGCATCAACGAGCGCAGTGTGGACGGTCTCGAGCAGACGCTCACCGTCGAATCCTACGAGGGACAGGCGAGACTCGTCGGCGAGGGCGAAATCGACGTCTGTTTCGACGTATCGACGCCGGATCACGGCGGCGACCACCTGGTGTTGATCGCCGTCTACCCGAACGGCGGAGAGGGCGGTATCGACGTGTTGCCGGACGAAGCCGACCGCGTCGACACGCTCCTCTCGAATCTCGAGCACGGCGACGACTGATCGAACGGAAAGCGCTCGGCAATTGGTGGGAATCAAGCTCGAGAAACGACTGTTTTGCGTCGGTGGCGTCACAGCCCCAGTGCCGTCACGAGCGGAATGCCGGCCCAGAGTGCACCGAGGAGGTAGCCACCGATAGCACCCGTGTTGAGTAGGGGGAGGCCAGCGTGTGGTCGACCCTGGAGAACCATGTACATCAACACGAGGAGACCGGCGAGTGTTCCGACGATACCGCCGAGGGCCGGCGCGTTGAGTGCAATGAGCGGGACATCGATCGCTCCCTGCTCGAGAAACGAAGCGGCACTGGCGATCAGAATCGTCGGGATGACCGCATCGCCGAGACCGATGAAGAGCGCATCCCGTACACCGTCGGGGGGCTGGGATTGGTCGTCTGTACCGTCCGCTGGAGTGGGGTCATCGTCCGTCGGAGTGGTGTCGCTCTCCGAGCCGGGTGTAGTCTCGTCACCGACGGGTTCGTCTCCACCGTTTGGCACCGACTCATCGCTCGAGTCCCGACCGTTTTCGATCCCACCCGGCGTCTCGTTCGTCGCGAGATACGAGTACGAGAGCGAGGTCGGAATGACGAGAATTACCGGAATCCGGAGATCCATCACTCCTTCGGCCAGGTCGAGCATGTGCTTCGTCCGGTAGACGCTGATCGCGTCGTAGACGGCCAGCACGACGAGGAGGACGATTACGGGGAAGATGCCGAGGCTAATCCCGAACAGACCGGCGGCTCCCGCACCCATCACGACGCCGGCGAGGTCGATAACGTACCACTCCGGGTAGACGAGGAGGGCGGTGCCGACGGCCAGTGCGGACAGGAGTGGCAAGAGGCCGACCGAACCGACGAGCACGACGGGTGGGAGGATGACCGCGAAGACGAACCACGCGAGCAGGACGCTGACGCCGACGATCACGCCGCGGATGATCCACTGCAGGTCGTACTTGAACGCCGCGAGCATCAGCGCCGTCATCACCAGGATCGCACCGATGTAGAAGAGACTGTTCGTCGGATCCTCGGGATCCTCGACCGCCTGCATCTCCGCGGCGGTGAACGGTTCGACGAGCGAGAGCGCACCCAGCTGGACGCCGAGGAACAACAGACAGGTAAACCCGATCGCTGCACCGAACCGAAACCGATCGTTCATGAAATCGGGTTTGACCGCCTGCGGTATTGGTGTTGCGCTCTCGAGGTGTCGGTCGATGGGTTCGCGTTCGAAACCCCGATCGCGGACAGCAATCCACTCACCGGGCGTACAACGCCGACCCGACCAGTCCCGGAAGGTGCACCCCGGAATCGGGCTTGACCGCCAGATACGGCTCCTCGACGGGGCCGAAGACGTCGACGACCCGACCGACGTTCTCGAGCGAGTCGTCGAGGACGATCGTTCCGATGGCGTCGTACGCGTCCTCGCTGGTATCACGAGGTGCCCGGAGGACGGCCAGTCCCTGGGACACGCGGACGACGGTACCAATTCGGCGCATCAGTCCCGCATCGCGACGACGTACGCCGCGACGGCTTGCACCAGGTCGTTCTTCGTCGAGTCATCCGTCCCCCGGACGACGACGCGGCCCCGAGGCTGCCAGTGCTCCCTGGCGTACGCCTTGTCGCGTTCGACGATGGCGTCGTATCCGATCTGCTGGACGGCCTTGGCGATTTCTTCGACCGTCGGCTCTTCGACTGCCAGCTCGAGGGGCACTCGTCGCCCCTCGGCCCGCGTACGCGTTGCATCAAGATACGCGGGCCAGATGACGTTCTCGACCATGGGAACCTCTCTGTGGGCGGGTGAGTAAACGCTTTTCAAAACGAAATGGGAACGCGAGTCGCGTCAGCGCGGGAAGTAATCGCGTGTGATGTCGGTCACTCGGCACGCTGCGGTGGACTACCGCTGTCGAAGACGGAATCCGAGCAGTCCCGCGAGCGCGACGATCGCAACGGGGACGCCGAATCCTGGGATCGAGTCCTCGGTGTCATCCCCACTGTCGTCCGTGTCCTGATCCTGGCTCTCATCGACGTCGTCAGACGATTCGTCGGTGTCCGCTCCCCCGGTTGAATCGTCGTCGCTATCCGATTCCTCGAGTGCGGCGAGCGAAGATTCGTACTCCTCGTCGACAGCCTCGAGGTCGGCTTCAACGTCGGCGTAGGCGTCACCGTGAACGCCGGCGAAGATTTCTTCGACCGCAAGGACGACGTCCGGCGCAGGCTGGCTCGCGGCGTTGGCGTCGATGCCGAAGTGTTGCCCCTCCTCCATTGCCGTCGTCTCGTGAACCGCTTCCGAAACCGGCGGCTCGTCGAAAACGTCGTCGCCGTAGAGGATCCAGTCGGGATCGTGTTCGATCACGGTCTCGTCGCTGATCGGCTCCCAGCCCTCGATGCCGGCTTCGGCGGCGAGGTTCTCGACGCCAGCGGTCGTTAGCACTTCGTGCTGGAACGTGGTCGACCCAGTGGTGAAGCCCTGGTCGTCGAGCATGTACAGCGCAAGTGGCCGAGGTTCGTCCTCGAGCGCGGTTGCGACGATCGACAGTCGCTCGTCCAACCACTCGGAGGCAATTTCGGCGCCGGCACAGGCGCCCGTCAGCTGGCCGGCCGTCTCGAGATCATCGTGAATCTCGTCGATGCTCTCGGCCGTGTCGTAGACGTAGACGTCGAGACCGGCATCTCGAAGTTGCTCGAGGAGCTCCTCGTCGTACATGACGACGTCCGACGCGATGACGATGTCGGGCTCGAGTGCGATGATCTCCTCGACGACGGGGGTCACGTCGTCGTCGGCGGTGATGTCGGTTTGCCCGTCGACGTCGAGACTGTCCGTGTACTCTCCGATGGGCATCCCGTCGAGTCTATCGTCGGCACCGACTCTGAACACCAGCTGGGCGTCACTCGGATAGAGCGCGACGATCGAATCGGGTTGCTCGTCGAATGTGAACTGTTCACCGGTTGCGTCCTCGAGTTCGATCGGATACTCACACGCCGCGTCGGATTGGGCGGCTGTCGCCGCGGACGTCGCTCCTGCCGCGACGGCTGGGCCGAATCCAGCGGTGATGGTGAGTACCGCGATCAAAACGATGAGTAGTCGTCGCATCACCTGTTGGTCGCCACGTATCCAATAAATATTTATCTAAAGCAAGCGAGCTTGTCAACGATGGAACGACCGGGACGGGTCGCCGCGTGGTCTGTCGGCCTAGCGGTGCTGCTCGTCGGCGTCACGATCGGGAGTGCTGCCCTCGGCCCCGTCAGAATCGACCCCGTCACCGTCACGAAAGCTATGCTCAACGTCCTCGTGGTTCCGGTCGGTCTCGAGTGGGCGACGGCGACGGTTCCGGGACTCAATCGATCGATACCGCGGCCCTCGGTCGCCTTCGCCTCGCTGTTCGGATTCGAGGTTCACGGCCCACACCAGACGATCGTTGGCGACGTTCGCCTGCCCCGAATCGCCCTGGCCGGAACGGTCGGGTTCGGCCTCGCCGCCGCCGGAACGGTGATGCAGGGGTTCTTCCGAAATCCGCTGGCCGATCCGTCGATCATCGGCGTCTCGACCGGGGCGGCCGCCGGTGCCGTCGCCGCCATCGCGTTCCCGGTGGTGGTTCCCTTCGGGAGCCTCCACCTCTCGGCGTTCGTCGGCGCGATCGCGACCGCACTGCTCGTGTACACCATCGCAACCGAAGGGGGGCGTACGCCGGTTGCAACCTTGCTCCTCGCCGGCGTCGCCGTCCAGGCCTTCCTCGGCGCGCTCATCTCTTACATGCTCATTCACAGCGGAGATGGCCTCCGGCAAGCCGTCGTCTGGATGATGGGAAACCTCCACGCCAGCAACTGGGGCGACGTGCAGTTCGCCTTGCCGTTCGCCATCGTGGGCGTCGCCGTCCTCGCGGCATACACCCGTGAGATGAACATTTTGCTGCTCGGTGAGGAGGAAGCCCACCACCTCGGCGTCAACGTCGAGCGAACCAAGCTCCTGTTGCTCGTCATCGCGACCGTCGTCACCGCAGCGGGGGTCGCCGTCGCGGGCGTCATCGGGTTCGTCGGCCTCGTCGTCCCCCACATCATGCGCCTGGTCGTCGGCCCGGATCACCGTATCCTGTTGCCGACGAGCGCGCTCGCCGGGGCGTCATTTCTCGTCCTCACGGACACGATCGCTCGGACCGGTGCCGAGCAGGCGGGGGTCGGTATCGTGCCGGTCGGCATCGTCACGGCCGCCCTCGGCGCACCGTTTTTCCTCTTTTTGCTCGTCCGTCAGGAGGTGCACTCGCTGTGACCGGGGCTGCCCATCCACTCGTCGACGTCGAGAACCTCGAGGTCGCCTACGGCTCCCTCACCGTCCTCGAGGACGTTAGCGTCGACATCCCTCGCGGCGAGTTCGTCGGTCTCGTCGGGCCGAACGGGGCCGGGAAAACCACGCTCCTCCGGGCGCTCAGCGGAGCGATATCTCCCTCGAGCGGTCGGGTGCGAATCGACGGAACGTGCATCGACACTGTGAGCTCCCGGGCCTCGAGCCGGCTCGTCGGCGTCGTCCCACAGAACACCTCGCTGTCCTTCTCCTTCGACGTTCGTAGCGTCGTCGAGATGGGGCGATACGCCCACCGATCGCGTTTTGCACCGCCCTCCCAGGCGGATCGCGAGCACGTCGACCGGGCACTCGAGCGGACTCGAACACACCAGTTCGCCGACCGACAGATCGACGCGGTCAGCGGCGGCGAGCGCCAGCGGGTATTGCTCGCGCGCGCGATCGCCCAGGATACGCCCCTGTTGTTGCTCGACGAACCGACCGCGAGCCTCGACGTGAACCACCAGGTCGAGACACTCGAGCTGGCCCGCGACCTGATCGACGACGGTCGAACGATCGTCGCGGCGATTCACGACCTCGACCTCGCGGCGCGGTACTGCGATCGCCTGCTCCTGGTCGCCGACGGGGCGATCCGAGCCGACGGCGATCCGGATTCGGTGCTCACTGCGGACATGCTCGAGCAGACCTTCGACGCGAACGCGACGGTGACACGAAATCCGGTGACTGGAACGACGAGCGTGACGGCGTTTCCCCGGCCGGAGACGTCGGTGGATGGTGAGTCACTCGAGAGCGCCCTCGACGGTCGTCGCGTCCACGTCCTGGGGACGGGCCAGCCGGCAGCGGGTGTGTGTACTCGACTCGAGCGAACCGGTGCGACGGTCTCGACCGGCCCCGCTCCTGCGGGCGGTGTCGTTCACGACGTCGCCGAACGCCTGTCCCTCGAGTGCGTCACGACCGAGCCGTTCTCGCCGGTCACCGATGACGCACGGGAGCAGATTGGCGGACTCATCGAGACGGCCGACGTCACCGTCCTCGCCGGATTCGACCTGTCGGCCGGCAATCAGCGGCTCCTCGAGGTGATCGATTCCGCCGACCCGCTGGTCGCCGTCGAAACAGGTATCGACCGGTCGTTCGCCGGGCCGGAGGCGACCGCCCGCTACCGCCAGCTACTCGATTCGGCCCTCGAAGCGACGCCAGAAACGCTGCTCGAGATGACCGCCGAAGTGCTACAGGCGGGTGACCAGGAAGGGAACGATTCCACCGCTGAACTGGCTACTGACAGCGAGACGAGTGTCGACGACGGTGGCGAACCCGACCAGAACGACGTCACCTGGCCGTCCATCGAATCGCGAACGGACGATTGACCCACCTGTCAGGGGTGGCTCGTCTCTCGTGGGAGGCACGTTCTCGAATCAGCAGGACGTGTCGCTCGAGCCAGACTGGACGGTTTTTTACCCCTCCACCACCGAGTCCCCTGCAATGACCACAGCGCACGATTACGAGGCACTGGGCCTCGTCGCCGGCCTGGAGATTCACCAGCAACTGGACACGGCGTCGAAACTGTTCTGTAACTGTCCGACCGACCTCCGCGAACCCGAGGCATCGACGCGCCGGTTCACTCGCTACCTCCACCCGACGCGAAGCGAACTGGGCGAACTCGACGAGGCCGCCGTCGAGGAGAGCAAGGTCGAACGGGAGTTCACCTACCTCGCATACGACAGCACCTGCCTCGTCGAAGACGACGACGAGCCGCCACACCGCCTCGACGACGAAGCCCTCGAGACGGTGCTCGAGGTCGCCCAACTGATGGACATGACGCCGGTCGACCAGGCGAACGTCATGCGCAAGATCGTCGTCGACGGGTCGAACACCTCCGGCTTCCAGCGGTCGACACTCGTCGCCACCGGTGGGGCGATCGAGACCAGCGAGGGCGCGGTCGGCATCGAGGACATGATGCTCGAGGAAGAGAGTGCCCAGCGGGTCGAGGAGACCGACGACGGCGTCGTCTACAGCCTCGACCGCCTCGGCATCCCGCTCGTGGAAATCGGCACCAGTCCCGACATCCGCAGACCGAACCAGGCGCAGGAGGCGGCCGAGCGGATCGGGATGTTGCTGCGCTCGACCGGGAAGGTCAAACGCGGCCTCGGTACCATCCGCCAGGACGTCAACGTCTCCATCGCCGACGGTGCTCGCGTCGAGATCAAAGGCGTCCAGAGCCTGGACGACATCGCCGACATCGTCCGGACGGAGGTCGGCCGACAGGCCGAACTGGTCGACATCCGTAACGAACTCCACACGCGAGAGGCAGCCGTCCACGAACCCCAGGACGTGAGCGCGGTCTTCGAGGACACCGACAGCGGCGTCGTCGCCGGGGCGCTGAACGACGGCGGTTCCGTCTTCGGCGTTCGTCTCGAGGGGTTCGGCGGCCTCGTCGGCCGCGAAATCGCTCCCGACCGTCGCCTCGGGACGGAGTTCTCCGATCACGCGAAACGTCACGGCGCGGGCGGTATCTTCCACACGGACGAACTCCCGGCCTACGGCGTCACCGACGAGGAGGTTGCCGCCCTCCGGAACGCCGTTGGTGCCGGCGAGACAGATGCCGTCGCAATCGTCGCTGCCGATACCGAGGTCGCCGAATCCGCGATCGAGGCCGTCGCCGCGCGGGCGGAAACGGCCATCGAGGGCGTCCCGGAGGAGACCCGTGGCGCCAACCAAGACGGGACGACGCGCTACCTCCGCCCGCTACCGGGCGCGGCGCGAATGTACCCCGAAACCGACGTCCCACCGGTCGAACTCGATCCGAGCGACGTGGCCGAACCGGAACTGCTCACCGAGAAAGTCGAACGCTACCAGGCCGAGTACGATCTCGACGCCGGCCTCGCCGAGCAGGTCGCCTTCGGCACCCACATGCCACTGTTCGAAAGCGTCGTGGCCGACGGAATCGATCCCACGTTCGCCGCCACGACGCTCGAGTCGACGCTCACTGAACTCCGTCGCGACGACGTACCGGTCGAGAACTTGACGGACGAACACCTCGAGACGGTGTTCACCATGGCCGAGGGCGGCGATCTGGCCAGAGAGGGCGTTCCGGATCTGCTCTCGGCGGTCGCGGCCGATCCAGATCGGGATCCGGCGACCGTCGCCGAGGAAGCGGGACTCGGTTCCGCCGCCGAGGACGACGTCCGGGAGGCCGTCCTCGAGGTCGTCGAGCGAAACGCTTCCCAGGTCGAGGAGGAAGGGATGCAGGCCTTTTCGGGGCTCATGGGTGAGTGTATGGGTGCCCTGCGCGGGAAAGCCGACGGCGACCTCGTCAGTCAGGTGTTGCGCGAGGAGATTCAGAAGCGCGCATAGGCACGGCAATCTACTCGAGTCACATCGACTTCCCGGTGTATCGTTTCTTCCCGAGCCTGTGGGAGTTACCCAGGCAGCCGTACAGAACTCACTGTTTTTGTGGCATCCGGAACGTGAGCACGATGACCGCCGCCATAATTACGGCGAGGACGAGGTATCCCTCGTCGAAGTAGCCGTACTCCGCGACGATACCGAACAACAGCGGGCCACCAGCGCCGAGGGTCGCTGTCGTCGTCCGGATCACACCGAGCCCCGTCCCTTTCATCTCCTCGGAAAACGAGTCCGCCAGGTACGATTGCGTAATGGCGCCGGATCCGAGCATAGTGCTGATGAGAGCGGTGATCCCCACGAGGATCCAGACGTTTTCGACGAACGGGAGTAAGGCGAAGCCGCCGACGGGTGGCAACAGGATAGCGACGAGGGAGCCACGCATCCCGATTCGGTCGTACGCGGCCCCCGAGAGCGGCTTGACGACGACGCCGACGGCGAAAAAGAACCCGAACAGCACGCCCGCCACAGGGTGTGAGAGCCCCTTCACTGACGTTAGGTACGTCGGGTAGAACGCCGTGAACGACTGCCAGATGAAGATGTAGAGAAAGAGGATCACAGTCATAAACGCCATCGACGGGTTTCGAAGTTCGGAAAAGACCCCCAACGTTTCCCGGAGCGACCCCGACTGTGCCGGGCGCTCTTCGGCGGGACGAATCGGAACCGCGACCCAGATGAGAACGCCACCGAGAACCAGAAGCGGTGCAACGAAGCCTAGCCCGAGATGCCAGGTGACGGCGACGGCGAGGGCGGTCGCAACCGGCGGTAACACGGTCTGGCCGATGTCCCCCGTCGCCATCGTGACGCCGAGAGCGCTGCCGAGTCGGTCGGAATACAGGTTCGAAAGCAGCGTGATTCGGGCGATGGGATACAACGAATGACCGAGCCCCCAGAGCGCCGTCGCGAGGAACAGTACCAGCACCGTGGGCGCAGTGACGACGAACCCGACCCCGAGCGCGACGGCGAGCGCGCTCACGGCCAGCAGCGAACGTTCGTCGTACCGGTCGGCGAGAACGCCGCCGGGTAACTGACCGAGTGACCCAAAGAGCCAGAGTACGGTGACGAGCAGCCCGGCGACGGACAGGCTCAGTCCGTACGTCGACTGAATGGACGACAACAAGACCGGATAGATCATCCGCGTTCCGACGAGCAGTCCCCAGACGGTCGCGACCGCGACCAGGGAGATGCCTTTCCCACCGCTCCACAGTGCTCGTGCCTCGTTTCCGACGGCTGTACGGACGCCCATTGCAGAAGTCGTTGTTCGAGGCTCCGTGATACGGGCGGTTATGTACTCGTGTCTCCCCCAGTATTTTCCTGTTCACCCGCTCGAACCGCCTCTGGAACAGAGCGGTCGAGCACGCGTACGAACTCCGCCACAAACCCGGTGTCACTCGTCGATCACGTCTTCGGTATACTCGGCGGTGACGACCGCCACTGAACCGGCGACATCGACGTCGACCGAACTCGCGATCCCCCCAAGCCGTGACTCGAGTCGATCGACTTCGACTGCGTTCTCTGTCTCGTAAGTGACGACGGCGCGCACCGTGGAGTCGCCCCCATCGACTGTGAGCCGCTGATTGAGTCCGGTGGAACCTTCGAACGCGCCGAAGTCGAACGCGACGTCCTCAACGTCGGCGTCCACCTGATCGGCCTCGAGATCGGTCAACACCTCGCCATCACCGTACAGACAGGTCGTGATTCCGGCGTCGGGGTTCGCGCGCAGAAGGGTATCGAACGCGTCGTCTTCGTCTGCGGCGCTCGGGCGGTCGCCAACGCCGGTTTCGGCGATCGCGGAGACGACCTCGAGTCCCCGCTCCTCGTCACCGAACGTGTAGACGAACGCCTGGTCGGTGACGCCAACCACCTCGCTCGAGGTGTCGTCGGTAAAGACGACGTAGCCATCATCGTCGCCGTCATCGTCAGCGGTGAGCGTGTAGCCCTCGGCCTCGAGACCCGTTCGAGCCACCTCACGATCGTACGCGCCATAGAGGACGTACGTCCCGTCCAGGTAGAGCAAGGCGGCGTCATCGGCCTGCCCCTCCGCCTCCGCCTGTACCTGCGCGACGGGGGATACGCCGAGACTGAACAATCCGTAGATACCGAGCGAAACGGCCGCGATGGGGTTCTTGAGGAGTGGGTCGTCCGGAACGGATCCCTCACCGGGATCGTCGTCGATCGTCCCGAGCAGCGTCTCGAGGTCGACAGCGGTGAAGAAGTACTCCGTCTCGTCGCTCTCGCTCGTATACGCGTCCCGGGACGGAAGGACGGACGCGTACGACGGTCGTTCTCCGTCCTCGAGGAGTGACTCCTCGTCAGCACCAGATTCGTCGCCTCCTTCGCCCGTGTCGTCCGCACCGTTGCTCTCGAGGGGGTCGTCATTGTCGCCACCCGAATCGTCAGTTCCCGAACAGCCTGCCAGCACGGTGATACCGGCGCCGAGCAACGCGAGCAGTTGTCGACGGTACGTGAGACTCATTACCCTTCGTTCTCGAGGCGAGGACTATCACTATAGTGGCCAGATGTTGGCGAATGATCATTCGGGCGGCGATCGATTCCGTCCCGTTCGGTCGTCGCCACCGCGATCCGGTCGATCGGTCGCCCGCCGCAGCACGCCGAGAAAACGATTGGCCTCGCTCGTCGTCGGATCCGCCCGGCCGTAGACGCGGCGGATCATCCGCATCGTCTTCTCGCGCTTCTCTTCGGGGTGGTTGAGTTCCACCAGGAGCGCCTCCCACTGATCGTACAGCCGCTCGAGCAACGGCCCGGGTGCCCGTACTCGCTCGACGTCGGGCAGCTGGGTCTCCGAGGGGTCGAGTGTCAGTCCGCGGAGTTCGTAGAGGGTGATCGTCGCCGCCTGGCCGAGGTTGAGAACAGGGTACTCCGCGCTGGCCGGGATCGTACAGATCTCGTCGACGCGTGCGAGTTCCTCGTTCGTCAGGCCGACGCGTTCCCGGCCGAACACCAGCGCCGTCTGAGCCTCGACGGTCGGTAATCGCTCGGCGAGTTCGCGAGGGGTCGAAAACGGGAACCGAACGTGGTTTCGATCGTCCTCGTTCGTCACGGCTGTACAACCGATGGTGTGGTAGGTATCGACGAGGTCGTCGAACGACAGCTCTCGCGCGTTCGGGAGGATGTCTTCTCGAGCGTGACCAGCGAACCCGTACGCCTCCCCGTCCGGGTCGAGTTCAGGTGGATCGACGAGCAGCAGTTCCTCGAAGCCGAAGTTCTTCATCGCGCGAGCGATGGTGCCGACGTTGCCGGGCGTCTGGGCGTCGACGACGGCGACGGCCGGGGGCGTCCGTCTCGAGCCGTCGGCCGCGTCGACTGTGGCCCGTCCGTCCCGCTCGGTCATTTTCGGCTCGGATACTCGGCGTTGAAGTCAACGTCGGCAGCCGCGATCTCCTCGTCGCTGAGACCGACGCGGTCGGCAACATCGTCGCCCATCAGATCGCCGTGTTTCTCGGGATCGGCCTTCGGCGGCCTGGGCAGGTCGTCCGGATCTGTCGAGACGTACTCCATTCCCTCGTAGTCATCAGGCGCGCGGTTGCCCGCGAGGAACCACTCGTAAAAGGCGTCCTCGAACTCGTCTGTACCGCGGTACTCGTCACCGCCGTCCTCGCGGAACCAGTAGACGAAGTCCGGTTCGTGCTCGTGACAGAGAATGATCTCCGAGAGGGGTTCGCCGTAGACGTAGCGTGCCGTGTTACACTCCTCGAGGTTCTCGTCGCCGTGGATCAGCCAGCAAGCGTTACACGGCGCGTTGTAGATGACGTCGAGACGGATGATGCGGTCGCGGACGTCCGACGGCATCTCCTCGAGCGGGAGGAACTCACCGTCCTCGTCGAGGATATCTGCCTCGTCGAACCGCCAGCCGAGCATCCCGATGCTCACTTTACCCATGGCTGGAGGTTGCGGCTGCGCCGACAAAAAGCGATTGTTCGAGGCCCGGAAGCGATTGTTCGAAGCCCCCGGTTAGCCGAGGATGTACCGGAGTTTGGGGTAGCGCTCGACCAGTTTCTGGCCGCCGACCTGGAGTTGCTCGATGTACTTGTCGGCGCCGAGGATCCGCCCCGCGCCGAAGGCGGCGATCGCCATGAACACGACGGCGTAGATCAGCGTCGAGTCGAACAGCGCCAGGAACTCGCCCTCCCAGCCGCCGAGGTAGAACGCGAGCATCTGGAGCGCGCCGCCGAAGGCTGCCAGGCGGACGAAACCGCCGAGGATCAACGCGACGCCGATCAGCACTTGCGTCGCCGGAATCATCACGTTGATGACCTCGAGCAACGCGGCGTTGCCGGCCATCGTCGCGTAGAGGCCGCTGACGGGGCTGACCGGGTCGACGCCGTGGACGAGGTAGCCGCTGGCGTCGAATCCCTCGCCGGTGTATTTACTGATGCCCGCAAAGAGCATCATGCCGCCCATGACGAATCGCAGGGCGACGACGAACCACGCGGTCAACGCGTGGGGGTGGCCTTCGAGGGTGATGCCGCCGTAGCGGCTTTCGAGTCGGTTTTGAGTAGTTGTGGACATGATCGGTCACCGTTACAAGTACACCTTCGTCACCGAGTTACCTAAGAAGCGGATTTGGTTCCCATTCGTTGGGAAACGTGAGTAGAACGGACGAATATATTCAAAAATATCTCTCGACCTGATAATTGTTCATTAAATGTGGCAATTCGTCACACGGAATCGTCACGCCGCTACCACGGATCACGACGCCACTCGAGATCCGTTCGCCCGTGGCGTTCGCCGGAACCACGGCCCCTTTTTACCTCGCCGACTGAGTGGGGGTATGCAGAACGTCGACGCAGCGGGACTGGGGATCGGAGACGATCACCCACCGCGAATCATGGGCGTGTTGAACGTCAGCGAGGAGTCACCGTACGACCCCAGCGTGTTCGACGACCCCGCCGAAGCCGCCCGGTATGTCGACGAGGAACTCATCGACGAGGGTGCAGACATCGTCGACGTCGGCCTCGAGTCCGCCAACAAGCGCTTCGACGTGCTGAGCGCCGA
Source organism: Natrialbaceae archaeon A-CW3 (assembly GCA_046614605.1). Classification (GTDB taxonomy): domain Archaea; phylum Halobacteriota; class Halobacteria; order Halobacteriales; family Natrialbaceae; genus Natronosalvus. The sequence goes on along the minus strand of JBKKHJ010000001.1, from coordinate 1,194,973 downwards.
GGAGGAACTCGAGCGTTTGCACGTCGCCCTCGAGACGATCGATCACGTGTCCGGGGACGCCATCTTTTCGATCGAGACGCGGTACGCTGCGGTGGCCGAAGAGGCGCTCGACAGCGGCTTCGACATGGTCAACGACATCTGTGGCTTCGCTGATCCGGAGATGCCAGCCGTCTGTACCGATCACGACGCCGCCGTCGTCAAAATGGCGAGTCCACCGGATCTCGAGCGGCCCGGGGCCGTCGAGGAGACCGACTGGGGCGAGCGGAAATCACCCGAGTGGGCGGCCTCGGCCGACTACGTCGACCAGGTGTACGAGGCGCTGAAGCAGCACGGACTGACCGAGAAGACCATTGTCGATCCCGCATTTGGGGGCTGGAGCGAGGCACAGACCCTCGAGGACGACCGAGAGACGTTCGGACGCCTGCGAGAGTTTCGCGCCCTGGGGAAACCGATGCTGGTCTCGATCAACCGGAAGAATTTCCTGGGCGATATCGCGGGGCGCGAAACCGAGGAGCGGTTACCGGTAAGTCTCGCGGCGACGTCCCTCGCCGTCGAACGTGGTGCCCACGTGATCCGCACCCACGACGTCGCTGAGACCCGGGATGCCGCGTTGATCGGGGACGCGTTCACCGACCGATCGTCGAGGGAGCGGGACGGCGTTCGCCTCGCCAGGCTCGAGATCGAGTCGAGCCGAGATCTCCGGAGGCACCTCCGAGAGGGGGGTATCGACCCGTCACTCGCCGACGACTGGATACATCACACGGTCGAAATCGACGGCCTCGACCCGTCAGCACGGGATCGGCTCGGTCAGCATGCTCGCGAGGCGGGTGCCCGCTGGGTCGACCTGGCTGATGGCCGATCGCTCCTGTTCGGATCGTCGGCATCTATATTCCGCGTTTCAGGTGCTCTCGACGCTTCTGACGGCGATATTGGGCGACTCAGCAACGAACTCGAGCGAGTGTTCGAGTAAGAGAAAGCTTATGGCAACCGCTTCGAAAGAAGGGAGTGGAAGCCGAGTGGCCTCACGGGTAGGGGTACTTGCGAGGCAACGCTCGGCCCACAAACGGATTATTGTGGTGGGACACAACTGCTCACAGTGACGAGTATGGACGTCGAGACCTGGCTCCCGGTGTACGACGCACTGCTAGCAGATTTTGGATTCGATCGCACTGCGGACGAGCGAGGGCGAGACGTACTGGCGACGCTGACGGAGTCGTTCGATCTGTCGAGACTCGAGGGTGTCTCTGGCGCGACGGTCGCGGTTGCCGGTGCCGGCCCCTCACTCGAGTCGCCGGAGGCGCTCGCAACGGCACGAGCGTCCGACGTGGTGTTCGCCGCGTCGACGGCCGTCGACGTCCTCGAGGCGAACGACGTCAGTGTCGACTGCATGATCACCGACCTGGACAAAAACCCGGAGACGGTCGTCCGCCTCACCGAACGGGGGACGCCGGTGGCCGTCCACGCCCATGGCGACAATATCCCCGCGATTCGGTCGGTCGTCCCGCAGTGCGATGGTGAGTACGTGCTTCCGACGACGCAGGCCGAACCCACCGGCCCCGTTCTGAACTTCGGCGGGTTCACCGACGGCGACCGGGCCGCATTCCTCGCCGATCACCTCGGTGCCGTCGAACTGGCCTTTGTCGGCTGGGATTTCGATGACTCGACGGTTGACTCGGTGAAAGCGCACAAACTCGAGTGGGCCGAGCGACTGCTCTACTGGCTCGAGATTCGGCGAGGCGAGCGTTTCGACGTGCTCGAGGGTCGTCGCGACGCCATCGATACGCGCTTCCTGCCACTCGAGTGAGGGTGGGCTGATGTCCGATACCAAACGGGCACGTCACGTATACCACGAGTGGTTGCATCATCCAGACGGTCTCGCTGTCATCCCCATCCAATAACGGTTTGCTGGCTAGGAATCAGGATCGTGTTAACCACACACGGTTACTACCCGTCCAGTTCGATCAGTGGCTATTTGTCCCTGGAGTCTGTCGTGGTATCCATGACGATACAACGGCGCGAGTTTCTGACGGTGGTCGGCTCGAGCGCCGCGATCGGGCTTGCCGGTTGTCTCTCGGATGACGACGAAGCCGGTGCCGGAAACGGCGATGGTAACGGTGCCGCCAACGGAGGTGGCCCCGACATCGCCGGCGAAACGCTGACCCTGACGACGACGACCAGTACGTACGACACGGGTTTGCTCGATGCCCTCAACGCACCCTTCGAGGAACGCTTCGGCGTCGAGGTGCGCACCGTCTCCCAGGGAACCGGGGCGGCACTCCAGACGGGGCGAAACGGGGATTCTGACGTCGTTATGGTACACGCCCGCGCGCTCGAGGACGAGTTCATCAGCGATGGCTACGGCGTCAATCGGCGCGATCTGATGTTCAACGACTTCGTCGTCGTCGGCGACCCGGACGACCCCGCCGGGATCAACGGCGATGAGGACGTCGGCGAAGCCCTGGATGCGATCGCCGAGGCCGAGTCGGTGTTCGTCTCCCGCGGAGACGACTCCGGCACCCACACGAGAGAACTCGAGCTCTGGGCCGAAGCGGGACTGGATCCCGCCGAAATCGGCGGCGAATGGTACCGCGAAGCCGGTGACGGAATGGGGAACGTGCTCATTCAGACAAACCAGCAGGGTGGATACACCCTCGCCGACCGGGGAACGTACCTGTCGATGCTCGAGGAAGTCGACCTCGATATCCACGTGCAGGGGCCGGTCGAAGGTGGGCCAGAGGCGTTGATGAACCCGTACGGCATCGTCGCGGTGAATCCGGCCGTTCACGAGAACGTTGCCTACGACCTCGCCTTGGCCTACATCGGCTTCCTCACCAGTCTCGAAGGACAACGGATCATCGAGGAATACACCGTGGCGGACGAACAGCTGTTCTTCCCGGAAGCACTTGCGGAAGATCCCAACTTCGATCAGTACGTCCCCGAGGAGTGGCGATCCGCGGACGATACCGAATAGCCGTTGCCACTCATGGCCATCCCATACAGCGAACTCGCGTTGGTCGCCGACTTCCCGTTCGAGTGGCACTACGTCAGAACCATCATCGAGGTGTCGCTCTACGTGAGCGTGACGGCCGTCATTTTGAGCACGCTGTTGAGCTTGCCAGTCGCACTGCTCCTCGGCGTGACGGACTTTCGCGGGAAGACCGTCCTCACGTCGATCATCACGACCGGCATGGGATTGCCCAGCGTAGTCGTGGGACTGGTCGTCCTCTTTACGGTCTCGAATCAAGGGCCACTCGGCTCCCTCGAGCTCGTCTTCACGCCGGAGGCGATGATCCTCTCACAGATCATCCTCGCCGCGCCGGTCATCACGGGTGTCAGTTTGGCCGCGGTCTCGAGTGTCGAACCGAACGTCCGCGACGCTGCCTTCGCGATGGGCGGGACGCGACTCGACGTCGCCCTGGTGACGATCAAGGAGGCGCGGTACGGAATTGCGACAGGCGTCCTCGCCGGCTTCGGCCGAGCGATCAGCGAGGTCGGCGGCGTCCTCATCGTGGGCGGGAACATCGCCAGCGCCGACGGCACCTCCTACACGCGCACCCTCACGACCGCCATCCAGCTCGAGGCCCGGCAGGGTCGTTTCGAGACCGCGATGATCCTCGGCGGGATCTTGCTCGCGCTGGTCTTGCTCGTCAACGCGCTCGTCATACGACTCGGGAACGGTGGAGGTCGGTACGGATGAGTCTCGAAGCGACCGGCCTCACTCACGGATACGGGTCGGAGCCGGTTCTCGAGGATGTCTCCCTCCACGTCGAACCAGGTGAGGTCGTCGCGATTATCGGCCCCTCCGGCGTGGGCAAGACGACGCTACTTCGTCTACTCGCGCTGTTCGAGCGACCTGACGAAGGAATCGTGCAACTCGACGGAACCGACGTCTGGACGCTCGAGAACGGTGGTCGACTCGATCGGCGTCGGCGGATCGGGATGGTGTTTCAGGAGCCGAGCCTCTTCGATGCCAGCGTTCACCGGAACGTCGAGTACGGACTTCGCGTCCGCTCGTCGTGGCCAGAACGGCTTCGCCAGTCAGTCTCCGCCGCAGTCGGTCGGCCGACGGCCTCGCGAGCCGTTCGTGACGCCCTCGAGGTTGTCGGTCTCGAGTCCTACGCTGACCGACACGCCGACTCGCTCTCTGGTGGGGAGGCCCAGCGCGTGGCGTTCGCGAGAGCGCTCGCGTACGATCCGGACGTGCTGGTGCTCGACGAACCGACGTCGGAGCTCGACCCACGGAACACGGCGGTGATCGAGGACGCGATACGGACGGCCCGCGCTCACCGGATGGGCGTCGTGATGGCGACTCACGACATGCACCAGGCCAGACGGGTCGCCGACCGCGTCGGGTTGTTGCTGAACGAAGGCATCGTCGAAATAGCCCCCACGGAGACGATGTTCGATGCACCGACTGACGACCGCACCAGACAGTTCATCGACGGGGAGTTGATTTATTGATGCGCCGCGCCGAACTCCGGCAACAACGAGGATTGTCCAGATGACGATCGATCCCGAACGCGGCTATCGGACGGAGTTGACGATCGGTGCGGTGACGATCGACCGACGGGACATCGAGATGCTCGAGGCGATCGGTGAACACGGCTCGATGCACGCCGCGGCCGACGCGCTCGGCCGATCGTACGCCCGCCTCCAACGACGTGTCGTGGAACTGGAGGACGAACTCGGCACGCTGACCGAACGCCAGCGAGGCGGTCGGGACGGCGGCGGGACGACGCTAACATCGACCGCGAGTGATCTCCGTCAGCGATTCGAACGCCACCAGACGGCGCTCGAGGGTGTCGCGAGCGTCAGGGAGTCGGTGATTCCGGGCCTCGTTGTCGATCGGGACGGCGAGCTTGCGACCGTCGAGACCGCGATCGGCTCGGTCGTCGCGATCGCTCCCGCAAGCGCGGAGTCGGTACAGGTCGTCGTCCGCTCGGACGGGGTGGTGCTCGAGGATCCCGATGACGGCGGAGCTGTAGGGGGCACGAGCGTTCGCAATCGGTTCGACGGCACCGTCGAACGGGTCGAGACCGGGGAAGCCGTCGGACAGGTCGTCGTCGGTATCGATGGAGCGAACGGCGATGGCGATGGCGATGACGATGACGATGACGATCGCCCCATCGAACTCGAGGCACTCGTGACCCGAGGCAGCCTCGAATCGCTCGGCCTGGAACCGGGTCGACCGATCGTCGCCTCGTTCAAAGCGACCGCAGCGCGCGGGATTCCGCTCGCTGATGGTGTCGTGGCCAGTGGAACCGAGCCGAACGAGAAGCGAGCACCGTCCGATCAGGAACCGCGGAGCCAGTAGGCCCCGTCCGAATTACACGCAACCACCGACTCCCGTGCGAGGTACTCGAGGTGGGCCGCAGCCTCACCAGCGCCGAATTTGGCGTGAATGCCCTCGAGCGAGCCGAACAGGTGGACGGCGACGTCCCAGGGCGTGGACGGGCCGCGTTCCTCGACGGCCTCACGAACGCGAGCAGTACGTTCCCGATGGTGGGTGCGAATCGTCTCGAGACGATCGGGTGAACACGTCGAGCCGTGTCCGGGGTGTAGCGTTACCGATCCGTTTCCGATGCCCTCGCAGGATTCGATCCGGGCGAGCGTCTCGAGATACGTGCCGAGCGGATTCTGCCCTCGCAATCGGGTGTCGCTGCCACCAACGTTTGGCGTGTACGTCGGCAACACGGCGTCGCCGACCAGGAGGGCGTCGCCCGTGGTCATTTCGAGGGCAATGTGCCCCGCCGTGTGGCCCGGCGTCTCGAGTACCGCGAGGCCGGCAAGGGTGTCTCCTGCCTCGAGCGGGCGAACGTCACAGCGTTCCGGTACCGGGGAGGGTCGGTCGCTGTCGATGACGTTCGCAATCGTCTCTGCGGACACGCCCCAGGCGCGCATCGCGGCAGCGTCTCGCTCGAGTCGACGCTCGCGTTCGGCACGGTATTCGGCGAGCAGTGGCGCATCACCTGCTCCCATGGCGATGGTGGCCTCGGCGGCCTCGGACAGTCGCGGTGCGAGTCCGACGTGGTCGGCGTGCCAGTGAGTACAAACGACGTACTCGAGGTCGGTGAGGCGCTCGAGATGGCTCTCGAGGCCGCCTCGTAGTTCCTCCCAGGCCTCGTCCGTCGGTGGCCCTGGGTCGACGAGCACCCGACCGTCGACGAGGTACGCGCTGTTCGTTCCCTCGGGGGTTCCACGGCCGACTGACAGTCGGACGATTGCCATATTTGACCGTCCGCTGCCGGATACCTGACTGTAGTGGTTTCGATATCGGTGGGTGCGGCGAGTGGTCGCACTGCAGGCGTAACGACCAGCGTGATCAACGCCATCGTGATCATCCAAGGTGACCAACGCCATCGTGACCAACGGCGACAACAGTTAAGCCTATCAAGCAGCCAGATTCTCACGTGGATCGACGACTCATCGTGACCGTCCCGTTCGCAGCCCATCTCCTCGGCGGCGGCATGCTCGCGCTCGCACAGTCGGTGGCCGCCGTGAGCTTCACCGAGAGCCAGCTCGAGTTCCTGATACTCGTCGGTTATCTCTCACCGCTCGTCGGCATGGCTCTCATCTGGCTCAAGAATTACGATTACGGGGCCCCTTTGCTCGCGGGCTCGGCAGTAACGACCTGCTGGTTCGTCGTGTACTTCTTTCTCATCCACAACAACCCCGCAAACGTCGCGTCGGTTACGGGTAGTGGATCCGGTGCCTACACTGCCTCCGTGATCGCCGTCGTCGTTGGCTCGCTGACGACCGCCGGGGCCGGCTTCTGGCTCTGGTACCGGGAGAACGAGTGGTTCAGATCGACGGTTGACGGCGTTCTGCGGCCGTCGGAATCCCAGTGAGCGATGGCCCTCGAGTGAGCGAAGCACACATTCCCTCGAACCTCGCAAGAAACCCCCCTCGAGCCGTACGATTACTGATCCGGGGCGAGCGCGTCGATCGTGGACTCGATCTCTTCCGTCGTCGCCCCCCGTGGGAAACCGACGGCGATCGAATCGACGCCGTCGATCGCCTCGAACTTCTCGAGTTCCGCTCGTGCGGATTCCGGAGTGCCGGCTGCACCCAGGTCGTCGAGGAGTTCGTCTGAAACGAGCGAACAGGCTCGTTCCTGGTCGCCGCTCGACCAGGCCGCAGCGATCTCGTTGGCTTCCTCCTCGTAGCCCTGGCGGGCGAGCGATTTGCGGTAGTACGTTCCCATCGCCGCGACGTAGAAGGCCAGATGCTGGCGCGCCAACTTGCGGGCACGCTCGCCGTCCTCGAGCGCACAGGCCGTCACCGAGAGGGTAACCCGAACGTCGTCCGGATCGCGGTCACCGAGGTCGATCCCACGTCGCAGATCCTCGAGACGTTCCTCCATTCCCTCGGGGGTGAACACGATCGCGTGCCAGCCGTCGGCGAATCGGCCAGCCAACTCGACCGACTTCGGTCCCATGCCGGCGACGTCGATCGGGATCGGCGTCTCTGGCGGATCGCATCGGAGTCGAAACCCGGCCAGCGAGAACACGTCGCCGTCGTAATACAGCGTCTCGCCGGACGTGACCGCACGGATGATCTCGACGTACTCCCGGGTGCGCCGAAGCGGGCGATCGAAGTCGACGCCGTGCCAGCCCTCGATGACGGCGGGGCCACTCGGCCCGATTCCGAGGCGCATCCGCCCATCCGAGACCTCCTGGAGCGTCGCCGCGGTCTGGCCGAGCAGGGCAGGCGACCGCGAGTAAACGTTAGCGATGCTCGGGCCGATTCCGATCTCGTCGGTCTCGCTAGCGATTCGGGTTAACACGGTAACGGCGTCTCGCCCCCACGTTTCGGGAAGCCAGGCCCGTTCGTATCCGCGTTGCTCACCTCGTTTCGCGATGTCGACGATCGATTCGACGGACGGCTGTGCGGCGACGGGTAGATGAAGCGTTTTGTCTGTCATTGGTAGCTCTCGAACGGCTCAAACGGTTGGTTCCTCCATGATCGCCGGCTTCCCGGCGACCTCGAGGGTCTGTCCGACGACGTAGGACGCCGCTGGACTGGCGAGGAACTGAGCGACGTCGGCGATCTCCTCGACGGTACCCATGCGCCTGTCGATGTCGTCACGGTCGACGTCCCCCGCGCTGATCCCCATCTGTGTCTCGACTCCCTCCGTTGCAACGAAGCCGGGGGCGATGGCGTTGACACGGACACCCTCACTCGCCCACTCGAAGCCGAGCGAGGCAGTCAAGGCGTTGACGCCGGCTTTCGCCGCCGCGTAGTGGCTCATGTAGGGTGCCCCCTGGATGCCCGCCACGCTCGAGAGGTTGACGACGATGCCGCCGCCGTCTTTCAGGTGGTCGGCGGCGGCGTGGGTACACCGGTAGGTGCCGGTCAGGTTGATGTCGACGATCGTTTGCCAGCCGTTCTCGCTGATGCCGTCGAAGCCGGCCATGAAACTGGCACCCGCGTTGTTCACGAGCACGTCCAGGCCGCCGAACTCCTCGACGGTGGCCTCGATGAGCGCCTCAACGGCATCGTGGTCGGTCACGTCACACTCCACAGCAAGTGCAGAACCCGGCCGGTCGCTATCGGCGATTACACTCGCGACTTCGTCGATCCGATCTTGCTCTCGAGAGCAGATCACGACGTCGACTCCGTCGGCGGCGAACCGCTCCGCGATGGCGCGGCCGATGCCGCTCGAGGCACCGGTAACGAGGGCAACGTCGCCGTCGACGTGGAACTGTTCGATCGTCATTGCCAGCCACCCCGTGTCGAGTTACACATTCACATGGCCGAATACACAGTCAACGCTCTTAACGTTGTATGTCTCGGAGACGCTACGTCGTATGCTGATTCCGCGTGACGCCGAATCGGGTAGGGACGTACTGATGTCGACTCAGTAGAAAGTCATATACTGAGCGGTGGATAATCATCCACGTAATGGATGATCGAGTTCGCCGGCGACAACTACTGGCAGCCCTCGGAGCAGTCAGTAGTAGCACCCTCGCTGGCTGCTCGGAGTACGTCTGGTCGCGCGCCGAGAATACTGCGCCCGAACAGATCGCCCTCCAGCTGAAAACCGTTCCCGCGGACGACGACCTGAAGGCCGCCAGAATCGCGAACCACCTTACCGAGTCGCTTCGAACGGCCGGCATCGACACCGACCACATCGCGATGGACGAACCAGAGCTACATCGCGAGGTGCTGATCGAACGGGATTTCGACCTCTTCGTCATGCGCTATCCCGGCATCGATGAGGTCGACTCGCTTCGGTCGTTGTTACACTCCGATTACGTCGGCGAACAGGGGTGGCAGAATCCGTTCAGTTTCTCCGATCCGACAGCCGACGACTACCTGGATGACCAGCGACAGGTTGCTGGCACTGAACGGGAAAATATCTGTAACGACCTGTTCGAATATCTCGTCGAGGACGACATGGCACCATACACCGTCGTCGCATACCACGATCACCTGGGTGCCGTTCGGTCGGAACTCCCGACAGCCAGCGTTCCGAGCACGCCACAGCAGTTCCTCGAGACGGTGTCAAACGCACCGTCGGAGGAGGCCACTGAACGACCGCTTCGCATCGGCCTTTTCGGTCAGCAATTGATCGGTCGACTCAACCCGATCGCCGTCGATCTGAGCGACGTGAGCGTGATCCTCGATCTACTGTACGACCCGTTGGTTCGGAAAGTCGATACCGAATACCAGCCGTGGCTCGCTGAGTCTATCGAGTGGGAACAGACCGAACGGACTGTGGAGGCGACCGTTACTCTCCACGACGATCTGCAGTGGCACGACGGCGAACCAATCGACGCCGATGACGTCCAGTTCACGACGGCGTTCCTGGCGGACACCTCACTGGGTGAAGCAGAAAGTCCAGTACCGGCTCCTCGATACCGTGGTCGGCAATCGTTGATCGAAGAGACGACGGTGATCGACGAACGGTCGGTACGCGTCTCATTTGGGACTGCATCACAGGAGGTTGCCAACTGGGGATTTACGATTCCGCTCCTCCCGGCTCACATCTGGAACGAGCATACTGACCTGGACGGCGACCATCGCACTGAAGCACTCACCTGGGATAACGACGAACCAGTCGGGTCGGGACTGTTTCGCTACGTCGACAGCGAACAGAACGAGTCACTCACCCTCGAGGTATTCGACGATCACGTGTTTCTTCAGTCGGACGACGAACCACCAGACGACGAATCCCCAGACGACGAATCGCCCGACGATGAATCGTCAGACGACGAATCTCCCAACGACGAGTCGGAAGTGGACACTCATGGCGACGAATCGGACACCGAGTCAGAAACCGAGCAACGTGAGCACTCGATGTCGGGATCAACACAGGATATCGATGAGATCAGTTTCGATGGACTAGAGTATCACGTGTTGCCGAATGCGGGTGCCGCTCTGGATGCGCTTCGTGATGGCGACATCGATATCATCGGCAACGAACTTCCCATAGACCATTTCCAGGATATCGACACTGAGGATGAGATTCAACGTGTGACACAGGAGACGAGTGCCTTCTACATGATCGGTTTCAACCTCCGGCACGCCTCACTCGGGAACCGACGGTTCAGAAGCGTCGTTTCCCGGCTCGTCGACCGAGACTACGTTGTCGAGGAATTTTTCGACGGCAACGCCACCATTCCGGATACGCATAGCTCGTTCGTGGGCGTGCGCAGACAGGACTGGGATAGTCACCGCTCCGCAAGCGGCTATAGTTTCCCCGGAACCGACGGGGAACTCGACACTGATCTCACGCGCGAACTGTTCGAGGACGCAGGCTATAGCTACGTCAACGACGAGTTGGTCGAATAAGATTATCTATGCAAACCAATACACCGTTCCATTTCAGGGGTCGACCAGTGTCACCACGTCGCTGCAGTGGGTTCGAGACCCCCAGCCGATAGCGAAGGGGTTCATTTAATCCCCTCCAGCACGTAGGTTACACGATATGGCCCTCGAGGGAGTCCTCCGCGAACTCGCCCTTATCGTCGGGACGATGCTCGTCGTCGCGACGCTAGTCATCGTCGGCCCCGATAGAGTCATTCACGCCGCCAGAGGCTTTCGATGGCGCGCTCGAGCAGTGGCGCTCCCGCTCGCTGCACTGGGCAGCGTACTCTTGTTCCGCTGGTGGAACCAGGATCTCATCCAGTGGCTGCAGTTTCGTATCGTCGGTATAGAATTCACTTCCCGTATCGCACGGTTCGAACGGTGGCTCTTCACCGAGAATCCGGTTGTTCTCATTCAGTCGCTCGAAGCGGAGCTACTGTCGTCGTTTTTCGTGTTCATTTACATCCATGGCTACGCGTTCTTGCTGTTGTTCCCGTTTATTGCGTACTTCTCGCTCCGGACGATGGATCGGTTCTCTTCGCTCGTGCTCGCCTTTACCGTCAACTACGCGCTCGGATTGCTGTTTTACACGCTCTTCATCGCCTATGGTCCTCGAAACCTTATCGCAATCGAAGTGATCCCGCTGTTGTACGAGGCCCATCCCCAGTCCGGGTTCCTGACGTACGAGGTGAACCAGAACACCAACGTGTTTCCGTCACTGCACACATCACTCTCGGTCACGGTGTTCCTCCTCGCCTGGATTACCCGCGACGAGTATCCCCTGTGGACGATCCTCTCCGGGTTCCTCGCCCTGAGCGTGATGATCTCGACGATGTATCTCGGGATTCACTGGTTCTCGGACGTCCTCGCCGGAACCATCCTCGCAGCCATCAGCGTCTACGTCGGCGTCAACTACAGCCTCGACGGGCTTCGAAACTCGGTGGTTACCTTCCTGCAGGCACACCAGCGACGAAGCCCGCAGTGAGTTGCTCGCCGACAGGATACCGTTCGCCTCGACCCGACACGCTATCACGACCGTGGTCGTAGCACGCAGTGTGCACATTCACTGGCACCGCCGCGATCTTCGGTGGCGAGACAATCGCGGACTCGCGGCGGCCACCGACGGTGACGACTCGGTCGTCCCCGTTTTCGTCCTCGATCCGACGGTTCTCGAGCATGCCTCGCCGATACGCGTCGCCTGTCTACTCGAGGCACTCGAGAGTCTGCGCGGATGGTACCGCGAACGTGGAAGCGACCTCGTCGTCGCTCACGGAGAATCCAGCGCAGTAATACCCGACCTCGCCGACCGCTACGACGCGGCGGACGTCACCTGGAACGAAGACTACAGCGGGCTGGCTCAGGATCGAGACCGAGCCGTCGTCGCCGCCCTCGAGGACGACGGGGTCGAGTACGAGACGGTTCACGACGCCATTTGTCACGAACCGGGATCGATCACGACCAACGAGGGGAGCCACTACTCGGTGTTTACGTACTTCTGGAAGAAGTGGCGTGACCGCGAGAAGGCTGCAGCGGTCGACTCGCCGCCAGCGACAGCACTGGCCGACGTGTCCGGCGACCCATTGCCGACGCTTTCGGATCTCGGGTTCGAGGAACCGACAGCGGCGGTGCCGACGGTGACGCCCGAGGCCGCTCGAAAGCGCGCGGAGACGTTCTGTCTCGAGGAGGGGACGATCTACCGGTACGCCGACGAACGCGACTGTCCAGCAGCCGACGCGACCTCCCGGCTCTCCACCGATCTGAAGTACGGGACGCTCGGCATTCGTGAACTGTACGCGTTGACCGAGCAGACGTGGGAAGACGCGACGAGCGACGCCGACAGGGAGAGCGTCGACACGTTTCGACAACAACTGGCCTGGCGGGAGTTTTACGCCCACGTGCTGGCGTTCAACCCGTCGGTGGTCTCGACGAACTTCTCCGACTATCAAAACGAGATCGAGTGGAACGACGACCCGGCGGAACTCGAGGCCTGGAGAGCCGGCGAAACCGGCTATCCGATCGTCGATGCCGGAATGCGACAGCTACTGGCGGAGGGATGGGTACACAACCGGGTTCGCATGATCGTCGCCTCGTTTCTGACGAAGGATCTGTTGATCGACTGGCGGGCAGGATACGACTGGTACCGACGCCACCTCGTCGATCACGACACGGCCAACGACACGGGCGGCTGGCAGTGGGCAGCCTCGACGGGCACCGACGCCCAGCCGTATTTCAGAATCTTCAATCCGATGACCCAGGGAGAGAAGTACGACCCTGACGCCGAGTACATCACACGGCACGTGCCGGAGCTACAGGGAGTGCCGCCTGAGGACATTCACGCCTGGAACGACCTCCCGAACGAACGCCGACGCGAACTCGCCCCCGAGTACCCGGATCCGATCGTCGATCACGGTGAGCGCCGCGAACGGGCGCTCGAGATGTTCAAGCGGGCTCGAGGGGAATGACGGCGGCTCGTCGAAGAGCACCCGTCGCTCACTCCGCCCAGTAGGCGTCGCCTGGCTGTTCCTCGAAGATCGCTCGCTCGAGCAGTTCGATGGCTTTCTCGAGTCCCTCCTTCGAACTCGTTAGGGAGTCCTCGTGTTCGATGCTCAGCGCGCCGTCGTAACCGACCATCCGGAGCGTCGAAACGATATCCTTCCAGTGTTCCTCGCCGTGGCCGTAGCCAACCGACCGGAACAGCCAGGATCGATCCGGTTCGTCGTCGTAGGCAGTCGTGTCGAGGACGCCTTTCACGCGGGCCTGTTCGTCGTACACCCGAGTGTCTTTGGCGTGGAAGTGGTGGATGGCGTCGTCCTCGCCGAGGAAGCGAATCGCGTCGGTGATCGAAATCCCCTGCCAGTAGAGGTGTGAGGGATCGAAGTTGGCACCGACGCGGTCGTTCGTCTCCTCCCGGAGTCGGCGCAGCCCGGTGGGCTCGTAGACGAGCATGTTCGGGTGCATCTCGATCGCCAGGTCGACACCGTGGTCGTCGGCGAACGCTGCGAGGTCGCTCCAGTAGTCCACGGCGACCTCCCACTGGTACTCGTGGGCATCGGCGTGCTCGGTCGGCCACGGGGCCGTTATCCAGTTGGGGACGTCGTCCTCGGGGCCGCCAGCCGGCAGGCCCGAAAAGCAGGTGACCGTTCCGACCTTGAGCTGGTCGGCCAGCCGTATCGCTTCACGGAGTTCGGTGTCGTCGTGAGCGGCCCGCTCGTCGTCCGGGTGGATTGGGTTGTTGTGGATCGCGAGGGCACTGATGCGCATCTCGTACTCCGCGAGCAGATCGTGTAACTCGGCCTGTGCATCGTCGTCGTCGAGGTACTCCTCTCGAGGGAGATGGGTGTCGCCCGGAAACCCTCCGACGCCGGGTTCGACCGCGCTCACGCCGTGCCCGGAGAGGTAGGAGAGGGCGTCCTCGAGCGATTCACCGTACAGTGGTGGAGTGTGTACGCCGATATCCATACAGGCGACTCAACGTCCCCGGCCGAAATAAAGGCGGGTGGCGACGGCACTTGCTGCGGGGGCGTCGGCATTTGTTGGTAGGGGCATTGGCACACATCGCTGGAGCATCGACACACGCTGTTGGGGCATTGATACGTGCTGCCGGGGCATCGAAACACGCTGTAGGGCCATCGGCACATGTTCCGGTGGTGATGTACTACGCCATCGTCTACGACTTCTCGAGACGAGAACCAAGATCGATGAGAACGAAGGCCGACGAAATCGAAGACGAGCGATGAGGGACACCGCTCATGCTCGAGCCTCACTCGTCGATCGGAACCGTTCGTCCCTCCGCGCTCGAGCGGTAGATACAGTGGATGATTTGCTGAACGGTAAACGCTTCCACGATGCTCTCGTTGTGGTGCTGACCGGTCGCAATCGCCTCGAAGAACGCTCGCTGCTCGTCGGCGTGCGTGTCGTTGTGAGCGGTTCGTACGGACGTGTCCTCGAGGTGGTTCGGCCCGACCGCACTGGCCGAGTAAAAGGACAGCTCCCCTTCGATGAGATCGAACTCGGCAGCGGCTTCCGTCCCACGAACGATGAAGTTGTGTGCCGCCGGTCGGTTCGTGGCCCAGGCGACCTCGAGCGCGATCGATCGATTGTCGACACACCGGATAAACGCACTCGCCGAGTCGTCGACGTCGAACGCGTTCGGGCCGGCGTCTTCGCCCCACATCTCGAGGTACGCGTAATCGCTCCGTGAGCCGAACTCGGTGCGCGTGACGCCGCTGACTTCGGTCACCTCGGGATAGCCGAGGACGTACATTGCCAGGTCGATGGCGTGTACGCCGAGGTCGATCAGCGCGCCGCCACCGGCGACGGCACGACGCGTAAACCACGAGCCGCGGCCAGGGACGCCTCGACGCCTGACGTAGTTGGCTTCGATGTGGGTCACCGTTCCCAGGTCGCCTCGTTCGATTCGGTTTCGGACGATCTGTACGGTGTTCAGAAATCGGTTGTTGAACCCGACCATGCAGACGGCGTCGCTTTCGGCCTCAGCGTCGACGATCCGCTGTGCGCTCTCGAGTGAGTGCGCGAGCGGTTTCTCGACCAGGACGTGGACACCGCGCTCGAGGGCGTCGACGGTGTACTGTTCGTGGAACTTGTTCGGCGTGGTGACGATGACTGCGTCAGTCTCGTCGTACAATTCTTCGTGATCGTCGTAGGTTTCGACGCCGTACCGGCGGCCGAAGCTCTCCCGGGCGTCTGCGGAGACGTCCATCCCCCCGACGAGGTCGATGCCGAGATCGAGCAGTCGCTCCGTGTGATACTGGCCGATGTTCCCGAGGCCGACGATTCCGGTTCGGATCGACAGTGGTGAGTCGTTCGTCATGGGTCAGGTCAATGGGTGGCCCGGCCACTCGGTGAGACGGTTCAGTACAGCTCTCGTTCCTGTTCGTCACGTTCTCGCTGACGCTCTCGTTCCTCGCGTTGGCGGGAGCGACCCCGGCGGTACTTCCTGAGGCCCGGAATAATCTTGTTCTTGAGGTCGAGAACAAACGAGACGATCCCGTAGATCCAGAAGAAAAACAGGATCGTCAGCCCGCCATAGTAGACGATCGGGACGAGTTCGCTCATGTCAGACTATCCGATTCGGTTCCGGTTGATTTCGTGTCGGTTCCGATCGGCGTCTCACCGAGCTTGTCGACGCCGTGAGCGAGCGCGTCGCCCGTCCGCGTATCGAAGAGGTGGACGTTCGATCGGTCGAGCACCACCTCAGTCTCCTGATCTTCCTCGATTGGTGTATCCGAATCGAGACTCATCAGTAACTGACCCGAGGCAGCCCCTGCGACGTCTTCCTCCATCGTTCGATCCGCCGACCCGTCGAGTTGGACGTAGACGAAGACCTCGTTGCCCATCGGCTCGAGGACGTCGGTTTCGACGGGGATAGATTTGGTCGGCTGGCCGACCGTCTGGGATTGGTCGACGAGATACACGTCTTCCGGACGGATACCGAGCGTAACCGGGTCGCCGACCGAGACCCGCTCGAGCCCGGACGGGTCGAACTCGACGTCGAACGTCTCGGTCTGGAGGCCGGTTTCGGTGAGTTCGCCCTCGACGAAGTTCATCGACGGCGAGCCGATGAAGCCCGCGACGAACAGGTTTGCCGGCTCGTTGTAACAGACCAGCGGTGGATCGATCTGCTGGAGTTCGCCGGCGTTGATGACCGCAATTCGATCGGACATCGTCATCGCTTCGGCCTGGTCGTGCGTGACGTAGATGATCGTCGTATCGAGTTCTTTGTGGAGTCGCTGGAGCTCCGTCCGCATGTGCACCCGGAGCTTGGCGTCCAGGTTCGCCAGCGGCTCGTCCATCAGGAACACGTCCGGGTTTCGGACGATGGCGCGAGCGATGGCAACGCGCTGGCGCTGCCCGCCGGACATCTCGTCGGGCATCCGATCGAGCATCCCCTCGAGCTGGACGATGTCGGCGGCCTGATCGACTCGACGGTCGATCTCGTCTGTGTCGTACTTTCGGAGGCGAAGGCCGAAGGAGATGTTGTCGTAGACGTCCATGTGGGGGAACAGCGCGATGTTCTGGAAGACCATCGCGACACCCCGATCCTTCGGCGGCAGGGTCGTGACGTCGACGTCCCCGATGTAGACCTGCCCCTCCGTGGGTTTGGTGAGGCCGGCGATCGTCTCCATCGTCGTCGACTTCCCACAGCCGGAGGGGCCGACCAGACAGACGAACTCCCCGTCTTCGATCTCGAGGTTCATGTCGTCGACCGCGGTGACGTCTTCGTAGCGTTTCGTGACGTGTTCGAGTGTTACGCGTGCCATGGATATCTTATTCTTTGAGTGCGCCAGCGGTCAGTCCGCTGACGATGCGTTCCTGGGCGACGACGACGAGGATCACGACGGGTAAGACGCCGATGATGCTCGCCGCCGCCATCAGGTTGAACTCCGTGGAATACTGGGTCTGGTAGCTCAGGATCCCACCCACCAGCGGCGACCACTGGTGGGGCTCGTTCCCGAGGGCCATGATCGAGCTAAAGAAATACTCGTTGTAGACGGCTATAAAGGTCAGGACGGCCGCCGTTGCCACGCCCGGTGCCGACAGTGGCATAATGACCCGGAACAGCGCACCCAGCCGCGTCGTCCCCTCGACGCGAGCGGCATCCTCGAGCCCATCCGGGATCTGGGCGTAGAACGTGGTGAGGATGAAAATCGACAACGGCAGGAACAGCGCGCTGAACGGGAGTACCATCGATCCGGGTGTGTTGACGAGTCGTGGCGGTTCGAACAGTTCCACACCGAGGAACGGGAGGACGACGACGTTGCCGGTGAACGCCTCGAACAGCGGGACGAGGAACGCCGCCGGTGGGAAGTACGAGATTACCAGAATTCCGAGCATCAGCGGCCCCCGGCCCGGGAACTCGAGACGACCGAAGACGTAGCCCGCGAGGCTGGCGATCAGGATGACGATCACCGTCGTGATCGTCGCGAGCACGAAGCTGTTGAACACGTACAGGTGGAACGGGATCACCTCGAACACCTCGATGAACGATTCGACGCGGAACGCCTGGGGCGTCGGGAACGGGATCTCGAGGCCCAGCACCGAAATCGTCCAGTCGCCGGCGATGATGTCCGTGTTCGGCGTCAACGCGAGGACGAGCAGCCAGTAGAACGGGAATAGCGTCGTCACCAGGAAGAAGATAGTGATGGCGTAAAACAGTGCTCGATACAGGCGGTCTCGACGACCTGGGTCAGAGAGCACTGATTGCGTCCAGCGCTCGAGCGGGCCGCCCTCGTCAGCCGACTCGCGTTGGGCCGCTCGCGCCTCGGTTTCCTGCGTGTCGGGATCAGGCGCAGCCATCGGTCAGATCCCCTCCTTGTACTGCTGGTAGATGACGATCGTGACGACGACACCGATGATCGCCGCCGTCACGAACGCGATTGCAGACGCGAGTCCACGTTGGGTGGTGAACGTCGCGACGACCATACATGTCAGGGAGGGGACAGCTGTGCACCCGGCAGTCGAATCGATCAGCCCGTAGACGCGCATCGCGTCGATCGTCCGGAAGAGGATCGCGATGCCGAGCGTCGGCAGAACCAGCGGAAACGTGATCAGCTTGAACTGCTGCCAGCGGGTCGCGCCGGCGACCCGTGCGACGTTGTAGAGGCTGCGATCGATGCTCTGGAGGCCCGCCAGGATCAACAGGGCCATGAACGCCGACGTCTTCCAGATGTCTGCGACGATGACGATGATGAGCCCGCTCGCGGGGTCGTTCAGGGTGTTCTCCTGGGCGACGATCCCCAGCCAGGCGATGAGATCCGCGGCGAACCCGGTGCTGGGATGGAACATCAGGTAGAAGATCATCCCCTGGATCACGATCGGAATCGCCCACGGGATGATGATCGCCACGCGAACCCAGCTTCGACCACGGAAGTCCTGATCCAGTACGAGCGCCTGTCCGAAGCCGATCAACGTCTCGAAGAAGACGCTCACGAAGGTGAAGATGAGCGTCACCATCAAGGCACTCCGAAGCATCGCCCACCCGGAGAGTTCTGTCGGCAGAAACGTCGAGGAGCCCGGCAACCACCGATCGGAGCCGCCGGTGAACAGATCGACGTAGTGTTCGAGCCCGACGAACTCTCCCTCAGTGGCGCCGATGAGATCCGTATAGAGCGACATCTCGAGCGTTCGTAACAGCGGATACAGCGCGATCGCCCCCAGCAACACGAACACGGGTGTCAACAGCAGGTAGGCGAACCCGGTCTCACCGAGATTCTCGATCCACCGAGTGATCGAGACCAGCACTCCGGATCGTTGTGATTCGCGGGACGGCCCGCTCGTCGGTTCCTCTGTGGCCATCGGCTATCCCTCTTCGATGTCCTCGAGCGCTTCCTGCAGATCTCCCGCCGCTTCGTCGGGCTCTTTCGAGCCGGAGACAGCGGCGTTCGCCTCCTCGGCGATCCGAGTCGACTGCGTCCCCCAGACTTCGGTCACCGGACGAGGCATCGTGTTCTCACCGCCGATGCGCAACGTATCCATGTACTCGCCCATCGGTTCGATGTTCTCGGCCTCCTCGGATTCGAACAGTTCCGGTTTGGGCGGTAACCAGCCCCAGACCTCGAGGATGCCGAGGAGGAAGTCGTCCTCCATCGACACCTGGAGCACTTCGCTGGCTTCCTCGAGATTGTTCGAGTTCGGATTGAGAACGATGTGCCAGCCGCCGAGGGCCGACGTCGTCCCGCCGGTTCCCGGCTGGTTCGCCTCGTCTTCAGTGACGGCGTACGGAATCGGCATCGTCCCGATGTCGTCGGTGCCGTACTCCTCGGCTGCGATGCGGATCGCATACGGCCAGTTGCGATGGAAGGCAGCGTTCCCGTTTTCGAACTCCGGGAGTGACTCGTCCTCCGTCCAGGAGGTGATGTCCGAGGGGGCGACCCCGCTCGCATAGTCGTCGAGGGCGTCGTCGTAGTCCTCGTCGACGAACGTCCGCATCATGCGCAGTGAGTCGACGAACTCGGGTTCGTCGACGGTCACGTCTCGTTCGCCAACGGGGCCGAAGAGGTCGTCCGGGCCGCCGAAGTACGCCCCGCCCCACGAACTGAGCACTTCGTTGAACGTACAACAGGACGTTCCCTCGTATACGTCCCACTGAGTCGCGAGGCCGAAGTTGGCATCCGAGGCGTCGACGACCTCTTCGGCGAGGTGTGACCACTCCTCCCAGGTGATCGGTTCAGTCTCCCACTCTTCGAAATCGTCGTCGTCGTAGCCTGCCTCGCGGGCGTAGTCCTTCCGATAGATCATCACCGGGAAGTCGGGAAACAGCGGTACGCCGTAGAGATCGTCCGTTTCTGGGTCGCGAGCCGTCGCGGTGAATCCCTCGAAGTAGTCGTCTTCGACGGTCTGGAGGTGGTCGTCGTCCAGTTGCTCGTTCAGGTTCGCGATCAATCCCTGCTGGATGAAGACGTTGACCCAGCCGTTGTCCATCAACATCAGGTCGGGCTCTTCCTCACCCGTGTCGAGTGCCGTCTGGTAGTTGTCACGGCGTTCGTCGGTGTTGTCCGCACCGGGCCTGAACTCGATCTCGATGTCCTCGCTCAATCCGTTTCCGTAGTACAGATCCTGGATCTCTTCGCCGACCTGGTTCGCCGCGTCCGGGTCGAACCCGAACGTGACCGTTCCCTCACCATCGTCGCCGTTTCCGTAAATACAACCGGCTAACCCCACTGACACGCCTGAGGCACCGGCAGCCGCGACGAACGTCCGTCGCGAGACGCTCGAGCGCGTCGACTGGTTCGAACCGTTCTCGGACATAATGGTTGCTACACCTGTGTGGGGGTACCGGTATTGTAATAGAGAGAATACATGGACGGAACGACGATGGACGACGGGTGTAATCAGCAGTTACCCCAAACGCGGTTGCTCGCCGGCTCGTTGAACGATTGGCCTACACGGCGAGAAACAGCCGTGACGCCCCTCCTGGCGCTGTCGGCTTTGGGGTCAATACGGCAACAACGGCTTATCACCCGACTCGTTCAGCACCGACCGTTTCATCACTCGATTCGGAGGAGACCCGAATTGTACATGCCTACTCACCGACCGATCGGGCTCGATCGTTCCGGTTCTCGAGGAGGAATCGAACGTCGGACGTCCCCCTTCGACCACCTTGGTTCCAGTTCGGTATCGGTGATCGGGTTAATTCGAATCGGCTGAATTGCGCCAATTCCAAACCGGCTGAATTTCGTCAGTTCCGACCCGGTGATCGAAGCTACTTCCGAACCAGGCGACTCGAGTGCGATCTGTCGTACGCGCTCGCCGATAGCCGAGGGTATAATACGTCACCAGACACACACCCGCGTATGGAGATCGATCTTATCCCGCTCACGGACTATCTCGCTGAGGACGGGGTCGACGGCTACTTCATCGACGACGATGCGAGCGATTCCGACCAGCGATACGTGTCCGGCTTTTCTGCCCCCGACGCCTACCAGACACTGGTGACCGCCGATGGCGACGTCCACCTGCTCGTGTCGGGCCTCGAGTACGGCCGAGCGGTCAAGGAAGCCGATGCCGACACCGTGACGCGAACCGCCGAGTACGACAGCCAGGAGTTGGTTGCCGAACACGGCCGCTACGAGGGTGGGCTCCGAGTGTACATGCAGTTCCTCGCCGACCACGGCGTCGAATCGATCGCCGTCCCCCGAAACTTCCCGACCGGCACCGCCGACGGGCTTCGCGACCACGGCATCGCCGTGACCGTCGAACCGGACGGCATCGTGAGCGACATTCGCGCCGTCAAACACGACGAGGAAGTCGAGTCGATCCACCGCACACAGCGAGCGAACCAGGAGGCGATGGCGGTCGCCGAAACGATGATCGCGGAGGCCGACATCGACGATGGCGTCCTCGTGACCGACGGCGAGCCGCTCACCAGCGAGCGCGTCACCGAGGAGATCGAGGTCACGCTCCTGCGAAACGGCTGTTCGCTCGACGAGACCATCGTCGCCTGCGGCGAACACGGCGCCGATCCCCACGACCGTGGCAGCGGGCCCCTCGAGGCGGACGAACTGATCGTGATCGACATCTTCCCGCGGGACAAGGAGACGAAGTATTTCGGCGACATGACTCGAACGTTCTGTCGCGGGACGCCAACCGACGAAATGCAGCGTCGCTACGAGGTCACCCACGAGGCCTTCGAAGCCGCACTCGAGGCGATCGAGGCCGGCGTGACCGGCAAGGAGGTGCACGACGCGACCTGTGACGTCATCGAAGACGCCGGATACGCGACCCTGCGTAATGATCCGAACACCGACACCGGGTTCATCCACAGCACCGGCCACGGCGTCGGTCTCGACATCCACGAAGGGCCGAGCATCTCCCCTGTCGGTGGAGAACTCGAGCCGGGCCACGTGATCACGATCGAACCCGGCCTCTACGATCCCGCGGTCGGCGGCGTCCGGATCGAAGACCTCGTCGTCGTCACCGAGGACGGCTACGAGAATCTGACCGACTATCCGATCGACCTCGAGCCGTCGTCGCGGGCTGCCTCGAGCGACTACTGAGCGTACCTTCGCGATTCCGTCGTGCGTCGTGGATCACCCGGCTCGAGTGTCTGCATCGAACCGCTTTTGCGACGGCACCCGATAGCAATGTGTAATGGACGTTCTAATCGTCGGGGCCGGGGCGATGGGTGTGTGGGTCGGGTCGACCCTCGTCGACGCGAACGGCGTCGACGCGTCGGTCACGTTCGTCGACGCCGATCCGGAAACAGCCGAGCGAGCAGCGGCGGCCGTCGGCGGATCGGTCGGTGACCCGGGCGGCGAGGAGGGGTACGACGCCGTCTGTATCGCCGTCCCGATGGAACACGCAGCCGGAGCTATCGAACGGTACGCCCCGCGAGCCGAACGTGCCGTGTTCGACGTGACCGGTGTAATGGAGTCGCCGCTCCAGGCGATGGCCGCTCACGCGCCCGAGCGTGAACGGCTGAGTCTCCACCCGCTGTTCGCTCCCGAACGAGCGCCGGGATCCATCGCGACGGTTCAGGCCCGCGACGGGCCGGTAACCGATCAAATACTTGCTGCGCTCGAGGCCGCCGGCAATCGACTCGTCGAGACGACCGCAGAAGAACACGACCGGGCGATGGAGTCAGTACAGGCGTCGGCCCACGCCGCCATCCTCTCGTTCGCCCTCGCTTCCGAACCCGTCCCCGACGGATTCGAGACACCGATTTACGAGGAGCTTCGCCGTCTCACCACGTACGTCACGGACGGGACGCCTCGAGTGTACGCCGACATCCAGACCAGCTTCGACGGAGCCGACGCCGTGGCCGAAGCCGCACGAGCGATCGCCGATGCCGCAGACGAGGACGGGGGGACGACGTTCGAATCGCTGTTCGACGAAGCGGCTCGGACGTGGAGCGAGACTCCCGATTCCGACTCGAGCCCACCGGAGACAACCGCAGATGACCACGAGGGTGAACGCCGATGACTGACCAGCGCGAATCGATCCGGGCGAACGCCCAGTACCTTCAACACGTCCGCCCCATCGATCCCGAGGAGATCGCCACCTACGTCGAGGGGGCGCCACACCCGGCCGTCGTCAGGCAGGTGTTGCGAGAGGAAGCGCTCGGCCTGGGACTGATCGAGCGCACTGATGGGACGTTCGTTCCCGTGGACGACGACCCCGTCCCGCCACGGGCGGAGACGGAATCCGGGCCGATCCGGCGGCTTCCCGAGCGGTACGTCACCCGACTCGAGGACGAACTCGTCGAGCGCTACGACGTCAACTGGCACGAAGGGGCCTCCGGCGACCTCCTCCGGTCGACGATCCGGCGGATCAAGGCGCAGTACCTCGAGCGTCAGTCTGTCACCTACGACGAGGACGTCGCCGCCGGCTACGCCATCTACCACCTCCCCGGCTACTACGCGGCGATGCAGTACGCCCTCGACGAGCTCGCCGAACGTGGCCTGCTCGATCGCCGGTTGCGAGTCCTCGACGTTGGCGCCGGCGTCGGCGGTCCGGCGCTGGGACTCTGTGACTACCTCCCCGAGGACGCGCTCCTCGAGTACCACGCGATCGAACCGGGCGAGGGCGCGGAACTGCTCGAGGCGTTTCTCGAGGAAACCGGCTCGAACATCCACTCGACCGTCCATCGGACGACCGTCGAAACGTTCGACCCGGCCTCGGTCGACGACGAGGAAGACGGCCGTGACGGCCGTGGCGGCGGTGATGCCGACAGCAGCGACGAGAACAGTCCACAGTTCGACCTCGTCTGTCTCTGCAACGTCCTCAGCGAACTGGACGACCCCGAAGCCGTGCTGCGGCAGGCACTCGAGTGGGTCGCCCCCGACGGAGCGCTGCTCGCGATGGCTCCCGCAGATAAGAACGCGAGCATCGAACTGCGTCGTCTCGAGCGAGCGGTCGAAGGTGCGCACGTTGGCGATGACGGGAGCGACACCGAAACTGAAACCAGAACGAATACCGTCACCGTCTACAGCCCGACCGTCCGACTCTGGGCCGGCGAGACGCCATCCGACCGCGGCTGGTCGTTCGACGTCAAACCGGATCTCGAGGTGCCATCGTTCCAGCGGAAACTCGACGAGGCGACGCCGGACGACGACGAGAACCACGCCCCCGGCGAGTTCGTCAACGTGGACGTCAAGTTCTCCTACTCGATCCTCCGCCTGGACGGGACGCGCCGGGTCGACCTGTCCCTCGAGGGAACTGGACGCGCCAAAATGGCCGAGATGGAACGCCACGTGACGAACCGGATCGATCTGACGGCGGCGAAGCTCAGCCATTCGTTGAGCGATACTAGCTCGGACGACGAACCCGGCGGTCAGCGGAGTGGCGCTCGTGGCCAACCGAAGCGCTCACCGAACCCACTCTTCAAGATCAGCGACGGCAGCGAAGCCGTCGATCACTATGCCGTCCTCACCGGCGAGACCTCGCTCAACCGTGCGCTTCTCGAGGCGGCGTACGGCGACGTCCTCAGCTTCGAGAACGTGCTCGTCCTCTGGAACGACGACGAAGGGGCGTACAATCTCGTCGTCGACGAGGATACCATCGTCGACCGGTTGGCGTGATCGTTTTGCCCCTGTTCTAACAGGCACGGTCGCAGTCGCGGTTTCAGCATAGTCACAGGTACAGGCGCAAGCACAGCCACAGCCACGGCGAGAGACGCCACCAAACGGTGGACTTTTCGACCGTCCGGCCAAGAGAGGTGTATGAGCGACTCACTCCAGATCCTGTTGACGAACGACGACGGGATCGACAGCCCCGGAATCCGGGCGCTGTACGACGAACTCTCGACGATCGGCTCCGTCACGACCGTCGCGCCCGCCACCGACAAGAGCGCAATCGGCCGAGCGATCTCCCACGAGGTCGAGGTCACCGACCACGAACTCGGCTACGCCGTCCACGGCACCCCGTCCGACTGCGTCGTCGCCGGCCTCTCCGAACTCTGCCCGACGAACTGCCCCGACCTCGTCGTCTCCGGCTGTAACAAAGGGGCCAACCTCGGCGAGTACGTCCTCGGCCGATCCGGAACCGTCAGCGCGGCCGTCGAAGCCGCCTTCTTCGACGTTCCGGCCATCGCCACCTCCCTGTACGTCCCGACGGGCGATCTCGCCTTCAACGAAATCGAGACCGCGACGGAAGACTACGCCCTCGCCGCCGATGCGACCCGCTATCTCGCCGAACGCGGCCTCGAGGCCGGAATCTTCGACGTCGCCGCCTACCTGAACGTGAACGCACCCATGCCCGAGCGATCTGACGAGCCGATCGACCTCGCCCCACTCGAGATTACCCGCCCCTCGACGCGCTACGAGATGGACGCGAGCCGAAACGCCGACGCCATCACCCTCCACGACCGCGTCTGGGAGGAGATGGATCCCGACGCGATCCCCGACCCCGACGGTACCGACCGCCGCGCCGTTGCCGAAGGCCGGATTAGCGTCTCGCCGCTGACCGCTCCCCACTCGGTCACGACGCCCGACACACTCACGGAACTCATCGAGTCCTACGGCCGCCTCGAGCGAGCTTCGTCGTCGGAGTAGTGCGAACCGAGTACCGATCCCCGACTCACACTTGCCCACGTTCACGTTCGATGGGCGCGTCGTGACCCCTTTCCCGCTCGAGACCTTCGAGCACCGTATGACGACCATCGAGATCGAATACTGTCATCCCTGTGGCTTTCTCGACCGCGCACTCGACGTCCAGGCGGCCGTGATGCGATCGTTCGGCACCGAACTCGAGCGTGCCTCGCTCGTCGTCGGCGACAACGGCGTCTTTCGTGTTCGTGTCGACGAAACGGTAGTGTTCGACGTCAGCGAGGACGAGTTCGACGTCGACGAAATCGTGAGGCGTGTTCGTCGCAATCGGTCGTAGCACCAGGGTCGCCAGTGCACGTCACTGCACACCTGAGCGCCAAACGTGTCGGTGCTCGGCGTATACATTGTTGCAATCGGTCTCTGACGGATCAGTGACAATCGGACACCGGCGCACTCGAGTCGGAGACGAGGGTGAACCGTGTTTGGACGGATTCGGGAGGGCGCATCTCGTAGCTTCTGCGGACAATCATGGCTTCCGACGGGACGCCACACACATATAATCCTGCGAGCATAAGAGCAAGGTAGGAGCACATCCTATCATCCCTATCCACTGCAACTGGTGATCACAACAATGGTATTCAATTCACTTCGAGACCGCCTCTCGTCACTCTGGGGGTCGGAAACCGGTTCCGATGACGTCCACGCACAGGCCCAATCTCCATCGGCGGCCGCCACAGACTCGAGTACAGCCACCGAGAACGCCGAGAACCACCCTGCCGACGAGACGTTGAGTTACGCCGAACAGATCGAGTACGGGGTCGAAAACCGGGATATAAGCGACGAGGATCAGATTCTCAGACTCCTCGTCAAACGTGGTGGGCGTGTCGACGAAACGACAGTGCTCGAGGAAACCGGGTGGAAGGAAGATCATCTTTCTGCGGTCATCGAGGAGATGGAGGCGGACGACCAGATCAGTGCGATCACCGTTGGACGCAAACACGTTATCTGTCGGCGCGGGTTCGAACCGAAAGGCTATCGCTCGCATCTGAACGAGTAACGATTCTCTCTTAGTACGTACGCTTTTCCCGTAATAGGTTCCGTGAAGGGCACCTCTCATCTTCGACGACGATTTGCACCACTCTCTACAGTGTTTGTGCCACGGAAATGTGGACTCGTTGGGATTGAGCAAACTCGAGGCGTTTGCGATGTTCAGCGAGTCGACGACTGAACGAACGAAGCGATGTGAAGAAGTGGATGCGCCGGGATTTGAACCCGAAAGAAGACGATCGCTCGCTTCGCTCGCGCTGCGAATTCCAGGGCTTCAAATCCCGACTTCGACGACTATTTGCGCCGCTCGAGAAATTGCTCGCGGCGCAGAATTATGGACTCGCCGGGATTTGAACCCGGGGCCTCTCCCATGCCAAGGGAGTGATCTACCACTGATCTACGAGCCCTCGTGGGCAGTATCTGCTTTCCGGCGGGCATAGATAAACCCCTCGAATTGGTGTGGGGGCGCTACGCTGGCACATGGTTTGACGACACTCGCCACGAAAATCTCGATCCGTTCTCGAGCACCCGTCCCCTCCCTCGAGCCCGCCACCATCGTCGCACTAACTTACCCGGACGTAACTTACAGGTTACTCGAAGGAAAGTATCAAAGCTTTTTACCACCGAATTAAACTGAGGTGTTGTATGGTGTTACATTTCGGCAAGGCAACAGGCATCTACCTGAAGACGATGCCGTTCGTCTTGCTTCGAATGGGGATTGGGTTGCTGTTAGGGATCGTCTCGATCGTCTACTTCGGCGTAATCGGCTGGCTTGCGTGGACGTTCGTGGACGCAGAAACCGTTTCGGGATGGGTCGCGATCGTCGCGTTGCTCATCGCACTCGTGGTGTTCATCAAGGCGTGGCAACTGCTGGTCAAGTACGTCCTGTATCTGGTCAAAGCCGGCCACATCGCAGTCATTGCCCACATCGTACAGACAGGTGAGGTGCCGTCGAACCAGATCTCCTACGGGACTGGGAAGGTCAAAGAGCACTTCACCGAGGCGAGTGCGCTGTTCGCCGTCGACCAGGTGATCAAGGCCGTCATCAAACAGTTCAATCGACGGGTGCTCTCGTTTTCGAACCTCGTCTCGTTCGTCCCGACGCTCAAACAGATCATCGAATTCGTTGGTCGCGCGGTCGCGATCGCTGCCTCGTACATCGACGAGGCCATCGTCGCGTATATGTTCATCAGCGACGAGGAAAACCGCTGGAAAGCAGCGGGGGATGGCCTCGTGCTCTACGCCAAGAGCTGGAAGCCAGTCCTCGGCTCGACGTTGTTGATCGTCGGGGGGATGTACGTCGCCGCACTCGTCCTCTTTCTGGCGATGACGCCACTGGCGAGCGTTCTGAGCGGCCTGTCGACGACGTTCGAAGTGATTGGGTGGGTCGTCGTCGCTGGTCTCGTGTTGACCGTCTACTCCGGGTTGCTCAAGCCGTGGGTGAAGACGGTCGTCATCACGACGTTCCTGATCGAAGCTCAGGATAAAACGCCGGATTCGAAGACCCGCCAGCAAATCGAGAATCGCTCAGAGAAGTTCAAAGAGCTGCTCAACCGCGCCGAGACCGAAGACCAGTCCGTCGAGAAATCCGAACAGGATAGCCCGGCGGCGACCGTCTAGGTTCGCTATTTTTCGACCGGCGATGGTACTGTGAGGACAGTAGCGTACTCGAGTCACGGCGACCCCTGAGCACAACGGGCGAGTGAAAACACAGGTCGGAACGTTTTTGCCCCCGACCGGAAAGTATCATGTGGGAAGCGCACGGCCGCAAATCCGACGCGTCATCCACGGATTGTCGGATGACTTGGGATTGCGGAAGTGCAGCCGGTGAGAGCCGGGACGGTACAGCGATTCGCTCGCGGTCAGTGCGATTCCTATCCTCGAACAATGGCACGAATGCACACCCGCCGCCGTGGCACGTCCGGATCGGACAAGCCAGCGGCAGACGAACCACCGGAGTGGAGCGACGTCGACGCCGAGAAGATCGAATCTCGCGTCGTCGAACTAGCAGAACAGGGGTACGACCCCAGTCAGATCGGACTCAAACTTCGTGACGAAGGTGTCACGGGAACCCCGATCCCGGACGTCAAACTGGCGACCGGCAAGAAAGTCACCGAGATCCTGGAGGAGAACGATGCGAAATCGGAGATTCCAGAGGATCTGCGCAACCTGATGGAGCGCGCCATCCGCCTGCGCGAGCACGCGGAAGCGAACCCTCAGGACTTCCAGAACAAACGCTCGCTGCAGAACACCGAGTCGAAGGTTCGGAGGCTCGTCTCGTACTACCGAGGCGACGAGATCGACCCCGACTTCACGTACTCCTACGACGCTGCAGTACAGCTACTTGAGGAGTAAACCCATGGCAACGGAAGGTCGCGTCACAGCCGGTTCGACCGCCACCTCGGCACTCGAGAGTGCCGACTTCGTCCACATCGTCACGCGGGCGGATGGCGACGGATTGGCTGCGGCCGGCCTTCTGGCCCGCACGCTCTCTCACCGCGAGACGCCGTTCCAGGTGACGACCGGTCGGACGATTGCGGATCGGACGACGCGGCTGACAGCAGCGAACCGTCGCGACTCGCGATCGGTTGCCGTGGCGATCGGGCCACACGACGCCGACGACGGAGCGGATCAGTTGGTCAACCTCGAGACCCGCGACCGACCGGCAAGTCTCGCCGCTGCGGAACTCGCCCGCGACCTCGGGACGACGCCGGATCCCCTGCTCACCCTCGCCGGGACGGTTGCCGCAGGGCTCGAGCCTGGTGCCGGCGAGACCGAGTGGCTCCTCGAGGCGGCACTCGAGAGATCACTGCTCGAGCGTCGGCCTGGGGTCGCCGTTCCCACGGCGGACGTAATCGACGGACTCGCACACACCGCGTTCTGTCGGGCTCCGTGGTCAGGAGACGTTGCTGCAGTCGAGGCCGCACTCGAGAACGTTGAAACCGATGACGTCGACGCCGACGGCCACCGGACGATCGGATCGGTCGTCGCCCTCGACGTCGTCGGTGCCGAGGACGCAACCGACCAGGCTGCCAACTCGCTCGCACGATTCCTTCACCCGTACGCGATCGCAACCGGGGCCGAGGACGTGCCCGGAGCCGATGTCGCACCCCAGGGCGACCGCGAACGACCGTTCACGACCCTCGGCGGCTACGCGGACGTGCTCACAGCAACCGCTGCCGTCGAACCCGCTACCGGTGTCGCGCTGGCGATGGGGCACGACGCACGGACGCCAGCGCTCGATGCCTGGCGACGCCGAGGAAAGCGAGCCCACGTCGCGCTCGACGGGGCCTCGACGGGGCGCTACGACGGCCTGTACGTCCTCGGCGTCGACGAGGCGCCGCTCGAAACCGTGGCACGGCTCGCACTGACCTACCGATCGCCGGAGCCGGCCGTGTTAGCCGTCGGAACAGACGGTGCGGCGATCGCCACCCGCGAACCCCGACAGCTGGGGTCGACGCTCGAGGCGATTGCGCGCGATCTCGAACTCGGTGGCGCGTACGACGTCGGCCGCCGGGGTGGCATCCTCGAATACGACGGCGACTGTGCGGACGAAGCGATCATCGCCACAGTGAGGGAGCACCTATGACGGGTAACCAGGAGCGAGCGAGCCGTCGGGCGACGATCCGGACGCACCACGACGTCGAACCGTCGGTCGTCGTGGCGGCGATCACACCCGATAACACCGACGAGATGGACACTCGCCTCGAGGAAGCCGACGGAACCGCCGAACCCGTCGTCACGACGATCGAGCGTGAGACGACGGGCGGCCTCCACTCGACGGTCGACGATTACGTGGTCAACCTCGACGTGGCGGAGACAGTGGCACAGCACGGACGAACGACAGCGATACCTCCGAAGCAGACTCCGGACGAACTCGAGTCGGCGACGGAGACCGATACAGATACCAACACACAATGAGCGAACGATCAGTTTCACGCGCGAAACAGGAAAAGCGGTGGTACACCGTGCTCGCCCCCGAGCAGTTCGACCGGGCGGAGCTCGGCGAGACCCCCGCTGACGAACCAGAACAGGTCTACGACCGAACCATCGAAACGACACTGGGCGAACTCACGAACAACGCCAGCGAGAACAACACGAAGCTCACCTTCCAGGTGAACGACGTCGGCAGCGACGCCGCCTACACTGAGTTCAAAGAGCACTCGCTGACCCGTGACTATCTGCGCTCGCTCGTCCGGCGCGGGGCCTCGAAAATCGACGCCTACGTGACAGTACTGACGACCGACGACTACCGGGTTCAGATTCAGCCAGTCGCGTTCACGACCAAAAAAGCGGACGCGAGCCAGGAGAAGGCGATCCGCAAGACGATGGTCGAGATGACCGAGGAGGCGGCCGCCGAGCGAACCTTCGAGGAACTCGTCGACAGTATCGTCGAGGGTCGGCTCTCCTCCGCCATCTACGGCGAGGCCAAGACGATCTACCCGCTTCGCCGCGTCGAGATCCAGAAGACGACGGTCGAAGCCCACCCAGACGAAGTCGCCGAAGAGGAAGCGACCAGCGTCGACGTCGACGAAGGCGACGTCGCAGTCGACGGCTGAATTTGCGGTAGCGGACGTCGTTCACTTTTTGCGACCGCCACCGGTTCGAGACCGACTGGTAAGCCTTCGTGTTACTGCGAAGCGTGTCGAGAACTACCACTCGAGAGTGCGATCTTACTCCGTAACGACGACCGTACCGACCATCCCACCCGGTTCGTGGGGCAAACAGACGTAGCCGTACGTTCCGGGTACGGTGAAGGTGTGCTCGAACGTGTCTCGCGTTCCGAGACGACCGCCCCGGTCGCTCCACCATTCTTCGTACGCCGTCTCGAAGTCCTCGTATCCTCCCGTCGCGAAGTATTCCGCGCCCTCTTCAAATAAGGAATTGGGGTACGCCGTGACCGTGTGATCCGCCTCGCTCGTGTTTTTCCAGACGACGGTGTCGCCAACAGTCGACTCGTAGGAATTGGGGAGAAACTCCATTCGGCTCATGCCGATGTCGTAGTCCGCCCGTCCAAAGACGCGTTCGCCGACGTCGCCAACCACTGTACAGCCCGCGAGCGCTGCCAACGTCGCACTTCCCGCAGTCGCCAGGTACGCGCGCCGGTGCATACCCCGAGTTGGGAGAGTGGCGATATAACGCCCTCGGTCTTTCCCACCGCGTACGAATGGAGGTGGTCACGGATGAGAACCAGTTCGAGTGGCTTTGAAGCGCGTTATCGAGCGGAAATTCAGTGCACGGCGCACCTGTCGGAAACGGAAACACGTAAGATGGCTGCCGGTCGAAACCGCGTGTATGCTGCCCCGGTTCGTCGGCCGACTCGGGATCGCCGACGCCGTGACGATCACCAACGCCGCCCTCGGCTTCGTCGCGGTCGTCGTCGCCTTCGTCGACATCCACCTCGCGGCCCGCCTCATCTTGCTCGCAGCCATCGCCGACGGACTCGACGGCCTCCTCGCTCGACGCTACGGTGGCACCGAGGCTGGCCCCTATCTGGATTCGCTCGCCGACGTGGCCTCGTTCGCCATCGCCCCGGCGGTGCTCGCATTCGTCGTGATCAGCGACGGTCTCGGCATCGGTCTCGAGACGGTGACGGTCGAACTCGGACTCGTCACCGCCGTCTGTGGCCTGTTCGTGGCGATGGCCGTCACGCGACTGGGTCTCTACACCGCGTACGATACGGCCGACCACTACACGGAGGGGATTCAGACGACCCTCGCCGCGACGATCATGGGGGCGGCCATTCTGGCCGGCCACCCGGTCGACGATCCCTGGCTGATCCTCGCCATCACCGGTGCGTTCTGTTACCTGATGGTCTCCCGGATCCGGTATCCCGACCTCCTCGCTCGAGACGCCCTGATCATGGGCGTCATTCACGGGCTGGCGATTCTCGTTCCGAACGTCGCGGGGCGGACGTTTCCGTTCGCGCTGCTCACCCTCGGAATCGCCTACATGACGTTGAGCCCCTGGTTTTACTGGGGGACGGATCCTGCCCCGGTCGACGAGGAACCGATTGCGAGCGCGGAGTAACGATCCGGCGACGTCACGGACTCGAGCGGATACCTTCTGACTGCGACCACTCCGTCCGTAAACACGTGCTGGCCGTCACCAGATGGAAACGCTTAGGAGCATCCTGACACGACTCATCCGTATGAAGACGGTACTGCGTCACCCGACGGCGACGCGTCGCCAGGTGGTTCCATGAGCGACGACGAAAGCGCGGACACGACCGACGAACTCACCGTCGAGTCACTTCGCGAACGCCTCGAGTCGATCGAAGCGGCGCTCGACGACGCCGAAACCGAAAACGATCTCGACGAGGTCGAAGCCGCCCTCGAAGAACTCGAAGCGGACGTCGAAGAGGCCGACCTCGAGGACGAAGAAGACGAGGACGAGGATCTCGAGAGCGACGTCGAGGCGCTCGCGGGCGATCTCGAGGACGCTCGCGGCCCGTACGCCGAAGACGTCGTTGCCGAGGTCAGTGACGCCAAAGACGAGATCGCTGAAACACGATGGACCGAGCGGGGCGAAGCGACCCTGATCGACGTCGTCGATTCGTTCGTCGTCGAGGTCAACGACATCCTTGGCGCCGGCCTGACGCTCGTCAACGACGGCGAGGACGTTCCCGCCAGGTTGACGGCGGTTCTCGAGAACGCGAACGCAGCGATCGAAGCGGCCGACCTCGATGCGGACGAGGACGCCGAAACGATCGCCGCCCTGCTCGAGGCTGCAGGGACGCTCACCGACGGCGTCGACGACGCCCAGCGGTGGGACGACCTCTCGGTTCGCCAGCAGCTTCGGGCCCAGGGCTACTACGACGTCCTCGAACACGTCAAGGACTACCCGCCGGAGTGGCACGCCCTCAAGGTGCACGAAAAGCAAGGCAACGTCGACATGGTGTTGCTCGCCCTCGAGACGTTCGATTCGGACTTCATGGAGGAACACGCCCTCGAAGCGCTCGAGCGAATGGGCTCCGACGAGGCGATCGAACCGATGGCTCAGCGGGCTACCCGACGAGATCAGGACGCGATCACTATCCTCGGGAAGATCGGTGTCGCCGACGAGGACGTCGTCGAGACGCTCGTCGACTACGTCGACAACGACTCGAACCCGCTGCTCCAGAAGGTGACGTTCAAAGCACTCGGCGAAATCGGTACCGAGGAAGCCGTCCAGCCCCTCGCCGACCAGCTCGTCGCCGAGAACGACGAGGTTCGAAGCGCCGCAGCCCGTGCCCTCGGACTGATCGGTGACACGCGAGCGATCGATCCGCTCGCTGACGTCCTCGCCGACGACGAGGACGACACCGTTCGCTCCTCGGCCGCCTGGG
Source organism: Natrialbaceae archaeon A-CW3 (assembly GCA_046614605.1). Taxonomy (GTDB): domain Archaea; phylum Halobacteriota; class Halobacteria; order Halobacteriales; family Natrialbaceae; genus Natronosalvus. Next base: position 1,160,782 of record JBKKHJ010000001.1, on the reverse strand, counting down.
CACTCAACCAGATCGCCACCGAGGACGCCTTCGAAGCCGTCGCCGAGTACGCCGACGACCGGTCGTATCTCGTCCAGGCCGAAGCCGAGAAAGCCCAACCAGCACTCGAGCCAACCGCGTAACGGCGGGTGCCGATTTTTTATATATTAATAGGCGGCGAGAGCCGTCTATGCGTGCCGGCTCGAGCGTCGCTCTCGTCGTCCTCGTGATACTGGTAGCGGTGGGAGCGACCGCTGGCGAGGTAGTGTTCGTGGGTACAGCGGTCACCGCCGCGGAGTCGTCGGAACCGGCTGTGCCGACGCATGTAGTGTCTGATGCCGAATCGCTGTCGTCACACACAGCCACACCTGCCGACCGCGCCTGTCCCGTCGCCGCTGAGACGGAACTCCCGTCGACGACTACCGCCGCCGGTACCACCACGGGATTCGATCCGCCACCCCGCCCTCGAATTGCGGCCGTGTATCCGAATCCGACGACCGACGGCAACGTCGGCGAATACTTCGTGCTCGAGACACCCCCTGCAACGAACCTCACTGGCTGGACGATCACCGACGGACACACGACGGCCGAATTCCCCAACGTCACCGTCTCGGATCCAGTCGCCGTAACGATGGATCCCGACGAAACTGCCGTGATGACCGACATCGACGTCCTCGAACTCGAGGGCTACGTACGATTGGCGGCAGACGGAGACCTGCTCACGCTGCAGGACGGCGAGACCATCGTCGATACGATCAGCTACGACCGGGCGCGGACGGCGACAGTCTGGTATCGAAACGGTTCGTCACTCGCTGGCTCGAGTACTGAATCGAGTGCGGGACAGGAGGGTTCCGGCGTGGATAGCACCGACACGGTCGACGGCTCGTGGTGGCCCCGCGGTGCCTCCTGCTTCCCGGTTGCGACCTACGAGGAGCCGACTGCGACGGGCTTCGTCCTCCCCGACAGCCCCGACGTGGTGCTCGAGCGGATCGGGTCGGCAGAGGATCGGATACTGCTCGCCGGCTACACCTTCGTCTCGGAAGAGGTCACTGACGCCCTGGAAGCCGCCCTCGAGCGCGGCGTCCACGTCGACGTGCTGGTCGAGGCCGGCCCCGTCGGCGGGACGCCCGAACGAACGGACGACCTCCTCTTCCGACTGGAAGACGCAGGTGCCGAGGTCAACGTACTGGGCGGGCCAGGTGCCCGGTATCGCTACCACCACCCCAAGTACGCCGTCGTCGACGAGTCGGTGCTCGTCGCCACCGAAAACTGGAAACCATCGGGCCTGGGTGGTGCCTCGAGTCGTGGCTGGGGTGTCGTCGTCGAGGAGCCAGCACTCGCGGCCGACCTCGAGGCGGTGTTTCGAGCCGACGCGAGCGGCTGGGACGTCTCGTCGTGGACGGAACATCGGGACACGGCGACGTTCGTCGAGGACGACGCACCGACGACGTCGTTTCCGGAAACACACGTTCCGACGGAACTCACCGTCGACGAGGGAGAACTCCTGCTCGCCCCCGATAACGCCGAGGAGCGATTGATCGAGTTACTCGATGGCGCGAACGAATCGATACTCATCAAACAGGCCAGCATTCGGGGCAACGACCTCTCAGTACTCGAGGCGACCGTCGATGCGGCCGAACGTGGTGTCGAGGTACGGGTATTGCTCGATTCGAGCTGGTACCTCGAATCGGACAACCGGGAACTCGTCCAGCGACTCGAGGAACGTTCGGCCGACGACGACCTCCCGCTGGAAGCGCGGCTCGTCGACGGCGGTGACCAGTTTGGGAAGATTCACGCCAAAGGGCTCGTCGTCGACGGCGAGACGGTCGTCGTCGGAAGCATCAACTGGAACGAAAATTCGCTGCGAAACAACCGCGAGGTTGCCCTCGTTCTCCATGGGGAGGACGCCGGAGCGTACTACGAAGCCGTCTTCGATGCCGACTGGGAGGAAGACGATAGCGGTGGATTCGTCGTGCCACTCGAGTTGCTCGGGGCCGTCGGTGCCGGGCTGGTCGCCGCGGCGGTGCTCGGGTGGCATCACCTCACCGTTGCTGGGAACAGAGAAACCGAAATAACGGAGGACGAACGGATCTACTTCAGTTCTCGAGCGGTGCCGCACTCGAGAGCGCTTCGTCGATGTCCGCGGCGGCCATCTTCTCGACGAGGGCGTCGATGACCGCCTCGCGCTTGCCCTTGACGAACTTGATCGAGCCGACGACGAGGTGCCCGCCGCCGGAGACGCCGCCACCGGGGATCTCCGCCTCGAGTTCGGAGACCATCCGCGGAATGTCGAGGCGGACGCCGTCACTGCGGAGGACGGCGAAGTCCGGCCCGTAGCCGACGGTGATGACCGGATCACCGGTTTCCTTGATTTTGCGGTCGTGGATTTCGCCCGTCGTCTTCCCCGGTGCCGGGTACGTGAAGCGGTGGGCGTGGTGTTCAACGTCGATCCGATAGAGGTGGACGCCGCTGTCGAGGCGTTCGTGTTGGACGTGTGTCATCGCGGCGTCGAGCTGGTCGTCGACAGCGCGTCGGGAACGGTCGGCGAGGAATTCGACGAGCCGCTGGTGGCGTTCTTCGTCGGCATCCGACAGCTCGAGGACGTCCTGAATAAGCTGATCACCGGAGTTGTATCGGAGCCAGAACGCGGCGTAGTCGAGTGCTTCGCTGACGTCCTTTAGCCGAGTTTCGTCGTAGCCATTTTCGGCGGCGAGCTCGAGATACTGCCCCATCGCGTCGGCTTTCGAGCGATCTGAGACGCCCGCGACGGCCGGAATGTGTCGGAGGTCGTCGGTTAGACCGGGGGCGATCATCCGGGCGAGTTCGACACAGAGCATCCCCGTCGTGATCCGGTAGTCCTCGTCGTGGAGGTACGGATTAACGTGGGCGTCGAGGAGGCCACCCACTGCGTCGGGGTCGGGGTGGTGGTGGTCGATGGCGACGATCGGAATGTCGTAGTGGGCCAGCGTCTCGTATGCTGGGACGTCCTCCGCCGTGGAGCCGTTATCGAGCATGAGCACGAGCGGGAGCTGCTGACCGTGTCGCTCACGATCCTCGAGCGCGAAGTTGAGGTCGCGCGTGGCATCTTCCATCTCGTAAAACGGCGCCTTTGCGGGCAGACGTTTGATCAGGTGCTGTGGTGCGTTGTCGTCCTGATGAACCTCGGCGATGAACTGCTCGAGGGCGAGCTGGACGGGCACCGCAGCACACATGCCGTCGCCGTCGGCGTGGTGACGAACGCGAATCGGGCGTCCCTCGAGGACGGTTCGGCGCAGTAGCGTGGCGACCTCCATGAGGTCGTCGCGGAGCTTCTCGAAGGCGGGCCACTCGATCAGCGGCTCGACGTCGTGAGCCTGGGCGCGCTCCTCGAGCGCGGTCTCGAGTCGTTTCCGCGCGTCCGATTCGTCCTCGCCGTCGAGTCGCGAGAGACCGTCGACCTCGATCTGGACGGTTCCTTCGCGGGTTTCGGGTGTGCCAGTCACGCGAACGATGTCCCCGACTTCGGCTGCGGGGTAGGCGCGAACGCCGGCTTCCTCGAAGGCGGCACAGGGGACGACGCCGTACTCGTCGGCGACGTGGAAGATCGTCGGGCCGCCGGTCTGTTTGATCTGGACGATTTCTCCCTCGAGGTGTACCTGTTCGCCGACGTTGGCCTCGAGGCGGTCGGTACCCGTCAGGGGATATTCGTGGGTGACCGGTTCGACGGTGTACTCGTCGTCAGTGTCGATATCGGCTGGCTGGAACGCCAGGTCGCCGTTCTCGCGGACGTCCTCGAGTTCGACGATGAGCTCCTGGCCGACCTGGAACGTGCCCTCGAGGACGGATTCATGGATCAGTCCGGAGACGTTCTCGGAGAGGTCGACGAAGATACCGTACTCGACGATGCCGTTGATTTCGGCGAGGTACTGCGTGTCTTGCTGGAGATCGGAAGCGGTGCAATCGGGAGCGAGATCGTAAACGACGGAAACATCTCCGTCATCGCCGGAACCTCCGGCGGAGTCACGTGTCATCGGTACCGGTAGTTTGGTATCGGCGCGTATAACGCTTGCCAAGCCGGTGTCCGAACTGCCACTCGAGTGTCCACCCGAGGGGCGACCACACGTGGGCGATTGTCAGAGTGGGTATGACCACTGGGTTGGGTATTTTCGACCAGCAGCGGTGAGGGTAAACAGCGGGTTGGGTGTTATCGACCAGTTAAGTGGGGGTAATCAGTAGATCGAGTGATGACCAGCGAAACCCGACGAAAACTCATTCTGGCGCGGAACGGCTTCCGCAACGTTTAGCAACGTCAGGCACCGACCACGCGTATGGGTCTGCTGGACGCGCTGTTTCGCTCGAGTGAGATTCTCGGGATCGCCGAGGAGACGCTCGAGTTCGCGCTCGAGGCGTCGGAAGCCACCCACCCCAACGAGTACATGGGATTTCTCCGGGGCACCGAGGCGGCACAGCTCGGCCTCGAACAGGACGGACTCGTCATCACGGACATCCTGATCGTGCCGGGAACCGAGTCGAACAGCGTGAGCGCGACAGTGCGGACGAGTACGATTCCGAACGACGTGAATGCCCTCGGCAGCGTGCACTCCCATCCGAACGGCGTGATCCGGCCGAGTCAGGCGGACCTCGAGACGTTCGGGCGCGGAACGGTGCACATCATCATCGGTGCCCCCTATCGTCGGAGCGACTGGAAGGCGTTCGATCCGCAGGGGCGACCGACGCGGCTGAACGTGATCGACGTCGACCTCCCCGACAGCGAGGAGTTCTTCGACTTTACGCAGTCGGATATCGACGAGGAGTTGGGTCGATGAACGGGCGAGCGGACAACGAGCGGTCACACGGATCGGTGGCACGACAGCCCACTGCAATCACTACCCAGCACGGGACGCCTCGCGGACGGCGTATCGGGAACCTCAGCGAAAACCAACTATGACGCGTTCGTACGACGATGACGATGGCGGTAACGACGACCGGGCGGATCGACCACCACGATCGATCGGGACTGATCGGACCGAATCCGCTCGAGTAGCGACCGATGGGAGTGGAGAGAACGACGAATCGAACGGCCACGGCCTCGTCGTCGCCCAGGGAACCTTCGACCTGCTCCACCCCGGCCACGTTCACTACCTCGAGCAGGCGGCGGCGATGGGCGACGAACTCGTCGTGATCGTCGCCCGGCCGACGAACGTCGATCACAAGGAGGCACCGATCTGTTCGGCTCGCCAACGTCGGGAACTCGTCGACGCACTCGCGGTGGTCGATCGGGCAATTCTGGGCGATACGGAGGATATTTTCCGCCCCATCGAGGAACTCGAGCCCGACGTGATCGCGCTGGGCCACGACCAGCACCACGATCCGGACGCGATCCGGGAGGAACTCGAGTGTCGCGGGGTCGACTGTCGCGTCGAGCGGGCCTCCGGCCGCGAGCCGCAATACGAGGACGAACTGCTCTCGACGCGATTGATTATCGAGCGGATTCTTCGGCGCCGGGGCTAGGATCCATCACGGTTGGTCGCTGAATTGAATCGAAAGCTACCGCTATCGAGTTTGTCGCGTTCTGAAAGTCGTCTTTGAATATCGTCCCGCAAGTAGCAAGCTGGTGTGTCGAAACCGGTGTCGGTTCCTTATAGGTAGCCTTCGGCGACCAGTCGTTCGATCCCCTCCTCGAGACGCTTTTCGCTCGCCGCGTACGAAATCCGGGCGTAGCCGGGCGTTCCGAACGCACTCCCTGGAACCGTCGCGACGTGGGCGTCCTCGATGGCGCCCTCACACCAGGCCTGGTCGTCGTCGTCGATGGGGAGCATCATGTAGAACGCGCCGTCGGGAACCGCCACGTCGACGTCGTGTTCCTCGAGTAAGTCGACGACGAGGTCGCGCCGTTCCTCGAACGCCTCGACCATCTCCGTGACGGCGTCGTCGGTGTTTTCGAGCGCCTCGATGCCGGCGTACTGGACGAAGTTCGTCGCCGAGGAGACCGAGTGGCTGTGGAGCTTGCCGGCTTGGTCGATCAGCTCCTTCGGCCCGGCGAAGTATCCGAGCCGCCAGCCGGTCATCGAGTAGGCTTTCGAGAAACCGTTGACCGTGATGGTTCGGTCGGCCATTCCCTCGAGCGTCCCCAGGCTGGTCGGTTCGACGCCGTAGGTGATCTCCTTGTAAATCTCGTCCGAGATGACCGTGATGTCGTGTTCGACGGCCAGATCGCGCACGCCCTCGAGAGCGGCGTCGGAGTACACCGCGCCCGTGGGGTTCGACGGCGAGTTGACGATGAGCAGGTCGGTGTCGTCGGAGACGGCCTCGGCGAGGTCGTCGAGTGCTGGCTCGAGCTGGAAGTTGCTCTCGGAGAGATCGACGCGGGTGAGGTTCCCACCGGCGAGTTTGACCATCGCTTCGTAGGAGACCCAGGCGGGGTCGAGCAGGACGACTTCGTCTCCAGCCTGGATCACCGTCTGGATTATCTCGTAAAGCGATTGCTTCGCTCCGGGGGTGACGATAATCTCGTTAGGGCCGTGATCGAGGCCGTCGGCCGCGAGTTTCTCGCTGATGGCGTCCCGCAACTCGAGGTGGCCCGCGGGCGTGGTGTAGCCTGTGTGGCCGGCGTCCATGGCGTCTTTGCCGGCCTGGACGACGTTTTCGGGCGTTGGGAAATCCGGTTCGCCGACGCTCAGGTCGACGACGTCGACGCCGTCGGCCTCGAGTTCGGTGGCGAGTGCGGAGATGGTCAGGGTTGCGGACGGTTCGACTCGGGAGACGCGGTCGGTGAAGTCCATGGTCATGTTTGGTAGTTATCGTCGCTCAGTATGTGGCTTCTGGATCGGGCAACGCCTCGAGGAGCGCGAGCGCACCGTCGACGGCTTTCGCTGCGTTGTCGACGCGTTCGCGGGCCTCGGCGGCGGACATTCCGGGGCCGGTTACGCCGAGTGTCACCGGGGTGTCGCGCTCGAGGCTGACGTCCGCCAGGCGGCCGGCGGCGGCGTCGGTGATCACCTGATCGTGGTCGGTATCGCCGGTGATGACCGTTCCGATGACGACGACTGCGTCGACGGCCTCGAGGCGAGCGAGTCGGTCGGCCGCCAGCGGCGCGTCGTAGACGCCGGGAACGGACACCACGTCGTAGACGTCCGCTCCCGCGGCGCCTGCGGCCTCGAGGGCAACGTCTTCCATCTGTTCGGTGATCGGTCGATTGAACTGAGCGATCACCAGACCGAGCGTAGGCATACGCGAGGGGTGGCGTGGGCGGGTAAAAGAGGTACCGTTCTCCACGAAGCGTCGGTCGTATTCGCTCTCCTGCTCATTTGCACGACGGAGTGGGTATCATCCAAGCGGCGGAGAAAGGAGTACATTTCCAGTCACTCGAAGAGACGTACAGTCACTCGAGAAAACGTGGCTGCCGGTCGAGCACGAACTGTCTCCGAAAACGGAATTCAGTCGTCGAATTCAACTGTTGTACGGTTCCTCGTCCCGGTGATGATTCGGGTTCTCCTGCTCGAGCGCTTCGTTTTCCCGTTCGGTCGACCCGTGCTCGATGTCCTCTTTTTTCTCCGCTTCGTCCGCCCGCTCCCGCGCTTCCTGTTCTTCTTCGGTGAGGTCGTCATCCTCGTCCGCCTCGGTGTCCTCTTTAGCCAGTTCGACGTCCCGGCCGTGGTCTGAGTCTTCGGACATAGTGCGACCGGTTCGGACGTACAGGTTCGACGGCAAGAGCGTTTTGGCTTGCAGCCGCCATTCATCCGAACCGGTGTGTCGGGTTCCTCGAGTACGGTTATGGTGGTGATAGCGGTGACGGCGGTGATAGCGGTTAAGCCGGTGGTGCCGGTGATGGCAGTGATGGTGGTGATAACAATTTGTCTCAACAAGTCCATCCCATGCCAAAGCTACTCATTTTGTAGTATATTAGTGTCCAAACCGAAGTGAATGAGTACACAATTTGTATTAATTACTACATGAACCCGCGCCCGACGTCATCGTCCTCGATCAGATCGTCGAGTTCGGCGTCGAGTAACTTCTCGGCGTCTTCGAACGTCTCCGAGAGCCCCTCGAGTTCGTCGGGTCGATCGTACTGGTCGTACGACATCGGCCCGAACGCCGGGCTCTCGAGGGCGTCCATCACGTCCTCGAAGAAGTCCTGTGGTCGTGTGGGCGCGTCGGCGTGGGTCTTCACGACCGTCTCGAGGCGGGTGGCGACCGACTCGGCGTGTTCCTCGTCTTCCGGCGGTGACTGTAACGCGAACCGACTCGGGGTGTCCTCCACCGGAAGGTAGGAGCCGATTTCGTCGTCGAGATTACGGGCGACTCGGCTACCGACACCACGTACCTCGTAGGGGTTTTTCGCGTAGGTCTTGAGGACGAACACGCCGGCCCGTGGATGGGCGAGGTACATATCCTCGCCGACCCCGCGAGCACGATCGCCGGCGACGGCCCGCCAGCCATCGGGATCGACGTCCCGTTCGACGACGTCCTCGAGTATGTCCTGCCAGTCCCGAATCCGCATACCCGAGACATTCGTACCCGAGTGAAAATACGTATCGATCCCGGTGATCGCGAAGCAGTCGTCCGAAATCCCCGCTAAGAACACGATTTTCAGTGACGAAGCTGGAGAAACTGGCGCTTGAACACGTTCTCGGGGGTTAAGTGGCTGTTACACAAACTATTTACTCGATCACAGGAATCTCGAGACGTGATCGATCAATGGCTCTTTTTGACGATGATACTCGAGCATCCGATAGAGTTAGTGCTGGTACCGCTCTGGTTCGCCGCCGGTGGATTTGCCGGCCTCAGTATCGTCGATCCAGAACGGGCCTTTCGGTACGAGAACCTGTTCCAGATTCGTGACGTCGAACTCTCCGCGCTGGGTGTAGCCGTGCAAGTAGGGATGGGAGTGCTCGCATTGCTCATCGTCGTTCCCTTTCTCTCCATGCACGACATGCCGTTCGGTGTCGTGAGTGCGCTTTCGTTTTACGGAGGTGCCCTGGCGATACTGGCTACACACTGGCCACCGTCGTTCTGATTCTCGTCTGGGCTGACTGGTACAGGTGCCGACTGAGTGTGACTGATGTGAACCGTGATGGTGAAACCGACTCGAGATTGCTATCACTGCTACTCGACCCCGACAGACCGTGTGAACCGTCTGGTAGCACCGAGCCTGTACATGTTTCGAGCCTCGGTAACACGAACTTACGACGAGGTCTCCTCCAAAACAGTCTCGCATGCTGACTGGTTACACGGGTAAATGGCCCCAATTGTGATCCAGCCTCGACCACCAGTCACCGTCTCGAGGACGCTTCGTGGGAAATGCGTCGAACGGAACGCGCGCCGTACACGGTGTAGCCGGCGAGTCCGGAAACTGCCAGTCCGGCCGCGAACGTACTCCAGAACACCGCGCCCGACATGTCGAACGTTGGGGCGGCCACGACGAGCCAGAGGCCAAGCGTGACCAGCAACGACGCAACTGTAGGGCTCGGTGGTACCTCGTTTCGGGCTCGATAATGGTTGTAGCCGGCGGCGAGGGCGATGACGAGGCCGACGAGAACGTTGTTCGTTACGACCGCGAAATCCCCGCCGGTCGGCAAGAGTACGCCGGTGGAGGCAACCCAGAGACCGATGCTGGCGAGCACGACGTTGAGAATCGACGGCCGTCGGCGGCGACCACCGATAGCGACCTGCGTGGATCGACCACCTGGGTTTCGATCCGGGTGTCGATACCGCTCGCTCGTCGTGTCCGACTGGCTGTCGGCGAGGCGTGTCGCGTTCGTGAGGCCGACGCTGATCACGATCGTCTCACTCACTTGCCGGAAGCGTGCTGGTACGGTCGACCTGGGCCGAGCGTTCACGGTCACTGGTTTTCCGCCGTCCAGCAAAAATCGGGTACACCGTTACACCGTTCTGTCGAGCGCTGTCCGGGTAATCCCAGCTTTCGACACGTAAACAGTCGGTGCCACTGAACGCCACTGCACACTCGGCCGCCGGACGTATCGGCGAACCGTGTGTAACTCGTTACTGTTGGGACTGGAGACCGCCATCGGAATCGACCGACAGCGTTTTTCACGTCGGCGTTCGTCACAATACTCGTGAACATTCGCGGAACCGTCACGGACGACGTCACGACTCGATCGGTGCAGACGGGCTACGGGCAGAGCGAACTGGCGGAAGTACCGCTACGACTCGAGCACGTTACCGGGACGGAGGTCGCGACCGAGACCGAGGATCAGACTGGAACGGTCTCCGACGGTGGTTCCGCGCAGACGACAGCCGATGGTGTGCCAGCAGGAACGGGTGGCGACGAGGACGAAAAAACCGTCACCGTCACCTGCTGGGGTAAGTGGACGGAATCGACCGACCGCCTCGAGCCCGGGATGGAACTGCTGGTCACGAACGCCGAGACGAAGGAGTTCGGCGGCGAAACCCAGTACTCGACGACCGGCGACTCCTACGTCGTCGTCGAACCGAGTTTCCTCGTCAACGTGACGGCTATCCGAAGTTGGGTCGAGTGTCCCCGGTTGTACTATCTGAACAAGCTGTCGGGGATTCCGCTCAACTACCCGGTCGTCAAAGGGACTATCGTTCACGAGGTGTTCGGCGATCTGCTCCGAGGGCGCGACCTCGAGGCCTCGATCGAGGAACGCGTGGACGAACGCGGCCTCGAACTCGGCGTCCTCGGCGAGGCACCCGCGACCGTCGAGGAGGACGTCCGCAAGAACGCGGCGGCCATCGAAGGCTGGCTCGAGCAGGGGCGGTTGACAGAGGACGACGAGTGGCGCTCCGAACAACTCCTGATCAGCGAAACGTTCGGCATTCGCGGACGCGCGGACGCGATCCGCCGTGGGGCACCGGTCGAACTCAAGACGGGAAAGAACCTGCGCAAAGAGCCCCGATTCAAAGACAAGGTGCAGGCGGCCTGTTACGCCCTCATCCTCGAGGAACACGGCGATTCTGTCGATACCGGTACCCTGCTCTACACCAAAAACTCCGCGCTCGAGCGAAACGAGGAGACGGGCGATCTCACGCCGGCGAAAGACTTCTCGATGGGGCAGGGGCTGCTCAAGTACGTCGTCCGCGTCCGCAACGAGATCGCGGCGATGGAGATGTCGGGATCGATCCCGACCGGCAAGGAAGCCGACGCGAAGTGTGAGTACTGCTTCGAACGGGACACGTGCATGGTCGTCTCCGGACGCCTCGACCAGGAATCGAAAGCAGGCTCGATCGGGCAACCGCTCCCGGACGAGGAACTCGAGCACTTCGACCGACTGTACCGGGCCATCGAGGAGGAACGCCGGGAGGTACACCGCGAGTACGCGAAACTCTGGGAACAGACGCCCGAGGAACGCGCCGACGACGATCGCGCGTTGATCGACCTCGAGTTCCTCGAAAAGCGCCCCCTCGAGGGCGGCCGGTGGGAGTTGCGCGCGCGACAGCGCTCGCCCGCGGTCTCGAAACTGCGGGAGGGCGACCTCGTGCTCGCCAGCGATGGCCAACCGATTCGCGGGGAGGCCGAGCTGGCGCGAATCGAACGGCTGGACGACGAAATCGTCCTTACGACGGACGAACCCGTCGAGGTGACCCGACTGGACGTCTACCCCTCCGAACTCACGACCGATCGGCTGCTGACGGCGCTCCACGACGCGCTGTTGAAAGGCGACCAGCGCCGAAAGGACATCCTATTCGGCCGGGAGACGCCCGAGTTCGACGACCTCGAGGAGACGTTCATCGACAACAACGAGGCACAAGACGAGGCCGTCCGGAAAGCCGTCGGCGCGAGGGACTGCGCGCTGATCCACGGGCCGCCGGGCACCGGGAAGACCTACACCATCGCCCGGTCTATCTGCGAGATGGTCGACCGCGGCGAGCGCGTCCTCCTGTCGGCGTTCACCAACCGGGCCGTCGACAACGCCCTCGAAGCGTTGCTCGAGCAGGGGATCGATCCCGACACCGTGGTTCGCGTCGGCAGCGAGAGCGGCGTTCGCGAGGACATGCAAGGGTATCGACTCGAGCGCTCGGGCGACCCCGAGGGCCGACTGGCCGAACTGCAGAACGCCTGCGTCGTCGCGGCGACGACGGCCACCTGTGGCTCGCGAATCATGGCCGAACAGTCGTTCGACGTCGCGCTGGTAGACGAGGCCGCACAACTCACCGAACCAGGGACGTACGCCGCGATCGAACTGGCCGAGCGGTTCGTGCTGGTCGGCGACCACGAACAGCTCCCGCCCGTCGTACGGGCCGAAAACGACCTCTCGACGTCGCTGTTCGAGCGACTCGTCGACCTGCATCCTGAGGCGGGCGTAATGCTCGACCGTCAGTACCGGATGAACCAGCGCATTCAGGCATTCGCCTCCCGAGAGTTCTACGACGGCGAGTTGCGACCGGCGAACCCCGACGTGGCGGGGCGAACGCTCGACGACCTCGAGGGCGTCTTCCAGGATGACTTGCCCGAATCGCTGCGTGATCCGGTGACGTTCGTCCCCGTAACAGGCGACGACGAGCGATACACCGACACAGCGGAAGCAGACGAGATCCTGGGGATCATCGAGGAGTACACACGGGCAGGCGTCGATCCTGAACAGATAGGCGTCATCGCCCCCTTCAGGGCCCAGGTGTCGACCATCTCGAACGTCGTCGGGGACGGCATTGCTGTCGACACCGTCGATCGATTCCAAGGCTCCAGCAAGGAGATTATCATCATCTCATTTACGGCGACAGACGATCTCGAGGGGCCAATTTTCGACGACTATCGCCGGATCAACGTGGCCCTCACTCGGCCGAAACGGGCGCTCGTGCTCGTCGGCGATCCGAACGCCCTCGAGTCGGATCCCGTGTACGCGCGGATGCTCGAGTGGGCCGGTCGGTGAGCGGTTTGCGACCGGCCCGCGGGTATCTACAGCTCAGTCCGTGTACTTCTCGGCGAACTCGAGTTTGTGCTTGAACGCCCGGTAGGCGTTTTCCCCCTGTTCGGTCAGCGAGATTACCCGCCGCCGGCCCACGGATTCGATCTCGACGTAGCCGTCGGCCTCGAGTGGGTCGAGAATGCGGGAATCGAGGACGCGAAACGCGCCTTTGTCCTCGCCGCCCGGATGTGCCTCGGGCGGTGCGCGGTCGGCCATGAACGAAAGCCCGGCATCGCGGGCGAACGCGATACAGTCTTTCTTCTTCGGCGGCGTCGTCCGATCCTCGTGGTAGCCGTCCCAGCGTTCGGGGTCGGCGAGGAAGCCCATGATCGCAACCTGATCGCGGGTCGGCGAGTCGATCGGATACGTGGGGAGGCTGTAGATGTCGGCCATCCCACTCGAGAGCGGGATTGCGTGTTGATCGTAGGCGTAGGACTCGGGTTCGACGTAGTAAGCAATGGCATCGGTCGAGACGTCCATACAGGCCATCGTCGCCCCGATCGCGGCAATCGTCCCGCCACCGGAAACGTTCACGTACACCGCATCGTCGGCGTGTTCGTCTGCCAGTGTGGTCACGGTACCGAGCACCCCGTAGACGTCCAGCAGATCGCAGTCACGGCGACGAACCGTCGCGGTCATCGCCTCGAGATCGGCGAGCAGTTCCTCGCGATAGGCTGGGTTCGATTCGGACGGTGATTCGCCCGTGTCGTCTGCAGCCGATGTGCCGGCCGTGTGCTCGAGCAGATAGACGACGTCCGCTCGCTGGTCACGGATCGGCTCGAGCACGCGGTCGTACTCGTATCTCACGGGGACGATGTGTACACGCTTGACGACGTCCATACGGGCACCGACCGTGGCAGATAGATAATTGCACTGGGTTTCGATCGGACGCTGTTCCAGCCGTCAGTTCCCGGTAACACTTGCTGATATGCCCATTGTTACCAATATATCTCAGGTGATGTCGTCTGACGATACCTATATGATCGGCCCGGTAGGTTACCAATATAGTGTCACGTTCCGTGACCATCAGCCATGACTAACAGAATAGCAGGCGGTAATCGTTCCAGGCCGGCAACGCAACGTAGCTACGTCCGGTACGAGCGATCAGATGGGGAACCACTCAGTATCGCAACGGCGAAGGCTATCTCGATCTACAGGGGGGAATCGGTGACCGAGGCTTCGACTCCGTTATACGAGTACGTCGATCCGGATGCACTCGATGCGCTGTTTGCCGACAAACACGACGGTACCACCCGAACGCATGGATCCATAACGGTCGAACTTCCGGACGTGACGGTCGGCATCACGCGAGAGTGTATCGACGTCGCGGCGAGTGACCGGGGCAGTATCACACTCTGAAACGGGGCGAGAATGTTCTCAGTCAGTCACTACCGTAGCGAAGCCGTTTTACCGACCCCACGGGCAGCGTCGATTATAGTAGTCACTGCACGTCAATGCACACCCGATCGCCGATACGTCTGGCGATAAGTGTGGAATTATACCTGCCCCGGATGTCAGTCTCCCGGGACACGAGGTCACTCGAGCCGTTTGGCGCCACGGTACGCCCATATGCAATTCGAGCATGTGGCGCCATCGAATACCGGTCGAGTCATGCAAGCCAGTACGGAACGACGAACGCGACCTTTTTGCACCCGCCGCCAGAATCGACTGCCATGGCAACGCAGCCCCACCTGCTCATCGACGACGGTGACGTTCAAGACATCGCACTGATCCCCGGCGACCCAGGACGGGTCGACCGGATCGCGAGTCACTGTGACGACTCCGAGACGGTCGCCCAGAACCGCGAGTACAAGGTCGTCAACGCCACCTACGACGGTCGTGACCTGACAATCTGCTCCACCGGGATCGGCTGCCCGTCGGCCGCTATCGCGATCGAGGAACTCGCCGCGGTCGGCGTCGAGACCTTCATCCGTGTCGGTACTACCGGTGCGTTGCAGGCCAACGTCGAAATCGGGGACATGATCGTCGCCACCGGGGCGGCCAAAAACGAGGGAACGTCGAAACGCTACGAGGCCGTCGAGTACCCAGCCGTCCCCGACTATCACGTCCTCTCGGCGCTGGTCGATTCGGCGGAGGCAAACGACGAGGACGTCCACGTCGGCCCCATCGCCAGCGACGACGCCTACTACGCCGAAACCGACGAACACGTCGAGGACTGGGAGGCCGCCGGTCTCCTCTCCGTCGAGATGGAGGCTGCAGCCGTGTTCTCGCTGACCCGCCGAAAGGGACTGCAGGCCGGAGCCATCTGTACCGTCGACGGGAACCTCGTGAAGGGTACCCAGAAGGGTACCGACACCGAAGACGACGAACTCCCCGAGAAGGCGAAGGACAACGTCGGACGCGCCATCGACATCGCGCTCGAGGCGACGACCACGCTCTGAACCGACCTGGAAGACGACCACGCTGGCTCTGTTGATATTTTCAATTTTTGATGTAAGCTGCGTGCTGAATACACAGCACAAATCTTGTATGAGGGATTGTTATGAGTACTGTCGTTGTGGCCAATCAGTAGCGTTCCGGTACTTGCTGATCCATGTTGTCCGTCACTGAGTCTACGGGAGCAAGTCGGATAGACTCATAGCCATTCTTGGAAGTCCTGAGACACTCGAGCGGAGACGGTCGCGTTCGAGTGTCCTAACAGTTCCAAGAATCACTATCAGAAGGAACCACTCGACCATCCGGCCCACCAGTCCGTTGATCGAGGCCTCCTTTCAGAAGGAGAAATTGGTGAGACACAATACTCCGGGCGACCCGCCAGCACTCTCGATTTACCTCTCTACTCGTCTAGTTCCGGGCCGGTGAATCCGTCCCTTACTGCCCGTCCAACTCGCCCAGAATTGTGATCTGACCGTCACTGCTGACGACGACCGGAAGTCCAATACACTGAACTCGACGATCGTCGGTGGTTCATCACTGATCACCGGATCGCCGAGGAGGGTATCGAGCGCCTCGGGGTCGATGAAGTCGTACAGGAGATCGAGTTCGCTCGGCTCGACGCCCTCAGCCACTGCGAGTGCTCGGACGACCACTTCGCTCACAGACTCACCGCTCGAGTAGCGCGTCTGAACCACTGGTTCAGTATCGGTCTGCCGGTCGTTTTCGTCGGTCATTTCATTTTCAACTCTGATTGTCCTGTCGCACGATTCGTGATCACGCAGGTTCCACACCATACGGACTTCGGGTAGTAACCTAGCGGAAGTGTAGAAGAAAGTTCACTCTTCTCTTTGGTGTAAAATTTTTGTTATTTAATTACCCCGGGGTTTGAAATGACTCTTTCTATCGTCAGAACGCTTTTTGTTGCGCTCGACCAAGCTCACCTATGACGACGACCGCACCAGCACCGGAAGATGTGTTGGAGAAGGTCGACACGCTCGGCCCACTCGGCACGCCGGTGACGACCCCGGAAGTCGCCGAAGGGTTCGACTGTACCCAGCGAACCATCTACAACAGACTCGAGACGCTCGTCGACGACAGCGTTTTGAAGACGAAGAAAGTCGGGGCAAACAGCCGCGTGTGGTGGCGGCCCGGCGACGGTGACATCCGACGGAACGGTGGCGCGTTTGACCAGCGTGTCCCAGTCGCACTCCGAGATAGGCAGGCACCCTCGTTCCCCACCGACAGCGAGATGGCCAAGCGCATCCGCGAGTTCGAGTGGGCCGAAACACCAGTAGGTTCCATGACGGAGTGGCCCCCAGAGTTGCGGGTTGCGGTCGACATCATGCTCGGTGCGAGCGAGGCGATCGGCATCTACTGGGGAGACGACCGTAGGCTGCTGTACAACGACGCCGCGATCGAGCAAATCGGCGAGAAACATCCCGATGCACTCGGCCAACCCGCCCAGGACGTGTTTCCGGAAGCCTGGGAGACGCTCGGGCCGATTCACGATCGAGTAATGGCTGGCGATGAACCCGTTCGGGAAGAAGAACTCTACCTCCCACTTGAACGCGCTGGCGAGCTGGAGGACATCTGGTGGGACTCGAGTTACAATCCGATCCCGACCGGATACGATTCGATCGGTGGCGTGTTCAACATCGCGTTCGATGTCACCGAGCGCGTTCAGGCCGAACGGGAACTCCGTGAGCACAAAGAGGCGAGCGAATCGAAGTACCGAACGCTGTTCGAGTCGATCGACGAAGGATTCTGTATCATCGAGATGCTGTTAGACGAGGACGATAAACCGGTTGATTACCGGTTTCTCGAGACGAATCCGGCTTTCGAAGAGATAACCGATTTGCCAAACGCCGAGGGAGAGCGAATACTCAACTTGGTGCCAGACCAGGAAGACCACTGGTTCGAGATCTACGGCCAGGTCGCGAGGACGGGCGAGGACGTGCGATTCACGGAACATGCTGAGCACATCGGTGACCGGTGGTACGACGTCTACGCGTTCCGAATCGGCGATCCCGACGAGCGCAAAGTTGCCGTCCTCTTCGACGACATCACCGAGCGCAAGGAGGCCGAAGAGAAACTGCGAAAGAACGAGGCCCGACTCTCGGATATCCTGGAGCAGCTCCCGCTCGGTGTCGGCGTGCTAGACGCCGACGGGATCTACGAGTTGCAGAACGACCGGCTGGAGGAGATTATTGACGGGGATCTCCTTCCGTCGAGAGATCCAGAGAAGCAACAGAAGTGGAGTGCGACTGACGACGACGGTGATCCACTCCTCCCCAAGCAGTGGCCCGGGGCCAGGGCCTTGCGTGGCGAGGAGGTGTCCCCGGGAATCGAATTCAAACTCGAACGAGAGGGAGAGACACGGTGGTTCGATGTCGCCGCCGTGCCGTTCGAAGAGGCCGAAGAGGGGCCGAAGGCTATCGGAGTTGTCCAGGAGATCACCGAGCGTAAAGAGGTTCAAGAGGCGTTACGCGAGAGCGAGGCGACGCTCGAACGGCTCAACGCCGTGACCCAGGAGCTGATCGACGCCGAGACAGCGACGATCGCCGACCGCGTCGCACCGCTCGTTCGGGACGTCCTTGACGTCGAATACGCTTCCCTCTGGCGGTACGACGACCGAAGTGGTGACCTCGAAGAATTCGCTGCCGACGTGGCTCCGAACATGGATGTCCAACCGGTCGACTTACCGACCGAGATCCCCGACCAAGCCTGGGAGACGTTCGTCGGGATCGACGTCGACGTGGAGAACGACCTCGACGTCCCGACGGACGCGACGGAGCCGTTGCGAAGTCGCGCGTTCGTTCCCCTGGGCCGACATGGAGTCGTGTGTCTCGGCTCGACGCGAGCCGACTCCTTCGACGAGCGAACGGTCGACCTCCTGGAGACGGTCGCGGCAACCGTCGAGACGGCGTGGAACCGCGCCGCCGGCGAACAGGAATTGGCGCACCGCAACGAGGAATTGACCCGCCTCGACCGGCTCAACACGCTTATTCGAGAAATTGACCAGGCGCTCGTGACCGCCGACACGTGCGAGGATATCGACGAGGCCGTCTGTGGGCGACTGGCCGACTCCGACCTCTACGAGTTCGTCTGGATCGGTGCATTCGACGCGGACGCTGACGCCATCCGACCACGGTCGTGGGCGGGCGTCGACGGCAGCACCGTCGAGAAACTCGCCGTCATGGACGACGACGCTGGAGTCGCCTCGGATCCCTTTGTGACTGCGATACGAACTCGGGAGATGCAGGTCATCGAAGATATCGTCACCGACACGCGAACCGGTTCGTGGCGGGAAGTCGCGCTCAGGCGTGGAGCCCGTTCGTGTTTCAAAATCCCGCTCATCTACGACGATTCCGCCTACGGCGTGCTCGTCGTGTACGGTAGGTCGCCCGCCCAAACCCACCGCGATACAGACGTTCTCGCTGAATTCGGCCAGACGATCGCCTACTCGATCAACGCCATCGAAACCAGGGACACGTTCCAGGCCGAGAGCGTCGTCGAACTCACGCTTCGGTCGACGGCAGCAGACACGCCGCTGTGTCGCCTGTCACGAGCCATCGGCAGTGAACTCGAATTCGAGGGCCTCGTTCCGGGAACTGACGATGTCGTGATGCTCTTCTTTAGCGTCTCAGGCGTGGCATCCGAACAGGTCGTGGCCACCGGTGAGAACGTACTCGGGATTGAGGAATTGACTCCTCTCACGACCCGGGAGGACTGCACCACGTTCAGGGCACAACTGAGCGATCCGAGTCTCGCCAGCCACGTCCTCGCCCAGAACGCAACAGTGCGGTCCATCCGGATCGATTCGGAAACTTCGACCGCAGTAGTGGATCTCCCCGGATCGGCGTCCGTTCGGGCATTCGTTGACGGACTCACGCAGGAGATCGCAGATCTCGAGCTGCTCTCACGACGGACACGAACTCGTGAACCAGGGTCGACACTCCAGACTGCCGTCCTCGAACAGTTGACACCGCGTCAGCAGGAGGTCTTGCAGCTGGCCTACCGGAGTGGATACTTCGAAATGCCGCGTGATCAAACGGGCGAAGAACTGGCCGACACGTTGGGAATCGTGCCGTCGACGTTCACTAAACACATCCGGAGCGCCGAACGGAACCTACTCGACGTGATATTTGTCGACGGACACGAGCTTCCAGAGCCAGGGGCGAAATAGTTTCACTGTTCTCTAACACAAGGTCAACCATTTTCAGAGTGAGGCTTACCGTCGTGAGTTCGAATTGGCTGTATGACTGCCGATCGAACGCAGAGCGATTCGGGGGAGACGCTGAATGCCGGTAACTCCTCCGCAACTATCGATTCAAGATCGCTCTCGGAGATGTTGGGGGTTCTCAGCCGTTGTCCTGAGCGCCGCATCCTCTTCCATCTGCTCCACGGGGATGAACCGGTTCCGGCCGAATCTCTGGCAGTAGCGGTGTCTACTACCGGCCCGCCATCTGTGGGAGACGGAGACTTGGAGAACGCACGATCATGATTGCACCTAACAAGTCGGTGGAACCCGGCATGAATACGATATTGGAAGCTCTGGCGAACAAGTACCGTCGACGAGTACTTATCGCGCTGCTCGAGCACAACCCCCAGGACGACCACGATCCGCAGATCCCCGACGATGTTAGTATCGAAACGGGTGATCTCGAATCACTGATGATCAACATACGTCACACGCACCTTCCCAAACTAGAGGAAGCGGGATTCATAGAGTGGAACCAAGAGGGGAACACCGTCAGGAAGGGGCCCCAATTCGAGGAGATACGGCCGTTACTGGAGTTGATGGAGAACAACGCCGACGAACTCCCCGACGACTGGCTCTAATCCACCTTCAGCGATATTTTAGAACTCCGCGCCGTGACGCGACGTGGTTGCATCTTGTCGTGTGGAAGATCAACCCACCAGTTCACCAGACGGGGAGTGAGGATGCCGCTGCCAGTGCTGAACTCATTCTCTGAATTTAGCACAGCGGTTCAAACCCATCACTCAATTGGAGTATTAAGCGGCCCACCCCGTTCTAATTCGGCTCTGAGACGGGTTGCAGATGGATTTACCACAACGTACGCGGCCAACTACTATCAGGCCGGTCGTGGTACGACGGTGGCATGTCCGACGACCGACCCAACGTCCTCCTGATACACTGCCACGACCTCGGGCAGTATCTGGGCTGTTACGGTGTCGATATCGAGACACCGAATATCGACGACCTGGCCGAGCGTGGTACCCTTTTCGAGAATCACTTCGTGACGGCACCCCAGTGTTCACCCTCCCGAGGCAGCCTGATGACGGGCCGATATCCCCACGTCAACGGGCTGATGGGGCTCGCACACGGCAGCTGGGAGATACACGACGGCGAGTACATCATGCCCCAGTACTTCGGTAATGCTGGCTACGAAACCCACCTGTTCGGGCTCCAGCACATCACCCAGGACACCGACCGACTTGGATACGATTACGTCCACTCCGAGGGGAACCTCTATCCGGGCGTTTCCCCAGCCGTTCACCAGGCGAATAGAGCCAGAAACGTCGCCAACGTCGTGACGACATTCCTCGAGCGTGGCACCGGCGACGATCCGTTCTTCGCGAGCGTCGGCTTTTTCGAGTTGCATCGAGTCGAAGAGGAGAACGGGCGGTTCGGGTTCGACCCCGACCACTACGAAAGTGACGATGCAGACGGGATCCGGCCGCTCGCGTACCTCCCAGACCGACGGGGCATCCGACACGATCTCGCTGAGATGCGCGGAATGGTGTACGCTGTCGATGACGCGATGGAAACGATCACCGACTGTCTCGAGTCGACCGGGCTCGACGAGGAGACGATCGTGATCTTCACGACCGAACACGGCATCGCCTTTCCTCGGGCGAAGGGATCGTGTTACGACGCCGGCATCGAGGGAGTTCTCCTCTGGGTCGGGCCCGAGACCGAAGTCGGTCAACGACGGACGGAACTCATCAGCAATGTCGACGTCTTACCGACGTTGCTCGATATTGCTGACATCGAGGTGCCAGGGAAGGTCGATTTAGATGGTCGAAGTTTTCGCCCGCTGTTGTCCGGTGACGACGACGAAATAGCAGCGTACGAACCACATGACCGACTCTTCGCGGAGATGACCTGGCACGACATGTACAATCCCGTCAGGGCGATTCGGACGGAACACTACAAGTACATCAGGAACTTCTGGCACCTGCCGAAAGTGTACCTGACCAAAGATTGCTACGCGAGCGAGTCGGGACGGGAAGTCCGGGAACGCTACGGCGCCCCGCCCCGCCCCTACGAGGAACTGTACGATCTCTACGAGGATCCACAGGAGGCCGACAACGTCGCGTTCGAGCCGCGATACTCGGAGATTCGCCGCGACCTCGCAGAGCAGCTCCACACCTGGATGGTCGACACCGACGATCCGTTGCTCAATGGGCCGATCCCGCCTGGCGATTACGAGACGATCGCAGCGTGGCCACACGAGTGACTCCGCCACCCGAATAAACCGCGATAAACGGCTTCGAACGGACAAACGCAGGACACAAACCACTGGCTCGCCCACTCGAGAGTATGACTGAGTCGTACGACCAGATTCACGCCGTCTTGCAGGGCTACATAGACGAGAATCACGAGTTTCTCTCCTGGCTCGGAGCGACCGTTGAATCGGTAGACGAGGGACAGATGACCATGGCGATTCCGTACGACGAAAAACTCACGAACACGCGACCGTCGAACGGCGATCGACGACCCGATATCCACGGCGGCGTCGCCGCCACCCTCATCGACACCGTCGGCGGCATCGTGTTCCACACCGATTTCGACGACCCGATCGATGCCGGTGCGGCGACGATCAACCTCAACGTAAACTATCTGCGGCCGGCGACCGGTGATCTCGAGGCGACTGCCCGAATTATCAGGGCCGGGAGCAGCGTCGGTGTCAGCGAAATCATGGTCGTGAGCACGACGCCCGACGGCGAGACAAGAGAAGTTGCGACCGGACAGGGTTCCTACCGACTGTTCCGATCGAAGAGCGACGATAGTAACAACTGAAACGGTTTACACACTGATCGCCGATACGTCTGGCGATCGGGTGTGCAATGACTTGCAGTGGCTACTATAGGCCGACGACGCGAGTGTTCTCGATCGCGTTATTTCCCAGGCAGCAGCGACCGCGAACTGGGAACGAGCCACCGTGTCTCGTCGGCCGTTCGACACAGAATGTCGGCAATCCGAACGCGCTCGTCGCCGGTACCGACCGCGGCCTCGATTCGTAGCGTCGATCCGAGACAGGCGAGGTCACCGCCCCCAAGTGGGCGTTCACTGGACTCGAGTCCGATACCCGAAACGCGAGTGTCGATCGAATCCGACTCGTCGAACCCGAACGCACGGATTTCGGCTTCGATATCGGCCTCGAGCGCCCGCACGGAGTGATCGTCGGCGGTAACCTTCGATCGGATCGAGCGAAACGCGTGCGTGAGCGCGACGTGGCCCCGTCGTTCGGCCCCGCCTTCCGGTTCGACGACGAATGTGCGCGCGAGGTGGCCGTGGTAGCCGGACGGCGTTGTTGCAGTGGCGGCGACGACGACCGGTTTACTGGCTGGAACCGCTCCTGATATCGAGGTAGTCGTCGATACCGGCCGGGCACCCGTCTCGGTGATCGCCGAGGCGATCGCTCGTCGAAGTCTCGAGGCAGTCAAGAGCTCATCCCCGAGCGAAAGCGACCGTTGTGACGGCTGTGATGCATCCGTCCCGGAGCCGTCCGACTCCACGCCAGCATCATCGAGAACGATGGCTCGCTCGAGTATCGATTCCACTCGCTCGAGGCCAGCGCGAACCGCTCGCTGAGCAGTCTCGAGACAGTGACGTTCGGACTCGGTCTTTTCGGCCCGTAACTGAGCGAGGACGCGACTCGAGGCCAGGTCGAATCCGGCCCCCTCGAGGTACAGCGCGGCGTCGTGTGGAATCGATGCAGGGGTGAGCAGCCGTCGACCGTCTTCGAGCGTATCGGCGAGTCGGCTGGCGGGGTGCGTGGCACCCGCCGCGAGTTCCCGTCGCGAGACGGCCTCGATCAACCAGGAGTCGCCGTCGAAACCGACCGCAAGGTAGGGGTTCTCGAGTTTCGTTACGTGGTCTCCGTCTCCCCCATCGACAACCACGTAGCCGAAATCTGTAACGGAGTCAACAGCCAGCAGACAGTATCGTACGGGCGGGTCGGTGAGTCGACCGACGGTGACGAACGCACTGGCATCTCGCTCCTCGAGTGCGGCTTCGATTCCCAGCGAGACGTGTTCCTGCAGATCCCCATCTGAACGAATCGAGTCCGACGGGTGGGGCTGGCTGGCCCGACCGGTCACGGCGCTTCGACTTCGGCTTCGGCCTCGAGACGCTCCGCCTCGGGCAACTGCGCCTGTTCGATTAGTTCCTCGAGGTCAGCACCGGTCTGTCGGTTGTTGAGCAACACGTCGATCGGCAGCGTCGGTGCGCCGTCGACGAGGTTCTCGAGCAGGACGAGTCGCTCACGAGCACGAGACATCCCGACGTAGAACACGCGGCGTTCGTTGTCCGTGAGCACGGGGACGGGCGAGGTGGTCTTGGTGAACTCCTCGACACCCGGGACGTCCGTGGGATCGTCGACGGTGGCCACCATCTGTTCGACCACCTTTTCGGTGAGGTCGGTGCCGACGAACACGTGGTCGGCCTCACGACCCTTCGCGGAGTGGATGGTACCGACGCGGACGCGGTCGGTGGCCATCCCCTCGTAGGTGCCGATGGCGAAGTAGGCCTTGATCGACTTCTTCTGGAAATTGGTCACCTTCCGCACCATGTCCGAAGCCGACGCCGGACCGGGGACGAACGGTGCGTGATCTTCGATGACCGAGGCCGGAATCATGAGTTCCTCGAGGTCGTCGATGCCCGCCTCCTCCTGTCGCTCGTCGATATCGTCGAAGAGTGCGTCTCGCTCGTTCGTCCCGAACGCCGAGTCCATGAGCATGTCGGCGAGACGCCGGGCCTGGAGTCCGGTGACGTCGTCGCCCGCGTCGAGGGCTTCGATCGCCCGAACGTACTGGGTGAGCCGATCGGTCCACATCCGCTGGTCGGTCAGTGCGGTGAACGGGATCCCTTCGGTGATGAACTCGTCGATGAACTGGAACATCTGGTAGCGGGCACGGAACAACAGCATGATCGTCCCATCGTCTTCGACGAGCGTCTGGCGAACCATCCGAACCAGATCGAGCATCGAGCGGTTCTGGTAGGCCTCGACGAGGCCACCTTCTTTCCGCGGGTTGAGGTCTTTGTCCTGGCGGACGTCGATGTGACGGATCTCCTGGTTCACCGCGTTCAGTACGTTCGACGGGAGTCGGTAGGAGTTCGGGAGGATAATGTCCTCGTCGACCTGCTCATCGAGCAACAGCGCCGGATCCGCCCCCTGCCAGGAGTAGACGACCTGGTCGTCGTCACCGGCGATGAGCACGCGCTCGACGTGGGGTTTCCACTCCTCGTAGACGTCGTACTGGAGGGTCGTGATGTCCTGGAACTCGTCGATGATGAGGTAGTCGACGTTCGGGACGAGCGAGCGCTGTTTCACGCGCTCGAGCATGTCCGCGAAGCCGATTTTCCCCTCCTGGCCCTTGTAGTTGCGCCAGGCGCGAATCGCCTCGGGGACGTCGATACGGTCGTCGTCGGAGGGCCACGTCGGCGTGTACTTGTTACCCTCCTGGGCGTTGGGGTCGATCTCCGGTGGGAGACGAACCGATTCGACGTCCCACTGGAAGGGGACGTCGTACCAGTCTGCGACGTCGCGGCGGGTGCGCTGGAGCCACTGGCTCGTGGCGATGATCTTGTTCCCGATCGTCGTCGATCGAGCCGTTCTGCGGCCTGCACCGCTGTACTCGTCTTCGTACTCGAGGCCGTAGTCCTCACAGAATTCCTCTTTGTCTTTTTCACCGATCACGTCGCCGCGAGAGAGATCGAGGAGATCGTACGCCTTCGCGTGCATCGTACAGACGTTGCCCTGGAGGGCCCGCGGACTCTCGTCGAGGCGATCGGCGAGCCGTTCGCGAATCTCCTGGGCGGCCGCTCGCGTGTACGAGACGACGAGAATGTCCCGGAAGGTGACGTCTCCGTCCTCGAGGATGTCTTCGACGTGGTCGAGGAGGGCCGTGGTCTTCCCGCTTCCAGGCCCACCGAACAGGCGGGTGACGTGGGTCCCCGCCGTCGTCTCCGTCTCCGTTGTAGCCATTGTAGCCTATCAGGCACGCGACTCCTATAAGTCACGTGGGTTTCGGTCGAACAGCGGGTCTGATACGGTTTGCTGTAGTCTCTTGCCGGTGATTGCCGACCCGATATGGAAATCACTGATAAAAAGTTACAGCAAACCGTATGAACGGGCCGGTCAGTCGTTAGTTATTTCGTGGAGACCGGGCCTCTCGTATGGATGCGCCGTCGCGAATCTTGTCCGTACATTCCGGGCAGACACGGGGGTTGTCGACACCTCGCGGGGTAAACACTCTCGCATACGCATCCGTCACGAAGGCATCGCAGTTTTGGCATTTCGGCATTGATGATCCCGTATCGATGAGTGTGCAATAATCCATAATAATACTATCGACGTAGTATGAATGAAATTATGAACGTTGGCTGCAAACGGAGCGTCCGCTGACAGGTGATCGATTCAGAGACGATGACGGACAGTATTACGGTCGAGGAGCCCACCCACAGACGGTACAGGTCGTCGCTGCGGGGTCGTGAAGGCCACCGCAGTCCGGACACTGCTTTTTGTTGTAATCACGCTTCCAGCCTGTTCGCTCGGTCGCGTGGCCGCGGTCGGCGAGGAACTGGTCGAAAACGTCGTCACCGGCACCGTTGGGTGAGGATGCCATAGTCATGCTATCGCACACCACACACATAAAACATCGGGTACTGACAGACCTCGTGTGTCCACATCGTCAGTCGTGTTGTACTGGTCAGTCGAACGGTGGAAACCGGTGATTGCGACCGCGAGCTTTTCTTTCCGCCGCTCGAACGTCCAGCCATGAGTGACCTCCGCCTCGATTCGACGCAACTCGAGCGCTACTCGAGACACGTCATCATGGACGAAGTTGGGCCCGACGGACAGCAACGCCTGCTCGATGGCTCAGTACTCGTCGTCGGTGCAGGCGGGCTCGGATCACCGGCGATCCAGTATCTCGCGGCAGCGGGCGT
Organism: Natrialbaceae archaeon A-CW3; assembly: GCA_046614605.1. Classification (GTDB taxonomy): domain Archaea; phylum Halobacteriota; class Halobacteria; order Halobacteriales; family Natrialbaceae; genus Natronosalvus. The sequence continues at coordinate 1,134,340 of JBKKHJ010000001.1, read as the reverse complement.
CGGTCGACTCGGCATCGTCGACGACGACGTCGTCGACCGATCGAACCTCCAGCGCCAGATCATCCACGGTGACGACGACGTCGGCCGCAAGAAAGTCGACAGCGCAGCGGCGTTCGTCCACGCACTCAACCCGGACGTCGACGTGGACAAACACTCGACTCGGCTGACGCCTGAAAACGTCGCCAATCTGGTCGATCCCTACGATATCGTCCTCGATGCCAGCGACAACTTCGCAACCCGGTATCTACTCAACGACTACTGCGTGCTGACGGAGACGCCGCTATCACACGGCGCAATATACCGATTCGAAGGACAGGTGACCACGTTCACCAACGGCGCTGGGGTGACGAACCCCGACGAGACCCCCTGTTACCGGTGTCTCTTCCCGGAGGCACCCGAACCCGGTACGGTTCCGGACTGCGCCACGACCGGCGTCCTCGGCGTCCTGCCCGGTACCGTCGGCTGTATCCAGGCAACCGAAGTCGTCAAACTCCTCCTCGAGACGGGCGAGGTGCTCGAGGGGCGACTCCTGCTGTACGATGCAATGGATATGACGTTCGAGACGGTCGACATGCTCCCCAATCCAGACTGTCCGGTCTGTGGGACAGAGCCAGCTATCGACTCGATCCACGACGTCAGCTACGACGAAACCTGTTCGATCAGCGCCGACTGAGTCGGCGCATCGGCTCGGACTCGAAGGTAGCACAGCAACGAATACCGCTCGACCGGAAACCGACCCGTCCTCAGAGTTCCATCAGGTGTTCCGGGCAGGCCAGCCAGTCACAGTCGCCACAGGCGAAGCCTTGTTTCTCGAGGGCGAGCGAGCTGGAACCACACTTTGGACAGGCGCTGACGGTTGCCATACTACTGGATTAGTTATACTCGTACATAAAACCCAGTTACATTCCGCTGACCAGACCGCATGTGCTCGATTCCGATGCTATTCTCGACTACATCCCGGATTATGAGCGTAGTTCGGTACCTCGAGTGCGTCGTCGATGATACCGTACGTGAGGGGGCTCAAATAGACGATCACGCCCGTATGACGCCTCGAGTGTGTACGTGCCCCCGTGCAGGTCGACTCTCCTCGAGCAGGTGCCATTGCATCACTGCTGGGGTCGGTAGTCAGTACGTCTCTCGCTCGGCGACCTGCACGCTGGAGTCGTCGGTGCTGACGACGATTCGTTCGACGCCGTCGTCCACCGCAGTCGTAACCTCGAGATCCCCAATCGTCGTCTCACCAACGGACGGGATTGGAACCTCATCGACGAGTTCCCCGTCTCGAGTAATCCGAACTGCGAACCCGTCGGGTGTCGGGACGATGGTGATGGCCTGCTCGTCGATCTCGGCGTGTGCGGTCGCTGGCTCCGATTCGAACGAGCGCGTGACTTCGCCGTCGACCTCGAGGTCGACGACGTAGACGGTGTCGTTGCCGGTCACCTCCCAGCCGGTTCGTTCGACGTGGACGGTTTCCCGCCAGTCGACACCACCGACGTGAACCGTTCCGTTTCCGTCGTGCGCGAGCACCACGTCCTGAATTGGTACCGTCCACAGGTGGCGCTGTTCGCTGACGACGATGACGCCGCTTTGCTCGCTCGCAAAGAGCTCGTCGTCACCGAGATCGATCCCTGGTACCTGCCCGTTCGTCGCGTTCTCTGCGTAGGTAACGGTGTAGTCGCCGACCTCGATACCGCCGTCGGGGGCGCTGTCCTCGTCGACGACCGACAGGCTCAGTGGAATTCCTGACGCGGCGACCAGCACGGTGAATACGATTAGCACAACGGCTGCACCCGTTCGGTAAGTAGTCGGCCCGTCACCGGGCCGCATCCGATCCGGGACGACCGCCAGCAGTGCCGGCGTGGCGAGCAGTAGTGCCAGCAGCCCGACCGTCATGAGCACCAGCGCAACCGACTCGCCGGCCGCGACAGTAGCGGCGACCAGTAATACGAAGAGGGCGAACAGAATCACGAGCCACAGGATGGCGAGCAGGCGTCTCGAGGGGACTCGAGGCATACCGGAAAGCGGTCGCGGAAGCGGTTGCGTCCGACCCGCGACGGAAGCGGTGACGAGAACCGTCAACGCAAAGACGAGGGTGACGCCAGCCCCGCGGTACAGGTAGTACGTATCGTCGCCTCCTGGCCAGGCAATGAGCCACAGTGCCTGGGCCATCCCGAACAGGAGCGTCGCGAAAAAGACGTGGCTGGCTTCGGGGCGGCGGTTTCTCCGCGAGAGCAGTGCCACTCCCAGGACGACGCCGATGAGGAATCCGAGCAGGTGGGCCTGGAACCCGATTCCGGCCCACGCCGGCGGCCCAGGAGCACCGGGATCGATCGTTTCGCGAAGGATCGGTTGACTCAAGGCGGTAAATAACGTGTTCAGTGCACCGGCACCGACCGTCGCGACCACCGCCGGGAGGGGGTAGGTCACGAGCGCGAATCCAGCGAGTGCAAAGACGACCCCCGAAAAGCCGAGACCCGGGCCCAGCGAAAACGTCGCGGTTAGAAGTGCAAGCCCGAGCAGGGTACCCGGAAAGATCACGACGGCTCGCACCCAGGGATGGTTCACCAGGCCGTCGTCGCGGGTGGTTTGGGCCTCGACGGCGCTCTGATCTGAACCGGGCTCGAGACCACCGGAATCGGGCCCTCGAGAGCGCATTCGTCGCTCCGGGTTTGGGTAGTGGCTCCAGGCGTACTCCACCAGCGGGGCGAAAACGAGCGTCGCCGCCATATTCGATAGCAGGTGGGCGGGCGAGCCGTGTGCGATACCAGCCGTTATCAGCCCCGTGGGGTAGAAGTACGACCAGGTCACGAACGGCAACATCAACGGTTCGCTCCAGTGACGGAGTCCGCCCTGGACGAAGAGGTAGAACGCGACGACGATCGACACCGTCACCGCCGTTCCCCAGGGAACGCCGTAGAGAAATCGATGCTCGAGCGCCCCACGCACGCTCGTCCGGCCATCGGCGTACCACACGAAGAGGAGGGCCGCAAACACCGTGAGCCCGAGAACCACTTGCGTCGTCGTGATCGGCATTTGTCGACTATTCGGACACCGGTCTCATAAGCGTTCGAGGGACGGTGCCGCCTGTGTCGGCTCGAGTCTGTCGGCTGAATCGCTTTCGGGTCGACGACCTCTGCCTCTCTACACGATCGAGTCGTCGCCTCGGGGAGCGCCTCGCTACTCCTCGATGGGGTCGTCTGCGTCGGCCCGACGTCGCAGCCACTCGAGACCGAGGAGTCCGCTCAGTGCCCCTGCCCCGATCGTGAAGCCTGGCATCCCATCGTCCGCTCCGTTCTGACCGGTTTGGGTCGCGGATTCGTCCGCCTCGCCAGTGCCATCGTCGTCGCTCGAGCCGTCGGTTCCGTCGTCGGTATCTCCGTCACCGTCATCGTCACCATCACTCGATCCCGCTGTGTCCTCCCCGTCTGTATCGTCGTCGGGGCACCCACCGCCGTCGTCGTCCGGGCAGCTGTCATCGTCGTCAGTTTCGTCATCATCGGATTCCTCGTGTCCGTCCTCATCAGTGCCTTCCTCCTCGTCACCGTCCTCGCCATCGGGATCGTCCTGCTGATCGTCGTCGCCGTCGTCCTCGTCGCCGGGGTCATCGGGGTCGCCGTCGTCCTCATCTGGCGACTCACGGAGTGCAACGAGTTCCCCGTCGTGGTCGACGTAGATCGTCTCCCCACTGATCGCGCGAATCTCCCCGACCGGCACGTCCGCTTTCTCGACGGTCCACTTCACGGAGCCGTCGTACGTGTTCAGGGCGACGAGTTCTTCGTCGAAATCCTGCTCTCCGCTGTTGTGGCCGTCCTGATACAGGTAGGCGTAGACGGTGTCGCCGCTGATCACGGCTCGTCCGTAGGTGTAGGTCACGTCGAGACTCCAACTGGGTTCGTCGCCCTCGATCGCGCCGCCGCCGTAGTCGTGATCGGTGCCACCGCCGACGTAGAGTTCCTCGCCGATGGCCAACTCGCGGGTGCCTTGGGCCATGGTCTTCCACTCACCCGTCTTGGCGTCGTGTACCAGCCGTTCGTTGTAGGCCCCACCGTAGTAAGCGACGGCGGTCGACGTCGCGTGGATGCCCGGAGACGTCGTGTAGGGCTCGCGTTCCTCCCGCCAGACCTCCTCACCGGTCTCGGGCTCGAACGCGATCGGGCCTGCACCCGTGACACTGTAGATCACGCCGTTTGCGGCGGCGGTCGCGGTGACGAACTCGTACTCCGCCTCTCCCTCGCCGTGGTAGAAGTCTTCGGGGCCCGTGATCGATTCTTTCTCCCACAGAATCGAGCCGTCGTTGGCGTCGAGCGCGTACAACGTCCCGTCGACGACGACGTAGACGCCGCCGTAGGCGACCGTTTGCCAGTAGATCTCCTCCTCGGGATCGAACTCCGTCTCCCAGCGGACGCTGCCGTCAGCCCGGTCGAGCGCGACCACTTCGTACCCGCTGAGGTAGACACTCTCGTCGACGACCGAGGGCGTTCCCGCTTCGATCCCCGTGTTCTCCCAGACGACCGATCCGTCGGCGGCCTCGAGCGCAGCGACGCCGTCTTCGGTGGTCGTGTAGACCGTGTCGTCGGCGACGGCGACGGTTCCGACGTTGCCCACCGAGTCGAGGCCGCCGTGCTCGACCGACCACGCGGCCTCGAGCGAGTCCCCATCGAACGCGTGGCCGTCCTCGATGTATCCCGCATGCCCGGGGTCGCCCCGGTGGGAGGGCCAGTCGTCGTTCGTCCCCGGATTGGGTTCGATCGTCGAATCAGGAAGCTCGTCCGCACTCCCTGCACTCGCGTCGGTCGCACCGACTCCATTCGACCCGAGGACGCTGCCGGTCGTAAGCGCCACACCTGTCGCAAGCACCGTACGGCGAGGTAGCTCTCGCATACTACTGGCAGCCTCGAAGATCCCCATTACTACCCGTCTGTTATCCCCAATTTGTCAGTAGACAACTGTTTTGCTATGGTGAATCTACCCGGTCTCATCTGCCTATGTGAAGTTGAGACGACAGCAACGATATCCGTCCCTCAAGTCACTCCCGATCCGATGCAATCTACCGTACCCAAACGTGACCCACCATGATCGATCGTGGCTGAACATGGCCGAACGTGACCCAACGTAATCAAACGTGACCAAACGTGATCAGACGTGACCCGATTCGGGAGCTGTGATGTGGACACTCGAGGGCGATTCAGTCGCCAATTCCTGAAGAGTTGGGGCGTACGATTTGAGTCGTCACGTCAAGCCGCTCCTCCGCCACCGATCGTCCACCCAATACTGGTAATCGGCGAACAGTGGTACACCGTTCCCGATCAGTGAACGTGGCGTCCGCTGTTCGACGGACGACTCGAGTCCTCGAGCGCCGTCTGTATCGTCGATGAGATCCAGTCCCGAGAACCGTTTTCGGCGTCGACGCCATCTGCGAGCGTGCCCTCGAAATCGGACGATCGTAGCGACTCGGGCAGAAACCGCTCGTACACCGGCAGTCGCTCCCACAGCGGAACCGCCGCCGTCTCGGCGATGGACTCGAGTTCGCGGAGCGCCGGCCAGGCGTAGTCGGGGTTAATGTGATCGTCGGTGACCGGCGACACACCGCCGAGGTCGTCGATGCCGCAATCGATCAGCTCTCGGGCGGGGGCGAGATTCGGCGGCACCTGCACCGAAATCTCCTCGGGGAGGGCAACCCGCGCCATCGCCGTCACGCGACGCATCGTCTCGAGGCCCGGGCCGCCACCCGACCAGCGTTCGTTGTCGGCGACGGGCTGGACGATTACCTCCTGAACGTGATCGTAGCGGTCGTGCATGTCGGCGATGGCGAGCAGGCTCTCGGCGCGGTCGCACCACGACTCGCCGATGCCTACGAGGATGCCGGTCGTGAACGCGACGTCGAGTTCGCCGGCGTTCTGGATCGTTCGCAGGCGCTGGCCCGGTTCCTTCCGCCGCGGGCCCGCGTGGGCGTCCACGTCGGCCGTCGTCTCGAGCATGACGCCCATGCTCGCGTTGACGTCGGCGACCGTCTCCATCTGCTCGAGCGTCTGGTCGCCCGGATTCGAGTGCGGGAGCAGCCCTTCCTCGAGGGCGACCGCACAAGCCGCCCGCAGGTAGGTGTGAATCGAGTCGTACCCCCAGCTCTCGAGCTGGTCGTACATGTCGCTGTAGCGCTCGTCCGGGTCGTCCCCGAACGTGAACAGCGCTTCCGTACAGCCCGCCTCGGCACCGCGCTTACAGATGTCGCGAACCTCCTCGAGGGTCAAAAGCGAGGCCTCACCAGGGGGATCGAAGTACGTGCAGTAGGTGCACGTGTACCGGCAAGCGGTCGTCAGCGGGATGAAAACGTTCCGGCAAAACGAGAGCTCGGGAGCCGGGTCGACGTCGTCTGGGGTCACCTCGAGTAGTCGGTCACGCTCGTCCGCGTCGATGACGACGTCAACGTCGTAGGCCTCGGCCCCGGAGATCATTATCTCGAGTGAGTCGTCCCCAGCGTCAATAGCCTGTCGGACGGTCGTCGCGCTCACGGCGTTTCCCGCGGACGGCGTCCAGCCCATCAGTCCGATCGAACCAACCGAACCCGACCCTCGGTCGCCTCGAGTCCAAACCCTAACTCCTCGAGCGCTGCACGCGAGCGCTCGCCCCCGTGGAGCCAGACCTCGACCAGGTCGTCGGGTTCGTCGACGTCGGTCGACAGGCGAAACGAGTCGACCGTCTCGAGCGTGGCACCCACGTCGCCCGCGATTTCTCGATGGTCGAGATAGGACGCCCCGTGGTAATCCGTTCGAAAGTCCGGGTGACGCACGACGAGCGCGTTCGTGCCACCACCCCGTCCGGGGGCGACGACCACGTCACCCACCGCGTCGAACAGCCCCTCGAGGACGCCCGGCGTCACGAGCGGGAGGTCGGCCATGACGACCGCCACCGGTTCGTCGGCGGACTCGAGTTGCGCGTTGACGGCCACGGAAAGCGACCGCTCGTCGATCTCGACGGTTCCTGGGGTCGACTCGAGAACTGACGCCGACAGCGGTCTGGTCGCGAGAATCGTCGGATCTCGTCCGGTTTCCTGGATTGTCGTACAGACGTCAGCAAGCATCGCTCGAGCGAACTCCCGGCGCTCGTCCGCCTCGAGGACGGGCGCGAGTCGCGACTTTGGCGCTTCTTCGGCGAACGGGACGACGACCTGCATTCGCCGAGAGTTTCGAATCCGTGGGCAAAAGCACGTCGGAGTTCGCGCAGCCGTTGGTCGTCGGTTCCTCCGCTCACACCCGATGTGTAGGACAGACTCGTGGGATGGGAAACGTAAACGAGGCAGAATAGCCGTTCGACAGCTCAGAACAGCGGCTCGAGCTCGTCCTCGTCGTCTTCGACGAGGGTCTCGAGGTTCTCCTTGCTCTGGGACTCGATGTCCTCCATGTTGTCCTGGGCTTCGATCGCCACCTGCTGGAGGCGCTTGATCCGCGGGACGTTCGTGACGCCCGAGAGCAAGATTGCCGCCGAGACTTCCGGAACCTGCTGGGGGTAGTCCCCGCCCCGGACTTCCATCGAGCCGGTTTCCTCCTCGAGCCACTTCCGCCCGCGCTCGATACCTTTCCGGTTCAGGTACTCACTGGGTCCGGAGAGCACGAGCAGGGCGCGCTCAGCGCCCTCGATCTCACACGGCAAGGTCAGTCGGCCGAGGGCAGCCTTGCGGACGAGGCTGGTTATGCGGTTCGTCGTATTGGCCGCGTCGAGGCCATCGTCGGTGCTGTTGCCACCGGTAAAGCGCGAGAGCAGGCCGCCCCCGGTGTTGAGTTCGACGGACTCTGACGCGTAGCCGACCGTGGAGACGCCGCCACCCGAGAGGGTGTTGATGATCTCCGAGGAGTCGACGACGCTTTCAGCCACCTCCTGGCCCTCGCCGACTTCACCGGCACCGAAGAGGATGCCGAACCGGCGGACGATCTCCTCGTTGATCTGATCGTAGCCGCCTTCGACGGACTCGCCGGTCTGTCGCCAGGAGTCGTTGTCGAAGACGAGCAGGTTGTCGACCTCGCGGACGAACGTCTGGAACGATCGGGCGGCGTTCAGGGTGTAGATGCCACCTTCGTCCGTGCCAGGCAAGACGCCGAGACCGTAGACAGGGATCGTGTAGATTCGCTTGAGATGCTTTGCGAGGACGGGGGCACCACCCGAGCCAGTTCCGCCACCCATCCCGGAGACGACGAGAAACGCATCGACCTCGTGGGTTGGGATCGCATCGACGGCGTTTTGCACTTCGTCGATGTCCTCTTCGGCGATTTCCGCGCCGAGTTCGTTGTCTGCACCCACGCCGTGGCCCTTTACCCGGGCCTGGCCGATGAGTACGCGATTCTCCTTGGGGATATTGTCCAGTCCGATGAGATCCGCTTTCGCTGAGTTGACAGCGATCGCCGAACGGACGATTCCGCTATTCGTTCGATCGTCGTAGTCCAGAAAACGATCGACGATTTTCCCACCGGCCTGTCCGAATCCGATCATCGCCAGCTTCATTGTTAGTCAGGGGGCTCCGTTGAACTGAAAACAGAGCGATGAAGGATATAAACTTTGTGATGGACTGAATGTCCATCAACCCAATATATCGCCAAAATCGCCGTATAGAGCGGTAACTTAGCACTTTTGAGCCTATTGGGTTGAACGAAGACACCAGTAGTTAATTTGACTTTTATGCCGGAGTTGGTATGTAATGTCTGCCGCTGTGTACACGTCGATTGATGTGTGGGCCGTTTCACCCTCCGAGTTCGATCAGCAGTAGCACGAATCGGTACACAGTGGGTCAACCAGTACAGCCACCCAGTCTGACTCAATACGGGTCTCTCTCGATACGGACATCTCGTCTCAACCCGTTCATGTCGTGGCCATCGACCAGTGCGGCGTCGTCTCCCGGTGTTCCCAGCCTGTAACAATCACGGCTATCGTTTAACTACGATACTGTCGAATCTCTCATCATGACTGATCCCACCAGGCTCATCGAGGACGTTCCCAGCGATGCCCAGATCTCGAACGCGGCTGAAACCCGACCGATCGAAGACGTCGCCGCTGATCTCGGACTCGAGCCCGACGAGATCGAACGCGTCGGCCCGGACAAAGCCAAGATCACACACGAAGCGATTCAGCGACGGTCGAGTGACGACCGCGATGGTCGACTCGTCCTCGTCACGGCAATGACCCCGACCCGCGCGGGCGAAGGCAAGACCCTCACGACCGTCGGGATTGGTCAGGGGCTCGGAGAAATCGGTGAAGATGGGCTCGTCGCCGTCCGACAACCGTCTCTCGGGCCGATTTTCGGTATCAAAGGCGGGGCAACGGGTGGGGGCTACGCACAGATCGTCCCAATGGACGACATCAACGTCCACTTCACGGGCGACATTCACGCGATCACCGTCGCGCACAACCTCGTTGCGGCGATGGTCGACAACCACATTCACCAGGGACACGAGCCCACGATCGACGTCGGCGACGTCGTCTGGCCACGCGCGATGGATATGAACGATCGGGCACTCCGAAACGTCGTCGTCGGTCTCGGCGGCTCCGTCCACGGCGTCCCACGTGAATCGAACTTCGTCATCACTGCAGCCTCCGAACTGATGGCAGTCGTCTGCATGGCGGCGGATATCCCCGACCTCAAACGCCGTGTTGGTCGCGTGATCGTCGCCTACGACCGCGACGACCAGCCAGTAACCGTCGACGATCTGGGAGTCACCGGGGCAGTCGCCGCCGTCCTGCGCGATGCGATCAGACCGAATCTCGTCCAGACGCTGGGGGGTACCCCTGCGTTCGTCCACGGTGGCCCATTCGCCAACATCGCCCACGGCACGAACAGCGTCGTCGCCGACCAGGTCGGGCTCTCGCTCGCCGATTACGTCGTCACCGAGGCCGGGTTCGGTGCCGACCTCGGGGCCGAGAAGTTCTTCGACATCGTCTCGCGAAACGACCTCGAGCCCGACGCCGTCGTCCTCGTCGCGACCGTCCGCGCGCTCAAACACCACGGCAGCGACGGCGACCACGAGGGTGGCGAGGATCTCGGGGCGCTCGAGAAGGGATTCGCAAATCTCGACCATCACGTCCAGGTACTTCGAAACGTCGGCTTCGACCCCGTCGTCGCAATCAACCGCTTCCCGGACGACACCGACGCCGAACTCGAAGCAGTAAGTGCCCACTGTCAGGATCTCGGCGTCCGATCAGCCATCTCGGACGTCTATCGTCGGGGCGGCGAGGGCGGCGTCGAACTGGCCAGAGCAGTCAGAGACGCGGCCGACGAAGGTGCACCCGATTTCGAGCCACTGTACGATCTCGAGACGCCTCTCGAGGAAAAGATCGAAAGCGTCGCCACCGAAGTCTACGGAGCTGATGGTGTCGAATTCACTTCGTCCGCCCGTTCAGACCTCGACCGCCTCGAGCATCACGGGTTCGCCGACCTCCCGGTCTGTCTCTCGAAGGTGCCGTCGTCGCTCACTGACGAGCCGGGCAAACTGGGTGTCCCCACCGACTGGACGCTGACCGTCCGGGAACTGTATCCGTCGGCCGGGCCAGGCTTCGTCGTTGCACTTACCGGGGACGTGATGACAATGCCGGGGTTGCCGAGTGAGCCCGCTGCTCGTCAACTCGACGTAGACGAAGACGGGAACGTTATGGGACTCTGAACGGCCAAACGATCGGTTCAGCGGACGATCGTCGGGTCGAATCCTAGAACAGGTTCTCGAGTTGATCGTTTGCGAATGGATCCGCCGGATCGCTCTGCTCGTCCGCTTTTTCGGCTTCGGCTTTCTGGGCCGCTCGAGCTCGATCGAGGAACTGCTGGATGCGGTCGGAGCGCTCCACGCCCCCGACGAGGACGAGCGCAGCGACGCGATCCGTATCGAGCGGGAAGTCCCCGCCACGTACCTGCATGCTCTGGGTTTCGTCCTCGAGCCACCGGCGGGCCTTCTCGACGCCTTTTCGTGGAATCGACTCCGGCCGGCCGGCGATGACCAGCAGGGCTGCGTCTCCCTTGCGGGCTTCCGGGAGACTCGTTCCCGTGAGCAAGGCCTGTCTGGAGACGCTCATGACGTTCCTGATGTTCTGTGTAGCGTCGTCACTCGAGGGAGCACTCGCGTATCCGAGAGCCGCGATCCCGCCCTGGCGGAGGGTGTTGATCACTTCGCTCGAGTCGACGACGCTCTCGCCGACCCCCTCGACTGCTTCGCCCGACGCGAACAACAGGCCGAAGCGCTGGGCGATGTGCTGGTTGATCGAATCGAAGCCGCTCTCGACGCTTTCACCCTGGCTGTGCCAGGCGTCGTTGTCCACGAGAATCGTGGCGTCAGCTTCGCGGACGACCGTTTTCAGGGATCTGCCGGCGTTCGCCTGATAGAGCGAGCCTTCGTTACGTCCCGGGAGAACGCCGAGCGCGTACACCGGCACGTCGTACACCTGTTTGAGGTGATGGACGAGCACGGGTGCGCCTCCGCTCCCGGTGCCACCTCCAAGGCCGGCGACGACGACGATGGCCTCCGCCCGGGAGGTCACGTGGCCGTCGAGTGATCCCAGAACTTCCTGGATGTCCGACTGCATGATCTCAGCGCCGAGCTCGTTATCGCCACCCACGCCGTGACCGTTGACGCGGTCGGCTCCGATCAGTTGCGTTTGTACGTACTCGAGAGACTGGAGGTCGGGCGTCGCGGAGTTCACCGCCAGCGCTCCTTGAACGGCGTTGAACCCCATGTCAGCGTCGAATTCGGTGAGGCGCTCGGCCACCTTGCCGCCGGCCTGGCCAACACCAATCAGGGCAACCTTCATACGTACGTCAATGCGCACAAGGTCAATTGAACGTTCCGGAACGGCCGACGTACTGCCCGTCTGATAGTTTATATGCAAATAAGCGGCCAGAGCGGGCCATGACGACGTTCAGGGCTGATACCGCCCGTATCGGTTGTACCAGCGCGATTCACATCGATTGTACCAACGCGATTCGATGTGACTCGCGTGTACAGAGCGCTTGGCAAATCCGGCCAATCGGCCAGATTCGAGTTCCCGTGGAACCCCACACAAACACCGCGTCCGAACGTGGTCAGACCGAACCCATCGCAGCACTCGTCGCTGTAGCCACGATCTGTCTCGCACTCGCCCTGTACGCCAGTACCCTCACCGGTATGTTCCCAACGAGTACCGATCGAACCGTGGCCGAACCGACGCTCGAGTCAGTCCATGGGGCGATCGCGGCTGATGACGTCTACGATCCGCACGCGACGCCCGATCCGATCGTGGAGATTCCGAGCGACCGCCTGCCAGACGGGAGCACTGTTACAGTAACGGTGAGGACGGTCGACCGGGGGCAAACGGTCACAGTCGCTACAGCGACGTACGTCCACGACGAGTCCGAGCCCGCAAACCCACCAGAGCGGTCGACTATCGATGCACCACCATCCGTAGACAGCTCGATCGACGAAGCGAGCCGACCGATCGCGATTCGAGAGTCCTCCGGGAAAGTCTCGAGTGGCACGCTTCACGTGGAGGTCTGGTCGTGAGGCACTCTCGAGACCGACATTGGAGCGGGAAGACAGTTCATCCAAACTTCGACGCCCGCGGCGTCAGCACCGTCCTCGACGTCGCGCTCTGTCTCGTGCTGGTGAGCGCTGCCGTCGGCGTGCTCGGCGTTTACCTCGCAGTCGAGGACGACTCCGAACCCCTTCAGACGGAGACGGCCGATCACGTGGTCGAACTCCTCGGGTCGACGACGGTCAGCGTTGAGTACTCCTTCGATTCGCTGCTCGAGAACGGCACAGCTAGTGAAACCGACGTTTTCGATGATCCCGAGAACTATCCACCCGACGAACGTACCCGGGTAACCCACGGGCCCACTGCGGGGCTACTGGCCGATGCCACCCGCGCGAACCTCACCGTCGACGACGCGTGGCTCGGTCACGAGGGAACCGAATTCGAATCGAGAGTCGAGGGGCCCATCGCCAGCGAACTGTTCGTCGTCGACGCATCGGTAGCCGTGAGCGCGAGTTGGTCGCCATACGAGGGCGCACCACTCGAGGGACGAACGAGTGTGGGTCAGACGCCGCCACCGACCGTAGACGTTAGCACCGTTACTATGACGGTTCCGAGCGGGTTCGACGATCCAGCGGTACCGGCGGATTATGAGTCCGACCACGACTTCGACGCCGTCGCTGAACCCGTAGCAACGGCTATCGTGGAAGGGTACTTCCCTCCAGAGCAGACCACGCTGGCGCTCGAGCGAGGTGGCCTCGATCGGGATCGAACCGTCTACCGGTACATCCAGATCTCGAACGCACTCGAGGGCGTCGAGCCGAGCGATCTCGAGGAAGCAATCGCCCAATCGACGAGCGACGCCGAAGCGGCAAACGAGCCCCTCGTGGAGGCCCTGGGCCAGGCGCTTGCGAGCGACATGGACAGCCGGTTCGAGCACCCCGCAGACGCCGCCGACGCGGTCACGGTGGCTGAAACCACGATCGTCGTACAGGTGTGGGACACATGAGCCGAGCACAAACCATCTCATTCGCCGCTGACGATCGCGGGCGGATCCCATTCGCGCTTGTCGGCGTCCTCCTGCTCGTCAGTAGTATTACCATCGTCGGCGCACTCGAGGCACGGCCGGCGCCCGGAACGGACGTCGATCCGTCAGTCGCCATGGATCGAACGACTGCCGCGACCCAGACCGCGATTCGAGACGCGACGCTCGAGGCGACCGAACAGGTCGCCAGCGAACCGATCGTCGAACCGGCCAACACGACATACGGGGAGGTAATCAACGGGAGTACTGAACGGGAGATCCTCGAAAACTACCTGAAACTCCGCATTTACCTCAACGTTCAGAACACGCTCGATACGGCGGGGCAGGACATTCGCGGGACGACCACGACCGTCTCCGTGCCAGCCGCAGACGACGTCGAATCACTCGAGCGACGCATGGATCGGATGGAGATTTCGACGTCCGAGTCGGGGCATCTCGAGGTAACTATCGAGGGCGTTCGCACGACCGTCGAACGGGACGGGCGCGAGGTTGCAACCCGAATCGAACCGGTAACTGTCGACGTTCCGTCGCCGATTTTCCAGCTCCAACAGCGTACCGAGGCGTACGAAGACGCACTCAACACCGGCGCGCTCGAGGGCGACGGATTCGGTCGGCAGTTCAGCGGCCGGCTCTACCCGGTGGCCTGGGCTCGCGGCTACGCCCAGTACGGTGGGATGCCTGTCTCCGAGGTAATCTCGAACCGCCACGTCGAAGTGACGGCGAACAGCGCGACCTTCGCGACCCAGGAAGCTGTCTTCGGAACCCAGGATCCCGACGGTGGGGATGCCATGCGTCAGGCGTGGCTCTGTCTGGCCGCGACCGATGCCGACGACCTCTACGGTGGGTACAACGACGGCGAGTCGCCCGGCATCGAGAGCGACGACGTTTGTGACGCCTTGCAGTACGTCTACGGCGATCAGGTCGGCGGCGACCCACCCGACGCCCCATCCTTGCAGGAACTCTCTCACCACGCACCCGGCATGGACGAGGAGCTCACCGTTGCCGTCGGCGAGAGCGCCTACATGCCGGTGCGGACTCTGTTCGACGAATCGAACGAGCACTCGTTTCAGGCCGCGTTCGATCGCGTCTATAACGTCAGAGCGGCTTCGGACGTCGAAATCGACGAATCGCATACGACGGCCGATCCGTCACCGCCGTCCGACGACCCACACTGGGAACTGCTCGAACGCTCCGACCGAGCCTACGTCGACACCTCGGTCGGCGATGTCGAGGTTCGAAATCCCGGTGTGGCCAGTTCGTTCTACACGTTCGAGGGAACGGCCGTCAGCGAATTCGAGCGCACGGCGACCTGGAACGATACGCGAACGAACTCGACTGACCGAATCGAGACAAATGCGACCGCAACCAGTACCTACGACGTTCACGTGCGCCTGTACGAGTCCGCTCACAGTCCGGACTCCCACGTCAAGGATCGTGAATACCATGGTATCACCAGAAAGTACAGCGGAGCGGGTGTCTACTCGAGTGACTTTAGCGACGTACCGGACAAGGCAGCCAACTCGTTCGTCGGTGGGCGAACGGCCGGGGCATTCGAGGAACTGCTCGAGGGGGCCGCTGTCGAGGCGTCTTCCGGAAGCGAACTCGAGGACGGGCTCGAAATCCCCCACCGTCGGACGATTTCGGCGGACTACGAATACGGGGTACTCGAGGCGGACGTGATCGAAGACATCGTCGCGATCCAGGCCGAGATTCAGGATCTCGAGATCGAGTTCGAGCGTCGAGACATGATCACCGAACCCGGCGAGGAGGGGCCAGTCGACGAGTTGATCGAACGGGTCGAGTCCGAACGTGACGAGATTCTCGAGCGCTCCGGATCGTACGCCGATCCAGCCGAGAAGGCGATGTACGAGGCCAGACTCGCGTACCTCGAGTTGTTAATTCAGGATCTCGAGACGGTCGCCGATGCGCACGACGACGTCATGTCGGGGGTCGACGACGAATTATCGGACGCGAATTCGGGGTTGTCGGATGCCACGTCGTATATGCAGGCAGCGATGAGCACATCGGATCCGGAGCCGGAACCGATCGAGGACGTGCCGTTGCTCGAGGGTGTGCAGTATCGAGTGTCGGGGTCGCCGTCGTATCTGGTGACGGAGAACGTCACGACGGAGGATGTGCCTGCGGTTACGAACGAGTCGACGTTTGCGCCGATGGCGGCACAGAATTCGAATTATTTCTCGATTCCATACGATTCGGTGATGACTGGTGTGCTCTCGAGGATCCCGAAGTTGGGGTTGGGTGAGGAAGAACAGGAGGTGCCGATGCGGACGGCGGGGGAGACGTTGCGGGCGGCGGTGTTGGCCGAAGAGGTTGGTGCTGATTTAGGTGGGAATGTAGGAGATCTCGAAGATTCGATAAGTGAGTCAATCACTGAAATAGCCCTTACAATCTCAATCGAGGCGACCGATGAATTGTACTCAGAGCCTAATAATAACCTCGTGAATCCCATTGAGGATTCCTTACACGAATGGGATGGAACTGACAAAAAAGCGATGGCGTTGGGAGAAGGTGAAGCAACAGATATAATCACGAATGTTATTGTCGAAGAACTTGTCGACGAACGTCCTGAAGAGTTTCAGGGACGAAATAAAGCGTGGAAAGCAAAAGTCTCGGCAGTTACTCGACCTATTGTTACAGATGCTATTGCCGAAGAGACTGTCAGACTTGATGAAGGCTTAGAAAATATTGACGCCGAAATACGTGCGAAGGTCGATAACGTCACCGATGAAGTGATCACGGAGCGACTCGAGCAAGCAGAAATCATCGACGACGAGGGTGACATCGTCATCAGCGACGAGGAAGACTGGCTACAGGGCGATGCGCCGAAGCGAGTACCAGCCGGCTTGCCAATCACCCCCATTCCTGGGTACTGGGTTGCCACGGCAAACGTCTGGGACGTGAACGTCGACGCCGAATATGCCAGATTCGAAGTATCTGCAAACACCGGTACACCAATGTCGACTGCTGGTACGACGTACGTTCGAGAGGATGCGAACGTTACCGTCGAGATAGGCGACAAGCAGGCTGTACTCGGAGCTAACACACCAATTGCCTTCGACGGACAATCTGTCGTCGTTGTCGTCGTACCGCCAGGTGGTCAGGGGGTTGGTGATCGAACTGGGGTCAGAACGAAATGTACGGAAACGTGGCCGGAATCAGGATCTCTTGAGAAATATGATGGGCGTAATGGGTGTGGGAAATGATTGGGTGGTTTAGTTAAATAATAGTCACTCTAAGGCATACACAGTTCCCTCACGAGTTCCAGCTACCAATACATCATCACTAAATGATATTTCACCAGGTACATATCCTATTTTGTGATTCCACTTTTCCTCTCCGTCATTTCTATGGAGGGCATGAATTCCACTTTGAGATCCAGAAAACAATATATCATCCATCAGGGAAATATTTCCACGATAGCCACCATATGGCACTTGCCACTGGATGCTTTCTTCCATCGTATCTATACAAACTACTCCAGATTCAGTTCCTGCGAAAAGTGTACCAGAATGATAGGAGATTGACGAATAAACCATTGAGTCCACAGGAACTTCCCAAGCAATATCACCATTTATAGGATCAAGAGCTAAAATTGACTCACTTCCCTGAACTCCGGCGTAAATATAGTTCTCACCTATAGCTAGTCCTGTCGTAGATCCCTTCATTTCGGTTTCCCATAAGCGCTCATTAGTATCAAGATCTACAGTATAAACAAAGTGTGGTACACCGACTGCGTAGAGAACTCCTTCAGAAATCGCAGTCGTCATCGTACCTCGGCCCTCGATATTATGTTTTGAAAGTACTTCACCTTCGCCAATATCGATAGAAATCAAATCACCATCGTCGCTGTTGGTGTATAACGATCCCGAAAATATGGTTGGGCTTCCAACTGGACTGAAATCATATTGCAACGTGTCCCATTCGATGTCACCAGTATCTCTTTCGAGTGCAACAATAGCTCCACCAGCGTTTGCAAATAGTTTGTCGTTTCTTATAACAGGTGTACCAGAATAGTAACTCCCAGCACGATAACTAGACCAGAGTTGATCTCCATCATTTAAGTCAATAGCATAAAAATTTGAATCCCAGGAGCCAATATACACCGTCTGGTCGGCAATTGCGGCCCCGCCTCGAATCCTCCCATCAGTCTCAAACACCCACCGCTCCGACACCGGCCCCGTCGGCCCCGTCGCCGTCGGATGATAGCCCGTATTCTCGAGATCCACACCTGCCATTGGCCACACGTCACTCGAGAGTTCGTCACTACCTGCTTCTCCGATTGAACCCCCGTCGTCGCTCAGAGCCGTGGAGGAGGTGTCCCCCTGGTCGTCAGGTTCAGTTGTCGTATCATCACTCTCGCTCGAGCAGCCAGCGAGCGCCGCAGTCCCCGTTCCGACACAGGTTGCGAGCCACTGTCGCCTCGTCTGTTTGACCATTGGATGTGGTAGCCACCTATAAGCATAAGTAGTTTTGGTGTTGAATTAACTAACTCATATATGCAATCCACCGAGATGGAATCGACGATGACAACGGATTTGGGGATGAAGACGAACGTATCGATATGTTCTACGAGCAACGACTGGACGTCCCGGGCACACCGGACGAACTCCGAGCCGAATATGAGGCGGATCTCAGGGCGATTCTCGAGTCCACCGATATCGAAACCGCCACTGACACGCTCTCGGTCGATCGACGGACACTCGAGACCCTGCTCGAGGGAGAATCCCCCACGTTGACACTCGAAGAGGCCGCCGAAATTCAGTCCCTCGGGGACGGCGACCCCGACCCCGAGACAATCGTCGAACTGGCGTGTGAGCACCTGCTTCTGGGGATGACCACGGCGGTCGTCGACGTGGATACACTTGCTGGTGATCTCGACCTCGATCTCGATGCGAAGGAGGTACAACAGAAAATTGAGCGCCGAGCGCCGATGACGTTCGACGAGTTCGTCCACATTCAGTTTGCAATCGCAGATCGAGCGCGATAGCACCCCATCGCTACGGATGCCAGGAGCGTAGCCATTATGGCCGCCGCTCACTGAGAACCCGTATGCGCGTTGCCATTCTGGGCTGTGGGTACGTCGGCCTCGAGTGCGGCCGACAGTTGAACGACCGAGGCCACGATGTTGTCGGGGTTCGCCGATCGACCGACGGCGTCGCCGCAATCGAGAACGCGGGGTTCGATGGCGTGCAAGCGGATGTCACCGACCCAAACGCACTCGAGGCCGTTCCGGACGTCGATGCGATCGTCTTCGCCGCGAGCAGCGGTGGTCGAGGCGCAGACGCGGCCCGTGAGATCTACGTCGATGGACTCCGTACGGTGATCGAGTCGTTTGGGCGGCGCAACGACGCGCCGGAACGGCTCGTCTACACCTCCTCGACCGGCGTCCACGGCGACCACGACGGTGACTGGGTCGACGAGAAGACGCCGATTGAGCCGACGACGGAGAAAACCGCCGTGTTAGCCGAGGCCGAGCGTATTGCCCTCGAGGAAGCAGCCGAGTACGGCATCGATGGAACCGTCGCCAGGTTCGCCGGCCTCTACGGCCCCGAACGGTACCGACTCGAGCGCTATCTCGAGGGGCCAGTCACGGCAGGGTACCTGAACATGGTTCACCGCGACGATGCAGCCGAAGCAGTTCGATACCTGCTCGAGGCAGATCTCGCTCGCAACGACGTCGTCCAGGTGGTAGACGACGAACCCGTCTCGAAGTGGGAATTCGCTGACTGGCTGGCCGACCAGTGTGGATACGAGATGCCGCCAAAACGGACGAAAGCGGAGCGTCTCGAGGCGGGCGACCTCTCGGAAGCAGCGCGACGACGAATACTGACGAGCAAACGGTGTTCGAACGCGAAGCTCCGCGAACTTGGCTACGAGTTTGCCTTCCCCACCTATCGAGACGGGTACGAAGCGGCTATCGAGAAGCATCGATCCGCTTGACGTGACGACGGTGCGCTCCAGACATTTAAAAGTAGATGACTGTGAGGGGAACCTTCATGGGGATTCACTTTGAGTGTCGTGTATGAGCACCCGGGGACGTACAGAAGTCGGGGGGTTGACCGACGGGAGTACCACCGGGATGGTCAGCGACTCCGTCGAGACGCTCCGAGTGGTCGACCCACTCGTCCTCTCGCTGGGGATTATCGGTCTCGTGGCACTCGCACTCGGCGGGTGGTGGGTTCTTCGATGGTTCTACCGGTCGCCAGGTAATCGGTTACGACGGTTGCTCGACAAGCACGACGACGTTGCGATCGTGATGCATCCGAACCCCGATCCCGATGCGATGGCCTCGGCGATGGGCGTTGCTGCCATCGCCGAAAGCGTCGACACGGAGGCTACGCTGTACTATCCAGGCGAGATTCGCCATCAAGAGAATCGTGCGTTCAGAACCGTTCTCGAGCTCGAGCTCGAGACGATCGAGTCGGCATCGGACATCGATGCTGAGACCGTCGTTCTGGTCGACCACAATACTGCCCGTGGGTTCACGGGAGCCCAAAAAATCGAACCGCTGATTGTCGTCGATCACCACCCCGGGAACGGGGCCGGGACAGCGTTTACTGACGTTCGAACCGAGTACGGTGCCGCGTCGACGATTCTCGTGGAGTATCTCGAGGGGATCGGCGTTTCGATCGAAGCGGAGGAAGAAAACGCCGGCGGGATCACACTCACATCGGAGCTCGCAACAGGATTGTTGTACGGCATTCTGTCGGACACGAACCACCTGACGAAAGGGTGTTCGGCAGCGGATTTCGAGGCCGCGTCGTTCCTGTTTCCTGCGATTGACGAAGAAAAACTCGACCGTATCGCCAACCCACAGGTGAGCGATGACGTCCTCCAGATCAAAGCCGATGCGATTCAGAAGAAGCGAGTCGAGGGTTCGTTTGCGATCTGTGACGTCGGCGAGATCGGTAACGTCGACGCCATTCCGCAGGCCGCCGACGAACTCATGCATCTCGAAGGGGTCACGGCCGTCGTCGTCTACGGGGAAAACGACGGCACGTTACACCTTTCGGGGCGATCGAGGGACGATCGCGTCCACATGGGCGAGGCACTCCGCCACGCGGTGAGCGACATTCCGATGGCGAACGCCGGCGGCCACGCACGAATGGGTGGCGGCCAGCTATCGGTCGACCACATGAACGGGATTGGCCCCTCTGAGGGGGTAAGCAGGCTGGAATTCGAAGAACGGATCTTTTCGGCGATGGCGGGCGAACGTTCCTGATTCCTCGCTTCGTTCCCAGCAGATCCGGTTGTCCAGCAAGAGGGCGATTTTTACCCACGAAGCCACAATCGCAGGTATGGCTACCGGTTCGGGAACCTGGAACTACCGCGACGAGTACCACGACGAATTTGGTCGAACGTACTTCAGGCGCTATGGCGACGGTTTGCTCTCGAGTATCGGCCTTGGCACCTACCTTGGTGAGCCGACGGATGCAGTCGACGAACGCTACGAGGCGGCCATCGAACAGGCGCTTTCGATCGGCTGTAACGTCGTCGATACGGCGATCAACTATCGCTGCCAGCGCAGCGAACGAGTCGTCGGGAACGCACTTTCGAAGACGGATGTCGACCGGGACGCCGTGTTCGTCTCGACCAAGGGCGGCTTCGTCCCCTTCGACGGCGATCGCCCGGACGACCCTGGCCGGTTCGTGAAGGAAAACTACGTCGACACCGGTATCGTCGAGACGGACGACCTCGTCGCGGGAAGTCACTGCATTGCTCCCGGATATATCGACGACCAACTCGACCGATCTCTCGAGAACATCCAGACTAACATCGACCTCTACTACGTCCACAACCCGGAGACACAGCTCCGAGAGAACGACCAGGAGGTGGTGTACGATCAGCTCGAGGAGGCGTTCGTTCGCCTCGAAGAACGCGCTTCGGCGGGCGATATCGGCCACTACGGAGTCGCTACCTGGGAGGCGTTCCGAGTGCCATCGGATCATCCGTCGTATCTCTCACTCCCGGAGATTGTCGAGCGCGCTCGAGCGGCAGCCCACGAGGCGGGCACCGACGCCACCCACTTCCGGGCGATACAACTGCCGTTCAACGTGGCGATGGCGGACGCGTTCACCGTCGAGGCACAACCCGGCGCAGACGGGCCGCAGAGTGCCCTCTGGTTTGCGGCAGAGGCTGGTCTGAACGTGTTCACGAGCGCGAGCATCGGTCAGGGCGACCTCGTCAAATACCTGCCACGGGACGTCGAATCCATCCTCGAGGGTGAGTCGACGGTGCAGCGGGCGATTAACTTCGCCCGGTCGGCACCTGGAGTGACGACGTCTCTGGTGGGGATGAGTCGCCCCGATCACGTCGAAGAGAACGTCGCTGCCGGTCGGTTCGACCCCCTTGGGTCGAAGGCGTTCGACGAGCTGTTCGTCTCCGCCGGGGCGGATGACGATGGCGAGCGCTAATATCGGGTTCCAGTTTTCCTACTGGTGGCAAATTGTTTCATCGAGGCTCGTATCGTCTGCAGATTGTATCGTCTGTGGGTCGAATCGGCTGCAAGTCGGATCGGCTGCAGTTTCATCGCCACTGCTCCGTACTCGAGGCGGATGCGAGCGCACTGTCGCTGGCCCGTGCCCGGTCTAGCGAATCTCCTTCCACTCCCTCTCGCAGTCGGGGCAGCGCCGGATCGTACTGATGGTGTCCGGGTCGTTCTCGGTCTTGAGCGGCTTCTCACACTCGGCACAGGTCACTCGCTCGTAGGTGTCTTTGTCGAGTTCCCCTTCGCGGAGTGCCTTCCGGACTGATTTCATACTGCCCCTGTACGAACGTGGGGGAGAAAAAGACTGGTGTCTCGTGTCAGTTTCGCTTCGAAAGCCTTGAGACGGGCCACATCTTCGGCTGAGGTATGTCTACCGCCGCGACCCGTCTCGCTGACGGTCGAACACGCGTCTTCGGGTCGTTGCTGGCGATGGTCTTTCTCGTCAATCTCGGCCGCGTGATTTACGCGCCGCTGCTCGAGCCGTTTCGCGTAACCTTCGGTGCGAGCGAGGCGGCCGTCGGATTGCTCGCGACGTTGGCCTGGATCGGGAGCGCCTCCCTTCGCCTCCCGGCAGGGTACTTGCTCACGAAGGTTCCCCGACACTGGGTCGTGTTGGTCGCCGGGCTCGTCCTGGCAGTCTCATCGGCGTTCGCGGCCACGGCGCAGACCCTCGAGATGCTGTACGTGGGCGCGCTGGCGATGGGCGTTGCGAGTGGGATGTACTTCGTCGCGGCGAATCCGCTCGTCAGCGAGTTGTTCCCCTCTCGCGTCGGCCGGGTGATCGGTATCCACGGCACCTCGAGCCAGCTTGCAGCGGTCGGTGCACCGCTCATCGTAACCAACTACCTCACGATCACGTGGCCGATCGCCTCCTGGCGAGCCGTCTTCCTGACGATCTCGGTGGCTGCCCTGCTCTCGACAGTCCTGCTATTCGTGGCCGCTCGTCGAACGGCCCTGCCCGACGCTGGCACCGCAGATCGCCGGCTCCGAACGGCACTGGTCTCCCAGTGGCAGATCATCCTCACGGCGGTGGCGTGTATCGGTTTCGTCGGGCTGGTCTGGAACGGCGTCTTCAACTTTTACGTCACGTTCCTGGTGGAGACGCGCGGGTTCAGTCAAGGGAGGGCCCAGCTCTTCCTGACGGTGTTGTTTGCGACGGGCGTCCCGGCCTTTTTCTTCACCGGCTGGATCGCCGATCGCGTCCCGTACCTCCCCCTACTGTTCACCATCATCGCCTCGTTTGCCGCCTTGCTGCTCGTTCTCACATTCGTCGAGAGCGTCCTCGGGGTGTTGCTCGTGACGGCGATCCTCGGCTACGTCGTTCATAGCCTCTTCCCAGCGATCGATACCTACCTGCTCGCGACCCTTCCAGACGACAGTCGCGGAAGCGCCTACGCACTCTACAGCGGGACGGCAATGGCGATACAGGCGACTGGAAGTGCGATACTCGGAACGATGATCGGGCACGGCGTCAGTTTCCACGAGGCGTTCGTGGCGTTCGCCATCGGCTCCGTCCTCGTCTTGATCGTGCTGCTCGGGTTGTACTCGCTCGGATGGCTGCCGACCGGCCACACCGACTGAACGAGACTGGGGCGTCACTCGAGCGTTCGAAATCATCGCTATCGTCCGTTCTTACGCCCGTTGTAGCGTGATGCGTCGTCTCGAGTCAGTAGATCACCGGATTCGTGGCGGTTTTAGCCTTCCAGCCAAAGGATTCACCGATGGAGTACACGCAGGAGCGCCTCACCACGCTCCACCAGCTAACCGACCAGGCGGTTGGCTTCGATGGCCTCGAGGGGGTACTCGAGGAGACGGCTATCGTCGTGCCGATGACCGACCGAGAACTCGAGCGGCCGGCCGCCGAGGCAGTTCTGTCCGCGCTAGAGACGCTCCAGCCGTCGCCGGCGATCGTGATTGTACCGGTTCGAGCTCCAGCCGATCGTATCGAGCCATTTCGCACCTGGCTCGACTCGTTCGACCTCCCGAGTCAGGTACTGTGGTGTAACGCGCCGGGCGTCCGGCAATTGCTCTCGACCGTCGGATTGGATGGCGAGCTTGGAAAAGGACGTGACGTCTGGCTCGCACTCGGGCCGGCAACCAGGGACGCCGAGTACGTCGTCGTCCACGACGCCGACGCGACGAGTTACCGTGCCGACCACGTCGCTCGCCTGCTCAGCCCCCTGGCGATGGGGTATGCGTTCTCGAAAGGATACTACGCCCGAGTGGAGGACGGTCGCCTCTATGGCCGTCTCTGTCGACTGCTGTACGAACCGCTCATCGAGTCGCTCTCGAGCACCCACGACGAGCCGATCCTCGAGTACCTCTCGGCGTTTCGGTACGCCCTCGCCGGGGAGTTCGGGGTGACCGCTTCGCTGGCACGCGAGCTGCGGCCGCCGCGGACGTGGGGGCTCGAGGTGGCGACACTCGGTGACGCGTACGACTACGCTGGATTCGATGGCTCGGCGCAGGTCGATCTCGGCATCCACCAGCACGACCACCGTGACGTCGACGGGAAAACGGGCCTCGAAGGGATGAGCCACGACGTCGCCGGCACGCTACTGGCCATCCTCGAGGAGCGTGGTGTCGACGTCAACTACGAGACGATACAGGAACGGTACTGTTCGGTCGCCGATCGACTCATCGGTCAATACCGCGCCGATGCCACGTTCAACGGTCTTGTGTACGACGAAACCGGCGAACGGGCGCAGGTCGACCGCTACGCGAGTGCGCTCGAGCCCCCCACGACCCGTGATCGACTGCCACCGTGGTCGGAACGGCCGCTCGAGCCAGCGGCCGTCGTCGATGCCGCGACTCCCTGGGTGACTGGCATCAGCATGACCGAAACGGTCAGCTACGAGTGAGACCGGGACTCGAGATACCGGGTGACCTCACAAGACTAATCACCACGTCCCCCCTTGTCGCTAACATGAACGAGACCGCCGACGAACTGGCTGGCGTCGTCGACCTCTTTGGCGGCCTCACCCACGCCGAACTCGAGCAAGCGCTCTCGGAAGTGGCGTTTCGGGCCGACGGACAGACGGTCGATACGGATGCGTCGAAAACAGCCATCGAGAGCGCGCTCGAGACGTTCGCGCTGGTGCGATACACGCCCGAAAACGGCACTGCAGACGACCTCGAAGCTGGATCGGAGGAACCGTTGCTGGTCGTCGGACCGACCGCATTTCCACAGACGCCAGAACACGCCGAGGATCTGCCACACATCCTGGATGTCCCGCAACGACGGCCCGATCGGGAAGCCGTCGGTGAGGCAGCCCAGGCGCGCTTTCGGGAGGCGGTCGAGGCGAGTCTCGAGGACGCCACCGACGCTACCGCTGACGCCGCCGCAACCGACACCATCGAGCACCTCCTCGACGTGAGCTACGACCTCGAGGCGTGGGCACCGGTCGACCTGACTGACGAACGCCGACGGCTCACACAGGCACTCGAGGACGCCTGACCAACCTGCGAGAGCGCTTTCATCATGACGATCCGACGCCTCGACCTCGATCCGGTCGCTGCCCACGAACCGATCGGTATCACCGATCAACCCTACGACGCCGCCGTTCTCGCACCGGTGATCGACCGCAACGGTGAAGATCACCTGCTCTTCACCAGGCGTGCCGACCACCTCGGGGAACACCCCGGCCAGATGAGCTTTCCCGGCGGAGGTGCCGAGCCAGACGACGGCTCGATCCTCGAGACGGCGCTCCGGGAGGCCAACGAGGAGATTTCGCTCGAGCCGAAAACCGTCGAAATCGTGGGACAACTCGACGATATTCGAACGGTGACCGAGTACGCTGTCACGCCGTTCGTTGGCCGCATCCCCGATCGAACGTACGACCCGGACGAACGCGAGGTCGCCGAAATCGTCGTCCTTCCAGTGTCTGCACTGCTCGATCCGGAGAACTACGAGTACGAACGTCGTGAGCACCCCTACTACGGTGAGATCGTCATCCACTACTTTCACATCGACGAGCACACCGTCTGGGGGGCGACCGGTCGGATTCTCGTCCAGTTGCTCGAGCTGACGACGCCCTTCGAGGCGCCCGAACGACTCGAGCGTTCGCGCTACTGACAACCTACTGATGAGGAGTGATATGTGATTCGACGATAGCGACGAGCTATCGTGTGTCGATATCCCGACGCTACCGAACGATCGTCACCGGAACGGGTGACCGACGAGCCACCGTTTCGGCGACGCTTCCGAGGAGGATACGACTCGCACCGGTTCGACCGTGACTCCCAATGACGATCTGATCGATCGGGTTGTTATCGGCGTAGTCGACGATCGACCGCGCGACGCTGCCGATGATGACCTCGATTTCACACTCGATCCCCTGTTCGGCGGCTCGATCCGCGGCGTTCTCGAGCAGGGCTTCCCCTCGTTCCTGGTTCTGGCGGTGGATCTCGTCGTAGTTGATCATCGCTCCCCCCTCGAACCCCGTCGCGCCGTAAAGATCGGCGGGATCGAGGACGTGAATGGCGACGATCGTCGCCTCCGAATGTTCTTCGAGTGCAAACTCGAGGGCGTCAGTTGCTCGCTCGGACTCGTCGACCGGCACGAGGATACGTCGGCTCATGGATGGTCGTACGGCTTCCAGGGGATTAATACTCGGGCTGAGTTCTCGGCAGACGGGAACTGGTCGGCGGAACCGCTAACCGGTGTGGTTCGACCGACGAACCAACGGCTCGAGAGTCGCAGAACCTGACGGGCGCACGACTCGAGCGGCGATAAACCGGAAGAATTGAAGATCGGGTTAGTTCGAACTGCGCTTCCCGCTGTTCAGCGAGGGACGAACTTTCTCGGTTCCTTTGCCGCGGTTCTGAAGGCCGCGGTTCGATTTACCGGCGTTGGTCAGCCCGCGGAAGGCGCGGTTCTTGTGGGTGTCGTCACAGATCCAGTTGAGGTCGTCGTCGTTCTGGATGGCCGGGTGGTTCGGATCGACGAGGATCACTTCGAACCACTTCTGGCCGCCGTCTTCACCGACCCAGTAGCTGGCGAGGACGCGAAGGTTGGGATACTTCCGCGAGACGCGCTCCTCACCGATACGTTGGATGTTCTTGCGGCGACCGATTCGATTGACGCCCTGGCGCTTCGTTCGGCGGCCGGCCTTGTGGCGCTGTTTGCGCGCGTTCCCCTTGCGGACGGAGACGCGAGCGAGGACGATGCCCTGTTTGGCCTTGTAGCCGAGTTCGCGTGCCTTGTCGAGTCGAGTGGGGCGCTCGATGCGCTCGATAGCGCCCTGTTTGCGCCACTCCTGTTTGCGTTGCCACTGCAGTTCGCCGAGCTTACCGTCGCCCGGGGTCTTCCATGCCTCCTTGATGTGGGAGTAGAAGCTTCGTGCCATGTGTATCACCGCGAGCGTTTCCTGGTTCAGAAGCGACCTCGAGTCGAGGTCGATTCCACATTCCAACCTGTGGCAAACTGCCGAACAGGTGCCCGCCGTCGCCCGCGACACGACGAGTTACCTCGAGGTATCAGTGTGGCGGGTATAAACGCTTCGAACCGTCAGTTCGATAGCTCCCGGAGGGCATTCAACGCGTCCACAGGCAGAGAGATTCCCCTTGCCGATTGGAAGAGAACAGTGAGTAGGACGTGCCCTGTCAGCCGACACCTGGCGGTGGGGGCTGAAAGTCACTGATCGAATCGGTCGAGACGAGTCGATGGACGAGCACGAGTGCGACGAGCGGAGCGACCACCAGCAAGACGAGTACGAGAACCGAATCGAGCCCCCCGACGATTGCGGCGGATCCGAGTACAGCCAGGATAGCCAGTGCCACCACGACGATCCGGTTCCGGAGCAATGACCGACCGGACGTGAACATCCTCGAGAACGAGTTGCTGGCCGTATCGGTAGCGATCGACGCGAGGAGGACGGTCACGGCGACGAGCGCCAGGACGATCGGAGCGAGCGCTTGCCACCGTTCGGCCGGCGGCGAGAGTGCACCGAGGCCATACATCGCGATTGTGGCAATCGCGACGCCGACCGTCCCGACGACGAGCGTCGGCGTCGCGTGTACCAGTTCGGGTTGCCGGCTGTCGACTGACGCGCCAACGTCGAGCCGCATGCGGTTCGCGTGGTCGCCGACGTCCCAGGCGGCGATCGTCGCCGCGACACCGACGAAAACGAACATCGGCGACAGCCCGCGTTGGGAAGCCACGAACGTAGCCACGAGCAGGGAGCCACAGCCACCGAGCAGGAGCCAGCGACGCCACCGGATCGATCGCTGAGCGAGCAGGCTCCCGACCAGTCCCTCCACGACCGTCACCAGAACGAGGACGAGAATCGCCGCCCAGATCACCTGCAGTCCGTCGACGTCCGAAACGAGCAGCGAGCCAACGTACGCGGTCGGGGGCACCACGATCCCGCCGATGGCGAGGGCCACCGTTCGAAGTGGATACGAACCGAACCAGGCGTCAACCATCGGAGCGACGAGCCACCCCAAGCAGACGACGATCGAACCGACGAGGACGAGAGCGAGAACGACGTGAATCACGCCGATCGTCAACAGCGCAGTCACGACCGTACCAACCGGCCCCATCGCCGACAGCACCGATTCGAACGCCGTCCCGGTTTCGGCAGCTGCCAGCATGCCGAAGACGATAACAGCCACGTAGTAGACGCCGGCCGGAAGCTCGAACAGGCGATCGACGAGTTGGCCGAAGGAAATCGCCGGAAGCTGCTCCGGGATGGCGGATCCGAGCACCGAGACCACGCAGGCATACGAGACGAACGCCCCGGCGGCGAGGACGAGACCAGTCACGAAAGCGTTGTATGGCGCGCCCGTCACACCGCCGAACACGAGGACGACGGCGGACGCGATGACTCCGGCCGTTCCCGTGGCGAATAATGTGATTCCGAGAACCGTCACGATCGACGTGACCGTCGAGTCGCGTACCGTCCAAACCAGATCCGTCCATCGCGTCCGCGGATGAGCGAGGGCACCACCGACGCCGACCACTGCAAGGGCACTCGAGGCGACGATCGCCCCGGCCTGGGGTTCCGAGACCGTCGCCGAACCGATCGCAGCCGCCGTTGCGAGGATTCCGCCCACGAGAAGGATGCTTCCGAGAGCTCTGTGACCGAGGGACTGTGTCGAGACCGCCGAGCTCGCGTAGACGATAGCCAGCGCCCCACCGACCGCCGCAAGTCCCTCGAGGCCGAGGCCGATTGCCCAGCACAATCCGACGGCCGTGACGGTGACGAGGGCGGTTGGAAGCGTGCCGAGATCGTTTCGCGGTCGTCCGGCTCGAGTTCCGATACGTCCACTCATCGCGACCACCGTCGTTTGCTCCGATCGACGGCCACGTGGAGCGACTCGTCGGGAGACCACTCGACGACCCGAACACCGTGGCTCCGAAGGCTCGAGCAGCGCGCTTCGACGTCCGCTCGATCGAGCACGCCCTCGTAGCCCGCCCGATCAGCGACCAGCGGGCAGACGAGCGTGACTTCGTGGCCATACGCACGGAATCGCTGTGCGGACGTGACCGGGTCTTCGTCGAGCAACGGTGTGACGAAGAGCAGTTGTTTCTCGTCGTTCAGATGACGGCAGAAGCGATCGACCGACCGGTCACCGTGGGCCAGCCACGATCGACGTCCGAACGACCCACACCAGTCCCCATCGAGGAGTCGTGTCGCTCGTGCCAGCTGATCCCGGCCACTTCGAGGGAGCAAGTAGTCCCCACGGTCGCCGTACAGCGCGACGCCGACGCGATTGTTCTCCCCGAGGAGGGCCGTCACCAGCCACTCGGTGGCGTGATAGGAGAGCGATCGCGCGTCGAGTTCGCCCGGACGGCGAACGACCGTGTTCGACGCTCTAGCATCGACGACGACAGTAACGGACGCCGCCCGTTCCTCCCGGAACTCGATGGTCGTCAACTCGCCTGATCGAGCGAGGCGGTTCCAGTCGACTCGGCGCATTGGATCAGTCGGGTGGAACGGCCGAATCGAGTAGAACTCGATCCCTTCGCCACCGACGTCAGTTTCGACCCGGCCGGTGAGCTGCGTGGTCTGGCCAGCCAGCGGCATCCGCTCGAGAGCGTCGTCACACGTGAACTCACTCGAGAGACGGTACCGGGCGACCACGCGTTCGCTCGCGCTCGCGTTTCGAGCGCTGATGGTGACGTCGCCGAATGTGTGCTCGCCGCGTTTGGCAGAAACCGTGTACTCGAGCGTAAGCGATTCGCCGGGGGCGATCGAACCAGCTACCCGTGGCTCGCCTTCGAGGTGGAGGTCAGACGGCGGTTCGTCGACGACACGGACGTCCGGAATCGACGCCGATCCGGCGTTGCCGACGGTCACGCTGACACCGACGGTGTCGCCGGGCGTCGGGCTCGCGGGCTCGAGCGTTCGTTCGACGGTAAGGGTCGGTTCCGGTGGGCGCGTCGCGTAACTGTAGCCGACGTAGCTCAGGGCGACGACCGAACTGAGGAAGATCGCGGCGTCTCGAGCCAGCACGCCGACGCCGACGGCGAGCAACGCGACGGTCAACGCCACGAGCCAGCGGTCACTCGAGACGGCCTGCTCGAGCAGGGGTTCGTCCGCTCGGTCGACGGATCTGGTGGGTTCCGTTGTTCCGTCGACCTTCGAACCGGCGTTCGTCCGCTCGGCCGGTGTGGCCCTGACTGATTCGCGTCCCCGTTCGTCCGAATCGGCCGTCCCGGTGGTAGTCGCCTCGTCTCCAGTCGTCCCGTCGGTATCAGGGAGCACCGGCCCCGTTCCCTCGAGATCGGTCTCGTCCGAGGGTGAAACCGACGGTGGAGCCTCGTCTTCCGTCGCCGCACGGTCGAGATCCGACCAACCCGTCATCGCGCGTTCGACCTCCGTTGGCGCTCGTCCGCCCGCTGTTGGCTCGACGATACCTGGTCGGCTTTGAGCGCCGTCAGCGCCTCGAGGGCAGCCTGCAGCTGTCGTTGGTCTCGTTGCCCGACTGCCCAGTCCTCGATACGGATCGCGAGCGGCACCGTGACCGCCGATGAGAGAAAGGCCGCTGCACGCGGATCGTCCGTCCACGTCCCCCGTTGGATTCGGTCTCGAGCCGTCTCGTCGTCGAGAGAACCGTCGGCAGTGAGCGAAGCGACGACGGCGTCCGTGATCGCCCGCCGGAGTCTGTCCCGGGTAACCAACCGCTTCCGTCTCGTCCGTGGAGAGTCGCCAAGTCGATGCCGTGACAGGGCGAGTTCGACGTCTTGGCCGATTCGCTCCACGTCACGATCACGATCCTGCGTCGCAGCCGTCGGGAAAACCACCGGCTCGTGACCACGGTCGCTTTCGGTGGACTGATCGGTCTCGAGTTGGCGTTCCCCCGCGACGACGACTCCCAGGAGACCGAACCCGAACACCACGAGGAGGCTACCGATGGCGATTACAGGGGTATCTCGGGCGATAGCGGCTCCAGCAGAGGGGATGGGCACCACTGTGGCCAACAGTGCGGCGACGACAGCGAGGATTCCGAATCCGATGAGTACGGTTCGTTTCATCGGTCATCACCATCGTCGTCGACCGCGTCGAGAAGCTCTTCGTAGGCGGCTCGAGCCCGATGTGTCCGATCGTCGGTTGGCGGGTAATCGCCGTATCGCACCTGCCGAAAGACCTCGGTGAGCGTCGAGACGGCCGATTTGGGATAGCCAGCGGCGATGGCCGTACGTGCGTACTCCCCCGGCGTTTTCGAGTCGGGGCTCCGTGACGAACGCGAAACAAGCGCCGTCATCTCTTCCCAGGCCGCTTCGATGGTCTGGGGGCCGGGGTCTTCGCCCGAGTCGGTAGCCTGATCTGTGTTCGAGCCGCCGGTGGCGCTGGTAGTGGTCGAACGACCGGCACTCGAGCGACCACCCGTCGGCCGTAAGTCCCCGAGTCCACCTACCAGGGCACTGAACCCGCTCGTGAGCGAGAGTCCTCCGAATCCCTGCAGCGCGCTGGCGAATCCAGCGGGCGCTGCGACGATTGCGCTGGCGAAGCCCCGACCGATCGAACGGCCGAGCTGACCGAAGCCACTGCCGACGCCGCGACCGGTTCGAACGAGCGCGTCGGCAACTGTCGGGACGACGCTCGAGGCGCCGATCGTCGCGGCCATGGTGACCTGAGGAATTCGTTTGAGTCGGAACTGTAGCCGTGGAAGGAAGCCGTCCGGGATGTCCGCCTCCGAAAGGTGTGGGTGTCGTGCTGGATCAGTTGCCCGCCAGAGGAGTGCGAAAGGCACGAAAAACACCAGCATCAGGAGTGCCGCTACGACGTTTCCGAGTGAGATTCCCAGTCCGTCGCCGCTTTCGGCAGTACTCGAGGATTCGTCGTCGTCACTCGCATCGTCGCTGTCGTCTTGCTGATCGTCGGTACTATCGGTGTCTTCAGACTCGTCACTCGCGTCGTCGTTGTCGTCTTGCTGATCGTCGGTACTATCGGTGTCGTCCGACTCGTCGCTCGAGTCGTCCTGCTGGTCGTCGCCGTCGTGATCCTCGCGGTCGTCCTCACCGACGGAATCGTCCGCTTCGTCGGTTCCAGGGTCGATACCGGTTCCGGACTCGATGTAGTGGTCGTCGCTCACGGCGTCCCGTCCCGGGAAGTCGCCGTAGCCCGCGGCGGGGAAGAACGCGGCGGCGACGACGATCGCGAGGACACAGCAAGCGACGAGAGCGGCGCGATGGAGGTCGTGTCCCACTGCTGACTATCTCTGTGTGATCATTTCATAAATATGTTATCAC
Organism: Natrialbaceae archaeon A-CW3; assembly: GCA_046614605.1. Taxonomy (GTDB): domain Archaea; phylum Halobacteriota; class Halobacteria; order Halobacteriales; family Natrialbaceae; genus Natronosalvus. The sequence goes on along the minus strand of JBKKHJ010000001.1, from coordinate 1,101,613 downwards.
TGTGGAACGAGCGGCGAGGTTCGGGCAGAGCGATCGACCGTCGCTACGTCCCTGCAGTGAGGTCGACGAGGATTTCGAGTGATTCCCGGCCACACGGCAGTAGCGAAACCATTTTTGGCCGATAGGATCAATCGCCACTAACCATGGCAGGCTCGGAGCTGACCGGTCGGATCGCGGCAACGCTCGGCGCAATCCTCGTCGTCAACGTGGTCGTTGCGCTCGCGGTCGTTACGTTCATCGAGCCGTGGCTCGACCCAGTGTTCGCTGCGGCCGGGCTTGCGTCCACGCCCGCACAGTACGCGGTGGGAACGGCCGCCTGTCTGCTCGTCCTCCTGCTCGTTCAGCTTCGATACGCTCGCCGTGAGTTGCTTGCCGAAGCCGACGCCGACCCAGCCGATCCGGACGAACACGCCGCGTTGCTCGACCGGGTGACCCGCCTGTCGGCCCAGCTCGATATGACCACCCCGACGGTTGCGATCGCCGACACCGACGTGCCGAACAGCTTCGCCGTCGGCGGCGTTCGATCCGGAACCATCGTCGTCAGCGAGGGCCTGCTCGAGCGCCTCGACCCCGATGAACTCGAGGGCGTGCTCGCTCACGAACTCGTGCACCTGAAAAACCGTGACGCAGCGGTAATGACGCTCGCCTCGTTTCTCCCGGCACTCGTCGCCGACGAACACGTCGTGTTCGGCGACCTCCTCCCATCGTGGACGCAGCCGTACGTCTACGCGGGTCTGCTGGGGGTGAGCTACGTCCTCGCGTCGGCGTTCATCGACGCACCCCTGGTCAGCCTCGCCGGCCTCTTTCAGTTTCTAGTCGCTCTCGCCGTCACCGTCGTACTTGGTGGAATCGTCCTCGGGATCCTCGCCTCCGTCGTCGTCTTCTTGAGCAGAGGGCTCTCGCGCCAGCGGGAGTTCGTCGCCGACCGCGACGGTGCACGGCTCAGCGGTAATCCCGCTGCGCTCTCGAGCGCCCTCGAGCGACTCGATGACGTGGTGACGGCGCCGCGAGAGGACGCTCGCAGAATCGACGACGACCCAACTCCTTCGAGTCTCCCCAGCTATCGCGGGCTCGACGGGATGTGTTTTCTTCCGCACGGATTCGATCGTCGGAGTCAGGAATCGGGCGATGACGGCGAAGCGTTTCACGTCGAAACGCACGCCCATCCCCCAACTGACGAGCGAATCGCTCAGTTACGGAAACTGACCGCAGAACTGGAAACGACAGCCGGTTAATCGTCGTCGGCGCTCGCCGTAGCCGTCTGAATCGCCTCGAACCCGCGCTCGAGGTCGACGAGCAGATCCTCCGGGGCTTCGACGCCGACGGAGACCCGAATCAGCGTGTCGGTGATACCGATAGCTTCGCGCTCCTCGCGCGGAACCGGTTCGTGCGTCATCGCCGCGGGATGTTCGATCAGGCTCTCGACGCCACCGACGCTAACGGCCAGGGTGAACTCCTCGAGCGACTCGAGGAATCGCTTGGCGTCCTCGAGGTCGCCGGCGAGTTCGAACGAGAGAATCCCGCCGAAGCCATCCATCTGCTGGCGGGCGAGATCGTGCTGTGGGTGGGACTCGAGGCCGGGATAGTAGACCGCAGAGACGCCCTCGTGATCCTCGAGATACTCGGCGATGGCCATCGCGTTGGATTCGTGCTGGCGCATACGGAGTGAGAGGGTCTTGAGTCCGCGGAGGACGAGGTAGCTGTCGAAGGGGGCGAGCATGTCGCCGACGCCGACTTGCTGGAGAAAGGCAATCTCCTCTGCGAGGTCATCGTCGCTCGTGATCACGGCACCGCCGACGGAGTCGGAGTGGCCGTTGAGATACTTCGTCGTGCTGTGGGCGACGACGTCGGCACCCAGTTCGAGCGGTCGCTGGAAGTACGAACTCGCGAAGGTGTTGTCGACGCCGAACCAGGCGTCGTAGCTCTCGGCAATTTCTGCGATCCCGCGTACGTCACAGAGCGTCATCCGCGGGTTGGTCGGCGTCTCCATCCAGATGAACGCCGTCTCCCCGGTGACGGCTGCGTCGACCGCCGTGGTGTCGGTCGCATCGACGAACGAGACGTTCACGTCGAGTCGGTCACGAAAAACCGCCTCGAGCATCCGACGGGTGCCCGCGTACAGGTCGTCGCCGGCGACGATGTGGTCGCCCGGTTCGACACACGACAGGATCGTCGTGAAGATTGCGGCAGTGCCCGAGGAGAACGCCATTGCATGTTCCCCGCCCTCGAGGCTGGCGAGGCGCTTCTCGAGCGCGTGACGGGTCGGGTTCGAGAGGCGCGAGTACAGAAATTCGCCCCGGTCGGGGTCGACGTCCTCGAGGCTGAGGTCGGTGTCGAGACCGGGCAATGCAAACGTCGAGGCGAGGTGAATCGGCGTAGCGACGTCACCGGCCTCGCTGCCGACGCGAAACGGGTCTTCCCCCTCGGTTACCGTTCGCGTCTCGAAAGCCGCATGATCCTCCTGTTCCATGGTCGGTACCGACGATAGATCACGAGTAATACCTTTCCATCTACCAGTAATATTTGCCCTTGTCTGGTATTATTCCCAACTATTGCAAGCGTCCGAGTAGCAGCCTGTTGGAAGGGTACCAGATGGACACACATGCACATCGGAGCCCACGATCGAACGTTTGGATGGGTTTGTCAAAACCCTTCTTAGGAACCTTGTGACATACTGACTGTGGTATGAGTCAGAAAGACAATCAGGATTCTGAACAGGGGAAGGAAGCATCGGTCTCACGCCGCTCGTTCATGAAAGCGGGTGCGGCGACAGGGGCGGCGTTTCTCGCTGCACCGGCAGTCACGTCCGAGCCAGTCGTCGCGACTGGCGACGTCTCGCTCGACTTCATGAACGTACGTGTTCGTGAGGCATTGCACGGGTGGGAGCGTGGGTACCGGGGTCGGACGGATCGCACTCTCGGCCTCACTGATAGCGGAACGGATTCGCGACACCCAGACATCGGACCGTGGAGTGGCGTGACCGTCACGTCTGAGGACGGGTTCGAGGTCGACGGTAACCCGTTCTCGAACACCGGTGGACGGATTCAGCCGCACACGACGAAACTCGTCGGCTGGCACAACGACCACACGCGGTTCGGCGGCTACGAGAAACCGCGCGACGAGAACGGACACGGGACGCACGTCGCCTCCATCATGGCCGGAAGCGGCCGTGCGAGCACCATCGACCCCGACCGATACCAGGAGGACGAACCACACGCGATACTCCTGCTCGGCGACACGCTCACCTACGAGGTCGACGCCGTCGCCGGATCCGGTGTCTTCGCCAGTGCGTACGGCGAAGGTATCGAGCTGGTCATCGAAGGGCCCGATGGAGAAGAGATCGCGAGTTCGGGCGGGGCCTCCGGCACCTCGGAGATCACGTTCGAGAACAACCTCGCGGAGACGCCGACCGTCCACGACGAGGGCGAGGCGACGTACACGATTCACGTACGAACCCTCGAGGGCGAACTGATCACGACGGGGCAAGTCGATCGCGTAGCCGTGGGAGCGTTCAAACATCCAGGGGATACCGTCGGTGACCGAACCGACGACGGTGACCTCTCGTTGCACGCCGGCATCGCGCCGAACTCGAGCATCCTGAGCGTCACCGATCTCGGCACTGGAACGCGCGCGGTAGGCGACCATGCCGAGGCGTTCGTCGAGACGTTCAACCTCCGTGCGGTGAACATGTCCTGGGGGTACGTCGGTGGCCTGCCACTCGGTGCGGCTGCCGAGACCCTCGACGACATCCCCGGCGTTATTCGGGAGATGGCCGAAGCGGGAATCCTCTCGGTGGCGGCCGCCGGCAACGACGCCACGCCGGCCAGCGGGAACGGTGCCCCAGCCGTCGCCAACGAAGCCATCTCGACCGTCTCGACCGATCCACTCGACGGCATCGCTTCGTACTCTTCGGGTGGAATCGCGGGCATCGACGAATCCGGCGAACCGTACACGAAACCCGACGTCTCCGCACCAGGTGGCGAGCTAACCGTCCTCGACATCGCCGCCGATACCGGCGAACCCGAAGACGAGGTGACGACCGAAGAGCCCGAGTCAACCGAGGCGGACGCCGAACTCGAGCCGGTCAAAGAGCTCGACGAACTCGAGGACGACGCCCTCGCACCCAAAACCGAGTTCGACCCGGCGATCACTGGCGACGCTGACTACGAGATCGATCTGGCGGACGAAGTCCTCGACGCGCTTACGTTCGACGACGCCGACCTCGAGGTGCTCAACCGTGGTGCCAAACGCGAGGGAATGGGCGGCGATGGCGTCCGCGGCTACACGGGCAAAGGCGGTACCTCGATGGCCGCGCCGAGCGTCTGTGGCATCGCCGGCCTCGTCGCTGACGCGATGGAAGAAGACGCGCCCGAATCGATCGCCCTTCCGGAACCAGTCGAGACGGGCTACGACGACGTACTCCGTCTGAAGAACGTCATTCTCTCGACTGCAACCGAGACGGCGCTCACCGCCGCTCCGTATCACGCGGCAAAAGCGCCCGTCTACACCCACGGGGGCCGCGATCCCTACGAGGGCTACGGTCGAGCCAATCTCGGGCCAGCTATCGACGCCGTCACGCGCGACCTCACCGATCAGGCCGTCTCCGGTGTGGCCGGTCTCGCCGTCCCCGACGACGAACGAGCCGTCGCCGGTCACGTTCGCGTGGACGCACCGGGCGAAGTGTCGGCCGACGTCGCGTTCAGCCACTACAGCGGTGGCAACGCCGGGGCGACCAGGGGCGACCCCCACGTCGACCTGTTCCTCTACGACGCCCAGAACCCCGACTCGCTCACCGGTGACCCGACGATCGTCGACAGCGACGCTGGCATCCAGGGCGAGGCATCGGTCTCGACCAGCGTCAGCGTCGACGACCTCGAGGCACACGACGGCGAACGCGTCTTCTACGTCGTCGCGAAGCTGGTGAACGTCCCCGGACTCGTGAACGGCTTCGACTGCCGCGCCCACCTCGACCTCGAGACCGCGTTCGACGAGACCGGCCTGGTCGTCGAAGGCGACGCCGAGATGGACGCCAGTCTCTTCACCGGCGGGCAGACCAACCGGACGGATCTCGACGTCGCGGTTCGTCACCCCGACGACGAGCGCGTCATCGTTCGGGACACCGTCCCTCAGAACTGGGACGTCGACAGGGAGTTCGGCGACGTCGAGGCGACGACGCCGGCCTTCGGCGGCGGTACCCACGTCTACTTCGGTCTCGATAACGCCGACGCCGTCTACGAGGATCTCACGCACTTCGCAGAGGCACCGGACGACGTTGCCCAGTCCGACCGCTACACCTTCGGCCCCATTGCCGTCTCGACGGACACCGATAGCGACGGGACGCTCACCAGTCGCGAGTGGACGACGATTACGGGCACCGAGCGGACGGTGACCGTCGTCGCCGAGGAGACCTGATCGTAAGACAGCCTGCGATCGGGTTCGACCCGTTTCAGACGTAACTCGAGCATCACTTCCACGGCTCACGTGTGACTGTGTGAATCCACGGCACACCACCGGCTGTGCGTACTGCAGTGAGTCACAAGCAGAGTCACCAACCCTAACTGACGACAGATGACACGAGACACCGACACAACTACCGACGTATCGAATAGACGGCGATTCCTCCAGCTCGTCGGCGCCACCGGCGTCGGCGCGCTGGCAGGATCGGGAACGGTCGCGGCTACCCTGGATCTGGAGACCGACGAGCTCCAGGAGGCGTTAGTCGTCTTCGAAACGACCGACGACGTCGGCCTGCTCGCCGACCTCGATCTCGCGGAGGGATTCCTGGGCTTCGACAACCTTCCCATCGGATACACCCTGTTCACCGGCGCACAGCTCGAGACAGTCGCTGGCTGGGACGAGGTGCGACGCATCTCGCCCAACGCCGAACTCGAGTGGGAACACGACGACGCTCGCCCCGACACGCGAGCGAAAGACGTACAGGAAGGGACTGAACTCGATCTTCCCTACACCGGTAAGAACGCGCACGTCGCCGTCATCGACACCGGTATCGACGGCGCACACCCCGACCTCGGGGACAACCTCGAGGCGAACTGGCACTGGGCGGGCGATCCACTCGCTGACGAGGGCGACCTCTGGATCGACGCGGGCCTCGTGAACACCGACGACGTCGGCCACGGTACCCACTGTGCCGGCAGCGTCGGCGCCGACGGCTCTGCCAGCGACGGCGAGTATACGGGAATGGCGCCCGACGTCACATTGACGTCGTACTCGGCGAACGCCTCGCTGACGGTGCTGAAAGCCGTCTCGGCCTACGACCACCTGCTCCGACTGCAGCACTCGGGCGAACATCGGATCCACATCGCCTCGAACTCCTACGGCGCCGGGCCAGGCGACTACGATCCGTACGACCCCCTCAACGTCGCCACGTGGTACGCGACCGAGGCCGGCGTCCTCGTCACGTACTCCGCCGGCAACGACGGCCCCGACGACGACACGCTCGGTCAGCGAAAGCAGGCCCCCTACACGCTGAGCGTCGCGGCAACCCACGCTGACCAGTCCGTGACGGACTTCTCCTCTCGCGGCACAGCGGATGGCAATCACGACAGGCAGACCGCGTACGAAAACGTGGTCGACCTGTTCAGCGGCGTCCCCGAGGACGAACTTGGGACACTCGAACTGAACCGTCCCGCCATCGCTGCGAAAGGGGCCGACGTGATGAGCACGCTCAATCCCGTACAGCCGCTGTGGGCGCTAGGTTCGGACGACGAACTCTGGTACGGCCTCCTCTCGGGAACGAGCATGTCGAACCCGGTCGCCGCCGGCTGTGCCGCCCTGGTCATCGACGCCTACATCGAGAACCACGGCTCCGCACCAGATCCGATGGACGTGATTACGACGCTCGAGGCGACGGCCGACCCCGACGCAACGAGCGACCTCGAGGATCCCACGGGAACCGCCGATTACACCGCCACGAACGTCGGTGCTGGGTACGTCGACGCCCTCGAGGCAGTGAAGTTCGCCGAATCCGGAGAGCTGGTCGGCTTCCACTAACGGTACTCTCCTTCCAGCCGCATTTCAAAAACCAAGTGTATCTCTATTATAGCCGCTAAATCAAATACCTAATGGGTTTATAGACACCATATGGTGAATATTTTGACGTTTTATATTGTGTTCCAAAAATTATAGAGGTAATAGATATACCGGAACTGATGATAGTCACGCCCGAATGGCACGCGAGATCCTCTTCGTTCGCGAAGACCGGCGACTGATTGCTGAGATCAAGTCGGGACGGCCCATCCCAGTTCGTGGTGGAAACTCGACGCTGCATTGCCACGAGTTCGGTTGCACTCGGACGGGAGCATCGTCGAAAACAGCCGACATCGCACGCAGTCACCAAACCGCCACCCAGTTATCGTGACAATGTCGGCATATGGATACCGCACGCACGGCGATTCCCGTCTGTTCGAGAACGATCGGAGACGGACGATTTACGAGACGATCTACGCCGACCCCGGCCTCTGCCTCTCCGCGGTAAGCACTGAAAGTGGCGTTCCACTTTCGACCGTACGCCATCACGTGCGCGTTCTCGAGGACGAAAACGTAATCCAGTCGGTAACGGTCTGTGGAAAACAACGGTACTTCCCGTTCGACGACGACGATGTCGAAGAGAGAAGCATGCTCTTCGAACCGGCGAAACGGCGGGTACTCGAGGCACTGGCGGCGCTCGGCCCTTCCCGGAACGTCGAACTCGCTACCGCCCTCGATTGTGATTCGAGTACGGTTTCACATCATATCGCCACGCTGGAAGACGCCGGGTTCGTCCGTCGAGAGCGCGACGGACGCTCGATTGTCAACGAACTCGATCCCGCCATCGAATCGATCGATATCAGTTTCCTTCTGGATTCGGAGACGGAGGCACCCGAATCACTCATCGAGGCCGAAGTCTCCTAGCCATTTTCCGACAACAGTTGCCGTTTTACTGCAGAATACGAGCACGATACGTGGAACTCGAGCGAAGCGACTAACTCTTGGACTGGTTTGTCAATACCCATTTTATAATGATTGTTATTGGTTGTGATGGGTTTGCACACCCGACCCGTACGTACTACCCATGACGCACCACGATCACGACCTTTCCGAGGCGAACTTCACTGACGTATCGATCACTCGGCGCGACTTCGCCCGGCTCTCAGCAGCGGTTGGCGGCATCCTCGCACTGCCCGGCAACGCCATAGCCGATCTCGAAGACGGTACGATGACCGACGAGTACGAGTACGTCGTCAATCACACCCCAGAGGACTACCCCGTCCCGACAGTAATTCGATTCGAAGACGAATCGGGTCTCGACGACTTGTTCGACCTCGATCTAGACCTCGACCTCGAACTCGACGACGACTGGATCCTCGAGGAGCCACCCGCAGCCTACGCGCAACTCACCACGGCCGCCGTCGAAGAAGTACTCGAAATACCGACCGCCGAGGAATTGAGTTACACGCCCGGTTCGAACCCGTTCTGGCGACTGGGATACTATCCACTCGGCGTCTTCCCGGCACCCCACCGTGCCGTCGACTTCATCGATTACGAACAGATGATCACCGGGATGGAGTACCTCGAGTCCGAGCATTCGGATAGGCTCAACTTCTACGCCCTCGCCGACGGGGAGAATCCACACGACGTGGAGTTCGGAACGAGTCCCGGTCACCACAACCAACTCACCGATCGACACGATCCGAAGGATCTCCACGTCGCCGAAATCACGAACGACATCGACGAGATCCGCGGGACTGAGGAGTTCGAAAACCGTCAGAAGGTGATGTTCGAGGCCTCGATACACGGCCTCGAGCGGGCCGGCCCCGAGGCGTGTTATCGGTTCATCGAGCGGATTCTCACTGGTCGTGAACAGGAGTTCGAGCGACTGCTGGACGACTGCGTGCTCATCATCCTCTCGTGTAATCCCGACGGCTGGGTGGCCCGCGATCCGCAGTACGATAGCGGCTGGCAAACCGGCGGGCCTGGCGCGACCCATCCCCGGGTTCCGGCGGCACCGCTTCACGAGCGTGGCAACGCCGAAGTGTACGACACGAACCGACAGTACCCAACCGTCGGCTGGATCGATCCCTCACACCACCCGGGTGAACCGGACGAGGAACGCTGGGCGACGGACAATCCACACGACATCATCGACAAGGTGCCGGACGCAATGGGCGTCGTCGAGCACTTCCGGGGATACGAGAATCTTACCCACGGTGCCGACCTCCACGCGATGTTCTGGAACTCCGATTTCATTCTGGGACTCATCAACCAGATCGAGTACACCCAGGACGAGTTCCACGATCTCTACGAGATGAACCGAACCCTGGAAACGAACCTCGAGGAGGCGATGGACGACTGGGAAACGCTCGCAGAGGTGCAGGAGGAAGCAACAGGCAATTTCAACCCCGACGTCCTCATGCCGGTGTTGCCCGAGACCGCCTACGACTACTCGACCATCTGGGACACGATCGGGTACACCATCACCGGCGGACTTATCGGGTTCATGGGCGCGAGCGAGGATCGGGGTGGTCTCGACGTGACGACGATGGCGTTCGAGATGGCCTACAGCCACATGATCGGGGGGAACGTGTACAACCCCGAGTTGGCCGACAAGTGGGTGACGGGCTACATTGCGGCGATGAAGACGATGACCGACTACGCCCTCCGCGACGTCGACTCGGAGGTTGTCACCCGCGACGGCGAGGCTACGGAAATCGCCTTCGTGACGACCGACGAACTCACGCGGTCGTCGGACGACCTCTCGTTCCTGCAAGACGAGGAGACCGATAGCGACGGAACCGAACTCGCCAACACCGAGCACGAACTGGTCGTCGACGCCGAATCCACCGAGACATTGACGTTCGACGTCGCCGACAACTTGCACACGCTCTCGGTTCACGCGCACGCACCCTACGGTCTGGTCGACGTCGTCCTCCGAGATCCCAGCGGGAACGAGGTTCGCTCGTACCGTCCCTCGGCGTTCAACGGCGACGGCCACCACCACATCCCGCCGATGGTCGTCAAAGAGCCGACCGGCGGCGAGTGGTCGCTCGAGGTCGAGAACCTGATGACCGAACAGGCGACGGAACTCCACGCCGACGTCGGGACGCTCCAGTCGAGCACCGAACATCCCGACCCCCGGGATGCGCTTGGCTTCGAACAGGAGGCGTACGAGGTCACCCCACTGGCGTTCTTCGACGACCTCGAGGCGGAAAACGAACTCCTCAGCACGGTTGCGCTCACGCCCGAGGAAGTCGCTGAATCCGGCGTCGGCGCGGATCACCTCGTGATCGTCCACGACGATCGCGGCGACGACCCCACGGGCTACGTCGAAGCGATCGACGACTACGTCGAGGCGGGCGGCAACCTCGTCCTGACCGACACTGGCCTTCACCTCCTTGCGGAGATGGAAACGGCTCCCGACGTCAGAACGGACGACGTCGTCGACGACACGTTCGGGGTCAGTCACCTCGAGGAGAAAGCCGACGACCATCCGTTGCTCACCGACACGCGGCCGATTCAGCGGATGACGTGGAAAGTCGCGCCGCTCGGCTATCCGTACGCGGAGGACGCCCCAATGACGCTGGTCGACACGGAGGCGTTCGAGACATCCGGCGGAACCGTCGCAGGGACGACTGACGACCTGGCGAGTTGCGGGTCGATCTTCACCGATACCGAGGGGTGGCGAGGAATCCACGCCATCGGTGGCCTGTTGCCGCCGGCCAGCCAGCAGGAGCTCCACCCGTTCGGCCTGAAGAACTACGTGCTCTCGTACTTCGGGTTCACCGTGTTCGTCAACGCGTTGGGCATGGAACAGCGACGGTTCGTCGACGGCGAGATCGTCCGAACGATCGGCGACCGCGAGCAGGGGTCGGCGTTCGCCGTCGAGGGGGTGCGCGAGGATTCCGGGTCGATCTTCACCGGGGGACAGACCAACCGGACGGAACTCGACGTCCAGGCGACCGAACCCGTCATCGTCCGCGACACGGTGCCGGAGGACTGGACGGTCGACGAGGCGTTCGGGGACGTCGAGGCGACGGCGGCCGCCGACGGTGGCAGTATCCACGTCTACTTCGGGCTGGAGGATACCCAAGCGATCTACGAGGAACTCACCCACTTCGCCGAAGCCCCCGATGAACTGCTCGAGACGGGCGAGTACACCTTCGGTCCGATCGCCGTCTCGAGGGACATCGACGACGGATCGCTCACCGACCGCGACTGGACGATGGTGGCGGGCACCGATCGGACGGTGACCGTCGTCGCCGAGGACATCTGACCAGTCAGGTCGTCGTTTTCGCCGTTCTGGGGGCGTTCGCGAGTCGGCTGTGTTGCCGCTCGAGGGAGTTCGCGAACCGGCTTCTCAGATGCGACCTATCCGTGGCTGGAGAGGAGACCGCCGTGGCTGGGGAGGAGAACGCCGTGACTGAAGAGACGGTCGGAGGAACGACGCCAGCCCGTCCGCCTGCTACGATCGGGAGTCCCGTCGCGTCAGGTCACGTCGAGTGCATACACGTGACCGTCGTTGCTCGCGATATACGCGACGCCATCGACGATCGTGGGCGAGGCGTTTACCGCGTTGCCGGTTTCGAACCGCCAGTACGCATCACCCGTCTGCGGATCGAGTGCGTACACGATCCCCCACGAGTCACCGATGTAGAGGACGCCGTCCACGATCGTTGGCGTCGAACTCACGTGTCCGTAGGCGTCGACTTCCCACGTTGGCTCCCCCGTCTCGAGATCCACCGCGTAGATGGTCGTATCCCAACTGCCGAAGTAGACTGTCCCATCTTGGACTGTAAGTGAGGAGGCGACACCATCGCTCAGTCCCTTCGTCCACAGTGTCTCCCCGTCTGACCGGGAGACAGCGTACACGCCCCCATCGTGATCCGCAAAGAGAACTCGATCGTCGACGATTGTAGGCGTGACTGACACCCGGTCGTCGGTCAGGGATCGCCATTCGATCGTGCCATCCTCCAGGCGTAGTTTGACGAGATCACCGTCCCCTCCGCCGATATAAACGTACTCGGAGTCGACTGTCGGTTTCGAGAAAACGACGCCACCAATATAGGTCCGCCAGATCGACTCGCCACGATCCGACTCGAGCGCGTAGATGTGCGAATCCCGACTCCCGATTAGTATCCAATCAGCTGTGACCGTTGGGGACGCGTACACTTTGTCTCCCGTTTCGACCGACCACCGTTCGGTGCCGTCGAGCCCGAGTGCGTAGAGATGGTGGTCGAGACTCCCGATATACAGTGTTTCATCGGCCATCGCTGGCGACGATTGGACACCACCGTTCGTTTCAAACCGCCAGATCTCACGACCAGTATCTGCCGTCAGCGCATAGACGTTGTGATCGTCGCTCCCGACGTAGACCCGACCGTCACGGACAGCGGGCGTCGTCGAGATACGTTGCTGGTCGATCGATTGAAACGACCACAGTTCCCGTTCCGGTTCGAGTCCCGGGATCTCCGTCTCCGTCTGCGTACAGCCGGCAACGGCGATCGAACCCCCGGAGATCGCAGTCAGGAACTGTCTTCGGTTCATTACCATCAATTGCTGTTTCTTTTCCAAATAGGTATCGTTCAGTTTAGTTCGAACAGGGGGTGAATGCCTCGTTCTAGAACGGGTTCGGAACGTCGTCGTCGAGATACTGTGCCGCGTCCTCGACTGGCTCACCGGAGGCGTCGTATCCCAACGTTCGCCACGGCGTGTCCGCGATAACGTCACCGAGATCCATCTCGAGACTGACGAAACGAGCGAGTACCCATGCGATCCGATCGCTGTGACGAGACTATCTGATCTTCCCACTCGTCGCTTTCGCTGCTGCAGAGCGAGTCCAATAAGTAGCAGACGAAAAGGGAACGCCCTTAAACCTGGAAAGCAAACCGGAGATTGCGAGCGTGGTTGGTCTAGCGGCTATGACCTCAGCCTTCCAAGCTGATGACCCGGGTTCAAATCCCGGACCGCGCACTTCTATTCCGACCCAAGTGTGACGGGTGTGCTGATTCGAGGTGACGGCGTCTCGAGTGTTGTAGCGGAGAACGGGGCTGGTATCTCGCCAGCGTATATGTGGTATGCTCCCGTACGACAGGTCGTGAACGTACTCGTAACCGGCGCAAACGGCACCGTTGGAACCGCCCTTCGCGACTACCTCGAGGACGAACTCGAGGCTTCCCTCGAGACGACCTGGTTCGACATCGAACCCCATTCGGATCCGGAATACGAGACGCTGGTTGGTGACGTCACCGACTACGCTACCGTCCGGGCCGCAATGGAAGGCCAGGACGCGGTCGTCCACCTGGGGATGCCTGACTTCCTCGGCGGGCCGAGCGATCGCTCACTGGCCTGGAGCGCCGGCTTCGGTGCCAGCTGTCAGGCGATCTGTAACGTCCTCGAAGCCGCCGCCAGAGAGGACGTCGACACCGTCGTCTACGCCTCCTCGAATCACGCGGTCGGCATGTACGAGGTCGAACACGCACCCGACATCTACGAGCCGTCATTCGATCTCGAGATCGACCACACCGCTCCGCCGCGGCCGGACTCCCGGTACGGGGTCGTCAAGGTGTTCGGCGAAGCGATGGGGCGACTCGCTGCCGATACCCACGGCCTCCAGGTGTATGCGATCCGCATCTGTTCGATTCGCGACGCCGAGTACGACCATCCCTACGGGGACGCCGAGCGCGGGGTCGACGGCGGTTCGTTCGAGCGCGAGAGCGACGCCTACGCCGAACAGGTCGCCCGACAGCAGTGTATGTGGCAGTCGCGTCGCGATTTCGCCCAGGAGACGGCCCGCTGTCTCGAACACGGTGCCGCTCGAACCGACGACGGTGAGGATGGCGGGTTCGAGGTGTTCTACGGACGCAGCGCGAGCGACCGAAGCTGGTTCGACCTCGAGCACGCACGCGAGGTCATCGGGTACGAGCCACACGACGATGCGACGGCGTGGGACGGCCCGCCTGAGGCCTGGCGTGCCGATTGACGCGTTTCAGAAGCTGCAGTTCCTCCTGTCGAAGCGGCTACAATGAATGTGTAGACAGCGACTGGAGACCGGTCGACGGCGAGCCTCGGTCACCTCGTCACTCGGCGTCCTCGACCGCCTCGTCACTCAGTATCGTCGACCGCTTCGGCCTCGAGCACCGACCCAATCATCGACCAGCCGTCGTCGTTCGGCCCCTTCCGGCCGACGAGAACCGACTCGTTGTCGTCGCTCGAGATAAACCGGTACTCGACGTCGGGCTCGTCCTCGCGACTCCCCTCTCCCTTGAACTCTTGCTGGAAGAACTCGACCCAGTCCATCCGGAAGGTGGCCTCGGTACCGTCCTCGAGGGTCAGTCGAACCGGTCTGGGCGAAATGTTGTGTATTCGTTTCGCGGTCTGGTTGAGATCCGCCATGCTAGACAGACGGCCGAACGACCGCATAACAGTTCCCACTCGAGAGGTCGAACGAGATGGTCTCGAGGGCGCTCGACTCGAGATCAGCCCGGAACTCGTCGGGATCGTAGATGTGATAGAAGCGGTCGACGGCCTCGCCACCGGGCAGCGTCCACGCGACGGTCGTATCGAACCCCTCGGTCTCCTCGAAGGCGTCGTGTGCGGTGCTCCAGGCGCTCACCAGCGCTGTCCCATCTGGAGCGAGCACCCGAGCCAGTTCGTCGAGGCTGGCCACGCGAGCCTCCCGCGTCGGCAGGTGGTGGAGGGTTGCGACGTACACGGCGGTGTTGACGAGGTCGTCCAGAAGCGGGATCGACGCCGCATCGGCCTGCACCAGGTCGACGTCGAATCCCCGATTCTCGGCGCGTTCGCGCCCGGTCTCGAGCAGGCCGCGGCTAACGTCGAGGCCGAGAACGACGTCGATGGGAGCGCCCATGATCTCGGCATGGCGACAGTTTCCACAGCCGAGGTCGAGACCGATTTCACCGGTTGCATGGGTCTCGAGATACTCCTCGACCTCCGGCCAGGCGTACTCGCGGGTGGCGGCGAAGTGCGTCGCGATCTGGTCGTAGGTATCTCGAACCTCGATCCGTCTGTCCATTCGTTTGAGAGTCGGACACCTCGGGATAAAAACCGTTCGTCAGACGCCTCGGTGATGGAAGACGACTCGAGAGCGGTGATGGAAGACGACTCGAGAGCGGTGATGGAAGATTACTCGAGGGTGGTGTTCACTCACTCACTCACTCGAGGTGTTCACTGGCATCGGCGAGCGAATGAACGAACCCTTAGTCGATCGGTTATCAGAGCAAGACAGCAAACAGCACGAACGAGAGCGCGACCATGAACACGGCGTGTTTCACGCCCGCCTTGACGTCACCCGTACTCAACTGGCCGGCGATCAACCCCGAGAGCGCACCCTGGATCAGTGTCGCGTGATAGAACAGCGTCGTGTAGACGTCGGGGTCGACATCGCCGAGGCCCGACAACCCGTCGACCTGGGTCGTATCGACCCCGTCGACCCCGGCTTCGAAGCCCCCCGCCTGCAGGTTGGGAAGCATGTACCCAGCCAGGATGGCGATGATGAACAGGAAGACGAGAAATGAGATGTAGACGACGACCATGTACTCGAGCATCGCCTGCCGTCGTTCCCGCTTGAGTCGCCGTTCGGCCGCCGCTTGCCGGGAGGCGATCCGCAACACCGTCGCGAGATTTCCGCTCGCGTTCATCGCCTCGGTCAACAGGGTAACGACACGGGAGGTTGCTCGCGTCCGGACGCGCCCACCGAATCGGACGAGCGCCGTCTCGAGGTCGGCACCCCACTGAACGTCAGCCCAGATTCGGTCGAGTTCGACATCGAGGGCGCCAAGGTCGGAGTTGCGAATCCGATCCATCGCCGAGATGAGCGGCATTCCGGCCTCGTTGATGCTGGCGAGTCGATCGAGGAAGTCCGGTACTGCAGCCTCGACGGCGTTGATCCGTCGACGATGAATCTCGTAGACCAGTGCGAACACCGCACCGACGAACAGGCCGGCGACCACCAGCACGTCGTCGATGACGGTCAGCTCCAGCCCGCTCTCGGTTCTCGCCAGGGACAGCTGCCACGCGACGATCCCGAGCGCGAGCGGGCCGGTGAGGAGGAGCGTCAGTTCGGGCCGGTCGACGAGCGTCTCGATCGGATCGTCGAGCCGGTTTCTGAGCCACCGGATTCGCCGGTAGATGTGAATCCGCTCGACGTTCGCGTCTGCGCGCGTCTCGACGGTGTGCCCACCATCGGGGCGGACGGACGCGGCGTCGAGTGGGCGGGGCTGGTCGACGTCACCACCCATGTCGATGGCTCGACCGGGATTCACCGAGTCGGTCACCATACTCAGGTAGACGATGAAAGCGAGGTTGCCGAACGGTAAGATGAGGTAGATCAGCGCCTGCATGGGGTCGAGCGTGTCGCCGACGGAGATGCCGATGACGAACAGGATCGTGATGAGAAACAGCGGCCCAGCGACCAGCACGGTTACGTACGACTCCGCCAGCGTCCCCAGCAGGTCGAGCATTCGCTCCTGCTGGGACTCGGATTCCTCCTGATAGTCGTGATACTGGCGCTCGAGAAACGACGAGAGGCTGTGACCACTCTGAAGGACGCTCACGAGGTTCTCGCTGAACTCCCGAAACTGCGGGCTCGGTGAGCGTCGACTCATCGTCTGCAGGGCGGTGATCACGTCCATCCCGAAGGTGTCCATGTTCCTGACGGCCACCTCGAACTCGGTCGCCGCTTCCCCGTAGGTAGCGTCGTGTGCAGCGACGATCCGCACGACTTTCGGGAACTCCATCCCGCTCTTCGAGAGCGCGTAGATGAACGACACCGTTGCTGGAAGCGATGCCTCGATACGACGCGCCCGGTTGTCGGCGACGTAACTCGGATACCACCAGCGAAGCCAGTAGGTGCCCCCGCCGGCGAGGACGCCCAGGGTCAGACAGGAGACGAGCAACAGGCCGAACAGCTCGATCACCGTGAGAGTGGGAACGCCGCCGACGTTAGCGAGGAAGGATAGTGTTGATGGAAGCTGTTCTCGCATCACGTCGGGGTCGATCGACAGCACGAGCAATAGCCCCCAGATGAGGTAGATGCCGAGGATGCTGCCGACGATCGCGAGCAATCCAGCGTAGAGGAACGACTTCGAGCCGTACTCGCGGTACGTCGTCCCGAAGTGGGCTGCCCTGAGCGCCTCTTGGCGGCCGGGATGTTCGGATCGGAACTCCTCGACGTAGGTTCCAAAGAGTCCGACGGCACTACGGGTGATGATGGTATCTGCGCGTCTGTTGACGACAGCCAACAGTATCGGCGTACAGATCAAGGCGGCGATCACAAGGGGAACGAAATTCGTGAACGTCATCCCGATCGTTCCTCGACCGGTGGTTTTTCGGAACAGTCGGCTCGGAACTGGATGGTGATCGACGCCGACTGAGCGTGCCCGTCACCCGTTCCGTCCTCATTGGTGTCGTCGTCACGAGTATACACTCTGCCGTCGGTGATGTCGTCATCACGAATATGCACTCTGTCGTTGGTGGTGTCGTCGTATACGACGCCACGGCCACGCCCTTTCGAGTTCGTCACGGCGTATCCCCTCGAGTAGCGTTCTCCGGTTCGAGTGACTGGTTCGAATCGCCTGATGAAATCTCGTCGTCCACGTCGTCACCACCATTGGACTCGTCGCCAGCCGTCACCGAATCAGTATCACGATAGCGCCTCTCACGATCCGTCTCTCGTGTACCCTCATCGATTCCTGCATCGGTGTCCGCTTCCGTTTCACTGATCACCTCGAGCACGCGTTCCTGGTCTGCGTAGTACTCGTTGACGAGGGCGGTAAACCGTCGGTAATCGGAGACGCCGTTCTCGAGTGCGTACCTGAGAAAGACCTCTCGATTTTGTTGCTCGGTCAACAGCTCCCGTTGGCTCCATCCGCGATCGACACGGATCTCCTCTAAGACACGGCTGTTTTCGTGGGCGAACGTGTCGGTATCGCTGTCCCAGGTGTAGGCCATCGAGTAATCGAGTTCGCCCGTCCGCTGATCGATCCCCTCGATCTCTGCGAGCCCCTTGTTCCGACGGACGCGCTCGCCACCGAGTCGGGTCAGGGTCTGCACCGAGAGGATGTCGAGGCTCTGTACCATCGCTCGCGGGACGTTGATCGGCTCGTTCTCGAGGCGATTGATAACCGTTTGAACCGAGTCAGCGTGCATCGTCGAGTAGGTCGTGTGACCGGTGTTCATCGCCTGGAAGAGCGTGATCGCCTCGTTGCCCCGAACCTCGCCGACGACGATGTACTCCGGGCGGTGGCGCAGCGCGGATCGGAGGAGGTCGTACATCGTGACGTCTTTCCCCTCGTGAATCCGCTCTCGGGTGACCGAAGAGAGCCAGTTGTCGTGATACAACTGGAGTTCGCGGGTGTCCTCGATCGTCAGCACCTTCGACCGCGGTGGGATGAACATCGAGATGGCGTTCATGCTGGTCGTCTTCCCCGAAGCGGTGCCGCCGGCGAAGATCAGGCTCTTGTTGTGTTCGATCGCCAGCCAGAGGTAGGCCATCTGCTCGATGCTGAACGTTCCGTACTCGATCAGGCCGATCGGCGTAAGCGGCTCGTCGGCGTACTTTCTGATCGTGAAGGCCGACCCTCGCGGCGTGACCTCCTGACCCAGTGCCAACTCCGCTCGAGAGCCGTCCTGGAGGGTCGTTTCGACCATCGGGTCGCCGATCGAAATGTGCCGTCCAGAATGTTGGGCGAGACGGACGACGAACCGGTCGAGTTCATCGCCGTCGAACGCAACGTTCGTCTTGATGTCGGTGAACGTGTCGTGATAGACGAAAATAGGTAACGCATAGCCGTCACAGGAGATGTCTTCGACGTGAGGGTCGTGCATGATCGGATCCAGCCGACCGTATCCCCGAAAGTCCCTGAAGATGTAGTAAAACAGGCGGTAGAACGTCGTCATGTCGATCTCCGCGCCGTACCGTTCGAGGTACTCGTGGATCGTCTCCCGGAGCAGCGTCTCGATGTCCGTCCCGTCGTCGTCACGGTAGAGCAACGGATCGCGAACGTCGTCCAGGAGCGTCTCGAGCATGACGCGTTCGTCCTCGGTGAGTTCGGGTTCGACCGTTTGATACCGATGTTCGCTGGCGTCGTCGTCGTACTGGATCACGACGAACGCGAACGGCGCGTTGACCCAGTAGCGGTCGACCTCTTCGAGACCGTCGTCGCCATCGAATTCGACGAGCGGATCGTGCGTGTTTGGATCGTACGCGGTGACGTCGATCTGTGACCCCTGGAGCGTCTCGAGAACGCGCTGGAACGTTCGTGTGAGGCGATCGAAGGTCGACTCGAGGATCGGATCGGCCTGTGAAGCACCAGTGGAGACGGCCGATGGCCCCGAAGATGACGTCGACGACTCGCTCACGGTTCCTTCGTGTTCGGCGTCGTCATCCGTGTCGCGTGTGTGATCCATCGTGTTCCGTGTCCGTCCGTATTCATGACAACTGGTCGCCGAACCGTCTTAAATCAGGCGGCCACTGTATCGGCCGTCGCCATGATAGCCAGTCACATCTGGGCGTTACGTTCTTACCGCGTGAGGACGAATCGTCGAGTGCGTAATGAGGCGCGAGCACTTCACGATAGATGTCAGCCAAATCGACTGGGTCGAAGCCGACGGCGATCCCGAACAACCGTCGGTATCGATCGATTTCACCGGGCCAGCAACGATGCTCCGTGAGCGCCTCACCGGGGCGGATGGCGACACCCTCGAGGCGCACGAAACCGACGTCGCGCTTCGATTGCAGGGATCGGTCGGGTCGGACGAGACGATGGGAGTCGTCAGCGTTACAAACCGGATGACTGGCGAGTTCGTTCTCGAGTTGAACGAACGTGCCAGCGACGTTCTTCAGTTCATCCGTGCGGCCAGAAGGTACGGCAAGCCCTCGGCTACCGGCGACGGACGCTATCAGGTGACGATCACGCTGGATGGGGAGCCGTTCGTCGAGTACGACAAACGTACGTTCCTCGTCTACGACGACGACGGAAGCCTCCTGCGACACCACAGTTTGATCCCGAGTGGGGTCGAATTGTAACGGAAGCCACGACACATATGACAACCCATGGCTGATCCGATTTTCCCTCGAGCAGCGAAATCCAGAGCCCCACCAGTCTGAGTGTTGCTGCCTCGAGTTCGTTCGATGGAACGACGCTCGTCTCCAGCGTTCGGTCGACGCCCGCCTCCGTGAATCGAACGACGAACGTCCCACGGGATGGTCGTCGCTCGCCCGTCAATAGTTGGACGACGGCTGACTCCCCAGCGACGGCACGTTCAACTCGGTCTCAGGACGTTCTCGAGTGCTCTCAGGGGCGTCTCACACTCCTGGAGTCTCGTGTCGAAACGTCTGGAATTCCACCGTCCGGCCCTCCGGATCCGTTGCGAAGAACTGGTATATCCGATACTGCTCGTTCTCGACGGGTTCCTCGAGCGCGCAGTCGGTGAGCCGATCGTACATCGCGTCGACCTCGTCGGCGCTGTCGTAGACGAACGTGATCGTGCCCGCCGTGTCGGCGCGCTCGCGCGTACAAAAACCAAACAGCATGTTGTCGTACTGGAGGATGGTGCAATCGGGCTGCTCGAGCCACCGCGTGCCCCCGATTCGGTCGACGTAGAACTCCACGACAGTCTCGAGTGATTCCGTGCCGAAGAAGACGATGCCGGACATACGACCCACGACGGACACTGACCCGATAACGGTTCGGTTGTCGGAGTCTTTATCAGATTGCCACGGACAGTGACAGGTATGTTTCCCCCGGGTGTGAATCGAATCGCGACACTCGCCGTCCTTCTCGCGGTGGTACTCGCTGGCTGTGCAGCCCCGATGGCGGATTCAGGAGCAGGAACGGGGACAGAGTCGGCACTCGAGGAACCCACCGAGTCGGAACTCGAGATTCGTGACGACGTGCCGTTCGACGCCGACCGGTCGTTCGAACGCGTCCAGGCGCTGCTGGGGGTTTCGATCCAGCCACCGACGGTGTACGTCGATGAGCCACTCGACCCGCCCGGATCAGCCGACCGCGATCCCTCGAGTTTCTACGCAGTAATGGGTGTTCCAGCCCCCGACCCGGCCGATATCGGGCCCGAACTCCGGGTTGGCGGCGTCGCCAGTTCGATGCAGGCCGTGTATCTCCTTCCCGAAGACGACGCCAGTTCGGCGGAACTCGAGCAGGTGTTCGTCCACGAACTCGTTCACATTGCCCAGTTCCAGCAACAGGTTCCCCAGCGGATCGAGTCGTCCATCCCAGCCAGCCACCGAGGGACGACCGACGCCACACTGACGACGACGAGCCTGATCGAAGGCGCTGCCGTCTCCGTCTCGAGTGCGTACACGACCCGCTACGAGCTCCCGGTATCGACCGAACGGGCGATCCTCGACCGATACTATCCGAACGCGAGCGCTGGCACGCAACTGCGGTGGGGGCCGTACTACTACGGTTCCCAGTACGTCGACGCAGTCGCCGACTCACCGGCCGACCACTGGCAGGCGTACGAGACGCCGCCAGCGACGATGCAGGAACTCCGGGATGGGGAGCCGGCGATTGCAACCGGCGAGGCGACGCTCGACCCCATCGATATCACGGTCGACGACGACCATCCCGAGTGGTCGCTCGACCCGTTCGAGGACGACGTGATGGGCGTGTTCGTCCTCGAACGTGTGCTCGTCACCGAGTTATCGGCGGAGACAGCGACCGATGCCACGACGGGATGGACGTACGATCGCGTTCGCCGGGCGAGTACCGACGACGATCGCGTCGACAGCTACGTCTGGGCGATACGGTTCGAGGACGACACGAGCGCCGACCGGTTCGAAGCGGCCGCGGAACGGTACCTCGAGAACCGGTCGACGTCGATCGAATCGGATACGACAGAGTCGAACGGAATCGCTTCGACCGAAACCCGCTGGTTCACCGACAGCTACGCCTTTGGACTCGAGCGGGCCGACGAACGGACGGTCGTCCTCCTCGGGGGTGACCGATCGTTCCTCGAGGCGGTAGCGGTCGAGGGAACGACGTGGGACGGTGACGTTCGAGTGTCGCTCGCCGAGGCCGACTCGACGGCGTCGATGACGGCACCGTCGGGATGGGCGGTACCGTTCGACGTTGGTGTCGCCGGAGCCAACGGAGGCATCGGAGCCACCGGAGGCACTGGATCGCCTGGTGGCACTGGAGGTGTCCCATGAATTCCAGATCCAGTTCGAGATCCAGTTCCAGTTCCAACGCCACCACGAGACTTGCCGTCCGCTGTGGATTCGTCGCTCCAGTGGTCGTTATCGGAACGATCGTCCTCGCGACGATCCTCGCCAGCCCGGAGACGTTCACCTGGCGAACCCGGGCCCTCTCGGATATGGGGCGACCGGACGCCCGGACGTTCTGGCTGTTCAACGGCGGCCTCGTCCTTGGCGGGCTGATCGGAATCCCGTTCGTCCATGCGCTCTGGCGGACATCGCGTAATACTGCCGAACGTGTCGGCGTCGTCCTGACCGGATTGTCGCTGCTCGGTATGATCGGTGTCGGCGTCTTTTTTCTCGAACACACGCAGTTCTATCTCGAGACGAATCTCCACGCCGTCGCTGCGCTCGCCGTCTTCGTTGGTGCGCCGTTTGCACAGCTGCTCGTCGGCACAGGACAAATCCTCGAGGGCGATCGCTGGCTCGCCATCGCCTCGGTCTGGCTCGGGACGACCCACGCCATCGGCTGGGTCGGGTGGCTTCTCTTTCGAACCAACGCGGACGATCCGTGGCACTGGTTCGCCGTCCCCGAGTTCGTCGCCGCAGTCGCGTTCGCCGTCTGGATCGTGATCCTCGCTCGAGATCGTATCCAGCACTGACTCGAGGGACTGAGAAAGTCAACAGCTGGTACGAGACCACACTATAGAGATGGCGTGACGACGGTTATTCTGCCGTCCCGAACCGTGTAAACAGCCCCGAAAAGCCGATTCGATCGGCCCACGAGGTGTTTTCGTCACCGAGAACGGCGACACCGTTCGGTTCGACAATACAGACAAGTCCGCTGGCGACCGCCACGCCCTCGATCGGCGTACCGTCGTCCGTATCGTACCGCCAGCGAGCCGTTCCGTCGGCGGCATCGAGTGCGTAGAGCACCCCGTCGTCGGTACCGACACAGCAGACGCCGTCGATCACCGCCGGTGCCGTTGGCGTCGGGCCGCCAGTATCGAACCGGAACCGTTCGGCCCCCGAGAGCAGATCGATCGCATACACGCTCAGATCGGTGCTGGCGACGTATGCGCTTCCGTGCGCGATTGCGGGTGCAGTCTCGAGACGTGCTCCCGTGTCGAAGTGCCACCGGGACGTCCCGTCGTCCTGCTCGAGTGCGACGACCGTACCGCGTTCGCACGCGGCGATAACGGCTCCCGTTCCCGTGTCGATACTCAGGCTAACGATACTCGCCGGTTGAGCTGCCACGCTCTCGAGCGATCGATTCCACTGAACCGCACCATCGGCTCTCGAGAGCGTTCGGACGTCGCCTGCTGCCGACCCCACGACGACGTCGTCGGCGACGGCAATACTCGTGACAGCCGCCGGCTCCTCGGGTTCGACCGTCCAGTCGGCAGTTCCGGTGTCGGCGTCGATCGCCTTCACTGTTCCATCGTCAGTACCAACGTAGACGACGCCGTCGACGACGACCGGTGCAATCGAAACCGAACTGTCGAGGCGAACCTGCCACCGACGTTCGCCGTTCTCCTGCTCCAGCGCGTACACCATTCCGTCGGCGTTGACCGTGTACACCCGGTCGGCGACCACTGCCGGTGACGTCGAAACCGTTGCACCCGTCTGATAGCCCCAGCGCTCTGAGCCGTCCTCGAGTGCCAGTGCGACGACACGACCATCGTCGTCGCCGACGTAGATGGAGTCGCCAGCGATAGTCGGGATCGTCGAGGCGAGTTCTGGAATGTCGTACCCCCACTGGAAGTCGACCGTTTCAGAGAGTGGTTCGCCCCCGGGAACCGATCCCGTCCCAGCGGCATCGGCTCGTCCCATCCGCCAGTCACGCCACTCCGTGTGTTCGGTAACGGCCGCTGACTCGCTCGAAAGTCGGTTACGTGCCGTTGTTGCCGCCTCCCTCACCGAGGGAACCGGATCGTCGACGAGCGGCGCAACCGTCGCTGGCGGTTCAGTACCGAGTGCACCGAGAAGGTGACATACCTGCGCCCGAACACGATACGCCGGATCCGATTGGCGTTCGAGCAACGAATCGCGGACGTCTCCATCGGCGTCAGCGAGGATATCCGCACCGCTGGCCGCAAGCGTCGCCAGCGCCTGACTCGCGTTCGCCCGAACACCGTCGTCTGGATCCTCGAGGGTTCGGAGCAGCGCAGGAACAGCTCGGTCGAACCCATTCGTGTCGTCGCCCATCGTGGCGAGGACGCTCGCCGTGGTCGCCCGAACCACTGTTGAATCGGCTTCGAGTCCGGTTGCGATCTTCGAAAACGCCGTCGGTCGGAGCTCTTCAGTGGCATCTGCGAGTATCGAAAGTCCGAGGATGGCTAGCCCGCCAGCCCAGGGGTCGCTTTCGACACGACGGCCGAGTCCAGACAGCTGATTGTTGATCGCGTCGGTGTGGCTGGGTGTTTCCCCGCCCACGACCAGCGATGCCACGTCGACCAGCCGATCGTCGACGATCTCGAGTTCATCCCGAAGCGTGGTGCCGTCGTCACTTCCAACGACGGCCACGGCTGCGAGTGAAAGCGTCGCATACCCACGAACGGTTTCCGAATCGTGCTCGAGCAGCGACGAGATTTCGTCTGTCGCCCGTTCGACGTCCGCTGGGGTGACTGCAGCGAGGTAAGCGATATCAGCCGCTGCGTTCGTCTCGCCCTCCTGAACGTGTTCGACCAGCACGGCACTGATAGGTCGGGTCGTCGTCGCTTCGCCACGGGTAATCGCTCCGATGAGGACTCGACGAAGGGGCGGATCTGCAGTTTCGAGACGGTCGATCACGGCTGGTGCGATCGTGTCGATCACGGTCGGGTTCATCTGTACGACGTTGGCCAGCGCTCGTGTGACCGTGCGTGCTCGGTTTTCGTCGTCTCCCGCTAGCTCCTCGAGAACGGCCGCCGTGGGGGTTGGCTCCGTCTCCAGAGCGGTCGACAGGAGCGTCTCGAGGGTGGTGAGAGCGCTCCCTCGTTCGTCGGGCGTACAATTCGGTGAGCCGAAGCGATCGAGAAGTGCGTTTACAGCGGCTCTGGTTTCCTCACCCGTCTCCGGGCGCAAGACCGCCAGCGCCTCGAGCGCGGCGGTTCGAATCGCCGGGTCAACAGCGCCCGTTTCGGTGACCGCCAGCGAGAACGCTGGACAACGGACGGACGAATCCGTCGTACCGACCGCCGCGAGTGCGCTGATGACGTTCGTCCGCACCGTCCGGTCGGGATCGTCCACGGAGAGAAACAGCGCTTCGAGCGCATCCCGAACCGCATCGGGGTACGTCACCGCCAGTCTACCGAGCGCGATCGCCGCGTTGTTCCGGACGCTCGCGTCGTCGTCTTCGAGTCTGTCGGCGATCGGTTCGACGGCCCACCGCACGTCCCGCGGGCGCTGGCTGGCGACGCCGACCAGATCTCGTGAGGCAGCACGTCTGACGGCCACCGAATCGCTCTCGAGGCGATTGCGCAGGGATCTGACCGCCGGATGAACGCCGGCAGTCTGTCTCTCAGCGAGTTCAGCCAGTGACCGAGCGGCGTGGCCCTGTTGCCAGCTGTCGCTGTCGTGGTCGCTCGCCGTCTCGAGACGTGGCACGTCCAACTCCGTGCCCAAACCCGAATCGTCGGTTTCGAGGTGGGCCAGGTGTTCCAATACGGCGTCTCGGTCGTCGGCTCCGTCGAACGCGACGGCCCCCAGTGCGGTTGCCGACGCGCGCCGGACGGTTTCGTCTTCGGTATCGAGACACGAGGCCAGCGCCGGAACGACCTCGCGAACTGACTCCGGTTCCGTCGGTGCGACCGACGCAATTGCGCGTGCGCTATCGGCTCTGATAGCCAGTTTCGCGTCCTCGAGTCGACCGGCGAGGTCGGGGACGACACGTGCAACGTCTGTCGGATGCTCGTGGGCAACGGCAGCAAGTGCAGACGCCGCATGTTGACGCGTTTCCACGTCGTCGTCCTCGAGACGGGTCGCGAGCGAATCGATCGCCTCTCGAAGTGCGCCAGGACGTACTCCACCGATCCCATCGAGCGTTGCAGCAGCATCCAGACGAACCGGTGGCTGGACGTCCTCGAGTCGATCGGTCACGGCGGGCACGGTCGATACGAGCGGGTCGACGTCGGTTTCAGGCAGCGTATCGGCGACTGCCCTGAGAGCGCTTATCGCCGACGCTCGAACAGCGGGACTGTCCGAGAGCGCTCGTCGAAGTGGTTCGACGGCCGTCTGTAATCGAACTGGGTCGACCGTTGCAAGCGCTTCCAGCGTTGCGCTCGCATCGATCCGGACGCCGTCCTGTTCGTCGCCGAGTCGGCCAGCAATTGGATCGATCTCGAGCGCCG
This sequence comes from Natrialbaceae archaeon A-CW3, assembly GCA_046614605.1. Classification (GTDB taxonomy): domain Archaea; phylum Halobacteriota; class Halobacteria; order Halobacteriales; family Natrialbaceae; genus Natronosalvus. The sequence continues at coordinate 1,075,111 of JBKKHJ010000001.1, read as the reverse complement.
GATCGTCCGGGTTCTCGATCGCACTGGCCCGAATAGCGGCCATCGCGTCGGCTCGAATGTCCGGTTCGTCCTCGAGTCGATCGAGCAAACGCGCCGTGACGGCTTCCTCACCCGAGAGGACCTCCGGGTGGGCCTCGACGATGCTTTCGAGCGTCTCGACGGTGCTGGCGCGGACGGCAGTATGCTCGTTGTCAGTTGCCGCGGCCACCGCCGTAATGACGGGCGCAACGATCTCGGGGCTCTCCCGGGCGACTGCCGCCAGCGCCGCCGTCGCTCGCTGACAGACGGCAGTATCGTCGTCGGTTACGTACGCTGTCAGCGGTTCCACCGATTCTGTGATCGCGAGCGGATCGTCGACAGCCACGGCGTTGAGTGCTTCGACGGCATCGGCTCGGACGGTTGCCGAACCAGCGAGTCGGTCGGTCAACGCCGGGACGCCATCCTGGATCGCTGACGGGTGTGACCGAGCAACGGCAGCCAGGGCGGCCGTCGCATGCGATCGTATAGCGGCTTCGTCCTCGAGGCGATCGATCAGGGCCGGGACGGCCGACCGAACGTCCCCAGGTCGTTCGGCCGCCTCCGTCGCGAGCGTGCTGGCTGCGTACTCCCTGACCTCAGGGTCGTCAGCCGAGAGAAATACCTCGAGTTGGTCGATTCCGACGGTTACCTCGATGCCGCCTGCATCACCGAGAGCGGGCCTATCTGCGTCCGAAGGGTCGTTACGTGGCATAGATGGATAGACGCAAACCGTGTCCGTTCCAGCACGGTTTACAACTGGTTGTGCATCCGTGTGAAACAAGTTAATTCTATCCCTGATGACGTCAGTTTGAAGAACAACGAAATCGAGCGGGAGAGGAGTCTTCGGTACGGTTCGAGAGCGATACGCACCTCGGAGGCGACATATTGGCGCGAGCGTCCGGCGTGCGAAAGGTATTCACGACACCAGACATCTGCTACCGGGAAGGGGACACCGTGCGGCCCGTTTACGCCTTCGCCTGCCAGGATCGGACGCGGTCAGCACTCACGCCGTCGACCGAGGAGGCGAGCGTTTCGGGGTCAGCGTCGGTGAGATCGTCGAGGGATTCGATCCCGGCGGCCTCGAGCTTCTCGACCGTCTTCGACCCGATACCGTCGATCGACTCGAGGGCCGAACCGCTGTCTGCCTCGCGAGCCTGGAACTCCCGGTAGTTACAGATGGGGCACCCAAGTTCCCACGGCTCGTCCCCGCTGTGGATGACGAGTTCGGGAAGGTCGTGTTCGTCACACACCGCCTCGGTGACTTCAATATCGCCACGGCGGGGCAGGGGGAGGGAGTACTCACAGTCGGGGTAGCGCGTACAGCCGACGAGCCGCGACCCGCTCTGGAGCGTCTTGATCGCCAGTTCGCCGTCGTGTTCCTCACCACAGTCCGGGCAGGCACCCAGTACCGGCCCCTCGCCGGCGTCCTCGGCCTTACAGAGTGGACAGCCGTGGACGAACGTCTGTCGCCCCGCGAGCATCTTCACCTCGTGGAGGTCGTGGTCGTCACAGACATCCTCGAGGATGAGCGGCTTGCCCGTCGAGGGCAGCGGCAACGTGTTCTCACAGTCGGGATAGCCGTCACAGCCGATGAAGTACGAGCCGTACCGACTCCGCCGGACGAGCAAGTCCTCACCACACTCCGGGCAGGGGCCGAGGCGCTTGTCGTCTTTGAGTGACTTTCGCAGGTGATCGCCGACCTCCTCCCGTGATTCCTCGAGCTGTTCGAAGACTTTCTCGAGCATCTCGCGAGACTCGTCGGTCACGTCCTCGAGCGTCGCTTCGCCCGTCGCGATGGCGTCCATATCGGTCTCGAGCTGGGCGGTCATCTCCTCGCTGACGACCCTGTCGGCGTAGTTTTCGGCCGCGTCGACGACGGCCATCGCCAACTGAGTCGGCCGCGGCGGATCGCTCTCGATGTAGCCCCTGTCGTACAGTTTCTCGAGCGTGTTGTGGCGGGTCGACTTCGTCCCGATCCCCAGTTCCTCCATCGTCTCGATCAGCCTGGACTGGCCGTACCGACGCGGTGGCTGGGTCTGTTTGGCCTCGAGTTCGACGTCGTCGACGGCGAGTTTCTCCCCTTCGTCGACCGCGGGGACGTAGTTCTCGGAGGTGTTGAAGTACGGGTAGACGTCGTGGTAGCCGGCTTCCACGAGTCGCTTGCCGTTGGCCTTGAGCAGACAGCCCTCTGCCTCGGCGACCACCTTCAGGTGTTCCCAGACAGCTGGCTCGGCGACCGTCGCGAAGTAGCGCCTGACGACGAGTTCGTACACGCGCCACTCGTCCTCGTTGACGTCGCCTCCGCGCGACGGAATTTCGCCGGTCGGGTGGATCGGGGGGTGGTCGGTCGTCTCCTCGTCGCCCTCTGTGGGCACGAGGTCTTCGTCAGCCTCGAGCAGCGACTCCGCAGACTCTCCCAGGACGGGGTGGCCGACAAACGAGTCGACCAGCTCCTCGGGGTCGAGGTCGTCCGGGTAGACAGTGTTGTCCGTCCGTGGATAGGTGATGTAGCCGGCGGTGTAGAGATCCTCGGCAATCGACATCGCTCGCTGGGCCGAAAAGCCGATCGCGCTCGCTGCGCGGATGAACTGGGTCGTGTTGAAGGGCGTCGGCGGTGTATCCGTTCGGGTTCGGCCGTTGACCGACGTCACCGTCGCCGAATCCGCACTCGAGAGTGTCTCGAAGGCCGACTCCGCGGCGGACTCCTCCCAAACCCGTTCGGCTTCGTTGTCGTCCTCGTCCAGGTAGAAGTACTGGGCCTCGAATGGCGCGTCGTCCTTCACAAGGTCGGCGAACAGTTCCCAGTAGTCCTCGGGGTCGAACGCCTCGATCTCGCGTTCGCGGTCGACGATCAGCTTCAGGGTCGGGCTCTGTACCCGGCCGACGGAGATGAAGTCGTTGCCGAGCTGGCCTGACGACAGCGAGAGGAAACGGGTGAGCGCGGCCCCCCAGACGAGGTCGATAATCTGGCGAGCCTCGCCGGCGGCAGCCAGATCGAAGTCGATCTCGTCGGGTTCGGCGAACGCGTTCTGCACCTCGTTTTGGGTAATCGAGGAGAATCGAACGCGGTTGATCGGGACGTTCTCGTTGACGTCTCGGACGATCTCGTAGGCTTCCTTGCCGATGAGTTCCCCTTCGCGGTCGTAGTCGGTCGCGATGGTCACCAGCTCGGCCTGCCGGGATAGAATTCGCAAGGTCGCGACGATGTTCTCTTTCGTCGGCGTCTTCTCGATCGACGCGTCGACGAGTTCGACCGGTTCGACGTCCCGCCAGTCGGAGTACTCTGGCGGGAAGTCGACCCCAACGACGTGTCCGGAGAGGCCGACACAGCGCTTGCCGCCCCACTCGTAGACGTTCACGCCGTTTTCACGGGTCGCCTTTGCGGACTCACCACTCAGAATGTCGGCAATGCGTCTCGCGGCGTTGTCTTTCTCCGTGATAATCAGTTCCACGGTGTCACACCTCCCGAGACTCGAGACACGATCATTGGGCCTCGGTACGCCCGACCCCCGGTTAACCCTTTCGGGCTGAAATCAACAGCCTCCGGCGGCCTCCTCCGCGCGAGCATGTCAAATCCGACGTGATACACCCCGATCAGCGGGCGGTGAAGTGGCATCGAAACCGACGATAGGACCCGGTCGATAGAGCACCGACTGTAACGGTTCACACGATGATCGCCGACACGTCTGGCGATCAGGTGTACATTGACGTGCAGTGGCTACTATCCGTCAATCGTCCGCCGGTACTGGCTGTGGTCGTGGCCGTCTCGCTTCCGCATCGAGCAACGCGGTGGTGGCCGCTGGCGACAGTTCGTTGACGACGGATCGCCCCTCCCGCTCGCGGACGACCAGGCCCGCCTCCTCGAGTTTCGAGAGGTGGTGTGAAATCGTACTGGGATCACGGTCGAGTGCATCCGCCAGCTCGCCGTTGGGTGCCTGTCCGAGTGTCGCCAGTTCCTCGAGTAACCGTCGACGAGTTGGTTCCGCGAGGGCGGCGTGGAGTTCGACGTCGTCGGCGTCGATCGGGAAGTATCGGCGTTTCCCGTCGACCTTGATCGAGGTGACGAGTTTCTCCTCCTCGAGGATGCGAACGTGGTGGCGTACCGTCGAGAGTGGGACATCGCTCCGGTCGCTGACTTCAGAGAGGTACAGACCGGGTTCGGCTGTCACCGCATCGAAGATTGCATTCCGACGGTCGTTCTCGAGTGGGTCGGAGTCGTCATATCGGCTGTACCTGAGCAGGGCAGCCAGTGGGATCGAGAGGACATCACGAAGGAGATTCCACCAGCGTCGAAGCTGCGAGGTGCCAGTCCAGTTGGCGACTGCGCTTCCGGCCGTGCCCGCCCCCGCTCCGGCCGCCCCCGCTCCGGCCGCCCCCGCTCCGGCCGCCCCCGCTCCAGCACCCATACTCGAGACGGCGACGACACCTAGCAACCCGGCAAGAACCCCGTTAACGGCGGTCTGCGTCCCCGATGACGGTTCCGGAGTCCCGACACCGAGTGGCCCGCGTGCCGTATCTTCGTCGGCGACGGCCTCCTCGTCGTCAGTGTCGGTTGCATCCTCAGTGGTGACGTTCGCCGCGAGGCTCGTCTCGAGGTCGAGCAGTTCCGATTCCGTTCGAACCGTGGCGTCCACCTCCGTCGACTCGAGGAGGGTGGTCGTCGTGTCCGTGATCGTCGTTGTCGTCTCCTCGAGGGTTTCGCCGGTGTCGTCTACCGTGTCGTCGACCGTCTCGACGGTATCGTTTACCGAATCGATCGTTTCGTTCGTCGTTTGCTCGATGGTCTCTCCGGTATCGTCCACCGTATCGTCGACCGTCTCCAGGGTGTCATCAACTGTATCGGTTGTTTCGTCGGCTGTGTCCTCGATCGTATCGGTTGTTTCGTCCAGAGATTCGGTCGTCTCCTCAAGGGTCTCGGTGGTGTCGTCAGTGGTGTCGTCGGTTTTCTCAGTGGTATCGTTTACCGTGTCGTCAATTTCCTCCGTTGTGTCGTTGGTCGTATCTGTCGTCTCGTTTACCGTGTCGTTGGTCGTATCTGTCGTCTCGTTTACCGTGTCGTTGGTCGTATCTGTCGTCTCGTTTACCGTGTCGTTGGTCGTATCTGTCGTCTCGTTTACCGTGTCGTTGGTCGTATCCGTCGTCTCGTTTACTGTGTCGTTGGTCGTATCCGTCGTCTCGTTTACCGAGCCCTCGAGCTCGTCATCGAGAACGAGCCCACCGACCTCGAGCAGAGCACTCGAGCCCGCGTCGTCCACCTCGCCAGTCTGACCACTCGAGGTGTCCACGAGAGCGACGGCTGTCCCTGTCCCAGCGACAGCCAATGAACAGATAACCATGGCGACCACGAGACCGACGAAATGACGGGCGCGTGTGGACGAACGCATCTGGGAAAGCTAGTTGGACATATGAAGTCATCAAGTATATGCTTTGTCCGTTTGATCGGATTGTGCAACTCGAGAAATGAAGGAGCCACTGCAGGCCAATGCCCTCTAATCGCTAGACGTGTCGGCGAGCAGTGTGTACATCGTTGCGGTCGGTACTCTATCCATAGGTGACCCGAACCCAGCAGGTATTTTGGCGTGGAAGCGTCGGGTTTGGATATGGATCCCGCGCTTGGCCCCCCACCAGTCATGTCCGAGCGGCGCGAGGAACTCACGCCGATGATGGCGCAGTACCACGACCTCTGTGCCCGATACGACGAAGCCATCGTCCTCTTTCAGGTTGGCGATTTCTACGAGACGTTCTGCGGTGCCGCCGAAACGACCGCCCGACTGCTCGAGTTGACGCTCACCAGCCGGGAGGATTCGACCGGGGAGTACCCGATGACGGGCGTCCCCGTCGACAACGCCGCCTCCTACGTCGAGGAACTGCTCGAGGCGGGCTACCGGGTCGCCATCGCCGACCAGGTCGAAGAGCCGGGCGAATCGGCCGGCGTCGTCGAACGGGCGGTCACGCGCGTCATCACTCCCGGAACGCTCACCGAGGACGAACTGCTCTCGAGCGACGACAACAACTTCGTCGCAGCTATCGCTGCAGGTGACGGCACTGGAGCGACCGACGACCCCAGCGTCGATCCCGATACGGACATCGCCCTGGCGTTGCTCGACGTCTCGACCGGCGACTTTCTGACGACGAGTGCAACCACCCGCGACCGCATTGCCGACGAGATCAGCCGGTTTACTCCCTCGGAAGCCGTTCTGGGCCCAGACGCACCCGCAGATCTCGTTCCGGATCGATGTATGGTGACGCCGTTTCCCCCAGACGCCTTCGACCTCGAGACGACCACGGAGACCCTGGATTCGTATTTCGACAACACGGAGTCACTGGTCGCGAACGATGCAGAGAGACGGGCCTGTGGCGCAATTCTGACGTACGCGGAATACGTTCGTGGTGGAGGGAGCGTCGACGTGGAAACGTCGGGGAATTCGCCGGCGTCGGACGAAATGAGCGAAACCGAGCGCACCCGCCTTGAGTACCTGACCCAACTGCGTCGGTACGATCCCCGGGAGTACCTGTTGCTCGACGCCGTCGCCGTCCGCAGCCTCGAGTTGTTCGAACCGCGCGCCGTTCGCGGCCGCGAGGAGGCGACGCTCGTGGGCGTGCTCGACGAAACCGAGAGCGCCCTCGGTGGCCGCACGCTCAGGGACTGGCTTCGGCGACCGTTGCTCGAACCCGAGCGAATCGACGACCGCCTCGAGGCCGTCGAAACGCTCACCCAGGATCCTCGCACCCGCGATTCGATTCAGGAGGCGCTTCGGGCGTGTACGACCTCGAGCGATTAATCGGGCGGATCTCCCGCGAACGGGCCAACGCACGCGACCTTCGGTCACTGCGAGACACGCTCGCTACCGTTCCCGAAATCCGGGAGGCGCTCGAAGGTTGCGACTGTGACCGTCTGCACCGTATTCGGGAGGCCCTCGACCCGCTGGAGGACGTCCGTCGCCTGATCGACCGGGCGATCGTCACCGACCCACCCCACGAGATCACCGAGGGTGGGATCATCGCGGACGGCTACGACGACGACCTCGATTCGTTGCGCGAGACGGCCAGAGACGGCAAACAGTGGATCGACGACCTCGAGGCCGACGAACGCGACCGTACCGACATCGATTCGCTGAAAGTCGGCTACAACTCGGTACACGGCTACTATATCGAGGTCACGAACCCGAACCTCGAGGCTGTGCCCGACGACTATCAGCGCCGCCAGACGCTCAAGCGATCGGAGCGGTTCGTGACGCCGGAACTCAAACGGCGCGAGGAGGAGATCATCGGCGCCGAGGGTCGTGCCGATCAGCGCGAGTACGAGCTCTTCTGTACGGTTCGTCGCGAGGTGGCCGAGGAGGTGGTGCGGGTGCAGTCGCTCGCCGACGCGCTCGGAACCCTCGACGCGCTGTGTTCGCTGGCGACCGTCGCGGCCGAACGCGACTACTGCAGGCCCGACATTCGGGCTCGAGAGAACGGTGACGCCCACCTCGACATCGAGGGTGGTCGCCATTCCGTCGTCGAACGAACGCAGGAGTGTTTCGTGCCGAACGATAGTCGGTTCGATTCCAACAACCGCCTGGCGATCATCACCGGCCCAAATATGTCTGGGAAGTCGACGTACATGCGCCAGGTCGCCCAGATTGTACTGCTGGCGCAGGTGGGGAGTTTCGTCCCAGCACGTCAGGCCACGCTGACGCCGTTCGAGCGTCTCTTCACCAGGGTAGGCGCCAGCGACGACATCGCCGGTGGCCGCTCGACGTTCATGGTCGAGATGGACGAACTCGCCACGATTCTACGGGAGGCAGACGACCGCTCGCTCGTTCTGCTCGACGAGATCGGTCGGGGCACGTCGACGGCCGACGGCCTCGCCATCGCTCGGGCGATTACGGAGTTCATCCACGACGAGATCGAGGCGATCACGCTGTTCGCGACCCACCACCATCCGCTGACCGAGCTGGCGGACAACCTCGAGGCGGCCTACACGCGCCACTTCGAGACGACGAAGGAAGACGGCGAAGTCGTGTTCGATCACGAACTCGTCCCTGGTGCGGCCCAGGGGTCGTACGGCGTCGAGGTGGCGACGGCCGCCGGCGTGCCTGAGCCGGTCGTCAAGCGAGCGAACGAACTGGCATCGCGGAACGAATGTTCAGGCGGTGGTCAGTCTCCACCTATCGACTCGAGCCACCCACATCCCCTGCCGACGAGTTCGGATGGCGGTGACGACCCGAGCGACGTCGCCGCCGAGCTACGAGCGTTGGATCTGGTCCGTCTCACTCCCGTCGAGGCGCTCACAGAACTTGATCGATTGAAGCGGTTGCTCGAGAAGCAGTGATAAGCCGCAGGAAAGGGGTTTAACTCGGTGCTCAAGAGCGAGAGAGAGCAGGCACTCGAGAACGATACCGAAACTGAAGAGTAGTGATCGGATTCACGAACGAACGCGGTTCCACCAGACACGAACACGTGACTGGGTTACCGATCACAAGAGATCAGGTCTGTCGATCAGTTGTCGCCTGCTTTGCTCTGCCACGCGTAGGAACGGCGTTTGGCTGACTTGCCAAAGCCACAGGACGAACAAACGCCCTTTCTCACGTGGTAGGATTTCTCACCGCAGCGTCGGCATTTGACGTGCGTCGTCTTGTTCTTCTTTCCTTGGCTTGGGGTTCCTGCGCCAGTCATGGAGTGATCGAAACGACGTTATCGCCGCGTATAATGGTTGTGTCTTCGACCGAGGCCACATCCTCGACGTCAGCCTCCTGGCCGACAGTGACGTCCTCGAGGACGAGATTCATGTGCTGGTCGTATCCGGCGAGCTCGCCGGCGTGTACTTCACCGCTTTTGAGTCGTACGTGTACTCGTTCGCCAAGCGACGCCTCGAGGACGTCAAGCGGTCGTCCACTCATACTGGAGAAGGCAGGTGTTGTCCACTTAACCGTACCGGTCGGTGGTCGTCTGTCGCCGGTTACTAACGATCCCTCCCCGGTACAGTTGGGGTGCGACGCTATATAAAACACCACAACATTTTTATATAGGTATTCATGTCTCGGCTGCATTTCCGACGAGTGACGATTTACGAACGGAGAAAAAACACATACGACGCCGGGGTGCCTCTGACAACCGGCTCATCGTGCGGGAGACTTTGCCCGGAGTTTCCCACACGATACTTTTGAAAGCGAAATCCCGATAGTACCAGTTGGAACAGTCCACAGACTGATCGCAATCTGGCGGTCAGAGAAGTCCTGCCGGTGAATCAGTTCAACAGTCTTGGAATTCCTCGAACGATCGTTCGAACCGAGTGTCGAATGGACTTGTGACGACGCTACAGCAGCGCCTCGAGGTCGGCGTGGTCGGCCAGCAGCGCCCCCATCTGATCGACGGTCTGAGCATCGCGGGTGCGACCGCTGCGAATGACGTCCTCGGCACGCTCGACGGTCGTCAGCGTGTCCGTCTGGACGAGGACGACGGGCACGTTCTTCTGTGCCGCCTGGCCGAGGATCGCACCGGATGGTCGGTGGCCGCCAGTAAGGATCAGACACTTCACACCCGGGGCCTCGAGCGCGGCCGCGTGGATATCGGCTCGGTCGCCACCGGTGATGACCGCGGCGTTTTTCGTCCGTCGGAAGTGTCTGAGCGCGCTGTCGGAACCCATCGCCCCCACCGAGAAGCGTTCGACGTACCCGTCGAGGCCTTCCTCCACGAGGACGCGCCCACCGATTTCGTCCGCGAGATCGCCAACCGTTACCCCGGCTAGCGTCTGCTGCCGCGGGAGCACGCCGTGAACGGGTACGCCGCGACCCTCGAGGAACGGAGCGATTTCGGCCTCGAGTCGATCCCTGGTCGAATCAGCCACCGCGTTGAACAGGACACCGTCGAGACGGTCGCCGAACGTGTTGGCTGCGGCCAGCACGTCGTCGACATCGCCCGGCGTTTCGTACGGCGCGATCAACAGGACGCGTGCATCGAGCAGATCGGCGACGTCCGCGTCGGTCAGGCCAACGATCCCGCCCTGTTCGAGTCGACCGCCACCCTCGAGAAACAGCCGGTCGTGTTTCGCCGCGAGCGTCTCGAACGCCTCTCTTACGCGATCGTGTAGCTCCTCAGTAGTCTCGCGACCACGAATCGCCTGTTCGATGAACGTCGGCGAGTACACCACGGGCTCGAGGTCGTGCATCTCGGCATCGAGGTCGAGTAACTCACGGGCGAGCATTGGATCCTCGTCGAGCGTCTTGCCGACGTTGCTCTGGAGGCGCGTCCCCTTCGGCTTCATGTAGCCGACGCTGTCGCCGGCCTCGACAGCGTGTTTTGCGAGTGCGAGGGTGATCGCCGTCTTGCCGATGCTCTCCTCGAGCGAGGCTACGAGAATCGGTTGCGTGCGGTCGTCGGTACGGTCGCTGGTCGGGTGCTGTTCCGCCTCGGATTCGGGTTCCGGTTCGGTAGTGGTGTCGGTCATAGGTTCTCCGTATCAACGGTCAGTCTGAGGTCGATCGCCTGTACGCCATCCGGGCCGACGACGAGCGGGTTGACGTCGAGTTCGAGGATCGCCGGGAAGTCGGTCACGAGCTGTGAGAGTCGCTGGATCGACTCGACGACGGAATCGACGTCCGCAGGCTTGCGGCCGCGAGCCCCGCGCAACAGTGGGGCTGCCTGAATCTCGTCGACCATCGTCCGGGCCTCGCTCTCACCGATCGGGGCTACCCGGAGGGACGTGTCCTCGAGAATCTCGACGAAAATACCGCCGAGGCCGAACAGGAGCAACGGCCCGAACTGGGGGTCACGGTTCATCCCGATGATCGTCTCGGTCGACCCTTCGAGGTCGAGCATCTCCTGTACCTGTACCCCGAGGATAGTCGCGTCGGGCTGGTAGTTTCGTGCCTTCGCGACGACGTCCTCGTAGGCGTCGTACACCTCGTCGTCGCTGACGCCAACTCTGACGCCGCCAATGTCCGATTTGTGCGAGATGTCGGGGCTGACGATTTTGAGGACGACGTCTCCATCGATCGATTCGGCGACCTGGCGAGCGTCGCTGGGGTCGTCGACGATGTCGCCAGTCGGCGTGGGGATCCCGTAGGCCTCGAGCAGATCCATCGCCTCGACGCCGAGGCGGTTGTCAGCGCGGTTGCGGGCGGTTTCGAGGATCTCTCGAGCGCGGTCGCGATCCACGTCGAACCTGTCCGGCTCGTCAGTCTGTGTCTCCCGAACGGCCCGATACCTGGCGAGCGCGTCGAGTCCCGAGACGGCTCGCGCCGGGTCGAAGTAGTTCGGAATGCCGAACTCCCGGAGCACGTCTTCGGCCGCTCTGGATCGGCTCCCGCCCATCAGGCTCGTTACGACCGGCTTGTCGTGTTCCTCCCGACGTTCGATCACGACCTCTGCGAGGCGGTCGTACTCGAGGACGGCCGTCGGTGCGCTGACGACGACGGCGCTGCCAACGTTCGGATCGGAGAGGGCAATGTCGAGGGCCGTCTCGAAACGCTCGATGTCGGCGTCACCGATGACGTCGATCGGATTGTAGATGTTCGCCTCCTCGGGCATCGTCTCCCGGAGGCGCTCGAGCGTGTCGTCAGTGAACGACGCCATCTCGAGCGTCGAGTCGCCCACGGCGTCGGTTGTGAGGACACCGGGGCCGCCGGCGTTTGTGACGACGGCGACGCCGTCGGAACTCGGTGCCGGGAGTCCGGAGAGGGCACGTGCCCAGTCGAACAACTCCTGGACGGATCGTGCACGGAGGACGCCCGCCTGCTCGAGGCCTGCTTCGTATGCCGATTCGGTGCCGGCAATAGCGCCGGTGTGTGAGGAAGCCGCCTGGGCGCCCGCGTCGGTTCGACCGGACTTGACGAGCACGATCGGCGTGTCGTCGCTGACGTCGCGGGCCGCTTCGACGAACTCGTCGCCCCGGTCGATCCCCTCGAGGTAGCCGATGACGACGTCCGTCTCGGGGTCGGCGCCCCACTCGCGGACGAAATCCGTCTCGTCGAGGACGGATTTGTTCCCCAGGGAGACGACGTCCCGGAAGCCAATCCCCTGCTCGTTCGCCCAGTCGAGGACGGCAGTGATGAACGCCCCCGACTGGCTCATGAACGCGACGCTTCCCTCGATGGCGTTTTCGGGGCCGAACGTGGCGTTCATGCCCGTCCGTGTACTCATGATACCCAGACTGTTCGGTCCGACGAGGTTGAGGTCGTACTCCGCAGCGAGGTCGCGTAATTCACGTTCACGAGCGGCGCCTTCGCCACCGGTTTCGGAGAAGCCGGCGGTGATGACGACGACGTTTTTCACGCCCGCCTCCGCGCTCTCTCGGATCGCCTCGAGGACGATGGATGGCGGGACGACGATCACCGACAGGTCGACTGGAGGCGAACTCGCGACATCGGGGTAACTCTCGAGGCCAAGAACGGCGTCCCGGTTCGGATTGACAGGGACGACGTCCCCGTAAAAATCCGCCTCGAGATTCTCGAGTATCGCCCGACCGACGGCGCCTTCTCGATCGGTCGCTCCGACGACGGCGACGGTCTCGGGTGCGAAGAGGGTTCGTAACCTTCCCATCGAGGTGTCGTTCACTCGGAGCCGGGTTAAACGTACCCTTCGATTCCCACTGGATGGTTCCGAGAGAAGGCGACGGTGCACGACTTCAGGCCGGTTAGTACGGACTGTTGTAACGAGTTATCGGGGGTTTCGACCAACAGGAATTCCCGGGAACGACGACGGTAGACCGGATCAGTGCATCGAAATGGCCGTCACCGATCGACCGGAGAGCGCGATTGTCAACAGGTAGATGCCGATAGCAACGACGATAATCGACCCGCCGGAGGGAAGCCCCTGGGAGATCGCCAGGGCGAGTCCCCCAGCGATCGATAGCTGGCCAAACAGTATCGAGAGCGACATAGTTTCCCGAAAGTCTCGAGCGATCTGTGAGGCGGCAGCCACCGGAATCACGAGCATACCGGCGACGAGAATTACCCCCAGAACCTGCATCGAGCCGACGACGACGACGGCGGTCATTATCACTAGCAGCGTGTTGTACGCGTTCACGTTCAGCCGAGCCACTCGAGCGGCCTGTTCGTCGAAGGTGATGAACAGCAGTTGTTTGTAGGTGTAGGCGACGACGGCGACGACGACGATACTCAACACCGTCATCAGGCGGGCACTCGAGGCGGTGACGATCGAGAGGTCGCCCCAGAGGAAGCCTTCGATACTGATGCCGCGCTGGCCACGCCCCCAGCTGATTATGAGCGTGCCGACGGCGAAACTCCCGGTCAGCATGATCGCAATCGGGACGTCACCGTAGGTGTTCGTTCGCTCGGCGAGCCACTGCACCCCCAGCGCCCCGAGGATAGAGACCAGCAGGGCGAAATACAGCGGTGCGTCGATCCCGATCAGCGAACCGGCGGCGAACCCAATAGCCACACCGGCAAACGCCGTGTGTGCCAGCGTTTCGCCGATGAGTGCCATCTCTCGATGGACGAGGAACGTCCCGATCAACGGGGCGACGATGCCGATGAGAACGCCCGTGGCCAGCTGTTGCCACATGAACGCCCACTTGAAGACGTTCGTGCCGAGGTAGTGATCGAGCCACTGGCCAGCGATCATGAACTGATCGAACGCGTGGGCTCCCATAGACGCGTCGCGAAGCCAGTAGAGGATCACGAACGCAATCATTACGGTTGCCACGAGCGCGGTGATACCGAGGCCAACCAGTTCGATCAGCTGGCGGGCGTCGCGACTCGAGCGGGCGTGCGTCCGGTCGGCGGAGTCGACGGTTTCAGTCATCGTCAGTGATCGTCAGTGATCGTGGTGGACGACCGTGCCGGTCGCCCCGTAGGCTTCAGCGAGGGCGTCGCTCTCGACGAACGACTCCGTATCGCCGTGGTGGAACAGTTTGGTGTTGATACAGGCGATCCGCGAGGCCCGATCCGTGACCACGCCGATGTCGTGTTCGATCAGGATGATCGTGATCCCGGACTCGTTGAGCGAATCGAGCAGGGCGTAGAACGCGTCCCTGGATTCGGCGTCGACGCCGACGGTCGGTTCGTCCAGGGCAAGTAGATCAGCTTCCGAGGCGAGCGCTCGTGCGATGAACGCCCGCTGGCGTTGCCCGCCGGAGAGCTGGTTGATGCGACGGTCGGCCAGATTCGTGATGCCGACGGTTTCGATCGCATCCTCCACGATCGCGTAATCCTCGTCCATCAGCCGCGAGTGGCCCGCCTGGGCGAATCGCCCCATCGTGACGCTCTCGCGAACCGTTACGGGCATCGAGCCCCCCCTGTTGGTCGACTGCTGAGAAACGTAGCCGATGCGGTGTCCGTCTTTGAACTCGCCGACGGGTTCGCCAAAGAGATCGATCGACCCACTTTCGGGCTCGAGCAGGCCGAGCATCAGGTGCAGGAGCGTCGTCTTGCCGGAGCCGTTCGGGCCGATCAGGCCCAGAAACTCGCCTTCCTCGATCGTCAGCGAGACGTCTTTGACGACCGGGGTCTCACCGTAGGCGAACGAGACGTTTCGGACGTCGACTGCGGCTGTCACTGGTGAAACTCCGCCTGCGTCCGTGTTAGTTCTTGCACTTTTAGTTCGTTGACTTGCGGGCATTTATTCGGCTTTGAGCGCTGCTCGAAGCGACGGAATCGTGATCTCTTCCATCTGTTCGACCCACCCCCATCCCTGGTCGTTCCAGTCGGCCATCGTCCCCTCGGCGGGGGTGAGCGGAGCAGTCTCCGTCGCCACGCTATCCTCGACGATTGTCACTGCCAGCGGTGGCACGTCCCCGTCGGCCGTCTCGAACGGATCGTACAGGATGGTGTCGATGTCGTGCTCGTTCACCAGTTCGATCGTCTCGGCGATCTCACCTGGGCTCGGCGACTCGTCCGGGGAGACGCCAACCGGTGAGTGAAGTTCGAACCCGTAGCGATGCTCGATGTACCTGAACGAGTCGTGACCGGCGAAGACGGCGACGTCGAGTTCGGCGTCATCGACGGTGGCCTGGAACTGGTCGTCGACCGCCGCCAGCCGTTCTTTGTACGCGTCTGCGTTGGCTTCGAACGTCTCCGCGTCGTCGGGACTGATGTCGGCGAGGCCGTCGGCGATGGTGTCGACGATGGTCGCGGCGAGTACCGGATCGGCCCAGACGTGCGGGTCGTGAAACTCGGTCGCCTCGGCCGGATCGAGGTCGTCTGAGACGTCGACGCTCAGCGTATCCTCACTCGAGTCCCAGACGACGTCCCCCTCGTGGCGAAGTTCGAAGACCACGAGTGTACGGCCTTCCCCGATACCGTGGATTTCGACGGCGTCGCCGTGGGACTCGATCTCGATCATCTCGTCGGGAGCCCCGTCACCCAGTCGAGCGTCGAGTTGCACCGCCTCGTCCGAGCCGAGCGGAACGACGTGCCCGCCGTCGACCTCAACGACCGCTTCGAATCGAACCGATCCCTCGAGCGGGATGTTCGGCAATCCACCGTCCCAGTGATCGACGTGCCAGTAGGCGACCGTCTCGCCCGTCCGCGGATCGATGATGTCGAACCCCTCGATCTGGAAGTCCGACGGGTCGATCGTGTACTCCTCGTCAGGCTCCGGACGCTCTCCTGCTGAAAATGGAAGTAACTGATCCGTCGTCAGCCCGGCCAGTCCGTCGATGACGGTTACGTCGACCGAGTCGCCTTCGGCCTCGAGCTGGGCGGCGAGATCCTGAGCCCACGCGAATTCGGGCGTGTCAAGGTACACGAACGCATCCGTCTCGGCCACATCCCGGGTCAAATCGCCACCGGGCGTCCATCCGTGTCCCATTTCGCCGGCGTCGACCGGGTTTTCGAACGAGCCGCGATCGCCAACGACCTGTGCACTCCAGTCCCAGAGTGCGAAAAAGGCGGCGTAGCCGGAGGTCTCGTTCCCCCCATCTCCGTTGCCGTTCTCAGTATCGTCGCCAGGCTCGCTAAGGCACCCCGCGATCGCACCGAGCGCCACCGCCGCTCCACCGCGGCGTAACGCAGTTCGGCGTGTCAGCTTCATACTGTCGGACAATCGCCTCAGTGGTAAAAGAGTTATTATTCACACTCGGTAAATTATTAAAACACACTGGTCTGACCCCCTTTCGATACTAGCCACCGTTAACTGTCGAGAGCAGACTTCTACACGTGAAAGCGGTCAATGAGGCAGCTCGAGCGCCGGAAGCCCAAATGGTAGTCGAAAGCTCCGTGTCTCGAGAACAACGTATTAGCTGGGAGAGGGAGCCGTCAGTGATCGTGGTCGTCGTGGTCGTGATCGTGGTCGTCGTGGTCGTCGTGGTCATCGTGGTCGTCGTGGTCGTCCTCATCGACTTCCTCGACGACCTGTGCCGTTATCGCTGGCGTCTGATAATCGGCGTGATCACCGTGCCAGATCTGGAACACTACGTCGGTAACGCCTTCCTCCTCGCCGACAATGTGGACGTGGTCTCCGTGGGTGTCGAATGAGACGACACCTTCGGGTGCGTCGTGAGCTAGTGCGACGTTGAGTTCGTACTCTCCATCGAGTTCGAAGGAGTCACCATCCTCGTCTTCAATTTCCACTCCGAGCGAGATGTTCTCACCGACCGGAATTTGTGGCAAGTTGCCGTGCCAGTGACCGCCGTGCACGTATGCGACCTCCTCGTGGGGGTCGTGTGCTCTGTCGAGGACGCTGAATTCACCAATGCCGATGTGGTCGAACGGTTCGTCTTCGACTGCATCGCCGTGATCGTCAGTGGCGTCGTGGTCGTCGGTGTCGTCGGTGTCGTCGGTTTCGTCAGTGGCGTCGTGGTCGTCGCCCTCACTGTCACCGTCATCGTCATCGTCACCAAGGCAACCAGCAATCGCGAGCATGCCGACAGGAACCGATCCGAGCAACAACGTTCGACGCGAGAGCGTGGGGTTATCTTCGGTCATTGTTATATGATACTCCAGGTTTATGTGTGGTTACTAATTAACCCATCGATGTTATTAAGAAGAGGGGGTCGAGGTATAGTAGCCACTGCACGTCGATACACACCTGATCGCCAGACGCGTCTGGCTATCAGTGTCTAAACCGTTGCAGTTGTTACTATAGGTTTCACGTTCTTCACCGACGGAATTTCGGCAATTGGGTCTTACAGGGTAGTACCCGGGATTCTGGGACAAATACGCTCATCACTCCCTCACGACACACTGACACCAAGTGAGGGACGACGATTACTCGACGATGGAAACGACGTCGGCGTTCGTCAATCGCTCGAGTTCCACCGGATCGACCGGAAACACCGCCGACGGCGTTCCGGCTGCGGCCCAGACGGTCTCGAACTCGAGCAGCGTCTCGTCCAGCAGTGTCGGAACGGGGAGGTCGTGACAGATCGGGGGAACGCCACCGATAGCCCAGCCGAGGCGGGACTTGATCCGCTCGGGTTCGGCCATCTCGACGTCGTCCGGGGATACCTCGAGGTGGTCGGCGAGCGCCGCTTCGTCCACCCGATTGGCTCCGCTGGTGATCGTGACGATCAGATCGCCGTCGGCGTCGAACGCGAGCGAACTCGCGATCTGGGCTACCTCACAGCCGATGGCAGCGGCGGCATCGGCCGCGGTTTTCGTTCCCTCCGAAAACTCCGTCACCGCCGGATCGAAGCCGTACTCTTCTCGAGCCTGTGCGACGAAGGTCGCTGCACGCGGATGCATTGGCGTGGTATTCTCACGCATTGATGAAAAGGTAGCGGTGAGACGTACCACTCATGCGGTTACAGAGCGCTCCCGCGGCAAGCAACGATTAGCGAACGTCGGCCGAAACGTCGACCTCCTCGAGGGGACGATAGACCGGGTTCGGTGCGCGCTCGAGCGTAAACACGTCGAATCGAACGACGAGGCGTCCTGGCTCGATAGTCCCCCGGAGCAACGGCCCGCGGCTCGTGACGACGACGTACGGTGGGCCGGCGACCGGTGGGGCGGGAAGGTCGTACCCCGCGGCATCGACGAGGTCGATCAACACCCCTGGGAGGGACTCGAGCACGCCTGCCGCCTCGAGTCGGGTTCGAAGCGGGTCGACGACGGCCTGACGATCCGATACGTGCGGCGTCGACCAGCCAGCGACAACGGCATCGGCACACTGGCTGACGGCCGAAATGGTCGATTCGTGTTCCCGATGTATCCGGCGTTCGACCGCTCGAGTCGTCTCCGGGGGAGGCATGTTCGCTACTGAGCGGTACGGACACAAGTAACGTGGCGATACGCAACCGCGAGTTGGACGATTTGCGTCGCTTCGGTCGGTGGTTCCAACGGCCCGGCTTCCTCAGCACTCGTCGACCGACGCCAGAAACGCCTCGACTGCCGCTCGCGTCGGTAGCGCCGTCATCGCCCCCGGTTCGGTCGTCGCCTGCGCAGCTATCGCGCTGGCGAACGTGAGCGTCGACTCGAGATCACGGCCCGCACGGAGGGAATCGATGAGACCGGCGACGAAGGCGTCACCGGCCCCGGTGGTGTCGACGACGTCGACGTCGAAGCCGGGATGCTCGAAGACGGTATCTGGTTCGGGCGGACGATCGTCACCGTCGGTGACGGCCATCGCTCCCTCGCTTCCGCGCGTGAGAAAGACGGTATGTGGGCCGATCTCGAGGGCGTCCCGGGCAATCGCCTCGGGAGTCGCTCCCGTACAGCCGAGGGCCTCGAGTTCCTCGACGGTCGCCTTACAGACGTCTGTGTGGGCGAGCGCTTCGTGCCCGACTCGTTCGAGGGTAGTCCCATCGGGCCACAACTCGGGTCTAACGTTAGGGTCGAACGACACCGTGCAGCCACGATCAGCGGCCCGCTCGAGCAGGTCGAGCGTAGCCGCCCGAGATCGGCCGCTCGAGAGCGTGACACCGCCGGCGTGCACCCACTCGAATTCCGTGAGTGCCGAATCGTCGATGGAACCTGGCTCGAGGCGCGTGTCGGCGGTGCCGTCGCGATAGAACGAGAACGTCCGATCGCCCGCCTCGTCGTGGGTGACGAAGGCGAGTGGCGTCTGGGCGTCCGCATCGGTCTCGACGAACCGATCTGGGATGCCGTGTTCGGCGAGTACCCCTGTCAGGTAGTGGCCGAACGGATCGTCGCCAACGCGTGTCCAGAACGCCGGGGGTCGCTCGAGACGGGAGAGCCCTACTGCAACGTTCGCCGGTGCTCCACCGGGACGTCGTTCGAACTGGGATACCGTCGACAGTGAGCCCGACCGATCGGGAATGAAATCGACGAGCGTTTCCCCGGCCACGAGGACGGACTGGTTCATACCTCCGGATCGGCGATCACGCTGTATAATGGCACGGATCGAGTCGGAATTCTGCCGGCGACTACACGAATCCTAGGATGAGCGTCCTGTCGAACTGACTGTCGCGGGCAGCGATCAAACATCACTCTCGAGCAATAATTTTCGCCATGGGAGAAAAGACGATTCCCAATAACGAAGAATAATTTTCTAATGGGAAGGCTTTAAGGAGGTCGACGGCGTATCTCCAGACGGGATGAGCACTCAAAAGACCGTCCGCCAGCAGGCCGATACCGTCGAGGAGAACGCACTGCGACTCGAGCAGGACAAAGCCGAACAGATCGTCGACGCGCTCAATTCGGAACTCGCAAACGCGTATGTCCTGTACCACCAGCTCAAGAAACACCACTGGGTCGTCGAAGGCGCCGAGTTCCGCGACCTGCACCTCTTCTTCGAAGAGGCCTACGAGCACGCCGAGGAGGGCGCCGACCTGATCGCCGAACGCGCCCAGGCGCTCGGTGGCGTCCCGGTGTCGGGTCCGACGAACCTGGAGCGCCGCGCGACAGTCGAGTTCGAGGGCGAGGACGTCTACGACCTCCGCACGATGATGGAGAACGATCTCGAAATGTACGGTGACATCATCGAATCGATGCGCGACAGCATCGAACTCGCGACGAACCTGGGGGATCACGCGACCGCCCACATGCTCCGGGAGATCCTCTTCGAGGTCGAAGACGACGCCCACCACTTCGAGCACTACCTCGAGGACGAAACGCTCGTGCTCGACGAAGCAACCCACTAAACGCCGGCCAATCGGCAGGACGACGGCTATTTTTTGGACACGGACTGCCACTAACTGATAAGGGCTGTTGTAGAGACGTACCGCCGTGCGCAGACCTCGTGGCGAGCGCACAGCGGTACATCGTTCCGACAGCCCCTATGATCGGTCGAATTTGCCACGCTGAGCCACACAACTCTTAACTTGGAACCGTTCATAGTCGCGAGTATGCACAAAGACGAACTCCTCGAGCTGCACGGCGAACTCGTCGTCATCATGGAGTACTTTTCCGAACGCGAGAACGTCGATGCCGGCCTCTTCGATGCCTACCACCAGCTCGACGTGGATCCGGACGACGTCCACAAATCCAAGAGCGAACACAAACACGCCGTCTTCGTCCTCGGCAATGCCCTCGCGAACGCGATGAGCCAGGACGAGTTCTCGAGCGCCGGCCGGATCGGCAAGCGGATGCAGGAGCTCGCGGACGACGCCGAATCGAAGATCTAAACTCGGTCGATCCAGGACGGATTTCAGGGAAAATAGATCACACGAAAACCTCGATGAGCGAAGCAGCTTTGTCGTGGTCTTCGACTGTCATCGCCGCTCTAGGCGAAACGTATTTACACCGGTTCCCGCTTGTTGAAATATGGATCCGCGCACGCAAGAGCGCGTCGAACGATGGGAGTCCCGCTCGTTTTCGGGTGGCTACGACGGACTCACCTCGCTCGCCGACGAGGATTTTTCGGGTGCCATCACCGCTGGTGGTGCCTGGGCCTTTATGCTCAACGGCCGTATCGTTGGCGTCGTTGACGGTAACCTCGAACAGTTCGACGGGGCGAGCGGAACAGCGTACGACGCACCACATCCCTCGTTGCCGCTGCTCTGTACGATGGACGAACAGGGCGGTGACACCAGGGCGAAGTACTACACGAACGATACGCCGCTGAGCGAGGTCGACGAAACCCTCCAACAGGGGTCGTTCACGGGGTACGTCGAACTCAGCGAACAGGTACTCAGTGGCGATTACTATCTGATCTACTACGGGGGCCGACGGATGGCGGCCGCCTACATCGGCAACGCCGAACGGCTCCTCACCGGGGACGATGCGTTCGACCGAGCCGACGACGAAATCGGTATCTACGAGGTAATCGACGTCGACATCGAGATTCAGTCGATTCCTGGCACCGACCCTGCTGATGAGTCACAGCTAGCGTCAGCGTCACAGACCCCGGAGGAACCGACGAACACCAGCGCATCGACCAGTACGGGAACCGATTCCAAACCGAGCGACGACGAGTCGACAATCGACGCATCGGAACCGGAGACTGACGACGCCGAGGGAGACGCTGCACTCACCGATACGTCGAGTGGCATTACGATCGCGGAGCCGGCCCCTGACGGCGAACCGTCGTCGGGGATAACCGATGCCGGTGCAGATGGACGTCCGACGTCAGAACCCGACCCACCGTCAGCCCAGCCGATGCCACCTGCTGGTACCAGCGACGAGACGTCACCGGAGTCAGGTGGCGACGAAGCCACCGAAGAGTCGACGGCAGACCCTGTCGACTCCCACCCCGCATCACCGAACCGACCCACTGAGACCCCCGTTGAAGACGCCCCCGAAGCCGAAGAAGCCGCCAACGGTAGCGAGTCGGATCAGGTTCAGCCGATGCCACCGGCATCGAGTGACTCCCTCGACCCGGACGACGTCGAGGCTGCCGCGACCGAGCTAGACGAAAGCAACATCTCCTGGTCGGAATCGGACGACGAGCGACGCGATGGTGCTGAAACCGACGCACCCAAAAAGGACGACCCGCTCGAGGAACGGTTCAAACAGGAGGCCCGGTGGCAGGAGACCCGACGAATCCCCTCGATCGATCCGGAGAACTCGACGAGCCCCAAACGGTCGTCGTCTGCCGGCGGCAGTCGGTCGCGCTCACAAAGTCAACGCTCGAGCGGGCAGAGTGGGTCGACCGACGGTCGATCGAGGGAGGCGACGGAATCGGCCGACGGATCTCCATCCACTCCCGCGCGCTCGGCCACGTCGGAGTCGAACTCACAGAACACCGCGCAGTCTCGCTCGCGATCGGCCACACAGACGGGAACGGGAACGAACTCGGGTGATCGTGACTCGAGCCCGAGCGGTACGACGAATCGGAATCAGCGCCGAACCCAAAACCGGAATCAGTCGCGATCACGATCTGCGGCCAGCTCACGAGAGACGCTCGAACAGGACATGCTCGAACGCGAGGACAAGATCGATCGGCTCACCCAGCGCGTCGACGAGCTCGAACAGGAGAAATCGACCCTCGAGGAACAACACCAGCAGCTCGTCACCGAACGCGACGGGTACCGCGAAGAACGCGACCAGCTACAGCAAGAAACCGAGGAACTCTCGGCCACCGTCACTCGATTGCAACGGCGCATCGAGGAACTCGAGGGCGAACTCGAGCGCGTGCGATCGAAACGCGAGGCTGGCGTCCCACTCGAGGGGACGGAACTCTCGCCCTCGGATGCACTCTCCGGAACGAATCTGTTCGTCCGCTACGCCTCGAAAAGTCAACCGACGCTGAAGACGGCACACGAGGAGAACGCGGATCGGAACGCCGTCGTCGATAATCTGCGGCTCGAACACCACACCCAGTTCGAAACCAGTGATGTCGTCGTCGACGGACAACCCTACGAGGAGTTCCTCGCCTCCACCATGGAGTACCAGTTCGTCGACTGGCTGACGGCGACGCTCCCGTTCGAGATTCGGGATACGGGTCACGCCGATGGACTGAGTGATCTGTACGACGTCTTGCCGTACGTCGACCGGGCGGAGCTACACGCGTCGATTTCACTCGCCGACGACGAAACGGAGGGCGTTCCCGAGTCCGTCACCTTCGATGTCGTCGCATTCGACAAGATGGGGAACCCGCTCGTCGGAGCAAATCTCAACGATTCGCGAGACCCGGCGAGCCGGGAGATGCTCGAGACGCTCGAGGAATCCGCCTCAGCGGTCAAAGCGAACCACAATGAGTTCGGCGCGGCGTTCGTCGTCACCTCCAGCTTCTTCGAACCGGGCGCACTCGAGGTGACTGAACAGGTCACCGGCGGCGGTGGCTTCCTCAGCCGCGACTCGCGACTCAGTCACGTGTCACTCTCGCGAAAACAGGGTGGATACCACCTGTGTCTCGTGGAATCGCGGTCAGGCGGCTTCCACATGAACGTTCCAGAGCTGTAGACGGAACGGGTAGTCTTAGCCTTCGACTTCGGCGACGTCTTCGATTTTCATCCCATCGAGTTTGGTGACGATATCGTCGAGTTTCCCGTCGAGTTCGTCGACGAACTCGACCGTCCGTTCGGTTTTGATCGCCCCCTGGCTCGAGGGTTCGATGAGGTTCTCCTCTTCGAGCACGCGCAGCGAGTAGCGTACCTTGTGGTGTGGGTAGCCCGTCTCGTTCGACATCTTGACGATACCGATCGGTTCGTTTTCGATGACCATCTTCAGTACCTGCAGATGTCGTTCCAGCATATCGACTTCCTTCTCCAGTCGGTCTATCATGGCATTTGTTAACTTGTCTTTCCACCTTTTAAAGATTGCCCTCCAGTGGCGGCAAAATCAGTAGCAAATCGAACATCCGTTATGACAGTAGTTAACGTTTCGGGTTCGTCACGACGGGACACCGCCACTCGGTGCGGACGACCCGTGATCCCGGTTGGACGATCGTATTCACGACCGCCCAGTTTTTCTATCGAAAATTACACCCGATATACACGTTTATGGATAAATCTTGGCCAGACACGCCATCCAGACCGTAACCGGTTTATCGGCTGGGAAAGAATCCGCCGCTGTTATGACCGTCACTATCGTCGGGTCGCAACTCGGCGACGAAGGCAAAGGAGGCGTCGTCGATCTCTACGGCGACGCCGCCGACATCGTCGCACGCTACCAGGGCGGCGACAACGCCGGACACACCGTCGTCTCCGACGGCGAGAAGTACAAACTGTCGCTCGTTCCCTCCGGGGCCGTCCGCGGGAAAATCGGCATCCTCGGGAACGGCTGTGTCGTCAACCCCGAGACACTGTTCGACGAACTCGATGGGCTTCGTGAACGCGGACTCGAGCCAGACGTGCGCGTCGCCGAGCGAGCCCACGCGATTCTCCCTTACCATCGCGTCCTGGATGGCATCGAGGAGGAAGAGAAAGCAGACCTCGCGGCGGGAACGACCGGCCGAGGTATCGGCCCAGCCTACGAGGACAAGATGGGGCGACGCGGCGTCCGCATCGGTGACCTCCTCGAGCCCGAGGTACTCCGGGAACGCCTCGAGTACGTCGTTCCCCAGAAGCGAGCGCTGGCCGAGGACGTCTTCGGCGTGACGCTCGAGGGCGAAACCGCAGACGCATTCGACGTCGACCACCTCTTCGAGACCTATCGCGCCTACGGCGAGCGCCTCACAGAAGACGGGATGACCGTCGACTGTGGTACGTTCCTCCAGGAGCGCATCGACGCCGGCGAAAACGTCCTGCTCGAGGGCGCACAGGGCACATCGATCGACATCGATCACGGCGTCTACCCGTACGTGACCTCCTCGAACCCGACGGCTGGCGGCGCGTCCGTCGGAACGGGGCTCGGGCCGACCGTCGTCGGCCAGGGAGCGATTATCGGGATCGTCAAGGCATACCTCTCGCGAGTCGGAACCGGCCCGTTGCCGACCGAACTCGGCGGAGTCGAGAGCCAGACGCCCGACTACGACCCCGAATCCGTCGACGAGACGGACGAGGAGGAGCAGCTGGCAACCTACATTCGCGACGAGGGTGGCGAGTACGGTACGGTCACTGGCCGCCCCCGACGCGTCGGCTGGCTCGACGTGCCAATGTTGCGCCACGCCGCCCGAGCGAGCGGTTTCACGGGACTGGCGGTCAACCACATCGACGTCCTCGCCGGCCTCGAGGAAGTCAAGGTCGGCCACAGCTACGAGTTCGATGGCGAGGAGATCTTCACTGTCCCGCCGACGACCGAACAGTGGGGTCGGTGTACGGCAAACTACCGGACGTTCGACGGGTGGCCCGAGGTCGATTGGGCCACGGTCGCCGAGGAGGGTTACGAGGCCATCCCAGAAAACGCACGCACCTACCTCGAGTACCTGTCGACGGAACTCGACGCCCCGCTGTACGCCATCGGTGTCGGGCCGGGGCGGGAGCAGACAGTGATTCTCGAGCGGCCGTACGACAGCTAGCTACCCGGTTGTTATAGTAGACACTGCAAGTCAATGCACACCTGATCGCCAGACGCATCGGCGATCAGTGTGTAATTCGTTGCAGTTGTTACTATAGACTTCTTTTAACGGTGCGTCGAGTCGAACGCCATACGAACCCCGAGCGCTGACGCGCGATTGACACGGCGACACGTCACGCGACAGGGAAGGCGAGTTGCTGGTGTTCCTCCGGCCAGTAACACCGCCCCGCGAAGTAGATCGGATGTGGAATGCCGTCGAGGCTGGCGATGAGATCGGCCGTTTCGAGGTCGTAGGAGAGTACCGCTGACTGGAATCGTTTCTCGTCACCCAGGCCCGGGTACCAGTGAGCACCGACTGGATCGATCGAGAACGGAACGGCCGTCATACGGGCGCGTTCGCCGTTCTGATAGGTTTCGAGTACGTGGATTGGCCGCGGCCACCACTTCGTACTGCACCGGTGAGCACCGTCGCCCACGACCGTCTGAGTGGACGGCGGCGCCGGAGACAACAGACGCCGACACTCAGCAGCTGTGGCGATGCTCTGTCCGTACAGAACCAACTCGCCAATCAGGGTCGGTACCCGATCGGAACCAGGTGACTCTGGCGCCGCAACGACGCCAGCAACGCTCCCCGTTTCGACGAGGTCTTGTGCGACGCCGCTCTCACCGGTCGTCTCGAGCTGGAACAACTGGACGTTGTTCGACGAGAGAGTGGCTGGCTCGAGTGCTCCATCACGACAGTGGAGTCCGTCGTCGTCAACGTGACCGACGAACTGGAGGAAGTCGGCACCGGTTTCGAACGCCTCCTGGAGTTGTGCCCGATTCGGATCGTCGAGTCGTCGAACGTGGGGCGATCCAATCTCGTCGCGACGGGCGTAGCGCTCTAGCACCTCGGATTTCGTCTCTTCGGACAGTGAGCGGGCAAAGACGACGACGACGGAGTAGGACTGACGATCCTCGCTGAGATACCTGAGGCGGTTCTCGTACGCCGAGGGGAGGGACACGAACGAAGCGTTTTCATCCGCGGCTTCGAGATCTGTTACATCCATATTCGAACACGAGAGCGAGCCCCTTATTCGCGTGATGTTGTGTAACTCGTCGGCAACGGGACTCTCGGTGGCTCCGATCGTCTCGGTCGATCCCCCGTTTGGCAGTTCGATGGCAGCCATGTCGTAGAGGAGGTGGGGGAGTTGGGCCACGCACTCGACGTCTGGCTCGACCGTTATTCGGTACGGCCACAGTGGTAACACGGCATCGATAGTCGGCGCCGGAAGCGAGAGATAGCGTTCCAGCCGCGAGGCTATCGGTGCATCGATCAGTGGTTCGAGATCGATATCGGCGTCCTCGAGAGCCGTTGCTTCGGTGACCGAGGGCTCCGAATCGGGAACCCAGGAGGTGAGCATGTCGAGGAAAAAAACGCGACGTAGCATGTCGACCGACTGACGCTCGAATGCCGGTAATGGATCGAATTCGTAGGAGACGTCGGCATTCGGGATAGTCAACACCGGGGCTGGATCATCAGTGATCCTGACGGTCGCCCCGAGGTAATACGCGAGCGGGGCCGCCAGAAACAGAAACTCGAGTCGATCCGGGACACGCAGTTCAATTCCCGTCTCTGGCGTCGCGTCGACGACGGCTTCCGGAACCGCTGTCTCCTCCCCGAGCGAGATCAGCGGGGGGTATCCACGATAGTTTCGGTGCACGCGATCGACCGAGATGGTGCTGATCGACGCACTCATGTGTGAGAGTGCAGTGGCAATACCACGAGTGGTTGGTTCGATGGTGAGTTCGTGGCGGGGATACTCGAGACTCGTCTTGAACCCAATCGACACCGTGGTCGGGTGTGGAAACGACAGGACGAGCGGCGAACCCGGACGATTCGTGATCGTCGCCGAGCCGTCAAAGCGAATGTAGACGAAAAAGGATTGCTCGAGCCGACAGAGGTACTGGCCGGCCGGAAGCGCCAGCCGCGTCGTGTCCTCAGCATTGACTTCTGCCGACTGGACGGGTTCGTGATCGTGGTTTGTGTCCGTTCCGTAGAACTCACCATCGAGTCGTTCGACCCAGAAGACGTTCTGGAGGGAATATCGGAGTTCTGAGAGGCGGCCAGACACGTCTCCGTCGATTGGTTTCTCGAAGTCGTAGCCGTCTTCGATCGGATCCCATCCCGTCAGTCCGAACGACAGTTCGTTCCCGGCGATGTCGGTGACGTCGAGTGTGGTATCCGTACGCTCGATTGAAAGTAAGTTACTGTCGATCATTTCATCACATACCCCGTGCGTACTGCGGTGGTCGTCCGCCCGCGTCCGTCATCAGCGGTCATCACCATCAGACGGAGGAGTACCCGAGGTATGCTCGGGTGGGTCGCGATACCGAACCCCCGCAATGGCGAATCGGGCACCGCCTAAGGTGGCGCCAGTGACGTCAATCGACCACTGGTGCTCCTCAACGATACGTTTGACGATAGCGAGTCCGAGGCCAGTGTTGGCCGTTTCAGACGTGTATCCTGACGCGAAAATGTCCTCGCGGCGGTTCGGCGGAATGCCCGATCCGTTGTCCTCGATTCCGAACCCATCTTCGTCGGTGCTTACCCGTACGATGACCCCCTCGTCGGAATCGTCGTCCCCGGCTGCATGTTCCACGGCGTTACGAAACACGTTCTCGAACAACTGGAGCAGTCGGTTCGGGTCGGCGTCGATCCAGCTGTCGGCGTCATCGAGTTCGAGCTGTGCGTGTTGCGTCTCGACGTGTTCCCACGCTCGAGTCGCAATCGAACGGAGGTGAACTGGCTCGAGGGCATCTATCTGATTGGTCTCCCTGGCGACTGTCAAAACGTCGTCTATGAGCTCTTCCATCCGGTCGTGCGCCTGTTGAATCTCCGTAACGGCATCGTGATCGTCGCCGAGTTCGTCACGGACGAGCTCGAGATAACCGTTGGCTACAGCAAGTGGGTTTCTGAGGTCGTGACTGACGATGCTCGCGAACTGATCGAGTCGTTCGTTCTGCCGTTTTAGCTCCTGTTCTCGTACCTTCAGTGCCGTCAAGTCGGTGTAGATGCGATAGCCTCGTTCCTGATCGGCGTCCGTTGCAATCGGAACGGTACGGAGCAAAAACGGCCGCGGGCCAGTTGCGGTCTCCACGACGATCTCGACGTCATCGGTTGTCTCCTCGTGGTGGACAGGGGTGTATCCGTCTTCCGTCTCGAGGACGGCATCAATCGGCTCACCCACGACCGCCTCGACGTCGAGTCCGAACACGCGGACGAACGATGCGTTGACGGTTTCGATCCGGTGGTTTCCGTCGACGACGCGATACTGCAGGGCAGCATCCGGAATGTTTTCGAACAGCGCCGCAAACTGATCCCGTTCCCTGCTCAATGCCGTCTCGTAACTCACTCGAGCGATGGCGTTGACGACGGTCGCGACCAGTAACTCCCCAAGTTCGCGGTCGAGCGTCGAGAACGCGTTCGGTTCACACGAGAGAAACTGAAGGACACCCCGATCCTCGATTGGAATCGACAGCACCGATCGAAAAGTGTCACACGAGGGGCTGGCTACGTCGTCCTCCGTCAGGTCACCGATTACGTGTGTCTGCCCAGTTTCGAACGTCCGCCCGGCAATGCCCTCGGCTGCTGTGAGCGGCTCGCCGGGGACGAGACGCTTCGAGTGAACGGCTCGGGGGACGAGGTGTTCGCCCTCCTGTGTGACGACGCTCGCCGCCTCGAAGTTCAGAACGCGCGACGCTGCCGTGAGCGCGTGGTCGTAGACTTCGTCGGGAGACTCACAGGACTCCAGCTCGGCGGCGATATCACCGAGGCGGTCGACATCGTCAGCAAAGCGCATACCTGACATGGCTCGAGGGCAGTGGGGACAGTACCGACGTTAAGTACTGTGTGGGGTGGTTCATGTGACCACAATAACTCTTCACAGGTATGATAGTTGCGGCCGGGTCACCGGTTTCGTTCCCGAAGCCTTTTGCTGTATGCGGTCTCCTGTCGAACTATGAAAGAGTCGCTGCTGGAAATCCTCTGTTGTCCACTCGACAAAGACGACCTCACACTCGAGAATGCCGGATACGACGACGAAGATAGCGACGAGATCGTCTCCGGCACGCTCGTCTGTGTAGGCTGTGGCGAACGCTACCCAATCGAAGATGGCATTCCGAACCTCCTCCCGCCGGACATGCGGGAGGAGTCCCCCGCGTAGGTGATTACGTGTCTCCTGACGTCGTTACCGTCACCGTCGATCGAACCGGCACCGACGAGCTCACGGCGAGTGCACCCGCAGTCGATGCCGAGGGGCCACTCGAGGTACACCTCGAGAGTACCGGTGGGCCGGCACACGTTCACGGCCGACTCGCTGGCGATATCGCGGACGTAGCCAGGCTCGAGGCACTCGGATCGGACGACGGCGACGGTGGCGACGGGAACTACTACGTTGCACCGGACGCCCCCAGGACATTGCTCGTCGATCTCGAGCCGACGACCCTCGAACAGCCGATCGAGGGGACGCTCGTGTTAGCTACCGGATACGGGGCCGTCGAAACGACGGTCGATATTCGGCTGGTTCCCGGCCCGCGACCAGTGGACGTCGATACACAACTCGGCGAACCCGCTCGTCACGACCCCAAACCGACGCCACTCGAGGCTGGGCTCCAGCGAGTCGCCGCGCTAACGAGGCTGGATTCTGGCACGCTCGGCGTGGCCGTGTTAGCGCTGCTGGCGGTGGTTCTCGCCTGGTCGACCGCGGCTGTCATCGGCGGCACTGCAGCGTACGTCGGTGCCGGTATCGTCGCCGTCGGCGTCGTCGCGGCCCTGGCGTTACTCGGTGAGGTGCTCGAGTAATCGGGTTGGATCGACACCCCGGATCGAGGCAAAACGTCGACCTCCCCGTTTCGAAGCGCGGTGCTGAGTAGTACGTTCGTCGAAAAAGCGAGCCAGCAAAGAGACTCGAGCGACAACCGCACGTATGTACTCGATCGTGTCGCCGGAGTTGCGCTCGACGGGCCAAACCACGTCGATTAGTTTCGAAGGGTGGCTCGCTCCCATCTGCCTCGAGGCAGCAATCGAGTCCGAGGGTGTCGCCGTCGACTGGTATCTCCTCCTCCTGCTCGTCCTCTCCGGAATCGTTTCGATCGTCGTCTTTCTGCTCGCCGCATCCGCATTCCGCCGCCGGAGGTCGGTTCCCTACCTGCTCATCACGGCTGCGCTCGGTGCGCTGGTGATGCGACCGGTCGTTGGCACGGGCACGGTGCTTGGCTACGTATCGATGCGAACCCACCACACCGTCGAGCATCTGCTCGACGTGCTGATCGCTGGGTTCTTGCTGTTGGCGATCATCTCTGTTGGTCACCTGGAGCCCAAACGATCCGACCCTGATGCGACACCCGACGGCGGTGAGCGTCGATGAGCGAAACTCGCCGCCGGATCCACCGAGCGATCGACGCCGATCCCGGCGTTCACTTCAACGCGCTCGTTCGTGACCTCTCGCTCGCACCGGGACAAATTCAATACCACGTCAGACGGCTGATCGAAGGCGGCGCTGTCGTCAAACACGAGCGGTTTGGCCGAACGCATTACTTCGCGCCGTCCTACGACGAGTGGGAACGAGACGCGCTGTCGATCCTTCGTCGTGAGACGGCAGCAGCGATCGCGACGACGCTCTACAGCAAGGAGAGCGCCCGGCCGAACGAATTGGTCGAGACGCTGGGCGTTCCACGAAGCACCCTCGAGCACCACGTTGGCCACCTCCGCGAGTGCGGCGTCGTCGAGCGGCGATACGAGCGGGGCAATCGCGTCGTCCTCTCACTGACACGGCCCGCCGAGACGGCCGCGTTGCTCGAGACAGTTGATCCACATCCCGGTTCGCGGCTGGTCGATCGCCTGGAACGCCTGATCGATTCGTTGCTCGAGGGGTGAGGCGAATCGTTGCTCGACGGCTGGTCGATTCGTTGCTCAGGGGGACGGTGGGCTGCCGACACCGATACCACTTTCCCTAATAAGGTGCTACCGGCTGGCATGAACGATTCCCTGCTGACCCAGACCGCCCGTGAGGAACTCGTCAGCGCCTGCCGGACGACCGTCGGTGACGAACTGCGAAGCATCACCTTCTTCACCGACGATGGGCTCGAGCAGGTGTATCTGCGCTCCGACCTGAGCCAGACGGCGGATCTCGTCGGCTTTGCCGAACAGGAGCGGCTCGGCTTTCGCTCACAGCAGGCCTACCGACAGACCCAGCTAGGGGAGTACATCGCCACGGTTCGAATGTTCGAAGACGGCTACCTAGTTCGCGTCCTCGACGAATCGAGCGGGGTCTGGGTGACGGCCGACTCGATGTCGATCGAGCGGTTCGAGGAACTCGCCTCGGTACTCAAGCCCGTCCTCGCCGACCTCGAGTTCGAGCCCTCCCCCGACTGACGACACCCGGTCGTCCGTCGTTCGACAGCTACAAGCCCCACATTCCCCACCTTGGTCGTATGCCCGGCAAAGTTCACCCCGACGCGCTCATCGAACACGTCTTCGGTCGCATCGGCGAAGCCGACGACACCGTCCGCCTGGGGCCAGCCGAGGGTGAAGACGCCGCAGCCATCGACTGGCCCGGCGGCACCCTCGTCGTGAGTTCGGATCCGATCTCCCTCGCCGCCACCGAAGTCGGCACCCTCGGCGTCCACATCGCCTGTAACGACGTGGCTGCCTCGGGAGCCGATCCGCGCTGGTTGACGACCGTGCTGTTGTTGCCGCCCGACAGCGACGACGAGACGCTCCAGACCATCACCCGTGATCTCGACGCGGCAGCCCGGTCGGTCGGTGCGACGATCGTCGGCGGCCACTCCGAGTACGTCGACGCCCTCGAGCGGCCGCTCGTCTCGCTCACGGCGTTGGGTGCGGCCGATCGCGTCGTCCCCACTGGCGGAGCCCAACCGGGCGATCACGTCGTCCTGACGAAATCCGCCGGTATCGAAGGGACGGCGATCCTGGCAACCGATTTCGGTGACCAACTGGGCGTCGACGAAGGGCTTCGAACCCGCGGGGCGGCCTTTCTCGAGGAGATCAGCGTCGTCCCCGACGCACGAGCCATCCGATCGTTCGCAACGGCGATGCATGATCCAACCGAAGGCGGGATCGTCACCGGCCTGCTCGAGCTGGCGCGCGCCTCCGATGTCGATCTGTCCGTCGATCGAGCGGCCGTCCCCGTCCGCGAGGAGACGGCGACGCTGTGTGAGGCAGCCGACGTCGATCCCCTGGCAGTGTTCGGTTCTGGAGCCCTGCTCGCGACGGTTCCCGAGACCGACGTCGACGACTGTCTCGAGGCCCTCGAGGCTGCCGACATCGAAGCGGCTTCGATCGGGGTGGTGCGGGCCCGTGCGACTGATAATCCAACGCTCGAACTCGACGGCGAGTCGATTGTCGAGCCTGTCGCTGACGAGCTGTACCCCCTCTGGGAGGCGGCGGATACCGGTGAGTAATCGTGGTCACGGATAATTCGCCGTTATCTCGTCCTACGAACGAGCAACGTGTTGAGCGCGTCGGGAATGACGAGTACGTTGCTCCCTGGCTCAACCGCCGAACCGACGTCGTCAGCTGGGGTCATGAGACACTCCTCGACGACCGCAGGAGCCTCGCTATTTGTGACGAACACCTCGTGATCGCGGAGGACGCGTGCGAGGACGAACGCTCGCTGTGCGCCAGGTTCGTACCCTTCGAGTAGCCGATCGAAAAGCGATTCCGGGTCGGACGCCCGCGAGAGCTGTCGGTAAAACCGTCGTTCGCCGGTTCCCTCGCCAGCACCCTCCGGGATGGCAGCGGGAACGACGAGGCGGCCACCCTGCCGAAGCGGGTTGTGATCACCGAGGGCGACGTACGTCGCCGCGCGACTGGCCTGGTACAGGTTCGCGTCCTTGGGCGCTCCCACGCCACAGATGGCTGCGTCGAATTCGGTTTCGTCGAGCGACACCGCGAGGGCGTCTCGAGCCGTCGTGGCCAGATCGGAAACCACGGCACGATGGTCACCCGCGCTGACGCCGATGACACCCTGCGGGCCGTGTGCCAGATTGAGACAAAAGTCGACGCCGACGAGATCCCCGGCGCGGTCGAGAATCTCCCTGAACGGGTTCCCGTTGACACGTCCCAGTCTGACACCGTCTCGAGCGAGTACGTCCGGGCCGTGGGTGTAGCCGATGAGTGACTCCCCACCGGCCCCGATGACGACGGTTTTTGCGCCGCCGGAAAAACCCGCGTACTGGTGGGGTTCGACGACCCCAGTCGAGCAGACGACGTCCGCCTCCGCAACCGGCGTTCCGATCTCGACCGGACAGCCGTCGACCGTCCCCACCTCGACCGCCCGGTCGGGATCGTGATTCCGTGCGAGATCCGCGTGCCGGCCGAGCATCCGTTCGATCTCGTCGTCCCTCATCGGCCGGTGCAGACCGAGGCCGATCACGACCGTAATCTGATCGCGGGCGACCCCACAGTCGCTCAGTTCCTCGAGCAAGACTTCGAGCAACACGTCGTCAGGAACCGTCCTGGTTCCGTCGGTCACGACGATGGCCACCTCGTCGGCGGGGTCGACGCAATCGGCGAGCGGCGGGCCGTGTGGAACCTCGAGCGCCGCTGTCGCCACCGAACGAACGTCGACCGGTTCGGGTGCGGACGGCTCCGCGACGGTGACGGCACAGTTCGGGAACGCCACGGCAACGGTGTCGTTCCCAAGCGGAAGTTCCATGACCGGAGTTCGTCGCTCGAGCACTATAGTAGCCACTGCACGTCATTGCACACCTGATCGCCAAACATGTCGGCGATCAGTGTGTGACCGTTGCAGTTGTTACTATGAGAACTACGGGAGCACCGACGCTCGACATGGAAGAGCTTTTCAAATGGTTGTCGAGGCCGCAGAACGACGTGACTCGACAATACGCAGTAATCACCGCTCGGTCGTGAAAGCGGTCACTTCCGCCAGAAGAGCAGCGACGTGGTCGTCGTTATCGAAGACATATCTCGCTCGGCCTTTCGTTTCCGGTGGGCCAGGGTCAGGTGATAAACGGTCACGTAACTCGCGACCGCGAGCCCGATCGCGATGATCAGGTTACCCACGAGCACGAATTGGATAATCATAAGTACGGTGTCGAGATGGCCGTTGTTCACCGTCAGCACCGGCTCAGTTCCGAAGATGAACGCGCCGACGTGATAACTCGCGAGATAGACGGCCGGTTTGATCAGCGGGTTCAACACGACCACCGAGGCGAAGATGGCCGTCTTGCTCACCCACGACCACCAGTAGACGAACAGAAAGAACAACCCGATACCGAGTCCGCCGCTCGGCATCGCCGTAATAAAGATCCCAATCGCGAAACTCGCAGCAATCTCGTGTGGCGTGTGCTCCTCCCGGAACGCTCTGAGGAGTTCCCGGCGGATGCGATCACGATATCTGACGAGTCGCTCACGAACCATAGTGGCTCAACATCAGGAGGTTGATTTGGAGGGAGAAAAACGTATCGACAAGTGAGAACGTATGTCAATACCGTAGTCGGTGCCCAAATCCCACAGCAGGCATCCGGTACGGCTCTCGTTTGGGAAATCCTTCACCATCACATGAAGGAAGGGTATCAACTTTTGTAGGTGTTCTTTCGAGGCGATGAACGAGCGCTCGAGAGCTAGTCAGAGCCTCGGCAAGGATTCGATCGATCGTCGCTCGAGTTTGTCTCGCCACCCGGTGACAGGGTGTCATACCCGACCCTCCGTATATGACCCAGTACAGGGGCGTCTGGAATTCCATCGAGACGTCGGTTCGACGATCACGGATCGGGATTGTAGATGTCGGGTTCTGCCTCCCCGTCTACCTCGAGCGTCGCGAGGTTCCCCTTCCGAACGACTCGCGAGAGTGCGTGATCGACGAGGTGAATCGGGCCAGGGACGGGTGTCTCGATTTCGGCGGCTGTGACCGTTCCGGGAGCCACTGGCGTTGTTTCGACGTATCGGTCAGGTTCGGACGTGAAGCTTCCGTCCCGATAGTAGGTTTCCCAGACGTTTCCGATTGCGTGCCACGAACACGTCATGTTCGGACCGCCGTTGGCGAAGAAGATCCGGATGCGCTCGCCTTTCTCCACGTCGACCGGCCCGTGCGGCCCGTCCTGGGCGTAGGCGTATGCTTCCCCGTTCGTCAACACGTAGGTCGGATCTTCGTCGGCCATCGTGCCGAAGTCGAACTGGTGGTGGCCCTCCTGGCCGGGGTCGCCGTTCGTGTACAGTTCGTGCTGCCCGAAGTAGAGTTCCCGATCGACTTCCGGCAGCCCGTCTTCCGGTTCGACGAGGATGGCTCCGAACATGCCCGCGCTAATGTGCTGATCCATGTTCGGCACCGCACAGTGGTAGATGAAGATCCCCGGGTACTCCGCACTGAACTCGATCTCTGCGGGGTCGTCCCCTGGCGCGAGCGTCGTGTCTTCGGCACCGCCGCCAGGCCCGTACACCGCGTGGAAATCGACGTTGTGGGCGTCGACGTTCAGGTCGTCGGGCACCTCGAACGTGAGGTGAACCGTATCGCCCCGCCGGACGCGGATCAACGGCGCGGGAACCTGGCCGTCGAACGTCATATATCGGAAGGTTACGCCGGGTTCCACTTCTGCGACGTGTTCTTCGCTGGTCATCGTGATCTCGTGGCGTCGTGGCTCGTCCCAGTCCACCGGATCCGGAACGTCGGTCGGATCCGCCGCGATGCGATCGACGTCGGTGTCTTCGGGCGGATCGAGCTCGTCCTCCCTGTCGGCGTCGTACCCGTCGTCGTCTTCCTCGTCGATATCGTCGTCCTGCGTGAACTGACTCGCAAACAATAGCGCACCCCCGCCACCGATCCCTTTCAGGAACTGTCTCCGAACCGAACCGACTGTGAAGCTCATGACGTCTCACCTTCCGCTGGGCCGTGAATAAAACGGTGGCTTGCACCCATTGGGAATCGGCAGAGTCGATTCGATCGGGCACAGTATAATGCCCCCTGACGTGGGATTTTCGTCGAAAACGATACCTTACTGATCGACCCTCGATCCCGCTTTCACGCATCGAAGCAGTGGTTCATCGAACATCGGTCGACCGTGATGTAATATGCGGTTTCGTCCGCTCTGCACGCAAGTGACGGGCAGTCACTTATCCATCTCACAGCGCTGTGTTCCAATCGCCATGTCAGACGATAATGCGTACTCACGACGGCGAATGTTACGACTCAGTGGAGTTGTGGCTGCAACCACGATCGTCGCCGGCTGTGCCGACGAAGGCCCGGGCGAAGAAGACGATGAGGTTGTGGACGACGACGTAGCGGACGAGGAAGACGACGACGTGACGGACGATGACACGGATGAAGACGACACAGTGGACGAGGAAGAAGACGATGCAGATGACGATGAGGAGGAAGAAGACGATACAGATGGCGATGAGGAGGAAGAAGACGATACAGATGGCGATGAGGAGGAAGAAGACGATACCGACGAAGAGGAAGAAGAGGACGGCAACGGTAATGGGGACACCATCGAGCCCGGAACGACGATCGTGTTCGACGGGCAGACCGAGGGGTGGGAGGGTCTCGAGCCCGAAGCGATCGAAGGCGAAACGAACCCGACGCTCGTCCTCGAAGCCGACGAAGAGTACGAAATCGGCTGGGAGGGTGGCGACGGTGCCCTTCACAATATAGAGGTCTGGGACGAAAACGAGGACGTCGTGGACGACCTCGAGACCGAGGAAACTGACGATCCAGACGATGATCAGTTCCTCGAGTTCACCGCCACCGAGGAGATGGCCTACTACGTCTGTCGTCCACATCGAACCACGATGGTCGGTGATATCGACGTTGAATAAGCGAGACTCAGGAAGTTCCCCACCGATGGCCATCAGTCACGGTGCCAGGCACCGATAGGATTTCGGGACACGCCGCTGAGAGGGCATCCGACCAGTACCGAGAACGAGCGGGTTTCGTCGACGATTGACGATATTGTCTCACCCGACGAGCAGAAACGCTACCACCGGCGACGACGTCACTTACGGCTCGAGTTCGACGGTCAGATCGGTCGCGATCCAGCCGTCGGTGTTGTTCCGTTCGGTGAACACCGCTTTGCCTGGTCGCGGTTCGTGACAGGTAACGAGACGGTCGAGATCAATCGTCGAGTCACCCTCGAGAGCGTCCTCAGCATTCCTCCGGGCGGGCACGTCCATTAGCAGAGATTAGGCGAGCCTAAACCTAAATACGTTTTGGTCAGTTTTCGTTCCACAGCTCACTCGAGTACGTCGAGCAGCGAGGCCGATGCGGAGGTCTTTCGTCGGTTGAAGTACATCACCTTCGCCCGGAGGATGTCGCCCTCCGAGACGTGCTCGGGGACGTCCTGGACGAAGACGACGAATCCCTCGACCTTCCCCACGGCACGGCGGTCGCCCGAGTGGTGGGTCTCGAGTTCGAGAACGCCCAGACGCACCTCCTCGCCGATGTCCACCGGCGGTTCGCGCTCTCGAGCCTCCTGGTGGGCTTGCCAGGAACGGGAGATATCGTCGAGGTCGCCGTCGGCGAACTCCTCGACGGCGTCCTCCCAGTCCGCGCCCGCGGTGACGACTGCGTCACACAGCCGTTCGAACGCTTTTTCGTCCGAGACTTCACCTGCTTCGGCCAGTCCAAGGAGGACGTCGTAGGCCCCGAGTTCTTTCAACTGGTCGACGTCGTACAGCTCCGAGTCCTCGAGGTACGCATCGACGTCGGCTGCGCTCCAGGGCTCGGTGGACTGGTTCCCGCGCCCGCGACGAACGACCCAGAGGACGACGACGGCGACGGCGACAGCGAGGACGCCCACAATCTGTAGCTCCATGTCCGTTGGCACCTCCGAGTGAGTGCGCCACCATAACACCTGTCGTTTGGCTCGAGCTGGTGCCGTCCCTCTCGAAGCCTCGTCACGTGCGAACCCCTTCACCCGTCAGCGAGCTTTTAACGGCGGGGGACGAACGAACGCTCATGACCACCGAAACGCCCGACGTCGCTCCAAGCGTCGAATCGACGGCCGTCGACATCGCAGAGATGGAAATTCGTGGCGCGGCCACCATCGCGGACGCCGCTGCTGCCGCCCTCGCCGCCCAGGCCGAGGCCTCGAACGCCGAGACTCCCGAGGCGTTCAGAGCAGATCTCGAGGCAGCGGCGAGAACGCTCTACGAGACGCGTCCGACCGCCGTCAGCCTGCCGAACGCGCTCCGCTACGTCCTTCGCGGCATGGACGGAGAGACGGCTGCTGAGATGCGCGCGGCGACGATCAAACGCGCCGAGCAGTTTCGGGCCGATCTCGAGGCCGCTCAGGAGACCCTCGGCCGCGTCGGGGCGAACCGATTACGCGACGGCGACGTCGTCATGACCCACTGTCACTCGACGGACGCCCTCGCCTGCGTCGAGGCGGCAGTCGATTCCGGCAAACACATCGAAGCCATCGTCAAGGAAACTCGACCCCGTCTCCAGGGTCACATCACCGCCCGAGAGCTTCGGGCGATGGGCGTCCCGGTGACGCTCGTCGTCGACAACGCCGCGCGACGATACCTGGACGAAGCCGATCACGTGCTCGTCGGCGCCGACAGCATCGCCGCCGACGGCAGCGTCATCAACAAAATCGGCACGAGCGGACTCGCTGTCAACGCCCGCGAACGTGGCGTTCCGGTGATGGTCGCGGCCCAGTCGATCAAGCTCCACCCGGATACGATGACCGGTCACACCGTCGAGATCGAGATGCGCGACGAACGGGAGGTGCTCGAGGCCGATGCTTACCGCGAGATTGCCGCCAGTGCCGACGAGTCTCGTGACGACGAGCCAGACGCTGACGACGGGCTGCTCGTCGAAAATCCTGCGTTCGACGTGACACCGCCACGTCACGTCGACGCAATCGTCACCGAACACGGACAGTATCCGCCCGAGAGCATCGTAATGCTCATGCGAGAACTGTTCGGGGAGACGACGACCGATCCGTGGACGCAGTGACGACTGGAGCCCGTCAACAGCTATAGTAGCCACTGCAAGTCAATGCAACCCTGATCGCCAGACGTGTCGGCAATCAGTGTGTAATTCGTTGCAGTTGTTACTATACGAACGACGTCGGCCAGTTGCCAGTTTCGGGCCTGAAGAGATTCGCCAGCCGCCAGCATCGGAGACGAAACGGACTCGAGGCGAGCCATCCATGAATCTTCCCGGTCGAGCTCCGCAGTCGAAGGTGACTCCGGGAAGGTGACAGCAAAACATCAACGATAACCGGAAACTGTTTTACGCTGGTCTGTACCTATTGTGCTATGGTGTTTCCTGAGGGGTTCGTGCTCCCGCCGTGGTATATGGTGGTACCGCTGGTGGTGGTGCTATCGGGAATCGTTGCCCTCCTGTGGGTGCTGGAACCGCCGGTGACCGACGAGACAGTGATCGCCTTCGCACCGTGGATGATGCTCGGTTCGACGTTCCACGTGCTGTACAAACTCGAGGAGTTTCCCACGAGTATCGAGTTGCTGTTCAGCGCGCCGACGGTGTACGCGACGACGGCGGCAATCGGCGGATTCGCCTGGATCGCCGGTAGTTTTCTGTACGCCGCGGGGTTACAGCGTTCGATCGAACGGTTCGTCGGGATCACCGGAACGGGATTCGTCGTCGTGTTCGCGATGTTCACCATTATCGCCGGCTGGCAGGTAGGGAACTTCGCTCCCTTCTGGCCCGTCATTACGATCGTCGTCACTGGTATCGTCGCCGCGCTCGCGTGGCTCGCGCTCAGCCTCTGGCAAACGGAGGTCGCCGCGATAACCAGCCTGACGGGTGCGCTGGTCGTGTTCGGGCACGCACTCGACGGCGTTTCGACGGCTATCGGGTACGACATCCTCGGTGCAACCGAAGAGGTACCGGCATCGGAGTTCATCCTCGAGGTTGGCGGCATGTTGCCGACAGTCGAGTACATCGGTGCCGGCTGGCTCTTCATCCTCGTCAAAGTCGTCCTCGCGCTTCTCATCGTCACACTGTTCAAGGAGTACGTACGGGAAGAACCCCGTCAGGCGCGATTCATCCTCGCGCTGATCGCTGCGGTCGGCCTCGGTCCAGGAGTTCACAATCTCCTGCTCTTTACCGTGGGTATGGGGTAGTTCGCCATCTCGTTACCGCACTCGTCGGCGCTCCACACAGCCGAAGGGACGCGGTCTACAGGAGCCACTGCCCGACGAGACACACCTGATCGCCAGACGTATCGGCGCAGTCGATAACGTTTTTTGGGCGGCTCTCGTCACAGTAGACCCACCGAATGGTTACCGTACTTACCGCCGGGCACGTCAACTGGGACGTGACACTTCGCGTCGACAATTTCCCCGAACCGGACGGGGAAGCCGCCATCCGTTCACAGCGCCAATCGGGGGGCGGAAGCGCCGCAAACGTCGCCACCGCTCTCGCC
This sequence comes from Natrialbaceae archaeon A-CW3, assembly GCA_046614605.1. Taxonomy (GTDB): domain Archaea; phylum Halobacteriota; class Halobacteria; order Halobacteriales; family Natrialbaceae; genus Natronosalvus. The sequence continues at coordinate 1,034,492 of JBKKHJ010000001.1, read as the reverse complement.
GGGCTCGATGTCGACACCGGCCTCGTCGGTAGCGTTGGCGACGACGACAACGGATTGCTCGCCAGACGCGAACTCGAGGCCACGGGCGTTTCGCTCGATGGTCTGCGGATCGTCGAGGACGCCGACACGGCAGTCAAGTACATCCTGGTCGACGACGCCGGCGAGGTAGCCGTCCTCGGCAACGACGGTGTCAACGAAGCAGTCTACCCGGACGACATCGATCCCGCGCGGATCGAACGAGCTTCCCACGTTCACCTGACGAGCCAGCGCCCGGAGACGGCGAGTCGACTTGCCCGCCTGGCCAGCGAATCCGGAGCGACCGTCAGCGTCGATCCCGGCAGACGCCTCGCCAGTCGAGATTACACCGATACGCTCGTCCACGCCGACATCATCTTCCTCAACGACCGGGAAGTCGAGGCCATCCTCGAGGAAACGTATTCGGTCTCGGAGTACAGCGATCGAATCCTCGCGATCAAGTACGGCGGCGACGGTGCCGAAGTACACACCCCGACCGGTTCGATTCGCCACCCAGGATTCGACATCGACCCGGTCGACACGACCGGAGCTGGAGACGCGTTCGCCGCAGGCTTTATCGCTACGTATCTGCAGACCAACGACATCGAGCGTATCCTCGAGTTCGCGAACGCCTGTGGAGCGCTCGCTGCCAGTACCGAAGGAGCCCGCAGCGCGCCTACCGCGAACAGCGTCGGTGCGTTGCTCGCCGCACAACACGAGCAGTAGTGCTTGCCAGGGAGAAATCCATCCCACCCGGACGACGGGATCCCTCGAGCTATCGGCTGCACCTGCACGACCCGAAACCAGCCCAAACCCAAATCACCCCGCCTGGAGAACCTGAGAGTAATGATTTTCGAACCGGCCGCCGACGCCGTCACCCGGCTCATCCTCTTCGTCGGCCTTCCGCTCTTGATCGTGCTCTTTTACCTCGAGGGGCTCGTGGTCGGCAAACTACTCCAGCCGCCTGTCGTCTTCGTCTCCGTCGTCGCAATCACGACCCCGTCGTGGCCAATTCTCGCCCTCCTGTGTGGAGGGTGTACGCTCTCGGTCGTGGCCGGACAGTGGACGACCTACCGGAGTTTCGATACCAGCGCCCCCAGACCAGTGGGACGGCTCCGACAACGAGTGTTTCTGGAGACACTACCCGGACGGGCCCTCGAGCGCATCGGCGAGAGTCGCTTTCGGTATCTCGAGCACGTTTTCGATCGTTACGGCGGTGCGAGCATCTTTGTGACCACGTTCCTCCCCGTCGTCAGGGGGTTGGTAGCGATCCCCGCTGGCGTCAGTTCCTACCCGACGAAGTGGTTCCTCGCGATGACGTTCGCCGCTAACGTTCTGTATTTCCCGTTGCTGGTCGGCGTATCCTACGGCCTGCTGCGTGTACTCGGAATTGGGTAGCCGTGCCAGCGGATCGAGATCGCTCAAACGGCTTCCGCTTGCGCCGGAGACGACGACGGTGAAAGCCCGAGGTACTCTTCGAGCGTCCGCAACTCGTCCTCGCTGCGGCCGAAGGCCGCGATGTCGTTGTCGTCGACGGTGTTGTCGACCTCGAGCGAGCGCGCCTGATCGGGGCCGAAGGGAATAAACGGCATCGGCCCGGCGACGGTCAATCCGACCTTCGCCAGTGCCATGGGTACGGGGAGCACCGTCAGGGACTTCCCCTCGGCCTCGTAGGCCAGTTCGGCGACGCGTTTCATCGTGAGCACTTCTGGCCCCCCGATCTCGTAGCGTTGTCCGACGTGGCGGTCGGCCTCGAGGGCGTCCGCCATCATCGGCACCAGGTCGCCGACCCAGATCGGCTGGAACGGAGTCTTGCCGCCGCCGGGCAATCCGGTGAGATACGGCGTGGTGAGCTTTTTCGTGAACTCGACGAACTCGGCACCGTCACCGAAGACGACCGAGGGACAGAAGATCGTCCACGCGAGATTCGAGTCTTTGACGACCTCCTCGGCACGGCCTTTTGCCCGGAGGTAGTCAGTGGGGGCATCGGGATCGACGCCGAGGCCACTCATTTGGATAAATCGATCCGTGCCGCCCTCCTCGGCCGCACGAACGAAGTTCTTCGTCCCCTGTAAGTGAACGTCCTCGTGGCTCGTTCCGCTCGGTGGTTGGTACAGCGGGGACAGGGAGACGAGGTTGATGACCGCATCGTGTTCGGCGACCGTCTCGGCGATCGAATCGTACGCGCTCGCGTCGCCCATGGCCGTCTCGACGCCCTCGGGGACGGACGATGGGTCGGGATTTCGAGACAGTGCGGTGACCGCGTGGCCTCGATCCCGGAGTTCCGCACACAGGTTCGTCCCGATGAAGCCGGTTCCGCCAGCGACCAGTACGTTCATGTCTGCCAGTACGACGTCGCCCCCAATATAAGTGTGACCTACCCTGTAAGGTTTCGACGGATCGATCACCGGTCACAGCACACCCTCGAGTGGCTGTTCGTCCCGAGCCATCGGTCGACTCGTCCATTCTCCACCCACTCGAGCATCGGTCGACACATAATTGTACCCCAGGTGGCGATATCCGTGTATGCTGGTCACGCTCGAGGGACTGGACGGCACCGGAAAGACGACCGTCTGGGAGGCGTTACACGACGTCTACCCGAACGCGACGTTCACTCGCGAACCCACCGCCGGTGAAACCGGTTCGTGGTACGGCGAGGCCGTCTACCGATCGATCGAGGACGACGACGCCGACTCGCTGGCGGAGCTCTTTCTGTACACCGCCGACCACGCCGACCACCTCTCGAGAGTCATCGAACCTGCCCTCGAGCGCGGCGATCTCGTGATCTCCGATCGGTACGCAGACTCCCGGTATGCCTATCAGGGAGCCACGCTCGAGGGTCGGATCACCCGGCCAATGGAGTACATCATCGGCATCCACCGGGCGTTCACGATCGAGCCGGATCTGACGATCTATCTCGATCTGGATCCCGAAACCGCGGCGGCTCGCGCCGGGGCAACGAACAAGTTCGAACACGCCGCCTACCTCGCACAGGTGCGGGACAACTACGACCGCCTGATCGCCGACGATCCGGGTCGGTTCGTCCGAATCGACGCCAGCCAGCCCCCCGAAGACGTGCTCGAGCAAGTCGAAACGGTGCTGGCTGATTGGCTCGAGGGTGAACACTGAGAAGAAAAACGAGCCTTGGAGGAATACTGAACGCTGCGCACAACGCTCGTAGAACAGACCCACTACTCCGTCGTATCCGGGAGCTCGACGTCCTCCGGATGGGGCATCCAGAAGACGTCGATCGTGTAACCGAGCAACACCGGCAGGGCAATCACGACGACGAACACCATCTCTGCTGAGCCTAAATCGGGCCCCAGTCCGAGCGTTCCCGAGAGGACGAGCATCGAAGCGAACAGCGCGACGGGGATGAGAAAGGCGATGTAGATGAGCGACCCCCACTGGGTCTCGAGTCTGATGCGGAAAAATCGCGTGGCGATGGCCGCAAACAGCGTGTGGAGACCCACGATAACGATGAGACCGATCGCGTCGACAGGCGAGACCATACCTCGAGTAGCGACCCGACGCTCTTTTCGGTATCGGAACCAGAATCACTTTTACCGCTGCGTTCGATCCCCATCGCATGAAACGAATTATCGGGGCTTACGACCTCGAGGAGACGCCGTTTTCCACGGCCGACGCGCTGGCGTGTTACCGGGATCTGGTACGGACGCGCCGGTTCGACGAACGGGCGCTGGCCCTCCAGCGTCGGGGCTGGATGAGCGGCTATCCACCCTACAAGGGGCAGGAGGCTTCCCAGGTCGGAGCCGCCCACGCTCTCTCCGAGCGCGACTGGGTCGTCCCGACGTATCGCTCGAACGCCCTCCAGATCGCTCACGGCGTCCCGATGAGCGACATCTTCCTCTTCAGGCGAGGTCACCCCGAGTACACCTCAGATCACGACCTGAACGTCTTCCCGCAGGCGGTGCCGATCGCCACCCAGATCCCCCACGCCGCCGGCCTTGGAATGGGAGCGAACTACCGTAACGACGACGACGCCATCCTCTGTTACTTCGGCGACGGCGCGACGAGCGAGGGCGACTTCCACGAGGGACTGAACTTCGCCGGCGTCTTCGACGCCCCCGTCGTCTTCTTCTGTGAGAACAACGACTGGGCAATCTCGCTCCCACGGGAGAAGCAGACCGCCAGCGCGACCATCGCCCAGAAGGCCGAGGCCTACGGCTTCAACGGCGTCCAGGTCGACGGCAACGACCCGCTCGCCGTCTGGGAGATCACCCACCGCGCCCTCGAGCAGGCCCGAAGTGGCACGCCGATCCTCGTCGAGAGCCTCACCTATCGACAGGGGGCCCACACCACGAGCGACGACCCCTCCAGGTACCGCGAGGAACGCGACGACCTGCCCGAGTGGCGAACCGCCGACCCGCTAGAGCGCTACGAAGCGTATCTCCGCGAGCAGGGCGTCCTCGACGATGGAGTCGTCGAGTCGGTTCGAGAGGACGTCGAGGACGAACTCGAGGAAGCGGTCGAGATCGCCGAATCGACGCCCGCTCCCGATCCGGCGGACGTGTTCGACCCCGTTTACAGCGACGCGACGCCGCGACTGCTCGAACAGCGCGAGTGGCTCGACGGGTTCCTCGAGGAGCGAGACGTGCAGGAACTCGAGCACTGATTCGCTCGCAGCCGAAAAGACAGGTCAGTCCATCGCAATGTACGTCTGCGTATCCTCGATGCCACGCACACCCTGAATTCTCGTCGCGGCGATCTCCTTGACCGCCGCTGGGGTATCGACACGTGCCTTCGCGATGATGTCGACGTCGCCGGCGACGATGTGCGCCGATTCGACGCCCTCGATCCCCTCGATCGTGTCTCGCAGTCGATCCGCTTCGCCGGTGTTCGCTTTGATCATGACGAATGCTGTAACCATGTTAATCACCTCCTGATCCGTGTTCCGCTCTCGAGGGCGTCCCTCCAGGCGACGGTTTCGTGTTCCCCTGATTCTGGATGCCGCGCTCTCCAACGAGGATCTGTCTGATGTCGCTCAACACGTCGAAATCGGCGAGCACGACCAGTCGGTCGCCGGTCTCGAGTGACTCGTCGGCCGTCGGAATCGCGAGTGGTGCGTCCTGTTTCCCGAAAGCTAACACCGTCGCGTCAGCCGGCAACTCGAGTTCGCTGATCGTGTAGCCGCGAACGGGAGCCTCGTCGGTGATCGTCAGTTCGACGACCTGGAGGTGCTGGGCGATGTCCGCGATGGCCCGGATCGTCCCGCCGAGGAGGGCGTTTTTCGCGCCCATTGCGCCGAGTCGTTCGGGGTAGATCACGTCGTCGACCTCGTCGGCGTACTTCCGGTAGATATCTTCCCGGTAGTCCTCGTCGATCCGCATGATCGTCCGACAGCCGTAGTGCTTTCCGATCATGCAGGCCGCGAAGTTGACGTTGAGGTCGCTCGTCAGCGCACCGAGCGCGTCCGCGTCCTGAATGCCTGCTTGCTCGAGTAACTCCTCGCGGGAACCGTCGCCCTGAACGACCTCGAACTCCTGTGTGCGAGCGCGACGAACCGACGCCTCGTCGCGCTCAATGAGGGTGATGTCGTGTCCCTCCTCACGGAGGACGCGCGCGGTTCGGAGCCCGACTCGACCGGCACCGATGATGACAAACCGCATGGACAGTGGTACGCTGGCCTCCTTGAATAGTGTTACCCTGCCACACATATTTCCATACGTGCAATCGTCGAACCCGTTTGTCTATCCGTACCCGTCGGTTCGAGGAAGGCGATGGCCTCGAAGTCGCGTCCCGATACGACGCCAACACACCTGGGACGACGGGACAACGAGAAGCCACTTCGGGACAGTCACGTTTTTGGGAGCGGCCGGACTCTCACGGGACATGCGAACGAGTTTGAACGTCCCAGATGAGACCCTGGACGCATTCGACGCCGTGTGGCAATCACAGGGTATGAGCTCCCGTTCCCGTGCCGTTCGTGAGGCCATGCAGGAGTACATCGAATCTCACCAGGATCTCGACGAGCTGAATGGTACCGTCGCCGCAGTAATTGTCTTCGACTACAGTTACGACGCCGTCGTACAGGATATCCACGAAATCCAGCACGCCTACGAACATCTCGTCAACTCCTCGAGTCACGTCCACCACGGAAACTGGTGTCTCGAAACCATCCACTGTACGGGCGATCCGGATGGAATTCGCGAACTGGTGTATCGGCTTCGGGATTTTGACGCGGTCAATCGGGTGAAGCTGATGGTTGTCGATGGAGCCGATAGCGAAGAGTCGATCATCGATCACGAATCGGCTCACGATCACTGATAGACCGACTGGCAATACGCGTATCTTTCGCTGTAGCCGATGATGGGCGAACCCAGTTGAGTGAACAAAACACCTGTCGAACGGTTGCCGGAACCGTCGATATTCAATCCGACGTCGCTTTGACGGTCGTTTCGGTGCTCTGGAGCGGCGAACTCATTGCGAGTAAAAGTGCAGAACCGACGATACAGGCGATGCCAGCGAGCGAGAGCGCGAGAAGTGGAGAGGTCACGTCCGAGATGACCCCACTTCCAAGCTGAAACGGGATCACCGTCACCGAACTGACCATCGCCATCGCACTGAGCACGGATGCTCGTCCGACCGTCCCGACGTGAGAGTTGATGTGCTGGATCGCGAGCGATCGCGAGGTCTCCACGACGCTGCGTGACACGAGTAATACCGGAATCGCAAGTACCGGAACGAACCAGATGCTCGTCAGCCCGATACCGACGATAAATGGAACGGTGACGAACCACCCTTTGATACCGATCGTCTCGTAAATCCGTCCCGTGTGGTAACTCAATGCGGCTGCAAAGAGACTGATTACCGCATAGAACCAGCCCAACAGTGGTTCGACGGTTCCATCTGGGGCACCGAGCTCGAGTACCGCCGTCTCGAACACGGGTTGCAGAAAAATCGACGTGATGTAGAGAACGGCCGCAAACAACACGAAGTAGTACAGAACGAACGCCCTGATACGTCGAATACCGATGGTTCGTCTGATCACGTCGACCGACTCGCGAAACTGCAGTCGATCCGTATTCGCCGATTGGTAACTGGTCGGTTCGGGCATCGTCAGGACGACGCCGACACCGACTGCCATGACGCCTGCCGCGAGGAAGAACGGGTACGCGAGATTAAACCCGGCCACGTAGCCGCCGATGACGGAGGCACCAGCACCGATAGCGAGGGCGAGGGCTTCACCGCGTCCTCGAACGTGGGCAAATCGATCACTCCACCCGTTATCGGTGAGACTGTCGTACAACCAGGCGTCCTCGCTCCCCGACCGAAAATTGTACCCCATCGACCAGCAGACGAACAGCACGAGCAATCCCAGAAAGGAACTGGCGAAACCGATTCCAATCAGCGTTACCGTGATCAACACCGATCCAATGAGCAATGACGGGCGTCGCCCAAACCGATCGCTAACGTACCCGGTCGGAACTTCACCGAGGAGGGTCGTCAAATTGTACGCCACCTCGAGCAATACGACCTGCGTAAACGTGAGACCCTGCGAGAGAAAATACAGGTACATGATGGGGCGATAAAACTCGACAGCTTTGGTGGATTTGTACAGATAGTACTTTAGAATAATAGGTGGAATTGCCGAATCCACTTTGAGTCCCATACTGATCATCCCAATTCTACAAACAAGTATGAAGGTTGTTATGACGAAATAGCCCGCATCGTAATACGTTTCGTAGAACGGGCGATTCAGTGGTTGGATTGATCCGAAATTCGGCCGTGACGGTCAGTAAACTGTGTTTCACAGGAGGTACAACAGAACTGCTTGAGTTCCCCGTCGATACGGGTCACTACCCCTTCGCTGGTGACGGTATTGCCACACTCAGCACACGAGAGGGCAAATTCGGTTCCGCTCAGCGTAAACGAACGGTCGGTTTCAGCGAGCAGTTTGACGTCGTATTCACTGATCATCGACTGATCGAGTTGACTCACGATCCACTCTCTGGGGTTCGTTTCAGGCACGTTCGCGTAGAATACCAGATCCGAACTCACTGTCGCATAGACGTGTTCGACCTCCGGAACCGACAGGAGTTGTTGCTTCACGATGTCGAAATACTGTGGGCGAACCGTAACGTCGACGAGAATCGGAAGACTCCGACGTAACTGTGACCGGTCGATGTCGATAGTAAACTGACGTATAATGCCCTGTTCCTCGAGTTTACTGACGCGGTCTGAAACGGCAGGTGCTGAGAGGTCGATGGTGCTCGCAACCTCGTTGAACGGACGACGACCGTCTTCGGCGAGTAGTCGGAGAATTTCGAGATCCGTTTCATCAAACCGTTGCATACTGGACGTTTCGAATCGACTATTATATAATTTTGCTTGCTGGGCACCATCCCTACCAAACCAAAGTTTCACAGCCACGTTCCCTGTCAATCTGAAGGGGGAACGGGTGAAAACTTACTAGTGTACATTACGCATACGTCTCCCCGATCCGTTCATCGTTTCCTTTAATTCAGACGCCCCAGATATGTATACTTGGTGGCATCCGTATGACGCCTATCTATACAAAGTAATATCTGAATATTCAATGATTTTTTAATTGTTCCGTCGTTATTGAGTACAATATTAAGGTTCAGATCCCTATGAAGCACATTGCTATATAAATAACCAGCCGTGAGGAGCTATAACCTTTATGTGGGGCGGCTACAGAGAGGTGATATCGAACCCGAGAGTGTTAATAGATGGCATACGACACGAGCGACAAAACGAGGCGAACCGTTCTGAAGACAGTTGGGGCTGCTGGGGTAGTCGGCGTTGCTGGTTGCCTGGGTGGCGATGACTCAAACGGAAACGGCAACGGCAACGGCAATGGAAACGGAAACGGCGGCCAAGAAGACCAGGATCGCAGTGACCAGGAACGAGTCCCGCACGCTACTATCGCCATCAACGATGATCCAACCCGAGATGACTGGAACCACTACGGTGGCGTGACGCCGTACTGGACCAACATTCTCGAGCCGCTTGTGTGGGTTTCGAACGAGATGGAACTCGTCCCGTGGCTGGCCACCGAATGGGAACAGACAGGGGAGCGAACCTGGGAGTTCTCGCTTCGAGAGGGGGTGCACTTTCACAATGGCGAAGAAGTAACCGCAGACGAAGTCGTATTCTCGTTCGAAAACATCCTCAACGAGTACGTCTGGGCATCGGGCTGGTTACATATCGAATCGGGCAACATCGAAGCGCTCGATACGTACCTGGTCGAGTTCACGACGACTGATCCGTTCCCCACCTTCCCGGGAACGATCGCACACAATATGGTCGCGATCCAGCACCCCGACCGCGATCACACCGAAGACAGAGTGATTGGTACTGGCCCGTTCCAAGTCGAGGAGATCGAACAACAACAGGAGGTTCGAACCAGCGCGTTCGAAGACTACTGGAACGACGAACCGATCCTCGAGGAACTCACATTCCGGGTGATCGAGGATCCCAACACACGAACGCTCTCTCTCGAAAATCGTGAAATAGACGTAGCACTCGCCCCGCCACGGAGCCGTATCGCGTCGATCGAGTCCGACGACTCGCTGTATCTCGACCGACAGAATCGACCCGGGGCAGGGTACGTCGGTATCAACGTACACAAATCTCCGACCGACGACGTAGCCCTCCGCCAGGCGTTGAACCACGCAACCTCCCAGGAGACCATCGTCGACACCATTCTCGAGGGTGTCGGTGATCCCGGCCGCGGGCCGATATCCCCGATCATCTACTGGTCGGCCCACGACGAAATTACCGACTACGAGAAGGACGACGACCGTGCGGCCGAACTCGTTTCCGAATCGGACTACGATGGCGAAACCCTCGAAATACTCGTCGCGAACGATCTCGTCGATGGCCGAGAGATGGCACAGGTCATCCAGGGCTCACTCGACGGGATCGGCGTCAACTCGGACATTCAGGTGCTCGAGCGCGCGGCCTACTCCGAGGCAGAGCGGGACGGGGAGGCACACCTGATCCTCAAAGAAAGTGGATCGAACAGCGGTGACGCAGACTACATCATCTACGAAGGGTTCCACTCCGAGGGCGACGTCAATCAGCGACTGTACGAAGAGGACGGAACCGGACTCCACAACCTCGGTGGCGAGGTTGACGAACTCATCGAACAGGGCTTTCAAACGGCCGACGAAGACGAGAAAGCAGCCGCCTACAAGGAAGCCCAACAACACATCGTTGACGAGGCCGTCACGATTCCACTCTACTACAGCGAGTTCATCGCCGCAGCCCACGAGAATATCGATGGCGCAGAACTTGGCGCAATCCCGCAGTTCTCTCGCTGGACTGATCTCGAGCACTGGGAATAACGCAACATACTATCTACGATGTGGAAATTCGTACTTCAACGATCCGTCTCGGCAGTTTTCGTACTCTTCGGAGTGTCGGTGCTGACGTTTCTCCTCGTGTTTTTTACGCCAGGAGATCCGGCCGAGACGATTCTCCGGCAACAGATGGGGGGACAGACCCCCTCTGCCGAGGCGGTCGAGCAGTTTCGCGCAGATCAAGGGTTGAACGATCCTATCCCCATTCAGTACGTCGACTGGGTGGCGAGCATCCTCCAGGGTGACCTGGGGCAATCGTACCACAGCGACTCGTCCGTCACGCAGTTGATCGTCGACAACCTCTGGCCGACCTTCGAACTGGCACTCGCCGGAATGGCCGTTGCGCTCCTCATCGCCGTACCCACCGGTGTCGTTAGCGCCGTCCACAAAGGCGGTCGCCTCGACTACGGCAGCCAGTTGGCTGCCCTGTTAGGACTGTCGATGCCGAACTTCTGGCTCGGGTACCTGCTCATGCTCGTCTTCGCGATTTATTTGAGCGTTCTCCCGACCTCCGGATACGGAACGATCGACCAACTCGTCCTTCCGGCGATCACGCTCGGAACCGGTATGGCGGCGATCATCACTCGCCTCCTCCGATCGTCGATGCTCGAGGTGCTCGACGAAGAGTACATCAGAACGGCTCGTTCGAAGGGGCTTCGCGAACGAATCGTCGTCTACAAACACGCGCTCCGAAACGCGCTTATTCCGGTGATTACGATCGTCGGTCTCCAATTTGGCTACCTCCTGAACGGAGCCGTCATCATCGAAATCGTGTTTCAGCGTCCTGGCCTCGGTCGGTTACTCATCGATTCCATCTTCGCCCGGGATTATCCGATCGTTCAGGGTCTCGTGCTCGTGATCGCCGTATTGTTCGTCGTCACGAACTTCCTCGTCGACGTCGCCTATCGCTACGTCGACCCCCGAATCTCGTTTGAAGGTGCCCCAAAATGACTGACGCTGACGATACGACGGTCGCCTCCACATCGACGCCGACCAGACGCACACGGCTGCGATCGCTGTATCACTCCCGGAAGGCCCGGCAGTTCCGATCGAACACGCTGAACATCATCGGGCTGGTTATCGTGCTCGCGATCATCTTCAGTGCACTCTTTGCACCGTTTCTGACGCCGTACGATCCAACCGAGCAAAACCTGGAGAACCGACTGGAGTCACCGTCGCTCGAACATCCGATGGGAACTGACCAATTAGGCCGTGACATCTTCACGAGACTGTTGTACGGTGCGCAGATATCCCTCCGGATCGGCGTCATCGTCGTCGCGATTTCGCTCGCAATCGGCACGGTAGTCGGCGTCACCGCCGGATACGCCGGAGGCTATGTGGACGAGGCGTTGATGCGATGTGTCGACATCTTGCTGGCGTTTCCGGGGTTATTGCTCGCCCTCGTGATCGCTGGCATCCTCGGCCCCAGCCTGACGAACATCATGATCGCCCTGGCCGTCGTCGGCTGGACGCGGTACGCTCGCGTGATACGCGGGAGCGTGCTCTCGGTCAAAGAACAGGAGTATATCAAAGCCAGTCAGTTGATGGGCGTCAGTCGGGTCAGAATCGTCGGGCGACACATCCTCCCGAACGTCATCGGCCCGGTGGTCGTCCTCGCCACCATCGATATGGCCGGCGTGATCCTCGGAACGGCCGGACTGTCGTTCCTCGGACTCGGTGCCCAGCCGCCGACCCCCGAGTGGGGAACGATGATCTCCGAGGGGCGAAATTACCTCCAGGACGCCTGGTGGGTCGTGAACTTCCCGGGGATGGCAATCATGCTCGCCGTTCTCGGGTTCAACCTCCTCGGCGACGGACTCAGAGACGTGCTCGATCCACGTGACACGGATACGGTTCAGAACAAGGGACTCTAACGATGACAGAACCACTGCTTTCGGTCGACAACCTGCACACCCACTTCGACACGTATGATGGTACCGTTCATGCGGTAAACGGCGTGAGTTTCGAGATCGAACCCGGTGAAATCGTCGGCATCGTCGGCGAGAGCGGGAGCGGGAAATCCGTCACCGCGCTCTCGACGATGCGACTCGAGGATCCCGGTCGAATCGTCGAGGGGTCGATTCGATTTCAGGGAACGGAACTGACGACCGCGAACGAACGCGAAATCCGCCAGCTCAGAGGTAGCGGGCTCTCGATGGTGTTTCAGGATCCGATGACGACGCTCAATCCCGTCTTTACGGTGAGCGAACAGATCGTCGAATCCCTGAAAGTCCACGACAACCCCGAGGTACAAACGCTGCGTGAATACCTCCGAATCCCGTTCTTCCACGATCGAACGGACTGGCGCAAAAAGCGCGACCGAGTCGTCGAGTTAATGGAGGAAGTCGGCATTCCAAACCCGGCCGAGCGCCTCGACGCCTACCCGCACGAGTTCTCCGGAGGGATGCGTCAGCGAGCCATGCTGGCAATCGCGCTCGCGAGCGAACCGGATCTGTTGATCGCCGACGAGCCTACCACCGCCCTCGACGTCACGATTCAGGCCCAGATCCTCAAGATCATCGCCAGACTTCGCGAAGAACGCGGCATGTCCGTCGTGATGATCACTCACGACCTGGGCGTGGTTGCCGACATTTGCGACCGCGTGATCGTGATGTACGGCGGGGAGATCATGGAGCACGGCCCGGTCGAACAGATCCTGCGCGATCCCCAGCACCCCTACACGCAGGCCCTGCTCGAGTGTATGCCCCAGGAGACCCCGCGCAAAGGGGAACTGGAGACGATCGAAGGCCAGGTACCCGCACAACTCGGTGGAATCACCGGCTGTCCGTTCGCATCACGGTGTGACTATGCACACGAGGTGTGCTGGAGTGGGGAGATGCCGACCGTCGACTGTGGTTCCAATCACCAGGCGAAGTGCTGTGAACTGCAGCGTGTCAACGACGGCGAGAACGCCACTCACTCACCCAACACAGGAGGGGCACAATGAGTTTGCACGCCAGGGACGATATCGACGAGAGCGAGGAGCGTGACGAGCGTGACGAGCGTGACGAGCGTGACGAGCGTCGTGAACCACCGGCCGTCATCGAACTCGAGAACGTCACGAAGGAGTTCGCGCTCGAGGACTCACTGCTCGACCGACTCATGGGCACGCGGACGACGATAACCGCCGTTTCGAACGTCTCGCTCACAGCGTACGAGGGTGAGACACTCGGAATCGTTGGGGAGAGCGGCAGCGGGAAATCGACGCTCGCAAATCTAATCACCGGTCTGCACACTCCGACAGAAGGAACGGTTCGAATCAACGGTGACGAAGTTCGTTCGGTGACGCGCCGATCGCCGGAATTGCTGGCGGACGTCGGCGTTATCTTCCAGAACGCGAAATCGAGTATCGATCCGCGGCTGACCGTTCGTCAGGCGATCGCCGAACCGCTCAAGACGCAGGGATACGGCCGTACCGAACGCCAGGAGCGCATCACGGAGTTGCTCGAGCAGGTCAACCTTTCGGAGCGGTACGCGGATCGGTACGCCCACGAACTCTCGGGCGGCCAGGCCCAGCGCGTGGCGATCGCCCGAGCGATCGCCACGGAGCCACGTGTCCTGATCCTCGACGAACCGGTCTCGGCACTCGACGTCTCGGTGAAGGGGAGCATCATCAATCTCCTGATGCGATTACAGCGAGAACTCGGCCTCACGTACGTCCTCATCAGCCACGACCTGAGCGTCGTCAAACACATCGCCGACCGGATCGCGGTGATGTATCTGGGCGAGTTGATGGAAGTCGGCTTGGCCGAACCGCTCTTCGAGACGCCTGCTCACCCATACACGAAGGCACTACTCGAAGCGATTCCGGACACCGACCCGACCACGTCGGTACTCGACGCCTTCGTGCTCGAGGGCGACGTGCCGAGCCCGGTGGATCCGCCAAGTGGCTGTGTGTTCCATACGCGGTGTCCCATCGCAGAAGACCAGTGTCGACGTGACGTACCCTCGGTTGTTGACGTCGAAACCAGTGCGTCCAAGTGCCACTTCGCAGAACGTGTACGTGCCGAACAGGACGGAGTTCAGACCCCATGACGCAAGAAAACGACGCCGACGTAGCCGACAGCCCCGAATCGGATGTATCCGACAGCCCCGCATCGGACGTATCCGACAACCCCGCATCGGATGTATCCGACAGCGAATCGGCAACGGACAACGAGTCGGTGTGTCCAGATCAGAACCCGATACAGCCACCTCGGTCGGCCATCAGCGACGAACTCGAGGTACCCGACCACCAGCCCGATCCGGAAACGTCGTCACACGTCCTCCCCGACGAGAAACTCGTCTATCCCGAGTTCGAATTCGATGACGGGAACATGGCCGAAAACGGCGGCTTCGACCTCGAGCAATCGCTCGGTCGCGAGGAAATGCGGGCGTGGCTCGAGGAACTCTCGGGCGGCCTCGCCAGCCACGACGTGGGGGTTTCGACGCCGGGTGACGCGGCTATCTTCGGGGTCGGCGGCGGCGACGTCTCGATGTCCTTCGAGCCGGACGAGAACCACACCGGCACCCTCGAGATCACCTTCTCGCTGAAGGCGAAGCTGATGACGTTCTCGGACGATCCGGATGAACGACAGGCTGGCGCTCGTGGTGGCGAGGGGTTCATCCCGCTCGAGATGTTGACGGGCGAGAAGGAGCCGAAGTCGTTCCGGTGTTACAACTGGATTCGTGATCCGGTCGATCGCTGATTCGGATCGTTTCGCGACCATTTCGCGCTGATTCGGAGCCACTTTGTCACAATTCCCAATCACGCTTCCTCGAGGTCCTCACAGTTACGATGCCTCGAGTTCCTCACATCACGTTTCCTCGAGCTCGCTACGCAACACCCAGAGCGCGAGGAGCCCGACGACGACGCCGGCACCGAGGGTGGCAAACGCCGCCCCGAAACCCGACCGATCGAGCGCCACACCGAAGACGACGGGCGAAACGATTCCCGGGAGGAAGCCGAGCAGCGATTGGCCAGCGAGCGCCGTCCCGACCTGATCGTCGTCGACCAGTTCCGTCATCGCCGTCGACAGCGGTGCACTGTCGGCCGCGAGGGCGACCCCGTACACGACGATGACGACGACGAGAACGCTCACCGCTGTCCAGCTCCAGAGGCCAAGCGCGAGGGTGATACAGCCGCTGATCGCGAGGGCGACCGCACTGACCGAAACGCGACCGAACCGGTCGCTGAGCCAGCCACCGGCCACGTTACCGGGTGCCCCGAGCGCGACCAGCAGGCCGCCGAGGAGGCCGGCCGTGACCGCAGGATTAGCCGTCCCCACCACGGCGGGGGTCACCACGAGAAACGCGACGATCCAGTTCTGCACGCCGAACAGTTCCCAGTTGTGGCTGGCGTAAGCCGTCGTCACGGCCAGGTACCGCCGCCCGGTAAACACGGAGAAATCGAACGCGATCTCCCCACCGACCGTGCCTGGATAATCGGCTCCCAGGACGAGGACGGCGACACCGGCCGGGACGGCGACACCGCTCGTGATCGCGATGGCGACCCGCCAGTCGGCGCTCGAGGCGAGCCACGTCGAGAGGGGGTAGGCGACGCCGCTTCCCAGGCCGAGGACGCCGACGTAGACGCCGATCGCTCGGCCTCGCTCGCCCGCATCGAACCAGTCGGCCAGCAGGCGCATCCCCGGCACGTACACCCCCGCGAAACACGCCCCGGCGAGCAGACGGAAGACGCTGCCGCTGACGACGTCGACCGTCAGGACGGCGAACGCGACGCCAAAGACGCCGGTTCCGACGGCAGTGAAGCCGATCAACGTCCGCGCGGAGTACCGGTCGGCGATGATCCCGGCGGGGATGATCGCGAGCACGTAGCCGACGAAGTACGCGGAGTAGACGACGCCAGCTTCGGTGCCCGACAGCCCGAGGTCGGCGAGTACTTGCGGGAGTACCGCGGAGTAGTTGGCCCAGCTGAACGAGACCAGACCGACCGCCCCGCTCAATACGAGCCATACTCGCGTCTGGGTGTCCATCGTGCTGACCCATCCACGTTGGCGAATTGTAGCTTGTGGTTGGCTTCCCCGCGGCTCGGGCCGCGAATCGGGATGACAACGGGGTCGAGACGGATAACGATACTCGAGACGGATAACGGGGATCGGAGTGAACAACGAGGATCGAGAACGAAGACGAGGGAACGATCACTGGATCGAACACACTGCCGGTCTCGAATCCGCTCGAGAGCCCGAATCCCCCTTCCACCGGGGTGCTAGCTCACAGGACTTCAGTCGTGAGTCGATGACTCCGCGACGATCTCCGGTTCGATGTAGACCTTTTCGATCAACGGCTCCCGCTCGATGAGCGCCGTTTCGATCTCGGTGATGCGGACGTCGATCTCCTCGGTATCCAGATCGGGATCGAACGCCACGTCCGCGGTCACGAGGACGCTATCCGGGCCGAAGTAAACGGTTTTGAGTTCGGCGACGTCGACGACATCCGGATGGCCACTGACGATGGACTCGAGTGGCTCCTGATGACGGCTGGACAATCCCTCGCCGATCAACAGCCGCTTGTTCTCGATGCCGAGTGCAAGGGCGAACCCCATCAACAGGAGACCGATGAGGATCGCGCCGACCGCGTCGAACACCGGGTTCCCGGTCACCTGTGAGAGGAAGATGGCGACGAGCGCGATTGCTCCACCAGCGACGGCAACCGCGTTTTCGGTGAGGACGGCGAGCACGGGCGTATCGCTCGTCTTTGCGAACGCCTCCCTGAAACTTTGCCAGCCACGGCTCTCGGCCTCTTCCTCGAGGGCGACGCGCGCTCGCCAGTAGGAGAACCCCTCGATGACGATCGTGGCAATAAGGACGAGGTAGGCCAGAGATACCGCTGGAAACGTCCACTCACCGATGGTCACGTCGCCGCTGGCCAGGACGGCACCGTGCTGGAGGGTCGAAACGCCGTGTTTGAGACTCTCCCAGCCCGCGATGCCGAACAGGAGCACTGACACGAGAAAGGCGTAGAAGAAACTCGCTTTCCCGTACCCAAATGGGTGGCGACTGTCGGCCTGTTTTCGGCTGTAGTAGAGCCCGACGAGCAGGAGAATTTGATTGCCGGTGTCCGAAATGGAGTGGTACGTTTCCGCCAGCATCGACGGACTGCCAGTGAGTAAAAAGGCGACGAATTTGAGGGCCGCGAGGGCGATGTTGGCGACGAACGCCACGAGAATTACGATGAGTCGCTCGGATATCGCCATTACCAGTCGTTAGTCCCGTTACCCCTAAATTCTCCCGAAAGCACACACCCGTTCCGAAATTCGCTCGAGGCGTCCGGTGGGTGGCCCCTCGAGTAGCGAAACTAGGGTGGGATCGACTTTCGGGTCAGGCACGAGGTCGGTCGAACCCGAGAACACACGAAGAAGCTCCCTGAATAGAGAGAGCAGGCCATTCGAGGGGCACTCTCAGCCCGTGTTCGCGAGGATATAATCGGGAGAAAACGGTCAGTCGACTGCGACGAATTGGCGGGTTTAGACGGCGGGTTCGTAGCCAGCGTCTTCGATTGCGGCGACGATGGTATCCGTATCGGCGTCGCCTTCGACGGTGACGCTATCCGATTCGTTGTCCGCCGAGACGCCGGTGACGCCGTCGAGTTCCTCGAGTGCCGATTCGACCGTCGATTCACAGCCGCCACAACTCATGCCGGTTACCGTAATGGTTTGTGCCATACCTCGTGTTCGTCCTCCTGCCTTTTGCCAGTTTCTCCTTCCAGAGCACGATTTATCCGACCCTGTACCTTTGATTCTAAATTCCTGTGTGTCGATAGTACCGATCGATCACGAACCGCAGACGCGACTAAGATACAATATTTATAGCAATATACTATACATACTAAAGTAATGGTCGGTTCCTATGCCGACTCGTTGGAGGCGTCCTCGAGCGCCTCGAGTACCGCCTCCAGTGCAACAGTCACGCTCTGGTGACGAACGCTACGCCGATCGCCGTCGAAGTGGTGTCGCTGTGCGTGCGCATACGACGATTCGGTGCCCCACGGGCCGGCGTGCGCGACACCGACGTACACCGTCCCGACAGGGGTTTCCGTCGAACCCCCGCCTGGGCCGGCGATCCCGGTGATGGACACCCCCCAGGTGACGTCTGCCACCTCTCGCACGCCGCGAGCCATCTCGAGGGCGACCGCTTCGGAGACAGCACCGTATTCGTCGAGAGACTCCCGAGAGACGGCCAGGTGGCGGCGCTTCGCATCGTAGGCGTAGACTGTGTGCCCGCTCTCGAAGTAGTCACTCGAGCCCGGGACGGCCGTCAGGGCCCCGCCGAGTAAGCCACCCGTGCAGGATTCCGCCACGGCCAGGGTGTCCCCTCGCGTGCGAAGCCGGTCACCGAGCGTCGACGCCAGGTCGATAGCCGCCTCGAGGCCAGTCTCGATGCCCGCTGAGGCGGATCGGTTCGCTGGCGTCGACGAGCCATCGGGTGGCGACTCGTTCCCTCCGGTCGCGCTATTGGAGTCGTCCATGGATCACCCGACGGTCGCCACCGTCGTCAATCGTCGGGTTCGAATCAGTGCTTTCCGAGCGAGCAATCAGCCTCGATCCCCCTTCCGAGAACCGCGATCACACCGTATCCCGATCGGTGTAGGTGTGGCGGGTCGTGATCAGCCCCTCCGCATCGAATTCGTGGTGGTCGGCAAACCCGAACGCAACCGACTGGCCATCCTGCATGCCCGAAAACCGGCCTCGAACGGCGACCGCTCGACGAGTTGGATCGACGAGTACCCGCTCGAGGTCGTGGCTACCGTCCTCGAGGGGTCGCTCTTCCTCGTAGAACGCTCGGAGGGCGGCTTTCCCGTCGATGACGTCCTGTCCCGGCCGGTAGTAGGTGACGGCGACGGCGAACAGTTCGAGGAGGCCCTCGATGTCCTCGGCGTCGACGCGCTCGTAGTACCGCCTGATACGCGACTCGAGCTCCGTCGCGGTTTCGGATGACCCGACTGCGCTGTCGTCCGTCGTCTCATCGGGTAACTCGGCGGGCATACATCGCAATCGGACGGCGTTCGTCATAAGCATGTGCTGTGAGAGCAGATGACATACTGTTGTCCATCGACAGTATCGTTCGACCGTCCTACTCAGCACCATTCAGGACGAAAGAATCACGAGCACGGCCCGCACACACTCGAGCATGGAGTACGAGACGCCACTGTTTTTCCACGTGATGGGCTACGCCGGTCGAGCGGATCGTGACGTTATCGACATGGTCAGCGGCAACCCGGACTGGGAGCCACCGTCCGCGCTCCGGGAGGCGCTCACCGAGTACGCCGACCTCGACAGCGACCACTTCCAGTACCCGCCGAGCGAGGGTCTTCGCGAGCTACGGGAGGAGGTCGCCGCCCGACGCGGCGTGGACGTCGAGCAGGTCGTCATCACCAACGGGGCCGGCGAGGCGAACTACCTCGCGATGGCCCGTGCGCTCGAGCGCGACGCCGGCGAAGAGATCGTATTGACGGATCCGGTCTACCCGTACTATCCTGGTAAAACGACGATGCTTGGAGGGACTCCCAGGTTCGTCGAGACGGCTGCGGACGGCCAACTCGAACCCGACGACGTTCGGGCGGTCACGAGCGAGGAAACAGCGGCTATCGTCGTGAATACCCCCAATAACCCGACTGGAGCCGTCTACCCCGAATCGACGGTGCGCGAACTCGTCGCCATCGCCGAGGAGTACGACGCCATCGCCGTCGTCGACGAGGTGTACGACCACTACGACCTCTCGGGAACGTTCACGAGCGCGCTCACTGTCGACTCCGACCACCGAATCGTTACGAACGCGTTTTCGAAGTCGATGGCGATTACGGGCTTTCGAGTCGGCTACGCCATCTTCCCACCACACCTCGTCGAGAACGCCAAGAGCCGACACATGCTGGTGAACGTCGCGGGGAGCTACCCGTCTCAGTACGCCGTCTTACAGGCACTCCGGGAGACCGAACCCGAGTACTACGAGGCCAACCGCGACCTCCTCCGCGAGCGCGTCGACACCTTCACCGCGGCGCTCGAGGCCGCCGGCGCCGAGTACACTCGCCCCGAGGGATCGTTCTACGTGATGGCACGTTTCGACGGGTATCCAGGGACGCTCGAGAACGTCGAGCGACTGATCGACGAGGCTGGCGTCGCCGGGATGCCAGGCGAAGCGTTCGGCACGGCTCGTGACGACTGGCTTCGGTTCGCGCTCGTAACGCCTCGACTCGAGGAGGCCGCAGACCGGCTCGCGGCCTATTTCGAGTGAGTGGCCTCAGCTGATTACTCTCGGGGCGGTTCGTCGTCGCGCTCGGAATCCGCCCCCGAAGTATCGAGCGAGAACGAACCGTCCTCGAGGTACTGGGGCCCGAAGAACCCGCGGAGCGCCATCGTCGTTCCGACGTACACGGCTGCCACGAGGAAGGCGAACGAGACCACCAGATAGAGGAATAGTTCAGCGATCATAGCGGGCCATCGCCCGAACTGTTAATCAATCTAGCGATGTTCGAGGCTCCTCAACCGACGGGTACTCGTGGCTTCATCCGCTACCTGCCGACATGAGCGGACTCGAGGTCGATCCCGTCGACGAAGAGGCGAAAGCCGAGGAGACGGACGAAACCAACACGATCGAAGTAACGCCGACGGATTCCGTCGACAACGGCGCGGCCGACCCCGCACGGGACACAGTCGAGGGTCGACAGACGATCGACGTCGAACCGACGGACGAACCCGTCGACGGCCCGTCGTACGTCCTCTACGGCGGGAAAGGCGGCGTCGGGAAGACCACGATGGCGGCGGCGACGGCCCTCGACAGCGCCCGGCGCGGCACACGGACGCTCGTCGTCTCCACCGACCCAGCCCACTCCCTCTCCGACACCTTCGAAACTGACATCGGCCCGAAACCAGAGCGTCTCGAGGACGAGATTCCCCTCTTCGCCGCCGAGATCGATCCCGACGCGGCACTCGAGGAGGGCCAGGCCGCGTTCGCCGCCGAAGGTGGGCCAGACGCCCTCGGTGGTCTCGGCCAGTTCATGGGCGAGGAGTCGCCGATGGAGATGCTCTTTGGCGGCTCCATGCCCGGCTCCGACGAGGCCGTCGCGATGCAGACGCTGCTCGAGTACCTCGACGACGACCGGTTCGATCGCGTCGTCGTCGACACGGCACCCACGGGCCACACCCTCCGACTCCTCCAGCTTCCCGAGATCATGGACACGATGATGGGGCGAATCATCAGCTTCCGCCAGCGCGTCGGCAGCATGGTCGACGGCCTCAAAGGGATGTTCGGCGGGCCAATGGACGAAGAGCAAGACGGAATGGAAGATCTCGAGGTGCTCAGAGCACGCATCGAGCGCCTCCGAGCCGTCCTCCGTGACCCCGAGCGCACCGACTTCCGGATCGTCATGGTTCCGGAGGAGATGAGCGTGCTCGAGTCCAAGCGCCTGCGCAGCCAGCTCGAGGAGTTCGAGATTCCGGTCGGCACCGTCGTCGTCAACCGCGTGATGGAGCCCCTCGCGGAGGTGACCGACGACGTGGAGAGCGAGTTCCTCCAACCCGACCTCGAGTCCTGTGCGTTCTGTCAGCGGCGCTGGGACGTCCAGCAGAACGCGCTCATGGAAGCCCAGGAACTGTTTCGAGGTACCGACGTCCGGCGGGTGCCGCTGTTCGCCGACGAGGTGAAAGGCGAGGCGATGCTCGAGGTCGTGGCGGCCTGTTTGCGGTAACGCTTTTGTCAACCACCCGCCCTGAGCGCCTTCAGCGCTCTGGAGGACGGGGCTTGCGTGGCGTCGTCGAGAGTTGTGAATCGGCAGCCGTAGCGTTGTCACTGTCGGTCGTCAAGGAAAGAAAATCGAGACGAAACCGAGGTCGTCGACTCGCCTACTTGTGTCGCTCGAGCAGGTCGTAGCTGCGCTCCCACTCGGCGTCCTCGTCGAAGTACCGCTCCGCGAGCGGCTCCTCGGGCATCTCGCCCAGTTCCTTCTTCTGTTGCTGGTAGGACGGACGCTCGTCGACGAAGTACCGGCCGGTGAGGACGGTACCGTCGTACAACGCGTTTTCAGTCTCGAACATCATCTCCTGGGCTTCCTGGCGGTCGTGGACGTCGAAGTCGTAGTCGTCGGACTCCTGAACGTCGACGTACGGGACGTACTGGCGAGCGTCCTTGTTCCAGGTCGGACACTGCGTCAGGAAGTCGATGTGGGCGAAGCCGTCGTGCTCGATGGCCTCCTTGATGATCTCTTTGGCCTGGTTCGGGTTCACCGCCGCCGTGCGGGCGATGTAGGTCGCACCCGAAGTCAGTGCCAGCGAGAGCGGGCGAATCGGTGACTTGGCGTTGCCGTGGGGCGTCGTCTTCGACGTGTGGCCTTTCGGGCTCGTTGGCGAGGTCTGGCCTTTCGTCAGGCCGAAGACCTCGTTGTTGAACACGATGTAGGTCATGTCGTGATTCTCTCGAGCCGTGTGCATGAAGTGGTTGCCACCGATCCCGTAGCCGTCGCCGTCACCGCCGGCGGCGATGACCTCGAGGCCGTCGTTCGCGAGTTTGGCGGCGCGAGCGACCGGCAGCGAGCGGCCGTGGATCGTGTGGAACCCGTAGGTGTCGAGGTAGCTGTTCAGCTTGCCCGAGCAGCCGATTCCGGTCACGGTCAGGACTTCCTCGGGGGTAAGTCCGACTTCCGGAAGCGCCTGTTTCAGCGCCTTGAGGACGCCGAAGTCACCGCATCCTGGACACCAGGTCGGCTGGGGCTCGAGACCGGGCGTGTACTCGTCACGGCCGATCTCGCGTTCGTCTCCGATTGCGTTGAATGCACTCATGATCAGTCACCTGCAGCGGGTTCGATCCGCACCTGTGCGGTCGGCTCTGCGTCCGAGCCGTCGACGTTGAGTTCGTAGCCTTCCACGATCTCGGCGGGTTCGAACGGGTTGCCGTTGTACTTGAGCAGGCTGGTCAGTTTCTCGCCATAGCGGCCGAGTTCCTTCTGGATGAGGCCCCGGAACTGCGCCGTGGCGTTCATCTCGACGACCATCGCCTGGTCGACGCTCTCGATGAACTCGGTGAGTTCGGCCTCGGGGAACGGCATCATGTCCGAGACGCCGAGGGCTTTGACCGAGTGGCCCTGATCGTTCAGGCGCTCGGTTGCCTCGACGACGGCACCCTGGGCCGATCCCCAGGTGATGATGCCGAAGTCGGCCGACTCGTCGCCGACGTACGTCTGGTTCGAGTCGTGTTCCTCGTCGAGTTCGCGACGGATAGCTGTGAGTTTCTCGATACGGCGATCCATCTGCGCAACGCGGTTGTCAGCATCCTCGGAGATGTGGCCTTCCGGCGTGTGCTCGTTTCCGGTCGCGAGGTACCGACCACCTTTCTGGCCGGGGAGCGAGCGCGGACTGACACCGTTTTCGACGTCGTGCTGGAAGCGGTGGAACTTCCCGGAGGCGTCGTGGGGCATCTCCTCGAGTTCTTCCTCGGTGACCGTCGAGCCCAGCGACGGCTCTGGCTCGCGGTCGAGGAAGCTGACGGGGACGTTGGTGTTCTCCCCGCTCAGCTTCTGGTCGTACATGATGATCGTCGGGATCTGGTACTCGTAGGCGATGTGGAACGCCAGGCGCGTCTGCTCGTAGGCTTCTGCGATGGTACCCGGTGCGAAGACGACGCGAGCGGAGTCACCCTGGCTGGTGTAGAGGGTGAACTCGAGGTCGCCCTGCTCAGGTTTCGTCGGCATCCCGGTCGAGGGCCCGGCGCGCATCGACTCGAGGAGGACGATCGGCGTTTCGGTCATCTCCGCGAGCCCGAGCGGTTCGCTCATCAGTGCGAATCCACCGCCGGAGGAACCGGACATGGCCTTGACGCCGGCGTGGCTCGCCCCGACGGCGAGTGCGGCCGCGGCGATCTCGTCTTCGACCTGTTCGGAGATGCCACCCATGTCGGGCAGGTGCTGGGACATGATGGTGAACACGTCCGTCCACGGCGTCATCGGGTAGCCGGCGATGAACCGACAGCCCGAGTCGATGGAGCCGTAGGCGATCGCGTTCGACCCGGAGAGCAGCGCCTGCTCCTCGTCGTGCTCGCCCGTGGGGATCCGAAGCTCGTGCTCGAAGTCGTACTCCTCCTGTACCATGTCGTACGCGTCGTGGAGGATCGCCAGGTTCGGTTCGAGGATCTTCTCGGGCATCGCGTCCGCCATCAGATCCTCGATGTGTGAGAGATCCATCTCGAGCAACGCAGCCGTCACGCCGACACCAGCGGTGTTGCGCATGACCTCCCGGCCGTGTTCTTTGGCCATCGACCGCAGGTCGATTGGGAAGACGTGCCAGTCGTTCTCCGCGGCGCGCTCCTCGAGGTTCAGTTCGGCGACGTCGTCCTCCGACAGAAGCCCCGAGTCGTAGACGATGATCCCGCCCTCGCGGAGTTCGTCGAGGTTCTCCGAAAGCGGCTTGAGCTCTTCGTTGCCGTAGTAGGCCTCGTCCTGCGGGTTCCGGGCGAAGGAGTCACCCAGTGCCAGCAGGAAGTTGTAGCCATCGCCCCGTGACTGTACATCGTGCCCTGCGGCACGGATCTCGACGTAGGTGTGGCCACCGCGAATCCGTGACGGATAATGTCGGTGGGTAAATACGTCGAGGCCCGACCGCATGAGGGCCTTCGCGAAGTTCTGACTCGTCGAGTCGATCCCGTCTCCGGAACCCCCTGCGACTCGCCAGATAAGTTCATGATCGCTCATGGTGGATAAGCGGCCTCGTTGGCCAGCAGTACTCGAATTTTTGCCCCAGCGAACCTAAAGCCTTTGCTATAGATTACCAAGGATCTTTCATGAAGAATCACCAAATCTGAAAATTTGTTTAGAAAGATTATGAATGACTCGTGAATTGGTTGTAAGTTTTAACCGAAACCTGGTTTTACCACCGTGGTTAGGCTTTCCCCCGAAAAATGCGACGATCGTTTACCAGTCCCACCGAACTGCCGCAATGGCGGCAGCGAGAAGCGCTATGGCGACCCCGAGAAGGATGAGCGGCAAGGGTAGGTTCTGACTCGAGTCGGCGACATCGGCAGGCGCGACACTCACGGCGAAATACGAGAAGCCGGGCGTCTGGGCTTCGATGACTACCGTCTCATCACCCGTCTCGACAACGGTAGTCTCGAGTCGATCCCACGACCCTTCCGTGTACCTGTCGATGTGGGCCGTTTCGGGCGTTCCACCGGCATCGTCGAGTCGATTGCGCGGGATACGCATTTGCACCGTTGCACTCTCGTTCGTCGCCGTTCCCGGCACGCGTATCTCCGTGACGGCAATCGTTTGATCCGGTGATGGATCGATACCCTCGGGTTCGCGCTCGAGTTCTGTTACCACGACGGTTCCAGTCACTGGTGTTTTGAACGATACTCCCCTCAGCATTGACTCTCGAGTGAACTCGGCCACCGACGTACCCGTCTCGTCGTCAGTGACGATTTTCGCCGTTTCCGTATAGAGGACGTCAATCTCTCCAAACTCGCGAAGTGTCACGCTCCCAACGCCACCGAGTGGCGTGTTCTCACCGGCGACGTCGACGAATCCATCGAGTTCGATATGCGTGTCAGTTGGGGTGTTTTCGGGGATTCTCGCTCTGTAACTGAGAGCCACCGCATCGCGGTCGATATACGTCGCTACCAGTTCACCAGTATCGTGATTGACGCGGACGAATTCGGCACCATCACGGTCGACGATCGTGACGTCCTCGAAGCCACCGATGGTTTCTACAACGGTGAGCGAAGTCGGCGTCTCACTGGTCACGTTGAGGGTAACGATGACGTCATCTCCCGGCGTGACGACCGATTCCTCGAGCGACCGCTCGCCAGTTAGATCGAGTCGGTGATAGACGTCGATGGCCTCCGATCCAGCAATCGTCGTCTGTACACCGTCTATGTCGATGCTTCCATCTCCCTCGATCGTTCCAGTATCGGTTGCCGGTGCGGTGATTTCGTACACGAGCGTCACGTCCTCGCGGTCGGTGTAGGTGGCCACGAGTTCGTCCGTCGAATCAGAAACTGCGGCAACGGCGGCCCCGTCGTCGTCGACGATTTGGACGTCCGAAATTCCCTCGAACGATTCGACGATCGTCAGGTCTCTCGAATCCGCGATATCCACGGTCACGGATACCCTCGTCGACTCGCCGGGTTCCAGCGTCTCCTGTGCAAACGATCGCGTCGCAATTGGCGTCTCTGCACCGGTGACCTCGAGCGAATCGATACCAACGGTCGGCAGTGTGACATCGACAAGCTCGGCAGTGCCATCAAACCGTTGTCGACCCGGGGGGTTATCGTGGCCGAGCGTCACCTCGTAGCGGACAGTCGCGTTCTGTCGCTCCACGAAGGTAGCGAACAGTTCATCGTTCGTGTCTGTCACGCCTGCCATCGCCGCATCGTCGTCGTCAACGATTGAAACGTCATCGAACGAATCGAACGATTCGACGATAGTGAAATTACTCGGCGTCGCAAAGTCGATGGAAAGGGAGACGTTCGTCGCCTCGCCGGATGCCATCGTCGGCGTTTCGAGGGTACGAACCGGTTCGGGATGAGAGACGGAAACTGGAACCGTCACGTTCTCGTCGTCTGATTTGACGAACGCGTTCCTGCCGTCATGTTCAACGTCTGCGGGCAACGTGAACGAGACAGTCGACGTGAGGCCGGGACTAATCACAACCCGTTCACTTTTCGTCGACTCGTGTACTCCCGCCTCGAGTAACTGACTGCCTCGTCGGTTACCCGTATTCGCCACGTCAGCGACAATGACGATCGACTCGCCGTCGATTACCTCGAGGGTGCTTTCGTTCTCGTCGACCGATATCTCGAACCGTGTTGAACCCACTGGTCTGGATCCTGGCCTCGACTCGGGCGATTTGACGCTTACTGTCGTCGTCGATCGGTCAGTTTCACTCTCGAGGACGAGTTGTTGTTCGTCATCCTCCTCATCGACCACGAACGAAAATACCACCGACTGACTCGCTCCTGGCTCAAGGCCGATCGATTCGGCCTGTGACCGCTCTCCCACCGATGCCCAGAGTTCCTCCACACCCTCGACGTCTCCCGCGTTCGTTATCGTCGCGACAACAGTTATCTCACCGCCTGGTGTTGTCTCGAGTGAACTCATCTCGTCATCGATGTCCACCATGAACGCCGGTGATACCGGTTCTTCGGGAGCGGGTTTGACGTCGGCAACCGCGACATCGAGTGGCTCGAAGCCCTCCACCGGTGGTTCTTCGTTGATCGAGAGCGCTGTCGTCGATTCACTGGTACGATCGATATCCTCGGGTGGTTCGTCGAAGAGAACTGCCTGTAGCTCATCGCCCGCTTCGATCCCACCCAGATGTTCGACCGGAACGACGATCGAGCCGTTTTCGGTAACGGGCTCGATTAGCACGTCATCGACCACAGCGTCGGGTATGCCCACGGCGACCGTCGCGTCATCGTTGATCGTATTTGAGAACGTATACGAAACCGTTATCCCCTCGTCGTCGGCGGAAATGGGCTCTTCGAAATCGATCGAACCCGACGGAGTCTCGCGGTCTTTCACCTCGAACTCGGTGGACGCGTAAATCGAATCGGATTCTTCGCTATCGACCGTGACGAACGCACCATACGTTCCCGGGGCTTCGAACGAACCGATTTCGAAGGCAAACGTTTTCGTTTCGTCCTGTAATTCGATGTCGTCTTTTACCGCCTCATAGACGATTTGCTCGGTCTCCATCGAGGCGATCGTCACCGCTACACGAAGGGACTCCGTTTCGACATCAGCAGTCTCACTAACGGTAACCTCTGCCGTTCCGTACTCCCCACCGACCTTGCCATCGGGGAACTGGTCGTCGATGTCCTCGATCTCGAGTTCAGGCGTCTGCGGTTGTTCGGGCGGTGTCAAAAGCTGTGATATCGCCGTCCCAGCCGCCGTGGTGTCACTAACACCAGCGGCCGGATTCGAGACGGCTGTCGTAGCAGCGACCGGGCCAACGGCTCCAGCGACGACGGCGAGGAGAACCAACACACTCACCGTATATGCCGAAAGCCGACCCATCTCGAGGCGGCCTCTTCTCACCGAAACCACCTGTTTTCTCGATCGTGGGTGACTGGCGTACGTCCCCTGATCGAAATCGTCTCACCGCCTTCATGTCCCTCTATTCGATTGAGTGTCAGCGAACCCACATAAGGCGCCGCTTGCACGCGATGGCGGCCGACGAACATGGGTCAGACCACTACTTCTCCGCTGTGCCAGGCGTTGATGACATCCAGCAACAGCGCCGTTTCGATGACGCCATGTTCCCAGTCGTCGAAGGCTTCTGTGGTGCCGTCCGTCCGGACGATACCGTCGTCATCTGCGTAATATGCGAGCGTTCGTTCGCTGTCATCGACACCCGTATCGGACGACTCGACACTGACCGTCGCCGTCCGTGTATCGACATCATCATCGCTTTCGACGGTTAGCGTGACGGTGTACGTACCGGACGTGTCGTATATGTGCGAAACCGTCTCGCCGGTCGCAGTTTTCCCGTCACCGAAATCCCACTCGTAGCTCGTGATCGCCGTACTCGGTTCCGATTCGCTCGCGTCGAACGTCATCTCATCACCGGGTTCGACCGTCTCCGGCTGGTACGTGAACGATGTCTCGAGTTCGTCGGTCGGATCCCAGTCCGTCACCATCTTATCGAAGGCGACACGAACTGTCTCCGTCCCTATTTCGTCGCTCGAGGACGCATCGAGTGTCGGTGGCCGGTACTGTTTGATCCAGGCGTTCTGGAACGTCCATTCGACCAGCGGCTCGCTCATTTCGTCCAGCAGTGTGATGGCAACAGCCTTCCGGCCGTCGTCGAGGTTTCCCGACCGAACGTCTTCACGCCAGTCGAAGATGCGGGTATCGCCGGGTTGTACGCCGCGTTCCATCTCGAGCGCTGAAAAGGTGGTCTGCCCCCAAGCCCTCTGTTCTCCGTTCGGGTCAGCCCCCCGATTGTATTCGCCTTGTTCAGTCGAACTTCCCGGGATGGTCACCGACCGAAAGCCAGAGACTTCGACCGAATCGATCGTAACGATGAATCGACCAGTTCGCATTGGGCCATGCCGATCTGGCAGACCAGTTCTGACTTCCGTCTGGCCGGCACTCCCCACGCCAAACCCGAGGTTGAGGAGCGTCACGGAGCCTGTGGCTTGCAACAGTGACCTCCGGTACATGTTGGATTCCATGTTTGTTATCCTGTTGATCGTATGTCTGAGACTCCGTGGCTACAGATCAGTCCGGGTAACCGTATCGAACACGACGGAAATCGATTCGGTGAGTACGTCGTCGTCAGCACTCGCTGACAGCTTACCTGGCCGGTACGCTTTGATCCACGCATCCTCGAACTCCCACTTGAGCACGTCTTGGCCTTCCTGATCCATCAGGATTACAGCGACTTTCTTTCGACCGTTGTCGAGGTCTCCCATCCGAACCTCCTCTCGCCAGTCGTAGATTCGGGTATCACCGGGTTGGACGCCACGTTCCATCTCGAGCGCTGAAAAGGTGGTTTGCCCCCAGATATTCTTTTCCCAGTCAGGTTCATCTCCTTCCCGGTACTCGCCTTCTTCCGTTTTGCTCGAGGGGAGTTCGATGGTTCGCCACCCCGAAACTTCGATATCGTCGATCTCTACTTTGAACCGTCCTGTCCGCATTGGTCCGTGTCTGTCACCCATGATGTGTTGCACTCGACCGGATATTGATCGAATTTGGAGAATATCATGAGTGGGTTGTCTTAATCCCTCGCTGATCGAGAGGTAACTTAGAGCTTACTGTAGTGTAACCTGATGCCACCATCTCTCTGTGGTGTACGGTTCACTCCTGTGAACCCTGACCAAGCAAAAATGCTGAGACGAATTGATCAGTGACCGTGTACGGGTCGTCACCCTGGTAAGCGAGTGTAACGTCGTCGACCAGTGCCAGATTGCGCTCACGTCGATATCGGTCGGCAAAATCGTTCTTCCACATGACCCCGGTTTCTCCACGGAAGACAGTTTCGACGTATTCCGGTGCGTAGTACTCACATCCATAAACGTACTCCCTCGAACATCTCGTGATTTCGTCCATCACGCCATCGATCTGGGCTGGTGGAATGTGTATGAGTACGCCGACGGTGAAGACACAATCGAAGGAGGCGTCGGCAAATGGAAGCAAGCGGCCATCCGCCTGGACGAGTCCTCTGCCCGATTTTTGGTGACGGGGTTCGACGAGAGCGCCTCGCTGGACGTCGATGCCGACGCAATTTTCGAATCCCAGTTCGGCGAGCAAATCGAGCTGGACGCCGACGTTACAGCCCACCTCGAGAATTCGAGCGTCTTTCTCGAGGCCGGAAAAGAAGCGTTCGTACAGTGCCGATTTTGAGGTTCCGAAGGCCCGTTGATACTCCTCGTCGACGTCTGAAGCCGTCTCGTCGCGATTGCGAGCGGTGTACGCCTGCCCAAATTGCCCCTGCCAGGTTCGGAGTGGATCCGGTTCGGTGTCACCTTCCATAACGCTGCTCTGGCCCCCCAATCACAGCAAGCTGTTAATAACATGTCGGATATGATTGTGTCTCGAGTCAAACCGCATCCCAGCGCCGACAGAAATTTGCTACTCGTTTAGCGGATTACCTGGGTGGTAGTCGGTGTCGTACGTTCCCGGCTGACCGTCCACGCGGTCGGGATTGAGTCGCCCCGAGAGGAGCATGAAGTCCACGAGCGTGAGCGCGAGCATCGCCTCGACGACGGGGACGCCACGCGGCGGGAGGACGGGATCGTGGCGACCGATCACCTGCGCGTCGTCGACCACCTCGTCCGTCTCCCAGTCGACGGTCTGCTGGGCCGACGGAATCGAGGTTGGTGCGTGGAGGGTGACCTCACCGTAGATCGGTTCGCCACTCGAGATGCCGCCCTGGATGCCGCCGTGGTCGTTCTCGACGGGTTTCGGATCGCCGTCGGGGCCGAACTCCCAGTCGTCGTTGCGCTCCGTGCCCGAGTACTCGCGGGCCTCCCGCCCGAGGCCGAACTCGAACGCCGTCGTCGCTGGAACGGCCATCATCGCCTGGCCGAGCCGCGCCGAGAGCGAGTCGAAACGCGGGGCACCGAGGCCGACAGGAACGCCGTGGGCTTCGAAGTAGATGCTGCCGCCGATGGAATCGCCCGCCTCCTGGTACTCCTCGATTAATGCCTGCATCTCCGCAGCCGTCTCCGGATGGGCACACCGCACGTCGTTTTCCTCGCTGTGCTCGAGCATGTCCTCGAAACTGACGTCGGGGGCCTCGACGTTCCCGATCTGGTTCACGTGGGCTTTGAGTTCAATGCCCTCGAGCGCGAGCAACTTCTTCGCTATAGCGCCGGCAGCGACCCAGTTGACGGTCTCGCGCGCGGACGAGCGGCCGCCACCACCCCAGTTCCGGGTGCCGAACTTCGCGGAGTAAGTGAAGTCGCCATGAGAGGGCCGCGGTGCCGTAATGAAGGGTTCGTACTTCCCCGAGCGGGCGTCCTTGTTCTGGATGACGAGGCCGATCGGCGTCCCCGTGGTGTAACCGTCCTGGATCCCCGACTTGATCGAGACGGCGTCGGGTTCGCCGCGGCTGGTCGTAATCATCGACTGCCCGGGCTTTCGCCGGTCGAGGTCGACCTGAATATCGTCCTCGGTGAGTTCGAGCCCCGCGGGACACCCGGAGATCGTACAGCCCATCGCCTCCCCGTGGCTCTCGCCGAACGTGGTCACCTGAAAGAGGCGACCGAAGCGGTTGCCGTTCATTAGCACTCCATCCGGGATGGCTGTACTTATGCGTGCAGGATTGTGCAAGAACGGACGATATCGGCGCGAGTGACTCGAGCGATTCGATACCCCCTCACTCGAGCGAGAGCTAACACGTACCGCTCTCTGACGACGGTTCCGCCGTTACGGCACGTAACACGATTGCTCGACGCGCTGATCGAACAATCGCGAGAGGAGCGTCGTGACCGCACCGTCGTCGCCCTCGAAGGCGATACCGTCGACGATGTCCACGGGTCGAATTTCCCACGTGGTGTTCGTCAGGAAGACTTCGTCCGCCTCACGGATGTCGTCCGGTCGATACCAGCCCTCGTGTACCGGCACCCCGGTTTCCTCGGCCAGCTCCAGCACTACCCGCCGGGTGATCCCCGGAAGCACCGACCCCTCGGTCGTGGGCGTGTGCAGACCGTCCTCGTCGACGAAAAAGAGGTTGCTCGTCGTCCCCTCGGCGACGTAGCCGTCCATATCACGGAGGAGTGCCTCGTCGGCATCGTACAGCTCCTGTCGGGCCAGAATCCCGTTGAGGTAGTTGTGCGTCTTCGCACCCACGGGAAGGGCTGACTCGGGAATTCGGCGGCGTTTGACGGTTTGAACCGTCGCCGGCCCATCCCAGACGGAGGCTCCGGAGCGGCCGCCTCGAGGAAGCGGTTTCACGGAGACGACGACGGTCGGATCGACGGCCTCCTGGGGCGTCAGCGTCCCCGGTTGTACGCCGCGCGTGATCGACAGCCGAACGTAGGCGTCCTCGAGATCGTTCGCCTCGAGCGTCTCGTCGATTCGGCGTGCAAGTTCCGTCCGCGACAGTCCGTGCTCGAGACCGATCGCGTCGCAGGTTCGCTCGAGGCGGTCGGCGTGGGCGTCCCACTCGAAGATCCGGCCCCCGTAGGCTCGCAGGGTTTCGAACGCGCCGTCACCGTAGCGAAAGCCCCGGTCGTCGACGCTGACAGTGGCGGCCGACGCCGGGACGAGTTCCCCGTTGAGGTGGTACTGACGCTCTGCCGTCGCGCCGTCGGGTGCGCGTTCGGCCGACTCGTCGCCCGTCACGATTCCCCCCGGGCGTGATCAGCCGCCAGTGTACAGAAGTTGCGAATCATTGTCTTTCCCATCTCGAGGGAGGTTCGCTCCCCGCTCTCGCTTGGATGTCCAGCGCGTTCGGATGTCGACCCGCCTGGGGTGGCCTCTGTGTCGGGCGCTCGAGTCAGAATACTCTCGGGGTGGAACTGGACGCCGATGTGTGGTCGCTCCCGGTGTCGAACGGCCATCAACACGTCACGCTCGTCGGCCGTACTCGCCGTTTCGGCCAGTGGCTCTGGCAGGTCGTCGCGTTCGACCGCCAGCGAGTGGTAGCGACCGACCTGAATGCGTTCGGGCAGATTCTCGAATAGCCCGTCCCCCGTGTGCTCGATCACCGACGGCTTGCCGTGAACGACGTCCGGAGCGTGGACGACGGGTGCCCCGTGGGCCGCACAGAGCGCCTGGTGGCCGAGACACACACCCAGAATCGGTCGCTCGAGGTCGGCGAAGAGCGGAATCGAAATCCCCGCCGCTGCCGGTGTGCCCGGCCCAGGAGAGACGACGATCCCGGTGGGGTCGAGGTCACGAACGTCGTCGACTCGCAGCGCGTCGTTCCGGCGAACGATCACTTCGTCCGCGACCTCCCCGACGTACTGCACCAGGTTGTAGACGAACGAGTCGTAGTTGTCGATCACGAGGATTCTGGTGGACGCTTCTCGCGTCGTCATCCCTCGCGTCGTCATCCCCCTCGAATGGTCAGTCATCGTCCTCACCCCTCTCAGCGCCGGTGCCGGCCTCGAGCGCCATCCCCGCACGTTCGCCAAGTGCGGCGTCGATCGCGTTCAACAGCGCCTGGGCTTTCGCGAGCGTTTCGACGTACTCCCGGTAGGGGTCGGAGTCGTGGACGATCCCGGCACCCACCCGAAGGTGGTACTCGTCGTCGTGGCGGACGAGCGTCCGGATGATGATGTTGATCGTCGCCCGACCATCGAAGCCGAAGATCCCCACGCCGCCGGTGTAGGGCCCGCGGCGCGTGTCCTCGAGTTCGTCGATGATCTCCATCGTCCGTGGCTTCGGCGCGCCGGTGATCGTCCCGCCGGGGAACGTCGCCGCGATGGCGTCGGCCAGGCTCGCGTCGGAACGCAAACGACCGGTTACGTTCGAGACGAGGTGCATGACCTCGGAGTAGCGATCCACCCGCCGATACTCCGACACGTCGACGCTGCCGTAGGCACAGATCTTCCCGAAGTCGTTCCGCTCGAGGTCGACGAGCATGGCATGCTCGGCCCGTTCTTTCTCGTCGCCGAGCAAATCCGCCTCGAGCGCTGCGTCCTCGGCGTTCGTGTCCCCACGGGGTCGAGTGCCAGCAATGGGCTCCGTTCGGACGAAGTCACCGTCGCGCTCGAGCAGGAGTTCCGGGCTCGCACTCACGAGGTCGGCGGCTCTCCCCTCGAACAGACACGAGTAGGGCGCTGGGTTCACCTCGCGGAGTGCGTCGTACGCGGCGACGGGGTGGACGGCCGCCGGCGCGACCAGTCGCTGGGAGATGTTCGCCTGGAAGGTGTCCCCATCGCGCACGTACTCCTTGACCCGTCTAACGCGGTCAGCGAACGCCTCGCGCCCGCACGCACTCTCGAAGGCCGCATCCGGGTCGGCCACTGCAGGTGATCCGACGGCGGGATCCCCCTCGATCACCGCACGTGCTAACTCGAGGGCACGCTCGCGGCCGCGTTCGTAGGTCGCCGTCGCGACTGCCTCCCAATCATCCACGAGACCGTCGTCCTCGAGGAGTTCCTCGGGGTCGATTCGCGGACACGCAGTCACCCGAAGCGTGACTGAGCCGTCGTCGACTGGACACTCCCAGGCGGCGAGACGGTCGAACAGGCCGACCTCAAGTCGAGGGAGTCCGCGATCGTCGACGGCTGATCCCGCCAGCGACTCGAGTTCTTTGGCGACGTCGTACGAGAGCCAGCCGAGGACGCCACATGGGTAGGGAACGTCGCAGCCGCCCCGAACGAGCGTCGCCGTCTCGAGCAGCCCCTCGAGTGCGGCGAGAGTGGGCGAGTTCGTCTCAGGGGTGTCGATCGTCGCTCCCGATTCCCCCGCGTTGGCCGGGTGCTGGGCTGCCGATTCGAAGGGGCGGAGCTCGGCGTCAGCGCCAACTGTCACCCGCTCGATCGGATCGACCCCGAAGTACCCCCACCCCGACTGGCCGCCGGTCGTCTCCAAGAAGGCACCGCCCGAACCGTCTCGAGCGCGCCGGTAGGCGAGAAACGGATCGTCGACGGACACCCGGACTTCGACGGGGACGCGAAGGGAGGGGGCGCCGTCGACGACCCCATTCCCGTCGCCCTCCCCGATCGCCCCGACGAGATCGATCACGTCCGCCTCGTCGGTGACGACACGCGGTTCGTTCATACGGCCACAACGAAGGGGTGACCTAACGCTCTTGCGGTTTTCGCGATTCGTTGCCCCGGTTACGCGAGACCGACAGCGCAAAAATCGTGGTCAGCAACTCGTGGTTAGCGAACCTTCGCCCGATCGATCCAGCCTTGGATCCGCGTGGCCGAGATGTCCGTCGTCCCCTCGAGTTCGTCGGCGTCGCCAGCGGCGAGGTCAGTGACCGTTTCGATGCCGGCCTCGGCCAGGCGATCAGCGTAGGCTGGCCCGATACCCTTGATGACTGTGACCGGTTCGCTCTCGGAGTCGCCCAGACGCTTCTCGGTTTCCGGGACGGCGTCCTCGGACGTCGGCCCCGCTGCTTCGGCTGGTTCGGCCGCCTCTTCGGGTTCGTCCGGAACATCCGCCATCGATCCGGTCGAACTCGAGGCGGACGTGCCAGCCGCGGCCGATTCGTCGACTTCGGCGTCGGTCTCAGATTCCGCTTCGGTTACAACGTCCTCGACGTCGGCATCGTCTGCGGTGCTTTCGGTCTCATCGGCCTGTCCCCGGTCGGCGTCGCCATCCGGATCCTCGGCTTCGTCCACCACATCTCCGTCCGCGGGTTCGCCCACATCTTCCGCTGTCGATTCACTCTCAGTGTCGATCGATTCGGTCTCTGCTGGCTCCTCGAGGTCGCCAGCGTCCGTCGTCGGCGTCTCGCCTCGCTCGCGTTCGACAGTTACACCCACCGATCGATCGTCGGTCGATCTCGAGTCGGTGTCGTTGCCATCGAGTCCGAGCAACGACTGTATTTTCTGCAGGAGTCCCATTACTGGTGAGTAATTACCACCGCTACTTAAAGTCGTCTGATATCGTACACGAGCACGGGCTCGACAGCGGTCAACGTGACGGGATTTCGATCAGTGGCCAACCGTGCGGTCTCGGCAAGTCACAGGTGGGCACGAAGTGCGCCGTTCATCGCCTCGACCGGAGCCTCCTCACCCGTCCATCGCTCGAGTGCGTCGACACCCTGATACAGCAACATCCACGCGCCGTCGATCGGTTTCGCACCCGCATTGGTCGCCTCACGAAGCAGTCGCGTCTCCAGCGGGCTGTACACCGCATCCATCACGGCGAGGTCGTCGTGGAGGGCGGCTTCGGGAACCGGAGAACGATCCTCGTCCATTCCGACTGTGGTCGCATTCACGAGGAGATCGGCTCCGGGGACGACCTCGGGAAGGAGGTCGAGGCCGCCCCCCGTCGCCTCCGGTACTGCATCCGCGAGCCGCTCGGCTTTCGAGGCCGTTCGGTTGGCGATGGTCACCGACGCACCCTCGTCGGCGAGACCAAACGCGATCGCCCGACCGGCCCCGCCCGCGCCAACGACGACGGCTGACGCGCCTCGAATCGAAACGTCGTGCTCGCGCAAGGATCGAACGGCTCCAACCGCATCCGTGTTGTAGCCGGTCGGTGGGCCGTCCCCTGGGAACGCAATCGTATTGACCGCGCCAATGCGCTCGGCGAGCGGATCGGGGTCGACGAACTCGAGGACGTCCCGTTTGAACGGCACCGTCACGTTGAGGCCGGTAATACCGAGTGCCTCGGCACCTGCGATCGCATCGCCGAGGGCTTCGGGTGCCGGTTCGAAGGTTACGTACCGAGCCTCGAGACCGAGTTCGGCGTACGCCGCTTCGTGCATCGGTGGCGAGAGGGAGTGTCCAACTGGGTTCCCGAGGAGACCGAAGACGTCCATCTGTTCGTGCTGGGTTCTCCGAGGTAATATAGTACCGGTTGCAACGAATCACACACTGGTCGCAGGCAAACTAGGATCAGGTTGTGCATCGACGTTCGACGGCGTTTATAACTATTCCTAATCTGACAGGTTTGACACTAACGAGTCTGACACTGGCAGGTGTCGCTCGAGCGATCGGGCCGGGACTGCAGGCTACCGAACGACCCGTTTCACACGGCTTATACCCACAACCGAAGTACGTGTCACGAGTGAAATGATCGACGGCATCGCCCTATCTGTTCTCTTGCTCGTCCTTGGGGTACTGTCGTTGTTCGCTGGTGCCGAATTGCTCGTCAAGGGGGCTGGTCGACTCGCGCTCGGGTTTGGTCTTCGGGCAGCAACCGTCGGGGTCACGGTGATCGCGTTCGCGACGACGGCCCCCGAACTGTTCGTTGCCATGCTCGGAGCCCTCGAGGTTTCGGCCGACGTCGGCCTCGGTACTATCGTCGGATCGAACATCGCCAACATCGGTCTCGTTCTCGGCATCTCCGCGTTGATTCGCCCGCTCACGATCAGCGACACCGTCATGCGCCGCCACGTGCCGTTCATGCTGTTCACCGCCCTCCTCCTGCCAGTGGTTGCGATCGATGGTCGAATTGGTCGAATCGAGGGTGTTTTCTTTCTCGTCGTTCTGTCGGTTTTCTCCGGGTATCTCCTCTACTACGCAAAAACCCAGCCGGCACCGGTTTCGGCGGACGTGGATGCGACGGAAGGAGTCTCCCCGAGAGACGTCGGGTTGGTCGTCCTCGGTCTGCTCGCCCTCCTCGTTGGCTCTCGCTGGCTCGTATCGGGCGGCTCCTCACTGTTACTCGCGATGGACGTTCCCGAGTTCGTCGTCGGAGTGACGGTGCTCGCGCTTGGCACCTCCTTGCCGGAACTCGCCGCCTCGGCCGTGGGCGCGGCCCGCGGCGAAACCGGATTCACCATCGGGAACGTGATCGGGTCGAACATCTACAATATCGTGGCCGTCCTGGGAATACTCGCCGTCGCCGTCCCGATTACGGTGTCGCCGTCGACCCTCCGCTTCGAACTCCCGCTCGTCCTCGGGTTCACGCTGTTGCTCGTCGGCATGATGGGCTACGGCCGTCGATTGACTCGCATCGATGGGGGGATTCTCGTCTGCTGTTATGGAGCGTTCATCTGGCTGTTGTTTGCCTGATTTCGCGGCGCTCGCGCCGGCGTGACCGACAGTGAGCACCCGTACACTCGTCCCCCACGTGTAACCCACGAGCAGCCCGCGAACCTCGAAGACGGGCCCATTCGATCATACAGCAATACACCGGTCTTTTTTCCAACGGACGTTTCAGTGTGCGTGACCGAAAAGATATTGAGAGCGTCCCGTAGAGTGATATCTAATCACGTGGTGGCAACGACATCGTGCAACGCGTAACGTCCGACGGCGACTGGCTCACCGAGTTCGGGGAACAGCTGCCGGTATCCCCACTTTCAGCGCTCGGGCTCTTTCTCGCCGCTACCATCGGCCTGCGTATCGCCGCGGAGAACCTCTCGAGTCAGGTGATCCTCGAGAGCGCGTTCCCGCTCGTGGCCGCGACGGCCGTCGTTCTCGCCGACCGACACCTGGTCGCCACTGGCGTCGGGATTCGGGATCGGCTGTCGGTCTTCGCCTACGGCCTCGGCGGATTCCTGGCTGCGGCGCTGGTAACGGCGCTACACCTTCACGTCCTGGCCTTACACGGCACTGGCGTCGCAACGCCGCTGTATTTGACACTCATGAGCGGCACCGTCGGGGTCGCAGCCGGCACCGTCGCCGGAATGTACGAGATCCGCCAACGGGCGGCCGTTCGGGAAGCCAAACGACAGAGCGAGCGCCTGGAAACCTTTGCCAGCATCGTCTCCCACGACCTCAGGAATCCGTTGATGGTCGCCCGCGGTCGCCTCGAAGAGACGTTCCGTACGGGCGACCCAGAACACCTCGGGGCCGTCGATCAGTCACTCCAGCGAATGGACGAACTGATCGATGACTCCCTCTCGATCGCCCGGAACGGAGCTCAGGTCGACGACCCCGAACCGGTGCAACTGGCCGATCTCGTCTCGGAAGCCTGGTCGGTCGTCGAGACCGACGATGCTCGCTACGAACTCGAGTCGAGCAAAACCATACACGTCGACGCACAACGAACGAAACGCCTCTTCGAGAACCTGTTTCGGAACGCAGTGGAACATAGCAGTGCAGACGTCACCGTCCGCCTCGGATCCCTTCGGAACGGGTTCTACGTCGAGGACGATGGCCCGGGGATTCCGCCGGAAAAGCGAGATGCCGTGCTCGAACAGGGCGTCTCCTCGAATCCGGACGGATCCGGACTCGGACTGGCGATCGTTCGCGCCGTCGCGGACGCCCACGGATGGGAGGTAATCGTGACCGAAAGTGCCGACGGCGGCGCCCGGTTCGAGTTCACCGGCGTCCGAACCGGCGCTCGGTTTTAACGGAGTCTGTGTGATCACGGTAAGGTGATCAGGCTGCATCCTCGAGTCAGCACCTGAGACACGAGTCGATTCGCTCCCTCGAGATCCGTCCTGTCCGCTGACTGAAGACGAGTTCAGTAACGACAGTTACAGAAATGAATTTCAGATTACACTTATGGCTGGCCGCGTCCTCTCACTACCTGTATGATGCCACCGTATCCACAACCCACTAACGCCCCCCATCCTGCACCACGAATCGGCGTCTCGATCGGCGTCCTCGTCGCGTTCTTCGGGCTACTCGTTGCGCTATCCTATCCAACGATTGTGCTGGCGGCGATCAGCGGGGCACTGGCCGTTTCGACGTACAATAGAGTGCGAACCCGGATCGACGACCGATACCACGACCACCGCAACCACAACAGCACTCGAGCGCGATTAGTGGAGCCACGGGGAGATCGATAGCGATCTCGAAAATTACTCCCCGAAAATACGCTCGAGGACTGCCGACTCGTCGCCCCCAAGTGCGGAGCGTACGAGCAAATTCCCGCCAAGGACAGCGGGACTCAACACGACATCCGCTCCGGCTCGCTCGAGCTTTCTGGTGTTCTCCCGGTCGGTCGCGGCAGCGACGATCCGAACATCGTCGGCGAGTTCTCGTGCGGTGAGCACAGCCAGCGCGTCCTCGGCGTCGTGATTCGTCGCCACGACGACGGCGTTCGCTCGTTCGATGTGTCCACGCTCGAGGGGCTGTTCGTCGCTCGGATTGGCAGTGATGACCGGTATCTCCCGATCGGAGAGGTCGGTCGCCGCCTCGCGATTATTCGTGATCACGACGAACGGTTGGTTTGCGGCCTGCAGTTCGTCGATAATCGGTTCGGTCAACTCGCCGTATCCGAGGACGAGAATGTGGTTGTCGAGGAGTTCGAGCTCTGAGTCAGTCATCTTTCCGAGTGTCTTGGTTATTCTGGCCTGGATGGCCGGGCCGACGAGGGCCCCAATGGCGATACCGAAACTGGCCACCCCGAGGACGACGACGGACATCGTAAATAGCTGAGCTTCCGCCGATTCCGGGCCGATGTCACCGTAGCCGACCGTGCTCGAGGTCACGAGCGTGAAGTAGAAGGCATCGAGCAGGTCTTCGATACCATCGAAATCCTCACGGAGGGCAAACGAGCCGAACGTGCCGTAGGCCTGGACGCCAACGAGAGCGCCCCCGGCCGCGAGCTGCGTGGTCGTGAGTTCGAGGGACTTATCGAACTTTCGTCGCGTGATGAGCAACGTTGGAAGCGAGATCAGCGAGAGGACGACGAGCGGAATCGAGTAGATACTCGTCTGTAAGAGTCCCTGGAGGGCCGTGATCGGGAGTAAAATCATCGTTGCGTACCAGCCAGCTCTGAGGCCCCGCCGGAGGGCGAGCGCGCTGCCGACCATCAGAAAGCCGGTGAGTGCCCCGGTGAACCCGACCGTCTGGGTGACGAACGCCGGAACGTATTCCGCGAGGGGGCCGAAGTCGGCGGTCGGTTGCTCGATGTTGACGATTCCGGTCGCCACCGAGAGGAGGGCAACGGCGAGGACGAGCACCACGGCTGCTCGTGTGGTGACGATCCAGGCCCAGTTGTGGGGCACCCGATCAACGAGCCGCTCACCGACCATACAGAGTGGATCGAATCCGGGATGTAAACACGCTTCGTTTCAGCGGCAGCCACAGCGTCTCGAGGCATTGGCTAAGGGATCTCGCCATCATCGGCGGCAGTGGCCCGCCGGTACTGGTTTATCCGTTCGGCGAAAGAGTCGGACAATGACGACGCTTCCACTCTAGATCCTTCTCGGCATCTACCTCGGGTTGCTGACCGGGATCGTTCCAGCGTTCGTCGCTGGCTCGCTCGGCTTTTTGGTTCGGTACTTTACGGGTGTAACTCTCCCAGGGTTCGGTGTGGTCGTTCTGGCGCTTTCGATCGCGAGCGTCCAGGGTGGCCTGCTCGGGCTGATCGAACCCGACATCGCACAGTCTCCGCGACTACTGGTTGCCGTTCTCGTCGTGTTGATGCTCGCGCTCTACGCACACAGTCAGGGTGATGCTCTCGGTGCCACCATGCCGAGACGCCTCTCGCTGACCGCCCTCCGCCAGCGAACGCTCTCGGCCGACGTCATCGAGTTCGTCGGCACCGTCGGTCAGGTGACCGTTCGACCGACCGGAGAAGTTCAGGATCTCGAGGGCTATCCGCCGCTCTCACCCGGTCTCCGGTCGACGCTGAGGACGGGAACCTGGCGACTTCCCGCGGATCTGCCGCTGTCGGAACTCGCCGTGCGTCTCGAGAACCGACTCCAAACCGAATACGACCTCGCCGACGTCTCCGTCTCCATCGACGAGAACGGACGAGCGACGATCGCCGCCGCCCCACCCTCGAGCGGGCTGTCGAACCGGATTCCCGACGGGTTTCGAGCCGTGTCGATCGCGACGCTCGTTCCGACGGGGCTGGCACCCGGCGACGACGTCACTATCGAGGCGGGAGACACGTCGATTCGCGGGACGGTGTGTAGCGTTCGGACTGAAGCGGACGACGCGACACATTCAGGCGGATCGACTGAGACGTCGGCGACGGACGGTGGCGTCGACGTGCCGACGAACTCAGCGAGTCACGACAGCAGCCTCGCCACCGCTGGCGGCGTCGGCCGGGTCACCGTCGCCGTCCCGCGAGGGAAGACGAAGCCGTTACTGGCTGCAACCCGGGTACAGTGCATGGTTCACCCTCGAGCAACCAGCGACTCGTTCGAGGCCTTCTCGGTCGTGAAACGTGCCGGGTACGAGATACGGCACGTGACGATCCAGTCGACAGACGAGGCACCACTCCCGGATCCGGGCACACAGGATCTGACGACGATCGCCATCAAGCGACGAGCTGACGACACCACTGGTCGACACCAGGGTTGGACGTTTTCGCCGTCGCTCGAGCACCCACTCGAGTACGGCGACGAGTGCTATCTCGCTGGGCGACCGGCCGCTCTCGAGCGGTTTCTCGCGGTGGGACGATGAGCGGGGTACAGCCCGCACTCGAGGCAGTTTCGGCAGGCGCGATTGCAACGATCGCTGTCGGCCAGTCCGTGGACTCCGGCATCGTCGTCGACGTAATCGTTCGAATCCTCGGCTTCGCGCTCCTCGCCGGTGGGGTCGGGTTCGCCGTGACGGTGGCTTATCGCTGGTACAGCAGCGAGTCGATTCCGGAGGGCGTCGCTGTGTTGTCAGGCGTCGCGCTCGTGGCCGTCTGGCTGAACACCCAGACGGTGTTACAGGACGCCATCATCGGCGACGCGGACGTGCTCGCCCCGTCGACCGCGCTGTTCACCGTAGGTACCTTCGCCGTGAGCGCAATCGCGGCCGACGCCGGGCGACGGATCGGGGAGTACGTCGCCAGCGAAGCGGGATTCACGTCGCCGACCAGCATCGACGAGGTGGGGCAGTTCGTGCGTGCGGCGGGACGCGTCATCACGGTCGACCTCCCGACCGAGATAGAGGATGCAGCGGGGTACGACCCCGTCGACGAGGCGAC
Organism: Natrialbaceae archaeon A-CW3; assembly: GCA_046614605.1. Lineage (GTDB taxonomy): Archaea > Halobacteriota > Halobacteria > Halobacteriales > Natrialbaceae > Natronosalvus. Next base: position 991,245 of record JBKKHJ010000001.1, on the reverse strand, counting down.
GCGAGCAGCAATCGCCGGACGGACACTGGTGTTTCCGCGTCGGTTGACCGTCGATGAACTTCGTGATCGGCTTCGAAAGCGTCTCGAGGCCGACTACAGGATCGGGTACGTGGACGTCGACCTCGACGCCGACGGAACGGTCGGTCGACTCGCGGTCGGGACTACCCCAGTCGGGATCGGCCCGACGCTTGCCCCAGGATCGGTCGCCGTCGCCGTTCGCGGCGATCCGGCACACGACGCCACGCCGGGGGACACGGTCGAGGTCTGGTCGGCCGACGGCGACCAGGTTCGACGGATCGCCACCGGCGAACTGCGGGGAACAGTGGACGACGTCGTCACGCTCGCGCTCGACACATCCGACGCGGCGGGTCTCGAGACCGGCCAGGAGTATCGTCTCGTGACCCGTCCAGGAACGGCCGACGCGGCGAGAGCCCTTCGCGCGCTGTTGCGGACGACAGCGGAAACGGTTACGGCGTTTTCAATCGAGGCCGGGGATTCGCTGGTCGGCGAGCGAGTCGACTCATTGCCGGGTCTCGTTCTCGCTATCGATCGCTCGAGCGGGGAAGGGGCTGCTTCTGCATCCAGCGTCCCGTTCCCGGAACCGGATCGTCGACTCGAAGTCGGCGACACGTGTTTCGTACTGGCCGATGTCGACGCTATCAGCCGTCTCCGTTCGCGTTCCCGTTCGCGTTCCCGTTCGCATTCCCGTTCCGGAGAGCGGTAGCTACTTGCCGTCGGCAACAGTAGCCGCCAGTATGCCTATCGAGTGGAAGCTGTTTGCGGATCTCGCCGAACACGCTGGCGACCGAACCGTCGCCGTCGATGTCGGTGCCGGAGACACCGTGGGTGACGCTCTCGAGGCGCTGCTCGCAGATCGGCCCGGGCTGGCGGAGCGAGTGCTCGAGGACGAGGGCGGCGACCTTCGCTCACAGATCAACGTGCTTCGCAACGGCGCCGACGTCAAAACGCAAGAAGAAGGACTCGAGACGGAGCTCGAGGGCGACGACGAACTCGCCCTGTTCCCACCGGTGAGCGGGGGCTCACTGGAGTAGTACTCGAGAATCAGTCCGTTACAGCGTCCAGGTCAGAACAGTACCGTCAGCAGGACGCGGATCGCCGCACCGAGAACGAGAATCGCAATCAGAATCGCCGTGGTCACGACGACGATCGGCGGCAACATCTTTTCCTCGTAGTGAAACAGGTGATCACCGAGACCCATACTCGAGGGTTCAACCCGTGGCAGTTAACAGTTTCGTCGTCCCTGTCCGATGCGGTGGAGACGACCAAGTTCGAGTGCTGTCGGCTGCATCAGTCATCCTGGCACTGATAGTCCCGAATCACGGGGTGCTGACGGGAGGTAACGGTAACGGATCCCGACAGCGTGGTTCTCGAGAGCAACGAGTGGATTACCGAGCGCTGAGATCTACGCCGAGAACGAAATCCGGCTCTTCGGAGATGGGAGCCCCGGCGAACGATGCATCGCTGACCGCCCCCACGGTTTCGGGGATCAGTACCCGCGTTCGATCCGCCTCGAGCGCCGCTGCGTCGCGGGCGATAGCGGCGAACAGCGAGCGGGCGGCATCGACGTCCTCCCAGGCGGAGACGCCGTACTCGACCCACAGGTCGATGTCGCCGTCGTCGGTCTGTCGCTCGTAGGTACGGTTCCGGTAGCTCATCCCGGCGACGCCGTCGGCCCGGTCGACCGTGAACACGGCCGTCTCGTTGGCCACGGTCTCGAGATCCGATCGAGTGAGTTCCCTGAGCGCCCACGACTCCTCGAGGTCGAGTGCGAGGCCCTGGAGGTGGTCTCGAGCGGTGCTCGCCGTCCAGTACCGCCAGGCCCGGGTTGCGTTGTCGGCGGTGGTGACCGGATCCGGCCCGTCCGACTCCGGATCGGGTTCCGGATGTGCCCACCGGAACTCCGTGTCCGGTTCGTAGCCAGCGGCCCGGGACGCACCGAGCGCCGGGGCGTTCCAGGAGAAGATCATGAGCCTGCCGACGGTCGCTCCGCGGTCGACAGCCCAGTCGAAACACGCCTCGTTCAGTCGCTGGCTCACGCCCTGCCGGCGGTACTCACTGTGCACCCGCAGTCCCTGGAACCAGGCTTCGTCGTCCGAGAGCATCACTGCCTGGACGAGGCCGGCGACATCGTCTCCCGCGTCCATCAGGAACGTCCGCTTGTGGTCGTCATCCGGCTCCTCGAGCCAGTCCGGATAGACCCGGGACAGGTAGTCGCCGCCGCGGTCGCTCCAGATGTCGCTTGTCATCGCGGCGACGGCCGCCTGGTCGTCGAGCGTGGCGTGACGAATCTCGAGGCCGTCCTCGACCGAGCCGTCGTGGACGTCTGCCTGGTGAGTATTGTCGTTCGTCATCGGTCTCGCCTCACTGGCTCGCCCACGGTACGGAGCGTTCCTGAATCTCGCCCGCGAGCGAGGTCTGCATCGCCTCCGCCGGATCGTCCGCGTTCGCCAGCGCCACCATCAGTTTGACTTTGGCCGTTCCCGGGAGCATGTCCTCACCCTCGATGACGCCCGCCGACAGCAGATCGCGGCCGGTGTCGTACACCCGGTCGCAGACGCGCCCCTCGAGACACTGGCTGGTCATGACGACCGTCGTGCCGTTCTCGATGAGGGATTCGATCTGGGGGATCAGGTCGGTGTGGACGTGGCCGAGGCCGGTACCCTCGAGGACGAGGCCAGCCGAACCGGATGCGGCCTCGAGGAACGCGGGATCCATGCCCGGCGTGAACTTGACGAGTTCGACGGACGTCTCGAGGGCAGTGTCGACGGTCAGGTCGACGTCGCCGCGTTCAGTATAATCCCCGGAAAGCGCGACGGTTTCGGTGTCGTAGTCGACCGTCCCCAGAGGCTCGCTTCCGACGGTCTCGAAGGCGTCCCGTCGGGAGGTGTGGTTCTTCCGGACGCGGGTGCCCCGGTGGAGCGCGCAGGTGGTGTCACTCTCGCTGTCGTGCATGCAAACGAGTACCTCCGCGCAATCACTTTTTGCCGCTTCGACGGCGCAGACGGCGTTCATCACGTTGTCGGAGGACGGCCGGTCGGCCGAGCGCTGGCTCCCGGTAAAGACGATGGGGACGGGCGTCTCGAGCATGAACGCGAGCGCCGAGGCGGAGTACTGCATCGTGTCGGTGCCGTGCATGACGACGACGCCGTCGGCACCCGCCTCGATCTCTTCGGCCACCGCCGCCGCGAGATCCTGCCAGATCGGCGGTTCCATGTTCTCGGAGAGGATGTTCGCGACGACCCGGCCACGGTAGTTCGCTCGGCCCGCGAGGTCGGGCACTGCCCGGAGGACGTCTTCCGCGTCGAACTGGGCCGTGACGGCGCCCGTCCGGTAGTCGACCGTCGAGGCGATGGTGCCGCCGGTCGAGATGAGCGAGATGGTCGGCAGCGACTCGTCGAACTCGATTTCGGAGATACCATCGTCGGATTGCGCCGTCTCGACGTCGTAGACGTCCTCGGCGAGCAGTTCGAGGGCGGCGTCCTCGCGGTCGATCCCGACGTTGTACCCGCCCTCGAGTTTCACGACCAGGTGGTCGTCGGTGCTCGAGGGGAGCATCACGCCTTCGTACGTTCGATCCGCTCGCTCGACGCGGACGCGATCGCCCGGGGCTGGGGTCTGGCTCATAAACCTGGGTTTCGCGTCGGCGGACTTGAAAGCACGCTTTCACCGTCAGGCAGCGGACTTCGGGAGTCGTCTCGTCACCAGAGCAGTCCGATCAGCACGACGACGACGCCGATGGTCAGCGACAGCGCGCCTCCAAGCACGCCGCCGTACACGAGCGCGTTCATTCCCGATTCGGTGACGTCGAGACGCTCCAGGAGCGTCCGCGTACCGAACAGTAACGCGAACCCGACGACGACGAGCGAACAGCCGATCAGGACGAGTGAGAGATCCATATAGTAACAACTGCTACGATTTACACACTGATCGCCGATACGTCTGGCGATCAGTTGTGCATTGACTTGCAGTGGCTACTATAGTGTCCGGGTCAGGCTCTCGAGAGGAGTGGAACCCTAAAAAGTGGGCCGATCCTGGCGTCGTTTTCGCCGCCGATTCGAGACGAGCGTCTGACACCACCGACAATCCAGCGTTGCTATCCGACGTACTCGAGAATGGCGTACCCGAGCAAGATCACACCCAGTCCGCCGCCGGCGAGCGCGATGAGCACCCCGATGAGGCGCATTCCGTCGGTCATGAGCGTCGGATACTCCGGCTGGTGCTCGAGGTTCGACGTGAGCACGTACGCGAGTGCACCTGCTCCGAGAGCGAAGAACCCGAACGTGAGTGCAGCGAGCGTCGCCATGTGATCGGTACGAGTGGTCGAGAGCGCGGTCCCTCTTAGGCCTTCTCCTCGACGTGGCGAATCTCACACGCGACACCACGGGTGCTCTCGACCATCTCGCGGCCGAACATCTCGGCTCTACCGATACCGAATGCTCGAGGCCCCTCGACGATCACCTCGTCGCCGACGCGGATGTCGTCGTCGGCGTCGACGACGCCCGGCGCCAGGACGCTCCCCTGTGGGACGAAGCCGTCGATCTCGAGGCGTTTGACCGGCGCGTCGCTCTCGACCCAGCGCTTTGCACCCTCGAGCGTGAACGAAAGCGTGCCGTACTGGGGCACCATCGTGGCGAACTGGGTCTCCTCGGGGTCGGTGTCCCGGATCTGCAGGCGCGGATAGTGACTCGTCGTGGCGAACTCCTCGAACAGGTCGTCGCCGGCACCGTCGCCAAGGATGTAGTCGGCGATGGCACGAACGGTGTTGTGTTCGCGCTCGCGTTTTTGGTACGCTGACTCGCCCGAGAGAGCATCGCTCAGGGCCGCAAGCGAGTCGTCGTCGGTCGGGTGGGCACCCGGTTCGACGATGTAGGTCACTTCGAGGTCGAGTTCGTCCTCGACCCGGCCGACGATGTCGCGGTAGCCCTCGTCCGGCACGTGGGCGATGATCCGTGGGTACTCGTTGCGCTCGAGGTACCGCTCGAGGACGCGGGCGACGAAGTCCTTCTCGTCGGCCGACCAGCGTCCCGTGACGACGGTGTCGTAGTGCTGGGCCGGGTACGTGGTCTCGAGTTCCTGCGGGACGACACCTATCGGCGAGGTCATCGAGACGAGGTGGCCGCGCCACTGGATCGCGCGGTGGAACTGGCCGTGGCTCTGGGACTCGCTGTAGGGCTTGCGCGCAGAACAGGGGACGAGAACGAGCGGGGCGTCGAACCGGTTGCGGTACCGACTGGTCACCCGGTCGGCGAAGCGCTGGATCTCCACTCGCCGGAGGGTGTCCTCGGTCGCCGCGTCGAGGTTCCCCGTCCGGAGGATCGGCGTGCGCTCCTCGAGGTACGTCCACTGGGAATCGAGTTCGCGAATCGCCGCGGTGAGCCACTGGTCGTGGCGGGCCTGCCCCTCGATGTAGTCGCGCAGGCGGCCGTCGCGAATGCGCTGGCGAACGATGGCGAGTTCGGCCGCGAGCGCGTTACGGTTGTGGTCGGCACAGTCCTGCCGGCTGAACTCCGAGCGGGGCTGCTGGCAGGCCGGGCACGAGCAGGGCAACTCCTCGAGATCCTCGAGGAAGTACGCCGATTCCGTGGTGAGGTACTTTCCGCGAGTGCCTTCGACGACGGCTTTCGACGCGTCGACGCAGTCGACACCGGCGTACGCGAGCAGCGCGACGTTCCGGGGCGTGGCGACGCCGGAGAAGAGGAGGGCGGTATCGGCGGGGATCGTCGACCGCACGTTCACGACGGCCTCGACGAGGGCCGCTCCGTGGCCGACGATCGACTGCACGTCGGAGACGGCGTAGGCGTCGGCGCCGTAGTCGGCGGGGGTCTCGCTCGAGATGACGGCCACGCTCGGATAGGAGACGTCGGGGTAGTCGACCGCGAAGGACTCCTGTACCTCGGGGGCCGTCCCGCCCGGGAATCCACGGTAAGGGAGGACGGTCAGCGCGGACTCGTCGCCCTCCGGAATCTCCTGATTCGCAGCCCAAAGGGAGCCGCCGTCTTCGAGCAAATCGTCGACGAGTGCCGGCGTCGTCCGGGGGGTCTCGAGGCGGAGTTCGCCCAGTCGCGCGGCCCCGTCGCGCTCGTGAACCTCGAAATACTCGGTCATACCAGCACACGGACGGGCAGCGTGAAAGAGGCTGTCGATACCGGGCGACTCTCGAGTGAAAACTGACGGAACCGTCATCACTGTCGCGAAAATTCGATTCGTGTTCGCGAGTCACCTGCGGTGACCGGGTTCGGTCGTGGTTCGACTACTCGAGTTCGACGGTAACCTGCCCGTCGAAGGTGAGCATGATCGTCTGGGCGAGGTTGCCGAAGAGTGCTTTCCCGGTCGGGGAGCGTTTGCGGCCGACCAGGAAGATGTGGTCGCAGTCGTGTTCCTCGGCGGTGTCGAGGATGGTCGTCGCTTCCGTCTTCGCGTCGACGATTTTCGGGACGACCTGGTAGTCAACGTCGGTGTCGAGATCGGCGAGCGCCTCCCGGGCAACCGTGTGGGCAATCCGGGTCAGTCGCTGCTCTGCCGTGTCGGTTCCGTACGCGGCGACGCGCTCGGCGCTGATCTGGCCGATCGCCTCGCGCTCGGCGGCGACGTCGTCGGTCGACGTCATCGGGAGCAAGCACAGGTCGGTTCCAGATCCGGCGGCGAGTTCGCCGGCTGTTTCGAGGAGCGATCGGTGTCGGTCGGTGTCGTCGATGACGACGAGGCTGTTGTTCATACTCGAGAATACGATCGGACATATGAAAGTTCTTGCGTGAACACACATCCCATGGGGAGCCGTATCGTGGGCGTGTGAGCCACTCTCGCGGCTGTGTACGGTTCGCAAGGCGGTGAACAAAACGCTCCAGTTACAGTCTGGAAGTTGAGGTGTTTCCAGATCCTACCCCGTGTCATCCCGGCGTCACCCGCCGCCAACCCAACGACTTTCGTTATCGGGCCTGGATCAGCGGCTATGGCGACACATCGCGATACAACGAACGATGCCCTCGAAGCCGTCCTCGGGCGCGCCTGGGGAGACGATCGGTCGTGGGATCTGCTCACCGAACTGACCCAGCTCGAGCACCGCATGGGGGGCTCACCGGGGGAACGAGCCGCGGCGAATCTCGTCGCCGAGGCATTTTCGGACGTTGGCGTCGCCGACGTCGAGACGCGCTCGTTCCCGATCCAGTACTGGGAGCGTGGCCACACCACCCTGACCATCACCGAGCCGGTCGAGCGGTCGTTCGAAGCGATCGCGCTCCCGTACTCGCCCTCTGGCGACATCGAGGCACCCCTGGTCGACATCGGCTACGGGACGCCGGAGGAGATCGAGGAAGCCGGCGATGCCGTCGACGGTGCGATCGTCGTCGCGAGCACGACGACGCCGCCCGGACAGCGCTTCGTCCACCGCATGGAGAAGTTCGGGCACGCGGTCGACGCCGGGGCGAAGGCGTTTCTCTTCGCGAATCACATCCCGGGACAGCTTCCGCCGACCGGCTCCTTGCGGTTCGACCGGGAGGCCGCCATGCCCGGCGTCGGCGTCAGCAAGGAGACCCACGACTGGCTCATCGACTACGCCGACGGCGAGGACACGGCCCGGGCGACACTCACGGTCGAGGCGTCGACAACACAGGGCTCGAGTCGGAACGTCGTCGGCACGCTCGGCCCTGATACTGGCGAGGAAATCGTCCTCCTCGGCCACTACGATTCCCACGACATCGCCGAGGGTGCCCTCGATAACGGCTGTGGCATCGCGACCGTACTGGCTGCCGCCTCGATTCTCGCCCAGATCGAAGACGACCTCGCGTGCCGCGTGCGCGTGGCCGGCGTCGGCAGCGAAGAGATCGGCTTACTCGGAGCGGCTGCCCTCGCTGACGACCTCGACCTCGAGTCCGTTCGGGCGGTCGTCAACGTCGATGGCGCGGGCCGATTTCGAAATCTGAAGGCGTACTCCCACGCGTCGGAATCACTCGCAGATATGGCCACCGACGTGGGCGATCACTGGGGACAACCGATCGTACACGATCCCGACCCGCACCCGTTCAGCGACCACTGGCCGTTCCTCCGCGACGGAGTGCCGTCACTGCAACTCCACAGCGAACCCGCCGGCGGCGGCGAACGTGGCCGAGGTTGGGGACACACGGCGGCCGACACGCGGGACAAAGTCGACCCGCGAAACCTTCGCGAGCACGCCATGCTGACGGCTCTTCTGACGCGAACGCTCACGAGGGAGGAGCCGCCACGGGTCGAAGAAACGACACTGCGGGACGCCCTGCTCGAGCAGGACTACGAACCGGGAATGCGCGCCTCGGACATCTGGCCCCAGGCGTGGGATTGAGTGGGAAAAGAGGCCGGAGAAACCGTTCAGACCTCCGGTGCCCCCTCGAGAATCGCCTCGCCGCTCGAGGCACCGATCCGTTCGGCACCGGCCTCGATCATGGCCAACGCCTCGTCGTAGCTGCCAACGCCGCCACTGGCTTTCACTGGCAGATACTCGCTCATTAGCGACACGTCCTCGACGGTCGCACCGCCATCGGCGAACCCGGTCGACGTTTTGACCATCGCAGCGCCGGCCGATTTCGCGGCTTCACACGCGCCGTGTTTCTGCGCGTCGGTCAACAGCGCCGTCTCGATGATGACCTTGACTGGAATGGGGACGGCGGCGACGAGTTCCTCGAGTTCGGCCTCGACAGCGTCCACCTCACCCGCCTGGAGGAGGCCAACGTTGATTACCACGTCCAGTTCGTCCGCGCCGGCTTTCCACGCGAGGACGCCCTCCCGGCGTTTCACGTCGTGATCGTTCTGTCCGTGGGGAAAGCCGATCACCGTCGCGAGGGTGACGTCGGGATAGGATTCGGATGCTTCCTCGAGTGCATAGGGCGGGATACAGGCGTTCATCCCGTGTTCGTCGGCGGTCTCGAGGACGGCCTCGACGTCGGCTGGCGTCGTTTCGGGCCCGAGTACCGTGTGGTCGATCAGGGGGGCGAGTTCTCGTCGATCCATATCCAGGGTGACTCGCTCATAGTGTAAAAAGACGCCCGGTACCGTCCGGCGGAACCCCATCGACGGGTGGTCTACTCCGTGACGGTAACCTCGAGTGCATCCCGCTTGATCGTCAACCGGAACGTCGGCACGGTTCGGTACTCGACTTCAACGACATCTTTCCGTCGAAGACTCTGTAGGCCCGACCGCACCGCGTCGACGTCTGGGTCGATATCGAACGTCTCGCGCAGGTCGTGGAGGACGGACACCACGCTCTGGGAGCGCTCGTCCGGCTCGGCGAGTACCTCGACGATCTTCGCGTGCAGCGCTGGCACGCGAACGCGCGACGGCGGCCCCTCGTCCTCGGTGATCACGACGCCGGGTTCGACGTCGACCAGTTCGGCCGCCTCGGCGGTCGCCCGAATCAGACTGTTGTCGTCCCGAAAGTAGTAGTCCCCGAGTTCGTTCTCGAGGTAACTGTGCACCTCGCTCCCACTTTCGAGTTCCCAGCGATCCTGCAACTCGCTGTTTTTCGTCGGCTGTAACTCAACTACGTCCGCCAATCGATCGAGCGCCTCATCGGACAGCGTCATCCACGAATCACTCGAGGCTACGAGCGTTCGCTATTTCTGCGTTGCGCCACGGAACGAGACGAGTCGAACGTGCTTACTCGGCGGTATCTGCGCCGTCCACGTGCGAAAACACGAATTCACGAAGGAGTTTTCCGGCGAGCGAGGCGGCCTGCCCGTCGTCCCGGTCGTTCACTTCGACGACGTCGAACCCCGTTGCCGCGGGCGCTACCGCCCGCACGACCTCTCGCATCTCTCGTGGCTCGAGCCCGAACGGCTCCACCGTCCCCGTTCCAGGCGCATACGCCGGGTCAGCACCGTCGATATCGACACTGAGGTAGGCCTCCCGACCCGCGAGGCGGGACTCGAGTTCCGGGACGAAGTCGGAGACGTCCTCGGGCGGAACGACCGTGACGTCCGCTTCGCTGGCTCGCTCCCACTCCTCCTCGCTGCCCGTCCGCGCACCGAGGATGATCGCTTCCTCGACGTCCACGTCGGGTGCGTTCGCGAACTCGTCCGCATCGAGAATGCGTCGGGTCACGCACGCGTGACTGAGCGGGTTGCCGTCGTACGAGCTCCGCAGGTCGAGGTGGGCGTCGAGACAGACGAACACGTCGGGTTCGACGGCCCCCACTCCAGCTGCCGAGACCGTGTGTTCGCCCCCGAGGGTTATCGGGACAGCATCGTCCCAGACGGCGTCCCTGAGGGTGCCCTCGAGGAACTCGAGGTACTCACAGACGTCGTCCCAGGCGTGGACGTCACCCTCGTCGTGAACGCCACAGTCGGTGAATCGCCGACCTGTCCGGTGATCGTAATCGTCGAACGTCTCCGAGAAGTGTCGAATGCGCCGGGGCCCGAATCGGGCACCCGGCTGAAAGGTCGTCGATGCGTCGAGGGGCGCACCGACGATGACGAAGTTCGCCTCCGATCGGTCGGCGGTCGCCCCGGGAAACATCAGACGATCTTACGCTGGCCTTCCATCTCGAGGTACTCGATGTTGTCGTCCGGCGACGCGTCGACGTCGTCGGGGATGCGCATGGTGAACGTCTCGTAGCTCTCGAGGTCCATCACCTGCATGTCGTCGCCGTCGGTCGAGACGACCTGGCCCTGTTTGCGGTTGATGATCGGTACCCAGATCTTCGCGTCGACGGGCTGGGAGAGCGAGCGTTTCTTGCCGTCGAAGACGCCTTTGGCCTCGATGCGGGCCTTGGCGCTGCCGTGTTTGCCGGGTTTGGCCGTCGAGTAGGAGTTGATCTTACACGCTGCGTCGTCGATGACGACGTAGCCACCTTCTCCGAGGTCGCGAACTTCTTTCTGCTGTTTCGCCATACAGCGGGATACTCAATCGAACGCCATAAAGGGATTGAAACTCGTTGCCCCGCTAATCGACTCGAACACCCACGCTGGCCACCGAACACACCACTGCAGCCACCTGCTCTCCGGATCGACAACTACTCCGATCTCCAGGTCGACAACTACTCCGATCTCCAGGTCGACAACTACTCCGATCTCCAGGTCGACAACTACTCCGAGAAACTCCCGCACGAAGAGCGAACGCTTTTGGGATCGGTCGCCAATCTCTCGGCAGTCGATGCCCGAACTCGTACTGGTCGCCGGGACGTTCGTGCTGGCCGCGGTCGCGACCATCACCCTCGTCATCGTTCGTCGCCGCCTCGATCGATCCTACAGCGACCGCGTTCGTCGACTCGAGGAGCGCCTCGAAGAGAGCCACACGGTCGAACGAACGCATCTCGAGCGCCCGCCTCAAATCCGTACGCTTGCTGTCGTCGATCGAACCCAAGACGGCGACCCCGTGTACGTGCCGATCGTTCGCGTCGACCTGGGGAGTACGGAAGCACCGAGCATGGAACTCGTCTTCGAGTTCGTCGCGAGTGTGCTCGAGGCGATCCATCCGGTGTTCGCGGAGGAAGACGTACGCGTACGCCACTACGATATCCAATTCACGTTCGGGCCGAGCGGGCTGTTCGTCTCACGACTGTGCCAGCGGGTATCGGTACCGCCCGGGGTGGCGAAACGGGTGTGCCGTGACGACGGGTATCGAGCGTTCGATCTGCGGCGGGACGTCGAACGCGGTGACGACGGCGACGAAAACACGGCGCCTGTTCTCTGGGGAGACTGTCGGACGTACCGGACTCGAGACGATGAGTCACGAGCGGTCGAATATAGTAACAATTGAAACGGTTCACACACTGACGTCGATCCGCCTGGCGATCAGGTGTGCACTGACGTGCAGTGGCTACTATCGGATCGCGAATCGAACGCGGCCCCTTCCTACGTGGCCGTCAGTCGAGGAGCCACCAGGTACTCGACGGCACCGGCCCCATCCGCGAACTCGTACTGGATCGATACCGGCTGTTCCGTGCCAACCTCGAGACTGACATCCACGCCGGCCGGCATCGCTCGATTGATCGCCGTCAGATAGTCGACCGAAAAAATCGACCGGGCCTCAGCGGGCGTGAGATCGATCAGGTCGTCCGCCGATAGCGTCAGCGAGACGTCGTCGGTATCCCCTTCCGCGAGCACCGCAAACCGTTCGTCCGCTTTGTCGAGGTCGAACTCGAGGTGCGTCGAAACCATCGCCGCCGCCCGGACTGAGCGATCGAACGTCGACGAATCGGCGACGACCAGCCCCTCGAGTTCGAACGCCTCACGCGAGTTTTCGGGTGGTGAACGGATCGTACTCGGATCTACCAACGCGAGAGTGTATTCGAGTTCGTCGATTCGAATCTCGAGTGTCCGAGTTTCGGCGTCCAGGCTGAGTTCGACGAGTTGTCCCCGCTCGGCGATTTGCACCACGTCTCGGAGGCGCTCGAGGTCGACGCCGATGTGTTCACGAGACGATTCGAACGACTCGAACGCCGCGCTATCCAGGGCGATGTCCGCCCAGACGACCGTCGCGGCGTCGATGGCGCTGAGACGGAGACCGTCTGGATCGACGTGCAGGTGACACTCCTCGAAGAGGGTGTGTGCGAGGGAAATCGTCGTCTGTAACGTCTCGGCCTCGAGCACTGCCCGGAACGGCCGTGCCGAGTGATCGTCAGTGTGAGTTGGCGTCTTTGTGTCGTTCTCGGACATACCCGCAGATCCGCGACGCCCACCATAACAATTTCTGACAGTACCTGATAGATAATTTGTTTTGGGTTATCTATATACGTGTGTAAGGAAATAGATAACCCATAATAAGTTATGTCCGGAAACGGTCGAGACCGAGGAATACTCAGTAGCGCCGATCGGGCGTACCTGCGCGGTGAGTCTGAACTGGCGAGTGTCCAGTCCGAACGGAACACCCGCGCCCGCATCCGAAACCGGATCTACCACGCAGTTCGGGATCTCGAACTCCTGGTCGAACACCTCCCCGACGACGACCGAGCGCTCGTCTTCGAGAAGCGATTCGACGAAATCGACGGCACCGAAGCGTTCGACGCGATGGTGTCCGCGATGGCCTTTCTCTACCAGGCGACGGCTGACACCGACCTCGAGTTCGAGACCGTGTTGAAAGAGGGGATCAACCTCGCCGAGGCAAGGAACGACCGAGCAGCGGCGGTCTCCCTCGAGGTGACCTACCAGTCACTCACTGTCGAGCAGTTACGACACAAGCTACAACGGGGGGAGACGCTGTCGCTCACCGAAATCGCGTTCTTACACGAGAGCGAGGCGATCCGTCGGGACGAGCTCGCCCGGTACTTCAGTGACGTCGACGAAGCGACCGCTGGTATCGACGACGGGCGGATTCAGTCAAAGGTGACGAACTTCTAATGGATGCGGCCTGTTGCTATCGGATCAGTCAAGATATGACACGCCCGACACGCTCGAGGCCCTCCTCGAGTTCCTCCGTTGGTAATCCGAACCCGATCCGGAAGTAGCCGGGGAACCCGAACAGGTCACCGGGCGCGAGGACGACGCTCTCCTCCTCGACGACGGTTCGACAGAACTCGGTGCCGTTGTCGAACCCGTCGGGAACGGTCACGAAGCCGTTGACGCCGACCGGGTCGTACCACTCGAGGCCGTGGTCGTGGACGAACTCCCGCACGCGGGCACGATGGTCGGTTGCAAGGGCGCGGTTCTCCTCGAGGATCGTCTCTTCCTGCTCGCCCAGCGCCTGCTTTGCGACGTGCTGGCCGAATATCGAGGGCGAAATCGTGGTATAATCCTTCCACGTCCAGGCGGCCTCGATCACCTCGCGGTCGCCCACCAGCCAGCCGAACCGGGTACCAGCGAGGCCGTAGGCTTTCGTCAGACTGGTCGTCGAGAGCCCGTGTTCACCGAGGCTGGCAACCGGCGGCAATGGATCGTCGGTGAGCAACCGATAGACTTCGTCACAGAGCAGATAGGCATCGTTGTCTTCGGCCAGGTCGTACAGTGCCTCGACTTTCTCGAGGGAGTGATAGCGCCCCGTCGGGTTGTTCGGGTTGTTGAGGACGATGACCTCGGTTTCCGGGCGGATCGCCTCGGCGACCGCGTCGACGTCGAGTTCCCAGTTCGGCGGCTCGAGCGACACTTTCGTCACATCTCCGAAGGCGTCCGGGACGGCGTGAAGGGCCTGGTACGTCGGCGTGACGACTACTGCGTGTGAGCGCTCGTCCTCGAGGATCGACAGGAACGCCAGGAAGTTCGCCTCCTGGGTACCGACGGTGAACAGGACGTCGTCGGCGTCGCGGCCGTACCGATCCGCCACTTCGGCGCGAAATTCGGGGTCGCCGTCGGTCGGGATGACGTACCCGAGCTCACCGGGGTCGGTGTCGAATCGGCTCGCCGGCAGGCTCCGGATGCCGCTCTCGGCGAGCATGATGTCCGCCTCGTGTTCGTACGCCGCGAACCAGCGCTCGAGGCCGAAGGGTTCGATCTGCATACGCGGATGAGCGGGGCGGGCGGGCAAAGAGGCACCGACTCCGGCAGCCTCGAGCCGATCCGGCCCCTAATCGCGCTGGTCGGTTACCAGCGAAATCCCCTCGTGCTGTCGGACGGATCGGGGTCGAGCGGGCTCGACGGCAGCTCCCCACCGACAGTCGGTTCGTTGTAATCGCCCGGAGCGACGTCGTTCGGCGAGTCCGGATAGAACAGCGAGGCCAGGAGCTGGATCTGTCCACGGCCGACGCCCAGTTCGAACTGGCCGCCGCCGTAACAGGTGATGTCCCGATCCGCACAGTACCCCAGCGTCTCGCACAGCGACTCGAGCGAGCCGAATCGTGAGGGCTTGACGTTGAGCCATCGTGGCACCCACGGCAGCGCCTCGATGTCGTCGACGCCGTGGATCGGTGCGTCCCAGGACAGTCGCTCCCGAACGCTCTCGGCCTCGAGTATCGGGCGCGTCTCCGGCGTCACCGCCGGATCTTCGAAGATCGCCTCGGGGAACGCCTCGAAGAGTCGCTCGTACAGGTCGGGGTCGCCGGGCGCGTCGACGTCCGTCCCCTCGTACTGTCCCTTCAGGTCGAGGATTCGGACGGCGTCGGTCGCCGCCAGGGCGTCGATGATCTCGTCCGTCCACTCCGGCGTCGGATCCAGTTTGAGTTCGACGTCCGGGACGGCATCCCGGAGCTCGTCGATTCGCTCGAGCGTCGGCGGATCGCCCAGTCTGGTGCTGGTGACGAACCGCACGGGGTGGCGGTCTCGGTCGAGTACGTCGCCCACCGTCGTCTCGGCCTGGCGAACCGCCAGATCGAGTGCTGCGCTCTCGAACGCCCACCGACGATAGTCGCGGAAGTCGTCTCGTTCGGGAGGGCCCGCAGGGAACAGGTCAACCTCGCCGAGCCTGTCGGAAAACGATTCGAGGGTGAACGTTCCCTCGAGTTTCGCAGTCGGGAGTCCCGACTCGAGCAACGCGTCGTGTTCGTCACCGTCGTACGTGACGTCCTCCCCAACGCCGGTGACCGTCCGATCGCCGGAGCCTTCCCCTTCGCTCGAGGCGGAACTGGGGCCAGTGAGTTCAATCTCCGTCGTCACTCGCGTAAACTCGCTCGAGGTCTCGCGCTCGAGTCTACGGTGGTCGACGTCGTCGATGCGAACCTCGAGTGCGGCGAGTCGATCGTAGGCCATACTCGCTACACGAGTGCCAGTGAAATGAACGTTTGTTCGAACGACGAACACCGGAAAATCGCGCTCGGTTCGTCAGTCCTTGCCCCGGCGCTGGCGAAGGTTCTGGCGGGTAAACTGCGGTTTGGCCCTGATGGAACGAGGGCCGCGGAACGACCGGTACAGCAACACCGTCAACACGGCCGAAAACACGGCGGCGACGACCGACGCCTCGGGCGCTCCGAGCGCGTAGAGAACCCCCATCGAGAACAACGACATCGTCAACAGCATGCCGTATACGAGACGTTTGGCGAGTTTCGCGAAAACCCGGTCGGAATCCTCGACGCCGATCCGAACGAACTGGTCGTCGCGCTCGAGTCGGTCGAGCGTTCGCTCGAGTTTCGGCGGCACGTTGATCGCGGACTCACCCGCCTGTCGAACCCGCCCCGCGGAGTCCTCGAGCACTCGCTGGATCGACTCCTCGCGGTAGCCCTGTTCGGTCAGATAGTTCGTCGCAGTCGCGATGAAATCGAAGTCGGGATCGAGCGTTACGCAGACGCCTTCGACGACGGTCGCCACCCGCAACACGAGCGCGAGGTTCTTCGGCAGGCGAAACGGAAAGTCGTAGATCGAGTCCTCGATCTGGCCGACGATTTGCTGGACGCGGTACTGTTCGATGGCCTCCCCGCGGGCGTCCGCAATTGCGAGTTCCATCACCTCTGCCATGACGGCCCGGTCGGCTTCAGGACTCAGGGTGCCAATCTCGATCAGTGCGTCGAGGATGGCATCGATGTCCTGGTTGGCCACCGCGATGTAGAACTCGACGATTTTCTCCTGGACGAACGGATCGACCCGGCCACTCATCCCGAAGTCGTAGAAGATGATCTGTCCCGACTCCGTCACGGCCAGGTTCCCCGGATGGGGGTCGGCGTGAAAGACCCCATCGTCGATGATCATCTGCAGGTACGAGCGCTCGAGATTCTCGGCGATCCGTTCGCGATCGATCCCCCTCCGGTCGAGTTCGTCGACGTCGTTGATCTTCGTTCCACCGATGTACTCCATCGTGAGGACGCGCTCGCTCGAGTACGCCTCGTACACCGACGGGATCACGTACCGATCGTCACCGTCGAAGTTCGACCGGATTTCGGTGAGCATCGCCGCCTCTCGATCGTAATCCATCTCCTCGCGAATCGTCTTCGCGAACTCGTCGGCGAGGTTCTCGAGGGAGAACGAACGGGACTCGTCGACGAAGCGCATTAGAATCGGGAGCGACCATCGAATCACTCGCAGGTCGGCCTCGACCAGCGTTTCGATATCCGGCCGACGGATCTTGACGGCGACCGGTTCGCCGTCGACCGAGGCTCGATACACCTGGCCGAGGCTGGCGCCGCTGATCGCCTCGGTGTCGAACCGGTCGAACCGTTCGTCGACTGGCCCGAGATCGGCCTCGATGACGGTGCGTGCGTCCGCCCAGTCAGCCGGCGGCACCTCGTCCTGTAGCGCAGACAATACCTCGATGTACGCCGGTGGGAGGATGTCCGGTCGCGTCGACAGCAACTGGCCGAGTTTGATGAACGTCGGCCCCAGCGTGAGCAACGACTCCAGGAGTACCTCCGCCCGGTGGCGATGGGTTGGCGGATCAACCCGTCGCGGTCGTCCGAAAAGCAGCCATCGGCGCCGGTCACGGGCGTACGCTACCAACAACGGCAGGAAGTGCCAGGCGACGACGACGAACCGACGATACGCGTGTAGGATGGCCAGTGCAGGTCACCTCTGGTTAGCTGTCTTCATCAACTCGAGATGGTTCACCGCGTTCGTCGAGCTCACCGCGCTCGTCGGTGTGCTCCGCTGGGTGCTCGTCCGTGACCACGTCGATTTTCGTCTCGTCGGCTGCCGTCCGCTTCGGAAGGGTCAACTCGAGCACCCCCCGGTCGACGGTCGCCTCGGCGTTCGTCTCGGTCGCATCGGCTGGAAGCGGGAGGTCGACGTCCAGAAACAGCGACCGGTTTTCCTCGAGATAGTGATACTCCCCGGGTAGCTCCTTCTCCCGACGGGCCTCGATCGCGATTCGGCCGTTCTCGACGGTGACGTCGATCGTCTCGGCGGAGACACCCGGCACGTCGACGACGAGCAAGTAGGCGTCTTCACTCTCGAGAAGATCGAAGAACACGGCGTCGGAGAGGTCACCCAACGCGTCACGGAGCGCTGACATACCTACAGGTTCGAACGCCGATACGAAAAAGCCCGCGGTACTGGTCGATCAGTGAACTCCGATCTGGATCCCGAGTGGAAGGCCGAAGGCGAGGACGATGGTGAGGGCGATCAGTCCTGCGAACGTACACAAAAATCCGGTGAACGCGACGCGGCGGGCAGCTCGGGACTCCGAGACGTCGAAGACCACGAAGGGCGGGCCGAACACCCGATGCCGAATCCACGAGATCCACCCGTCACTCGCGGGCTTCGAGGCTTCGATGGCGGCGTTGACCTGACCGACGTCACGGGATACAGTGGAGTCGTGACGGGCGGTTCCCAGGACGTGAACCGGCGCGCCGACGTCGAGCCGGCGCTCGCGATAGCGACGTGTTCGCCCGGTCGACATCTCGAGCGGGCCCAGAGAGAGTGACGTGTTCTCGTCCGAAATGTCCTCGTTCGACGCGATGAACTGGGCGATCGGTTCTGGTGGGTCATCTCCACCCGTGACACGAATCGAACTGTTCCGACTCAGTCGAAAGCGGGCTCCCGAGGGATCGACGAGGACGGATCCCGACTGATCATCGAGTCTGAACGGTACCCAGTAGGTGCCGCTGTCGATGTCGACCCATTTCGTGTTACTTCCCTTGTTGCTCGAACTCGATCGCCGCTCTTCGATCGTGTACGAAAACGCAACGCAGTCGGTGTGGGTGAACGGGGACTCCAGGACGTCCTCCTCGATGGCGACGGTTCCCGCGAGTTCGACCGACCCACCGTTGGTCGCGTCGAGGACGGTGTCGGGATCGTTCGCGTATATCCGATAGGCCAGGCGGAGTTCCCAGAGGCCGTACACGAGGAAGGCGATGGCGGCAATAAGACCAAGGGCGAGCAGCGCGACAACCATCGTCGACATACTGCCTCGTTGGTATCGGGTGATAGAAAAATGATTGGTCTCTGTGGACGAACCATCCGATACCGTACCGCAGCATTTCCCCGCACGTTTTTGCCCATCGGCCCCACCTTGCACCGTATGGAGGGTGCCGACCACGACCGCAAGCAATCCGGCTTCAAAGTCCGAACCCGTGTCGACGACGCACGCTCGATCCTCGAGACGGCGCTCGAGGATCGAACCGTCCGCTGTGACCGTGAGCGCGTCCCGCTCGAGCGCGCTGACGGTAGCGTGCTGGCCGAATCGATCACCGCCGAGGTGAACGTCCCACACTACGAGCGGGCCGCGATGGACGGCTACGCGGTTCGAGCGGCGGACACCTTCGGGGCCAGCGAGCGTTCGCCCGCGGTGCTCCGCCTCGAAGAGAAATTCGACGCCGACACAGCGGTCGAATCGGAAACCGCCCGACGCGTCCACACCGGGAGCGCCCTTCCCGAAGGGGCAGACGCCGTCGTTATGCTCGAACACACGGAACCGCTCGAGTCGGTCGGCGAACTCGAGGTGCTCGACGGCGTCGCGATGGGCGAAAACGTCGCTCCGGTCGGCGAGGACGTCGAGGCGGGGCAACACCTCTACGACCCTGGACATCGGCTGCGCCCCTCGGATCTCGGGCTGTTGCGTTCGGCCGGCGTTCGAGAGCCACTCGTCTCCTGTCGCCCAGCCGTCGCCGTGATTCCGACCGGGGAGGAGGTCGTCCAGGAGGATCCAGCGCCCGGCGAAGTGATCGAAACGAACGGTCTCACCGTCTCCCGGCTCGTCCAGCGGTGGGGCGGGCGAGCGACGCACCGAGAGGTGGTCACCGACGATCCAGCGGCGTTGCGGGCGGCTATCGAACGCGACCTGACGAAGGACGTCGTTGTTACCACTGGCGGTTCGTCCGTGGGGCAACGAGACCTCCTCCCGGAGGTTATCGACGACCTCGGTGAGGTGCTCGTCCACGGCGTCGCGCTGAAACCCGGCCACCCGGTCTGTCTCGGGATCGTCGAGGAGACGCCGGTGCTCGCGCTGCCAGGGTACCCCGTCGCCTGTATCATCAACGCCGTCCAGTTCCTCCGACCGGTGCTGTCGTGGATGCAGGGAGCCGATCCGACGCCACATCCGACCGTCGAGGCGCGCCTCGAGCGCAAGATTCCGAGCGAGCCGGGGACGCGGACGTTCGCTCGGGTGTCACTCGAGTTCCCATCGAGAGATTCGGAATCGAACGGTTCGAACTCGGGTGGATCGACGGCAGAGGAGGTGGTTGCCGTGCCGACTCGAGCGAGCGGGTCGGGCGTCCTCTCGAGCGTTGCCCTCGCGGATGGCTGGGTCGTCGTCCCCGAGGCGAACGAGGGGATTCCGGTGGGTGAGCTCGTGACGGTGGAACGGTGGGAGCCGTCGCTGTAAGGGCGGCGAGCAGGCGACACGTGTACACCGTCTCCATCACGGATCACCGTGTCGCACAGCCGCGGTGTGACCCGTGTTTTCAGGTTATCGCATGGGCGGTTTGGGCTCGGTATGGTATATAAATGGGCACGTCCCCCTGTTTTCCCCGTCGTCGACTGGGGAGAGGAGGAGCGGTCGCGTGGATCCTCGCGAAAGCACTCGAGGTTTTTATCCTTCGTCACCAAACGGCGGCCATGGAACGCAAGGAGTTTCGGGAGCTGGCAACGCCGGCGGAAGCCCACGAGGCGATCCGCTCGCTGTCGCTCGAGGCCGGAATCGAACGCGTCCCGCTCGCTGAAGCGCGCGGACGGGTGCTGGTGGCACGGATGGACGCCGAACTGGACGTCCCTGGCTTCGATCGGGCGAGCCTCGACGGCTACGCCCTTCGGGCGGCGGATACGTTCGGGGCTGACGAAGCCGATCCGGCCACCCTGGAACTGGTCGGTGCAGTACACGCTGGGGTAGAACCTGGGGTCGAGGTCGGTACGGGGGAAGCCGTCGAAATTTCGACGGGGGCGGTGATGCCGGACGGTGCGGACGCGATGGTGCCGGTCGAACGAACGGACGAGGACGGGGAGACGGTACGCGTTCGAACCAGCGTCGCACCCGGAGACAACGTTATGTTCGCGGGAGCGGACGTCGCAGCAGGTGAACGGGCACTCGGCCCCGGCACGCGACTCACGTCCCGGGAGATCGGATTGCTCTCCGCGCTCGGGATCGACGAGGTTCCGGTTCGCGCTCGCCCCCGGGTCGGCATCCTCTCGACGGGCGACGAACTCGTCAGACCCGGTGACGACCTCGAGAGCGCGCGCGGAGAGATCTACGACGTCAATAGCTACACCATTGCGGCGGGCGTCGAGGAAGCAGGGGGCGAAGCAGTGGTGTATCCACACGCCGGTGACGAGCAGGCGGAGATGGAACGCCTCTTGCGCCAGGCCGCCGACGAGTGCGACCTCGTCCTCTCGTCGGGATCGACGAGCGCGAGCGCCGTCGACGTCATCTATCGCGTCATCGAGGAACAGGGTGAATTGTTGCTTCACGGCGTGAGTATCAAACCGGGCAAACCGATGCTCGTGGGTCGACTCGAGGGGGGTTCGTCGAGCGATCTGGCAGGTGAGAAGTCGGCCAGTTCAGGCGACGGTGAGGGGTCGAGTGAGCCGGCCAGTGGCTCGGCGTACGTCGGCCTCCCTGGCTATCCGGTCTCCGCGATGATGGTGTTTCGGACGTTCGTCGCGCCAGCGCTCCGCGAAGCTGCCGGGCACCCCGAACCCGAAACCGCGACGCGAACGGGTCGGTTGGTGCGAGAAGAACGCTCAGAGCAGGGTCGCCACCGGCTCGTTCCCGTCGGAATGACGACCGACGGGGACGGCTCGACGCTGGTCTACCCCGTCGACAAGGGCAGCGGCGCGACGACGAGCCTCGCCGAGGCCGACGGGGTGGTCGAGGTCGACGCGGACACGGACTACCTCGAGGCCGGTGAAACGGTCGAGGTGCAGTTGTTCTCACCGGACAGTCGGCCACCGACGCTCTTTGGGGTCGGCGAGGACGACCCAACGATGAACCGGGTGCTGGATCGACTCGAGCACCCCCGATATCTCGCCATCGGATCGCGACCCGCGCTCCGTCGTCTTCGAAACGGCGTCCCCGACGTCGCCGTGGTCGCCGGGCCACTCGAGCGCGCCGTCGATCACGTGGAACTCGGCTCCTGGTCGCGCGAGTGGGGGTTGATCGTCCCCCCGGGGAACCCCAGCGACGTGCAGGGGGTTGCCGACCTCCTCGACCGCGACCTGCGGTTCGTCAATCGGACGACCGATTCCGGACTGCGAACCAGCTTCGACGCCACCCTGGCCGACATTGCCGACCGTCGCGGGGGTTCCCGCAGCGATCTCGCGTCGACGATTGCGGGCTACGATATCGGCTTGCGCGCCCACGAGAGCCCAGCCCGCCGTGTGATCGCCGGTGAAGCAGACGTGGCACTCGGACTTCGTAAGACGGCAACCCACCTCGGGCTCGAGTTCGTCCCGATAGGCGAACAGGCTGTTCGCGTGCTCGGCAATCCCGACCGCACGGACAAACCCGGCGTCAGTGAACTCGAATCCGCAGTATCCCAGATCATCGAATAATCCATCGAGAAGGTCTCTCGAGCCAGATAGTCGCCTTTCTCGAAGTAGCAGTTTTACGGCTCAGTGATGTAGAGAGGATGATGTCGACGATAGCCGAGTTTCAGATTCCGGCGTCGGACATGGCGATGTCTTCGACGCTCGAGGCTGCCCCGGAGGCGACCCTCGAGCTCGAGTCATCGGTATCAAAGACGCTCCCGTCGCTCTGGGTCTCTGGTGCGACCTGTGAGACGATCGAGCGAGCGTTTGCTGGCGATCCAACGGTCGAATCGTTCGAGCTCGTCGCGAGTTCGGACGATCGACTGCTATACGACGTGGATTGTGAGCGTGCCCAGCGTCGCTACGACGAATTACTCTCCTCCGGCGGCTCACTCCTGGAGGGGCGAGGCGTCGACGGCTGGTGGCAGTTCAAGATGCGCTTTCGATCGCGAGAAGACCTCGTCGACACACACGAGCGACTCGAGGCGCAAGGCGTCACGGTCGACCTCATCCGAGTCACGGACGTGACGACGGTGTCGACGGCGAACACGCGGTTGACCCCGGAGCAACACGAGGCGCTCACGGCCGCGTTCGAAAAGGGGTACTTCAAAATCCCGCGCCAGATTTCGATGGAGGAACTCGCTGGCGAACTGGGCATCTCCCACCAGGCACTCTCCGAGCGGTTGCGTCGGGCGTACGGCACGCTGGTGGACGCAGAGGTTCAACCGGCGAATGAACAGTCGAACAGCTAGGTTTCGATTTTACTCGAGATGGCGGTGCAGTCGCCCAGGTCAGCAGACGCGGTCGTTGCTGGAAAGCGGTTGCGTTCGTGGCGAACGTGGGCCGCGGTCGTTGCTGGAAAGCGATTGCGTTCGTGGCGAACTGGGTCGCAGTCATTGTAGGCAAGCGGTCGAAATTGTTGCAGGCCAGCGGTCGCGGTTGGCGTCCCTGACTCCGCTGTCGGTACCGAACTCGACAATCAGTATCGCTGGCGATACCACACCCAACGATCAGCCCCAGTCAGAACAGTTCGTCGAACGATTGCACACGATAGTCCCCGAGGACACACTGGCCGCGCCTGTCGTGACCGACGCGCTCGATGTGGATTGCGTCGAGGCCAGCGTTCCAGGCGGCCCCGACGTCGTTCGCACCGTCGCCAGCCAGCACGCCGTGGTGACCGTTTCTGCCGACACCAAGATCAGCCATCACCGACTGCACTGGTTCGGGATCCGGCTTCCATCCGGTTTGTTCGGTACAACAAAGCGTGACGTCGAACCAGTCACGGATGTCGAGGTAGTCTAACACCGGATCAGCCAGGAACTGCTGGCAGTGCGTGACCAATCCGACCGGTGTCTCGAGGTCGGCGACGAAGGCGGCGTCCTCGTGGAGGTAGGTAAGTTCGGCCCGCCGCTGTGGATCCTCCTCGGCGTGGAACGCCGCCCAGAACGCGTCGGGATCGATCCCCCACGCGTGGAGCTGTGCATTGCGGGATCCGGTGAGGCCGTTCCACAGGATGTCGGCTTTCCGGTCGGTGAACGACCGGTCGAGTCGCTCACCAACCCGGTCGAACACCTCGCGGGTGTATCCCCACTCGACGTCGACCAGCGTACCGTCGAGATCGAGCAACCAGAAGTCGTACTCATCGACCATTCGGATAGTTCACTTACCGCTCCAGCAGTAAGTGGCTATCGCTCGAGCGGTTCGACACAGGGTATCGAACTATCGTAGCCACTGCACGTCAGTGCACACCTGATCGCCAGACGTATCGGTGATCAGTGTATAAACCGTTTCAGTTGGTACGATAGATGTCGCCGGTTACCGAGTGGGTTCCAGTCGAAGCTCTCTGCGCAGGGTCGCGTCGCAGGACGGACAGTCGAACTGATAGTACACGTGCCGCCCTGACGCAATCACCTGCCAGCCCCCATCCTCAGCGGTGTACCCACACTGCGTGCATCGCCGGTCAGCACGGTCGAATTTCTGGCGCAGGCGTTCGAAGGGGGATCTGGATAGAGACATGTGCTATCATATGTCGTGGTGGCCCTTAATAGCACTGTTTATCATCGGCCACGACTGTTCATTTCAACGACAGACGGAACAGATTTACTACCGTTCCCTACCCATGTAGGGTATGAGCGAGCCCGACACCGGCGGTTCAGGATCTGGAGCCACCCCTGCCGTCGCCCTCGAGTACCTCGTCGATCCGGTCGTGGCAGTACGTGATGACACAGTCGTCTTCGCGAACGATGCGGCGAGGCGGGTACTCGAGTTACCCGACGACGTCGTCGGAACCCCTCCTGAGGACGCGTTCGACGAGCACTGGGAACGGCTGGCCGGCGAAATCGAGGAAACGATGCTGGGAACCGTTCGGCACGTCTCGCTCGACATCGAGGGGTACGATGGGCGCATTCACCGTGGGGATACCGGCGTTAGCATCGTCCTTCAGCGATTCGAACCGGCCGAACCGGTCGACGTCGATCGGGTGGTGAAAACACGGGCGATCGACGAAGCCCCGATCGGGTTCTCGCTCTCCGACCCCGATATCGAGGACAATCCGCTCGTGTACGTCAACCCGGCCTACGAGGAGCTAACAGGCTACGACGCAACTGACGTCGTCGGTCGGAACTGCCGGTTCCTCCAGGGGCCCGACTCGAATGCGGCTGCCGTCGAATCGATGCGAACGGCTATCGAGGACGAGCGGCCAGTTACCGTCGAGGTCAAAAACTATCGGCAGGACGGCACCGAATTTTGGAACGAAGTAACCATCGCGCCGGTCAGGGACGAGCAGGGCACAGTCACCAACTTCGTCGGCTTTCAGAACGACGTCACCGCCCGGAAAGAGGCCCAGCTCGCCCTCCAGGAACGAACGGCGGAACTCGAGTACATCCTCGAGCGCGTGGAGGGACTGATTCAGGACGTAACGGCCGCCGTGGCTGGCGCGACGACCCGTTCAGATCTCGAAGCCGCAGTCTGTGAACGAATCGCTGCCGAACCTGCCTACGACGGTGCCTGGGTTGGTGAACGAGACCCAGCGAGAGACGTCGTCACGGTGCGTGCCACTGCCGGTGTCGACCCGGCCACGCTGTCGATGGCCGACGACCATCCGGCCACTGGAAGCCTCCGAACGGAAGCGGTTGCGGTTTCGACGATCGATGACCGAACGCACGCGGCTTTCCCGTTGACGTTCAATGGCATCGAGTACGGAACGCTCGTCGTCTGTAGCCCGGAGGTACGCGAGGTAGACGAGCGAGAGCAACTGATCCTCTCCGCACTGGCGCGGGCGGTCGGAAGCGGAATCAACGCCCGCGAGACGAGTCGAATGCTCGCGACTGATGCCGTCGTTGCGGTCGACATCGAAATCACCGACCCGGCCCTCCCACCGGTCGCGATCAGCGCGGACACCGGCGGCCACCTCGAGTATCGTCGGTCGGTTCACCGAACCGGCGACGAGACGGCCTCGCTGTTTACCGTGACCGACGCCAGCGTCGAGGCACTCGAAACCAGCGGAGATAGCCTCGAGAACGTCTCACTCGAGGTACTCGTCGAACGGGACGACCGGACGCTCGTCGAACTGCACCACGAGGATGACATCGTGCGCTGGCTGTCGGATCGTGGGGTGATGGTGCAGTCGATCGACGCCACGGACGGCAGCGCCCGGCTCACGCTCGAGATTCCTCACTCGACGAACGTCCGGAGCGTCGTCGAGGCGGTCGAGGCCCGGTATTCGGGAACGGACACCATCTCGTTCCGACAGCAAGAACGAAGTGGAGCGAGTCAAGAGGAGTTTGCAGCCAGCCTCGAGGCGGATCTCACCGAGCGACAGTTTGCGTCGTTACAGCGGGCCTACCTCGGCGGCTACTTCGAGTGGCCACGGCCGACGACGGGTGAAGACCTCGCCCAGTCGATGGGAGTATCCCGACCGACGTTCCACGAACATCTCCGAACTGCTGAGGCGAAACTGTGTCGAGCGTTTTTCGGGGACGACTAAGCCATCGGTAACGGTTGTACTCACGGAAAACCGGCGAGTCGGGCGGGCACAGTGGTCTTCAATACCGCTCCAGTGCGTTGCTGGATTCGTGTACGAACCGGTGCTGTTTGATGGCTGGGACGATACTCGAGGGAAATCCAACAGTCCACCAACGGCCAAACGTGGGAAGAGTCTCACTTACTTCGGGCTAGTCACGCCTTAGCCTCAAAAATCAAATACGACGGTCACAGGCGTTTATAAGAGTCTCTGTGGTAGGTGCCGTCGCATGCTCGACATCCCACTTCAGATCGGTGGCGGCGGCTTCCTGTACTGGGCGATAGTCTTCTTCGTCCTGGCGATCATCGCCGCCGCCGTCGGTGCCCGTGGCGTCGCCGGTATCAGCATGGAGATCGCTCGCATCTTCGTGTTGATATTCATCATCCTGGCAGTCGTGGCACTGTTACTGTAGACACCGCCGTTTCTCGGTTCGAAGAGGTGTCTTCGAAAGTGGTCACGCAGTGGTGCTCACGACCCCGAT
This sequence comes from Natrialbaceae archaeon A-CW3, assembly GCA_046614605.1. Lineage (GTDB taxonomy): Archaea > Halobacteriota > Halobacteria > Halobacteriales > Natrialbaceae > Natronosalvus. The sequence goes on along the minus strand of JBKKHJ010000001.1, from coordinate 964,505 downwards.
CCGATCTGCAGATATCATTGCGTGACACGTCGTGTGTTTTGCGCCGAGCCCGTTGTTCCTCGAGTGACAGCAACCACCTCTGCTCGGGTGGGTTTCGACCGCTGAGGCATCTACAACGCTCCGCCGCATCACGACAACCGTAACCACATCTGGTTACGGTGCTGTGGGAACGCCTAACAGGCTTCGCGACGAATATAATGGACAGGGTTTACCATGACAGAACTCGGCGGTTTTCAAGATCGGGTTGCTCGCATCGACCTCTCCGATGGGTCGGTTGGCTACGAGTCGATCGACGACGCTGATGCGAAAAAGTACATCGGCGCGCGTGGGCTCGGTGTGAAGTACGTCTTCGAGCAGGGGGCTGACGTCGACCCACTCGGCCCGGACAATCTGCTCGCCTTCATGAACGGCCCACTCTCGGGCACACAGGTCACCATGTCCGGCCGGATCGCGGTCTGTACCAAATCACCGTTGACGGGGACGGTCACCGACAGTCACCACGGTGGCTGGTCGGGCGCACGGCTCAAGTGGGCCGGCTTCGATGGCCTGCTCTTCGAGGGCCAGACGGACGACCCCGTCTACGCGTACATCGAGGACGGTGAAGTCGAGCTTCGAGACGCCTCACATCTGTGGGGAATGGGCGTCCACGAGACGCGCGACACGCTCGAGCAGGAAGTAGACGGTTCCTACGGCAAGAACCTCTCGATGATGGCGATCGGACCGGGCGGCGAAAACGAGGTCAAATACGCCTGCATCATCAACGAGGACGACCGGGCCTCCGGTCGGGGCGGAACCGGCTGTGTGATGGGCAACAAGGGGCTGAAGGCGGTCGTCGTCAAGTCGACGACCAAGATGCCCCAGCCAGCCGACCCGGAGACGTTCAAGGAAGGCCACCAGCAGGCGATGAAGGCGATCACCGAATCGGACGTCACCGCGCCGAACGAGGGTGGTCTCTCGCTGTACGGGACGAACGTCCTGATGAACATCACCGAGGAGATGGATGGCCTCCCGACTCGCAACGGCAAGTACACCTCCACGGGCTCGATGCGCGAGGACATGGGAGTCGCCATCGACGCCGAAGAAGTCTCCGGCGAGAACGTCCGCGAGAACATCCTCGTCGACGAGCCGACCTGTCACTCCTGTCCGGTCGCCTGCAAGAAGGAAGTCGAAGTCCAGGCGATGCACAAAGGCGAGGAGATGAACGTCCGGATGGAGTCCTACGAGTACGAGTCCGCGTTCGCACTCGGCCCCAACTCGGGACACACCCAGCGCGACGACATCGCCCTCATGATCGATCGCTGTAACGACATGGGCATCGACACCATCGAGGCGGGCAACATGATGGCGATGGCGATGGAGATGACCGAGGAGGGCAAACTCGAGGGCGTGGGCGAACTCGAGTGGGGCGACTCCGAGACGATGATCGAGATGATCGAGCGGATCGGCCGCCGCGAGGACGATCTGGCAGACCTGCTGGCCGAAGGTGCCCGCCGCATCGCCGATCGCAAGGACGCCGAAGACAACTCTCTGGCTGTGAAGGGGCAGACGATCCCGGCCTACGACCCACGCTGTATGAAGGGGATGGGCATCGGCTACGCTACCTCGAACCGCGGGGCGTGTCACCTCCGCGGATACACGCCGGCAGCCGAGATCCTCGGCATCCCGGAGAAGGTGGATCCCTACGAGTGGGAGGGCAAAGGTGAACTCACCGCGGCCTTCCAGGATCTCCACGCCATCAGCGACTCCTTCGACATCTGCAAGTTCAACGCCTTCGCGGAGGGCATCGAGGAGTACGTCCTCCAGTACAACGGCATGACCGGGCTCGACGTCACCGAGGACGAACTGATGGAAGCTGGCGAGCGCGTCTACAACCTTGAACGGTACTACAACAACCTCGCCGGCTTCGACGGCAGCGACGACTCCCTGCCGGCCAGGTTCCTCGAGGACGGCATCCGCGGCCAGGGTGCCAGCGAGGGCGAGTACTGCGAACTCGAGGAGATGAAGGAAGAGTACTACGACCACCGTGGCTGGGTCGACGGCGTCGTTCCGGACGAGAAACTCGAGGAACTCGGCATCGACCTCGGCCCGGGAACCGGCGTCTCCGCGGGCGATTCGCCGGCACCGGCCGACGACTGATTCGGGGACGACTTTTTTATGTTTTGAGTCGACACGCGAACCGATCCAACAGAGGGTCTCGCTCGAGCGACTCGCTACCAGATCGGCTCAGTATGAGGCGCTAACAAATCGGCTCGCTTTCGCCATAGACAGCGAGGACGACCGCCGTCGCGTACCCCTCGACCGTTCCCGAAACGGTCTCGACGCGCACCTCGGGTTCGTCGAACGCCCAGTCCCGGAGCCCCTGTCCAGCGCTCAACCCCTCGAGGACACGCGCCTCGACGCTTTCGTGGTCGGCCTCGCCAGCGGTTTCGTAGAACAGTCCGGGGCCTCGGCCGCGATCAGATTGAACCCACGCGAGGGCCGCACTGGCGGTGCCCACGCTAGCGGTCGTCGCGCGCGCTTCGACCACGGTGAGTCGGTCGCCGATCGGACCCAGGTCGGGAGCCGTCCCGACGGGGTCGACCTCGGCGTCGGCGGGAATGACGGAGGAGACGGCGACGAGATTGTAGTTTTCGACACCCGCATCCGCGAGGGCGGCGTCGTAAGACGCCATCTTCGTCGGCGCGGTCGCCGATCCCCAGACGACTCGAATCGTGCTCATACCAACCGGTCAGGGGTCGGCAGCGTAAGGACTTGCGATTTCGATGATAATCGATCGAAACTCGAGTCACCGTCACTGGTCGAACCGACGGTGGCCGCCAGCTCAGTCGAAAAAGTAGTTCGCCGTCGTCACGATTTCGGTGTCGCCGTCTTCGATTTTCTCGAGGGCGGCCTCGAAATCAGCGTGTTCGACCGTCGTCCGGTCGTCACGGATGGCGAACATCCCGGACTCCGTCGCGAGGGACTCGATTTCGGCCCCAGAGAAGCCTTCGGTTGCTTCTGCGAGGTCGACGAAGTCGACGTCGTCCTCGACGTTCATGTTACGGGTGTGGATCTCGAAAATACGTTCTCGCCCCTCGACGTCGGGTTCGGGTACCTCGATGAGACGATCGAACCGGCCGGGTCGAAGAATTGCGCTGTCGAGCATGTCGAAGCGGTTCGTGGCCGCGATGATGCGGATGTCGCCGCGTTCGTCGAAGCCGTCCATCTCCGAGAGGAGTTGCATCATCGTCCGCTGCACTTCGGCGTCGCCGGAGGTCTTCGACTCCGTTCGTGTGGCGGCGATGGCGTCGATTTCGTCGATAAAGATGACGGCAGGTTCACGCTCGCGAGCCATCTCGAAGAGATCCCGAACGAGTCGTGAACCCTCGCCGATGAACTTGCGGACGAGTTCGGAGCCGGCCATCTTGATGAAGGTGGCGTCGGTCTGGTTCGCGACGGCCTTCGCAAGCATCGTCTTCCCCGTTCCCGGTGGGCCATACAGGAGCACGCCTGCCGGGGGTTCGATACCGACGTTCTCGAACAGTTCGGGCTCGGCAAGTGGCTGTTCGACCGCTTCTCGAACCTCGCGAACCTGGTCGTCGATGCCGCCGATGTCGTCGTAGGTGACGGTGGGTTTTTCGGTAATCTCCATCGTCTGGGCGCGGGCGTCGGTTTCGGCCGACAAAATCCGCTGGATTCCGAAGGAATCGTTTACCGCGACCCGATCACCGGGGCCCAGATCGTCGGCCATCTCCGCAGTGACCTCGGTGAGCACTTCCTGGTTGTTGCCGTGTTGCTTGACCACGACTTCCGTTCCCAGACAGTCTTCGACGGTTGCGAGATACAATGAGGAGCTTTTGAGTACGTCGTTTTCGCGTTCGATACGGCTTACGTTCTCACCGAGGCGCGTTCGCCGCTCGCGAGCGGCGTCAAGCTGTGCGGCCAGCTGCTCGTTTGCATCGGCTAGCTGCACGAGGTGTTCTTTGAGCGCCTCGAGCCGTTCTTCGTCGGGGAGATCCGGATCGATCTCACGTGTCGGCGTATCGGGGAGCGACGGGCTTCGAGACATCCTGACAACCGAGCATACCTGCCGACGGTACATCTGCCTTTGGGTTCAGGAGACAGTCGACCGTCTCCGCTGGTTGCATTCGCGACTGGACTCGCGGTGGCATGCCAGCGTCCGCGTCTTTTAAGCGCACGGCCGATCCTTCCTCTGTATGGCTACGGGTTTGATTGCGGACGAAACGGCCGACCGGATCGTCACGACCTGCCGAACCGCCGTCGGCGACCGCCTTCGCTCGGTGACGTACTTCACCCGTGACGACTACGAACAGCTCTACTTGCGCGGCGACCTCGAGCGAGACGCCGACCTCACGAGTTTCATCGGCCACGAGTGGCGCGGGTTCAAGACGACCCAGACCGCGTACGAAGGCTCCGAACTCGGCGATTACAACTATACGATTCGCGTGTTCGACAACGGGTTTCTCATCCGCGTGACGACCGATCGGGAAGGGGTTTTCGTCACCACTGACGGGCTGACGGTCAGGGACTTCGAAGAAGTTGCAACAGCGCTCGAGTCGTTCCTGGGGGAACGCGATATCGACTAATCGTCTGCGGTGGCGCCTACCCGGTCAGTCGGATCGGTCTGGTCACCGATCGGGAGCCCCGAACCGAGTTCACCGTCCGTACCGAGCAAGCGAGCAAAGCGACGTTTTTCTGCAGCGTATTTATCGAGTGCCATACCACCGGATCATGGGGGAAACCCCTGTAGTTATACGTCTCGTAAACCGCTTAATCGGTAATTAGACACCGAGTTCAAACAGCCACCGATCGTTCCACTCGGTGAACGAACGTTCCCTCGATCTTCGAGCCCCATCCGCCCTCGAGCGGAGTACGAGAGCGTAACACCCATTTTCGTGACGACCGTTATTCGATCAATGACAGCGTTACCCCCGCCAGTCGACGCCGCCCTGGAGAGCCACCAGGCGTTCACACCGATCGAGGACGAGCACGGGTACGCACTCGAGACGACGGTGTTCGAAACGGCCGTGACGGCGACACCAGCAGACGGCGAGCGTGACGGCGAATTCGCCGTAACTGTCGTGCTGCCAACGCTCGACGCAGCGACCGACGACGACGTCGCCCCCGTCGTCGAAGACGGCTGGTTCGAGACCTTCGAGCGCCGACTCGAGGACGCCTTCTCGGTCGCACAGACGAGCACGTACGACGCCCCGCGGGTCGAGCGGGATCTGGCCGCGGGCGAGGTGTCCGTCGTCCTCGAGTACGTCGCTTGGGACGCCACCGAGGGTGTCGACGATGCCAAGACCCTGATCGAGTACGTCGAGGGGACGTACGCACAGGGTATCATCCCCGGCTACAGCTATCGCGGGCCGGCCGCCGCGTTGCTCGCAAACGCCCAGCAGGCGGGCCGCGAGGCGACAGAAACCGCCGGTGAGCCTCGAGATGGGGGTTCCGACCGAAGCGACCCGCGGTTTTGAACGGCAGGGACATCTCGTCATCTCGCTACATGTGGTGTCGACCTGCCGGAGACATCGTACTGTCTGATGATACATCCAGATGAGAGCGGCCTCGATAGTGGTGAAAATCCATCAGCCGTTCGATAGACGGGAAAGCGTCCCCCGACACGTAGGTATATGTAGTATAGTATTAAACTACAAAAAACGTAATATAGGGATGAGGAGAGAGCACACCCCGTGAGCGCCTCGAGTCGTCAATCCATCGCGATGTACGTTTTCGTCTCGGTGACGCCGTCCAGGCTCTGCACCTCACCGGAGGCCGCGTGCAGGACGTCGTACACCTCTGGAGCGTCGACCTCCGCGATGATGTCGTAGTTGCCGGCGACGATGTGGGCACCGGTTACCCGCTCGAGGTCGCGGATGTCCGCGAGCAGTCCCTCCGACTTCCCGGCAGCGGTCTTCACCATTATGAACGCGTGAACCATTTCGGAGGTGTGGTACTCCCTGGCACGACTAAAGTGTTTGCCTGCCCGGTATCACGGCCGCCACTCCGTGGTCGAAACCCACCCGGGGCGAGACAGTCACGAGGACAGGTTTTTCGTTGTCGGCTACACAGTCGAAGGCGATGAACAAGAAAGGACACGTGCTCAACGCCGTGCTGTTGAGCATTGGGCTGGCGTATCTCATCGAGCCAGCCGGTGACGAAGCCACCTTCGCCACCGTGATCGAAATCGGGGTGCCGGTAACCCTGGGAGCCCTCTTTCCCGACGTCGACACCGCCTTCGGTCGCCACCGCAAGACCCTCCACAATCTACCGATTCTCGCCGGATTTGCACTGTTTCCGTTCTACTTCGGCAACCTCGAGTGGGTCTGGCTGGGCGTGTTGACTCACTACATCCTCGACGTCGCCGGAAGCAAGCGCGGCATCGCGCTATTCTATCCGGTGTGGAAAAAGGAGTTTGGACTGCCGGTTGGGGTCGCCGTCTCGAGCAGACAGGCCGACCTGGTCACCGTGGTGGTCACGGCCGCCGAACTGGTGATCGCCGCCGCAATCCTGTACGAAGCCCACCGCTGGGTGACCGAACCGGCCCAGCGAGCCATTGGACTGTAAGTGATCGAGCCGTGAGTGACGCCGATACCGAACCGTTGACCGTCGACGACGAACTCCTCGCTCGAGCGCGTATTCACGCCCGAACCGTCGACATCGACGTCGACTGGGATCGTCTCGAGTGGGCGGTATCCGCCCGTGCGAAGCGACGCGCAGGACTCTGCCGGTGGGAACGCAATCGTGAAGTGGCGACGATCATCCTCTCGCGGGCGGCGTACGAGGCCTACGAGTGGGAGACGTTCGCGGCGGTCGTCCGCCACGAACTGATCCACGCCTGGGAGTTCCAGCAGTTCGGTGAATCCGGTCACGGGGAGCGATTTCGCCGGGTCGCCGCCCGTCTCGAGGCGCCGCGTCACTGTCCCTCGTTCACCGAGCCACGGTACGTGCTCCAGTGTCAGAACGAGCGCTGTGACTGGCGGGCGACCCGCCATCGAGCCTCGAAGCCCGTGACGACGCCCGAACGGTACCGGTGTGGAAACTGTGGTGCCGATTACACGGTCGAACACACAGACAGCGGCCGGACGTGGTCGTGCTCGAGCGGATACGGTGGGGTGAAGGCGGCTCTCGGCGAGGAGTGGTGATCGTCTCGGTATCTCGCCCGAGGGAATTGTGTCGCTTCGCGAGGTTTGCGTCGTCTCGCAGGAATTACCCTCCTCGTGAAGGACGACTCGAGTCTCCCTCTCAGCTATCTGAGCCTGTGGCTGGGATCCAGAACACGGATCACGGAACCCACAACAACTCAGATCACGGAACCCAGAACCCATAACAACTCAGATCACGGAACGCGGAACCCAGAACAACTCAGTCGTCCATATGGTCTGCGTCCAGCGAGCCGTCTGCCATTCGCTTCGCTCGCAAGTATCGGGCCCGATATCGATTTGCACCGTCGTAGACGTCCGCTTCCCGAATCTCGTCGACCCGACCATCCGCGACGGCGTCCACGATTTCGCCGAGCTGGTTCATCTCGCTCGTCGTCAACTCGAGTTCCCACGTCTTCTCCGCTTCGGACTCGAGGATCGTCCACTTCCGGGCGGCGGCGATGACCAGCGAACACGGCTCTCGACAGGGGAACTCGCCGTCGCCCCCGGGCGTGGATAGCTCGTCGTCCTCGTCGGCGTGCCACTCGCGGCGCTTCAGACACTGTGAGTCGACACAACACGCCTCGGTCACCCACTCGAGGGCCTCCCGCGGGAGTTCGTCGATCACGTCGTAGATGCCGCTCTGGCGCTCGGCCGTCTCGATCCAGTGATCGACGTCGAGTCGTCCCCGCTGTTCGCGATGCCAGTTGGCGATCGTGGCTGGATAGATCGTTCGAATCACCTCGACGAACTCCCTGCTCGAGAGGTCGTCGAAACACCAGCCCGAAACCAGCGTCGGGGCGGTCTTCAGCGGCCGGTAGCGACCGCGATCGTCGAACGTGACGAGGTCGCGAGCCTCGCGCGGATCGTCGTAGCGCTCGAGGCTGTCCAGCGGTTCGTCGCTGTCGCCGACGTGGCGGATTTCGTAGCGCCGATCACCCGACCCGGCGCGTTGATCGCTCCCGGCGTCGGCCAATCGTGTTCGCAGTTCGAGTTCGCCCCAGTGGCGCACTACGCCGGACGCGGACTCGAGACCATCGTAGCGCTCGAGCACCGCCGAATCGGGGTCGGACGAATCGTCAGTGCCTCCACCGTCGGTATCGAGTGGGGCCCCCTCAGCCCAGCGTAAAAACGCCCGCCTGGCGGTTCCCTCGCCACCGACCGCCCGCTCCCAGAAGTGCCAGTTGGTGACGTAGGGGGCCACCGACTCGAGCGCCGCGGCCAGGTCGTCCTCGATGAGTTCGTCACGGGTCGTCTCCGGTGTCTCGAGTACGTAGCCTGCCTCACCGTGGCCGACACGAAGGTCGTCGAAATCGATCGCGGAGGTGGAATCGGTCGCACCAGCTGCCTCGAGGACGGCCTCGACGACTGCATCGGTGAGTTCCAGTTCCGAGTGCGTTCCGTCACGCTGTCCCGGCATCGGTCAGTCACCCGTCGCCGGCGTGCCACCGGTTCGTGCCTGTACCTGCTCGAGCGCGTCACCGATTTCCGCTCCCGCGTCAGCGGCTCGCTCGAGAATCACGTCGGCCATGAACGCCTCGGTGCCGACTGCGCCGGCGTACCAGATTCGCTGGCCGTCGACATCGCCCGGTATGTCCCACCCCTCGCGGAAATCCTCGGTCAATCCCATGTCTTCGGGGATGTCCTCCTGGGTATGGAAACCGTCCGCGACGAACAGCGGCACGACGACGATGTCCTCGGCGTCCATGTGATCGGTGACGTCGTCGACCTCGGGTTCCTCGTCCATGTACAGCGCCTCGACCTCGTCGAAACGATCGAGTTCGCGAATGCGATCGGTGTGATACTCGATTGCCTTCGCGGAGTTCTCGTTGCGTTCGGTGCCGTGGCCGACGACAGCGAGGCCGAACCCCTCCCCAACGTCGCTGTCGCCGGTAACACTCTCCGCTCGCTGGACGATGACGTCCGTCATCGCGTCGTGCGTCCCGACCGGGCCACAGTAGTGGACGAGTTTCTCGGCGTCGCCGACCGTGAGGGTGACGTCGCTGGCGTCGGTGCCGTCGGAGTCCCACAGGTCGGGATCCCAGTCCTCGAGGCGGAGTTCGCGAGGAATCACCTGCTCGGTGAAGTAGCCCTCACTGATGAACAGCGGTACGACGAAGACCTCGTCGGATTCGACGGTGCGGATGACCTCTCGAAAGTGTGGTTCTTCCTTCCAGAACGCTTCACGAACTTCGTCGAAGGCCCCCGTCTCACGGATCGTATCCGCGTGGTCGTACGTCGGCTGTGCTGACCCCGGATTCAGGTGTGAGCCGTGTGCCACGATGACCAGCGCTTGCATAGACGGGCGTTAGGGCGGCGGCGGTTTATCGACTTCGCTGTCGGTTTCCATCGCCGGTTGCGTCTGTCTCACTCACTGTCGATCGAGACTCGCTCGTAGATCCAAAATGTTTTGGACTAAGACTTTCGTGACTACCACGTTTTGGTACAGGTACACTCGCGGTGGTCAGTTCCACCGGGCAACCCTCCCCCCTCGTTGCCCATGCGGGCGTGATACCCGCGGGTGCCGGCCCTTCGTTTCACCATTTCGTGTGTCAACTACACATCGCGAGCTGCTTCTCCAGACGCCCGTACCGAATATCACAGGAGTCAGTACGGTAATACCTCACAGTCTGTAACGTAGCGAATATTTGGCTCGACCGTACGCATTTATTCTACCCACCATTGAACGCGCCAGTGATGAGTCTCATCGCGGAGTTTGCCGTCACGTCCGACGACTTCGCTTTGGATCGGGTACTCGCCGCCGCTCCCGAGATGATCGTCGAAGTCGAGCGGATAGTAGCGACGATGGAAGATCGGATCATGCCATATTTCTGGGTCACCGGTGGTGACTTCGAGGCGTTCGAGGACGCGTTCGACACGGACGACTCGGTGACCCACGCTACCGTTATCGACGAGGTCGACGATTCGAAACTGTTTCGAGCCGAGTGGGCGAAGGACGTCGAATCGATCGTCTACGCCTATCTCGAGACCGGCGCGACGTTACTCAAAGCGGTCGGGAAGGACGATCGATGGGAGTTGCGTATGCGATTCGATGATACCGAGAACCTCACTGCCTTTCGCGAGTACTGTTCCGAACACGACATTCGGTTCAAACTGCTCCACCTCCAGGAGCAAAACCAACCGATGGCGAGTGTACAGTTCGATCTCTCACCAACTCAGCGCAACACGCTGCTTGCCGCCCTCGAGGCCGGCTACTACGAGGTGCCACAGCGAGCGACGATGACCGAACTCGCCGCCATGTTAGGGATCTCTCAGCAGGCGCTCTCGAAGCGACTGCACGTGGCACACAAGAACCTCATTACGAGTACTATCGCGATTACGCGATCGAACGAATAGCGACCGTACGTTCGGACGACGGCTGACCGACCACGCTTTATCAAGAGTTGTATATACAACCAGCGGCGTTTTGTCGTCCCGCTCGGATACACCTCTCACGGTCACAGTCGCTACACGACGAAACCGTGAGACATGAAGGGGAAAGACGACTGGATTAAGACGGCTGCACGGTGTTGTGAATGTGGATCTGTGTATTCGGCCTGGATCCTCCCGGACGACAGTATTCATCCGATCGGTCGCAAAGACGGATGTCGGTGTGGGTGTGTGGAGTTCGAAGCTGTCACCAGGTCAGATTGACGAATAAAGTGTGTGAGTTACTCATAGTACTGGTCGACAGTACTCGAACAGAGCTTCCCACGGGAGGAACCGTCCCGTTATCCGTGCTGGGGAGAGAGTGGATCGAACCCGTCGACGGGATTGACCGAGTAGTCGACCGACAGTACGTCCTGAGTCGCCCGAATCTTGCCCACGAACGTCGAAATCTCCTCGAGTGAACCCTCGAGAACGAACAGTTCCAGACAGAAGTGATCCCCAACGTGGGTGTGGAAATTCGAGGAGACGAGCGACTCGTGTTCGTGGCGCAAGTGCATCATCTGTTCTTCGACGCTCGTCGTTTCGTAATCGAACAGGACGGTGACGAGTCCCATCAGTTTCCGATCCTCGAGCCGGGTGTCCTCGAACTCCCCGAGGAGGTTCCGTGAGGCTTCCCTGACGACCTCACTCCGGCCCGTGTACCCGTGATCGTCGGCGAACTGATCGAGACGTTCGAGGAGCGCATCCGGCATCGAGACGCTAACAACGGCCATATAATAAACAATCGGCAGTATCCTATTAAGGCTTATTATATTTATCCAGGCAGACGACACACACGTACACAATTCACCCGACAGAAAGCCATACAGGCAGATTATCCGCTAACAACACGGTGGCCGACCAGATCACCGCAGCACTGGCCAGTGGCAAGACCCTGTCGTGATTGGTCGACGCTCGAGTCAGTGATTGACGACCGGATCGTCCGGTAACCGCCTGCGCTGGTGTGGATAGCGCGGATGGTCGCCGGCGTAAACGTGATCGAACATCGTCTCGGGTTCCGGATCGGATTCGGCTTCGGCGGTCTCGACGGCGGCCTGAACCCGCTCCAGTGCCCGTTCGCGTACTGCTCGTTCGTCTTCATCCGTCCAGCCGACGACGTCCTCGAGGTACTCCCGCGTCCGCTCGAGTGGATCCGTCCACTCCTCGCACTCGTCTTCGTCGCGGTAGACATCCGGATCGTCCGTGGTGGTGTGGGGGCCACGACGATAGGTCACGGCTTCGATGAGTGTCGCGCCGTCGCCCGAGCGTGCACGTTGGAGGGCTTCGGTGACGACATCGAAGACGGCGAGGACGTCGTTGCCGTCGACCCGAACGCCCTCGATGCCGTAGGCGTCGGCCTTCTGGGCGATGGTCGCGCTCGCGGTCTGCCGTTCTCGAGGCACCGAAATCGCGTAGCCGTTGTTCTGACAGAAAAAGACGGCTGGAGCCTCGAAAACCCCCGCGAAGTTGAGCGCTTCGTGGAAGTCACCCTCCGATGTCGCCCCGTCGCCGAGGCTGGTCATCGCGACGATGTCGTCGCCCTTGTAGCTCGCGCCCATCCCGATACCGACGGCGTGTGGCAACTGCGTCGCGATCGGAATCGTGATCGGGAACGTTCGCAGGTCGGATTCGTCCTGCCGGTCGACGTAGTTTCCCCGCCCCATCAGGTGACGGACGACCTCCGAGAGCGGAAGCCCACGGGTGAGATACATCGCGTGGTCGCGATAGGTCGGAAACAGATAGTCCTCCTCGCGAAGGGCCATCGCCGCACCTACCTGGGCTGCTTCCTGTCCTTGCAGTGGTGCGTAGGTACCGATCCGCCCCTGGCGGTGGAGACTGATAGCTTTCTCGTCGAACGTTCGAGCGAGTACCTGTGTTTCGTACAGCTCGAGGAGCCGATCCTCGGAAAACGGTGTCGGCGATTCCTCGTCGGCTTCGTCGTCTTCGACCGTGGGCAACACTCGAACGATTTCGTCGACGTGACTTGCCATGTTGTGCACCAACGTTCTATCGGGACAATCGACATGCTGGCTAATAAACTATGGCCTTTTGACCCCATGAGTGACTTATTGTAGCCGCTACTTAAACCCATATAACAACTCGACAGAAATCACCGAGTGGTTCACGCAAATATTGACGATCCATCGATGTCCCGGACGGCCGCTTCCCCAACAGTTAGGCCACCGGGCACACCTTACTCCGCCATATGTCCGAATGGATTGGCGACATCTTCACCAGTGATCGCGGCTGGAACCACCTCGAGGCACTCGTCGACATCGGAAACCGGATGGCCGGTTCCTCGGGCGAGCGTGAGGCCGCAGAGGCGACTCGAGACGCACTCGAGGCCGCCGGTACACGAAACGCCCGCCTCGAGTCGTTCGACATCCAGGGTTGGGAACGCGGCGAGAGTTCGATCACCGTAGACGGCGAAGACCAGGACTGTATCGCCCTGCCGCGGAGTCCATCGGCGTCGGCGACCGCACCACTCGTCGACCTCGGGTATGGCCTTCCCGAGGACTTCGAGGAGGCCGACGTCGAGGGCTCGATCGTCATGGTTCGCAGCGACATTCCGAGCTACTTCGACCGGTACGTTCACCGCCGGGAGAAATACTACCACGCAGTCGTCAACGGCGCGGCCGGCTTCGTCTACCGCAATCACGTTGAGGGCTGTCTCCCACCGACCGGCAGCGTCGGTACCGCGGACGATCCGATCGGCGAGATTCCGGCCGTCGGCGTCTCGAGTGAGGTCGGCTCCCGATTCGCTCGCCGGTTCGAGGGCGAGGAACTCGAGGTCAGTGTCGAGGCGACGATCGACGACGCCGAGAGTCAGAACGTTCACGCCGAACTCGGCCCCGACACCGACGAACGGGTGCTCGTCACGAGTCACATCGACGCCCACGACATCGCCGAGGGCGCGATGGACAACGGCGCCGGCACGGCGATGGTCGTCGAACTCGCACACGCGCTCGCCGCCCGCGAAGACGACCTCGAGACGCGCGTCGAGTTCGTCGCCTACGGTGCCGAGGAGGTCGGCCTCGTGGGGTCGGGCTACCACGCCGAGACGACCGACCACGAGACGATCAAAGCGATCGTGAACAACGACGGCGTCGTGCGCGGGCGGACGCTCTCGATGACCACCCACGGGTTCGACGCGCTCGCAGATGCCGCCGACGAGATCGCCGATCGCCACGGCCACCCGATCGAGGCGATCCCTCGCCTCGGCCCCCACAGCGACCACTGGCCGTTCACCCGCTGGGGCGTCCCGGGCTATCACGTCATGAGCACCTCCGACGAGGTCGGTCGGGGATGGGGACACACGTTCGCCGACACGCTCGATAAGATCGAAAAGCGCAATCTGCGCGAGCAGGCCATCCTGCTTACCGACCTCGTGGTTCACCTCGCCGGCGAAGCCGTGACCACCGAACACAAAACGCCCGAGGAGATCGTCGAGATGCTCGAGGAACAGGATCTCGCCGAGGGAATGCGAATCACCGGCGACTGGCCCTACGACGACTGAAACAGGGTAACTGCCGCGAGCGGAACCACCACACGATTACATCGTCCCCAACCGCACACGTTTTTGATCGATCCCCCGGAAAGGGAGGTATGGACGACGACGGGTGGACGCTCGAACCCGATTCCAGACCCACGATCGGCGTGATCGACGTCGAGCCAGCCACCGCGTCGCCGACTCACGACGACAGTGGTAGCGATCCGACGTCGCTGGTTCACACCGCGCTCGAGAATGCAGATTCCTGGGAACGACCCGGTAGTGACGTCGAACTCGTGAGCGGAGCACCCGATGCCGTTCTCGCCGCCGATCCGACGGTCGTCGTGACTGTCGGCGACAGTGCGCTGACCGCGATGGCTCGAGCAGCCGACGACGCGACGTCACCCGTTCTTCCGGTCGACACCAGCCCTGGCGTCTCCCCGGTTGCTGCCGGGGAGCTTGGGCGCGCATTCGACGCGCTCACAGCTGAGGAAACCACCGTCAAAGCGCACCCGTTGCTGTCTGTCTCGATCGATACGGACGTAATCGACACGGGCTCGAGCGATGCTGGCTCGGCCGACACGGGTTCGAGCGATGCGGAATCGAGTGAGGAAACACGAATCCACGCGCTGTTCGACGTCTCGCTCGTGACCGCCGAAGCAGCCCGTATCTCCGAGTACGGCGTCACCAGCCGCGGGCGACAGATCGCACAGTTCCGCGCCGACGGCGTGGTCACGGCAACCCCGGCAGGGAGCCACGGATACGCCAGTGCTGCGGACGGCCCATCACTATCAGGGGCGATTTCGGGGCTCCCCGTCGTCCCCATCGCCCCGTTCGTCACGCGCACCCGCCACTGGGTGCTCCCGAACGACGACCTCTCCCTGTCGGTCGAACGCGAGGGCGACGACGTCACCCTCTGTGTCGACGACCAGGTGATCGGAACGCTCGAGGCCCACTCGAGCGTCAGGATCGAAGTCGATTCGACAGTCCAGTTTGTGACCCTCGAGACACCAGTCAGCCGGGATCCGTTCGCGTGAGTTTGTGTATCGACCACAAACGAGAGTATGAGGGGCTCTACCCACCATACCCGCACACCATAGGGCGAGTCGCGACGGCAAGAATCCGAACGGAACGCGCCGAAAGACATTGGAAAAATTCTAATGCACGAACCACCGTGGTTCAGGTATGCTATCACCAGCGCTGTTTGGCCCGATCGACGTCCTCGGTGAGGAGGTCGTCGCCAGCGTCACCCTCATCGAGTTCGTCCTGCTCGGACTCGTCGTCGTGAACCTGCTCGTTCGTGCACTGACCCACCGAAGCCACGTCGCCGCCGTCCGCGAAAACGGCGCCGACGGCCTCTCCCGAAGCCTCGCGCTCGAGGTGACGAACGTCCTGATCGTCCTGGGTGGCTTTTACTACATCACGGTTCACGTCCACGGCGGCGTCGTCTTCACGACCCTCGCCATCGGCCTCCTGGTCGCCGACTTCTTCGAGTTCGAGGCGCGCCTCGTCGAGGCCCGCCAGGAGATGCCCCTCGAGCGACCGAAAGCGGCGCTGTTCGCTTCGACGTTCGTCTTCCTCTACATCGCCTACCAGTCACTGTTCTTCCTGATCCGCCCGCTCTGGGAATCGATCGTTTAGAACGGCGCTCCGCTCGATAGCGCCGTTTCCGCCCCGATCCAGTTCGATCACACACGCTCGAGCAGAGTTCACCGATTGATCGTGAACACCGGACAGTACTACCCACGAGGACGGACAGTCAGGTTTCTCCGAACGTCGGCCAAGGCTCTTGGGTGTTCACAGCGTACGACGACCGTTCAATGGGCTACCGCGACGACCTCGTCAACGGCATTCGACGGAGCACGATTCCACAGCTGCACTACCTCCTCGAGGGGACGTTCGGCGCGTACGCCGTGAGTCACACGACCGCCGACGAGTACGTCATGACGGCCCACTGCTCGGAGGCCGACCTCGAGGCCGCCCTCGAGGAACTGGGCTTTTCGCGCAACCCGATCGCCGCCGTCAAAGTCCGTCTCGACGGGAACACGGCAGACGGTTCGTGGGTCTACCGTGACGCGCCGCATTCGTCCCACCAACTGCACGTCATCCTCCACGCACTCGAGGATCGTCCGAACTGCGTCGACGTCTACGCACACTGGGAGACGTCCTGGATCCGTCACCCCTATCGCCATTACACGAAACAGGGTTACGACGCCGAGACTGGCGTCGCCCTCACTCGTCGACTCCTCACCGAACGCGATTTCGAGTGTCTCGACGGCGACCTCTCCTACGAGGTCGATACCGGCCTCGAGCGGCGAGTGAGCGAACATCTCTCGGTGTCGTACTACTGGGCGAAGGATCGATGGCTGGCGCTTCGATCGTGGCTCCCGCTGCTCGACGGTGATGGATACGACTCGCACGTCACCGATCGGGAGAACGAACGTGACACCGTCTCGCCGCGTATTACGAACAAGTTCTGAGTGATGCTCGAGAGACCTGGTTCATCGAACACTCCGAGAGAATGGACACACGCCGCGGTACTTACAGTCCGTTTCGGATCCGTTTTTCAGCGTCCTCGAGTGCTGCCTCGGGGTCGAAGACGTCCACGATGGCTTCGAGATCGTCCTCCGTCGCACCGTCTGCCTTGAGCGTCTCCGCGTGAGCCATAATGTTTGGCACTGCACGAACGATATTGTCGACGATGGGGACGTCGGCGACCTGGGGCGATCGCGACAGCGGATTGAGGTCGATGACGATTTCGGTCTTCCCCATCGCCTCGAGCGCCTCGGCCCGGTCGCCGTCCTCGAGCGGTACCAGGACGACGTCAGCCGCGTAGATTCCCTCGGTGTCGACTTTCGCCCGTTCGTGCTCGAGGTTCGGAATTCGGGCGTCGGCCTCGATCCCTCTGACGTCCGTCGCACCGTGTTCCCGGAGGTGGCTCGCGATGGCGTCGATGCGTTCTGGCGTTCGATTGAAGAGGTTGACCTCGAGGTCTGCGTCGACGGCCTCGGCGAGCGCCACCATCTCGGCAGGCACCAGCGCGGCGACGTTGCCGTTGATCGAGAGGACGGGCTTCTCGGCGAGCAACAGCTGTGCGGCGGCGGCTCGCTCGGCCTCGTCGGCGGTGGGCGTCGTTTCCTCCCCCAGCAGATAGTCGAAGGCGCTCCCCCGACCCTCGGCGTGCATTCCCTGGAGGTGCGTGATCCCCTTCTCGACCCCACGTTCGATCCGGTGGCGCGTCACCAGGTCGGTGTAGCGAGGATGATCCGTCGGAATCTCCTCCTCGTTCTCGACCTCGGCCGGCACGGTCTCGTGTTCGCTCACAGACGCTAGATCGAACGCAGCAATCAAAAACGGCACGATTGCGTGTCTCTATCCGCAAGAACGATCGATTCGCCTCGAAGGGGAACGGGTGGTTCCCATCACCGTCGTGAACCGTAACCTGGCTTTATGAGCCTCTATACCGTCCGCTCAAGACGAATGTACGCTGCTCGACTCACCGACCACGGCGGCCCGGGCGTCATCGAACGTGTCGAAACCGATCGACCCGAAGCAGGTAGCGACGAACTCCTCCTCGAGGTCGGTTCGGCCGGCGTCAACCCGGTCGACACCTACTTTCGCGACGGTTCCTACGAACCAGTCTCGTTACCGTTCACCCCCGGCGTCGACGTGGCCGGAACCGTCGTCGCGATGGGGACAGACGTCGACGGCTTCGAAACCGGAGATCGCGTCTTCGGCACCGGCATCGGCAACATGTCCTTCCAGGGCAGTTACGCGGAATATGCGACGATTCCGACCGACCGCGTCGTCCACCTCCCAGACGGTGTCGACACCACGCAGGCCGGCGCAGCAGGCGTCGTCGCTGTCACTGCCTGGCGCGCACTGATCGACCACGCGGGTCTCGAGCCCGCGGAGTACTGTCTCGTCCACGGCGGTTCCGGTGGGGTTGGCCACGCAGCCGTTCAGATCGCTCAGGCAGTCAGCGCCCGCGTCATCACGACCGCTGACCCGTCCTACCACAAGCGGCTTCGCGACCTCGGAGCCGACACCGTCCTCGACTACCGACGGGACGACCTCGCCGACGCCGTCCTCGAGGCGAGCGATGGTGGTGTCGACGTGATCCTCGATCACCGCCTGGATGACTACCTGCAGTTCGACGCGGACGTCGCAGCCACGAGCGCTCGGGTCGTCGGCATCGGCGAGAACAGCCCCGATCCTGGGTTCACCAACGACGGTGCTGCTCGCTCGAAGGACGTCAACTACCAGTTCATGAGTATGTTCAACACACCCGATCTCCGCGTGCCGTTGCGAGGGGTAGCCCACCTCATGAACACCGATACACTCTCGATCGAGATCGCCGACAGCTACACCCTCGCGGACGCAGGCGAGGCTCAGCAGGCGGTACTCGAGGGCAGCTATCTCGGGAAACTCGTTATCGAACCGTAGCGACGACAGACCGAGCGTCGAGAGTATTTTTGAGGCGACGTATCTCGAGTGGATCGTACGGGACGGTTTCGTGGCGAGCCGATGGAACGAGGTATCTCCACAGGAACGACCACGAGAACCCGATCGGTGAAAAATAGTATCCGAGACGTCGGTCGCCTACTCGTCGGTGAACGTAATCCAGCCCTCGGGGGCGTGTTCTTTGACCGCCATCATCGCCTCCCGGGCGTCCGTCCGATGCTCGTAACTCTGGGTGCTCTCCGCGAGCACTTCGCCGTAGGTGTCGATTAGCCGCCAGACCCAGCGGTCTTCCGAACGGTGAAGTTCGAAGGAGACGCTGTCGATCTCGAGAATACTCGCGTTCTCGATGATCGTTCGAACGGCATCGAGCGCCTCGTGGGCGGCGTCGCTCGAGGGATGCCCCTCGGAGCCGGTCGCGACAGTCTGGCCGTTTTCGTCGATCAGCCGCCAGCGCCAGCGGTCGTCCTCGGCCGCAAACAGTTCGAAGGAGGCGACGTCGAAGTCGACGCGGCCGGCGATCGGCGCCAACCGTCGAACCTCCTCGACGTCGGCCATCGTGTCAGCCTTCGACGATCGAGAGTCGACGGCACCCGCGTACACCGTGCGCTCGCGGTCGATGAGTTCCCAGCTCCAGCCGCCGTCGTTGGTCATCCGAATTGCGGCCTCGTCGATCGCGAAAATCGGGGCGTCCGCTGCGTGCGCTTTGAGGCCCTTGATTGCGGTCTCCACGATCGGGTTGGAGTCGTAGCTTCGGCTCGCATCGGTGACGACCGTTCGATCCCGATCCAGGAGCCGCCAGCGCCACTCGCCGTTGCCACTCCCGTAGAGCTGGATCGAAACGTCGCCGATTGCCGTACACTGCCCCGTTTCGGCCGCTTCACGAATTCCATCGATCGACCGCTCGAGTTCGTCGCGAGTCGAACTGGACGCTGCGTCGACGGCGACCGTCTCACCAGTGGGTAGGACGAAACGCCAGTGCCAATCGTCCTCGGCGTAGGTCTGGAAGATGGCGTCGTCCATCGTCCGCACGTTCGAGTCGAGGTGAGTCAACAGGCGCTCCATCGCCTGTTTGGCCGCGCTTCGAGTCGGGTGAACGGCTGGATCTTCGGCGACCAGTTTGCCGGCCTCGTCGATCAGCCGCCAGCCCCACTCGTCGTCCTCGTTGACGAAGATTTCGAACGCCGCAGTGTCGATCTCGAGGAGTTCGGCGTCGGGCGCTTGCTCTTTGAGCGTCATCATCGCTTCGGCTGCGTCGCCGCGTGAGGTGTGTTCCTCACCGGAATCCGCGAGGACGTTGCCGTCCTCGTCGATCAGCCGCCACCGCCACTCGCCGGAGTCTGCCTCGTAGACCTGGAATGCGGCGTTTTCGAACTCGATCAGGTCGGCCTCGCTGGCTTGCTGGCGAACCCGCTCGATCGCCTCGCCAGCGGTCTCCTCGTCGGTGTGTGCTTCCGTACTGGCAGCGACGATATCCCGGTCTTCGGTGACGAGTCGCCAGTGCCAGTCCTGTGTCGGCGTCGGTTCGGTCGCTTCCGACGCGTCGCCGTCGTCGTCGGTCACCGGTTGGAGTTCGCCACCGTCTGCAGCTGTTGGCCGTTCAGTGGGGAAAATCTCGTACTCGGCGTCCTCGATTTCCACGACGTCCGCGCTGGTGACGCTGTCCGCAAAGCGTCCTGTTTCTTCCTCGGTCGCCTCGTATCCTTCGAGGGTATCGGGCGTAGTGGCCACGACGTGTTCGTTCCCGTCGACGAGCCGCCAGCGCCAACCACCGTCCGCCTCGTAGCACTCGTAAGTGGGCTCGCTCGCGACAGTCACGGCCGCCGAGCCGAGTTCGGCAAGGATCGCCTCGACGGCCTCCTCGGCCGCGCGTTTCGTGTCGAAAGTGCTCGTGGCCTGCGCGAGTTCCTCGTCCGTTTCGTCGACGAACCGCCACGACCACTCTCCATCCAGCGTTTCCAGTTCGACGCCGACGTGTTCGATGTCGAGCAACCGGGCCCGGTGGAACCGTTCGGCGAACGTCTGCGCAGCCGTCTCGGCGCCCTCCATCGATCGATAGCCGTCCTGACTTTCGGCCAGTGGCTGGCGGTCGTCGTCGAGCAATTGCCAGAACCACTGGTCACGGCGTTCCGTGTACGTGAACGCTGCACCATCGATCTCGATGACGTCAGCGGCCGGGCCACGGTCTTTGAGGAAACTAACCGACTGTTCGGCGTCATCACGGCGGTCGAACTGGCTCGCACAGGTGCCGACCACGCTGCCGTCGTCCCGCGCAAGCGTCCACTGCCAGGTACCCTCCCGATCCTCGTGGAGGCGGAACGCCGACGTCGTCAGTTCCATCAGGCCGGCCGACCCAATCTGGGATTTGACCTTCTCGATGCTCGTCTGCGTCTCCGGCCTTGTGACCGTACTCCCCTCGCTCTCTGCCAGCGCCTCGAGGTGAAGGACGTGCCACTTCCAGTCGCCCGCTTCGTCCCGGAACACCGCGAACTGGGCCCCCTCGAGTGAGTCACCGGTCATAATCGGTGGATCCTCGCTCTCGCCTTGCTCCCGGACGAACATCCCTTTCCGTCCGGTGATGATGGGGACGAGCGCGGTGACTCCGGCGATGATCCCGATACCGACCGCGTACAGAGTGACGACCTCGACGGTCAACTCCATTCCATAGCCGCGCCAGTGAGTGGGGTAGACGAAGCCGAAGGCGATGGCGCCGGCGAGCGCGATCACCAGCCCAACGACGCTCGCCTGGATCCCTCGTGTTCGGACGGGCAGTAAGAGGACGATCCCGAACAGACAGAGGGCGAGCCCGATCGCCGCCGCGACACCGGAGGCGCGAATCTGGTCGAAGGCGTCCCCGCCGGCGTAGCCGACGACGAAGGCCAGCAACCCGATTGCGCCGATGAAATAGCCAGCGATGAAGAACCAGAATCCATAGACGTCCGTTTTCGAATCCGGTTCTCCGACGTAATGTTCGTACAGTCGAAACAGGTTTTGGTGAAAGTCACGGAGTGCAGACATTCGTTAACTCGAGTGCATCACTACACTCATTCATAATAAACTTCTGGCTACGAATAACTCATCAGACATGTCTGGACAGCCCAGCAGAGAGTGTAGATCAGTACGGATCAAAATGAGAGCGATGACCCGGTGACGACGATCGGTTCGTCGACAAATCGGCTCGTTTGACAGCAACGCTGGCAGTTTCAGTAGCCTCCCGTCGGGTCGCGGACGTTACGGACGACGAGAGAGTGGATCCAACGAGGCGGTACTCGAGCAGACCCACCAGGACAGGACGACACAGCCGATCAGCGCGGCAACTACATCTACCGGCTGACACGTTCGATGAGTACTTAAAGGAACGACCGTTATTCCGGCGCCCGACCGGGCTTTTCTATCGACTGTGAACGTTATTTTAGGATCGCTCCCGCCGTATGTGTTGAACAGACCGAGGGATCGTATCCCGCATCTGAGAGGCCGGTTCCGAGGGCGAAGACGGTATTACCGAGCATCGCCATCGACGCCTGTCCATCGACGGTGGTTACGTCCTCGAGAGCCGCCCGCACGTCCGAGGTGAGCAGTCCCGCTTCGCGCGCGAACCGACGTGAGGCGTAAATAAATGAAGAGAGCGTCGGTTCGTCGACGAGCAAAGACAGCGATTCCTGGCCGGCCGCCGTCAACTGGTCGGTATCGCCGGTGATGACCTCCGCAGTGGACAACTCGCCAAAGGAGACGTACTCCACGCGCGCCCGCTCCGGGACGGCGTCGATGACGTTGTGGGCGGGTGCCCCCGGTTCGAGTCGGATCGGGACGCCGCCGTGAGCCTGCGCGACGACGTCCCCGAGGCCCGTTCCGGCTTGCACCTCGGCGGCGTGAGCGATCGTCACCAATTCGTTGTACGAGAGCGCTCGCTCGAAGACGATGTTGGCCGCGAGCGCGGTTCCGAGCGCCGTTGCGCCCGACACGCCGAATCCCGCACCGATCGGAAGCGACGAGATTGCTTCGACACGTGCGGGTGCCTCGAGCGTCTCGAGTACCGTCCGAACGGGTTCGATCTCGACTGGCTCGCCATCGAGGAGCAATGACGGTTCGTCCGCTCTCCTGACGGACACCTCGACGCCATCCGTGAGTGTGAGTCCGGCCCCACGAGAGCCGGCTTTCGTCGGATCGTCGTCTGGGTGCGCGCTGAAAAATCCCGTAATGTGCCCCGGTACGAACGCTGTCGCCTCCTCACGCATACGACGGTCGTTTGGTTCCGGCGGATATAACGTTGAACATTTCCTGTCAGGATCGACCCCGATGTTAAAGGTCACGGTCGTGGTGCCCCCAGTACGGACGACTACCCTCACCACGACAGGTCGATTACCCCCGCTTGCACGTCAGTCCCGTGAGTAGTGCGCTCGACGCAGTCCCCAAAGTCCCGTGAGTATTTCGCTCGCACGCAATCCGTTGACGGTGAACGAACAGCGATACCTCCCCCCCCCCCCTCGAGGCCATTGATTCGATGACACTTGGTGGAATTGCGCTCGCCGCCGATTTCGCGATTATCATCGTCACAGCGACGGTCTTGAGCTACATCGCTCGGGCGACCGGCCAACCGACCATCGTCGCCTACATCGTCACCGGCCTCGTTCTCGGCCCCGTCCTGTTCGAAATCGTCACCGAGGACGCCCTGATCGACGTGATGTCCGAACTGGGGCTCGGATTCCTGTTGTTCGTCCTTGGTATCGAGATGCGCTTCGATCGCATTCGGGACATCCTCCGCCCGATCATCAGGGTCTCCGTCGGACAGACCGTTCTCCAGACGGCCGCGGCGTTCGCCATCGCATTCGTACTTGGCTTTCGTGGGATGGACGTGGTCGTCATCGCACTCGCAACCGTCTTCGGAGCGACGCCGGTGATCGTGAAACTCCTCGACGAACAGGACGCGTTGAAAACGATCCATGGCCGTATCGACGTCGGCGTCCTCATCGTCCAGGACATCTATCTCGTCATCGTGCTGGCGCTCGTCGGTGCCGGACTCGAGGGGCCAGCCGGTGCATTGCTCATCGACGTCGCGCGCATCTTCGGACTCATGGCCGTCATCGGTCTCGCCGCGTTCGTCGCTTATCAGTACGTGTTACCACCGCTACTCGAGGCCGTCGCGAGCGACCGCAACGTCCTCTTCGTCGTCGGCATCGCCTGGGCGTTCGTGTTCATCTTCGTCGCCGAATCCCTCGACCTCTCGGTCGAGGTTGGGGCGTTCATCGCCGGTCTCAGCCTCGCACAACTCCCCTACAGTACGGAGCTCAAAGAACGGATGCGTCCGGTGACGGACTTTTTCCTCGTTATCTTCTTCTCGAGCATCGGCTTGCAACTCGAGGTGCAGTATCTCGCTGCTTTCTGGCGCGAAGCGGTGCTGGCATCGGCGGCGCTCATGATCGGCAATTTCTTCATCATGTTGTACCTGATCGACCGGGAGAACTTCGCCCCCGACACCGCGTTTCTCGGGTCGGTCAACATGGTGCAGGTCAGCGAGTTCTCGCTCGTCGTCGGCACGCTCGCCGTCGGCCAGGAACTGGTCGACGAGCCGGTGCTGGGTTATCTGAGCCTGATGGCCCTGCTCACAATGACGCTCTCGACGTACGTCATCCGCTACAACGAACGCCTCTATCGGATCGCCCAGCCTGCTCTCGAGCGGTTCGTCGACGACGAGGGACGCGATTCGGCCCTCGAGCCGAAGACCGACCACGCAGTGATCATCGGGTACGATCCCGTCGTCAGGGAAACGCTCCCCGTGATCCAGGACGGGTACGAGGAGGTCGTGGTCGTCGACCGTTCGGCCGACACCGTCGAGGAGTTGCGGTCGCTCGACGTGGACTTTCACTACGGCGACGTCCGCCACGGCGAGATTCGAGACGATATCGGCATCGAGGGGGCTGGGTTCGTGCTCTCGATGGCGCGGCCTGGTTCGGTCAACCGGCAACTCGTGGAAAGCGCTCCCGACGACGCCATCGTGATCACGTCGGCCGAACACGTCACCGAGGCCCGCGAGCAGTACGACGCGGGTGCCGATTACGTCGTCATCAAATCCGTTCTGGCGGGGGAGATGCTCGGAGAGTACGTTCGGTCGTTCCTCGAGGATCGATCACGGTTCAGCAGGTCTGCAAACGACGCGATGGCCGCGCTTCGTGACCGATCAAACGGACGAACGAATCCAGGCGCGTCGGCCACGGAAACGACCGGAACCGGAGGTGGCAACCGATGAGCGAGTACGAGTTCATCGTCGCGCTCACGCTGATCTTCAGCGTCGCCGCCCTCTTGCTCGTCGTCGCCAGTCGCTACTCGCTTCCGGCGGTACCGTTTTACGTGCTCGCCGGCGTGTTCATCGGCGGGTTCATCGACGAAGGACAGCTCTTCGATCTCGCGCAGTGGGGGATTGCGTTCCTCGTGTTCGCGTTCGCCGTCCAGTTCGAGCCGTTCTCCGACGAGTCGCTGGGACGAGATGCCTGGCTCGTTGGCGTCGTCCAGATACTGGTTACCGGGACGATCACCTACGCGGTCGCCCACCTCGTCGGGTTTACCGGACTCCAAGCGGTCTACTTCGCTATCGCTGGCACCCTGAGTTCGTCGCTGGTCGCGTTGAGCCTCCTCGAGCGCCGGGTACGCCTCCGTTCCCTCCACGAGCGACTCGCCGAAGCCCTCCACTTCGTCGAGGACGTGGCCGCAATTCTGATCATCCTCGTGTTACACGCCGTCGTCTACACGGACGACGCCGTTCTCACGATGCTCGCCGGCGTGGGTCTGCTCGTCGGTGCGCTTGCCTTCCGTCGATTCGTGTTCGATCGGATCGCGACCTTCGCGGACGGTGACGTCGAGATCCTGATGCTCACCGCGATTTCGCTCATCATCGGGTTCATCGCCGTCGCCGAACTGACCGGTGTCTCCATCGTCGTCGGCGCGTTCGCCGCCGGTCTCGCCGTCACCTCGGAGTACCCTCACGACATCGGCGTGGTCGACGCCATCGGCTCGCTCGAGGACTTCTTCGCTCCAATCTTTTTCGTTACCGTCGGCGCGCTCCTCTCGTTCCCGCTCCTGTCGGCACCGGCCGTCGCCCTCGAGACGGTGGGCGTCGCCGCATTGCTCGTCGCCGTCATCGTCGTCCTCAACCCGCTGGTCATCTACGGGAGCCTTCGCTGGCGCGGGTACGACTCCCGGACGTCCTTCCTGACCGGTTACAGCCTCGATCAGGTCAGCGAGTTCGCGCTCATCATCGCGATCGAGGCGCTTGTGGCCGGATTGCTCGTGGAGTCCCTCTTCGATGCGATCGTCCTCGCGGCGATCCTCACCATGCTCGGCTCGGCAGCGATCTCCAGATACGCCGAGGACTGGTACCGTCACCTCGTCGATCGAGAGGTGCTCACCCCCTCTCACGAATCCATCGCCCAGCGAAGTCAGGTTGCCGACGACCTCTCGGGACACGTCATCGTCACCGGCTACGACCGCGAGGGGAAACAACTCGTCGCCGTTTGCGAGAAACTCGACCACCCCTACCTCGTGATCGAGACCGATCCTAACCGCCGCGACCAGGTTCGCGACGCCTGTGACAACTACGTCTTCGGCGACACGCTGGCTGACACCACCTGGGCGGTCGCACGAGCGGACGAGGCCGCCCTCATCGTCGCCACGACTCCCCGCCGAACGTGGGCCGAACACGTCCTCTCGCTCGAGGTCGGGAGCGACACGATCGTCCGCGCGGTCGACGTCGAGTCGGGGGTCGACTTGCTCGAACGAGGCGCGCTCTTCGTCGCCGTACCGGACGCGCTCGCGGCCGAGCAACTTCGCGACCACGTCGAGGCGCTCCTCGCCGGCGACATGACTCGCGAGGAGCTTCGGGAACTGGCTGCCGAACGGCTCGACCGCGCCGTCGAATACGGCCCGAGTGACGTGGCTCGAGTTCGGTAACTCGTTGCTCCCCTCTCGTTGCTGTATTCACTCTCGCTCTCGCTCGAGATCGGCGTCGAAATGGCGCTCGAGATCAGGGTCGAACTCGGGGTCGAGAACTCCCTCTTGTTCGTCAGCCACCCGAGAATCGCCTCGAGCTGCGCGTTTAGCCCCTTCGTGCGACTCGGTCTCGAGCAATCGATCGAGCTTTCGCTCGAATTCGGCGTCGGTCAGTTCGCCGCGAGCGTACCGATCGCGGAGCTGATCCAGCGGATCCGCGTCGGATTCGTCCTCCCCAGCTCGCTCCCGTTCGTGCCGTCGCTCGTAGAGTTTCACCAGCCCCATCACCGCCGGAAGCACCCCCGCAAACCCGATCGGGAAGACGATCCAGAACCACGACACCCCGAGCGCGAGCAACCCGAACGCGACGGTCAGAATGAGGCCGATCGTCACGCCCGCAGCGATTTCCTGGAGTGGGGTGTCCTCGTCCTCACTCATTGACTCCACCCGCATGGTCGATCGATGCCGTCTCCATACCCGACGCTACGAAGGCGATAAACTTCAATGCGTTCTTGAAAACGAGTTGTTAGATAGTCGCTCGG
This sequence comes from Natrialbaceae archaeon A-CW3, assembly GCA_046614605.1. Lineage (GTDB taxonomy): Archaea > Halobacteriota > Halobacteria > Halobacteriales > Natrialbaceae > Natronosalvus. The sequence continues at coordinate 937,461 of JBKKHJ010000001.1, read as the reverse complement.
GTCTGCCAGAAATACCGCCGAATCGGTTCCAGTCGGGCTCGAATCTGGCTCGAGTCTGGCTCGAGTCTACGGCGACAGACGCTGCCGGTTCGGCGAGACTCGTAGAACTCGTCTCGCTGCCTCTCAACGTCTTCGTCAAGGACTCAGACGTTGACGATCTCGCGGGAACACGGTCGGACGCTTCGCGACCTCCCTGCTCCCACTCGACAGTTGCGTCGACGCCTTACGGCGACAGACGCTGCCGGTCTCGCGGGAACAGAACAGCCTCCCGAATGTTCTCGAGTCCGAGCATCGTCATGACAAGGCGCTCGCCGCCGAGACCGAACCCGGCGTGGGGCGGCATGCCGTACTTGAACATCTTCGTGTAGTAGTCGAACTGTTCGGGATCGAGTCCCTGCTGTTCGAACCCGGCGACGAGTTCGTCGTAGCGGTGTTCACGCTGGCCGCCCGACACCAGTTCCATATCCGGGTGCATCAGGTCGAAGCCCGTCGAGAGCTGCTCGTCGTCCTCGTGATCCATGATGTAGAACGGTTTGATCTCACTCGGCCAGTCGGTGATGAAGTAGTGGCCGCCGACGTCCGCACCCAGGGCCTTCTCCCCCTCGGTCGGCAGGTCGTCGCCCCAGACCAGCTGCTCGTCGAGTTCGCCCGTCGCGTTGATGCGTTCGATGGCTTCCTCGTAGGTGAGCCGCGGGAACTCGCCCTCAGGGAGGTCGAACTCCTCGGCAAGCCCGAGCGTCTCGAGCTGCTCGGCGCAGTTCTCGGCGACGGCTTCGTAGGCTGCTTTGACGACGCCCTCGACGACGTCCATCGCGTCGGTGTGGTCACAGAACGCCCCCTCGAAGTCGATCGAGGTCGCCTCGTTCAGGTGGCGCGGCGTGTTGTGCTCCTCGGCGCGGAAGATCGGGCCAATCTCGAAGACGCGCTCTAAGTTGGAGCCGGCCATCAGCTGCTTGAACAGCTGCGGGCTCTGGTTCATGAACGCCTCCTCGCCGAAGTAGGTGATCGGGAAGAGTTCGGTGCCGCCCTCGGTACCGGTGGCGACGATTTTTGGGGTCGTAATCTCCGTACAGCCGACATCGCGGAAGTGCTCGCGGCTGGCTCGGAGGATCTCCGCACGAATCTCGAAGACCGCCTGCACGTCGTCCTTGCGGAGGTCGAGCGTCCGGTTGTCGAGGCGGGTCGACAGCTCCGCGCCGACCTTCTCCGAGGGATCGAGCGGGAGCTGAGGGTCCGCCGGGGCGACGACCTCGAGGCTCTCGGGCGTGATCTCGACGCCCGTCGGGGCGCGTGGCTCCTCGTCGACGTCACCGGTGACCGACAGCACGCTCTCGCGGGAGACGCCGAGGCCGGTCTCGACGAGCTCCTCGTCCATCTCGTCTTTCTCGAACTTGATCTGGATCTTGCCCGTGGCGTCACGGAGGATCAGGAAGGCGATTCCACCGAGGTCGCGCACCTCGTGGACCCAGCCGGCGACGGTAACCGTCTCGCCCGGCTCGGCATCGGCCGTGTAGGTTCGGTTCTGCATACCCACCGATTCTCGTAGCCGCAACTTAAGCACAATCTTTCGCGCTCGGGCGGTCGGTACGAGGTTGGGGCGAGGAATCGGACTCGAGACGGCGTCTCGAGGAACTGACTCGAGCCGGTTCGTGCCGCTGGGAGTCGTCACTATCACCGTCAAAAAGGTGCCAAGAGTCAGTAGGGCGTCACGTCGGCATTCGTTCGCTGAAACTCGGCGACATTTCGGGTGACGACGGGTTTGTTGGCTTCGATCGCTGTCGCCGCAATCATCGCATCGACGGCACCGATCGGACGGCCCTCTTGCTGAAGACGACGGTGCTCAGTCGTTGCCCGCTTCGCCTCGGATAGACCGTACGGACGCACGTCGACGCGTTCGATTATCGACTCGAACCGTTCTCGGTGCACGTCGCTAAGGCCGCGACCGACCTCGGTTACGGTCAGGGCGGAGACGGACGCCGTCTCCCACTCGAGTTCGTCTATCTTGGCGACGGCACCTGCGTCTTCTGCGAACAGGTCGATGAGAAAACAACTGTCGAGAAGCACCATCTACTTCTCCGCCTCGCTGTCCACATCGCCGTCGGTAAAACGGGCATCGACCCCCGACCGGAACGTCATGGATTCGCGACGAACGGACTCGAGTTCGTCACCATCGACGAGCCCGATCAGCTCCGCGAGAGGGTTCTCCCTGTCGTCGACGAGTAATCGGTCGACGACGTCGCTGAAGCTCTCGCCCTCCTGTTTCTCCCGATGCAGTCGACGGTAGGTCTCGGTTCGGAGGCTGATCGTCTTGCTCCCCATCTGTGTTTCTGTGTATGTGACTCTGTGTATATGTGTGTTACTCCTGTACGAGCAGTTTGATGTCCTCACACGGTAGCGACTGCCCTCGAAACTCAGGCTCACAAATCGTTCTTTCCCATAACTCACGGGAGGAATTCGGAGCGTAATGGGTGGTGTGTCCACCGACTATCGCTCGTGAACGGTCATCGGAATCTTGTGTTTCGGCCGCGCGGTAATCGTCGCCATCAGATCGAGTTCGGTGCCGGGTACCAACTCGAGGTGGTAGCGCTTATAGATCGTCGCCAGTAGCAGCCGGGCCTCGAGCATGGCGAACCGGTCGCCGATACACCGCCGTGGCCCGGCCGCGAACGGGAAGTAGGCGAGTTTTGGCAGGTCTGCTTCCATCTCCGGCGTCCATCTTTCGGGTCGAAACGCCAGCGGGTCGTCGTACCAGCGCGGATCCCGGTGGACGACCCACTGATGCATCTGGACGGTCGCACCGGGCGGGATCTCGTAGCCCGCGATCAGATCCGGTTTGACCGGCTCGCGGACGATCGCCGGTACCGGCGGGTACAACCGCATCGATTCTTTGACGACGCGCTCGGTGTACGTCAGCTCCTCGAGGTCGGCCATCGTCGGCGGGTCGCCGCCGAGGACGGTCTCGAGTTCCTCGACCAGTCGCTCCTCGATCGCTTGATGCGTCGAGAGAAGGTACGCGGTAAAGGTCATCGCGAGCGCCGTCGTCTCGTGTCCCGCGAGCAACAACGTCACGACCTCGTCCCGGATCTGTTCGTCCGACATGGTGGTTCCGTCCTCGTCGGTGACCTCGAGCAGTTTCGAGATGACGTCCCCGTCGGTCGGGTTCGCCCGCCGATCCTCGATCATGTCGTAGATCAGGTCGTCGAGTCGCTCCCGTGCGCGAGCGATCCGCCGGCGGGACGGCGTCGGGATCCCCGGCGGTAACACGTAATGGGAGAGCGTCTCCGAGGCCAGCATGAAGTCGTCGAGGACCGCCGCAACCGTGTCGACGTGGTCGTCGATGCCGACACCGAAGAGCGCTCGAGCGACGATTTTCAGTGTCAGCGTCGACATCTCCTCGTGGAACGGACGGGTTTCGCCGTCGGCCCACGTGTCGAGCGTTTCGCTGGTGAAGTCGGTCATCATCGTCGCGTACTCCCGGATCCGGTCGGGGTTGAACGCGGGCTGAATCAGGTGGCGATTTCGCCGCCAGACTTCACCCTCGCTGTTCAGGATGCCGTTGCCAGTGATCGGCCCGAGGGTGTTCTGAAACAGGTCTCCCTTGACGTAGTGCTGGTTGCGCTGAACGAGCACCTGCTCGATGTAGTCGGGATGGTTGAGCTGATAGACGAGCCCGCCTGGATCCTCCCAGGAGACGATGTCACCGTACTCGCGGGCCGTCTCGGTCATGAACCCGTACGGATCGCGGAGAAACGAGAGCTGGGTGCCGACAAACGGCAAGCCATCGGGGCCGGGTGGGCGCGACCGTGGCGGATCCGAGCGTGTCAATCGCATGTTCCTTCTCACGACCGGAGGCAGGCTATCCCTGTTCCCGAGCATCCTCGGGGCACTTATAATAGTCTATCACGCAGGTTCACACCACGCGAGGTGCACACGGATGCGATATGCAACGGTCACGCTGACCTGGGAGATGGGATCGATTCACCCCATCGACGATCTCTTTGCCAGCATCGACGACGTCTCGATCGAATCGATCCGCTACGTCAGTCCGGTTCGTGACGGCGAGTACAGCGAGCTGCTGACGTTCCGCGGCGACCCCGCTCGAGTCCGTACCCGACTCGCCGACTCGAGCCACGCGCTCGAGTACGGTGTCAGCGACGGAGGAGACGGAAACCGACGGCGTGGCGTCGCATACGTTACGTGCAAGAACGTTGGACTGGTCACTGCACTGTTAGCGATCCTTCGCGACCACGACATCGTCCTCGACTGGCCGATCCGGTACGTCGAGGTCACGGAGCGTGGCGTTCGCGGTCTCGAGTTGACCGTCATCGGGACGGGCGAGGCGATTCAGCGGGCGGCCGCTACCCTCCCTGAGGATATCGGGCTCGAGGTACAGCGACTGGGGGAGTACGACCCGTCGCCGCGACCGTTCGACGCCGATCTCACTGACCGGCAACAGGAGGTGTTCGACGTCGCCAGACGACTCGGCTACTACGAGATTCCTCGCGAGACCACGCAGGCGGAGGTCGCGGCGACGCTCGATATCGCGACGGGAACCGTCGGCGAACACCTCAGACACATCGAGGCGAAACTGGCGAGCGCCCACGCACGAGGCAGATGCGGGTCGTCACTGACCTCCTGGTGACCGAGAGGAACGCTGACGGGCGACCGTCTCGCTTTTCAGTCGAGCAGGCGTTCGATTCCGTATGGACGACCTCGAGTCCCTGGCTCTCGAGATTCGCGAGGCCGACTGCGTCGTCGCGCTGACCGGAGCCGGGATCTCCGCGCCCTCCGGGATTCCGACCTTTCGCGGCGACGACGGCGTCTGGGAACACTTCGAGGAGGGGCAGTTCACGTACGGACGGTTCCAGCGCGATCCGGCCGGCTTCTGGCAGGATCGACTCGAGTTACAGCGGGCGCTGTACGGGTCGAGCTACGAGCCGAACGCGGCTCACGAGGCGCTCGCCCGGTTGGGGCGGGCGGGTCACCTCGAGGCGATCATCACGCAAAATACGGACGGGTTACACGAGCGGGCGGCCGGTGCAGATGCTGACGGTACCGATGGCCAAACCCACGACGAGACCAGGGAGGACGAACTCCCAGACGCCACCGAGGCGACCATCCTCGAACTCCACGGCAACGCCCACCGTGTCGTGTGCGACGCCTGTGGCTACACGACCGCGGCCGACCCCGTCTTCGACGGTGTTGCCGACGGCGACGTCCCGCCACGGTGTGACTGTGGCGGGTGCTACAGACCCGACGTCGTCCTCTTTGGCCAGCAACTGCCCAAACCGGTGCTTCAGCGAGCCAGATCCCTGGCTCGAGCGAGCGACGTCTTTCTCGCCATCGGCTCCTCGCTCGTCGTCGAACCCGCGGCGTCGCTTCCCCGGACAGCGGTTCGTTCCGGAGCCACTCTCGCGATCGTCAATCTCGAGGAGACGCCCGTTGACCGCGACGCATCGGTGGTACGTCGGGCAGACGTCACTGCGGACGTTCCACGGCTGGCCGACCTGCTCGAAGCGGCGTGAAGGGCGGTCGGGCGACGCCCGTGGCTCCTTTCGACACGCTCGAGAGTGTGGGGCTGTCGCCTCGTCAGTCCGAACGGACGACCGTCACCGTCACTGGTGCCCGCTTGACGACGGTGTCGGCGACGCTCCCGAGAACTATCCGTGAGAGGCCGGTTCGTCCCCGGCTACCCATCACGACGTGATCGACGTCGAACTCCTCGCAGGCGTCGACGATCGCCCGCGCCGGCGATCCCAGCATCAGTTCGGTGCGGACGTCGGCACCCATGTCGGCGGCGGTCTCGGCGAACTCCTCGAGGAGTGCCGCTCGCTCGGATCGGCGTTTCTCGAGTAAGTCGTCGTCTCTCACAGCATCTTCGGTCACCGAGAACACGTTGTACGGTTCGATGGCGTGGAGAAGGATCAGTTCCGAGTCGCCGAACTCCTCGATCGCTGCAGCCAGTGCATCGCGCGAGTGTTCCGAGCCGTCGATCGGCACGAGAATCGTCTTTGCCATAGCGGCAGCTACTCCACCCGACGACATATACTATTACCCCGTCCGAGGATGTAAGAACCCCCTAAGCGTCGTTGGCTGCCTCGACGGTCTCGCGGACGGCGTCGACACCCTCGTCGTGGGCGAGGTTGCCGACGACGATCACGTCAGCGTGGGTGGCCATTCGGTACGCCGAGTCGTAGTCGTGGATGCCGCCGCCGTAGAACAGCGTCGACTCCTCGAGGGCGTCGGCGGCGGCTTTGACGATCGACTCGTCGCCGTAGGTGCCCGAGTATTCGATGTAGATGATCTCCTGGCCGAACATACGCTCGGCGATCTTCGCGTACGATTCGACGTCGTCCTCGTTCAGGTTGCAGTCGGCTTCCGTCAGCGTCGCGACGTCGGCCTCGGGGTTCATGACGATGTAGGCCTCCGTCCAGGTGCGACTCCAGTCGAGGCCGCCTTCGATCCGAACCCACTCCTTGTGGGCACCGGTGATCCAGAACGGCGACCCCGCGTTGAACACCGTCGGAATGAGGTAGCCCGCGAGGGCGTCGTTTTCGACGACGACGCTCGGATTCGAGGGCTCCTGATACAGCGGCACGTCGTGTTCGGCACAGGCCTCGATGACGGCCGTCATGTTCTCTTCGGTCATCCCCATCGTTCCGCCGACCTCGATGGCGTCGGTGCCGGTCGCACAGAGATCGCCGTAGGTAACCCCCTCGGGAAGCTCCTTGTCCGGATCGAGCTTCAGGATGTGGTTCCAGTCGTCCCAGGGTGCAGTCATACCGCTTGGTTTCTCGGTACCCGGCAAAAGCGCTACGAATCGGCGGCTAGCCACAGTATCTCATCCGGAGAATGGCGCGCGGGTGAGGAGGCAGCGGCGGTTCCTCGAGGTCTGCACCATAATACATATTTTGTAGTAAAATACTTTGCTTTTCAAAGTAGTGTTCGTGTCCACCGGAACAAACAAGATCGGAGCAATGTAACCACTCGAGGCCGCGGCTAGCCACGTCCCGTCGTTCGGCCGGTGATCGTCTCGATCTCGAGTTCGACGATGATGATCTCGACGTCCTCGATACTCTCATCGAAGACGCGGATCGGCGCGAAGTGTCGGTTGATCTCGGCCGTATCGAACCGATCGCGTTCAGCCCCGGTGAGTTGCCTGAGCGATCCAGTGACGTGGACGCTCCAGGAGTCTATCTCACGCGGATCTGCGGTTTTCTCCGCACCATAGACGACGTAACACGCGGTCTCAGTCGACTCGAGATACGCCTGTTTCGCACTCCCCTTGATTACACCGAGGCGGAAGTAGAGCTGATCGTCGTAGTAGTGTGCTACTGGAATCGCGTAGCTATCGCTGCCGCTGGCCAGCGTCAGCACACCCGTCTCGGCGTCTCGAAGCCGGCGCTCGACGGTTTCCTCGTCCATCCCGAACGTGTGCGTGTATTCGACGTGTTTCACACCGGAATCCCCCTGTTAGTGCTCTAGATGAACGATGGCGTCTCGAGATATACCTGTTCGTACCGTTCTCGATAGCAGAATATCGCCGGAGGGAGTATTTCGTTGACTTCTCGTATCGTCCCAAATCGACTCCTCGTCCGTTCCATACGAAAATGAATCGCGTACGGGAGTCTCCCGCGTCAGTCGAGATGCTCGCTCGCTGCTCAGTCCTCGTCTTGGGTCGTGATATCCGCAGAGAGACCCTGAGCCATCTGGATCTCCTTCGAGTTGTTCAGCGTCCAGGCGGTACGCTCGGTGACGGCCTCGATGGCTTCTCGAGCGCTCGGATAACCGTTGCCGGACTTCTTGACGCCGCCGAATGGTAACTGCACCTCCGCACCGATACACGGCAGGTTGGCGTAGGCGAGGCCGAGTTCGGCGTGGTCACGGAAGTAGTTGATCTGGCGGTAGTCCTCGGAGATGATCGCCCCGGCCAGCCCGTAGGGCGTGTCGTTGTGGATCTCGACGGCCTCCTCGATGTCACCCGAGTACTGCAGCAGGGCGACGTGCGGGCCGAAACACTCCTCTTTGAGACAGCGCAGGTCGGTGTCGTACTCGATCTCGTAGACGAACGGGCCGACCCAGTGGCCGTCCTCGTGGCCGTCGGGGATCTCGCTGTCCTCGAGGTCGGCGCGGTCGACGAGTACCTCGGCACCCTCCTTCTGCGCCAGTTCGTTGTGCCGGTGGATCTTCTCGACGTGTTCGGCCTCGATCGCCGGCCCCATGAACGTGTTCTCGTCGAGGGGGTTGCCGACGGCGACCTGCTCTGCCAACTCGACGTAGCGTTCCTTGAACTCGTCGTACACTTCCTCGTGAACGATCAGTCGCTCGCTCGAGACACAGCGCTGGCCGGTCGTCTTGAAACTCGACATGACGGCCGAGTGCACGGCGATGTCGAGGTCTGCCTTCTCGGTGACGATGATACCGTTCTTGCCGCCCATCTCACAGGCCGCGAGCTTGCCGGGTTCACCGCCGACTTTGCCCGCGATCTCGTGGCCGACTTCGGCGGAGCCGGTGAAGAGGACGGTGTCGACCCGGGAATCGTCGACGATCGAGGCCCCGGCGTCGCCGAAGCCCTGTACCATGTTGAACACGCCTTCGGGGACGCCCGCGTCCTCGAGCATCTCGGCGATGATCTGTCCACACCACGGCGTCTGCTCGGCGGGCTTCCAGACGACGGTGTTGCCCTCGACCAGCGCGATGGCCATGTGCCAGAACGGGATGGCGACCGGGAAGTTCCACGGCGTGATACAACCGATGACGCCGCGCGGTTTGCGTCGCATGTAGGCGTCTTTCGCGCCGACCTCGGAGGGAACCACGTCACCGTGGGGGTGACGGGCGTTGCCGGCGGCCCACTCGACCATGTGGTAGGCCTCGACGACGTCCGCCCGGCCCTCAGAGATCTCCTTCCCACACTCCTTGGTGACGATCTCGGCGAGTTCGTCCGTTCGTTCGCGCATCTCGTGATAGACGTCCCAGAGGTACTCCGCGCGGTCGATGTAGGAGAGTTCGCGCCACTCGTCGAACGCTCCCTCGGCCGCCTCGAGCGCGGCGTCGACGTCGTCTTCGGTGCCGCGGTGGAAGGACGCGAGCGTCTCGCCCGTTGCCGGGTTCTGGCTCTCGAACGTCTCGCTACCGGTTCCGTCGGTCCACTCGCCCCCGATGTAGTGGCCGTAGGTCTCCGCTGCTGCTTGATCGCTCATGGTCGGCAATATTTTCGCTCACCGGTATGAAAAAGCCTGCTATACTCTCGGATCGCCTCCCGGTCGGTGGACGTTCCGTGCGAGCGGGTTCTAAAGCAACGCGGCGTCAGCCGCTGGAGCCGAGATCGGCCACCTTCTCGAGTTCGCTTCGAAGCTGTGTCGAGTCGAACTCGTGATCGGGGCGCAGGCGGACAAAATCGAGAAACGACCGGGCCGACAGCAGAGACTCGGCGTCGTAGACACTCGCGGCGGCGTAGACGGCCTTTCGAGCCCCGATCCGTGGCTCGAGGATCGCGAGCGCACACGCGAGATCGTACGCTTCCGTCTCGGAAATCCGGTCGTCGTCGACGCTCGTCGCGTCGATGAAGTATAGTTCGCCGCCCCGAAGCAGGACGTTCTCCGCGCGCAAGTCACCGTGGGCGAGACCGTGGTCGTGCAACGTCGCGAGCATATCGAACAGGGTGGGCGCGCTTTCGAGGATCGTCTCGTCGTCGAGTTCGTCGAGCGTCCGAAACGCGGGGAGATACTCGAGGACGAGAACCCCGAGCCCGTTCACCTCGAAGGCGTCGATGGGTTTGGGGACGTTAAGCCCGACCGCGCGCATCTGTTCGGTCGCCTCGAACTCGTGTTCGACCATCTGGAGCGGGGTGTCGAACCGGTCGAAGAAGCCCTCCGTGCCGGAGGAAAACGCTCCGACGTTTCGTCCAGTGGTCAACACGCCGTGAACGAGGGCGTTCTGTCTGGAGACGATTTTGACGAAATACTCGTCGTTGATCACGCAGGGTGTCGACAGCCAGTTGTCGGCCTCGAGGAACTCGACGCGGACGTCCTCGAGGTCGTAGCGCTCCGCCAGCGTTCGCACGACTCGCTCGATGCGCACCCATTCGACCGATCCGCGAGCGAGTTGGCGGATGTCCATATCGGAGGTACAGATGCACCAGTAATAAATGCCTCCCGGAGTCGGACTCGTATTGCCGGTTCTTCGGGTGCTGAACTGCACCGGTTGTTCGGAACTGGAGTCGTTCCGGCGCAGTTCAGGTGTTCTCCTCCGACAGTTCCCAATCGGTTAGAACCACCGGGAGAAAGACGTACACGGAGGGAGTTACGAAACGTATGTACGATCTCTCGAGGCGGACGTTTCTGGCGGCGGGCGCGGGCGGTCTCGCTATCCCAGTCGCTGTAGCTGGTTGTCTGGGCGACAACACCGAGGAGTGGGAACGCGACGACCCCCTGGAGGCCGCCTCAGCGACGCTGTATCAGGATCCGAGTTGTGGCTGCTGTGAGGTGTACGCGGACTACCTCGACGACCACCTCACGACGTCGCTCGAGACGGTCGTCACCGACGACCTCGCGTCGGTGAAAGGCGAGTACGAGATTCCGAACGACCTGTACAGTTGCCACACGATCGAACTGGACGGCTACCTCGTCGAAGGGCACATGCCGGTCGAAACGATTGCAACGATGCTCGAGGACGAGCCCGATATCCGCGGGATTGCGCTTCCGGGAATGCCACAGGGATCACCGGGTATGGGAGGGGACAAGGACGGAACCTGGACGGTGTACGCCATCAACGCCGCTGGCGAGGAACCGTCGATTTACGCGGAACTGTAGCACTATCGATCGAACACATTCATCCGCTCGTTCGCCTGCGTGCCATCATCGTCTCGAGTGTTCGTGAGTATCCGAACAGCATACCGCACTATTTTGCAGCTCCAACACCTACGTTCAGAGAAGAATGTACGCGATTGACAACCTGGGAGACGCCATCGACGTGACACGTGACCGGCTCACACCCATCGAAATCGGGACGTGGCTCAAACTGGCGATCATCCTCATTTTCGTCGGCGGGGCGACCGTCGGTGGCCCAGGTCTTCCAGGGTCGGACGGCGGCACCGCGACGGGCGAGGTGGAAGGGGTCGACTCCCTCGAGGAACTCGAGGCGGAGTGGAACGCGGAGTTCGGTGACGAGGTGACCTTCGAGGAGCTGTTGTACGCCATCGCGATACTCGTGGCGCTCCTGATCGGGCTCTGGCTCCTCTACGCACTCCTCGCGGCCGTGATGGAGTTTACGTTCATCGAGTCACTCCGATCGGAGTCAGTCCACGTCAGGCGCTACACCAACCGAAACCTCGGACGTGGGCTCAGGTTGTTCGGGTTCAGAATCGGCCTCCTCCTGGTGTTTCTCCTTCCGCTCGCGGCACCAGTTTGGTACGCCGTCACGACGGCCGACGGGTTCGACGTCACGCTCGCCGTTCTCGGCGGTGTATACCTGCTCGTTGCGCTCGCCCTCGGACTCGTGTACGTCCTCCTTAGCCGATTCACGACCATCTTCGTCACGCAGGTCATGCTGCTCGAGGGTCGAGGGGTGTTGAGCGCCTGGAAACGGTTCTTCCCCACACTTCGCGGAAACCTCGCGGAGTACGGACTCTACGTCGTGCTCGTCTGGATTCTGCAACTCGTGGTCAACTTCGGGTTTGCGTTCCTGGCCGCGATCGCTGCGTTCGTCGTCGTGATCCCGTTCGGGATCGCACTGATTGTGCTCATTGCCGTCGGTGGGCCGGCGGTGTATCTCGCCGTTCCCGTCGGTGCCCTCGGTCTCCTGACGCTCCTGATGGTCGTCATGCTGATCCGGGTGCCGATCGACTCGTACTTTCGCTACTACGGCTTCTTGCTCCTGGGCGATACGAACCCGGAGCTGGATCTGATCCCGGATCAGCGGGCGGCCGTCCGTCGGCACGACGGTGGCGTCGGCTCTATCCCAGAAGGGGCGAGTGAAAGCGACCGCTGGGACGCCGACGGTGACGAGGACGCGGACTGGGTCGCTGACGACGACGAGGAGTTGGGGTGGGACGCCGACAGCGACGAGGACGCGGACTGGGATACCTCGAGCGCCTGGGACGACGATGGCAGCGAGGACGAGAAACCCGACGAAGATCGAGACGACGGCCGAGGCTGGTAAGGAGCCGGACGTCACCTCGTCCACGTCGTCGAGCCAGCGATGAGTGTTCTGGCTCCGAGCCAGCGCTCGTCGCTCGAGAGACGGCCAGGCACCACGCTTCGGAGAGTTTATTTCGGCCCTGGGCAAGTATTGCGCATGGACTTCGACCTGCCCGACGAACACCGGATGATCCGGGACACCGTCAGGGAGTTTTGCGAGGAGGAAATCGAACCGATCGCCCAGGAGATCGAAGAGGAACACCGCTTCCCCGAGGAGGTGTTCGCCCAGCTCGGCGACCTCGACATGATGGGAGTCCCGATCGACGAGGCGTACGGCGGACTCGGCGGCGACACGCTCATGTACGCCATCGTCGGGGAGGAACTCGGACGTGTCTCCGGATCGGTCGCGCTCTCGTACGTCGCCCACACCTCGCTCGCGTCGAAGCCCCTCGAGCTGTTCGGCACCGAGGAACAGAAAGAGCGCTGGCTTCGCCCGCTCGCCGAGGGAGCGTATCTGGGTGGCTGGGCGCTCACCGAGCCCGGAAGCGGGTCGGACGCCTCCGATATGGACACCCGTGCAGAGAAAGATGGGGACGAGTGGGTGCTCAACGGCACGAAGCAGTTCATCACGAACGCGAACGTCGCAGGCTCGGTTCTCGTGAAGGCCGTCACCGACCCCGATGCGGGGTACGGCGGCATCTCCACGTTCATCGTCGATCCCGACGAGGACGACGGCTTCGAAGTCACGACGGTCTGGGACAAGATGGGGCTCAACGCCTCCCCAACCTGCGAAATTTCGCTCGACGACGTGCGTCTCCCGGAGGATCGCCTGCTCGGCGAGGTCGGCGAGGGCTGGGAGCAGACGAAAAAGACCCTCGACGGCGGTCGGATCTCCATCGCGGCGATCTCGACGGGGCTGGCCCAAGGTGCTTACGAACACGCCCACGCCTACAGCAAAGAGCGCGAGCAGTTCGGCAAGCCGATCTGCAAGTTCGACGCCATTCGCGACAAGCTCGTCGACATGCACCGGAAAACCGAGCGTGCCCGCCTGCTGACCCACAAAGCAGCCTGTCGCTACGACAACGGCCAAACCGTGACCCAGGAGTCAGCCCTGGCGAAACTCGACGCCAGCGAGGCCGCCCGGAAGGTCGCCGAGGACGCCGTGCAGGTGCTCGGCGGCTACGGCTACACGACTGACTTCGCCCCACAGCGGTTCTACCGCGACGCCAAGCTGATGGAGATTGGAGAGGGCACGAGCGAAATCCAGCATCTCGTGATCGGGCGCGAACTCGGGTTGTAATCGGTAGGGAACGCGCCTCGAAGACCTGTGTAACCCTTTTACAATCCAGGCCGCTGCCGTCGTCGACGTTCCTCGAGTAACTGCGTGACTCGTTTTCCGGGCCCTCCCTCGATCGGCCAGCCCCGAGTACGCCAGGCCGGTGGCTCAGGCTCGACGTCAGGACACCGGCTGCTACACTCCGCCGCCGTCTGACACCGGCCTTTCGCCCCACACCACGGGAGAAACTGGCCCTCCGATCGCAACTCGAAGTGGCGACAATCGGGTCGCATCGTATCGACGAACGACCGCCAACCGCGTTCGTAGGCGCGTTCGGCGATTTCGAGTCGTTTCCTCGCCTTTGTGTCGGAATCGACGTACTCGAACTGTGCCGGTGAGGCGTCGTGGCTGCCTCCGGCAGGTCGCTCGAGGATTCGCGTGCCGGGTTCCTCGACGGCGAGCGTTCGCGGATACCACACGACCTCGCTCTCGAGCGTCTCGGGATCGAGCGTCAGAATCCCCGCCTCGACGGGGAGTCGCTCGAGCAGGGCCGGCTCGATGTGCTCGCCCGTCCGACAGGTCGCCACCCACACCTCGTCTGCGAGTGCCATCGCGACGTCGTACTCGAGTTGTGGCCGCAGGTCGCGGGCCGCGCTCGCGTCGAGGTCAGGCTTGTTCTCGATAGCAATGACCCGCTTTACCCAGTTTCGATAGGGCCACTTCTGTCGGATTTCGATCCGATTCCCGTTCCGGCGAGTTTCGAGGATGTCCCGATCGTCGGCCTCGTGGATCGACTCGCGGACGTACCGCCAGGGATAGCCGGGGTGAGGGAGACAGTCGCGGTAGTACGCCCACTCCTCGGGGGCGTTGTGGAGTACGTGCAGGAGGTTACCGTCGAGTCGCTTCGGGCCAAAGTTCGCGCGGTGACGGAGCTCCTCGGCGGGACACTCGAGGACGATCGTATCCCACCGTCGACCGCTGGTACCGAGCTGGCGGGCGACCAGGAGGTGGCGGTCGACGGCATCGGCGCTATCGTCACTCCCTGGCGGCCACTCCCTCTCGGCCCACCGGCACGTCCGAAGTTCGAACCCAAACTCCCCCGCGTCTTCGTGCACGGTCGTCGTTTGGGCTCGGAGGGCAAAACCGTACGCACTCGAGTCCTGGCTCAAAAATAATTTACGACGTCGAATGCTGCATTTTATATATTTCGACTGTAACGGAGACGGATATGGAGAAACATCCTGCCCCGGCAATGGGGACTAACGGTGACGTTATCGGCCAACGGTTGCTCGCGTTCGTGCTGGATTCGATCATCCTCAGCATGATCGCGATTGTGGTGTTCGTCCCGTTCGCACTCCTGGGCGACGCCGGGTTCTTCCTCGGAACGATGGTCATCTTCGCAATTTCCATCGTCTACGCCTTCCTGCTCGAGGGATTGTACGGCTACACGCCGGGAAAACAGTTGATGGGACTGGTCGTCGTCAAATCCGACGGATCGAACTGTACGGTGGGGGCGTCAGTCGTTCGAAATCTGCTGTTGATTATCGATCAGTTACCCTTTGCGTATCTCATCGGTCTCGCCCTGCTCTTCGTGACCGAAGACACCCAGCGGGTCGGCGACCTCGTTGCAGACACCGTCGTCGTTAAGCAACGTTAAACTGACCGATCGGTATCCGGTCTCGAACCGACGCGGATGGGGTCGGGCACGGACGCCCGCTCTTTCGCTTACGCGCTCGCCTCAGATCTCGCCGTCGTCCTCGAGGTCGTTGAGGTACTCGTGAGCCTGCTCCAAGATTTCACGCGGCCCATCCTGGGTGACGGTGTTAACCGCCTGTTCGTAATCCCGCCACTGGAGGTCGCGGTGTTCTCTCGAGAGTTCCGCACTCGCTTCGTACGATTTCGCGACGAACAGGTGCACGGTCTTGTGGATCGTGTTGCCGTTCGCTTCGAAGACGTAGCTGTAGTCCTCACGGAAGCCGTCGAGTAGTCTAAACTGATCGATACCTGCCTCTTCCTTGATTTCGCGGATAGCCGTCTGCTGAAGTTCTTCATCTCCCTCGACACCGCCCTTTGGAAACTCCCAGTCGCCCGGGCGGCTCTTGAGTAGAAGATACTCGCGCCGGCCCCGCGTATCGCGGAAGAGGATTGCGCCTGCGCTCGTAGCTTCGACTGCCATTACTCGGAATAGCAGTCCGTCCGTTAAGAGAATATCGGACTGTTCGTCTCCGATGAACGCAACTCAGCACCTTTTTCACTCGTGGCCGTGGATCTGTACACCATGACCTTCGTCACCCGCCTCACGCTCCAAAGCGGCGACAGAGCCGCTCTCGACGGTATCGTCGACGATATCAAGACCACCGCCGAGAAGAAAGGGGCCGCACTGAAAGGCCCACACTCTCATCCGCCGGAGAAACACACCGTTCCACAGCACCGTCGGCTGCACGCCGACGACGACCGAAAGTACGCCTCCTGGACGTACACCGTCTTCACCCGCGAACTCGAGATCCATGGTCACGACAACCTCGCGCGCAACATCGCCTCCCAGAACTTCCCCGACTCGGTGCACATCGAAGCCGAAGTCGAGCAGATTCACGGGATGGGGCGCGGACGTAACTGACGAAGACCTTTTTCGGTTCTCGGTCTCGAGTGCAGACGCTGATAGTGGGTGATAGAACGAGTGAGACGACCGTTCGCCTCCCAGCCGCGCTCCAGTCAGTCGGTGGATTCTCGAGCACTCATCCGGTGGATACCGCATGACAGGTAACCGAACGACTATGGTGGCGGCGAACCCAGCGGTCGGTATGGCCATCGCTGACACCGCGTTGTTGCTGGCGTTGCTCACCGTATCGGCGCTCGCGTACGGACTCGCCACACTCGTCCCGCGCGTCGACGCCATGGAACGGAGTTACCGAAAGTTCGTCTCCCTGACGACGCTTGGACTCTCGTATCTGATCCTCCTGGTCGCCGTGCTCACGATTTTGACGGAGACCCCCGAGAGCGAACCCGTCGGTGCGATCCTGGCGATTGCCGTCGTCGCGTTCGTCCTGTTCGGCCTGTCGCTCCTGTACGACGTCGCAGACGACTGGCTCAGGCTGTTCGGTGATCCCGAGTACAACACCTGGGTCGAGGCCTCACTGGCGCTCGCCGTGCTCGTCTTTCTGGTCGCAGTTTTCATCGTCGCGCCCGGCCTCGGCGGCTGAACACGTCACCCGCACCAGGTGAGTATACCGGATTGCTGTACCGCCTCCGGCAAGCCTTTTATGCCGCTCTGCTTGCACTGGCGTATGGACGACGAGGCACTCGTCTCGCTGCGCCGAGACCTACATCGTAAACCGGAGCCCGCCTGGCGGGAGTTCTACACCACGGCTAAAGTCGTCGAGACCCTCGAGTCGCTCGAGGCCGATCTCGACGTGTTCGTCGGGCCGGACGCTATCGCGACCGAGCATCGACTGGCCCTGCCCGACCGGGACGAAATCGATTCCTGGTACGACCAGGCGACCGAGTACGACGTCGATTTGGACGTCCTCGAGTTACTCGAGGGCGGGTACACCGGTGCTGTTGCCGTTCTCGAACAGGGAGAGGGGCCAACAGTTGGCCTCCGCGTCGACATCGACGCCCTCCCACAGCCGGAAGCCGACGGCGACGACCACGTCCCGGCGGCTGAGGGATTCCGTTCGGAACACGAAGGTGCGATGCACGCCTGTGGACACGACGCCCACGCGACGATCGGGATCGGGGTCATCGACGCCATCGCCAACAGCGATTTCCAGGGCACGTTGAAGGCGTTCTTCCAGCCCGCCGAAGAGGTCATCGGTGGCGGGAAGTCGATGGCCAAGAGCGACCACCTGGCCGACGTCGACTACCTGCTGGCGGTACACATCGGCCTCGACCACCCCACCGGCGAGGTCGTGGCCGGCGTCGACGGCTTCCTCGCGGTGGCCCATCTCGAGGCAACCTTCTACGGCGAGCCGTCCCACGCAGGCGGGCGGCCGGAGCGAGGCCGAAACGCGAATCAGGCGCTGGCAGCGGCCGTCCAGAACCTGTACGCGATTCCGCGTCACTCCGACGGCCAGACGCGCGTCAACGCCGGGGTCATCGAAGGTGGATCGGCGGCGAACATCATCGCCGAGGAAGCCCGACTCGTGGCGGAAGTGCGGGGCGAGACGACCGAACTCATGGAGTACATGCGCGAGAAGAGCGAGCGAGTGCTCGAGGCCGCCGCGGAGATGCACGACTGTGAACTCGAGATCGAAACGGGTTCGGAGGCTCCCAGCGCAACGAGCGACCAGGCGTTGGTGTCGGTCGTCGCCGACGTGGCGAGTGGGGTCGACGGCGTCGAGAAGATCCTCGAGCGCGACCAACTGGGCGGCAGCGAAGATGCCACGTTCCTGATGCGCGAAGTGCAACAAAACGGCGGGCTCGCGTGTTACGTTGGCGTCGGAACGGATCACCCTGGCGGCCACCACACGTCGACGTTCGATGTGGACGAGGCCAGTCTGCGACACGGAATTGACGTGCTCGCGGGCGCTATCGAGCAGGTGAGTCTCGAGCAGCCGTCCCAGTAACCGCTCCAATTTGACTTCTTTCGTTCTCCGTGCAGGTTTCCCAATGAGGGTGTACTACTACCGGACAATACGCAGTGGCAAGCGACCTGTAGCAAGCGAACGGTGGCCACGAACGCGGCGCGAACGACAGTGAGCGACGCGTGAGTCGGGGAAGGGCAGGTCGTTGACCGACGTTCACCGCGAGCGAACACAGTGAGCGAGCGGGCCGACGACCGACCCGTAGGGGAGAGAGGAGTGCTTTTGGTCGAGCTTTTGCCGAGGGACGCTGCGCTGTGCGGCGAAGCCGTCAGCGCAGCAGACCGCAGTGCAAAAGGTCGGTGCTAGTATTTGGGATCCGCCCCAGTCGTCTCGTAGACACTTTGCATCAGGTCGTCGCGTTCGGCCTGCCAGGCCGCGAAGCCATCGGGGCTCGAGGGGTAGGCCTCGTAGTGGGCCAGAATCTCGTCGGCCCGGCGCTTGGTCTGGTAGAGGTTCCAGATGGTGCCCCAGTGACCGCGACTTTTGAGTAGCGCCTCGAGTTTGAGTTTCAGGCCGATGTCCGTGCTCCCGGAGTAGAGCGCTTCGGCGAGTTTGTCGCCGGGCATCGCCGCGAGCAGCCCCATGAGATCGTCGACGTCGACGGCCGTCGAGAGGATGTTGTAGACGTCCAGGGCGGCGTAGCGAGCGCCGTAGTGATCCATCACGCGCTCGTTGTACCGCCAGAGGACGTCTTCGCTCACGTCGCCGGTCTCGAGGGCCTCGATGGCCTGTTCGCCGGCGTACTTACCGGCGTATGCTGCGCCGGCGATGCCGCCGCCGGTGGTGGGATTGACGTGGCCCGCGGCGTCGCCGACGGCGACGAATCCTGGGTGAACGGCGGAGTCGTAGGGTCGCCGCGTGGGGAGAGCAGCACCGAGTTTATCCTCGACGCGGGCGCCCGCGAACTCGGGGCGGTTGCGCAGGTCGTACTTGAGATCCTCGACGAGTTTCATCGGCTCTTCGGTCATCTGGAAGCCGAGGCCAGCGTTGATCTCGGTGTCGGTGCGCGGGAAGTACCAGAGGTAGCCCGCCGCGCGCTCGGTCGGTTTGAAGACGAGTGCGTCCGACCACTCGACGGGTTCCTCGACGTGGACGATTTCGCGGTAGGCCGAACAGAACTGTGAGTAGTTGACGTTCGTGTCGAACGTGGAGTCCGTGAAGTCGACTTTGTCCTGGAGCAACGAGAGCGAGCCAGCGCCGTCGACGACCAGGTCTGCCTCGTAGGTGAGTGGGGTGCCTCGAGACATCGCCGTCACGCCGGTCACTCGGCCGTTTTCCTGGATCACGTCCTGGACGACGGTGTCGTAGTGGAAGGTGGCTCCGGTGTTCGCCGCCCCCTCGATGATCCGTCGGCCGTACTCCCAGCGGTCGATGACGGCGAGTTCGCCCGGAACGGGGATCTCGAGCACCGTATCTTCCTGTGGGATTTCGAACCGGCCGTGGTCGACGTCGGTGTTGGTGAAGGCCGGCTCGAGCTGGGATTTCGGTATCGCTTCCGGGAACGCGTCGGCACCTTTCAGGGCGTCGCCGCAGGCGATGTGGCCGGCTTCCTCCTCGGTCTTTCGCTCGAGGACGACGACTTCGTACCCCGCGTTTGCGACAGTTGCCGCGGCGTAACACCCTGCTGTGCCGGCACCGACGACGACGACGTCCGGTGACTGGTTGCGCTGGGTCGTCGCCGTGGCGGAGTGCTCCATACTGCTCATAACCCGAGTGTCTTCACCGAGGTAAGAAAACGTTTTTCGTGCGCGGGCGGTTTCGAGAGGCTCGTGGCGATTCCGTCCTTTCGGTATCGACAGATTCGGAATAAAGAGTTTTAGTACGGTCTTTCGTATCGGCCAGTATGACCGACTACACCGTGGAGTTCGTCGGCACCGACGAAACCATCACCTGCTCGGACAAGCAGACGATCCTCAGCCGCTGTCTCGAGGAGGGGATCGCCCAGGAGTACTCCTGTCGCGTCGGGATGTGCCTGGCCTGTTCGGCTGAGATTCTCGAGGGCGAGGTTACCCAGCCGGCCGCCCGAGGCTTGACCGAGGAGGAAGCCGACCGCTACGCGCTGACCTGCATGGCGCGCCCGCAATCGGATCTGAAACTCGAGCGCGGCAAGTATCCGCCGAGTATCGAAGCCGATATCGAGGGCGGGAGTGAGCCGACGGCAGCGGACGATTAACGGGGGCGTGCTGACTCGAGTGAGCCAAAATAACCTCACGTAAAGCCGATACCGTCCGAGTGTGAGCACATCCATTTCTGACCCACCGCTCCGGTCGTGTGTCGAGAACACACATCCACGGTATGGACTCATCCTTCGAGTGAGTAGATTTCCCTATGACTCAGCTCTCGAGGCGGGCGATACTCACGGCAATGTCTGGCACCGTCGTCGTCACTGCCGGCTGTCTCGGAGAAGGTGACGGATCCTACGATGGCGAAGATTCGGCTGACCAGTTCACTAACACAAGCACTGATCGTGACGATGCTGAGACCACGGATCCCGACGAATCGGCCATCGCGGAGACGGCGCTCCCGATAGCCGACACGACGTTGCCGCTCGAGTACTCCCTCGACTCGCTTCGCGATGAGGCGATCAACGGCGGCGTGCCGAAGGACGGCATTCCGTCCATCGATAGCCCGTCGTTCGAATCCGTCGACGAGATCGGCGGACGCCTCGACGACGGCGACCCGGTGTTTGGCGTCGTGATCGACGGGGACGCACGGGCGTACCCCCAGTCGATCCTCGTCTATCACGAGATCGTCAACGACGAGGTGGGTGGGGAACCGGTGGCGGTCACCTACTGTCCGCTGACGGGTACCGCGATGGGGTTCTCTCGTGGTGACGTCGAATTTGGCGTGTCGGGCGATCTGGTCAACAGCAACCTCATCATGTACGATCGCGAGGGCGATAGCCGGTGGCCCCAGATGGTCGCCACGGCGATCGCCGGACCGCTTGCTGGAGCCTCACTCGAGGAGGTTCCCGTTCACTGGTCGACCTGGGGCCGGTGGCGTGCGGCCTATCCTGACTCGCGCGTTCTCACCGACGAGACCGGCTACGTTCGAGATTACGGTCGTGATCCGTACGGCTCGTACAATCCACCCGAGGGCTACTACGCCGAAGAGAGCCCGACGATGTTCCAGCCACTGTCGACCGACGACCGCTATCCGAACAAGCGGATGGTGCTCGGGGCACGACCACCGGCGGGGCCGATCGCGATCGATCTCGAACGACTCGCGGACGAAGGCTTGCTGCCGGTCGGTGTCGAGACGAGCGATGATGGCGATGACGCGGCCGCGGACGACCACGAGGAAGATACGGCCAACGAAACCAGCGATGGGGCCGAGTCTTCCTATCTGGCGGTCTACGACCAGCGGATCGACGCTGGACGGCTCTACCTGGGGGATGGCATAGACTACAGCTACGATCGCGACGACGGCACCGTCGTCGACGACGCGGAGGGAACCCAGTTCGAGGCCGACGAACTCCCGCTCGAGCCCGTTTATGCGTTCGACGCGATGTGGTTCGCCTGGGCTGGCTTTTACCCGAGCACCACCGTCGTCGATTGACTCCATCCGTGTGCGTTTTCGCCCACGACCGACGACCACACCCCACCAATGACCCTACCCACACTCGTCTCCCGATTCGCTGCCCGCCTCTCACAGACGACTCGAGTCACTCGGTTTGCGTTCACCCGTATCGATGGCGCATTGGTGGCAGTTCTCGCCGCCGCTATCTACCTGGGGGCGTATCTTTGGGCGACCGACCACATGCGGTTTCGATCCGGGGCCACCGTCTCCGTCACTATCGTGGACGAGCCGTTTGCACGGGCGCTCGAACGACGGGGTGGGCTCTCGTTCGAGCCGATCGCACTGGTCGAGTTCGGCATCGGGACGCTGCTGCTATCGCCAGTCGATCTGGCTATCGGCGCGCTACTCGCTGGGTTAGTCGGCGTCAACCTCGCGCTCGCGTACCTCGCTCTCGTGCAACCGAAAGCCTGCGGGATCGGTGCCGGGACGGGGGTTGCTGCGGCCGTGCCGGCGCTACTGTCTGGATCGGTCTGTTGTGCACCAATGATATTGCTCGTTCTCGGCATTCAGGCCAGTGGGATGCTGTTGACGGTGCTGCCGTGGCTGTTACCCGTCGGCGTGTTGCTGTTGGTCGGCAGTGTCGTGTACGTTGCCGGACTCGTCGACACGACTGCCCACCCACGTCCTGGGTGAGCGACGGCAACAGGCGAAAAGGGTTCTCGTCGATGCCATCCTGTACACCGACAACCGACATCCCTCGAGCGGTTCGTTCGACTATGGACTGATGAATCGCAGCAATAACGACACTCCCCACGTGCGTTCGGGACGTCGATCGATCAGTCGACGAAGTCGATGTCCTGCCCCTGTGGCTGGACGGTCTCGCTCTCGGGTCGACCGTAAATCTGCGGCGATTCGACGCCCGTGACGACGATCATCGTCCGCATCCGACCCTCGAGGCTCTCGTCGATCGACGTCCCCCAGATGATGCGCGCGTCTGGGTCGATCCGGTCGTAGATCTCCTCGACGACGCCTTCGGCTTCCTCGATGGACATGTCGTTGCCACCGGTGACGTTGACCAGCGCGGAGTTCGCGCCCGAGATGTCCACGTCGAGCAGCGGCGATCGGAGTGCGGTCTTGACGGAGTCTTCGGCTTTCGCCTCCGAATCGGACTCCCCGAGACCGATCATCGCGACGCCACCGCGTTCCATCACGGTACGAACGTCGGCGAAGTCCAGGTTGACGAGGCCGGGTTTGGTGATGAGTTCGGTGATGCCCTTGACCGAGCGCATCAGCACTTCGTCGCTCACCTTGAACGCCTGTTTGACCGGCAGTTTGCCGACCGAGTCGAGCAGGCGGTCGTTCGGAACGACGATGACGGTGTCGCTGACGTCGCGCAATCGCTCGAGACCCGCTTCGGCGTTGGTTCGTCGAACCTCGCCCTCCGCCGTGAACGGCGTCGTGACGATCGAAATCGTCAGCGCGCCCGACTCGCGGGCGGCTTTCGCGACCACTGGAGCGGAACCGGTACCGGTGCCGCCGCCGAGTCCCGCCGTGACGAACACCATGTCCGCGCCGTCGATGGCGTCGTAGATGTCCTGCTGGCTCTCGAGGGCGGCCTCCTCGCCGACCTGTGGGAGCGATCCGGCACCACGGCCGGAGGTCTTCTGTTCGCCCATGAGAATCTTCGTGTCAGCGTCGATCTCGACGAGGTGCTGGACGTCGGTGTTCGCCGCGACCAGTTTCGCGCCGTGGATGCCCTCCTCGTTCATCCGATCGACGGTGTTGCCGCCTGCGCCGCCACAGCCGACGACGGTAATGTTCGTCTGGAGGTCGTCGAGTACGTCGAGCAGTTCATCGTCAGTCATCGTCCCAGAGGTGGGGCTGCCGGCAGCACCGTCGCCCTGTGGCGATTGTCCACCTTCTGGGAAGCTCTCAGCCGAGTCCTCCTCGGCCTCGTCGATGGCATTTTCGACAATTGAGTCCATTCTTGCTCCTTTCTAGCGGATGGAGTATTATTATCTTTCCCCCATGTGTCGGACGAGCGTCTGACAAAGTAATTTTACCTTACACATATTCGAATTGTTATTGTGAAACAGAACGACTGCACTGCCGTAATAGACTATTACCCTCGAGTGGTGAGCATTACCGGGCGAACGATTTCGTTCGACGCCGACATACGTCTGAGGGGGCTATCACGTTCCCGTCGATGGTCACGCTCTCGCCGTTGGCTAGCCGACCGAACTTCGGCCCCTCGGGGACGCCCGCATCCCGAGCGAGCGACGGATCGAACGCCACTTCTTCGACGGTGACGGCGTCGTCGGTCACGGTAACCGTCTCGTACCGTTGCTCGAGCACGGACGCGGCCGTCGACACGATTTTGGTCTCGAGTTGTGAGTCAGCCGTCTTCATACTGCCCTCGTCGGCGTCGGCATCAGCGTCAGCGATCGAGGCCGGGAGTGCCGCCCGCGTTCCGATTCGACTGCCGCCGTTTCGCGTCTCGAACGCGACTGTGGCCCGTTCGACGGCCTCCCACACAGCATCAGGGTCGATCGACTCCGCGGCCTCGAGTAACTCGGTCGGAAGGTCGACGACCGAAAATCGGTCGGTGCGCTGTGATCCAAATCGGACGCCCTTCTCGACCGTTCCGAGGGCGGACTCGACAGCGGACACGAGCTCGAGCGGCCGATCGTCGACGGCTCGAACCCAGGTCTCACTCACGACACGATAGCCCAGATCGGTTACCACGGTCTCGAGGGCGGGCCACTCGCCGTCGATCACGGCGTGCGTGGCATCGCTGGCGGCGAACGCTTGGTCGATGACGTTCCGGTGTTCCGCCGGTGACCCCATCGTCTCGAGCGACCAGTCGGCTGCGACGTGACCGACCGCCCACGGCGTCTCGCGGACGATTCGCTCGAACCTGGGCACGTAGTGGTTGCCGCCGAACCCGACAAGCTGTCGCTCCCGGTAAGGCGGAACGTTCCGAAGGTCGAGGATGGCCCGCGCGACAGCACGCGCGCCATCGGGGTCGTCCCACTGCTCGTCGTCGCTACCGAGTTCGGCGAACAGGGACGGACAGCCAACGTCAGTCGGCCCGTGGTGCGTGCACTCGAGGCCGGTATCGTACTCGTCGGGCGCGTATCGGTCGAACGCGGTGAGTAGTTCGGCCAGCGCGTTCGGGCAGGCCTCGGCCACGGCGTCGTCGTCGCCGCCGAACTCGGCCGGGCCAAAGTTTCCGGTGCAATGGGCCGTGAGCAGCGGGCCCGTGTTTCCGGAGTGGCGCGAGGCGAACACCAGCACATCGGGATCGCCCGCGAAGGCATCGGCAGGCCGCTCGAGGTCGAGGTGAAGGTCGTCGAAGGAACGGAGTTCGGCACCCGCAGTTCGATAGTAGGTTCCCCCGCCATCGCCGTCGGCTCGCTCGTCATCTTCGCGTTCGTCCCAGTCAGTTAGCTCGAGGAGGTGCTCACAGATGTGCGTCGAGGCGCGGTCGGCTCGACTCTCGACGATTGCAATCACACCTCCGCGTCGGTGGTCACCACAGGAATAGGCTCCGTTTTCGCTGTGCTTGCGGAGGGTAACTCGAGATCCGATTCAGGCGATCGTCACGACATTCGATCAGGTAATCGAGACGACGATCAGAACGAACCCGACGACCGTGATCAACACGCCGGAGCCCTTCATGACGCGGATCCGATCCTCGTCGGTGACTGTGTCGGAGTCGTAGGGAGCCATCCCGCGATCCTTCTGCACCTCGACCATCCGTGGTGCCAGCCGAATGCCCGCGAGGCCGCTGACGACGAGGAGCGCGCCGACGATCGCCAGCAGACTCATCGGAGACACCTCGTGGAGGGTCGTCTTCCGTCGTCTGCTGCCCCGATCATCGACTGCCCCTCGCCCCCAACTATCGTCCGCCACGCACCTGCCATGGATCCGGTAAAGCCGAGGAATCCGTACCTGAAAATCGTACCGTATTCGTGCGACACTCGAAGCGGAATCGAACCGTTTCCTCGAGCGCGCCAGCGATCACCCCTCGAGATCCAACGTACCCCATTCGAACGCGGAAACGGGATTCATAAGTACACGGAGGCGAACCCACACCTAGAGACTCGTGTCATCGCCGTCGTTTCCGCGTCCGATCGAAACAAGATCACGCTTCGCGTCGCTGCTGACAGCGACGGTACTCGGCGTCTACCTGCTGTTGATCGTCGGCGCCACCACCTCGCTCACCGACGCAGCCACCGCGTGTACGACCTGGCCAACGTGTACGGCTCCCGCCGATCCACTCAGCCAGACTGATCTCGCAATCGCGTGGCTCCACCGAATCGCAGCGGTACTCGTCGGTGTGTTGCTCGCGTTCACGACGATTATCGCCCTCCTTGGATCGACCACCCGTCGGGTGACACGCACCTTGGTCGTCGCCACTCTCCTGTTCGCCGTCCAGGTCGCGATCGGCGCGCTCACCGCCACGCTCGGCCCACAGGCGCTCGTCCCCGGCCTCCACCTCGCGCTCGGCGTCGTCATCTTCGGCGCCGTCGTCCTCGCACTCGCCTGGGATCTCGAGGTCGGAACCGGTTCCGATGACGACCGGATCGACGCCTCGCCCGAACCGATCGACACCACCGAATCGGCCACCGCACGGGCGCTCCCGTCGGGTGGGCTCGAGCGCGCGAAACTCACCGCCGTTGCGTATTTCACGATGATGAAGCCACGGCTGATGTGGCTGCTCTGTCTTGTCGCCGCCGCCGGCATGGCCCTCGCCGCTGGCGATTCGCTCGCACCGTCGACCATCGTCGCGACCCTGACTGGCGGCGTGCTCGCCATCGGCGCATCCGGAACGTTCAACCACGTGCTCGAGCGCGATGTCGACCAGCAGATGTCCCGAACGGCGGATCGGCCACTGGCGAACGACCTGATCCCGGTTCGAAACGCGTTGTTGTTCGGGGCGTTCCTGACCGCCGCGTCGATGACGGTGTTCCTGACGATCAACGTGCTGGCAGCGGCCCTCGGGCTGGTTGCCATCGTCTTCTACAGCGTGATCTACACGTTGGTACTCAAGCCGAACACGGTGCAGAACACGGTCATCGGCGGCGCTGCGGGAGCCCTCCCGGCGCTCATCGGCTGGGCCGCCGTCACGAACGAAATCGGCCTCCCGGCGCTCGCGCTCGCCGGCCTGATCTTCCTCTGGACGCCCGCCCACTTCTACAACCTCGCGCTGGCCTACCGGGACGATTACGCTCGCGGCGGCTTCCCGATGATGCCCGTCGTTAGAGGGGAGACCGTCACTCGAAAACACATCCTCTATTACCTCGGTGCGACCCTCGTTAGCGCGGTCGCACTCGTCTGGCTCACGAACCTCGGGATCGTGTACGCCGGAACGGTCGTCCTCTTCGGCGGGATCTTCCTCTGGTTCGCCGTCGACCTCCACTTCGAGCAAACTGAACGGGCCGCCTTCCGCGCGTTCCACGCTTCGAACGCGTTCCTGGGAGCCGTCCTCGTGGCGATCCTCGTCGACGCGCTCGTGCTCGCCGGCGTCTAAGAGACCCGGGCTCGAGCCACCACACCCCCGAGTGAATCGAGTGGAGTTCGCATCGGTTTCGAGCCGACCGATCACCGAACCTCTGGAAGGATCTCCTCCTCGTAGAACGAAATTGCGCGTTCCTCGTCGTCACCAATCTGGTGAACGTAGACGTGATCGAACCCGACGTCAATCGCCTCGTGAATCGACTCGAGGTGGGCGTCCGGATCGGGGTCGGTGACCGTCGACCCCGTCTCGATGTCACGCTTCTCGACCAGCTGGGTCGCCTGTTCGAAGTGGGCGGGCGTCGCCAGTTCCTGGCTCAACTCGCCGGGGAGCGCGCCGTTGGGCCACTGTTCGTACACCGTATCGATCGCCTCGTCTTCGGATTCGGCGTAACAGACGTCCAGTTGGGTGTAGGTGGGGCCCCCGCCCTCGGCGTCCTCGTAGGCCTCGAGCACCGACTCCTGGGGCCCGACCGTCCAGAGCCCGTCGCCCTTTGCGGCGGCCATCCTGGCCGTTTTCGGGCCGAACGCCGAGACGACGATCGCCGGGATCTCCTCGGGGACGGTGAACAGCTTCGCGTTCTCGACGGTGTAATGTTCGCCGTGGTAGCTGACGTTCTCGCCCGTCCAGAGTTCCCGCATGACGGCCATTGACTCCTCGAGCATCTCGAGGCGGACTGAGTGTTCGGGCCAGCGCTCGCCGACGACGTGTTCGTTCAGGTTCTCGCCCGTCCCGACGCCGAAGGTGAAGCGACCGTCGGCCATCACCTGCACCGTCGCGACGGCGTGGGCGACGTTGGCCGGGTGGATGCGGATGATGGGACAGGTGACGCCGACGCCGATTTCGATCTCCTCGGTCTCGCGCGCGATTGCGCCGAGGGTGCTCCAGACGAACGGCGATTCCCCCTGGGCGGAGACCCACGGGTGGAAGTGATCCGAAATGGAGACGAAGTCGAACCCCGCTTCCTCGGCCCGAACCGCGAGGTCGACGAGTCGGTCTGGGCCGTGTTCTTCACTCGAGAGCGTGTATCCGAACTGAACCATACGGGGCGTTCCACGGGGACGCGAGTAGATGCTGGACTTGCATTTGCGGGAGTGATCGAGCGAGAATCATGACGTCACCACTGCGACCGGATCTCTGACTCGGCCTGTGCCATCGCCTCGTCGATTGTAGCCTCGTCGCGAAGTACC
Source organism: Natrialbaceae archaeon A-CW3 (assembly GCA_046614605.1). GTDB lineage: Archaea > Halobacteriota > Halobacteria > Halobacteriales > Natrialbaceae > Natronosalvus. Next base: position 909,235 of record JBKKHJ010000001.1, on the reverse strand, counting down.
TGTTTGAACGCCTCATCTACCGGACGCCAGATGGCTTCCATCTTCGGATGGGTCGGCATTGCCGTCCCCTGGGCCACGACAGACGCGAACCCGTGAACGTCGGCGGGTAGCCCACCCCCCTGCCCGTCTACCATCGCACGCTGAACCGGTACCCTGCCGTGATCTCTCGCTCTCGAGTGGGCCACATCGAAATCGGTCGTGTACCACTCGGCAAACGAACGAGCGACCTCGTTTTCAGTGGCTTCGGTTGCCAGTTCACTGGTGAAATACAGCAGGCCTACACCGACGTACGGGGTCGGCGTATGACCATCGACCGTCGGAAACGAAGTCACGTCACAGTCGACGCTCGAACCCAATCCGTTGACGAACCACGGGCCATTGATCGCAAACGGTGCGTCACCTGCTTCGAACACCGATGCCTGTGCCTCGTATCCGGGGTCATCCGGCATATACGGGTACAGTTCTTCGGCAACGAACTCGAATCCCGCAATCGTCTCCGACTCGGTCAGACCCAGCTGCTCGGTGGCCTCGTCGAAATAGTAGCCACCGAACGCGTGCGTCCACGCGCTGTAAAAGTACGGATCGAGCGGAAACGACAACCCGTACGTACCGCTGGCCGGGTCGTGGTGCTCAGCCATAATCGCCCGCATTTCCTCGAACGTGCGTGGTGGCTCGTCGACGTAGTCTTCGTTGTAGAGCAGGCCGACGGTTTCAGCTTCGTGGGGAAGTGCGATCACCGCTCCCTTGTGGGTAGCAGCTTCGACCGCCGCAGGTACGAATGCATCCTCGAGATCGACGTCGAGTGAGTTCCGCTGATCGCTCAGGAACCCCCTTTTGTAATAGGCGTAGGTCCAGTCGTGGAACCACGAGAACAGCTCCGGCCCGTCGCCTTCCGGTATCGCGTCGGTCGTCTGCTCCTCGAGGTCTCGTTTTTCCGTGGCGCGAACCTCGGCGTCATAATCAGTATTGAAACGATCCACGTGTGACTCGAAGGTATCACTCTCGTGCTGGAGGGACGAATGCCATACGTCCACACCGCTATCGGCTTCCTCCGCATCGTCCGTGTCTTGCTCGTCTGAATCACCCTCACCGTCGGTGTTCTGATCTCCCTCGTCGACCGACTGGTCATCATCGCTTCCGGCGTGATCGACTGACACATCGACCCCGATGATCCCTCCCATCCCGTCCCCCTCGTGAGGTTCGCATACGTATTCGTAGATGCCACCTTGCTCGAACGTGAACTCGTACTCGTGGGGTGGGTCAATCACATCTCGGTAGCCTCCCCAGCCACCCCCGTCGGGCTGATCGACCGGTACGACGTTGTGTCCCGGACTTTCCCAGACGAACGAGATGGTCGTTCCCTGTTCGACCTCGAGACGATCCGGTTCGAAGGTGTGGCTGCCGTCCGGCCCGACGGTTATCCGTTCGGTGTCGGCTTCCGGTTCCGAGTCGCCTTCACGATCGTCCGTCGTGTCGTCGATTGGGTCGTCGTCCGCAGTATCGTCAACTGACCCGTCGTCCGAGGAGGCTGGACGCGCGGAGTCGCTGTCTTCCGTACAGCCAGCGATCGTACCGACCGCACCCGTCGTCGCGAGATACCGGAGTACTCTTCGGCGTTGCATTGAATGTCAAATAACTATTCTGTCCATTGATAACGATGGTGGCCCGGATGGGCCAATCGGTAGCGACCAGTATGCCATCCTGTACCTTTCTATGCCGAAATCGACTCGAGCACTTGCTAAGCGATTACCGCCAGACGCCACCGCTGGAACCGGCGAGCGTCCAGCAGTCATCGGCTCGCGCACTCGCTCCATCGTGAGCGGTCGTATAGAGACACTCGTCTGCGCTAGGAAGCCGTAGCTCGATCGAATCGGTTCCACGGTTGAGTGCAACGGTTACCGTCGTGCCATCCTCGGCTACCCGTTCGAACGCGAGCAGGTCGTCACCGCACTGATCCTCGAGATAGCGAACCCGTCCACGCCGAAGCGGACGGTGCTCGTGGCGAAGCTGGATCAGTTCTGAGACGAACGCCCGCAGGTCACGGTCTTGCTCGTCTTCGTCCCAGATCATCGTCCGCCGGCAGTCCGGATCGTGGCCGCCGGTCATCCCCACCTCGTCGCCGTAGTAGAGGCACGGCGTCCCCGGCGAGGTCAGCTGGAGGAAAAACGCCAACCTGAGCCGGTCTTCGTCGCCGTCACACCGGTGGAGCATCCGTGGCGTGTCGTGGCTGCTCAGCAGGTTGAACAGAACGTCGGTGACCTGCTCGGAGTACCGGAACGTGAAGGCCGTGTTCTTCTCGGCGAACGTCGCCGCGTCGATGTCGTTGGTCGCCAGGAAGTCGTACGTGGCGTAACTGAACGGGTAGTTCATCACCGAGTCAAACTGATCGCCTTCCAGCCAGGCGCTCGAGTCGTGCCAGGTCTCCCCCAGGATGTAGGTCTCGGGTTTGATCGCCTTTACCTCCCGTCGGAACTCCCGCCAGAACTCGTGATCGACCTCGTTGGCGACGTCGAGCCGCCAGCCGTCGATGTCGACGGTTTCGATCCAGTAGGTAGCGACGTCGAGGAGGTAGGATTTGACCTCGGGGTTCTCGGTGTCGAGCTTGGGCATGTACGGCTCGAACGCGAAGGCGTCGTAGTTCGGGCGGGGCTCGAACTCGATCGGGAACTCCCGGATGTGGAACCAGTCGGCGTACTCGGAGTCTTCTCCGTGTTCCAGGACGTCCTGGAACGGCTCGAACTGCCGCCCGCAGTGGTTGAACACAGCGTCCAGCATGACGCGGATGTCACGGTCGTGGGCCGCCTCGACCAGCTGGCACAACGTCTCCTCGTCACCGAAGTGGGGGTCGATTCGCAGATAGTCCGTCGTGTTGTACTTGTGGTTCGACGTCGATTCGAACACCGGCGTCAGATACAGTGCGGTCACCCCGAGGTCGTCGATATAGTCGAGGTTATCGATGATCCCCTGGAGATCGCCGCCGAAGAAGTTGTCCCGTTTTGGCTGACCGCCCCACTCCTCGACGTCGTCCGGACTGCGTTCAGGATCACCGTTGGCGAACCGTTCGGGAAAGAGCTGGTAGAAGACAGCGTCTTTGGCCCACTCCGGAGGGTCGTGAACGTCGACCGGGTTCACGAACGGGAACTCGAAGTAGTGCAACGGTCGCTGCTCGCCGGCGGTCGGATAGTCGTTCTCGTCGGCAGACTCGAGCCCCCACTCGGTGAGCCACAGCGCCTCCGTCTCGTCCTCGAGCCTGAAGGCATAACAGAGGCGTCGGTACGGCGGCTGCACCGCAACCTGCCAGTAGTCGAAGCGTTCGTCGCTCCCGAGGCGTTCCATGGGCGTCCTCGAGGCAGTTTCCGGCCAGTCGAACTTGTCTCCGTGGAGGAGGTCACAGTGGTCGACGTCGCCGCGTTCCGTCCGCAATCGGACGTGAACGGTCGATTCGTCGTACGCGTAGGCGTAATTGCTCTTTGGTCGGTGATGAACGGCCGCTCGAGAGATACCCATTACCTGTGACGACGACCAACGGGACGTTATATCTGTTGGATACTCGAGGACGGAATTGAGTAGTCGGCGAAAACAACAGCGCGTGAGCCGGTTATCCTTCGACGCCGCCGAAGGAGAGCCCGGCTTCGATGTAGCGCTGGGCAAAGAGATAGATGAACACGATCGGCGAGGCGTACACCAGTGCGAACGCCGAGAACCGCCCCCACGGCACCGAGTAGGTGTCGACCAGCATGAACAGACCGACGGGCAGGGTGTAGTTCTCGGGGCTCAACACCAGCTGGGCGACGATGAACTCCATCCACCCGGTGAGGAAGATGAAGATGAAGATCGTCGCCAGTCCCGGTTTCGCGAGCGGGAGGACGACCTCCCAGGCGACGCGGAACGGGGAGGCCCCGTCCATGATCGCCGCCTCCTCGTAGGAGACCGGGATCGAGTCCATGTACGTCTTTAACAACCAGGTGTTGAACGGCACGGCCATCGCGGCGTAGTAGATCGCCAGTATCAGCCGATTGTTCGCGACCCCGAAGCTGACGAAAATCGTGTACAGCGCGATGAGCGCCGCGATGCCGAGCCCGCCGCCGACCTGTGTGAACAGGATGTACCCGTACAGGAGTTTCATCCGTCCCACGAACTTGCGCCGAGAGAGTGCATACGACGCTGGAACGACGACCGATAGCGCGATGATGACGGTCGCCGCGCCGACCACCATGCTGTTTCTGAAGTACCGCGGGAAGTCCGACGTCGTGTCGACGTACGGGCTCGAGTCGAAGAACACGATACGCGGCCACGAGAGGTAGATGGTATCGATGAACGGCAGGCTGATGCTGACGACGGCACCCGGGATGGCAATGTCGCCGATCACCCAGATGAACGCCTCGAGGTTGAACTCCTGTGGGATGAGCCCAGCACTGTCCGTCGAGTACAGCGTCGCTCCTTCGCCCTGCAGGGCGATGATCAGGATCCAGTAGACGGGGAGCAAGAGAACGAAGACGAACGCCAGGACGGCCATCGTCGAGAGTACCGTCTTGGCGACGTCTTTCGGGTCGATGATTCCTCGCCGCATCCCGTCGATCGTGTACTCGACTTCCGCGCGGAACTCGGCGGGCTTGCTGAGTGCTGTCTCGAGGTCGTTACGGATTCGTTTGCCGACGATATCTCCTAACATCAGTTGTTCACCCCCTCGGCGAGGTCGCCCTTCCAGACGGCGATCAGCATGAATATCGCGATGAACACGACAGCGGTGAGCATGATCGCCGCACCGGCCCCGTACTCGTTGAAGCTGAACGCTTCGCGGTAGCCATAGAGGATGATGAGTTCGTTGTCACGTCCGGGTCCGCCGCGGTTGAACACGTACGGGATGAGGAACTGCTGGAAGGACGCGGCCGCCGTCAGGATCGACGCGAACATCACCGGTCGCTTGATCGCAGGTGCGGTGACGTTCATGAATCGGTGGAAGAATCCAGCACCGTCGACTTTTGCGGCGTCGATGAGTTCGTCCGGAACAGCCTGGAGCGCGCTTACTGTGATGATGACCATGAACGGATACGCGAGCCACATCTCGGTGATGAGGTACGTCGTAAACGCCAGCCATCGATCCTGGAAGAACGCCTGGTGTTCGAAGCCGAGCCAGATGAGGAACTGGTTCGCCAGACCGAATCGCGCGGAGCTAAAGACGCCACTCCAGATCGTGATAGTGAAAATCGGCGGGAGCGCCCACGGGATAATGACGATCGAACGCAAGTAGCGCTTGCCACGGATTCGGTCACTCGTCAACACCATCGCGAGTGCGATCCCAAATGCGACTTTCAACAGGACGCTGAAGCCGACGAACAGCCAGGTCACGCCGATCGAGTTCCAGAATGCCGGATCGGCGAGCACCTCGGCGTAGTTACCCAGCGGCAACTGCAGGCCGAGTATCTCGGTGTACACGAACTGTTCTTCCCCCCGGAGTCCATCGCCGGCGAAGACGTTCATCGGCGTCGCGTCCGTCAGCGACAGATAGACCGTATACAGCAGCGGGAAGAACATAAACGTGGAGAACAGCAGTAGCCCCGGCAGTACCAGTAACGCCGCGCCGTTGCGGTCGATCCACGTTTGCACGTTCGTCGGCACTACCTCCTGGTAGCGTTCACGCGACCGTTCTCCAGCTGAAGAAAGACTCATTGGTCAGATGGTTTTCAGTCCCAGGCGTCTCGGATACGCTCTTCGGCGTCGGCCATTGCCTCAGCCGTCGACTTGTTCTCGTTGAGAACGGCGATGAACTCCTCTTCGACCGGCTCCCAGACCTGGTTCATCTCGGGACTGGTCGGCATCGGGACACCCTGTTCGACGGCCTGGGCGAAGCCCTGGACGTTCTCGGGCAGTTCGTCGGCTTCCTCGTCGTCCTCGACGAACGCCTGGTGAACCGGGATGTAGCCGTGCTGATCGGCCATCTGTGCGACGATCGACGTGTTCGTCGTGTACCACTCGGCGAAGGCGGTTGCAGCATCTGCACGGTCGTCGTCTTCCTCCATTTCGGCCGTGAAGTACAGTACCTGAATGCCGGTGTACGGACTCGGGGTGTGGCCGTCGACTTCAGGCCACGGCGCCACACCGACCTCGAAGTCGACGTCACCGACGAACCACGGGCCGTTAAACGCGAACGGGGCGTTCCCTTCCATGAACACCGATGCCTGGGCGTCGTACTCCCAATCAGCAGCCATGTACTGGTCGTACAGCTCCTCTTTGATGAAGTCGAAGCCCTCGATACTCTCGTCGTTAGTCAGGCCGAGTTCGCCGCTGTCGTCGTCGTAGTAGTAGCCGCCGAACCCGTGTACCCACGAGCTGTAGAAGTACGGGTCGAGCGGGTACGAGAGCCCGTACGTCCCCTCTCCACCGGGGTCGTGGTGCTCGTCCATGATCTCGCGCATCTCCTCGAACGTCTCCGGCGGTTCGTCGACGTAGTCCTTGTTATAGATCAGGCTGACGGTCTCAGCTGCGTGTGGGAGTCCGACGATCGACCCATCGTACTGGACGGACTCTGCCGCCCCCGGGACGAAGTACTCGTCGAGATCGATCTGCAGTCGGTCGGTCTGGTCGCTGAGGAAGCCGGCCTCGTAGTCGCGGCCGACCCAATCGTGTGCCCACAGGTGGATCTCCGGGCCTTCACCCGCAGGGATGTCGGCCGTGATGGTCTCCTCGAGTTCGGCAACCTCGTTCGGTCGGATGGTCGCCTCGTAGCTGTCGTTGAAGGAATCGATGTTCCCCTCGAAGTCGTCCCGTTCGCCTTCCGAGAGGGAGTGGTAAATGTCGGCCTCGCCGTCGACGCCCTCCTGGGGTTCGACGGTTGGCCAATCCTCGTCCTCCTCGTAGTCTTCGGAGCCACCGTTGCCGTCGCCGTTCCCGTCCCCGTTGCCGTTTCCGTCGTCGGGCTCTTCGGTGCTGATACATCCTGCAAGGGCACCGGCCGCCGATGCACCTGCCAGGTACTTCACCAACGTTCTCCTATCCATTGCCATGGTGAATACATGATGAATTATGACTTCACCTATTTAGTCCTTTGGATGTGTGTGTGAACCACTGTCGTAATGTGGTGGATTGCGTCGGGGGTGCTACCCGACCAACGCGGATATGACTGTCGACGAGAAGCGAGGATACCCTGAAAACGCACCAAACGGAATCCACCTCGAGCGCCCATTGTGAACGGATAGAAACGCTGGAACACTGTACCGTCGATTCCTCTGAAGTCGGTGAATTTCGATACGTGATAGTTGTAGTAACGGTGAACCGATCTTTAGACCGGTCCCAGACCCGCCTTGTGATCGGTGATGTACCGGTGATGCCCTGACGTTCAGTGACAACCACCCGATTCCGCTGAATCGTCAACAACGCGGATCGTTACGTCACGGTACTCACGGATCTCACACTGTCCAGCGTACCCCTCATCGTGTATCGTGTATGCCTCATCGTGTATTGTCTACCCATCGTGTATCGTGTATGCCTCATCGTGTATTGTGTACCTTCATTACACGTATGCGTGATGCGCATTCGCGTCACGCGCCCAAAGAGACGAGTCGGGGGCGTTGAGCCACGTACTCGTTTCAGCGTGGCCAGGTTATCCGTATCAGCGACCCTGATAAAAGTACTACGAAATAGTGCATCAATCGTTCGTAATCGAGGAAAAGAATTATATGTGCGATTCGCCCACACCTAGGAAATGGCGAGTCTGAGAGTAGAGGATCTCCGAAAGGAGTTCGATCGCGGAACGATCGTCGCAGTCGACGACGTCAACCTCGAGGTCGAGGACGGCGAGTTCGTCACTGTCGTTGGGCCGTCGGGGTGTGGAAAAACGACGACGTTGCGGATGATCGCTGGTCTCGAAAAACCCACACAGGGGTCGATCTACCTCGGTGACGAAGACGTGACCAAACAGAGCGCTCGAGACCGGGACATCGCGATGGTGTTCCAGAACTACGCGCTGTATCCGCACAAGACGGTGTTCCAGAATATGGAGTTCGGCCTCCGAATGAGTACCGATCTCTCGAAGGCCGAACGAAAGGAGAAAGTACAGTGGGCAGCCGAGATGATGGGTATCGAAGAGCTGCTCGAGCAGAAACCCGACGAGCTGTCGGGCGGGCAGAAACAGCGCGTCGCCCTCGGTCGGGCGATCGTCCGCGAACCCAAACTCTTCCTGTTCGACGAGCCACTGAGCAACCTCGACGCGAAGCTGCGGACGACGATGCGTGCTGAGATCCAGCGCTTGCAGGACGAACTCGGGATCACGGCCGTCTACGTCACGCACGACCAGGAGGAGGCGATGACGATGGGTGACAAGATCGTCATCCTTCGTGACGGCGAACTCCAGCAGATCGGCGCGCCGACAAAGGTGTACGACAGACCCGCAAACGAGTTCGTGGGTGGGTTCGTCGGCTCGCCGTCGATGAACTTCCTCGAGGTCGCCGCCCGTCCCGCCGGGAACTCGCTCGTTCTGACCGACGGTGAGGACTTCCGCTACTCGCTCTCTCAGGAGTACGCCCGCGACCTCGACGTCGAAGACGGCCAGACAGTCACCCTGGGCATTCGTCCGGAGGACGTTTACGTCGCAGACCCCGGCTCAGATGGCATCGAAACGACCGTGGACGTCCTCGAGCCAGTCGGGAGTGACAACTACCTCTACCTCGAGATCGTGGAGGGGTTCATCGCTCGCGTCAACGCCGACGTAAAGCCTGGCGTCGGTGAGCGGATCGAAATTACGTTCGACGAGTCGAAGATTCGCCTGTTCGACGTCGAAACCGGCGAATCGTTGCTCCACCACGGCGATCAACCCGTCACGCCTCCGGAAGCGTAAGCGGTCGACGGCTCTCGATCGTTTCTCCCTCTTGCTCTCCCTTTCCACTCTCGCTCCCGCTCTCCCTTTCCACTCTCGCTCCCGTTCCTCGAGCGACTGCACGATGTGTTCCCGCCCACCATCGACTCGAGCGTCAGAGCACGAAATCGAACGCCTCGAACGTGGGTGTGAGCGTGAGCGTCAGAGCAAGAAACTGAACGCGTTCTGTCACCGAACCCTTGCAGCAACGGCAATCCCTGAAGTGATGGCTATCCGTAGTGTGCCGGTTCGTCGTCCACGAACGACGTGAAGACGGCAAGGACGGCCGCATGGAACTCGACGAGGATCACGATGCTCGCGACGATAATGGCGACCTGCGTGGGTGTCGAGAGCAGGCCCAGCGAAACGATCAGCGTCGTGGCACAGGCGGGTGGGTGAATCGTATCGGTCGCGATCATCGCCCAGGTGGTGAGCACGATCGAGACGACTGCGCTCGCGGTGAGCCAGAACCCCTCGGGAGAAGACGCCGCCGGTGACTCCGTGATCGACACCCCGTTTGCGAGCAGCGTGAACGCGAGCAGCCCGGCGACGCCACCGATGAGGTGGCTGCCAACGATGCGGTACGCCCGTGTACGCTCGCTCCGACGGTCGAACGCGAGAATGAACGCCGACGGGCCGAGACTCGGAAAAATAAACGGTTGTCCGCTGATCCACGCAATGAGCCCGAGAACGGTGAACAACAGTCCCGCGTACAGACTGGTGCCGACACGCCGCCTCATTGGTCATGCTCGCCGCTGAGCCACTAAAGCCCTCCCGATACTCGCCTACAGGGACAATACGAAAATAGCACAGGACCGCTCGAGTGGATCTCTACTGGATCAACCGAGTCGGCCGTTTTCAACCGTCCGACCGACCGCCGCCAAGCGACCGGAATTGATCCGATCCGCTCAGTCGGACACCGCTCGAACCTGGGTGACGGCGTCGTATTCCTCGGCCTCGAGTAACTGCGCAACCGTCGCCAGTCGAATCGCGTGAGGCCACCCCAGCGGCGTCGCGCTGTCGGGCGTCCCGTCGTCGAACACCTGCTCCGGAAGGTAGCCGGACTCGAGACAGAGACTCCCACCGGGGAGCAGTTCCGTGAGGAGTTTCCGACCGGTTTCGAAGTACTCGTCGTTCTCGAAGAACCGCGCGGCGGCGACAGCGGCGTTGGCTCCCCAGGCCGTCGAAACCGTCCAGACCTTCTCCGCGGACTGGGTGCGTGTTCGCCAGTCGTCGCCTTCGAACCGGATCAACCCCGCAATCGCGTCTGTCTCCCGAAAGAGTCCCTCGAGGGTGGCGTCGACGTGCTGGCGGAGGCGGTCGCGTCGCTGCTCATCGATATCGCCGATTTCGGCGAACGCCCCGTGTGCGTCGACGAGGGCGAACGTGCTCGAGTCGAGGCGGGAGTCGAGGCGCACCGTCCCGTCAGCATCCGTGTGCTCGCGGAGTGCGAACACCCCCCGTTCGTCGTCCCACAGACGGTCGAGACCGCGGTAGACGGCCCTGGCGTGTTCGGCACTTCGATCGCGAAGGTCGGTGTCGATCGGCGCGTTCGCGACGGCCGAGTAGGCGTGTAAGAACGTCGCCGCAGTGTGGGCAAACCGCCCGGCCATGTTCTCCCAGGCGTTCTGGCACGTGATCGGCAGGCCGTCCTCGGCCAGCGTGTCGTCGAGCCCGTCGAGTGCACGCTCGATGACGGGTTCGACCTCGTTCGCTCGATCCTCACTGGTTCCCGCGTAAGCCGCCAGATACGAGAGGACGCTCGCGGTCTGATCGGCCTGGTAGTCGACGCCACTTCCGCCGAGTCGGTCGTTCGCCCAGCCCGGCGCGAGCGAGCCGTCGTCGGGCCAGACGCGGTGTGGCCAGGTGCCGTCCTCGAGTTGAACGTCAGCGTAGAAGGCGGCGCTCTGGTCGTGAATCGTCTCGAGGTCGAGATCGAGAATCGGTTCGCTCTCGATCAGGAACCGGGCGATTTCGGCGTCGTCCCGGAACCACGTGTAGCCGTAGCCGCCGGAGTACTCGTAGTGGGGGTCGAAGTCTGGGCCGGCCATGCGACTCCCGCGTTCGCTCGAGAGTACACCCAGGACGCGAAGATCCTCGACGACGGTGTCGGGCACACCGCCGTCCGGGGATTGCGAGACCGCTGGTGCGACGTCACGGAGAGCAGCGGCATCACTGAATTCGAGGACGGTTTCGGTGAGGTCGTCCACGACGGAAGCGGAATCGGGGCGATCCTCGAGTGCGGAGAGGACGGTCGCGGTTCCGTCCTCGAACGGAACGAACCCGAGGACGTAGCCACCGAGCCGACCGTCCTCGTACTGGCCCGTTTCGTCGCCGTTGGGATACACTGCTGGCTCGGGGTCGAGTACGTCGGGGAGGCGTTCCGGAAGCTGTCCCGCAACGGTCTCGAAGGAGGGCGTACTCGTCAGGAAATCGTGTTCGTCGCGGTGGTACACTTCGACGACGCCCGGATCGTCGTAGACGAGTTGACCGATTCGTTCGTCCCGACCACCGGGGGCAAACGAGACGAAGACAGCCAGGTCGTTTACCCGCCCTTCGGTGACGGTCACGTGCGTGAAGTGGTGATTCTCGAGGGTCAAATCGAGTCGCTCGAGTTCGAACCCGTCGCCGGCGAATGTCGTCTCGATCAGGGCGGTGTCCTCGAAGTAGGTCTGGCCAGTCGTCTCGACGGACTCAAGCCAGGTAATCTCGCCATCAATACGAACCCCAAACCGGGAGCGGTCGATTCCGTAGCAGCCAGTGAGTGGATAGGAAAAGTCCCGCAGGGAGCCGTCGCGGCCGACGTGTACCGTTCTGCCCGCCAGTCCGGAAAATCGGCCCGCCGTCGTTCGGCGTTCGCCGGGGAAGACCGTCGGCGACCCCTGGTGTCGTTTGAAATCATCGAGCGCAGCGCGCAGCGTCATTGACGCACACGAGGAAGCGTGGGTACAAAAATTTGTTGTAAAATTAGTTCACATCTCATCAACCGGTTCGAGGACGCTCCCGGAGTCCCAAGGCGTAAGCGTCGAGAGTGAAATGGCTACGTATGCACCACCCCGGGCCACCGCGATTCGCTGCCGTCGGCGAGACGGTCGAACTCGCGCCTCGAAACCCAGATCCGGCGGCTACGTACCGGTGGTCTCTCCTCGAGAAACCGACTGAGAGTACACTCGAAGCGCCAGCGGAGCCGGTCTGTCACGTCGATCCCGACGCACCGGGCGTCTATCGGTTCGAACTCGAGTGGCCGGGCGGAACCGCCATCCAGCGGCTTCGAGCCTTCCCCGACGTCCGACGGAAGACGATCTTCGAACTGGATCGCGACGAACTCCCTGATCACGACCCCGAAGACGTGTCGATAATTGGCCCGTTCAACGACCACCTCGCCGGCCGCGACCGGCCGCAACTCAGGGACGGAACCTACGTGTACGACGTCGAGCTCCAGCCAGGCGACCACCGTCACGGGTTCATTCGCGGCGAAGGCAGCGAGGGCGACGTCTGGACGGACAGGACGGTGCCGGGGACAGGGCGCCCGCGAATCCACCTCGATGGCGGCGTCGAAGACGACGCGGTCGTGATCACGGCGACGACGGAGGCGGGTACCGATAGCGACTATGGCGACGACGAACTGGCCGTCGAGTTCTACGTCGACGACCGGGACGCCCTCTCGGACGCTGCACTCGAGATCGAGGGGACGACGGCCAGACTGTCTCTAACGGCGCTCGATGTCGTCAGTGAGCCCGTCCGCATCCACGCCGTCGCCGTCGGTGAACGTCACAGCGTCGCCGACAGTGTGACCGTTGGCCCCGACGGCGCAGTCGGCCGAGTGAACGATCCACCCGAGTGGATTCGAGACGCCGTCGTCTACGAACTCTTCGTTCGTTCGTTCACCGACGAGGCGACGTTCGAGTCGTTCGAGCGACGCGTCCCTTACCTCGAGTCACTCGGCGTCGACTGTCTCTGGTTGACACCCGTCGTCGAGAGCCCTACGACCCACGGCTATCACACGACGGACTACTTCGACACCGCGTCGGATCTCGGCTCACGCGAGGCGTTCGAATCGTTCGTCGACCGCTGTCACGAGTCCGGCATCAGGGTCGTCTTCGACCTGGTAATCAACCACACCGCCCGCGAGCACGCCCACTTCGATTTGAGCGCGGCGGGCGTCGAGGGCTACGCCGACTGGTACGTCTGGGAGTCGCTCGCAGAGACGCACCTGACGGATCCGGATCTCGACGTCGGACGCGACGCGGACGGCCCGCCACACCGGTACCTCCCCGACGAGGGGACGGAAGTCGCCCAATATTACTTCAACTGGCACGGCATTCCGAACGTCAATTTCGATTCCTTGGCCGTGCGAGCGTTCATGCTCGAGGTGATCGACGAGTGGGCCGACGTCGTCGACGGCTACCGATGTGACGTCGCCTGGGGCGTCCCACACGGTTTCTGGAAGGAGGTGTACGATCGGCTCACCGCCCGCGACAGCGAGTTCCTCCTGCTCGACGAAACGATTCCCCGTGACCCATCCTACGCTGAAGCCGAGTTCGATGTCCACTACGATACGACGCTGTACTGGACGTTGCTCGACGTTGGCAACGGCGAAACGCCCGCCGATGCGATCCTCGAAGCGGTGCGCGCACCAGCTCGGGAAGCGTTCCCCGACTGGTCACTCCACATGCGCTACATCGAGAACCACGACGAACCGCGCTATCTCGACGTCTGTGGATCGGATGCTCAGCGGGCGGCCGCTGCAGCCGTGCTTACCCTCCCCGGCGTCCCCATGATCTACTACGGGCAAGAGCGAGGCGCGACCGACTACCGCCAGCCGATGCCCTGGGAAGGCGATGGCGAATCGACGGCGTTTCACCGCCGTCTCGTCGCTACACGTCGAACCAATCCGGCGCTCTCCCGGGGCGGTCTCGTCGACCTCGAATACGATGCGGACACCGACGCAGCCGTCGCGTTCGTACGGAAAACCGACGAGCAATGCCTCGTCGTCTTCCTTCACTTCGGGGACGGGACGGCGACCGTAACGATCGACGCTGGGCTCGAGGCAACCGATCTCGTCACGGGCGAATCAGTCAGTCTGGAGACCGACGACGGGCTGACGACGGTGCCCGTCGACGACGTCTGCGTCCTCGAGGTGTCCGACCCAGTCGAGGACGCGGAAGACGCTGGGAAAGTGGAGGACACCGAAGACGTGACGAACGCGGAGGACACGGAAGGCGCAACGAACGCGGGGAAAGCGGCCATCTCGAGCGAAACCGAACGTGCCTAATTACCATCGGATGACAGAACACTCATTGTACCTGACCTGCGTACACACCCTATGGACGACGCGACGTTAGCGGCTCATCTCCGACAGCTCGGTCTCTCGGAGAAGGAAGTCGACACGTATCTCACTATTCTCGAACACGGGGAAGCCAAAGCGAGCACCGTCGCCGACGACGCTGGCGTCTCGAAACGCTACGTCTACAGCGTCAGCGAGAAGCTCGACGAAAGAGGGTTCGTCGACGTCATCGATCACGTCGTGCCGACGACGATCAGGGCGAACCCACCCGAGGAAGTCGTTGCCTCGCTCACGAACGACCTGCAGTCCCTCGAGCCGGAACTGACCACCCGGTACGGCAACGTCACCGAACAGGAACGGGAGTTCGAGGTCATCAAGACCCGAACCACGATCATGAAGCGAATTACCGAACTACTCGAGCGAGCCAACGAGGAGGTGACCCTGTCGGTGCCGGCGTCGCTGCTCGAGGAGATCGAACAACCGCTTCGCGAAACCGTCGACCGTGGGGTTCTCGTCATCCTGCTCGTCAGTGGCGACGGTTCGCTCCCTGCCGAGCGGTTCGAGGGGATAGCGAGCGTCGTTCGGGTCTGGGGGGAGAACGCGCCGATGATCGCGACCACGGATCGTCGCCTCGGCCTGTTCGCACCGGGGGAGATGCTCCTTCGATCGAACTCCGGTAAGCAAGGGATCGCTATCTCACAGGCCCAGCTGGTGCCGATCATCGTCGGTTCGTTCTTCGGCAACTACTGGCCGATGGCCGAGCAAGTGTACGTCACTGAACCGTCCACGCTACCACAGACGTACACCGACTTCCGACACGCCGTGCTGGAGGCAACGCTCCACCTCGAGGCCGGACACGAGGTGACGGTGCAAGCGGAGGCTCGCCCGGTCAGAACGGACGAGTACGCGACGGTCGAGGGCCAGCTCGTCGGGGTGCGACAGAGCCTGCTCGAGCCGACCAGGGATACGTTCGCCGTCGAGAACGCGTTGATGGTTGAGATTCCGAACGGCGACGAGCCCGATAGTGCGGACGACGAGGGCGGCCAGGTCGTCACGCTTGGCGGCGAAGGGGCGTTCGTCGAAGACTACGAAACGAAATCGGTCACGCTCGAGTCCCTCGACTGAGCGAGAGGTCGATCTGACGCTCGAGTGTCACACTGTGTCGGTATCATGCCTACGACTGTCCCGAGCGAGAGCGATTAAAAAAAAACCTCGAGTGCAGTCCAATCAGGATTCCTCGAGAACGTCCTTCGAGGCTCGTCCAGAGAGATCGGTCGTCAACGCGAAGACGATGCCGAGGACGGTACCGAACAGCAGGTGGCCGACGAGCCCTTCGGCCGCCAGGCCGGGGAACTCCGCGGCCTGTTCAGTACCAATAACCCCGGCAATGACGGGTAATACGATGACCGGGAGCACTGCCCAGACGGCGAGGCCGAAGACGAACCCCGCTGCGGCCAGTCGAGCCGCCAAACTCGTTCGGGCGAGGGCGTCCGTCTCGACGCTCGTCCGGAGCACGCCCAGTATCGACTGACGGGTGACGACGAAGGCAAAGAGCAATCCTAAAACGGCACCGTGAACCAGTTGGATCGCCCAGCCGATGAGGCCCGTGGATTCGAGGCCGTAGGCACCGGGGATCGTCGTCTCGATGACCGCGGGATCGACCAACCAGACGAGCAATCCGAAGGCAAGTGCGCCGATAGCACCACCGATTGCACCGCTGATTGGCCAGCCAAGACGACCGTCGATACCGACCTCTGTCGTGGTGTCCGTATCGCCACTCATGGCCGGTGGTACCACGGTCGATGGTAAAAGTGATGGGTTGGCAGACGCGTCTGTCGCCTTCGGAGAACCGTCTGTCGCTTGCTCCCGGAGGAACCCACAGGTCTGTCGCTTGCTCCCGGAGGAATCCATGGGGATGAACCGAGACCCTTTCACCCGGGGGAACCAACCACGGCTCGAGCACCCGTGCCGAACAGTCAGGATGTCACGCTCGAGATTTGTGGCTGGCCACCGAATGGGCCGCGCCTGCGACTGCATCACGAGCGGTTCAGCTACGCGGGGAAGTTCGTCATGTCGAACACGGGGAAAGCGGTGGCTCGAGTTCCCGATACGACGGCATTCGATATCGATCACCCCGCGGGCAAACGCGATCCAGCCGATACGACGACCGACCTGCCCTACCAACGTGACGTCGTTGCAGCAGTTGCGTTCAACGAGGATCGAACCGATCCCTCGACGCTCTGGCTCCGATACGTTACCGTCGACCGTGCCGTCCGTGGGCAGGGACTCGGACCTCGATTGATTGCGTTCGTACGAGACGCCGCGCTCGATCGCGGCTACGACGGGTTGAAAATTGCGGTAAACAACCCATACGCGTACGACGCGCTCTGGAAGGCCGGATTCGGCTTCACCGGGGAGACGACCGGCCTCGCCGAACTCGTGCTCGTCTATCCGAGCGAGTCGGCGGAAGCGACGTATCGACGCGGCCTCGAGCAATTTTCGGAACGCGACCTCACCGACGACGAGCGATCGTTTCTGGAACGGCGTCTCGAGGACGGGCCACCCGGGCGGCCCTACGACGCTGACCCGGAGTCGGACGCTGACACGACCGCGAGCGAAACCGGGTAACCATAGCACCGCCAGGCCAATCGGTGATATAGTAACAACTGCAACGGTTCACACACAGATCGCCGATACGTCTGGCGATCAGGTGTGCAATGACTTGCAGTGGCTACTATAGCGCCGGCGAGGAGGGAACGTTTCAAATCCCTCTCCTGCGAATGGCGACCCAATGGGAAACGCAGCCTTACGCGACATCGCCGTCATCGAGGGCGTTCCGATCGACGACATCGAGGGCGTTGTCGGCGTCGACACGCACAACTGGCTCTACCGGTATCTGACGACGACGGTCAAGTGGACCTCGAGCGAGAAGTACACGACCGCCGACGGGACGGAGGTCGCCAACCTCATCGGGATCATCCAGGGGCTCCCCAAGTTCTTCGAACACGACATCGTCCCCGTGATGGTCTTCGACGGCGGGCCCTCGGAGCTGAAAGCCGACGAGATCGAATCACGGCGCGAACAGCGCGCGAGCTACGAGGAACAGCTCGAGCACGCACGTGAGGAAGGTGATGCGGTCGCAATCGCCCAACTGGAATCGCGCACGCAGCGCCTGACGCCGACGATTCAGGAGACCAGCCGGGAACTCCTCCGGCTGCTCGACGTGCCGATCGTCGAGGCCCCCGCGGAGGGCGAAGCACAGGCGGCCCACATGGCTCGTCGCGGCGACGTCGACTACGTCGGCTCCGAGGACTACGACGCGCTGCTCTTCGGCGCGCCCTACACGCTCCGACAGCTCACGAGCAAGGGTGATCCCGAACTGATGGATCTCGAAGCCACCCTCGAGAAACACGACCTCACCCTGGAACAGCTGATCGACGCGGCCATCCTGATCGGGACGGACTTCAACGAGGGCGTCCACGGGATCGGCCCGAAGACGGCGCTCTCGGCGATCGCCGAACACGGCGACCTCTGGAGCGTCCTCGAGGCCCGCGGCGAGCACGTCGAGCACGCCGACCGCGTTCGACAGCTGTTTCGCGACCCGAACGTCACCGACGACTACGAGTTCGAGACGACGATGGAACCGGATCTCGAGGCCGCTCGCGCCTACGTCGTCGACGAGTGGGAGGTCGACGAGAGCGAGGTCGAGCGTGGCTTCGAGCGCATCGAGGCGAGCGTCGTCCAGACCGGGCTGGACAAGTGGACGTGAGATCGTTGAACCGTTCGGACGACTGCTGTTCCCTCACGACCTCGAGCACGCATCGTCCCGGTCGGCGTCCGCGACGAACTCCCGCTGGACGAGATCGACTGCCTCTCGGATCGCACCGACCGAGGACAGGTAGCCGACGCCGACGGTGGTCTTGAGTGCCTTCGCCGCGTTGCCGGTGAACACCGAGGGGCCGACCTGGGCGACCGCGTCGTCACCCACCGAGACGAGCCAGCCCGGGGACTCGAATCGAAAGCCCTCGAGACGCGGCTCGAACACGCCGCCCTCTCGCTCGTAGTCGACGAGTCGAGTGACGTTTTCGGCGACGGTTCGGGCCTCCCTGACCGCCGATTGGGCGCTCGCCGGGACAGCCTCGCCGTCGGTGTCGACGACGCGTGCTGCGTCGCCGACGACGAACGTGCGATCGGTGAGTCGAAGGTCGCGTTTGACGACCGGGCGTTCGCCATCGAGGGCCGACGAACCGCGGATACCTCCAGTCCAGACGAGGACGTCCGCCGGTAGCGTCTCCGAGTTCCCCTGATTCCCGGGTCGCTCGAGCGTGACGGACGCGTCATCGGCCCCAACCACTGCCGCGTTCGGTCGAACCTCGACGCCCTGTCCCTCGAGCGCATCGGTCACCGCACGCTGGAATTCGGGTGGAAACGACGGAGCGACGGTGTCGAACTGCTCGAGGAGCGTGACCGACGCCTGGTCTGTGGCCTCGAGGTCGATTCCGTCCTCCTCGAGGAGGGCGGCGAGTTCGCCGGCAACCTGGATCCCGGAGAGCCCGGCACCGCCAACGACGAAATGGGCCGTCTCGCCCTCGTGATATCGTTCCAGAGACTCGAGCGTTCGCTCCCGAATCGCCTTTGCGTGGTGGAGGCGTTTCAGCGGGAGCGCCTGTTCGCGAACGGACTCGAGGCCGTGGAAGGCGGTTTCGGCTCCGAGACAGATGGCACACACGTCGTATTCGAGCGGTTCGTCCGTGGACTCGAGGTGGACGATTCGATCGTCCGTGTCGACACCCTCGACGTGAGCCGTTCGGACGGTCGCCCGGTCGACCGCGTCCGCCAGTGGAATCGTGATCTCGTCTGCGACGACAGGTCGGCGGATCACTCGGTGGAGTTCGTGCTGGATCAGGTGATCCGGGGACTCATCGACCAGGGTTATGTCGACGTCTTCCGGAACCTCGCGCTCGAGGAGTCGCGTGAGTGTGAGTCCGGCGTATCCCGCGCCGAGTACGAGGACGTCCATACCGGTGGTTGGGCCGCGAGTGGTAAAGTTCCAGTGTGCTCGAGTGACGGCGTCGATGGGCACTCGAGAGGGGGACGATATCGATAACTCGAGCGTCAATGGCCGGGAGCGAGCCGTCGCCAGCGATGGGCGACGGTTCGCGACCCGGGGAAGGGCAGGCAAGTACACCGACCACCACCGCGAGTGAACGCAGTGAATGAGCGGGCTGACGAGCGACCAACGGGAGCGAGGAATGCTTTTGATCCAGCTTTTGCCGAGTGACGGCGATCCGTACGGCAGCAAGAGTGGTCTGCGGCACTTCTGAATATTGGTTGCCAAGCAACTCTACGCCGTACCGTGCGATCCAGAGAGGGCCACCGCTCGAGTATTCAAATCAAAAACTGATCACTCACGCTGCCGTCGGTGAGCCAGAACGCAGCGCAAAAGGTGGTTTCTAGAACAAGTGCTCGTCCTCGTCCTCGAGCAACCGCGCGGGGCCACCGACGCCCCAGGTGGTCGTCGAGACGCCGGTTTCGGCGATGGCCTCTTCAACGGTTTCGGCGTGTTCCTCGGTGGTGTTGACGTAGACGCTGGCACCGGTGTCCGTCGAGAAGTACGCCGGGATGTCCTCTTCCTCACGGAGTTCGCGCACTTTGTTGAAGATGGCGAGGGTCGCTGGCTGCCAGTAGACCCAGCCCTCGGGGCCGGTCATCGTCGTCGCCGCGAGGCTCAACGAGTCGTGCTCGGCGAGTTCGAACGCCCGATCGAACTCGTCGTTGCGGAGGGCGTCGCGCATCTTCGCGATCTGGCTGTGGATGTGGGCGTTACGCGCCTGGAACATGTGGCTATCTTCGGCCTCGTCGTGGGCGTCCTCGGTCTCCTTGTGGTACGGGACGAGCCCGACGACGATCTTCAGCTCCTCGTGAAGGTTGCTCGGCACCCGCCGGGAGCGACAGTCCTCGTCGTTCATCCCGGTGTAGAGCTGGGAGAACGCACCGGTCACCGAGCGAGCGGCCGACGCCGAGCCGACGCGGGCGATGGTCGAGATGTCCTGAAGCGAGGCGTCGAGGTCGGCGGCCTCCGCGAGGGCTCGAGCCGCCGCGGCGAAGCCGGAGGACGACGAGCCGAGACCGACGTTCGAGGGGAAGCTGTTCTCGCTCTCGATACGAACCGGGTAGACGGTGTGGGCCGCATCCGACATGTTGCGCGCCTTGTCGACGACGGCCTCGAGACGCTCGAAGCCGCGGCCCTCGAGTTCCTCGCCGTCGACGACGTAGACGTCCTCGTCGTAGTCCATCGAGAACTCGACGGTGGTGCGGGTGTGACTCGGTGCGGTGCAGACGCTGATGCTGTCGTGGTACGGGAGTCGCTCGATGTCGTCGCGCATCCCGTGGTACTTGATGAGGCCCTGGATCGGGTGAGCCATCGCCGTCGCTTTCATACCCCCACAGGTGTGTGACGACCGCTTAAAGGTCACGGCATCGGAGTGCGAAGAATGTGGATCCGCGTGCACCCCGTCACCGAAGCGCCGACTGCAACGACGAGCGCCACTCCTCGGCGGCCGATCTCGCTTCCTCGAGGTCGGCGATTCGCTCATCGAGCGCCTCGATTTCGTCGCCCAGGCTGCTATCGATCGCTTCGAGTCGGACGTCCATGGAATCCTCGAGAGCCGCTTCGACGGTTTCCAGGTCACCCTCGACGTCATCTACGACGGTCTCGATCTCGTGCTGGACGTCGACCTCGAGGTCGTCGATGATCGACTGTAGCCGGTCGCCGGTATCGTCGACGCGGTCGTGGAGATTGGCCTCGGTTTCTGCCAGCCGTTGCTCGAGTGTGGTCTCGGTTTCCTCGACCCGATTCTCGACTCGTTTCTCGACCCGTTGGTCGACCCGCTGATCGACCGTTTCCTCGAGATCGTTCGCGAGCAACTCCTCCTGGTCGGCGAGTTCCGCACGGACTTCCTGGCGAAACTCGCTGAGTCGGAGATCGAGATGTGAGTGGAGGTCAGCCTCGAGTCCATCGATTCGATCGGTGACGTCCGCCACACGCGAATTGAGTTGACCTTCGAGTTCCGCCCGGTCGGCTGCTCTCCGGTCGTCGACGAGGTCGATCCGGTCTTCGATCGCCGCCTGGTCGCGTTCGATTTGTTCCAGCCGTTCGATCGTCTCCTGCAGATCGTCAGCAAGCGTCTCGACCGTGGCATCGACGTCCTCGATCGACGACTCGAGGTCGTCCCGTACCGTGTCGAACGTCGATCGCAGGTCGGATACTGCGTCCTCGAGCGGATCGAGCGTCGACTCGACCTCGGCTACCGTCGCCCCGAGCGTGTCGATTCGAATCTCGAGGGTCTCGTCCGTGGATCCGAGGTCGTCCACGGCTGTTTGCAGGTCGTTGATCGCCGCAGTCGCTTCCTCGAGATCTGCCTGTACGTCCGCGATGACGGTCTCGGCCGTCCCGTTCTCGTCGAGGAAGTCGGCGAGCGCGTCGGTATAGGCCTCGAGCTCGAGCAGTGTCGACTCGACGGTGTCGAGGCGCACTTCGTTGCTGGTGCTCGCGTCGATGTTCAGCGCGCGCCGGAGCGCGTCTCGTTTGGCACCACCTTCGTCAGTTCTGAGTTCGGCGAGTAACGCATCCAGTATGTCATCCTCGAACCGGT
This sequence comes from Natrialbaceae archaeon A-CW3, assembly GCA_046614605.1. Taxonomy (GTDB): domain Archaea; phylum Halobacteriota; class Halobacteria; order Halobacteriales; family Natrialbaceae; genus Natronosalvus. Next base: position 887,442 of record JBKKHJ010000001.1, on the reverse strand, counting down.
TGTGTGATTCGTGCGGTCTCGTGAGTGGTTCGTTCTGTGCGGTCATTGGTGGGTGGGCTCCGTCGACTACGTCCAGGCCGGGCGCGGTTCCCGTCGGCTTTCCTGGAGCGTTTTCCGTACCCTCCACATTGACGGTAATAATTGTATCCAAATACCCGAATTATGGAAACAAGGCTGACAGGATGCCGCGTGCTAACTCGAGTCGTGCGTTTCGCGCGTTCGTTCCGACGGGTCGATCCGTGGTACGATCGATCTGCGAACCGTTGAACCATCGTATCGCCAAATTGGCGAACCGTCGAACCGTCGAACCGAATTCCTGAAATGGTCGCTCTCGAAACGCACTGCCAATGGGAACCCCACTCGAGACGCGCGAACAGCAGGCCGCCGAAATCGTCGACCGACTCGAGCACGAATATCCGGATTCGACGATTTCGCTTCGCTACAGTAATCGCCTCGAACTCCTGATCGCGGTGATCCTCTCCGCACAGTGTACCGACGAGCGGGTCAACAAGGAGACGAAACCGCTCTTCGAAACGTACGAGACGCCAGAGGACTACGCCGCGGCGCCCCAGGAGGAACTCGCCAAGGCGCTCAACTCGATTACCTACTACAACAACAAGGCGACGTACATCCGAAACGCGTGTGCCAGAATCGTCGAGGAGCACGACGGCGAGGTACCCGACACGATGAGCGAACTCACCGACCTCCCAGGTGTCGGGCGCAAGACGGCAAACGTCGTCCTCCAGCACGGTCACGACATCGTCGAAGGAATCGTCGTCGACACCCACGTCCAGCGACTGTCACGCCGCCTGGGACTGACCGACGAGCACACCCCCGAGAAGATCGAACAAGCGCTCCTCGAGATCGTCCCCGAGGATTCCTGGCAACAGTTCACTCACCTCTGTATCGACCACGGGCGAGCGATCTGTTCGGCTCGATCTGCCGACTGTGATTCCTGTGTCCTCGCCGACCTATGTCCGTCCGAAAAAGGCGACAGCGAGGTCGATCTGGCGTCCGGAGATCCCTGGTGATCCGGATCGAATCTGGATCAGTGCGTACAGCCGTCCTCGAGAGATAGTCGACTATCGGGCGACCCACGTCAGATACCACAGGAGCGCCCCGCCGGCGAGCAACCCGGTGAGCGTCGCCAGTCCGATGACCAGCGGTGGAGCCCCACCCTGAATCGCCATCATCCCGCCCGAGAGTCCGACCAGCAACACGAAGCCGATCTTCATACGGCGTAGCGAATCGGCATCGAGCGCGCTCTGACGCGGGCGCACCATCAACGACTCACCCGGGCACCGCCTATCGATCTCGAGTCGATATCTTCTCGAGTTCGATGAGGAAGAACGGAAGTAACAGCAATAACCGCAGATCGCTTCGCAGGTGAGGCAGCGTTCATGAACGTGGCCTCACGGTCGATGGCTAAAGAGGCTGCGAAGCGGCTGTCGGCTACGCAGTTTGACCGGGTGGACGGAGAAACAGCAACGTAACCCCGATCGAGTGAAAGGTCAGTAGCTGCGAATCTTCGGCTCGTAGGTCTTGTCTTCGCCCTCGAGGATGGCCGGGCGATACCAGATCGACGGCTTGCCGGCGTTCCAGGAGATGAGCGTGTGTTTGAGCCAGTTTTCGTCGTCACGCTCCTGGTTCTCGAGTCGCCAGTGGGCACCGCGGAACTCGTTGCGCACGAGCGCGCCGAGGGCGATCGTCTCGGCAACGTCGATCAGGTTCCGGGTCTCGTAGGTCATCTGCAGATCCGTATTGAACGTCCGCGAGGGATCCTCGACGTAGACGTCCTGGTACATCTCACGACACTCCTTAATTGCCTCGAGGGCGCGTTTGAGCCCCTCTTCCTCACGGAAGACGTTGACGTCCTGGGTCATCGCCTGTTGCAGTTTCGCTCGGATGTCGGCGTGTTTGATGCCGTCGTCTCGCCCCATCAGGTGGGCGACGCGTTCCCGTTCGGCCTCGACGGCGCGCTCGAGCAGCGCATCAGCGTCCGCAACCTGCCCGGAGCCATCGGTAGCGACGTCCGCCCTCGGTTCGCCGGCGTCGATCCCGGCCTCGCCGGGCACGACGGGGAGGTCGGGATTCGTCTCTTCCTCGACGCCCTCCGTGTACCCGGTCTCGATTTGGGCTTCACCGAGATCCTTCCCGGCCGCGTGATAACCCGCGCGTTTGCCGAAGACGACCAGTTCTGGAAGCGCGTTGCCGCCCAGCCGGTTGGCACCGTGGACGGAGACGCAGGCGCACTCGCCGGCGGCGTAGAGGCCGTCGATGCACGTCTTGCCGTTCTCGTCGGTCTCGATGCCACCCATCTCGTAGTGCTGGCCGGGTTTGACCGGCATGGGTTCGACGAGGCCGTCGACGCCCTCGAAGTCCTCCGCGAGGTGGAGGATGTTCTCGAGGCGGTCGAGAATCCGCTCGGCACCCAGGTGACGCATGTCGAGGTGGACGTACTCGTCTTCGACCCCGCGACCCTCGTTGACCTCCGTCAACTCCGCTCGGGAGACGACGTCGCGGCTCGCGAGTTCGCCGGCGTTGTTCGCGTAGCCGTGTTCGAACATGAACCGCTCGCCGGCCTCGTTGTACAGGATACCCCCCTCTCCGCGGACACCCTCGGAGATGAGGACGCCCGTACTCGGGAGCGTCGTCGGGTGGAACTGGACGAACTCCATGTCCTCGAGCGGGACGCCCGCCCGGTAGGCCATCGCCTGTCCGTCGCCGGTACAGGAGACGGCGTTGGTGGTGTGATCGAACGCCTGACCTGGCCCGCCGGTCGTGATGATGACCCCGTTTCGGGCCTTGAACCCCTCGATCTTGCCCGACTGGACGTCGTAGGCGACGACGCCATGGCAGGTTCGGTCGTTCGGATCGGGTTCGTCCGTGACGGCGAGGTTCATCACGAACCACTCGCCGTAGACCTGAATGCCACGTTTGACGACCTGCTCGTAGAGGACGTGCAGCAGGTGGTGGCCGGTCTCCGCACCGGCGTAGGTCGTCCGGGGGAACGACAGCCCACCGAAGGGGCGCTGGGAGACCGTGCCGTCGTCCTCACGCGAGAAGGGCATCCCCCAGTGCTCGAGGGTGATCGTATCCTCGGGCGCGTCTTTCGCCAGCGTCTCGATGGCGGGGGCGTCGCCGAGGTAGTCCGACCCCTTCATCGTATCGTAGGCGTGCAGTTCCCAGTCGTCGCCCTCGCGGAGGGCGGCGTTGATACCGCCCTCTGCGGCACCGGTGTGGCTGCGCACCGGATGGAGTTTCGTAACGATCGCTACGTCCGCTCCCGCTTCGTGTGCCGCGATCGCAGCGCGGAGGCCGGCTCCGCCGCCGCCGACCACGATAACGTCGTGTTCGTACATGATTACCAGAATTTCAGGTTCTTTTTGACCGCCTCACGCTTGAGTTCCTGAATGTGCTCGGTGAGGGGGATGTCCTTCGGACACACCTCGGTACAGGAGAACTGGGTCTGACAGCGCCAGACGCCGTGTTCCTGCTCGATGATGCGCAGTCGATGCTCCTTGATTTCGTCGTCCTCGCGCTCGTCCATCGCGAACCGGTAGGCCTTGTTGATCGCGGCCGGGCCGAGATACTGGTTGTCGCCCGCGGCGATGTTACACGAGGACATGCACGCGCCACACCAGATACAGCGCGTGGACATCTTGATCTTCTCGCGGTTCTCCCGTGACTGGCGCATCTCCTCGAGGTCGCCTTCGGGGAGATCCTCCTGTTGCATGTAGGGTTCGACCGCGTGCATCTGGTCGTAGAAGTGCTCCATCTCGACGACCAGATCCTTCACGACCTCCTGGTGTGGCAGCGGTTCGACACGGACGGGCTGATCGAGTTCCGAGATCTGTGTCTTACAGCCGAGGCGCTGACGCCCGTTGACGAAGAAGGCGTCCGATCCACAGATCGCCTGTCGACAGGAGTGACGGAACGTCAGCGACGAGTCGAACTCGTCTCGCGCGTAGATCAGCGCGTCCAGGACGGTCATCCCGCGTTCGAACGGAACGTGGAAGTCGTCGAACCGTGGCTCCTGTTTGGCCTCGACTTCTGGATCGAAACGGAACACTTTGAGGTGTACCGTCTCCTCTTCGAGTTCGTCTTCGGCCGCGGCGCGCTCACGCTCGAGGCGTCCGGCCTCCTTTCGCTGGAGGCGCTGTTGTTGTGGGGAGGCGAGCCCGCTCATCTCCTGGTCTGCGGGTGCCTCCTGGGTCTCCGGTTCCTCGGGTTCGGTCTGTTGTTCTTGCTGTGTACTCATGTTACATGACCCCCCGCCAGACGAGTGCGACCCAGATTCCCTGGGCGATCAACGCCCCTCCGGCGATAACGAGGATGGCGAGGACGATCTTTTTCGGCGTGCCGCTGAGTCCCTGATTGATCAACGCGTTGTAGACGCCGTTGACGCCGTGGAACGTCGCGGTGATCAGGAACAACACCATGGTGATGAAGTAGCCGATGTTCTCCATGCGCGCCTGGGTTCCGGCGAAGTCGATCTCCCAGGCGTGAGTGACGAAGTGCAAGAGGAAGAAGTGAAACGCCAGCACGACGATCAGGAACGCGGCCGTAATGCGCTGGAGTAGCCACGCGGTTCCGCCGGGGGCGAACGAGGAGTAGCGTTCGGCCATTAGAAGCCCACCTCCGTCATGAACGTCGGTACGCTCGCGACGGTAATGGCCCCCGTGATGAGCAACGAGAGGTAGAACGTTTTGTCCTGCGCCTCGAGCCCGATATTCAGGTCGACCATCAGTAGCCGGATTCCGTTGAGGATGTGAAACACGGCGACTGCCAGCAAGCCGACCTCGAGGAGTCGGACGATGAAAAGGGATTCGAGTCCCTGCAGAGTGTTCGTGTACGCCTCTGGTCCCGAAATGGCGGTACTCAACACCGCGATGTGGGTGAACAGGTAGCCGATCAGGATCCACCCGGTGAACTTGTGGAAGATCCACGCCCACATCCCGGCCGAGAACTCCTTCCATCGCCCGAAGTCCTCGATAAGGCCACGATTGTAAGACTGACTCATACGCTCATGCGGAGGGTTGGACTGTGGGGGTATAGAAGTTACTTTTATCCTGCCTGGTTTTCCGCCAGCGATTCGCCGCCGCGTACAACGCGGGAGACGTGTTTTCGAGACGAGGCGAACACGTTCGCTGTCGGTTGTAGCGTGTGGATTCTCCGGTGGAACCACACGGCGGCTCGATCAAGACGTTCGAACACCTCGGGAAAAACGCTCGAAAACCTCGATACCCAGCCGCCTCGAGAAGTTCGGCCGGACGTCTCGAGAAGCCGTTGCCCCAGCGTGCATACTACTCGAGCGTCTCGGAAACCAGATCTTGGTGTACTACTCGAGCGTCTCGAGGAACGGATCCTGGTGCTCGAGTTCGCGCTCGAGCGCGTTCAGGATGGTGTCGCTCAGCCCGACCAGGTGACAGAGCGGGTTTCCCGGATAGACGACCGGGTTCTCGAGCACGCCGACGAGCAGCCCCGTGAACGGCGCTTCGACGGTTTCGATGTCGTCTTCTTCCTTGAACGGGTTCGTAATCGCACAGATCGTTTCCCCCTCCCGAACCAGTTCGCCACTCGAGTGTTTCATGTCGACGATACCCCCGGCGTCGGCCCGGAGCCACGTCTTCTCGCCAGCGTCGTCGATGGTAACCCGCCACCCGGGCCAGTGAACCGAGGAGTCCGGATGCAGTCCGAATTCTGCGAGAACACTGGCGACGCCGGTTAGCGAACGGTCGATGAGCCGGCGCTGGAACCGGTGAGCCTCCCCCATCTCGACGGTGATCGTCGGAATGCCAGCGTCGCTCGCCTCCCGTCGAAGCGTTCCAGATGGGCCTTCGCCGGCGATGACGACGTTCGAACTGAACGCGTTCGCGAGTCGTTCGACCGCGGGGTCATCCATGTCTGCCCGGACGTGCAGCATGTTCGTTCGGCCGCGAGTCGACGTGTGAAAGTCGATACCGATGTCACAGGGCTCGATGAAGTTGGTGAAGATGCGGTGGGCCATTCGCTGAGCACTCGTCGACCCCTCTCGCCCGGGGAACGAGCGGTTCAGATCCCGATCGTAGATTGGCAGATATCGTTCCTGGGCGAGAAATCCCGGGACGTTCATCACCGGAAGGCAGACTAGCGTCCCGTGGAGGTTCGAGTGATCCCAATCGTGGGCGACCTCACGAACGACCTCGATTCCGTTGAGCTCGTCACCGTGGGCGGCTGCCGACAGGAACACCGTCGGGCCGGGGTGCTCACCGTTGATCACCGTCACCGGGATCCGAACCGGATCGCCGAGGTAGGTTTCGCTGATGCCGTACCGAATGTTGGCTGACTCGCCCGGGTCGACTCGGCCACCGTTGTACGTGAAGACGTCGGGGCCGAGTTCGTCGCCATCCTCGCGTCCCGAGATGGCGGTCTCCTCGCTCATACTCGAGCCATACACCGGCACCGGTATAACTCGTGTCATCGACACTGCGACCAAGGTTTCGTCATTGCCACTCCTGAGACCGCCGTTCGACTGGCCGGTTTTGCAACCCAGAGTGCGAGGAAGATGTTTTCTAACAGGCCGTGGTAGGTTGGCGCATGGAGATCCGTGAAGCCACTGCGGACGACAGCGAGGCGATCCGTTCAGTCGCACACCACTCGCTCACCGAGTCGTACACTCACTTTCTCGACGAGGAGACCATCGACGAGGCCGTCGAGAATTGGTACGGCGACGACCTCGGGGACGAACTCGAGCACGACGAGACGGTGGTTCTCGTCGCCGAAGACGACGGCGAAGTGATCGGCTTCTCCCAGAGCGAGTGGCTCGACGAGACCCAGGGGATCGGCCGCATCCAGTGGATCCACGTCGATCCGGCACACCGTGGCGACGGGCTCGGCGTCAGACTGCTCGTGCGCACGAGGGAAGCGCTGCTCGACGCCGGGGCAGAGCAGCTCCAGGGTGCCGTGCTCGCCGGGAACGAATTCGGCAACGAGTTCTATAGGGCCCACGGGTTCGAGCTGAGCGGCTCCCGTGACCTCGAGGTCGGCTCTGAAACGCACACCGAGAACGTTTACATCGAGAGTGAAGGCGACCTCGGGGCGACCGAGGAGTGGCGCGCGCTCGAGGCGATCGACGCCGCGGGGGGATCGCTGTACGTGAGTTACGGCGAACCCGCACGGGGCTCGAAGGCACCGTTCTACACGGTCTACGAGGACGAGGATGCCGGCGAGCGCTACGGCTGGTTCTGTGGCAACTGTGACGCCGTCGACGTAGCGATGGACGCGATGGGGCGAGTCGTCTGTAACGAGTGTGGAAACAAACGGAAGGCGACGCGCTGGGACGCTTCGTACCTGTGACCTGAGCAGTAGGATCGTCCCAATCATTCCAACAGACGGTTCGCGGACGCTCGAGGAAGTTGTCAAAACGGTTCCACTGTGAGGTGCTACGTCGTACCCTGCCACGCCGGACGGTTTCGCTGTAACGTGATTCACCAACGCTCGTAGGATTGGGTATCTCGCGAAGCGCAGTAACACAGCGCCGACGGATGGCCCTCGACCCCTTCGGCTAGCTACGCCAATCACTGCCAGTCGCTAAAATGGGGTGCCAAATGCCGAGAGTCCGATTACAACCGGGAAGAAGAACACGGGGACGAGACTCAACGCCAGCTTCACTCCTGTTACCAGGTTGTTTTCGCACGAAACGTCAATTCCCAGCTTCGAAAAGAGTGCTGAGACGTTCGACCAGTCTTCGGTCGGCACAAGGAGCGAATCAGGGTCGATCGTGAGATGCGCATAGTGAAGACGGACAACGGCGTAATCGTCGAACAAAACTACTGTCGCCCTCGAGACAGTCGTCACGTCCACGTGTCCAGTCGACCGAGTCGACCCGTCCCGGTTTAGCAGGGCAATTTCAATCGCGAGTTCATCACGGTGAAATTCGTACCGTTGATTGGCGTGATAGATCGCTCGAGTCACGATGAACAGGCTGCACACGACCCACGTTGCAGTTCCAACAGCGAGACCGAGATTGGGATCGACGACGTACAATAGTAGGGCAGAGGCCGGTAACAACCCAAATGCAGTTGTCCAAGCAACGTTCCCAGTGGCCACTACTGGAATCGTTACGTATGATCCGACGTCCGATATCTGCACCTCCCACTCAACCTCGTTGAAATCAGCCCCTACAGCCGGAAAATCAACCATACGTTTCGTTCTATACTTATCAGGTACTTCACGGTTTCTCTGGAGCAGCGACGAGCGCCCTGATTCGTCGGTTACGAAACGGCACGATAGAAGCAACAACCCCATCGGTCTGTACCGATTTGCTGTACAAACCTCGAGGAACCCGACAGTCATCGTTACGAACCGATCAACGCCTTCGTACACTTCTGTACGACCCGATTACACCAAGTGCCCGCTTGTCGAACCCCTCGGTCTCGTTGGGCTCAATCGAGAGGTCGACCCATTTGATCGACTCGAGCACTGCAAAACCACTGCCACCGAGGATCCCACTCGTCCTGTCGAGTCCCGTGACTGTAGTTCACTCGTTCGAACGTGAACAGGCCACATTACAAATCACGTTCCCGTTCTCCCCTCGAGTGAGTCGACATCACGGATCGCATCACCACTCGGGCGTGGCGATAGCCACGGCCGACCGGTCGAGCCGGCCGGACGAAACGACTCGAACGGACGCGACGACTACCCTCAGGCGGTTCGGCAGTCACCCGCCACCGTTTCACTACATGAGTTCACTCGATCACATCGTTCGCGGGTTCAAAGCAACGCTCGTCGCTCGAGCCATCTTCATGCTCTCGAGTGCGGCGTTGATGATCGTGCTGGCACGGTATCTCCTCGATCCGGACGGCTACGGTACCCTGTTCTGGGCGATCGGCATCCTGAGCGTCGTCCAGTTACTCGCCGACGTGGGCCTCGGAAAGTCCGCTGCACGCTACTTCGCGGCCTATCGCGAGAAGGATCCGGGACAGATTCCGCACCTCATCGAGTTGACCATCGCCGTCAAGCTGGTGTGCATCGCGCTCGTCACGGGCGCGTTGCTCCTCTTTTACGAACGAATCGCGGTTCTCCTCGGTGATCCAACGGTCGCCCCGTTCCTGGCCGCTGGAGCGGTCTACCTGCTCGTCAACTCGTTCAACGGCTTCACGCAGGTCGCCTTCCAGGGCTTCAACAACCTGGTGTACAGCGCGGCCGTCCAGGCGATCGGCGGCGTCGCTCGGCTCGTCTTCGCCGTCGTGTTCGTCCTCGCGGGCTTTGGCGCGCTCGGCGCCTTCTTCGGCTACATCGTCGGCTACGCCATCGCGGCCGCCTTCGGCGTCACCGTCCTCTACTTCCAGTTTTACCGCGCCTACGAGCGCGCCCCGTCGTTCGAAACCGGGCTGCCCCGGCGGCTGCTCGAGTACAGCGTGCCGCTCACGGCGACCCGCAGTGCGAACGTCGTCGACAAACAGATCGACATCGTCCTCGTCGGTGTGTTTCTGACGAATCCGGCCGTCGCCTTCTACACCCTCGCGAAACAGATCGTCGACTTCGTCCTCGCCCCCGCCGAGTCGCTCGGCTTCACCATCTCGCCGAACTTCGGCGAGGAGAAAGCGGGCGGGAACCTCGAGCGCGCGCGAACGCTGTACGAAACGGCGCTGACGAACACGCTGTTGCTCTACATCCCGGCAGCCGCCGGGCTGGCGATCGTCGCCGGGCCGTTCGTGACGCTGGTCTTCGGCGGCGAGTACGCCGGCGCAATTCCCGTGTTACAGGTGCTCTGCCTGTTCATCGTCTTGCAGGCGATTACGAACCTGACGAGCGACAGTCTCGACTACCTTGGGCGCGCTCGCGAGCGAGCGATCGCCAAGGGCGGAACCGCGATGGCGAACTTCGGGCTCAACATCGTGCTGATCCCGACGATCGGCGTCGTCGGTGCGGCAATCGCGACGGTCATCACCCACTCGATCTACGTTGCCGTGAACCTCTACGTCGTCCACGTCGAACTCTCGCTTCGATTCACGGAACTGGCCTCGAGCATCGGCAAGATCGTCGTGATAACCGGCGGAATGGCGCTCATCGTCCTGGCTGCGACGCCGTTCGTTTCCAATCTGGTGATGCTCGGCGCGATCGTCCTCGTGGGAACGGTCACCTGGGCCGGACTCGCGCTGGCGAGCGGCTTGCTGGATCCACAGGACGTGCGAACGGTACTGGGCTGATCCGCGACGTCCCGTTGTTGACGTCAGTGTTCGGCAGCACCAGCGACGATCTCCGCGAACGCATCGAGTTCGTCCTGAATCACGGTGTGGCCCATCCCCTCGTAAATCCGTTCGGTCACGTCGGCCTCGAGTTCCTCGTACACGCGAACCGATTCGTGAACCCGTTCGACCGGGATGTGTGGATCGCGGTCGCTGCATCCGAAAAACGCCGGCGTTCCCTCGAGCGACCCCTCGTACTCCCGGGGCGTCCCCTCGGGGCCGATGAGTCCGCCGGAGAAGGCGACGACGCCGCCATACCGCCGGGCATTGCGGGCGACGTACTCGCTCGCGAGACAGCCACCCTGTGAGAAGCCACAGAGCACGGTTCGCTCGAGGAGGACGTTCTCTCGAACCGTCTCGAGCGTCGACTCGAGCAATCCGAGCGCCGAGGACAGGTGCGGCTCGTTCGAGTCGATGGGGGCGAGAAACGACTGCGGGTACCAGGTTCCCCGAACGGCCTGTGGAGCGAGGACGGCCACGTCGTCGCGATCGAGTGCGGCTGCCAGTTCGAGCATGCCCGCCGCTCGCGCGCCACGACCGTGAACGAGGACGACCGCGGCCGCTGCGTCCTCGAGTGGTGTGCCGGCCGTCTCGATCGGCTGGTTGTGGTGAGGATCGGGGCTCATACCGGAGCAATGCACCCGAGACTCAAAGGGATTCGCGAGGCGGCGAGGGAGACGGGGGTCGAAGTGGCCAGGCGGATGCTGTTCGAGGCATGGCTGCAGATTCCCCTCGAGTCGCTGCTCGTGATCTTAAAACAGCGACAGCTCGCCGGTCACCCGATCGACGAGATCGTCTTCAGCGGGACCGACAGCGAGCGTGGTTACCGTCCCCGGCTCGAGCTGGGTGTGACCGGCGTCGCGAACGACGGCGTTGGGCACCCCCTCCTGGTCGGCAATCTCGCTCAACTCGTAGAGTTCACGCTCGCTCGAGCCCTTCAGGACGACCTTCTTCTGGCCGCCGTTTTTCCACTTTTTTCGGGATCGGTCGTCGGCCTTTTCGTACGCCGAGAGCGAGGCGTGTGCGACCTGAGCGGCGAGTTTTCCGGTTCCCATTCCGATGTCGGTTCGGGCGACGATCGCTTGCTTCATACCGAGAACACGGGCATGGACGGTAAAATCCCGCCGATACGGATCGGACTCCTCGGTTGTGTGACGGCGTCGTCTTTGAACGTGCTGCCGACTGCGACACCTATTTGCGCCCCGCTCCGATAGGAGAGACCATGCGTGTGACACGCCGACGTTTCGCCGCGCTCGCTGCCGGTGGTACCCTCGGCCTCGCCGGCTGTCTCGGCGAAGACGATACAGGCGCTACCGGTGACGGTGGCAACGGAAATGGCGATGGCGGTGGAAACGGAGACGACAACGGCCTCGACGAGGACGATCTCCTCGAGATCCCCGTCGCCGGCGATCCCGACGCCGACGTAACGGTGACGGTGTTCGAGGACTTCGGTTGCGGAGGCTGTGCGACTTACAAGACGCAGATGTTTCCGGACATCGAGGAGGCCTACATCGAACCGGAACAGATCCGATACGAACATCGTGATTTCCCCATCCCGGTTCAGGAACCCTGGTCGAAGGCCGTCGCGAGTGCTGCCCGTTCGGTACACGACCACGAAGGCGACGACGCGTTCTTCGCATTTACCAGCGAGATCTACACCTATCACGGCGAGTACTCCTACGACGTCATCGAGCAGGTCGCAACCGACCTCGGATTCGACGGCGAACAGGTGCGCACCGACGCCGAGGAGATAACCTACGAAGCGGGGCTCGAGGCCGAGCGAGCGTACGGCGTCGAGCAAGGTGTCGAGGCAACGCCGTGGGTCATCGTCGACGGCGACGCCGTCGAGACGAGCGTGCCGTCGATCGTTGGGGCAATCGACGAGGCGCTTTCGGACGGCGACTGAAACCGGCATACGAAGCACGGATCGGAGTCAGCAGGCATCCCCACCAGCACGGATCGCAACTATTTACGCACCCCCACTCGACTCACCGTACATGATCCTCTCCGACGCGGACATTCTCGAGCGACTCGAGGACGGCGACCTCGTCGTCGATCCGATCGACGACTACGAACTGCAGATACAGCCGGCGAGCGTCGATCTCCGGCTCGGCAACCGCTTTCTCGAATTTCAGCGGACGAACATCCCCTGTATTCACCCGAACGAAGAACACGAAGTCGACGAGTACGTCACCGAGACGGTCGTCGAGGAAGAACAGGACTTCATCCTCCATCCCGGCGACTTCGTTCTGGGGACGACCTACGAACGCGTCGAGATCCCCGCCGACCTGATCGCCCACGTCGAGGGGCGCTCCTCGCTGGGTCGACTCGCGGTGGTCGTCCACGCGACGGCAGGCCTTTGTGATCCGGGCTATCGCGGCCAGATCACGCTCGAACTGTCGAACCTGGGGACGGCACCGGTCGCGCTCACCCCCGGAATGCGCATCTCACAGCTCACGTTCACCGAGTTGAAGACGCCCGCCGAGCGCCCTTACGGCAGCGAACGCGGCTCGAAGTACCAGGATCAGGACGGCCCGCAAGCCTCCCGCATCCAGCGCGACGACGAGTTCGGCGGCGAACAGCTCGAGCGCGGCGGGGACTGAGCGGGGAACAGTCCCGCACTCGAGCGGGGCAGCCGATGAGCGACGATTCGAACTGTCGATCCCGGGATCCGACCGGCTCGCACCGCACCGAACCGATCCCTACAGTTATTTCAGCGGGCTTCCTAGTGGCAGGTAGATGAAATTCGTCGAAGAACTCGTCGTCGAGGAGTTTTTACCGACGATCCGCTCACTGCTCGCTGGGGAACTCCGCGAGCAGGGGCTGACCCAGAGCGACGTTGCCCAGGTGCTCGGGATCAGTCAGAGCGCGGTCTCGAAGTACGCCCACGGCGACGTGGCGACCAACGACCGGATTGCCGCGGACGACCGCGTCAAGGCGCTGGTCGAACGACTCGCCGATGGACTCGCTTCCGGGGACATGACCCCCGTCCAGGCCTTAGTCGAGATCGAAGTGCTCGTCCGTGAACTCGAGAGTCCGGGCGACCTACTGGCCACCCTCCACGAGGAGGCCGTCCCCGAACTCTCTGAATACGACGCGAGCTTTCGCGTCCACGATCCCGAGAGCGCCCTGCGCTCGAGCGAGCGCGTGCGCTCGTCGCTCCGGCGAGGACTCCGCATTCTCGAGAACGCGAGCGGCTTCGCCCGGCTGATCCCGGCCGTCGGCTCGAACCTCGTCGCCTGCGTCCCGGATGCCGAGGACGTCGACGACGTTGCTGGCGTCCCCGGACGGATTTTCGACGTCAAGGGACGAGCGACGGTTCCGGGGGAACCCGAGTTTGGCGTCTCCGAACACGTCGCGACCGTCCTACTCGCGGCGAGACGCCACGGCAGCGACGTCTCGGCGGCCGTGAACCTCACCTACGATCCAACGCTGCTTGCTGAACTTTCAGAGCGAGGCCACGAACTCGCGGAATTCGACGAAACCGGTGATATCGAAGCCAGCGTCGGGGCAGCGATCGACGCAACGCCAGAGGCGACCGTCCTCTATCAGACCGGTGGCGAGGGGATCGAACCCATCACGTACGTACTCGGCTCGGACGCGGAGACGGTCGCGCATTCGATTCGAGAACTGCTCTGAGGCGATATCGATGACGAAAACGAAGACTGCCGACGAAGACGCCCAGTCGTTCTACGGACGCTGGGCCAGGCTGTACGACCTGCTTGCCAGGCGTACCCCCGGTATCGTCGGTCTCCGACGGCGGGCTGCGATGGCCTGCCGGCTCGAGCCCGGCGACACCGTCGTCGAGATGGGGTGTGGAACGGGGGCGAACCTGCCGTTTCTGCGCGAGCAGGTCGGCCCCGAGGGCACCGTCGTTGGGATCGATTTCACGGCGCCCGTCCTCGAGCGGGCACGCCGACTCACTGCAGATCACGAGAACGTCCACGTCGTCCGCGGCGATGCGACGGCCCCGCCCATCGACGGGTCGGTCGACGCCATCCTCGCGACGTTCGTCGTCGGGATGCTCGATGATCCCGCAGAAGCCGTCGACGACTGGTGTGAGTTACTCGCACCCGACGGCCACCTCGTCCTCGTCAATGCGGCCCGGAGTGACGCGTGGTACGGAGCCCCGGTAAACGCTCTCTTTCGGGCCGTCGTCGTTCTCTCGACGCCACCGACGACGAAACTCCGGTACGAGGACGATCTCACCGCCCGGCTCGACCAGCGGATTCGAGGGGCTCACGATCGCCTCCGCGACCGCTCGAGCGCCGTCGCCCACGAGACGTCCGTCGGCGGCGTCGTTCGGTTGACCGGCGGTCGGATCGAGTGAGTGGGGTGATTGCAACGTACCGGGTGCCGTTCCTCGCGCGACCGTCGTTGTTCGACAGTGGAGGGAATCGAGACGCCGATCCGAGAAGGGGTTTTAGACCGGGAATTACGCCTCGAGTCCCTCGTATTCGGCAAGCTGTCGGCGCGTCTCCACCGGGATCGGAGTCGAGCGCTTCGTCTCCTGATCGAGTAACACGAGCGTCGTCTCGCCCGTTGCCGCCCGTTCGCCATCCGCGTAGACGGCGTAGACCATCGTCCAGCTCGAGTCCCCCAACCGCGTGGTTTCGACCGTTGCGACGACTGACTCCCCCATCGTGATCGGGCGCTCGAACGTCACCTGCAGGTCGGCGACGACGAACGAGTACGTCTCGAGGTCGAGGTCGGCCACCGCCTCGAGGTAGGTCGTCCGGGCGTGTTCGAAGTACGTGACGTAAACGGCGTTGTTGACGTGCTCGAGGGTGTCGAGATCCTGGTAGCGTACCTGTACGTCGACCGAAAAGGCGTCCTCGGGAGTGGGAAATTCCGTCGTCTGGTCGCTCATTGGTACCCCCTCGCTACCCAGGGGTTTGGACGCGTCGATTCAGCCTGTCCGTTTTACCTCGAGTACGTGTCCGTTACGCGTCGAGTCGAGTTCGAGTCTGTTGCGCGTGGAGTACTACCCGAAGAGGATCACCAATTTCCGTTAGAGTCAAACGCTCCGGCGGAAAAGAGTGAGCCATGAGCCAACAGCAAGGACAGTCGATCAGGTGCCTCGTTGCGAAGGTCGGCCTCGACGGCCACGACCGTGGTGCACACGTAATCGCGCGAGCGTTCCGCGACGCTGGGTTCGAAGTGATCTACTCAGGTCTCCACAAAGCGCCCGAGGAGATCGTCCAGGCGACGGTGCAAGAGGACGTCGACGTGCTCGGGATTTCGATTCTCTCGGGCGCCCACAAGACGCTGGTTCCGAAGATCATGGATGGGCTCGAGGAGTACGGCGCCAAAGACGACACGCTGGTACTCGTCGGTGGCGTCATTCCGGACGAGGACAAGGCCGTCCTCGAGGACGAAGGTGTAGCGGCAGTGTTCGGCCCAGGGACGTCGATCGAGGAGACGATCGAGTTCGTCCGCGAAAACGCCCCTGACCGATGAGTGCGGAACACGACGCGAATCGCGATGCGGATCACGACGCGCTGCTCGAGTCGCTCCTCGACGGCGAACACCGCGCGCTCGCCCGGGTCATCTCGAAGATCGAAAACCGAGCACCGGGCTATCGTGACCTCGTCTCCGACCTGTACGCACACACGGGCAACGCCTCGGTCATCGGCATCACCGGCAGTCCCGGTGCCGGGAAGTCCACGCTCGTGGATAAACTCGCAGAGACCTACCGGGAGCGAGGAGAAACCGTCGGCATCATCGCAATCGACCCCTCCTCGCCCTTCACTGGTGGCGCGGTTCTCGGGGATCGCATCCGCATGGCGTCGACGGTCGGCGATATGGACGTCTTCGTCCGATCGATGAGCGCGCGGGGCACCCTCGGTGGGCTCTCGACGGCAACCGCGGACGCCGTCAAAGCCATGGACGCCTTCGGCAAGGACAAGATCATCATCGAGACGGTCGGCGCCGGCCAGAACGAGATCGACATCGTTCGCACCGCCGATACGGTGGCGGTTCTCGTCCCACCCGGATCGGGTGACTCGGTTCAGACGCTCAAAGCGGGAATCCTCGAGATCGCGGACGTCTTCGTCGTCAACAAGGCCGACCGGTCTGGTGCCGACCGAACGGTGCAGGAACTCCTCGAGATGATCGACCTGGGTGAGGGAAGTGGGTTCGCGAGCGCCGGTGCCGGTCATCACGGCGCGGACGCGATGACCGACGATGATACCGAGGACGCTGTCACCGATGAGTCGGCGTGGCGCCCGCCAGTCGTCGAAACCGTCGCGACCAACGGCGAGGGCGTCGAATCGCTCATCGACGAACTCGCCGGGCACCGCCAGTACCTCGAGGACTCCGGGACGCTCGCCGATCGAACACGGATGCGCTACGCCGAAGAGATTCGGACGCTCCTCAGAGAGGACGTCCATACCCTCCTGCAGGGCGAACTCGAGCGCGCTGGCGGGGTCGACGAGCTCGCCGAAGCCGTTCGACGCGGGGAAACCGACCCCTACACGATCGCCGACGAGGCCCTCGACCCGATCGAAACCTGTCTCGAGGAACTCGAGTTCGAGCACCTCGAGGCGGCGTCGAACTCGCGGTAACCGGTTCCTGTCGACACAGCGGATCGAATCGACACACGTGGCTCGCTTTTCCAATCACCAGCCGACGACCCCCTTACTGGTTAGGAGACCAGGCGATTCCCTCGCGATGCCTCCCGTAACACGTGGTAACATGACCCTGGACAGAAGAACAGTACTCAAAGGAATCGGTATCGCCGGTGTGATGACCGCCTTCGGCACCGGAGTCGGCACCGCCAGCGGCGCACGAAAGGGTGACGCACCCGGGGACGAGACGATCGCAGAGATCGCCGACGCGGCTGGGTTCGATCTCCTCCTCGCCGCTGTCGACTACATCGCGGAAACCAATCCGGACAGCGAACTGGTGGCCGGCCTGTTGAACGACGACCAGTACACCGTGTTCGCTCCGACTGACGAGGCGTTCGAGGCGTTACTCGAGGCGACGGGGCTGGAGTCATTCGCAGAGATAGATGCCGAACTCGGTGATGGTACCGTCGAAGCAGTCGTTTCCTACCACGTCACCGAAGGCCGACAGACGTCGGAGAGCGTCGTGCCACCCCGTGGCAAGCGCTGCATCGAGACCCTGCTGGACGACGCTACCTTCACGGTCGACGCGGAGGGGACGATCACCGCGGTCGGAAGCACGGCGACCATCGTCGACGCCGACATCTCCGCGAGCAACGGCGTCATCCACGTCATCGACGGCGTCCTCCTCCCGATCGAGCTATAACTCTCGTGGGGCCAGCCTCCCTCGCGCCGCTCGAGTTGAACGTCCGTGACGGCGTAGCAACGATCGCCCTTTTCGAGCAAACTGACGGTTCCGACGGAGCGCTTCCATCCTGCACTACTCGTCGAAGAGTGCAGAGTTCGGCGACTGGAACAGTTGCCGCCACGACTTTTTCGAGTCGATCGTATCCCGTGACGTTCACCCGCGAAAACATACCGCATCGCTAAGGGCGCGCTCGTCGAAGGGATACCTATGAAGCTGCGAACCCTCCTCGGAGCGACAGTCGGCGCGATCGGTGGCGTCGCACTCGGCAACCGGCTACTCGAGAACCGTGCCGGGTCGCTCGACAATCCGGTTGCAGGCGTCGAACGAACGTATCGCTGGCGCGGGATGGACGTCGCCTACACGGTCGCCGGTGAGCCCGACGCCCCCGATCTACTGCTCGTTCACGGTATCCACGCGGGCGCGAGCGGCCACGAATTCGCCACCATCGTCGAGGCGCTCGCCGAATCGTATCGGGTGAGCGTCGTTGACCTCCCGGGCTTCGGCCGGTCGGATCGCCCGCCACTCGTCTACTCGCCGGGGCTGTACGCGGAGTTCCTCCGCGATTTCAGCCGCGACGCGACCGACGACCCGATCGTGATCGCCTCCTCGCTATCGGGAGCGTTTGCGACCGAGGCCGCAGGTGACAGCGACAGTGAGTGGGAACGACTGGTGTTGATCTGTCCGCTTACGGATACCGGCGAGCGTCGACCCTGGGTGCGAACGCTGCTGCGTACCCCGCTCGTGGGCACCGCCCTGTTCAACCTCCTCGCGAGCAAACCATCGGTTCGGTACTTCTACGAGCGCGACGGCTACTACGATTCGAGCCGGATTGACCGGGAGGAACTCGAGTACGCCTGGAAGAGCGCCCACCAACCGGGTTCGAGGTATGCCCCTGCCTCCTTTGTCGCCGGAACGCTCGACCCCGACATCGACCTCGCGACCGAACTGGCCGCCCTCGAGGTGCCGACCACGCTGGTCTGGGGGCGAGACGCCGAACTCGTTCCGCTGCGCGACGGGCGCGAACTCGCCGATGCGGCGGATCTCGATCTCGTCGTGATCGATTACGCGACGCAGTTACCCCACGCCGAACATCCCGAGCGGTTTCTCGAGTACGTCGAAGCGGAGTTACCGCGAGCGGATTCCTGAGACGGATCGAAAACAGGCCATCCCGGACGAACGATCGTTTCGTGACCGAGTTTCAGCTCCCATCGGTCGCGACACTGAATCGGTGATCGAAGGACGATTGACGGGCTGTCCACTCACAAGATCCCGTTCAGTTCCTCGAGCGACGCCAACTCGTAGGTCGGTTCGTGATCCCCGGGCGACTGGATGTCGATCCCTGGATCGACCCAGGCGGAGTCCATGCCCATCGCGTTGGCACCGGCGACGTCGGCGTGGAGGGAGTCACCCACGTGGATTGTCGTACCCGGAGCCGCCTCGAGGCCGGACAGTGCCCGCTCGAACGGCGTCGCGTCGGGTTTCGCCAACACACCGTTCCGTGGATCGGTGAACACGGACACGTCGAATACATCCAGGAGGTCGAGTGCCTCGAGTTTCTGCGTCTGGGTATCGCGACCACCGTTTGTGATGAGGCCGACGGGACCGTTCTCCCGCGCCTGGCGGAGGGCGCGTTCGGCACCCGCTCGGAACCGGACGTCGGACGGATCGGCGAGTTCGAGATGCGAACGTGCCAGATCGGGCGCGACGGCGGGATCGATGTCCGCCTGGCGGGCAGCGGTCTCGAAGAGGTACTCGAAAAACTCGCGGTCGGTTTCGGCGGTCGGGACGGACGTCGAGGCCGCCCGGAGGTCGGCGGGCGTACAGAACGGGTCGACGCCCGCGTGCGAGAACGTCGTCTCGAGGCGTTCGGCCGGTTCCCGTCGAGGTTCACAGAGCGTACTGTCGAGATCGAAACACACCGCATCGTACGCAGCCATCTACCCACGCTTCGAGGCGTAGGCCCCTGAAGATTCCGCTCTAGAAGATGAATTCCGCTTCAATTCACCTTCCGCCCTCCCGGATCCGATGATCAACTCTACTCACATTCCCATGTCGGCAGCCACCTCGGGAACCGGGAGATCGTGTGGTGAGACGCCGAGTCGCTCGCCGACGTGATCGAGCGCCATGTCGAACCCGTAGTAGCGATCGAGTTCCTCGCCCGTCGCTGACGTCCGTACTTTGAGCATGGCGTAGCCGTCGATATTCTGGGCGATGGCAGCCGTTCTCCCCTCGTGCTCGAACTCGAGGAGGCGCTCGCTGTCCGTTTCGCTGTACCTCGCGGTGATACCGTTCGCTTCGGCTGTGTGCTCGCCGTCGGAATCGGCCGCTGAGTCTTCAGTCATACTATGGGGTTCTCACGGGAGTGATTGGAACCTATCGATTCCGCGATGGAGCTCGCATTGATATCGTCCAAACACGTCGAGACCGATGACAATCAGTCGTTACGGACAGTACGGAACCCATACTTTTTCGCCCATCTCTCGAGGCTCTGGTCGATGACTCGGACAGATTACGTCCACGTCTCGCGGCGACGCCTCCTGTCGGCGCTCGGGGGTGCCGCCGGTATCGGGCTGATGGCGGGGTGTCTCGCCGATCGGAACGTCGACCCAGGCGATAACGATTCCGACACGGAAACGAAACCCGAAGCTGACGACACCGACTCGAGCGATCGTGACGACGAGACACCGGATGACCAAACGTCGGATGACGAGACATCAGATGACGGAACGTCGGATGACGAATCGAACGACACCGAAGACGGGGCCGATGACAGCGTGGCAGGCACGTCGGAGGGGGACGAGGAAACCGACCCGTGGGACGTCGAGGAGTTTGTCTTCGACGCCCGATCCTCCGGATTCACCGGTGTCGAACCGGCGGTGATCGCCGACGAAGAGAACCCGGAACTCGTCCTCACCGAGGGCGAGGAGTACACGCTCACGTGGAACAACGTCGACGGCCACACCCACAATATCGAGGTCTGGGACGACGATGGAACGGTCGTCGACGATTACGCGACCGATCCCATGGACGTCGAGGGCGACTCCCAATCACTCACCATCGAAGCGACTCCCGCGATGGCCGAGTACGTCTGTGCTATCCACGCGGGCTGGGGCAAACGCGGCGACCTCGAGATCCGATCGGCAGAGTAGTCGTAGGCAACACCAGAGCGGGAACGCTCACTGGTACGGAAACGACACCGATAACTCGCTGGTCACGAAGACCAACCTGTTGCCGTGACCGCGACCGACCACCACGCCAGCTATCAGCATCTCGAGAGTCTCCGCTCTACGCGGGCGGTCGCCGGCCGCTGGATGGTACTCTCCGTCGTCGCCTTTCTCGGCTTCGGGTACGCGTTCGTTCGGCTTCACGGACTCCTGCTCGGCCAATCGACCGAGCCGATCGTCATCACTCCGTCGTCCCTGCCGAATGGACTCGAGGTACTGGCGCTCCTCGTGGGCACGCTCGTGTTCGTCGCCGTCCCGCACGAACTGTTACACGGCGTGGCGATGCATCGCTACGAGGGAGACGCTCAGTACGGCGTCCAACTGACGCGGTTCGTCTTTCCCTACGCCTACGCCGAGAGCGACGCGACGTACGAACGAGACGCGATGCTCGTCGTCCTGGTGACACCGTTCGTCGTCATCTCGAGTCTCGGCCTCGTTCTCTCGGTCGTCCTCGAGGCGACGTGGCCGCTCTTTTTCGTCGCCGTCAACGCCGCCGGCTCCGTCGGCGACCTCTGGACGGCGTTCCGGTTACTCCAGTATCCCTCGAGCGTTCGGGTCGGGCCGACACCGCCTGGCGACGTAGGTGCGCTCGGGGTGTACGGCCGATCGAGGGGCCACGCTCGTGATGGGACACTTCCGGCGGCCGCTCTCACCGCCATCGTCGGCGCCGTCGGGACGTTCGTCAGCCTCGTGACCGCGTTCGTCGCGCTGGTGTTCCTCTCGCTCGGGTTCGACACCGGCGCGGTCGTGCTGGGTACGCCGGACGGATGGCTGCTCTTTCGACACGAGCGCCTCCCCGGCCAGGGCGCGATGATCGAGGTCGGAGAGGGACTGGTCGCCGTCGTATCGGTCACAGGAGGGATACTGTGGGCTGCACTGACTGGACTCGATGAGTAACAGTAGCCTACGGAGGGTCGACGACCACGACACGGAGATCGTTCACGTTCGTCCCAGTCGTCCCCGTTTCGAGGACGGCATCCCGCTCCTCGAGGAATGGTGTGACGTCGTGAGCCTCGAGCGCGCTCCTCGCCGCATTGGCCGCCTCCGGTTCAGCGAGCGTCCTCCCGTCGACGATGGCACCGCAGACGTCGGTCGGGCCGTCGATACCGTCGGTGTCGATCGATGCGAGCACAGCTGAATCCACCCCCACCCGGGCGAACTCGAGGGCACTCGCGAGGGCGAGTTCCTGATTCGGGCCGCCGGTTCCGGATCCGCTGGTTCCCCCGGTTTCCTCCCCTACCGTCCGTGCGCGCTCACGAACCGTCACGGTCACCTCCCCGCCGGATAGAATCACCGCAGGCGGTTCCACCGGATCACCGTGGACGAGCATCTCTTCGGCAACCGCCGCGTGAACGCTCCCGATGTCGGCCGCTTCCCCGCGAACTCGACTCGAGAGCACGAGCGTCCGATACCCTCGCTCTCGAGCGACGGCTTCGGCGGCGCCGATGGCCGTTCGCGTACCGGCGAGACAGTGCCAGTTCCCCGCGGCGACTGTGGGATCGTCCGCGGCAGGTGTCTCCTCTAGATCGCCTTTCGCGCCCGACTCGAGACGGCGACGAATCGTATTCGGGATCGTCCCCTCGAGCCCGTATCGCCGACAGACGGCGAGCGCGTCAGCGAACGTCGTCGGATCGGCCACCGTCGGGCCGCTGCCGATCACCGAGGGGTCGTCCCCGACGACGTCGCTGATGGCGAGGGTCACGACCGTCGCTGGAGCCGCCGCCTGCGCTAACTGCCCGCCCTTGATCGCCGAGCAGTGTTTGCGAACGGCGTTGATCTCGTCGATCGACGCCCCCGACTCGAGCAAGGCGTCGGTCGTCACCTGTAGCGCCTCGACCGAGATGTCCGCTGCCGGTGCGGTCAACAGCGCGCTGGCCCCACCCGTGATCGTCGCGAGAACGAGATCCGAGGATGCCGCGTCCTCGGCGTGCTCGAGCACTCGCGCCGTCGCCTCGCGATTTCGTGCACTGGGGATCGGGTGATCGCCCTCGAGCACCTGTACGTGAGACGTTTGTACGGGGGACGTTTTACCGGCCGAGCGCGAGACGACAGCGCCCTCGAGGGCGTCGATGCGGCCGTCATCGAGGGCGGGTTCGAGGATCGACTCGAGCGCCCTGACTACCCCCGTTGCAGCTTTGCCACCGCCGACGACGATGAGACGCTCGATGCCGGACAGATCGTACGCGGAACCGTCGATGGAGAGCACCTCGTCCTCGAGCGAGACGCTCGACGGGACGATACGCTCCGGAACTGTCGCGCGGATACCAGCCTCGAGACACTCGAGAGCCGTCTCTCGGGCTGGCGTCGTGGCGTGGGTAGCTCGATCGTGGAACATGGTGGTCAGCCTGTGTAATATGGGAGTGGCGAAGCAGGAATACCGATCAGACGAGACGCCGAAGCAGCCCGTAGACGGCATCGCGAAGTCGATCCGGCAGGAACCGGGCGTAGAGCCCGTACTCGGCGACCGGGCCGACGGGATAGCGGGCTGGTGGCTCCGGACAGGTTCCGGCGTGGAGGATGGCGGCGGCGACGTCTTCCGGATCGACGGCCAGCGGCCCGTCCCCGCCCACCAGTTCCGCCTCGTCGAACAGTTCGTACAGCGACTCGTAGGCAGGCGTCCGTTCGTTCGGCACCTCCTCGTCGACGCCCTCGGGGGTCGCCGTCTCGATCGGGCCCGGTTCGACGACCACGACCTCGAGGCCGAACTCCTCGACCTCTGCCCGGAGCGCGTCGCTCATCGCCTCGAGCGCGTGCTTCGAACCGGCGTAGGGCCCCGTTCCCGCAAACGAGAGACGGCCGAGTATCGAGGAGACGTTGATGATTCGCCCATCGCCCTGGGCGCGCATGTGCGGGAGGGCCGCCCGCGTCAAACGGTGGGGGCCGTAGACGTTGACGTCGAACTGGCGCTGAAGGGACGCCGTCGAGACGTCCTCGATCGGCCCCAGCTGGGCGTAGCCGGCGTTGGTGACGAGACAATCGATCGCCCCACCACTCTCGACCGTTCGTTCGACGGCTCGAGCGACCTGGGCCGGATCGGTCACGTCGAGTTCGATCGTCTCACAGCCCGCATCGGCGAGGTCGGCGATGGCCTCGCGATCGGTTGCCGCGGCGACGACGAACCAGTCCTCGGCCAGGAACGCGCGGGCCGTCGCCGCGCCAACGGGCGAGGCACAATCGGTGACCAGGACGCACCGCTTTCGGGTGTACCGGTCGTCCGTCGTGGCTGTGGCTTCGTCAGTCCTCGGGGAGTCGTCCGTCTCGGCGTCCACAGCTCCCGTGTCCATCGTCGAATACCCCGGTTCCCCGCTCGAGGTCGTCGTCTCAGACGAGTTCGAGGCCGTATCCGTGTTCGTCACGCCACTCACGTCCTGATCGCGCGCCGTCCCATCGGCCGCTGGCTCCGCCGCATCCGTCGCCGCGGCATCGTCATCGTCGGCCGCTGCCTGAGTCATGAGAGTGTGATTCGGGGGAAGGGGCCTAAGTATCGACGGTTTGTCTCGCTCACTGGACGATCCCCTCATCGACTCGAGTTGCCTCGAATCGACCAGGCTCTCGTGTGTCGAGTGACCCGTATGCGTCCGGTGGCACTCGTGCGCGACCGAGGTCGCGGGTTCCGCCTTCGATGCGCTTTTGAGCGTGCCAACCCGATGGACGGGCGACAGTCGTGTCACCCACACTCACATCACTGGTTGCCGGCGTGGTCTTCGGACTCGCACTCGCTGCCCCGCCGGGACCGATGAACGCCATCATCGCCGAAGAGAGTGTACTCCGTGGCTGGAACGCCGGGTTCAAAGCGGGACTCGGCGCGATGCTCGCGGACGTGCTCTTTTTCGTCCTCGCCCTGGGTGGAGCCGTCGCCATCGTCGATCGGTACGCCACGCTCCAGTCGGCGCTGTATCTTCTCGGTGGCGTCCTCATGCTCGTCTTCGCGGTTGGGGCGTGGCAAGAGGTTCGGTCGACTGCGTCCTTTACTGGCGACCTCGAGACCGGTGCGACGGGATTCCAGAAGGCGTTCGCCCTCTCGCTGACGAACCCGTTTCAGATCGGGTTCTGGCTCACCGTCGGCGTCGGGTTGATCAAACCGGGGACGCTCGACGTGTTCGCACACGTTCCCGCGCTTGGTGAGACGCTCGCCGGTGCCGTCATCGTCGAAACCGGAAGTCTTGCACTGCTGGTCGGTTTCTTCGTCGGTATCGCCGTCTGGATCGTCGGCTACCCCGCAGCGCTCGCTCGAGCCGGGCGTCGAGTCGACGCGTTTGCCCCCGCCGTTGCGTTGCTCAGCGGCGTCGTCCTCGCTGGGTTCGGACTCTTTTTCCTCGCGATGGGGATTGTCGGCGTTCGCTGATCGGAGGTGGGGTCGCCGTCTGGACGCGGGCTCCTCGGAGGCGGTATACCGTCGGACAGAACGGTTGATAGATTCACTGGATGGGCGTTCCTGGCGACAGTCTATCAAAGCCCCTGTCCGAAGGTATAGGAGGTCTCTCGGTTATTCGACTCGAGCATCAGATGACAGTATCTCGATTTAAGTTACCGATCGGCAGCCGTCTACCCGTCCGACTCCGGACGGTCAAAGTAGCAGTGATAGTGTGCCTCACAGCCGGGGTTGGACGGCGCGTCACAGAACGGGCAGGCGTTCCCTGATTCGAGGTACTCAGGAACCGTCAATCGACGGTCACAGACACCACAGAGGATGGATGGATCGTCGAATCGGTCTCGAGGCCAGGGAACGGGCTCGTGATCGGCAACGGCCTCGTGACACCGGTGACAAGGGTAGTAGGTGCCACAGCAGACGAACCGAAAGGCAACGACGTCACGCTTGCTGTGATAGTGAGTACAGCGGGTTTCGGGGTCGACGTCGATACCACGGACGTGGACGGTGGCGTCGCTATCAGGGACGTGGACGTGACGCTCGTCGTCGGTACACACGCTCGAGACGACGACTCGAGGGATGGTGAGTGTGACGAATTACTCGAACGCGGCCGTATCCCCGCGTCGATAGCGATCGAGGCGCTGGTACCCTCGAATCGCCCCGTCCTCCTCGAGCGTGAGTTCGTAGCGTCCGATGATGTCCTGGGTGTCGGGCACGGCCCGTCGTTCGATCACGTCGACGACAGCGATCCACCCCTCCTCAGTCGGGGAGATCTCGCTGATGGTGTCGAGCGGGTGACCGATGATCGAGTCGGCCGCTCGTTCGATGCGTTTTCGGATCGCGAGCAATCCCTCGAGGTCGTCGTCTTCGATCTCCTCGGTTTCGAGATCGATCTCGTCGACGTCGATCGCCTGTGGTTCGGTTACTTCTTCTTGTTCCATGGGTGTCTCCGTGGTGTCGGTCGCCGCAGATGCGTCATCGCGGTCGGGGTCGTCGCCAGCGCCCGCCGAATCGGTACTGTCGGATTCGTTCGAGTCTTCGGGCGTCTCGTTCTGGCTTTCAGCAGGCCCAGTGTCCGCCGAATCCTCGTCGGTCGTCTCGTCGCTCGAGTCGTGCTGGTGGCAGAATCCATCCTCTTTCGCCGGCCGCGAGCAGCGCTCACCCGACGCCGTGAGCGCCTTGCATTGGTCGGTTGTTTGTGATTGTGCTTCGGCCATCGTAATACTCTGGGGTTCGATTTTGTCGATCAGAGTGCGCTCGAGATGGTCTCCTCGAGGTCGGCGACATCGTGGCCACCCGCCTCGTTGCCGGCGACCTTCGGCGACAGGACGTCGGTGAAGACGTTCGTGAGTACCGCCTGATCGACCTCGGTACTCCTACCCGAGCCGTCGAAGACGGCGAGGCCCTTCGCAGCGGTGATCGCAACCCGGGTGCCGACGACGATGTCGAGTTCCTCGCGAAGGTTACGGGTCGTCTCGACGACGCGTTCGACCCGCTCTCGAGGGGCGTCGACGTGCGCCGCGACGATTTCGCACTCGGTCTCGAAATCGTAGTAGTCGACGTGGACGCCGACCATCCGATCGAGCAGGGCGTCCTGTGGCTCGTGGACGCCGGCATACTCGGCGGTATTCGACGTGAGGATGGCGCGGAACTCCGGGTGGACGTCGATCTTTCGATCGTCGCCGCGCTTGCCGGGACGTTCGAGGACGCCCTCCTCGAACACCGACAGCAACACGTTGTGCGCGACGGGGTCGCTCCGGGAGAACTCGTTGTAGACGAGCGTCGCGCCCTCCCGAGCGGCGACCGAGAGCGGGTTGTCGACCCACCGCTCACGGACGACCTCGGTACGCTTGTGGACGCCGCTGACGAACCGATCGTCCTCGAGGTACTTTTCCCCGCCGGCGTGATCACCGACGAGCGCCGCGGTGTCGACGGCTTCGTCGCCGTCGATCCAGACGACCGGCCGATCGCGCTGGGCGGCCGAAGCGAGCGCCAGGGCCGTCTTCCCGCAGCCGGTCGGGCCGATCACGTGGATGGGCTGATCGGCCTCGAGCCAGCCGTGGATGCGGTCGGTCAACGACGAAACCGTATCGGTCGTGACGAACGGATCCGGCATGACGTCAGCCGGTGATCGAAGTATCTCACGCGAACTTTCGGGGTGTGAGCCGTTCGATCGTTCACCGTTTGAACGCGCCTGCTGCTGACGCTTTTTCGCTCGTCGCCGTTCCTTGACGTTGCGGTCGCTCCTGATCTTCCGTCCGCGAACTTTTCGGTCGTGACCGGCTGAATCGGAGCCCATTCGAGACGATCACTCCGCCGCCGATTGCGGCGACGATTCGGGTCGCTGTTCGATCTCGAGTTCCTCGAGATCCTCGAGGTCACCCTCGGACGTTGCTCGTTCTATCTTCGATATCTCCTCGGCGTAGTGGAGGAAGGTATCCACCGAGGCGACGACCACGCGGGCCTCCACGGTCAGGAGCTCGATTCCGACGACCGAGATGCGAGCCCAGACGTCGATGACGACGCCTTTGTCGAGGATTCGGTCGAGGACTTCCGCGAGGCTCGAGGAGTCGGGGCGGCGTTGTGGTGATGTCATGGCGAACAATCCGTACTGGGGTAGGTAGCCGTTTGTGGGCTGGCGCTGCATCTGCAAGCCAATTTATTCAGGGTCACTCGAGAGCGACAGAGGCTACTGGTTCCGGCCGGACGACACCGGCCCGGAGTAGGCTTCACGACGGGATCAGTAGTGCCCCATCACGCCAAGTCGTCGTGCCCGGCGAACGAGCAGGTGAAACAGGAGGTACCCGACGACGAGATAGACGAGCGCGTTGAGAACGAGCGCTGTTAGCGTGACCGCCTCGAACTCCCAGAGGCGATAGCCGTCGATCATGGCCCGTCCGAGGATGTCGCTTCCGAGACTGAACGGAACCACCAGCAGGATCTCCGAATCGACGGCACCCGGTGCGGCGATGAGGCCGATGAACCCGAACTGGAGAAGTTGCTGGACGTTTTCGATCCGTTTGTACAGCAACGAGAGGCCGGCAAACAGAAATCCGAGGCCGACTGCTGGTAAAATCGTAACCATCAGAATCGGAACGATCGTCAGCGGATCGATCGTCAACGATCGGTCGGTCGTCACCAGCATCACCGCGAGCAACACCAGGGCGATGCCGGTACTGAACAGGACGTTGAACAGCGTCTTCGCGAGGAGGACGCGACCGATCCCGAACGGCGACATGAACAGTTGCTCGAGCGTCCCCCACTGGGCTTCCCGCATCACGTTCCCGGCGACGTCGAAGTACGCTGCCGTCACCGCGAGAAACAGGAAGAAGCCGACGACGAGCCCGTCGAGGGTGCCGTCGATTCCATCACCGACCGCCGCCTGCCCACCGAAGAAGATCACGGCGAAAAACAGGTAGAAACCAACGAGCATCATCAGCGTGTTGATCCAGTATCGACGAAGGAGGATGAGCTGTTTCTCGAAGACCGCTCTCGTGAGTCCGAGATGGCCGGATCTGCGTTCGCTCATCGTCGGCCCCGTTCGTCGCTCTCGGCTGAATCGGCAACGCGTTGGTCGCCGTCAGGCTGACCACCGTCGATAGCAGATCCCCGCTGATCACCGTCGGTATCAGTTGCCCGCTGACCACCGTCGGTATCAGTTGCCCGCTGACCACCGTCGGTATCAGTTGCCCGCTGACCACCGTCGGTATCAGTTGCCCGCTGACCACCGTCGGTATCAGTTGTGCGCCCGTGACCGTCGATCTCAGCACCTGTGTCGTCCGTTCCCGATTCTCCGGTCAGTTCGAGAAACACGTCCTCGAGATCCGGTTCGATCGCGTCGACCGTCAGGAGGCGAGCCTCCGACTCCCGAAGGACGTCCATCAGTTCGTAGAATTCCGCTCCCTGTACGTGGGGGACGTCGACGCGCTGTTTTCGCCCGCGGTCGATCCAATCGGTGGCACCGAACTGCGCTTCGAGCGCCCGTTTCGTCGCCTGTGAGATCCGTCCCTCGAGGGTAATCCGATACGACTGCGTGCGGAAGACGTCGACGAGTTCGTCGATCGAGCCATCGGCGACGATTCGACCCTCGTTCATGATGACGACCCGGTCACAGACGGCCTCGATCACGTCCATGTCGTGGCTCGAGAGGACGACCGTTCGGGACTCGTCCTCGACGAGTCGTCGAAGCTGACGGCGTAACTCGAGGGAGCTCTCGACGTCGAGACCGAGGGTTGGCTCGTCGAGAAAGGAAAGCGGCGTCTCCCGTATCAGCGTGCACGCCAGCGACGCTTTCTGTTTCATTCCTCTCGAGAGCTCGTTGACCGTGGTGTCTGCCTTCTCGGCGAGGCCGACGCTGTCGATCACCGCCTCGATACGGTCGGGGTCGGCGGGACGATCGCCGAGACGGGCGAAAAATCGGAGGTTTTCGCGGACGGTGAGTCGCCAGTAAACGTTTCGGGCGCCCTCGAGCATCGCACTTACCGACCGATACCCCTCGCTCGGATGGGCGATCGGATCGGTGCCGTCGATCGTCACCGATCCCGCGTCGGGGACGATGAGCCCGAGGAGCATCTTGATCGTCGTCGTCTTCCCGGCACCGTTCGGCCCGAGGAGACCGACGACAGTGCCACGCTCGACGGCGAGATCGATCCCGTCGACGGCACGGACGACGTCGTCCCCACGTCCATACGTCTTCGTCAGTCCACGTGCGTCGAGGATCGGGGTCGTCGACGTCGATTCCGCTGGTGGGCGTGCTCGCCGACTCGAGCGAGTAGATGAAGATGGTTGTGAGCGAGTAGTCGAAGATGATTGCGAGCGAGGAGATGATTGTTCCATTGACACGATCTGGAACCGCAACCGTTGTAATTGTTTCCCGAGCACGATCCGTTCCCGTAGCCGAAGAGACCCACAACGCGGCGCAGAATCGGACGGCGTCACGTCGCTCGAGCGGCAGTCACATCCCGTTCCCCCGAACCGACACCCCCGCTCGGGGTGAGGGACGAATGATGGAGGAATATGCTCGAAGAGTGATGAGAGGGCGTGCTCGAAGAGCGTTCACCCCGATGCGCGGAGCGTTCACTCTCGACGCGCGGGATGATCCGCCGACAATCGTCGCCGTCCGTGGAGATTCTCCCGGAGCGTCGCCCCCTCGTAGGACGTCCTGATCAATCCGCGCTCGCGGAGCACCGGTACCACGAGGTCGACAAATTTCTGGAGCGTCCCCGGGCGAGTCACTTCCTTCAGGTTGAATCCGTGAACTCCGACATCGTCGCGCCAGTCCTCGAGTTCGTCGGCGATCTGTTCGGGTGAGCCGACGAGCACCGGCGAGGTCGACCCGAGGCCGGCGAAGCGAGCGACCTCGCCGACCGTCCACTCGCGGTCGGGATCGTTTTTCGTGAACGCATTGATTGCCCCTTGAATCGCGTCCGTCTCGATGTGCTCGACCGGCTGATCGGGGTCGAGGGTGGAGAGATTCATATCCATGAAGCCGCTCAGCAGTGAGAGCGTCCCCTCGACGCTCACGTGGTCGCGATAGGTTTCGTGCGTTTCACGGGCGATGGCCTCCGTTTCGCCCGTGATAACGACGATTCCCGGGAAGAACTTGATCGACTCAGGGTCGCGACCCACGGCAGTGGCTCGTTCTCGCATGTCCTCGACGTACGCTCTGGTCGCCTCCTTCGTCGGCTGGGAGACGAACACGGCTTCGGCGTTCGAGGCGGCGAACCGACGACCACGATCGGACGACCCCGCCTGATACAGAACCGGCGTCCGCTGAGGCGAGGGCTCACAGCCGTGGGGCCCCGGCACGGAGAAGTACTCGCCCTCGAAGTCGATCGCGTGTACCTTCTCTGGGTCGGTGTACGTCCCGGAGTCGGCGTCGCGGACGATCGCGTCGTCCTCCCAGGAGTCTTCCCAGAGCCGGTAACAGACGTCCATGAACTCGTCCGCTCGGTCGTAGCGCTCGTCGTGGTCGATTCGCCCCTCGAGACCGAGGTTCCTGGCCGCGCTCTCGAGGTAGGAGGTGACGATATTGAACGCGATCCGGCCGTCGGTGACGTGATCGAGCGTCGAGAGTTCGCGGGCGAGCTGGTAGGGGTGGGTGTAGGAGGTCGATCGGGTCACGGCGAACCCGACGTGATCGGTCACCTCCGCCATCGCGGGGACGAGCGCCTGCGGGACGTTCGAGGGGGTCTGAATCGCACGCTGGATCGCCGGATCGCGGTCACCTTCGTACACGTCGTAGATGCCGCGCACGTCGGCGAAGAAGATGGCGTCGAGGCCGCCCCGTTCGGCCGTCCGTGCGACCGACGTCCAGTAGTCGCGGTCGGTGTAGCGGTGAGACTGGTCACCCGGGATCGTCCAGGTGCCCGGCGAGACGTGCTCGACGGCGTTCATCGTAAAGAGATTGAAGTGCAGTGGCTCCTCGGTCATGAATCGTCCTTGTCGATTGCCGATTAAAAGTGAGGTGACACCGGTAAGAAGGGGCAAGGGGAAGCGCAGTACGCAGATCAGCGCCTCGAGGCCACGTCAACGGATCGACCCAATGAACGCCTCGATTTGTTCGACGGATTCCTCGATTTGTTCGACGGGGTGCTCAATAACGCATCTGCGTCCCCGACGTCAACACGAACAGTAGTACTCCGGGCCACCGAACTCGGTCTCGAGCAACTGCAACGTCGGCCCGGGGTCGGACGGCCGATACACGCCGGTGGTCAGGCCGCGGGTCGTCTCGAACGCCCCCGAAAGCAGCGATCGCCATTCTGCCCGCTCGAGGACGTCGTTCGCCGATGGATCGCTGGCGAGCAGAGACAGGTAGTCTCTGAGGTAAACCCAGCGAGCCTCTCGGGATGCTTCGGGCGCGTACGACTCGCCGACGGCGTCCGCGTAGGCAGCGAACGGGAGGTTCACCCCGGCTTCGACCGGCATCGAGATCCACTTCCACGGTCGGGTGTTGACGTCCAGGAGGACGTACTCCTCGCGATCCATGTCGTAGACGAACTCGGCCTCGCTGATTCCGTAATAGCCGGACGCCTCGAGTACCGAGCGAGCACGGTCTTCGAGCTCCGGATCGGTCACCGTATCGACGACACAGGACGTTCCATAGGCCTGCGGGTAGCGGACGCGAGCGTTCCCGACCACGCCAATCGTTCCGCCGTCGGGAGAGACGTACGAGGCGAACGACCGATCGTCACCGGTTGCGATGGGTACTTTCTCCTGCGCCATGATCCGCACGTTCGCGGCTCGAGCCCGTTGGACGACCTCCAGGAACGCCTCCTCGTCGGCCACTTCGACGACGTTCGTGCCGAGGAGTTCCTCGAACTCGCGTTTTCTCGCGGGTTTGACGACGAAGGGATACTCGAGCGAGGCGGCGGCCTCGAGTGGATCGGTCTCCGCGAGTCGATAGGTCTCCGGGTAGGGCACCTCGAGTTCCTCGGCGAGCGCGTACAGCGATTCCTTGTCGAGAACCGCGTCGATGACGTCCTGAGGGGCGAACGGGAGACGGACGCCGTCGGGTTCGGTTTCGGCGAGCGCGTGCACCCACTCGTCCATACAGGGGAACACCACGGGATCGTGGCCGAGCGAACTGGAAACCCGCTCGATATCCTCGCGGAAACCGTCGAGGTCGTCGAGTGGGAACGTGACTTCTCCCGCTGCGACGACGGCGTCCGCAGGGGGGGCCACGCCATCCCCGTTCCGGTCGAGTGCGATGACCGGGACGTCGTGGGCTGCGAGTGATCGAGCGACGCTACAGCCGGTGATGTGGGCATTACACACGATCGCAGGTGTGCGATCGAACGAACGTTCCTTCAGCCGTTCACAGAGCGTCGATAGCGAATCGAACGAGGAGGCCATACTCCCGACGTGGTGAGCCCGCTACTAAATCAGCGGGTTTCCAAGTTATGTCAATTATCTGTATTTTGGTCGCGAGTTTTATCAACCAGAGCCACCATTTGGTACGCGTGGTTGAAATGAAGACGAGAACGGAGGGGGCCCTCGGTGGCTGACGAGCCGGAAGTGCTCGTCGTCGACGACGAGTCCCGCCTCGCCGATCTCTTTGCGGCCTGGCTGGGGACGGATCGGCCCGTCGCTACGGCCTACAACGGCGAGGAGGCCCTCGAGAAGATGTCCGACTCAGTCGAGGTCGTCCTCCTCGATCGTCGCATGCCCGGTCTCTCAGGCGACGAGGTTCTCCAGGAGATACGGAACGAGGGGTACGACTGTCGGGTCGTGATGGTAACCGCCGTCGACCCGGACTTCGATATCATCGAGATGGGCTTCGACGACTACCTGGTCAAACCCGTCTCGAAGGATGAACTCCTCGGAATGGTGGCCGACGTATCGACTCGATCGAACTACAAGAGCGATATTCAAGAGTACTACGCCCTCGTCTCGAAGAAGGCATTACTCGAATCCGAAAAGGCAGAACGCGAACTGGCCGATCACGAGGAGTATCAGGAACTCCGCGACCGGGTCGAAACGCTCCGAGAACAGGTCGACGAATCGGTCTCGAGTATGTCCTCACACGACGACTTCGTCGGCGCATTTCAGGATTTGCAATCCGAAAACGGCCCCTGACCTTACTTCTCGAAACAGAACTCGAATCGGGCCCCGCCGTCCGGCCCGCTGGTCGCCAGCACCGTCCAGCCGTGGCCAACGGCCACCTCCTTGACGACCCAGAGTCCAAGCCCGATCCCGTCCGAACCGGTCGACACCTGGGCGTCGAAAAGGTCATCGCGTACAGATTCTGGAATGCCGGCACCGTCGTCGGCTACATAAAAGCCGGGGGTCTCCTCGAGCCGACCAACCCGGATCGAAAGGGGCGTCGCGTCCCCCGACCGTCCGGTTCCGTGTTCGACAGCGTTTCGAAACAGGTTTTCGAACAGTCTGAGCACCGGTGATCGATCCGCTTCGAGTGTAATCGTGGAGTCGATCTCGAGCGTCGCGACGTCGATCGAAACGTTCTCCCAGGCCTCAGTCGCGACCGACTCGAGGTCGTGAGACTCGACGTCGACGGCCCACTCGCCCTCCCGTGCGACCGTCAGAACGTCAGCGATGATCGCCTCCATCCGATCGAGCCCCTCGTGAACGGTCTCGAGGTGGTCGGTTGAACCGGTTTCCTCGGCCAGCTCGAGATAGCCCTGAGCGACCCCGAGCGGGTTGCGGAGGTCGTGGCTAACGATCCCGGCAAACGCGTCGAGTCGTTCGTTTTGCTCGCGAAGGCGTTGCTCACGACGTTTTCGATCGGTAATATCCCGGACGACACCGACGATTCCCCGGAACGTGTCGTCCGTGGCGACGAGCGCAGCCTGGGTCTCACACGGGATCGCCGTCCCGGATTTGGTCTCGAGGACGGTTTCGAACGTCGTCGTTGGCTCACCGTCTACGACGAGTCGATCGAGCGGATGCTCGGTTTGTCTGGATTCGCCCTCGGTCACACCGCCCTCGGTCGGATCTCCTTCGGCCACGTCACCATCAGGTTCGGTAAACAGCAGCGACAACGGCTCGCCGAGCAACCCTTCCCTGCTGTAGCCGGTCATCTCGACGAGCGCGTCATTGAGCGTCGTGAAGTGGCGATCCCCATCGACGACGTACATCCCGTCACCTGCCGCCTCCACGAGACGTTCGTACCGGCGAAGCGACTGCTCTTGCTGTGTGAGTCGACCTCGGATCGCGATCGATTCGAGGGCGTAGGAAGCCGTTTCGGCGATCGATTCGATCGTCCGCCGCTGTCCGTCGGTGAACACTGACGTGCCGTAAACCACCAGCACGCCGAAACGCTCTTCCGCAGTCGCGAGCGCCAGGACGGCGACCGACGTGGCTCCCCGATCGAGTGCCTCCACGCCGAGTGGAACGCGTCGCTCGTTTCGGTCGATTCGGTCGACGACCTGTGGCCTCCGCACCCGAAGGGTCTCCTCGAGCAGGGGCTCGCGACCGGAGCCGATCGGAAACGTTCGTTGCATGGGCCAGTCGACACCGGTTCGATCCGTGATCCACGGGATGATTTCACGTTCGCCTGGGTCGTACTCGCCGAGCCAGGCGAAGACGTAACGGTCGTCCTCCGTAAGCGTCTCCCGGACGGCTCGTTCGATCTCGCCGGCCGTTCGAGCGTCCGCCAGACGTCGCTTCACCCGGCCCGCAATTCGATCGAGCACGGGCGCTGTCTCGGCCTCGATCCGACTGGTGATCGTCGCCGCCAGCGTGCTCGCGTCGCTCGTCACTGGTGCGTGGGTGATGAGTTCGCCCAGGAGGTGTTGCTCGTGTTGCACGTGTCGTTCGTGCTGTCCACGTTGCTGGGCAGATCCCACAAAGTAGACGAACGCGGGAACTTCCGGCCACCGTGATTCGGCGTCGTCGAGCAGCCTGTGAACGTCCGAAACGGTGGCTGGATCGACGACGACCGCGTCGACCTGTTCGCACTCGAGACGGTCGATCGCCTCGGTTACCGACTGAGCGATGGCGACGGTGACGTCGCTGTCGGCCAGCGCGCGTGTCACGGTCGCTCGCGTTGTCCGGTCGCCGCTCACACAGAGAACACGAGGGCGTCCCCGGGTCGTATCCGCGTTTGACGTATCGTTCATACGGAGCCTCGATCGCCGAGACGACGGGGTGAAACGGGCGATACGGTACCACTCCCGATAACTGTGGCTGATCTTCCCTCGTCCAATAGCTGGAAATACCGACAGACGGCGACGTCGCCCGGTGCTCGTCCGTCCCACTTCGAGGTGACGATCACCGGAATACAGTTCCAGCCACGAGATGCGGTGCGCGTATCATCGAAACACATGTCGGCGGTTGTGAACGGAGTCGATGGCCCACCTGATTGCTCTTACGGCTCCCACGAAGTCCTGTCGCTACTCGAGGTCGATCGTCTCGCCCTGGCGGATGATCGTCATATTCCCCCGCTGATCGAGTTCGATGCGGTAGTTGTAGTACGAAAAACAGACTTGCACCTGTGCTTTCTCGGCCGGTGGCTCGTCGAACAGATTCTCGAGCAGGTGGTCGACGTACCGATACAGTGGCGGCATCTCCTCGACCGGTCGGCCCTCGAGTTCGGCGATCGGATGGACGACCGCGAGATACGGGTCGTCGGGGTCGGGCTGAATCTTCCGGTGATGGATTTGCGTTGACGGCGATCCACTCTCACTGTCAAACTCCTCCAGGGAGTGTTTCTCAGCCATACCTATCCGTTCGTTGGACGATCTAAAGAATGGCAGTGAAACGAAGAATGAGACTCCGTTGAATCGGACTGTCTTCAGTGAAAATACCTTCGCTGATCGGATCCTGGACGAGACACGGTACCGAATCGAACGAAGAACCACCACGTCGGCGTCGGAACCGTGGCAACTTTGCTCCGTCGCCCCGGAGGCCCACTCGAGCAACGAATGCGTCACGCCCATCCAACCGAGCAAGCCGTCGGCATCGAGTACTACGTCTCCAACGCCGATGGCATCGGCGGCCGGTTACGCGTCCAGAACGACCACTTTCGCGTCCGCGAACTCGAGCGCTTCTCGACCGAGCCGGTGGACGCCCCGACGGACGCCTACCCTCACCTCGTGTTCCGGGCGACGCTCCGAGGCTGGGACACCAACGATTTCGCCCGCCGACTCTCCGACAGTCTGGGCGTCTCTCGAGAACGAGTTTCCTGGGCCGGTACCAAAGACAAGCGGGCGGTGACCACCCAGCTCTTTTCGATCTACGGCGCGGAACCGGTCGACATCCCCGAACTCAACCGGGTCGACATCGAGATCCTCGGACGTGCGGGTCGCTCCCTCGAGTTCGGCGACCTGGCGGGGAACGCCTTCGAACTGGTCGTGAGCGATCACCACGACGAGACCACAGTAACCACCCTTGCTATCACGGACGACCTCGCCGATTTTGCGGGGAACGACGATACCGACGCTGAGATCGGCGAATCGATCACGGTGGGCGTCCCAAACGTCTTCGGCCAGCAACGCTTCGGCAGTAAGCGGCCGATCACCCACGAGGTCGGCCTCGAGATCGTGCGCGGCGACTGGGAAGGAGCCGTCATGGCCTACCTCGGTCGGCCAACGGCGGCCGAGCCCGAGGACACCCAGTCAGCCCGTGCGTTCGTCGAGGAGACCCGCGACTGGCAGGCCGCCCTCGAGCGCTTTCCGAACCGACTGCAGTACGAGCGGTCGATGTTGCACGAACTCGCCGAACACGACGGCGACCCGGGTGGGGAGACATTTCGCGCCGCCCTCGAGCGCCTGCCCTCGAACCTTCAGCGGCTGTTCGTCCACGCCGCCCAGTCGTTCGTCTTCAACCGAATTCTCAGTATCCGTCTCGAGCGAGGCTTGCCGTTCGACCGACCAGTCGCCGGCGACGTCGTCTGCTTCGCCGACCGGGACGCTCCCGAGGGGCTCGAACTTCCGGACGTCGACCGCAGCCAGCGCGTCGACGAGCGCCGCGTACGGTCGGTGACGCGTCACTGCGAGCGCGGGCGGGCGTTCGTTACCGCGCCGCTGGTCGGCACGGAGACGACACTCGCCGACGGCGAACCGGGCGAGATCGAACGGGCCGTGTTGGACGACCTCGACCTCGAGCAGTCGGATTTCGACCTGCCCGGCGAGTTCGATTCGACCGGGACGCGCCGAGCGATCCTCGTCCGAACGGCGCTCACGGTCGAGGCCGACCCGCTCACGTTCTCGTTCTCGCTGCCGAAGGGGTCGTACGCGACGGCCGTGATGCGGGAGTACCTGAAGACCGACCCGGTCGACCTGGGGTAGCGAATCCCGGGTCGGCAGGGGAATCAGTATCATCGCCGACTCTACCCGCTCGAGATTCAGTAGCCCGTTCGATCGAGTCGCCGTGTGAAATCTGTCAGCTCTCAGGTCATCTCGAAACACGCCCGTTTTAATCCCACGGAAGCAATCCGGACTATGGAGTGTCGCCACTGCGGATCGCCCCTCGAGAAACCCGGTGACTTCTGTCTCGTCTGCCGGGAAGGGAACACCGAGACGGTGGTGCTCGAGGCGGCCCGCGATCGGGCGACGCTGACGATGCTCGACGACGAGGACATTCTGGGGGAGACGACGGTCACGACCGCCCCCGAGGAGGGCGACCTCGCCGTCGTCGAACTCCGAAACTTCGCCGGGCTGTTGGGCGACGAACTGCGACGAAAGCGCCCCGAAGAGGTGTACGCCGCGGGCGATCGTGACGTCGTCCAGGCCGTTCGCGAGGATACCCACTACACGTTTTACCGGGTGACCGACGACGACCCCGTCACCGCTGTGCTCGAGCGCCGGGGCGACCGGGCGCTCGACGTGGTCGACCTGGCCCCCGCCGAGAAGATCGGTGGCAGCCACTCGACGCTCATTGGCGGACGAACGGGAATGCGCGCGATACAGACCGTCGCCGAACACCCCCACGTCAAGAAGGTGATACCCGGCCCGATCGACGCCGGCGGTACCGGCTCCCAGTCGGGACTCCGGGCGAAGGTCACGCGGGCGGACGACGGCGGAAACGTTCGGATGCTCCTTCGCGATGGCTCGAGCGTCCAGGAGAACCGGATCGTGACCACGGCTCGCGACCGCGAGTTGGGCGAGGCCGTTCGCGAGGATCTGAACGAGGCCTTGCTCGAGGCCGGTTTACGGGACGCGTAGCGGATCGAACTCAACACCTTTATCAGAACGCCGGCGATAGTGATCGATACTATGGCCGAAAAGCAGCGAGGACGGGTCGGCAGTGCCGGCCGTTTCGGAGCGCGATATGGACGCGTCGCCCGCCGACGCGTCACGGAGATCGAACACGACATGCGGTCGTCGAAAGTCGACGGCGACGACGTCACCCGTATCGGAACGGGCATCTGGAAGAACGAGGAGACTGGCGAGGTCTTCGCTGGCGGTGCCTACCGCCCGCAGACGCCCGCCGGCGAGACGGTTCGACGCTCGATCCGTGCCGCTCTGGGCGAGGACAGCGAGTAAGCGACCGGTACGCATACGGCACTCCACCCCTATCACACACATATGAGCTACAAGTGCTCCCGATGCAAACGCGACGTACAGCTCGACGAGTACGGGGGCGTCCGCTGTCCCTACTGCGGTCACCGCGTCCTCCTAAAAGAGCGCAGCCGGGACGTCAAGGCCGTCGACGTCGAATAACCCGCTCGTTTTCCGGTGTCTCTTCACGACGCGACCCTCGAGTTCGATTACGAGACCACAGCGCGAGCCACCGTCGTCGCCGAAGCAGTTGCCCGCGAGGTCGGCGAGATCGACGACGAACGCTCCCGAACGACGATCGAGCGTGACGGGCACACTGTGACGGTCGATATTCGCGCACGTGACCTGACGGCGCTACGAGCGGCGCTCAACACCTGGTTCTCCTTGCTCGACGTCGCCGAACGGACGGCGGCGATCGGTGCGTCGCACCTGTCGGTGGACGACGCAGACGGCGATGGCGACCGACCCTCGACTCGTTCGACCGATTCCGATTCCACATCCACCTCGAGTGAGCCGTGACCGCCGACGAACCAATCGACGAATCGGCCGAAGAAGAGACGGCCGAGTGGCAGTTGACACCCTCGAACTCGCGGCTTCTCCGGTGGCTACATGCGTTCACGTGGTCGATATTCGGCGGTTTCGTGGCTCTCCTGTTCGCCGGTTCGCTCGCGTTGCTCCTCGAGGGACGCGTACCCGCAACCGGCTCCGGAACTGGCTCCACTCGTCTCCTCTGGCTGGCCGGAAGCGGGGTCGTGGCCCTCCTCGTGCTGGGTTGGCTCCTCTCGTGGCTCTCTCGATCGGATGCAGGCCGAACCTTCCTCCGCATCCGGATGCCTGAGCCGAGTGACCCAACACGTTCGGTCGTCGAACACGCACCGCTGTGGCACCTCGTCGTCCTCGCTGGACTCGGGGGCCTCGTTCACGCCGCCGGATTCGCACTGGTCGTCGGCCTCGAGCGGTCGTCGTTCTGGTATCTGCTCCCGATTGGTGGGCTCTACCTCGCCGTCGTGAGCCTCCGCTGGTGGCTGCCGACGACCGGACGTCTCACCGCCGATCGACTCCGGGTAACCTCACACCCCAACAGCGGAGCGAGCGGCCGTCGCTGGTTCGGCGAGTTCGACACGACACACGAACTGTCGAAACCGGCAGCGACTGACTCGAATTGGCGCGTTCGGCGCTGGGGGCTCGGTGACACCACTATCGTCTGGATCGCTCGAGACGTCGGTGGAGGATCGGTTCTGGCTGCGATACCGACCGAGCACGTCGACAGCCTCGAAGCGTGGCTGCACATAGAGTCAGTCAGCCGACGGCGCTGACGAGGAGCAAAGCTTGGCTTTATCAGTGCGGAGGGCAACGGTCGAAGTATGCAAGGCAATCTGCCGCCGGAGGCACAGGAGAAAATCGAGCAACTGCAGGATCTTCAGGAGACCGCCCAGACGGTCGCCGTCCAGAAACAGGAGGCCGAGTCCTCGCTCAACGACGCCGAAGCCGCCCTCGACGAACTCGAGGGTGTCGACGAGGACACGACCATGTACCGCCAGGTCGGCGAACTGTTCGTCCAGACCGAATACGACGAGGCCCAGGATCAACTCGACGACAAGGTGAACACGCTCGAGATCCGCCTCGAGACCCTCGAAAAACAGGAAGAGCGCGTCCAGAACCAGTTCGAGAGCCTGCAGGAGGAACTGCAGAACATGCTCGGCGGGATGGGCGGCGGCCCGGCCGGCCCAGGCGGCCCGGGTGCTGGCGGCGCGTAAATGACACCCGATCCCTCGAGCGCATCGGAGCCGTCCGACGAGACCGTCGTTCAAACGGCGTCGGACGCCGCCGAGGACGTCATCTTCTCGGCGTACAAGCAATCAGCCGTCCGTGACTACGACGTCACCGTCATCTTCGAGGACGGCGTCCTCGAGGTCGACGTCTACCTGAACGTGCCGGAGGACGCGACGGAACGCCCCCCGGACGACGTCGCCGACGATGCCGCTCTCGCGGCCCGCTCTGCCGTCGACGAGCTGTTCGGCGAGTGAGTGCGTTCAGGCAGCACGACCCGATCACTTCTACGGCATCGATTTTCGAACGACTCGAGCGATCACGCCACGTGTGGAGCGGTGCGGAGTCCAGACGAGTACGTGATTGGTTGACACACCACCGACACGACTTTTAGGTATCCTCGAGTGTGTTGGAACGACGAATGGAGACCCTTTCTTTCCGCTAAGCCGGGTCGTCTCAAGCCGTCGTCGAGCGACGACAGTGTCCGCCGAGCTCGGCGGACACCAGTTAGTCGGCTGAACACTCGTTTGTCGGCTGGACACTCGATTGTCGGCTGAACACTCGTTTGTCGGCTGAACACCCGGAATGTGAATTAGCACTGAGCGACGGCCTCCGACGACCCGGTGACCGTCGAATCGCCCTGCCTGAGCCACTCGAGGTTCCGGCACCGAACGACAGACCGATGTCACGACCATCCAGCGACACGCCAGCGACGCACAGCAACACGACCGCACTCGTCGTCTCTCGGGACACCAGGACACCCGTCTCGACGGACGAAATCGCCGCCCTCGCTCGAGCGGCCGGCTACACCGTCGAGAACGCCCTCACCCAGCCCGGTCACCCCGACACCGGGAGCTACCTCGGCGCGGGTCGAATCGAGGATCTGGCCACACTGGCGACCGAAACAGGGGTCGAAGCCGTCATCGTCGACGCACGACTCACACCGAATCAACACCACACGATCGTCGACACGCTTCCCGACGGAACCGCCGTGATCGACCGCCACCGACTCGTCCTCGACATCTTCGAATCGGGAGCCGGCACGAAACGGGCGAGGCTGCAGGTCGAACTCGCACAGCTTCGGTACGACCTGCCGAGACTCATCGCAACGACCGAGGAGGGGATGCTCAACCGGTACACCGAGAGCGGGACGCCGGTCTACGATGTCCGAGATCGAATCTCCCGGCTCGAGCGGGAGCTGGCGACGCTCCCCGACCCAACCGAGCAGTTCCGCCAACAGCGACGCGAGCAGGGATTCGACCTCGTGACCATTGCTGGCTACACGAACGCCGGCAAATCGACGCTGTTGCACCGACTCGCAGACGACCTCGAGATATCTCCTGCGGAGGCGTCTGACGAGGGCGTCGACACAGAATCCGAGAAACACGCCACCGCCAGCGTCGCCGACCGACTGTTCGAAACCCTCGAGACCACCACCCGACGGGCGACTCTCGGCGAGCGGCCGGTGTTGCTCACCGACACTGTCGGCTACGTCGACGACCTCCCGCACGACCTGGTCGCCTCCTTCAGCGCCACGCTCTCCGAGGCGAGTGCCGCCGACGTCGTCGTGCTCGTCGTCGACGCGGGCGACCCGCTTGAGACGTTCGAGCGACGACTCCAGGTCTCACTCGACGTCCTCGAGGAACACGAGGTCGACGAAGACCATCTGCTGACGGCGCTCAACAAGATCGACTGCCTGACCGAGGACGAACAGGAACGCCGCCGTACGCTCGCCGAGGCATACGTCTCGACGGTGCTTCCGCTCAGCGCTCGCGAGGGGAGGAATCTCGAGGCAC
Source organism: Natrialbaceae archaeon A-CW3 (assembly GCA_046614605.1). GTDB lineage: Archaea > Halobacteriota > Halobacteria > Halobacteriales > Natrialbaceae > Natronosalvus. The sequence continues at coordinate 844,776 of JBKKHJ010000001.1, read as the reverse complement.
TCCGCTCCCAGATCGTCGATCGACTACCCACGGAACGAGCAACCCTCGAGCTCCCCGCTGGCGACGAGGCAATGACGCTCGTCTCACGGGCCTACGACCGAACGGCCGTTGCGGACGTCACGTACGCTGGCGAGACGATCACCCTCGACTGTGCCGGCCGACCCGACGTCGTCGAGCGGCTCCGAGCGGAGGCGGCGAGTCTCAAACGGTGAGCGGAACCCCCGCGTGGCGGGAAGCGGCTCCCGAGACCGCTCATTGGCGACCGTACGGAAGCTCGTCCAGGCTATCCCTGACACGCGAACGGATCCGAAACAGCGACTGTTCTGTTTCCCGCTTGCCGTCGTCGGTCACGTACGCCTGGGTGTACACGACGCGCTCGACGTCGACGTCGTCGGGAATCTCCTGGGCGACGACGACCGCATCGAGTGCCTTCCCCGGCGGAATCGGCGTCGCGATCCCACACCACCGCCCAGGAAGGGCCGACTCGTGCGGTCGAAGGATGTTCGACCCCTGATAGAGAAAGCCGTCGTCGCCAACGAAACTCGTCTGGGCGTGCCCACGCCAGGTCACCGATCGGTCGCTCGTGTTGTGTACCGTGAAGAACGCAGCCGTCCGCTTGCCGCCGCCTGGAACCGGTTTCTGGAGGAGTTCCTCGAGCGTGACATCGTGAACCAGCGCGACGAGCGTCACCGTCAGCACCGTTCCCGTAACCTGCAACCCCACCTCTGCGGATGGGTGGGTCGTCGATGGATCGTACGTGCGGTCGGTTTCGCCGTACGGGATCGTGCCGTCGCCGGCCCACTCGTCTGGATGTTCGCCTACCACCGTCTCGTAGGCCCGCTTGATACGAAGAAACTGCTCGCGAGAGCCACCCTGATCCGGATGATACCGTTTCAGCAAGCGGCGGTATGCCGCCCGGATCTCGTCCAGATCGGCGTCCGGCGAGACCCCGAGCACCTCGTAGTGGCTCTCCATGTGCGAGATAGATACCCTCGATAAGAAAGAGTCTTTTTGATTTGCGTAGGTAATGGCTATCACTCAAGAAGGACGGGTTCACCTCCAGCGGAAAGCAAAGATGGTAGTTCGTCCCCGGTCACCGAGAATCTGATAGAATTTCAGGGAACAGATCACTCACTACTGGACGATCGACACCCTCCGGTCACTCCTCGCGAGCGTCGAGTTCGATGTGGCCGTCGCTCTCGAGCGTTACCAGATAGGTCAGATAAGGGAATGTCACCGTGACGTCTGTCTCCGGCGAATCGAACAGTTGGTCGAGCGCGTCGGGATTAATCGCGTCGTGGAGCGGCGGATACTCCGGCGGGCACAGTTCCTCGATTGGGACGTTTTCGGCCGCTGCGACGGCCCTGATAACGGCGATACTCGGCTCCGGATTGAATGGTGAGTTCCGTTGTTCTCCCCTTGAACCCATTTTTTCGAAATACGTTCGAAGGAGTTTGTTAAGGTTTTCTTTCTGTTCGACACCGAGTCACTCGAGCTGTCGCCTGACCGTCGTCCAGTAAATGCCGGTGAGCACGACGGTACCGCCGACGACCGTCACCACGTCGGGCACCTCGGAGAGGAGGACGAACGCTAACGCCGTCGAGCCGACCGGCTCGCCGAGCCAGGCAACGCTGACGACGACTGACTCGAGGTGTTTCAACACCCAGTTGACGACGGTGTGGCCCAGTACGCCGGGCCCGACCGCCATGGCGAGAAAGAGCAGCCACTCCCGTGGCGGGTAGGCGAGGTAGTCGTGGCCCTGCACACCGACGAGAACGAACAGCGTGACCGCACAGGCAACGTAGACGACCGTAACGTACGGGAACAGGGAGACTCGCTGGCGGATCGAGCGGCCGGCGAGTACGTAGCCGGCGACGGTGATCGCGCCGAGGATCGCCAGGCCGTTCCCGTAGAGCGTCGCGTCGGCGATCGGTGCTTCACCAGCGCCACCGAACGACATGACCGCAGCACCGCCGATGGCGACGAGGATGCCGAGCACCGTCCGGCGATCCACGTGCTCACCCAGGACGAGCGCGGCTCCGATCGCGACGAAGAGTGGCTGTGTCTGTACGAGCGTGACGCTCGCGGCGACGCTCGTGTAGTTGAGACTCTCGAACCACGCGGCGAAGTGAACGGCGAGCGCGATTCCGGCGACGGTCGCCCCGGCCAGGTCGGCCCAGGAGAGGCGAGCGAACTCGTCTCGGTGCCAGAGGACGGCAATCGGCGCGACGATCACCGTCGTGAAGACGACCCGGTAGAGGGCCGCCACCGAACTCGGGGCGACGCTCCAGCGAACCAGGATCGCGCTCGTACTCGCGGCGAACACGGCGAACGCGAGCGCGGCGGCTGGGGTCACCTCGAGGGATCCGTAATCGAACGCGTCACGGCGGAACACGCCGTCTCATTCGCGAGCGATAGTAAAGCAGTGACGAAACTCGCAATCCCGACGGCTCGTCGATCCGCAGAAACGGTTCGGAGGGAGTGGCGTGCTTCGCGTAGTCGAATGGTTACATCCCGTCCCCGGACTCGATCTCGACTTCGACCGCATCCGAGGATCCTCCCTCGAGTGCCTCCGTCGTCCGCTGGTGGCGTTCCCTGAACATCCCTTCGAAACCGACGACCGAGAACGGCGTGGCCACCGTACCGAGGCCACCGTATGGCAGTTCGTACTCGACGTGATCGCGGATGATCGTCTCCTCGCCGTCCGCGAAGAAGGCGTGGGTGTGGATCCAGGTATCGAACGGCCCGTGAATCATTTCGTCGGTGAAGGAGGCCCGCCCCGGTCGCTCTTCACGGTCGGTGATGAGCGACGTCCAGTGCTGACGTGGGCCGACACCGAACGGGCGGATCGACAGGTCGACCTCCGATCCGGCCTCGAGCAGGTCTGGATTCCGTTCGCCGTCCGGCCCGATCACAGCTTCGACGCGAAGCCCCATCCACGAGGGGGTGAGCGCCTCGAGTCCGACGGTGCGTGAGTGAAAGTCCCAGACGTCCTCGAGCGGTGCACGGACGCGAGTCGATCGTTCGTAGGTCGCCATCAGTGGACGTACGGGGCCAATAGTGAAAATATAGTAGCCACTGCACGTCAATGCACACCTGATCGCCAGCTGTGTTGGCGATCAGTGTGTAATCGTTGCAGTTGTTACTATAGTTACTATAGTGTGGCCGTCGCCACTCGGCTCGAGCGACCCGTACGTGGCCGGCGCTCACCCGGTTGCTGCCGTCGTCCGAATGGGGCGGTCACTTGAGTCGTTCCTGTAAAAAGGACGGGTGAGCCGCGGTGACGCCATCGATTTCGAGGATATCCGTTGCGATAATGTCCCCCAGTTCGTCGCCGTTTGCGGCCCGCACTTCGGCCATCAGCATGTGGTCACCGCTCGAGCTGTACAGCGCTTCGACCGAGTCCAGCGCCTTCAGTGCCCGGGTCGCTTCCACGTAGCGTTCGCTGGCGACATCGATTCCCACCAGTGCGATGGTCTGACTCGAGAGCTTCTTCGGGTCGACGTCGGCGGAGTACCCCACGATCACGCCGTCGGACTCGAGCTGGTTGATGTACTTTCTGACGGTCGGCTTCGACACGTCGGCTCGAGCGGCGATTTCTGCGTAGGACGCCTGGGCGTCCTCCTCGAGAACTTCGAGAATACGATCTTCCGTCGGACGGGTGCTCATACCATCTCTTTTGCTTCGGCGGGAAAATATCTTTTGTATCCGAAAAGGATCTCGCGTTCGTGTCGATCATCGACGACAGAAATCGATCGGCGCGCTTATTCGCCAGCCCGACCGATATGAAGATGATGGTCTCGTTCGACGTCGCGATGGGGCTGTTCTGGCTCGGAGCCGGCACCGTCATCTTGATCCCCGCGTACTTCATCGCCTTTCGGGGTCGACCCGACCTCCACGTTCACTATGACGACGACGTCGATCCGGCATACGTCTCCCGACGAGCGGGAGCGACGGCACTCCTCATGGGACTCGTAACGATCAGCTACGGGCTCTGGCAGTTGCTAGTTGGCTACCATCCGCTCGCGCTGGGGGGATTGCTCGTCACGCTATTCGTGTTGAGCGTGCTCACGAAGCGATTCGCTCAGGGATGGGGGTGGAACGGGGATTCGGCCGATCAGTAACGAAGGGAATCTCGAGCGAGGGGGACGGGAGGGATCGAGGCGGTTCGGGGTCAGAATCGTCCTGAAGCGGAAGGCGGGTCGAGTCCCCCGAACCAGTCCGTTGTGATGATTCCGACAGCAGGCAGCGCAGTGGGTGGTGGCCACTCCCACCGTGCCCGTCACGCAAACTTTGGTCGTTCCGACGTAACAGTAACGTCACCGTCGACGATTGGATCCGCCCCGTTTTCGCTGTAGGTGTAACGCCCGGTCGACTCACAGAGCGTACACTCGTACGTCTCCATGATCTCGTTGATCAACTCCCCGTCCTCGAAGTAGACGCGGCTCTGGGTGATCTGGAGGAACTGTGCAGTGTCACAGTTGGTGCACTCGATCATAGCTGGCGACACATCGAGACCACTCGTAGTTATCTAGACGGTACCGACGACAGGACGGTTCCTATGAACCGATTACCACCGATTGCGTTCGTAACGGAGAGTATCAGCGACCACAGAACCCACCGAGGGAGATGTACCGTGTCTCCGTATGCGTGTCCGGTTTTCACCGCCTACTCGAGCGAAAGCTGTCGTTTACGACGGTTTAGCGGGCCAGAACGGTCGACGTTAACCCACGACCGGCGAGTAACTCACCCGATCGACTGCGTTCGGGACGGACGCGAGCAGGAGGCCGGTCACGAGCGGAAACCGAGCACAACCAGGCGACCGACGCACCGATGGATCGGACGCCACGTGGGTATCGTGACAACGGTCTGTTGTCGACGCGGATTCGCCACGTCACAGCTGAATCTGGACGCGTTCTCCCAATCGGGCGGACTCGTAGGCCGCTTCGGTCAACGCCGTCACCGCCAGCGCATCGCGGGCAGTCGCAGGCGGGTCGTCCCCGGTTCGAACGCTCTCGAGGAAGGCCCCCGCTCGAGACGGCTGGTGTCTCGGGTCGATGTACGGATGGTGTTCGCCGCTGTCACTGTCGATTTCGAACACCCGGCGGGAACGCCACTGCTTGCCCTCGAGGTAGACCGCCCCCTCGTCGTCCCAGATGTGGACGTGTTCACGAACGGCCGGCGCCTCCCCGTGGAACGAGAACGAGCCGGTCGCACCGTTTCGAAATCGCACGTCGAGGTGGGCGCGTCGGTCGACCCGCTGGTCGTCGTCGTAAAAGTCCATACTCGCGGACACCGACTTCGGTTCGAGCCCGGTCGTCCAGAGCACGCCGTCGAGGACGTGGCTCCCGGTATCGTAGAGAAATCCGCCACCGGAGAGACCGGGATCGAGTCGCCACGTCCCTTCGGAGTCGGCGATCCAGTCCTGTGTTATCGACGCGGTGAGCCACCGTGGCTCGCGTGCTGTATCCGGAGAAAAGTTGTCGTCCTCGGGGGCACTGAAGCGGTCGCGAGCCCGCCGAAACGCGGTCTGCAGGTGGCGCTGGTAGCCGACCATCAACACCGCGTCTCCCGACTCGCTCCGCTCGACCAGGTCGTGTGCATGCTCGAGGTCGGTCGTGAGCGGTTTATCGCAGTAGACGTGAAGCCCGCGCTCGAGGGCAGCAACCACCTGCTCGTAGTGAAGGGTGTGGGGAGTTCCGATGAGGACGGCGTCGAGTTCGGCGTCCTCGAGCATCGTCGGATACGCCCCGAACCGGGAGTCGTCGGGCACGGAAAAACGATCGCCGATCGCCTGCAGCCGGTCGGTGCTGAGATCGCAGACGGCAGCGACGGTGGCATCGGGTTGACGGTGGAACTGTCCGCCGACGGTCGAGCCGATGTAGCCGAGGCCGACGATACCGATTCGAAGCGGGTTCTGGTGCGTTGGCCGGGTCGACATATCACGGTTCACACCAGCCAGCGTTATTGGTGTTTGGCGTGCGGCAAGGCCAGTCACCATCACGAGCACCGATACGTTCCCCTCAGTCGACCTTGATCAGCTCTGGCTGATCCGACACCGTCAGACCGGGATGTAGTTGACTACTCGAAACCGGTGGGTACCGCCGTTATCATCGGGTCTTTTGTGGATCAGTCCTTCTGGTGTCGTATGACACGCACGTTGTACCAACTGGACGGGTGCCCATTCTGTGAAAAAGTCGCCGACGCACTCGAGGATGCCGGTGTCGAATACGAGACGGTCTGGACGGATGCCATGCACTCGGATCGAAACGAGGTCAAACGCGTCTCCGGCCAGCGAGGCGTTCCAGTTCTCGTCGACGCCGAAACCGGTGTGACGATGGCCGAATCCGAGAACATCCTCGAGTACATCGACCGCGCGCTCGCTTGAGGAGCCACCGCAAGGGATACAGTAACAACTGCAACGATTCACACACTGATCGCCGACACGGCTGGCGATCAGATGCGCATTGACCGTGCAGTGGCTACTATAGGTATCGACTACGAGGCCGGTAGTGGCCGCCTGACGACGGAGGCGGCTGCATACACCGCCGTGTGTGTAGGAATAACAAAGGCCCCCTTCGACGAATGATCGGGTGCGGGGAACGCAACCCCGTCGGGTGCGCGCTCGGTGCACCGTACCTGTCGGCAACCACGATCACACCGGTTGGGTGTGTGGCGGTACCGGCAGCATGACGACGCGCTGACCAGTCGAGTGCTGTGTCCGTGCCCGAAACCGAAGTGGACTCGCCCCCGCTTCGAGTACGCTCATGTCTCTCACCAGGGCGGGCTTCCCGCCCCCGCCCGGGTTTACACCACCCAGAACCGGAAGCAACAGTACCACGGATTCCGGTCGTACAACGGTCTCGAGCGTGTCATCTCGTTTGGTAAAATACGCGTTTTACCTTCCGTGATTTATACATCCCCAGCTGTACAACCAGTAGGTATGACGCTCACTCGACGGCGGTTGTTGATCGGCGCAGGAATCACGGGCGCGGCGACACTCGCGGGCTGTCTCGACGACCAGTCCGATCCTGGCGCAGGAACCGACCCTGGTGACGACGATTCGGACGACACCGACGACACGAACGACGGCGAGAACGGCTCCGACGACACCGAAGAGGGTGATGAAAACGACGGTACCGACGACACCGACGGCACCGACGACACAGAGGAGAGCGACGACGGGGGCGAGGAGTCTGGCGACGAGCCAACCAGAAGCGGTTCCGTCGCCGACTACGACGGCGTCGAGTACGCGGCCGACGATGGGCAGACGACCGTCGAGACGTTCCGCAACCGAGACCAGGCCGAATCGTATCTCGGGCTCGAGGAACGACAGGAGTCAGAGCGAGACGCTATCGAATCGCTCCTCGACGATGTCGACTTCGAGAGCGAGACGCTGCTCGCCCTCGAGACCCAGGGGACGAACGGCTGTTACGCGCTGCAGTTGCGCTCGCTGGAGGCAACCGAAGAGGACGGACTAACGGTGTCGGCCGCCGCCGTCGATACCAGCGACGACGACGAGGCGTGTACCCAACAGATCGTCGACTTGGGGCTGCTCGTGCGAGTGACATACGACGGCGAGCCGCCGAGCCAGGGCTCGGTCGCCATCACCGACGGCCACGGTGACGCCCACGAGTTCGCCTGGGCGTCGGACTCGGCGAGCGATGCGGAAGACGGTGCCGGCAGCGACTAAGTCCCGAAGAATCCGCGACCAGGTCGGTCACTCGAGTTCGGTGACAATCGCCCGTTCGTCCTCGTCCGCCTCGAGCCACCACGCGAGGCAGTCGATTTCGATCATTCGATACTCGGTCGTCAGCGAGAGCCACTCACAGGATGCCAGGGATCGCAGCGGTTCGGCGGTGTCGATAATGCCCGTCTGTGCATCCGACTCGACACGGTCGAGCAGCACCGCGAGATCCGGGTCGGCCTTCGCAGTGTCCATGCCGGCGAGCTGGCGAAGGTACTGAAACGACGAGGGGCCGACCCCCGATATAGATCCGATTGGATCCGTTTCGTACCGATACACGTCTGCTTCGGCGGCCCACGAACACAACGCCTCGAGGTCGTCGTCTTCCGGGCGGTCAGCAATGACGGACGCCATCTCGAGCAGGGCGATACGACTCCGCTCCGCTCCGAAGATGTCCTGAAGGCCCTCGTCCGCGGGGTCGAGCGTCGCGAGGTCGTCGAGAGTACTCACTCGACCGGACTCGATCAGGGTCGACTCGAACTGATCGACGGTCGGTCGAACGCCGGTCGCGTACGCCTGTCCGGTCGTCGCGGCTGCAGCCGTGGCGACCAGTAACAGCGGGTCGTCACCGGCCGGTCGGTCGAACTCGAGGAAATCAGTCGACAGGGACGCGTATGGCGTTCCGTCGGCACATCGATCGAGCACCTCCTGAGGTGACGGCATGTCTCTTGTCGACAGCAAACACACGGGGGCGTGATAGGTGTATCGACCGGTTTATATATTCTATCGAGACTGTCACGAGGAACAATGGGGACGGATATCACCGCAGCGGGCAGGTTACGGCGAGAGTGACGCCGGTACGGCAACAACGAGCGGGTCGTTACTCCCGGGGGCCGTTCGTAATCGTCGTGTGGGCACCGATGAGCGCGCCGGCGAGATCCATGTTCTCGAGGCGGGTCTCCTCGTCGATAATCGACCGCCGAATGTCGGCGTTGCGGACGGATGCATCCGGAAAGATCACGGCGTGATCGACGGTCGAGTGCTCGAGCGTCGCCCCGTCCATCACGTGAACGTTTTCGCCGACCGTGACGTCCTCGAGGGTCGCCGAGTCGGCGATCAGATTGTCACCGCCCAGGTGCCAGGCGACGGCGTCGAGATAGCTGTCGGGCGTCCCGATGTCGAACCAGGCACCTTCGAAGGTGAACGCGTGGGTGGGTTCGTGGTTCTGAAGCCACTGGATGAACCAGCCCGGTTCGTCGGGGTTGTTTCCTTCTTCGAGGTACGTCGAGAGCAACGAAAGGTTCTCCCTGGGGAACGCATAACAGGCGATGGACACAAGGGTGCTCTTTGGATCGTCCGGTTTCTCCTGAAAGTCGATGACACGCTCGCCCTCGAGTTCGACGAGGCCATACGATTTCGCCTTCTCGCGCGAACCGACGTCGTAGGCAGCGAGCGAGGGTGTCCCCTGACGCTCGAAGTAGTCGATGAACTCGGTGACGTCGAAGCTGATGAGGTTGTCGCCGGCGATTACGACGAGATCATCGTCGACGGCCTCTCGATCGATGAGCTGGGCAAGTGCGCCGACGACGCCGAACTTTTCGTCTTCCTCCGCGGTATCTTCGACCGACAGCCGTGGCTTCTCGAACGACGATTCCGCGAGGTGTGCCTCGAATTCAGCCTCGAAGCGTTCGTTGGTACTGACGAACACCTCGTCGATGCGATCGTCCGCTTCGAGTTCGGCGAAGATGAGATCGATGACGGTCGACTCACCGATGGGGAGAAACATCTTCGGCCGATGTTTGGTGATCGGCCACAACCGGGTCGCGTAGCCTCCGGCAAGCACGACAGCCTTCATACGGTATCGGTTCACCTGCGGGATGTAAGACCCTTGCCCTTTCATCGGTCTGCTAACGTTTCTGTGGCCCCCGTGCTACAGACGTTCCCAGTCGCTCACGACGGATCGCGCTCGTGAACCCGTTCCAAGACGATCCGATCGTCGAACCCCCCGCGGTCGGCCGCCTTCTGCCGGCGGGATTCCTCGAGTTCCTCGAGCGACCAGCCCTCGTGCGTACAGAGCGCCCGAATCACCTCGAGAACGTCGGCTAATTCCTCGAGTGTCAGTTTGTCGCGAACCTCCGTACACTCCTCCTCGAGTTTGTCGAGCAGTCGACGCTCGTATTCTGTGTCGTCGGCAACGTGTGTAATCGGCCACTCACCGTTTTCGTCGATAATCGCTGGAATCCGATCGCGCACGAGTTTGTCGTATTCGATAGTCACATCGGGGCGTTCGGAACCCTCCCACTCCACTGTGTCGACTCCAACAGGCTCGAATCACGTCTCGAGCGATCCGGATACAGGTAAACCGGTGGAGCCACTACGGCGTGGTATGCGGGAAGCCGACGAGACGACGCGACAACGACTCGCCGACGCGCTTCGAACACGACCAGCAGCACTGAGTGAACTCGCAAGCGAGTTCGACCTGACGACGGGGTCGGTGCTTGGCCACCTCGAGCACGTTGCTCGATCGATCGACGGGACGGACGAACAGATGCTCGTGTCGCCGCCGACCTGTCGTGACTGCGGCTTCGACCGGTTCGACGATCGACTCAACCTCCCCTCCCGATGCCCCGAGTGTAAGAGCGAGTCCGTCGCCGAACCGGTGTTTACGATCGAGTGAGCACGGAAACGGCCGATCACGGACGTTCTTTGCGGACGGACAGTCACACGTTCCGGACAACTATTTCCAAGTCGATACGAATATCAGTCAGCGCGTTCATCATCCGGTATGAACTATCGAGTGAACGACTGCCGAGAGCCAGCATCCGGCGACGAGTCCAGTCGTCGTTTCATCGGACGCCTGTTCGCTCGAGTAGGGCCTCACGCCTGGGAACCGATGCGAGCCCAAAAACGAGTACGACCCTCACCTCGACTCGCTCATTTCGCCGCTGCTCGAGGTGACAGTCGATGAGTCAACCGACCCAGCAAAGCGACACCGCGACGGATCTCGCAGCCGACACCCTCGAGTGGCTCGCGACCCGTCAGGAGTCGCCAGCGGCGATCGACGAGGTGCTGCAGGCACTGTCCCACCAGCGCCGTCGCCTCCTCTACGACGTACTCAGCGCCCACGAACAGGAACTCACGTTACCCGATGCCGCCGAGGAGGTCGCCCAGCAGGAAGCCAACCGACCGATCACCGAACTCTCGGCCGAACGAATCGCTGACGTCTACATCTCGCTGTACCACGACCACCTCCCGAGACTGATCGAGGCCGGCCTGCTCGAGTACGACCAGGAAAACGACCTGGTTGCACTGGCGACCCAGTGAGGGTCGATCCGTACTCCCAGCTGCTACACGTAGTCTCGAACTCGTTTTAGAACTCCACGTTCGACGTCGAGGTTCGATCGGCAGGCTCCCGTTCGATCGGCCCCCAGACCAGTGTAACGGTAGTAGCCACTGCAAGTCAGTGCACACCTGATCGCCAGACGTGTCGGCGATCAGTGTGTAAATCGTTGCAGTTGTTACTATACCTCGACGGACTCGAGGCGGGCCCCTTCACAGGGGCCAAACGTGCACAGCCCGCTATCGGCTTCGAAGTACGCGCCGTGATTTTCACAGACGAACCCCCCTTTTCGCATCAGCGCCCCGTCGCCTTCGTCGATCGGGATGTGTCGATAGTGCTGGCAGGCGTTGAGCCAGCCGACGACGCCATCGTCCGTGTGATGGAGGAGGACTTCGCGTTCCGTGTCGTCTTCGTCGCGCGCAGTAACAATCATCGTCGAATCAGTCGGCACGTCCTCGAGTGGGACGACCGGTGTCTCCGCAGCCATCGACCCACGATTTTGGGCCCCGTTGGGAGAGTGTTTCGAACCGCGACCGATCACGTGACGTTTACAGGCACTCCCCCCGAACGGAGGCCACATGGATGGCCTCCTCATCTACGGTGCCTACGGCTACACTGGCTCGCTGATCGCCAGGGAAGCCGTCGCACACGGTGGCTCCCCAGTGCTTGCAGGCCGAGACGGCGAACAGGTTCGGAACCTGGCCACCAGCCTCGGCCTCGACTATCGTGTCTTCGATATCGAGACCGACGACGCCTCGGATACCGACGAGGGAGACGACACTCCGTCGGCGAGCGATGACGACGAGAAAACCCAGAACACCACCAGGCTCGTCGACCAGCTCGAGCCGTTCGACGTCGTCTGTAACTGCGCCGGGCCGTTCGTGCACACGGCCGAACCGATGGTCGAAGCGTGTCTCGATGCTGGCACCGACTATCTCGACATCAACGCCGAGTTTCAGGTGTTCGAGCGGCTCGCATCGATGGACGAGCGAGCCACCGACGCGGACATCACCGTGTTACCCGGGGTCGGCTTCGACGTCGTGACCTCCGACTGTCTGGCCGCCTTTCTCGCGTCAAAACTTTCTGACGCTACTGACCTCTCCATTGGGATTGCCACCTCGAGCACCGTCTCTCGGGGAACGGCGAAGACCATGGTCGAGTCGCTCGGTTCAAGTGGAATCATCAGACGCCGGGGTCGACTGGTCGAAGTACCAACGGCTTACGACACCCGCGAGATCGATTTCGGCCCCGAGGTCGGCGTCAAACCTGCGATGACCGTCCCCTGGGGCGACGTCGTCACGGCGGCCCTCAGCACGGACATCGCCTCCGTTCGTGTGTACGCCGCCTCGACCAGACGGACGATTAATGCCCTCAAAGCCGGCGCTCCGCTCGAGTCGTTGGCCGAGTTCGACCCCGTCAAATCGACGCTCGAACGACTCGTCGACGCAACGATGGACGGCCCCGACGGGAGCGAACTAACGACCGGCCGAGCCGTGGTCTGGGGCGAAGTCACCAACGGCACCGAGACCGTGACCGGGCGACTGTCGACACCGAACCCGTACTCGTTTACGGCCGAGTCGGCGGTTTTGGCCGCCGAACGGACGCTCGACGGATCAGTGGACTCTGGCTACCAGACGCCCGCGACTGCCTTCGGCCACGACTTCGTACTGGAGTGTTCTGACGTCCAGCGAGTGGTGAATCACGCCCACCCCCAGTCCACGTCGTAAATCGCTCGAGATCGTCCACAGAAACTGGACGAAATATCGCTCGAGACCGGCCACAGAAACTGGGTGAAATCGGCGTTTCAGCTTGGGACACGCTTTATTCGGCAGTTCTCGTCGACTCGAGTAGGACAATGGTGTACGATCGACGACGACTGCTCAGGGTCTGTGCCGGGGTTGGTGCGCTGGCACTTGCCGGCTGTACGCAACCCGCGCTTCCCGGAACCGCCGAGAGCGAAGGCGATAAAATCGACGACTGGCAATACGATCCGGAGGAGGAGAACGGCGGAAACGGGTCGCCGTTACGATTCGGCGGCGCTGACGGAGCAATGGAGGCCGACGCTGACGATAGCATCGGGCTCGCCGCTGGCGGTGCTGCCGACGTCTCCACGTTCCGCCGGAACGTCAGGGAAGGGTACCTGCCGACCCCGGCGTCCATCGCCTACGAGGGATTGTTCCACGAGTACTACTTTGACACGGGTGGCGACGGCTCGTGTGCGTCCCTGTTCTGCCCGACGTACACGCCCGCTGTGAGCCCGGATCCGTTCTCGGACGAGCGCGAACAGTTCCTCGCGGTCGGCCTCGAGTCCGGCCTCTCGCAGGCTGATTTCGAGCGTCCAGCTCTCAACCTCGTGATCGTTCTCGATATCTCGGGGTCGATGTGCGCCAGTTTCACCGACTACTACTACGATCAGTACGGCGGCGCGTACTACTACGACGAGCACGGGAACAAACGCGAGATAAACGAGGTCGATACCCGTCCGAAGATGGACGTCGCGAAAGACGCCCTGGTCTCGCTCACGCGACACCTCCGCCCGGACGATCGCTTCGGCGTCGTGCTGTTCAACAGCGACGCCGCCGTCGCGAAACCGCTTCGAAAAGTCGGAAAGACGGACATGGACGCCATCCGCGGCCACATTCAGGAGTCCATTCGAGCAGGGGGCGGGACGAACATCTCCGCGGCGATGGACGCCGCCGAAGAACTGATGGCCGACTTCGAGGGTGCCGATCACGAGCGCAGGGAGAACCGGTCGATCATGATTACCGACGCCCAGATCAACTGGGGCGAGACCAACGCCGACGAACTCCGGAGCAGCCTCGAGGCCAACGCCGGGTCGAACCACCACACCACCGTCGTCGGCGTCGGCGTCGACTTCAATGCCGACCTCATCGACCAGATCACGTCGGTTCGCGGCGCGAACTACTACAGCGTCTACACCGAGTCGGCGTTCGAGCGACGACTCGACGAGGAGTTCGAGTACATGGTGACGCCGCTCGTGTACGACCTCTCGCTCGAGCTCGAGGCCGAAAACGCCGAGATCGTCAGGGTGTACGGGTCGACGGCAGCCGACGAAGCCACGGGCGAGTTGATGCACGTCAACACCCTGTTTCCATCGCCGCGAACCGACGGCGAAGCCAGGGGCGGCGTCGTCCTGGTGCAGGTCGACGTCGATCACGCGGGCGAGGACGAGGAACTCGAGTTGATCGCGAGCTGGGAAACACGTGACGGCGAGGATCACGACGCGACCGAGCATATCACGTTCCCGGCGGCCGAGGAAACGTACGAAAGCGACGCGATACGAAAGGCCATCCTCCTCTCGCGGTACGCCAGCTTACTGCGAGAGTGGACAGTTTACGAGCGCAAGGTGGCTGTTGGAGAAACGGAACCCGACGAGTCCGCCGATACGGATTCAGAAAGAATCGACCCACCGGCATCCCATCGCCTGGGTGAGTGGGAACAGCAGTCGGTACCGCTGTCGGTTTCGGATCGGTACGGCACCCGACTCCGGACGTTCGCCGACCACTTCGAGAACGAGATTGCCGCCGTCGGTGACGACAACCTCGAGCAGGAACTGGCGATGCTCGAGACGATACTCGAGACCGGGTGAGGTGCAGTAACGTCCTGTACCAGGTCAGGACGACCACTACAGGTCAAGGCATCCGTTACAGGTCAGGACGACTGCTCGAGGGTCACACCGAGATCGTACAGTACGTCGAAGAAATCGGGGAACGAGACGTCGACGTGTTCCGCCCCGCGAATCGTCGTCTGGCCGTCGGCAACGAGGCCGGCCACGGCCAGCGACATGACGATCCGGTGATCCCCGCGGCCGTCGACCGTCGTGCCCTCGAGTGCCGACTCGCTGCCGTGGATCGTCAGTGAGTCGCGTTCTTCCGTCGTCTCGACGCCCAGCTTCCCCAGTTCCTCGGCCATCGCGCTCACCCGATCAGTCTCCTTGAATCGGACGTGCTCCGCGTTCGTGATGTGGGTATCGCCCGTAGCGATCGCACCCAGGGTCGCGATGGTCGGGAGCAGGTCGGGCGTGTCCTCGACCGACACGGTCACGCCCTCGAGATCGCTTTGCTCGACCTCGATAGTTCCCTCCTCACGGTGCCAGGTGAGTTCGGCGCCCATGCGCTCGAGGATCTCGAGGATCGCCGTGTCGCCCTGCGCGCTTGGGTGAGCGCCACGGACGCGGACGATTTCGTCGTCGGCCGCGGTGACGGCACCTGCCGCGGCGAGGTAGGAAATCGAGGAGAAATCGCCGGGAACGTGGTAGGTTCCGCCGTCGGGATCGTAGGACTGTCCGCCGTCGACGACGAACCCGTTCGGCGTGGCTTCGGCCTCGACGCCGAAGTCGGCGAGCACCTCGAGCGTGATGTCGACGTACGGGGAGGATTTGAGTTCGGTCTCGAGGGTGAGATCGAGGCCGTCCTCGGTCACGGCGCCGGCCATCAACAGCGCCGAGATGTACTGGGAGGAGACGTCGCCGGGGATCGAGACGGTACCGCCGTCGATCGGCCCCGTGACGACGAGCGGCGCCTGGCCGTTCCTGCGAGTGCTGAACGCCTCACCGCCGAGATCGCCGATCGCCTCGAGGAGCGGGCCCTGTGGCCGAGAACGGAGTGAGTCGTCGCCGGTGAGGACGGTCGTACCGTCCGCGAGCGCCGCGGTGGCCGTCACCAGCCGCATGGTCGTGCCGCTGTTTGCGCAGTCGATAACGTCGCCGGGCACGTCAGGTCGCCCGTCGAATCCCTCGATCTCGAGGCGACCGTCGTCTGTACGGCTCACGTCGCCGCCGAAGTGCTCGACGGCGCGAGCGGTCGCCCGGGTGTCGGCCGACCAGAGAGCATCGTGGACGGTGGCCTCCGCGGCGTAACCGGAAGCGAGGATCGCCCGGTGCGTGTAACTCTTCGAGGGTGGCGCTCGAGCGGTGCCGCGAACGCGCGAGGGTGTGATAGTAACGTGCATGGTCGCTGTGTGGTCGTAACGACGTAATACCGTACCGGTGTGGGGGAGATTTGCAGCAACTGGTATGAAACCACCCCCACCGATCCCGCAAGTCTTATGTATAGATTAGTACATTGATGTACGATAATGGATGCTAATGGTGGCGTCGCGCCAGCCGTCCGGTCGATTCTCGAGGCCGCTCGAGGCCGTGGCTCGGCGGCGACCGACCCGATCAGCGTCGAGGCACGATCCTTCTCGGATGCACTCTCGGCTGCCGAAGGAGACGGCAGGGTGCCGGTGATCGCCGAAGTGAAACCGACCAGTCCGACGAGTGACGGCCACCGTGACGACGATCCGGTCGAACTGGCCGAATCGATGGTCGCCGGCGGCGCTACGGCCATCTCCGTTCTCACCGAACCGACCCATTTCGGCGGCTCGCCGGACGCGCTCGAGCGCGTCCGCAACGCGGTCGACGTTCCAGTGCTGCGCAAGGACTTTGTCCTCCGCGAGGAACAGCTCGACGTCGTCGAGTCGGATCTCATCTTGCTCATCGTCCGCTTCGTCGACAATCTCGAGGAACTGTTCGCGGCCGCCCGGGAACGCGGCTTTCAGGTGCTCGTCGAGGTGCACGATCGGGTCGAACTGGAGGTGGCCCTCGAAGCGGGTGCAGACATCGTCGGCGTGAACAACCGCGACCTGACGAAACTCGAGGTCGACCTCGAAACCTTCGAACGCGTCGCACCCCACGTCCCCGACGACGTGACACTGATCGCCGAGAGCGGAATTTCGACGCCCGAGGATGCCCGCCGAATGCGTGACGCGGGCGCGGACGGATTGCTCGTCGGCAGTGCCCTCATGGATCACGCGGGCGAAACCGACGGCGACGTTCGAGCGAACACGCGGCGACTGACGATGGCGGAGGTCGATACGACATGACCGATACTGACACCGATACAGCGCGGGGCACTCGCACGGAGTACACCACTGACAGCGAGGAGCACCCCAGTGACAGTGAGAAGTACCGAAACGCTCGCGCAACGAACGGCTCGAGTCGAGACACCAGCGGCGAAAACGGCTCCTTCGGCCGCTTCGGCGGCCAGTACGTCCCCGAGGCGCTGATGCCCGCCCTCGAGGAACTCGAGGACGCCTACCAGCGATACGTCCTCGAGAACGAGGACGGCTTCATGGACGAGTTCCGACGGCGACTCGAGGAGTTCGGCGGGCGGCCGACGCCGCTCCAGCGGGCGGATCGACTGAGCGATCGGTACGGTCGCGACGTGTACCTCAAACGGGAGGATCTGGTTCACGGCGGCGCGCACAAACTGAACAACGCGCTCGGGCAGGTGCTGCTCGCGAAGTACATGGGCAAAGAGCGGATCATCGCCGAGACGGGCGCGGGCCAGCACGGCACCGCCACGGCGATGGCAGCCGCCCACCTCGACATGCCCTGTGAGATCTACATGGGCCGGACGGACGTGAACCGCCAGCGACCGAACGTGTTCCGGATGCGGATCAACGGCGCGGCGGTGAATCCGGTCGACGCCGGCCGTGGCACCCTGAAAGAGGCGATCTCGGAGACGATGCGCGACTGGTCGCGAACCGTCGAGCACACCCACTACGTGATCGGTTCCGTCGTCGGACCACACCCGTTCCCGGCGATGGTTCGCGATTTCCAGGCAGTCATCTCCGAGGAGGCTCGTGCCCAGTGTCTCGAGCAGATCGGCTCGCTCCCCGACTCAGTGATCGCCTGTGCCGGCGGCGGTTCGAACACGATGGGATCGTTCGACAACTTCGTTCCCGATCAGGGCATTTCCCTGTTCGCCGTCGAGGCCGGCGGTTCCTCCCTCGAGGTCGACGAGGAAGCCGGCGTCGCCCCGAACTCGGCGACGCTCTCGACCGGGGACGAGGGCGTCCTCCACGGTGCGCGGACGACGCTGCTCCAGGACTCCCACGGACAGATCATGGAGTCCCACAGCGTGTCGGCGGGCCTCGACTACGCCGGCGTCGGCCCCGAACTCGCCCACCTCGTCGACGAGGGTCGCGTGACGCCCGTCACCGTCGACGACGAGGAGGCACTCGAAGCCTTCCACCGCCTGTCGACCGAAGAGGGGATCATTCCGGCGCTCGAGACGGCTCACGCCTTCGGCTACCTGCACGGGGCAGCGAACGCCGAGGACGCCGACGAGGTGCTCGGCGAAACCGTCGTCGTCACTGTCTCCGGTCGTGGCGACAAGGATCTCGAGACGGTGATAGAGGAGACCGCTGATCGAGGGCTGGACGCAGCACCGGACATGTCGGTGTTCGAGGGGGGCCTGCGATGACCGACGGCATCGACGCCGCGTTCGCCGAC
Organism: Natrialbaceae archaeon A-CW3; assembly: GCA_046614605.1. Classification (GTDB taxonomy): domain Archaea; phylum Halobacteriota; class Halobacteria; order Halobacteriales; family Natrialbaceae; genus Natronosalvus. The sequence continues at coordinate 826,449 of JBKKHJ010000001.1, read as the reverse complement.
GGCCCGGCGTTCGTCCCCTACCTCGCCGCGGGCGATCCGACCTACGAGGCCTCCCTCGAGTACGTCGAGGCCCTGGATCGAGGCGGGGCCGACGTGATCGAACTCGGGCTTCCCTTCTCGGAACCAATCGCGGAAGGACCGACGATCCAGGAGGCCGTTATCCGCGCGCTCGAGAGCGGCATGACGCCCGAGCGGTTCTTCGAGTTCGTCGAGGAACTGGACGTGGAGGCCCCGCTTGTCTGTATGACCTACTACAATCTGATTTACCAGTATGGCCAGGCGGAAGGCCCACGGCCGTTCGTCGAGCGTGCTGCCGCGGTCGGCCTCGAGGGGTTCGTCGTCCCCGACCTCCCCGCCGAAGAGGCAGATCCGCTGCGAGCGGCCTGTGACGAGTTCGGCCTCGACCTGATCTTCATCGTCGCCCCCACCACCCGCGGCGAGCGCCTCGAGCGGATGATGAAGCGCGTCTCGGGGTACGTCTACGTCCAGGCTCGACTGGGGACGACCGGCGCGCGCGAGGACGTTTCCGATCAGACCGGCGACAGCCTCGAGCGCCTGACCGAGTGGGACGTCCCAAAGGCGGTCGGGTTCGGGATCAAGACCGGCGAGCACGCCGAATCGATCGTCGCCGCCGGTGCCGACGGCATCATCGTCGGAAGCGCCCTCGTCGATATCATCGCCGACGGCCACGAAGCCGGCGAATCCACCACAGCGACGGCCGCTCGACTCGAAGAGAAGGCTCGCGAACTCTCGATCGGCGCTCGCCGTGGGGCGGGCGAAAACGTACCGGAACCAGAACAGCCATAACCGCCACTTTGCTACACACTCACAATATGAAGACACCAGGACTCGACGCACGACTCGACCGAATCGGGACGGACGGCCGCTACGTCATCGTCCCGATGGATCACGGCATCACACTCGGGGCCGTCACCGGCCTCAAGGACATCGAATCGACGATCGACGGCGTCACCCGCGGCGGAGCCGACGCCGTCTTGACCCAGAAGGGGATCGCCCCTCGCGTCCACCCCAACAAGAACGGCGCAGGATACATCGTCCACGTCAACGCCTCGACGGTCATCGGGCCCGACTCGAACGACAAGCGGATGACCTGCACCGTCGAGGAAGCCATCCGCGCCGGCGCCGACGCCGTCTCCTTGCACATCAACGTCGGCTCGACGTACGAGCCAAAACAGCTCGAGGATCTCGCTGAACTTACTGCCGAAGCAAGTCGCTACGGCATTCCAGTTCTCGCAATGGCCTACGCCCGTGGCCCGGAGGTCGAGGGGGACGATCCGCAGGCGCTCGGCCACGCTGTCCGCCTCGCCGAGGAGGTCGGCGCGGACGTCGTCAAGACGGGCTACAGCGGCGACGCCGACAGCTTCGAACACGTCGTCGAGTCCACGCGACTCCCCGTCGTCATCGCCGGCGGCTCCCGCGGCACCGACCGGGAAACCCTCGAGATGGTTCGCGGCGCGATGGACGCCGGCGGCGCGGGCGTCTCGATGGGTCGCTCGATCTTCCAGCACGAAGATCCCGAAGCGATCGCCCGTGCGGTCGCCGGCATCGTCCACGACGGTCTCGAGCCAGACGAGGCACTCGAGGTCGCCGGCCTCGCGATCGAAGCTTGAGTTCGGTGTTTCGTCCTTCGGTTACTGTTTTAGTTCAGTCGCTCACGCCGTTCGTCGAGCCGTCCACACCATCTCCTGGCTCGACGACTCGAGCAGGTCGCCATCGAACCCGCCGTCGACACCCCACTCCTCGAACGACGACCGTCGAAAGAGGAGGTCGAACTCGCGTTTCGAGAGGAGTGCGATCTCGGTTTCGCTGGCCTCGAGCACGTTACCCTCGTCGGTACGGATCTCCGACTTGATGGTGACGAGTTGATTCACCTCGTCGGCCAGTTCGGTTTTCCGTCGGTGGACGTACTGATCGCCGTCGACGGTCACCTCGATCTCCTCCCAGGTTCCATAGCGTTCACAGATGACGTCGAAGTTCGGTGTAAAGACGTTCAGCACCAACCGACCGCCAGGGGCGAGGGCCTCGTAGATCCGCTCGAGCGCCGCCACCTGCTCGTCCGTCTCGAGCAGGTGGAGGAACGCCCGGAACGGCACGATGACGAGGGCGTACGATCGCTCGGGATCGAACGTCGTGACGTTGGCCTGGCGGACTGACGGCTCGAGCCCCCTGTCGGCTGCCTTCTCCCTGAGCACCTCGAGCATTCCGCTCGAGACGTCGATGCCGTCGGCGTCGACGCCCACCTCGAGCAACTCGAGGTAGATGCGACCGGTGCCACAGCCGATCTCGAGGACGGGGCCCTCAGCGCCGGCCTCGACGGCGAGGTCACGATAGAAGGGCAGGTCGTCACCGGTCGCACCGTCGTAGGTGGCGTCGTACACCGGGGCAATGCGATCGAAATACGTGTCAGCGTCCATAATGGTGGCGACGAGCGGGGGATCAAAAACCGTTGGGTCGGTGTGAGAACCTCGAGCAATGTTCCCTCGAGCGAGATCTGAAGCCGGATCTCCGTCCAATCGATGGGACTAAAGTATCCTTCTACGAACGTTTGTTCGAATGGTACGGGATCCGATCACCTCGGAATCAGCCCCCTCGGCCGAGGAGATCTGTGCAGCGCTCGACGATCCTGACTGCCGAGACATTATCCGACATCTCGATGAACCAATGACCGCCGCTGAACTCAACGCTCGCTGTGACATCCCACAGTCGACACTGTACCGGAAACTCGAGTTGCTCACCGAGGCAACCCTCCTCGAGGAATCGACGGAGATACGGCGCGACGGCCACCACGCCAGCAAGTACGCCGTCGCCTTCTCCGAGATCACCCTCGCACTCGATGAGGATCGATCGCTGGCGGCCCGGGTCAGTCGGCCGCCTCGAACTGCGGACGAACGCCTCGCCGACCTCTGGACGGAGGTGCGCGAAGAGCTATGAGTCCACACACCACCGACACCGTCACCCTGATGATCGCGCTGGCGGTCGTCAAAACGCTGATCCTCGTCGTCGGCGGCGCGATCACGTATTTCACGTTCAAAGCGTTCCGACGAACCCACAGACGGGAACTCGGCTTGCTCGCGGTCGGTTTTGGAACCGTGACCCTCGGGTTCGTCCTCGCCGGCGTTCTCTTCGAGGTACTCGAAGTCTCGCTCGCACTGGGCATCCTCATCGAGAGTCTGCTCGTCCTCGGCGGCTTTCTCATCATCGCGTACTCGCTTTACGTCGACTGATCGGAATCGTTGGAGTCACAGCACGTCGGTTCAGTTCATTACGCCTCCGTTTTCATAACTCGCACGCTCGAGCAATCCAGGCTATATTTTCACCTCGCATACTCGAGCGACCGTGCTACAACACGATCCGAGTCACGCCCGTACTCTCGAGCACCATCCAGCCGACGAACAACGCGTACAGAACGAGCAGGAGCCACGCCTCCCGATCGGTCAGGGCGAAGTCAGTGCGGACGGTCGCGAACAACACGATGGTTGCAACGACGAGAAATCCCATCAATGGAGCGGCGACGGCGAAGTCGATAGCCGTCGACCCGGCAATGAGGACGCCGACTGGCACCGCGACCAACAGATCGAAGATGTTGCTGCCGAAGACGTTCGCCAGGCTAACCGTCGAATCGCCGGCTCGAGCGGCCCGGACGCTGATGATCGCATCGGGGAGGCTCGTCCCGGCTGCGATGATGGTGATTCCCCAGAGGAACGATGGCGTCTCGAAGAAGGCTCCGAACTCGACGGCGGCGTGAACCAGGAGTTCGACGCCGAGGAGGATCAACGCTAAGCCGATAGCCAGCAATCCCCACTGTTTGATGCTGTTTACGGAAACCGAACTGACCGTCGGCTGGTACTCCCTCGTCTCGAGGTACTGGATGAAGATGTACAGGCCGTACAGCGCCAGTGGAAACAGTGCCAGGGGACGCGTGAGAGTCCCGACGAGTTCCGCACCACTGACGGGTACGTAGATCACGGCCAGCGAAAACGTGAGCAACAGCGTGGCCACGGCGATGATGTAGAATTGCGCCTCGCGGTAGACGATCGCGCGCGTCGACTCCATCACGTCCCGATGGGCCAACGCCGACAGCGCCGGAATCATCAGAATATTGAAGATCGCCGAGCCGACAATCGCCGCGACGCCCAGTTCGAACTCGCCGTAGCGAACCGTCGCGATGATCACGCTGGCCAGTTCGGGAAAGCTCGAGCCGACGGCGGCGATCACCGCCCCCTGGACGATCGCCGGGAGGCCGTAGTGGGCCGCGAGTTTGTCGGCAGCGCCCTCGAGGTACAGGCTGCCGCGCCAGACGAGTGCGGTTGCGACAACCGCTACTACCAGTAACCACGCGATCGTGAGCATACTCGTCTGTGTCGACCTCGTATGGGATTCTCACCGTGGGCTCATAAGTATCGAGGGGCCCAGACACGGATTATGTGATGGGCGGCCTCGAGGAGGCCGCAGTAGGCATACCACCCTCCATGTGAGTTCCGTTGAAACCATCCACCATTGACACAATCCGCGTGCTGCATACAGGGCGCGAATGAGGCAAGACGTTCAGATCAGTTTGCAAAGGTAGTAATCCTCAACACACGGGACATAGTCAGCACGTAGGGAGCAATCAGGTGGATTTGCGAAGTCGTTTGCCCCGTTCCGTTGCTCTATGGGAGGTTTTTACCGCCAGCCCGACATCGATCACGTAATGGCGACTGAAGCGACCTTTACCGTTCCGTCCGATCAGTTCCCCCTCGGCACCGTCTTCACCCAACTGCCGGACGTGGCGGTCGAACTCGAGCGTCTGATCCCGTCGCGTGACGTGGTGATCCCATACTTCTGGGTTCGCGGAACGGAAGTCGAGGACATTGAGGCAGCATTTTCTGACCATCCGGGCGTCAAAGAGATCCAGCTCGTCGATTCCGTCAACGACGAGTATCTCTTGCGTGTCGAGTGGTCGCTCGAGTACGACGACGTGCTGAGCGTGCTGATGGAGACGGGAGTCCCGCTCATCAAAGCCACCGGGACGAATCGTCAGTGGACGTTCGACATTCGTGGAGACAATCGAAGCGACGTTGCAACCTTCCAGTCCCGCTGTCGAGAGTTGAACGTCCCAATCACGCTGACGGAACTGCACGCATTGACGCCGGTCGAAACCGAAACCGAGACCGCACTCACTGACAAGCAGCAAGACGCACTGGTACTGGCGTACGAGCGTGGATACTTCGAATCACCGCGTGCGGTGACGATGGAAGAACTCGGCGACGGACTCGGCATTTCCCAACAGGCCGTCGCGTCTCGCCTCCGCCGTGGGGTGAAACACATCCTCGGAAGCACCCTTCCCGCCACCGGGGATTCACCTCAATAACCCGTATAAAAGCCTCTTGTATATCCAACAGTAGCACTTTCGGGTATTCTCGTTAAACGCTAAATTATGCCCGCGAGGGAGAGCAAACGAACGATCGCTAAATGTGTCGATTGCGGCGCGGCCTATGCAGCTATGCAGTGGCCTGACGGCACAGCACAACCGATCGGAGCGAGAAGCGGGTGCGAATGCGGATCAACGGAATTTCGGCCCGTCAAAAAATCGAGTCCCGCCGAGGTTGGTGACGACTAAAATTTGTCACCGAGTGGGATTCGCCGGGCTTCTGAGCAGACCGAGCGAATACGCGAACTTACCGTGGTGAACGTATCCTCTGAACCGGTTACGTCGTTTCTGACAAGAATCGGGAGTTCGTTGAGCTTCTGCAAAATACAAGGCGCGAATGCCGCACGTGATTCGGCTTCATTTGCGACAGTGAAGATCGCTCAGTACAGAACGTACTTGGTGCAAACTACGGGTTTCGGTCTGGCCGTTCAACGACCTTGGCCACTGTGATGATCGCCTCCACCTCTGGGGGTGTGCCGGTAACTTCTACCACTTCCTCCTCGGGGTCATACTCCACGTATTTTGCTTCAGCCGCTTTCGGGAACACATTATGATAGAGGCTCACTTCAACACGGTCGAACTTTTCCTCCGGAATCGATGATGGCGCACCATCAGTCTCCCACTCAGCAACTTGTTCAGCGACTTCATCTATGGGAACCGGCCCATCGTGTTGCTCGAGATAATACAGCGCGTACCGTCGTCGTTCATTGCTGAGAAGGTCAAATACCCGGTCTAATGATACCATTTTGAGTACTATGCTTCCGACTATGTTAACATTTACCACGGTGGAAATCACACAACGCCTAACTGGTCGGTACTGGTCTCTCTACACAGATTCAGTGGGTGAGATAATCGAATCGACCGTACAGCATACATCCTCTATATTCAGCACGACTGATTTAACATATCATCACTCGAAGAGTTCAACAAGCCTCCAGTGCAATTTACGCGAACACCGATTCGACCCGCTCGAGCGCCTGCTCGATATCCCCCCGTGAGACGTTCCGATGAGTGCAAAATCGGATCGTCGTCGGGCCAAATGGCGTCGCGAGCACGCCGCTGTCGTGCAATCGCTCGAGGACGGAGTCGACGTCGAGTCCCGTCCCGGCGACGTTAACCGGAACGATGTTCGTTTCGGGCGTCGGTACCTCGAGTCCCGGAAGGTCGGCGAGACCTGCCGCCAGGACGCGAGCGTTCTCGTGGTCGGCCGCGAGGTCGTCGACATTCTCGAGGGCGCAGAGTCCGGGGCCGGCAATGACCCCGGCCTGGCGCATTCCGCCGCCGAAGAGCTTTCGGGTTCGGCGGGCACCCTCGATGAAGTCGGCATCGCCGGCGAGCATCGACCCGACCGGCGCGCCGAGCCCCTTCGAGAGACAGAACATGACGGAATCGACGTGCTGGGTGATGTCGGTCACGGGAACGTCGAGGGCCGTCGCGGCGTTGAACACTCGAGCACCGTCGAGATGTACCGGCACGCCCCGTTCGTGGGCTGCGTCGGCGGTCGCTGCCATCCGGTCGGGCTCAATCGCGAGGCCACCACGAGCGTTGTGCGTGTTCTCGAGGCAAACCAGACCCGTGCCAGGCCGGTGGAGGTCTTCGGCGACGTAGCCCGCCTCGATCTGTTCGGGCGTCGGGAGGCCGCGTTCCCCATTGACCATCCGTACCTGAACGCCGGCGTGTTGGGCCATCCCGCCCAGTTCCCACTTGACGACGTGACTCTCCCGGTCGGCGAGTACCTCCTGGCCGTGTTCGGTGTGCTCGCGGACGGCGATCTGGTTACCCATGGTTCCCGTCGGCACGTACAGGGCTGCGTCCATGCCGACGAGGTCTGCCGCGCGCGCCTCGAGTTCGTTCACCGTCGGATCCTCGCCGTAGACGTCGTCGCCGACGGGCGAGTCGGAGGCTGCCTTGCGCATGGCGTCGTCGGGAGTCGTCACCGTATCCGAACGTAGATCGATCATACCCCCACTTGATCGGGGTTCGCAAAAGAGGCGACGATGGAGGAAAAGCGCCCCTTTCGGAACGAAAGCGTATTCGGCCAGGCGTCGAAAGCACGAATATGGATCCGCGAATCCGCGAACACGCACAGGTTATCGCGAACCACTCCGTCGATCTCCAGCCGGGGGACAACGTGGTAATCGACGCCCATCCCGTCGCCGAGGATCTGGTCGTCGCCCTCCACGAGGTGATCGGCGACGTCGGCGCGAAGCCGATCACGACCAGCAAGCGGGCCGGGAAACGCCAGCACCGCGCCTTCCTCCGCGCCGCCGCACAGGAGGCGGGCGATGACGACCTCGAGTTCGTGACGCCCGAGCACGAACTCGCGTTGATCGAGCACACCGACGTCTACATCGCCATCCGCGCCGGTGACAACGCGACCGAGACGAGCGACGTCGAACCGGAGGTCAGCGCGGCCTACAGCCAGGCGTACCGTCCCGTCCAGAACGAACGGCTGTCGAAGCGCTGGTGTCTCACCCAGTTTCCCGCCCCGGCGAACGCCCAGCTCGCGGAGATGTCACGTGACGGCTACGAGAACTTCGTCTGGGACGCCGTCAACAAAGACTGGGAGGCCGTCCGCGAACACCAACAGCAGATGGTCGAAATTCTCGATCCGGCGGACGAGGTTCGAATCAAGAGCGGGGAGACGACCGACCTGACGATGTCCGTCGCGGGCAACAACACCCTTAACGACTACGGCGAACGTAACCTTCCCGGCGGTGAGGTCTTTACCGCCCCCGTCCGGGACAGCGTCGAGGGCGAGGTGCTGTTCGACATGCCGCTGTACCACCAGGGGCGGGAGATTACCGACGCCCACCTCGTGTTCGAAAACGGTGCAGTCATCTCCCACTCGGCATCGAAAAACGAGGAGCTGCTCACGGAGGTGCTCGAGACGGACGACGGCGCGCGTCGCATCGGCGAACTCGGCATCGGGATGAACCGGGACATCACCGAGTTTACCTACAACATGCTGTTCGACGAGAAGATGGGCGACACCGTCCACCTGGCTGTCGGTCGGGCCTACGGTGACACCGTTGGCGAGGACAACGAGACCAACGAATCGGCCGTCCACGTCGACATGATCGTCGACATGAGCGAGGATTCGTTCATCGAGGTGGACGGCGAAGTCGTCCAGCGCGACGGCACGTTCCGGTTCGAGGACGGCTTCGAGGCCTAACGAAGCAGGATTGTAGGTTTGGTCGGTTTTCTTCTCGTTCACCGCCGCTCGAGTCTCGAGGATGCATCCAGGCTCCTCGACTAACGCAGCCGTTGGTAACTCATCTGTCCGGCTCGAGCGCCGGTGACTCCGGCTCGACCCCCGACAGTCGCATGGCGTTGCCTGTCACTGCGAGGCTCATCCCCATGTCGCCGATGACGACGGCGTGGATCACCGTTACGAGGCCGAACGGGGCCCCCGCAGCCAGCACCGCTTTGACGGCGAGGCTCGAGCCGATGTTCTGGCGGATTACCCCGTTCGCCGACCGGGACAAGCGGTAGAGGTACGGGAGGCGACTCAGATCGTCACCCATGAGCGCCACGTCGGCGGTCTCGAGGGCCGTGTCCGTCCCCGCGGCTCCCATCGCGATGCCGACTGACGCCGTCGCGAGCGCGGGCGCGTCGTTGATGCCGTCGCCGAGCATGGCGACGGTTGCCTGGGCTTCGGGATCTCCCTCCTCGTTTCCATCCTCGTTCTCGGTATCATCTCCATCACCACCGCCAGAGCGGCCCTCGAGTTCGCGAATCGCCTCGAGTTTCTCCTCGGGCAAGAGTTCGGCGCGGTACTCCTCGATCCCGACCTGCTCGGCGATAGCCCGGGCGGTACCCTCGTTGTCGCCGGTGAGCATGACGACGCGAACGCCCTGTTCCTGGAGCTGTGAGACCGCCCATTCTGCCTCCGGTCGAACAGCGTCGGCGACCGCGATCAGCCCGAGGAGGCGATCGTCGGTACCGACGAGTACCACCGTCTTCCCCTCCTGCTCCAAGCGGGGAACGACCTCCTGGAGGAGATCGAGGCAGTTCGTCCGCTCGCAGTCCGGCTTCGACACCGGCTCTACGACGCTCCCGCCATCGGGCCGGGCGTGGGCGTGCTCGAGATTGAAGCCGAGTCCCTCGAGCAGATCCGGTTTGCCGACGTAGTGGGGTCGTCCGTCGATCTCGCCGCGAACGCCGCGGCCGGTGAGCGCCTCGAAGTCCGTCACGCTCGATCGATCGACCTTGTCCACCCCTCGTTCGGCGGCGTGCTCGACGATCGCCGTCCCCACCGGGTGCTCGCTGCGACGCTCGAGCGCGCTCGCCCGGGCCAGCACCTCGTCCTCGTCGGCGTCCTCGAACGCGATCACGTCGGTCACCGACAGGTCACCGGTAGTCAGTGTGCCGGTTTTGTCCACGGCGAGGATCGAACTCTCGCCGACGGCCTCGAGGTGACGACCGCCCTTGATCAACACGCCGTTTCGCGCGGCGCTGGTGATCCCCGAAACGACGCTCACGGGCGTCGAGATGACGAACGCGCATGGGCAGGCGATCACCAGCAGCGTCAGCCCGCGGAGGAACCAGGTGTCCCAGGCACCGCCGAGGAGCAGCGGCGGCCCTGCGGCGAGTGCGACGGCTGCAACGACGACGATTGGAGTGTAGACCGCGGCGAACCGGTCGACGAACTGCTCGCGTTTCGTCCGTTCGCGCTCGGCATCGGCGACGAGGTCGACGATCCGCGCGAGCGTCGACTCGCCGGCTGGGCTCGTCACCTCGACCTCGAGGTAGCCCGACTCGGCGATCGTCCCCGCGTAGACCTCGTCGCCGCTCGAGCGGTCGACCGGGACGCTCTCGCCGGTGATCGGCGACTGGTCGACGGCGCTCGTACCGGTGGTGACGACGCCATCGGCGGGGAGTTTCTCGCCCGGTCGAACGGCGACGGTGTCACCCGGCTCGAGCATCTCTGCCGGGACGACCTCCTCGCTCCCGTCCGCGCGCTTCAGCGTGGCCGTCTCGGGGGAGAGTTCCATCAGCTCCCGGAGGGAGTGACGCGCTCGATCCATCGAATACCGCTCGAGCAGTTCCGCTATGCTGAACAGCACGGCGAGCATCGCCCCCTCGAACGGGTGGTGGGTCGCGACGCTCGCGACGATCCCGACGCTCATCAGGAAGTCGATGTCGAGACTTCGGGTGCGGAGGGAGTAATAGCCGTTCCGGAGGATCGGCACGCCAGCGATGGCTGCACTGGCGATGAACAGCAGGTGTGAGACGGCGAACTCTCGGCCGGCGACCTCCGCGACGATGACGTTCGATCCCGTGAGCACGAACGCGAGCGCCATCCCGATCACGACGCCGACTGCGCCGATCATCGTGCTGACGGCTCGCGGCGTCCGCCAGACCGGCGTCGGCTCCTCGAGCGTGGTGTCGTCCCCATTCTCCGTTACTGGCCGAGCCTCGTAGCCCGCCCCCTCGATAGCGGCGACGACCGCAGCGTCCAGTGCCTCGAGGTCGCTTCTAACATCCGTCCCATCATCCCCGAGCGAGACGGTCACCCGACCGGTCGCCGGCAGCGTCTCGACCTCGTCGATCGCCGAACCCTCGAGATCCTCGAGTGCGCGCTCGACCTTGCTCGCACAGGAGGCACAATCCATCTCGGGGACGGCGTACGTTCGGGTATCCCGGTCGCCTACCGTCCCGGCAACGTCGTAGCCGGCGGCCTCGATCTGTCTCCTGACTGCCCGCTCGTCCGTCCGCTCCGGGTCGTACTCGATGACGACGCGGCCGGTTGCGACCGCCGAATCGATCGTCGTCACTCCCTCGAGTCGCTCGAGGCTGCGTTCGATCTTCGTGGCACACGACGCACAGTCCATCTCCGGCACGCGACACTCGAGACGTCGGTGCCGGTGCTCGTCGCCAGCGGACTCACTCATCGAGTGACGGTAATCGGTCGACCGACATACGGCTTATTTGGCGTGCGCCAACTTTTCGGTTGTCATGCCAGCGACCACACTTGGTACTGCGCCTGCGACACAACTCGTTACTGCGCTGGCGACGGCTCGAGCGGCGAAACCTCGGCGATTCGCGCGGTCGCGAGCGCGGCTTCGGCGCGCCGGAGTCGGTAAGAGAGCGTCGAACGAGGGATCTCGAGGCGGTCGGCCAGTTCCGAGAGTTCGATCTCTCGCGGCGTCTCGTAGTAGCCGCACTCGACGGCGGCCCGGAGCGCCTCCAGTTGTTCCGATGGGAGGTCGTCGTCGATGCGTCGGTCGGCGTCGAACGATTGGTCGGGGTCGACGTCGGTAAGTCGCAACATCTCGATGCCGGTGCACTCGCCCACCTCGGCACCCAGCGCGTCGAAGAAGTCGTGAATCGGGGCCGAATCGTCGAGGACGATCCGCCAGCGGTGACGGCGTCCCTCGCGGTAGGTTTCGAACAGGAGTCCGCGGCCGAGCTGTTCGAGCGCCAGGTGGGGCACCGAAGTACACGCCTCGGTTCGATCCCAGTACGTGTAGACGACGAGGGTGTCACGCGAGCGATCGAGTACCTGGGTTTCACAGCTCGCCCCGCAGCCGTCGCGGACGAGACAGTCCGCGAAGTAATCGGCGTCGGCGTAGGCCGCCTCGAGGGCCTCGAGCGCCTCGGCCGTCCCGCTGGCGTGGTCGACCCGCCAGAGGCTCTCGGGTGTGACGTGGTAGGAGAGCGAACGGACGGTCGTGTCCGGGTAGGCCTCGAGGACGTCCGCGACGGGGTTCGTGCCGGGATCGTACTCGAGGGCGAAGACGAACTCTCGCATTGCCGGATGTAGGGGTCGGTGCTCAAAAAGGGTTCCTGCGGAACGACGGAATTTCGGTTGTGGTGTGTGCGCATGCGAAAAGGGATTCCCGTTGGCTCACGTAGAGGAGCAGATGCGCCCCGGCGCGTGGCTCCGTGGACTGTGGCGGTTCTACCTCGAGTACACGGACACGAAGATCCATGCGGCGACTGTCGCGGCGTTCGCCATCTTCGCCCTCCTGGTGTTCGTCGATTCGTTCTTCGCCGTCCTCGCGATTGGCGTGTACGTCGTGCCACCTGTGTTGTTCTACGTGCTCGAGCGAGACCCCGCTCTGGATGCGCGGGACGAAGCAACCGGTGGCGTCCGGAGTACTGGGATATCTGGTTCCCGTGGCTCTGTTGTGAGCGACGGTGCCGTCGATGCGGACGGTGATGGGGATACGGACTCGGAGAATACCAGTGGGGACACGGATACGGACTCGGATACGGACTCGAGTACAGATACAGACGACGGCGATTCGGATTCGGATCGCGATGACGGCGATACTGATCGCTCGCAGTGAGTGGTCGTCCACGTCGAGGCACACCGCATCGTCGACCGTCCTCGAGCCACGAACCCAACGAGAAGCGAACCCAACCACGCCAGCCACAGATGGCCGAGCGCGCGTCTCGAGCGACAGCGAGAGGCGCACGCTCCGGGGGAGGGCATTATCACCCTGTCACTCACCGCGAGCGTAGCTCGCGGGCCGACGACCGATGTGAAGGACGCGACGCGTCCGGAACGGAGGGAAGGGTGCTTTTGGCCCAGCTTTTATCGAAGGACGCTCCGCTGTGCGGCGGAGCCGTCAGCGGAGCAGACTGCAGAATAAAAGGTGGTTAGAAACCTTTCCCGAGCATCTCGCGGGCGATGATGTTCTTCTGGATCTCAGTCGTGCCCTCGTAGATCTGGGTGATCTTGGCGTCGCGGTAGAAGCGTTCGACCGGGAAGTCGTTCACGTAGCCGGCGCCGCCGTGGATCTGGACAGCTTCGTCGGCGACGTCGACGGCGATCCGGGAGGCGTACTCCTTGGCCATCGAGGCCAGCTGCGTGACGTCCTCGCCCTGGTCGACCTTCCAGGCGGCCTTGTAGGTGAGGTTGCGGGCGGCCTCGGTCTTCGTCGCCATGTCGGCGAGCTTGTGCTGGATGGCCTGGAACTCCGAAATCGAGCGGCCGAACTGCTCGCGATCCTGGGCGTACTCGAGAGCTGCCTCCGTTGCCCCTTTCGCGATGCCGACACCCTGGGCGGCGACGGCCGTCCGGGTCTCGTCGAAGAACTGCATCTGCTGGAGGAAGGCGGCGTCTTTGGTGCCGACGAGGTTCTCCTCGGGGACACGCACGTCGTCGAGGATGACTTCGGCGGTGTCGGAGGCGCGGATGCCGAGCTTGCCGGTGATCTTCTCGGTCGAGACACCGTCGCGGTCGGTCTCGACGATGAACTGGCTGAAGCCGTTGTACCGGCCTTCAGCGTCGGGATCCGTCTTCGTGAGGACGACGAGGAAGTCCGCGACGGTACCGTTGGTGATCCACATCTTGTTGCCGTTGAGTACCCACTCGTCGCCGTCTTTCTCGGCACGCGTGGAGACCGAAGAGACGTCGGAGCCGGAGTCAGGCTCCGAAATGGCGGCACCCGAAATCGCCTCGCCCATCGCCACGGGCTCGAGGAACTTCTCTTTCTGTTCCTCGGTGCCGAAGTTCATGATCGCCTCACAGCCGAAGGAGGTGGCGACGATCGAGAGCGCGATGCCGGGATCGTAGGCGAACAGCTCTTCGGTGATGATGGCCGTGTCGAGAATCGAGTAACCCGCACCGCCGTACTCCATCGGGATGTACGGGCCGGTCAACCCCATCTCGGCGGCCTTTTCGACGACCTCGTGAGGGTACTTCTCCTCCACGTCGTACTCCCGTGCCACGGGTTCGATCTCGTTTTCGGCGAAGCGTTTCACTTCCTCGCGAATCTGTCGTTGTTCGTCGGAGAGGCTAAAGTCCATAGCCATTGATTCCCTCCTGAACGATAAAGAACTTTGTAACCGGGAGTAAACTCGATAACAGTTGTTACCCCTCGAGAGGGAAACGTTGAAACCGGTTGCAAACGCATACGTTCCCATGGAACTGGAGGATATCAACACCATCGCAGTTCTCGGAGCGGGGAACATGGGCCACGGTATCGCGGAAGTGGCCGCACTCGCGGGCTACGACGTGACCCTGCGGGACATCAACGAGGAGTTCGTCCAGAACGGCTACGAGCAGATCGAGTGGTCGGTCGGCAAACTCGCCGAAAAGGATCAGATCAGCGACGACCTCGCGGATGCGACGCTCGAGCGCATCACGCCGCTGGTCGACGTCGAGACGGCCGTCGGCGACGTCGACGTCGTCATCGAGGCCGTTCCCGAGAAGATGGACATCAAAAAGGAGGTCTACGGGGAGGTCGAACAGTACGCCCCCGACCACGCCATCTTCGCGACGAACACCTCGAGCCTCTCGATCACCGAGCTCTCGGAGGTCACCGACCGCCCCGAACGGTTCTGCGGGATGCACTTTTTCAACCCGCCGATCCGGATGCCGTTGGTCGAGGTTATTTCGGGGGGACACACGGACGAGGAGACCCTCGACGTGATCGAAGCCCTCGCCGCGGACATCGACAAATCGCCAGTTCGCGTCCACAAGGACAGCCCGGGGTTCATCGTGAACCGCGTCCTCGTCCCGCTGATGAACGAAGCGGCGTGGATGGTCTACGAGGACGAGGCCACCGTCGCAGCAATCGACTCGACGGCGAAGTTCGACATGGGGCTCCCGATGGGGCTGTTCGAACTCACCGACCAAGTCGGCCTCGACGTGGGCCTCCACGTCCAAGAGTACATGCACGAGACGCTCGGCGACGCGTACGCACCGTGTCCGATGACCGAGGAGAAAGTCGAAGCGGAGGAACTCGGGAAGAAGACCGGCAAAGGTGTCTACGACTACGAGGACGGCGAGGGCGTCCAGATCCCGACCGACGAAGGAAAGGAGTGGATCGCCGACCGCTTGCTCGCCGTGATGGCCGACGAGGTCGCCCAGCTGATCGACGACGACGTCGCCGGCCCCGACGCCATCGACGAGGCGATGAAACTCGGCGCGGGCTTCCCGGACGGCCCAGCGAAGATGGCCGACGGTCGCGGCCTCGCCGACTTGCTCGAGGCGCTCGAGGACGCCTACGAGACGACTGAAGCGGCACGCCACGCCCCATCTGACGCCCTCCGGACGTTCGCCGACGAAGGTGGCTTCTACAATGCCGATGACGACGATCAGACCGACGGCTACGACTACGAGGACATCGCGGTCGAGGTCGACGCCCCCGTGGCCAACCTCGTCATCGATCGGCCCCACCGCATGAACACGATCACGACCGACATGATCAACGAGATCGACGACGCCCTCGACAGGCTCGTCGACGACGAGGAGGTTCGCGCGATCTTGCTCACCGGTGCCGAAGACCGGGCGTTCTCCGCCGGCTTCGACGCCTCCACAGCCGCTGTAGGGAGCGGTATCGAAGCCGCGGAACTCTCCCGGCTCGGCCAGCGCGTGTTCGGTCGCCTCGAGGAGATTCCGATGCCCGTTCTCGCCGCCATCGACGGCTACTGTCTCGGCGGCGGCATGGAACTGGCCACCTGCGCCGACATGCGAATCGCCAGCGAGCGCTCGCATTTCGGCCAGCCCGAACACAACCTCGGGCTCATCCCCGGCTGGGGCGGCACCCAGCGCCTGCGACACGTCGTCGGCGAGGGGCGAGCCAAGGAGATCATCTTCACCGCGAGAAACGACTACGAGCCGGAAACGATGTACGACTACGGCTTCGTGAACGAGGTCGTCCCGACCGACGAGTTCGAGGATCGGGCGTGGGAACTCGCCCATGACCTCGCTGCCGGCCCACCGATCGCGATGGAGTTCTCGAAACGCGCCATGCTGGCCGGCCGCGACGACACCGACGCCGGACTGGCACTCGAGGCGAGTTCGTTCGGTCACCTGTTCACGACGGACGACCTCTGGGAGGGTCTCGCCGCCTTCCAGTCCGACCGTGACCCCGAGTTCGAAGGGAAGTAGCCGGAACGCAACAGCCCCACCGACGTTTCCGATTGACTGTACCCGCTCGTTTTTTCTGCCCCGGGCCTCGAACTGGTCGGCGAGTGGCTGTGATCATCTTACCGTCATCACCGCTCGGGGGAACGCGAGACCGTCCTATTCTGTGACGCGTTCGGTTCGGATCTCATCAATTAACCCTTTTTGCGACATCATAGTCTGGATGGGTGTGACGCTCGAGGAAGCCACTACCGACGATCGAGCGGGCGACGATGGAACCGAGAACCACCACGCAAGCGCGCGCCCGACGCGTCGGACGCTTCTCGCTGGAATCGGGGGCGCGGGGACGGTGGGCGGTCTCGCACTCGCTGCCGGCTGTCTGGACGGTGACGGTGAGAGCGGTGGCGAGACTGACGAGTTCGAACTCGAGGACGAGGACGTGGACGACGACACCGAGTCAGTGGACGACGAATCGAGCGAGGACTCCAGCGGGAACGATGACGAATCGGATGAAGACGGCGAGCGAGACGACCGCGAGGCCGACGGGAGCAACGAGCGTGACGATCGCGATGATGGCGGCGACGATGAAGCGTCTGCAGAAGGTGACGGCGAAGGCGGTACCGGGAACGATGAGGAAGATGGAGCGGACAGTGATGAAAATGGAACAAACGATGCTGAAGATGAAGCGAACGGTGACGATGAGGAGAGCGACGACGAAAACGGGTCTGGTGACGGCGACCCGACCGTTCGGTTCGACGGGTGTACTCGAGTGGAAGTTACCGGTTCGTTCACCGAAGACGATGTCGTGTATGCGAGCACCGGCTTCTACGACGACGGCCTCTACGGGAATACGCGCCTCGAGGACGGCGTCACCTTCGGCCGTGACGTCGAGGCACCCTTTTCGGGCACGGTCGTACTGGAGCTCGGTGACGACCGGGACGTCGCAGTCGGACGCGACGAAATCGTCGTCACGATTCCGGAGTACGGCTCGGACGGCACCGTCATCACGGGCGTGACGACCGATCCCGACGACGCGGCGGTCGCGGGGACTACCCACGAGAACCCGCATGCAAGCGCCTGCCTCGAGGAGATCGAGGCCGACTCCGTCGACGCGCGGTTCGTGGTCGACATCCTCGACACCACCGCACCCGTCGACAGCGGGGAGTACCTCGAGGTGACGGCCGAGATTCGGAACGTGAGTGACGTCGACGGCAGTCAGGAGATTCGCTTGCTCGTGGGACACGATGCGGAAGTCGTCGACAGGAGGACGGTCGACCTGCAGAGTGGTATGACGGACACGGTTCGGCTGGGGTACGAAACCGCCTCGATCGAGCGCGATCAGGAGTTTCCGGTGACAGTCGAGACGGCGGACGACGGCGACACCGAGACGGTTCTCGTGTACGGATCCGAGTAGCCACCTATTCAGCGCGGTTCTGCGCGAGTCGGCTCGGGTTGGCACGGGTCGCGTTCGATGGTATTGGTTGGATTCAGCTATCACCTGTGCCGGACACAAACTCCGTCCCAACTCCTCACTGATTCCGAATCAATCGACGAAGCGGTTCCTCCATTGCCACCTCGTCGACGGCGTCGGGCTCGAGCCACCGAGCGTCGGTTATCGGCTCGCCAGGAACGGTGTTGGCCTCGATGTCGAGTTCGCCACCGACGTGCGTACAGTCAAAGATTACCGATACGACCCCCTTCTCACCCCCTCCCCAGGTATACGAAAACGCCTCGAGCGGATCTCCGACGTCGACCTCGAGGCGCGTCTCCTCGAACACTTCGCGGGCGACGGCCGCTCGGGGGTTCTCCCCGATGGTCGCCCGACCCCCGGGAACACCCCAGATGGGGCCTGCGGCCATGTCGTGTTTCAGCACGAGATATCGTCCGTCATCCTCGATCAGGCCGCGAACGGAGGCCTGTGCGTGTGCGTGTGCGTTCGGAGATGACGCTGGATCAGAACTGCCGACATCGTCGACTGTCCGTTCGGTCATACCCGATGACGTGGACGGAGTCGACATAGGCGTACGGGTTCGTCACGGTCGCGCTCGACTCGATCCAGGGCACCCGAAAACCGATTCAGGGCACCAGAAGGCCAGTTCAGGGCACCAGAAAGTGATCCAGAATACCAGAAGGTCGGTTCAGAATACCAGAGACGCGCCTCGACGATCACTGAAACCGCTTCGTCGTCTCCACCAGCGGATGTTTCGCGTAATCGACCACCTCGATGTCCGTGATCTGCTCGAGTCCCTCCTTCGCCGCCGTCTTCGCCATCCCGAGGTCGAGTTCGTGATCGATCACGATGACGTAGGCGTCCATCTCCACGATGCCGAGCTGGTTTGCCGCCAGCACCCGGTGGTGGCCGTCGGCCAAGAGCAGGGTGCCAGCGTTGTCGATAACCACCAGCGGTTCGGCCAGTCCGCGGTCGAGTTCGTACTTCCGACCCTCGAGTTCGTCCGCGTACACCCGACCCTGAGTCGGCGTCAACTCGAGCAACGAGATCATTCGGCGATCCTGCCGTAGGGAGACGTCGTGAATGTTCTCGAGCGTTCGCATCAGTTTCCCGACCTTCTCCGGAGTCGCCCGTTCGATCTGGCTCCGGATCACGTCCGCGTTGGAGATGATTCCGACGAGGTTGCCGGCGTCGTCGACGACGGGCAGTTTCTGAATTCCCGATCGGAGGATGACGCGGGCAGCATCGGTGACTTTCATATCGGGGTGGGAAACGATCAACTCCTGGGACATGACTCGAAAGATCGGATCGTCGTCATCGGCCAGAAGCAGGTCGCGGGCGCTTACGAACCCCTCGACACGTCGCCGATCACAGACCGGGAAGCCGCTGTGTTCGTCGCTCTCGGCAATGCGTCTCGCCACTGATTCGACGGTCGCATCGGGTGATACCGTCACCACGTCGCGCGTCATGTAGTCTTTGACCCGAGGTTTTCCGTCGGTGGGAATCGGCATACCAGTACGCTCGGGAGCGGTCGGCAAAAACGCTGCTCTCTCCGTGTAGCACAAACACCGACGGTGACGGTTCCCTCGAAGCGTTACTCGAGCGCGTCCTCTTCCGTCTCATTGCCAGTGGCCGACCCAAACAGCATCGCACTGGTCTGGCTGTACACGCCGACCGGCGTCCCCGGACGGGTGCCGATTGCTTCGAAAAAGCGATCAGTGATAACCTCCTCGACGACGCTCAGAATCGACTCACGCTCCTCGGCGTCGTCCGTTTCGGCCAGGATCCCCATCTCGAGTTGGGCCCCCGCCATGTCGGCATGGCCCCCCGCGCTCCCGATCTGGTCGAACGCATCCCGAAGCGTCTCGCCGACGTCGATATTGCTGCCACGAGCACGCGCGGAGACGTACACCATCTCCTCACGGAACCCGAACACCAGCGTCGTATCGACGCCCTCCATCGAGAGGAGTTTCTCCGCCGCCTGGGGAAGTGCGTCTCGATCGGTGATCTCGCCGGTGCTCGAAGCGACGACCGACCCACGCTGGGTTCGGTTCTTTATCGCCCGCGCAACAGTCTCGAGCGTATCGCCTTCGATCGTCGGCTGTTCGATTCGAGAGAGCGTCGTGAAATCGACCTGCGGCCAGAGCAGTGCTGCGGCCTCGAAATCCGCCTGTGAAAGCTCGCGTCGGAAATCGTTGGTATCGACCCGGATGCCGTACAGCAATGCAGTCGCGATCTGGGGATCGATCTCGAGGCCAAAGCGGTCGAGGTAGCCGGCCATGATCGTACTCGTCGCCCCGACGCCCTCCCGAAGGTCGTAGAACTCACCCGGCACCGGCCCACGAGGTGGGTGGTGGTCGATGACGATGTCGATAGCTAGATCCGGCGGTAACTGATCGTTCACGCCGGGTCGAGAGTGATCGACCAGGGCAAACGCATCGAACTCACCCAGCGGCTCGTCGGGGTCGAGCGTCCGTAACTCGAGATCGAGGAGGTTGATCATCGCCCGATTCTCCTGGTGGGAAATTTCGCCGTAGTAGCAGGCAACGGCATCGACGCCCATCGACTCTGCTAGTGTCCGTAACGCGACTGCACTCGCGATCGCGTCCGGATCCGGGTTGTCGTGAGCGACGACGGCGAGCGTCCCATCGATTCGAGCCAGTCGGGTTCGGAGATCGATTGCCTTCTGTGCCACTGGATGGATCGTCCGTTCGAGAAGCCAGGACGCGAGTGCCCGCCGGGAATCGACGACCGTCGTCGCGAGGTCGTGTATAGCATGACGGTCGTCCGATCGGTCGATTCCGCTCCGATCATCGATAGCCTCGGCGTCGACCGGCAGGTACGCGACGGTGATCGCGTCCGGAAACACGTCTTGGACGGCCTCGAGGATCTGTCGGTTCTCCCAGACCGAGTCGCTGGCGACGAACACGACGTCCGGCTCCTCGAGGGATGCGAGTACGGCGGGATCGGCTGGGTCAGCACACCGGGCGCGGACGTTCTCCTCGCGTAGCGTCTCTACGATGCCGTTTTCCCGCGTAACGACCACGAGCGAGCCGGAGACACCACTCGAGAGGCCGGTGAAGGCGTGTCCTCGCAATCGCTCGACGACGCGTTGTCCGACGCTCCCGCACCCGAGGTCGAGCCGGGACACCATACCGCGGCTTTCCCTCCTAACGGGTAAAAGCTACCGGGTCGCGTCGAACGCGTGACTGCGAGAGGGGACGGTGGGACGAACGTCGAGTGGCGATCCTCCAAGGGCGGAGTCGGCACAGCGAACAACACGAAAACGCGACCGGAAAAAAGGCTCAGGAGACGATAACCGCACTCGCCGCATCGATCGCCAGATCAGCGACCGGGCCGAACCCGGGCAGCAAGACGACGGTCATCACGGCGGCGAACACGATCGCCGCGTACAGCCCCGTCGGCGAACCGGCGAGTTCGCGTTCGAAGTCCGCAGCCGGATCGTTGATCCAGACCGCCTTCACGAGCCGCGAGTAGTAATACAGCGACAGCGCGCTGTTGATCACCAGTGCGGCGGCGACTGCGAGCATCGCGCTGTTGACGGCAGCAGCCTCGAGCGCTCCCGTGAACAGGAAGTACTTGCTCCAGAAGCCACCGAACGGCGGGATGCCGGCGAGGCTGAACATGAAGACCGCCAACGCAGTACAGGCGATCGGTGCCCGCGTCGCCAGCCCGTTGTAGTCCTCGAAGGTGCGGCCGACGCCCCAGTACTCGGCCAGGGCAATGAATAGGAACGCACCCGTGTTCATGAAGCCGTAGACCAGCAGGTGCATCATCGCGGCACCGAGAACGAGTTCACCGCCGTCGACGGTGAGCCCGGCCAGGCCGATCAGCGCGTAGCCGGCGTGCCCGACCGAGGAGTACGCGAGCATCCGCTTGACGTTTTGCTGGGTAGCCGCGGCGAAGTTCCCGACCGTCATCGTGACGATGGCCAGGATGATGAACGCGTGTGTCCACTCGAGCCCGATGACGTCGGTCGTCACCTCGAGCGGGAACGCGGTCGTGAACACCCGGAAGAGGATCACGAAGCCAGCGGCCTTCGAAGCCGACGACAGGAACGCCGAGATCGGTGCCGGTGCTCCCTCGTAGGCCTCCGGTGCCCAGAAGTGGAACGGCACGCTCGCGGTCTTGAACGCGAACCCACCGATGAGCATCAGGATGCCCAGACCGAGGATGCCGCCGTAGGCGTCGGCCTCGCCGTCGGCGAGGGTCTCGGCGATGGCCTCGAGTTGCAGGTGCCCGGTTGCACCGTAGACGAGGCTGATGCCGTAGACGAAGATCGCCGACGACAGCGCGCCGATCAGGAAGTACTTCAGACCGGCTTCGACGCTGCCGCGGTTATCCTTGAGAATCGCCACAAGCGCGTACGACGGCAGGCTGGCGAGCTCGAGGGCGATGAAGATGGTAACGAGACTGTTGGCAGCGGCCATCGTCGACATCCCGGTCGCCGCAAGCAGGAGTAGCGAGTAGTACTCTGCCTGGTAGGTGTGGCCGGCCATGTAGTCGTAGCTCGCGATTGCCACCAGCGCGGTGACGACGGCGACGACGACCATGAAGAACAGCGCCATCTGGTCGACGACCAGCTGGCCGCCGAAGAGGTCGATGGCGCCGGTGCCTGCCTGGGCCTCGCCGACGACGAACCACAGGTCGTAGCCCGCGTCGGCGCTCTCGGCGCCCGTACCGGCCAGGATGAACCAGACCGCGGCAGCAAGGGAAACGAGCGCACCGACCGCCGCGATTCCCGCGAGGACGGGTCGGTTCGTCGACTTGGGGTTGATGCTGTCGTAACCGAACAGCACCATCGCCGTCAGCGCGAGCGCGAGCGGAGGCGCGAGCGCCATCCACTCGGGGAGCGCAAACGGGTCAGCCATCAGGCACCACCTCCAGTCGCGAGGATCGGATCAACTGCATCTAGGATCATCTCGAAGATCAACTCCGGTGCGACGCCGAGAGCGATGATCAGTCCCAGCAGGACGAACATCGGGGCGACGTCGTGCAGCGGCGCTCGAGTGACCTCGTAGTCGGTCTCGAGCCGGTAGGGGCCAAACAGCGTCCGCTGCATCGCAAACAGCAGGTAGCCCGCGACGATCACGATGCCGAACATCGCGAGCGCGGTGAACAGCGGTGCGTACGCCAGCACTTCGGAGCCGAAGGCCCCGAAGAAGATGAAGTACTCCGCGGCGAACCCGCTCATCAGTGGCAGCCCCATGTAGCCGAACGCACCGGCGATGAGGATGCCGACGGCGATGGGCATCTTATCAGCCATCCCGGACATGTCGGTGACCATCCGGGTGTGGGTGGCGTTGTAGATGACGCCGACGGCCATGAACATCAGCCCCGAGATGAGGCCGTGTGAGACCATCTGGAACGTCGCTCCACCGACGCCGAAGTGGGTGAAGGCGATCAGTCCGAGGATCACGTACCCCATCGACGACACCGACGAGTAGGCGACGATTCGCTTGAGGTCGGTCTGGGCCAGCGCCAACATCGCGCCGTAGATGACGCTGATGACGGCGATCGCGGCGATCGGGATCGCGTACGCTTCGACCTGATCCGGGAACATCGTGAAGTTGAACCGGAGCAGGGCGTAGGTACCCATCTTCAACAGGACGCCAGCCAGGAGCACCGACGCAGGGGTCGGTGCCTCGACGTGGGCGTCCGGCAGCCAGGTGTGGAACGGTACCACGGGAACCTTGACCGCGAAGCCGATGAACATCGCGATGAACACCAGCGAGGCGATTGTGGATCCGGCGACGCCGGCGAAGCTCTCCGGGCCGCCATTGAGCATCGCCTGGGTGATTTCAGGTAGCGCGAACGAGTTCACGTCGAGGCTGAAGACCAGCGCGATGAACGCACCGAACATCAGCAGCGACGCGACGTTCGTGTAGATGAAGAACTTGATCGCGGCGTACTTCCGGCGTGGGCCACCCCAGACCCCGATCAACAGATACATCGGGATGAGGACGGCCTCCCAGAAGATGAACCAGACGAAGAAGTCCAGTGCGGCGAACACGCCGATCAGGTTCGCCTCGATAAAGAGGACGAGCCCGTAGAACTGTGACTGGCGCATGTTGATCGGCGTCCACGAACTCATGATTGCGAGTGTCGTGAGCACCGTCGTCAGGACGACGAGCGGCAGACTAATGCCATCGAGACCGACGTACCACGAGATCTCGTACGCACCGAGTTCGATCCAGGTCGTCTGGGACTCGAAAGCCAGTTCGCCGCCGTCCACCAGCGCGTTGCCGCTGCCGTCGAACGCCGTGAACAGCCACAGCGAGAGCCCCGCCGGGATCAGACTGATGGCGAAGGCTAGTTTGCCGGCGATGCGGTTGGGCGCGAGGAACGTCACCAGCGCGCCCGCGAACGTGACTGCGAGAAGCGTCTCGATCATCATACGAACCACCCTCCGAGGACGCCGAGCACCACAAGCAAGGCGATGAACCCGGCGATAATGAGTGCCGCGTAGTTCGTCACGACACCCGACTGCAACCGCGTCATCCGACCGCTACCGAAGAGGCTCACGCTCGAGACGCCGTTGACGACGCCGTCGATCACCGTCTGATCGAACCGGTCGGCGGCTCGAGCCAGCGGGAGCGTGAAGTTCTCGGCGAGCCAGACCTGGTACTCGTCCTGGTAGTAGTTGCTGCGGAGGACGGTACGAGCGCTGCCGAGGTTCTCGGTGTGGGCGACGGGCTCTGGCACGTTGTAGAGCACCATCGCGAAGACGGCACCCGCGACCGCCAGACCGAGCCCGAGTCCGGCAGCGACCAGCAGCGTCACGGTCTCAGAGCCGGCGATGTACGCTGGCTCGTAGTGGGTCGTGTCGCTGTACTCGCTGTAGGTCAGGTCGGCGAAGCCACCGTACTGCCCGTCGAGCCAGAACTCGAGGTAGGTAAGCTCGATTCCAGTTAGCTTGTACACCGGAGCGAGGTTCGCGATACCGGCGACGAGCGCGAGCACACCGAGGGTGAGCAGCGGGAACTTGATGTTCCAGCCCACGGGGTGTGGGTCGCGCGCGGCGTCGGTTCGCGGCTCGCCGTGGAAGGTCAGGAAGACCATCCGGAACGTGTAGAAGCCGGTGAAGAAGACGGCGACCAGCCCCATCGCGTACGCGGCGAGGATAATCGGCTCGTTCAGCCCGACGATGATCGCGTCGAAGAGGATCTCGTCTTTCGACCAGAAGCCCGAGAACGGAACGATGCCGGCGAGCGCGAGTGCACCCGCGAGGAACGTGTAGTAGACGACGGGCGCTTTGTCCTTGAGCCCGCCCATCTTCCACATGTTCTGTTCGTGGTGCATGAGCACGATGACGGCACCGGCACCGAGGAACAACAGCGCCTTGAAGAAGGCGTGGTTCATCAGGTGGAAGACGCCAGCGACATAGCCGCCGACGCCCAGGCCAAGCATCATGTAGCCGTACTGGCTGATGGTCGAGTACGCGAGCACCTGTTTGATGTCGTCTTTGACGACGCCCATCGTCGCGGCGAACAACGCGGTGAACCCGCCGACGAACGCGATGATCGCGAGCGCCGTCGGGCTAAGCGCGTAGTAGCCGAACATCCGGGCGACGAGGTACACCCCAGCCGCAACCATCGTTGCTGCGTGGATTAACGCGGAGACGGTGGTTGGACCCTCCATCGCGTCCGGCAACCAGGTGTGAAGCGGGAACTGGGCAGATTTGCCGATCACACCACCCAGCACCAGCAAGCCGGTGATGGTGACCCAGGTTTCGGCACCGAAGCCGAACAGGGTCTCACCGTTGTCGATTGCCTCGCCGGCAGCGGCGACGAACGAGCCGTCGCCCTGGAAGGCGAGCGTGCCGAAGGTCGCGCCGATCGCGACGACCCCGAGCAGGAAGAAGTAGTCACCGAAGCGGGTGACCAGGAACGCCTTTTTCGCGGCCGACGGCGCAGATTCGGTGCGGAACCAGAACCCGATGAGCAGGTACGAGCAGAGCCCGACCAGCTCGAAGAACATGAACGCCATCAGCAGGTTGTCGGCGACGACGAACGCGAGCATGCTGAACGTAAACAGGCCGAGTTCGGCGTAGTACCGCCGGAGTCCGGTCTCGCCCTCGTCGTTCATGTAGCCGAGACTGAACACGTGCACGAGGAACGCGATCAGCGACACGATCACGAGCATCAGCGCCGAGAGCGGATCGAGCAGGATACCGAAGGTAAATTCGATCGTGCTCTCGCCGGTTTCGCTCAGTGCATCGCCAACTGCCCACGTGAAATACGTCTCCTGGAACTCGCCACCGGTCGCGACGGCCGCGAGCACGAACAGCGACAGTGCCAGCGATCCAGCCGTCGCAGCAATCCCCGCGAACGCGCCCTTCTTCGGCATGTAATCGCCAAAGATCAGTGCGACGACGAACGCCGCGAGCGGCAGGAGAACGATCGCCGGCGCCAACTCGAATGCAGTTTCCATACAGTTACCACCTCATCTCCGATGGAACCGTGACGTCGACGTCACGGAAGTTGCGGTACAACACCAGGATGATCCCGAGCCCGACGGCGACCTCTGCGGCAGCCAGCGCCATCGTAAAGAGGGCGAACACCTGGCCGGTGAGGTTGCCGTGATAGAACGCGAAGGCGATCAGATTGATGTTCGCCGCGTTGAGCATCAACTCGACGGACATCAGGAACATCAGTGCGTTTCGTCGCGTCAGAACCCCGAACAGCCCGATACAGAACAGGGCCAGCGACAGCAGAACGTAGTGTTCGATACCGACGCTCATCGGTTCTCACCCCCGTCCGTTGCGGCTGCGTCGCCGCTGCTGGGCCGCGAGTCGGCCTGACTCGCGAGCGCCGTCACCGGCTCACCCGCCTCCTCACGCTTGGCGAGCACGAGCGAGGCGTCGAGTGCCGCATCGAGGACGATGGCGATCAGCAGGAACGAAATGAGGAATGGTTCGGTGTCACCGATCGCTCCTTCAGTGGACTGCAGCGCCGTGAAATCGAGCATAGCGTAGCCGATTTCCGAGGTGATCGAAATCCCCTCCGGGTAGCCGGCCATGCTCCCGAACCCGGTGTTCAGCGTGATCAGGGCCATCATTCCGAACAGTACCACGGCGAGAACGCCCGGTACCAGCGTTTTCCCGAGTCGGAGTTTCGGGCCTGTCGTCATGCCCGACTCACCTCCTCGTCCGGTTCCTCCGTTTGCGTCAGCATCACGGCGAACGTGATCAGGATGAGAACCCCGCCTACGTAGACGAGAATCTGCATCATGGCGACGAACTCGGCCGCCAGCATCACGTAATAGACCGCGACGCTCGTCAGCGACACGCCCAGCAAGAGCGCCGAATGCCACGGGTCTTGCAAGAGCACGACGCCGACCGCACTGCCCAGCGTAACGACGGCGAACAGCGCGAACGCGATCAGCTCGTATGTCATTGGTGTTGTCTGGTTGGGTATGCCCTTTGTAGATTTCGAGATGGGCTGATCTCGTTACTGATAGTCGACCTCTCCTTCTCCCTCGCCGATCCAGCCGCCGCGATCCGGTTCGCGGGACTCGAGCGGATCGATGTCCTTGTACCACGGTACCGACATCAGCTGCTCTTTGTTGTAGACGAGGTCGTGTTTCGTATCGCCCGTGAACTCGAAGTTCTGGGTGAGAAGGATGGCGTCGACTGGACAGACCTCCTCACACAGTCGGCAGTAAATGCACTGCCCGATGTGGAGGTTGTACTGTTCGCCGTTGCGCTGGTCGTCCGTCACGATCTGGATCGTGTCGTTC
Organism: Natrialbaceae archaeon A-CW3; assembly: GCA_046614605.1. GTDB lineage: Archaea > Halobacteriota > Halobacteria > Halobacteriales > Natrialbaceae > Natronosalvus. The sequence goes on along the minus strand of JBKKHJ010000001.1, from coordinate 798,978 downwards.
GGACAGACGTTCTCACACTGGCGACACCAGATACAGCGCTCCTGGCTGAACTTGTGAACGCCACGGAATCGCGGCGAGACGTCCGGCGTCTCCTCAGGGTACTGCACCGTGAATTTGTTCCCGTCCAGTGCGTGTTTCATCGTCACCGCCATCGATTTGAGGAGTCCGATCATGCGAAGATCACCATCGTGAGCGTGAGATCAGCCTCGAGCAGCCCCACGATGAGGGCCGTCAGGACGAGGTTCGCGAACGCGAGGACGAGCATGCCCTTCCAGCCAATCTCGATGAGCTGATCGATTCTGACGCGGGGCAGCGCCGAGCGGAGCCACTGGGTGAACAGGAAGACCGCCCAGATCTTCACGAGGAACCAGAGGATACCCAGTTCGGCCGGGCCGGGGCCGGCCGGCCCGCCGAGGAAGATCGTCGCGATGATCGCCCCGCCGAGGAAGATGTGGAGGAACTCACCGAGGTAGATCAGGACGAAGTACACGCTCGAGTACTCCGTCTGATACCCGGCAACGATCTCGGTCGGTGCCTCCGGCGTGTCGAACGGGTTGCGACCGATCTCGGCCATGTTCGCCGCGATGAACAGGACGAACGCGAACGGATTGACGAAGGCGTACCACATCGGTATGTCGAAGCCGCCGATTGAGATCAGCGTGTCCGCCTGCGCGGCGACGATTTCGCTCATCTGAAGCGTACCGGCGAAGATGACGACGGACATCCCCGTCACGACGAGCGGGATCTCGTAGGCGACGTTCTGGGCGACCGCACGCAACCCACCGATCATCGAGTACTTGTTCGCCGAGGAGTAGCCGGCCATGACCAGTCCGACGCTCGCAATGCCAGCGACCGCGAAGACGTACGCCAGGCCGACTTCGGGGTCTGCCAGGTGGATTCCCGATCCCATCGGGATGACGGCGAATCCGAGCATCGCCGACCCCGCGACGATGATCGGTGCAAGGTCGTAGGCCGGTCGGTCGACGTTTTCCGGAATGATGTTCTCCTTTGCGAGCAGTCGTACGGCGTCGGCCACGATGATCAACAGGCCGAACGGGCCGACGCGATTGACGGCATATCGGTCGGTGAACGCGGCGGTAATCTTCCGTTTCGCCCACGGTCCGGCGACGCCGGTCATCGCCAGCATCAGATTACCGACGATGAACGCCGCGATGAACGTCGCGATGAGTTCACCGCCAAATCCGAGGTCGCTGAGACCAGTCAGCTCGCCAAGTCGCTCCGGAAGTAAAACCGGCCCGTCCTGCAGTGGGAGCTCGAGCAGCCCGGTCATCGATCCACCTCCCCGAGCACGATGTCGAGGCTCCCGAGCGAGGCGATCAGGTCAGGGATGTACTCGCCCTGAGTCATCTCACCGAGCGTCGAGAGGTTGTGGAAACACGGGCTGCGAATCTTGAACCGGCCGGGCTTGTCCGTCCCGTCCGATCGGATGTAGATGCCGAGTTCACCCTTCGCGGCCTCGACGCCGCGGTAGACTTCCGTGTCAGCCGGCGGCTTGAGCGTCCGCGGGACGTTGCTCTGGATTTCGCGGTCGTCCTCGGGCCAGTCCTCGAGCAGGTCGATACACTGCTCGATGATCTTGGCGCTCTCCTCGACCTCGCCCATGCGCACGAGCACGCGCGAGTAGTTGTCCATCCCGTCCTCGGTGACGACGTCCCACTCGAGGTTCTCGTAGTAGCCGTATGGGTCGTCCCGACGAAGGTCGACGTCGATGCCAGATCCGCGAGCGACGGGACCGGTCGCACCGTAGGATTTCGCGACGTCGGGCTCGAGGATCCCGGTGTCGACACACCGGATCTGGAAGATTTCGTTCGTGACGACCAGATCCTCGTACTCCGAGATTTTCTGTGGGAGGTCGTCGAGGAAGTCGCGGGTCTTCTCGAAGAACTCCTCGCGGGGTTCGGGCAGATCCCAGGCGACCCCACCCAGCCGGAAGTAGTTGAACATGAGTCGCTGGCCGGTGAGATCCTCCAGGATGTCCTGTACGACCTCGCGGTCGCGGAACGCGTACTGGAAGACGGCGGTGAAGTCGCCGAAGACGTCGAGACAAAAGGTGCCGAGCGCCAGCATGTGTGCGGCAATCCGGCACAGTTCGGCACCCATCGTCCGGATGACCTGTGCGTACTCGGGTACCTCGATGTCCGCGAGATCTTCGACCGCGCGGGCGTAGGCCCACTCGTTGAGCAGGCCGGCCGAGACGTAGTCCCAGCGGTCTGGGTAGGGCATGATCTGGTGGCGGTAGGTACCCTGCTGACACATCTGCTCCTCACAGCGGTGGAGGTAGCCGATGTCGGGGTCGACGTCGACGACCGACTCTCCGTCGAGCACCGCTTTCACGTGGAGCACGCCGTGAGTGGCCGGGTGGTGTGGACCGATGTTGAGGAACATCGTGTCCGTCTCCGAATCGCGCTGGTCTGCCTGGAGCGGGTTGGCGTGTTCTGCCAGCGTGACGATCTGTGGTTTCTCCTGGTTGTAATCGAGCGACAGCGGGTGACCCTGCCAGGTCTCGGGAAGGAGAATACGTCGTGGGTCGGGATGCCCCTCGTAATCGATCCCGACGAGGTCGAAGTTCTCGCGTTCGGCCCAGTCGGCCGCCCGGTAGACGGGCTCGGCCGTCTGGCTGACCGGGTTATCGACCGACGTTGGGACGACGACGCTCACTTCCTGAGTCGGGTCGGCGTACTTCTTCAGGTGGTAGATCGACTCGTAGCGATCCTCGTACTGCTGTGCGGTGACACAGGAGAGATAGTCGAAGCCAGCCTGATCGCGCAGGTCGAACAACACGTCCTGAACGTCGTCCGGCCGGATCACGAACCCTGGAGCGTTCTTGTGATCGTCACGCGAGAGTGCGCGATCCCCGAGTAGCGCCTCGAGTTCGTCCTCGGTGACTTCGAGGTCGGCCGACGTGGGCTCAAGTCCAGTACTCATGGTGAATCAGCCCAGTTGTAGCGCATGACGAGGTCGTCCTCGTCGATCTGGTCGGCCAACTTTTGCACCAATTCATCGCGTGGCAGGTCGCCGAACTGCTCGAGTTCGTACGGCTTGACGACGACCGGCGAGGATTCGCCGTTGGCGACGCGCTCTTGAAGTTTGGCGACGCCGTAGATGAGTGCCTCCGGTCGCGGCGGGCAGCCGGGAACGTGGATGTCGACCGGGATGATCTCTTCTGCACCCTTGACGACGTTGTACCCCTCCTGGAACGGGCCACCCGAGATCGTGCACGACCCCATGCCGATGACGAACTTCGGTTCGGGCATCTGGTCGTAGACGCGTTTCATCCGCGGACCGAACTTCGAGACGATCGTCCCGGGGACGATGATCACGTCGGCCTGTCGCGGCGACGCACGCGGCACACCGGCCCCGAATCGGTCGAGGTCGTGTTTGATCGCGTAGGTGTGAATCATTTCGATGCTGCAACAGGCGATCCCGAACTGCAGCATGAACATCGACGATCCGCGCACCCAGTTCATGAACTGATCGAACTTGGTGAGGATGAACGGCGACGATCCGAACGCCTCCCGAAGTTTCGAGTTCATCCGGGCGTCGACGCCGGCTCCCATCCGGGCGTCACGGTCGTCCGTCGAGGGAGCGGTACTGTCGTAGATTTGTTGGGTTGGTTCGTTACTCATGGTCGATCGACCTCAGGTTCGACCTGTCCGGGCGTCTTCGCCCACTGTACGGCTCCGTTGCGCCAGGCCCACGCGAGTCCAACGACGAGGATGGCGACGAAGAGTAGCATCGGCCCGAGCGCGTGGAGGAGTCCGTACTCCTCGGCTGCGAGCGCATCGGTGTACGTGACCGCCCAGGGGAACAACAGGACGGTCTCGATGTCGAAGACCAGGAAAAGAAGCGCAACCATGTAGTACTGGATGTTAAACCGGATGCGCGTCCCGCCGGTCGGCACCTCGCCACTCTCGTAGGTGGCACGTTTGCTCGTTTCGGGTACACTCGGTCGGAGGAGATACGATACCGCCATCATGCCGAGCGGAATCAGTAGTCCCACAAGCGCCAGCGCCCCGATGGCTATCCAATCATTCATCTCCGTAACGTTCGGCCGTTGGAAACGCACCCATATAAGGGTTGATTCTTTGTTTTTCACCCGATTTCGCTACCCAGCGCCCTCCTCGAACCAGTTCGCTCGAGCGAAAGTCTCCGAACATGATAGTCCCGTGTTTGATAGCCGTCGAAAAAGTGGCGGATTCGAGGCCTGAATCGATCCCCTCGAGTAACGGGTGTTCACCGATCGTGGTAGGACTCGACACCCCCGTCGTGAAGTCGTCGGGACACGTCTCCGACGTCGCTGCGTAATCGCTCGTGATAGGCGAGTAACCGCTCGTGAACCGTCTCGTGTTGACGCGCGAGGATCTGTGCGGCGGACAAAGCCGCGTTGAACGACTTGCCCGCGTCGACGGCGACGAGTGGCGCCCCCGCGGGCATCCCGATGACGCTGTCGACGGACTTTTCCTGGACGGGAACGCCGATGACCGGCAACGGGTAAGCGATCGACGCCGTCATGTTCGGGAGGTCGGCGGACTTCCCGCCCGCACCGGCGATGAGTACCTCGATCCCGCGGTCTTCGGCCGTCTCGGCGTACGCCGTCATCAGATCCGGCGTTCGGTGGGCGGAGGTGACGTACGTTTCGAACGTAAACCGCTCGTCGGGTGGGTTCTCGTAGTCGGTTTGTTCGCCGAAGCCGAGTTCCTCAACGAAGGCATCGTATGCGCCGGGGCGGGAGCCACCGGTCATCATCACCTCGAGGTCGGAGTCGCTCCCCATGACGACCCCGACGTCAGGGGTCTTCTCGGTGGGTCGATCTTGGTCGGCTTCGCGGTGCAATCGGTCGATGAGGTCAGTGACGCTTGCTGGCATGGATAGGTGGTGGGTGACGGGTGGTAGGTGACAGTCTGTGTAGTCGGTGGATAACGGTTGACGGCCTGGATAATCGGTGTTCCGTCTCCGGTCGGCGCAGGCTCGACTCGTGTCAGTTCGATTCGAACGTCACGGCCTCGCGCAACCGGCGAGCGCGCCCGAGCAGCTCCTCACGGGAGTCGCCCTCTCCTGCGGTGACCGTCACGTGCCCCATCTTTCTGAGGGGACGAACCTCTCGCTTGCCGTACCAGTGGAGGCTGGCCGTCGGCGACTCGAGGATGCGTTCGACGTTGCGAAGCTGTGCCGGCTGGGAGCTGTCGACGTCCCCGAGGAGGTTCGTCGACACCGTCGGTGCGCGAAGCGTCGTCGAACCGAGTGGCCAGCCGAGGACGGCACGGACGTGTTGTTCGAACTGTGAGGTTTGCGCGCCTTCGATCGTCCAGTGCCCGGAGTTGTGCGGACGGGGCGCGATTTCGTTGAGCAGGATCTCCCCCTCGGTCGTTTCGAACAGCTCGATGCCGTAGATTCCCCGGCCAACCATGACGTCGAGGACGTCTTCGGCGACGTCACGGGCCCGGTCGAGGACGGCATCGCTCGAGCGCGCGGGAACGATCGTCTCCCGGAGGATCTCGTCTTCGTGAACGTTCTCACCGACGGGGAAGGTGGCCGTCTCCCCGTAGCCCGCGGCGGCGATGACTGAGATTTCACGTTCGAAATCGACGAACGCCTCGACCATCGCTGGCCCAGCAACCGAGTCGAGAGCGGTCTCGGCATCAGCTTTTGACTCGACGGGAACGTTGCCACGACCGTCGTAACCGCCCGTTCGGGCTTTCAGCATCACCGGTGCGCCGTACTCGTCGATGGCCTCGTGAACGTCCTCGACGTCGTCGACAGCCCGAAACGGCGGCACCGGAACGCCCGCGTCCGCGAGTTCGCGTTTCTGGACGAGTTTGTCGTGAATCGTTCGCAGCGTCGACGGATCCGGATGGACGGGGACGCCCGTCTCCTCGCGAACGCGCTCAAGGACGTCCTGGTCGGCGAGTTCGATTTCGAAGGTGAGGACGTCGGCACGTTCGGCGAGTTCTCGAATCCCGTTTTCGTCGTCGAAGTCGCCGACGAGGTGATCGCGACTCACGCCCGCCGCTGGGCAATCGGGTGTCGGGTCGAGCACGATAACGTCGACGCCGAGCGGTGAAGCGGCTTCGGCGAGCATCCGGCCGAGTTGCCCTCCACCGACGACGCCGATCGTCGGCCCTGGTGACCGCAGCGTTGTCATGAACGGCGGTTCTCATCGCCCGTCTATAAGGATTCTCACTCTGTGCGGATCGAGAGTCGACTACTCCGCGTCGGCGTCGGATCGACGGTCGTACACGCGAACGGCCCGGTCGTGCCGGCCGGAGATGCCGTGTGGATTTCGACGGTCTGTGCGGTCTGCGTACCGGGCACGGAGGCCGTCGACGAACCCACGAACGCTTCCCTGGAGGACGTCGACGCCGTTTCCGAGCCAGTCCGTTGGCGTTCCCTCGCCCGCCAGCACTCCTCTCGCTCCACCGACACCCTCACCGATCGCACGGCAGGCCACGCGACCAGCGACCGACGGCCGAGGGCCGTAGTTCTTGCTCAGTCGGTACGCCAGCGACTGAAACCGGGAGAACCAGTCGCGATCCGGCGTTCCGCCGTCGGTGCCCACTTCGCTGCGAACGGCCATCTCGGGACGCCAGGTAACGTCGTACTCGAGACCGGCGAGACGATGTGCACAGTCGGTTGCTTCGGCCGTCGATAGGTACTCGTCGAACCCATCGAGGGCCTCGAGCACCGTGCGATCGATCGCGACGTTCGACCCCTCGAACGGGGTGACACAGCGACCGAGTATGTTCGTCGGTTCAGTGCCGCGTTGCTCGCCCGTGAGCCGGCCACGAACTGGCCCGGTAACGACGTCTGCCTGGCGCTCGATGGCACCGACGACCGTCTCGTACCAGCCGGGTTCGATGACGTACTCGTCGCCGAGAAACGCCACCACGTCGCCGGTCGCTACCTCGTAGCCGGCGTTCCTGGAGACGCTCGCCGCTCGATCGGAGATTTCGACCAGCACGTCGACGTCTTCACGTTCACGGACGGCACCAGTCGTTCCATCCGACGAGGGGCCGTTGACGACGATCACTTCGCTCGAAGAAGGAAGCTGCCGTTCGAGACCGTCGAGACAGGAGAGCAAGTGCTCTCGGTCGTTCAGCGTCGACACGACTACCGAGAGCGACGGCTCCATAGTAGGCTGTAGATGGTACGGACACTAAAAAGAAACCGGGTTTCTCGCGAGAAAGTCAGGATAAATGAGACGTTACTGTCAAAGTCTGACGTTCCAGTACGAAACCGACATCAGATGGTCGGTACCTGGAATGCGACCGATCGCCCGGTCGATCGTCCGAATCGGGCTTGCGAGGGCGTTGGGAATCGCCCGATACAACCCGTACGGGACGAGGAAGTCGTCCTCGACATCGACGAGCTCGAGCCCGTTTTTCGCCAGCAGGACGCTCACTTCGCTCTTCGAGTACAGTCGAGACCCCATCGGCAAGGCCCAGTTGTAGACGCTCCGGGAACTAAATCGGTTGAACGTATCGAAGACGATCTGTTCGCGAGCGACGCGTTTCATCTCGCTCAGGAATGCCGCCGGGTCGTCAGCGAGGTGGAAAAAACGCATCGCGACGACCGTATCGAAGTGGTCGTCCGGAAACGGGAGTCGTCCCGCGTCACCGCGCAAGAACTCGAGCGTCCCCGTGACGCCCGCTGCCTGTGCTTTTCGGCGTCCCTGTTGTAACATCGCTGCAGAGATATCGAGTCCGACGACGTTCGCCCCCTGCTGGGCGAGCATGACCGTAAACCGCCCGGTACCACAGGCGATTTCGAGTACGTCACGATCCTCGAGCGGCCCGAGTGCCTCGAGAACGGCTGTTTTCTCCCGGTGATCGATGAGTTGTCCGCCACGAGAGAACCGCTTATCGTCGTACTCCTGTGCGACGTCGTCGGCCTGGTACCATTCCTGTCCTTTCACACTGGGCGAATCTACACTCCCGGGAGGATAAAACAATACTGGAGTCGGACGGTGGAACACCTATGTTACTCGGTATCGTATGGCATAGTATGGCAACCTGCAACTACTGCAACCAATCGTTCGAGGCCGCCGACCTCATTCGCCACGAATCGGGGGATTTGCTGCTGGTTCACTGTCCGGACTGTCACGGCGTGGTCGGGACGTACCGAGAGCCGGGGCGATTCTGACCGAGTAACATGACTCTCGCTCGCGTCAACCCCTCCCCAAACCTGAAGCGGCTGGGTATCCGCCTCGACCGCCCATGAATCGTTCTCAGAGCGGGTCGCCGCCGACGAAGAGTCCATCGTCATCAGTGTCTCGATTGACAGCATACGAATCGTAATACTCCATCAGTTGGATGAGTGCCCCGGTCGGGTTATCGGGGGAAATGAACGCCTCTACCCAGTCGCTTCGGTCGTCGTAGTCAATAACCCGTAGCCTGCTGCCTCGATTGTTTCCACCGCCGCGTTGATCTCCGTCACCTCGAGGGTTACGTGGTGAAGACCGGGGCCATGTCGCTCGAGGTACGTCGTGAGAAACGAGTCGACCCCCTCGAGCGGGGCAATGAGTTCGAAGCGGGAGGCGTCCCCGAGTCGGTACGTCGACCAGGTGAAGGTATCGTCGGTGACCTCCTCGTGGACTTTCTCTGCCCCCAGAGCAACGAGGAGTCCCTCCGCCTCGGGAATCGACTCGACGACGATACCGACGTGATCGAGGCGCATATGTGGTGGCTCGGGCATAGGCGATTGGACGGCCACCAGCGTGGTAATTCTTGGCATGCAAACGGTGGGACAGCAGGGAGACCGATGGATGACGTTCGTCGCCGTGGATACTTTACATACGATGCGATCATTGACCCAGGCATGACGGACGTCGACGACTCCCTCCGTGCGCGTATCGAAGACGACGCCTACTGCCAGACGCTGGGCATCGAACTTGGCGACCTCGAAGCCGGACATGCCCAGACGCAACTGACCGTCACGGACGACCTGCTAAACTTCCACGGGACGCCACACGGCGGAGCAATCTACTCGCTAGCCGACGCTGCATTCGCCGCCGCCTCGAACGCCGCCGGAGAGACGGCGTTTGCTCTCGAGACGAATATCTCATACCTCGTGGCGGTCGACGTCGGAACCACGTTGACCGCGACGGCAACCGAGACCCACATCGGGGGTCGGACGGCCGAGTACGAGGTCGTCGTCACCGATGGCGAGGAACGAATCGCGACGTTCAGAGGGCGGGTGTATCGCCCGGGTTCCTAACAGCGTCAGCAGACGACCGACGGCTCCAGTCAGCGGTGGTCGTACACCCGTTTTACTTTCCCGACTTCGGTACGTTCCATGTCGCCGTAGGGGACGACATCGATCACGTCGACGCTGACTCCGAGAACGTCGTCCAGCCGATTCTGGATGCGCTCGCGAAGGGCCTCCGGATCCCCCTGGAAATCGTCGTGGTGCTCGACGGTGATCTCCATCGTATCGAGTTGATCCTCCCGATAGAGGTCGATCCGATAGTGGGGAGCGACCGCGTCGAACTCGAGCATGACCTCCTCGATCGAACTCGCGTAGACGTTAACGCCCCGGACGATGAGCAGGTCGTCGACGCGCCCGCGAACGTTGCCCATCCGCACCATCGTCCGCCCGCAGTCACACTCGTCATAGTACAGTCGCGTGATGTCGCCGGTTCGATAGCGCAGAACGGGAAGTGCCTCTTTGGATAGCGTGGTCAACACGAGTTCGCCCCGTTCACCCTCCTCGAGTGGGTCACCCGTATCGGGGTCGACGATTTCCGGATAGAAGTGATCCTCCCAGATGTGCAGTCCGTTCTGGGCCTCCGCACACTCGACGGAGACGCCGGGGCCGACGATTTCGGAGAGTCCATAGATGTCGATGGCGGTGACGTCGAGAACCGACTCGATCTCCTCGCGCATCGGGTCAGTGAAGGGTTCGGCCCCGATGACGACCGTCGAAAGAGGGAGGTCGCGGATGTCCACCCCGCGTTCGGCCGCCCGGTCGGCGAGGTACAGGCAGTACGACGGCGTACAGCCGAGCGCATCACTCCCCAGATCCTCGAGCATCTCGATCTGTTTGGCCGTATCGCCGCCGCCCGTCGGGACGACCGTCGCCCCGAGCTCCTCGATGCCGTCGTGGAAGCCGAGACCGCCGGTGAACAACCCGTAGCCGTAGGCGTTCTGGAACGTCTGGCCGGGCTCGACTCCCGCAGCGTACAGCGATCGGGCCATCGCCTCGTACCAGACCTCGAGATCTGCCTGCGTGTACGAGACGATCTTCGGCTTGCCAGTCGTACCAGACGACGCGTGGATCCGTCGAATGTCCGCGTCGGGAACGGCGAACAGCCCATCGGGGTACTCGTCCCGGAACACTTCCTTCGTGGTGAACGGCAACGTCGAAATATCGTCGATCGAGTCGATGTCCTCGGGTGAGATCCCCCGTTCGTCGAGTTGGTTGCGATAATACTCGACGTTCTCGTAGGCCTGCTCGACGGTCTCACGAAGTCGTTCACTCTGCAACCGTCTCAGTTCCCCCCGATCGGCCGACTCGATGTCATTGTAAGTCATTCTCACGTTACCTACTAGCACGTCACCTAAAAATCATACCGGTCGGTGCTGTTGTCGGGTCAACTGAACGATGCATCCTGATCGCAGTCCGCCTGCGATCAGGGGTGCAATGCCCTTCGTATCCATATCGTCCCAATTCGGTGCTGATTACCGACCCCGTGGCGAGCAGTCGGGCAGCACGTGACTACCACGATTTCCATCAGTGGCTGCATTCGGCCCCTCCCACCGACTACTCTCGTCTCCGCGCTCGAGCGTCTACTCCCCGACCATGTGTATCTCGGCCGCCGTCTCACCTCGAGTGAGCGTTCGGCGGGGAACTATTTTCACTCGTGTGACCGTATCCCACACCGTGTCACTGCGTACCGATCCACTACGGCGACGCTGGCTCATCTGGACGGTACTGGCGATCGTCTTCCTGCTCGTGAATCTCTACCGGCTTTCCTCGGCCGTTCTCGCAGACCGGTTGATGGCTGGGTTCGACACGACGGGCGCTGGGCTCGGAACGCTCCATGCCTCCTTTTTCTACATCTACGCGCTCATGCAGCTGCCGACGGGCGTCCTCGCAGACCGCGCCGGGCCGCGCAAGACCGCTACCGCCGGAGCGATCGTCTTCAACGTCGGTGCAATCGGCTTCGCCCTCGCACAGACCTACCACGTCGCGTTCCTCAGTCGAGCGCTGATCGGTCTGGGCGGTGCCGTCATCTTCATTTCGACCCTCCGATTTTGCGCGAACTGGTTTCGCGCCGACGAGTTCGCGACCATGAACGGACTCACCATCGCTGTCGCCGGGCTCGGCGGTATTCTGGCGACGACGCCGCTCGCCATCGCTGCCGACGCCTTCGGCTGGCGGTCGACAATGTTCGGCCTCGGCGTGGTGGGCCTCCTGTTCGCGGGCGTCGTCTGGCTACTCGCCCGAGACTCACCCGAGTCGGCCGGCTTCGATCCCATCGACGACGTCGAACCAGGAACGACGCTGACGCTCGAGGACGTACTGCGAAACCTTCGGGCAGTGCTGGCCGAGCGCGAGACGTGGGTCATCAGCCTGATGCTGTTCTGTTCGACGGGAGTGTTGATTACCCTGCTCGGCCTGTGGGGCGTCCCTTACGTCGTCCAGACCCAGGGCGTTTCGGTGACGACTGCATCCTACTACACGCTGCTCGGAAGTTTTGGACTGCTCGTCGGCCCACCGGCGTTCGGCTGGGTCGCCGATCGTTTCGAGACGCGAACCGGTTTGATCGTCGGCGGCGGCGTCGTCTACGTCGCCGGCTTCGGCGTACTCACCATCCTGCCCTCGCCACACCACGTACTCGTCGCCCTGATCTACTTTGCCTCGGGGGCAACCCTCGGCGCGTTCACGCTCAGTTACGCCGTGATCAAGGATCGTCACGCGACGGCAGCGAGCGGTGTCTCGACCGCGACGGTCAACGGGGCCGCGTTTCTCGGTGCAGCCGCCTTTCCGACCGCGATGGGGTACGCACTCGACACCTACTGGACTGGCGACACCGTCGCCGGTTCGCGGGTGTACACCGAGTTCGGCTACCAGATCTCGTTCGGCATCGCGACGGCCGCGTTAGTCGTTGCACTCTGCTGTGCGCTGTGGCTTCACTGGAACGTTCCCGACAGTTGACGAGGAACGACGAAAACGGCGATGAACGACGAGGAGTGATGGGCCACGTAGCGCCGAGCCTGTAACGAGCGACCGACGGTACGGGTCGATCACGAGCCCCACTGATGAGAGTGAAACATCAGTCAGCAAACCACCGCCAGTCAGCAGACCACCATCAGTCAGTTCGTCACCCCGAGATACCGCTCGAGAATTTCCTCGTCGCCCTCGAGTTCGGCCGAGGTTCCCTCGTAGACGATTTCACCCTGGTTGATGACGTAATTTCGATCCGCCAGCTCGAGGCCGACGTGGACGTTCTGTTCGACCAGCAACACCGTAATGCCCCGGTCGTTGAGTTCCCGGATGATGTCCATCACGTCCTGCACGATGAACGGAGCTAATCCTTCGGTCGGCTCGTCGAGCAAGATCATCTCCGCCCCACCGACGAGGGCGCGGGCGATGGCGAGCATTTGCTGTTCACCACCGGAGAGCGACGAACCGATATTTTCGGTTCGCTCGGCGAGATTCTCGAACATTTCGAGCACCGCTTCGACGGACAGTGCGTTCCCCCCACTCGAACCGCCAAGCGCCGCCAGTTCGAGGTTTTCGCGGACGGTAAGTTCGGGAAAGATGCGGCGTTCCTCCGGAACCAGTGCGATTCCTCGCCGGGCGGTCTCGGTCGCTTCGAGCGTGCTAATATCGTCGCCACGATACGTCACGGTTCCCGACGTCGGCGTGATGATCCCCAGTATCGTTCGCAACGTCGTCGTCTTCCCGGCACCGTTCCGGCCGACCAGCGAAACCACCTCGCCCGATTCCACCTCGAGCGAGAGGTTTCTGAGAACCTGCGTCTCACCGTAGCCAGCATCGACGTGCTCGAGAGACAGTGCAGGATCGGCCATTAGTCAACCACCCCGCCAAGGTACGCGTCCTGAACGGCCTGATCGGAAGCAATCATTTCTGGCGCCCCCTCGGCGATGACTTCCCCTTGATTTAAGACGGTAATACGATCGGAGAGTTCCATGACGAGTTCGATGTCGTGTTCGATCAACAATAGCGTCTGATCGTGTAATACTGATTCGATCAGTTCGATCGTCTCTCTGGTCTCCTCGACGCTCATTCCGGCAGTCGGCTCGTCGAGTAACACGAGGGCAGGGTCGGCGGCCAGAACGACGCCGATTTCGAGTCGCCGTCGATCCCCGTAGGCCAGCGCGTTCGCTTCGACCTCGGCGAGGTCGACGAGACCGATCCGCTCGAGCGTCCGTTCGGTCGCCACGTTGATGTCGTCGTACCGATCGGTCGTCTTGAACAGCGATTCGATGATGTTGTACTCGTCCTGGTGGTTCGATTGAGCGGCAAGCCTGACGTTCTCGCGGACGGTCAACCCACCGAACACGTTCGATATCTGAAACGAGCGGCCGATACCAGCCCGAACGCGTTCTTCCGGCGACATCGACGTGATGTCGTCGCCGTCGAATCGAACCGTGCCGGCGGTAACTGGTATCGCGCCGGAGACGAGATTGAACAGCGTCGTCTTCCCCGCTCCGTTCGGGCCAATCACGCTCCGAAACTCACCGTCTTGAACCGTCATGCTGACGTCGTCAATGGCGGTGAACGCGCCGAATCGCTTGACAAGGCCGTCGATCTCGAGGATTGGGTTCCCCGTTCGTGGCCTCGATTCGGCAGGGTCACCGGTCGAATCGACGCTCATCAATCACCACCTCCGGAACTCGATTCGTCGGCCGTAGCGTCCGGTTCGGGTTCCGAACCTGGGCCCGAACCCGCTCCTGTGAGGTGCCCGTCGAACACGGCGGGAAGTGAGACGAGTCCTCTGGGCAAGAAGATCACGAACAGGACGAATATGATCCCGAGCACCAGTCGCCATCGCCCGGTGAAATCACTAATCACTGACTCGAGACCGAAGTACGCGCCGGCCCCAATAATCGGGCCATAGAGCGTCCCCATCCCGCCGAGGATCACCATCACGATCACCTCGCCGGATTTCAACCACTCCGCGGCCGAGGGCGAGACGAACGCGTTGTTGAGCGCGAAGAGGCCGCCGGCGAGTCCAGCGAAAGCGCCACTCACGACGAAGGCGCGTCGCTTGTAGACGACCGTGTCGTAGCCGATAAAGGTCGCCCGTTCTTCGTTCTCACGAATCGACTTGAGTACCGAACCGAACGGGGAACGGAGCATCTGGCGGGTTACGAGATACGCAAAGAGCAGTGAACCGAGCACGAGGTAGAAAAAGAGCGCCCGGCCACTGAGAACAACCGGACCGACGAAGATCCCGCTCGTCCCGACGTCGATTCCCGCACCGGCAATGCCGTAATACCGATCGATTCCGAGCAAACCGAGCCCCTCGGATCCCCCGGTGAACTCGACGCGGTAGAGGAAATTGTAGTAGAGTTCCGCGAACGCGAGCGTAATCATCGCGAAGTAGACGCCGTGAACCCGTATCGAGAGGTAGCCCACGATCCAGGCGATGGCCGCGGAAACGGCTATTGCGAGCACGAGTGCGACGAACACTGACCCGGTCATGTGAATCAGGGTCAGCACAGCGACGTACGCACCCAGTCCGAGGAAAAGGGCGTGACCGAGTGAAACCAGACCCGTGTACCCCATCACGAAATCAAGCGACAGGGCGAACAGTCCCCAGATCAGCACTCGCGTCCCAAGCGTGATCCACTGGGGATTGTCGAGGACGTTGGCGAGAATCGGTAACAGCACCAGGAGTCCGATCAAGAGCCCACCAAGGCGGAGTCGAGTGTCGGGGTCGATGAGCCCACCTCCGGAACTCGTCAACAGTTCGTGACTCTCGTCTTCGGCGAACTCCGTTCCGAAGAGGCCCTGTGGACGCAGGATGAGGATGGCGATCATCAGCAAGAAGAGGATCGTTCCCTCGAGCGCCGGCGCGTAGGGACGCAAAATCGACTCCTGAAGGATGCCGACCAGGAGGCCACCAGCGACAGCCCCCCTGAAACTACCGAGACCGCCGATCACGACGATGACGAACGCCGGGATGATGTACGACATGCCGAGTTCGGGAGTGACTTGCTGGCGTCCCACGAGAACGATGCCGGCGAACGCGGCCAGGGCCGCACCGAAGCCGAACACGAGCGAGTAGTAGCGATCGATATCGATCCCCAGATTACGAACCATCTGTCGATCCTGGGCCCCCGCGCGGACGATCAGCCCGTACTTGGTGTATTTCAGCCCGGCCCAGACGGAGGCCGCCATCACTGACCCGACGACGATCATGAACAAGTTGTACGCGCTGACGGAAATGCCCGCGACACCGACGGTGCCGGTAATGATCTCCGGTCGGGGTAATCGGAAGGAGCCAGTCCCCCAGACGAGGTAGATGCTGTCGTTGATGACGAGCACCAGACCGAACGTCAAGAGGATGTGATACAGTGGATTCCGACCGTACAGCGGACGGACGGTAAATCGCTCGATGGCAACGCCGATGATCCCGACGAGCAGCGGAGCAAGGACGAGTGCAACGACGAACCCGCCACCGCCCAGACCCGCCTGGACTAATATCGCGACCGCGAAGTACGCCCCGAGCGCGAACAGCTCCCCGTGGGCGAAGTTAATGACGTTCATCACGCCGAAGATGATCGACAGGCCGGCGGCTAACAGGACGTAGACGAGCCCGACGGTCAGACCGTCCACCAGATGTTGGATAAAAAGGCTAACCATAGTAAACGAATACTGTCGTTATCGGTCGCACCCGGTATCTTCACAGTCCGGTATCGCCTCCTCGCCGTCCAGATCGAAGAGAATATCGACGTCGGCCATATCGCCGTCTCCTTCGACCAGCTCGCTCATCCAGACCGGGTTGACGGCCTGCCCGTCACACTCGCGGAATTCGTTCGGGCCGAAGATGGTCTCCTGTTCGAGACCGGGTAAGACGTCTTTGACGACGGTCGGATCGTTCGACGCTGCTTCCTGAATGCCAGTCGCAACCATTCGAACCGAATCGTACCCAACTCGGGAGAAGTTGTCTGGAACCGCATCGTAGGCATCCTGGTACGCTTCGACGAACGCCTGGTTGTCGCCGGTATCGGCCTCGGGAGTGTACCGAACTCCGCTGTAGACACCGACGGCGGCTTCACCGGCTCCCGCCCGAACCGGAACGAACGATGCCGTCGTCGTCACGACCGGAATCTGGTCGTACAGACCACGGTCTGAGGCCTGGGCGAGGAAGCCGACCAGGTCACCCCCCGTACTCCCGATGATGACCGCGTCCGCGTTGTCGGCCTCGCCTTCGATCTGGGTGATGTAGGCCTCGAAGTCAGTCGCCCCGAACTCCGCGCGCGTTTCCCCGACTTTCTCGTAGGAATCGCTGAGGTTCTGCATCCGTGATTCGAACTCGTTCATCACGGATTCGCCGTAGGCGTAATCGGCGATGTGATAGAAAATCTGATCGCCAAACTCCTCGTACGTCCACTGAGCCATAACTTCGGCGATCTGGGCGGTACTCGTCTCGAATCGGAAGACGTACTCGTTACACCGTTCGCCAGTGATCGCGATGTCCGCGGCACCAGGCGTATAGACCACCTCGTTCTCGAGGGCGAAGTCGTTCATCGACAGGGCGACGTCGCTCGAAATACACCCCGTAATAAACTGAGCGCCGTCGGCTTCGACGGCGTCCCTTGCTTCGGTCAGTGCATCTTCCGGATCGGACTGGGAATCGTAGGTTTCGTATTCGATCTCGAAGTCGAAGTCGTCGCTCTCGTTAATCTGTTCGATTGCCAGTTCCGTTCCCTGTGTTCGCTCTTCCCCGAGGTCACTGAAGGGGCCGGTGAACGGTTCGATAACGGCAAGTTGTACCGTGTCGAACGTCGGTTCCTCGCCGGTATCGTCGTCATCCGGTTCTCCCTCTTCGTCATCGTCAACTTCCCCAACGCACCCGGCCAACGTGATGGCGCCCGTCACCCCAGCCGCCTGTAAAAACCGACGGCGACTGCCACGTGCAGTGTTATCTTTTGGCATAGTTAACGATCTTTATTATACCGAATAAGCGTTTAGCCGCGTATGGGCGGCATTTATATGATTGGCCGAACACAATCGGGGATTCGGTTCCACTCGTGGGACGGACAGCCCTACTGCCACTGTTTTCGTACAGGAATAACCCAGTCAGTACACCGTTTTCCCCAGTCCATGGTTCCAGCGGCTGGCCGTCCAGTGGGAACGTCGAAAAACATCCACCACACGCCGTGGACGACCAGGCCATATGCCGAGGTCGTCGCTCGTCGATATCTTCCGCTATCGCTCGTTGGCACCCCATCATCGAACGGTTAGAAGCGGAGACAACGACCAGCGTCAGTCACCGCTTGAAATCACTCGATTCGGTCGAATCCGGAGAATAACCCGTTCGCCGACCTCGTCGCCGTGATGCGGGTATTCGTCAGCTTCAAAGTACCGCTGAGTGAGGCTGTCGATGTGGTCGATCGCTCCCTCGGTCGTTACGTCCTCGACTTCCCCTCGGATCGAGAGATACCGGTAGGGATCGTCGGGATCCGGGATCGAGACGCCGATCTTCGGGTTCTTCCGGACGTTTTTCTCCTTGCGGCGATTACGTGCGGTGTTCACGAGTACGTACCCCTCGTCGTCGACGTCGATCCAGACGGGCGTCACCTGTGGCGTCCCATCCGGCATGATTGTCGACACGTGGGCGACCGTCTTCCGGTCGAATAGATCCATGAACTCCGCTGGAATTTGCTCCATATGCCGCCCTCGAGTCGCCCCGGGATAGCTACTCGGAACGCGGATAGGTATGTGCCTTAAACACCTATTATAACTTCAATTGTTCGTATCCACATATAGGGAAGGTTTACCAGTACCGATTGGATCGTGAGTGATATGAGCATGAGTACCGCTGACGACCATGCCGTCGCCGCCGAGGAGATCCTCTCCGAGGCCGAATACCGCGATCGCCTTCGTGACCTCCCACCGAGTGCCAAACTCGTCGCGAAGGTACTCGAATCAGAGTCGCCTCTCTCCCAGGGGCAACTCGCCGAGGAGTCGTTGCTGCCGGATCGAACCGTTCGCTACGCCCTCAACCGCCTCGAGGACGTCGGCCTGATCGGCTCTCGCTACAGTTTCCGCGACGCGCGCAAACAGGTCTACTACCTGAACCACTGACCCTCGAGACCCAGTGTACTTGAACCACTACCACTGACCCTCGAGACCCAGTGTACGGCCCCTGCGACCCGACGCACTGCTCGCTGAACACACGACACCACCCACACGTATTCCCGTGTGGCTGCCATACCGGTGTCGAATTTCGACACCGTCATTTTCACAGCCGCAAGTGACAACGGTAACGCAATGACGGACACTGGTTACACCGAGAGCTCGATGATGGTCACGCGTCACCCGATCCCGATCACGACTCGAGCTCCTGGCGGCGAGACGAACGCCTACGTCGTCGGCGACCGACCGGCCGCCCTGATCGACCCCGCCGGGCGAACGGACGAACTCGACCGCGCCGTCGAGGAACGGGGCGTCGAACACATCCTGGTCACGCACACCCACCCCGATCACGTCGGTGCCGTCGCCGCGTACGCCGACGACCTCGACGCAACCGTCTGGGCACGTCACGGTCGTGACCCTCAGTTTCCCGAGGCGGCCAGCATCGATCCCGACGCGACGTTCACTCCGGGGTCGACGATTGCCCTCGGAGGCGGACGACTCGAGATACTCGAGACGCCTGGCCACGCCACCGATCACGTCTCGTTTTGCCTCCAACCCGGCGGAAGCATCGTCGTTGGCGACTGTGCCGTTGCGGAAGGAAGCGTCGTCGTCGGCGCCCCCGACGGCGACATGCGAGCGTACCTGACGTCCCTCCGGCGACTTCACGCGATGGCACCGCCGCGACTGTACCCTGGACACGGGCCAGTGATCGACGCACCACGGGCGACGCTCGAGCGCCTGATAGATCATCGATTACAGCGAGAGCGACGTGTACTCGAGGCCGTCCAGGACGGCGCACGAGCGACCGATTCGATCCTCGAAGCCGCTTACGACGTCGACCTCTCCGGCGTGCGCGACCTCGCCCGCGCGACTGTCGTCGCCCACCTCGAGAAACTCGCGGTCGAAGGGGAACTGGTGTGGGACGGCGAGCGTGTCCAGGCGATCACCCCAGCCGCGGACGACTGACTTTTCCCCCTCCACCCCGTCACCGCAACCGTGAGCGCAGACGCACCCGGATCCGACCTCGCGGACGATCTCGAGCGCGCCAGGGAACTCTCCATCGACGACCTCGCGACGGCCATCGAGTCCATCGGTTTCGAGTGTACCCGCTGTGGCGCGTGCTGTCGCGGCCACGGCGACGACGAGCACACGGCGACCGTCTTCCCGGACGAGATCCGAGCACTCGCACAACAGGAGGAACCCGTCTCACGACCGAGTGACGACGCCTCCGATGCCGACGATACCGACTACGACTGGCGGGACGTCGCCCGACCGATGCCCTACGGCCTCCACGACGGCGAGAACGGACTCGAGGGAGAGACGTTCGAGTGGGCCCTCCAGACCGACGGCTGCGGTGACTGCACGTTCTACACCGAGGAGGACGGTGTCGGTGCGTGCACCGTCCACGAGAACCGGCCACTGATCTGTCGAACCTACCCGTTCAGCGTCGCACTGTCGGGAACGAGCCAGCCGATGGGCGAACCCGTCGACGAAGCTGGCATCGTCCGTGCGCACGAGTGTGAGGGACTCGGGCGTGACATCTCGCGTGCAGACGCCGAAGAACTCGCCCGAACGCTCAAGGAACGTGCCATCCGGGAACTCGAGGAAGCGATCGGTCTGCTCGAGGCGTACGAGCCCGGCGACGTGGACGGGGCTGTCGTCGTTCACGATTCCGAAGGGGCGAAACGGCCGGACGGCAGTATATGGGATCGGTAGCGGACGGAATCCGACGCGTTTCGACGTGGCTGCCCAGAATCTCACTATCGTTCACGCCAGCACTCTCGCCCACACTCGCTCACGCCAGCACTCTCGCTCACGTCAGACGGACGACGTGAACAGTTCGCACATCACACGTGTGCCCTGAACGAGAACATCAACACCAATCGTCCCATCCGGCTGATGGCGGTTTCCGAGCACTTCACTCGATCGCGGACAATGTCGTCGACAGCGAGGGAAGCGTAAACGAAAACGTCGAGCCGTTCCCTGGCTCTGAGTCGACCCAAATCTGTCCGCTATGTCGTTCGACGATCCGTTGACAGAGAGCGAGACCGATACCGGTTCCATCGTGTTCTTCGTGGCTGTGCAGACGCTGGAACACGTCGAATATCCGATCTTGATCGCCAGAATCGATCCCGATCCCGTCGTCACGAACGGTGATCTGCCACTTCCCCTGCATCTGTTCGGCCCTGACGTGGATCTGTGGCTCCCCGTCGTTGTACTTGATCGCGTTTTCGAGGAGATTCTGGAAGAGTTGTTGCAACTGGCTGCTATCGCCCTCGACGGTTGGAAGCGTCCCCACGGTCACGTCGGCGTTGGTCGCTTCGATTCGTAACTCGAGATTCGCCACGACGTCGTCGAGGACGTCGTTCAGATCGACTGCATCGAACGGATCACCCCGCGTTTCGACCCGAGAGTACGCGAGCAATCCCGTGATCATCGATCGCATCCGTTCGGCACCGTCGACAGCGAACTCGAGGAACTCCCGGCCATCCGCATCGAGTTCGTTTCCGTAGCGCGATTCGATGAGCTGCAGATAACTCGACACCATTCGAAGGGGCTCTTGCAGGTCGTGACTGGCGGCGTAGGCAAACTGCTCGAGGCGCCTCGTTTCTTCCTGCAGATTGTCGATGTACTCCTGCCGATCGAAGTAGAATTTGAGAAGCGTGGCGAGCGTTTCGATCAGTTGCCGCTCCTCGTCGAGAAACTGGTCTGCATCGGCATCCAGGCCCGTCTCCGGGGCCAGAACGCCGATTGTGATCGGCGTCCCTCCGGCCGTGCTCGTACGGGCAGTGATCGTTCGGTCGAGTGGTTCGTACCCCGCCGTCGTTGCCTCGTATGTCCCGACCGCGACTCGAGCTTCGGTGGACGCTGGCTGCTGAAAGGAGTGCGGAAGCTCCGTGACGAACTCCGTTAACAGCTCATCGACCGATTGGTCGTCAGTATCGAGCAAGTTCGTTACGAGCTGGACAGTTGCGAGTTCCTTTTCGCGCTCCTCGAGTTCCTGCTTACGCTGTTCGACGAGTTCTTTTAGATCCGTAATATCCGTCGCGGTTACGACGGCCTGCACTGGGTCGCCCTGGTCGTCAGGTATCGGGGCCGCGTTGATCGACAGCCATCGGTGCGTCCCGTCCGACTGATGGAGACGGATCTCTCGGTCGTACACCGGCTCACCCGTCTCGAACACGCGACCAGCTGGCTGTTCCTCCACGGTGAGCGAATCGTCTTCTCCGTCGAACAGCTCTCTGTCGCCCGAATCGTACGTGGACGCATCGGTTTCTGGCTGGGAAAACAGTTCCGCCATCCGCTCGTTTGCTCGACTGGACGATCCATCAGGGTTCACGAGGGCAATCCCAACTGGACTCGTTTCCAGAATTCGGTCAGTGAGGTCGCGTTCCCGCTGCAACTGTTGTTCCCGTTCTCTCCGCTCGGTCATATCCCGCGTGACCTTGGCATATCCCTGTAACTCACCATCCTCTTTGAGAGCCGTAATTGTCACATTGGCCCAGAACGTCGAGCCATCAGCCCGAACGCGCCACCCCTCGTCCTCGACGCTTCCCGACCGCCTGGCTGCCTCGAGATTTCGTTCTGGAACGTCGTTCTCACGATCAGCGTCGGTATAAAAGACGGAGAACGGTTCGCCCAGGATTTCCCTCGACTCGTAGCCTTTGATCCGTTCGGCACCACCATTCCAACTGGCGACACGTCCGTCGGTATCGAGTCTAAAAATCGCGTACTCCTCGACTGCATCGACCAGCGACTGAAATCCTTGCTCGCTCTCCCGTTTTGCGAGCCTGGATTCTTTTCGATCCGTAATATCGTAGTACAGGTCGACCTGCCCGCCGGCATACTCCCCTGCTTCGATCGGTTTGCTCCGGTGCTCGACCCAGCGTTCGTCTCGACCGGGGCCAGGTGTGATATGATACTCGAACTGTTCGTCAGCACTGTCGTCTTCGTGTGTCTCGAGTACGGATCCTTTGAACGAATCCGGATCAGCGACTCGATGCTGAATTGTGTCCTCGATCAGACCGTGTTTGTCCCGGCCAATGACTGCCGATCGAGTGAGATCAAAGTACGATTCGGCGGTTTCGTCGACCCAGACGACGGTGGCGTTCTCATCGACAACGAAGACACCGACATCGGCCTCGTCGATTACCGTCGAGATGCTCTTGTGTTGCTCCCAGAGGGCTGTGAGGTGATCGAAGTCGTAGTGTCGTTCGTCGACGTCTCGAAGAATGCCAACCGTCCCATCGAACTCCCCGTCGTTCACGAGCAGACTGAATCGTAGTTCACACGCAATGTGACCCCCATCGTCGGTCGTAAGCGTCAGGTCGAACGACGTGTCAGGATCGGTATTCGTTTCGAGCCGCATACGTATCTCCCGCTCGAGTCGCTCGACGTCGTCTTCGTCGACGATAATCGAAACGTGTTCGCCAAAGAGTTCGTCGCGATCATAGCCCGTCCTCTCGACGATCGTGTCGTTGGCCGCGACGATACAGCCGTCGGCATCGAGTTGGTAGAGTCCGTCGTCGACAGTGTTCACTATCGTCCCGTACCGCTGAAGATCCGGATCGCTTCCGCAGTCGAAAAAATTCGGAGTGAGTGGCGTCTCCCGATCGCCCATACAGTGAGGTGTGAGAAGGGAGGGGCATAAAAACTCTGGCAGTCCAATAATGAGTACTAGAAGACAGGTCACTCGAGGAATACCAGTGTGGCTGGCACGAACAGTTTCAGCGGCACCAGCTGTTGAATCCCATCGAACTATAGTAACAACTGCAACGATTTACACACCGATCGCCGATACGTCTGGCGATCAGGTGTGGATTGACGTGCAGTGGCTACTACCGACCATCCCACTACTGGGTGGGAGTCCTCCCCCGCACTCGTGAGTCCTACAGAGAGCCAACCGTGCTCGAGGAGACGATTAGTATGGTCACTCGCCACTCGATACCGGTAGCGTCACGTTCGGCAGTGACGACGACAGGCAGGTGCCTAATCTGTGCCCAATCGGTGACCGATGGTTAGAAGGTTTCCTCGATGATTTCGCCAACGGCGAAGTTCGACTTGACCTCGGTCACTTCGATTTTGACGCGATCACCGACATCCGCACCGGGGACGATGATGACGTAGCCACGCTCGACGCGCGCGATGCCATCGCCCTGTTTGCCGATGTCTTCGATTTCGACGTAGCGCGTTTCACCCACGTCGACCGGTGGTTTGGGCTCCGACGGTGCTGTCGGCTGAGATGGCGTTTGAGACGTTTTCGTCGTCGTTCCGGAGCCATCCGTCCCCGTCTCCGTGGTCGAAGTGGTTCGTTCACGAGAGATGAGCGCGACGCGATAGACATCACCGGGCTCGACGTCCCCCGTCTCAATTTCTTGTCGTGGTATTTCAATGACGAAACGGTCGTCTTCTTCCGAGACTTCTGTGCTGAAAAGACACAGGAGTTTTTCAGATATTTCCACAGGTAGACCCTCAGGTTTCAGTCTGACTCTCAGGTGTAATAGAACTACCGACCGTTGGCGCCCAAATAGTGCCCAAATCGTGGCGGGTGCCGTCACGACGAGGGGCCAAGTCAATCGCTCGCCGCTATCGAGCCCCAGTCAGTCGCTCGTCGGCGGGTGTCCCACCGTCACGAACGACGAGACGTCGACGCCCGACTCGAGACCCGTCGCCAGTTCCGGCATCGCCTCGTACGGTCGGTTGACGACCACGTCGCCCGCCCGACGTTTCCCGACGCCGGGAATCGCCGTCAGTTCGTCCATCGACGCCGCGTTGAGGTCGAGTGGGTACGGGACGCCGGTCACCGATCGGTAACCGTGATCGACGACCGCGACGTCGATTGCCGTCCCGAGCGGCCGCTCACCCGGGATACCAACGAGCAAGGGATACGTGCC
The DNA here is from genome assembly GCA_046614605.1 of Natrialbaceae archaeon A-CW3. GTDB lineage: Archaea > Halobacteriota > Halobacteria > Halobacteriales > Natrialbaceae > Natronosalvus. The sequence continues at coordinate 774,727 of JBKKHJ010000001.1, read as the reverse complement.
CAGTTGCCGGCCGAACGTTCGCCCGTCCTGGTGGTACTCGAGATGGACGTCCGGGAGCACCGTCCCCGGTGGAGCGACGCGCTCGAGCATCGGGTTGTCGATGGTCTCGCGCACCTCCCGTTTGTACCGTTTGAACTGCTTTTTATGCGCTTTCGCGATCGACGCCCCGGTTTCGGACATCTCCGTGCCGGCGAAGGCCATCACCTGCCTGATGTTCACCCGGCGTAGCATGAGCCCCTCGTCGTGCACTTGCTCGAGGAACGCGAGGTTGTGTTCGTAGGTTTCCTCGCGTTCGTCCATGAGTCCGTGCAGGAGGTTGATTCCGGGGAGGAGTTTCGGCAGCCCTACGGGTTCCGAACCGGTGTCGGTGCCGGTGCCGGTGCCAGTATCGGGGTCAGTCGACGGACCAGTTCCCGGTTCCTCGCCCGGTCGCCACCCACCTTCCTCGTTGACGATCCGAACGGCCTCGAGACACTCCTCGGCGGTGACGTTCAGGTTGTTCGCTTCCTGGACGATCGGATCGGCGGATTCGAGGCCGAACGCGGCGGTGTCACCCGGTGTGTTGTGTTCGGCGATGATCCGGATCCCCTCGCGGGAGGCCTCGGGCCAGTTTGCGATGGTGATCGGGTTCATGTTGTCGAGGTGGAGCGTCTCGAGGTCGGGTGCGACCTCACGGATGCCACCGTAGAGTTTCCGGAGTGCGTCCGGATTTGGTGCTTCGCCGTCGCCACCGTATGCGAGGATGTCTGCCTGCCGGCCAAGTCGAAAGTGTTGGACGCCGTGAGCGGAGAGCGCATCGACCTCGTCGATGACGGATTCGGGCGGCCGGAACGACGGATTTCCGTACAACGGTTCCGTACAGAACGAACACCGGTAGGCACAGCCACGCGAGGTCTCGAGTTCACAGATGAGATAGTCGGGGTGGTTCGGGTGCTGTTCGACGATGAACGCCCCCTGTCGCGCCCAGCGAGTCACCTCCTCGACGTCTCGCATCCGGTTGTTGAACCCCTCGAGGCCGCTCTCGAGGAGGTCGTAGACGGCGGCTTCGACGTCGCCTTTCGCGACGAAGTCGAAGTCGAGATCCTGTCGTTCGGTCTCGGTCGCCCCCTCGTTCGCGTCGCCGATACCGAACTTCACAGGGCCTCCCATCAGGCTCGTCCCGCTCGCCGTCCAGGCGAGTTTTCGCACCTCGTCGGGTTCTGCTGGCGTACCGCCGACGTACTTGCCCGGAACGGTCATCCCGCCGAGATAGACGAGTAGGTCAGCCTCGTCGACATCGCGCCACCGGTCGGGGACATCCCGCAGGCCGTCGATCGTGTGATAGGTGATCCGCTCGGGCGGGACGCCCGCGTCCACGAGCGCGCCAGCCGTATACCGTGGATACGTCGAGACGTACGGCGGAACCCCGAAGTGGGCTGGCTCGTCGACGTAGCCGTCGACGATGGTGACCGCGAGCGATTCCGGATCGGGGGCAGTCATGGCTCGAGCTAGCGCTCCGATCCGTATAAGGCCTGTCGTAGTCGCTTCCGGCCGTGTTCAGCGACACCCGCGAGTACTCGGAACGCGGTGTACCCACTCCGAATCGGGTGCAGGCCGGCCAACGTGTGCGCTGACCACCGTCGTCGTTTCTCGATGATTGCCCGATAGGTCGATAATCGCCGGCCACTCGTTTCAACACCCTTTATAGAGCCGAGACTGACTGGCCACCGTCACCGCCAGAAGGGGTCGGCCAGCGCGAAGTACCGCGACCCGTGCTTTGATACCGCTGGTCTGGCTATCCGTACCCATGCCACCGACGAAGGAGATCAAGTGTACCGACGACGCGTGCTTCCTCGACATGTTCGAAAACCACTACACCTACGACGTCCCCGACGACCACGGTGTCGCGGATCTGGCGTGTCCCGTCTGTGGCGGCGTCGATTGCCTCGAGGAAATACAGATCTGACCGCCGAGGGCCACACTGGAGGTGGGATCGTAGGCCCGAGTGGAGGGGTCAACGAGCCATTGACCCTCTCGAGGTGAGCCGCATCGTCTGACGTTTATTTAGAACATCCAAAAAGAATAACAAGGGGGCCGTCGTACACACAATTGACAGGGGGTACTGAACCGTCACGTAGTGATGGTTCCCGACGCCAGAACCCGCCCTGACAGCCCTCCCAGAGGTGACAGTAAGTGAGTCTCAGATCGTTCCGCGAAACCGTCGGTGACGCCGTCTACCGGCAGGTTGGTCGCGCAAGTAGCCACGTCCAGGAGCACCGTTCGATTCCCGTCGACGTCCTCGAGAACGAGACGTCGTATCTCGTCGTCTTCGACGCCCCCGGTACCGAGCCATCCGACCTCCAGGTTCGGTACCTCGAGGGACTCGTCAAGATTCGTATCGATCGCTTCCGTTCGTATCACGACGGGTTCGACATGCGCTTTCCCGGTCGCGGTATGGCCCTCGACGGGGAAGCTGAGTTGCCCGACGACGCGCTCGTCAACCCTGACGATGGGACGGCGACGCTGACCGACGTCGGCACGCTCGAGATCACGATTCCGAAAGACGATGCGGATTCCGACGGCGATGGCGACGACACCTCCGAAGAACAGTCAGTCGAATCCGACGCGGACTCGGACGATACTCACGTCGACGAACCGGAGCCGCTGGCGCACGACGATTGACCGCCCGAGTGGATTCATCGGAATTATCGGAGGAGTTCATAGTATTCCCGACAAAGAACCGAGTCACAACGTCGAAGACCGAGCTTCGTAACCTCCGGGTGGCTCGATAATCCCTATCAGTTGACGGCCGTGAGCCGAGCGACTGTTACTCCTCCTCGATCGCCATCCCCTCGACGATCTCGAACGATTCGTCCCCGTCGAATCGCGTCGGATCGAACACACCGATGCCGTCCCCGCCGAGGATCTCGTCCGCGATTCGTCGCCCGATCGCCGGCGCGCGCATGAATCCGTGGCCCTGGAACCCCGTCGCTACGTAGAGGCCGTCCTCGAGTTCGCCGACGAGTGGCTCGCGGTCGGGCGTCGCCGTGCAGACGCCGGCCCAGGCGCGGGTCACCTCGAGTGTGGCCGGATCGATCTCGGGGAAACGGTGCGCGACCCGCTCCCCCAGGGAGTCGGCGAAACCGGGATTTGCAGCCCGGTCGTACTCGTCCGGATCGATCTCGACTTCCTCCGTTCCGTTGCCGGCGAGCAGCCCCTCTGGGTGGGGACGAACGTAGAAGCCACCGGTCGCGTCGTAACACATCGGTTCCGGGAGCGAGTTCGACGCCATCAGTGCCTGCACGCGGTAGGGTTTCATCGCGATAGCGAGGCCAGCATCGGCGAGCACGGCCTTGGTGTGTCCGCCAGCAGCCACGAGGACGGCATCGAACTCGCGGGTCGCCCCCGTCTCACGGTGAATGACGCGCGGCGGATCGACGGCTACCTCCACTGGAGAGTTCGTCTCGATGGTCGCTCCCGCTCCGGTGGCGGCAGCGGCCAGACAGGCGGTGTAGCGGGCCGGGTCAGTGTGGCCAGCGGCTCCGGCAACCCCGGCGACGGCAACGTCGTCGGTTCGCATGTGTGGAAACCGGTCGGCGAGTTCGTCCCCGTCGATCTCGAGGGCGACGACGCCGTTGTCCTGCATCGCGCGGATGCCGTCCCGAACGATCTCGGCTCGCTGCTCGTCCCCCTCGCGGGCGAGCCAGACGTACGGGCACTCGACGAACGGGAACGTGTCCTCACCGGATAGCGCACGGAACCGTTCGATCGCTTCGGTGCCGATCTCGGCGTCGAGCCCATCGGCGAACGCGTTGTAACAGACCCCCGCCGCGCGCCCGCTCGAGCCGCTCGCTATCTTCCCCTTCTCGTACAGCGTGACGTCGGCGCCCTCACGAGCGAGATCGTAGGCAGCCGTCGCGCCGACCGCTCCCGCACCGACGACCGCGACCTCGAGGCCGGCACCGCGGTCCACGAACGCGTCGGTCCCGACGGCCACGTCCACGTCTGCATCTCCGTCCACCCTGGGTTCAGCCGGATTGTGAGCCACCGGTGTACCGTCCCCGCTCATACGTGATCGACCGGCCAGCAGGCCTCGAGCGGCCGGTCGGCGAGCCAGTCGACGAGCGCCGACAGCTCCTCGCTGGCGGCCTCGAACAGCCGTTCGCCCTTCTCGGGGTCGGCCTGGGTCGGCTTCCCGACCGCCCCGGTGTCCGAGAAGTCGATCGTGTCGAAGCCCAGCGTGGCCCCGTGGACGGTTTCGCCCCAGCCCTCGCTCGCACCGGCTTCGGCCGCCTCGAGCCGATCCGGGTAGATCAGATCCTCGCGAACGTGCCAGAGGACGCTCGACTCCATAGCGTCGGCGTGGCCGCCCGCCTCGTCGAACAGTTCCGCCGAGAGGTCGGAGACGCTGTCCCACCAGTTCCACGGGGGCGCAAACATCGTCCGCTCGTCACGCAGCGTCCGAGCGGCCTGTCGAAGCGCACCCGAGTTGCCGCCGTGGCCGTTGACCACGACCGCTTTCGTCACGCCGTGTTCGGCCAGACTCGAGAGCGTCTCGCGGACGTAGCGCTCGAAGGTGTCTTCCTCGACGTAGAGCGTCCCATCGAACTGACGATGGTGAACGGAGACGCCAACTGGAACGGTCGGCAGGACGACCGCGTCGTCTCGTTCGGCCGCGGTGTGGGCGAACGCCCGGGCCGCCATGTGATCCATGCCCAGCGGCAGCGCCGGCCCGTGCTGTTCGGTGCTTCCGGTCGGGAGGACGGCGACCTCGACGTCCTCGAGCGCGTCGGCCGCATCCGTCGTCGTCTGCTCGGCAAGTAGTGTCATATGCCACGATGTGCAGTCGGGGCACTTACGTGTATGTGGTTTTCGCGGTGAGAGTTACTTCGGGAGACGAGTTACTCGAGATCGAGAACCGACTCGAGTCCAGCGGCCGGGTAGCCGACGACGGTCGTCGCGCCAGCGTCCCGGAGCGCGTCGGTCTGGGCGCGAACGTCGCGTTCGGTGCCCACGAGGGCGTAGTCGTCGGCAGCCGAGAGCAGCACCTCGCGTGCACGGCCGGTCGCCGTCGAATCGGCGTTCGCACCGTCGGGGAGTGCTCGAGCGACCGGCCGACGACGGGCGACGTACGCGCCGACGGCGTCGAGGACGGTCTCCTCGTCGTCGGTCAGGACGGTCGGCGCGTAGACGGCGATATCGCCTTCGAATCCTGCCGCCCGGAGGGCCCGTAGCTCACGTTCGGTCGTCCGCGAGAGCAGGTCGTACTGGGTGGCACCGGTCGCCATCGCGATCCGTTCGACGCTCTCGGTGCCGACCCAGGCGTCGGGCGTCGTTTCGAGTGCGGCCCCGAGGCGGGGAGCGACCGCTCGCTCCTGTTCAGCGTCGCTCAGGTACGCCGGGTGGCCTGCCACGAGCACGCGACCGACGTCGGCGGGAAGCGTCTCGCGGAGCGAGTCGTCGCCGAGGGGGTCGAACCCGTCGGCTCTGACCGGCGTCGTGAGCATGACGTCGGCGTCCCTCGAGAGCGTCTCGAGCGCGTCGGCGCTCGGGACGTGCTCTCGTCCTTCGTAGTCGATGGCGATCGTGTCGACGGGGACGGTTTGGGCGTCCAGCACGTCACACTCTGCGGGTTTGACGGCGATTCCGTCGAGACCGGCCTGTGTGACGGCGGCCGCGGTGCTCCGCACCATCGTCATCGTCGACCACCACATGCGAAACACTGCCAGTGAGAACTATACGATCCGACTCGGAACTCGATCCATCGTCTGTGCGACCATGTAGCCCCATCTGAGCGACAGACGGGGAAAAAGGTGGCGTTCGGCGCAACGATGGCGGGAGTTTGGCTGTCGGCTGTCGGCTGTCGGTTGTCAGCTGTCGGCTGTCGACTGCCAGCTGTCAGCTTCCGACTGTCGTACCGTGGGATCAGTCACTCGTTCCCCTCCAGGCACGTCCGCCGACGCCAGAAGGCCGATCCTCGAGCCCGTCAACATCGCTCTCTCGAGCCCGTCGACGAACACGGAAGGGCAAGACAGATACAACCCTGCTCCTAACTGTCGGACAATGGCCACAGCGACTGCGAAGCGACGGATCAGGAACAATCCGCTCGAGACAGCGATCGTCCTGACGGTCGTCGGCTACGGACTCGTCATCGGGACGTTCCTGCTCGACCTCCCAATCTACCCCGAGTTGACCAACGAGCAGGTGAACGTCTTCTCCCACGCGATCGCGCTCATCAACGCGACGACGACGATCTGTCTCGCCGCCGGCTGGTACTACATCCGTGCCGGTGAGGTCGAGAAACACCGCCTCGCGATGGGGACCGCCTTCGCCTTGATCCTGGTGTTCCTCGTCGTCTACCTGATCCGCGTCGGGGGCGGGGGGACGAAAATGTTCGTCGGCCCCGACCTGGTCACCTACGGCTACCTGCTGATGCTCGCGATCCACATCGTGTTGTCGATCGTAGCCGTCCCGCTCGTCCTCTACGCGCTGTTGCTCGGGCTGACGCACACTCCAGCGGAACTCCGCCAGACTGCCCACGCCCGCGTCGGCCGATTTGCGGCCGGGTCGTGGCTCCTGAGTCTGATCCTGGGCGTCGTCACCTACCTGCTGCTCGATCACGTTTACAGCTACGAGTTTGCCTGGCTGTATCTCTAACCTCGCGTCACCGTCGACCTCCCAAGAGCGTTCGATCGATTCGCGGTTCTAACCGACGACGAACCACTCAACGGTCGAAAGCTGCCCCATCCTTTGACGGTCTTCGACGGTGTCGATGGCCTATGCGGTGGCTGTACTTCACCCTCGGAATCGGCATTCTCGTGATCGTCGTGATCGACATCCTCTGGACGACGCTCTGGGTCGACGGCGGCTCCGGCCCGCTCTCCGGACGGCTGACGACGACCGTCTGGCGAACCCTCCGCGCCGTCGGCAGGCGTGGCTCTCGCACGCTGGGCATTGCCGGGCCGCTCATCCTCACCCTCACCCTCGCCATGTGGATCGCGCTGCTGTGGCTCGGCTGGACTGTCCTCTTCGCCAGCAGCCAGGGCGCACTCGTGAGCACCCACACTGGCGAGCCGGCCGACTGGGTCGGTCGGCTCTACTACGTCGCCTACACGATGTTCACCAACGGCAACGGCGACTACACCCCCACCTCGAGCGCCTGGGAGTTCGCCAGCTCGCTCACGACGGCGACCGGGATGGCGTTCGTCACCCTCGGCATCTCCTACGTCCTGACGGTGCTCGGCGCAGTCTCTGGGAAGCGGTCGTTCGCGAGCGACGTCACCGGGCTGGGGACGAACAGCGAGGCCTTCGTCCGGACGAGCTGGGACGGGCAGTCCTTCGAGGGCATCGAGCGCCCGCTCGAGTCCATGGCGAGCCAGTTGAGCCGCCTCGCCGAACAGCACAAGGCCTACCCTATCCTGCACTACTACCACAGCGAACAGGCATCGCGGGCTTCGGCGATGGCCGTCCCCATCCTCGACGAGGCGCTCACGCTCTACGTTCACGGCGTCAGCGATCACGACCGCCCGGATCCGACCCACCTCGTCTACGCCCGTTCGAGTGCGGACAGCTATCTCGAAACCCTCGGATCGGCGTTCATCGACCCGGCCGACGAGGCACCACCCCCGCCCAACCTCGAGGCGCTTCGCGAGGTCGATATCGACACCGTCTCCGACGACGCATTCGAGGACGCTCTCGAGGAGCACGCCGACCGTCGCCGTCGGCTCCTCGGCGTCGTCAGGGCGGACGCCTGGCACTGGCCGCCTCGAGAGCGGTGACGTCTGTCGTCCCCGTAGAGACGATCCGTCGCATTTTCGTTTGGCACCGGCTTTTTACGCCCGGTGGGTGAGAGAGTGTCTATGAAAATTCGCGGCTCGCTCCCCCGCGAGGCGATCACCACCTACCTCGAGGAGGCGACGATTCCACTCAGACTCGCCTGTCGAACCCCGTCTGGCAGGCTCTGGATGCTCTCGCTTTGGTTCACCTACCGGGACGGCACCCTCCAGTGTGCAACCGCCGCCAGTGCCGACGTCGTCCGGTACCTCGAGCACGATTCTGATGTGGCGTTCGAAGTCTCGAGCAACGAACCACCTTACGCCGGCGTCCGCGGAGCAGGGACGGCCACGATCAGCCCGGATCCGGACAAGACACTGCTCCGAGAACTGCTCGAGGAGTACCTCGGCGGGACGGAGTCCTCGCTCGCGAACTCGCTGCTCGACGAGGGGCGATCGGAGGTGACGATCACCATCGAACCAGCCGTCGTCTACGGGTGGGATTTCAGCGGCCGGATGGCTGACGCCGTCGCGGAGTGATACGGTTTACTGTAAGTCATTTCCGGCGCAACCGCGACCAGGGCGGCGGTTGCGCCGGCAAATCGTTACAGCAATCCGTATGAGTAGTCTCCAGCACTGTCGTGGTGTGTCGGGTCGCTACAGCCTCAATCCGTTCGGGGAATAGCCCACGCCCCGACGGCGAACGTCACGACAGCGAGAACGGCGAGCACGAGTAGATTCCCCAGGACGGGGTCGATCCCCGCGCCTGCGACGCCGGCCGTCCCGGTCGCCGCTTCGGGGTAGGTGGCCGCACGAACCCCGCGAGCGAAGTACGTCAGCGGCGAGAGGTTCACCAGCGGTTCGAACCAGCCGGGCAACTGCTCGAGGGCGATGAACGTCTCCGAGAGAAAGAGTAGCGGCAGGCCGATGGCGTTGCTCGCCGCGACGGCACCGTCCTGGGAGTCGGTGTAACTGCCGAGGAGCGCACCGATGCCACAGAAACAGACGGTACCGACGAGCACGTAGGGGACGAGCCACGGCGAGTAGACGATGTCTGCCCCGGTGAGGACGACGACGAGACCGAGGATCAAGAGACTCGCCAGGGCGATGATGATCGCGTTGACGATCGTCTGGGCCAGCAGCCACTCCGCTCGCGACAGCGGCGTCGTCGCCAGTTTCTCGAAGCGGTTCCCTTCCCGGTGACGAGCCACCTCGCTGCCGAGTCGGGACAGCGGCGTAAAGAGGACGACCACGGCGAGATAGCCGGGCACGTAGTACGCCGGCGGCTCGGCGAAGAGGCCCCCACCCGTCGGATCGGTTCGTACGAGCGCGCCGAAGATCACGATCAGGATCACGGGGAAGAAGAACGTGAAGAAGACCGCCGTCCGCCGACGAGTAAAGGAACGCCAGTCCGCACCGACGGCAGCCCGAACGCGACCGACCCGGCTCATCGGCGCTCACCCCCGGCGGCCACGGTGCGAGCGGTTCCCTCCCGCTCGACTCCACTTGCCAGGGACAGATACACGTCCTCGAGCCCCGGTTCGCTCCACTCGAGACCAGTGTAGCGGACGTCAGCCGCCTCGAGGGCGTCGACGACGCGACCGATCTCGGCCGGGTCGACGTCGCTGACGACGACGCCGTCCTCGAGGGGGTCGACGGGGTACTCGAAGTCCTCGAGCGCCCGTTCGATCGCGGCCACATCGGTACCGCCGTTCGATCCACTTCCCTCGTCGGCCTCGATCGTCAACCGGCTCGAGCCACCGTGGTCGGCTATCAGCGCAGCCGGGGTTCCCTGTGCGACGAGCGAACCGTCGGTGAGGAGGCAGACCCGGTCGGCCAGGCGTTCGGCTTCGGCCATGTCGTGGGTCGTGAGTACGATGGTCGTTCCGCCAGTGGCGAGCGCCTCGAGCAGGTTCCAGACCGTTCGTCGGCCGGCCGGGTCGATCCCGGTCGTCGGCTCGTCGAGAAAGAGGAGGTCTGGATCGTTGACGATGGCGGCGCCGACGCAGACGCGCCGTTGCTGGCCGCCCGAGAGGTTCTCGTACCAGGTGTCGCCGTCGCCGGCGAGGCCGACGTCGGCGAGTACCGCATCCGGATCCCTGGCGTCGTCGTACAATCCGGCGTAGTAGGTAAGCAGTTCACGGGCAGTGAGTCGATTCGGTGGCGAAAAATCCTGCGGGAGGACGGCAATGCGGTTCCTGTCGACGGTCGCTGGCGTGTCACCAAAGATAGTCGCGGATCCCGTATCCGGGATGGTCGTCCCCGTCAGCGCCCGCACGAGCGTCGTCTTCCCCGCACCGTTGGGACCGATGAGTCCGAACACCTCACCGCGGCCGACCGACAGCGACACGCCCGAGAGGGCAACGGTCTCGCCGTAGGTCTTCTCGAGGCCGTCGGCGTCGACAACCAGGTCAGTGCCGTCGCGGACGTCGTCGCTGCCACCTGCCATACCGACCGATAGCGACTGACTCGGGGTAAGCGGTTCGATTCGCCCGGGCAACACCAATCACGGGGTGGTCGTCTGACGTCAGTTGATGGAAATCATGCCCTCTCGAGACGCGAGTGCGATCGTCACCGGTCAGCTGACGACTCGGAATCGCCGGTGAACACCGCATCGAAGAACTTCAGTTCGGCCGCCCGGAGGTGCTGGGTGAACGTGGCCGGTGAGATGTCCAGCCGTTCGGCGACCTCTTCCCCCGTGGAGGTACGCGGCCAGTCGAAGAACCCGGATCGGTAGGCCGTCTCGAGCGCGTCGAGTTGTCTGTCGGTGAGTTTCGTCTCGATGACGCTCGAGCCCGGAATCGAGGGATCGCTTCGTTCGGCCGTTCGCTGGGCAACGAACGTCGCTCCCGGGCAGATCGACTCGACCGTCTCGATCACCTGTGCGGTCTCACTTTGCTGGGAGAGTTCGACGACGAATCGGAGTGAGTCGCCTTCGATTCGAGCCGAGTTGACCCGGCCGCCGTGGGTCGCGACCGTCTCGAACAGGGCGATGCCGTCCGTTCTGGTGAGTTCGAAATCGTACTCCTCCTGGCCAGGGGTCAGTATCCGGAGATCGCTGAGCCCGTCAACCTGTTCGATTGCATCCGTCAACGCCTCCTGTTCGACGCCGCTGGCGGAGCCGTACGCCAGTACGCGCTCGTTCGAGCGAATGAACTGGTCGAAACGAAGCTCGCTTCCCTCGTCCCGTGTCACCGCGACGAGCTCCGGAAGCGTCTCCTCGGCGACGAACTCGAGTTCGAGCGTGGCGTCGGTCTGTAACGCCTCCTTTCGCTCGAGCGCCGTGATCGCGTGGGCGACGACGTCGCCGAGGCGGCCGAGCAACGTTCGCTCGTACTCGGCGAACGCATCGGCCCGGGCCGAGTACACGTTGAGGACGCCGTACCGAAGCCCCTCGTAACTGATCGGCACCGCTGCCGAGGATCGATACCCCCGCTCACTGGCAGCCTCTCGCCATGGTTCGTAGTCCTCCGCCGTCGCGATGTCCTGAACGACCTGTACCGTTCCTGTCTGCATCGCTTTCCCCGATGGTCCTTGCCCCGTTTCACTCCCATCGATGGTGATCGTGACCTCGTCCAGATACCCCTCCTCGACGCCGGCAACGGCTCGCGGAACGAGTTGATCGCCGCCCGGGCTCACTTCCCCCATCCAGGCGAATCGATACGCGTCGTCCGCAGCGAGACGGTCACAGACCGCCTGCTCGAGTTCCTCGCGCGTCGACGTCGTGAGGGCGTCGTGAGTGATCTCCTGTCCGATCCGGTTGAGTCGGTTGAGGGCCTCGAGTTCCTGGCGACGGCGCTCGCGCTCGAGAAGTTGTTCGTGCCGCTCGATCGCGTGGGAGAGCGTTCGCACGAGCATCGGGCTCGTCACCTCGTCTTTCACGAGGTACTCCTGAGCGCCTCTCGAGATCGCTTCGATACCGGTATCGCTATCCTGGAGACCCGTGAGGACGATGACCGGCACCTCCGGCGCCGTCTCGAGAACCGACGACAACGTCTCGAGGCCGGTGCTATCCGGAAGGTTCAGATCGAGGAGCACCACGTCGGTGGTCGTGGCATCGCTCTCCACTGGGCGTTCGCTGGTGTGGCCATCGTTCGGAACGTCGTCGCTGTCACCGGCTAATTCCTCGTCGCTGTCAGCTCCGGTGAGGTAGGCCAGTCCGCTCTCGAGTCTGAGCTCGTGGTGGACGTGTGGCGTCTCGCCGGAGGCCTGCTCCGTCCCAATGCGCTCGATCAGTTCCTCTGCTTCCCCGAGCATCTCCTCGATGAGGCGTGCATCGCCAGGATTGTCCTCGATCAGGAGGATTTCGAGGGGTGTATTCGCCGTCATTACTCCTCACTCGGTGGGAGTTGCACGACCGAGAACCAGAACGTCTCGAACGTTCGTAGTGCGTCGATGAACTCGTCCGGATCGATCGGTTTCGTCAGGTAGGCGTTCGCATAACTCTCGTAGGAGGAGACGATGTCCTCTTCGGCTTCCGAACTCGTGAGGACGATCGTCGGGATCCGTCTGAGATTTTCATCGTTTTTCAGCACCTCGAGGACGTCTGCGCCGCTCTTCCGGGGAAGGTTTAAATCGAGCAAGATCAGATCCGGTCGCGGGGCGTCTTCGTACCCGTCTTCGTGACGCAAAAACGAAATAGCTTCGACGCCATCGCGGGCAACGTGGAGCGTATTATCGATTCGTCCCTCCTTGAACGCTTCTTGTGTCAGTCGAACGTCCCCCGGATTGTCTTCGACCAACAGGATGTCTATCGGCTCAGTTGCGTGCATGGATGTGATGTATAGTGTTGGCAGTCGCGTTCGTGTTCCGGTATCCGTATCGATCGTTGTACGGGTAGACATTAGTTACTATCGCCATTCGTTTGACGTCCGGAGTGACCGTCGTCGGGACGGACGTGTTCCGTGTGCGTCGACTGCCGGAAGCGGAAATCAGAACGCCCACCCCTCACCAGGAGAGGGTCGGATCCAGATTGGCCACCGTGTCGTTCGACGATTCGTCGACGCAGTGCCAGCACGATGCCGGCTCCGGTGTACTCCTCGAGGCCGTGGAGTCGCTCGATGTCGTCGATCCCGGGGGTACGTTGGTCGAGTTCGGCGACGGCCGCTTGCTGTCGCATCTGGAGACGACCGGAGCCGGGTGACCGATCCCTGGTTGCCATCGGACTGTGACAGTGAATGGGTGCAACGAGCGTAAATGTGGCGGTTGGCCAACAGCACCAGCCGGTTACCTGGAGAATGTCGATAGTTGAACCGTCCGGCCGTCGCTGAGATAGCGACGAATCCGGCGCTCGTCCCAGCCGAACGCAGCGAGGACGCTTTCGCCCGCTCGAAGGAGGACGCGTTCGTAGTAGTCGCTGTCGTAGGGTGGCTGTCGCGAGCGGTCGTTCTCGAGTTCGTCGAGGTCGGCGAGTTCGAACGGCAACCGAACCCGCTCGCGCGTTCGGCTGGCGCCGTCGTCGACGACGATGTACTCGACGGGTTGGCCGGGTTGACGCGGGACATCGTGGGCGGCGTATCGACGCAACGCGGCCACAGTGAGTGTCTCCTGTCGGTAGGCCTCGAGTGGTTTCGAGACGCGTTTGCGTATCACCAACTCGGCGACGTCGACGTCACCTCGGCGGAGGTCGCCGATTCTCCGGGCGAGGCGATCACAGACGGCTTCCGGATCGCGGGTCGCGTCGAGCACCTCGAGGAACTCGCGCTGACACTCCGCGACGAACGGTGGAGTGTGGCGCTGGCGACACTCGAGGCCACGGATCTTGAACTCGCCGGTAGTTCGCTTGCCGGCGTACTTGGTCAGGGCACCGGCGGTGACACCGTCTCCGGCGCTGGCATCCTGCCTGGGGACGAAACACACCCACTCGTAGTGGCCGTCGTGCTCGAGGTCGATACCGACGTCGCAACTGATCTCGGCGATCACGTCCGCGATGGGCTCCGGGTCGTCGACTCGCGGCGTCACCCAGAGGCTATCGACGATGCCGTGGACGATGTGCCATCCGGCGTCCTCGAGTCGGGCCTTCGCCGTGAGGGCGATGTCGCGGGCGTAAGCGTTGATCGCCTCGTGACACTCGATCCGCCCGAACTTCGCGTTTCGGTAGCCCTGGTAGCCGAAACAGGAGACGAGCACCCACTTGATCGCCCCCGAGTGGCCCCGCAGTCGGGCGGCTTCGGCCTCGTCCTCGACGCCGCCCTCGAGCCGTCGTTTGCAGGCGGCCCGGCGGTCGAGCAGCGGCCGCAACACCGCCGGGAGAAAGCCATCCATCCCGCAGAGGTGATACGGGAGTTCGGGAACCCGTTCGCCCTCGTCGACGGCTGAGCCGTCGTTTGCGGGCGGCTCGACGGTCGACGCGTGCGCATCGGGACGAGGACACCCACACTCGAGCGTCTCCGGACTCACGTTGTGCCGGCAGATGATCCGCGGATACAGCGACGCGAAATCGATCTCGTGGACGTCCTCGTGATACCCCACCTCCGGCGAAAACGTGAAGCCGCCGCGATCGGCCGCGTGCAGCGTTGATACCGATTGAAACCGCTCCGGTTCCCACTTGTTCAGCGGTGCGAGCACGTCCCACTCCCGAGCGACGCCGATCTGAATCGCCGTCAGGATCGTCCCGATGCTGGCCCGAGCCGCCTCCTGGAGCGGTTGCTTCGACCGCCCGACGAGATACTCGAGCCCCGCCAGCCCCGACTGGTGCCAGAGGAAGCTGTTCGATGTGTCGACGATCGCCCGCCCCGGAACCCGGTAGCGGGCCGGCGAGTGACCGACCTGGCCGTAGCTGGTGTACGTGCTCTCGCCCGCCAGCTGCGTCCAGCCGGGGAGCCGACCCAGCTGAAAATCCTCGAGACCAGCGTCGGTCGCTGCCCGCTCGAGCGTCGGGATCAGGTCGCCGTGGCTCACCACGAGCACGTCCGGATCGTGACGCTCGAGGCGTCGCCCGAGCGACCAGAGGACGTCCGCCGGCTCGCCCGTGACGGGGTCGCCGTCGATCTCGAGGCGGGAGACGTCGCCCGCGGCGAGCGCTCGATCGGCGATCTCGATCTCGAGCGTCCGTAGCGGGCGCGACGGGCTGGGATCGATTCCCTCGTCGAGGCAGTACCGGAAGCCGGGCGCGAAGTCGACGTCGAACAGGCGGATCGTCCCCGGCGCGTGGTGCTCGCGGGCGTAGACACCCCGGATCTCTCGTGCCAGCGTCCCCACCTCGCCGACGCGCTCGAGGCCGACGCGCAATACCGTCGCGCGCTCGTCGTCGTGGTGGGCGTGAAGGCTGGGGTATCGTTCCTCGAATCCCATCTCGGCCACCTTCGGATCGGTCTCGAGGTGCGTGTGCAAGGCTTCGAGCGCCTCGATCGGGCCGCCGACGTACAGCGACGGGACGTAGTCGGTTCGTTCGGTGTAGGTTGCGCCCGGGGGTTCCCCGTCGTCGTTCGAGTTCGACCCCGACTCGAGCAGCGTCCACTCCCGAACGAGACCGTCTTCGAACTCGAACGCGAACGTCACGGGTCGGTCGCCCCCTTCGTTTGTGCCGAATCGTCGGCATTGCTGTTACCGCCACCGTCACCGTCGACACCGCCGTCACCCCCACCGCCGACACCGCCGTCACCCCCACCGTCGGTGTCCTCGTGGGTCGACGCCGCTTCGAGTTCGGACACCTGCTCCTCGAGTTCCCGAAGCGCCGTCTCGTGGGCCACCAGCAGCGACAGTACCAGCGCCCGTTCGGGATCGGTCGCGTTCGCGTAGCCAGCCGCATCCGCGACGGTTCGCGCCCGATCGAACAGCCGGTCGAAATCGGCCTGACGCTCCCGGCGCAACGCCCGGCGCATCGGTTCCCACTGGGTCTCGAGACCGCGGAGGGCGTCCCGATAGGTCGGATTCGTTCGCCCCATCAGGCGAGCACCTCCGCCCCCATGTCCACCTCCTCGAGCGGATCGCCGACCGACTGATGGGACGGGTGGGGAACCCCCGCCAGCGCCGCATCGGGGTCGAGTCGACCACAGCACTCGACCCAGTAGGGAATCGTCGTCTGCCAGTAGCGGCCGTGCCAGTAGCCCATCGTCTCGACCCCGTCGCCGTCGAAACGGAGGCCCTCACGGGTCTGGGTGCACTCGATCGTCGCGGCGGCGGCCGTCTCGAGACGCTCGAGCGTAGTCGTTGGTGTGCTCTCGGCGGCCGTGATCAGAACGGGGCACTCGAGCGAACGGCCGAGTTCGGCCAGAATCGTCACGGTCGACTCGAGGAGGTCGTCTCGCTCCCACCCGGCGAGGTCGTCGTCGCGGTAGAGCGCCCCCACGTTCGGGGCGACGATCAGCGCCGTGTCGGGGTCGGCTCGAGCGGTGACGTCCCTGACCAGCGAGTGGTGCTGGTAGGCGGTGAACGCCCGCGCAATTTGTAAGGGCTCGAGTACCCGCCGGCCGGAGCCGGGCGCGACGTCGTACAGGACGTGCGTCGAGGCCGTGTTACCGGCGTCGATCCAGTAGGCGTTTGCGTTCCGTGGCTCGGTTCCGTCACCTGTGCCGCTCCCGCCAGCGGCGAGGTGATCGCAGACGAGTCGGTGTACCGCCGTCGACCGTTTCGACGGCACGCGAAGCAGGGTCAGTCCGGGCTCGAGCGTCGAATCGTGGTGAAGGTGAAGCGTCATCGTCGTTCGATGGCTCGAGCGATGCCCTGATAAGTGACGGAGGGGTGTTTCCGTTATTTCCGTTATTCGTCGAACGACCGGTATCGGTTCGCTCGAGGGCTGATAACCAGATACAGCCGTTTCCGAAACGATTTCCGAAAGCGATTCCGAATAGCGAGTGACTCGAGTCAAGTCAGGTCACGTCGGGTCGGAGCCACACTCGAGGTCACGTCGAGCATTCGCCGGATCCCACCAGGTTCGATCACCGACTTCGCCGTCGTTTTGTCCCTCCCGTCCGTTCGCTCGCATATGGCACACGAGTCGGACGAGTCGGATCCCGAACCCGAGGTCAACATCAGCGGCGGCGAAGCCGGCGGTGGCGCCCCCGCGACGTTCGACCCGGCGACCGCCGACACGCGATCGGAGCGCGTCGTCGACCGCCTCGGAGCCCGCTACTGGCAGAAGACCTACGGCGGGCAGGACGCCTTCACCTGTCTCGTCCGAACCATCCTCAGCCAGAACACGAGCGACGTCGCGAGCCAGCCCGCCCACGACGCCCTGCTCGAGCGCTACGACGGCCGCGACCGCGACCTCGCGGCCGCACTCGCCGCCGCAGAGCAATCGACGCTCGCCGAAACCATCAGTGCTGCCGGCCTCTACAACCAGAAATCAGGCGTTATCATGGACGCCGCAGACTGGGTACTCGAGCAATGGGGCTCGGCGGCCGGGTTCGATACGTTCGTCCGCGAGGGCGACCCCGACGAGGTGCGGGCGACCCTCCTCGAGGTGTCCGGCGTCGGCCCGAAAACCGCTGACTGCGTGCTCCTGTTCGCCGGCGGCCGGGACGGCGTCTTCCCCGTCGACACCCACGTCCACCGCATCTATCGCCGGCTCGGCGTCGCCCCCGCCGATGCCGACCACGAGGCAGTTCGCGAGGTGCTCGAGCGCGACGTCCCCGCCGAGAAGTGCGGCTTCGGCCACACCGCCACGATCCAGTTCGGTCGGGACTTCTGTACGGCGCGCAGACCGGCGTGTCTCGAGGATCCCGACGCCTGCCCAATGGCCGACCTCTGCGACCAGGTCGGCGTCTACCCGGAGACGGGCGAAGTCGTCGACCCGGCGGACGCTCCGGAAGCGGCCGGCGACTGAGAGTGATTCGTGGGACTGTCGAGACACTCGGAACTGTCGAAACACTCGAGTGGTAACGGTGCCTCTCGAGCGTCTCAGAACGTCCAAGAGTTGCTAGGAGACGGCTCGTCGGAACTGGCTATCGACTGCGTTACTGCGCGAGCAAAATCACCGCGAGCACCGCGAAGGCGATCCCGAGGCCGTTCTGGGGCGTCAAGGACTCCCCCAGAACGAGAACGCCGATGAGGGCGGCGACGACGAAATACAGCGCCGAGATGGTCGCGACGACACCCACTCGGCCGGCGCTCAACCCGGAGTAAAAAGCGACCGCGCCGATCCCCGCGAAGATGCCAGCACCCAGGGCGTAGGTGACCCCGGTTCGCTCGAGGACGACCGGCTCGTTTTGAACGGCGACGTAGCCGAGCGCGATCACGACGCTCGCTGCGTAGGAGAGGATCATCGCGAGTTCGGGATCGATCGTCTGGGTCGCTTCGTTCGCGAGTACCGTCCACAGCCCCCAGCCGAACATGGCGATAACGGCGAGGGTAATGGCGTGCTGAGTCATGGCTTTCGAAAAGTGGGGGTGAACTAAATAGCGTGTGTTTCGGTTGAACTGGCCGTGGGGGTCGTGACGATGGCTCGAGCTGTGTCAGGCCAGTGTTCGATCGATGAATGGGATCCACCGGTCGACACGTGGGTGGGTACTCGCAGTTAGGACTCGCTCCAGCGCGCATCCGCGAGCGTCCGCTGAACGACGTCGTTGCCCACGGCCTCCCCCAGGGTCTCGAAGCCGGCACGCTCGCTTCGGTCGGTCGCGTTCGCCACCAGCCGCGAGACGATGAACTCCGGTGTCGACCGACCGACGGTTCCGTACCGGGGCTGGTAGTCGACCAGCAATTCGAGATCCGGATTCAACCCCTCGGCGAAGATGCCGTCCACCCTGGCCTCGGGTGGGAGCGGCTCGAGGTCGTCCGCCAGGTGAGTGACGAACACGCCGAGGGCATCCCGGTCGACGGTGAGCCGAACGAGGCCGTGGAGCAGGTTCGCCGCGCTGCCGGGTTCGGTGATCGCCTCGAACTCGTCGACCAGCATGAGGGTGCGACCGCCCCCCGTCAGGGGTGGAACGATCGAGCGCAGCGTGGACTCGAGGACGCCGGCGTTGAAACTCGCGTGACGCCGGTGGAAGACGAGCGCGTCGACGGGCGTCACCTCGGCACGCTCGGCCGGCACGGGCAGCCCCATCGTCGCGAGCAGCGTCACCTGACAGAGCGTCTCGAGCAGGGTCGTTTTCCCACCGCTGTTGGCTCCCGTGAGTACTGTCACCCGTTCCTCGCCGGTGGGGCCGTCGTCGGACGCCGATCCAGTCGCGGCTCCGGTACCGGCTTCCGAATCGCGGGCGAGACCGACCTCGCGCTCGAGCGTCTCGGCGGAGACGCCGTGTTCACCCAGCGTGTACGTAATCGGCTGGACGGTGGCGTCCTCCCGCGCGGCGATCGTGAGGTTTCTGGCACCGACGACGGAGACCGCGGCGTCGCCACCCGTTCGAAACTGCGGACGAGTACAGTCGTAGGCGAGGGCAAAGCGGGCGAGCGAGAGGTGAAACGCGATGTCGTCGACCGCCGAGATCGCCTGGTCGATCGCCTCCCGGTCGGTCGAGAGCGTGGCCTCGAGGTCGGCACGAACGGTCTCCTCCCGCTCGTCGACAGCACTCGTGAGGTCGGAGCGAAGGGCTCTGAGCGTCCCACCGACGAAGTCGGTCGCGTCCGCTGCGTCCGTCGGCATCGCCTCCCGAACCTGGTCGATCGTGACCTGGGTCTCCGAGAGCAGTCGGTCCTCGAACGCGTCACGAAAGCCCGCCACGTCACCGACGCCCTCCGAGCGCAGGTCGTCGATCACCGCAAGGGCGTTCGCGTTCATGTCCTCGACGGCACCCAGGGCCTCCCGCAATCGGTCGAGTTCCTCGTCAGCGTCGGCGCGAACTCGCCCGTCGTCCAGTGCTGCGAGAGCCGTCGAAGCCTCCTCGAGCGTCGCTTTCTCGAGGTCGGCAATGGCACCGAACGGGCCGCTTTCGACGTCGGCCTCGAGCAACGCCAGGGCGGCTTCGACGGCGGCGTGTTCGCTACCGTCGCGGTCGTCGTAGCGCTGGTAGGCCTCGAGTACGGTCTCGCGGTCGTCCTCCTCGAGGGCCGCCCAGGCGTCTCGTGCGGCGAGAACCTCGTCGAGCCGCGTCTCCATGGCCTCGGCGCTCGTCAGCGGCGTCAACACCCGAATTCGGTCGGCCGCCCGGTCGGTAACCGCGTGATCGACCGCGAGGTCGAGCACCTCCTTGTACGCCGACCGGGCGTCGCTCGTCGCCAGCGTGTCCATCCCGGCACCCCCAGTCGCTCGCCGAAGGATGCGCGTCGCCCGACCGCGAGGAAGCCCGGCGTCGGTGAGCGCTCGCACGTCGCCGCTCTCGATCGCCCTGATCGCCCGTTCGGTACCCAGCTGCTCGGCGAGCGTCTCCCGGGTTTTCGGCCCGACGCCCCAGTACTCCTCGAGTTTCATGTCACACAGGTTCGAAGCGAGCGTCTTGAAGACTGCGCTCGCGGCGCGACGGAGACGGAGTCGCCTACCGACGCGGAGACGAACCGGCGGATTCGACCGTTTGGAAAAGGTATTCAACGCCGATCCCGCTAGCAGATGTGTGGAGTCCCCGTTCGAGGTGCTGCGGATCGATCCCGACGCCGACGAGGCCGAAATCGAGCGCGCGTTCAGACAGCGTGTCAAGGAAACCCACCCCGACCACGGCGGGTCAGTACGCGAGTTCAAAACGGTACACGCCGCCCGCGAGCAGCTGCTCGGCGGCGATACGACGCCGATCGACGCCGATCGCCTCGATCCCGACGCCGATCCGGCGGCGACAGCTGAATCCCCGCCCGGAGCGACCGCTTCCAGCGTCCGGTACCTCAACTACGACGTCCTCGCCGACTACGGATGGACGCTCGAGGACGACGATCTCTTCGAGAAAGCTGACGAGGCAGACCTCGAGGCCCCGGACTACGGCCGGTTTCGCGTCGAGCCCAACGAAACGTTGCTCGAGGCCGCGGAGGACGAGGGATTCGAGTGGCCGTTCGCGTGTCGCGGCGGTGCCTGTGCGAACTGCGCCGTCGCGATGGACGGAGGCGATCTGTCGACACCGGTCGATCACATCCTCCCCGAAGAGATGCTCGAGCGCGGAATTCGCCTCTCCTGTGTCGGTGCGCCAACCACCCAGAACGCATCGGTCGTCTACAACGTCAAGCATCTGCCGGAACTGGACGAACTCAGATTACCGCCGCGGCCGTTCGAGTGAGCGGCTGCGTCGTCACTATCGGCACCACTCGAAATGAGTGCTCCCTGGTTCCGGTACGCACTCTGAACGTGGTACTCGTGATCCGTGTGAATCAAATCAGTTGGCACTCTCTCAGTAGCAGCCCCCTCCCCCGAAAACGCACCCGAAACCCCACAAACCAGCCTATCTTCGCTGATCCTGCAACCGGTTTTTCGCCTCAGTTCGTCGTTTCTGTGAGAACTGGGGCTCCTCCGCGGAGAAATCGACTTCGATCTCGTCCAGCGTCCGCCGGTAGATGTTCGTCCGTCGCCCCTCGTTCGAGAGCTGTCGCCCCTCACACTCGAGTAAGCCAGCCTCGACGAGTTCCTCGATCCGCCGATAGCACGTCGCAATCGGAATCTCGATGTCCTCGCTCAATGCCTGTGCCGATTTCGGGGTTCCCGCCGCACAGAGTATCTTTGCGCTGTACTTGCTCCCGAGTGCCGAGAGGAGCGCATCCGATTCACCATCGCGTTGAGTTGTCCAGCCACCACGTGACATCCGTATCACCCCTATTCTAATTATCAGAATTGAATCTTGTGGCCCAAACGACGGTCTGTTTATATACCATTTCGGTTTGCGGCGAGATACCTTTCCCCCACCAGCCCCAACCGGCGTGTATGCACGTCGCCATCGTCACCGTCGGGGACGAACTCCTCGCCGGACGCACGACGAACACGAACGCCACCTGGCTCTGTAGCCGACTCGACGACCGTGGCGTCGACGTCGAGCGCGTGACCACCGTCCCGGACGACGTCAGCGCAATCGCCCGCCTCGTCAACGAGTACCACGCCGAGTACGACGCGGTCATCGTCACCGGCGGCCTCGGGCCAACCCACGACGACGTGACGATGGAGGGTGTTGCCGCCGCGTTCGGCCGATCGCTCGAGTACAACGAGGACGCCATGGCGTGGCTCGAGGTCGAAGGGGGCTACACGCGCGACGATCTGACATCGGGGACGGCAGATATCCCCCGCGGCGCGCGCCCGCTCCACAACGACGAAGGAGTCGCGCCAGGGTGTGTCGTCGGCTCGGTGTACGTCCTGCCGGGTGTCCCGGCGGAGATGAAGGGCATGTTCGACCGGATCAGCGATGAGTTCAACGGCGCACCTCGCTATCGCGAGGTCGTCGTCGCCGACGAGCCCGAGAGCGCGCTGCTCGACCGGCTCGAGGCGGTACAGGAGCGGTACGACGTCACCGTCGGCAGCTATCCGGGCGGTTCAGTGCGCATCGTCGTGCAGAGTCGGGAGAAAACTGCCGTCGAGGAAGCGACACGGTGGCTTCGCGAGCGCGTCGACCTCGTCGACGACTTCGAGGGATAACGTCAGCGACCGTCAGCGATACAGATACAGCATCCAGAACGCCGTAATCAGGAGGCTGATGAGGAGGACGCCCCAGCCAGCGATCACCATCGGAAAGTCGGTCTCGAGAAGCGCGTGCGTGAGTTCGATCATACGTGAGCGTGTGTCCGCGCCCCTCTTAATTGTTCAGAAAACGGTGCGATCCGAGTCGAGACGGTGAATCGTCCACCGGCGAAAAGCCACACGGCTTTTTCCGTGGCCGCCGAAAGCCCACCCATGGAGACACTCGGGGTCGTCGTCAATCCGATCGCCGGCATGGGTGGGCGCGTCGGACTCAAAGGAACCGACGGAAAGGTTGCCGAGGCGCGCCAGCGTGGAGCCGAACCGCGCGCCCCCGACCGTGCACGCAAGGCACTCGAGGCGCTCGCTCGCCGTCGTCCGGAGCTCACCGTCTACACCGCCGCAGGTTCGATGGGCGAGGACGCCGTCCGAGCAGTCGGATACGAACCACGCGTCCTCTACGAGCCGGGCCGCGACCGGGACGGCGAACAGCCAACCGACGATAACGGCGAACCAGGGGACACCACCGCCAACGATACGAAAGCCGCCGTCCGGGCGTTCCTCGAGAAAGGCGTCGACCTCGTCCTGTTCGTCGGCGGTGACGGGACGGCCGTGGACGTGGCGTCGGTTCTCGAGGAGGCGGTGGAAGAGAAACGTGAGGAGTCAAACGGTGAGGACGCGACGGCGGCAGACGCCGCCAACCGAACACCCATGCTCGGCGTCCCCGCAGGCGTCAAAATCTACTCGTCGGTGTTCGGCGTGACGCCCGCCGACGCGGGCCGAATCGCCGCGGAGTTCGACCGGGTCGAGGATCGCGAGGTGAACGACATCGACGAGGAGGCCTATCGCGAGGGCGAGGTACGCGCGGAGCTCAGAGCCGTCGTCCCCGTCCCGGTCGCCAGCGACGTCCAGTCGAGCAAACAGCTCTCGGGTGGCAGCGTCGACACCCTCGCCGAGGGATTCGCCCGTGACATCGACCGCGAAACGACGTACGTCTTCGGCCCCGGCAGCACCGTCGGCGCCATCGAGTCGGCGCTCGGCATCGACCCCTCGCCGCTGGGGGTCGACGTCTGGCGCGACGATGAAGTGCTGGCACGGGACGCCAGCGAATCCGAGATCCTCGCGGTGCTCGAGGATCCGGTCGTGATCGTGGTCTCCCCAATCGGTGGCCAGGGGTTCGTCTTCGGACGGGGCAACCACCAGATTTCGCCCACGGTCATCGATCGGGCGGCCGACATCGAGATCGTCGCCTCGACGGAGAAACTCGACGCCCTCGGTACGCTGCGGGTCGATACCGACGACGAGGAACTGGACGAGGAGTTGCGCGGCTGGACGCAAGTGCGAACGGGGCGCTTTACGACGCGGCTATTGAAGGTCGTGTAATCGCTCGAGGGAGTGAACACGAATGTACTCGAAGCCCGAGTAACGCCCACTGGCAGGGGGTTTTTCGTCTTCGAACGGATGGCGGGACGCCCCTTCTCGAAGCGAGAACGACACCGTCCGCGGCTGCACCGCGACCAGGAAATCACTCCGAACGGTGACGTATAAGGTCGAACTCGAGGGAGCCGCGATACACTAGGACACACAAACAGTGTTCGACGAATACTGTGTGTATAGTCAGGACTAAGGTTGGACGTCGCCTACAGCGGTTCATGGAAACGCGGAAAGTGCAACGGCTCGGGCCGTCCACGCTGGCGATGACCCTCCCGGCGGAGTGGGCCAGCGAACACGGCGTCGAGAAAGGTGACGAAGTTTCGCTACGAATGGGCGGGAAAGGCACGCTGACGGTCATGCCCGAATCGGCGAGCTTCGAGGAGACGGAAGCGATTATTCGAACCGACAACCTGGACGCGGACGCCGTCGAGCGCGCGATCGTCGCCCAGTACGTCCTCGGACGTCGGGTCATCCGCATCGAGTGTACCGACGGCGCCCTCGAGTCGGCACACATCAACGCCGTCTACCGCGCAGAAACCCAACTGATGGGCCTCGGCGTCATCGAAGAGACCCCCGAGAGCATCTCGATTCGGTGTTCGGTCGACCCCGAGGACTTCACTCTCGACAACCTGCTCGAGCGCCTCGAGCGAACCGGCCGGACGATGCGCGGGGAGGCGATCAAGGCCCTCGCCCACGGGAACCCCGACCTCGCCCAGCGCGCGCTCAATCGGGAGCGTCAGGCGAACAAGATCTTCGTCCTCCTGCTTCGACTGATCTTTACAGCCTACCAGAACCCGTCGCTTGCCCGCGCGGTCGGCCTCAAGTCGGGCTTCCCGCTGATCGGCTACCGATCGATCGCGAAGAACCTCGAGCTCACGGCCGACAACGCCGAGGACATCGCCGACATCGTGATGGAAGCCGAGGGCCACACCCTGAACGTCGACAGTTCGGTGATGCGCGAGATCCGGGAACTGACCGAGGCGGTCGACGAGATTACGACCCTCGCCGTCGAGTCGGCAGTCGAACGCAGCTACGACAAGACGATCGAGGCGCGAAAGCTGTTCCACGACATCTCCGACCGGGAACGCGAGATCCTCGCCGGACTCCCGGAGATGCCGAACGAGGATCTCCTGCAGGTCAGGGAGGTGCTCGTCAGCCTCCAGCAGACGGCCCAGTACGCCATGCGAAACGCCGAGATTGCGGCGAACCTGGCGCTGAACGAGGAGTCCGAGCATACGACCATCAAGTAACTCGGCTACTCGAGTCAGACCCCGTTTTTTCTGCCACCAGCGGCCGACGGCTCACTACACGACAGTCGAAGGCTGGATGCTCGGCGAAGTGACGAACGACGAGGTGACGCCTCGAGCCGGTGATTCCGCGCTGGCCGACCGCCTCGGCGCCGATCCGGCCGGGTAACTCCCGGTACAGCGTCTCGAGGTTGCCGAACGAGTCGAACACCTTCTGGTTCCCGGCCGACTCCGCCCCGCGTCGTGAGACGACGTAGGAGCCGTCCTCGCGGTGGGTTCCGGTGGTGTAGACGTACTCGCGAGAGGTGGTCAGCGCCTCGCCGATGGCCGACTGCACGGCCAGCGCGTCGGCTCGAGTGAGTTCGCGGCTGGTGTCGTCGATGCGTAACTGGATGCCACCATCGTCGGTGGAACGAATGGTTATTGCCTCTGGCGTATCGGGCGGCGAATCGTCGCCCTCGTCGCTGGCGGTACTACTCGAGAAGAACCCGATCAGGAGCGGATGGACTCCGTGGCATACCGCAGACTTCAGGACGAACCACCAAAGTCCTATCGCTGGGCGGCAATGGTGGACGTGGAGTCACAGATTCCGTAGAAACCCATCGCCAGCTACAGACCCAGCGGGAACCCATCGTCGTCTTCGTCCTCGTCCTCGCCGTCACCAGTGTCGTCTTCATCTCCGCTATCGTCTTCGGTTCGGTCGTCGGTATCACCGTCATCAGTGCCATCGTCTTCCGTTTCGTCGGCGTTGTCGTCTCCCGCTCCGTCGGTGTCGCCATCGTCGGCACCCCCCTCATCATCGCTCGAGGCAGACCCATTCTCGTCGCTCGAGTCCACTCCCCCGTTCGAGTCGTCCTCGTTCCCCCAGATATCGGTCTCGACCGTCTCCTCGTAGGTGAGCGACTCGAGCGGTACCGTGATCGTCGTCCCCGAAGCCAGTTCGAACGTGGCGACGAACTCGATACGAAGGTCGGAGACCTCGTCGTTTTCGACGTGGGTCACCCACCAGTCGTCGAGGTTCTCGTTGTCGATGCGCGTCACCGTTTCAACCGTCGTCTCCTGGCCGGGCTGGAGGACGTACTCCCGGTTGCTCTGTCCTTCGCCGATGACCACGTCGTTCATCGTAATCTCGTAGCCGAGTTCGGTCATCGGCACCGCGTAACTCTGCGGGTTGTAGATGTCGAATTCGAGTTCGAGTTCGGTGTGGCGCTGGTCGACGCCGCCCCACTGCCCCCGCGTGTGATTGACGTAGAGGAACGGATCCTCGACGACCGGTCGCTCGGCATTGACCGGCCGCGTCTCATCGGAGTTGAACGCCGAGATGAGATCCGTTTCGACCGTTTGTTCCTCCCTGATCGTCGTCGACCGGTCGAGAACGCCACTCGAGACCGTCGCGTCGATTTCGACGTGAGTCTGTTCGTCGTTCTCGATGTGGGTGACCCACCACTCGGGGATCCGCTCGTTTCGCATCTCCGTCCGGAACGACTCCGTCGAGGTTCCCGGCTCGAGCGTGATGTCTTCGCCACCACCGTCGGCCATTTCGATCCCGTTCATCGAAACGACGAAGTCCGCGTCGACGTCGGCCGAACCAGTGCCGACCGGGTTCGGGTTGTGGACAGTCATATCGGTCAGGATCTCGGTGCGTTCGTCGTCGACCTCGCCGAACTCGTTGTGGACTGACTCGAGTTCGGGAACGCCGATGACACCTGCGGCGAACGCTCCACCAATGGTAACGACGAGCGCAAGCACGAGCGTCCCAACCACCCGAAACGGACTCCCGATAAAGAGCGATTTGATCGTCTGGATTCCCATACGTTCGTCTTGGTCGACCGTTTGAGGCTGACGGGTTAAACGTCTAGGTTCACGGTTGGCGGTTTTGAATCCCCCTCAACTGCCCACCGCTCTCGAGCGGGGTACCAGAACGGGAACGACTGTCCCGAATGGGTGCAATTAAGAGACACCCGCCACAACGCGCCTGTATGGCAGACCACACGAAGTCGACGGACAAAGGGCTCGGACTCGGTCTCGTGTTCGGCCTTCTCGCGCTACTCGGAGCCCTCGTCATGCTCACGACGGCCCCCCAGATCGAAGCGGCCTGGGGCTTTGCCGCGGCGGTGGCCTTCGGCGCGCTCGCAATCGTCGGAATGCACGTCAACTGGAACTGATCGGACGCTCGCTAACGGTTACCACTCAAGAGTTAAGGCTACAGACACCCTATTGGCCGCACGGACGATGACCGACTACTCCGAGGAAGAACAGCGGATCATCTCGTACCTTCGTGAGAGTGCCTCTCGGGGCGAGCAGTACTTCCGTGCGAAGAACATCGCCAAAGCGATCGGCCTCTCGTCGAAACAGGTTGGCGTTCGCCTCCCCCACCTGGCGGAGAAAACGGACGACATCGACATCGAAAAGTGGGGCCGAGCGCGCTCGACGACCTGGAAGGTCACCCTGAGCTAACGCCAAACGCTATCGATTCCTCCATTTCAGGCACCAATCCACCGGCTTTTTACCATTTGAATCACCCAGAGAGTGATATGACAGTCCGGGTCGACCGTTCGTTCGAGTTGCAGGCCCCACCGGAGCGCGTCTGGTCGTTCATCGCCGATCCGGAGAAACGCGCCCGGGCGATTAGCGTCGTCACTGGCTACACGCCTATCGACCCGGAGGGACGAAAGGCTACCTGGCATCTGAAGGTACCACTCCCGCTTGTCACTCGGACCGTCGACGTCTCCACCGAAGACGTCACGCGGCGCCCGCCGGAGTACGTCAAATTCGTCGGGCGTTCGTCGCTGCTCGACGTAACCGGCGAGCACGAGATCGTCGAAATCGACGACGGAACACGACTCGAGAACACGTTCGTCGTCGACGGCCACCTCCCGGGCGTCGAACGGTTTTTCAAGCGCAACCTCGACAAGGAGCTCGACAATCTCAAGCGGGCGCTCGAGCGCGATATCGAAGAGAGCACATGACCCGACAGGACACGAACCGGGACGGGATGGCGGAGACACGGACGAACACCCACACCCACACTCATACCCCCGACACGATCACCGTCGGACTTGCCCAGCTCGGCGTCGAATCGGGCGACCGCAAGGGCAACCTCGAGCGCGCCCTCGAGGCGATCGAACGCGCGAGCGCACGCGGTGCCGACCTCGTCGCCCTTCCCGAACTCTTTACCGTCGGGTACTTCGCGTTCGATCGATACGCAGCCTCCGCAGAACCCCTCGAGGGCGACACGATGTCACGCCTGCGTGAGGCGGCGATCGAACACGGCGTCGCCCTGCTGGCAGGGAGTTTCGTCGAGGATCTCGCCGTGACGGAGAGCGACGAAACGCCGGCAGAGGAGGGGTACGCGAACACCACAGTGCTGTTTTCGTCGGACGGCACGCGCGAACTCGTCTACCGGAAACACCACCTCTTCGGGTACGACTCCGCGGAGACGGAACTGCTCGTCCCCGGCGAGCGGATCGACACCGCGGCCGTCTGCGGAATCACCGTCGGCGTGAGCACATGTTACGATCTGCGCTTTCCCGAACTCTACCGGCGGCTGATCGATCAGGGGGCCGACCTCCTCCTGATCCCGAGCGCGTGGCCCTACCCCCGACTCGAGCACTGGCAGACGCTCTCGCGTGCCCGGGCAATCGAAAACCAGTGCTACGTCGCCACCATCAACGGCTCCGGAGCGTTCGAGGACGCCACGCTTCTCGGCCGCTCGACGGTGTACGATCCCTGGGGTACCGTGCTCGCCTCGAGCGGTGACGACCCCGCGCTCGTGATAGCCGAAATCGATCCTGACTCGGTGGGAACGGTTCGCGAGCGGTTCCCGGCGCTCCGGGATCGGCGGCTGTAGAGCGACCGACCACACTGCTGTCCGCGACCACTGACTTTTTATCCGTCTGTCGCTGACGTATGCACTGCCGGTTACAGACGCTTTTCACGTCACGACCGGCACTGCGCGTCGTCCCGGCCCGCCACGGCTCGTTCCCGGGGACGAGCCACACCACCCACTCCTCGCCTCGTTTCGCGATCGGGCGAAATCGTCGCCCTCGAACATGCCGATGACTGTGCTGTGTCACCGAGTGAGTACCAGTGGCAACCAGACTCGCGATGGAGCCATCACGGTGCATGTGAAAGTGACTACCACGACTCACCCAGCGGTACCAACTCGACCAAATTCGGGCTTCGAGAATCCGTGCTCGCCGGGCGCTATGCCGGGTAAACACCGCCAATATATGCATCACCATGCATACATCATTCGTTGAAAAATCCGATACGAGCACAAACACGGGGGATTTTTATCGGCTGACGCCACTAGCTCTCACCATGACTGATGGGCGGGGCGAGACACCCCGGCGAACAGGGATGACCGAGAAGTGCGGCGTCGTCGGCATCGCATTCGACGAGCGCGACGCGGCACGGCCGCTGTACTACGGACTCTACGCCCTCCAGCACCGCGGCCAGGAGTCGGCGGGAATCGTCACCCACGACGGGTTTCAACAACACAGCCACGTCGAGATGGGACTGGTCGGGGACGCCTTCGACGAGGGCGACCTCGAATCGCTCAACGGCTCGGCCGGGATCGGCCACGTTCGCTACCCGACGGCAGGGAGCCTCGACTCCTCCTGTGCACAGCCGTTTTCGGTCTCGTTCAAATCCGGCTCGCTCGGCCTGAGCCACAACGGCAACCTCGTCAACGCCGACGAGATTCGGGACGAACTAGCGGGACTGGGCCACGCGTTCACCTCCGACGGCGACACCGAAGTGATCGCCCACGACCTCGCACGCAACCTCCTCAACGAAGACCTCATCCGCGCGGTCAAACGTACGATGCAGCGGCTTCACGGTTCGTACTCGCTGACGATCATGCACGACGAGACCGTGATGGGTGTCCGTGATCCACAGGGGAATCGACCACTCTGTATCGGCAAACTCGAGGACGGCTACATCATCGCCTCCGAGTCCGCGGCGATCGACACCCTCGACGGGGAACTCGTCCGGGACGTCCGTCCCGGCGAACTCGTCGTCCTCGAAGCGGACGGATCCGGTTTCGACTCCTACCAGTTGATCGACGCCGACCAGACCGCCCACTGCTTTTTCGAACACGTCTACTTCGCTCGCCCGGACTCCCAGATCGACGGGACGCTCGTCTACGAATCACGACGGAAACTCGGGCGCGCACTCTGGGAAGAAAGCGGCGTCGAAACCGACGTCGTGATGCCCGTCCCCGACTCCGGGCGGGCGTTCGCCTCGGGGTACGCCGACGCCGCCGACGAGACGACCGCCGACGGCGAGCCCCGCGCCGAAGACGACGAGGGCGTGGAGTTCGCTGAGGGGCTGATGAAGAACCGCTACGTCGGGCGGACGTTCATCATGCCGACCCAGAACGAACGCGAGCGGGCCGTCCGGCTGAAACTCAACCCCATTACCTCGACCGTCGAGGGCAAGACCGTCACCCTCATCGACGACTCGATCGTTCGCGGCACGACCTCGACGCAACTCGTCAGCCTGCTCAAAGACTGCGGCGCAGAGGAGGTACACATGCGCATCGGCGCGCCGCCGATCGTCGCCCCCTGTTATATGGGGATCGACATGGCAACCCGCGAGGAGCTGATCGCCTCCGACAAGACGATTCCCGAGATCGGCGAAGCCATCGACGCCGACAGCCTCGAGTACCTCTCCCCGGACGCCGTCGCCGGCGTTCTCGAGACCGACCGCGACGACCTCTGTATGGGCTGTGTCACCGGCGAGTATCCCTACGATATCGACGGGGAACCGACGGATCGCGACGTGACGCGGCCGAGTATCGGCGGGGCGGCGCTCGAGGCCGACGACTGAGGACTGACGCTCGAGCGGGGAGACGAGGATGGTGTTACTGGCTCGATATCGCCGTACACAGCGGGACTTTGCTAGCTGGCCGTTCTGACAAAACCTATGCGCTTTCGTCGAGAAAGCGAAAGCAATGTACCCAGTCGATGCCGGAATGCACGGCTACCTCGGCGTCCAGGCCGCTGTGTTCGTCCACGTCGTCCTCACGCTCGCGGCTACGGCCGTCATGTGGTGGCTCGTGGTGCCGACGAACCTGACTGTCGTCGTCTTTCTCGCGGTGGGAACCGTTTTGCTGGTACCGTTCTGGTCGGTTTACTCGAGGCTGCACCCCGAGCACGACAAGGGAGAGTGATAGCGCAGCGAACCGATCTGAATTTCCAGAGTACGCCAGCGTCGGTAACTCAGTTACGCATCTTCTGGTGATGTCCGACGGCTCCGGTATCGCGGAATCGGTAGTCTAACGGAGCAAAATGTACCTCGAGCGACCCGTACCCAATCAGTACAACACGTGCAACAGCACGTAGACAACGACACCGAGGGCGAATGAGACGAGCCAGAGCGCGGCGGCGATCCGACCGATCGTCGGGTGGCGCGTTCGGCCCAGTTCACTCACTGGACGACTCAACGCGAGCAACAACACGTAGTAGAGCAGCGGGATGCAGATCACCGCCAGCAGGATGTGAATCGCGAGCACCGGCAGGTAGACGAACCGTTCGATCGGCTCCGGGCCGGAGAACGGCTGGGAGCCCCCGAGCGCCACGAGGCGGTACAGGTAGAGAACCAGAAACGCCCCGAAGAGCGCGACGGAGGCGACCATCAGGACGCGATGTCGGTCGATGTCCCCATTCCGAATCGCTCTCCACCCGACCGAGATGGTCGCGATGGCTGTAAGGCTGATGAGGACGTTCACCGTCGGTATCACCTCGAGCACCCACTCGGGCGGCGTCGGTACCGCCGACTGGGGAATCACGCCACCAGCGGCACTGAAGACCACTGCAAGCGACAGCACCGACAACACGCCCGTCAGTACGGGCACCCGCTCTCGAGACACGTAGTTCATGGAACAGTCTCCGTAGCCATGGGTAAAATCGATGGCGTTTGTGTCGCTGTGTAGCGACCCTGTTCGCCATGAGTACCTGGTCTGGATCTCGTTCTCGGCCGAAGCCGTGATCGTGATAGTGATAGTGATCGTTTCCGTGGCCTGGGCCGTGGCCGTCGTCGTGGTCTCGAGTAGCCGACGAACCAGTCGCTATCGGACGCCAAACGGTGGGAGCACCGACGGCGGTCACTCGCGAAGGCTACTCGCCCATCTCAGCAATCTCGTCCTCGAGCCACTCGCTGAACCACTTCACGCGCTTGAGTCGACGGTGCGCGATCCCGTCGGCGGTGTCGCTCCGAACCCGCGAGGCGGCGTCCAGCCCGCGCTCGAGGACGCGCTCGACCATCTCGTCGGCGTCCATGTGCGTGCGGGCCTCGTAACCCATCCGCAGCAGCATCAAGGCCGTGCCGTTCGCGCCGATCTTATCGAGCAGGTCGGCTTCGATCACGCACTGGGTCTCGAGCGAGAGGTCGGTGAGGTCACCCTGGTAGGAGTGGTACTCGATCGCGCGAGTGACCTGCGCGATGAACGACTCGGGGAAGTCACCCTGGGTCTCGAGGTACTTTCTGGCGACGCGCGCGCCGGCTTCCGCGTGGAGCTCCTGGTCGGCCTCGAGTTTGGCGACGTCGTGGAACAGCGCGGCGACCCGCGTGACGTCGGGGTCAGCGCCCTCGTTCTCGGCGATTTCGACCGCGAGGGAAACGACGTTGAGGATGTGATTGTGGCGGTACTCGGCGGAGTGCCAGGGGTACCACCGCATCCGGCCCCCTTCGCTTTCCTTCTCGACGCTCGCCGAGAGGTACTCGAAGACGAACTCCTTCATCGCTTCGAACTCCTCGTCAGTGACCGTCGTTTCGGTTATCTCGACACCCACGATAGATCCCTCCGCAGCAAACGAATGATAGTCATTACACGTTTATTGGGTTGATTCACTCTTTAGCCTTTGGTTCGTTCACTTGACGGGAGACTGGGATCGATCTGTCCGCATCGCAGCCGTCGGAGTCGCACCGACCGGCACCACTCTCGTGAACGGTACCTGTCGATATCGTAAGAATATGAGTGTGCAATACCGGCCAAACGGAGAGGGACTCGAGCGCGGTCGACCGATTGCATCGGTCACTCGAGCGGTTCGTAGACGTAGGAGTGGTGGATCTCCACGTCGTACAGTTGCGTTCCCGGCGGGAACTGCCACAGTCGCCACACCGCGTAGAGATCCCCAATGGAACCTGCGGTGTTCAACACGAGAACGAGGGCAGCAGTGACCGCAACGAACGGGACGGGAACGGCTAGGAGCGGCAGGCAGACGACCGTGATGACGACGAGTGGGGCGAGCCCCACGCGGAAGAGGTCGTCACGGGTTTGAAACTGGCCGAATGCGGCGGCGTAGAACGCACCCATCGACGGAACGGCGCCGTAGGTCACCTCGTGGCCGTAGTACCTGAACGCGGCGCCGTGGATCAGTTCGTGGCCGACCGCCGTCACGACCACCGCGACGAGAAACGGAACGGCTGCAGCCGTTACGTCCATCGAGAACGCCGTCGTCTCCCCGTCGACCGTGACGGTGACGAACGGGTCGAACACCGCAGCCTCCTGTACCGAGAGGAGAAGCATCCCGACGCCGACGACGCACAGGAGGCCGATGAGGGTCGAACCACCCACGATCAGCACCGTCGGATAGGAAAACTCGTCGGGATCGGCGTAGCCAGGCGGCGTCGGCGGGAGCGACGAATCGTTTGCCGAACTCGTTGGCTCCGAGAGCTTCTCAGTCACACCGTCACCGTTAGGGGCCGATCCGTAAGTACGCATCCCTCCGCACTCGAGCGATTCCCCGCACAGTTATCGCCGTGCTCGTCAGTGGCTACCTGGTGGCGCGTCGAGGACACTACACCAGCACCACCACCGCCTCGGGCAACAAAAATCGGCAGGGATCCATAGAGTGGACTCTCCCGTCAGTCGTCGTTCGAGACTGGCGCTGACGTCTCGAGGCCGTCTTCGTCTTCGCGAACCGATTCGCGTTCATCGTCGCGTTCGCCGTCCTCGTCGTCCTCGAGGATCGACTCCTTCCACGTTCCACGCGTGAAGTACGCGAGCGCCGCGATAGCGCCCACGACGTCGCCCACGACGACGCCAATCCAGATGCCCGTGGTCCCCCATCCGGCGACGAAGATCAGGTAGTAACTCACGGGAACGCGGGCGACCCAGAGCGTGACCACCGAGAACACGAGCGCTGTCTTCGTGTTGCCCGCCCCGCGGAACGCCCCGAGGAACACCTGCAACACGCCCATGAAAACGAACATGGCGGCGGCGACCTGGAGGTAGATACTCCCGTAGTGGATGGTTTCGGCGGTGCCTTCCTGCCCCGAGGTCATGAAGACGCCGACGATCGGTTCCGGAAACAGGAACGCGATCATTCCGGCAGCGAGCATGATCGCCGCGACCACGCCCGAGGCGATCCAGGTCGCTTTCTCCGCTCGATCCGCTTTCCCGGCACCGAGGTTCTGGCCGACGATTGTGTCCGTCGCCTGGCCCATCCCCATCGCCGGGAGGAACGCCAACGAGATGAGTCGATTCCCCAGCCCGTAGGCCGCGACGACTGCCGGCGGGAACGTCGCCACCATCGCCGTCATCGTGATCATCGCGAGCGAACTCATCGATTGCTCGAGCGCCGTCGGTACGCCCAGGCGGGTGATCTTCGAGACGTACTCGAGGCGCGGAACGAGGTGGCCGGGCTCGATCTCCGGCCCGACGTCCGTGTAGAACAGGATGTAGAACCCGATCGCGGTCGCCACGCCTCGGGAGAACACCGTCGCGATGGCAGCCCCCTGGATCTCGAAGCGCGGGAACGGCCCGACGCCGAAGATGAGCAGCGGGTCGATCACGAGGTTGATGACGACGCTGACGGCCATCACGCGCATCGGTGCGCGAGTGTTGCCGTACCCCCGCATCAGCGAGACGAAGATGAAGAAGCCGAACAGGAAGGGCATTCCGAGGAAGAAGATACGCATGTAGTCGGCAGCCAGAGGGATGACCGTCGCCTGCGTCTCCGGATCGGCGGGCAACAGTGCGAGCATCGAGTCCGTCACGAAGTAGCCGAGGACGCCGAGAACGATCGCAAGGATCGAGATGAACGAGAGCGTCTGGCCGGCGATGAGGCCGCCCTCGCCGCTCTTGGCCCCAGTGTGCTGGGCGATGAGAATCGCCCCGGCGGCGGTGAACCCGCCTCCGATCGAGATCAAGAAGAAGATGAGGGGGAACGCGAGGCTCAACGCCCCGACCGATTCGGGCGAGAGCGCTCCAAGCCAAAAGGTGTCGCCGACGTTGTAAGCGACTTGCAACAACTGGATGACGACGAGCGGCCACGCGAGGTGGAACATCGGTCGGACGAGCGATCCTTCGGTGAGATCTCCTTCGGTGCTCGAGGCGGTGTTCGCGTCCGCATTCGTATCCGAACTCGTCTCTCCATTCGTATCCACGTTCGTGTCCGTGCCGGAGTCCGTCTCAGTGTCCGTGGACGAATCATCCCTCGAGGAATCCGACGCTCCCGAGTCCGGCGACTCCCCGGTGGGAGTGCGACGAGAATCGTCCTCGGAAGTCATTACGAACCGAAATAGCGTTCCACCTACTTGAACACTCGTAGGAGATGATATCGCATCACATGGGTTGCTACCGGCCTGAAACGGGGTCGAGGGAGTCGGACGGACACCCGAATCCATACCGTTTAGGACGCTCCGCGATGATGACGAGGTATGACGATCGGCGTAATCGGCGGAAGCGGCATCTACGAGGCACTGCCACTCGAGAACGTAACGACGGAATCGGTGCGCACGCCCTACGGCGAGCCCAGCGACGACCTGACGATCGGCGAACTCGCCGGCGAGGAGGTCGTTTTCCTCCCGCGCCACGGGGAGGATCACCAGCACACGCCGACGCAGGCGAGCTACCGGGCGAACATCTACGCGCTCAAGGCGGCGGGCGTCGACCGCGTCATCTCGACGAACGCCGTCGGCAGCCTGCGCGAGGAGTTGCCGCCCCAGTCGCTCGTCGTCCCCGACCAGATCTTCGATCGGACGAAACACCGCACGCCCACCTTCTTCGGCGACGGCATGGTCGTCCACATGGGCTTCGCGGATCCCTACTGTCCGGCGATGGTCGACCACCTCGCGGAATCGGCCCGAGAGGCGACCGACGCGACCGTCCAGGAGGGCGGCACTTACGTCTGCATCGAAGGGCCGCAGTACTCGACGAAAGCCGAGAGCGAGTTCTACCGCGAACAGGGCTGGGACGTCGTCGGCATGACGACCATTCCCGAGGCGAAACTCGCCCGCGAGGCCGAACTCAGCTACGCGACCGTCACCGGCGTCACCGACTACGACGTCTGGAAGGAAGACAGCGAGGTGACCCTCGAGGAGGTCCTCGAGAACGCCGCGGCCAACCAGGAGTCGATCAACGCGATCATCGAACACGCGATCCGAACCATGCCCGCGGACTTCGAGAGCGACGCCTGGTCGGCCCTCGAGGGGACGATCAACACCCCCACCGAATCGATTCCGCAGGAGACCCGCGAGCGCGTGGAGTTGCTGGCCGGGGAGTACCTCGAGTAACGGGTTCGCGACCACACACGAGCCTCCGGGATCGATTTCGATCGACTGAATCAGTTCTCAGCCGGCCGGCCACGAGTGGGCGAGATTCACGTCGTTCGGGCCGGACTCGACAATCGATCGGTCAGCGACGCTCCGTCGATGACGCCGACCCGTGGCAGTGACCCCCAAACCACTCTTTCTCAATAATGATTGATTGTTTCCGACCTCCGAATATAATTTGGAAATACGTAAATGTCTCTGGCCCAAAACTGGGGTATGGAAGACTACGAACCTCGAGATCCAATCACCAACGTGCCGGTCGAACAGTCCGAACCCGACCTCTACCTGCCGGGAACGCCGACCACTTCGTTCACGAGATATCTCGAACTGGCCGTCAGCAAGCTGTTCCGTTGATCTGGTGAGCCTGAAACGGGTTGATTCGAATTGCTCGTCCTGGAACGGCACGCTTCAGGTGGCGGTCGATGTCGAGTCTCGTTTTTTGATCACACCGCACACTCGAGAACCGTATGAGCCCAGCCCAGTGAAACACAGTGGCACTGATACAAACGGTCTGCGCATAGAGAGCGCGTATCTTCCATCAGTTGCTCCGATTTCATCCTGTGCAGAATCGTCACAAGTTGATGTTAGGTGACTAACCCACATAGTGAGAGAGGGGGGTCTATCCGATGACCGAAGCAACACCAGATGTCGAACAGCTCGTGAGTGAGTACGTGGATCTGCTAAACGGCGACTACTCGAAATTGGACATTCTTTCCGAGTCATACAGTTATCACGGGCCAGGTCTGCCAGAGGAGGGGATTCAGGGTCGTGAACCGTATCGAGGTTTCCTTCAAACGTTCCATGATGGGTTTTCAGACCTCGAATATGCGATTACCGACATTGTTGCCAGCGATGCGGTCGTCATGGCAGAATGGATGGTAACGGGTACTCACGATGGGGAATTCAACGAGATCCCACCAACCGGACGTGAGATCGAGATGAACACAATGGGGAAATGCGGATCGCGAACGGTCAAATCCAGGAGGAGTGGGGATATTACGACCCGAACGATCTCATGGGTCAACTCGGAATAACAGACGAATGATCATGGTAGATCGAACTATACAGGACGTTGAGGAAATAGCACGTGCTGCAATGGATGTGCATAGCGGAGACGTATCGAAGCTTGACGCATACGCTGAAACGATTGATCGGTATGATCCGTTCTTGCCCGATGATGGGGCGCACGGACGGGATGCATTCGAACAAGACGTTCGTGACGTGAAGGAAGCGTTTCCTGATGTCACGGTGAGGGCTGATACCGTGCTCGTCAGCGATGACATCGCCATGATCAAATGGACGTGGACAGGCACTCACGAGGAGGAATTCAAGGATATCCCGCCAACCCAGAACACGGTCGAAGTACATGGGATGATGAAACTGGTGATCGAAGATGGACAAATTCAGGAAGAACGGAGCTATTACGACCCGCAAGATCATCTCGCACAACTCGGAATCACAGACGAGTGACTATCACTCTCTGGTAGATTGATCCTCTGTATCTTGCACGGCCCTCTTGACAGCGATTTGGTAGTTTGTCCAACGTCTGCTGAACTCACAGCGCATATCTTTCACACCAGTTGTCTCTCAACGATGTATTTGAACGCAAAATCGACGGCTGAAAATTAATTATAGCTGATTCTTCAATGATGAGAGGATTTAGCGGTACTTACGGCACACGTCTGAGTAGAAGAGGTATGGAATCAAATCGACAATCTGGAACTAGCCAATATCGCGCATCGTTGGTGGCCATTGCGCTAACGATCACCGCATTCATCGTTTCGATCCTCATCGGTCTCCTCGTGATGATACCGGCCGTTCTCATAGGATACGATATCTTTTCGCTTGAGGTTCTTGTGGCGAGTTTGATCGCCGGGCAGGTCGGGTTTCTCGCCGTTGGCCTTCTCTACGTGAGACGGTATGAACTCGAAGTTCCGATTACATGGCCTACATCAAGGTCGCTTGGCATCGTCGTTGGTGGGACAATTCTTGCCCTCGGCCTCGCCATCGGCGGGCAATTACTGCTGGAAGTTCTCGATCTTCTCCCCGAATCGGTCATCGAGGAAACGGCAGAGATCGATCCGGTCTTCTTCCTCATTCTCGCCGCCCTCTCGATCGTCTTAGTGGCACCGGCCGAGGAATTCTTGTTCCGTGGTGTTATTCAAGGCCGACTTCGCCAGTCATTCGGATCGGTCGGCGCTGTTCTTGGATCGAGCCTGCTCTTCGGGATGATGCACCTTCCGAATTACACCGGATCTCTTGCGGAGATTCTTATGGGGGGATTGCTTATTACGATCGTCGGGGTCGTTTTCGGGGCACTCTACGAGTACACTGAGAACCTCACTGTCCCGATTGCAATCCATGCGATTTACAACACGGTTCTTCTTGTAAGCGCGTACGCCCTATTTTGAACCGCGTCACTTCCGAGATGTACTTACTTGTACCAGCGGACAAATCTCCGGATATGTCGTCAACACGCCCGGATAACGCATCTCCAGACAGCGATACGACGATACGGACGATCGATTGTCTCTCCTGTGGCACGAGATACGAGTCCAAATTCTTCAAACCGCGAATTCAACTCTTCACATATACGTATGAGCGATGTGGGTCTTGTGACGAATTCGCCTATCATAGGGTCGCCGATCGCCGTGTTGCCACCGTCGCTTGGCTTGTGTTGGCACTTATTTTTGTACTCGCCTTGTACCTCATAATTACACTCTTGTGACGAGGCTGTCGGTAGGGACATTCATGGATTTAACGGGAAAGGAACGAAGCCACAGCGCTGAACACATCCTCTGAATCGGTCACGTCGTTTCTGACAGGAACCGGGCAGTTCGTTCAGTGTGTGCTGAACTCACAGCGCGAATGCAGCACGAACTACGGTTCGTGATCGCCCACTATACGTACAGATAGACAATCGAGAACTCAAAGATGTTCATCCATCTACCACTATCCTCGTGTCATGAAATTATTCTCGAATCTCGTCACTGTATTATATGGGGTGCAGAAGTGTGAACGTGTGAGTCGGTTCTAATCGCTGCTGTGAGCCACTCAGAGAGGCATGAGCCATGAGCAAAGAAACAAACCACACGACGCCAGAATCGGGCTCTGAACCGCTGCGGGCAACGCGCCGAAACGCGCTTCGCGGAACTGGTCTTGCCGGATTATTCGCCATGGGCGTCGGCAGCGCCAGCGCCTACGAGGGAACTCCAGAGACAACCGTTCACCAAGCGAAGCGGCAGACAGCGGAGATTAGCGATCCGGACTCGGTCGATTATACGAACTACGTCCGTGCACAAACGGACAGGTACTTCAAGAGCTACGCTGAACTGGGTGGATTCGGACAACTCTATCATTATCGAACGCCGATCCCCATCGACGAACAGGTCGTTGCGGTAGAGCATCGTGACGTGCTTCCCTCGGTCGGCATCTTCGATCTGACCGAACCAGTCACCATCACCAAACCGAACACCGGTGACCGCTACCAGTCGATGCACGTCGTCAATCAGGACGCGTATACGAAGGCAGTCATCTACGAGCCTGGCGAGTACACGCTGACGCGAGAGAAGATGGGAACCCGGTACATTCAGGTTCGGTTCAGAACGTTCGTTGACCCAACCGATCAGAACGACGTAGAGAAGGTCCAGAAACTCCAAGACGAGATCCAGGTGAGTCAATCATCGCCCGGGAAATTAGAGCTTCCCGATTGGGATCAGGACTCGCTCGACAAAATCACCGGGGCGCTCAATACAATCGCAAACACGAGGAACAGAATGCCGGAGTATTCATTTGGTGACGAAGGCGGGGTTGATCCTGTTCAATTTTTCATCGGCTCCGGAATCTGGGGTGCACTGCCAGCGTCTGAAAATTTCTTCCTCTACGAGTCTCCTCCGCAAAACGATGGCGAAACGCCATACACGCTCACTTTCGAGGATGTTCCCGCCGACGCGTTCTGGGATATCAGCGTCTACAACAGCGACCTGTTCTTTGAGGAGAACGAGTATGATGCGTACTCGATCAACAGCGAGAACGCAGAGCGAGACGATGACGGCAGTGTCACGATTCATTTCGGTGGCGATCCCAACCAGTCGAACTTCCTCTACACGCCAGAGGGCTGGATCTATTATGTCCGGCTCTACAAACCGCATGTTGAGGTTCTCTACGGCTTCTATGAGTTCCCAGAGGCCGAGCCGGTCGAGTGACACGGGGGCGGACATCGATATTTTGGTGACTGAGTCGGCGTGACTCGACCGTCGTTCGTCTGCGGTCTTGTCCTGACGGTCGTGCTGAACTCATGCTCTGTATGCAGCACGCAGATTTTGGCAGAAATTCGAGAGTTCGAACAAACACAGCTGAATAGAGAGCGCGAATGTGGCACAGACTGAGCGTCGATCTGCGAGGGTAGTGATCGGTCAGTACAGCTCAAGCAGGTACCGGTTCACCTATCACTCTCACCAGTAGCTGTAAAACGGGTGCAGAGCAGGATTGTGTTTATGTATTAGCATTAAGTATAGTGAATAATGAGAGGATTCATTCGTGCAATGGTCATTCCGTTTTTTATGGCGCTCTTCCCGATGGTGTGGTACATTAATCGTAACGTGATGACGGAGCGGCTACCACCCTACATGAAACCCACCACAGAATTAGTCACAATTGCTATCGGGGTTGCCGTTCTCGGTTCGATCGTATTCGCAGTGGTCGTAGCTCTCTTCAGGCATCAAAGTAGCGAGAACGAGCAGTATAAGTTAACGTACCGTCAGCGGGTATTTCAGCCAGATAATACCGCCCTCGTCGTATTCGCTACGTTCATATCGCTTTCTTTCATCTGGGCGCTCATCGAAATGGCTGGTTTTGGGCCAGCATGGCTTGGAGGACTACTGCAAATAATTCTTATTCCGTTAGCTATCCCCCTATTGATCCTTGGACCGCTTGCAATACAATTTCACTGGGCAGTGATCCTTGGACTCGTTCTCTGTGTCCTTTGGATGTCTCTTTTGGGAAACATTTTATCGGATATCGCACATCACCGGTCACTCCCTCTATTAAATAACTGAATCAGCGGTAGTAACGGCCTTTACGTCCTGAGTATCCGTGATCAATTCGCCCGTGTAATGAGCGGGTGGTTCACCGGTTTCGGGGTGAAACAAACGAATCCTTCCTGCTGAACTCAGCCTCTCTAAGCAGCACCAGTTCAGCAGACTGTCGTGACGCTGTCAGTTCGGAGTTGCTGCATACAGCGGATGGATCCTTCGCCAGTCCCCACGCGAGCGAAGCGAGCGCGGTTCCCAGACGGCGAGGCAGGAGGTCAGGTCGTCCGCCTTTTTCATCGAATTTTTGCACCGAGTGGTCGCCATAGGTGATCTCGAGGTGGAAAAGTTCGCGCTGTATGCAGCATGAACTCCCAAATCGATCACCGATTTGGGGTTCGACAGCGCCACGAACCCTCTCGCCACCCACTATTGTCGTCGTTCAGATTCGAGGACACCATCCCGTCTCGAAGTTTTCACACCCTCGAGCGACCCGGATCTGGCGTCGTCGTCCACCGACGGTTGGAGATCCAGTCCCCGGCTTTCCCGCTCGAGACAGTCCTGGCAGTAGACGTTCTCGCCCCACTCCGGAACTGCGACCGTCGTTCCGAACAGGACGTGTCGGGTCGCGTACCGTCGGCGTTCGCCTCTCGCTGCATCGGTGCCGCACTCGTCACAGAACTCCTCCTCGTCGGCCGTCACGCGCGTCCGGGTGACCTCCTTTCGTCGACCGATCGTGTACACCGGGTGTGTCGACGCGGCGGCGGCCTGCCAACACAGGACGAACATCGCGAAGAACAAACCCACCCCAAGCCACCAGTACCCGAACCACGTCGGCACGAACAGCATCGAGATGAGCAACCACCCCCACAACAGCGTAAACCCGAGGGTGTTCGCCAGCCGTCGCACCCGCTGGTCGAGGCTCCGTGGACGCGCCGACCCGGTCATCGCTCGCCCTCGAACGCCCGCTCGAGTTCGCGGTCGGCGCTCTCGTCGTTTCGGTGCACCCTGCCGATGGAAGACCGTTCGTCGACGCCAGGGCCGCCGCCCGGTCGAGCACACTCGAGGCAGTAGTCGTTGATCCCCCACTCGAGGGTGTGGATCGGGATTCCGAAGAGGACGTACTGGCGGGTGTACCGACGACGGAGTCCCTGCGTACAGGTCGTTCCGCAGTCGGCACAGTGCTTTCGCGGGCCGTCGAAGGTGTCCTCGTCGACGCGGTGTTCGACCCCGAAGGTGTGTGCCGGGTAGAGGGAAATCCCGCGGGCGACCCAGATGGTGAAGAGGCCGACCAGGAGGCTCACCCACGCCAGCAGGGCATTCCATGGCGTCGGCAGGAGGAGGATAGGCCAGACGAACATGAAAATGAGGAGGACGACCGGCAGGAGCTTCCGGAGGAGGGCAAAGAACCCGAGGCGGGCACGGTAGAGGACGTCGTCAGGTCTCGACATCTGGTTTCTGTAGGCCGGTTGACGCCTAAATCGTTGTGATCGACTCGAGCGTCAGCCGTCGGCGACTCGAGGCCAGGAGAGCGATATCGAACGTGCGACCATCGTTCACGACAAACAGCCCGTTCCGTCTCTCATACGCGATTCAGAGACGCGAGGTCGTCAGTGCCGTCTCGGATCGTCGCTCACGCCCCAGAGCACCCGATACGCCAGGTAACCAATGAGGAGGGCGAAGACGAACATCGCGACCGTTTCGGTGAACCAGATCAGCGCATACAGGACTCGAGTCAGCGTCCGAATCAGGATGTACCCGCCGTAAAGCAGGACGACA
Source organism: Natrialbaceae archaeon A-CW3 (assembly GCA_046614605.1). Lineage (GTDB taxonomy): Archaea > Halobacteriota > Halobacteria > Halobacteriales > Natrialbaceae > Natronosalvus. The sequence continues at coordinate 731,463 of JBKKHJ010000001.1, read as the reverse complement.
ACGGCCAGGCCGCCGATCGCCGCTTGCACGCGTTCCATATTCGTTTCCTGACTGCCAGCGACAAAATGACGGCGATTCGTCGGTCTCGAGGTGATGGGTCGCCGTCGTCGGTAGTCCACTCGCACCAGTGGGCTACTACTGTGTGGCCCGACGGAAACTAACTACGATAATTATAGCATTTTACTATATTTTTTGTAGTATAACTCGAGATGGGTATCGGTCGAATCAGCGTACCGGTCAGATCAGCATATCGTGCGTCGACTGACTCGAAACCTCGAGAAGCCGTTACAGTTCGAATCCGATCACGACGACACGATCACGACCAGACCTCAGTCCGCAATCGCTTCCGTCGGATCCGCCTCGAGCGTCGCCTGTTTGATCCAGAGATCGCCGAACAGTTCGTCCTGCTCGAGCACCAGCCGCCCGCGGTGGGCCAGAAAGAGCAACGCGAGATAGGTCATCACGCGCGTTCCGCCGACGTGATCGATTTCGGCGTACAGCACCTCCTCGCGACCGCGGTCGTACTGCTCCGTGAGCCGCGCTTCGACGTCGTCGATGACGGCCTCGATGTCCTCCTCGTGGGCCGTGTGGGTCACGTCGTCGGCCGTCGGTTCGTCGTCGACCCGGAAATCGTCCCCGGAGTGATAGCTGAGTTCCTGCATCCCGCGGTTGAAGCCAGAGGGCGACTCGCTCGTGTCGTAGCTACGTGACGATTTCCACCAGGTGCCGCGTTCGGCATCTCGGAGCTCTCGCACCAGCTCGTCCAGCGTCTCGGGCTTCCCACGGGCGTGCTTGCGCTCGAGACGCCGTTCCATCTCGGCCTCGAGGCCTTCGATTGGATCGAAGCCGGGCACACTGTCGCCCTCCATTGCGCCGTCGTCGGCGAACGGGGCCTCCCAGGGCGGCAGTTCCTCCTCCTCGGGTTCGTCGGGGGCGAACAGTTCGTCGCTCTTCATCCGGAGGAGGACGCTCGCGTAAAACAGCGCCCGGCCGGACGTTCGCAGGTCGGCGTCGTCGAGCGCCTCGAGGAACTTGTCGGTAACGGCGACGATGTCGATGTCCCAGGGATCGATCTCGCCCTCTTTGGCGAGTTGGACGAGGAGTTCGACCGGTTCGACGTCGTCCTCGTCTCCGATCCGGGTGTCACCGGCGTCGGTGTCGGTGTCGCCCGCCGTCCCCGAAACGGTCGTCTCGTCGAACGCGAGGATGGAGTCCTCCGACGACCCCCCGCCGTTCCCGTCAGTTCCCGGCCGCTCGCGATCCTCGTGGCCGGCGATCTGTAAGGGAATCTCGTCGTCAGTCATCGGCTGGTACCTCCTCGCCATCGTGGTCGCCGCTGAGGTCGATGCCGGTCACCGCCGAGACGTTGTCCTGTTGCATAGTGACGCCGATGGCGCGCTCGGAACGGTCGAGCATCGCCGAGCGGTGTGAGACCACCACGAACTGGGCACGTCCGGCGAGTTCGTCGACCATCTGGCCGACGCGCTCAGCGTTGACCGCGTCGAGGAACGCGTCGACCTCGTCCAGGGCGTAAAACGGCGCCGGGTTGTGGCGCTGGATGGCGAAGATGAACGCCAGGGCAGTCAGGGATTTCTCACCCCCGGACATCGCATCGAGGCGCTGGATCGGTTTGTCCCCCGGCTGGGCCTTCATCGTCAGCCCGCCCTCGAACGGATCGTCCTCGTCCTCGAGGTGAAGCGAGCCGGTTCCCTCCGAGAGCTTCTCGAAGATCTCCGTGAAGTGCTCGGCGATGGCACTGTAGGAGTCCATGAACGTCTGCTTTTTCTGCGTCTCGTACTGTTCGATCCGCTCGCGAATGCCGTCGGCTTCCTCGACCAGCGTCGCCTTCCCCTCCTCCAGGTCGTCGAGCTCCGAGCGCACCTCGTCGTACTCGTCGATTGCGAGCATGTTGACGGGCTCGAGTGCCTCCATGTCGGCCTCGAGCAACTCCACCATCTCGACGACCGTGTCGTGGTCGGGCACGTCCTCGGGGTCGTACTCGCCGACTTCCTCCTCGAGCGCTTCGATCTCCCACTCGAGAGCGCCGGCTCGCTCGCGGGCGGACTCGAGTTTGCTCTCGACGGTCTGGACGCGGTTCTGTTGCTGGTCGCGAGCGGTTCGGGCCTCCGAAACGGCCTCCTTGCACTCGGCGCGTTCGCCCTTGAGCTCGGCGAGTTCGTCCTCGAGTTCCTCGACGGCCTCCCGTTTTTCCTCGAGTTCCTCGCGTTTGTCCGCGATCGCGTCCTCGCAGTCAGCGATCGTATCCTCGAACTCCGCCTTGCGGTTCTGGGCCGTTTCGATCTCATCGTGGAGGTCTTCGATCGCGTCCTCGGCGTACTGCTTCTCGAGGCCGAGTTCGTTTAGCTTCGTATCGAGGGCGTCCATCCGCTCCTCGCGCTCGTCGATTTCGGCATCGAGTTCCTCGATCTGGGCGGTCAGCTCGGGAATCTTCGAATCGGCTAACTCGGTCTCGAGTTCGTCAATATCAGCCTGGATCCCCTCGATCGTTTCCGTTTGATCCTCTATGTCGCCGGCGATTTCGGTCATTCGCTCGTCGACGGACTCGCGTTCGTCCTCGAGTTCATCGAGTTTCGTCTCGAGTTCCTCGATTTCGGTCTCGAGGCCGTCGCGTTTCTCCGCGAGTTTCTCGAGTTCGTTCTCGATCGAGCGTACCTCGTCGGCCGCCTCCGTCTGGCGGTCGCGGGCGTCGTCGAGGCGCTCTTCGACGCCTCGCAGGTCGCTTCGAATGGACTGCTTTTCGTCCTGGAGCTGGGTGATCTGTGTCGCAACGCGCTCGAGTTGCCCCTTCCCGCCGCTCGAGAAGGAGTACCGGGATCCTTTCCGAGAGCCGCCGGTCATCGCCCCGCTCTTCTCGACGAGGTCGCCGTCGAGGGTGACCATCCGATAGTCGCCCATGTACGCCCGGGCGGTCTCGATGTCCTCGACGACGAGGGTGTCGCCGAGCACGTACGAGAAGATGCCCGAATAGCGGTCGTCGAAGTCGACGAGGTTGTACGCGAAGTCGACGACGCCGGGATCGGACGGCGCATTCGGAAGGCCCCGTGAGCGCATCTTGCTGATCGGGAGGAACGTCGCCCGACCCGCGTTCCGCGATTTCAGATACTCGATACACTGCTGACCGATCACGTCGTCATCGACGACGACGTTCGCCAGTCGACCGCCGGCGGCAGTCTCACAGGCGACCGCGTACTCGCCGGCGACGCTCCCCAGCTCGGCGACCGGGCCGTGGACGCCGTCGATCGCAGCGTTCTGGATCGTCGTCACCGCCCGGCCGAACGAGGAATCGCCGCTCTCGCCGGCGTTGGCCTCGAGTTCGGCGTACTCGGCCTGTTTGGCCTGGAGGTCGTCGTCGATCTCGTCGAGTTTCGACTGCAAGTCACGTTTTTCGTCGCGCAAATCGTCGACGACGGCGGTGATGTTCTCGCGATTGGTTTCGGCCTTCTCGAGTTCGCGCTCGAGATCCTTGCGCTGGGTTTCGATCTCGGGGATCGACGCCCGGATCTCCTCGATTTCAGTTTCCGTCTCGCTTACCTCGTTCGAGCGGCGCCGTGCCTCGTCGAGCAGGCGATCCTGCTCGCGCTGGAGGTCGTTCTTCTCGGTTTTGGCCGCCTCGAGGGCGTCCTTTCGCTCCCGAAGGTCGGCTTTCACCTCGTCGTACTCGGTGTCGACCTCGTCGATCTCTTTCTCGAGACGCTCGCGTTCCGTCTCTCGTTCCTGGATCTCGCCTTTGAGCGAGGCCTTCTCGAGTTTGTACTCGCGCATCTCGCTCTCGAGGTCGGCGACCTGTTCTTGTTTGCGGTCGATCTTGACGAACGCTCCCCGACGGGTCGATTCGGCCTCCTCGATCCGCTCGGTCGTCGCGTCGATGCGATCTTCCAGGCGGGATATTTCGCCTTTGACCGACTCAATCTCGCTCTTGATCCGGAGCTGTTCGTCCTCGCCTTTGCGCTCGATCTCGGCGTTCAGATCCTCGAGATCTTCCTCGAGGCGAAGTACTTTTCCTTCGCGTTCGTCGAGTTCGCGCTGGAGATCTTCGAGATCCGCCTCGAGACCCTCGATCTTCGTCTCCACCCCGTCCAGGGCTTCGCGTTTGTCCTCGAGTTCGCTCGCCTTGAGGTAGCCTTCGTACTCCTCTTTTTCGCGCTTGAGTCGCCGATAGCGCATCGCAGTCTGGCGTTCGTCCTCGAGTTGACCGAGGCGGGTTCGTTTTTCCCGAATCCGTAGCTGGGCTTCGTCGATGCGCTCCTGGACGATCTCGAGTTCGCCGAAGGCGTCCTCCTTCTTGGCATCGAACTCGGCGACGCCGGCGATCTCGTCGATGATCTGACGCCGGTTGTACGGCGTCATGTTGATGATTTCGGTGACGTCACCCTGCATGACGACGTTGTACCCCTCGGGGGTGACCCCGGCCTGGGCGAGCAGATCCTGGATGTCCGAGAGGTTGACCGATCGGTCGTTGAGATAGTAGTAGGAGTAGTAGTTGTCCTCTGTTCGTTTGATCCGTCGACGGATACGGATTTCCTCGCAGTCGCCGACGTCGTCGCTACCGGCGGCGTTGACCACCTGCGAGCGCGTGAGGGTCTCGTCGCTGTTGTCCAGAATGACCTCGACGATCGCCTCCCGGACACCGGCGGCCTCGTCGCTCCCGTCGTGTCCCGGGTTGTAGATGAGATCCGTGAGTTTCTCCGCTCTGATCCCCCGCGTCCGGGCCAATCCGAGGGCGAACAACACGGCGTCGATGATGTTCGACTTCCCGGAGCCGTTCGGCCCCGTAACGACGGTGAAGTCCTCGTAAAACGGGATCTTCGTCTTCCGGCCGAAACTCTTGAAATTGTCTAAGACGAGCGCTTTGATATGCATTCGAGCCCTCCGTAGCCAGCGAGCGTCGACGCCCCCGTCCGAAACGGGTCGGTCGACAGGTTATGCGACAATAATGTCGTCGGTACCTGAGTCTTCTGGTTCGTCCTCGAGCGTGCCCTCGTCTTCGGCCTCGGCGGCCGCCTCGTCGACGTCGTTCTGGGCGGCTTCGGGCGTCCCGGGTTCATCGGAATCCGCCGCCTCGCCAGAGGCCCGTCGTTCGGGGACACGAGTCGGAATCTCGGTGTCGAGCTCGGCCTCGAGCACCCGGATTCGTTCCTTCGATTCGACGAGTTCCTCGGTCAGTCCTTCGACAGTGGACTCGAGTTCCTTGACGGACGCCTCGAGTCGCTCGACGCGGTTTTTCGGCATACTTACTAGGGACTGTTCTCGATACTTAAACGTACGTCAGACAATCACATCTTTTCTGATAGGTGATGGCCGTGCGACTCGGGGGTGTATTCACTGACGAGACGAACGCGTCTAAAAACGTCCAGCGATGACCCCGTTCAGTACAGTCCGACTGCCTCGATCTGTTCTTGATACCGGTTGCGGATGGTCACTTCGGTCACCTGCGCGACGTTGGCGACCTCCCGCTGGGTCTTCTTCTCGTTACAGAGCAGCGACGCCGCGTAGATCGCAGCCGCGGCGTATCCGGTCGGCGACTTTCCTGAGAGCAGCCCCTTCTCGGTCGTGACGTCGATGATCTCGTTGGCCTTCGCCTGCACTTCCTCGGAGAGCTCGAGTTCCGAGCAGAATCGAGGAACGTACTTCTTCGGATCGACCGGCTCCATCCCGAGTCCCAGTTCTTGAGCGACGTACCGATAGGTGCGTCCGATCTCCTTGCGGTCGACTCGGGAGACTGCGGCGACCTCCTCGAGACTCCGTGGGATCCCCTCGATCCGACAGGCGGCGTACAGCGCCGACGTCGCGACGCCCTCGATCGATCGCCCGCGGATGAGATCCTCCTCGAGGGCGCGCCGGTAGAGCATACAGGCGACCTCCCGAACGGAGCGTGGAATCCCCATCGCCGAGGACATCCGGTCGATCTCCGACAGCGCAAACTGGAGGTTTCGTTCGCCGGCGTCCTTGGTTCGGATACGTTCCTGCCACTTGCGCAATCGGTGCATCTGACTGCGCTTTTCGGAGGAGAGCGAGCGGCCGTAAGCGTCCTTGTCCTTCCAGTCGATCGCCGTCGTCAGCCCCTTGTCGTGCATCGTCTGGGTCGTCGGCGCGCCCACTCGGGACTTGCTCTGTCGCTCTGAGTGGTTGAACGCCCGCCACTCCGGGCCGCGGTCGATCCGGGACTCCTCGATGATGAGCCCACAGTCCTCACAACTGAGTTCGCCGCTGCCATCTTCGGTCAGCAGTGCATCCGAATCACACTCCGGACAGCGTCTTACACCCTCTTCGCTCGAGGACGTCTTTTCTGATGCCGTCTGGCTGGATCGCTCTCGTTCGCGGCTGGGGCGTATCATCGCTTACTCCCCTGAATGTGACGGGCAAGGTTAAGCCCTCTGTCCGGTATGTCGACATGTTCACTCCGTCGAACCACGAAACGTGTCGCGCTGTTTACGTCGATAAACCCCCTCTCGAGGCTGGTATCGCCGACACAGTACGTGGAGGGTTCCACCCGTCGATTGCGGTTCCCCGTCCACTGAAACCGTTCGTCCGTCTTCTATAGTAGCCACTGCACGTCAGTGCACACCTGATCGCCAGACGTATCGGCGATCAGTGTGTGAACCGTTTCAGGTGTTACTATACCGCTCGGGATTGGAAACACTGCTAACGTGTACGGCACTGGTGGCAAACGTACGACAGGACAACAGGCCAAGAGTTATTGGCTTCGGTGCCCGACGTTTACCTAATGAACGGGTTAGTGCATGCCCCACTGCAGGCGGCAGAATTGACGCTGGGTCTTGGTGTCCTCGTTATTATCGTCGCTGCCATTACCGTCTGGCAGATGGTCATCTTTATCGATGCCTACGACCGAGGTGCGCTGACCATCTTCGGGGAGTACCGAAAAATCCTCGAGCCCGGTCTGAACATCGTACCGCCATTCGTCTCCCAGGTGCACCGCTTCGACATGCGAACGCAGACGCTCGACGTCCCGAGCCAGGAAGCGATCACGCGCGACAACTCGCCGGTGACCGCCGACGCCGTCATCTACATCCGCGTGATGGACGCCAAGAAGGCGTTCCTCGAGGTCGACGACTATTCGCGAGCCGTTTCGAACCTCGCCCAGACCACTCTGCGCGCGGTGATCGGCGACATGGAACTCGACGACACGCTGAGCAGGCGTGAACAGATCAACGCCCGGATCCGCACCGAACTCGACGAACCCACCGACGAGTGGGGGATCCGCATCGAAGCGGTCGAGGTGCGCGAGGTGACGCCCTCCCGGGACGTCAAAGGCGCGATGGAGCAACAGACCTCCGCCGAGCGGAAACGCCGTGCCATGATTCTCGAGGCACAGGGTGAACGCCGCAGCGCCGTCGAGCGCGCGGAGGGGGAAAAGCAGAGCCAGATCATCCGCGCCCAGGGGGAGAAACAGAGCCAGATCCTCGAGGCACAGGGTGACTCCATCTCGACCGTCCTCCGGGCACGGTCTGCCGAGTCGATGGGCGAACGCGCCATCATCGACCAGGGAATGGAAACCCTCTCCGAAATCGGCCAGAGCGAGTCGACGACGTTCGTCCTGCCACAGGAACTGTCCTCGATGATCGGCCGCTACGGCAAACACCTGCAGGGCAGCGATGTCCGCGAGGACGGCACCGAACTCGAGAGCCTCGAGTTCGACGAGGAGACCCGCGAACTCATCGGCCTGGACGACATCGCCGAGATCATCGGCGAAATCGAAGCGGAGGTCGACGTGGATCTCGAGGCGATGGAACAACAGGCCAAAGCGATCCAGGAAGGGGAGGACGTCACGTCCACCGGAGCGTCTCAGAACCCGAGCGAGCAGTGAGTGACCGGCCCCGGGCAGACGTGCCGAACACGCCAAACGTTCTCACGGCTGGGTATGCTCGGTCTCACTAAATCCTGTAATGAACGCACGAGAACTTCTGTAGAGGACGATCAATCCGGCGAGGCCGACCAGCAGTCCGAGGGCGACGGCGACCCATCCAAATCCAGCCAGCGCCGTCGAGAGACCGACCCACGTTGCGGCCGCCAGCAGGACGAACACACCGCCGGCGAACACCACGTACCGAACGAGAGCAACGCGTGAATCACCCCGTCCGAGCGCCTCGATGCCACCTAACTGGACGGCCGCAGCTTCGACAGCTAACTGCAGGCCGATCAGCAACGAGATGAGCAGGAACAGGAGCCCCCACTCCGCGAAGACCTCGTCCAACCCAATCGCCTCGAGAACGATACCGAAGCCGTAGTACAGGATCACCATCGAGGGAAGCCCGATCAAGATGACTGCCCCGATGTAGACCAAACTCGCCACCACAAATGACTGGTCGTTACTTGCCATAGTTACCAATGGATTACACGTTTTATATTCTTACCGAGGGCGATAGCGTATGGAGGGGGTGGCGGGTTACTAAGCGGTGTTACGGAGAGCGGTGTTACGCAGTAGCCTATCGAGCATCAACCAACACTCCATACAACCCCCACGAGTGCTGAAAGGGAACGGCTGTGCCCTCCCTCGAGTCGACGTCACTCCCAGCGACTGGGAATGCGAGCCAGGCTTAGGACGGTATGACCCGAAATTCACGTATGGCCTCCTCTGTCGACCAGCGGTCACCGGTTCCGCTCCCGCCGACGACCTTCACCGATCGGGCGGGACGAACAATTACGGTCAGTGCGTACGCCGGCGACCCCCAGCCGCTGGTGGACATGTACACCCACTTCGACGACGACTCGCGATCACAGGGGTTGCCGCCACGAGGGGAATCCCGGATACGCCAGTGGATCAGTGGGCTCCTCGAGGACGGCCTCCACACCGTCGCGCGCCATGGGGACGACGTGATCGGCCACGCCGTCCTCATCCCGTACGATGAGAAGGCCGAACTTGCCATTTTCGTCCGGCCGGCGTATCAGTCGGCGGGGATCGGAACCCAGCTCATCCGAGGCTTGCTCGATCAGGGACGGGCAAACGGGGTGGATCACGTCTGGCTGACCGTCTCCCGAACCAATCGCATTGCGATGAACCTCTACCGATCGGCTGGCTTCGAGACGACGGCGAACAACCGCGGCGACTACGAGATGGAACGACACCTATAGGCTCCCGCTCACGCTCCCGCACCCGCCCCAATGACGGGCACTGGTTCTCGAGACACCCCGGCGCATTAACTCCCTGGCCGTCGAAGACCGACAGGTGATGGAGTGGGGCCACGCACACCTCGAGACCGCGCTCGAGACCCTCGAGAACCTGCCGGTGTTCGTCGCGTACAACGCCAACGTCGACGCCGTCGTCCGGGTCGACGACGATCTCGAGGCCGCCCTCGATCGTCCTGCGGCACCGGGTGAGAACCGACCCCAGGGACGCCTGGACACGCCCCGCGAACTCGCGGCGGCGATCACTCACGCGATGGTGGCCGGTCGAGGCGATCAACTGACGCTAACCGACGAGTTCGCAGCCACGCTCGAGAGGAAGATGACGCCCGACACACAGCAACTGGGCGGACAGGCCGGAATCATGAGCAACCTTCTCTCTGCCTACGGCGCTGCCCCAATTCTGTACACCTACCTGCTATCGGAACGTCAGCGGTCACAGTTCGATCACCCGGGGCGGGTTCGATACCCGCTCGTCGAAGACGAGACGGTTCGGCCCGTGCCCCTCGAGGAGGCCCCCACGGCCGATCGAACGAAGATCAACTGGGTGTTCGAGTTCGCGGTCGGCGACGAACTCTTCGGCGTCCGGGCACCCGAAGGTTCGCGGTTCATCGCCGCCTCGAGGCCCCCCGAGTTCGACCTCTACGCCGGCGACCTCGATGCAGTGATCGACCAGGTCGGCGCCGTCGTCGACGGCGCGTTGCTCGCGGGCTATCACAACCTCACGCCCGAACACAGCGGCGACTACGAAGAGCCCCACCGTCACGCTCGAGACGTCATCCGTCGGCTTCGATCCGGGAGTGAGAACGAGCTGGACGTTCACGTCGAATACGTCGTGACCCACGACGACGCCCTCCGGGAGAGCATCGCCGAATGGATCCTTCCGGAGGCCACCGTGATCGGCCTCGACGAACACGAGCTTCACTTGCTCCAGTCCGATGCTGGTCTGGGCGCTGACGAGGCGGTGGCGGGCGCCGAGTCCGAAGCAGACCTCGAGCAGACGATTCGTATGCAGTACCGACAGCTCGAGACGATTCGGGAACGACTCGGCGTCGACTGTCTCAGGCTCCACGCCATGGAGTACCACCTCGCCGTCATGGACGACCACCTGCCGCCGGAAGCGGTTCGACACGGACTCGAGTTCGCCGCCATCAACGCCGCGACGAAGGCGGCCCGCGGACACGTTTTGCGCCCCACGGATCTCGAGACCGGACTCGAGTACGAGCCGTCGAAAGAGGGTCGAGACGCGATTACACACCTCGCCGACGACATCGGGGAGTCCGCGACGGACGGGACGCTCTGTACGCCGACCGTCGTCGCCTGTCCGAACCGGGTCGTCGCCGACCCGGCCGGAACCGTCGGGATCGGCGACATCGTCTCTGCCTCGAGTTTCGCGCTGGAACTGGCCGTCGCGAACGCTCGAGGGAAGAGGACTGACTGACGGCTCGAAAGCTCGCTCACCGATCAGCTGAAAAGGGCGGACGTAACCCTGCGGAATTGCGGGTCGGACGGAGCCATCGCCCACGATGCAGTTCGAAACAACCGACCGGTCGATTCATGCTGGCGATTGGGACGGGCTTCTCGCGGCGTTGTCGCCCGCACTTTCGAGCAACCGACCTGGAATCCCCCGAAGCCGCCCGCTCAGTCGGCGGTAGGTGCACCGACGCCTTTCAGCGTGGTGCCGTAATCGGCCCCGGCGGTGATCGTCTCGGGTTCGTCGACCACGTACAGCACGATCAGCACGGTGACGATGTACTTGGTGATGATGTCCAGGACGCTGTACCCCCAGGAAGTCATCCAGACCTCGAGCAGGGCGAAGCCCTCGACGCCGAGCGCCCAGAGGATCGGGTAGCCGAACCAGCCGACGACGGTGAGGATCTTCAGTTTCGTGAACAGATCCGCGGTGCCGGTTCGCTCGGCCTCACGGGTCCAGTCGACCAGGATGACGTAAACGATCACCAGGAAGAAGCTCGAACTGAGCACGAACCACCACCAGCGCATGAAGTACGACGAGGTCGTCAGCGCAGCGGCCAGACCAGTGACACACATTGCGATCGTCATCGCGACGGTGGTCGTGATCTTCGTGAGGTTCGAGCCAGCGATCATCCCGAGGACGATCAGGATGAACGGGGTCGAGAACGTCCAGGTGAGATAGCGCCCCCACATCGTGAGCACCTCCTCGCCCGCGAGCGGATGTCCCGCGGGCATCTCGATGAAACTCAACGTCAGTCCCGACAGAAGTCCGGTGTAACTCGAGATCGAAACGACCGAGATCAGCATCGTCGCGACGATGATCAGTTTCGTGCGCGGGTCGGTCACCCCCCGGGCCATCGCGACGATGAAGAGGATCGTCAGGCCCGCAAGGGCGATATTCGTCACGAACGAGAGTACGAGCAGCGTGTCCTCGAACACGAACTCGAAGATCTCCCGCTGGGTCTCCGGTGTCTGTAGCACGATGTCCTGTGCGGTCGCTGCCAGTAATTCGGTCGGTTGCATGGCTCCACTGTCATGTTGGCAGCCACACGAAGTGAACAGAATTCCATACTGGTAAGGGTTCACAGTCTCGGCTACAGATCCGGTTGGTTGCCGGCGCGGGCTCGAGCAGTAGTGTGATAATTACGGGTCGCTCCCGGGTGTTGGATTCGGGCCGTGAAAATTTCGGATGGGCGCTGCAGGATTTGAACCCGCGACAACTTGGTCCGAAGCCAAGCACTCTGTCCAGACTGAGCTAAGCGCCCTCACCCCCAGATTTCCTGCCGCCCCGTATAAGTCACTCGATTTGGGTTCCTCGAGTCACGCGATAGCACCCGTCTCGAGCCCGATCGTTCCGGCTAACGAGGCAGTTCCCAGCACCTGAAAATCACCAGTGCGTGTAGTAGTGTATACGTCCTCCATCCAGGTAGAGCCATGACCATAACCGAGTTCCCCACCGAGCCGACGGCCGCCCAGCAAGACGACGGACTCGAGTTGTTGACTGACGGAAACGACACGTGGACTGTCGTGCCGACCGGAGCGACAGGCGACGAGCGAATGACCCACTGGATCACGGTCGAAGGCGAGACGCTCTGCGATCTCGAAGAGATGCGATAAGTGTCCGCGAAATATGATCGATTCCGATTGACGCGGACACGCGGAATGGGGCTCGGGGACTGTTTTTGAGATGGATGCGGTCGAGAATGCGATGCAGGACTGGACGCTCACGTTCCAGTACCCCTGATAGACGTTCAACTATCTGTTTTCGGCTCACAAACTAGTGTTCAGCCTCCTCGAGATACGACCTCGAGAGTGACAAACAGAAAGACAATGCGGGGTATCGCACCGTTTATACCTGCTCACTGGACAGTCAAGAGTATGACGATGAGGGAGACGGTGCGCGGCGCACTCGAGCTAACGCGGCCGCTAAACGTCGTGGCCGCATCGGTGTTGACGTTCATCGGGGCGTTCGTCGCCGGTGGCGTCGCCGACGCGCCGGTGCAGGTCGGAGCCGCGGTCGGAGCGACGGCACTCGCTGTCGGTGCTGGAAACGCGATCAACGACTACTTCGATCGGGAGATCGACCAGATCAACCAGCCTCAGCGGGCGATTCCTCGAGGAGCCGTCAGTCCCAGGGGAGCGCTGGTTTTCAGCATCGCGCTGTTTCTCGGTGCCGTTTCGCTCGCGCTGACGCTCCCAGTAGCGGCGATCACGATTGCGGCGATCAACCTCGTGGCGCTCGTCACGTACACGGAGTATTTCAAGGGGCTACCCGGGGTGGGAAACGCGCTCGTCGCCTACCTCGTCGGAAGCACGTTTCTGTTCGGTGGTGCGGCCGTTGGCGATCTGTGGACGGCGTTCGTCCTGTTCTTGCTCGCCGCAATAGCGACGCTTACTCGAGAGATTATCAAGGACGTGGAGGACATCGAGGGTGACCGTGAGGAGGGGCTCAATACGTTACCGATCGCCATCGGCGAACGCCGGTCGCTACAACTCGCGGCAGGGTTGCTGATCGTGGCTGTGTTGGCCAGTCCGCTGCCGTATTTGCTTGGGGACTTCGGGGTGGTGTATCTGCTGGTCGTAATTCCGGCCGATCTCGTGATGCTGTATGCGGCAATCGAAAGCTTCGATGACCCCACTGCTGGCCAGTCGCATCTCAAGTACGGGATGTTCCTGGCCGCGGCGGCATTTATCGTCGGGCGAGCGGCGATCACCCTTGGATAACGACCACGAGTTGTGTCGGTAGCCCATCTGTTGACGGCCAGAAGAACCATACACTGGAACTGAGTAATCAAAAGTACTATAACCTGCATCCTTCATCTACTTACCATACGACATCGCAGTCACCAGGCGGGAACCGTCGGTCGTGACTGTCGATGGATGTGAGTATCTGGTATGTACGACCTCCCTGGAGTCCACCCGGACGAGACAATTGCCCCGGGAACAAACGTTCTCATCGCTGGCCCCCCACTTACGGGCAAGCGAAACCTGGCGCTCGATGTCCTTGCCAGCGGTGCCGATCGGGGTGAAGGGACGATCATCGTCACGACGAAAGATAGCGCCGATAAGGTACTCAGGGACTTTTCCGACCGAACCGTCGTAACGAAGCCCGATGTCGGCGTCGTCGACTGTGTCACCAAACAGCGCGGAATTGGAACGGTTGACGACGATCCACGGATCAAATACGCGTCCTCCCCCGTCGATATGACCGGTATCGGTATCAAACTCTCCGAGTTCCTGCAGGACTTCTACGATGGGCGAGCCCTCACTGAAAATCGAATTCTGCTTCACTCCGTCTCGACGCTACTCATGTACTCGAACTTGCAGACGGTATTCCGGTTTCTGCACGTGTTTACGGGCCGAGTTCAGAGTGCAGATGCCCTCGGGGTCTACGTTATCGACTCGACGGCACACGACGACCAGACGATGAACACGCTCAAACAGCTGTTCGACGGCGTCATCGAAATCGACGAGACGGACGACGGTGAACAGCAGATCAGGACGGCTGGCCTCTCCTGAGACGATCACCGCCAATTCAGCCTACCCACGTTGCAGATTGACGTGGGATCGCAATCAGCCATCAGAGCACAGCCTGTACGCGCTTCGACCGGTAGCGCAGCCGACACGCGCTTCGACCGGAATTCGACTCGACGACACTGACCGTCCAGCAAAACCGTCATCGAGAAGCGAGTCCGTGGATTCATACTGTCGAACAGAAGTCAATACGAAGCCGATTGCGAATTCGCGGCCGTCACCGATGGCGACGGCCGCAGTGGAGCGACCGACCTTCACGTCGTTCTGTCCGACAGTATCACTACCCTCGAGTGTGAACGAACCGCTATGCCAGTGACCGACGATGTGACGCTTCGGGAGATCCTCGAGCAGGAGACGATCGCCGTCGTCGGCTGTTCGGAGACACCTGGAAAACCGGCCCACTACGTCCCAGCGTATATGCTCGAGCACGGGTACGACATCCTGCCCGTCAACCCGTTCGCCGAGGAGATTTTCGACCGTGAGGTGGTCGATTCGCTGACCGATCTCGACGAGCCCGTCGATATCGTCTGCGTGTTCCGTCCGAGCGATGAGGTTGCCGACGTCGTCGACGCGGCGCTCGAGCGGGACGACGATGCCGTCATCTGGACGCAAGTAGGAATCGTCGACGACGAGGCGGCAGGTCGAGCCGAAGAGGCGGGCCGCCTCGTGGTGCAGGATCGGTGTCTGAAGATCGAACACCAGCGGTTACAGCTGTAAGCAGGTTTGGGTTGGAGTCAGCCGTGGGGGACGAGGACGAGTCCGGAGATCAATAGGGACGCTCGGTGACGAGAACCCCGCGCTCAGTTATCCCACTCTTCGAACGACCGATAGATCCCCTTCGAGAGATATCGTTCACTCGAGTCGGGGAAGATGGTCACGACAGCGTCGTACGGCGCATCGATCTCGCCGGTGGCAATCCCCCTGGCGACGTGCTTCGCCGCGAGGCTCGCCGCGCTCGCACTCGAGGCGACGAGGTGGCCTTCCTCGGCGGCGAGTCGTTTGAGTTCCTCGTGGGCTGACTCGTCGGCGACGGCGTAGACTTCGTCGACGTAATCGGGATCGAACAGTTCGTTCGTCTCGGTGTTGTGGGTGCCGATGCCTTCGATCTTGTACTCGCCTTCCTCGCGCTCGAGGTCGAGGAATTCGCCGTACAGTGACCCCTCCGGTTCCACGGCCGCGACGTACGTCTCGGGGTGGCGCTCTCGGGCGTAGCGTGCCAGCCCCATCAGCGTGCCTGCAGTGCCACAGCCGGCGACGACTGCGCCCACCTCGCCGTCGAGGGCGTCGTAGATCTCGGGGGCGGTGGTCTCGTAGTGGGCTTCGGTGTTGAGTGGGTTGGAGAACTGCTGGGGGACGACGGCATCGTCGATCTCGGCGGCCAGTTCGTGAGCGCGGTCGATGGCACCGCCCATCCCGTCGGCGGTGGGTGTGTTGATGATGGTCGCGCCGAGCGCTTCCATCAGCTGCTGTTTTTCGACGCTGAATCGCTCGGGAACGACGAAGATTGCGTCGAGGCCAAGCTGGCCGGCCGCGATAGCGAGCCCGATTCCAGTGTTTCCAGCGGTTGGTTCGATCACCGTGCCGCCAGCGACCAGCTCGCCGCGTTCGAGCATTCGCTCGAGCATGTAGCGGCCGATTCGATCCTTGACGCTGGCACCGGGGTTGAACGACTCGAGTTTCGCGTAGATTGGGACGCCGGAGGGGGCGTCGTGGATTCGTACCAGTGGCGTTTCGCCGATCGTCTCGAGCACCGAATCCAACGGCTGCTCGTGGGTCGTCATTGTGAGGGCAAATGTTGCCCCTGTTGTTAGGTCTTCCCATCAGGTGCGACTGCCCACGTTCTCGGTCGCCAGAACAGGTGAACAACCACTTGCGGAGGCTTATTCGGAGGTGGTCGCAGCCGCAGCGTCCGAGTCAGAGTCGGCGTCGCCGTCGTCGGTTTCGTCCCCAACCTCGTCAGCCTCGGCCTCGTCGATGGCTGCCTCCGCGAGGATCTGTTCGCCATCGATCCCGTGTTCGTCAGCGATAGCGAGCAACAGTGCCCGCTGTTCGGTGATGTTGTGATCGAGCTTTTTCACCGTGTCGTGGGTGTCGTCGACTTCCTCCTCGAGATTGACGATTCGCTGCTGGAGCTCTTGCACCTGACGGTACATCGCTTCAGCACGGTCTGAAAGTCCCTGGATCTTCTTTGCGGTGCTGCCAAGTCCCATGTGAGGTGATGAGTTATCCAGCGTGTTGAGTGTTATTGTCCGCCTCTTCGACTGTATCGACCCACCCCGTCGGCTGTACTGACTCGGCTCATCGGCCACGTGTCCGGACAATCGTCGGAATTAAACCGTCTCCACGCAACCCCTCGAGCATGCGACCCCACCAACGGCCACCGACGCTCGGGATCGTCGCTGCTGTCGCGTACGTGATCGCCGCGTTCGTGCCGTATTTCGTTCTCGAGGCGCCGGCAGGCGTTCTCGAGTTCTATTACGCTGCCGGACTCGCCGGGCCGCAGGTGCTCTCGCTGTTTGCGTTCGTCGCTATCGTCATCTTTGCTGCCGGTCGACAACAGCGTTCCGAGCCGGAACTGGTCGCCGGGCTCACGCTCATCCTGGGCCTCGTCCTCGCCGTCGTGACCCTCCACTGGGCGGTATCCGTTCCCACTAACGTGATACTCGAGGCTGGCGACGTGACCTGGTTCGAATACCACCGATGGGTTACACTTCTCCTCGCCGCGGTGATTCCAGTTGCCTCGCTGTGGTATGCTCGCGAATTAGACGTCCTCTGACGGCTCCTAATCTGCTCTCCCTCGTATTTGGTCACTGGTGTGGACAGTTTTGTATCGATCACTGTCCAGCATTTCTACCAATGATTCGACAAGAAAGCTTATGCCTGCATACTCGGGTTATCGGATATGGCACGCGATACTCCGGTACACGAGACGTCGCAAGCGGCACAGCACACTGAACCACTTCCCAACCGCGTCACGATTGTCGGCCGAGGAGTTCCCTCGGCGTTCGAAATCACGGTCGATGGCGACCTCGAGATGGTCGACGAAACGCCAGACGAAACCGCGACGATTCTGTCTGGCAACGCCGCGGAAGGGGCAATCGACGTCGGCGTTCAGCGGTTCCGTTTCTCCGGTCAACTGGCGAACGTTCACGTCGTCGACTGGAACGGAAACGCCGCCCCGGATTCGACGAGCGTTCCCACCGTCCACGTCGAGTACGGCGTGACGAACTGACGCGCGAGCGTCTCCTGAACACAGCTCCTGGACACAGTCCACAGGTGCCGAGTTGCTCGAACCGGTGCCCCGGTGGTGGGATCGACAGCTCTCGTGGCAAGTCCACGGCCAACGCCACCGTAGTAGCTACTGAACGTCAATACACACTCGATCGCCAGAGGTATCGGCGATCGTCGTGTGGTCGGTTCAGTTGGTACTGGGTTCAGTTGGTACTGGGTTCAGTTGGTACTGGACTCACTGGCGTTCGGGACACTCGAGCCGTACCACTCGGCGTGTCGGGGGCAAAAGTCGGGCGCTTCGAGTTGGGCCCCGACGAGTTCCTCGTGGCGGTGGGCGTTATAGAGCCGGCACGTTGGCTCCGTACAGAACGGCTCTCCCGTCTCGAGATAGTGGATCGCCTGTAGCACGTACCCACACAGGGCGTCGGTGGTGCGCAGATCGTTCTCGACCAAAAAGGTGCCCTCGACGTCGCGCTCGAGTACTTCCCTGGGTGGGGCGCTCCCCGACGCCAACACTCCGCGTTGCTTCGCCCGGTAGTAGGCCTCGGGCTTCGCCGGCGCTTCGTACAGCCCCGGCACCGAGACGAGTGCGGGTTGGCCGGGAACTGTCACCCGTTTGTGCCATCGGCCATCGTGGTCGCCCCAGGTTGCGAGCGCCCGGTCGAGTACGATCACGTGGGCGTGCTCGAGTCCCCGTTCGTCAGCCGGGAGTTCGCCGTTCATCCCTCGCCCAATCTGGATACCGTCGTAGAGAACGCCACCTTCGCGTTCGGGCTGTTCGAGGACGCGCCTCTCGTATCGAACAGTTCCAAGCATCGTGTTTCCAGTCTCTGGATCTGTCGGTGACCGAACGCGCGCTCGTGCAAACACCTCCGGGATTTCCTCGCCGTTCTCACCCGACAAAAACCGGTCTCGAACGATTATCGACGGATCGATCCGAGGCTCGAGCCACTCGGCGACGGCGTCGACGTCGGCGACCGTCGTCGGTGCCCGGTAGAGGAAAACCTGTTCGACCATGTGACGACGTAGTGATACCATTCGGTGTAATCGTTGTCATCGCGACGGCCGTCCAATCCGACTGCTCGTCGTGGCCAACACGCCGACGCCACGAGTCGCTCACTCGAGAAACAGCGGCCCGTCGACGGACTCGAGTTCGCTCTCCGCCCAGGTATGCTGGGGTTGCCAGTCAAGTTCGCGCTGGGCTTTCGCCGTCGAAAACACCGACTGGGTGCCCTCGAGCGAGCAATGCTCGGGAAGCCCACCGAACACCGTCTCGATGACGTCGGCCGTCGTTCGGTCGAGGAAGTTGTCTTCGGCGGCGGCGAGGTACCGTTCGTGTCCCTCCGGGGGCGACTCGAGGGCCGCCTGCACGATCGAGACGACGTCCCGAACGTCGACGTACGACCAGAAGTTGCCGTTTGGGTCGGCCGTTTCCGGATCGAACGTCTCACGGACTCTCGCCATCAGCTGACTGCCAGGATACGTGATCCAGGACGGGCGGATCGAAGACACGGAAATGCCGTGTTTTCGAGCGGCCATCCCCGCCAGTTCCTCGCCGACGAGTTTGGACGTGGCGTACGGATCCTCCGGACGAAGAGGGTGCGCCTCGTCGATGGGAAAATAGTCGGGCAGCCACGGTTCGTCGGCGAACACCGACCCGTAGATGCTCTCGCTCGAGGCCCAGACGACGTCGGCACCGACCTGCCCGGCCGCCTCGAACACGTGGTAGGTACTCCCGACGTTCGTCAGGAACGTCTCGGTACCGGGTGCGATCTCGTTCCGTGGAATCGCAGCAAAGTGGACGACCGATTCAGGATCGTACGTCTGTATCAGCTCCCAGGTCTGGCCCTGGTCGGTGAGATCGGCTTCGAGAAACGTGACACCCTCTCGTTTGCGTGGCGGTCGCTCGAGGTCGATGCCAACGACGTCGCGGCCGTCACGGGCAAGTGCGTCGACGATCCAGCTGCCAGCGCCTCCGGTGGCACCGGTCACGATAACGGTCATACCGAGGATTTTGCGAGGAGCCTGAAAACGCTGTAGCTTCCGGCGAAACGATATCGCCCGTACTGTCACGCCACCGAGACGAATCCATCTGACGGCTGTCGGTTCGGACGATGGGAGAGCGCGTTCTCGAGGGGAGGGGATGGATGAGCAGAAGGTGGGTGGTCAGTCGTCAGCGGGGACGCGACTCGTCAACTCCACGGGGTCGGCGTCGACCTCGAGTTCCTGGAGGGCGACCTGGGCGGCACGTTTGCCGGAGACGAGCATGGCGCCGAAGGTCGGCCCCATCCGCGGGAGGCCGTAGGTGGTCGCCGTCGCCATACCGGTCGCGATCAGTCCGTCGTGGACGAGGCCAGTGTGTTCGACGATGGCGTCCTCGGATCGACCGACCCACATCGAGTCGTGGCCGGGGGAGTCGTGGCCGGGCGCACCGTACTGACCGGAGTCCGTCTGATCCATGACCTGTCCACGGTCACGTGCGTCCCTGACGCCCGGAGCCTCGAGCACGCCGCGTTCGTCGAGTTTCGTGACCGCCATCGCGTCGTGGCCCGTCGCGTCGATCACGAGGTCGGCTTCGACGGCGATGGGGTCGACACAGGTGATCTCACGCGGGAGCGCGTGTACCGGCGTCCAGTTCATCACGATGCCGGCGACGCGGTGATCCTCGCGGATAACGATGTCGGTGAACTCCGTCATGTTCTGCATCTTCGCGCCGGCGTCGCAAGCGGCTTTGATCAGCGCCGAGCAGGCGTGTGGGCCGTTTGCGACGTACAGTCCCTCCGTGTCCCGGGCCTGCTTGTAGTCGACGTCGAGTTCCTCGAGCACGGCCTGTGCGGGGGAACGGACGGTCACCTTGTTCATCAGAAATCCACCGAGCCAGAATCCGCCACCGAGGTAGTTGTTCTTCTCGACGACCATCGTCTTCACGCCGCGTTCGGCGAGTTCTTTCGCCGCTGTCAGCCCCGACGGGCCGCCACCGACGACGATGACGTCCGAGTCGGAGAAGTCCATAAACTCCTCGGTCCACTCCTGACCGATTGCACGCGTTACATCCGCTTCGCCAGCCTCGCTGAACGGTTCGAACTCGTTCATACTACCAGGTGGTACGACCAGGTAGTAAAGCGTACCGGAAACGAATCGCCTGGCAGGAACGACGGGACGACCGGGTCACACGAGCGCTCAGGTATAGTAGCCACTGCACGTCAATGCACACCTGATCGCCAGACGTGTCGGCGATCAGTGTGTAAATCGTTGCAGTTGTTACCTTAATAGCCACTGCACGTCAGTGTACACCTGATCGCCAGGCGTATGGGCGATCGGTGTGTGAACCGTTTCAGTTGTTACTATAATTGACAGCGAAACACGACGCGTCCCGAAGGCTGAATATGGAACCAATCGAAGAACGACACAGCGTATGAAACGTCGCTCCCTCCTCGCGCTCACGGCCCTCGGGTCAGCCGCGCTCTCGGGCTGTCTCGACTTTTTCACGGAAAACGGCGAGGGGATCATCGAACCGGCGTCACTGATCATCCTCTGGTCTGACATCATCCGGGAGAATCCTGGAACCGACGACGAACGCGTCTCTATCTGGGGCGTGATCAGAAACGAGGGCGAGCGCCAGCCGACCTACGTCGAGGTTCGAGCGACGTTCTTCGACGCCGACGGTGAAGAACTCGACACCGTCATCGAACACGTCGACGACACCACAGAGGACGACGACTGGCCGTTCGAGGTGGAGTATCCAGCCTTCGGGGAGGAAGCACGGGAGGTCTCGGACTACGAACTCGAGCCGGCGACCAGCGTGTAACCGTTATTCACAGAACACATGTGTCACACTCCGGTGTACGACCACGCGTTGACCGCAAACTGCTGAGGACACCGACCTGAATCCCCCATGACCGAACACGACGAAGGCGTCTCGACGCTGGCAAAACAGGGAAGTATCACGTTCGTCGGGAACGTGATAAACGGCATCCTCGGGTTCGCCATCGTCATGCTGATGACGCGGTTCGTGAGCCCATCGGTGTACGGCCTGTGGGTACTCGCGACGTCCGTCGTTCTGTTTCTCCAGGTGTTTGCGAACCTCGGGTTACCGCTAGCGATCGACTACTTCGTCCCACAGTATCTCGAGGACGACGAGCCAGGCAAGGCTAAAGGCGTCATCGTTCAGGTCACAGCCACCGTTCTCGTCACCTCCGCGCTGGTCGCGTTGTGTCTCGCGATTGCGGCGGAGCAGATCGGGCTGTTCTTCCGTGAACCGTCGCTCCAGGTCGCACTCCTGTTGTTGACCGTCACGGTTCCGCTGCTCGCCATCTACAACGTGCTGTTGAAATCCTTCTACAGCATCAAGAAGCTGCAGTATCGCGTGATCATGCGCGACATCGTTCGTCCCATCGTCCGATTCGTCGTCACCGCCGCGATGTTGCTCGCCGGGTTCGGTCTCCTCGGACTGGTCGCCGGCTACGTCGTCGGGTTGTTCGTCGCGATCACCATCGGGGCGATGCTCTTTACCTACCGGGCCTGGCAGATCATGTCCGCGACGTTCGAACCCGTTGCCCCCGGGCCACTCGTCACGTACTCGGTACCGCTGGCAATGACGAGCGTCGTGTTCGTCCTGATGGGCCACGTCGACTACTTCGTCCTCGGCTTCTTCCTCGACTCCGAGGACGTCGGTTTCTATCGCGTCGGCTACATGCTCGGCTCGGGACTGATGATCATCTTCAACTCGCTCTCGCCGGTGTTCAAACCGCTCATCGCCGAAACGAGAGACGACACCGCGCTCGTCGAGGAGCGATTTCGCGTCGCCGCCCGATGGATCGCCGGGATCACGCTCCCGTTCGCGATCATCGTCGGTCTGGGAGCGAGTTCGTTCCTCGCGGTGATGTACACGCCACAGTACACGGCAGCAAGTGCGGTCGTTGCCCTGCTCGCGGCCGCGTTTCTGTTCAACGTCACCTTCGGCGGCCCCGACGGCACCCTGTTGCAGGGCATGGGTTACTCCCGAATCGTCTTCGCCAACACGCTCGCCCTCTTCGTGACGAACTTCGTCGTCTCCTTCCTCCTCGTCCCCATCTACGGCATCAACGGCGCCGCGATCGGTTCCGCGACGGCACTCGTTCTGGTCGGCCTCCTCACGCTCGGTGAACTCTACTACCTCGACAGAATTCACCCGTTCACTCGAGACTTCGCCAAAGTCGTCCTCGCTGGCGTCCCGGCAACCGTTGCAGGCGCTCCCATCGTTGTCTTCGTCGACTCGGATCTGCTGGTCGTTGCCACCCTACCGATCGCCGTCCTCGCGACCTACGTCGTCACGCTCGTCCTGACGGATTCGTTCAACGACAAAGACGCCCAACTGGCCGGCGAGTTCGGCCCCGGGATACAGAAGTGGCTGCCCTCGAGCCTGTTCAACCGATAACCCGGCCGACGATTCTCCGTGATGTCAGCTGCCTCGAGTGGGACTCATCGATGAATTCGACTGGAGAGGCCAGCTCCAGCCACAGCCAGGGCTCCACGGCCTGGAAAACGAAAGCAGAAAACGAGGATCAGTTACCCGCGTAGTGGGCCCGAGCACGACGGCCAGCCGGAATTACGACCCAGAAGGTGAGCGCGCCGAGCAGGGCGAAGTAGAGCGCTGCGTCCTTGACGACCAGTGCCATTGCGGTGTACGTGCCGGGATCTTCGGGATTCGGCCCGACGAGCTGGGTGTCGTAGAACGACGGCGTGTTGTACCAGCCTGCAAACGTCATCCACACCAGGATGCCCGCGGTGAAGATGGCGAATCCCTTGATGAATTCGTCAGCCATTGTGTGATGCTTCGTCGGCGTCGTCTTTAGCGTTTCCCATTCCCGCCGTCCGGAATCGCGTCGAAAAGGCGTAGGTAGCCGCGCCGCCGACGATCAAGCCGACACCGAGTAGTGCCAGTCCGATGCTCACGTCCGAGGCGGCTGCTTGCGTCCGGTCGGTCGCCACGTCCAGGAGGATGAACCCACCGAGGACACCGACG
The DNA here is from genome assembly GCA_046614605.1 of Natrialbaceae archaeon A-CW3. Classification (GTDB taxonomy): domain Archaea; phylum Halobacteriota; class Halobacteria; order Halobacteriales; family Natrialbaceae; genus Natronosalvus. Next base: position 708,059 of record JBKKHJ010000001.1, on the reverse strand, counting down.
ACGGCGATGATCGTCGAGAAGACCGTGATCGTCTTGTACAACCGCATCGGGACGACGACCTCACGCTTGCCGGACGCGCCGACTCGAGGGCCGTCCTCGGGCTCTGTGTCAGCGCCGTCGTCAGCCGCTGGTGGATCCGCATCTGAACCGCTCATACGTGTCGTAGGCATCGACGGGAAAAGAGTACTGTGACTTGCTCGTGGCCGTGGGCTCGAGCCCGATGTTTACTCGCCGAACTCGAGACCAGCTGAAGAGGTGAAAACGTACAAAACGTGAAAACGTGAACACGTGAAAACGCACGCAATCGGAAAACGACGACCTTACCGCGGTGGCCGTAACCGATAGTACCGTTTGTTCAGGTCGTACATGTACCCCTCCCGCATCGTCTTCAACACCGCGTAGGTGATCGCGGCGGCGACCAGCGGCAGGAAGAACGCCAGGTCGAACGTGATCGCGACCTCCCAGGGGAAGAAGTCCTGAATCGGCAGGATGCTGAGGGTGAACGCGAAGACGACACCGCCGACGCCGACCGCCGCCCAGAAGGGCTCTTCGACGGGTCGGCGTGCGCTCCCCTTGTTCAGGAACGGCACAATCGCGATCGCACTGACGACGACCACGTTCGCGAGCACGCCGTACAGCTCGTCGGACATGATCTTGTCGCCGCCAGCGATCGCCAGCTCGGGGTTCAGCGGATCGAGGTGGAGCAGCCCGAACGACCAGTACAGATACCAGTCGGGCAGAATCACCGACGGCGTCTCCGCCGGATTCGCCGGAGCCCCGAGGTGGGGTGGCAACATCGCGGACAGAAACAGCAACATGCCGGTGAAGAAACTCGCCAGGGCGAGGTTGCGGATCGTCTCGTGAGGCCAGGTCGGGAAGCCGAGTACGTCACGCTCGACGTAACTCGACTCCTGACGGAGATCCTGATCCTCCCGACGAGCCCGCTCGAAGTACTCGTAGGTGAGCCTCGAGAGGCCCGTGGTTCGTTCCTTGCGCTCGCTCCAGGTCGGCACCTCGTCGTCGGGGGCGACGATCCCGGGGCCGCTTCCATCGGTTCGGACGTCGTTGTCTGTGTCGCTCATTGTCGATCAGTGTGGTTCCGCGATTCCTTGCATCCAGACGATGCCAATGTGCAGTGCGATCAGGGCAGTGACGACGAACGGCAACACGAACACGTGCAGGATGTACATCCGCTGCAGTGTCGGCTGCCCGAGACTGAAGCCACCGAACAGTAGCTGTGCCGTCCACTCACCGACGAACGGGACGACAAGCGCCATCTCGACGCCGATCTGACCGGCCCAGAACGCCAGCTGGTTCCAGGGCAGCAGGTAGCCGGTGTAGCCGAAGACCATCGTCAGGCTGAGCAGGATGATGCCGATCAACCAGTTGACCTCTCGGGGTTCCTTGTACGCGCCGGTGAAGTATACCCGGAGCATGTGCAAGAACACCGCGGCGGTCATAACCTGGGCCGACCAGCGGTGGATACTCCGGAGCATGAACCCGAAGTTCAAATCCTTCATGATCGCCACGATGGTCTGATAGGCCTCGGGCGTCTCGCCGGCCGTCGAGGGGGCGTAGTAAAACCCGAGCAGGGCGCCACTGATCGCGGCGATGATGTACGCGACGACGGAGAACGACCCGAGTGCGTACAGCGGATACCAGTACCAGAACTTGTTGTCCAGGTTGTACTGCTCGGTGTGGCTCTTTGGCATCTGGAGGTTGATCTTGTAGTACATGTCCTCCAGCAGCTCGAGGTAGTCGACGAGCCTGAACCGTTTGTCGAGCCAGATCAGGCTCATCAGGTACGTCTTCTCGATGAGCGAGAGATCTCGCTCGGCGAGCCACGCACCATGGTCGTGTTCGTCTTTTCGCTCGAGACTCATCAGTTATCCTCCGGTCGCGGGAGCGACACGAACTGTTCTTCGACGATGTCGAACGGGTCGTACACCGAGTTGTGGCAATTACAGTAGATCTTGTTGTCGGCCCCGAAGTCGGGCGCCCCGTCGAGGTTCCGGTAGCCGGGGACACAACAGAAGTGCGTGCACTTGTTGACGAACGCGATGTATCGACCGCCGTCGTCGTCTTCGGGACACGATGCTTCGACCCACTCTCTGGTTCGGTCGTCCATCTCGTCCAGCTCGAACTGATCGGATTTAATGACCAGGATGGGTACCGTCTGTTCGGGCGGGACGTTCTGGGAACGCCACGTGCCAGTGGCCGGCTTACCGAGGCCAGGGTCACCGATCTGGGTGTCCCACTCGGCGTAGTCCTCGAAGTGTTCGGTCACCATCGGTTCGTCCTGGCTGACATCTTCCATCCAGTCGTACGTCCCGGCGTCGTATCGGAAGAGGGCGTCTTCGCCATCCGCTTCCGGATCGACTCCATCGAAGGTCTGGAGGCCACAGTACTGGTACCACTCGGTCGTGTACTCGACGCCGCCGATTTCGGCTTCGGATCTGACGTACTCGGATCCGTCAGCGAGCGTTTCGCTCTCGGGTTCCGGCCATACCCCGAGTAGTTCTCCCTCGTCGTTGATCTCCATCGGAATCTGGGGGAGTCCACGCGGGGCCGGCCCGAGCGTTCGGTTCGCGCCGAAGTAGTTCATCACACCGCCACCGCCACCGGTCGGGTTGGTCGCGCTGGAGACGGTGACCGCACCGGTCGCCATCACGCCCGAGAGGACGGATCCGCCGACCACGCCTTTCACGAAGCGGCGACGATCCGATTCGACTGGGTATTTGTCGTCGTTAGCCATTGTTTATCGTTTGTAGTAGGGGTAGATTGCGTGTTTGACCGTGTCCCATGCACCTGTACCGTCCACGATCGTCGTTCCTTCGACGTCCTCCTCTTGAATATAGAGGTCTTCCCACTTGCGTCGTCGCTTCTTGACGATCATCACGTCCGGCAGGAACTCCTTGCGGTAGAGCAAAAGGATGAATCCGAGGTTGATGAAAATCGCCGACAGCAGGAATCCGAGGAGCATGTTACCGGTGCCAGCGTCGAGACCACCGATCGCCCAGTTGGCGGCGAGGCCGTAGACGAACAGGGAGACGAAGATGATCTGCACGAACGTCAACAGGACGATCGCGATCGCCGCCGCTGTACTCTCTCGAGGTGGTTCGTATCGATGAATATCGCCGTACGTGCTTCCTGACGATGACATACTTATTTCCTCCCTGGACTACTGGTGTGTGCTGATTCGCCGTATTTCAACAGGTAGAACGTGAATACGAGCGAGACGAAGATGGCGAGGAACGACGCGATACCAACGAAGTGCTTCTGGATCGGAACGCCGAGTTCGTCGATGTCCACGTCCGCCATCGCAGCGGCTTCGTCGGCATCTTCCGTGACGTCGATAGAAGCGACCATCCCGACGCCGACGTGTGGCGTGCAGACGTAATCGTACGTCCCCTCGACGTCGAACGTGTGCTCGTAGTCACCGTCTGCTTTCAGATCCGGGTGTCCTTCCCAGTCGGCTCCCTCCGGCTGTTCGGTCGGTTCGACGTTGTGATCGGCCTGTCCGACCCACTCCCAGACGACGGTGGTTCCGGGTTCGATTGTTAGCTCGTCGGGTTCGTAGTAATTGTCGCCGACTTCGACGTACTCGGTACCACCGCCGCCGGCGGCACCGTTTCCATTTCCGTTTCCGTTTCCGTTTCCGTTTTCGGCATCGCCGTTGTCGCCGTTATCGGCGTCGCCATTCTCGCCGTCTCCGGTCTCCTCGTCACCGTTCGTTTCGGTGTCGTCACCGTTCTCATCGTCTTGAGCCGCGACGGGTGTCGCAGCAGTTGCGGCTACGGCACCCCCGGAAACGCCGCTGGCCGCTACCATAAACTCCCGCCTCTTCATACATTGTGGACTCAGGAACGGGTTTGCTTAAACCCACCGATGCCGCCGTTGGCCAGCCATCGACAACGAGGAGTTACTACGCGGCCCGGAAGATGTCGCAGGTCGTCGCCTCGAGGTCGGTACATCGCTGATACTCGCACGGAAACGAACAGCTACTTTCGAACGACGGCCCGCGGACAGAACTATTCCTCGAGCCCGGAGCGATCCGACCCGGTGGTCTCGAACGCTTCGTCCTCAATTGGCAGAAACGACGGCCTCGAGCCCGAGCCGATCGACCGGAGTCGGCTCTCGTACTCCTCGGTTCGGAACCGATCTGAGAGGCGGGCGTTGGCCACCATCAGGAACAGGAGGAACGAGATGACGATCAGAATCATTCCGGCGACGCCGAGGACGAGCTGTGACTCGAGCCCCTGGTAAATCCAGATACCGATCGCGACGAGTCCGATAACAAGCTGTGAAAACGCCAGCAACTGGAGCATCCAGTTCCCTAACTCGCTCTGTTCCTCCGGAAGTGTACCGGGATCCGGAAGCTGCCAGTCGGCCGGCGGATCCTCGACGTCGTAGCTGTCCATCGAACAGAGCGCGACCGTCGGTTTGACGTCCCGAACGACCGTCCCACGCCCCTCCACCGTTCCGTCGGGGTAGACGATGGCATAGTCGGTGTCGGAGTAGGCAACAAGACTTCGTCGCCCCTCGACCTCGGCGTACTCGAGCGTCGCGAACACCTCGCGATCGGCGACTCTGGCCTTGAGCTCCTTTTCGACGCGCTCGAGCAGGTCGTCACCGGTGATCCAGGTGTCCGGATCGAAGGCGACATCCCACTCCTCGGGCGTCATCTCGGCCATGTCGGCCGCACCGAAGTTGTCGAAGTCATACTTCTCCTCGACCCGTTTGCGAAGCTCCTCGAGGTCGTCTTCGGTCTCGGTTTCGGCTTCAGTGTCGGCTGTAGCCTCCGTCGCGTCCGGCGGCGCGGATGCATCTCCAACGTGTTCGTCGGCCCCCTCCTCTGAAGCGTCGCTCATTAGGTTCCCATTCGGGTTGGGGCTCCCTTAGCGTGACGGTTCTCGGCGTACCGACCGGGACGGCGTTTGCAGTGGATACGCCACGCTCCAGATCGGATTCCCAGTCCTCGTCACTGGCCGAGTATAGTAACAACTGAAACGGTTCACACACTGATCGCCGATACGTCTGGCGATCAGGTGTGCAATGACGTGCAGTGGCTACTATAGGTGCTGGCGAGTACCTGGCTCGTGGGTATGCTGTCGTCGGGTGTTCCTTGCTCGATCGAAGTTGCTGTGTCAGGCGTCTATCCGAGATGACCGACCGCCGAAACCGAAAAACTGTCTGAGTGTTCCCAAAACGGGAGCCACGTGACTTTCGCTTCGTTTATTCGTTACCCCTCCCGATTTCGAGTATGGTCTCTGAGCTGGCGATAGCAACCGTTGCGCTCGTGATGGTCACCGCCAGCTTTCCGTTCTACCTGTACGGCGCGTGGATCATGATCGACGCCGACGTCGTCAGCTGGGATGTCCTGGTCTATCATCTGAAAGTGATCGGCATCGGACTGACGCTGAACACGATCCCAGTCGTCGCCTGGATGATCCCACGAGTGGCCGATCAAATCGGTGGGGTCGTCGCCGTTCACGCCTTCTTCGGACTGCAGGCGTACGCGATGTTGCTCGTTGGGCTGACAGGGATCGTCCGCATTTTGCAGGTCAAACTCGCGCACGATCTGTACGGTGATCCGACCCAGAACATCGATCTCGACGACCTCCACGAGCACATGCCAGCCTGGCGCCGGCGACTTCGGGTCGGCGTCTTCGGCTACGTCTTCTTCTGGATTCTCGCCTACGTGCTGGGACTGATCCGCTATCTGCTTCGGTATCCGACCATCGCGACGTGACGGATTCGTGGCTGGATAGGACTCGAGATCTGGAGTGAATCCTGACGGCCGGAACCTCGAGTCGCGGCGACTCTCGTCCACACCGTACAGTCGTGATAGCTCGTTAAATCTCGTCGACGATATTCGCGAACTGGTCGGTGTCTAACAGCCCCATCGTCTCGGCATCCAGCCCGTGCCGGTGTAGCGTCACTGCTGCGGTAAACGCGGCTTCAGTGTCCGGCGCCTCGAAGATCACCAGAAAGTCGTATCCCCCCAGGACGGCGTAGGAATCGATCAGTTCGGCGTCGTGGCTCTCGAGTTCGGCTCGAATCTCGCCCCAGATCGAGGCGAGTTCCTGGGCGTTCTGAACATCGCGATCGGTGACCTCAACTGCGGAAGCGTACAGTGGCATACAGTGTGTGATCGCCCCTTCGGGAAAATCGTTGGGCCAGCAGGTGCCATCGGGTCGAAACGCCCGTTCCGGGACGTGCCTTTTTTGACACCGGTCGGCTAACCACTCGGTATGAGAAACGCGAAGATCGTCTGTACACTGGGGCCAGCGACGAACAGTCGCCCGGCGATTCGCGAGTTGTCCGCCGCGGGGATGTCCGTTGCGCGGCTGAACGCGAGTCACGGAACGCTCGAGGATCGAGCCGAGTTGATCGAGCGGGTCAAGGACGTCGACCAGGATACTGACAGCCCCGTCGCCACCATGCTCGACACACAGGGGCCAGAGATTCGAACCGCGCCGCTTCCGACCGGCGAGACGGTACCCCTCGAGAGCGGCACCGAAGTTCGCTTCGTCGAGGGCGACGAGACGTCACCTACCGAGGTCGGCCTCTCAGTGTCGATTAGCACCGTCGAACCGGGCGACCGAATCCTCCTAGACGACGGTCTGATCGAGACAGTCGTCACCGAAACCGACGGGGAGACGGTTTACACCACCGTCGAAACCGGGGGCGAACTCGGGGGACGCAAAGGCGTCAACTTGCCCGGCGTCGCGCTCGACCTCGACGTTGTCACCGAGAAGGATCGCCGCGATCTCGAGCTCGCAGCCGAGAAGGAGGTCGACTTCGTTGCGGCCAGTTTCGTCCGGGACGCCGACGACGTCTACGAGGTGAGCGAGACGCTCGAGGAGTTCGACGCCGAGATTCCGATCATCTCGAAAATCGAACGCGCGGGGGCCGTCGAGAACCTCGATGAGATCATCGACGCCTCCTACGGAATTATGGTGGCTCGTGGCGACCTCGGCGTCGAGTGTCCGATGGAGGACGTCCCGATGATCCAGAAACGGATCATCCGCCGAGCCAAAGCCGCCGGGAGCCCGGTGATCACGGCGACGGAGATGCTCGATTCGATGGTGCACTCCCGCCGACCAACACGCGCCGAAGCGTCCGACGTGGCGAACGCCGTCCTCGACGGCACCGACGCGGTGATGCTCTCGGCGGAGACGGCCGTCGGCGACCACCCGACTGCCGTCGTCGAGGCGATGGACAGTATCGTCCGGCAAGTCGAATCCTCCGAGGAGTACCACGAGTTGCTCGAGCAACGCGTCCCGACTGCAGGGGATGCACGCACCGATGCACTGGCGCGGTCGGCGCGGTATCTGGCTCGCGACATCGGTGCTGACGCCGTCGTGGCGGCAACCGAATCCGGGTACACCGCCCGGAAAACGGCGAAGTACCGACCCGGCGTTCCCGTCGTCGCCTCGACACAGAGCCATCGAGTGCGTCGACAACTCGCCCTCTCGTGGGGTGTGACGCCCGTATACGCCCGCGTGTCTGATCAGGGAGCCGACGCCGTCGTCGAGAAGGCCGTCCAGGCGGCTCTCGATGCCGGGGCCGCCGAAAGCGGGGACACCGTCGTCGTCCTCTGTGGAATGATGACCGAACTCGAGGGCGCGAACACGACGAACATGCTGAAGGTGCACGTCGCCGCCGACGCCGTGACGACCGGTCGTGTCGTCGTCGACGGGCGGGCGACGGGGCCCGCTACACGCGTCCACGATGGGGATCTCTCCGACGTCCCAGCAGGAGCGATTCTCGTTCTCGACGAACACTTCGACGCCGAGTTCACGGGCGACGTCGGACGAATCGGCGGGGTTATCGACGAACGCCCCGGTATGACCGGCTATCCGGCGCTCATCGCCCGCGAAACCGGCGTGCCGATGGTGAGCGATGCAGGAATCGACGGCCTCGAGGACGGCCAGATCGTCACGATCGACGGAGAGCGAGGCGTCGTCTACGATGGGAACGTTCACGATCGGAACAGACGCGATTGATCCGTGATCCGATCGGTCTCAGCGATAATCCGGTTCGCCAGGGCGTTCGACGGATCCGCGGATTTTTGCCGTCAGAGCCCGACGTATGGGTATGAGCGACGACGCATCAGACACTCGTTCGGACGAGACGCGTCCGTCAAACGTCTCCATCGAGGGGTCTGATACACAGTTCGACGAGGACGCCACTGCGCCTCGAGCAGACGGAAACCACGACGAGTGGGGGCGGATCCCGATCTCCCAGGCGGACGGCCAGCGTGAGGAGACGACCTCGGATGAGTCTATTCAGACCGCAGCTGCGGACGAAACCGACGATGACGCTGCCTATCGACCGGAACCGAACACCCAGGTGATCGATTCGGGTGACGTATCACTCGAAAACGCTGTCTTCGTCGTTCTTGGAGCGGTCGCGATGGTGCTCGTCATGTACCGGCTCGGTTCGGTACTCGTGGTCTAAGTCGGTAAACATTTAATCGGGCTGAGACCCAACGGACAGATATGCTCGAACTCCTCGTCGATAATCTCCCCATGGTGCTCTTGGCCTCCGGGCTCGTGTTGATGGCCCTCGAGGCAGTCTCACCCGGGGCACACCTCATCGTCATTGGCGTCGCGCTCGTCGGTGCCGGACTCATCGGCGTGCTGTTTCCGGCGGCCCTCAGCCCGTTCATCCTCGCCGGGTTGACGCTCGTGATTGGGGCCGCGGCCACGTACGTCTACCGCGAGTTCGACTTCTACGGCGGAAAGGGAACGGCACAGACCAGAGATTCGGACTCGCTGTCGGGAACCACTGGCTACGTCACCGAAACCGTCACTAATCGGGACGGAGAGGTCAAACTCGACAGCGGTGGGTTCGCCCCACACTACTCCGCGCGCTCGTACGAAGGCACGATCGAAGAGGGTGAAGAGATCATCGTTCTCGACCCTGGCGGAGGAAACGTCGTCACCGTCGCCGCCCTGGGTGACCTCGAGACCGACAGCATCGATCGGGAACTGGCTCGCGACGCGACTGAGCAAGCGGAGTCGGAGAGCGGTGACGCCAGCGATGAAACGCTCTCCGAAACCGAAAAGTCGAGCTGAGCACGATTCTCGGGGCAGATATGTTAGTGAAATAAGGGAACGTTTTTGGTTCCACCACCGCAAGGGTCGCGTATGGTCCCAGAGTTGATACTCACACAGGCGGCAACGTTCGGGCTCTTCATCGGGGCCCTCGTCCTCGTGGTCGTGCTCGCGGCGCTCTTGAGCGCCATCGAAATCGTCAACGCGTACGAGAAACGGGCGTTGACCGTCTTCGGGGAGTACCGGAAACTGCTCGAGCCCGGGATCAACGTGATCCCGCCGTTCGTCTCGCGGACGTTCACGTTCGACATGCGAACCCAGACCATCGACGTCCCCCGACAGGAAGCGATCACGCGCGACAACTCGCCGGTGACCGCCGACGCCGTCGTCTACATCCGCGTGATGGACGCCAAGAAGGCGTTCCTCGAGGTCGACGACTACAAGACCGCCGTCTCCAACCTCGCCCAGACCACCCTGCGTGCCGTCCTGGGTGACATGGAACTCGACGACACGCTGAACAAGCGCCAGGAGATCAACGCCCGGATCCGTACCGAACTCGACGAACCCACCGACGAGTGGGGGATCCGCGTCGAGAGCGTCGAGGTGCGCGAGGTCAACCCATCGAAGGACGTCCAGCGCGCGATGGAGCAACAGACCTCCGCCGAGCGGAAACGCCGTGCCATGATTCTCGAGGCACAGGGTGAACGTCGCAGCGCCGTCGAGAAGGCAGAAGGTGACAAACAGAGCCAGATCATCCGCGCCCAGGGTGAGAAACAGAGTCAGATTCTCGAGGCACAGGGTGACGCCATTTCCACGGTTCTGCGAGCCCGCTCGGCCGAATCGATGGGCGAGCGCGCGATCATCGACCGCGGGATGGACACCCTCTCGGAGATCGGCCAGAGCGAGTCGACGACGTTCGTCCTGCCACAGGAGCTGTCCTCGATGATCGGCCGCTACGGCAAACACCTGCAGGGCAGCGACGTGAAAGAAGACGGCACCGAACTCGAGAGCCTCGAGTTCGACGAGGAGACCCGCGAACTCATCGGCCTCGACGACATCGCCGAGATCATCGGCGAAATCGACGAAGAAGCCGAGATGGATCTCGAGGCGATGGAACAGCAGGCCCAGGCGATCAAGGAGGGGAAGGATACCGCTGCCATCTCGAGTCAGGAGGACGTCATCGACGAGATGGATCAGGAGTTCGAGGAGGCACCCGAGGGCTCGACGACACCTGACGAATCCTCGAGCAAGTAGTCCGACCTCGCGTCGACCGATTTCATCGAAGCTGTTGTCCAAGGCTCAAGCCTCCACATCGTTTCGAGCGATGTGTCCCGTTTTTTGCACGGAGAAACTGGTTGTCCTCACGGAACGAACGACAGCGAAACGCGTTTTACCCTCCATCGCTTTTCGGGTGATACGAACAGTATGACAGGTTCTGATGGGGTCGACGAGGAGAAACGAGCTACGCTCCGCCGGTTTGCGGCCGTCGGAGCCGTTTCTCCGCTTGCACGCTTTTCGGAGTCCGCCGAAGCCGATGCGGGCGAGAGCGACGCACGTGATGCGATCGCGGGCTATCTCTCGACGACCCCGGGCGCTCACTTCTCGAAGATCAGGGACGACCTCCAGCTGGGGACGGGCGAAACCCAACACCACCTTCGGCGACTCGAGGAACTCGAGGTCGTGGAATCCTACAGCGACGGCGATTACAAGCGGTTCGTTCCCGCGACTCGGTTCGACGAGTTCGAAAAGAACGCACTCGGCTATCTGCGACGTGGCACCCCACGTGGGATGCTCGTCGAACTACTCGCGCAGCCCTCGTCGACGGCGAGCGATCTAGCCACGGCACTCGAGGTGTCCGCACCGACGGTGAGCAAGTACGCGGGCGAACTCGAGGAGGCCGGATTGCTCTCGAGGGAGAACGGGTACGCCGTCGAACGGCCCGAGACGGTACTGTTGTTGCTCGTCCGTTACGCCGATTCCTTCGACGAACGGACGATCTCGTTAGCCCAGCAAGCCAACGGATTGATCAGTTACGATGGCTGAGCCCAGCAGTTTCTGACCGAGACTTCGCCACGCTCAGTGACGCAGATCCACCGAAGTAGCAGCATGGGTGCACCAGGTGACCAGACACTGTAGCAAATCGTGATCAGATACTGGGTAGCAACTTGGACACAGACACTGGGTAGAAACAGGTGATCAGTTGGTAGAACGGCGACCGTATCCACCAATCTCACGCCAGGCAAACTCGAGTGTGAAAACGTCGGCATCGAACCTCGATACGTGCTGTCGACGCCCACTCCATAGATCACGAAAACAACGACGAGTATCGAACAATCAGTCCACTGCAAACGTAGCGATCCCTACGACTCAGACGACGACTTTCCAGGTCGTACTCGAGGAGTAGCCCCACTTCTCGATCTCGATATCGTAATCGCCGTCCTGCAAGGCCGTGATGTTCGCGCCGACTTCCTTCGCCGTCATCCCGAGTTCCTCGCCGATCAGCCGCGATTTGAAGTAGGTCTTGGTGCCAGCGCGTTCGCGAAGGTACTGCAAGATCTGCGATTGTTTGCTCGTCAGGTCAGGAGCCAGTGCCGTGCTCATGCTAGACGCGAACACAGGAGTCGACTTAGGGGATTTGGTACACGCGGTTAACCCGTCTTTGTCTTGCGGTTTTCTGACCCGGAACTGTAACTCTTCACCTCCCGAACCCAACCGTTGGTACGGCCAGTTAATACATTCTTTCACGGCACAGTCAAGCAGGATTGAACGTACGTCCCATCGTTGCCGGTGGGGTCGTTCGAACGAGTCGAAAACGACCGTCTCGAGCACACATTCGGCTGAATCGGACAGAGCCCGTGAACCGATGACAGTGAATCCAACGGATTCGAAACCGGGATTTCACTGGAGTACGGCGGTAATACCCCATTATCGAACGGCCACCCGACGATACCACGTCGAGGCAGTCCCCTCGAGCAATCTGGACGTGGCTAGGATGGACTTATTCCCTGTAAAACGGTGTTACGAACGGGGCCATCGCACACGCAACGGCGGCCGCGAGCGCGTCGGTTCGGTCGATCAGTCCATCGGTCAGTGCGCCAGCGGCCCCCTCGTTCGTGGCGATATCGGTCGTCCCGAGGTGGTCGTCCATGACCGGGCCGAGTTCTTCCCCTGCCTCGAGTCTGGACGCAATTGGTTCGGGCAGTGGGAGACTTGGACCGCTCCCACAGGCGATTCGCTCGCCGTCGGTGATGGCCGCCCACATGACGAGATACAACGAGCCATCGTCATCGAACCTGGCGACACCACCCTCGAGGCCGACACCGTAGGTCGCATCCGTCTCCTCGAGTGCTCGTCTCGCTCGTGTTTTCGCACCGGTCATCGTCTCGTCGAGACCAAACGGCTGTTCAGCGACGCCGGAGTCGACGTCGACCGCGGTGACAGTTGGAGCGTATCGCTCGAGACCACAGGTCACAGCCTGCACTTTCACCGGGTTCGTGCTTCCAACCGCGATGTTCATGTGGGGAACCCTCGTCGGCAGACGCAAAGAGGAACCGAAATCCGTGCGAGGTGCACACACGGATCTATTTTAATGTTTGGATTGTTAATGCTATTTCCAACGAATAACCAGGTTTCGAGGACTCTAGCCGAATTTTTTCGTAATGCTTATATACTGGCTGTCTGAAGGCAGTAGGTAACGACTCCGTCCGAGCGTCTTCGTATTGCTTTGGCCCGGAGGAGCTGTCATCATGACCAACACACGACTATCCACCAGAGCCCGACGCAGCGATCCCCAGACGACCGAAAACGAACAGACGAACGAAGCGAACGATCTCGCCTGTCCGGAGTGTACCGGCCAGCTCGTCGTCGACGACGAACACGGCGAAACCATCTGTGAAGACTGTGGCCTCGTCGTCGAGGAGGATTCCGTCGACCGCGGCCCCGAGTGGCGCGCGTTCGACTCCGCCGAGAAGAACAAGAAGTCCCGCGTCGGTGCGCCGACGACGAACACGATGCACGACAAGGGGCTGTCGACGAACATTGACTGGCGAAACAAGGACGCCTACGGCAACTCCCTCGGGAGCCGCCAGCGTGAGAAGATGCAGCGTCTGCGCAAGTGGAACGAGCGCTTCCGCACCCGCGACTCGAAGGAACGCAACCTCAAGCAGGCCCTCGGCGAGATCGACCGCATGGCCAGCGCGCTCGGTCTGCCGAACAACGTTCGCGAGACCGCGAGCGTGATCTACCGCCGCGCGCTCAACGAGGATCTGCTCCCCGGCCGTTCGATCGAGGGCGTCTCGACCTCGTGTGTCTACGCCGCCGCCCGACAGGCCGGCGTCCCACGCAGCCTCGACGAGATCGCCGAAGTGAGCCGCGTCGAGAAGAACGAGATCGCCCGCACCTACCGCTACGTCGTCCGCGAACTCGGTCTCGAGGTACAGCCGGCCGACCCCGAAAGCTACGTCCCACGCTTCGCGTCGGGGCTGGAGCTATCGGACGAAGCCGAACACCGTGCGCGCAGCCTGCTTCGCAACGCCAAAGAGAAGGGCGTCCACAGCGGGAAGTCGCCGGTCGGCCTCGCCGCCGCAGCGGTGTACGCCGCCGCCCTGTTGACCAACGAGAAGACCACCCAGGCCGCCGTGAGCGACGTCGCCGACATCTCCGAAGTGACGATCCGCAACCGGTACCACGAGCTGCTCGAGGCCGAGGACACCCTCGGCGTCGCCTGATCGGGCTGGCGTTTTCGACCGTTTCACACTCGAGAGCGACGCGACCCGTGCGGCCTACTCACTCGACGTTGACGTGAAAACCGCCACTGACGGATCTTTTTTGCCGTTCGACTGCGAGCAACGGGTATGACCCTGGCGTTCGACTCGTTCACGCTCGCCGCCTCGACGGCAGCCCTCACAGACGAGCCCGCAGCGCGGGCCCACGCCGACTGCCTCGAGTTCCGAATGGATCTGGCCGACGACCCGCTGGCAGCGCTCGAGTCCTACGACGGCGACCTGCCGATTCTGGCGACTAAACGCGCTGCGTGGGAAGGTGGCCAGGCAGCGGATGCGGGGCGGCTCGAAGCGCTCGCCGAAGCCGTCCGATTCGATGCCGTCGGAGCGATCGACGTCGAACTCGCCTCGATCCTCGAGGGTGACGCCGACGAGGTACTTGCGGTGGCCGACGAAGCGGATGTGGCGGTGATCGCCTCGAGCCACGACTTCGAAGGGACGCCACCGCGACCGGAGCTGGTGCGGACGCTAACTGAGGCCGGGAAGTACGCCGACGTGGCGAAGCTTGCGGTGACGGCGGCGACGAAAGCCGACACGCTGGCGTTGCTCTCGGCGACCGAACAGCTGACCGCACACGGGGATCGGGTGGCGACGATGGCGATGGGGGAGGTTGGGCGGCACACGCGAGCCGTCGCGCCCGTGTACGGGTCGAAGATCGGCTACGCGCCGGTCGATCCCGCGAATGCGACCGCGCCGGGACAGTACGACCTCGAGACGCTGGCCGAACTGGTGGCGAGTCTCGAGTAACTGGAATTCGTTTGTACCACTCTTGCGCGAAAATCAGTCCCTCGAGACAGTAACGGAACCATACCAATAGCAGGTGTCGATCATAATGTGGATATGTACGCGTCCGTGAGAAATGTCCTCGAATCGGTTCGACAACCCGAATACACTGGCGAGAATCGATGTCTAGCCTGTACCATGGTCAATACGTTACTCGCGGTGACGCTGGCCGTCGCTGGCTGGCTGGTCTTTTCGTGGCCCATCGGAATTTTGGTACTGGCACTTTCCGTCCTGTTGATCGGCGCTCGAGGCTATCTCGTTCCGGGGACGCCGGAGTTGACCAAACGGTATCTCCCCGAGCGTGTGCATCGACTGTTTGGGACACATCACAACGAATCGGGATCTGGGAACGATGAAACGTTCGACCTGGAAACGTTTCTCCATGAGAGTACGGTTGTCGTGGAGTGTCCCGACGAAGACGACCTCTGTCTCGAGCCCTCGTTTCAAAATCGGTGGCAAGCGGAACGCCCGAGGGTCGACTCTCTCGAGGATCGTCTCGAGCGCCTGGCCGCCCGACTCGACGTCGAACCGGCCGGTCTGGTCCTCGAGGACTCGATAGGTGGCTACGCTGCGACGTACGAAGGCGACCGGATTGGACTGTGGCCTTCGGAGGCCGCGTTCCTTGCTGACCTCACCGTTGTTCCCGTCCTCGAGGAACGGTGTCCCGAATGGAATAGGCTGTATGCCGACGAACAGGGGTCGTTAATTACTGCACTGCGTGTCTTCCTCGAGGAGTGTCCGTCGTGTCAAGGGCAATTGGCTGGCACGAGCAAGACGGTCGAATCGTGCTGTTCGACCCGGACAAGGGAGTCACTCGAGTGTGAAGCGTGTGGCGACCAGCTATTCAGCCAGGTATCGTAAAGATAGTATTTTCATAGCTGCTACTAAAAGCGTATAATAAGAACGAGTGATTTATTGGTCATCTTCTGGGGTGAACCCGGTGTCGCTATCCCATTCAAACTTCACACCAGCGTGTCCGTCTCCACAGGGTGTGTTTTGAGAGATTCCGAGAGCATCTAGCTGATCTTGGTCACCAGGCTGAACATATGCATCTGCGTCTTCGCCTTCCATCTCGACGAATCCGGATGTTTGGGCAGGGTCGAAATCGTACACGTACCACTTCTGTCCACCCTTGAGCACCAGGCGGTCGAGTGCCACGTCGGATTTCCAATTGAACCCTACCGGTTCGATTTCACCGTTTGTCTTGTAGACGATGTTGGATATGGTGATATCATCTGCCGTTGGTGCGTCACCGTTGTCCATCGCACAGAACGCGGCGAAGCTAATCGCGGTTCGACCATTGTCGACGATTTCGTCGCCACACTCCGCGTCGGCGTCCGCGTTGATGACGATCTCGTCGTCCTCGAGTAACTGGTCACCTGCGTCGAGGCCTTTCGTGACGGTAGCAATACCGACACAGATACACTCCCCGACGGGGAGCAAGATGCCGTTTTCTTCGCCGACGAGTGACTGCTCGCGGTTTCCGCCGAGGTAGAAGTCGACGATATCTTCGTCCTCGTAGTCTTCGTCCTGTTTCTCCTGGATCGCCTCGCGAACCGTGGCGTCGATCCAGACACAGACATCCTGCTTCCCCTGGTTACAGATCTGGAAGACGTTATCGAACCAGGTGAACGAATCGGAGTTGATCCCGCTACCGAGATCGTTATCCGTATTATCGTTGTCGGGCGACATCTCGACGGCGAGATGTCCCGAGTCGTCGATTTCAGTGTAACTCGAGTTGTCGCTATCTGGACAGCCGTCCAGACCCAAATATGCGTCCGGATCCTCGGCCACTTCGATCTTTACGCGTCGCTGCGACTCGATTCTGGTGAATGCGCCGGAGCCAATGATGGCACTCGCAGCGAGACTGCTGCCACCGACCCCAATCAAAAATTTGCGTCGTTCCATTGTTTCACGAGCAGTGTCGTGTCGCTGCTCGAGTGAGGCGATGTGATTGTGGGGTTTTTATATAGAGTTCATGTCGTCTCCACAGGCTCTCTAAGACGATTTTAAGGGAGTCCGTACCCTTACCCAAATAGCAATTACCAATTCTCGAGAATCTAAACGGGGAGCGCGCTGGCTGCCTCAAGAGTGTTGAAATTCGATCGTATTTTCGTGCCCATCAAATGCGCACACCTTTTTAAGCCTCACAACGCTTTGCTCCGCGCAAAGACGAGAATCAAAGCGTTTTGAACCACTTGACTTGAGGTGGTTTTCCTGCGTACATCTTTTTGGCTGTGGTTATTTCAATAGCCGATAGTGATCCACAACCCATCGTGGTTAGTCGTCGAAGCAATCATCTTGTCCAGGATCCCAAGCGAACGATTCACCGTCCCAGTTAAATTTGACGCTACAGAAGTCATCATCGAATCCACATGGTGTTTGTGGGCGCTGGTCGTTAGCTTCCTCTCCATCTCCACGATTACCAACGATGTTTGTTCCAGAAGTGCTCCCTGAAACGTCGAAATTGAAGAACTCCGGCCCGGTTTTCAGGACAACGGTCTGGACGGAAATCTCTCCAGAATCCCATTCGATACCAACGAGATCACCATTTTCGAATTCGTCTGGCGTGATAGTGAAATCTTCGTGAGTCTCTCCGTCCTCGAGATCTTCGATTGCAATACAGAACGCAACGAAGCTTATCTCTCGTCGATCAATCTCTTCACCATCAACCTCGAGTTTGACCCGACGCTGTGACCGAATCGTATCGTAGCTTCCGGTGCCGACCAGTGCACCAGTGCCGACGCTTCCAGCCCCAATTGCGGTGAGGAATCGACGTCGTCTCATCGGCGTATCACCCAGTTTGTGCTCGAGTGGGCCGTCCAGTCACTCGAGTGACGTACAGACATGTTCGAGGAGACACGCTTTGGGGTTTTTTATATGCAGTCCGTGAAACGACGGTAGCCATCCATAGTAGTTGGGTAACTGCCACATACCAAATGGACAACCGTAGCGGTCGCGACGCACGTTCTGACTGACTCACGGCA
Source organism: Natrialbaceae archaeon A-CW3 (assembly GCA_046614605.1). Lineage (GTDB taxonomy): Archaea > Halobacteriota > Halobacteria > Halobacteriales > Natrialbaceae > Natronosalvus. The sequence continues at coordinate 690,443 of JBKKHJ010000001.1, read as the reverse complement.
GGGACTGGGTGCAGAGACTGCTGGCAGTGTATACACAAGGGGTGATCCGATGTGCACTCGAGTGACGCGTTCGGGCCTCATGGAACGGCAGTCTGTCGGTCTGTGGGGGGTCGAACGCGAATACGTGATACACATGGAACGACGCAAATTCCTGCTTGGGGTCGGCGGCTCCGCCATCGGTGGCGGTGCCCTGTTGGGCTCAGGCGCGTTTACGAGAATTCAGTCGCAGCGACGCGTAAAGATCGAAGTGGCCGAGGATCCGGATGCCTATCTGGGCCTCGACGGCTGTCCGGATAGCGATAACTCGAGTTACACCCGTCTCGATGAGAGTGGGCACCTCGAGGTGGAGATGTCGCCGGATAATCCGACGGAAGGTGGCGGACAAGGGATCAACTCCGATTCGTTCACCTGGTTCGACAACGTCTTCCAGATCTGTAATCAGGGCAAGCAGACCGTTTCAGTCTGGATCGAAGCCGAACCTGCAGCCGGTCTAGCTGCTCCACCAGCCGAATATGCTGACGAAGACCGGGTCATCTTCTATAACACCAGTAACGAGGAAGAACGCGTCGACAGTCCACAGAACGCGTTTGAACTCGAGGTAGGTGAGTGCAAATGTATCGGCATCCGAACGATGACCAAGGGGCTCGATGCCACTGACCAGTTGCTCGAGGACGACGAAATCGTCATCCACGCCGATGCAGATCTTGATGTGCCACCAGAGGAACTAGCTGGTACACTTGGGGAAAGTGATTTCTCAGAAATCTCGTTTAATAAAGCGTACGGGCAGGAAGCACTGTACGGATCTTCGAGTCGTGGGCTTGAACAGACGCCACACGAAGTGAAGATTCACCCGGCACAATCAGTCGCTCAACAACATCACGACTTCACACCCGATGGTGAATCGACTCGAACAGTTCCATTCGTGGCCACGTACGATGACGCCGGGGCCGGAACGGCCACGTTTGATATTGACGGAGTCTCGCTGGTAGATGACGACATTGCGGGGAATGCAGTGCAACCTACTGGTGTCGATGTCGCTGTAACTGTGAGAGCTGGTGGGGATGGGGGCGCTGGGCATGCCGGCGATCTCTCCCGAGTCGACAACCTGATGATCAACGGTCAACCCGTTTCACCCGGTTCCGTAGAAGCCACTAACGGGATCGCATATATCGCAGTGGAAGGTGTTGATCTTGACAACAATATGGTGACAATCGAAGGCGATTGGACGTTCGAAGTGGACGAAGATCAGTTCGATACGTCAGACTACAAAGACGTTCCAGGGTTAGGAATCGACTTGCGGTAACACACTCCAGGTAACCGATTTTATTTTCCGGAGTTTGTCCTCGGCAGACGCCTGTCTCTCGAGCATCACGAATTGTATATAGAGCGCTGGAGACGACGAACGACGAACAGTGAACTGTTTGAAAGGTACGCCGCCGAGCACCGAAATTTGTGACTGACTCACTGCAGAGGCTGGTGTTGTTACTGCTAGCGGTGTACACAAAAGGGTCGCTTCGAGTGCCCTGAACGGCGGATGTTCACGGCGGTCGACTCCCAGCGAGGTGCAATCACCGAGATATCCGACGAACCCGACGCTGCTCTCGACCTCGAGGGCCGCCCGAACTCGCCGAACTCGAGTGTAACTGTCGTCGACCGCAAGGGCCACTCCAGGTCGACATTCCGCTCTCGAACCCGACCCTCGGCAATGGAAAGAGCACATGTACTCGTGGCCAGCTCGGAATCGTTCACCTGATTCGACAGCGTCTTTGAGCTCTGAAACTGGGAGATGCCTCGTAACCCTAGGAACCGATACAACGGCTCGAAAACCAGGTAACGGTTGAGAGGGTAAATCGGATTCGATCAGTCGTCTTCCTGTGAGACCGACTCTTCCTCTGCATTCCCGAGAACGGCCGCCTCCGAAGAGTCGAGCCCTGCTGTTTCGTCAGCGTCGTCGAATTTATCTCGGTCATCCTCGGCCCCTTCAACCTCCTCCACCACCGACTCGACTGGCTCGTACACGTACAACACGCCATCGTCGACGATCCAGTACGACGGCCCGTCCTCGGTCTGCTCTTCGATCACGCGTTTGTCACAGTCGATGGCCACGTCGACGAGCCCCTCGAGCGAGTCTACACTCACTCGCGGCTTCGTAAAGACCTCGTCCGGGAGGACGCCGCGGGTGATCCAGTCGTCGAACTGTTCGCGTTCGTGTTCGCGCTGGACGGCCTCGAGTTCGGCCTGGGAGGGAGCGAGCGAGCCGCGGTATTTTTTCGTCGTCAAGACGCCGAGTGCGACGAGTGACGTGACTAACAGGGCGATCCCACCGGCGGCATCGGTTGGCTCGAACCCTGCGACCACGTCGTCGTCATCGACGGTTTCGGTGCGTTCTTCGGCGTAGCGCTCGTTCATCGGCCCCTCGACGCTGTAGGTGTCGCCGTCGGGTTCGACGAGCAGTTCGTACCGATCCCGGTGCTCGACCGACTCGCCGTCGATGGTTCCCGAGACGGTGACTCGAGCGATGAGTACCGTCTCGATGTCACCCGGTGTACTCCCGAGGCTGGATTCGATTCGATCCGTTTCGTTGGCCATTTCGGTAACGTCGACGGTGAAATTGACTGACTGTGCGTCACCTGGCTCGAGCCCCTCGACTCGCTCCTGGTTGAGTGGCTGGGTTACCGACCAGTACTCGTTCCCGTCGCTATCGACGGATCGCACTTCCTGCTCGAGGGTCGTCTGCACATCGACGTCACCGTCCGCCCCATCGTATCGGTAGTTGAACTCGCCCTCGAGTTCGGGCATGAGCCGCGTGTAATAGAGCTGCTGGTTCGTCAACTCCTCACCATCCTCGAACACCGGATTCGGTGTCTGGACGGTGGCACTGTGCTGGAAGCCACCCATCGTCGACCAGACCTCCACGGTTCGCTGATCGGCCGGTTCAGGATCGGCGGCGTAGGCCGAATAGGTCATCCAGCCGCCGAACGCACTCAGCGCGAGTAACACCACGACGACGAGGACGAACCACTGGTCGAGCGCGGCCCGTGCTCTGATCCCTGCGCGGTCGCTGTTCATAGCCAATACCCCCCGAATCGATGTTTCGAAGTTATCGTGTCCATTGGTATCACCTCAGTAAGCCGGTGGGGCTCGAGCGTCGCCGCTCTCTGGTTCGAATCGCGCCGGTTCCAATGAGCAGCGCGAACGGCAGGACGAAAATGCCAACAGTGACAGCCGTGACCGCGGCCCCAGCGAGCCACGGATGTATCGCGTGGAGGCCGACGATGACGGGCGTTGGCAACACCGCAAAGTAGCGGTACTCCGCGAACGAACGCAGATAGTAGCCGGTTTCAGGCGGTGCCGTCACGCCCACGGTGGCGTTGAACGCGGTGCCTCGCTCGAGGCGAGTCGGCTCGGCATCGACGTCGATCCCGTCGCTTGCAGGCTCGACGACGGTGACGACGGGGACGGGCCCGTTATGGGCGATTTCGTAGGTTCTATCGTCGGTTTCACCGGCGGGGATCACGTGTGACGCGCCGGAGTCGTACTCGCTGCTGACGAAACCGATCTCGGTCGACCCGGACATGGCAATCATGGTTCCCGCCGTGACCAGACAGATCACGAGTCCCATGGCGAGAACGACCCGTTTGGCGTCGAAGACGTCCTGGCGTGACCGGCGGCGGTTTCGGGAGCGAGTGGCCACCCCTGAGCGGTCGAGAACCGCCGCGGCGGCCAGAACGGAGACCCCGAACCCAAACAGCAGGTACGAGGTTCCGAACGAACCGAGAAGTGCGCCGGTGCCGAGAATCGAAGCCAGCCGGAACTGCAGCGATTCGACCCCGGACTCGACACCCATAACGGCCGTTCCCAGGTGTGGAATCGTGACGACCTGGCCATTGACCTGCAAGGCCTTGGCGACGACCTGTCCGTCAGTGACCGGTGGCTCGCCACTGTCCTGGTCGGTAACCATGTTCGCGTCGCCTCTCGTGACGTAGCCACCAGATGAGCTGCTGACAACTCGATGGGTCGTTAGCCCGCCGCCGTCGACCTCCTGGGCGTCGTAAACGACGACGTCACCCGTTTCGACCGGGCCGCTGACAGCCGTCGGAATCGCGATGAATCCGTCCCCCGACTCGATCGTCGGCTCCATGCTCCCCGTCTCGACGTACGACAGCAACACCGGCTGACCCAGGATGGCGCCGACGAGCAAGAGGACGACGACGAGTCCGACGACGCCTGTGAGGACGGTGCTGAGGAGTGCTCGGCTCGTCATCGGTGTGTCGTCACACCCCCCTCCATCCGAGCACCTTCCTCGAGTCCCATCCGATCACGGAAGCGTCGATCATTGTGACCGGCGATAGCCGATGCTGTGTGGCACCGATCGACGGCTGGTTCCGTTGTACGAAGAAGCGCAAACATCCCCCACCCCCGATCCGCGCCGGTATGTGTACCGATAGCGGCGAAACGGATCACAAACGAGTGGGCATCAGCTTAGATGGTAAGTAATGAGTGACTGATACGAAGTAGTGACTGTCTTCGGGTGTGATTTATTTCCGAGCAGACAAGTATATCGGCGAACACGATCGCCCAAAACCGAGCCCCACAACAAACGACAGCAACCCCACAATGCTGTGAACCGGATACCGTCAGGGAGCCTTCCGTTCGGTTCGAACGTGGATCTTCTCGACCAGGGTCGTCTCGCCCGCAATCCCGAACGTGCGGGTCATGATGCCGACGCGAAGGCAGGAATCGGCCTCGAGATGAACCGCCTGGTCGGGGCTGTCGATGCGGGTACCGAGGTCGCCGTCGCGGTAGAACTGAACGGCGGGTTCACCCCGGTCGTTCGTCACTGGATCCGCATCGATCCAAATGCTGGCGGCCGATTTTCCTCGGTTGCAGACGTAAAAGCCGTCGTGCATGAACGAGACGGAATCGGAGTTAAAGCGGTCGCGGTCGCCCTTCGCTAGCTGAATCGTGATCTCTCGCTTGGGCTCCGTATCGATGGGATCGTCACCGCTGTCCTTCTCACCTTTCCCGCCGTCGCTGTCACCGTTGCCGTCGCTGTCCGAATCTCCAGGCGGGTGGACGCTGGTGTCATCATCGTCCGACCGAACGGACGTCTCGGACGTCTGGCGCCAGTAGGACACCCCGACGAGCGCGAGCGCGCCGAGACCGATGCTTCCGAGTCCGGCGAGGGTCTGTCGTCTGTTCAGCGTGGACGGATCGGTCATGCGCTGTTGAGTACCCACTCCTCGGCTTTTCGGTCGGGCATGTCGACCGCCTCGAGCAGCGTGTCCGGTTTCAGCTCCTTCGTGAAGGCGCTCTCGGCGATGGCGACGATGATGACGTTCCTGAGCAACTGCGTGTGGGCCTTGATATCCTTCGTGTACGTGTACAGACCGACCTCGAGACACTCGCTAACCTCGAGCGTCTGGCCACCGACGATCTCGTAGCCGTCGCTGAAGTTGCCGTGATAGAACGTCACCCGGTCGGGTTCGTCACCCGCTTTCAGCATGAAAATCTTCGCCGGCTCTTTCCCCTGGTTACAGATGTGAAAGAGGTTGTCGAACCAGGAGATCGAATCCGAATTGACACCCTGACCACCGCCTTCGGTGGGGTTTTTCTTGTCCATCCGAACCCGAAGGTGCTTCTTGTCGTCGTAGTCGACGTAGCTTCGATTGGGCCCGTCGCTGCGCTTCAGTCCCAGGTACGCGTCCCTGTCGTGGGCGACGCTGATTTTCGTCGACCGCTTCGATACCACTCCCGAGAAGGCCCCGGTGCCGATGAGCGTCGCACCGCCGATCGCTGCCACACCGGTTCCGAGAACGAACTGTCGTCGTTTCATAGCTGTGTACTCTCCGGCGGATCCCGTGTTCGGCCACACCGTTTGACCGACATGGGGCGCGCTTGGCTCTGTCATCGATGGAACCGGGTTTGTGTATACACTCCAAGAAGCGACGACAGGGGGTGCCTGCAGGACGTCCCCTTTCTGCCACCGAGGCGCAAGGAGGGCTTTCGACGACCGGCAGGCGTACGCACACGACCTCCGGGAGTGAGATGGATAGCCAGCGAAACCGATCGTTCGATCCGACGCCCGTCAGTGGGTAACGGGAAACGCAGCAAACCCCCGAGGCTCGCGAGCGAATAATGGCACCCTGATCGTAGACAGCAGGAGGCTACTCGTGGCTACGTTCCAATTAATTAACTCTTCTAAGAGAGAGCGTCACGATGGGAACCATTTGGGGGGTTCACGTGACGAATATTCCACACGCCATAGACACTCTGGAGGGTACTGCACAAGAGATTCCGGAGGCCTCACCGTCTCGAGACGAGGTCTTCACCATGCTGAGCAATCAGCGCAGGCGATGGGTGCTCTACTACCTCAAGCGCGACGAGGAGGGGAAAACCGACCTTCGAACGCTCGTCGACGCGCTCACCGCGTGGGAGTACGAGATGCCGATCGAGGACATTTCCTGGAAGAAGCGCAAGCGTATCTATACGGCGTTGCGCCAGTCACACCTGCCGAAACTGGCCGACGCGGGTATTATCGAGTACGATCGCTCCAGGGGAACGGTCGAGTTGACTGAGGACGCACAGGAGGTGCAGATGTACCTCGAGTACGTCCCCGCACACGACATTCCATGGAGCCAGTACTATCTCGGGTTGAGTGCGGTCGGAACGCTGTTGATCGCACTCGTCTGGGCCTCGGTGTACCCGTTTCAGGGGTTGTCCGGACAGGTGCTTGCCGCGATCATCCTCCTGATGTTTGGCGTCTCCTCGCTGGTTCATCACTCCCACCTGCGTCGGAGTGCGCTCGGTGCTCGAGAGGAGCCACCGAAGTGATCGCGCTGTGTGTGGTGTGTTATGTGCCGCGCATGGTGTGCAAAACGTCGTCGAACCAAAAGCCGATCTAGCGGTGGCGCCCAGGGACACTCGACTCGAAAACGGAACGTTAAGGGTGTCGGTCACTAACGACAGGCTACAGGTATGACGCTGGTTCGTGCGCTCGTCGCCGCCTCGCTCTCGCTGGTGTTCCCCGGCATCGGCCACGCCGTGCTCCGTGACTGGATACGTGCGCTGTTCTTCGCGGGGCTGTTCGTCACGGCGGTCGCGATCTCGTTTTCGACGACGCAGTTGAGCGCGATGACATCGTTCGACGCGACGTGGACGATTCTCACCGATGAAACCAGTAGCGTCGATCGCTTCTTGCTGGCGTTTCTCGCCCTGTTTACCGCGACCGACGCGCTCTTCCGGGGCCTCGGTGCCGTCGGTGGAAGTGGCGACCACGATGGGCCAACGTGTCCCCACTGCAACCGCCCGCTCGACGAGGAACTCGAGTTCTGTCACTGGTGTACGGCCCGGCTCGAGCCCCCAGCAGAGGACGAGTCAGTGTCGCCGTAGTGGTTGTCGCTGTTGCTGTATTCTGCCCGTCACCGGAGTCGCTGTCGCTGTTTTCGAATGTCACTGTCCTAACCGTCGCTACCACCGTAGTCCACACCACCATCACTGAACACAGTGGCATCAGCATGGCTTCCCGGGAGCACCCATCGTTGTCCCAGCAACCGCTGACATCCGCACCTACTGACATCCGCACCCGCCGACATACCGTCAGCTCTGTGGAATGACCGTCCATGAAAAGCGACGGAGCAAATTACCTGAGAGCCACCGCCCTCTCGAGTTGCTACTTCTCGATGATACTCTCTTCGACGGCCTCGCCGAAGTGTCGGGCCGTGTCTTCGTAGTAGAGGCGAACCGCGTCGCCGGGCGAGAGGTCGGTAACCGCACGGCGGCCGTCTTTCGTCGAGACTTTGATCGTCTCGGCGTTCTGCAGGAGCGTCTCGATGTGATCGCCACCGTCGGTCTCGAGCGCCACACGGAACATCGGTCGTTTCTCGATTTTGACCCGGCCGACGATCGCTTCGCGGGTGTGGCCGGCGGTGTCGATGACCTGTACCTCGTCGCCGCTTCTGAGCTCGGAGAGGTACTTTGTCCCGCCCTCGGGCGTCCGGACGTACGCGTGAACGGCTCCCGCATTGACCCGGAACGGGCGGGAGGCGACGTATGGCGACTCGGCCGTTTCGGCGTGAACGAACACGAGGCCCCGTGACATCGATCCGACGAGCATTCCCTCGTCGTGTTCGAACAGAGTGCCGGTGTCGACACAGACGCGGTCAGCCGAGCCAACGGGTTCGATCTCGGTCACCGTTCCCCACTCGAGGTCGAGCGATTCCCGCTCGGCGGCATCGCGAACGTCGACCGTGCGGCGGATCTCGTCGGGGTCGTCCGAATCGACCAGGACGGCGTCGGCACCGATCTCGAGCGTTTCGAACGCCGTCTTCGCCTCTTCGGCGGTGGTAACGCCCGCGACGAGCGTCGTCTCCTCGCCGATGCGAGCGATCAGGTTCTCGAGCGGGATGATCGTCCAGTCCTCGCCGATGACGATCGTGTAATCTGCCGCCTCGGCGGCGGCCTCGGCGAACGTTTCGTAGTCCTTCCCCTGGATGCGAACGTACGCGCCGTGCTCGACGGGGCTACTGCGGCGAAGCGTCGAGAGATCCGCCGATCCAGAGAAGTCGTTGGGGAGGTCGATGGTACCGTCACCTTCGCCCTCCTTGCCGGTGACGAAGGCGTCCGGCTGGCTCTCCGGTTCCGGGTCCTCCGCGTCGTCGATCAGGGTGACGTCCCCGTCGGTACGGAAGGCAGCGACGGAGATGTCCCCCAGTTCGCGAACTCGTTCGATGTCCTGTTCGTCGACGAGCACCCAGTCAGCGCCAGCCTCGAGGGCGGTCGTGATCCGCTTGCGTCGGGCGTCCCAGTCACCAACGGTGTCGTCGGCTTTCACCCAGACAGCTCTGGTCATAGCTCGACTCTCGAAGGGAAGTGGCTTGAACGTGGCGGATTTGACAGGCATCGCCACCGTCTTCCGTAGCGACGGATGCTCGAACGCGGTACGTTGGTACACTAACCCTCGTTAGTACTGATAGTAATCATAGTAATGTAACTTTCTCAGATATAAATAAGGAATCAGGTACCCTATCGACACGTATGACGCGGAACACCGCACGCCGAAACGGGTCGTCCGTCGAGCAGGCCGCCCAGCAACTGGGCTGTCCGGACGTCACCGATGTCGCTCGAGCCGTCGTCGACCACGCCGATGCGGTACTCGGTGGCGAATGTGGGGAAGCGGTACGCACGGTCGCCGCCCTTCGACTCGCTGCCACCCGCGGCCGCACGACAGCGTTCGATCTCGAGGATGCCTGCCGCGAGTTTTCGGTCGAACCGGCGGACGTTGCCCGGGCGGAAGCGACCCTGTCGGCGACGCTCCAGCCACCAGCGGAGGAGGCCGAAATCAGAGCACTTCGCCGAACGCTCATCACCCTCCGCGAGATCGACGCCGCGGTCGAGGCGGGTCGATCGAACGCCCCGTGTCGCCCCGGCAGCGCACTCGAGGGGCTCGACCCCGCGCTCGCGTCACTCCTCGAGCAGCCCCTTGACCGGATCGATCGATCGGCGCTCGAGGCGCACATCGAGCGACTCGAGTCCGACCTCGAGATGGCACGACTTGGCACCGAACTGTACGCACTGGTTCACCGTGACGAGGGGGGTGGATACACGGACGAATGACGCCGCCTCGAGTCTCACAGTGGTGGGCGCCTCGGGTTACGCAGTACTGGGGAGCGTCTCGAATCCCGGTGTGGTGGGGTAAGCCCCCACCGGTTGACGACGGCGATGATCTACACGCGAATCGGCTATTGGCGGGACGCGGATCGGCGATTGGCCGGATACAGGTCACCGAACGTTCCCCACCCCCTGACGCTTCGTTACCACCTCCACATATGCCCCTCCTACAGTGGCATTCCAACCGACTTTCGAACCGTTTCAGTCGACGTCGCCAGCCTCTCTCGAGGTGTCAGCGACACCACGTGAAATCGCTGAGAACGGCAACCTAATAGGCCTCAACGCCCACTTATTTCATCGGAAACTGATAACGCTTTTCCGGATGCCCAGAGAGTATGAATCTATGACAGTCGACGAGCCCGTCACGGTGGGGGTACTGAGCTTGCACACGAGCAAGGAGTCGAAAGCGATTCTCAACGCGGTCGAAGCACTGGGTCACGACACAGCCTGGCTTCGCGAGGAAAATACCACGCTCAGCGTCGAGGGGAACGAGGTCGTCATCGATCCGGATGTCGACGTAGTCGCGAATCGCATGCTGCTCTCGAATACGGAACAGCCCTGTGAGGAACTCGGGCTCGCCGACACACTCAGCCGTCTCGTCCCGATGCTCAACGAACCGGCGACGACGCTGACCGCCTCGCACAAACTGGCGACCGCTGCCGCACTCACCACTGCAGATATTCAGGTACCGGACGTCTACCTCTCGCTCAGCACCGAAAAGCTGAACGCGGCTCGAGACCGCTTCGGCGAGGAGGCCGTCTACAAGACGGCGATCGGTACCCATGGTGGCGGTACCTGGAAGGTCGGCCCGAACGAACACGTCAACGCAAAGGTCGGCAACCGGTATGCGTTCTTGCAAAAACTCATCGACCGCGACGGCGAGCGCCATCGCGACCTCCGCGTCTATGTCGTCGGCGACGAGGTCGTCGGCGCGATGTACCGCTACGCACCCGACAACGACTGGCGGACGAACGTCGCCGTCGGCGGCTCGGTCGAAGACGCGACGGACTCCCTGCCCGACGAGGTAGCGGAGATCGCCGTCGACGCCGCCCAGGTGATCGGGCTCGATTACGCTGGCGTCGACATCGTCGAGGGCGACGACGGCTGGTTCGTCCTCGAGGTGAACCCCACAGCCGGATTCAAGGGCCTCTTCGAGGCGACCCACGTCAGTCCCGCCCCCTACATCGCGAAACTCGCCATCGAGCGGGCCGGCGGCGAGGTCGACGAGGGCCGCGTCTGGGAACTCTCGGCGAATCTCGACGACTCGACGCCGACGGCGATGCCGGACGTCACCCGACCCGGCGTCGGCGAACCCGCGATCATCGGCTACACCGAGGAGATCGTCCTTTCGGGAACGAGTGGGTCGAAGACCGTCTACGCCAAATCCGACACTGGCGCGACCCGAACGAGTATCGACACGCGCCTGGCAGCCGACATCGGTGCCGGTCCGATCAAGTCCATCACACGTGTGAAATCCGGGAGTCGAAAGACCTCGAAGAGCCGGCCCGTCGTCGACATCGTCGTCGGCGTCGGCGGGAACCAGCACACCGTCACCGCCAGCGTCGAGGATCGCAGCCACATGGACTACCCGGTCATCCTCGGCCGGGACATCCTCGAGAACTACCAGGTAGACGTCAGCCGGCGGGTCGACCGCGACACACCTGACAGCCCCGAGGAGGAAGAAGAACAACTCGAGTAGGGTTCGTTCAGTCGGGTACTCGTTTGCAAAGCTGGTACCCGAGTGCCGCCCCACACACCACCTCGAGCAACGGATTTTTGCCGTCGCCGCCCAAGAACGATATCAGTGACCACAACCGTCCCCGAAACAGTCCTCCGAGAAGACCCCGTCCTCGAACCGGTCGTGAACCGATTCGATCCCCATCCCCTCGACCCCGACGTCGACGAGTTCGAACGCCTCGTGGTCTCGATCATCAACCAACAGCTCTCGACGGCGTCGGCGATGGCCGTCCGAAAACGTGTCTTCGACGTCCTCGAGCACGACGTAACGGTACGGCGCGTCCTCGAGGCCGACGACGAGGCGCTGCTCGAGGCGGGGTTGAGCCAGCAGAAACTCGCGTACGTCCGCAACGTCGCCACGGCGTTCCGCGAGGACGATTTCACCCGTGAGGGGCTTGCAGATCTGTCGAACGAAGAGGTTCGAGCCGCGCTGACGGGGATCACTGGCGTCGGCGACTGGACAGCCCGAATGTACCTCATGTTCGTCCTCCAGCGCCCGGACGTCCTCCCACTCGGGGATCTGGCGGTTCGACGCGCCATCGAGTTGTTGTACAACGACGGCGACGAACTCTCGAGGGACGCGATGCGCGAGATCGCCGAGCCGTGGCGACCGCATCGGAGCCTGGCGAGCCGCTACCTCTGGGCGTACTACGAAGCCGACAGGTAACGTCGCGACCGCAGCCAATCCCGTCTGGCCGACCCTATCGACGTGTCTCGAGCAGAACGCGTCGATAGCGGAACCGGGGTGCGCACCGTCAAGAGGGAGTCACGGTTCGTCATCGAAAACCGATTGGGGACGACCGGCTCGAAGGCACACATTTCCCTCTCAGTTTTCGCCGCTGCCGAGTTCGTCCAGATTCCCGACGGTCAGATCCGTCCCTTTGCTCTCGCCGGGGAGGATATCACCCAGCGAGGCACCCAGCGCAGCGGCTGCCCAAATGACGGTGATGCGGGCGACCATCGCGAGCGCCGAGGGGTCTTCCTCAAAGAGGCGCCCCCAGCCGAACATCAGGAGCGTCGTGACGATCAACGAGACGGCCAACACGCCGACGAGCCGTCGCGGGATAACGCCGAAGATTGGATTGGTAATGGTGACCTCGCGGATGTCCACGGCGTACAGCAGCCCCGCGGTGAGTGTGATCACGAACGCGATGTTTGCCAGCAGGAAGACGGGAATACCGACGACCAGCACGTCGACCATGTGATCAGCAATCTCGAAGACACCGTCCTCGACGAGCAGTGGGAGTGCGAAAATGATACTGCCGACGGCTGCTTCGCCGACGTCGCGGCTCGTGTACTTCGTGATTCGCTGCTCGAGTGTGCGCGAACCGGAGAGCTGTGTGAGCATCCGTTTCGTCTCCTCGATCTCCTCGTGGTGTTGTTCGTCGACGGAATCCTGCAGTTGTCGCAACTGCTCGACGATCGTTTCGACAGCAACCTCCTCACCGACGTCGTCAGTTCCGGATGCGTGCTCGCCCGTTGGCTCGGAACGAGCCCCCTGTCCAGACCCTTCGTTCGACATGGACGCTCCGACACACAAGCGGAACTAAAAGGTGTCGTCCTCCGGAATGTCTCACGAGGGGTATCCACCCCGCCCGTTACCGGACGCGAACACTACGACACAACTTCATCATCAATAGTAATATACTATAGAATACGTAGTATAGGATCGTTCGAACGCTACCGACCTTCCAAAGAGACTGTTCCCGGCGAATCGCGGGACCGGAACACATCGCTGCACCTCTAGCCCCGACAATTTTGCGCGTCGCCACCGTCTGTCGACCCGTGAACCCGATCGTCCACCCCGTCGTTGGCTACCTCTGCTATGCGGCGTACGCCCGACTTCAGACCGGGGAGGCGCCTCGGGAGGCACCAGTGCTCGCCGCCCTCGTGGGCGCGGTGCTCCCTGATCTGGTCGACAACGCGCTCGCAGCCGCAGGTGTCGTCGACGTTGGGCGAACCATAACCCACTCGCTCTTTGGAGCCGTTCCGATCGTCCTCGCGGTCTGGCTCGTGGCGACTCGAGTCGACCGGCGAGAGCTCGGGATCGCATTCGCCATCGGCTACGCCTCGCACCTGGCCGCCGACGTGCCGTGGCACGTGCTCGCGGGAGACTACGACGAACTCGGCTTCCTCCTCTGGCCGATCACCCATATGCCCGAGTACACCGGTGTCAAAACACTCGGGACGATCGGTTCGGTGACGGTGACGACGCTGTGGCTCGAGGCCGTGATCTTCGTCGTCGGGGTCACGCTCTGGTGGCGTGACGGTCGCCCGGGGCTCGGCGTGATCCGTCGGATCCTACGAGAGTCCTGACGTCCGATCGCGGTGGCGATGGCGGCAAATCACCGACCGTGATCGGCGTCAAGGAACCGGAAGGCGCCGGGAGCATCAGCTCGATAGGTGCCAGGAGAATCAGCCCGATACCCGCCGCGAAAATCAGCTCACTCGAGCAGCGCCCACTCGCCCGGCGCGGTCATCTCGACGACCTCGCGCCGTTCCATCTCCGTCAACACCTCGGTGAGACGGTTGGGCTGGGCGATTTCCATCTCGATACGGTCGACGTCGTGATACGTGTTGAGATAGTGGCGGATATCCGCTTTGCTGAAGGCGTTCTCGTCCGCTTTCGCCATCACGCCGGAGATGAGGTCGATCATGTCCTCGATGAAGTTCCAGGGGTAGACGACCCAGGCCCACTCCTCGAGCTGTTCGCCGACGTAGTCGGGTTCGAACTCGCTGGTCTGGAGCAACTGGAGGGTCGCCGTCCGGACGGTGTTCGCATCGCGATCCTCGACGTACTCCTGGGCCCGCTTGATCGAGCCGCCGGTGTCGGCGATATCGTCGATGATGAGGACGTCCTTGCCCTGGACGCTACCCTCGGGCATCGGATAGCGGATCGTCGGCTCGCCGGATTTCTCGGCGGTGCCGACGTAGTGTTCCATCTTCAGGCTCGTCAGATCGTCGAGGCCGAGGAAGTCACAGATACATCGGCCCGCGAACCAGCCGCCTCGAGCGAGCGCGACGATGACGTCGGGCTCGAACTCGTCTTGCCGGACGTCGTCGCTGACATCCCGACAGAGGCTGTAGATGTACTCCCAGTTCGTGATCGTGCAGTCGAAGTCGTCCGGTAGGTCGGACATTGCGTGTGGCCACCTATCTCGAGACGAGGATGTCGTCCCTCTTAAGTCGGCTGAATCGGATCGGTACGCGAGTGCGTGTTGCCTCGAGCCGCATCGCCGCCATCAGATCATCTCCTCGTTGATCAGGGTCACCGTGACGGCTCCGCAGGAACACTCGTACACGCGACGGGTGCCGCCCGCGGTCGCCATCGTCATCTGCAACTGGTCGTCGGTAAGGGGCTTGTCACACCGATCGCACGTACATGAGATGGACTCGAGCATGCCTGCAACGAGATTCGACAGCACCCTTAACGTTCGCCAACAGGAGAGTGAAAGTGAAAGTGGTTGCCGTCGGCACGTCAGTGCACGTAACGACCCCTCGCACACGTCGCAACACCTATTTGGCCCCCGTTCAGTGATCTGTGGTAATGGCTGGCAAGTGGATGGCTGGTATCGTCGATTCGATTCAGGACGGCGAGCCACCGAGTGTCGAACGCTTTCGCCCCGTCTCCGTCCCCGGTCGACCGACGGGGTTGGCTCGTGAACACGCCCTCGAGGGGGAGCTGATCGCGTACCGAACGTCGTTTGCGGATCCACGCACGGCCGAGAGCGACCGAACGCTGCTCGCCCTCCGCGGGGCGGCAGGGTTGACCGGCGTCTGGCTCAACGACACCGAACGGGAGATTGACCCGGACGAACCGTATTTCGTGCCGACTCGACTCGAGTTCGAGCCGGAGCCGGAGAACGAACTCGTCCTGTGTTTCGATCCGACTCGAACGCCCGGCGGGATCTACGACACTGACGAGGTACCACCGGCCGCCGGCCTTCCCGGGCTCTGGTGGGGCGTGGATCTCCAGGTACGGCCGCAGACGTTCATCAGTGATCTCGCGGTCACTTCGCGGCTCGAGGGGGACGGACAGGGGCAGGGACAGGACGCAAACGGGTTTATCGACGTCGAGATCACCATCGACGTGGGCAACGAACCGATCGACGATTCGATCACCCTCTCGCTCCGTCCGGAGGGGTTTCGTGGCGGCGGAACGATGGATCGAGTGGCGATCGAGGCAGACGCCGGCGAACGGGCGACGGTGTCGACGACGCTCGAGGTACGTGACCCGGCACTGTGGTGGCCACGGGGGTACGGCGACCAGCACCGGTACACCGTCCGGGCGAAACTCGGGAGCGATTCGACCGAACGGGTCGTCGGTCTGCGAACGATCGAAGAAACCGAGGATGGACTGGTGGTCAACGGCCGTTCGGTACGGGCCCGTGGGATCGCCCGTCTCCCGGGTAACGACCCACAGGCCGACGTCGAACAGGCCGTCGACCTGAACGCGACGCTCCTTCGCGTGCGCGGTCACGCTCCTCGTCCCGACCTGTACGCGGCGTGTGACGAAGCTGGGCTCCTCGTCTGGCAGGATCTCCCGGTGAGTGCCGACGAGCTCGAGGTCGAAACCGGAACCCGCCACGTGGCGGCGATCACCGACCGATACGGCTTCCACTCGAGCCTGGCGTTCATCGGCGTGCAGAACGAGCCATTCGACCCCTTCGAGAACCCGCTGGGTACAGGATCGCTCTCACGGCTGGCGTTTCGGTGGCGCACCTGGCGGGCCGGGTTCGATTCGAGTACCGCGAAGGCCGTCGCAGACACCGTTCCCGACGACGTCGCCGCGGTACCGGTCACGGGCGCACCGGGGCTCGAGGCAACCGCGACGACGCTCTTCCCGGGCTGGCAGTATCTCGACGCCACCGACATCGAGTGGCTCCTCGGGCGCTACCCGTCACTGGGCGCGTACGTTGGCGCCTTCGGCGCGGCGTCGATCACCGACGACGAAATCGACGCTGACATCGTTCCCGGCGTCGATCCGTCGCTGCTCGAGCGTCACGCTGACAGCGTGGACGACTCGCTCGCATACCAGGCGAGGACGATACGCACGGTTGCCGAGGCACTCCGTCGCCACGAGAGCACCGTGTTCGTCGCCGGGACACTTCGCGATGCAGGGCCGGGGGGAGGGCAAGGGCTACTCACCCACGACGGCACGGCCAAACCGGCGTTCGATACCCTTTCGGCGGCCTACGAGCCAGTTCAGGCCGTCCTCGACCGGGTTCCGAACGGTGCTGGGGAGGTTCCCATCACGCTGGTCAACGATTCGCTTGAACTGCTCGAGACGACGGTATCCTGGCGCGCTGGGGAACGTACGGGTGACACGTCCGTCACGGTAAACGCAATGGGGGCGGCATCGGCAGGATCGGTCGACGTACCGCCGGACGCCGACGCTGTCGAACTCAGTATCGAACTCGATGACCGATCGGTACAGCACCGATACGATTTATAAGCATACCACGGACACCCATGTGGGTTCTCCACACGGTTTCAGGCCCCCTGCTAACGTTTTTCACAGTCGAACACACCGGTACATTTAAATGGTGTGCGGCAGTAGTAGCCGATACCAGAACGCCATCGGGGCGCGTATCGCTCGACGATCGATGACAGGAAATCTTATTCACCGGGTTTCGCCAATCGTGAGCGGTCGTGCCGGCCGATGCGGGTATGGCACAGAGGGTAACAACACATGGTAGAACAATCGAAAAACATCGACCTTACAGACGAAGATCTCGAAAACAACTCCAAAGGGCAGCTCATCAAGAAGGCAGGGCAGCTCCGAGACCGACGAAACGACCTGAACCAGATGGCCTCCGAGCGGGCCGGCAAACGCGACGAACTCAACGCGAAGACGCGAGAGAAAGTCGACGAAGCCCAGGAACACCGCGAGAAACGCGACGAGCTCAACGAGCAGGTGCAAGAGCACAAAGAGAAGCGCAACGAGCTCAACGCCGAGGCCAACAAGCTCTTCGACAAAGTCGAGACGCTCAAGTCCGACATGGAGCTCGACGAGGGCAAAGACCTCGAGGAACTCGAGTCCGAGATCGAACAGCTCGAGTTCAAACAGCAGACCGAAGTGCTCTCCTCGGAGGAAGAGCGCGAACTGATTGAGAAGATCGAGTCCAAGCGCGAGGAGTACGCCGAGCGCAAGGACAAGCTCCAGGACAACGACGGGCTCGAGGAGCTCGTCGAGGAAGCCGAGGAAGTTCGCTCGGACGCCTCCCAACACCACCAGAAGGTGACTGAGCTCGCGGACAAGGCCCAGGAACACCACAACCAGATGATCGAGGCCTACCGCGAGGCCGACGACATCCGTGACGAGGCCGACGAGATGCACGAGTCCTTCGTCGAGGCCCAGGAGGCCGCCGACCGTCACCACGAGGACTTCGTCCGCGTCCAGAAGCGCCTGCGCGAGATGGACAAGAAAGAGGAGAAACAGCGCCAGTCCGCTCGCGACAAGAAGAAAGAGGCGGCCAAAGAAGAGGCCGAGGAGATTTATCAGAAGTTCAAGGAGGGCGAGACCCTCGACACCGAAGACCTGATGAAACTCCAGAAGACCGGCCTGCTCTAGGTCGATTTCACTGTTCTCGAGATTTTTCGTTTTTCACGTCTCGAGCACCGGCATTCGGTGCTTCGTGGCACCGGCTTTCGGTGCTCCGTAAGGGTTCCGTTCGACGAACATTCGGCTCTTCGGTACCGAAGTCGGTGTAATCGAGGGATCCCGGAGGGATAACCCTGACTTCATTTTATCCTGTTTTCGAGCCCGATACAGCTCTCGATCACGACAACCGTGTCCAGTCGATTCTCGAAACGAAACTGCAGGACGCGTTCACTCCCGTGGCAGGTCGATTGCTATCGATACCGTCGGTCGCCAGCAACACGATTACCAATCATTATCGGGATGGGCGTCCCACCTACGCCGTATGCATCACAGGTGGTTTCAGTGAGTCGACTCGCTCGTGTCGCCCTCGTCGTCATCGGAACGCTTCTCGTCGCCACTCTCGCCGTCATCGTCTTCGTCGTGATTCCGGACACGCTCGCACAACTGCTCGGCATCGTCCTGGCAATCGTCGCGGTGAGCATCGGCATACGATTCGTCGGGAACCTCGCAGCCACCCTGTTTCCACGCTACAACGTCGCCGAAGTAGCCGTCGAGGGACCAATCACCCGGAAAGGCGGTGGTGGTCCGATGCCGACGAGCCCACGATCGACGCCTGCAGACGACATCGTCGAGCAGATCGATCGGGCTAACGACGACGGCAACGTCGATGCCCTCCTGGTCAAACTCAACACGCCCGGCGGCGAGGTCGTCCCCAGCGACGACATCAAACTCGCGGCCGAACGCTTCGACGGGCCGACGATCGCGTACACGACCGACCTCTGTGCCAGCGGCGGCTACTGGATCGCCAGCGGCTGTGACGAACTCTGGGCCCGAGACGCCAGCATCGTCGGCTCGATCGGCGTCATCGGCTCACGCGTCAACGCCACCGACCTGGCAGAGAAGGTGGGGCTCTCCTACGAACAGTTCACCGCCGGCGAGTACAAAGACGCGGGGCTCCCGCTCAAGGAGCTCGAGGACGACGAACGCGAGTATCTCCAGGGGATCGTCGACGGCTACTACGACTCCTTCGTCGAACGGGTGAGCGATGGGCGTGGACTCGATCCAGACCGCATCAGGGAGACCGAAGCACGAATCTACCTCGGCACTGACGCCCACGAAATTGGGCTCGTCGACGCCCTCGGCACGCGCGAGGAGGTCGAACAGGTTCTCGCCGAACGCCTCGAAATCGAGCCTCGAGAGGTTACCGTCGAGGCGTTCGAGCCCGAACGTCCCTTGATGGCCCGTCTCGGCGGCGGTGCCCAGTCGCTCGCGTACGCCTTCGGTGCAGGCGTGGCCGGTCTCGCCGACGATCGGGAGTTCAGGCTCCGGCTCTGATTCCGATCGGTCACCGTTCAGAAACGAACAGGTTTCGACAGACGACGGACGAACGAAGTGACTCGTATGGGGAGTGTAACGTGAGCGACGGCGCTCAAGACAGGTACTCGAGCAACCAATCCAGAATAGATACTCGAGCAACCAATCCAGAATAGATACTCGAGCAACCAATCCAGAATAGATACTCGAGCGACATCAGGCACTGACGCTCGAGTTGCCACGTCCACGGCGGCAATCAGACACCGCTTCTCACCGATTCGATGCGACCGGCCCGTTCAGTATCGCAGCCCGACCCCGGTACCGGCAAAATCACCCGAACGAGTGAGTGGTTTTATCGTCGCAGAGAATGCATCGGCACCCGTGACAACGCTGGTGGTCTGTCTCGACCGAACGGACGACGTCGGCCGGCGCACCGGACTGCGGACGCCGATCGTCGGCTGGGAAGCCGTCCGCGCGCTCGTAACCGACGTCGGGCTCGCCGATCCGGAGGACTCGGGAGTGAACACGCTGCTCGAGTCCCTGCGGGTCGCTCAGAGCCTGCGCGACGACGACGAGGAGACCGTGGTCGCGGTCGTCTCGGGCGATCGAGACTCGATGGTGTCGGCCGATAGAGCCGTCGCCCACCAGCTCGACGAACTCATGGCGGAGTACCAGCCCGACTCGGCGATCGTCGTCATCGACAGCGCCGAGGACGAGCGGCTCGTGCCGATCGTCGAAAGCCGTGTACAGGTCGACGCGGTCGACCGGGTGGTCGTTCGCCAGGCCCGGGACATCGAATCGACGTACTACCTGCTCAAGCAGTTCCTGGCCGACGAGGAGCTTCGCCAGACGATCCTCGTGCCGCTCGGGCTCACGCTGCTCGTGTTTCCGGTTCTGGCGACGTTCGTCGGCCCGGCCGAGGGTGCGGCGACGATCACGGCCGTCATCGGGTTGTTCTTGCTGTACAAGGGATTCAGTGTCGACGAACTGCTGGCCGGCCTGGGGAGACAGCTCAAAGACTCGCTGTACTCCGGACAGGTGTCCGTCGTCACCTACGTGGTCGCCATCGGCCTCTCCCTCGTCGGCCTGTTCATCGGCGCCCTCGGCGTCTCGAACCTCGGAGAGACACAGGGAGCAGTCGTTCCGACGATGCAGTTCGTCTTCGACAGCGTCCCCTGGCTCGCGGCGGCCGCCCTCACCGCGAGTGCAGGGCGGCTGTTCGACGAACTCATTCGCGAGGAGCCACTCAGGAGTTCCTACCTCCACCTACCGTTTCTGGTCGTCGCGGTTGGGCTCGTTATTCGTGGGTTCAGTGGCTTTTTCCTCGAGCAACAGGGGCAGCTCGATCCGTTCGTCATCCCCCAGGTGATGGTGGACGAACAGTGGGGGATCCGGAGCTTCGAGCTGTCGGCGGGCCAGCGGCTGGCCATGTTCGTCAGCCTGGGGTTCGCGTTGAGTTTGATCGGTGTTCGGATCGCCGCGCGGTATTCGGAATCGCTGCCAGAAGAACAGGGGGAATCCTCGTCCGCTGAGAAAACACAACCTCCCCACAACGAAGCCGAGTTGACAGATGGCGGCTCGAAGTCAGCGGAGTCGGGAGCCGACGAGGGCGAGATGGCAGCATCCGACGACAGTCAAGAGGCCCCCGACGACGAGACGATGGCCCCCGACGACGAGACGATGGCCCCCGACGAACGCGACGAGGAGTGAGCTGTACTCGGTACCGCCGCCGTTGCTTACAACAATTGTCTCGAGAGACGAGTGGATTCGTTCACCTGGTTACCCGTGAGAATCATACTGTTGGACAGAACTACTGTGAGGTTTCACCAGTCCCGTTCTGTGAAGCCTCTTCATAGACTTCTGTCCGACAGTCTCACTCACTCGAGAACACCGCGACGATGAACTCGTCACGCCTTTGGTCGCCGACCGAAAACGACGGGTATGACGGACGAATGCGGCTCGTGGGTCGGACTCTTCTCCGGCGGCAAGGACTCCGCGTGGGCGGTCTATCAGGCACTGGAACGCGGTCTGTCGGTCGACCGGCTGGTCACGGTACACCCGGTCGGCGACTCCTACATGTATCACGTTCCCGAGACGAAACTGGCGGGACTGGTCGCTGAGAGCATGGGCATTCCCCTGATCGACGTCGAACCCGCCGACTTCGAGGCCGAGTCGGCTGTCACCTCGAGCGAGCAGGGCGACGACGAACTCGAACCGCTCGAGGCGGCGTTGCGGGAACTCGACGACGACCTCGAGGGCGGCATTGCTGGCGTCACCGCTGGGGCCGTCGAGAGCGAGTTCCAGACGAGCCGCATCGAAGCGATGTGTGAGCGCCTCGGCTGTGACCTGTTCGCACCGCTGTGGCGGGAGGATCCGCGCGAACTCGCCGACGCGATGCTCGAGGCCGGGTTCGAGATCGTCATCGTGCAGGTCGCGGCAGCCGGCCTCGACGAGTCCTGGCTCGGGCGCACGCTCGACGCCGAGGTGCTGGCCGACCTCGAGAGACTCAACGAACGGTACGGCGTCCACATTCTCGGCGAGGGCGGGGAGTTCGAGACGCTGGTCGTCGACGGACCCCACATGGAGCGACGGCTGGCGCTCGAGTACGAGACCGAGTGGGATGGGACTCGCGGGCGGATCCGGGTGACGGACGCGAGCCTCGAGTGAAGACGGGAGACGAGCCTCGAGGAGCTGACACTCACCCGGTTTCTACGTCTGCACCGTCGTCCGGATCAGTGCCGACCCCATCGAGTTGCTGTTGCACCATCGTCTGCTCCTGATCGTCCCGCGCTGCCTCGGCGAGCGCATCTCTGGGCTCGAGGTTGCCGTACGCCTCCCCGAAGACGTTCAGACCGGCTTTGAACACTGCCAGCAGCACCGGGCCGAGGAACAGTCCCATGATCCCGAGCAGGTAGATGCCGCCGATGACGCCGACCAGGACGACCGCCGGATGGAGGCCGGAGCTCCGATCGACGAAAATCGCCCGCAAGTAATTGTCGACGATCGAGAGGACGGCGATCCCGTAGAGCAAGAGGACGAGCGCCAACAGCGGTTCGCCGGTTGCGAAGAGGTAGCCGACCGCGGGGCCCCAGACGAGCCACACCCCGATCGCCGGCAGGAACGAGACGACGATCATGAGCATCGTCCAGAGGGGGATGTTCGAGATGCCGACCAACCACAATCCCAGTCCGCCCAGGATCCCCTCGACGAGGGCAACGAGCACGTGACTCTTGATGACCGCCCAGGTGACGACGTTGACCTCGTCGAACAGTTCGTCACGGACGACGGGATCGAGTGGGGCGACTGCACCGATCCACTCGACGAACGTGTCGCCGTCGACGAGCAGGTAATAGAGTAAAAAGACGAGGACGAGCAAGCCAATTCCCATCTCGATCCCCATATTCAGGAGTCGGAGTGACTCGCCGACGACGATGTCGATGGCGTCGGTGAGAACGTCCAACTCCATCGTCGAGAGAATCTGGTCGTGAATCGAATCGATCGTCTCGTCGTCGAGCCCCAGTTCCCGTCCCAGTTCCTCGAGTCCCTCGAGTGCGGCCGGCCCGTCGAACTCCGAGAGATACGAAAACACCGTCTGGAAGACGATCACTGAAAAGACGAACAGCGGAACGACGGCTGCAACCATGGCGAAGGCGGTGAGGCCGAGCGCGATGAGCTTCGAGCGGTGGCGTTCGGCCAGCGGCATCGAGTCCAGAGACTCCTCGAGGCGTTTTTGCGTGGGGTAGAGGACGAACGCGAGAAGACCGGCCGCCATCACGTACGGAAACAGGGGTAACACCATCAGTGCCGCGATGTAGCCGAGGATCGCCAGTAAGAGTACGAAAAAACCAGTACGAACGTCCATGCGATGTGCTGTCGGGTCACCACCATAAGTGTTGATCTTTTTTCGAATGAATGGATGGTGGTTCCTCGAGACGGTGTCGGGTTTCACGTCAGTTCTCCGACCGACAGCAGACCGGCAACGTACCAGTTACCGACCAGCACAGCAGGAGGGGCCTTCACCAGCGACGCAGCTGGCCGTCGTCAGCGCCGCAATTACGCGTCCGTCACAGCCGCGTCGTCGGCCTCGAGTCGCTCGAACGCTTCGGCAGTGAGTTCACCAGTGTCCGCGAGAATCTCGCCCCAAGCCTCGTTGTCGGGGGCGATCCCCAGCAAGTGGGCAACCCGCATGATCGAGAGGTGGTACACGCGCTGTCGACCCGGTTCCTCCTCCCAGACGATCATATTACAGGGGAACAGTCCCCCGATTCGCATCGTCTCCTCGAGCGCCCGGTTGGCGATGGCCGGGTTACAGGCACCGAGGACGTAGTAGGGGTCGCGGTCGGCATCCACTTTCTCGTTGAGGAGCTCCGACGGCGAGAACTCGACGGGGACGCCGAAGCCGACGTCGGTACAGACGTCGCGAACGCGCTCGATTGCGTCCTCGTGGGATAGCTCGAGGACGACCTGTTTCTCGCCGATGTCGTCGGGATCGATCGTGGCGGGGTCGATTGGGAGTGCCATAGACCGTCTTCGACAGCCCGTGCAAAAACGACGCGGGTTCGAAACGCCAGCAGCGCTGCGATCGTTGGTCAGGAGGTGGATCGGAAACCGAACCGAAAAACCACCAATCGCGGCATCGAAACCGACCTACAACGGCACTGGAACCGACCTACAATGGCACCGGAAGCCACTCGAGTGACTCGAGTAGGTCGGTCGGATCGAAGAGTGGTTCGCGTAAGACGAGCCAATCGAGTAAGACGAGACCGGCACCGTGAGCGATAACGGATGGGAGGATCGAGTTCGAGTGGTAATCAACGGCGCCGAAGAGGACGTCCGTCGGCCCCGAGAGCAAGAACTCGATCGGTGGCTTCGAGGCGTGGTGGATCATGTAAACGATCGGACTGATGAAGACGGCCTTGAAACCGATCTCTTTGACGCCGACACAGAGCAGTCCCCGGTAGTACGTCTCGGCAGCCAGTGCAAGGACGAACAACTGTACCGCGTGTGGAAGGAAAGAGCCCGGAGCCAGTGACGTCTGCCACATCGGATAGTACTCGCGGATCGTGGGTAACGTCGATCCGACCAGATAAAACGGGAGCACGAACAGCGACAGGAGGATCGCGTTTCTGATCGCGACGCGGTTGATCCGCCACCCGATGTGACGGCCGTGGGTTACCCCGAGCGCGAGTGGCCCACCGATCAGAACGACGGCGTCGAAGACGGTTCGCTGTTGCAGTCCGGACGGCACCCAGATCATCCAGATTACCGTCAACACACCGCCGACGAGTAACGACTTCTGAAACCACGACCGCTCAGCAACGACGGCTCGTATCGATTCCCACCACGAAGTGCCGCCCAGCCGTTCCACGATTCCTTACTCGTCTTCCGGTTCGTCGCCGGACACCGCAGTCGCCATCTCGACGGGGCCCGTCCCGATCACGTTCCTGACGTACGCCTCGAACTCCTGGCGACGCTGGAAGTACGTTTCGTCGATCTCCTCGAGCGTGCTCGAGAGCGTTCGTGGACCGTCGGGCGTTCGGATGACGCTATCGCCCTCGAGGCGGTCGATTTCGCTCTTTTGCACCGGCCAGTGGAGCCGGGAGGTGACGCGGGCGAGCGGCGCACCTTCGACGGGCGTTTCGTCCCCGAGTTCGACGACCGGTGAGTCGGCTTCCTCATCACTCATGGCCGGGAGTTTGTGAGCCCGTTGATTCAAGCTTTCGTTTCCCCGGCCGGCCGCCGATTCGCTCGAGGGGAACATCCACGTCACCGAGCCGCCCGCAGTCAAGGGACGTCCTATGTGAGAGTACAAGATGCGATGAGCCATCAGCTTCCCTCGCACGCCGAGTTGTATCTTCTTCGACATGTGTCTGACGTATCGTTTTGTGGAATGAGGCCGTGTAGACAGGCATGACAAGTCTGACGGAGGTCTACGACGGTGCGGCAGGGGGGACGAGCCTCCGGCAGCTGTACGCCGGATTGGCACTCGTCGTCGTCGGCGCACTCCTCGGTATCGTTGCCGTGCTCGTGGCGACGACGACCCTGTTCTCGAGTGCGTTCACCGATCAGTACGGGCCCGTGTTGTGGGCCGGAATCCTCGCCGGAACGGGCGTTCCACTGGCCCTCCTCGGCGTGTTCGCCGTCCTCCCAGCCAGCCGGCGCGTCCAGGCTGCTGCCGTCATCGGGACGAGCATCTGCCTCCTCGGCGTCGTGCTCTTCTGGCACGCCTATCCGAGCCACTGGCGAGGCCACGGCGATAACCTCACCCTCCACGTGTCCGTCGTCTACCTGCTCGGGCTGTTTACGGCGATGTGGTGTCTGTTCATCGGGGTCGTCAACTTCAAAACCCGTAACGACCCAGGCGGGATGCTCGAGATGAACGTCACCCGTCGCAACCAGACCAAGGTAGTGGAGGTCGACTCCTCGAGTGGCGGCTTCAGCGGCATCGGCTTCCTCGGCGGGACGCCCGACGGTGACGTCGACACGCAGACGAACACAGAGGCCGATGCGGACAACGGTGAGACGAAGACGGCCTCGAGTTCGACGTCGACCACCGGGTTCGACGGCTCGAGCGTCACCTCGAGCGGGAGAGCAACGCAAACGAGACCACGCCCGCCCCGGAGCGCACCAGCCAGCGACGGCGGTGCGGTGTCAGAGGACATTCACTCACCGATGGACGGGCACGATGGTGACGGCCGGGATGGAGTCATCGTCGACGAGCCGAAAACGACGAGCGAGCCGACCGACCGATACTGTGGGAACTGTCGGCACTTCCAGTACGTCCGGACATCGGGTGGGATGACACCCTACTGTGGGCAGTTCGACGAGACGATGGGCGATATGGACGCCTGTGAGGAGTGGACGCCGAACCGCCGATAGTACGTTTGTGGACAGCTATCAGCTCTATTCGATGCCGTGATTCCAGTCTACGCGTATTCGAGTATCCAATAGGATCAATCAGCAGTGTCAGCCTCACCTCGAGTCGATCGTCCGATAGCTGACTGCCACAGCGATCGAATCGACATCGCACCACGGGCGATGGGCGACCACGCTGGGAGAACGAGTAGCCGCGATAAGCGAACGAAAGAGTAGAAGTGTCCCGTCCGCAAACCACCTTCCATGTACGACCGAATCAAGGGCTTTCGTGACTTCTATCCCGGCGAGATGGCCGCCCGCCGCGCGGCTATCGACACCCTCGAGGAGACCGCCCGTCAGTACGGCTTTCGCGAAATCGGGACGCCGGCGCTCGAGCGCGCCGAGATGTGGACGGACAAGAGCGGCGACGAGATCGTCGACGAACTGTACGCCTTCGAGGATCAGGGCGGCCGTCACGTCACGCTCACCCCGGAACTGACGCCGACGGTCGCCAGGATGGTCGTCGCCAAACAGCAGGCGCTCTCGAAGCCGATCAAATGGTTCTCGACGCGCCCCTTCTGGCGCTACGAGCAGGTACAACAGGGTCGCCAGCGGGAGTTCTACCAGACGAACGTCGACATCTTCGGCTCCGCCGAACCCGAAGCCGACGCTGAAATCCTCGCGTGGGCGGCCGACGCCCTCACCGGCCTCGGACTCACTGACGAGCACTTCGAGTTCCGTATCTCCCACCGGGACGTCCTCGGGGGCGTCCTCGAGACCTACGACGCCGACGTCGACGTCGAGGCAGCGATCCGGGCGGTCGACAAGTCGGACAAAATCGAACGCGTCGAGTACCACGACCTGCTGGTCGACGCCGGTCTCTCGGCCGGCGACGCAGCGCAGTTCGACGACCTGATCGCCGGCGGCGACCTCGAGGCCGTCGTCGAGTTCGCCGACACTGAGCGGGTGTCCGAAGCCGTCGAGAACCTGCAGGCGGTGCTCGCCGCCGCAGAGGACTTCGGCGCCCGGGAGTTCTGTACCATCTCGCTCGAGACCGCCCGCGGCCTCGATTACTACACGGGCGTCGTCTTCGAGTGCTTCGACTCCGCCGGCGAGGTCTCCCGGTCGGTGTTCGGCGGCGGCCGATACGACGACCTCATCGAATCCTTCGGCGGCCAGCCGACACCCGCCGTCGGCGTCGCGCCCGGCCACGCCACGCTCCCGCTGCTCATGCAGCGGGCGGGGGTCTGGCCCGACGAGGAGATTACGACGGACTACTACATCCTGTCCGTGGGTGATACGCGGGCCGTCGCCTCGAGAATCGCCCGCGAACTCCGCGAACGCGGCCACGTGGTCGAGACGGACGTCGCCGGTCGTTCCTTCGGTGCCCAGTTAGGGTACGCCGACTCGATCAACGCCGAGACGACCGTGATCGTCGGCGAGCGTGACCTCGAGAACGACGAGATTACGGTGAAGGAGATGGCCTCCGGCGAAGAAGTGCAAGCGCCGGTGTCGGCGTTCCCGGGTGACCTCGAGCGACCGACGATCGACGATTTCGTCGCCTAATACCATCGAGAGTTCCGTTTGCACAGTGGTGGAGAGTTTTGTGGAAGATGCGCCGATGACTCGATTCGCTTCTCGAGCATCGCCAGTCCACCAGGTAGGATTCTTAGCTGCTCCCGTCGAAGGTGACGGCGTGACCGACGAGGAACGAAACCGGTGGGACGACCGTTATCGAGCTCGAGACGACCCTTCCCCCGGAGATCCCTCGCCTATCCTCGAGGCTGCCGTCGATGACCACCCTCCGGGCCGGGCACTCGACGTTGCCACCGGTGGTGGTCGAAACGCTCGGTACCTGGCCAGTCACGGCTGGGCGGTCGACGCCCTCGACATCTCACGGGTCGTCCTCGAGCGTGCCCAACGCCGAACCAGGCGAGAAGGACTGTCGATCAACTGGATTCTCGCCGACGCGGATCGGTACGGGTTTCCGCGGCGGACGTACGACCTGGTCACCATCAGTTTCTTCGACGCTCGAGGGTCGTTGCCGGAGATTATCGAGGCGCTCACACCCGTCGGCACCCTCGTCTACGAGCACTACATCGACTCGGGCGGTACCGGTGACACGAACTCGAACTCGAGCGGGAGCGGCCCCAGCGACCGATACCGGTTCCGGCCGGGCGAGCTACTCGAGCGGTGTCGGGCGCTCGAGGTTCAGATCCAGGCCTACGACGAGTACGAACGACGCGGCGAAGAACGGGTGACGCTGGTAGGTCGACGTCCAGAAGACGAATAACGCGATGTCGTTGGCGTGCTTAGCGAACGCGCTGGAGCAGCGCCCAGCTGAGTCCGAGCCCGACGAGGAGGACGATTGCCACGTTCGCGAACAGAACGAGCGGGGTGAGAACGGGCCACAGCAGGATGGCGAGTATCGCGACCAGCAGGCCAATGATCACGTTAAGGCGGTGGAGGATAGCGTCTTCGGACATTGTCCGAACTGTTCGGGAGAGCAACAAGTGCGTTTCGATGGCTGCTTCAGTGGAGTCCTATGCGTTGCAATCGAGATATCGAACAGGTAAGAGATATCGGCCAGGTAAACCGCCGGCTACGTCTGTGATCAAACTCGACACCGAACCTCGATGCCGTCGGGGTCGGTGACGGCGATGCCATCGTCGCGCTCCGAGATCGAAATATCGTGGTTCTCGAGTCGGTTTCGAAGCGCCTCGAGGTCGCTCGCCCCTGGTAGAACTACCTCGAGCCACGACAGCCCACGGCCCTCAACCTGCTTCGTCCGATGGTGCCACGTGTTCGCCCCGAGGTGGTGGTGATAGCCCCCGGCGGAGACGAACACCGCACCGGGTACCGTCGTCGTGACTTCGAAGCCGAGGACGTCGACGTAAAACCCCCGGAACGCCTCGAGCGACGACACCTCAAGGTGGACGTGACCGAGGTCGGTTCCCGGTGGGACGTGGTCGTCACCCGCAGCAGCCTCGCCGATGGAAGCCAGATCCAGGGGTTCGGTCGTCATTCGTATGCGGTCGTCGTCTGCTCTCGGCCACAAATCGCGAGGGTGATCGCGATAGATCTCGACGCCGTTTCCCTCCGGGTCGGTACAGTACAGTGCTTCACTCACGCCGTGGTCGGAGGCACCGCCGAGGTGCCACCGGTCTTGAATTCGGTGCAGGGCGTCGCCGAGCGCCCCGCGGGTTGGAACGCGAAACGCGTTGTGGAAGAGACCGGTGGCGCTTCGGTGGCGAGACGGGACATCCCCGTCCCGCTCCAGCACGAGAAGGGGTGTCTCATCAGCACCGAGGAGAGCCCTCGCTTCGGTGCGACGGAGCACCCGGAGTCCAACGACGGTTCGGTAGAACTCGGTCAGTTCCTCGAGATCCGAAACGCACAGGGCGGTGCGTCCAATCGTCGCCCCCGCCGAGAGGCGATCCGCTTCAGCGTTCGATGGGTCAGTCACGGAATCACACCGGATATTGGATCGTGGATCCGATATAGCTTCGCGAACACCGGCTATACCAGGTCACATCGACGTCACTACGGCCGATGCACGACCGTCACGACGGCGGGAATTTGGAGACGACGGACGCGCAATGACCGTGTCTCGAGTGGAGGAACGTGACCTCGAGCAGCGACGGGAAGCGTCGAGCGGAACGTAGCGAGTGAAACAGTCGAAACCGAACTACGCGAGTCCGATCTGTTCGGTGTACGCACCGTACTGCCGTTCGAACACCTGCATGATCTCGCCCATCGTCGCGTACGCCTTGACCGCGTCGACGATGTACGGGATGGTGTTCTCGTCGTTCTCGATCGCCTCCTCGAGCGCCGACAGCGTCGCCTCGACGGCCTCGTCGTCACGATCGGCTTTCGTCTGCTCGAGGCGCTCGAGCTGGCGATCCTGGGTGGTTTCGTCGACGTGGAGGATGTCGGGGGAGGTGTCCTCGTCGATCGTGAACTTGTTGACGCCGACGACGATCTCCTCCTCGCGTTCGACGCGTTCCTGGTACTCGTAGGAGGCCTCCTGGATCTCCCGGAGGAAGTAGCCGTCGTCGATCCCCTGCAGGATGCCGTCGCGAACCGAGCCGTCGCCGAGATCACGGATGTGCTCGATGTACGCCATCGCTTTCTGTTCGACCTCGTTCGTGAGCGCCTCGACGGCGAACGACCCGCCCAGCGGGTCGACGATGTCCGCTGCGCCGGACTCCTCGGCGATGATCTGCTGGGTGCGCAGGGCGACCCGGACGGCCTTCTCGCTGGGTAGCGCGAGCGCCTCGTCGAAGCTGTTGGTGTGCAGCGACTGCGTACCCCCGAGGACGCCCGCCAGCGCCTGCATCGTCACGCGAGCGACGTTGTTGATCGGCTGCTGGGCCGTCAGCGACTGGCCGGCGGTCTGGGTGTGGAACTTCAAGCGCTTGGACTCCGCCCGCTCGGCGTCGTACCACTCGTCCATCACGTGAGCGTAGATCCGGCGGGCCGCACGGAATTTCGCGATCTCCTCGAAAAACGAGTTGTGGCAGTTGAAAAAGAACGACAGCCGAGGCGCAAACTCGTCGACCTCGAGGCCACGTTCGACGGCGTCCTCGACGTAGCCGAAGCCGTCGGCGAGCGTAAAGGCGAGTTCCTGGACGGCGGTCGATCCCGCTTCACGGATGTGGTAACCCGAGACCGAGATGGGGTGGAATTTGGGCGTCTCCTCGGTCGAGAACTCGACGACGTCGGTGACGAGTTTGAGCGAGGGATCCGGCGGGATCACCCACTCCTTCTGTGCGATGAACTCCTTGAACATGTCGTTCTGGAGGGTGCCGCGAATCTGCTCTCGCGGGACGCCCTGCTGGTCGGCAAGGGCGACGTACATCGCGTAGATGACGGGTGCGGAGGGGTTGATCGTAAAACTCGTCGAGACGTCGTCGACGTCGATCCCGTCGAAGAGGATCTCCATGTCCCGCAGCGTGTCGACGGCGACGCCTTCCTTGCCGACCTCCCCGTCGCTCATCGGATCGTCCGAGTCGAGCCCCATCAGCGTCGGCATGTCGAACGCCGTCGACAGCCCGGTTTGACCCTGGTCGATCAGGAAGTGAAAGCGCTCGTTGGTCTCCTCGGCCGTCCCGAAGCCGGCGAACTGGCGCATCGTCCACGTCCGCCCCCGGTACATCGTTGGATACGGCCCGCGGGTGTAAGGCTCCTCGCCGGGGAAGCCCAGATCCTCGAGGTACTCGAGATCCCCGACGTCCTCGGGGGTGTAGAGCCGATCGACCTCGTGGTTCGAGATCGTCGCGAATCGATCCTTGCGTTCACCGAACCGGTCGAGGACTGGCTCGAGGGTTTCCTCCTCCCACTCGAATTCGGCGGAGCGGATCGCCTCAAGATCCTCATCGTCGTACATGATCGTAATTTTTGCTGGACGTTCCATTAAGGATTCCGGGAGCTATCCGGGGGTCGAACAGCGAGTCCCAGTCGCCGGCGAGCGGCCGGCTGTCGCCTCTACCGAGCGTGAGAAACGAGGGTGCATTTGCAAGCACCACGATAACCCGCGCCCCCAGTGAATAGTCATCGACCGAGTGGCGGTTTACGCCGTCGTCATCGCCCGCACACTCGCACTCGAGGGAGGCCCACTATGAAACGGAGTTTACACCGGCGGCATCCGACAGTCACCACACGAACGAGGTTGTCACAGTTACACGAGCGTGCTGCAGGTGTTCACCGGTTCGTCGCTGGTGAACAGGCTACAGCGAATACACTGACGTCGGAGGTGAGAGCGTGACCGACTCGAGTTACCACTACGTCTACGGGGTCGTCGCCGTGAGTGATGCGACGACGTTCGACGTCGATCCGGATGGAACCGACGATGGGGAGAACGATCTGGAACTCGAGAACGGTGCCGTCAGGGGTGCGTCGAAGATCTACCCGGTGACACACGGGCGACTCGCTGCCCTCGCCTCCCCCATCGACGTCACCGACCCCGAACAGACCGACGAGGATGCCAGGCGACACGACGAGGTACTCAGGGCGCTCATGACCAACGACGGGGGCCGAACGATCGTACCGATGCGGTTCGGGATGGTCTTCGAGAGCGAGCGCGCACTGAAGAACGTCCTCCGTGGTGGACGCAGCGCGTTCAGACGGACGCTCCACGAAATCGATGGCTGCGTCGAACTCGGCGTCAAGCTCGTCACCGAACCGGAGGCGACGGTCGGCGAGGACGTTGTTGAATCGCTCGTCGCGGACGAACTCGAGCCCCTGGCCGTCGATCACGTTGAAAACGGTCGGTTCAGTGATCGACTGTTGCTCAACCGATCGTACCTCGTCGAGCGCTCGGATCGGGAGACGTTCGACGCCGCGATCGGTTCGCTCGAGGAGTCCCTCGATGACGTGATCGTCCAGTACTCGGGCCCGTTCGCCCCGTACAATTTCGTCGACATTCAGATCGGGGCCCAACGATGACCATGGTATTCACCGTGTTCGCAATCATCATCGACGACCTGCTCTTTCGACCGTTCGTCGGCCTCGTCGAGACGTTGCACACGATGGCACTCGACGAGTTGTACGACATCGAAGCACTCGAAGACGAGCTGAAGGAAAACCGGCTGCTCTACGAACTGGGCGAGCGGTCGGAGGCGGAGTACGAGCAACGAAAAGCCGACATCGAGGCGGATCTCGAGATCGCTCGCGAAGTACACGAGGAACTCACCAGTGGTCGCGTGGAGGTACGATCCTGATGACTGATCCGCCACGCGACCCACACGACTCGAGCGACCCGGGCGGATCGGGCAAACCGGACGAACCGAATGAACCGGAGAGATCACCGGACGACGAGCGTTCCGATCGGCCCACCGGCATCATCTCACAACTGTTCCGGCTGTTCGAGGCGATCGACGACGCGAGTAGTGCCAGCGGCCGTCCACAGCGACCGCACCGAACACCGGGTAGCTATCAGCAACCGGGCCCAGGGAACCGCCACGAGCCAGATTCCGACCGGTCATCGTTCGACGTCGATCTGAATTTCGACGTGAGCCCGCTCGAGTCGATCGTCGGCGGCCGCGGGCGTGGAGCGGACAGACCGATCGGAAAACACCGTCCGCGTCGGCGTCGACGCCGGGGTCGAGACAACGAGACCGGTGTCGATGTGAGCATCAGGCGGTACGACGACGAACTCGAGGTCGTCGCCGATCTTTCACCCGTCGACCTCGAGGACGTCCGCGTCGGCGTCGAAAACGGGAATCTCGTGATCGCCGTCGGGACGACCGAGCTCGAGCGCGTCGAAATCCCGTGGGCGGAGACGACAGAAACCGCGGCAGTAAACAACGACGTACTCACCGTGATAGTGCGGAGGGAGGATGACCGGGCCGAACGAGCAGAGACCCATACGACGACGCGATCGCAGGACGACGATTCGGCGCTGAGCGACTCCGGGTTCGACCCCGAGTCCGAATCCGGATCCGAGCCAGCCGACGCGGGAGGTGAGGTCGATGGGTGACGACGACTCGCTCGAGATCGCAAGCGTGGATTTCGACCTCGAGGGTGACGACGGTGACGGTGACGTACTCGACGAAGTCGAAATAGACGACGCCATCGACGCCGGGACGACTGCCCTGTCTGGGCTCGATGATCTACTCGGGGGCGTCGACTCGATCGACGCCCTCGACGCCGACGAACAGGCGGCGGTTCGTGAGAATCTCGACGCCCTCGCGGATGTCACGTCGGCGCTGACATCGTTCCTCGAGACGGTCGACCTCAAGGAACTGGCCGATTCCGTCGATCCCGACGAGTTACTCGAGGCGATCGAAACCGGCGACATCCCGGAGGCGCTGCGTGAACGAGAACCGGCCGAGGCGGTTGACCTTGGCGAGGTGCTCGACGCGATCGAACTCGTCGGGATGTGGAACGCGAGCGAGTTCGCCAACGTGCTGGAGGCAGGAACGGATCTGACGGACACAGTCGACGACGTCAGCGACGACGACTCGATGGTTGGCTCGGCAGCATCGGCGATGACGGATGACGACGGCCTCGTTGGAGACGAATTGGGGATGGATCTCGATCGGGAGGATATAGACGTCGATCCGCTCGAGGATCCGGAGTACGTGCAGGTGACGATCCAGCAAGGTGCGATGCGAGCGATCGACGGCGTCCGCGACGCCCTCCTCGAGGCCCACGAGGAGTTCGAAGACCTCTACGAGTGGAACCGTGAACGGATGCGACGAACGGATCGCGGAACGAACTCGCGCAATCCGACGGCCGCCTCGACGATGCCGGTCGATCGCGCCGACCTCGGTAGCGACGCCCGCTACGCGACGGTTCCCCAGCAGGTACGGCTCTCGACCGCCCCTTCCCGGAGACGCATCTACGGTCGGCGGTTCGAGATCGAACGCGAACGCAAGCGACGAGGTGAGCGCTGATGGTCGACGCCGTCCAGCCGAGTCGACAGCAGGCCGACCTCGCCGAAGTCGTCGAACTCCTGCTCGACAAGGGCATCGTCATCAACGCCGACATCGCCGTCTCGATCGGCGACACCCAGCTACTCGGCATCCAGATCCGAGCAGCGATCGCCTCCTTCGAGACGGCTGCGAAGTACGGCCTCGAGTTCCCCGAGGGGACGGACATGCGCCGCGTTGCGGAAGCTGCGGGCGATCCCGAACTAGCCGAGATGGAACGGCCGGCGCCGCCGATCGCCCCCACTCGCGGGGTCAACGTGACGGAGGACGAAAGCGGTGACGAGGACGCAGAAGCACATTCACAGACTACCGACCAGTGCAAGGCGCTCACGGCGTCAGGTGAGCGCTGCTCGCGCCCGGCGAAAGACGACGGGTTCTGCCACCAGCACGACTCGAGCGACGAGACGATCGACGAGTCGGAGTCAGAGACGAACGGAACGAACGACGAATCATCTGCCGAGTCGGTCAAAGCCGATGGTGAAAAGGCGTGACCAGGATCGACGTCGGCGAGGGTGACGACGCTCGTCAGGGCCTGATGACGCTCGTCATCACGGTCGTCGAACTGCTCCTCGAGGCGATGGAGCGAGAGGCCGTCCGGCGGATGAACTCGCCGGAGCTGTCCGACGAAGAGGTTGATCGGCTTGGCCGTCAGCTGGCCGCTATCGAGGCCGAAATCGACCAGCTCAAAGCCGACGAGGGGATCGAAGACGGCGTCGACGACCTGCGGATGGAACTCGACGGCCTCGTCGAGGATGCAATCGCCAGACTCGACGTCGATGCAGCGGAACTCGATCGGCCAGGCTACGCCACGATCGGCGGTGATGACGATGAGTAGTGACTCCCCCACAACTGACGACGGCTCGAGCGTCACGTTCGAGGACGGTCGCTACGTCTACTGCGTCGTCAGCGTAGGCGGCGACGGCGACGGCGACGACGAATCGTTCTCGACGACGGGCATCGACGACGAACCCGTCTCTCTCGTCGGCCTCGAGAACGCCTCGATCGCGGCCGTCGTTCACCCGTGTGAGCAACTGTACGACTCGGCCGACCTCGCCCAGGTCAAACGCTGGCTGGTTCGCCACCAGACGGTCATCGACCGGGCGGCGGACGCCTTCGGGACGCCGCTACCGTTCCAGTTCGACACCATCATCCGCGGCGACGACGACACCGTTCGCGGCTGGCTCCGTGAGGAACGGGAGCTGCTCGAGCAGACGCTTTCCGATCTCCGCGACCACTGGGAGTATCGGATCGACGTGATCGAACGGGAGCCGCCGGACGAAGCGACCCTGCTCGAGGAGGATGAAGAACTCAGAACCCTTCGCGATCGGATCGAGATGGCGTCGGAGGGTGAGGCGTTCCTCCTCCGGAAACAGGTCGATCAGCGAGTGGAGGTGCTTCGCCGACACCGACGGGAGAACGTGACCGACAGGCTACAAACGGAACTCAAGGACTGTGTTCGAGAGCAGCGCCGTCTCGAGCGCCGTGCCTCGGTCGACCTCGGAGGCGAATTCGATCGATCGGACGCCGGCGAGCGGCTATGCCGACTCACCGTCCTCGCCCGTGAGGCCGACGAAGAACCGATCGGCTCGGTGCTCGACGAGATTGCCGCCGAACCGGGGCTCGAGGTGCGATTTACCGGCCCGTGGCCGCCGTACTCGTTCGCCCCAACGTTCGGCGACGATCAACGGGATACCAACCGATGAAACCGAACAAATCCGACGACGCGATCGTCGACGTCATCGACGTCCTCCTCCGTGATGGCGCAATCATCCGTGCGGACGTGGTCGTCCTCGTCGCCGACATTCCACTGATCGGTATCAAACTCTCGGCGGCCATCGCCGGCATGGAGACGATGACCGACTACGGGCTGTTCCAGGAGTGGGACACAGAGCGTCGCGCGCGTGCAGTCGAACGGCGACAGTACGGCCACCGCGACGGCGACTCGAGGAAACAGTCCCCGCGAATCGATACGGAGCGAGACGACCCCGTCCATCCGTCGTCGCGTCCCCACGGCCAGGCTCGAGCGCGGACGCCGGCGAGCGTCAGGCATCCGCCTCGAGAACGGGAGCGTGAAAGTGAGGGCAGCGACGAGAACGAGTGGGCGCCAGATCGAGAGCAGTAACGACGCACAGGCCAAGTCGTAGTCTTTCTATAGCCGCCATCCGGAGGAACGCGTATGCGCGACGTCTGTATCGTCGGTGGCGGGGTCGCCGGCCTCGCCGCATCGATCTTCACCGCACGGAACGGCCTGGACACGCTCATAGTCGACGGCGGCGAGTCGATCCTGGCCCGAAACGCCAGCCTCGAGAACTACCCCGGCTTCCCGGACGGGATCGACGCTCGCCGGTACCTGCAACTCGCCCGCGAGCAGGCACACACCGCCGGGGCGACCGTCGAGCTCGGGCGCGTTACGCGCGTCGAACCCCGGGTCGAGGGCAACCTCGAGGCCGGATTCGTCCTCGAAACCGAGGGTGGCGAGCCCCTCAAGGCCCGGCGCGTTATCGCCGCCTCCTGGCCAGACAGCGAGTACCTCGTTCCGCTCGACGTCGGGCGGGAACAGCGCGGGAGCAAGTACATGGTTCGGGTCGACGACGGCGGGCGGACGGCGGTCGACGGCGTCTACGCGGCTGGCCGGATCGCCGGCGAACCCCACCAGACCATCGTCGCCGCCGGCCACGGGGCGAAAGTCGCCTTGGCCGTGATCCTCGACGCCGACGTCGCGTTCTACCACGACTGGGTCGTCCCCGAGGGGTACTTCACGGGTCGTGACCGGGACGTGCCGCCAGGCTGTGAGGAGATCGACGACGACGAACGACTCGAGCGCGACCGATGGGCGCGCGAGACGATGCTCGACGCCCTTGCCGAACCGCTGGACGACCGGCCGACGATGCACCCGAGCGTCGACCGAGAGTGAGCCTGTCGCCGTCGGTGCCGCGACATCCATACGCATTTTAGCTCTCCCTTCGAAGAACCACCGAGAATGCTCGAGGGAGTCAACGTCGCACTCGGGGTGTCGGGATCCATTGCGGCCGTCAAGACGGTCGAACTCGCCCACGAGTTGCGACGCCAGGGGGCCAGCGTCCGGGCAGTGATGAGCGACAGCGCACGCGGAATCATCCACCCGTGGGCACTCGAGTTCGCGACCGAAAACGACGTCGTCACCGAGATCACCGGTGGGGTCGAACACGTCGCTCTCTGTGGGAACGACGGCTGGGCCGACGTACTTCTGCTCGCGCCGACCACGGCGAACACCGTCGGGAAGATCGCCGGCGCGATTGACGACACGCCGGTCACCACCTGCGCGACGACTGCCCTCGGCGCGGACGTACCTGTCGTAATCGCCCCCGCAATGCACGAGCCAATGTACAACCACCCGGGCGTGCTCGAGGCCATCGATCGCGTCGAATCCTGGGGCGTCGCGTTCGTCGACCCACGCATCGAGGAAGGAAAAGCCAAGATCGCGACCGAGGAGGCGATCGTCTGTGAGGTCGCCCGATCGGTCGGCGAACGCCCGCTCGAGGGTCGTCACGTCGTGGTCACGAGCGGGGCGACCGCCGAGTCGGTCGACCCGGTGCGTGTGCTGACGAATCGCTCCTCGGGGAAGATGGGGCGTGCCGTCGCTCGTGCGTGTTACGTCCACGGTGCGGACGTCACGCTCGTCCACGACGGAACCGACGTCCCCTACGCCGACGTCACTCCCGTCGAGAGCGCCGCGGAGATGCTCGAGGCCACTCAGGCTGCCTGCGAGGACGCAGACGCCCTCGTCTGTGCCGCAGCGATCGGCGACTACACGCTCGAGGCCAGTGAGGAGAAACTCCGCTCCGGCCAGGAACTGACGCTCGACCTCGAGCCGACACCGAAACTCCTCGATACGGTGCGCGACGAGTATGCCGATCTCCCCATCGTCGCGTTCAAAGCCGAAACGAGTGGCGACGACGGGGCGATGATCGATGCTGCTCGGGAGGTACTCGAACGCGTCGACGCCGCGTTCGTCGTCGCCAACGACGCGAGCGTCATGGGTGACGATCGAACGCGGGCGCTGCTCGTTCATGCGGACGACGTTGCACAGTTTTCCGGCTCGAAAGTGGGGCTCGCGACCGAGATCGCCCGATCGCTCGCCGTTGTCGTTGAGTCTGGATAGGTTGGAATTAAATACACCCCGCGAGTAGGATAGGAGTAGCGTGCAACTGTATCGAATTCGGTCGTCACGAGAATTATATAGGTGGCGTTCATGCCGTCAATCGATGGCGATAGGTTTCCGCGCAGGTGGCACGAGGTGAGGACATCGTGATGGCGCGACAATCCCCCCAGAACCCGCTCTCGAAAGGAGAGGTATTCGAAGTCCTCCGCAACCAGCGACGGCGATACGTCCTGCAGTATTTGAAACAGGACAGTCGACCCGTCGAACTCGGTGACCTCGCCCAGCAGGTCGCCGCCTGGGAGTACGAGACGGTTCCAGAGAAGGTTACCCCGGAGCAACGAAAGCGGGTCTACACGACGCTCCAGCAGACACACCTCCCCAAAATGGACGCCGCCGGCATTCTCCAGTTCGACTCCGACGCCGGTGTGATCGAATCGACCGATCGGACGAGCGATCTCAACATCTACCTCGAGATCGTCCCCGGCAGCGAGTTCGCCTGGCGCGAGCTGTATCTATCACTGGGCGCGATCGGCTGTGCGCTCGTGGCCGCCCTCTGGCTCGGAATCTATCCGTTCACCCTCCTTCCGGAGCTCACCTGGGCAGGACTGATCTCTGTGACGATCACCGGGACGGCCATCGCTCACATCTACTACGAGCGAAACATGCGTCTCGGCCACGGCGAACAGCCGCCCGAACTACGGTATGGGCGGAGCGACTGACGGGCGTGGTTCCGTGGCGAGTCGACTTGAACAATCGAGGCGGCTCGAACTCTCGGGAGACCTGAACACTCGAGGTGGCTCGTACTCTCGAGAATGGCCTGATTTCCGAATGCGGTACCGTTACTCGGAACGATAGTCACAGTGGTACCGACTCCC
The DNA here is from genome assembly GCA_046614605.1 of Natrialbaceae archaeon A-CW3. Taxonomy (GTDB): domain Archaea; phylum Halobacteriota; class Halobacteria; order Halobacteriales; family Natrialbaceae; genus Natronosalvus. The sequence continues at coordinate 650,813 of JBKKHJ010000001.1, read as the reverse complement.
ATCATCGTCGTCGCGTATCGTCAGCTTTTACTCGATATCCCGCTGATCCACGACATGGATCAGTTGAAACGGTCACTCCTCGAGGCCCCCATCATCGAAAAAGAGGGCTATCACTACTTCGTGCACCCGATCAGCGACGGCGTCCCCAAACTCGAGCCATCGCTGCTCCGCGAGATTGTGATTCGGATCACTCGAAAGGCCAACCTCGAGAACGTCGACCGCATCGTCACCCCCGCGGCGATGGGAATTCACATTTCGACGGCCGTCTCCCTGATGACGGACATCCCGCTCACCGTGATTCGGAAACGCGAGTACGGACTCGAGGGCGAGGTATCCATCGCCCAGAAAACCGGCTACTCGGAGAACGAGATGTTCATCAACGACGTCTACGAGGGTGAGCGCGTGCTCGTGCTCGACGACGTGCTCTCGACCGGCGGCACCCTCGCGGCCGTCCTCGGCGCACTCGACGACATCGGGGCCGAAGTCGTCGACACCGTTGCCGTCATCAAGAAAGAAGGTGGCGAGAACAAAGTCGACGACGCCGGCTACCACGTTAAAACGCTGATCAACGTCGACGTGGTCGACGGAGAGGTCTTGATCGTCGACGAAGACGGCGACGATTAAAACGAGACTACTTCTCAGTCGTCGCTCGGTTGAGCCGGTGAATCAACGATCGCTTCCGTTTCCGCTTCGATCAGGTGACACGAGGCGCGGTGGTCGGCGGTGACGTGAATCTGTTCGGGCTGCTCCTGGCGACAAACCGTTTCGAACTCCTCGCCGAGGGACGAGCTCGCCTCGTCGAACTGGTCGTCATAAACGTAGCGAATCGAACGTCCGAGGACGTCCTCGGCCCGCTCGTCGGGGAGTGAATCCGGAATTCCGAACTCCGAACGGAGGTGGTGGTCGAACTGATCAAACGGCACGTCATCCGCCCCATCGTACGCATCACTCTCCGTGATAACTCCCTCCAGGATTGAGTCGACGTCGAGCGACCGGTCGTGGACGCGGTATTTGTAGTCCATCACGCTCCGCCACGTCCCCTGGTCGAAGTCGTACGCCTCGGGTTGGATGACTTCGGGACAGCGCGTGTGGAAGCGACACCCTGTCGGTGGGTTCGACGGACTGGGAACGTCCCCCGAGAGTTTCACGTCCTTTCGAGAGTGATGTGGATCCGGAACCGGAATCGACGAGATGAGCGCCCGCGTATACGGATGCTGTGGGTTGTCGAAGATTTCCTCCGTTGGCCCTTCCTCCACGATTTCGCCGAGGTACATCACGCCAACCCGGTCACAGATTTCGCGAATAACGCCCAGGTTGTGGCTGATGATCAGAATACCCAGGCCGAACTCTTCCTGAAGATCTTCCATTATCGCGAGAATCTCTGCCTGGATCGACACGTCCAGCGCTGAGACCGGTTCGTCTGCGACGAGCAAATCCGGATTGACCGAGAGTGCCCGAGCCAACCCGATCCGTTGTTTCTGCCCGCCACTGAACTCGTGTGGATACCGGTCGGCATCGGACGCCTGGAGTCCGACTTTCACGAGCAGGTGTTCGACGATTTCACGCCGGCGTTTTCGATCGTTCATGCCGTTAACCAGCAAGGGCTCGGCGACCGACTCGCCGATCGACATCCGCGGATCGAAACTCGAGTCAGGATCCTGGAAGATCATCTGTGCCCGACGCCGGAACCGTTTGAGTTCACGCTTCTTGAACGCCGTGACGTCCTCGCCCTCGAACAACACCTGTCCGTCGGTTGCGTCCTCGAGTTGAAGAATCGTCGTCGCGGCCGTCGACTTACCACACCCGGACTCGCCGACGAGTCCGACGGTCTCGCCGCGCTCGACGGAGAGACTGATCCCATCGACCGCCCGAACACGGCCGATCTCGCGTTTGAGAATTCCTTTCGTGATTGGATAGTGCTTTTTGAGGTTCTTGACCTCGAGTAATGGGCTTGCTCCACTCATTACCGGTCACCTCCTGATTCCGAAACGGGCCGAGTATTCGTGGTCGATCCGGCGGACGGCCCGTCCTCGAGGACGGTCGACGAGTCGTAGCCCTCGTGGTAGTGGATGCACGAGACGGTGTGTCCGCTCGACGTCGCCGAGACGAGTTCCGGTTGGTCACCGACGGTGCAGTCCTCGATTGCGTACTCACACCGGTCGGCAAATCGGCACCCATCCGGGGGATTGGTGACACTCGGAAGGGTGCCACCGATCGGTTCGACCGTGCCGGTATTTCCGGGAAGACAGTTGAGAAGCGCCCGCGTATACGGGTGTGCAGGCGAGTCGTAGAGATCGAAGACGTCGGCTTGCTCCATGACCTTCCCTGCGTACATGACGATCACTCGGTCGGCGATTTCGGCGACCACCCCGAGGTCGTGTGTGACGAAAATGATCGACATGTCGAACTCATCCTGGAGATCCAACAGGAGTTCGAGGATCTGCGATTCGATCGTCACGTCGAGTGCCGTCGTCGGCTCGTCGGCGATCAGCAAGTCGGGTTCACAGGCGAGTGCCATCGCGATGATCGCTCGCTGTTTCATCCCGCCGCTGAACTCGTGTGGATAATCGTCGACTCGAGAGGCCGCTTCCGGAATGCCGACCTCGTCGAGGAGTTCGATCGCTCGTTCGCGACTCGCTTCCTTCGAGAGATCCTGATGGGCCTGAATTGCTTCTCGAATCTGTGCACCGATGGTGTACACCGGGTTCAATGCGCTCTGTGGGTTCTGGAAGACGTGGCTGATCCGGCCACCGCGGATCTTGCGAACCTCCTTATCGGACATCTCCGTGACGTTCATACCGTCGAAGATGACCTCGCCGCCAGCAATTTCGCCCGGCGGCATCTGGAGAATTCGCGTGATCGATTCGGTGGTCACGGATTTGCCACTGCCACTTTCGCCGACGATACAGACCGTCTCACCGCGTTCGACGTCGAAGCTTACACCGTCGACGGCGTGGACGGTTCCATCGTCGGTGTGGAACACCGTCTGCAGGTCGCGTACCGAGAGTAGTGGTTCGTTCGTCATTATTCTGTTTCGTGTCGTGGATCGAGTGCGTCTCGTAGTGCATCACCGAGGAAGTTGAACGCTAACACGGTGAAAAACAGGAAGATTCCTGGAATCGTTGCAACCCACCAGGCATTTCGCAGGTGGTTTCGACCGTCCGAGATGATTCGTCCCCACGACCAGACGTTCATGTCTCCGAATCCGAGGAACGCAATGACCGCCTCGGTCAGAATCATGACGGGGATCAACAGCGTCGCTGCCGTGATGATCGTGTTCGAGACGTTGGGCAGGATGTGACGTCTGATAATGTAGCCCCGGCTCGCTCCCGCAGCTTCGGCTGCACTGATGTACGCTTCCTCGCTGCGCTGGAGTGCTTCACTCCTGATCAACCGTGCCGTTCCACCCCATCCCGTGAACGCCAGGATGACGATCAGCAAGAACAGGCTCCCACCGTAGATGTACACGAGGAGCACGATCAGGAAGAACGTTGGGAACGTCATGAGGAGGTCGACGAAGCGCATGAGCAGTTCGTCCAGCCAGCCGCCGGAGAACGCAGCCGTCGCACCGACGACCGCCGCGAGAACGACGCTGAACAGCGTCGCGATCAGGCCGACTTGCAGACTTACCTGTGCACCAGTTATCGTAATCTCGAGGATGTCCTCACCGGTTCGGTGCGTTCCGAACGGATGGGCCCATTCGCCGCCGAAGAAGACCGGCGGCGCGTTCGGGTTCCCCCAGTTTGGTTCCGGGTGACCGATGATCAATGGCCCTACCGTTCCCACGACGAATAGCACGGCGAGGAAGCCCATACTCCAGACGGCAGCCGTGTTTTGTTTGAACTTCGACCAGTAGTACATCGTCATCCGCTTGTTTTGCCACAGCGGAACGGCGACGAACCAGAACAACGCGAGCAGCGTCATTGCGAACAACCAGTCGACGTTGTCCGGGTTCAACGAGAGTTCGAACAGCAAGAGATCTTGCTCGACGAACGGGTGGCGTTCCTCCACGTAGAAGTGGTCGTACAGCCACATCACGGCGATCAGGAGTAACGAGCCGTAGGTGACGAGCGTCTGTTTGGCGACGTAGAAGCGACCACGTTCGTACTGTTCCCAGTCGATTGCATCGAGGTCGACGGACTGAGATTGTGGTGTGTCAGTAGCCATTAGTTTCTCCCCTCGTAGCTAATTCGTGGATCGAGCACGGTGTACAGGATGTCCTGGAGCAGGTTCCCGAGGATTGCGATGATCACCGGGATCAACGTCGTCGCGAGAACGAGTGGCGTATCCTGATTGATGATCGCGTTGTAGCTCACCAGCCCGAGCCCCGGAATGCCGAAAATAACCTCGATGACGTACGAGGTCGCGAAGATGATCCCCACGAAGTCGGCAACCAGGATTGTAATCAACACCGGCGTCGCTGGCCGGAAGATGTGTCTGTACATGATTTTCCACTCGCTAACCCCCTTCGCTCGAGCCGTTTTCGTCCACTCGGCGTTGACGTACTCGAGCGTTTCCGCGCGTGCGTAGCGCATCTCGGAAGCGACCGCGGCGGTCGTGAGTACGAGTAGCGGTAAGATTAGTTGGTGAAGGTGTTCGAGTGACCACCAGGACACGCCCGTGTCGTAACTCGTCGGGAACCAGCCGAGCATGACCCCACCAATCAAAATTAACATGATTGCAAACCAGAAGTTGGGGACACTGATCCCGAAGAACGCGACGAACGTGGCGGCGTAATCCGTCTTCGTGTACTGATGGGTGGCGGAGTACAGCCCGACGCCAAACCCGATGAGGACGGCGAGGATCGTCGACGGGATAACGATGATCGCCGAGTAAATCCATGCGTCGGCGATCACCCCTAACACGTCAGTCTGATAGATGAACGAATCACCCCAGTCCAACGTGTACATCGAGACCATGAAATCGGTATACTGTTCGAAGAGCGGGCGATCCTCACCCCGCGTGGCCTCGTACGTTTCGACGGCCTCCTGTGGATCAGCTCCATCCTGTGCCGCGTCGAACGCGACCTGACTGGTCGTCGGGTTCGGCGACGCTGCCAGGAGACCGAACGTGAAGGTCATGATAATAAACGAGGCGATCAGTGCCCAGACGGTTCGCCGGCTGATGTACCAGGTCATGCTCATGGGCGCTCACCTCCTCGAGGGTGTACGGACACAGTTTCATAACTGCGATTGAGAGTATCGTACATGATCGATATATGTGTTGATTGAGTAGTACTGTATGTATCCTTCGATGTGACTGTCATACGGAAAAGCGGCAGGTAAGCGGCCGTTACGGCGTACCCGCCTCAGTGTAATTTGCGCTTAGTTGTGCGGGTCGTCGGTCATCCACCAGCTGTTGGACTTGTAGCCCCAGGAGGGTGATGGATCCTCGGTGAAGGTGACCTGCTCCTGATAGCCGTAAATGTCGTCCTGGAAGTACAGGAAGTTCACCGGCAGATCGTCGCTCAGGATGCCGAAGATTTCGGCGAAGATAGCCTGCTGCTCGTCTGGATCCTCGGCCGTTGCCCCCTCTTCGATCATCCCACCGATGTCTTCCTCCGGGACGTAGCCGTAGAAGTTCGTTCCGGAGCTTGCCGTCCAGAAGGCGGCGATCGACGCGGGCGACCGTGGATACGTGTTGAATCCGATCCCGGACAACAGATCCCACTCGCGGGCACTGGTGAGTGCCTGTGGATCCTCTGCCTCTGGATCGTTAAAGATTCCCAGCGGCTCGCCGTCTTCGGCAACCATCGCGTACTGTTCGAGCATCGTGTTGAACGGTACGCCGGTCGCATCGATCTCGATACCGAGCTGTTCGAGTTCGGACGCCACGTAGCGAGCCGTGTCCTCGACGAGGTCGGAGGCGTTCGAGTAGACGTACGTGAGGACGACCGGGTTCCCCTCGGGGTCGAGAAGCGTGTCGCCGTCGTACTCGTAGCCGTCGCTGAGGTTCTCCTCGAGCAGGGAACGGGCTTCGGCGACGTCGTAGGAGTCGCCCTGGCCAACCGGTTCGACTTCGCTGTCGTCGTAGAACTCGGAGTACTCCGGCTGGAACGTGTGGGCGACCTCCGCGAAGCCACGGTAGATGTCGTTCGCGATGGTCTCCTTGTTGATGGCCATCGAGAGTGCACGACGGATTTCGGGTTTGCGGAGTTCCTCCCATCCGTTGGCTCGCTGGTTGTAGACCTGCACGCTGCAGTACGGCGTTTCCGAGGAGACGAGCGTAAACCGATCGTCGCCCTGGAAACTCTCGACCTGGTCTGCCGGGAGGTTCATCGTCGAGAGACCCTGGGTTTCGAACTCGGCCAGGCGGGTACTCTCCTCCTCGAGAATGTTGATCGTGTACTGTTCGAAGTACGGTGCGTCCTCCCAGTCTTCACCGTCGCCGCGCTTGTAGTAGTCGTCGTTTCGAACGGCGACGAACCGGTCTTCGATGGATCGGCTCTCGAACGTGTACGGCCCGAGGTTTCCGGTATACTCGAACTGTGTCACGGCGTCGGCGTTGTTGAGTTCACTTCCAGCATCTTCGTTGCCGTCGAGGTAGTCCTCGAAGTATGGCTCGACGAGCGCCTGGGGGAGAATCTGCGTTCCCCAGAACGTTGGCTGGCGGATGAACAGCGGATCGGGAGCTTCGATTTCCACTTCGAGCGTGGTGTCATCGACAGCCGTCACGTTGGTAACGGAATCCCAGTTCGACCGGTTCACGTGACCCGCCCAGTTGTCCTCGTACTGGGCGATGTTTTCCACGTGGAAGACCCAGTCATCGGCGGTCATCTGGCCGTAGTCACTACCCCACTCGAGGTTGTCACGGAGGTAGAACGTCCAGGTCTGATAATCGTCAGTCTCGTAGTCCTCGAACCAGTAGCCGTAGAACTCGTCGTTCTCGTCGAGACCGTACGGGCCGTCGAGAAGCGGGGAAAGTCGTGCGGCGGACGTCGTGTCGTTGATTCGAAGCGGGTTCAGATCTTGGGCTTCGGAGCCAGAGGGCGTGATCCAGTCGGGCTGGATCTCACGATCGCTGGCGTCGGTCTCCTGATCGTCGAGATCAGAGCCAACACCGTTGTCGTCACCGTTCCCGTCGTCATCACTACCACCCATACATCCCGCAAGACCAGCCACGCCAGCTGCACCAGCCAGCGACAGCACCATCCGTCGATTAACACCAGTTGCCTGTAAGTCCTTATGAGGCATAGTAAGAATACAGAGACTAACTACATAAATACTTTCCGAACCGTTTTATCAGACCGGGTAATAGATATTGTACCGGAACAAAATTTGATATTACCTGGATGTTTGGTCATTTTGAGTAAATATTGCTGGCAATCCATGCTGTAAACTGGCTTGGTATTGATTTTCAGGCAAACGACAACAGATATCACTTGAGAGGGCTTCACACACTCGTTCTGTACGGAATTGAGCAGGCAAACCGGTACTACCAGGCGTAATAGCGAGTTGAAACGTTGACCTGACGAGCACTCGACCATTCCCGGCGGATCGACTTTCGCACCATACCGATCCACACCACCGTGGCGTCAGTTTCGCGGTTCGGTTCCGAGAGCAGACTGTTCGACGAACGTCCGAACCACTGCGCATGGTTCTCGCTCGAAACGATTGTGCCGGTCACGCGAGCCAATGTGATCTGAGTTCTTGGTTGAGCCACACTCGAGGAAGGTTCCACTCGCGAGTGAGAACGAACTGTTGAGAGAAATCACTCCGCCTCATTGGTCGATCGGAATCACCAGAAAACAGAGCGGGAGGTAGATTTGATACCTCGCCGAGACGTGCTCGCGTTCGCTGTGCGCGTCTCGTCTGGTTCAAATCTACTCGTCGTCTTTTCAGGAACATTGCCTCCTCGCTCCGCTCGTCGGGTTGTGTTCCTGAAAAGTAGCGGGAGGTAGATTTGAACTACCGATCTGCGGGTTATGAGCCCGCCGGAATCTCCTGGCTATCCCATCCCGCTGGCTCAACGTAACTCGGTACGGTAGTTAAGGGTTGTGATTCGGGTGCCCTGTGCGGGTTTTTCACCATCAATCAGGTGACAGCGTCACACAGTTCTGCTCGCGGAGACTGAAACTGGGGGACATACATACCGTCCTCCCTGGTGTGACAATAGGCGGGCGCATGCTGTCACCCCTCTCCACCGAAGCCCCGCTAACGCCACCGTTCCAGGATCCGATCCTGGTTTTCGGCCTCGCGATGGTGCTCTTTCTGGTCGCTCCATTGCTCCTCAAACGCTACCGACTCCCTGGAATCGTCGGTATCATCCTCGTCGGCGCCGCTATCGGGCCACACGGGCTCGGTTTACTCGAGCGAGACGACACGATCCAACTCCTGGGCGAGGTCGGTCTCGTATATCTGATGTTCGTCGCCGCCCTCGAGATCAATCTGAACCGGTTCGTCGAGCGCAAAGAACGGAGCCTCGTCTTCGGACTCCTCTCGTTCGTTATTCCCCAGGCCGTGGGGACGGTCGTCGGGATGGCCGTTCTCGACCTCTCGCTCGCCGCAGCCCTCCTGTTCGCCGCCATCTTTTCCTCGCACACGTTGCTCGCGTACCCGGTGATAAATCGACTCGGCGTAACCGAGAACGAGGCCATGACGGCGACAGTCGGTGGGACGATTCTCACGGATACGCTGGCGTTGCTCGTCCTGGCGGTCGTCGTTGCGTCCGTCGGTGGAACACTCGATGCGGAATTCTGGCTCCAGCTGGCGATCGGACTCGCCGCGTTTTTCGTCGGCGTCTGGCTCGTCGTCCCGGTGATCGCCCGCTGGTTCTTTCGCAGCCACAGCGACGAGAGCTACTTCGAGTTCCTGTTCGTGATGGCGATCCTGTTTTGGTGTGCGTTTCTCGCCGCACTCGCCGGCGTCGAACACATTATCGGCGCGTTCCTGGCCGGTCTCGCGCTCAACCGACTGATCCCCCAGACGGGGCCGTTGATGAACCGCATCGAGTTCGTCGGCAACGCCCTATTCATCCCGTTTTTTCTCCTCTCAGTCGGTATGCTCGTCAACGTCGGCGTCCTGTTCGACGGCGTCGAGACGCTCGTCATCGCCGGATCGCTGATCGGCATGGTCGTGGTGACGAAGTACGTTGCAGCATGGATGACCGGGCGCGCGTACGGGTACACGCGCGAGGAGATCGTTGGGATGGCCGGCCTCTCGATGGGGCAGGCTGCAGCCGCACTGGCGATCGTCCAGATCGGCTTCACCGCCGGCGTGCCAGGCTTCGATCAGCACATGATCAACGGCGTGGTGGTGATGATACTCGTCGTGAGTGTCGTGAGTCCAGCGCTCGTCGAGTGGGCCGGTGGTGCGCTCGTCCGTGCTCGAGATCGCGAGCCGTACGATCCGTCAGGCCAACCCCAGCGGATTCTCGTCCCCCTCTCGTCGACGTCTGAGTACAAAGAGTCCCTCCTCGACCTCGCGTTTACCCTTCGCGATCCCCGATCGACGGAGGCAGTTCACACCGTGTCCGTCGTGAGACCGGGAACTGACACAACGGCCAGAATCGCCGAACGAGAGGCGTTTCTGGAGGGACTGAAAGCGTACGCCGCTGGCGCGGAGGTCGACCTCGAACGCCACACCCGCGTCACCCACAATATCGCCTCCGGAATCGTTCGATCGATGCTCGAGAATCGGATTACGACGCTCGTAATGGGGTGGGACGGAGCCCAGTCTCGCACCCAGCGGACGTTCGGCCACATCATCGATCAGGTGTTGAACCGAACCACACAGCTCGCCCTCGTCGGCAGAGTTCGCGAGCCGCTCAATACGACCCAGCGGATCGTCCTCGTCTGTCCGCCCGCGATCGAACACAACGACGGGTTCTCCGAAGCGCTTCACGCCGTCAAACTGCTCGCCGAGCGTACCGGAGCGCCGATCCGCGGGCTCGTCGTCGACGGGACGCCCGACCAGTTCGATCGAGCGTATCGACGCGTCGAGCCAACCGTCCCGGGAACGTTCGACGCCGTCGACGGCTGGGACGACCTCCTCGAGGGGCTCGAACGTGAGCGCCGATCGGACGACCTCATCGTTTGTGTCAGTGCCCGCCGAGACGATATCGGCTGGCAGCCGGCATTGATGACGCTCCCGAACCGAGTCTCACAGATTACGGACGGCAACTTCGTCGTGGTCTACCCCGCGAGGGGTGGCGTGACCGACGATCGCCAGTTCCTCCGACTCACTTGATCGGGCGGGGCGGCTGCGGGAACCGTCACTGGCTGGCTCGAGCGATCCAGCCCCGAACGACGCGGACGCTCCCGGTACACAGCTCGCGTGCAACTGGCGCACCATCGATCAGCCAGAGGACGACCGTCACGCCGACCAGACCGAGTCCAAACCACTCGACGGTCGATAGCTCGCCCGCCATCAGCTGGGTGCGGTAGGTACCGACCATCGTTAGAAACTGCTCTCGAAATCCAGTCGCCCCTGAATCGGGCGGCGCCGTCTGCATTGGCCAGAGAATCCGTTCGAATGGGAGCGTTCCCCGTCGGAAGTAGATCGGGATGACGTCCGCCGGCAGGTGAAGCAGGTAGCCGACCGAAAAGGCGAGACCCGCTCGAGAACGCCCAGCCTGCCGGGCCAGTACTCCGACGACGAGACACAGCGGTACCGCGAAAAAGATCGAGTGACCGAGCGCGTAGCCGGTCTCGAAGACGCCGAACTCCCAGGCCAGCGGTTTGTCGATGAGATCCGGGAGCAACGAGGCGAAGACGACCGCCAGGGTCTCGAGCGCGCCAGGCGACGATCGGTAGAACAGGTGTGAAAACAGCGAATACGAGAGATAGCCGACGACGACGTGTTCCCACGGCCACATTGCCTATCGGGTGGGCCCTGGCGAGATTAGTTATGGATGGCCTGTCGTTCCATAGCAACTGGTTACGGGTCGGTTCGTCGTGGCACGCGATTTGCAGGTGCTGGTACTGGCCGATTCGCACAAACCGGAAAATCGAATGTGGTTGACGGTACGACGGAGACTGAGAGCTACCTACCGAGACCGACCTGCGGCGGGATACCGGTGATCAGGCGAACAGCGTCCCCTTTGGCTCGATCACGGTGATCTCGCTTGCATCGACACGCTCGACCTCGAGCCAGTGCGGGGTGAAGTTGCGGTACTGGAAGTCCTCGAACTCGTCTTCGGTGCCGACGGTACACCAGAGCTGGACACGATCGGGCCCATGCCACTCACCGTTGCGGCTGATACCGAAGCAAACCAGTTCGTCCCCGTCGTGTTCGATGACCGCGCCCTTTCGAATGCCCGGATCCCCGTGGATGATGAGCCGCTTCATGGAGGCTGATTCGGACGATGGGGAATTAAGCGCTTCGAAGCCACCCCCAGCGGGCCCGTGTCACCGGAGCAGTAGTCGTAGTCGCCGGTTTCCGGATGCGACGATATAGTAGCCACTGCACGTCAGTGCACACCTGATCGCCAGACGTGTCGGCGATCAGTGTGTGAACCGTTGCAGTTGTTACTATAGTTAACACCTGTTGAATTGTCACACACCCACACGAGCGTTCCACTACGAGCGAACCGAACCAAACGGGTTTTAAACAGCCGTGCCATAGCCCACTGCAAGTGAGTTAATCATGCAGATGCCACGTCGATTCAATACGTACTGCCCGCACTGCCGATCCCACCACGAACACGAAGTCGAGAAGGTTCGAACCGGCCGTCAGACCGGGATGAAAAAGGTCGCCGACCGACAGCGAGCCCGTCAGCTCTCGACCATCGGGAACTCCGGGAAGTTCTCGAAGGTGCCAAGTGGTGACAAACCGACGAAAAAGACCGACCTCAAGTACCGATGCAGCGAGTGTGGCAAGGCGCACCTCCGCAAGGGATGGCGCGCCGGCCGACTCGAGTTCCAGGAGTGATACACATGGCAGGAAGCTACTACCGCGTCCGATGCAGTGACTGTGAGAACGAACAGGTCGTCTTCGGCAAGGCCGCCACCGAGGTTGCCTGTGCCGTCTGTGGCACCACGCTGGCCGTTCCAACCGGCGGGAAAGCCCAGATCGACCACGAGATCGTCGAAACCGTCGAGTCACGATGAAGTACAGCGGCTGGCCAGAGCCCGGCGAACTCGTCGTCGGCAAAATCGACGAGATCGAGGACTTCGGCGTCTTCGTCGACCTCGAGGAGTACCAGGACAAGCGTGGCTTGATCCACATCTCCGAGGTCGCGAGTGGCTGGATCAAGAACGTCCGCGACCACGTTCGTGAAGGCCAGATCGCCGTTTGCAAAGTGCTCGACGTCGACGAGTCCCACGAACAGATCGACCTCTCGCTGAAGGACGTCAACGATCACCAGCGCTCGGACAAGATCCAGGAGTGGAAAAACGAGCAGAAGGCCGACAACTGGATGGAGATCGCCTTCGGCGAGGACATCGACGACGACCGCTACATCGACATCGCGAACGAACTCCTCGGCGCGTACGGAACCCTCTACGACGGCTTCAAACAGGCCGCGATTCACGGCCACGAGGCCCTCGAGAACACCGACCTCGACGAGGACGACCTCGAAGCCATCGTCGAAACCGCCCGGGAAAACGTCTCAGTTCCATATGTGAACGTGACGGGCTACGTCGACCTCGAGAACGCGGCCCCCAGCGGCGTCGACGGCATCCGAAATGCGCTCGAGGCGGCCGAAGGGGACGGCGACATTCCCGACGGCGTCGAACTCGAGGTGACTTACGTGGGTGCCCCCGAGTACCGGATCAAAGTTCGTGCGCCGAACTACAAGACCGCCGAGGCGGCCCTCGAGGAAAGTGCCGAACGGGCCGTCGACGCGATCCAGTCCGAAGGTGGCAGCGGCGAGTACCACCGTGAGCGTCGAACCGACGACGAGTAGCGAGTCAGTCGTTGATCGATGAAATCAAATATTCTCGTCTGTTCGAACTGGAAGACGACCCACGACCGTCCGGTCTACACCCTTTCTGCTTCCTGTCCCGAGTGCGGGGCAGACGCCGTCAACAGCGCGCCGGCACCCTTCGACCCCGCCGATCCACACGGGGAGTACCGACGCGCTCTTAAACGTCGCGTTCGCTGATACGGTATGGACGAACTCGACATCGAGACCATCGCTGATGTCAGCCTCGAGGAACCGGTGCTGATCGAGGGGCTCCCCGGCGTCGGTCACGTCGGTAAACTCGCCGCCGACCACATTCTCGAGGAGCTGGCGGACGAGAGCACGCTCGTTCGACGCGTCTACTCCCAGGAGTTCCCGCCACAGGTGACCGTCGAGGACGGAGTCACGAGTCTCACGTGTGTGGAGATCCACGCGGTGACGCCCGACGCTGGTCGGGATATGCTCGTTCTGACCGGCGACCACCAGGCCCAGACCAACGCCGGCCACTACGTCTTGACGGACGCGTTTCTGGACATCGCCGAGGAGTTCGGTGCGACCGAACTGTACGCCCTCGGTGGCGTCCCGACGGGCGAACTCATCGACGAGTACGCCGTCCTCGGGGCCGTCACCGACGAGTCGCTCCTCGAGCCCCTCGAGGAACTGGGTGTGGAGTTCCGCGAGGACGAACCCGCAGGCGGTATCGTCGGCGTCTCCGGATTACTGCTCGGACTCGGCGAGCGACGCGGCCTCGACGCCGTCTGCCTGATGGGCGAAACCAGCGGCTACCTCGTCGATCCGAAGAGCGCCCGGGCCGTCCTGGACGTGCTCGAGGCACGACTCGAGTTCGAGGTCGAGTACGACTCCCTGGACGAACGAGCCGACGAGATGGAGGAGGTCATCGGAAAGATCCAGGAGATGGAACAACAGCAACAGGCGATGGACGTCCCGAGCGACGACGACCTGCGCTACATAGGCTGATCCCCTGCGATACATCGGCCGATCCTCCCGTACTGACTCACGACTCCCCGCTCACGTCCAACCCGGTCGAACGACTGGAGGCGAGCAGTTCTTTGTCTTCCACACCCTACACCGTCTCGTGCCAACGAGCGTCCTCGAGGCGATCCCGCCGGCCGTTCTCGCCGGGCTGATTCTCGGCGGCGCGTTCAGTCTCGTCGCCACAGCGATCTTCGTCGTCGGCAACCGGGTGTTCCCCGACTCCTACGGGCCAGGGCCGAGGCCGGGGCCGGGTACAGGGACTGGGCCGTCCACAAACGGGAACAGGAACGGGAACGGGAACGAAAACTGGAACACCAACCGATACTCGAGCGAGGGGCGTCGACGCGGGGAGATCCGGTCGTACCTCCAGTCGATCGGCGAACGCTACAACGAGGGGTACCAGCTTCCAGAAACGGACGTGACCGTCGCGTTCTACCTCCCAGACCGGGACGTGGCGGTGACGTTCGTTGCCGAGGAGTTCTTCACTCTCCAGCGAACCACCGACACGTACGTGATCCTGGTCGAACACGAGATGCCGGGCGTCCACCTCGGCGATCGGTTGCCGTTCGAGGTGCCGGAACCCGAACCAGAGCCAGCACGTGAAACGGATCCCCAGGTGCGACTTCGACGGGCCTACGAGACGCTCGGACTCTCGAGCGAGGCCGATCGCAAAGCTGCCCGCGCGGCCTATCGTGAGCGGATCAAACAGGTACACCCCGACCACGGCGGCGATAAGGCATCCTTCCGTCGGGTGCAGGAGGCGTACGCGACGGTGAGTGAACACGCCGATTGACGCGCGTATCCGAACCGGTCAAAAAGCGATGTGGGCAGTCTTCGAGCACTTCGTACGGTATCATCCCTCGAGCACTTCGTACGCAACGTCGCCGTCTCGCAACACGTCGGTGACGCGCCCGACAGCGTCCGTCGTCGCGACGACGGCCACCTCGAGGCCGCGTTCGGCGGCGTCAGCGGCGACCGACCCCACGGCGAACGTGGCTGCTGGTTCGATTTCGGCCTGCTCGAGGGTCACGATGGCTTCGACGCCGGTCGCGAGGACGAGGTCGGCGTCGCCACAGCCCTCGAAGATGGCGTCGGTCGTGGCCGACTGACTGCCGCCGGCGCGGACGGGTGGTACCTGCCAGACGGTCACCGAGCCGGGTTCGAGATCGATGACGCCCTCGAAGCTGGTGACGCCCACGTCGGTTCCCGCGGCGGCGTCCGTTGTCGCTATTCCAGTTGCGGGACCCTCGGAACCAGGCGAGGCGTGGAGCAGCCCGTTCTCGACGGTGAGCGAGACCGGATCCCCCGTCTCGAGGTCGGCGGTGGCGATAGCGGCGTCCTCGCCCATCGCACCCAGGACGTCCTCGGTGACGTGATCGGCGAATCGGCGGACGTCGCCGGCGGCCTGAAAGAGCCAGTCGACGCCCTCGTTGGTGACGCGGTAGCGAGAGCGCCCCTCCTTGTCGACGAAGCCGTCCTCGACGAGCGCCCGGATGTACTCGCTGACTGCCTGACTGGTCACGCCGACCTCCTCGGCGATCTCACTCTGGCTAACGGCCGGTTGGCGTTCGGCGATCTCGACGAGGATGCGAAATCGCGTGGCCGCCCGCTTGTTGTCGAGGACATCGACCATATCCCCGCCTTCTCGGGACAGTGCCAAAAATGGCGCGGTCTGTGGTGTCGTGGCGCGATTGGCCGACCCGGAAGAACAGCGTCAGGTTGATAGCGACCGAGTTCATCAATTCGCCTGAGTATGTCTTCCTCGTCCGTGACGGCTCTGCCGTCCGCCGTCACGCGTTTCCCGTCCTCTATGCCCCCTACGCACTCCACGTCCTCCACGCTCGAGACGCTCGAGACGGCCGTTTCGACCTCGATACCGACGTCCTGGGCCGACTCGAGTGTCGCCACAGCCGCGGCGATACCCGCCCTGATCGGCCCCATTTCGCCGACCGACGCCCTCGCCTGGATCGCAATCGGTGCGTTCGTCCTCGCGATGGGACTGTGGTGGCGCGAGCGAACGGACGCCGCTCGGTATCTCGCTGCCGGCGCCTGGGTCGTCTTCGGCGTCTTCTGGCTGACGATGGTGCCGTACTACTACGCCGACGCCCAGAGCCCGATTCAGACGATACTGAGCCTGGCGGCGCTCCCGCTGTGTGCGTACACCGGCTATCTCCTGTACCGCGGGCGAACGTCGTTGCTGTTGCTCTCGAAAGCCGTGGCACTGATGGGGATCATCTATCTCCCCGTCGAGACGATTCCGTTCGCCCGCCAGTGGCTGATCGAGACGACGGCCGCCCAGGCGCACTTCGGCATGGAACTGTTCGGATACAGCCCGGGCATCAACGAGGGGGCAAACGGCTACCAGAGCCGATTCGATTTCGACCCCGACGAGACCGTCACCGGTCGGACGACCTACATCGTCCTCGCCTGTACGGGCATCGGGAGCATGGCGATCTTCGGCGGGTTGATCGCGGCCGTGAAGGCTCCGCTCCGACGGAAGGCCACCGCGTTCGTGGCCGCCATCGGCGTCATCTGGTTCCTCAACCTCGTCCGGAACGTGTTCATCGCCATCGCCTCACCCTACGGCTGGTTCCAGTACGAGCCGCTGATCTACATCACGACGACGTTCATGGGTGCGCCGGAAAACCGCACCTCGTTTCTCGTCGCCCACAACTTCATCGCCCAGTCGCTCTCGATCGTCGCCCTCGTCGGCATCACCTACCTCGTGATCCGCATCCTCCCGGAGGTGCTCGAGCCACTCGAGGAGGCGCTGTTCGTCATCACCGGGAACGAGTACGACCTCGTCGACGCGCTGGGGAACGTCGAGGCGGGCGACGCGGAGCCGACGGCCCAGGCCGGCGATGACTGAACCCGGAACGTACTCCCCGGACGTCCCGATCGAGTTCCTCGAGCGCGCCGTCTACGTCCCCGCCGCCAAAACGCTGATCCTGGCCGACCTTCATCTGGGGCGGGCCGCGGCCTCGACAGTCGACGCGCCAATCGACGACGGCGGGGACGTTCGCGCGCGACTCGAGGCCCTGATCGCACGAACGAATCCGGCGACGGTCGTCATCGCCGGCGACCTGTTACACGCGTTTTCGACGATTCCCGACGGCGTCGACTGGGACGTGACGCGTCTCGAGCGCGCCGTCGAGGACGCTGGCGCCGACCTCGTGGTCACGCCCGGGAATCACGATTCGATGCTCGAGACCGTCTTCTCGGGCCGAACCGCCGCGTCCTACCGGTTGGCCGACGACGAAACGGTGGTCTGTCACGGCCACGAGCGGCCGACGCTCGAGGGAGACGATGGGGCGAAATCACAGCCCCAGCCCAAGCCCAAGCTCAAGCCCAAGCCCAGGCGCTACATCGTCGGCCACGACCACCCGGCGCTCTCGATCGGTGGTCGGAAACTCCCCTGTTTTCTCTACGGCGAGGACGTCTACCAGGGCGCAGACGTGTTGATGCTCCCCGCCTTTACCAGAAGCGCGGCCGGGGCGACGGTGAACAATCGACGTGGACGCGACTTTCAGTCACCGCTGGTGGGAGACGCCGACGCGATGGCGCCGGGGGTTCGGGACGACTCGTCGGCGTCGATGCTGTGGTTTCCGCCGCTCGGCGAGAGTCGACGGCTGTTGTGACAGGTTCTCGACCCCCGTTCGGACTTACTCGAGATCCCGTATCACGGCTCTCGCGGCGACACGCCCGCTCTCGAGGGCGCCCTGGATCGACGACCACTGGGTGTAGTCACCCGCCAGATACAACGACCCATCCGGGTCGCCCACCGACGGTAACCGGTCGTGAATTCCCGGCGGCTGGGCGAACTGAGCGAACGAAACCCGTTCGGTGTGGACGCGCTCGAGGTCGCCGAATCGGCGCTCAGGGTACCAGGCAGTGAGGCTCGCACGCGTTCGTTCGAGCAGGGTATCGGCGGCGTCGTCAGGCGTCTTGGCGGCGTCAGGCAAGCCGAGATACGTTGCGCTGACGAGTGCGGCGTCGTCGGGCGCGTATTCCGGAGCGACCTCGCTATGGGGGACGACGTGGTTGGGGCCGGCGTCGTCGTCCGCGTTGAGAATCAGTCGGGCGCCGCTCTCGAGATCCGTCCCTTCCGGAACCGCGTAGAACTGGGTGATACAGCCCCTGCCTTCGGTGGGGATAGACTCGACGCCCGTCAGTTCGCGAGCCGTCGGTGGGTCGGCGGCGACGACGACGGCGTCGGCCGTTTCTCCATCCTCCCCTTCGAGCGTGTATCCGACGCCGTCACCGTCTGCGTTCGCATCGACGGTCGTGACAGTCGTCCCGGTCTCGATCCGTGCCCCCGCCGCACGCGCCCGATCGGCGATCTGGGACGGGATTGCTCTCATTCCGGTCGCCGGGACGGCGATCGATCCGCTCGAGAGCGTTCGGAAGGTGTACTCGAACACCCGTTTCGACGTCGAGAGGGAGCGATCGAGCGTGATGCCGCCGTAGAAGGGGGCGGCGAAGCGGGTAATAAACCGATCCGAAAAGCCCTGTGCGCGGAGATACTCGCGGATGGAAGCGTCTTCACCAGTGAAGATCGTCTCTGGATCGGTTTCGGCCAATCGCCGTCTGAGTCGGAGAACGCGCAGTTTGTCGCCGGTCGTCACGTCGCGGTTGAACAGCGTTGCGGGCAGCGCCGTCGGGTTCCGGAACGGGTCGGACAGAGTCGATCGATGGCCGTCACGGGCGATCACCGCCCCCGGCGCGAACGACCGAAGGGCGAGCGCCTCGAGGTCGAGTTCGGCCCGAACCGCCGGATAGTCGGTGAACAGTACCTGGAAGCCCCGGTCGAACCGAAAGCCGTCGTGCTCGAGGGTGCGGACGCGGCCCCCGACCTCGTCCCGTCGCTCGTAGAGTGTGACGTCGACGCCGGCGGCAGCGAGGTGTCGGGCGGCGACGAGACCGGCGAGTCCGGCGCCGACGACGGCGACGGTCGGATTCCGTTCCTGTGACATACGCGTTCTTCGGTCGAGTGATACAAAGGCGTCAGCCCTACATCGATGCCTATCGAGCCGTTCGGCGACCATTTCCGCCTGGGTCGATGTGGCTTTCGCGATTGCCCTGCGCTGCTCGACGAGTGTCCGGCCCTCGAGCGCTCGTTCCGAATGGGATCTGCCGTGTGATGCTTAAGCTATAAATTCCATAGTTAATTACTGCAGTATTCATAGTTTTAAGAGCTCCCGACAACCAGCACCAACTCCGCCAATGGACAGGGATTTGGTCTCCCCCTCACAAGGGGCCGATATGGAGACCACCGACGCGTTCACCGGACTCGAGTGCATCGACTGTGGGGCCACGTTCGACGCCGAGACGGGCACCCACCGCTGTACCGAGTGCGACGGAATTCTCGATCCGCGCTACGACTACGACGCGATCGATCTCGATCGAGAGACGCTCGAGTCGCGGCCCTTCGACTCGATGTGGCGCTACGATGAACTGCTACCGTTTCCGCGCGCGTCGGCGGTGACGATGGACGAAGGTGCGACGGCGCTGGTCGAGTGTGAAAAGCTGGCCGAGGAGTTAGGCGTCGGTCGCGTGCTGATCAAAGACGAAGGGCGGAACCCAACGGGAACGTTCAAGGATCGCGGCCAGACCGTCACGATGACGGCGGCGAGCCAGCACGGCGCGAGCGACGTGGCCCTCGCCTCGGCGGGCAACGCCGGGCAGGCCGCGGCCGCCTACGCGGGGCGTGCCGATATCGACTCCCACGTGTTCCTCCCGGCCCGATCCGGCTTCACGAACAAGGCGATGGTGAACGTCCACGGCGGTGAGATGACCGTCGTCGGCGGCCGGATCGGCGACGCCGGCGCGGCCTACGAGGACGCGATGGCCGAACACGACGACTGGTACTCGGTGAAGACGTTCGTGACGCCCTACCGCCACGAGGGGAAGAAGACGATGCTGTACGAGATCGTCGAACAGCTCGAGTGGGACGTGCCGGACGCCATCGTCTACCCCACCGGGGGTGGCGTCGGCCTCGTCGGCATGTACAAGGCCGCCCAGGAGTACCGTGACCTCGGGCTCATCGACGACCTTCCTGCGTTCTACGCCGCCCAGGCGACCGGCTGTCAGCCCATCGTCGAGGCCTTCGAACAGGGGAAGGATCGACACGACCCCGTCGAGTACCCCGACACGATCTGTGGTGGGATCGAAATCCCCGATCCCGGTGCCAGCCCCTGGATCCTCGAGGCGCTTCGGGAGAGCGACGGTGGCGCCGTCGCCACCGACGACGAGGAGATCCTCGAGGCCGCCATCGCCGTCGCAAAAGGCGAGGGCCTCGAGATGGCACCGACGTGTGCGGCCGCAGCGAGCGGTGCCTGGGAACTCGGCGAACGTGGTGATTTCGACGACGACGCGACAGTCGTCATCGTCAACACCGGTACCGGTAACAAGGACGCTGACGTGTTACGCAGTCACCTGATGAGCAAGGGAATCTGAGCCGCCGGATACCGTCGTCACCGGTCTCGAGGTCGATCATCACGCCCCTTTTCTATACGTCATCGTTCGTGTCAATGACCGGCATCGTTCGTGTCGATGACCGGCATCGTTCGTGTCGATGACCGGCATCGTTCGTGTCGATGACGGTTGTGTGCCAGTGACTCACACTAGATTTTCCCACATCGTGGGAACAGGCTTGGTATAACTTGGTGTCTCCGTTCGAAGCTGCAGCTAACCCATGACCAACCACGACGATTCGAACTCGACCCATCGGCTGCACCGTCGCGCACTTCTCGGAACCGCTGGTGCAGGCATTCTCGGGGCCGCAGCCGGCTGTCTCGGCTGGATGGACGAGGACGAACAGCCGTCAGAACCCGCTCAGACGGGTTCCGGGGACTCGAGCGAAGACGAGGACGAGGGCGACGGCCCACTCACCGACTACGCCTACACGGCTCCACCGCAGGTGGTCAACCTGGCCGAACAGAATCACCGCTCGACGCTCCGCGCCGTTCCCGCCCGTCACGAAATCGTGACCGGGGATGCACGAGGAGGGTCGATCGAGCTTCCCGAAGTCTGGGCCTGGCAGGCCGACGACCTCGAGCCGAGCGTTCCCGGCCCTATCTACCGGATGGACGAGGGCGAGACGTTCGAGTTGACCTTCGAGAACTCTGGGCACAACCACCCGCACACGGTTCACGTCCACGCCGTTAGCAAAACCTGGCACGACGACGGCGCCCCTGTCTCGACGCGCATGCAAGTCAACCCAGACGAAGAACACACCTACGAGCTCGAGGGCGACGTCCCCGGCACCCACTTCTATCACTGCCACGTCGAGACCCACACCCACCTCGACATGGGGATGTACGGCATTCTCCGCGTCGATCCCGAGGACTACGAGGCACCCGACCGGGAGTACTTCCTCACGCTCCGGGAGTGGGACAGCCGCCTCCACGAACGCTACGCCGGTGCCAACGTCGACTACGACGCCACCGATCGCAACCCCAACCTGTACACGATCAACGGCCGCAGCGCCCCCTCGACGTTCCACCCCGAGGACGGCACCCCGTTCATCGTCAGCGAGGGCGATACCGTCCGCCTCCACATCGTGAACGCGGGCTACGAGTCACACCCGTTCCACACCCACGGCCACCGATTCACGGTCGTCGAGAAGGACGGCAGCCCCATTCCGGAGGCAGCCCAGTACAAAGAAGACGTGATCAGCATCGGCCCCGCCGAGCGCTACACGATCGAGTTCGAGGCTGATTCCGATCCCGGCATCTACCCCGCCCACTGTCACAAGGTACACCACGTGACGAACGAAGGCTCCTATCCCGGCGGAATGGCCAGCGCCATCGTCTACGAGTCGGTACTCGACAGCGAGGAGTTCGCTGCCGTGATGGACGACGCTGGCTTCGAGGGGTGAACGAAACGCGAATTCGTCGCTGTCGCCACGCTACGTGGTGAACGCGGATTCTCGAGCGGCGAACGAACCGACGGATCCCGTCTCAGCGACGATCCATCCCGTCGCGGAACTCGAGGACGGTGCGTCGCAACAGGAGATACACGAAGAAGATCAACGAGAGGAGGAGTACCACCATTCCGATGATCACGGGGTCGTTCGGGATCAAATCGAGCATACCGCCCGTTTACACCGGTGGTCTCAAAATCGTTTCGACGTCTCGAGACGGCTGACGGGCACGGAACCGGCGACACCGCCCTCTCGACACCTGTCACATCAGTTCAGCGCCAATCAGTGCGAAGAGACACCTAGCTAAAATCGATTTTTCAGCTTGCGATGATGCTTTTTATACCCGTCGTATAGGGTGTAGTGTGCCTCGGTCGTCAGGTGTACACGTGACATGCTACGTCCCCGACCGAGGCCACGACAGGAGGGGTGGCCGATATCGTCGCCTCGAACGCCCACGCCCGAGGCGGATCACCCACACTCGAACTCACACCCCGGACACCCCTTCGCTGTCCCCCTGATGCTCGACGCCGGACGTTCCGTCCGCTGACGTCGTACTGGCCCTCCACCGCGTGCCAGCCCTCTGAAGCAAGGACTTCTCGTCGACTGTCGATCGTACCCCAGAGAGCCTCGCGTCCGTCGTCCGTGCGCGAGAACGTTGCAACACCACTGGAAGCCCGTATCCGAGAGAACGCTGAAATCCTCTCCTTGAGAAGGTCGCCAGCCACCAGTGGTGACTGGTCAGCGATCGAGTACGACCGAAAACGATTCGATAAGTGTCCCGTCGGGTTCGGAGATCGTCCCCGCGAACGTGTGCGTATCGACGCGCTCGAGCGTTGCGAACCCAGGGCGATTTCCGCGGGGCTGGGCGTGGCTGCCCGGGTTCACCAGCGTCACGTCGTCGGTTTCGGTAACCGACGGGCGATGGGTGTGCCCCGAGACGACGATGTCAGCGTCGCGCGAGCGCCCGAACATTGCCAGACCGACGTCACCACCCGATCGACGGTGGGTCACGGCGATTCGCAAACCATCGTATTCGACGATCCGGATCGGTGGCAACCGATCCGTGACGGTGACGCCGTCGGCGTTTCCGTGAACGGGATAGAAGACCGGACACAACTCTTGAAACGACTCGAGTGCGCGCTTGCTCGTAAAGTCCCCGGCGTGAATCACGGCATCGGCCTCACGAGCAGCCGTGAGCGCAGCCCCCTCGAGGTGGTGACCAGCCTGACTGTGGGTATCAGCAAAGATCGCAAGCATTGCCGGCGATACACCACGGGAGGCTACCACTGTTTCGACCGCGGCCGCAATTGCTCCAATTTAGCCGTACGAGGAGATCGGTGCCTCGACACCGGTCGGAAGCGCCCACGATACCAGGTCGAGTTATCCTCGAGAAGTATAGTAGCCACTGCAAGTCATTGCACACCTGATCGCCAGATGTATCGGCGGTCAGTGTGTAAACCTTTTCAGTTGTTACTATAGCCACATCCGGTCTTACGTTTCAGTCACATCGTTTATCACCAGGCCGGGCGTTCGCTGACCCAGCACCTATGTGGCCGCTTGGACACGCTGCAATCGCTTATCTGCTGTATACGCTCTGGATACGATCACGATCGAGTCAGCCGCCGACGGCAATCCCCATCGCGTTATTGCTCGTCGGAAGCCAGTTTCCCGACCTGGTCGACAAACCGCTCGCGTGGTACCTCGACGTGTTGCCTACAGGACGGACGCTGGCTCACTCGCTCCTCGTTCTGGTTCCGCTCTGTGTGCTCGTGGCCGCGGTCGCTGCCCATTACGACCGCCTCGAGTACGGCACGGCATTCGGACTCGGTGCGCTATCACACGCTCTCGTCGACGCCTTGCCGGTGCTGTGGGGCGGCACCGAGGCAAATTTTCTCCTGTGGCCCCTGTTGTCCGTCGAGCCGTACGAAAGCGGCGCACCCAGCATTATCGATCTCTTCGTGAGTTCGCTAGGAGATCCCTACTTCCTCGCGGAGTTCGTGCTCGCGGGACTCGCGTTCGTCGCCTGGCGACACGACGGCTATCCGGGGCTCGAACTCGTCGCCGACGTCCTCCCGTGGCCAACGCGCGAGACCGACCGCTCTTCGCGGTAGCGACCCAGACGGGCAGTGGCTCCGGAACGACCACGACCCAATCGAGACACCCCAACTGGCGCAACGGTTTTCCTCCGGGGCCTCGCACACGACCGTATGAACGTCCTGTTGGGACTCGAGGGAAGCGACGAGTCGGTAAAGACGCTCGAGACGACGATCGACCGCGTCCAGGCGGTGGGCGACGAGTTGACCGTCGCCATCGTGAGAAAGCCCGAGTCCGAGCGCACGGTCGAGGAGGTACACGAACTGGCTCGCGAACGGCTTACCGCCGCTGGAATCGACGCCGAGATCAGACGGCTCGAGGGCGATCCAGGGAGCGCGCTGGTCGACTTCGCCGAGCGCGAGGAGGTCGACCAGCTCGTCATCGGCGGCGGCACCCGAAGCCCGATGGGAAAGGTTCGGCTCGGTCCGATCACGGAGTTCGTCCTGTTGAACGCGACGACGACGGTCAAACTGGTTCGATAACAATGACGCCCGAACACACGCGAATCTACCCGGACGATTCAGTCGGCCCGTTCCCGGCTCCACCAGCGACGTACACGGATCCGGAGGGGCGAACGGTCGAAATCGCCGCGATCGGCGGTCGAGAAGACGAGTGGAGACGTTCCGACATCGGAGGACGAGCGTCCGACGAGACCGGTTCAGCGGGAGGAGAGACCGACGGCACCGACCCGCTCGAGGCACTCACCGAGATGTACGTCCAGTTCGATCCGGCCGACCGTGCCCAGGGGATTCCCCCGACCGGTCGCGAACGGATCCGCCAGTGGCTCGAGCCGCTGCTCGAAAACGGGATCAACGTCGTCGGGAGTCACGACGGAGAAATCATCGGCCACGCGACGCTCGTTCCCGATACGGACGAACCGGGAACCGTCGACGATCCCGGCTCGATCGAGTGGGAGTTAGCGATTTTCGTCCTCCAGGCCTACCAGCGCGGTGGGATCGGTACACAGCTGCTCGAACAGTTGTTGGGACACGCGGCGGCGGCGGGCGTCGACCACGTGTGGCTGACCGTCGAACGGTGGAACGGGCCGGCAATCGCCCTCTACAAGCGAGTCGGGTTCGAACTCTGTGGTGCCGAAAGTTTCGAACAGGAGATGTCGATCCGACTCGAGTAGGGCGAGCGACTCGTGGATTGTCGTTCAGGTATCGATTTCGAGCGTGTAGAGGCGTTTTCTGGCGTCGGAAAACGAAAACCGGGAGGCAATTACGTTCTCCTCGTCGAGTCGGTTGAGCGCGTACCGAACGGTTCGTGCCGGTAACAGGCTTTCGTCGGCGATCTGCTGTTGGGTCATCGTGTCGTTGTACTCGAGTACCTTCGCGACGAGCTTTGCACTCGGCGGGAGGTCGCGGACGTCGTCCCACGTTCCGCGCTCGGGTTCGCTCTGTTGGAACGGTTCTGAGATACTCATCGTGAATCAGGCTACGAAATACAGCGTAATAATATTTTCTGTTTCAAAATATGCCCTTCAGTAATCTCATTTCGCACTAAGACTACCCGAAGCCTCTTATGATCCACTGCCCTACCAGTGCGTGATGAGCGACACTGTGGAAGACGTCGACGTGCCTTACGACGAGGACGAGGCGTCTCAACAGGAGAAAATACGGGCTCTCGAGGAGCGACTCGAAGTACTCGAGTCCCAGAACGAGGAGATGCGGGACAAGCTCCTCGATGCGAATGCCGAGAACAACAAATACCAGCAGAAACTCGAGCGCCTGACCCACGAGAACAAGAAACTCAAGCAGTCGCCGCTGTTCGTCGCCACCGTCCAGGAGATTTCCGACGATGGCGTCATCATCAAACAGCACGGCAACAACCAGGAGGCGCTGACGGAAGTCACCGAAGAGATGCGGGACGATCTCGACCCAGACGACCGCGTCGCGGTCAACAACTCGCTTTCTATCGTCAAGTCACTCTCGAGTGAGACCGACGTGCGGGCACGAGTGATGGAAGTCACCGAGAGCCCCGACGTCCACTACGAGGACATCGGTGGTCTCGAAGAGCAGATGCAAGAGGTGCGCGAAACGGTCGAGATGCCACTGAAAAGCCCCGAGATGTTCGACAAAGTCGGCATCGACCCACCGAGTGGCGTCCTCCTCTATGGGCCACCCGGGACGGGGAAGACGATGCTCGCGAAAGCCGTCGCCAACCAGACCGACGCCACCTTCATCAAGATGGCTGGTTCCGAACTCGTCCACAAATTCATCGGCGAAGGGGCGAAGCTCGTCCGGGATCTCTTCGAGGTCGCCCGGGAGCACGAACCCGCCGTCATCTTCATCGACGAGATCGACGCCATCGCCTCGAAACGGACGGAGTCGAAGACCTCCGGCGATGCCGAAGTGCAGCGGACGATGATGCAGCTCCTCTCGGAGATGGACGGGTTCGAAGAGCGTGGCGACATCCGCATCATCGCGGCCACGAATCGCTTCGACATGCTCGACCGCGCAATCCTCCGCCCCGGCCGGTTCGACCGCCTCATCGAGGTGCCAAAGCCGACCGAGGAGGGTCGCGAGTTGATCTTCCAGATCCACACCCGAAACATGAACGTCGACGACGACGTCGACTTCGCCCAGCTGGCCGAGGAGACGCCCGAGGCCTCCGGTGCTGACGTCAAAGCCGTTTGTACTGAAGCCGGAATGTTCGCGATTCGGGACGACCGCACCGAGATCCACATGGAGGACTTCATGAACGCCTGGGCGAAGGTTCAGGCGGAGTCCGAGGAGAGTCCCGAAGTCTCGAAGACGTTCGCCTGAGCGGCTGGCACTCGAGTTTCAATCTTGTTCTACTGCGTTTGCGCGTCGAGAGTCCTGAGAGCAGGTCGTCGAGCCAATCTCCGAGAGCGATCGCTGCACTCGAGCGGGATCAGGAATGTCGCGCAGGCAATCTCGAGCCGACAACAGCCAACTGACGACTGACGACTGACGACCGACGACCGACGACAGCCGAAAACGCCGTAGTTGACTACAACGTCACAAAGACGAGCCAGGGAAGGATGAACAACACCACCGTCATCAGCGCAAGAATCAACAGATAGCCGGCGACCGTTCCAGCAGCCGTCTGCCACGACGGATGATCGAACGACGAGAGATCGAGTGTCATACGTATACGCTCTGTCGAGGAACCCATAAACGTACCGGGAACAAAACACGCCGAGGACGGACAGCTGATGTGCCCTCCCGAGGATCGCCGGGAGTGGCTGCCGTTCGGACCGTTTTTATCGCTCGAGTGGCTACCTCGATCCAATGACGACAATCGCCGTGGTGGACAATCACGGACAGTTCACCCACCTGGAACAACGGGCGCTGCGCGACCTCGGCGTCGACTGCGAGTTGATCGACAACGACACCCCGCCGGAAGCGGTCGAGGCCGACGGCATCGTCCTCTCTGGCGGCCCCGACATGGATCGCATCGGCCAGAGTCCACGCTACCTCGAGGACGGCCGGCCCGTCCTGGGCATCTGTCTCGGGATGCAGATTATGGCGCTCGAACTCGGCGGCAGCGTCGGCAGCGGCGACTACGGCGGGTATGCCGACGTCACGGTCGACATCCTCGAGGCGGACGACCCGCTCATCGGTTCGCTCGCCCCCGAGACACGCGTCTGGGCGAGTCACGCCGACGAGGTCAAAGAACTCCCCGGCGGGTTTACGCGCACAGCCTCAAGTGACGTCTGTGGCGTCGAGGCGATGAGCGACACCGATCGGAACCTCTACGGCGTCCAGTGGCACCCCGAAGTAGCCCACACGGCAGAGGGCGACGAAGTGTTCGAGAACTTCCTCGAGATTTGTACCACTGCAGCCAACGCCCGTCAGTAGTATCGTCGACAGTGTGGTGGTCGGTTCTCTCCTCGAGCCTTACTCGAGTTCGACTCGTTCGTCACCTGGGACGGACTCGCCACCGATTACTCGATACGTCCGACCCCGTTTCTCCCCGACCGCTTCGATCAGGTCGTAGTGAACCATCTTCGTCAGGTAGTTCCGGAGCGTCCGCGGCGTTTTCGGCTCCTCGACGCGATCCTCGTACGCCGCGTACAGGGCCTGCGGTTCGATCTCGCCCGTCTCGGCGATGACGTCGTACAGCACCCGCTGGTGGTCGATCAGGCCGTCGATGGTCTTGTGTCGAATGGCTACCCGTGTATCCGGAATTGCTTCCTCGAGAACCGCGTCCGATATCGAGCCGAGTCCTCGCTGCTCCGCCGTTCGAGCAGCAGTTCGAAGCATCCCGATTCCGACACGAGCGTCACCGGCCGCGGCGTCGGCGATCCGTCGCAACTGTCGCTCGTCGATCGATTCCGGCTCGAGCCCCTGCGTTGCTCGCTCGCGGAGAATCGCGACCAGTTCCGCGGTGCTGTAGCGGTCGAACTGGACGCGTGTGCCGGCGCGCAGTCGCGAGCGAACCCGGTCATCGAACCCGGCGAAGAGTTCGTCTTCACGGTTGGCGATCAATACGAGCGAGACGTGGCCCAGGCGGTGAAGGTCGTACAGTGCCGCCGTCTCCTCGAGCTGATCGACCTCGTCGAGAATGGCGATGATCGGTTTGCGATCGGCGCGAGCGAGTCGATCGAACAGCTCGGTCTTCGGCGTCGAGTGGTGGACGTCGTGTGTCCGCTCGAGCGCCTCGAGAATGCCGTACAGCACCCGGTATCGAGTGTGGGACTGCCAGCAGTTCAGGTATGCGACCTGAATCCCCGGTCGCTCGGCCTGCAGTTGAGTGAGCGTATATCGGGCGATGCAGGTCTTCCCGACACCGGTCGGCCCGAACAGAAACGACGTCTCCGGGCGGTCATCGCGAAGCAGCGGCTCGAGTGTCTCCGAGAGGTGGGATACCTCGTCGTGACGATGGACGACCTCGCTCGGGACGAAATCCTCCTGAAGCACGCGCGCGTCGACGATCACGATATCGTGACTGTTCGCTCGAGGGGCATAAACAGCTATGGGTGGCCGGTAACGGTGACACTGATTAGCCCACGGGACAGGATTCACGTATGCACACGGCCGTCCAGCTCTACACGATACGCGCGCTCGACCAGCCACTCCCGGACGTACTCGAACTCGTCACCACAACCGGTGTCGACGGGGTCGAGTTCGCTGGCCTCGAGGAGACACCACCGGAGGCGGTGGCCCGAACCCTCGAGGAAACCGGGCTCGAGCCCGCAGCAGCCCACGTCCCGATGGACGATCTCGAGGAAGCACCGGCTATGGTAGCCGATACCTATCGTACGCTCGAGTGTTCCCGGCTGGTCGTTCCCTGGCTCGATCCCGAGGCGTTCGAGAGTCGACAGGCAGTCGAGCAGACGGCAACGCGGCTGGCAACTCTCGGTGACGTGCTCGCCGGCGAAGATATCGAACTGTCCTATCACAACCACGACCAGGAGTTCGTCCCGCTCGAGTCGAGTACAGCGAACGACCACGAGACCGAAAACGACCATGAGACCGCTTTCGACCTGCTCGCAACCGAACTCGAGTCGACGTCGGTCACGTTCGAACTCGACGTCGGCTGGGCAACCGCTGCGGGTCGCGACCCCGTTCGCCTGCTCGAGCGATACGGCGACCGAATCGACGTCGTCCACTTGAAAGACGTCGACGGTGACGGCCCATGCGGGTTAGGTGCTGGGGACGTCCCCCTCGAGCGCTGCGTCGACGCCGCCCGAGCCGTCGACGTGGACTGGCTCATCTACGAACACGACGACCCGTCCGATCCGGTCGTGGCGCTCGAGCGCGATACCCGCGCGATGAACACACTCCTTCGACGCTGAGACGTTCTCGGCGGCAAACGTGGAGGTCAGTCAGCGTCTCGAGTACGAACAGATCATCCGAGCAAAGGACATTCCGTATAGCACTATCCCATTTATTCACCCCACCTATTGGCTACGAACACATTTCTGAGGACGGCGGACGTGACTAATCCGATGAGACGCGCCAATCGCAAGGCGATTCACCAGAGACAGCAATCGAATCACAGCGATCGTTGGAGTCCCCGCACCGCAGATTACCACACCCGACATGAGCAAACAACGGTACATAACATACCGTTCTCTAACAGTGACCGATTGGATTGCTCGAGGCGGGAGCCAGAACGATCCAGAAGGCAGATCGAAAGTCGACATTCCCCAGTATGAACGAAAAATCCACTCGGCCATCACGACAACGAACGAGGAGTAGCCAACAACCCAACGCCCAGCCTGCCGACTGAGTCTTTTCCCACACGCTGAACCTCCAATTCAAGCCAGCTGCTCGAGTACCCTGGCCGACAGCGACGCGAGCGATTATCCCGACATCCTGTATCGAGGATGAGAATTGGCCCACATACCGATACCGAGTTTGCCAGGGAGAGAGGTAATCCAACCCAGAATTGCGACCGGAACCCCCAGGGTAAAGACGTGAATGTAGGTGTGCAGAGATGATGGACTCTCACAGGTGTCGAACCACATCGCGAAATTGGATCGGCAGTCGCGCTACCGAGACCCCCTATTTGATCAGATAATTACTACGAACGGATGTAGCGATCCGACTTTGCCGAGGTGAGATTGCCTGTATCAGTGATTCGGAGCTCGAGAGCATTCAGAACACGTAGAAGTGGCCAGTGTACCAACAATGTTCGGCCGAGAAACCACCCTCGTATACTAGATAATGCTATATAGAATCCAGAGGGCGCGTGCCAGATTGGACTGACGGCACCACAGCGAAAACGCGCCCGCTGTGGGGCAACGAAGGCGAATTCGGCCCTACGCATCAGCACAGATGCCCGATGCACACCGACGACAGGCATGTGAGCGCCCCGAACCACCACCAATGGCTGGGTTTCTTTATCGTTCCAGCAGAGAACCAGATATGGACGACCTCTCACTCGGCGTTCCCGAACCGGTGCTCGAGCGCCTCCCCGAAGACGGCGACGATGCTGCCATCGACATGCAACAGGCCGTCGCTGGCTGGGAGGCCCGTTTGAACCAGGCTATCGACGACGCAGAAGACGATTCGGAGGCCGCAGGGTACGTGCTGGATGCCATCGAACGGTTCGAGGAACGACGGGATACGTACGACGACCTCGTTCCAGAATTGCGAGCATGGGGACAATCCCCGATTTACGCGATCGCGTGGCGGACGCTCTACGCCGACGTCATCGCCCAGTTGTACGACCACGACGACCTCTCAACGCATCTCGATCGCGAGCGGAACGCCCGCGTCGTCGAGGACGGGATTCGGTTACGGGATCTCTAGTCCTCTCGCCACCGCTATCAACGCGAGCGTAAAGCCAGAAAGATTTTGCCACCGACGCCCCTAGACTGTCGCGTGCAATCGAAGGACGACCGAAATAGCCTTCGTGAGGAACTCGATATAGCGACGCGCGTGCGCCGTCGCGTCCTCCCAACCCTCCATCGCATTAAAGAGCCGTTGGGCGGATTCGCGACGTGTACCCAACACCCTTCCGAGTACGTCGGAACCGTCGAACAGAGCCTCAGCGACTTTCGCCCCGATCTCGAGGCGATGGCGTTTTCACCGGAGCCGATTGCCTCGCTGAAGGTACACGAAGATGGCCGCTTCTCGGCAGGAAGCTGGGTTCGACGGAAGTCGCCGATGGCCGACTGGCAGCTCCACGTGACGGTGTACCAGCACAGCCGCGAGGCAGTCGAGGTGTTCGCCCACCGAGAGTACTCTTGGCTTCGCCATCCGTACAAACACTACGTCGGTGAAGGGTGGGACACGACCGGTGGCGTCAAACGGATGCGGTCGTTGCTGTCGAACCACGGCGTGACGTACGTCGTCGACTGAACGGACGTTTCGCGAGCCAAATCGGGAGATCCCACCTGTTGCCGAACTATCGGCATAGGTACCGCGTCGCAGACGGGAGGCGTCTACTCGAGTGAACGTCCCGTTTTCCCCATTCAGTGACTACGGTACTCGTTCACTCAGTGATCACTGTACTCGTTCCGTCAGTGATCACCGTACTCGTTCCGTTCACGAGCACCCCGTCCCGTTCGATAGACGGCACACTCGTTCAGCCGAACCCGCTGTCCGGTCACGAAGACAGTTCGGCAGCGGAACCTATTCGGATCTTGGGAGAGAACGCGAAGGCGATGACTCGAACGGAGACGGTCGCCGCGTTCACGGATCTCTATCTCCCCACCGTCAACGGCGTGACCTACACGATTCAACTCTGGCGCGACCGCTGGCGCACCCATCGGAGCGCGATGCCGATCGTCTACCCCGAAATGAATGGCTACGAGCCGGGCGCGAACGAGTTTCCGCTTCGGAGCGTTCGAGCGCCGCTGTACCCCCAGTATCGCCTCGGGCTTCCCGCGATACCGGAGGATCTCGAGACGCCGGATCTCGTCCACGTCCACACGCCGTTTACGATCGGTTTTGCCGGCATCCGGTTCGCTCGGAAACGAGACGTTCCCGTCGTCGCCTCCTATCATACGCTGCTCGACGACCGCGCCAGCCAGCACGTCTCGGGAAACGTCCTCGACGGCGTCAAACGAACCTGTCGACTGTACGAGCGCTCGTTCTTCGAACGCGTCGATCACGTGACCGCGCCCACGTCATTCGCGCGCGATCACCTCCTCGAGACGGTCGACGCCGACGTCGACGTGACGGTCGTCTCGAACGGGATCGACACCGAGTTCTTCCGACCAGTGGATCCAACGTCGTTCTGTGAGCGCTACGATCTCCCGACCGATCGACCACTGCTTGGCTACACTGGCCGCCACGGCGAGGAAAAGAACCTCGAGGAAGCGATCAAGGCCGTCACCGGCACGGGATTGACGCTCGTCCTCGGTGGTGACGGCCCGGCCCGTGATGACCTCGAGGAACGGGCAGCCGAGGCGGATGCTGACGTCCGGTTTCTCGGCTTTCTCGACCGAGAAGAGTTACCTGCATTTTACTCAATGCTCGACGTCTTCGTCTTTCCCAGCCCGGTCGAAACCCAGGGCCTGGTCGCACTCGAGGCGACGGCCTGTGGAACGCCCGTCGTCGCAGTCGACGCCGGCGCGCTGACGGACTCGGTGATCCAGGGGGAGACGGGCTATCGGTACCAGCAGGGATCGATCGGCGATCTCCAGTGGGCAATCACCCGCTGTCTCGACGAACAGGATCGATTGTCCGACCTCTGTCGCCGGCGGCGAGCGATGCTCTCGGTCGAACACTCGATCGAACAGCTCGCGGCGATTTACGACGGTCTCGAGTGATCGCGGCTCGGACGGGATGGCCACAGAGGAGCGACTACCGCTGACACTTATACCCACGCCCACTAATACTCGAGTATGGAACTCGAGCTTCGGTTTTTTGCGACCTTTCGCGAAGCCGTTGGACAGAAGGAACTCGCGAAAACACTCGACGACGAAACGACCGTCGGTGACGTCCTTGCCACACTTGAAGCGGAGTACGACGGCCTCGAGGGACAGTTGCTCGAGGACGGGACGATCCGTCCGCAGCTGAGCGTCCTCAAGAATGGTCGCGACGTCGTCCACATGGCGGGCGTCGAGACCCGCCTCGAAGATGGCGACCGGCTGTCTGTGTTCCCACCGGTTGCTGGGGGCTCGGACGACCCAGTGGCAACCCCCAACAACAGGCGATGACGCGCGTCGAACGTTCGTTTCGCGGTATCTCCGAACGCCTCGCCGTCAGGTATCTCGAGAACCTTGGCGGGGAGCGAATCGACGAAGAAACTGTCGACGGCGACGGCTGGCAGGCACAGTTCAGTGCCGAACAGGTTACCATCGGGCCGACGCTCACGCTCACCGAGGTGACCGTCGTCTTCGACGGTGACGAAACCGTACTCGAGGAACTGGTGCCGGCGTTCGCTCAGAAGGCGATGCGAGCAGGGGGGTGAGAGAATCGATGCCTGCCGAGCCGATCGAGGGGCAGATTTTGCTGTTGACGGCCGCGAAGGCGAGCGTTCCGGCGTCCAGTCTCCCCGACCTGATCGATCAGACACAACGGCGGTTGGTCGCTGACATCGAGCAATACCGGCGACGCACTGAATGCGCGTTCGAAGACGACGATCGAGCCGTGTTCCTGGTCGCACCGGGGTTCTGGGACGAGATCGGATCGGAGCTGGGGTTCACCGATCGTGAGACGGCAGCGGTTCGTCGCGCTCACACCGAACAACTCGAGCGGATCGGACACCGGCAAGAACGGGACGACGAGTTCGAGAGCGCACTAGAGATCCGTGAGGTCGTGTGTATCGGCCTCGCTGGTGAATCAGCTCAGTAGATCCGTTTCGACGACGAGGTCGCACTCGGTGTTCAGGACGAGCGACGAAAAGACACCCATTCCGCACGGCTCGAGTGGGGTTCGAGACATGCGTTCAAATCAAATCGGCGAAATATGTGGAGTCAGGTCGGGTTCTTCCGTGTCACGTCCGCACCACAGATGTGACACCGCTCCTCGTGATCGTCGTACTCTCGCCCACAGCCCTGACACTGGAAGATCCAGTCGCGTTCTTCCTCGATACCCTCCCGGGCGATCGGTTCGACGGTCACCGATAATCGCTCGGCGACGTTTTGCATCGCGTAGTCGTCGGTGACCAGGACGCCGTCGAGTTCGAACGCCGTGGCGACGAGTCGAATGTCGGTATCTGAGAGGACGTCGAGGTCACCCGACTCGCGCGCGGCTCGACGGACTTTCTCGGTCGTATCGTCGTTCGGGATGTGAATATGCATCCCCGACCCTTCCATCGCGTCGTAGCGATAGGCGCTCTCGTCCTCGAGCTCTTCGCGGACGAGCGGAATCGTTGCCTTCTGCGCTGTCGTGTGAAAGTCGTGGATAAACGCCGACGAATCGAGAATATACATACCGTTAGCGTTGGACGACGATGTAGTCTTTTACCGCCTGGACGCGGCTGACGGGGATGAGGAATCTGCCGGCCTCGTTTTTGTCGAAGTCGACGGCGCGTGACGGGAGTTCCTCGTCGGGGTCGACGACGAGGTCGTGGAGTTTGCCCGAGTTGAGATCCATGGTGATGTTGTAGAGCAGTCCCAGTTCCGTTCCGTCAGACCCCATGACGGACTTCCCCGAGAGGTTCTCAGCGAGTATCTCGCTCATACAGACTGGTACTGACTAATCGCTATTAAAAACATGGGGGGACGGCAGACGGATGTCAGACGCGTCTCATAATCGTCGTCCGATATGATAGCGAGGGATACGGCCACGCCACTCGAGGTGACCTGGTCGACAGGAAGAGCCGCGTCGTTAGTCGGCCGTCGGTGCTGCAGTCGCCTCGTCAGTACTCCCGACACCGATCGCAGCCGGTGCTTTGTTCCGGGCAACCCAGACGCCTCCCGCGGCGACAGCGCCGACGACCAGCGCACCGATGGCGGCGTTGATGAGCAAGCCGGCGAACTCGAGTGAGACGTCGCTCGTGGTCGAGCGGAACAGGACACTGATCACGACGAATCCGAAGGTTCCGGCGGCCATCGTTGCCCCAGCGATTTTATACGCCAGGTCGTCCGCAACGTCGACGTTCCAGGCGACGAAGACGCCGACGAATGCGCCGACGACGAGCAGCGTTGAGACGGACGAGCCGAGCCCCCAGGCGAACAGACTCCCGGTTTCCGCGACTTCCTGGTCGATCGCATCGACCAGAATGTAAAAGAGGCCGACGCCGAGTCCCGCGATGGTCAGCAAAATCCCGCCAAAGAGCGCCCACTCCTTGAGGAGTTCGTTCTCGTCGTCACCGTCTCCAGTGACGGCTACCTGCGGATCAGCTGTGGTGTCGTCACCGTCTTCATCGGCCGATTCTATAGTGTTATCAGGTTGAGCCATGTACCCCAGTCACAGCCTGATATGTTAATGCTTTTGATACCAGCCAGGCGGGATAAACCAGACGGAGGTCCTGTGACCGGTTCGTGACCCCGGTCTCGAGAGTCGCCACTCCCTCGAGTCTCACCGTCTGGCTCGAGTGTCGTCCACGTGGACACCCGCTTCCGTTCGGCCGTGACGATGGGTTTAACTACCGGGCAACGGACGATACTGATAAGACCTTCTCGGGTGGTTCACTATGTCGGACACTGATTCGGATACACACGAACACGATCCAGCGGCTCTCAGAACCCCAATCGTCGCCGTCCTCGGACACGTCGATCACGGCAAGACCAGTCTCCTCGATAAAATTCGTGGCTCCGCGGTCATCGAGGGCGAAGCAGGGGCGATCACCCAGCACATCGGCGCGACGGCCGTCCCCCTCGACGTCGTCTCCTCGATCGCCGGCGAACTCGTCAATCCCGACGACTTCGACCTGCCGGGGCTTCTCTTCATCGACACGCCCGGCCACCACTCCTTTACAACGCTTCGCTCGCGCGGGGGCGCACTCGCCGACATCGCGATCCTCGTCGTCGACGTCAACGACGGCTTCCAGCCCCAGACGCTCGAGGCCCTGGACATCCTCAAACGTTCTCAGACGCCGTTTATCGTCGCTGCGAACAAGATCGACACTGTCCCGGGATGGAATCCACTGGAGGACACTCCGATCACCCAGACCTACGAATCACAGTCCGATCGTACCCGCCAGCGCCTCGACGAGAGCCTCTATACGATCATCGGCAACCTCTCCGACGAGGGCTTCTCTGCCGACCTCTACTGGCGCGTCCAGAACTTCCAGCGCAACGTCGGCGTCGTTCCCGTCTCCGCGCTCACCGGGGAAGGCGTCCCCGACTTGCTCGCGGTGATGATGGGCCTCTCCCAGCGTTACATGAAAGAGGAGATGGAGATCGACGTCGCCGGCCCCGGCGTCGGCACCGTCCTCGAGGTCAAAGAGGAGAAGGGATTCGGGACGACGATCGACACCGTGCTCTACGACGGCACGGTCAAGACGGACGATACGATCGTCGTCGGTGGGCTGAACGAACCGATCGTCACCGACGTGCGTGCGTTGCTCCAGCCCCGGCCGCTGGCGGAGATTCGCACCGAGAGCCGGTTCGAGAACGTCGACGAGGTCGGTGCCGCGGCTGGGATCAAAATCGCCGCTCCCGACCTCGAGGACGCCATGGCCGGTGCACCCGTCCGCGTCGTCCGCAATCGCGATCTGTCGGACGTCGTCTCGGAAGTACAGGCCGAACTCGCAGACATCGCCGTCGACACGGCCGAGGAAGGTGTCGTCGTCAAAGCCGACACGCTCGGCAGCCTCGAGGCAATGGCTGATGCCCTCGACGAAGCGGAGATTCCGATCGTTCGTGCCGAAGTTGGTGACGTTGCCCCGCGGGACATTTCGGTCGCCTCTACGGCTGACGACTCGAAACAGCAAGCCGTGCTTGGCTTCAGCGTCGACGTCCTCTCGGACGCGAAACGCCGAGCGGAGATCGACGACGTGGAACTGTTCACCGACGACGTCATCTACCAGCTTATCGAGGAGTACACCGAACACGTCGAAGCGATCGAGCGTGCCCAGCAGGATACGATCCTCGACAATATCACGCGACCATCCCGGTTTCGCGTCCTCAAGGATCACGTGTTCCGACAGAACGATCCGGCAGTCGTCGGCGTCGAGGTGTACGCCGGCACGCTCCAGAACAACGCCTACGTCGTCAAGTGGGAGGAAAATGAACCAACGCGCGTTGGCCAGGTGAAGGGAATTCAAGAACAGGGCGAAGACGTCGACGAAGCACGTGCAGGCGAACGCGTCTCGGTCGCGATCGACGGCCCGACGATCGGCCGCCAGGTCAAGGAAGGTGACCTGCTCTGGACACAGCTTCCCGAGAAACACGCGAAGATCCTCGAGCAAGAACTCACGACGGAGATCCCGGCCGACGAACTCGAGGCGCTGAATATGTACCTCGAGAAACACCGGAAGCGAGATCCGTTCTGGGGGAAGTAAGCCCCGCATTCCGTGAGACGTGATCGGACATCGCTCGTACTCGGACATCGCTCGAGGTGTGTTCGCAGTCGGAAGTCGGTACCACCAGTCTGCATCGCGGACGCCTCGTTCGTGTGTGACCGACTGTCTCGAAGCGAACGCTTTTGAGGCGTCATCCCGTTGTCGGAGGTACTGATTCTAATGAACGGAAACACGCCGTACGGGGGGCTACCAGGGGTTACACAGGCCGGACAACGGGCTGCGGCGGACGTTCCGGAACTCTCCCTCGAACAAAAGCGAACGCTCCAGCGAACCGTTAGTCAGATCGCTGCTCGGACGCGAGAGTTCCTCCCCGACGAGTACATCGTCGACGCCGACGTCGCTGGTGGCGTCACCGGCCCACAGGCGCTCGTCGCCGTCCAGCCGCCGATCGGCCACCCCGTCAGCGCTGGATTTACACCGGATCTCGAGAACGCACCGAAGGATCTGATCAGCGCCGAGGATCGCGACGAGGTAGCGCGTGGACTGGCCGCGAGTGCCGCTCTCCAGGTCAAACAGGCGGTCGACGAAAGCGTGACGCCGACGGCTCGGTAAGCAGTAAACTGGACGCAACCAGGATCGATATTGTCTATCAACCAGACGAGTAGTCTTCGGAGCAGAGTAGTTCACTTCTCTCGGTCTCTCTCCGTGCTCGGCTCCTCTCCGTGTGCGTCGCCTACTCGAGATCCCGCGACAGGCCACTTCGGAGATCACGACCGAAGTAGTAACTCACCACCGTCGCGAGGATACCAGCCCCGGCTCCGATAGCGAGTACCCGCTGGCCGGCATCGGTGGGGAGCAAGAGCGCGAAATCGAAGAGCGCACCAACGACGCCGACGGCCGCACCCGCCGAAGCGAGCTCGAGGTACCGCCGTTTGGTCGTCAGGAGACCGATTGCGAACGCGACGGTGACGATGCCCGCGATCCGACCGATGCCGCCGAGCGGGAGGAACGTCCCCCCAGCGACCATCCCGGCCGCCAGAGTGAGGAGGACGGCGAGAAACGCCTTCGGCGAAAAGTACTTCGGCGGGGCGACACGCGAGGGGAGCGAGAATCCGGGACGCCAGTTTCGGCGTTGCCAGCGAGACCCGTCGTCCGGTTCGGATTGGTGCTGACGACTGGTCGCGTCGGGTGTCGACCCAGAACCCGATTCTGAACTCGACTCCCGGGAAACCATTGACCCACCATCGAGCAGTTGATCCGTCTGCTCGAGCAGGGTCTCCGTGTCGGCTGGTTCACCCCCCTGGGCCGGAGCGTCCCCGGTGTCAACGGTCACAGTCGTTTCATCCGAGCGCTCGCTCATACTCGAGTCATCGAGCGGCACACTGATAGTGCCTTCGCTGACACGAGTGACCGGTGAGAGGCCAGGCGAAAGCCGTGAGCCACACGTTGGGACGGACAGCCACGAACGTCCGTAGCGATCCAGAAGCGGGAGACTAAGTAGGGTCGCACCCATACCGAGTGATATGAGTCTGGGACAGCAGGTCTCGAGCGACCACCAACTCGCCCGATTGTTGCAGATCGGGGTCGTCCTGGAGGAGGTCGTCGAGTCGCGTGCCGCCCACCACCTCGAGTCGTTGCCCGACGACGAGCGGGAGGCGGTCGATCAGGAGGTGCGGGAGTTGCTTGCGGAGGCGACCGAAGAGTCCGCCGAACACCGAGAGCGACTGGAAGCGTTGATCGACGACCTCGACGCTGAAACGGTCGCCTACGAAGAGATCAATGCGCTCGTCGACGCCCGTTATGGCCCCCCGGAGGATACCGACGGCGTGCTCTACGATCAGCTGTGCAACGAGGAGACGGCGTACAAGTTCTACGACGATCTGATCGAGGCGATCGAAGCCTCCGATACGGAGTTTAGCGTCGATCGAGAACGGGTGCTCGAGACATTGTACGCGATCCGCGAGGAGGAACTGGAGGGGGCCCAAGACGTCACCGACATCATGGAGCGGCGAGCATGATCGGTCGAAGAAGAGAACGGATGCGAGTGCGAATGCAACCGCGAACGCGAACGAAAACGCAAGAGAGAACGCAGATCGAGGGGCGACATCGATGAACACGGCAGACCAATATCTGAAAGCAGTCTATCTGGCACAGCGCCTCGAGGATGGCCCAGCATCGACCGGCACCCTCGCGGAGTTACTCGAGGTCAGTCCGGCGAGCGTCAACGAGATGATCGGCAAACTCGAGGAACGAGAACTCGTCGAGCACGAAAAGTACAAGGGGGCACGGCTCACCGACGACGGCCTCGAGCGGGCACACGACGCCCTCCAGACGTACTGTATCATCCAGCGGTTCCTCGCGAACGTCCTCGAGGTCGAGGAGTTCCGCGACGAGGCCCGTGCCCTCGAGAGCGTCATCGACGACACCGTCGCCGATCGACTGGATACGATCATCGACCGCCGGAGCGAGTGTCCGGACTGCTTCGACCCCGAGGCCGACTGCTGTGAACACCTCGAGGCCTGTTCGCTGGCGGAGTGATACGGTTTGCTGTGACTTTTTACCGGTGATTACCTTATCGGTCGGGAATCACCGGTAAAAGACTACAGCAGAGCGTACGAAACGGCACGCGACTTTTTATCCGATCGGGCGGCCACCGACGGCATGTGCTGTCCGACCTGTGACGAACAGTTCCCCACCGAGCAGGGGAT
The DNA here is from genome assembly GCA_046614605.1 of Natrialbaceae archaeon A-CW3. GTDB lineage: Archaea > Halobacteriota > Halobacteria > Halobacteriales > Natrialbaceae > Natronosalvus. Next base: position 610,466 of record JBKKHJ010000001.1, on the reverse strand, counting down.
GCGCCAGCACCATACGAAAGTACACGGTGAGCCGCTCCCGAACCGGACGTGTTCCGGGTGTGGGCTCGAGTTCTACGACCCGAAGTCCCGACGACGATACTGCGACGACTGCAATCCGAACGTCGGGCCGAACAACGGGAACTGGCGGGATGCTACCGAAACAGCGTCCTGCCGGCGCTGTGGGACGGCGTTCGAGTACTACCCCTCGAACAAGGACGGTGTGTACTGCTCGTCGTGTGTCGAAGCGGCGGATGGGTTGCTTCCGGACAATCCGTCGAGCCCGGGTGAACGCGTTTCCGTCGACTGCGGCTGGTGTGACAACACACTGTCCGTGTATCCCTCTCGAGTCGAGACGAACGACCGTGGTGTGTTCTGTGATCACGCTTGTTACGGAAGGTGGCTTTCAACGACCATCGTCGGCGAGGAACACCACCAATGGGCCGGTGGCTCAATCTCGTACGGACGGTCGTGGTGGGCGATACGACGACAGGCACTCGATCGTGATAACTATCAGTGTCAAGCGTGCGGACGCACTCGAGACGACCTCGAACGGAACCCAGACGTCCACCACATCACCCCCGTGCGTCAGTTCGATGATCCAGCCGAGGCCCACACGCTCGAGAACGTCGTATCGCTGTGTCGATCGTGCCACCGGCTCGCGGAGGAGGGAACGCTCGAGGTTCGTTCCGACTCAAAAAGGTAACACTATTACTGTCCCATCCATTACCGGAAGGTAGCCATCGACACGCGGAAACGATGGACTCGAGTACGCAGTCCCGTGGTGTAGTGGCCAATCATAATGGCCTTTGGACGTACACAGTTTCGGCTGTTACGAGGGAAAGCCATTGACGGCGGTTCGAATCCGCCCGGGACTATATACCTTTGGTATCGAATCCTCTTTTTAGACCGACTTATTGTCGGTCACATTCCAACTCATGACGAGCCAAATCTGTCGCGTCCCGCTCCCCTGCGTGTACCTTTTTGCCCGAGAACCTCGTCGCTCGAGCGAACGGGAACGTGATGCTCGTGCCACCGGCCTGAACGAGCCGGTCGTTCTCTTCCATTGAGCGGATCACTTCGAGTCAGCGTCGACCGTCGGTCCTGCTTTCGTTCGTTCGGGCGCCCCCGTCGGCTTCGAAAGCAGCTTCCCCCAGAGCATCCGGTTGTGCGCTATCTTGCTGTACGTCCACTCTCTGGCGGCGGTGTAGATATCGAATCGACGCAAGAAATCGATGCCCGGTCGAACGGGTCGCCCGATGCTCGAACGGACGAACGCTTCCTCCATTGCGGCACCACAGGAGTACCGCATCCCATCCGCAACCAGGTGAGCACATCGGTCGTAGTCGTCGGGAAGTGCGTTCCGAAGGCTCGGTTCGAGGTCAGAGAAGCCAACGATCGGTACGTCCGATCGCTGCTCGAAAAACTCGGCCCACCACGTGCAAAAGCCACAGTCGTCGTCGTAAACGAGGAGTGCGTCGCCCATGTGTCCCCGTACCACCAGTAGTGCCTTAATTGTGGCCTTGTTGAAACCTTTGCGCAGTGATCGGTTTCAATCGCCGTGTTGCACGCAGCGCGCGAATGCAGCATCACCACCTTTCGAACGGTCGGGGGCAAACCATAACGAACACGCACCTATGGGACACCTCGTATTTTTCATCGGCGCTTCCGAACGTACTCTTATGAGCGCATCCGACATCGGGGGATTACAGACGTTCCCGACAGCACTGCAAGAGCGGGATGCCTGGCTCGAACCGTTCGATTGGTACGCCGAGATGCACGAGCGCACTCCGATCCGATACGACTCCGGCCGAAAAACTTGGGATGTCTTCCGGTACGAGCACGTCAAGGAGATCCTCGCAAACGACGACGACCGCTTCTCGACGAGTCCGCGGAACATCGACGGTTTTCAGGAACCGCCCGAGGACGAGGGCTTCCTGCTCGATACGATGTTACTTCAGGATCCGCCCCGTCACGACGAGCTCCGGAGCGTCGTCGACGATGTCTTCGAACCGCGAGCCATCCGTGAACTGGAACCTCGCATCCGGACGCTGACGAACGAGTTACTCGACGACGCCCTCGCCGAAACCGACGGGGAACTCGATGTCGTGGATGCCCTGGCGTATCCGCTTCCAGTCATTGTCATCGCCGAACTCCTCGGGATCCCGCGTGACGACCGCGACCAGTTCAAGCACTGGTCGGATACAATCGTCCGGGGCGCGGGTGAAGACGTAGACCCGGAGACGTTCGTCGAAAAACAGCGCCAGGCCGGCCAAGAGATGGCGGCGTACTTCTTGACCCAGCTGGAGGAGCGCCGCCAGATCCCCCAGGACGACCTGCTAACGGTCATCGCCACGGAGGAAGGGGAGGGCGGACAGCTCTCCCAGCGGGAAGCCCTGGGCATGTGTATGCTGCTTTTGATAGCGGGGAACATCACGACGACACATTTTATCACGAACGCCGTCCGTTGTTTCGACGAGCACGAAACGGATCTCTTTGCTACCCTCGCAGATGACGAGCAAGCCCTCGCGACAGCCCTCGAAGAGGTGCTACGGTATCGGTCACCAGTCCAGGCGATGACCCGCGTGGCGCTGGAGGACGTCGAACTTGCCAGCGAAACGCTGGAAACGGGTGATGGAATCGTCGTCTGGCTGGGGGCCGCCAACCGCGATGAGGATCAGTTTCCGGATGCAGATACCTTCATCCCGGACCGGTCACCGAACCAGCATCTCGGATTCGGCCACGGAATCCACTACTGCCTGGGCGCACCGCTGGCACGGCTCGAAGCGAAGGTTGCGCTGGACGAACTGACCGACCGTCTCTCCGCCATCGAAATCGCCGATGCCGATCTCACGCCGGTTCGGAGTTCGTTCATCTACGGTGTTGAATCGTTGCCGATCCGGTTCGAACGCCTGACATAGCGGTGCTTAGTAGTATCGAACGCTCGATTCCCGAGATAAACGAATGCCTTGTGCTGATCTCATGCTCTAGATGTTGCACGCCATTTTTTCAACTCCTGAATAGGTCGAGTCAAGCCGACAATATGAATAGTCCACATCAAGTATTGTCGATCCGAATTATCGATCCTGATTGAACACGTCACGTCAGATTCGCTTCTTCTGGGGGAACACTTTCATCACTTGTCCCGTAACCGTACATATGTCTAGAAGTCCTCGCCGAGCCGCGGTGGTAATGCTCGTTGCCCTCGCCCTGTACGTCTCCAATCGTATCCGTTGCATCCGTAGGGACGTCCCCGGTAATGAGTTAACGTCTTCGCCGGTTACGATCATACCACTCCAAGAGACGGATCTGTCTGAGGCAGCGCGGGTGATCGGTACAGCGTTTGCAACTGAAGCGTTCACAAGGACCGCGTTCGGAGGTACCGTTCGCCAGGTCAAGGACGAATATGAGCAAACGATTGAGCTTCTGCTCCGCTCTCACTTCGAAGCAGGACAACCCGTTTTCACCGCCACGAGAGATGGTGACGTGGTCGGGGTTGCGGCCATCTCCAGGCCGGGCGTGTCGGGGACTTACCTTCGACTCGTGTGGCTGTCCACTCGCCATCTCCCCGTCCTGATCCGCCTGTTCGGACGGATGGATTGGGCAGGAATATATCACATCGCACGAACAGTACGACCGCCGGAGGGACTGCCATCGGCGTACTACCGGTTGGAGGCGATCGGGGTCGCTCCTGTTGCGCAAGGTGAAGGCGTCGGCCGAGCGCTGCTCGATGCGACACACGACTTCGTCGAGCACGACCCCGGCGCGTCGGGAATCTATCTCTTCACGGGTGAGGAATCGACCCGGAATTTGTACGAACAAGCTGGGTACGCGACGGTGGGAACCAGGCGGTCGAACGAGGTCGTGGCCTACCACATGTTCCGACCGAACGAGAGCGTCCAGCGTGACGACTATTGAGTGTCTATACCGATTGCTGAAACGATACTCGTCAGGTTCAGCGTGATCGACCTGCTAAACCGAGGAGAGAGAACAGCTCGCACGGCATCGCCTTCGACCCCGCGAATCTCCGAACGCTGTCGTCCGCTGTCGGCGACCGGACGGCGCAGGTTGCGAACCGTTCGCCCGAAAACGCCGCATTAGTATCATCCGTTGTATTCACAATACCATCCTGATCACGGCGGCCACGAGGGTCGACAGACGGTCGCTGGAACGAAGAGCGGAACCGGCAGTTCCGCTCACCCCGTCCGCACGAAAGACGGTTCGCATTCTACTCACCCGAAGAGGTGATCCATCAGCAACCGTTCGAAGAGGCCCGAGCGCCGGCCGTCACGCGACTGGACCATCGCGGCGGTGACGTCTACGGAGTCGACCAGCCGGTTACCCGGCCGGCCGAGCAGCCGCGCGCTGAGGCCGGTGCGGTCGACGCCCGTCACCAGGAGGTCGGCGTCGCCGACGAACCGCGCCAGGCCGCGGATCTCGTCGTCGGTCTCGATCACCGTCGACCGGGCGGGCACCGTCAGGATCGAGAGCAGTTCCTCGTGGTAGCGCTCGACAGTCTCGCGCTGGCTCTCGGGTGCGTCCGCCGGAATCGCCTGCAGGAGGTTGATCTCGGCGCCGGTCTCCTCGGCGACGGCGTCGGCGAACAGCAGTTTCAGCGGGTCGTAGGCGCCGCGGTTGGCGACGACTGCGACCTCGTCGGCGCCGTCGAAGCCGTCGTCCTCGACGAGCACGACGTCACAGGGTGCGTTCTCGAGCAGCCAGTCGGTCTCGCCGCCGAACAGCCGGCGGTGGAAGTCGGCCTGCCGGCGCTCGGCGATCACGAGGTCGTAGCCGCCGTAGGTCGCGACGTCGACGATCGCCCGCTTGTGGTCCTCGCTGTCGACTTCCCGGTACTCGACGACGGCGTCCGATCCGTCCGTGGGCGCGTCGGCACCGTTCTCGACGGTGACGCCGCCGGAAGGCCGGGTCGGTGGCTCGACCGCGCGGCCGTCCGGGAACCAGTCCGGGGCGTCCTCGGGATCGGCGGGGAGCCACTCGGGCACCTCGCCGGTCTGAACGGTCGCGTGGTCGCCGGCGAAGACGCGGTGTGGGACGTCGACGAACTCGACGACGGAGACGGCCGTCGACCGGAGTCGGCCCATGTCCGTGGCCATCCGGAGCATGTCGCGTCTGGCATCGGGGGAGGTCTCCTCGGTGATGGCGACCAGCACGTCGTACTCGGCGTCGGCTTCGAAGAGGTCGCGCGTTCGGTCGACGGCGCGCTCGCCGACGTTCTCGCGGACGCCGGCGCGTGCGGCGCCCTCGCGGTCGACCCGCGGGCGGACGTAGCCGACGTACCAGCCGATGGCGAGGAGGGTAATCGCGACGGCGCCGGCGAACGGCACCGCCCCCATCTGCGTGAGGACGATCACGCCGCCGGCCATCCCGGCGATCTGGATCCAGGGGTACAGCGGGGCGACGAACACTGGATCGTAGTCGGCGACGGCACCTTCGCGAAAGCCGATCACCGCGAGGTTCACCAGGATGAACACGAGGATCTGGAACGCCGACCCGAACTTCGCGACCTGTTCGATCGGCAGCGTCGCGATCATCACCATCATGACGCCGCCGGTCACGGCGACCGCGAGCGCGGGCGTCTTGAACCGCTCGTGGAGACGTTCGAACTGCGGCGGGGCGATACCGTCGCGGGCCATCGCGAACGGGAAGCGCGAGGCCGACAGCAGGCCGGCGTTGGCGGTCGAGGCGAGCGCGAGCAGGGCGGCGGCGACGATCACCAGCGCACCGACCTCGCCGAGGGCGGCCTCGGCGGCGTAGGCGAGCGACGCGGCGTCCTCGCCGCCGTCGGGGACGAAGCCGCCGCCGGGCGAGAGGTCGGGCGCGACGCCGACGGCGACGTAGACGATCAGCACGTACAGCGCGGTGGTGAGCAGGAGCGAGCCGATCATCGCACGGGGGATGGTCCTGCCGGGATCTTTGACCTCCTCGGCGACGGCGGCGATCTTGATGACGCCGGCGTAGGAGACGAAGACGAGGCCGGTCGCCGCGATCAGGCCCTCGGAGGCGAGGTCGAACGAGCCCTGGGTCTGGGCGGCATCGATGTCGGGGACGCCGGCGAGGACGAAGTACGCCATCGCGAGGATCATGATTCCGACGATGGCGAACTGCAGCGATCCGGTGGACTTGGTGCTGACGACGTTCAGGATGGTAAACAGCAGCGCCAGCCCGAGCGCCAGCGGGATGATGTACTCGGCCAGGCCGGGGGCGACGTAGACGAGGTAAGGGACGCCGCCGATCAGCGCGAGTGCTCCCTTGAACGAGAGCATGAACCAGTTGCCGACACCGGCGATCGTGCCGAGGATCGGTCCCATACCGCGCTCGACGTAGACGTACGAGCCACCGTCTTCGGGCATCGCGGTGGCCATCTCCGAGGCCGAGAGCGCGGCCGGCAGGACGAGCAGCCCCGCGATCAGGTACGCGAGGACGACCGCGGTGCCGACCTCGGCGTAGGCGATGCCCGGGAGGATGAAGATGCCGCTGCCGACCATCGCACCGATCGCGATGGCCGTCGTGGCGGGCAGTCCGAGGCTTCGCTGGAGATCCGTCGTCATCGTGGATCCGCGCGGTGCCGATCGGCGGTCGCGTACCGGACGCGTGGCTCACTCGTATCGCCCGTCGCGGCCCCGATCGATCGCTGCCGTTCGGTGGCAGTGTCACCACGACCAGTCGACCTTCCATCTCGCGTTTCCGGTCGCGAACGACAGCGCGAGACGGTTCCGTTCCCATACGGATGTGTACAGTCCATACTTTATTGTTCAATACTCGATAGCAGGTGGTTCGTTATAACAGTTTTGGGATCACCGCACAATACTAGTGGCAATCGTCACGGATCGATCGATGCACGCTGTGAACCCGGTCGGCACGGGTCGTCGAACACCCCTGGTGCGTCGTGAGGTCGCCGATATCGATGACGTGACCCGTTGTTTTAGGGGGAATAGACGATGTGTTTCTGTTTCCGGAAGAAGAGAGTGAAATTACTCTAGCCCACAGTCGGCCAGCGATCCCTCTACTGACCGTCATCGAGTGATCTCACAGTGACGTACCCGTCACCGGAAACACGTACCCGATAGCTGTTGTAGGTGAACTCGACGGTCAGATCCTGACTACCAGTTCGAACGATCCGATCCAGCGCATCGGGATCGATCACTTTCAGCAGTGGTGGTAAGTGCAGTGGAGAGACACCTGCTGCGTCTGCGACAGCGGTGACAACGCTTTCGATGACCTCGTCAGGGTTGTCCGAAGAGACAGTTGAGATCGTGGTAGTCGCTGTGGTGTTCATGGAGGTATCGAAGTCTGCGACTCATATAAATAGAAGATCCAATTCTCAAAGACTTACATTGAGACCAAAGGAGCCAAAGGACAGCTATCTCGATCGACTACGGTAGCCACTGCACGTCATTGCACACCAGATCACCAGCCGGATCGGCGATCAGTGTGTGAAGTGTTTCAGTCGTCACTATAGTACCCACTGCACGTCTATGCACACCCGATCACAAGACGTGTCAGCGAACACTGTGTGACTCGCTTCAGTTGAGTCTATACAAACCGTCAGTTTCTCGCTCGAGAGGTGACCGAAACGACTGTACCCCCGACGGCCGAACCACGATTCATGACACGGTGGCTGCAAAGCGGACGGCGACGGGACATCTGTTTTCTACTCGCCGCGATGGACGAGGCACGCGGCCAGGAACTCAAATCGGCTCTCGAGTCCCACTACGACGAGCGAATCGAGCCGAAGGCGTTCTACGGCTCGCTCTCGGCGCTCGTGAAAGCCGGGTTCGTCGAGAAGGACGTCGAGGGGCTCCACGACGTCTATCGGCTGAGTGAGGCCGGCGAGAATCGCGTTCGCGAACACGGCTCGTGGGTACGAGAGTGTCTCGAGGAAGGTGCTGAGTAAGGCGTCTCGAGGTCGAACGCACGAAAAGAACGTGGAGTGGAAGGGAGTGGAGAACGCGGCTCAGTCGAGCAGGCGGTCGCCGATCGTATTCCGCAGAATCTCGCTCGTCCCCTCGTAGATCTCGTTGAGTTTGGCGTCCCGGTAGAAGCGCTCGGCGGGGAAGTCCTTCGTGTAGCCGTAGCCGCCGTGAATCTGGATTCCCTCGTTGGCGACCTCGCGTGAGACCTCGCTGGCGTAAAGTTTCGCCTGAGCCGCCTCGGTGATGTAGTCCTCGCCGCGGATCTTGTTGTCGGCAGCCTTGTGCATCAACAGCTTTGCGGCCTGGATCTTGGTGTCCATGTCGGCAATCTTGTGCTTGATTGCCTGGAAGTCCCCGATCGGCTGGCCGAACTGTTCACGCTCGGTCGCGTACGAGCGAGCCTCGTCGAAGGCGGCTCGAGCGATGCCGACGCCGCGGGCAGCGATGGTGATTCGACCGCCGTTGAGCGTTTTCAGCGCCTGAACGAAGCCGTCGCCCTCCTCGCCGAGGCGGCGGTCGGCCGGGATCCGAAGGTCGTCGAAGCGCAATTCGGCGGTCGGACAGCCCTTATCGCCCAGCTTTTCCTCGGTGCCTTCGACGAAGAAGCCGTCGTCCACCTCGGGACGGACGACGAACGAGGAGATGCCGCGGTTGCCGGCGTCTGGGTCGGTTTTGGCGAAGACGGTGACGGTGTCGGCGACCGAGCCGTTCGAAATCCAGAGTTTACCCCCGTTGATGACGTACTCGTCCCCGTCGCGTTCCGCGGTCGTCGTCATCGAGGGGACGTCGCTGCCGGCACCAGCCTCTGACAGCGCGAATGCGCCGATATCGGTGCCCTCCGCCAGCGGCGTCAGGTAGGTCTCCTTCTGGGATTCGTCGCCGAACTCGTAGAGCATGTTCCCCGCGAGCGAGATGTGAGCGGCGACGACGGTACCCAGGCCGCCGGAGCCTCGAGAGATTTCCTCGATGCCGATCGCATAGGAGTGATAATCGAGACCGGCACCGCCGTACTCCTCGGGGAACGGCATGCCCATGAGCCCCAGCTCGCCCATCTGCTCGACGAGGTCGGCCGGGAACTCGTCGTCGTGGTCGATCTCGCTCGCGACGGGGACGACCTCCTCGTCGACGAACTCCGCGACCATGTCGCGGATCTGGGCCTGCTCGGGTGAGAGACTGAAGTCCATGTGTGGAAATTCGCCGGACGCACCTTTATTATTGTTATACGCAGATCGATTCTACCCCATCGCGCGTTGGATCGTGGGTAGCATCGACCGCGACCGCGGTGTTTTTCCGGAATGACCTCTAATAGGACACGATAGATGACTACGGGCCAACCCTCCGCAACTACTGACGCCGACCTCGAGTGGTGTTATGAGGCCGTACACGGCGTCTCACGCACCTTCTCGATCACAATCGATCGACTGGAGGAACCGATGGCACGCCATATCTGCCTGGGATATCTCCTCTGCCGGATTGCGGACACCATCGAGGACGCCGGCCACATCCCGCCGGCCGAACAGACGACATTGCTCGAGGACTACGACGAGGTACTCGATCCATCCAGCGACCTCACGGCCGAGGCGTTCCTCGCGTCCGTCGAGCCGTGGATCCCTGAAGAACGCACGAGCGACTGGGAAGTCGTCGCACAGACGCCGCGTGTCGTTCGAACGTTCGAATCGCTCGAAGAGGAACCACGGGAGATCATGCGAGAACCAGTTCGCGAACTCGTCGACGGAATGGCGATGTTTACCGCCCGGTACGCGGACGAAGGTGGGCTCCGACTCCAGACGCTCGAGGAGCTCGAGGAGTACTGCTGGTACGCGGCCGGGACGGTGGGAACGCTCATCACCGGTCTCGTCGCTCGCGGCACCTCACCCGAACGGGCGGAGACGCTCCGAAACAACGCTCGATCGTTCGCGTTGCTCCTCCAGCTCGTCAACATCGCCAAGGACGTCGAGGCGGACTACCACGAGGAGAACAACGTTTACCTGCCGGCGGAGTGGCTCGCAGAAGAGGACGTCGCCGTCGAGGCGGTGACCGACGAAGATCACCACAGCGGCGTGACGAACGTAATCCAGCGCGTGACCGGCCGCGCCGAGGGCTATCTCGACGACGCCCAACAGTACCTCGAGGTGCTGCCGGAACGCCACGGGAACACGCTGTCGGCGTGGGCGATTCCCTACCTGCTCGCCGTCGGGACACTTCGGGAACTTCGAGAGCGGCCCGAGGACGTCATCCGCGAGGGGAACGTCAAAATTTCGCGTGCAGAGGTGTTCGCCGTCATCCAGCACTTCGAGGAAGATATCTCGCGGTCGGCGCTCGAAGAGTTGCGAAGCGAGATGTCGGAGAAGCCGCTGCACCAGTAATTCGGTAGCTGTTGGCCCAGTTTTGTAGCGTTTGTGGCGTTTGTGGCGTTCTCACCCACCAGTTCAGCAGTTCACCGAAAAACGTCTACTCACTCGAGGCGACCTCGCTGTCGAGGCCACCATCCTCGGTGAGGACGATCGTCACCGCGATGGTGTCTGCGCCCCACCCGGTTTCGGCCCGGTCGTTCAGTTCCCGATTCGAGAGGGTGATGGTGTCGTCACCGTTCGACGCCCTGATCCCCCACTGGCGGGCGCGTTTGATCCAGGGGCCGGCGACGTGTGTTTCGTTCGACCCGTCTTCGATGCCTGCTGGCTCGAGTTGGTGTGTACTCGTCCGTGGCTCCTCGAGATCGGTACCGACGTCGACGGTGAGCGTCACCGGCTCTTCGGCGTCGTTTCTCGCGGAGAGGTCACGAAACGTGAGGTGGTTGCGTCTCGCGTACTGGTTCCAGGCGACGCTACCCGTAATCAGTGCGCCGACCCCACCGAGGCCAGCGCCGACGAGTGTTCGACGGCTGTAGGAGTGAGTGGAGGGCATTGACCAAACATTCGTCTTCAATGATATAAATGTCAGTACCCACGACTCGACGACGTGGTCAGCGGGTTCCTGGACAGCAACATCCGCACCGAGGGAAGACGAGAATCCAAACGGATTAGCGATCGTCGACCAACTGGGTTTGCACCGGTTCTGTCCCCGCAACCTGCGCCTCGAGGTCGAGCAACTGTCGCTTCGTCGGGACGCCATCACCGCCCGAGTAGCCGGTGAGGGCGCCGTCGCTGCCGACCACGCGGTGACACGGGACGACCAGCGGCACTGGATTTCTGGCACACGCCTGTCCGACGACGACGGGAGCGGTCTCGAGCGTGTCGGCGAGATTACCGTACGTCCGCGTCTCGCCATAGGGAATCTCGAGCATTGCGGCCATTACGTCACCGAGGGTTCCCGTCGGGAAGTCGACCTCGAGGTCGAACGTTCGTCGTTCTCCACGCTCGTATTCGCGAACCTGTGACCGAACGTCGGCGGGTGGCTCGGCGATGACCGACTCGTCGAGTTCGATCGTCGTGTCCAGAATCGATACGTCCATACGGTACGTCCGTGCTCGACGGTAGAGAGTGTAGCTGTCCCGTCGAGGGAAAACCCACCTCGCTCGAGTGTTCGACTCGAGAGTCGCTCCCGTCAGTCGTACTCGTAGAAGCCCGTCCCGGTCTTCTTGCCGAGGTCGCCCGCTTCGACCTTCCGTTTGAGCAGGTAGGCCGGCTTGTAGCGGTCACCCAGTTCCTCGTACATCGTCTCGGAGGCGTGGAGGCAGACGTCCAGACCGATGTGGTCGGAGAGCGTTAGCGGTCCCATTGGGACGTTCGTGCCGAGTTCCATCCCGGCGTCGATGTCTTCCTTGCTCGCGACGCCTTCGTCGAACGCCCGAATGCCCTCGTTGATCCAGGGCATCAGGATCCGATTGGTGACGAAGCCGGGTTTGTCGTCGGACTCCCAGGTCGTCTTCCCGAGATCCTCGGCGATCTCGTGTGCCAGCGCCGTCGCCTCCTCGCTCGTCTTCTCGCCGACGACGATTTCGACGCCCTCCATGATCGGTACCGGGTTCATGAAGTGGAGGCCGACGACGCGCTCAGGATGCTCGAGCGGCGCGGCGATCGAGGTGATCGAGAGCGTACTGGTGTTGGTGGCCAGCACCACGTCCTCGTCGCAGTGGGCCTCGAGTCCCTGGAAGACGTCCTGTTTGACGGCCATGTCCTCGAGTGCCGCTTCGACGACGAGGTCGCAATCGGCGAGGTCGGTGAGCTGCGTCGTCCCCGTAATTCGCTCGCGGATCGTCTCCGGGTCGTCCGGGAGTGCGTCCTTGCTCGCGAGGCGCTCGAGACTGTCGGAAATCGTCTCGAAGCCGTTCTCGACGAAGTCGGGTTCGAGGTCGCGCATGACCACGTCGTAGCCCGTGGTCGCTGCGACCTGTGCGATGCCACTGCCCATCGTGCCAGCGCCGACGACGCCGATGCGCTCGATGTCCTGGCGTACCATGGCCGACTGTACTGGCGATTTGCTGGTAAGTATAGCGATGCATAGTCGGGGTGCCCGCGCTCACTGTTTCGACGGGTCTCGACCGCACCCGCTGACGATCGCGTCAGACGTCGAACCGGATAGCGATTTCCGAGGGGAACATTCAAGGTGTCGGATGCAGAGATATACCTAATTCGGTGAACCAGGTGAGCAAGGAAAACGTGGTCGAAACAACGGGCGGGCTTGGTGGTACCATCGATATCGATGAGCGCCACCGCGAGGCGCTCGAGGACGCTGGCATCGACCCAGCCGTCGTCTCGAGACGGGACTGTTCGTACCGGATGCTACTGGACGCGGGCGTCGAGGAGGCGGCCGCCGACGCCTTGCGCCGGCAGTGGTCGCTGCCCTGGTCGTTCGAAACCGACGGCGACCTCGACCGACGCTCGAACGAGGTACGTGGACTGGGCGAAGCCGAACGTGAGTGGGTGGCCGCCAGTGCCGACGAGGCCTGGCAAGCGTTCGAGTCGGCGTCCTCTCGAGCGACCGACAACGAATCGGACGAAGAGGTCGAACGACCCTGGCCGCGACCGACGCCGGTGACGAAGGTGACCGGCGTCAGCCCCGAAAAGGCAGACACCCTCGGCGAAGCCGGCATCAATTCAGCCGAGCGACTCGCGACGATCAACGCCACGGAAGTCGCGAAGGTGCTCGATCTGAGCGTGTTGCACGTTCGGACGTGGCGACACGCGGCTCGAGAACTTATCGATTGATTTCCCCGACAGATCCTCTACATCCTTACAAGGGGTATATCAGCGCTCGTCTATGCTGGCAGTGGTTACAGCGAAATCATCGAGTTACGGTTCGGTACCGTCTTCGTCGGTCGAACTCGATCGGTTGACCAGTGGCTCGAGCATACGCCTCACAGATGTTTTCGGGAATGGTGAAATAAGTAACCAGATGTGGTGTTTAGCAGCCGTGACAAATTCAAGGCGCAAATGTGACTCAACGCAGTGTGCGTTCGACGCGAACGGTCGAATGCTCAGCACAGGCGAAATACTCGCCAGTTATTCGATAGCTAGAACTTTGGGTCGTGCTGTGTTAGAAAGTTCCACATGCCCGACCCAGCACCAGACCCTGATGAGGACGATTCATACGAAAGCCAGCAGCAAGTCGAGTACGAACACTATCTTGCACGCGAAGAGGCCATCGAGCATCTGGAATCGTTTATCAAGGCATTTCGCCAGGACGAGTCCATTACGTTGAACTTTGGTGAGAAAACGGTCGAGTTTGAACCGCCAGATCATCTTAAATTTGAATTCGAGTACGAGGAAGACGGCGATGAGCGCGAGATTGAGTTCGAACTCGAATGGGACGTCCAAGAAGACGAACTCGAGATCAGGTCATCCGAATAGTCACGTCCGGTGAACGGTTTGCAGCGCTACTGGGCGGATGGTTCATTGGCATTGAAGGGCCAAATAAGGCCGCGTGCTGACTCGTCCGCTGTGTTCAGCACGAGGCTTCTATCATACCTCGGATAAATCACTCGGCAAATTGAAAAATGGCTCGTGTTCATTACCGCATACCTGAAAAGCGTGCTTGTCACTATAGTGTCAACCGAACCGATCCACTCACCGATAGCGGAACGATCTTGTGATCGGGTGTGCATTGACTTGCAGTGGCTGCTATATAGCAACAACTGCAACGATGTACACACTGATCGCCAGACGGTCGGCGATCAGGTGTGCGCTGACGTGCATTGGCTACCATCGCTCCCGAACCTAGGCGGTAATTGATAAGTCGGCTTCATCGTGAACTCCGTTTTCAGGCCGTGACACGCCCGGAAATCCACTATTAGGAAGTCAAGCAGTGATACACCGGCAGCGCCCTTTTAATCAGCTGAAGGCTACCAACGGGTGCAGTTACTGGAGGGTCACCTATGAACGACACAGACGACAGAAACCGAGACGTCCCACAGTCGGGTGAGTCAGAAGAAGAATCAACGGAGGAAACACCCACGAGCGGCCAGGATCGAACGACGGAACCGGAGGATCCACTTCTCGATGTCGTTTTAACACCGATCACTGATACCCTCGAGGAGGTGGTCAGCGTCGAGAACACACCACCGAACCACGTTCGAACCGAATCCGGTCGCTCCCGACGAGGGGAGGAGAGCGGCCCGAACCGGTCGGCACACGAGACCGATTCGAAATTGCTCGGCGGGAACATTCCAGATGACGACTATCACATCGACACAGAGCGAACGACCGACGAACTTGTCGTCTCCGCTGAACTCCCCGACGTGACAGCAGAAGAACTGTTTGTCGGGATCGACAAAGAGACACAGTCACTCGTCGTCGCCGTCGATGACGCTATAATCGCACAGGAGTTCTACCCCTGGGAAGCGATCGACGCATCCAGTACGCGCTTTGACCCGCCAGACCTACACGTTCGACTCGAACCAGCAACTGACGCGGGATCCACGTGACGGAGGCGATGGGAACCCCTCGCGTCCGGCTCGTTCATCAAGGGCCGGAATTGCGAACAGAAGACTACCCCGAACACGCCCGTTACGTCGGTCGATCTTCACTCGATCGCAGGCGAACTTCGAGAACGCCGTTGTTGAACCAGACAACGGTTGTTTCCGATGATTCCCACGGTAGGTCTACGCGGTCGATAACGGTACCCTCCTTGCTAATGACAAGTTGGTTCGTGGTCGGGTTGATCCCAACCGAGAGATCATCTTTGCTCGCCCCGGGTATGTCAGCAGTGACGAGAAACTCGTCGTCGTCGAACCGAGTGTCGATCAGGTAGCCCTCTAATTCGGCCTTCTGCACCCGTTTGGTTCGCTTTCGTTCCGATGGCTTGTCTCTCTGCTGTTGGTCTGTGTCCATCTCTTCGACAGCCGTCCAGTCTACCGTATTCTCTGGGGGCGGCGGCGATTCGCTTGCACGTACTTCGACCAGATTGCCGAGCAGGTTCGATAGCGGTCGCAATCCTGCTTCTAGACGGAATCCCCGTGATTGGTTTTCGATTCCTGACTCGCTCGATTTCGGCTCGTCTTGTTCGTCCGTATTCTCATCACTCACGAATGTTCACCGCCGGGATCTAGACTAATCCCGACCCTGTTTTACAGGCTACCACTTCACACGCATAATAGTGTTGTATCCTTCAAAGACTGAATATGAACTGGACGGACATTTACTGGATGATCAATTCGTCGTAATTCCATAATACCGTGACACGAACGGTGATGCCGAGGTGCTGTATTTTGCACAATCCTTCCACCTCCAGTCACGGTTGTGAACAGCGCCGTACTTTCCAGTAACTCTCCGCTGACTTCCTGTCACATTCACAGTATCTGATCAGTGTGACACTCGTTCACCCGTCCTCGAGCCCGTTAGCCACACAATTTACTACTCGAGAAAGTATTTTTCAGTTGATAACACCGCCAATCATATATGCGACGATGGTGGAGAGTCAGACAGATGCGACCAATCGACGACTCACCGATCGTTCGCGACGGAAGTGCCCTGATTCTGGCGATGGATCACGGTCTCGAGCACGGCCCGGTCGACTTCAAAGACGTACCGGACAAACTCGACCCGGCTGAAGTGTTCGAAACGGCAACCCACGACGCCGTCACCTGTATCGCCGTCCAGAAGGGAATCGCCGAGGGCTACTACCCGAGCTACGAGGACGATGTCAATCTCCTCGTAAAAATCAACGGTACCTCCAACCTCTGGATGGGGGAGCCGGACTCCGCGATCAACTGCTCGGTCGACTACGCCGCCGAGATCGGCGCAGACGCCGTTGGGTTTACGCTGTACGGCGGCTCGAACAACGAAGTCGAGATGGCCGAGGAGTTCCGCGAGGTACAGGAGGCAGCCCGAGAGTACGACCTCCCCGTCGTCATGTGGTCGTACCCGCGTGGACAGGGGCTGAAAAACGACACGAAACCGTCGACCATCTCCTACGCCACCCGCCTGGCGCTCGAGCTCGGCGCTGACATCGCGAAAGTGAAGTATCCCGGGAGCCCCGAGGCGATGGCTCACGCCGTCAAATGTGCCGGTGACATGAAGGTCGTCATGAGTGGCGGCTCGAAGGTCGACGACTACGAGTTCCTCTCGACGGTCGAAGCCCACACCAACGCCGGCGGGAATGGCCTCGCTGTCGGCCGAAACGTCTGGCAGCGTGAGAACCCCGAAGAGATTCTCGACGCCCTCGAGAAGGTCATCTACGAGGGCGAGACTGCCGACGCCGCCATCCAGTCCTGATCATGTCCACCTCGCTTCCCTCGATTGACGAGACCGTCGACTCGATCCTCGGCACCGTCGCCTACACGGCGACCGAGATCCGCCAGGGACTCGTCGGTCGTCGCGTCCCAGTCGACGAGGAGAACCCGAGCGGGGAGACCCAGCTCGAGGCGGACGTCTGGGCCGACCAGCTGCTCCGAAAGCGGCTGTCGTCGATCGACGGCGTGATCCAGTACGCGAGCGAGGAAAAGGACGACTGCCACGACTGCGGCAGCCGCGAGCCCGGCCTGGCCGTCGCCGTCGATCCGCTCGATGGCTCCTCGAACCTCAAATCGAACAACGTGATGGGGACGATCGTCGGCGTCTACGACGAACCGCTGCCCGCCCGCGGTGACGCCATCGTCGCCGCCGCCTACGTCCTCTACGGCCCGATCACGACGATGATGGTGGCCACCGACGACGGCGTCACGGAGTACGAGTTGAGCGGCGGCGAACGAACCGTCGTCAGCGAGGACGTCACCCTTCCCGCGGAACCGGTCGTCTACGGCGTCGGGGGACGCACTCCGGACTGGCCCGACGACGTCGAGGGGTACGTCCGAGAGATCGAAGACGAACTCAAACTCCGCTACGGTGGGGCGATGATCGGCGACGTCAACCAGGTGCTCACCTACGGCGGCCTCTTCGCGTATCCGACGCTCGAGTCGGCCCCCGAAGGGAAGTTGCGCCTCCAGTTCGAGGGGAATCCGATCGGCTACATCGTCGAACAGGCCGGCGGGCGCTCGAGCGACGGCGAACAGTCCTTACTCGAAGTCGAGCCGACAGACGTCCACCAGCGGACGCCGGTTTACGTCGGCAACGAGGGGTACGTCGACCGACTCGAGAACCACCTTTCGTCGGACTCGTAGGTCTCGGTGCACCGTCTGTGAACGAACACTGCCTTTAAGCATCGGGCCGTTGCCGATGTTATCGAGCAGACATGGTACCGCGTATATTCGGACAGGTAGTCGAATTGTTGTCGGTGGCCGACTCGAATCACGAATCGGAGCCGTCGGAAACCGAGGAACGTCAGCCGACCCCACTCTACGCGTGTGATACTTGTGGGACGACGTACATCACAGACGAGATGGACTCGTGTCCACAGTGTGACGGCGACGTCGAACAGACGCCGTCGTTTGCCGAGTTAGGTATCGAAACCTGAACTGGAAGAGGTAAGAACTGGTTCTGTGGGAGGGGAGTTCCAGACGGCGCTTCTTTGACGTCACTCGAGCGGAGGTCGCTGCGTTTCTGGGAGTCCGACGCCGAGAGCTGACGACGACCTGGCAACGATCGACGAGCACCGTCGGGTGACTCGAGTCATCGCGCCCGACAAATGCGATTCGCGATTCGAGGTGAGCGAGTTCGAACTCGATCACAGTCGTGTCCACACACTCGAGACGTAGATTGGCGAGCACTCGAGATGTGGGTGTCCACACACTCGAGACGTGAGGCGACCAGCTCACGTCACCAGGTCAGGGGAACGTGCCGCCTTCCTCGAATGCGTTGACGACCCGCTGGATGGCGACGACGTACGCGGCCGTTCGGAAGGTATCGATGTCGTGGGATTCGTACGTCTCCGTCAGATCGTCGAAGGCATCGACGATGATCGTCTCGAGTTCCTCGTTGACGCGCTCTTCGCTCCAGTAAAACCGCTGGCGGTTTTGCACCCACTCGAAGTAGGAGACGGTGACGCCACCTGCGTTGGCGAGAATGTCCGGGATGACGAGGACGTCCTGGTCGGCCAACACCCGATCCGCACCCGGCGTCAGGGGGCCGTTGGCCGCTTCGGCGATAACGTCCGCCTCGACGGCGTGTGCCAGTTCCTCGTCGATTGCGTTCTCGAGTGCCGCGGGAACCAGCAGGTCGACGTCGAGAGTCAGTAGCTCCTCGTTCGAGAACTCCTCGTCGGCACCCTCGTAGTCCGACACGGTTCCGGTGTCGGTTTTGAACGAGCGGACGGCCTGCGTATCGAGCCCCTCCTCGGCGTAGATCGCGCCGCTCGAGTCCGAGACGGCGACGACGGTCGCGCCGATCTCCTCGAGGAGGTTCGCGGCGATCCAGCCGGCGTTGCCGTAGCCCTGGACGGCGACCGTCGCCTCCTCGATGTCCTTGCCGAGGTAGTCGAACGCCTCGCGGGCGGTCAGCATCGTCGACCGTCCGGTCGCCTCGACGCGTCCGTGACTGCCGCCGGACTCGATCGCCTTGCCGGTGATCACCCCGGGTGACGTGGTGTTCTCGAGGGTCTCGTAGGTGTCTTTGATCCAGTTCATCTCCCGCTGCCCCGTGTTGACGTCCGGGGCCGGGATGTCCCGGTCCTCGCCGATGAAGGGGCGCAACTCGATAGCGAACGCGCGGGTAATGCGCTCGAGTTCGGCCTGGGAGTACTCGCGGGGATCGATGACGATGCCACCTTTCCCGCCGCCGTAGGGAATGTTTACGACGGCACACTTGTAGACCATCCAGCCCGACAGTGCTTTCACCTCGTCGCGTGTGACGCCGGGGTGGTACCGGATCCCGCCCTTGTAGGGACCTCGATCGCCATTGAACTGCGACCGGAACGCTCTGAATCGGCCGAGTGAGCCGTCGTCGAGTTCGACGGTCAGGTTCGTCTCGAGGACGCGTTCCGGATGTTTGAGCCGATCGATGACGTCGTCGTCGACGTCGAGATGAGCCGCCGCGTCGTCGATCTGTGACTGGAGGCTCTCGAAGGGATTCGCGTTCGCAGTCATACCAACGACTTCTACAGATGCGAGTAAAAGCGCGTCGACCATACTGAACGTTGCGAACGGTCGGAAGAGAGGTTAAGGCTCGATTATTCGGCATCTGCGGCTGCCGCACGCTCGAGGATCCGTTCGGCCTGGGCGATCAACGGGGCATCGATCATCTCACCGTCGACCTCGAAGACGCCTCGGCCGTCGGCGTCCGCTTCACGTTTGGCCTCGAAGACGGCTTCGGCCCACTCGACTTCGGCGGGATCGGGCGTAAACGCCTCGTTGATCGGATCGACCTGCGCCGGGTGGATAGTCATCTTGCCCTCGTAGCCAAGCTGGATAGCGAACTCGGTCTCCTGGATCAACCCTGATTCGTCGCTAAAGTCGGTGTAGACGGTGTCGATGGCGTCGATGTCGTTCGCCGCTGCGGCGATCACGACGCGTTCACGAGCGTACAATACCTCGAGTCCCTCGTCGGTTCGGGTGGCACCGATGTCCGCCGCGAGATCCTCCGCGCCAAAGACGAGTGCATCCGTGGCATCTTCGGCGGCAATCTCCGGGGCCGCGAGGACTCCGCGTGCCGTTTCGACAAGCGCCAGAACCGGAACAGACGCCCCGTGACTCCGTGCGTGGTCGGTCAGGCGCGCGACGCCGTTTGCGGACTCGACTTTCGGGCACATGATCGCATCGAGGCGAACGTCATCCGCCTCCTCGAGAATCGCGTCGAGGTCGGCACGCGCCACGTCGGGAGCAGCGTTGACCCGAACACAGACCTCACAGTCGGCGTCGGCATCGAACGTCGGATCCGTGAGGACGTCGCCGACACTCTCACGGGCCTCGGGCGTCCGCGCCGGGGAGACGGCGTCCTCAAGGTCGAACACGATCACGTCGGCGCCGGCCGTCGGGGCCTTGCGCAGCATTTCCGGTCGATCGCCGGGGGTGAACAGGACGCTTCGACGAACCATACGTTCGTTCTCGAGAAGGAGGATTGTGAACGTACTGGAAGCGGATCGAGTTGCAGGCGCCAGCTAAAACAGTTCGAAAATCGGAACCCGGTAGTTCAGGGCCAGAGGCCGCGCGCCTCGTGGGATTCGGCCACGCGCTGGAGGGCAACGATGTAGGCAGCGTCCCGCCAGGTGACGTCTCGAGCCTCGTGTTCGGCCTTGACGGCCTCCCAGGCACGGAGCATTTCGGCCTCGAGTTCCTCGTGGACGCGCTCGAGCGACCAGGCGCGGCGGTTGGTGTTCTGGAGCCACTCGAAGTAGGAGACGGTTACCCCACCGGCGTTGGCGAGGAAGTCGGGGATCACCGGAATGTCGCGTCGTTCGAAGATGGTGTCCGCCTGGGACGTCGTCGGCCCGTTTGCGCCTTCGACGATCATATCGGCCTGAACGTTGTTGGCGTTGTCCCCTGTCAGGACGTTCCCGATCGCGCCCGGGATGAGGACGTCGACGTCGAGCTCGAGCAGTTCGGCGTTCGTAAGCTTTTCAGGGGCGTCGTAACCCGAGACCATGCCCGGGCGGGCGTCGTGGTCTTCGACGTCGTTCGTGTCGAGCCCGTCCGGGTCGTAGATAGCCCCGTCGACGTCGCTGACTGCCACGACGCTCGCTCCGTGATCGTCGAGATAGCGGGCCGCGTAGGCGCCGACGCTCCCGAACCCTTGCACGGCGACGGTCGTGTCCGAGATGTCCCAGCCGTAGTGGTCGATTGCCTTCGCGGCGATGATGCCGACGCTTCGACCCGGTGCCTCTTCGCGCCCGTGGCTGCCGCCGACGGCAGGCGGTTTCCCGGTAACGATCCCGGGATGGGTTTGCCCTTCCTGCATCGAATAGGCGTCCATGAACCACGCCATCATTTGCGGGTTCGTACCCATGTCCGGTGCCGGGATGTCCTTCATCGGGCCGATGACCGGACGAAGTTCCTGGGAGAGGCGACGGGTCAGTCGCTCTTCTTCGTCTTCGCTCAGATCCTTCGGGTCGACGACGACGCCACCCTTGGCGCCGCCGAAGGGGATGTCCATGACTGCACACTTCCAGGTCATCCACATCGAGAGGGCGACACACTCCTCTTTGGAGACTTCCGGATGATACCGGATTCCGCCCTTGTACGGCCCGCGAACGTCGTTGTGCTGGGATCGATAGCCGGTGAGGATCTCCGTCTTGCCGTTGTCACGCTTGAGGGGGATCGACACCTCGTAGACGGCGCTCGGGTGACGGAGGCGGTTGATGATGCCGTCGTCGACGTCGAGGTGTGCCGCGGCGCGCTCGAGTTGAGCACGGGCGGTGTCGACGGCGGACTCTGCCTCGGTCGCTGATTCTGAGTCGGTGGTGGGTTCAGCGGATTCCATAGTGTATCTGAGGGACGGACACGGCGAAATCGACGACACCGGTGTCCGGGGACAACCCGTCGACGAGCCAGCACATCGAGCTAACCCGACGACGCATTCGACTAGAATTTCCGAGGGTCACTTATTAACCCTTGCCATTAGGTCGTGGTTCGGGCAAGTATTGCTGAACCGATGAGTCGCTTCCGTTGGCCGGCCACGTGAGACCACTGTCATTATACGTCTTCCCGCCGGATTCTCGAGACGATGCCCGGACTGTACTACGAGGAGTTCGAGGTCGGGGAGACGATCGAGCACGACCGCCAGCGGACGATCTCAGAGAGCGACAACCAGCGCTTCTGTGACATGACGATGAACCAGCAACCGCTCCACCTTGACGAGACGTTTGCCGCCGAGACCCAGTTCGGTGAACGACTGGTCAACGGCATCTACACGATGGCGCTGGCAGTCGGCATTTCGATACCGGAGACCACCGACGGAACCATCGTCGCGAACTTGAGTTACGACGACGTCGAGCATCCTCATCCGGTCTTTCACGGCGACACCATCCGGGTACAGTCGACGGTGACCGACAAACGGGAGACGAGCGACGGCGAACGCGGGATCGTGACGATGGACGTCGAGGTCTTCAATCAGCACGACGACCTCGTCTGTTCGTTTACTCGTACCGTTCTGTCGCTCAAACGCGAGTTCGCGGAATTGGTGGACGATAGCTGAGGGGCGGTAGGACGATACTCGAGAAGGTGTGACGGAACGTTACACGAGCAACCGCGATACGAGCTCACTGAGACGAGTGTAACCGGAACCGAACCCGTTCCTCGTCGCTTCCAGCGGTCTCCCGGCCCGTAATCTCGAGGCGACCGAGTTCGCCGGTCGACTGGACGTGGGTGCCCGCACAGGCGACCCGGTCGAACGGCGCGTCGGGGTCGCCGATTTCGACGATCCGGATCTCGGTGATGCTCTCGGGCAGGAGGTGGATGCGCGTGCGCTCGAGATCCAGTTCACGTTCGGCCGTTTCGCGCTCGAGTTCGTACCACCGAACGGGCAGGTCGTCGGCAATCCGGTCGTTGACCGCCGCCTCGATGGCCTCGAGGTCATCGTCGTGGAATCGCTCGTACGCACAGTCGAGTCTGGCCCGGTTGTCGTATAGTTGATTGCCCGTCGTCGGCGCATCGTAGGCCTTGAGCAGGTGGGCCGAGAGCAGGTGCTGAGCGGTGTGATAGCGCATATGTGCCAGTCGTCGTTCCCAGTCGAGGTCACCGACCACGGTCGTTCCAGGCGCGAGCACCTCGGTGATAGGGCGGTCAACCGATGGGGCCGACTCGAGGTCGAGCACGTGATAGATCCGGTCGCGTTTCTGGACGTCTGTCACGCGCAACTCGGGCGTCTCGTCGCCGGCGTCGTTCACGTCGTCCGCAG
Source organism: Natrialbaceae archaeon A-CW3 (assembly GCA_046614605.1). Taxonomy (GTDB): domain Archaea; phylum Halobacteriota; class Halobacteria; order Halobacteriales; family Natrialbaceae; genus Natronosalvus. The sequence goes on along the minus strand of JBKKHJ010000001.1, from coordinate 587,395 downwards.
CAGCGTCACTCGAGGCCAGGCGAAGCACACCGGTATCGGCCGGCTGGCCCCCACCCTCGGGGTAGAAGCGGGTTCGATCGAGGACGACGCGGCCGTCCTCCAGCGTGCGTTCGACGGTCGCCTCGAACGTTCGAACGCGCGAGTCCTCGAGATACAACGGTTCGGTCATAGGCGAGGGCAAGTGTTCGAGTGTCAAAGAGGGGGCGATTTTGTGACGGGAGAAGGTCGGGTCGAGCAGAGGTGTGTCGGCACGGCAGTCGAGGATCAAGAGTTCACGACAGGCGTCGACCGACCGGATAGCCGACTCCCAGCGAGTACACTCCTTCACGTCGCTTCGCTCGTTCAGTCGTAGACTCACCGAACATCGAAATCTCTTCGAATTTGCTCAATCCCGGCGAGTTGGAATCTGAGGTGGGAATATGGCCGTGGCCCCCGTCCGTTCGGACATGGCCGTGTTGCCGGCGATTGCGTCGTCTACGCTCCGCTATGTAGTGGCGACATCCTGCTTCCTCGAGCCACTACAAACCGTGTTTCCCAGTTCCATCGTCCTCGAGGTGCCACAGTCCCCCGTCGAACGAGGACTCATCATCGTCGCCGCACTGCTGGGCGCGTACATTCTCGTGTGGATCGTCTGGGCGATATACAGCGGCCGTCCCGGATGACCACCGCCGGAGAAACGCAGCCTCGTCTTCCTCGTCAGTCTCGCCCGTGTCGCGTGAGACACCTCGAGAGCCCGATCAACTCGACCGGTTCGGAGTTATCGGGCGAGTACACGACCATCTGCCCCTTCTCCATGTAGGGAACTTTGGACTCGAGATCGTTCGGAATGTTCACGCTCTTGATCGCGTCCTCGTCACCCAGATTGAGGACGACGGTCGTGTTGATCTGTTTGAAGACGGCATCGTCGATGTCCTGGGGATCCTGGGTGATCAGGAAGAGGCCCAGTCGCTCCTTCCGGCCCTGTTTGGCGGCTTCGGTGAACTTCGTGATCACTTTCCGGGCCTGGACGCTGTCGGCGTCGGTGAGGAAGTTGTGTGCCTCGTCCATCCCAAGGATGAGCGGCGTCTCCTTGATCCGATCGTACGTCGGATCGTTCGACAGCTTCTGGTCGATCAGGAGACTCGAGAGCGCGAGCACGACGGCCTCCGTCGCGCGCGAGTCGTTGATGTGATAGGTGGGAACCACGCTCAGCTGGCCCGGGGCGACGAACTCCGAGATCAGGTCGGTGATGGGGCGGGCGTCCTGATCGAACACGTCGTCGAACCCGAAGACGCGGCGGCGGACGGCGTCGTAGGTCGCCTCGTGAACCCGACCCGATTCGTCGAGTTCCTCCCGGAGAGCGGGGTCGTCGAGGAAGGATTTGAAGCCCGCGTACGAACTGCTGGAGGCCTGGTCGAAGTACCGATTGAGCAGGTAGGTCAACCCGCCGTACTGGTTGTCGTTGAGCGAGCCACCGGAGACGAGCCATGGACGGGAACGACACATCGAGAACGGAATCGTGAACTCGACCTGTTCGGCCCGGTGGTGGCCCGCCGCGTAGGAGGCGTCACCGACTTTCGGGACGAACGCCGTGGTGTCGTCGTGACCGCCGTAAGCAACTCCCTCGCGCTCGAGTCGGCGGGCGAAATCGTCGTCGAGGTCGGGGTTGTCGTCGTGCATCTGGGCGTACTCGTCCTGCGGATCGAACTGGACGACCGCCGGCTGTACCGTCCGGCCGTCGGCCATCGGATACCGGCGTTCGTCGGCGAGATACTGTCGGAGGATGTTCTTGGCGCCGTGGGTCTTCCCGGATCCCGTCCCGCCAGCGATCAGGGTGTGACGGAAGACGAGCGGGTCGCCGGACTCGTAGTCGTCTTTGAGTCGGTAGTCGATCGTCGGCGGCGAGGCGTTCGTGCGCACCTTCTCGCCCCCGACCGAGAGGTGGCCGAGGAAGACGCCCTCCTCGGGCATCTTCAACCCGGTCTTGATCTCCTCGGTGTCGCTAGCGGCCTGGATTACCGTCTGGGGTTTGGGGACGCGGTCGGTCATCCGGCGTTTGAGCTCGCCGTCGTCCGCATAGAGCACCGCGATCGGCTCGAGTTCGGCGACGAACTTGTAATCGGCCTCGTTCTCGGGGTCGAACCCGCCGCCGCGCATTGCCCGCTTGGCGTGGATCTCGGTGGCGTCGTCGGCGTGGTACTGCTGGGCGTACTCGAGACCGGCGATCTGACAGAAGAGCCGTTCGCCGTCGGGGTACTGCGCGAGGACGTACGTTCCGAGCCGAATCGCCGAGCGGTTGTCGGCGGTGACGTACGCTCTGAGCGTCGTCTCCTCGGCGTCGGTCGCGACGCGCAGTCCCTGTGAGACGCAGATGGTGCCGATTCCCGTGTCGCTTCCTAGGGGATCGACGGGGGTCATCTCGAAGTCGTCAGTCGTCCGTGTACCAGCACCGTCGGCAGTCTCGAGTGTCGTTTCGCCCTCAGTAGAGGCGGCCTCGGTTCCGGCTTCGGCCTCGGTCTCAGCTTCGGCCTCGAGGCCATCCCCTGTATCGTTCGCCTCGAATGCCTCGAAATCACCCAGGTCAGTCATATAGTCACGTTATCTGGAGGGATCTACAAACACGTTTCCCTCCGTGCGGGCAGTGGGTGAGTCCCACCGTGAACCCAACAGTAACGGTCTCCGCTTCCGTGGTAGGAGTATGCACACCGAGCACCGCCCGCCGCTCGAGCGGTTCACGGCCGCGCTCGACGACCTGGAGTGTGGCGTGACGCGAACGACGCGGTCGGAACTCGCGTCGGTACTCGAGTCCGTCGTCGACCCGCCCGCGGTCGGCGTCCCTCTCGAATCGGTCGCCGAAGACGTCTCAATACCGTCGTGGATCGACACCGATCCAACGCCAGCGAGCCTCGAGGCCGCGACCACCGGCGTCACACCGGCCGTCCTCGGCATCGCCGACTACGGAAGCGTCCTCATCCCGGAGCACCCGACGGGAGCGGAACCGGTGAGCCTCTTTCCCGACACGCACGTCGCCGTCCTCGAGGCGTCGGCGATCGTCCCCGACGTCCGCACAGCCGTCGATCGTCTCGCGCCCCGACTCCGGCGCGGGGAAAGCGCCATCCTCGCCACCGGGCCGAGCGCGACCGCCGATATGGGGGCGCTCGTCCGGGGGGCCCACGGGCCGAAGCGGATGCATGTAATCGTTCTCGAGGATGCGGATACTGAGAACGGTGATACTGACGAAATCGGGGAGGGACACGCATGAGCGACGCTCGCCAATCGAAAGCCGCCCACATTCGCCACCTGCTCGAGACCGAGGGGGACGCCGTCGCCGCGAACACGCGCGGTTTCAACCAGGGTCGCTACGACGCCGTCGCCGACCTCGAGGACTACGAGGAACTGAAACGCGAGGCGCGGGCGATCAAAGAGAGCGCGATCGAACGGCTTCCCGAGTTGCTCGAGAACGTCACCGAAACCGTCGAGGAAAACGGCGGCACGGTCTACCTCGCCGAGGACGCCGCGGACGCCAACCGGTACATTCGCGAGGTCGTCGCCGACTGTGACGCCGAACGTCTGGTGAAGTCGAAGTCGATGACCAGCGAGGAGCTCGAGGTCAACGAGGCCCTCGAGCGCGACGGCGTCGACGTCGTCGAGACCGACCTCGGTGAGTGGGTGCTCCAGGTCGCCGACGAGACCCCCTCACACATCGTCGCGCCGGCGATCCACAAATCCCGCGAGGAGATCGCCCGGCTCTTCGAACACCGATTCGATCTGGAGGAGCCGCTCGAGACGGCCGAGGAACTCACGGCGTTCGCCAGCGACCGGCTCGGGGCGCTGATCGCCGACGCCGACGTTGGGATGACGGGGGCGAACTTCATCACCGCCGACTCGGGCACCCTAATGCTCGTCACGAGCGAAGGAAATGCCCGGAAGACGGCCGTCGTCCCGGACACCCACGTCGCCGTCGCCGGCGTCGAGAAGATCGTCCCCACCATCGAGGAACTGGCACCGTTTATCGAACTGCTCGCGAAGTCGGGGACGGGCCAGGATCTGACGTCGTACGTCTCGTTTCTGACCCCGCCAACGGCGTCGCCGGTCGTCGCGTTCGAGGATTCGGACACGCCGCTGGCCGACCGCGACGACGACCGCGCGTTCCACCTCGTGTTGATCGACAACGGGCGGATGGCTATGCGCGAGGACGACCACCTGCGCGAGACGCTGTACTGCATCCGCTGTTCGGCCTGTGCGAACACCTGCGCGAACTTCCAGTCGGTCGGCGGCCACGCCTTCGGCGGGGAAACCTACACCGGCGGCATCGCGACCGGCTGGGAAGCCGGCGTCCACAGCTACGACTCGGCCGCCTCGTTCAACGACCTGTGTACCGGCTGCTCTCGCTGCGTCGAGGCCTGTCCCGTCGGGATCGACATCCCGTGGATCAACACGGTCGTTCGCGATCGCGTCAATCGCGAGGGCGAGAAACATCGGTTCGACTTCCTCGTCGAGGGACTGTCGCCCGACGAGGAACCGGGGGGCATCGACCTGCAAAAACGTCTCTTCGGAAACTACGAAACGCTCGCGAAACTCGGCAGCGCGACGGCGCCGGTCTCGAACTGGCTCGCTGACTCGAGTCCGGTCAGACGCGGTCTCGAGCGGTTCGCCGGTGTCGACGCCCGTCGCGACCTGCCGACGTTCGCCCGGGAGACCTTCCGCGACTGGTTCGACGACCGTGGCGGTTCGCGGATCGATGCCGCCGACGCCGAGCGCGAGGTCGTCCTCTACCCGGACGTGTACACGAACTACATCGACGTCGACCGCGGGAAAGCGGCGGTTCGGGTTCTCGAGGCGCTCGACGTCCACGTGCGCGTCCCACCGGTTGCCGAAAGCGGCCGAGCACCGCTCTCACAGGGCATGATCGCCACTGCGGACGAGCGCGCGAGTGCGGTGTACGCTGCACTCGCCGAGCACATCGATGCCGACCGAGACGTCGTCGTCATCGAGCCCTCCGACCTGGCGATGCTCCGGGCGGACTACGGCCGGCTTCTCCCAGAAGCGTCGTTCGACCGACTCAGCGACGCCAGCTACGAAATCCTCGAGTACGTCTACGGACTGCTCGAGCACAACGGCGATCAGTCATCGTTGCGAACGGGGAACGATACCGACGCCCTCGCCTACCACAGCCACTGCCAGCAGCGAACGCTCGGGCTCGAGGGGTACACGGTCGCGACGCTCGAGCGACTCGGCTACGACGTGGTCACGAGCGACGTCGAGTGCTGCGGGATGGCCGGCAGCTTCGGTTACAAGCGCGAGTACTACGAGTTGAGCATGGACGTCGGCGAGTACCTCCGTCGGCAGTTTACGACGGAGGAAACCCGCGACCGGCTCGTCGTCGCCAGCGGCACCTCCTGTGGCGACCAGCTCGAGTCGCTCCTCTCGCGAAATGCGCACCATCCGGTCGAGGTCATCGACCCGGCTCGGAGGGACGTCCCCTGAACCGGTGCTCATCGCTCGAGAACCGTACCGATCACCGATTCCAGGCGGCGCGATCCGGATCCACCAGTCGCTCCCCTCGGTCGAGACCAGCGATGCGCTCCAGTTCGTCCTCGGTGAGATCGATCTCGAGAGCGGTGTAGTTCTCGTGGATGTGCTCGCCAGTGGCCTTCGGAATCGCGACGACGGCGTCTCGAGTGTTGTGCCAGGCGAGGGCCACCTGGACGGCTGTTGCGTTGTGGCTGTCGCCAATCTCGCAGAGGGTCTCGTTTTCGAGGACGTCACCCTTGGCGATCGGACAGTACGCAACCGTCGTGATGTCGTGGTCGCGAGCGGCGGAGACGAGTTCGTCCTGCTGGAAGAAGGGGTGAACCTCGATCTGGTGGGCCAGTAGTGGGGACTCGAGGATCTCTCGCGCCTCCTCGAGCAACTCGACGGTGAAGTTGCTCACGCCGAGATGGCGGGTCAATCCCCGCTCGCGAACCTCGTCCATCGCCGGCAGGGTCTCCTCGGGGTCGTAGGCGTCGGTCGGCCAGTGAACGTACAGCAGATCCACCCTGTCGACACCCAGGCGCTCGAGACTCTCCTCGGTCGTCTTGAGCACGTCGTCGTAAGCGAGGTTGGACGGGTGAACCTTCGTCGCGAGGAAGACGTCCTCGCGACCGACGTCGGCCCGCTCGAGGGCCGTCCCGACTTCGGTTTCGTTGTCGTACATCTGGGCCGTGTCGATGTGGCGATAGCCGGTCTCGAGCGCGTCGACAACGCTCTCGACGCAGCTGTCGCCCTCGTGGCCGGAGGTTCCAAATCCGGGCTGTGGAATGCCGTTGGCTGCCATACGCGAGTCGACGGAACCCGACTACTCGAGCGTCGGGGAAGCGGCAATCGAGCGTCGGGAACCAGCAATCGAGTGCGAGTGGGATTCGTGTTCGAGTTTAAATGGGAAGGGGCGGCCAAACCGGCCATGGCACGACAGCCATCGACGACTCGACGAACCGCGCTCGGAACGATCGGTGCCCTCACGACCGGAATTGGACTCGCCGGGGTGACGGGTGCAACTGCCGACGAGAAATCGACCGGAGCCGAACTCGACCACGTACCAGGCCACTCGAACACCGATCGATCGACCATCGACATCGAGGATCACTTCCCCGACACCCCCTACGAAACCTACGTCGGCACCGTCGACCGTATCGTCGACGGCCGTCACGTCGTCATCCTCCTCGAGGAGGGTGGCCGAACCGTGGATCAACTCGTCGTCGACCGCGAACGGCTCCCGAACGTCTCCGAACGCGACCACCTCCTCGTCCTCGTCAACGATGGCGAGTTCGTCGAAGCGTGGCCGCTCCCTCGCCGGGTCGTCCGCGCACTCCGGGACTACTGGTCATCACGAGAACGGAACTGAATCCACAGCGCTGCCGCGACCGTGAAATCGCCCGCCGCCGCGTATCCACGCTTGACGTACGGCTCCCCCTCGAGCGTGTAGCTCTCGAGAAAGGTGCCAAAGCGCTCGAGCGTTCGCTCGACGCGTTCGACCTCCCGGTTCGCCCGCTCAAGGAACCCGTACCGGGCCAGTCCGATCACGTAGACGAAGCTGTTCCAGGGCCACACGTGGTAGTGGTAGTCCCGGTGGAGCGCGAAAAACGGGTGCACCTCGCGGATCGAGAACGGGCGCTCCCGAAGGACGATACCGCGGTCGGTCTCGAGCCGTTGGAGCGCCGCCGCGACCGAACGGGCCCGCGACGGCTCGAGCAACCCGAAGTACAGCGGAACCACGTTCGCGTCGCAGGCGAGTACTGACGAGTCCGCGTGCTCGGCGACGTACTCGCCCGTCCACAGCCGGTCGATCCAGGCCTCGCGGATGCGCTCGCGGCCGTCCGTGTAGACCGACTCGACACCGACGTCGGCCATGCGCTCGAGAGCCGTCAGCACCATCGCCGTGTTGTACGCCGTGCGAGGGTGGGACGCCGAATCCCACCATCCACTTCCAGCGCCGGAGACGAGGCCGGTTTCCTCGTCGTAGAATCGGTCACGGTGATGCACAGCGAGCGTACCGATGCGGTCGGCGTGGTTCGCCAACTCGTCGACCGCATCGAGCACGATCACCAGCGCTGGAAACGTGTCCACTCCCGCCGACGGAACAGCCGCCGCGTAATCGGACTGGACGTCGGTGAAGAACGTCCCGTCGTAGCGCGCCAGCAGCCACGTGACGGCTTCACGGAGTTCCTCGCGGTACCCGGACTCGAGCAATCCTGGCGCCGAGAAACAGAGATCGCGCGGCCAGATCCCACGAAAGTGTCCACCTGATCTGAACCCACCGTCGGCGCGGCTGCGGATGATCTCCTCGGCTGCGGCCTCGAGGGATCCGTGGTCGGGGTAGCCGTGGCGCCGGACGCGCCAGTAGTGGGCCACCCGCCTGTGGAGTTCACGCGTATAGTAGCCGACCGGGCCGCCGATCGACGCGGGGAACGGTCTATCGTCGCTCATCCCGGCCCACCTTTGGAGGCGCCGGCCACAACTGCGGCTGCGATGCCCCCGGCGGAGGTGCTGAGGTGCCTGCCACGTCGTTCGCCTCGCGACCGAAGTCTCGGCGACGAACGTCGACGGATGAGCCATCCCTGATCAGCGTCCGACGCGAAATCGCATCCCGTAGTCGACCGACCAGTAGGGGCGCGCCGGTGCCGGAATCGCCTACTCACACCATTCTCGAGCCATCTTCCACGGTGAGTAGCGAACGCGAACCGCCCCCTCCGTGTGCCACCACCTCGTTCCTGAACGGAGGTGACGAGTGACGGAGCGGCCGACGAACACGAGATCACCGCTATTGTTCGTCCTCTTCGTCCGCATCCGTTGCTGAAGGATCCTCGTCCGCCTGTGACGCGTCGGGATCGGTTTCGTCCTGCCGCAGTGACTCGCCACCCTCGTCGGATCCGTTTCGATCGTCCTCGTCCGTGGCGTCGGGGTCGGGTTCGCCCGAAATTGGGTCGGCTTCGGCGTCGATCGATCTGGCTGGTTGGGCCTGCTCGGGAGCCGGCCCGGTCGCTTCACCGGGTTCGTCGGCGCGCGCTGTCTCCGAGAGGTCGGCCTCGTCGTCATCGTCCACGCGAGGATCGAGATCGTCCACCGTCTGTTCCGAGGACTCGAAGTCGGCCGACGGCTCCACCGATTCCTCCGAGCCCTCCGAATCGGAGCTGGGCCGTTCCTCGTCGTCGGCCACCTCCGACGTTCGGCTCCCCTCCGGTCGACGCACCGCAGCGTACGCCTCGTCCGAGACGGACTCGTCTTCGTCATCCCCCGGAGTCGGTGGGACGAAATCATCCGTCTCGATGTCCAGGGTCGTTTCAGTCTCGAGGTCACTCGAGGCAGACCGTCGTTTCCGGAGTCCCGCACGTACGGCAACGGCACCGATACCGGCCGGAATGACGCCTCTGGCCCGTCCATGCCGAATCGAGCGGAGGCCGCGCCAGAGTAACAGGCCACCGAGCACGAGTGCGAGCGAGCCGTCGCGTGCTCCCTTTTTGAGCATCGAGAGGGATCGACCGGTGATGTCGGTCGGTTTGGATGCTAATTCGTCGTCGGGGATCCGTTCGGATACCGATTCCGGCGTGCCGTCGCTATCAGAGCTGTCGACCATGCTATCGTGGTACACTATCGATGCGGTTGAAGCTTCGGCCGACGAGTGACGTGTGACGGCGAATGAAGGTCAGATGACGAATGTCAGATTTGAATAGTGGATGATAAATAGCGGGTGGCGAGTGACCGGTGACGAGTGCACCATCGATCTGCATCACTCGAGGACGCCACCCGGCTATTATCTATCGTGGGGTGGTAGGAAGGTGTCTCCTGATGCCATCGAAACCACTTGGTACCGGACACAGCCTGACCGGAGCCGTGTCGAGTCGGTTCCTGATCGATAGCGTGCGTCCACTCGACCCCGAGACTCCTGTTGCTCGAGGCGACGGGCAAGGAAACCGCTGTAACCGGGGTGAGAAACGGCCGTGAAACTCTCGAACGTACTCTCGGGTGAGCGGTCGACGCCGCGAGCGCTCCCCAACTTCGATTCGACGACGGTCTTCGTCCGGGCGACCGCCAGCTACCTCCGCGGAGAGGCGTTTCCGCGGCTGGGGATGATCTCCCCCGTGGCGACGCCGTTGACGCCCCTGCTAAACTCGCTCCCGCGATCCGTGCGGACGAAGGGGTACACCTGGGGCGGCGCGAGCGAGGGCGTCTCTCCCGACGAGCTGGGCGACGTCGATGTCGACTCGTTCCGGGAGTGGGTCGTCGATCAGTATCCCGAACGCGGCTATCCGGCAGTCATCGTCGGCTCGAGTAACGGGGCGGCCGTCTTCCTCGCCGCCGCACTCGGGATTCCGTTTCTCCCCCAGACGTTTCTCCTGCCCGTCCGGCGATCGATGGGGGCCGACGAGATCCGCAAGGACATCGCATGGGGTGCCCACCACGCACCGCCGTTTCTCGACGCCAACCCGGATGTCTCCGTCCACCAGATGCACGACCCGAATCAGGATCGCCTGATGGTGCGAAAGCTGGCGTACTTTCGAACCAAGCTCAGGACGCTCGGGGCGGCCTACGAGTCGTTCCTCGAAACGGTGCTCGAACCGGGTGGGACGATCATCGTCCTCGAGTGCGGCTACGAGTGGCCCGCGATCGACCTGGGGGATCGCCACAGCTTCCAGCTTGGCGGGCTCGGCGGCCTCGAGCCCCGGGAGTACTACGAGGGGAGCGATCGAATCGCCCGCTTCCTGGCCGAACAGGACGCCGATACTCGTCGCTGGGACGTGCCGGAACCGGACGGAGAGATCCCCGAAGCGGAGTGGGGGTTCGACGAGGCGCTCAGAGACGACGTCGAACGGGTGGCCACGTCCCGGGGGTGCGAGATTCGTCGGCTGTGTTTCGACGACCCGCGCGACCTGAGCCCGTTCGTCGCCGACTGCTACCGCGATCGCTACGACCGACGAGGGTACGACGCGAATCGGCTGTTCGTACAGTCGTTCGCCCTGATCGAGCCGTGGTGGACACTTCGAACCGGGTCGGTGCCCTACTGGTCGGCGTTCAACACGCAACCCGACGCCGAGTTCGTCGAAGACTATCTGGACGAGGCGGCCCCGTACGACGACGTTCGAGCCACCCTGTTCGCTCACGGGGTCGAGTCAGCCGGCCTCGCGTCGATCGATCGATGGCGGCAGGTACTCGGTCGTGGCCGATCCCGAGGCGGCTTCGTCGGGGTCGACACCGACGCGTATCCGTACGACGTCGAGACCCAGATCCGGTACCACGCGGATCTGCCCGACGAAATCGGGGATCGCTACTCCCACCCGCCCCCGATGCCGTTCGATCGCTTCGACGACTTCGCGGCCGATGCCCAGGAGAAACACGCAATCGAGTGGCTCGAGGGGTAGGTGGGGAGCGGGTCACCCGAACACGGTCACGCCGCGAACCGTCGTTCGCCGGCCAGCACTTGTTGGGTCAGGGGCGCGCACACGGACACGTCATGGTTGTCGAAACACCACACCTCGAGCGAGCGCGCGAGCACCTCCGGCGGGCGAGCGACGCCGCCGACCGAACGGTGCAAGAGCAGGCCGACTCGATCCAGGAAGGGCTCGCCAAGGAACTCGATGGGCACCGCACGCAAGACGAACCGGGGCCGAAAGTCGACCGGATCGCCGAGCTGATACAGAAACTCGACGCGCTCGAGGCGGAGGCGTCTGGCGAGGCGAGCGAGCGAATAGAACAGGCGCGATCGGCGTGTGTGGACTTCCAGAAGGCTCAAGAACGTTGATTACAGGGGGAACGAACAAAACTGGAACTCGTGTCCATCGTCGGTCAGTACGCGACTCGAACAGCGCGTTTCTCGGCGTCCGGCGTTACTCGGCGTCGGCACAGAGTTCGACGAAGTTCCGCAGAATCCGAAGCCCCGTCTCGCCGCTCTTTTCGGGGTGGAACTGGGTACCGAAGACGGTGCCGGCCTCGTTCGCGATCACGGATGGGAACGTCTGCTCGTAGTCCGTGGCAGCGACCGTCGCCGCGTCGTCCTCGGGGACGGCGTAGTAGGAGTGGACGAAGTAGGCGTACTCACCATCGACGCCATCCACGAGCGGGTGATCGCGCTCGACCTCGAGTTGGTTCCAGCCCATGTGGGGCACCTTCTGTCCTTCGGCGAAACGGACGTTGGTGCCGGGGATCAGATCGAGGCCAGTCACTGCGGATTCACCCTCGTTGTCCCCCTCTTCGCTCGTGGTGAGCAACATTTGCATGCCGAGGCAGATGCCGAACAGCGGCTGGCCGCGCTCGACGACGGCGAGCAGATCCTCCCGGAGCGGATCGGCGTTCTCGACGCCTTCACGGAACGCACCTACGCCGGGGAGGACGACACCGTCAGCATCAGCAAAATCGGCCGGGTCGTCGGTAATCTCGACGGCAGCCCCCGCGCGCTCGAGGCCGCGGGTGACGCTCCGGAGGTTGCCGAGGCCGTAGTCGACGATGGCAACGGACGCGACGGTCTCCGCTGGTGGAGACGAAGTGGTAGCCATAGGCGTCACTCAGCACTGAGTAGTCAAGTGCGTTCGCTTTCGAGAAAGAATCGAAATCGAAGAACCACAGCCCGACGGGGTGGGGATGACGTTACTTCGCGAGCGATCTGGCCATCCGCTGTGGGAAGCCTTTCAGAAGCTCCCATAGCCCCATTGGTTCAACGTCATCAGCACGGATCCGCGCACGAATCCGCTGACTGAACATCTCGACGGAGATGATCAAGATCAGGATAACGAGGATGGTCGCCATCGCGTTCGTGTAGGCGAACAATCCCATCTGTACCTCGAGTACCTGACCGAGACCACCACCACCGATGATCCCGAGTGCGACGGCAATACGCACGTTGATCTCGAAGATGTACAGCGTCCACGCGATGAAGGGCGTGTGAACCTGGCTGAGCATCCCGAAGGTGATCGTTTGCCGTCGACTGGCACCAGTGGTTTCCATCGCTTCGATCGGCCCATCCTCGATCTCCTCGAGTTCGTCGACGAACAGTCGACCGAGGTTACCAACGGTGTCGACGGCGATAGCAATCGTCGCCGTCACCGGCCCCAGACCTGACAGTGGGATGAAGATGAGTGCCCAGACGAGCGCCGGAATAGCGCGAATGGTACTCATAATCCCGCGGAAGATGAAGTTGAACGGGAACGGCGTCACGCGTTCACTGCCGAGGATACCGAACAGGAGCGCAAACGGGAACCCCATGACCGTGCCGGCGACCGCCATCGAGAGCGTCGTTCCGGCGACGCCGAAGAACGTCAGTGGCCCCCCTTCGGAGATCAATATTGCCAACAGCAGATCCGGGATCGCAATGAGAAATCCGAGCGGATCGCTCAACGGGCCGGGGTATTGACCGAGAAGCTCACGGTTGTAGAGCAAGCTTCGTTCGTGGATATACGCACCGTACTCGGCAAACCCACTGGGTGCGAAAAACGGTGGTTCAGTCGAGAGGAACGGGAAAAAGTCGGTCGCTCTTCGAGCGAACACGCCATACTGTCGAGTCGTCGTAAACCATTGCACTGCAAGGAGTGCACTCGCAAATAGATATCCGATCAGCCCGATAAGGGCACCGTAGCCGATCCATCGAATGCGCCGCGCTCGTTTGATCGACTCGAACCGCTCGATAACACGTGAGTCGGTACCGGAATCGGTACTCATGCGATATCACCCGAAGGAGGTGATTTCGGCTGATCCGAATCCGCTGTATCTTCGGTGTTGTCCGTATCAGTGGATGCCTCGAACATCCCCTCAGTGTCGATATCTCCGTATATTTCGTCGATGACGTCCATCGAGAAGTCATCACGGTAGCCATCGAACACGAGCTGGCCGTTTCTGAGGCCGATAAACCGCTCGCCGAATTTCCGGGCGAGATTCACTTGATGAAGGCTAATCAACGCCGTCAGTCCACGCTCCTCGGCGGCACGACGGAGATAGCCCATCACCTGTTGTGAGCTTCCCGGATCGAGGCTGGCAACGGGTTCGTCTGCCAGCATCGTTCGTGGATTCTGAACGAGGGCTCGAGCGATGCCGACACGCTGTTGCTGTCCACCGCTCATCCGCCTGGCCCGCTGTTGTGCTTGATCGAGCAAGCCAACAGTATCGAGCGCCTCGAGCGCTTCGATCTTTTCCTGTTCGTCGTGAAGTTGAAGAAGACTCTCGACATAATCAGTACGGTTCAACGCCCCCGTGAGAGCGTTCGAGTAGGCCGTCATCTGACCGATGATGTTGTGCTGCTGGAAGATCATCGCGACATCTTCCCGTGGGGATGTCACTTGAGAGCCATCGATATACACCGCCCCATCTGTCGGTTTCGTCAACCCGTTCATACAGCGAAGGAGCGTCGACTTGCCGGAGCCAGAGACGCCAAGTACGATGACGAACTCACCGTCTTCAATCTCGAAAGATACGTCGTCTAATGCGACCGTATCCCCGAACGTTTTGGTTAGCCCGTCAACTGTTATTTCACTCATGCACGATTCCAAATATTCTTTCAGACGGGACTATTCAAGGTCTTCGAATTCGAGACCAAGCGTGTCGAGAACGTCCTGAATCGGTTCGTAGTCGTCGATCGACCCTTCCTGGACACCAGTGAACCAGAGTTCTTCACCCTCGTAATCGTCGTCGTGCTGCAGATCCTCCTCGGTCACGTTGAGGATCGCCTCTTCGATGTCGTCACGGATGTCGTCGTCCCAGTCAGACCGGGACATCAGTGGTGCACGTGGAAGTGGGTCGGAGACGTCCAGCAGCTTGAGTTCGTCGTTCGGATCAGCATCTTCGTCGCCAATGTCGGAGCCTGCACCGTCGTACTCAGCAGAGATGTCGACGAAGTCCGGGTAGTCGTCGAACTGCTCCTGTGGCACCAGCGGAGCGGAGACGAACGCGCCCGACAGAGCCGCCTTGACTTCGTCTCGAACGATCATCTGGTTGCGGGCCGTTGCGTGGTCTTCGTACGCGATGTCGAAGTCGACCGGATCCCCATCCGGTGCCGTTCCAGTGTCGAGACCGGCCTCGTTCATCATCAGGAGTGGAACGAGCGTCCCACTGACCGACAGGGTCGAGCCAGCGTACACTTCCTCACCCTCGAGGTCAGTGAGGTCGTCGATCCCACTGTCAGGCGTCGTCGTAATGGTCGAGAAGTACTGTGCAGCACCGAATGCAACCCGAATGCCGATGACGTCCGCGACGTCCGAACCAGCAACCGCTGCGGATGGCGACGTGTCGGCGATATCGGCCTGATCGTCACGGAGCGCGGTCAGCGTCGCCGCGTACGAATCCGTCAGGACGGGATCGATCTCTGCACCCGTTTCCTCCTCGAGGTACTCGAACATCGGTTGGTACTGGTCTTCGATCGAGACGTCGGCCTCCGCGGGGTTGAGTACGAACCGGACGACGTCACCATCGTCGCTCCCACCAAGGTCACCCAGACACCCGGCCAGACCCGCCGTCGCCGTCACACCTGCACCTTTCAGAAACGTTCGCCGCTTGTGTGTCCACCGTTTGTGATCGGACATTGGGTGAGAGTATGAACGAGACCATTTAGGAGTTTCTATGTCGTCTACATACCCATTCAGTGTACGGGGAAATTGTGTCACACTCTGTCCCTGCTCCCCTCGAGTTTACGCTGATTGTCACGCCTTTTCGGCC
This sequence comes from Natrialbaceae archaeon A-CW3, assembly GCA_046614605.1. Taxonomy (GTDB): domain Archaea; phylum Halobacteriota; class Halobacteria; order Halobacteriales; family Natrialbaceae; genus Natronosalvus. The sequence goes on along the minus strand of JBKKHJ010000001.1, from coordinate 572,242 downwards.
ATTAGTAGACGATCGTTTTCAGGCGATTGTTACCGAAAAATAGATGACATACCGAGTTCGGTCGCGTTCAAAATCCGTCCAGTCGTGACTGGCCACCGCCGCCACTGGAACCATCCACACCCACGAGCTCCGCCGCGGTCTCGAGCGTCGCCTCGAAGGTCTCGAGCTGGCTCCGGTCGTACAGCGTCGCCGCCGGGTGGAGACAGATCAGTACGCGGCGTGAGGTTCCGCCGAGGCGAACGTCTTCGACGGAGCCAGCTTCTTTCGTCACCGCGACCGACCGCTCGAGGAGGTGTTCGCTCGGCACCTTGCCCAGCGTAACGATCACCTCGGGGTCGAGGCGGTCGATTTCGGTCTCGAGGTAGCCCCGACAGTTGGCTAGTTCCGTCTTCGTCGGATCGCGGTTCTCCGGCGGGCGGCAGCGAACGCAGTTGGTGATGCGAACCGTCTCCCGGTCGAGCCCGACGACGCGCAGCTGCTCGTCGAGTACCGAACCACTTCGGCCGACGAACGGTTTCCCCTCCCGATCCTCGGTCGCCCCCGGCCCCTCGCCCACGAAGAGGACATCAGCGTCGTCGGGGCCGTCACCGTTGACGATCTGGCTGCGAGAGTCGACCAGTTCGGGGCACCGCTCGCAGGCAGTGACCTCGAGGCCGTCCATCCGCTGTGCATCTTTGCTTCGATCCGTCTCGTCCATACCGGGGATGTGTCTCCGGGATACTAGTACCCTTCCAAGAGTGGACACGAGGGGGTGGAGACCACGTTCGGTCGGGCAACGAACGGCCGACCGACGGGCCTCGAGCTACGACTCACAGTCGGTACAGCCCGTTCGATGCCGAACAACGAGACCGATAGCGCCGAGAGTGAGTATGGTGACGAGAATTTGGGCACCGCCGGCGCCGAGAACCCCTGCGAGGCCGCCACCCGTCGCAGCGAACGCCCCGGGCGCGAGACAACATAGACTCGCCACGCCGGAGAGACCGAGTATCGAGCGTCGTGAAGCGGCGTCGGAGTCCATTGTACTCTCGAGACGGGACTATTCGACGGACGCTGAAAAAAGCTTCCTCCCGATACGTCGAGCGCGTTAGTCTCGAAGGCGTTCCTGAATGAGCGCCTCAAGATCCTCGCGGAGTTCGTTGACGGCGACTTCCTCGAGCACGGGCACGAAGAAGCCTTCGACGAGCATGTTGCGAGCCAGTCGCGGCGTGACACCGCGAGAGGTCATGTAGAGGAGGTCTTCCTCGTCGATTTGCCCAACAGTGGCGGAGTGGCTCGCCTCGGTGTCGTGGTTGTTGATGATGAGCTTCGGCGAGGCGTCGGCCTCGGACTCGTCGCTCAGCATCAGGGTGTTCTCGCGCTGGTAGGAGCTGGTGTCCCAGGCGTCGCGACCGACGTCCTGGACGCCCTCGTACACCGATCGTGCGACGTCGTCGGTGACGCCCCGGGTGACGAGATCCGCGGTCGTGTGCTCGGCGCGGTGCCAGACCTTGACGTCGAGGTCGAAGTGCTGGTCGTTGTGGCCGTAGAACGCGCCGACGATCTGGGACTCCGAGGAGTCGCCCTCCAGCACGGTCGAAGTCTCGGTCTTGGTGAGCTTCGAGCCGATGTTGCCCTCGATCCAGTTGATCGTGGCGTAGGTGTCGGTGACGCCCCGCTTCGCGGTGAAGCAGTAGGAGTCCTCCGAGAGGTTCTGGAGGCTGCCGTACTGGACGTAGCTGTTCTCACCGGCGTCGATTTCGACGATGCCGCTGTAGTACTGCTCCGCCTCGAGTTCCGTCCCCGTCGACTGACGCTCGAGGATCGTTACCGAGGAGGACTCCTCGGTGATCACCAGCGTGTAGTTGAACAGCGAGCGTGAGTTCTGCTTCGTTCGGATCGTGACGTCCTCTGCGTCGACGCCCTCCGGGACGTAGATGACCGTTCCCGTCGTGAAGAGCGCCGTCGAGAGCGCCGTCAGGTAGTTCTCCTGGGGGTCGACGATCGAACCGAAGTGCTCGCGAACGAGCTCTTCGTGTTCGTCGAGCGCGTCGGCCCACGAGAGTACGTCGACGTCGTCGGGGCCAAACTGATCTTTCTTCTCGGCCGCGTTGAGCGGGTCGACCAGCGACTCGAAGTCGAGGTCGTGGAGGTTCGTCCAGTCGCGACCCGGCGTTCGGATCACCTTCGGCATGTCGAGCGTCTCGAGTGCCTCGAGTGCCTCGAGCCGGGTCTCGAGCATCCACTCGGGCTCCTCGAGTTCCCCCGAGATCTGGCGTACCTGTTCGTCCGTGAGATTGGCGTGTACCTGCGTCGTGCTCATATTATCCGAGGCTTCCCTCCATCTCGAGTTCGATGAGGCGGTTGAGTTCGACCGCGTATTCGATCGGCAGTTCTTCGGTGATCGGCTCGATGAAGCCGGCGACGATCATCTTCTTGGCGTCGTCGTCGTCCAGACCGCGGCTCTGGAGGTAGAAGATGTCCTCGTCGCCGATCTTCCCAACCGTCGCCTCGTGGGCGACGTCGACTTTCGACTCCTCAATCTCCATGTACGGCATGGTGTCGGAGGTCGACTCGTTGTCGAACATCAGCGCGTCACACTCGACGGCCGTGCTCGATCCTTCGGCACCGTCGGCGATGTGGACGAGGCCACGGTAGTTCGTGCGGCCGCCGTCCTTGCTGATCGACTTGGACTCGATCGTCGACTTCGTGTTCGGCGCGTTGTGGTAGACCTTCGCGCCGGTGTCGATGTCCTGGCCCTCGCCGGCGAAGGCGATGGTGATGTGGGTGTCCGTCGCGTTGCGACCTTTGAGGATCGAACACGGGTAGAGCATGGTCGCTTTCGAGCCCATGCTGCCGGAGATCCACTCCATCGTGGCGTCTTCCTCGACGAGCGCGCGCTTGGTGTTGAGGTTGTACGTGTTCTTCGACCAGTTCTGCACGGTCGAGTACTGGACGTGCGCACCCTCCTTGACGAAGACTTCGACGCCCCCGCTGTGGAGGTTGTGCTTGCCGTACTTCGGCGCGGAACAGCCCTCGATGTAGTGCACCTCCGAACCCGGTTCGGCGACGATGAGCGTGTGCTCGAACTGGCCCATCCCCTCGGAGTTCATCCGGAAGTACGCCTGTACGGGCATCTCGACCGTGACGTCCTCGGGGACGTACACGAACGAGCCGCCCGACCAGACGGCACCGTGGAGTGCGGCGAACTTGTTGTCGCTCGGGGGGACACAGGTCGTCATGAAGTGTTCCTTGACGATCTCGGGGTGCTCCTTGACCGCCCGGTCCATGTTCATGAAGATGACACCCTTCTCCTCCCACTGTTCTTGCATGTTCTGGTAGACGATCTCGGACTCGTACTGGGCGCCGACGCCCGAGAGTGCCTTCCGCTCGGCTTCCGGAATGCCGAGTTTCTCGAAGGTGTCCTTAATGTCGTCGGGGAGTTCGTCCCAGTCGTCGACGCCTTCGCGTTTGTCGACGTCCGGGCGGATGTACGGAACGATCTCTTCGATGTCGAGTCCCGACAGGTCGGGCTGGCCCGGCCAGTCGGTTGGCATCGGCATCGCTTGATACTGCTTCAACGCACGAAGGCGCCGCTCGAGCATCCACTCGGGTTCGTCCTTGTCGTCGGAGATGAGGCGGACGACCTCTTCGGTCAGCCCCTTCTCGGATTTGACGGCCGAGCGCTCCTCCTGTTTGAAGTCGAAGCGAGCTTCGGTGTCGGTCTCTTTGAGGTGGTCTTGTTCTGAGCTCATGATTGGTATATGTTTGTGGTTACGGCCGTAGCGGTATTACGGTTTGGCTAGGCAAATCTGGTTACGCCGTCTCGTAGACTTCTTCGCGCACCCAGTCGTACCCCTTGTCCTCGAGTTGCTCGGCCAGGCTCGCGTCGCCGCTTTTGACGATCTTGCCGTCGAGCATGATGTGGACGCGATCGGGTTCGACGTAGTCGAGGATGCGCTGGTAGTGCGTGATCTGGAGGATGCCCGTTCCCTGGTCGTCGCGCAGCGAGTTGATCCCGTTGGAGACGTCCTGCAGCCGGTCGATGTCCAGCCCGGAGTCGATCTCGTCGAGGACGGCGATCGAGGGCTCGAGGATGGCCGCCTGGAGCACTTCGTTCTGCTTTTTCTCCCCGCCGGAGAAGCCGGCGTTGAGGTAGCGGTGGGCGAACTTCTCGTCCATGTCGAGCTGTTCCATCTTCTCCCGGAGGAGATCCTGGAACTCGCCGACGCCGATCTCGCCTTCGTCGGCAGGCCCTTCCATCGGCGATGGGACGGGCTCGTCGTCCTCGTCCGCTGACTCGGTCTCCTCATCCTCGTCCTCGAACAACTCCTCGCGCTCTTCGATCTTGGCGTTGAGCGCCGTCCGGAGGAAGTTGGTCATCGTGACGCCTTCGATCTCGGCCGGGTACTGGAAGCCGAGGAAGACGCCCAGGGCCGCGCGCTCGTTGGGTTCGAGGTCGAGCAGATCCCAGGTGCGTTTGTCCGCTGGAATCTCGATCTCCGCTCCGAATTCGCCCTCTTCGAGGTGGAGCAAGACCTCACCCTCGGTGACTTCGTAGGCCGGGTGGCCGGCGATGATCTTCGAGGCAGTGGACTTCCCCGAACCGTTCGGTCCCATCAGGGCGTGAATCTCGCCGGAGTTGACCTCGAGGTCGACCCCGTGGAGAATCTGTTCGTCGCCCTCAGCCACTTTCGCGTGCAGGTTTTTGAGTTCAAGACGTGCCATATAGTCGGTTACCTCTGTCGTCCGAAGGGTGGAGCGTCAGCCTGATAATGGTTTCGTATCCGAGTGGATGAGGTGATGATTTGGGAAGAATCTTTTCCCGATCGTAAAATTTAGACGAGTGTCCGAACCGGGATCGATTGGTATTTCGAGACACCCGAGCAGTCGGCTGGAACCGCCACCCGGCGTCAGAACACCCGGTCTCGAGTGTCAACTCCCTCGAGACGCCGTCACATGAAGCTATCCAGGCCAGTCTGTTCCTGTCCCGATTTGACTTCGTCCCAGGACATCCCGAGTGCCTCGAGGATCCGCTCGATCGGCCCCTGGAGGGTCTTCTCGAGCATCTTGTCGTAATCGACGGCGAACGCCTCGGGGATCTGGTCGTCGTACTCGAAACAGATCACGTCCGGGTCGCGTTTGAACGCGCCGTAGATCGGATCGGTGTGGGGATCGAGTCCTTCCTCAGCCTCCACACGGCGGAAGAAGGACGGATCGACGCGCTCGAGGTAGAGTCGTTTCGGCTTGCTGCCCCGGTCGAAGTTCGTTCCCAGGAGGAGGTTAGCGTACTTCGCCCCGCGGACGTGGGCCGTGTCGGTGTCGTAGTTGTCGAGGCGTTTGCCGATGCCGCCCGGAATCGCGATCTCCTCGAGGCTCACGTCCCCCTCGAGAAAGTCGTCGATCACGCCGGCGACGTAGTCGGTCACGGCATCGATATCGCCATCACGGACGATCATTTCGATCACTCGGTGCTGGACTTCTTTAGTGATGGGGGCGATGTCCGACCGTTTGTACTCGAAGCCGGTGATGTCGATGTCGTCGACATCGTTGCCTTCCTTCCAGACGATGTGGCCAGCGTAGCGCTTTTTCGTCCCCGCCTGGAAGAAGCGTCGGTAGAGTTTCTCGAACTCGATCTGGAAGCGGTGTTCCTCGGCGTTGAGTTCCTCGCGCGCGAAGTCGTCGTACCGACCGTTGACGTACTCCTCGATCTCGAACGACTGTTCGATGGCCTCCTCCGTCGAGACCTCGGGGCCGAGCTCGAGCATGACGCTGTCGGTGTCGCCGTAGGCCACGTCGTACCCGATTTCGTTCGAGGCTTCTTCGGTGAACTCGATCACTTCGCGGCCGGTCGCCGTGATCGCGGACGCGGCCTCCTTGTCGTAGAGGCGGAACCGTTCCCAGCCCGAAACGCCGTAGAGCGAATTCATAATAACCTTGACGGCTCCTTGCTGACGGTCGTACTGCTCGTACGCCTGGGTTCCGGGTTCGTGCTCGTTCCGAAGTGCTTTTTTCTCTTCACGTTCGGCGAGCAGTTCGTTGATCATCTCCCGCATCACGCCGTCCGGTTCCTGCCGGAAGTGGGTTCCCGAGGGCGCGATGTGGGTCTCCCCGTCGTAGGTCTCGGGATCGACCTTCGTCTCGGGGGAGGCGTTGACCGTCACCATACACATCGGGTAGAGGCTCTTCAAGTCGAGGACGGTGACGTTCTCTTTGACGCCCGTGATCGGGTCGAAGACGGCCCCGCCCTCGTACTCCTCGCCGGCTTCCTGCTGGCCCTTCGACGGGAGGGCGAAACGGCCGTGGGCCTCGTGCAGGACGTACATGTCGACGGTGTCGCCCGGAGTCGGCGCGTCCTCGAGTTTACAGCCGACGAACGAGCGCACCTCGTCCCAGAAGGCGACGATCGACTGCTGGCGGTCGAGTTCGACACAGAGTTCGACGTCACGCAGGTTGTACTCGAGCAGGCGCGTGGGGTCGTCCTCCCAGAGGTCGCCGATCGAGCCCGCGTAACGCTCCTTGCCGACGCCGAGTTCGGCCTCGCCGACGGCATCGAGCCGGTAGGAATCGAGTTCGGAGAAGACCATTCGCTGGTAGCCATAGAGCAGGTCGAAGACGACCCGTCCCTTGATGTCCGGGCCGCCCCAGTTGCTTCGCCAGACCTCGCCGATGCGAGAGAGGCGATCCTGATCCAGGTCGTAATCGTGGTGGGGGCCGTCCAGTACCTCGAGGCGGTCGAGGAAGTAGGGGGCGTCGAAGTCGTCGAAGTTCCAGCCCGTCAGGAGGTCGGGGTCGGTCTCCTCGATGTACTCGAGGAACGCCTCGAGCATGGCCTCCTCGGCGTCGAATGCGCGTACCTCGTGACCGATGTCGCCTTCGATCGGCTCGTACTCGGTGAGGTCGGCGGGAATCTCGCCGTCGCCGTCGTCGGCCTCGAAGATCCACAGGATGTACTCGTCGCGGTAGGAGTCGTGACTGGCCAGACAGATGATCGGCTCCTCGCCGTCCTCCGGGAAGCCATTGCGGTCGTCGACCTCGATGTCGAACGTCTGCACGCGGGGATCGGCATCCACCTCACAGGCTTCGACCTCGTCGTGAGGGACGACGATGGTGCCGTCCTCGTCCCGACGCTCGGGCACCCGAATGCCGCTTCGGATGTCCTTGTCGATCAGCAACCGGTTCGGGAACAGGATGTCGGCTTCGTAGTGTTCGAACTCGTCGCGCATCTGGCCCACGTCACGGGGCGTCTGGCCGAAGATTTTCGTGAGCCGCTCCCCACGAATACTCTCGTAGGGGTTCCCGTCGTCGTCGGTTTCCTCCCAGCCCGTGATTCGGTCGTTGCGCTCAAGGGCGTCCTCCGACAGCGTCTCGGTGGGCGCGTAGAAGTAGGGTCGAAACCCAAGCACCTTGACGTGCTCGAGCTCGTCGTCTGCAGTTCGTCCGAAGACGTGGACGATTGGGTACTCGTCGTCGCCGTAGCCCGCGACGGTGTAATCCACCTGCATCACGGCGAGTTCACACGCACCGTCAGCGTCCGGAAGCGTCTCCGCCGTGACGTCGATCACCTCACCCGCCACCACGCCGCCGTTGCCGGCGACGTGTGCGGCCTCCTCGTCGGGTCGATCATCTCCCCCGCTCGAGAAGGCATCCAGCCCTGTCTGGCCCGCGTCAGTCATGATGTCGGCATTTGGAGTCGCCTGGTAAAAACCCACCCGAATCGACGGCGACGATTGCGAGAACTCACCAGCAGTGGTCGCTGAAAACTCGAGTACACATCGCTTTTCGTCGGGCGTCTGGATACGCCACGATCATGTCTTGCCGGCAACAACAAGCAACAAGACATTTAACGTGGTAACACATAGCATATCGTGAGGTACTTGCCGTGTCTATCCATATGAACGACGATACGACGGATGGTGGCGAACCGCGTGGTGAACCCGATGGAACCACCACGATCGAAGCGTACGAAACCGACGACGGTACCGTCTTCTACGATGCGGAAAACCCGCTCGCCTGGATGGAGACAACGCGAGCACTTTCCCTCGAGGAACTCGCCTGATCAATCGCGAGCGGTGCGGTGCTGTGAACTGCAACTCCCCCAACGCGAACACTTTTTGACCGTACTCACCGAACACTCGAGCGTGGACTTCGAACCGAGCGAGCACGAACCCGACGAGTACGACCCCGAAGCCGAGTTTCACGACCCGACGTCGGACTCGCTGACGATACCGCAGGTATCGACCGAACCCGGCGATGCCCACCCACAGATGGTGACGATGTTCTGGGCGCTCGTTCTCGTCACGAAAGCCGCCGTCATCACCACCTCGCTCGGTGTGCTACTGCTCATCTTCCAGCGCCACACCCAGTTTGGCTGGGTGCTGCTGACCGGCGGTCTCATCCTCACCGGGTTCGCGATCTACCGCTATCGGTCATTCGATCCAACCGCCTTTTCGGACGAGGAAGACGTTGAAGACACCAACGACCCCGAATTGAACGGGACTACAGACGAACCGACGACCGTCGACGCTGGAACGGACATCTCGAGCCAGGACGATCCAACCGAATCGGCCACGGATACAGATTCCACCCAATGAAACCAGTCCGCGACGAAGACGGCACCCGATACCTGCTGTTGAAACGATCGTCGGACTCGAGTCTCGTCCGCGATCCGACGACGGGCGAGACGCGGTACATCCCAACGGATCGCCTCGAGCCCCTTCCCGAGGCATCGCCCCTCGAGACGGCCGCCGCCGGAATCGACGACTCCGTCCGCACGCTCCTGTTGAGCATCCCCGACGAGCGAACGCTCGGGCTGGTGCTCGAGATCGACGCCCACGGCGAACTGGGCATCCGGACGATCCTCGATCGCTACGACTTCTGTGAGAGCGACCTTCACGGTCGGCTGGCCGTTCTCAACGCGGCCGGGGTGCTCGAGGAGACGACCGTCAATGGAGAACGCGGTTACACACTCACCCCAGAAGCAACGCAAGCGATTTCGGTGCTTCGAACCGCATCCACCACCGACGACCACGACTGAGATCGAGCGAGTCACCAAGTCCGACTGAAATCGAGGGACGTCAACGAGTGCGCGATCAGTCAGACGCCAATAGAGCCGCCTCCGGTGGCTCCCCGCGCTCGAGACGCGACCGGTTCGAAGTCGCATCCTTCTCCACGCGGACGAGGTCGTCCGCTGCACCGACGAGTTCGTCGTCGTGGCTAACCACCACGATCTGTTCGACTCCGAGCGTTCGCATGGATTCGATCAACGAGACCAACTGGGTCACGTGCCCCGAATCGAGGAACACTGTCGGCTCGTCAAGGATCAACGGCGGCATCGGTGCCGACCCCTCGACACCCTCCGCCAACAGCCGGTAGATCGCACACCGCAGACTCAGGTTGAACAGCGCGCGCTCGCCGCCCGAGAGCTGTTCGGGTTCGAGCGCCTCGCCGTCTTTTTGGTAGACTGTCAGACGGTACTCGCCATCCAGGTCGATCGCCGCGTAGGAGTCGTTCTGATAAACGAGGTCGAACGTCTCGTTGAGCAAACGCTCGAGCGTATCGACGTTTCGCTGGCGGAGTTCCGCCCGCAGATCGCCGTAGGTCGCCTGGAGCGTCTCGGCCTCGTCGTACAGCGACTGCAGGTCGTCACAGCGGTCGGCCACCCGGTCGACGTCCTCCCTGAGCGCCTCGAGTTCCTCGAGTTCCTGTTCCACCGCGCCGATGGCGTTCTGGATCCCCTCCCGGGTTTCCTCGAGTTCCTCGAGTTTCGGTTCGACTTGCTCGAGGTACGCCTGCGCGTTCGACCGTTCCTGGCGCGCCTCCTCGATCCGTGTACTGTCGAACTCGTCCGCGAGGTCGCGCTTCCGGTCACGTTTTTCGGACAGCCGCGTCCGTCGCTCCTCGTTCAGTTCCGCTTTGTTCTCGCGCTGGTCGCGCAGCCCCTCGGCGTCTCGCTCGAGGTCCTCGATGTGATCCGTGAGCGAGGTGGTCGTCCGAAGCGTCTCCAGTTGGGTGCGGATCTCCGCCCGTTCACCGTTGATCTCGCCGAGCCGAGCTCGCGACTCCTCGACCGCCTCATCGACGTCCTCAGCATCAGCTCGCTTCGTTTCAGCGGTTTCTTCGATTTTATCCGCTCGCTCGAGTAGCGTCTCCCGACGGTCGCGCCGATCGGTTAGCGTCTCCCGCTTTTCCTCGAGCAACTGCCGCACGTTGTCGCGGTTCGTCTCCAGTTCGTCTACACGCCGTTCCGCCTCACGCAGGGTCTCGGCTCGCTCGAGGCGCTCGGTGGCTGACTCGAGATCATCCTCGAGTTCGGCTTGCTTGGCTTCCAGGTCATCACGTTCGGCGCGTCGCTTCTCGAGTACGTCGACGTGCGGGGAATCCTCGACCGGCTGACCACACTCCGGACACTTCCCCTGTTCGAGTAGTTCCTCGCCCTCCTCGATGGAGGCCTCGACGGCATCGAGTTTGGCAGTCACGTCGGCGAGCGACGATCGACACTCCTCGCGTTCGTCCTCGAGTTCCGCGTGGTGGGTTGCCGCCCCACCGAAGTCGATAGGGGCATCCGCAAACTGCTCGCGAGTCTCTTCGATTTCGTCCTCCAGCTCCTCGAGCGTCGCTTCTCGCTTCTCGATAGCTTCCTCGTCGGCGGCGATCGTTTCCGCGAGTTCCTCGGCGTCGGCCTCCGCCGCCTCCGCTTCCGCCTCGAGTTCGGCCGCCCGCTCACGGAGCTGTTCGGCCTCGTTCGATCGTTCATTGATCTCGACGCGGATTTCCTCCAGGTCGTCCCGAAGCGTCTCGTCCTCGGATTCGAGTTCGTCGATCCGGTTCTCGAGGGCCGACGTGAATTCCTCGGTGTCACCGTCGGGATCGATACCGGTCTCGGTTTCGAGATCGAGGTCGTCGTCGTGCTCCTCCAGCAATTCCCGTCGTTCCTGCAGCGCTTCCTCGCGTTCGGTCTCGAGGCTTCGGATCTCCTCGAGTACTTGCTCTCGCTCGCGCTCGGTCTCGCTGATCGTCGTCCGCAGCTCCTCGATTTCGGCATCTAGGGACTCGATCTCCTCGCGAGTCTCCTCGTGGTGCTCGAGGACGTCCGCCGCGTTCTCGAGGGTTTCCTGGGCTGCCTCCCGCTGCGATTCGAACCGGTCGATCTCCTCGGTCACGTCCGCTCGCCGGCTCTCGAGGCCGTTGAGTCGCTCGTGAAGGTTCTTCTCCTCCTTGGTTTCGATCTGCTCGCGCAGTTTCTCCAGGGCACCCTGCTGTTTGTCCAGGATATCTTTGACCCCCAGTCGGGCTTCACTCGCCCGCTCGCGATACTCCTCGAGGGCACCGAGCTGGAGGAGGTCGTCGATCATATCCTGGCGCTCGCGCGGTGAGGCGTGAATCAGCTTGTTGACCTCGCCCTGGCGCACGTACGCGCAGTTGACGAACGCGTCGGCGTCCATTCGCAGGAGCTCGGTCACCTCCCGCCGGACGTCCCGTGCGCCTTCGACCGTTCCATCGGGGGCCTCGAGGAGGCACTTCGTCGTCGTTGCGCGGTCGCCCCGAAGTTTGAGCGTTCGCTGAATACGATAACTCGTGTTCGCGTGCGTGAACGCGAGTTCGACCTCGGTTTCCTCCTCGCCAGTCGTGATCACGTCGTCCAGCGTCCGGTCATCGAGCGCCTTCGACCCGTAGAGGGCGAAAAAGACCGCCTCGAGCAACGTCGATTTCCCGCTGCCGTTGACACCGTGGACGACGGTGACGCCGTTCTCGAGGCCGAGTTCGGCCTCGGCGTAGCATTTGAAGTTTCGCAGCCTGAGGGAGTCGACCCTCATGCGAAATCACCCAGTGAGGTCGTTCCCGCGTCCCCGGCGTCCTCGGGTTCGTCGGAGTCTCCGCCCTCGTCGGAATTTTCGCGTTCGCTGTCGTCGATGTCCGTTTCGGGTTCGTTGTCGTTGCGATCCGTTTTGGGTTCGTCGGCTGGAGCGTCACCCGTGTTCGCCTCGACTTCGTCCACTGCATCTCCGGCCGCAGCGGCTCCGTCGGAAGCATCGGGTTCGCTCGCGTTTTCGAACTTGTCCCCCTCGGCACTCGAGGCCGCTCCCTCGTCGCTGCCTCCCTCATCACCGCCGTTCGAGAGAGCGTCCGCGACCGTCGTCACCCCCTCGGGATCTCTTTCGGGGGCAGGCGCGAACGCCGACTCGTCCGACTCGAGCAACTCGCGAACCCGTCGTTCGACCGACTCCCGGACGTTCGTATCGGCCACCTCGCCGTCGCGGACAGTGCGGTCGATCTCGAGGGCGGCGTTCGAGAGCCCCATTTCGCGAACCCGCTCGCGAACTGCGTCGTCCGGATCGGCGAAACTAACCGAGACCTCCTCGTCGGCGTCGGCGATTTCCCGGCGGTCGTTCACACGGGCGACGAGCGCTCCTCGCTCGATCGCCAGTTCCTCGACACCAGCGGGGGTGATCGGCCGGCCCTCCCCCTCCACCGTGACGATCACCACGGCGTCTTCGAGGTCGTACTCGCGGACGCGCTCCTGGATGCGGTCGATTCCCTCGCCGTCGCCGAGTTCGACGTCGACGAAGACGAACTCGCGGGTGTCGGGAACGCTCCGACGACTGATCGCGACGGACTCCTCGAACGACACCAGGTTGTACCCCCGATCGTCGCGCTCGCTCGCGCTCGCGCGTTCGGTCGACCCACAGTAGGTCACCCAGGTGTCGGCCACCTCGGCGGTGTCGGCGGCGTGGTTGTCCCCTAGCAACATCGCATCGAAGCCGACGGACGCTTCCTCGAGAACCGTCTCGGTGTCCCAGTCGGCGTGGGCGAACGGCTCGAATAACCCGTGGCTCACGAGCGCCGCGTGGTCGACGTCCTCCGGGACGGGATCGAAGTCGTACGCGAGGTCGTCGCGTCTCGAGCGTGGGACGAAATCCAGGCCGTAGAAGGCCACGTCCTCAACCACCTCGGGGGTAGGCCCGAGTCGCGTCGCCAGGCCGAGATCCGCAAAGAGGTCGAGCCACTGCGCGTCGCGTTTCCCCTCGTGGTTGCCGACGACCGCGAGGAAGGGTACGTCCGCATCGGTCAGTCGCCGAAGAATTTCGACGGTGCCCTGGAGATCGATCAGGCCGGGCCGACGGTCGTGGAAGAGGTCGCCGGCGTGGATTACGGCGTCGACGTCGTCCGCAATCGCGTCGTCCACGACGGCGCCGAACGCCTCGAGAAAGTCCTGTCGTCGCTCGGGCGCGTTGTACTGATGGTACCCGATATGGGTGTCGCCCGTGTGTATCACCCGCGTCATCTACCGCGACATTGCGCGCCATCGACTAAAGGGGTTGCGTGAAAGGGATCGCGTGGCTCGAGCGGTTGTGTCGAGCAACCCAAGATGGGTGCCACGAGATTTGGTGGTGGTGGTTGGTTAGGTGGAACGGTTCCAAATCTCGTATTCTATCCTTGCTATTGTCCCAGTATCAATCTGTTGCTTGAACGGAGTTCAATAGTAGTGTGCATCTGGTCACTTCTGTATCGATATATGTGTCTCTCATGCCCCGTTCCGGTTGAACACCGTCTGTATTGGATGGAACCGCCGTACTCGAGTCCACTGGAATCGGTGTGCTATTGATTCAGACTTGAGGCCGAATTAGAACAGTGTGTGCGAGTGACACAATAATTCACCAGAGATGGGAGTTGGATCTTTTATCTTGTCGTAAGAACTCTTTAAATAATATAATAACAGTCGCGCTCCCACCTCGAGGTATGTCCAACACGGACACTTCGACGATGGCATCGTACCTAAAGAACCACCCACGCATGATCGGCGTGCTGTTTACCGCTATGCTGTTGCTTTCGCAGGCGGGGACGGTTGTGGCGGAGAATTCCGCAACAACGGTTGGGCCGTAAACAGGAATTACGCTTGAAGTTCTTCTAACAGATCACCGCTCCAGAGAATCCTATCCTCAAATTGAACAGGGAAACTCCCTTGTTCCAGATAGCTTACTAATGACTCCCGATCAACCGTGAGGTCTGCAATCCGCCCAGAAGTTAGAAATCGTTTTTCCACACCAGGCAAGAAGGGTGTGATGAGACATCCCATCCCTTTGTTACTAGTTGGATACGTCTCAATTGTCACCTCGAACTGACCACTACCTCGCTCCTTAAGAAGACAGAGATTTGGCGTTGTATTCTCTTCCTCCGTTACCCGGAATTCACCATCACCAATAACCAAATACTGATTCCCCACGATCCGCTGATCAGTAGCAATCGACGTTGCCGCACGCAGCGAAAACCCATCGACCAGCAATCGAGCGAACGTCCCACCGATCTCGACCGCCGGTTCGTTCAAGACAGCGGAGGCCGTCACCACACCTCCTATACACCCACCGCGGATCAACGCCTCACCCTGACTGTACGACTGACAGCCGTTCAAGATGAAGGCCCCGACGCCATACTCCTCGTGAGCCGTCGCGTCGAAATACCCGTCCGCACACTCGAGGCCGCGCCCATCGACGTGACCGATGTAGTGGACGAAGTCCGTCTCCGAGGTCAACAGGCTGTGGAGTTCCTCGACCGTACAGTTCTCGAGGAATCGAACGGATGCCCCAGTTTCCTTGAGCGACCCGTAGGATTCCGAGACAGCAATTCGTTCGCCTTCCATCTCTTCGTCGTTTCGCACAACTGCAACCTCGATTTCCTCGCGATCAGTCCCCGTCCGCTGGAGTCGGGATTCTAAGGACTCGAGGGTTACCTTCGAGGCGTCGAGCGGGTTCGACTCCCCGATGAACGTCTGCTCGAGGGAGTTCGACCGCGGTGTTTCGACGAAGTCGAGGCTGTTGTGCTTGAGCGACCCGTCGCGGAAGAAATCCTGAACGGGTTGGGGTGCCTGTGGAGCGCTACCGACCGGAGTTGGGTTCGGACACCGGATTGTCGCCAGATCGGAGACGAGGAACGGGAGACACTCCAGATACTCCGCATCGGGCTGGACGTCGGCCGTCAGTCGCCACTCAGGGAGCAAGTGCTCGAACACCGAAAACGGCACCTCGAGGTAGCGATCGACGCGTTCGGCGATCGGCAGGTCGTACAGCTCGGCAAAATCGAGCTCGTCTGGCCCTTCCCGCGAATTTCGGAGGGCAAGTTCGAACTGTTCCCGCTCGTGCAACGGCACCTGGAAGTAGCCCTCGGTTCGAGTGAGACAGTCGAGGAAGAACACGTGCTGGAGCAAACGCGAGACTGCCGTGTCGTACTCCTCGTGAACCGTCCGAAGCTGGATTCGCTGGGACTGGGTTCGGAGACGCGGCTGTGACGCCGGCAAAACATCCGCTCCGAGGTAAAACGCCAGCGGTGCAACCGGGTAGAGATGTCGGAACGTCGGCGGCACCTCGAGGCGGATGCCCGTATCTGGCTTCTCGAGGTCGGCCGTGAGCGGCTCCTCCGGGGTCGAATCACGTCGGACGAGGCGTGGTGGATGGCCCCGCATCGTCGGGAACGACCGCTCCGGCGAGAGCGTCTTGAGCGACGTCGCGAGAAACGGAATCGCCTCGAGCAGCGTGTAGGGATCGTCGTCGACGACGATCTCGCCGGCGGGGTTGTCGTGGAACGATCGAATGCCGAGCGTTACCGTCGTCTCTCCGCCGAAGGCGATCGAGGAACGGCCGCCGTCGGACAGTACCTGGAGCGAACCGTCGACCTGGAAGTAGGTCTTGATCGGGCCGCTCAGATCGAAGAGGTAGGTGTCGTGAGGTAAAAACAACGGTTCGCCATTGGTCGATTCGGCGACGAACTCGCCGTCGGCCGTCCAAACGTGGATGGCGTGCAAGCCCTCACACTCGATGAGTGAGGTCTCGAATCGGACGGCGGTGTCCACCGGGAAGTAAAACGCGTCCGCGTTCGCCGGCTCGGGTGTCACCGAGTCGGGAAGCGAGAACCCCATCGTCGACCGCTCGATCGGATCCCAGAGCTCGAGGCGGTTGGCCGTCTCGCGAATCTCCGGGTGTTTGAATCTGGTTGCCATAGGTTACAGTTGGTGCCACCGTGTTGCTTTCCCGCAGTCGGGGAAGTGCCATCGACTCTCCGGTGGCACGTGTTCGCGGTTGCGGAGTTCGATGCGGATATCGAAGTGGTCGGCGTGACGGGTGACGAGTTCGTCCTCGTCGTCCACCGGAAGATGGTAGTGTGCCATCCCCGAGACACCCTCGACGAGATGGGTCAACACACGCAGAAATCGATCGGTCTCTTCGTGGGTAACCGTCTCGATGGTCGGGCGAAGGGTCATGACGGACATCCTGAGTTGCGACGGGTCGAGGCCGTCCGTCGTGGCGTCGGCCTCGGCAATCGCCTCACAGATTTGCATCTGGAATTCGGAAATCCAGTCGAGATCCGCCGCAGCGATTCCTCGCGGCGAGGGAAGCCGTGAAATACTTCGCTGGAGGCCAGCGGAGGAGATCAGCTCCGGTTCGGACTCGTAGCCCGTCCACAGGTAGTGGTTTCCGGGCGGGTGCAGATCCGTACACGCGAGGATCCGTTGTCTCGATCGTTCACACTGGTCATCCCCGAACAGATTCCTGGTGGCGTGAAAGCTCACTTCAGGTGGGACGTTTCCCGTGACGAGTATGTTACATCCTTTTCGCTTGAGGGACTCGAGTTGTGCAGTCACAAAACGTCCCGTCGGACTCAGCGCGTCGTCGCTTTGTCCGCGAACAAATTCATTGGCACCACCAACCATGCACACCATTCACTTCGAGTATCTAATATTAAATCCACCGGCACACACTCATCGAGAGTTGATCGTCAGCGAGAACAGCTCCGGCTCGGCCGAAAACGCTATGGTGTGATACACCGATTTTGCCCCGATTCTCGAGCACCCGCAATTCATCACTCCTCATCGAATTCGCCTAGCTGAACGGCTACCAACAGTTATTACCGTAGGATCGAACCGCTAGGCAATGAGCCTCGAGGTCTCGGCACTGGGACTCGCGTTCCTCGGAACCGGGATCATTATCCTCGGCTTTTTGCACAAACCACTCACTCGTCCGGATACACCCGGAAGTACGGCCTTCGCCGTAACTGTCTTTGGCTGTGCGCTGTGGCCGTTGAGCCTCAGCCTGGGGCTACTCGTCGACGGGGAGGTCACCGCGGCCGTCGCCTGGAGCGGGCGTCTCGTCGCGCCGACCGTCCTCACCGTCGGCTGGTTCCTGCTCGCCGTTCGCATCACGACCGACCGGCACCCACAGTGGTGGCTCGTCGCCGCCCTCGCCGGCTACGTCGGATTCGAACTCATAGTGCTCGCGACGAATCCGTTCCACCACGTCGGATTCGATCCGGCGGTCGTCGCCGGTGCCGGCGGGATAACACCGGACTGGAAC
Organism: Natrialbaceae archaeon A-CW3; assembly: GCA_046614605.1. GTDB lineage: Archaea > Halobacteriota > Halobacteria > Halobacteriales > Natrialbaceae > Natronosalvus. Next base: position 554,924 of record JBKKHJ010000001.1, on the reverse strand, counting down.
GCCTGGTTCTGGATTCAGGCAACGATCAACTACGTTCTCATGGCGAGTGCGACGGTCATCCTCGCCGCAGAGGCGATCCGGGCGACGGGCCTGCGACGTAGACAGAGTGCACTCTTGGCCATCGCAGTGGTACCAACCGGCATCGCCAACCTGATGACGATCAGCGGGCTGGTGCAGGTGCCCCACGATCTGAGTCCCTTCGGGTTTGTCGGCAGCGCGATCATCATGTCCTGGGCGCTTTATCGGGCCGAGTTTCTCGACATCGTGCCGATCGCCCGGAAAACCGCCCTCGAGGAACTCCCACACGCCGTCGTAACGCTCGGTAGCGACGGCCGCGTGATCGATTTCAACGCGGTCGCTCGCCAGTATTTCAACGCAGAGGCGGGGATTGGAGCCCCCACTCGAGCGTTCTTCGCGAACGTGGCCGACGAAACGGTCGCCGCCTTCGAAAGCGGCGAGATGGGCCACCGTCAGGTGCGTATCGAGACCGATGAGGGCACACGCTACTTCGATTGCACCGCTTCGGCCGTTGGCTCCGATCCCGCCGCTGGTCGTGTACTCGTCTTTCGTGACGTGACCGATCGCATCCATCGCGAGCGTCAACTTCTGGAGCAAAACGAGACCCTCTCGGAGTTCGCCAACATCGTCTCTCACGACCTGCAGGGCCCGCTCATGGAAGTTCGTAGTAGCGCCACGCTCGCCGTTCAGACGGGGGAGGCCGACCACGTCGAACACGTGCTCGAGGGTGCCGACCGGATGGAGCGCCTCGTCGACGACCTCCTCGAACTCGCTCGTTCCGGTCGGCAGATCGACGACCCCGTTCCCGTCTCGCTCGAGTCGGTCGCCGGACGGGCCTGGGGGAGCGTCTGGACCCCGGAAGCCGAACTCAGCGTCGAAGCCGACTGTACGATCGCGGCTGATCCCGATCGCCTTCAGCAACTGCTCGAGAACCTGTTTCGAAACGCTGTGGAGCACGGTTCCTCGAACCACTCGTTCGCTGATGCTCACGAAGGCGACGTGGAACACACCTCCAAGAGCCGTTCGCTCGCTGACGCTCACGAAGACGCCGTGGAGCACAACTCGAGCGATACCGTGGATCGGGTCACGTTCACGGAGCAGGTGGGTCTGCACGAGGGAGCATCCTCATCGGGAACGCTCCCTGCCGATTCCGTATCGGTCGTCGTCCGTGCAATCCCCGGCGGGTTCGCCATCGACGACGACGGATCAGGAATCGCACCCGAGCGACGGACGCGCGTGTTCGACCGCGGATTCACCTCCTCGCCGAACGGCACCGGACTCGGTCTCGCGATCGTCGAGCAGATCAGCACCGCGCACGGCTGGTCGATCGATGTGACCGAGTCACCAGAGGGTGGCGCTCGATTCGCGCTGACGGGCGTTTCGGTACTCGAGACCAAGAGCGACCCGGATCGGATGGCGCTCGCAGAGGATTGAACAGTGCGTTCGAATTCACACGTATTCGAGGCGGAAGCCCGCGACTTCGGTCGTGGATCGATGACTGGGCGGTAACAGCACCACCTTTTTAGGCTGCAGTGTCGACGACCCGTTGTGGGACGCTATCAACCCGGCCAGCACGATACGTTCATCAAGTGTGATACGCCGCGATGTGGAGCGAACAACGCTCCGGAGGGCACGGCGGCGTACGACACCGACTGCTGGCGATGTGGAGAACCGCTGGGTGGAAAACCAGAGCCAGGAGACGAAGTGACCGTCGACATCGTCGACGAGAAACACGACGGGACGCTCGTTTGCAAAACCGAGGGCGGCTTCGTCCTCTTTCTCGAGGCGGAGGTCACGGGAATCCAGGCGACCGTCCGGGTGACGGAGGTCGATGAAACCGCCGGCCAGGCCGAACTCGTCGATACGGGTTCGTAGCAGAACGATCTTCCGATTTCACTCACGATCGTGGAGCAGATTTTAGCGAGAGTTCGATGGTATTCGTGGATAGCGATGTGAACGTCGCTCCACTCAGATGTTCCGACGAGTGAATATACCAACAGCGAGTACGACCAGCAGAACGAACACCGCCGCCAACAGGCCAGCGTCGGTGAACGCGTACTCTTCGCGAACGAGAATGGCGGTCTCGTCGTCGTCCCAACATTGCGGTCTCGTCGTCGTACCGACTCGGAATGAACACACCGAACACACTCGAGATCCGCGGACAGCACGAGTTCGCGTACAGCTTCGAGCTGGTATCGACTACCCAGCGGAGCAGACCGCACTCATCACGGTTGCTCTGGCCGCCCACACCTGACGAGTAGGGGTGAACCACGGAGACGCCGATCGGGTGCAGACGTTTTACTCCACTCAGTCAAGTCGAAGAATCGGTCAGGCTATTACCGATCACGACTGACGAACGCGGGAGTGTAGCGTAGACGATCGGCCGTCAACCCTTCATCTCGCCACGTCGCCGTCGCGATAACGTGATCTTCATCGACGTCGACCGACCGCTCGGTCGCGGAGATGCCGAGTAACTCCTCGAGCGTCGCCTCGTCTGGGTCGTCGATGATTGCCGCGAAGTCACCTGTGAGCGTTTCCTCGTCTTCGACGGTGACAGACGAGACGATACCGTCCGCGTCCTCGAGCTCCTCGAACGCCAGGTCGACTACCCCCTCGTCGCCGACCCGATCGCCGTACTGACCGACGACGATGTCACCGTCGCCAGCCGATTCGACGAGCCACGCGACCGAATCGGATTCGTCTGTCGCCCGGTCGACGGTACCCGCCGAGGCGCCGATGGTCGTCTCGAGTATCGTCGACAGGTCGTCCTCCTCGAGATCCTCCCCGCCGGCAAACACGAGCGCTTCGGTGCTGACGGCGACCGCTGCATCGGTATCGTCGTCGACGGCCGTGTAGACGTCGTACTCGTCGATCTCGTCCGTCTGCTCCACCTGGACGATGAACCCGGCCTCCGCCTCGGGGGTGAGTCGGGCGTCGATTTCACCTGGGTCGACGGTTCCGGTAAGGACGAGCACCTCGTTGGCCAGCACCAGTTCCTCGATGGACGACTCGAACTCGTCCTCGTCGAGGAGTCGCCCGAGTCTGAACCGGGCGAGATCGAGGGCGACGAAGAAGTACGCCCAGACCAGCGCGTCCGAGACGGGCGCTATCATCGGATCCGCTTCGAACTCTGCCGGGACTTCCGCTTCGCCCGGCCCCTGCTCCTCGAGATCGTCAGCGACCAACTCCTCGAGTATCTCCCAATTGGCGTAGATGAACTCGAGTCCATCGTCGTCCAGCGTGAGCCAGCTGGTGTACGCCGGTAGCTCGTCGTTGTCGTCCGTCTTTCCTGTAGCACGTGTGGCGCAGCCTGCGATTCCAATCGTGGCCACCGTTGCCGTTGCCCCAGCGAGTTCGAGAACGTCTCGGCGGCGTGGTGTCATCCGAATGAATAGGCGTTCCATTTCAATATAGTCCGACCCTTCGGTCATCGATCGATGACTGTTAGAGGTACCAAACTGCCGTCCGATAGACGTCAGATGTCTCGACGCGAGAAGACGAAGGCGGCGACGGCGATCAGGGCGAGAAAGACCACCAGGAGGATCACGGCGTCGCCGTAAGCGTACTCCTCGCGGACGAGGATCGCGGTCTCGTCGTAGTAGCGACTCGGTCCGACAGCGCCGATCCACTCGAAATTCTCGTCCAGCAGGGAGACGCTGTCGACCAGCCACAGGGCGAAGACGACCGTCAGGGCAGTCGCCCGGGCGGTTCGGACGTGACCGATCCCCACGGAGATGACCAGCCCGATTGCCCCGCAGACCAGCAGGTACGGGATCGAGAGCAGGTGCACCATCACGACGGCGACCGGGTCGATCGGTTCGCCGATGGCGACACCGCCGAGGAGGACGATTCCCCCGACGCCGACGTTCAACACGGCCAGCGGGAGCCAGAGGGCGGCGACCTTCTGGAGCAGTACCGACTCGCGCGAGATCGGGTTCGAGAGCGTGAGATCCATCTTTCGCTCAGCGACGTCCTTCGCGATCATGCCGGCGCCAACGTAGGCGAAGTAGATGCCGACGAGGACGATCCAGAAGAACGAGTAAATCTCTGCGGCGATGAACCCCTCGATGGTGTGCAGTGCCTCGATTCCGAACATCTCGAAGAAGAACGCGGGGAACGCGTCCTCCAGAACCTCCATCTCCTCCTGCATGCTCGGGAACATCGCGAAGTACATCGCTGCGAGCAGGGCGAAGACGACCACGAGCACGACCGAGCTACGGACGCGCTTGCCGGACTCGACGCGCAGGATCGCCGTCGAGGTGCCGCCGATGGCGGGCCGTTCGCTGGATTTCGCGGTCGCCTCGCGTGCGTCCGAGCCGCCGGATTCCGGTTTCGACCCCATCAGATATCCCTCCTCGCGAAGACGAGGATTGCAATCCCGAGCAGTACGAAAAAAGCCACCAGCAAGATTCCCGCATCGGCAAATGCGTACTCCTCGTGAACGAGGATTGCCGACGGGTCGTAGTATCGGCTCGGCGACACGATCCCGAGCCACTCGTACTCCGGCGCCGTCTCCGAGAGCCCCTCGATCAGCCAGAGAATGAACACGAGCCCCAGGGCGCCGGCTTGTGCGCCCTCGACGCGGTCGAGAGTGACGGAGAAGACGATGCCGATCCCAGCACACACCAGCAGGTACGGGACGGTGAGGAGGTGCGCCACTCCGAGCGAGACGGGGTCGAGCGTCTCGCCAATCGCGGCCGCAGCAGCGTACACGACGACGAACAAGCCAAGGTTCAGCGTAACCAGCGGTACCCAGAGGGCGGCGACCTTCTGGAGCACCACCGACTCGCGCGAGACCGGGTTTGAGAGCAGCAGATCCATTCGGCGTACGCGAACATCCTCGGCGATCAACCCTGCGGCGGCGTAGGCGAAGTAGATGCCGGCGAAGAGAACCCAGACGACCGAGAAGATGTACCCGCCGACGAACCCCTCGATGGTGGTAATCTCCTCGATCCCGAGCATGACGGCGAGAACCGCTGGGAACGCCTCCTCGATTATCTCCGCCTCCTCGGCGAATGCCGGAAACACCACGAAGAAGAACGACGAGAGGAGCGCGAACAGTCCGGTCAAGACGAGCGAGCCGCGAACAAGTTTCTCTGACTCGACGCGCAGGATCGCCGTCATCCGTTCCCCTCGGTGGAGTCGTCACCGTAGTAGTGTTTGAATATGTCGTCGAGCTGTGGATCCCCGATATCCAGGTCTTCGATTTTGAACTGAACGAGATGCTCCAGAAGTGCGTTGTACTCACCAGTGTAGGTGAACCAAACCGCGTTATCGGTGACCTCGAGGTCGAACATTTGCTCGGTTCTGAACCGGGCTTCGTCGACCGGTTCGTCCAGGAGAACCCACACGTCTTTGCCACTCTGGGTGAGCAGGGTCTCGATATCCTCGAGGGCAACCAGTTTCCCCTCCCGAATAATCCCCACGCGGTCACACACGCGTTGTACTTCGCTGAGAATGTGTGACGAGAAGAAAATAGTCGTACCAGTAGCACATTCCTCCTCGAGAAAGTGGTACAGCCGATCCTGCTTGAGGGGATCCAACCCCGCCGTCGGTTCGTCCATGATGACGAGATCCGGATCGTGCATGAAGGCCTGGACGATCCCCAGCATTCGCTTGTTCCCGTGTGAGTACGTCTCGATCGGTCGATCGAGTGGCGGGGTGAACAGTTCCAGTAACTCGTCTCGCCGTTCGTCTCCCCGCATCCGAGCGAAGTAGTCGAGCGCCTGTCGCCCGGTCAGTCGCTCCTCGAATCCGAGTTCGTCCGGAAGATACCCAACGTTAGCTTTGACCTCGGTAAGCGACCTTCGGTCACGGATGTCCGCCCCGAGGACTGCTGCGGTACCCGCCGTCGGTTTGATGAGGCCGAGCAGTAACCGGATGGTCGTCGTCTTTCCCGCCCCGTTGGGACCGAGATAGCCGAAGATTTCGCCGGATTCGACGTCGAAGGTGACGTCGTCATTCGCGGCGATCTCTCCGTATCGTTTGGTGAGATTGGCTATCTCGATGGAAGGCATAGGTTCAATACGATGAAATTTTACTTAAATGTGGGGCAGGCGGTGGCACTCAATGTTCGGCGAAACGGGGAGTAACGACGCCACATCGAGCAACGAGTGTCCAGAACCGAAGACGCCAGATCGATACCATCCATCCAAATCGTCACTGACACGGTTCGATTAGCGAAATTTTTCATCCGTCCGGTTATGAAGTCCGGACGAGCGGGTAATCAGCATTCTCGGAATCCCTGGTTCGAGCTTCCGTGAACATTTGAGTGACCAATTCGATCCACCTCACTCGATGTCGACGGTCACCAGCCACTCGAGAAGCATGTTTTGCGGATACCGTAGATTAAAGGGCGGTACCGCCTTCGGCTGTGAGGCCCTCGAAAGGCAGAACGTACACGACACCGGTCGGCGAACCCGGTCAGGAACTCGAGACGTGTGCGTCGGTTTCGGTTGCGATCATCCGTGAACGACGCCAGGTCGCGAGTGAGAACACGCTGACAGCACCCAAAAACAGGAGGATCGAACCGAAGACGCTCTCGACGTACCGTTCGCGGACGAACGGGCGGTCGAGCGTATAGTGGAAGGCGAACAGGTCAGCCCACGCCGAGTTGTGAAACGCGTACAATTCCGTGTGATACACGGGAGCAATGTGATGAACATCGGGAGCGAGTCCCCACAGGCCGCCGATCACGACGAGCCAGAGAACCCACGGGGTGGGGAGCGTGGTTCGGCGGGCGAACGGCGTCACTATCAGGAGGACAAGAGATGCGCCGACGAGGAAGTGAACGATCGCTGGGGCCACGGTACGTGAGTCGATTCGACGCTCTCGACTGTAAGTAAGCGGCCACTCACCGTGAAGTAGGGAGTAGGTATCGACCTCTCGCGGGCGTATCGACGAATCGTTGTCTAATCGATCCGTACCTGGGGCTCTCACTCGTGGGTTCGGTAATCGAAAACGCGGGGTGATTTGCAGGTGGCTGGCCTGCTGTCTGTCGATGCCGACAGACCGAGTTAACGGATGTCCCCCACCCCGCGCATGTGAGTCTCTTGCGTGATAGTACGTCACTCTATCGGCCGTTCACGACGACGAAACCATGTCGAACGTATAGTAACAACTGAAACGGTTCACACACTGATCGCCGATCCGTCTGGCGATCAGGTGTGCAATGACGTGCAGTGGCTACTATAGGTGCAGGAGTCGAGTGTGCCCAGTGGCCCGCTGAGAGTACCATCTCTCGTACAAACCACCCGAACATATTCGCGATCATCCCCAGTTCGTGGTAATCAGCGAGAGGGTCAACCATATCCCATCCATATCGTTGCATAGGGAAACCTCATGACGACAGACATCAGTCGACGAAAACTCCTCCACGTATCGGGCGGCGCACTCGCAGTATCACTCGTTGCCGGCTGTCTCGGCAGTGACGACGATTCCGGCGGAAACGGTAATGGCGACGATAACGGCGGGAACGGCGACGACAACGGCAACGGCGGCGCCGACGACGACTACGACTTCGGCGACTGGTTCGACGGCGTCGACAACTACGACGGCGTCGAGGACTTCACCGGTCAGGACGAGGTTACCGTCATGAACGGCACCGGCCCGAGCGGCTATCAGTACGACCCACCGGCGATCGTCGTCGACCCAGGCACGACCGTCGTCTGGGAGTGGACCGGCGACGGCGGCGGTCACACCGTCACCGACGACGACGGCGATTTCGATAGCGGCATGCTCTCCGGCGAAGGTGAAACCTTCGAACACACCTTCGACGACGAAGGGACGTACCGCTACTACTGTGAACCCCACGTCAACATGGGGCAGAAAGGCGCCGTCGTCGTCGAATAATCGGATCGGGTTCTTTTGTTTTCGGACGCTGAGCGACTGCTCGAGAGATCGATCGACAACCCAGTCCTTTAGCGACGACCGCTCGAGAGCATCGCCTTCAGATGCTCGAGGCTGGCGACAGAGGTCGGCCGATCCATGTGGACGCCAATTTCGCCGGACGTAACCGAGAGACCCACGCGCTGAACCGGCTCAGGCAGGGAGTACGCCCGCCTGAGCCAGTGACCCAGTTCGATCTCTCGCTCGAGGTCGTCCCGCCAGGCCCGTTCGTATCCGACAGTAGTTCCCGGCCGATCGGGGTCGATTCGCTCGGCAGCGTGGTCGGCAGCGGTCATTCCGTAGAGGATGCCGCCGCCGGTGAACGGCTTCGTCTGGGCGGCCGCGTCGCCGATGAGAAAGCCCCGACGGGTCGTCACGCGATCTGGCGGGCCGATCGGGATCAAGCCGGAACAGCGGTGAGAGACGTCTATCTCGTAGCCGTCGACGAGTCCCTCGAAGTGTTTGGTGACGTGAACGCCCGGCGGGGCGGCCAGGCCGTACTCGACACCAGCCTCGTGGCGGGGGATGCGCCAAGCGAAAAAGGTGGGTGCAGTGAGATGGACGTCGACGAAATCCCCGTCGTCCGGTTCGTCCGAAAACGCGAGGACGCCGTGGAGCAACTCCCCTGGCTCCGGCAACGAGAGCGCCTCGCGAACACGCGATCGTGGGCCGTCACAGCCGGCGACCATCTTCGCCTCGTAGGTGTCGGTGCCGTCGGGGCCTTTCACCGTGAGTTCGACCCGATCAGTGTGCTCCTCGAGGCCGGTGACGGTGTGTTGCTCGCGGACGTCCGCGCCGGCATCGCGGGCGAGAGCCGCGAGGTGGCGGTCGAGGCCAACGCGGTCGATCACGTTCGAGACGACCTCCTGTTTGTAAAATGGATAGGTGTCTCGGTCGTCTTCGCCGTTTCGTTCGTGGGGGCCACCCACGTGAAAGCGCGCGCCGTAGATTTCGTTCTGGAAGAGTTCCTCACGTGCGTCGGGCCCCGTGAACGACCAGATGTCCGTGCTGACGTGGCCCGAACACGCCAGTGGCTCACCGACTGCGCCCTGCTCGAAGGCGATGACGTCGTACCCGGCCTCGGCGCTCTGGCGGGCGAACCGCGCCCCGGCCGGCCCGACGCCGACGACGGCAAAGTCGTACATACCACATCTGAGTCGATCCGAGAGTAAATACCTTCTCGAGTTCCCTACTGCGTGCAAAGCACCGGCGAGGTCGACGACGCGCCACCTGCACGATCCCGCCGTCAACCAGGCCGTACTCGTCAGTTCCCGTGTGTCGGAGAAACAATCATCACCCCCTCGCGAGTGTTGGGCGTATGAACGTTCACGAGCGATTCAACGAGCGGTACCCCTTTGGCGAACACATCGGCCTTGAGATCACCCAGGTCGAGGAGGGATACGTCGAGGGGAAGATCGAACTCGAGGAGCATCACTCACTTTCGGAGTCGACGGTGCTCGCCCACGGAGCCGTCCCGTTCGCCCTCGCGGATTCGCTTTCAGCCGCCGCTCTCGCCTCGGTCGAGGGAGCACCCGGACCGACGCTCGACGTCCGAATCGACTACCTGCGGCCGGCAACGGGCGACATCTACGGCTCCGCCAAAGTGGTTCGCTACGGAACAGAAACGGGCGTCGTCGAGGCCGAAATCGTCGACGCGGACGACCGAACGCTCGCGACGACTCGAGGAGTGTACAAGACGAATCTCGTGGACGGCGCGAACCCGTTCGTCGACTCCTGAGAACGACACCAGACGCGACTGGTTGTACGTCGAGTGTCGGCGCTCGAGTACGAACTCAGGCGTTGAGTCGCCAGAGTTCGTAGTTGAGCACGGACGCGAACGTCACCCAGAGGAGGTAGGGGACGAGCAGCGCCGCCGCTCGCCGATCGACGGCACGGAACGCGACGATCGTCGCCGCAACCAGCACCCAGAGGGTGACGATGACGACGAGGCCGGCGAACAGTTCCTCGAGGCCGAAGAAGACGGGCGTCCAGGCCACGTTGACCGCCATTTGGCCGACGAAAAGGCCGAGAGCGAGTCCTCGACCTGTCCCAGAGGCTCGCCATACCAGCCAGAGGGCGACGCCCATCAGCGTGAACAGGAGCGTCCAGACGACGGGAAACGCGATCTCGGGCGGATAGAAGGCGGGCTTCTCGAGAGCTCGAAACCAGGCACTATCGGGGCCTGAGAGGACGCCCGGCAGGCCGCCGACCACGTTGATCGCGATGACGAACACCACGACCTCGAGGACGTCCCTACGAGCGATCGATCGAGCGGGCGACCCGGTGCCCGCGGTCGTCTCGTCCATACTGCACGTACGGAATCGAACAGGATATAGTAGCCACTGCTCGTCAATGCACATCTGATCGCCAGATGTGTCGGCGATCAGTGTGTAAATCGTTGCAGTTGTTACTATAGTACTGGGGCCACTCGAGCATCACTCCCGTGACCGGTCGCCACTGTTCACTTTCACCCCGGTATCTCAACCCTTAACAGCAACCGCGACGAATCACGGGCAATGGCCGCGACGGACGAGCACCCGCCTTCCATCGAACACCCACTGCTCGAGCCGAACTTCCTCGAGCGTCGTCTCTACCAGCTGAAACTCGCCGGCACCGCGGCGAACGATCACACCCTCGTCTGCCTCCCAACGGGGCTGGGGAAGACGACGGTGAGCCTGCTCGTCACGGCGCGACGGCTCGACGAGGTGGGCGGTAAGTCGCTGATGCTCGCCCCGACGAAACCGCTCGTCCAGCAACATGCCGACTTCTACCGGGAGGCTCTCCGGATACCCGACGACGAGATCGTCGTCTTCACCGGCGACGTCAGCCCCGACGATCGGGCGGCGCTGTGGGACGACGCGACGGTAATCATGGCGACCCCGCAGGTGATTGAAAACGACCTCGTGGGCTCTCGAATCTCGCTTGCCGACGTCACCCACATCACGTTCGACGAGTGCCACCGGGCCACCGGCGACTACGCCTACAACTACATCGCCGAGCGCTACCACGCCGACGCCGATCGTCCGCTGGTGACCGGAATGTCGGCCTCGCCCGGCGGCGACGAGGAGGCCATCCTCGAGGTCTGTGAGAACCTCGGCCTACGGGATGTCGAGGTGATGACCGAAGAGGACGCCGACGTCGCCGAGTTCACCCACGACACCGAACTCGAGTGGGAGCGCATCGACCTGCCCGACGACGTGATCGAGATCCGGGACGCGCTGAACGAGGTGATCAGCGAGCGCCTCGAGAAACTGAAGGAACTGGGGGTCGCGCGCTCGACCCAGCCCGACCAGTCCCAGAAAGATCTCAATCGGATGCGCGCGGAGCTCCAGAAACTGATCAACAACGACCAGTCGGAGGGGTTCAAAGGGATGTCCGTACACGCGGAGGTGATGAAACTGCGACAGGCCGTCACCCTGGTCGAGACCCAGAGCGTCGAGGCGCTACGGCGGTACTTCGAACGCCAGCGCAACCAGGCTCGCACGTCGGGCGCCTCGAAGGCGAGCCAGCGCCTCGTGAGCGATCCCCGGGTGCGTGAGGCGATGCGGCGGGCAGAGTCCTTCGACGAACTCCATCCCAAATACCGCAAGACGAGAATGCTGCTCGCGGAGACGCTGGGACTCGAGGGCGGCGAACGAGTGATCGTCTTCACCGAGTCCAGGGATACGGCCGAAGCCCTGACCGACTTCCTGAACGAGAGTTTCGACGCGAAGCGCTTCGTCGGGCAGGGCGACCGCGAAGGTAGCGACGGGATGACCCAGAATCAACAACAGGAGGTGCTCGACGCGTTCCGCGCCGGCGAGTTCGAGGTGCTCGTCTCCACCTCGGTGGCCGAAGAGGGCCTCGACGTGCCAGAAGTCGACCTCGTCCTCTTTTACGAACCCGTGCCGACGGCGATCCGGTCGATCCAGCGCAAGGGACGAACCGGCCGCCAGTCGGAGGGACGCGTCGTCGTCCTGATGGCCGAGGACACCCGCGATGAGGCGTACTTCTGGATCTCGCGCCGGCGCGAGAAGGAGATGGAAAGCGAGTTACGCGAACTGAAGGGAATGGCCAGCGATCTCGAATCCGAACTCGACGATGCTCAGCAGTCACTCGAGGCGTTCGACACCGGTTCGACCGGCGGCGGATCGGGCGGCAAGTCGGCTTCGAGCGCGGGGAACTCGAGTGGACGCGTCGGGAGCGACATCCAGCCAGGCTTGCAGGATTTCGCCGGGGAAACTGAGTCGAGTACGGCCGACGGGTCAGGTGACGAGACAGGCGTCGACGGCGGTGACGACAACAAAGACGACCATGGCGGCAGCGAAGCCGACGATGGCAGGGAACCCGATCCCGTCGAGGTGCACGAACCCAGCGCCGACGGCGACGTCGTTCAAATCGTCGCCGACCAGCGCGAGATGGACGCGAACATCGCCCGCGACCTCTCCCGCCGGGAGGAGATCGAGATCCGCCTCGAGACGCTCGACGTCGGCGACTACGTCTGCTCTGACCGGGTCGTCGTCGAGCGAAAGTCGGTCGCCGACTTCGTCGACTCCCTCGTCGGCGGCGACCGCTCGGTGTTCGAGCAGGTCGGGGCGATGGCTCGCCACTACTCCCGGCCGGTCGTCATCGTCGAGGGCGAGGGCATCTACGAGCAGCGAGACGTCCACCCGAACGCGATCCGGGGGGCGCTCTCGAGTCTGGCCGTCGACTTCGGCGCGAGTGTCCTCCGAACCGAGAGCGAGGCCGACACGACCGAGTTGCTGGCGACGATGGCCACCCGCGAACAGCAGGTCTCGAGCCGCGAGGTGTCGGTTCACGGCGAGAAGGGAGCGAAGACCCTTGGCGAACAGCAGGAGTACGTCGTCTCCTCCATCGCCGAGATCGGCCCGGTGACCGCCCGCTCGCTGCTCGAGGAGTTCGGCACCGTCGAGGCGGTCATGATCGCCAGCGAGGACGAATTGCAGGCGGCCGACGGGGTCGGTTCGGTCACCGCCGAACGGATGCGGGAGGTAATCGGGAGTGAGTATACTGGAACGGGAACGGGAACCGGATCAGAATCGAACTCGTCGTAGTTCCTGGGCCTGGGCCTGGCCTGATACCGAAACCACCTACCGGGTCGAGTCCACGCCAGTGACTTCTCGAGATCAGATGTATCGATGTCGACGCCGACGTCGTCAATCGGAACGCTGAACTGTCGAGACGCCCAATTTCAGACCTGAGATGAGCGCCGAGATTCCGGACGACGATCCGATCATCCTCTTCGACGGCGTTTGCAACCTCTGTAACGGGTTCGTCCAGTACATCGCACCGCGGGACGACGACGAGCGATTTTACTACGCCTCCCTCCAGTCGCCCGCCGGGGTCGAACTCCTCGAGAAACACGACCTGCCGACGGACGAACTCGAGTCGGTCGTCCTAATCGAGGGCGACGATGTCTACGTCAAATCCGGCGCGGCCCTTCGGACGGCCTACCACCTCGGCGGCCTCTACCGGTTGCTCTGGCCGTTTCGCGTCCTTCCGAAGCGGTTCCGGAACTGGTGTTACGACTTCGTCGCGAACCGACGCTATCGCTGGTTCGGCAAGAAAGATCAGTGCATGATGCCGACGGGGAACCTTCAGGATCGGTTCCTCGAGTCGGGTGTGGGGCCAGAAGACGATTAACGGAGGGACGCCACCGGACACAGCAACCTATCGACTCCTCCCTGATACGGTCGGTTGTACCTGTTTACAGTGATCGCTGACACGGGCAAGCGATCAGCGGTAAGAGACTACAACCGACCGCATCCGCTCCACGTGCAGCGAGTGCAATCGTTTTATAGGCTCCACGAAGTACGCACCAGCAATGTCCGCTGACCATCCGCTCGAGAGCCCGTCGTGGCGCTCGAGGGGAGCGACCGCTCGAGAGGTGTTCGGACGTGGGCTATAACGTCCAGGAGCACCTCCTCGACCGCCTGTCCATCTTTCGTATCTACGCCTACGGGCTCTGTATGGGTACCGCCGACGCGCTCCCGGGCGTCTCCGGCGGTACCGTGGCGCTCTTGCTCGGGTTCTACGAGCGCCTGATCGCCGCAATCACCGCAATTACGCCGGGACGGCTAGTGGCCGTCTTACAGGGATACCATCCCGCCCACCGGAGCCGTGCACGCGAGGCCGTCCTCGAGATGGACGTCCAGTTCCTCCTCCCGCTCGGGGTGGGAATGGTGACCGCCGTGGCGCTCATCGCGAGCGCCGTATCGACGCTCGCGAACACCCATCCCGTCGCACTCTTCGGGTTTTTCACCGGACTCATCGGTGCGTCGGCCATCGTCCTCTACCGCGGGCTGCGCATCTCGACACGTGAGGACGTGCTCGCGGCCCTCGCCGGCGTGTCACTGGCCCTGCTGATCGCGGCGAACGTCATCGCCTTACCAGGCAGTGGCGCCGTCGTAATCCTTCTGGCTGGCGCCCTCGCCATCAGTGCGATGATCCTCCCCGGGATTTCGGGATCGCTCATTTTGATCCTGCTCGGCCAGTACGTCTTCCTCTCGAGCGAACTCAGCGACTTCCTCTCCGGGCTTGGTGGCCTCCTCAGCGGGGGAACGCTCGAAGCCGTCGTCGACCCGGGGACGACCGTCGTCCTGTTCGTCGCCGGGGGAATGGTGGGCCTGTTGACCATCGCCCGCGTCGTCCGGCGAGCGCTCGAGCGCCACCGCAACCTGACACTGATCTTCCTAGTGAGCTTGATCGCCGGTTCGACACCAGCCCCGTTGCACAACATCGGCGAGCACCACACGTGGACGAGTGAGACGATCGCGCTGGCTGCAGGCTGGACGCTCGTCGGGGCGATCGTCCTCGTCGGGCTCGACTATCTCGCAGGTGGGTTCGATCCGGAGTGACCATCCAGGCCTCGCGTCTCTCGCTGGCGGATTCGAGCTCTATACGTAGCGACTGACCGCTTGCGCGTCCCGGCGGGCGGCTTATCCCGCCTCGTCCCCTCCTGCCTGTATGGTACTCAAGCGACTCATCGGGTCGAGCGCAACTCGCACACTGACCGTCGTCTCCGTCGTCGTCGAAGCGAAACGAGCCCTCGAAAGCGGTTCACGAGTCCGAGCGATGGCACTCCTCGTCGTCGCCGCCCTCGCCTGGAAGTGGGCACTCATCGGACTGGTAGCCCAGAGCGTTCTGAAAGCCGTCCGACGGTGAGGTCGTGTGTGCTTGACCGGTGACGCAATCCCTTTTTACTGACCGATCTAATTCCCCTGCATGAGCGACACCGCGATCGACCTCGAGTCGGAGCAGTACGAAAAACACCGCGAAGCTGGCGAAATCCTCGCACAGGTACGCGAAGAGACCGTCGAGCGCGTCGATGTCGGGGTGAGCCACCTCGAGATCGCCGAGTACGCCGAGAATCGGATCCGCGAACTCGGCGGGAACCCAGCCTTCCCGGTGAACATCTCGATCGACGAGGAGGCCGCCCACCGGACGCCATCGATCGACGACGAATCGACGTTCGGCGAGGAGATGATCAACCTCGACATCGGCGTCCACATCGACGGCTGGCTCGCCGACACCGCCATCACGGTCGATCTCTCCGGGAACCCGGAACTGGTCGAGGCCTCCGAAGAGGCGCTCGAGGCCGCGATCGACATGATCGAGCCCGGGGTCGACACCGGCGACATCGGAGCCGAAATCGAGAGTGTCATCGACGGCTACGGCTACAACCCCGTCGTCAACCTCACCGGCCACGGTCTGGGCCACTGGGAGCAACACACCAGCCCGAACATCCCGAACCGTGCAGTCTCCCAGGGTACGACCCTCGAGGTCGGCGACGTCGTCGCCATCGAACCGTTCGCGACCGATGGTGGCGGGAAGGTTACGGAGGGGACGAACGAGGAAATCTACTCCCTCGAGCGCGAGGCAGCCGTCCGCAACCGGCAGGCTCGAGAGGCGCTCGAGCAAATCACCGAGGAGTTCCGCACGCTCCCCTTCGCGACCCGCTGGCTCGACACCGACCGTCCCGAGATGGCGTTGCGCCGATTGAAGCGCCAGAACGTCGTCCACGGCTACCCGGTGCTCAAGGAGGACGAGGGCTGTCTGGTCAGCCAAAAAGAACACACGCTCATCATCACCGACGACGGGTGCGAAGTGACGACTCGAGCCAGATAGCGCGTACGAACCGCTCGAGAACTATGTAACAACTGAAACGGTTCACACTGATCGCCGAACCATCTGGCGATCAGGTGTCAATGACGTGCAGTGGCTACTATAGTTGAAGCTACGTACGACGTCCGGGATCGACGACTGACTCTTCCCCGTCGTGAAAATCGAGAACCGCTACGGATCGATGGTGGAGCGGGCAACGAGCGGGGACGACGATACCGTCTCAGGCGTTGTTCATCCGCTGGCTCGAGCGGTGTCCACAGCCCTGGCACTCGGTGACGCGGTACGGTTCGCGTGAGAACTGAGCGTTCTCCTTCTTCAAACTCTCGGTGCGGATCTGGACGTTCACCTCGTGGAGGGTCTCCAGGTTGCAGTTTTCACAGTGTTCGGTCATCCCATTAAATGAGTTGTCTGTCGTTGCCATTGAGTGATTACTTACGTTAGGAGGCTATTAAACCCGTGCTTCATTTCGAGTGGTGAGTTGCGAAAAACGCAAGATGTGGTGATAATACCGCCAATAAGCCTCTCAGAGAGTTTTAGATAGTTCATAACTGCTTCTCGAAAATTATTTCACTAATTTTGTAATGAAGTGACAATAGAATAAGTTTGTATTACCGCGAGACGGCGTGGTGAGGGGTATCACGCGACACTAGCGGTTTTGGAAGCCCCGAGTGGCCGAGTGACGCCTATCGTCATCCCAATGTTTCTATGTTGCCGTCTCGAGAGGAACCGGTATGAACCAGGTGTTCGCCCCGTGGCGAATCGAGTGGATTCGACGTGAGGACAAAAATCCCGACGTCGAGGAGTGCGTGTTCTGTGAACTGCCCGACTGGCCCGACGAGCGCGAGAACCTGCTCGTCGCACGAAGTCACCACGCGTTCGTCCTGTTGAACAACGCACCGTACAACCCGGGCCACGTGATGGTGATCCCGCACGCACACACGGGCGAGTATACCGACCTCACCGACGAACAACTGCTCGATCACGCCCGCCTCAAACAGCGCACGTTCGACTCACTCGAGGCTGGGCTTTCGCCGGATGGCTTCAACACCGGTCTGAATCTCGGCAACGGCGCTGGTGGCTCGATCGACGATCACCTCCACACGCACGTCGTCCCACGCTGGGAGGGAGATACCAACTTCATGCCAGTGCTCAGCGACACGACGGTGATCGTCGAAGCGCTCGAGGACACCTACGATCTCCTGCACGAATCGTTCGCCGCACAGGACGGGGCAACCGTTCCAGACGAAGAGAGCGCCGTCACGTTCAGGTTCGATGGCGGGTGAACGCGTCCTGAAGACGCTGAAAATTGAGTTACAACGGGTCGCCGAACGCGTACACCGTGTTCGCGCTCGTCACCTCGAGGTCGACGAAGTCGCCGGGCTCGAGACCGTACTCGCTGGCGTTCGTGACGATGAGCTGTCGATAGGCGTCGTCCCGGCACTTCACTGAGTCGCCGGTGCCCTCCTCGACGACCAAGACGTCCTCACGAGTGTCGCCGACCATCTCCTCGTAGGCCGCCCCGACGATCTCCATCTTGAGTTCGGACATAGCCTTCGAGCGTTCCTTCTTGATCGTCCCGCCCAGCCCCTTCATCTCGGCGGCGTCCGTACCGGGTCGCTTCGAGAATCGGGTGACGTTGATCTTCTCCGGACGCGTTTCGCGCAGCAGTGCCATCGACTGTTCGTGGTCGTGGTCGGTTTCGGTCGGGAAACCGACGATGAAGTCCGTCGACAGCGTCCAGTACTCGAGGAATGCGTCGAACGTTTCGACGATCTCGAGGTATTCGCGTACCTGGTGTTGCCGGCGCATGTCACCGAGGACGTCGTCACTCCCGGACTGGACGGGAGCGTGCAGGAAGTTGTACAGTTCCTCGTTCTCGGCGAAGACTGTGGCGAGTTCCTCACGAATGCCGTGAACACCCTTCGGGTTGGCCATGCCCACGCGGACGCGGAAGTCCCCCTCGATGGCACAGATCCGCTCGAGGAGTTCGTGAAGCTTGCGTTCGCCCGTATCCCACCCGTAAACGCCGGTATCCTGGCCAGTGATCCGGATCTCCTTCGCGCCGGCGTGGACGAGCGCACGCGCCTTTTCGACGTTCTCCTCGACCGGCGGCGACTCGATCCTACCCGTTGCCTGCTTGGTGATGCAGTACGAGCAATCGGACATGCAGCCTCTGGCGATCGGGAGGATGCCGACGACGCCGTCCAGGATCGGTTCGGCGTCGGGGGTCGTCGTCGGACACTCGCCGTTGGTGACCGCCGTGGGAACCTCGTCCCAGTGGAGCACCTGGGCGTCGATGCCGGCAAACTCCTCACCCTGGGCGAGAGCCATACAGCCCGTGACGAACAGGTCGACAGTCTCCTCGCTGAGTTCGGCCGCCCGCTCGAGCATGTTCCGTTCGGTCTTTTCGACCACCGTACAGGTGTTGAGAATTGCGACGTCGGCAGCCCTGGGGCCGTCGACGCGATAGTGACCCGCATCACGAAGCCGCCGCTCGATCTCGCGGCTCTCGCCGCGGTTCGACGTACAGCCGTACGTTTCGATGTGATAGCGGGCCATTCGCCTGGTACCGTCTGGGGCGCCCGCGGTCAAAAGCCCGACGAATTGCTGCAGCCTGAGGACGCCCCCATCTTGCTAGCTCGTTCCACGTTCGGCCCCGAATCCGTGTGGAGTGACAGCACGACCCTACAGAAAGTATTATACTTCCAAGATTTCATATTCCAGTGTATGAATCGTGGGAAACAAATTGGTGCCCTCCTCCTGGCGCTCGTGCTCGTCGCGAGCCTGGGTGCAACGGCGATGGCGGCCGGATCGTCTTCGCTCGCGTCCACGCAGGAAGCTCCAGAGGACGTCGAAGGTGCCGACGAAGCAGACGAAGTGTACGTAACCGAAGACGGTGACGCCGTCCTCGTCTACGAGGAAACCAGCGACGATCCCGACGCACAGGCAGTCGCCGGGTCGTTCGGACTCGAGACCCAGACTGGGCTCATGCACGTCCTCTACAACGCAAACTTCAGCGAAATGGACGACGACGCCCAGGACGACCTCGGGATGACCGGTGACATGTCGATGTACATGACCCCGGAGACGGTCGCCAGTTCGGCCGACCTGACGTTCACCGACACCGAGGATCTCGACGACTTCGAGGCGAGCGTCGACCTCGAGCAGTCCTCGACGAACTACCACTCCGAAATCGACCTCTCGATGACGGTCGACGAGGACAATTCGGTCGAAGAAGAACGGTGGGTCGAGTTCGAATCGACGACCGAAACCACCGCCACGACGTTCTCCTCTACCGGGACGATGACGATGGAGATGGAGGAAGACCCCGACTCCGACGCCAGTGAAGCGGTCGACCTCACGCTCACCCAGGACGGCGACCGGTACGACCTGTCCGTGAGCGAGACCCGATCGGTTCCGTCCTACGCGGAAGGGAACTGGGAGAGTGAAGCCGACGCCCGAACAACCCTCGAGAACGAGTACCGTAACGTCGCTATGGGACTCGGCGGACAGGCCGACGTGACCCTCGAGTCTCACGCCTACAGCGACGGTACGGTCGATCTCCAGTACACGGTCGAGTTCACCGGGATCAACGACCAGCTGAGCGAGATGGTCGCCATGAGCCTCCAGCAGGATCCGGAGTACGACTTCGATGAGACGGAGGCTCGTGCGATCGCTGACCGGCTCGTCGCCCTCGAGATCGAAGAGATCCACGTCTCGGCACAGCCGGACGGCTCGCAGATGACCGTCGACTGGAACGTCGAACTCCACAACTACGACGAGGTCGTCCTCGGCATCGTCGAGGTCGCCGAAGCGATCGACGACGTCGACGACGAGATGGCCGATCAGTTCGATGAGGTTCGAGCGATGCTCGAAGCCCAGCAAGCGGCTGACCTCGTCCAGACGAACGAAGTCGAGTTCTACATGAGCCAGACGCCCGAGCAGACGAGCCTCGAGTTCAGCACGAACGCTGACGCCGAGAACTGGGCTGCCTACGTCTCCGAACTGGAGGATCGCGGCGTCGAGCAGTTCGCCGCCGAGACCTCGCTGACCTTCGACGCCGAAACCGTCGGCGACGAACTCCACGTCACCTACGACTTCGAGTCCACCGAGGACGCGATGCTCGAACAGCTTCTCGACGAGTACGAGACGGCCATCGAAAACGATCCGATGGTCGACGACGAGGTGCTCGAGGCGCTCCAGAGTTTCCGTGACGCCGAGTTCGAAATCGCACGAGCGACCATGTCCGTGACCGAAGACAAAGCCGAGTTCGAGGCCGCGATGGCGTTCGAAGACATGACCGAACTCGAGGGCGTTCCCTTCGAGGTCGACGACGAACTGACCGTGTCGGCCGTCCACGCCGAGACGGAGGACGGAACCACGTCGATCTACATCACGGCCGAGGACTACGTCGATCCGAACGCCGACGAGTCCGAGGTGCGCGAGAAACGTCACGTCGGCGAGGACACGGACGTCTACCTGCCCGGCGAGTGGGATCGCGACTTCCCATCGATCGACGAAGACGAGGTGCGCTCGTACCTCGAGGATGCGACCGATGACGACTCCTCCCTGCTGCCCGTCGACATGACGACTGCCCTCATCGGGGTCGCCGTGGTCGGTGGCCTGTTCGTGGCGTATCGGAAGTTCTACTGACGGCTATCCGCGGTCGATTTTTTAACGAGTAACGCGATGGACAGCGGTCGCTCCGCGCAGTGAAACTTCGCATACAGAGAAGTTCGTTCACCACCCGTCCGGCCACTGCCATCACGTCCGTCGACCAGCGGCCAGCAAAGGCGATGGGGTCGAGATCAGCCTACACTACAGTAGGTCGAGTATAAAGCTATAGCATCTGAACCAGTATACTTCATAATTTGAATCATTGGGAGTGAGCACGACCCGGGAGAGAGACGATACCGCTCTGCGGACAGTCACTGCGACGTCGTTGACCAAGAAACGACCGCTCACTCGAGTACCGACCGGAACCGCACCGTCTCGGTGAGCGTATCGAGAACCGCGACCGTCCGGTGTTCGTCGGGTACCGTCGGGAAGTGGGCACCAGGGTTGACGATCGTCGTCCGGCCCGATTCGCTGTGCTCCCGTTCGTGGTGGTGGCCATAACAAACGATGTCGTACGTCTCGGCGGCAGCCACCGCGTCAACCTCCGCGAGTGACTCACCGTGCAGAGCCGCTAACGAGAGGCCGTCGAACTCGAGGCTGGCGAATCGACCGTGGAGTTCGCTCTGATTCCCCAGCGAATCGAAGGCGGCGGCGAGCCCCAGTGCCTCGCCATCGTTGTTTCCGAGGACGCCGTGCAGTTCGAACCCCTCGAACGGAGCGAGCGCAGGTGGAGCGACGAAGTCCCCACAGTGGACGATCACGTCGACGCCCTCATCGGCGAAGATGTCGGTGGCGAGCTCGATAGCCTCGAGGTTGTCGTGCGTATCGGCGATGAGTCCGACGTGCATACTCGAGGTGGCTATCGGCACGTACAAGAACGTTCGGGCGACTCGAGTGATCGGTAGAGCGAAACGGACACGTCGTCTGCCCGATCAACCGCCGAGGATCGTCACGACCACCACCAACGTCGCAACGCCCACAACCGTGGTAACGAAGACGTTGAGGGAGGCGAACTGCTCGTCGCCACCGAGTTCGCTCGAGAAGACGTACGTCGAGACGGCCGTCGGCATCGCCAGCATGACCACGGCGGCGGTGAACGTGTCGCCGTCGACCGCCAGCGCGGAGAAGACGATCCAGGCGATGGCGGGCATGGCGGCCACTTTGACGGCGGTGACGGTTCCAGTGGCGACAGGATCGAACGCCGGGAGATCGAACTCGAGGGAGGCCCCGACACACAGCAGGGCGAGCGGAAGCGCGAGTGCGGCAAGCGCGTCGAGACCGACGACGATCGTCCCCGAAACGGGGACGCCGAACGACCCGATCGTAATTCCGGCGAGCAAGGCGAGTAAAACGGGGTTGGTGGCCAGTTTCGCGAGTTGGCGCCGAAGGCTGGCTCGAGCGCCGTTGAGGAGAACGAGCACCGTGACGGTGAGTGGAACCTGCATCAGCGAGGTGATCCCGAGGATAACGCTCGCGATGGCCGTGACGCTCGCGTCGAACGTCGCCGCGACGAGTGGCAGACCGAGGTAGCCCAGATTGGAGTGATACGACTGGATGATGGCCACGCTCCGGCGAGCGCTCGAGTCACGGTTACGGTGAACGAACCAGGCGAGCGCGGCGGTCGAGAGCAATACGAGAAGCACGCCTGCGAGCAGCGCTGGCGAGACCAGCGAGCCGACCGGCTGGTCGTACGTCGCGACGAAAACCAGCGCCGGAAGCGCCCCGTAGTAGGCGACCGCGTTGAGCCGTTCCGTGCGTCCCGCATCCAGCACGCCGATCGTCCGCAATCCGGTTCCGGCAAGCAACACCGCCAGCAACACCAAGAGCCAGAACACCACGTCCATAGCACCCAGCAGTGGACTCGAGCATTTGACCGTTCTGATCCCGGGGAATGGTACCGGAGGGCGACGCTCGAGGGTGCATCGGGTGACGTCCCAGGGAACAACGAGGACGAGAGCGTTCGAGTACCCAGGAGAAGATTGCCAACGGCCAGCCCAACGGACAAGGCTTTAACCGCATCGTCGCCTATCAAGGGACAAATGGTACTCGACGATCTCGGGAGCTCCCTCCGGGGCACCCTCGACAAACTCCGCGGCAAATCCCGTATCTCCGAGGAGGACGTCGAGGAGGTCGTCAAGGAGATCCAGCGCTCGCTGCTCTCGGCCGACGTTGACGTCTCCCTGGTGATGGAGCTCTCGGACAATATCAAGACGCGCTCGCTCGAAGAAGAGCCACCCGCCGGCACGCCGGCACGCGACTTCGTCCTCCGTATCGTCTACGAGGAACTCGTCGATCTCATCGGCGAGTCGACCGAACTCCCACTCGAGGAGCAGACGATTCTGCTCGCCGGCCTCCAGGGGTCGGGGAAGACGACCACGTCCGCGAAGATGGCGTGGTGGTTCTCGACCAAGGGCCTGCGCCCCGCGGTGATCCAGACGGACACGTTCCGGCCCGGCGCGTACGACCAGGCCAAGGAGATGTGTCGCCGCGCGGAGGTCGACTTCTATGGCGATCCCGACGCCGACGACCCGGTTCAGATCGCCCGGGACGGCCTCGAAGCGACGAGCGAGGCCGACGTCCACATCGTGGACACCGCCGGTCGCCACGCGCTCGAAGAGGATCTGATCGACGAGATCGAGGACATCGAGGACGTCGTCGACCCCGATGTCGGCCTGCTCGTCCTCGACGCGGCGATTGGCCAGGGTGCGAAAGACCAGGCCCAGCAGTTCGACGAGTCGGTGGGCATCGACGGCGTCGTCATCACGAAACTCGACGGGACGGCGAAGGGTGGTGGCGCGCTCACGGCTGTCGATCAGACCGACTCCTCGATCGCGTTCCTCGGTACCGGCGAGGAAGTCCAGGACATCGAACGATTCGAGCCCAACGGTTTCATCTCCCGACTGCTCGGGATGGGCGACCTGGGCCAGCTCGCCGAGCGCGTCGAGCGCGCGATGGAACAGACGGGGGTCGAAGAGGACGACTGGGATCCCGAGGACATGCTCGAGGGGCAGTTCACGCTCAACGACATGCAAAAGCAGATGGAGGCGATGAACAACATGGGGCCGCTCGACCAGGTGCTCGACATGATCCCAGGCTTCGGCGGCGGGATCAAAGATCAGCTCCCCGACGACGCGATGGACGTCACCCAGGATCGGATGCACACCTTCTCGGTCATCATGGACTCGATGACGGAGGCCGAAAAGGAGTATCCGCGGGCCATCGGCGCGAGTCAGATTCGCCGCATCGCTCGCGGGTCGGGCACCTCCGAGGAGAGCGTCCGGGAACTCCTCCAGCAGTTCAAGATGATGGAGCGCACCATCAAGCAGTTCCAGGGGATGGGGTCGGACAAGGAGATGCAGCGGATGATGCAACAGATGCAACAGCAGGGCGGCGGTGGCGGGATGGGCGGCGGCCCGTTCTGAGTCGATTCGTCTCCGTCACCGGTTCTGCAGGATCGTTCTCTCACGGCTTTGAGTCGGTCGCTCCGAGAGTGGTCGCCACTCGAGGTTGATACTGCGCTCGTTTCGAATCACACTGCCCTCGAGAATCATCGAACGGTCGAGCAACGGCTTCGAAGCACTCCCGAATGTACGGCGTCGACACAAAACCGGAAAAGACTCGAAGTCGCCGTTTACGCGATCTTTTCGTACTGCTCTTCGAGCTTCTCGGCCGCCTCCCCGAGCTGTTCGCGCTCGTAGGCCGAGAGCTCCCACTCGACGATTTCCTCGACGCCGTTCGCACCCAGCTTGCAGGGGACGCCGAAGGCGGTGTCCTCGTGCCCGAACTCGCCCTCGAGTTTGACGCTGGCGGGGAGGACTTCGCCGGTGTCGCGCAGGACGGCTTCGACCATGTGAGCGACGCCCGTCGCCGGCCCCCACTCGGTCGCACCTTTCTTCTCGATGACGTTCATCGCCGAGGTCTTGAGTTCGCTCAGAATCTCGTCTTTCTCGTCGTCGGTGAACCCGAGATCCTCGCCGTTGACGCGAACCTTCGAGAACGCCGGTACCTGGGCGTCGCCGTGTTCGCCGAGGATGGTCGCGTCGACGTTCTGGACGGGGGCGTCGTAGCGCTGAGAGAGGACGTACCGGAACCGAGCGGAGTCCAGCCGGCCTCCGAAACCGATCACTTTCTCCCGGGAGCGGTCACCGACCTCGTAGAGGTGTCGATTGAGCAAATCGACCGGGTTTGACGTCGTGATCGTCACGAAGTCGTCGTTGTGCTCGGCGAGCGAGGAGCCGATGTCTTCCATGATCGGCGCGTTGTCGCCCGCGAGGTCGATTCGGGTCTGTCCCGGCTGACGCGGGATGCCCGCGGTGATGACCACGACGTCAGACCCCTCGGTGGCCGAATAGTCGCCCTGTCGAACGACCGTGTTCGAGTCGTAGGCAGCCCCGTGGTTGACGTCGGCCGCCTGGCCGATCGTGTCGTCTTCCATGTCCGGAATGTCCACGAAGACGAGTTCGTCCGCGATCCCCCGCAGTGCGATGTTGTAGCCCGCCGCGGCACCCACGGTGCCGGCCGCGCCGATCACGCTCACTTTCGTCATACCACGTAAAAATCCACCCGCCCTCGCGTTAAATCCGTCGAAAACGGCATGTTCGCGGGATGTGACGATGTGTTGTACGTCAATCGTCGATCACCGTTCGGGAAAGTGGCATCGGTCGTGGCGGTCGGAAGCGCAACAGTGACTCAGGCGGGGATGTGAACCGTCGGCGGGTGAAGATGGTCGGGGATCAGTGGCGACGATAGCAGCGATCGTCGACGAAGTCACTCACTACCCGATTGAACCGTTCCGGTTCCTCGATGGTGAGACAGTGCCCGCTCTCAGCGAACACCTCGGCTCGAGCGTCGGGGATGAGTTCGGCCGCGTACTCGACAGCTGGGACACTCCGCCAGGTCTCGTCCGCGCCGGCACAGACGAGCGTCGGGACGTCGATATCGGGTAAGACTTCCCGGTAATCACACAGTAGTTCCAGGAGCATCGCGCTCTTGATCGACGGGGGCGTGCGCGACATTTCGTCGTACATCATGGTGCGGCGTTCCCGAGGAGGGTCGTCTTTGAGCAGCAGGTCGATCGTTTCCTCGATGACCTGCTCCTGATCGGACTGGATACGCCTGTTGAGTGTTTTGAGCCCGTCGACGCTGTAGGAGCCATACTCGTAGTCATCTCGTTCCGCCGGACACGGTTCCATATCGACGTCGACGAGACCGGAGACGCGGTCGGTACCGAACTGATCGACGTACTCCCAGGAGACGATGGCTCCCAGCGACCAGCCAACGAGGACGACGTCGTCGAGCGAGCGGTGCTCGAGGACGGCCCGGAGGTCTCGAGCGTACTGCGCTATCGTGTGGCCGGTGCCGATGGGGTCGGATCGTCCGTGTCCACGAAAATCGAACGCAACGGTTCGATACTCAGTGGAGAGGCTCGTCAGCTGCGATTCGAAGTATCGACACCCGGCCCACGCGCCGTGGAGGAAGACGATAGGGTGCCCCGATCCGTGCTCTTCGTAGTAGAGGTCGGCCCCGTTACACTGGATGGTCGCCATGACAGCGAACAGATGCCCGCCAGGGAGATAATCCTGTCACGGTGGCGGACATCCGCAGCACCACATCCACTGAACGGCCTGGCACTCCCTGGCAAGCGAAGCGTCTCGAGCCGAGTGGAGTCTACCACCGGCACTCCAGTGAACCGAATACTCCTTGGCTTCTCACAGTGGTTACTCGAGCATGCGCGTCAGCGTCATCGGCGGTGGCACGATCACGGACGACCAGCGCGAGCGGGCGACAGCGGTCGGTCGCGAGTTGGGTAGTCGGGATCACACGGTAGTCTGTGGCGGTCGCGGCGGAACGATGGAGGCGGTGTGTCAGGGAGCGAAAGCCGAAGGCGGGGAAACGATCGGGATCCTCCCCTCGAGTCGGCGGTCGGAGGCGAACCCGTACGTCGATGTGGCGATTGCAACCGGGTTAGGACACGCCCGAAACGCTATGGTGCCGCTCAACGGGGACGCCGTCATCGCGCTTACCGGCGGCCCGGGGACGCTCACCGAAATCGGGTTCGCGTCGATCTACGAGCGGCCGGTCGTCGGCCTCGAGACCCACGACGTGCTCGGAATCGACGTCGTCGAGACGGCCGCCGAGGCCGTCGACGCCGTCGAACGGGCCGTGTGTGAGTGAGGGGTGAGTGAGAGAAGAGCGAGTAACGACGATACGAGTACCGTCGATCCACACGCAGTCGACACCACCTTCACTTTGCGCGCCCTCGAGCCGTCTATGACCGATACCGTCGACGACGGAGTGGCCGAACACGACGAACAGGACGACCGCTACCGACTCGAATCCACGGCACCGAGCCCCGAGGCGTTCCTCGCGCTCCGAGACGCCGCCGGAATGGCTCCGCGATCGCTCGAGGCGGTCGAACGCGGGCTGCCGAACTCGGTGTTCGCCGTTCACGTGATCGACGACTCGAGCGACGAGATCGTCGGCATGGGACGTATCGTCGGCGACGACGGTGCCGTCTACCACATCTCGGATATGGCGATCCATCCAGACCACCAGGGTGAAGGGCTGGGAACGCTCGTCATGGAACGCCTGTGGGCGTACATCGAGGAAACCGCGCCCGAGACGGCCTACGTGAACCTGATCGCCGACGTCGACGGCTTCTACGAGCGATTCGGCTTCGAGGAGACCCGTCCTGCCTCGAAAGGGATGTATTGCCGGGTGGAGTGACGAGTGTGTACGCCGGCGGGGGTGTGCCTCCTCGAGACTCCGTTCAAAACGACTCGAGTGCCTCACGACGAAACTGACGACGATGGGGCGCAGCTTTTTCGACATCGGAGCGCAATAGACCCGATATGAGCGATTTCGACAAGGAAGCCGAACGCGAAAAGCTTCGCAAGAAGTACGAGCGCGATCAGCAAGACCGCGAGGCAACCCAGCGGATGAGCGACCTTCTGTTGAAGGGGGCGACGATGACGAACACACACTGTGACGTCTGTGGGGATCCACTCTTCCGCCAGCAGGGGACGACGTTCTGTCCGGGCTGTCACGGGGGGCCGGAGGGCGTCGAAGCCGCCGTTAGCGACGAACAACGGGAAACAGGCGACCAGCAATCCGCCGCGATGGCTGGTTCCGGGGCAAACGAGAGGAGCAACGACGCTGGGACAGGTGCCCCAGACCACCCCACTGTGGCCGATCCGACGGCTGGTACAGCCGATGGACGTTCCAACGCCACCCCCGAATCAAGGCGAGTTGATCGCCCCAGTCCCGAACAACAGTCGACGTCTGCGCCGACGGAGTCCTCGTCACCGGCGTCCAAGGAACGATCACCGCAGTACCCGACGACGACTGGGACGAAACCATCCGCGCCAGTCGACGGCACCCTCGAGACAGCCACCGACGCACTCGTGACCGCCCTCGAGCGATTTTCGACGGCAGCGGCAGAGGCAGACGATCCGCGGTACGCGAAGGAGTGTCTGGAGGCAGCCCACGAGGCGGCTGAGACCCTGGGAGCCCTTCGTGAGTAACACGTCAGGGTTCGAGCTTCCGACAGTCACGACTCTGATGCCGGCTGCAACTCGGGGAACGTTCGAGCGGAATAACGAGGCGAAAGTGCTCTCGACACCCGTTTCTATACCGGTCGTTACTCGAGCTCGAGCGTCGCCTCGAGGTGGTCGTATTCGGGGAACTCGGGCCACTCAGTGGCGACCCAGGCAGCCTCGACGCGCCGATCCGAGTCGATCGCGAAGAACGCGAGTCGGGGTTCGGAGATGCCAGTCATGCCGTCGAGGTCGTGGGCGATGCCGTATGTTTCGGCGATCTCGTTAGCCGGATCGGCGATAATCTCGAACGAGAGGTCACGCTCCTCGAGGAACCCCGATATCGAATAAGGAGTCGACGCCGTAACGCCGACGATGCGGGTTTTCCGTTTGTCCCAGCCGCGTTCGGCGAGTTCGTCCCAGACGTACTGGCAGACGAACGAGCCGACCATCGGGGTGAACACGAGCACGACGCGCTCGTCGTCCTCGAGGAGCGACGACAGCGATCGATCCGCCCAGAACTCCTGGGTGACCAGCGGACGGGTGAAGTCGGGGGCCGTTTCCCCGACATCGGGGTTCGCTGGCGCCTCGAGTTCGATCACGTCGAAGTCTGGCATCAGGCATCACCGTCATCTGTCGCCACGTCGTCTCCGTTCGTCCGTGAATCGCCTTCGTCCGTCAGCGAGTCTTCGCCATAGGTTGCATCCAGATAATCGATGATGTTCGCGCTTTCGGCCATCGTGACGCCAGTTTCCTCGTCGACGAGGACGGGGACGGTGCGGACGCCGGCAACCCGCTTGACGACGTCTCGCTTCGAGTGCAGCGGTTCGACGAATCGCGACCGGTACGTGAGGTCGTACTCCTGCAGTCGACGAGCGACGCGTTCACAGTACGGACAGGCCTGGAGCCGATAGAGGGTACGGGGTGGATCGAATTGCGTGGCCATGGTTGTCGTTAGGAAAGGAGCCCGAAAACGGTATCGTCGGCGGCGATCCAGAACGAAAAGGGCAAAGGGTTAATCAGTCGGGTGAGAAAAGTCAGGGAGTCAATGCCGTATTCGTTGTTCGAGGTCGTGGTGCTCGCCTACGAGGTGCCACTCGTCGGGTGGGAAATAGACGAGTCGACGGTGACGCTGCTCGGTGCCCTCGCCGTCGTCATTCTCATCGGACTGTCCGGCTTCTTCTCCTCCTCGGAGATTGCGATGTTCTCGCTGCCGAAACACCGCGTCGAGGGAATGGTCGAAGAGGAAGTTCCCGGCGCTGACCGCGTGAAAGCGCTCAAGGACGATCCACACCGGTTACTGGTGACGATTCTGGTCGGGAACAACATCGTCAACATCGCCATGTCGTCGATCGCGACGGCCGTCATCTCGATTCACCTCGGCGGCCTCTACGGCGTCATCTTCGCGACGTTCGGTATCACGGCCATCGTGTTACTCTTCGGCGAAAGCGCCCCCAAATCCTACGCCGTCGAGAACACCGAGACCTGGTCGGTTCGGATCGCAAAACCGCTGAAAGCGACGGAGTACTTCCTGTACCCACTCGTCGTCCTCTTCGATCATCTCACCCGCATGGTCAACCGCATAACCGGCTCGTCCGGGGCCATCGAGACCCCCTACGTTACCCGCGACGAGATCCAGGAGATGATCGAATCCGGCGAGCGCGAAGGCGTCCTCGAGGAGGAAGAACACGAGATGTTGACCCGGATCTTCCGGTTCAACCAGACCATCGTCAAGGAGGTGATGACGCCCCGACTCGACATGACGGCGGTGCCTCGAGAGGCGGGCATCGACGAGGCGATCGAAACGAGCATCCAGAGCGGACACGCCCGCATCCCGGTGTACGAGGGGAGCCTCGACAATATCCAGGGCGTCGTCCATATCCGCGATCTCGTTCGCGACCTCAACTACGGCGAGTCGACCGAGCTGACGATGGACGACATCCTCCGGCCGACGTTGCACGTCCCCGAATCGAAGAACGTCGACGAGTTGCTCCGGGAGATGCGGGAAAACCGGCTGCACATGGCCATCGTGATCGACGAATTCGGCACGACCGAGGGACTGGTCACCATGGAGGATCTGGTCGAGGAGATCGTCGGCGAAATCCTCGAGGGCGGAGAGGAAGAACCGATCGAGTACCTCGACGACTACACCGTCGTGGTGCGCGGCGAGGTCAACATCGAGGACGTCAACGAGGCCCTCGACATCGAGCTTCCAGAGGGCGAGGAGTTCGAGACGATCGCTGGCTTCATCTTCAACCGTGCCGGCCGCCTGGTCGAGGAGGGTGAAGAGATGCACTACGAGGACGACGGCGTCGACATCATCGTCGAAGAGGTCGAGAACACCCGAATTATGAAAGCCAGACTCGAGAAGGCGCCGATCGAAG
Organism: Natrialbaceae archaeon A-CW3; assembly: GCA_046614605.1. Taxonomy (GTDB): domain Archaea; phylum Halobacteriota; class Halobacteria; order Halobacteriales; family Natrialbaceae; genus Natronosalvus. The sequence continues at coordinate 524,359 of JBKKHJ010000001.1, read as the reverse complement.
ACGAGGAGAACCAACTCGAGGATGAAGACGATGCCGACGAGGCCGACAAGGCCGATACCGTGAACGACGAGTAAATCGACGGAGTATCGAGCCGCGGCTGCTCTCGAGACACTACTTCTGGCTCGTCGTTATCCATCGAAGAGGAGACCGCCTCACCGCGCCTGAGACGACGCGGAAACGAGCACCTCGAGTTCCCGCGCCACTGGAAGGGGGACGACCAGCCGACGCGGTCCCGGTACGTACTGGCCGTCAGGTTGGGCATACTCGAGATTGACGATCGCCGTCTCGCCGACCGTTCGAACGGAGACGTCCTCGAGGTGCTCGAGAGCGATCCGTTCCTCGGGATCGAAGAGGTAGAGTGCGCCGTCGTCCTCGTCGATCGCGCCGACGGAGCTGAGAAACGATGCGAGGACGAGTGCGACGAGCGCGAGTGGAATTGAGAGCGCAGCGACGAACGTGAACGGGCCGGCGCCGGCGGCGAGCAGGTCGGCCTGGGTGACGATTCGTCCAGCAGCGATCAGCCCGCCGAGGACAGCCGCCATGACGACGGTGCCGACGGCGGCATCGACCGCCCGCTGGAGTGATCCGTCGCCAGGGGTGGGAAGCGAGAGTCGAGACGCGAGTCCACGGAGGTGGGCGCCCGGATGGCGACTGACTCCGAGCGCCAGGATCGTTACGGCGACGCCGACTGTCAGCCCGACCATAACTGTCTGCCAGGTCGTGAGGGTGAACGGAACGCCCTCGATAACTGTAACCGAAACCGCCTGTGAGCCGGCTTGCCCACTCAACATGAACAGCCGCCAGAACACGATAATCGTGATCGTCGCGAAGAACGTCCCGACACCGAGTGACCAGAGCATCCGAACCGTCCGGGAGGTGCTCGCGTCCCGTCGCCACTGGATCGGCTGGGCCTCTGCCATACCCGTTCTCGCTCCCGTGACGGTAAAGACTGTTCGATCCGTCCGTTCCGGTGACAATGAGCGGGTTCGAGATTACGTCACAGGAGCAGCCTGCTCACGACCAGAAAACCGAAATACGCCAGGACGACCGAACCAGCGAGCGACGCGACCCAGGCGAGGACGGTGTAGCCCATCTTTCGAACGCTCACACCGCCGCCGGTCGATGCGGCGTAGCCGCTGCCGATGATCGAACTGACGATGATCTCGTTGAACGAGACCGGAATCCCGTAGAGGACAGCCACCTGTGCGATGGCGAACGACGGGATCAACGCCGCGATTGAGCGTCGTGGGCCGAGCGAGGAGTAATCCTGCGCGATCGCTTTGATCATCCGCGGGGCACCGGTCCAGGAGCCGAGAAGCAAGCCGAAGCCACCGCCGACGAGTAACGCGAGCAGCGGAATCTCGAGGTCGCCGGATAGCGGGATGAGCGGTCCGATAGCGAGTCCGACCTGGCTCCCGCCGGCCGAGAACGCAACCAGGCCGCCGAGAACGAGCAGGAAGTGGCGCTCGCCGCGTTCGACGTCCGCTCGCGTGTCGAGCCAGAAGACGAGCGCCCAGAGGGTAGCTAACAGTGCGGTGATGGCGACGATACCGATCAACAGGGAGCCGGGGAGTTCGCGAGCGGCGGCGACGGCGATCGATGCACCGCCGTCAGAGCCGAGGACAGCGAACTCGATGTTCGCGACGATGACGCCAACGAGCGCGGCGAGACCCACGATGAGCACCCGTTCGGAGAACAGTTCCTCACGAAGGATTCTGGCGATCAGATAGGCGCTCCCGCCACCGACGAACGGCGTGAGGATCCAGAGGGCAGCGATTTCCTGGTATTTCGCCCAGGCGGGGTCACCGCCCATCGCGAGACCCACGCCGATTACCGAACCAGTCACCGTGAACGCGGTCGCAATTGGGTAGCCAGCGAAGACCCCGATTGCGACCAGCACAGCTGCGATCGTCAACCCGAGCGTTGCCGCAGCCGGCGAGAGGACGACGCCGCCGATCAGCTCCGTACCGACCGCTTCTGAGACGTTGGCCCCCTGTAAGACGGCACCAGAGAAGCCGAGCAAGCCGACCAGAAACCCCGCCCGCATCACCGAGATCGCGTTGGCCCCGACCGCCGGTGCGAACGGGGTCGAGCCGCTCGAGCCAGCGCCGATCGCCCAGGCCATAAAGAGGCTCGCGAGGGCAGCCAGCGCGAACGTCAGGATCGTCACGAGCTCGACCATTACCTACGCGCCCCTTCTCACGGCCGATACAAGTGTGTGGCGACCCGCAGTAGCGGGGACGAAAACGAGACGAGAACCGATTCAGTTCGTCGTCGACCGGGAGTTGTCGCTCGGCTCCGGTGGCGGCTCGACGCCTTCGATCGCTTCGGCCGTCTCGGTGTCTTTCTCGGTTTCGACGTGCCAGCGGTCGATCTCGTCGTCGTACGCTGCGAGCAGCTCGGAGACGTCTTCCTTGAGGACGTCGTCGTTGACGTTCACCTCGAAGACGAATCTGGTGCCGTTCGCCCGACCCGTCTGCTGGATATTGGCGCTGATGAGTGCATTGTCGAAGTAGTACGGCGCCATCTGGGTCATCACCTTCTTGTACACGGTGTCCTCGACGCGCCGAATCGCCTTCCGGCCTGCCGTGTCCGCCGCTCGAGCGACGTAATCGACCGACTCGCGCCAGCTATCGACGGCATCGTCGGCTTCGTCGGCCTCGAGCGCCTCGTAGGATTCGGAGAGTTTCTCGCCCGCCGTTTTGAGATCTTCGTCCGGTTCTTTCCCTGCCTTTTCGCCTTTGCCCTCCTCGACGCTCGCCTGATCGGCGGTCTTTTCGCTGACGTCGGTCTCCAGACGCTCGTGGGCCTTGGGTCGCCACTCGTCCCACTCGTCGAACGCACGTGTAAATCGCGCACCTGCGTCAATATCGGGATCGTCGACGCCCGTTTCACGGAGGGCCTGTGTGATGCGTTCGCCGTGTTCGACGACGTCACCCCAGTCGCCGCGCACTTTGAATCCCGAGATGCTCTCTTCCATTCAGTTGAGCAGGCTGTATGCCCTCAGTGGTTATAAATGTCTTCGCCAAACTATGCCGGCAATGCGCGGTGGTGTGTATTCACACGGGAGCAGCCGGACTGGTGATCACGAATGCGATCGTCGTCGTGGTGGGGCAAACCGCGTGCCTCGAGCGCCACCGACACCTCGAGGTGGCAGCACGTCGCTCCGTTCGTGCGACCAGTATTCATCGTCCGCTAATCGATTGGCGTGCACTACAGTAGCCACTGAAAGCCAATGTACGCCCATCGCCAGACGTGTTGACGATCGGTGTGTGAATCGTTTCAGTTGGAACTATAGCTGTCGACACCGCGAGCGATGGCTCTCACGGGGTAGCGGGTCAAAAAAACTGCGGGAACGGGGACGGCGACAGCCGCCTCCTCGTTAGTTAGCCGAGGAACGGCAGTGAGGGCTGATCGTTCTCGTCGTCGGTAGTGTCGTCGTCAGTCGTGTCGTTTTCGTCGTCGGTGACGTCGTCATCTTCTTCGTCGTCCTCGTCGAGTTCTTCCTCGAGTTCGCTGGCGTCACCGAGCGTGACGGTTTCAGCGTGTCCGTTCTCGATGGTCATCTCGCCAGCGGAGACGTACTCGATGGTTTCGCCTTCATCCATCTCGTCATCGTCCATCTCGTCGTCGTCAGTGACTCCGTTGTCGTCATCCATCTCGTCGTCGTCAGTGACTCCGTTGTCGTCATCGTCGCCAACACCGTTGTCGTCGTCGTCGGTGTCGACGCCGTTCTCGTCATCGTCCGTCTCGTCATCGTCGACGCCAACGTCGTTTTCGTCATCGTCCATCTCGTCATCGTCCATCTCGTCATCTTCACCGCTCTCGAGTGACTCGATGGTCATCGACTCGATGGTCAGCTCTTCGATGTCGAAGGTTTCGATGGTGAGTTCTTCGATCTCCTGGGTTTCAGTCTCGTCGTCATCCACCTCGTCGTCGTCCATCTCGTCGTCGTCCATCTCGTCGTCGTCAGTGACGCCGTTGTCATCATCAACGCCGTTCTCGTCATCGTCCATCTCATCATCATCGGTGTCGACGTCGTTCTCGTCGTCGTCGGTGACACCGTTGTCATCGTCTTCCTCTTCTTCGTCGTCATCGAACAGACCCTCGAAGAAGCCGGTGACTCGGTCGAGGATGCCGTCATCCTCTTCGACCTCGAGCTGCTCGATCGTGAGCCGGTCGACGTTCATCTCCTCGATGGTGACGTTTTCGATGACGAGTTCGTCAGCGTCCTCGTCGATGACGTCGTGCTCGTCGTCGACGCCAACGTCGTTCTCGTCATCGTCGACGCCTACGTCATCATCATCCATCTCGTCGTCATCTGTGTCGACGCCGTTCTCATCGTCGTCGACGCCGTTCTCATCATCGTCAACGCCAACATCGTTCTCGTCATCGTCCATCTCGTCATCGTCGACGCCGTTCTCGTCATCGTCGACGCCAACGTCGTCGTCCATCTCGTCATCGTCCATCTCGTCTTCATCGAAGCTGATGTCGTCGATGGTGACGTTCTCGAGTTCGAGTGACTCCATCTCGATGTCAGAGATGGTTACCTCGTCTTCGGCATCGTCGTCGACACCAACGTCGTCATCGTCCATCTCGTCATCATCCATCTCGTCGTCGTCAGTGACACCGTTGTCGTCATCGTCACCAACGTCGTTCTCGTCATCGTCTTCGGTGTCGACACCATTCTCGTCATCGTCGGTGTCGACGCCGTTATCGTCTTCTTCAGTGTCGTCTTCTTCAGTATCGTCCTCGTCGAGTTCCTCCTCGATCTCGTCGTCCTCGATATTCAGCTCTTCGACGTTGAGCTCCTCAATCGTCACGTTCTCGAGGGTGACGTCGTCGAGTTCGAGGGACTCGACCTGTACGTTTTCAATCGTTACGCTCACATCTCCGAGCTCGCCGTCATCACTTGTACTGCTCGCCGCCGCTGCACCCGCCAGTGCAGGGCCGCCCGCGAGGGCGACTACCAGTGCGACGAAGATGACGCTGAGCTTGTGTGGTCGTGAAACCATGCTCCCGGAGCTATACCGGGGGAAGGGGTAAATGAAGCCGACTGTTTCAGTATTTCTTGGGCAAAATCACTGGTTTGAGTGCTGAAACACCCGATAATGACCGATTCACGTGAAAGGAAATGTACGACTCCACAGGCGTGAGGGGATATAAGTGACGGGACGAACGGAACCGTTCGTCGCTTGCATATTCCGTCATTGGGTTCCTGACAACTGGGAACGGAACGTTTACCGCCACGCTCACCAACACTCGAGCGATGCGCGAGTGCTTCGAAATTCGGGCGACAGACGCCGGCGGCCGGCTCGGCGAACTCACCGTCCCCAGCGCCGACACTACCGTCGAGACGCCCGCCCTCCTGCCCGTGATCAACCCCCACCTCGATACGATCGAACCCGGGCAACTCCACGAGGAGTTCGGCGCGGAGATTCTGATCACGAACGCCTACATCATCTACAACAGCAGCGACGTCCGCGAGCGCGCCCTCGAGGACGGCCTCCACGACCTGCTCGGCTTCGACGGCGCGATCATGACCGACTCCGGCTCGTTCCAGCTCTCGGAGTACGGCGAGATCAGCGTCACGACCGAGGAAATTCTCGAGTTCCAACGCGACATCGGCTCCGACATCGGTACCCCCGTCGACATCCCGACCCCGCCGGACGTCGATCGCGAGCGCGCGGCAGCCGACCTCGAGACCACCCAGGAACGACTCGAGGTCGCAGAGACGGTCGACACCGGCGAAATGCTGATCAACGCCCCAGTTCAGGGGTCGACCTACCCCGACCTTCGCGAGGAAGCCGGCCGTCACGCCGACGCCACTGGACTGGACGTGTTCCCCATCGGCGCGGTCGTCCCGATGATGAACGACTATCGCTACGACGACATGGTCGACGCGGTCGCGGCCGCAAAGCGCGGGCTGGGTGCCGATGCGCCCGTCCACCTCTTCGGAGCCGGCCACCCCATGATGTTCGCGCTGGCGGTCGCGCTCGGCTGTGACCTCTTCGACTCGGCGGCCTACGCGCTGTACGCCCGCGACGACCGGTATCTGACCGTCAGCGGCACCCAACATCTCGAGGAGCTGGAGTACTTGCCCTGTCCGTGTCCGGTCTGTACCAGCCACGACGTCGACGACATCCGCGCGCTCCCAGACGACGCCCGCGAAACCGCACTCGCCCGGCACAACCTCCACGTCAGCTTCGCCGAAATCCGGCGGATCAAACAGGCGATCCGCGCCGGTCGCCTCCTCGAACTCGTCGAGCAGCGCGCGCGTTCGCACCCGACGATGCTCGACGGCTACCGCGCCCTGCTCTCCCACGCCGATCAGCTCGAGCGCACCGATCCGGTCTCGAAGGGGGCGTTCTTCTACACCTCCCACGAGAGCGCGGGGCGGCCGGAAGTGGTGCGCCATCACGACCGTCTCGACCGCCTCGCCGTTCCCGACTCCGTGTTTCTCACCGAGGGTGACGCCTCGAGCGACGATCGATACGACGCCTCCTGGCGCGTGCGTCCACCGTTTGGGCCGTTCCCGCGGGCACTCTCGCGAACGTATCCGCTCTCAGCGGAGGTGCCGGCGCGACAGGATCGGTCAGCACTCGAGGCAGCGGCAACCGGCGTCCGTCGGCTGGTCGAGGCGAACCCCGACAGTTCGTTCACGCTGGGCCATCGCGACTGGCCCGACGGGGTGCTCGATACCGTCCCCGACCGCGTGCGGCTGCTGGATCTGACGACCGATTTCGAGTCGCTCGAGTGAGTCGAGGCGGCGATCTCGTTGGCCAAGACGGCTGGAGGCTATCCAGGCATTTGTCGACCGACATCTCAACCGTTATGGGACTCCCATCCCTCGAGACGAGCAATGGCGCTCTGGCACGAGATCATCAGGGGGAGTGCGATCCTCGCAATCGTCGGCCTCACCCTGCTGGTTCCCGCCCTGTTGCTCGAGTTCGGCTACACGCACGAGCGGTTTCTCCTCCTCGCGATCCTCGTGCTGGCTGCCTGGGCCGGCGGTGTCGCGGTCGTCACGGGCCGAACGCGACTCGGGTATCTCGCCGCGGGTGCCCTCTTCGTCTTCTCGCTCTGGGACGACCTGATTCAGACCGCTGCGGTACCGACGGCCGTCCTGATCGCGCTCGGTGTACTCGCGACCCGGTACGGGACGAAACGGGGTTCGAGGACATCCGGCTCGAGCGAGTCCGAGAGCGAGAACGAGTCCAAAAAGTCGACGCAGGCGGAATGACACAGCCCAGCCGAAGAATCTCTCGAGGGACGAACCCCGTCGCGGTTCGATACCCTTTACCACCTTCGTTTCGCAATGGATTCTATGAGTTCCGTTCCCACGCGATCGGAGATCGAGGAGGAGTACACCTGGGATCTCGAGAGCATCTACGCCACGGACGACGACTGGGAGAGCGCCTACGAGGACGCGAGCGAGCTGATTTCCGAACTCGCCGCCTACGAGGGGCAGGCGACCGAAGACGCCGAGACGCTGCTTGAGGTGTTCGAACTGCGCGATACGCTCATGCGCGAGATTTCGATGATCGCCTCCTACGCGCGAATGCGAAGCGACGAGGATACGACGAACCAGGAGTATCAGGCCCTGAGTGCGCGAGCACAGGCGCTCGTCGCCGAGGCCCAGTCGGCCGCTTCGTTCATCGACCCCGAACTCCAGGAGCTCACCCGCGAGGAGTTCGACGCCATGATCGAAAACGAACCTGAACTCGAGACTTACGACCACTACGTCGACGACGTGTTGCGGATGAAAACGCACACCAGGTCGGCGGAGGTCGAAGCCCTCCTCGCCGACCTGGGCGAGGTCACCGGCTCCCCCGGCGAGGTGTACGGCATGCTCTCGAACGCCGACATGACATTCCCGACGGTCGAGGATCCCGACGGTGAATCCGTCGAAATCACCCAGAGCAACTTCGTCAACCTGCTCAAACGCCCCGACCGCGACTTCCGCCAGCGCGTGTACGAAGCCTACTTCGACGAGTGGGAGACCGTGCGCAACACCGTCGCCTCCACGTACAAAAACAGCGTCAAGACCGACGTCAAACTCGCCCAGGCGCGCAACTACGACACCGCACGGGAGGCCACCCTCGACGGCCCTAACGTTCCCGCCGAGGTGTACGATACGCTCGTCGACACCGTCAACGACAACCTCGAGCACCTCCACCGACACGCCGAACTCAAACGAGAAGCGCTCGGGGTCGACGAACTGCAGATGTGGGATCTGTACATGCCCCTCACCGGCGACGAAGGGCCGGACGTCGAGTACGATGACGCCGCCCAGTACGTCGTCGACGCCGTCGCGCCCCTGGGTGAAGAGTACCAGTCCCGCGTCGCCGAAGGAATCGACTCCCGCTGGGTCGACGTGTACGAAAACGAGGGGAAACGTTCCGGAGCCTACTCCGGCGGCACCTACGACACCCAGCCGTTCATCCTCATGAACTACCAGGACGATGTCGCCTCGATGTACACGCTGGCCCACGAACTCGGCCACTCGATGCACTCCGAACTGACGAAGGACGAACAGCCGTACGTCTACTCGAGCTACGAGATCTTCGTCGCCGAGGTCGCGAGCACGGTCAACGAAGCGCTCCTGACTCACCACTTACTCGAGACCGTCGAGGAGCCGTCGTTCCGCAAGGCCATCCTCAACGAATTCCTCGAGCGGGTACGCTCGACGCTCTACCGTCAGACGCTCTTCGCGGAGTTCGAACACGAGGCCCACGCCCTGGAGGAAGCGGGCGAACCGCTGACGGCCGACCGACTCGACGAGGTGTACGGCGACCTCAAGGATCGGTACTACGAGCCGGCGGCCACCGACGACCGCATCGCTCGCGAGTGGATGCGCATTCCGCACTTCTACCGGGCGTTCTACGTCTACCAGTACTCGACGGGCATCTCGGCCGCCCTCGCCATCGCCGACGACATCATCGAGAACGGCGACGAAGCTGCCGAAAAGTACCTCGCGTTCCTTCAGCGTGGTTCCCGGGAGTACCCGCTCGAGTTGCTCGACATCGCCGGCGTCGACATGCGGTCACCCGACCCGGTCGACCGGGCGCTCTCGACGTATCGCGAGCGACTCGACGAACTCGACGCGTTGCTCGAGTAACCGGGTAATCAGCGCTTTTCTCCACTCAGAACACTCGTCTCAGGATGCTCTCTCGAAGCGAGCACCGCCATCCGACGCCACAGTCACCCCGATAGCTCTTTACACATGTGCAATACGTCGAATGGTGCGCCCTCGAGCTCGCGGACTCGAACCTCCTGGTAGCCGCGACGGCGATACATCGCCGGCAGAAACGGGTGTCCGGCGAACGTCCGCAGTCGCATTTGATCGTGATCGTCTCGCCGAGCCACCCCTTCGACGTACTCGATCAACGCGTCCCCGACGCCAGCGCCTCGAGCCCGCGGCGGCACCGCCAGTCGACCGAATTCGGGGTCTTCGGGGTGGTAGTGCCCGTGATCACGATAGCGAATGCTGCCGACGAGTTTGCCCCCGTCGACGGCGACGAACAGCCGAGCGCCTCGGATCCAGTTCTCGAGGGTTCCTCGATCAGCCTCCGCAGCACGAGATGGAAAGCCCAGTTCGACGTTCATCGCGTAGGCGTCCCGATAGAGGCGAGCCAGCGTCGGGGCGTCCGCAAGCGTTGCCGGGCGGATGGAGAGGGGAGCGGTCGGACTCACACTCGGCAGGTGCCACTCGAGTGATTTGACGGTGTCGACACGGCGTGGCTCCCTCATCACAGCGCCGACTGCTGCCATCGACGGGAACCGGTTCGCGTCTCGGTTGCGACACGGCCGGCTACATCCAGTAAATCGGATTCTCCCGATCTCGAGTTCCAGCGTGTTCCGGCCTCGAGCACCAGGGTTTAGTACCCCTCACTCGACACCTCGAGGCATGGAACTCACCCCCGAGGAGTACGGGGCCTACTGGCAGGCGTCCGCCCGCATCGCCGTCGGCGTACTCGTGCTCGTCGTTGGCTACTGGTTTACAGCGCCGTTTCTGGGCTACTCCGATTTCGGGGCTCGAGCCCTCGGGTTCGTCCTCTTCGTCGGACTCGTTTTCGTCGGCTGTTTCGTACTCACGCTGGGACTGGCTCGGCTCATCAGGACGGCCGTGGCCGCCGAACGTCGCCAGTGATCGGGTGGTGGGTCGTAGTGGGTCGTGGATCGTCGCCCTCGACGAAGCTGGTTCACCACCCCACCCCCCTCCTCATCCGAGTTGGTATCGATCTCTCGAGACCGAAATCTAGCGACGAACGGTTCGGGCACCCGGTTTCTATCAGTGTGGAACGATAAACCCTTAACCGTACCGGGAGTAAACGCCGCCATATGAGCGACGACGAGGGTGGTCGCAAGAACCTCCGAATGCCAGACGAGGACGAGGTCTTCGCGACCGTCACGAATATGCTCGGCGCGAACCGGGTGAAGGTTCGGTGTGCTGATGGGAAAGAGCGAACCGCTCGCATCCCCGGGAAGATGCAAAAGCGGATCTGGATTCGCGAGGACGACGTCGTCCTCGTCGAACCCTGGGACTGGCAGGACGAAAAGGCCGACATCACCTGGCGCTACGAGAAGGCCGACGCCGATCAGTTGCGGCGGGAAGGCCATATCCAGTAAACCGAAATTTTACGCTGCGTTCTGGCTCACCGACGGCAGAATAGCTGCCGCACGGTTCGCCGTCACTCGGCAAAATTTCGATCAAAAGCACTCCTCCATTCCCTTCGCTCACTGCGTTCGCGTCAGGTCAGTCGTCGGCCCGCTCGCTCGGCGTCGCCTCGCTCGCGGTCACTATCGGTGACTCGCCTGCCCTCCCCCGAGTCGCACGACTCTCGCGGTGCTCGAGTCGTGTTCCCGGCCACCGGTTTCAGTGCCTGTACGAGCTAGTTCGAGTTCCAAGCTGCTCGCCTCGAAAGATCTGTTCTTCCAGCCTACAACCCGGCCACGTCTTCGATGGCGTCGGTCAGGACTTCGATCGACTCGAGATCGTGTTCGCCCATGTGACCGATCCGGAACGTCTTCTCCCCGAGTGCCGACCCGTACCCGTTCGAGAAGACCATATCGTACTCCTCACTCACGGCCTCGATGGTGGCGGCAACGTCGATTCCCCGGGTGTTCTCGATGCAACTGACGGTCTGTGATTCGTAACCCGCCTCGGGGAACATATCGAAGTGCTCGCGAGCCCACTCCCGAGTGTACTCGGCCATCTCTCGATGACGCCGGTCGCGGGCGTCGTGGCCTTCCTCGAGCATGTACTTCATCTGTTTCCGGTAGGCGAGCATAATCGGGATGGCGGGCGTCGAATGGGTCTGGCCTTTCCGGTCGTAGTAATCGATCGTCCGCTGGAACCCACCGTACCACGACGCGGACTCGCTCTCGAGTTCTCGTTCGTAGGCGTCCTCGCTGACGACGCAGACCGCCAGTCCGGGGGGCATGGCGAACGCCTTCTGCACCGAGGTGAAGATCACGTCGATGTTGTGCTCGTCGATGTCGACGTAATCGCCACCCAGGGCGGAGACCGCATCGACGACGAAGTACGTATTCGGATACTCGGCCACGACGTCGCCGATCTCCTCGACGGGGTTGCGGACGCCGGTCGAACTCTCGTTCATCACGCAGGTGACGACATCGTAGTCGGTGTCACTCTCCTCGAGATGTGCGCGCACGCCCCTCGGTTTAACCGCCTGTCCCCACTCGTACTCGAGCGTGTCGACGGTCTTGCCGAGGCGCTCGGCGATGTTGGCCTGGCGCTCGCTAAAACTGCCACAGGTCGTACAGAGGACGTTCTCGTCGACGAGGTTGAGGATCGAGCTCTCCATGAAGCCCGTTCCCGACCCGGTGAGGACGACCACGTCGTTGTCGGTGCCGAGGAACTCCTTCGTGTCCTCGACGATAGTCGTGTACAGATCCGTCATGCGATCCATGCGGTGGCCGAACATCGGCTCGCACATCGCCTCGATGACGTCCTCGCGTACCTCGGTCGGCCCCGGGATATACAACGTTTTGTCGGGATAGTTGGCTTTGTATTCGCGTTCGTTGGTCACGCAAACCACCTGAGTACGGGGTACTGCGTCACGAGGCGGCATGGTACTTTGGATTGGCGCAGTACCGCGTCACCAAGGAGGAGCCGCCGAAAATCGATACCGACTCGAGCACGAGGAATCGGCGCACAGGAAAAGCATGTCGACCGTACACTCGAGAAACCCGCGGCATGGAATCACCCCTCGAGAGGCGAGCAAACGACTGTCTCAATCCGCGGTGACGGCGTTGCCTCGTGGCCCACCGTGGTACCGGTCGTCCTCGGTTGCGACGTAGACGTTGCCGCCAACGACGACGCCATCTGGGTCGCTTGGCCGATACGGGCCGTAGCCCACCGCTGGTGCGGCCGTCTGCCAGAGGGCACCGAGTTTACACAGCGCGAACCCGGAGAGGATCAGTGTGAATCCGACGAGGGTACCGATGGTAATCGACTCGCCCAGTGCCATCCACCCGACCAGGGCGGCAACCACGGGGACGGCGTAGTTGACGAGGCTGAGTTCCGTCGATCCGATGCGCTCGAGCAACACGAAGTAGGCGAAGAAGCCCCCACCCGTCGCCACGATAGCGAGATACGCCAGGGCGGCCAGTGCGGCGAAGCTAAACTCGAGCCCAACCATCGTCTCTGCGGGGTGGAGCCCACTCAGTGTGTGAAGGACAAGTGCACCGAGTCCCATCGCCCAGGCCTGCAGGGAGACGATGGGAAGCGTCCCGTTCGTCCGTTCGGTCAACACCGATCCGAGCGCGAAGGTGATCGCCGAACCAAACAACAGTCCGACGCCGAGGGCCTGCCCATCGAGCGAGCCGCCGCCGATGGCGATCACGGTGACACCGGCGAGGCCGAGGAAAATCCCGAGAACGGCTGGCGGACGGATTCGCGAGTCAGGGAGTAACGCGAGTGCCAGTGGCGGCGTCACGATCGGCGTCAAACTCAGAACGATCGCAGCGACCCCACTCGAGACGTAGGACTGCCCGAGAAAGAGCAGGGCGAAGTGAGCGCCGATCAGGATGCCACCGCCGACGACGATCAACAGCCAGTCCGCTCGAGTCTGTGGTCGCCACGGGGAGCCGGTGACAGCGACCGCGATGGCAAACAGAAGGGCTGCAACGTCGAAACGGAGGGCGGCGAAGAGGATCGGTGGTAACGTCGCCAGTCCGACCTCGATCGCTGCAAACGAGGTGCCCCAGACGAGTGCCAACCCGCCAAAGAGCAAGATATCTCTTCTTCCAGTCATTATCGTTCGAATGGTTTGGAGGTATATCTATGTTGCTATTCGGGCACCTCAGGGCCTGAAACGTCAGTATCCACAGACAAGTGCTATCATGACTCACAATGATAATTCAGCATGTTAGTCCCTCACGTGATATTTTTCGAACGAGACAACAGGAGCTTCCTGAGCAGTAAATGATGCTGGAAACTCGAGCAGAGATCGCACCACGTCAGAGAGTGTTTCTGTGAGAGAAGTGGGCTAGATGCTCGGCGGACGACCCGCAGGTGATACTGGCACGAGTGGACGTCTCTCGAGCATCGAGGAACGAACGGTGCGTAACGAGCGTCGAGCAGGTGGCCAGTTGCGTAACATGCGTCGAGCAGGTGACCAGTTGCGTAACAAGCGTCGAGCAAGTGGCCATGCGGGCACCAACGGCGAACCCATCGCTCGATGCGGGTGGAAACAGCAATTCGGTCACTGTGACAGACCGTAAGTGTGAACCGCGAATGGATTACGCGTCCTCTTCCTCTTCTTCCTCTTCCTCCTCTTCTGCCGGATCTTCCTCTTCTTCCTCCGGATCTTCCTCCTCAACCGGATCATCTTCCGGATCATCAGGGCCTTCTTCTTCACCCGGGCCGCCACAGCCTGCAATCAGCGCTGTCAGTGTCACTCCCGTCAATCCAAGCACTCGTCGTCGTGAATACGCCGGTTTGGGAACCATACACCCTCGTTTGATGGACGGTCTGATAGAATGACGACTTGCACGTGCAGGCTACCTTCGAGGAACCGGGGCTCGAGACACCTCGTGTCCATCGTCGTGGATCAACGATACCACACGATTGCCTGCATCAATCTGTATGCACCTCGACGTCGCCGACCATAGACGTTTGATGTGGTTCACAGTGGTACTCGACCATCTCCTCGGTCGCTTCGAACGTGAGCGACTGCTCGTCGTCGTCTGTCCACTCGGTTTCAGCGATGACGTCGTCGCCGTCGTCGACGAACGCGATGTTGTGTTCTTGTCCGTCCTGGTTGTACCAGGTAAGTTCGTACTCGTTCCCGGCGAACAACACGAGCGTCGGGTTTTCCACCCCGTCGATCGGATCGGGGGACACACCCGTCCACTGTTCGACCTGGCCGTCGAGTTCGATTTCGGAGACGGCTTCCCACTCCGCTGGATCGCCGCCGTCATCATCGTCCCCGTTTCCGACACAGCCCGTAACTGCCACAGCCACGCCAGTCCCGGCGAGGGCCAGCAACGTCCGTCGCGAGAGCGAATTAAATGAGCGCATTAGCCATAGATGAGCGCTCGAGCGGAATAAACGCAACCCAACTATTCCACGGCCGGCGGCGATACGCGCAGTGGCCCTCGCCAGCAAACGTATCTATCCCCGGTGACCGAGCCCGTTCACGCCTCCCGTTCTTCGAACGAGAGGTGTGGACTGTCGCCGATCGAAAAGCGAAGAAATACCGGAACGGCGACGAGGGCGATCAGAATTTCGAGGCTACCCACGACGAGAAACGCCAGATCGTATCCCCAGGTGCTGGCGACGGTGCCGCCGATGAGGAAACCGCCGAGGAAGCCGAGGCTGCCGGCCAGGTTGAAGCCAGCCATAGCGAGGCCACGCTCGTCGTCGTCGGCGAGATCGGTCACGAGGGCCATCGTCACCGGGGAGATGAGCGCACCGAGGACGCCGACGAACAGCATCGAAATGGCCGCGGTCGTGACGGTCGGGGCTGCACCGACAGCCAGGATGCCGACACCGTAACAGACCGAGCCGACGACGATCGGTACGACACGTCCGATTCGATCCGAAAGCATCCCCATTGGGTACTGAAGCAGGGCAAACGGGGCGAAAAAACACGCCAGTAACAGGCCAGTCGTGGCAGCGTCGACGGCGAACGCCGCCTGAAAGTACAGGGTTCCAACGAGGGCGAAGAATCCAGCGGTAAGGCGGTCGACGAAGCCAAAGGCGTACGGTATCGTGAGCGTCGGTCGGCGGCGAACGCCGTCGAGAATCGCTTTTGCGCTTCTGTTCGAGGTCGGGGCACGATCGTCGGCGAGAGTCACGAGTAAGCCGACGAGACACAGCAACCCGGCGGCAGCGACGAGCGGTGCGAGCGGGTCGACGCTCGTCAGTTGCCCGCCGACGGGTGCACCTGTCGCCGCACCCAGCCCGATAGCGATACCGGCGGCACCCATGTTTCGTCCGTGGCCGCCCTCGAGATCCATCAGCATCGTCATCGTCAGCGAGAGCGCGCCGACGGTCATCGCCCCCTGGAAGATCCGGACGAGGAGAACGCCCTCGAACGGAATCGTGGTGAGGACGGCGAGCGCAACCAATCCCGCGTAGCCGGCCGCTCCGGCGAGCGCGGCCCCCACGATAAATGGGGTTCGGCGGCCAGTGAAATCACTGGCGAGGCCCCAGACGCCGACGAAAGCAACGTAGGCACCGAATTCTGCGACCAGGAACCACATACTCGCGTCGAGGGTCGTCTCGGTAAACGGCGACGTCGTCGCGTCTGCGCCAAGGGCGGCGACCAGGTCGGCGATACCGGGATAGAGTAACAGCTGGGAGAACAGTACCGCGAAAACGACGGCGGCGAGAACGACTCGATCCCGGTCACTCGAGTGCACGGACGCCAGTTGGGGAGCCGATACTATGAAAGCGTCCGTTTTCGACGGTGTGCAGAACGCCGATCGTAACGCGTCGGATGCCTCGTCAACGACGGGTCGTGTGCCATGTGCCCGTTTCTCGCGTGTCACTCGAGCAGGTCGACCACGGTATTTGCCGTTACTGCTGTGCATAAGTCGTCGGAGGATTATGCATACAAAACATGAGTGACGACGGGAGCGACGATTCAGGGACGCCAGGGTTTGCCACCCGAAGCGTCCACGCGGGCTACGACGGTGATCCGACGACCGGTGCACCGGTGGTGCCGATCTACCAGACGACCTCGTATACATTCGACGACGCCGACGCCGCCGCCGAGCTGTACGCTCTCGAGCGCGAGGGCCACATCTACTCCCGGATCAGCAACCCAACGGTCTGTGCCCTGGAGGATCGACTGGCGTCGCTCGAGTGTGGGGCCGGTGCCGTCGGGACGGCCAGCGGGATGGCAGCGCTGGACTCGATCGTGCTCGTCCTCGCGAGTGCCGGCGATAATGTCGTATGCTCGACGGACACCTACGGCGGGACGACTGCCTACTTCGCGAAGACTGCCGTCAAACGGGGCATCGATACCCGGTTCGTCCCGACGCTCGAGTACGACGCCTACGCCGAGGCGATTGACGAGGACACCGCGTTCGTCCACGTCGAGACGATCGGTAACCCCTCACTCGTAACACCGGATTTCGATCGACTGGCCGACATCGCCCACGAGAACGGCGTTCCGCTGGTCGTCGACAACACGTTTGCCACCCCTGCACTGTGTCGACCCTGTGAACACGGCGCTGACGTCGTCTGGGAGTCGACGACCAAGTGGATCCACGGCTCCGGGACGACCGTCGGCGGCGTCGTCGTCGACGCCGGTACATTCGACTGGGGCACTCACGGCTACGACGAACTGGCGGGGCCGAACCACGCCTATCACGACGTCGATTTTGCCCGGGATTTCGCCGATGCACCGCTGGCAGCGGCCGTCCGCTACCGCTCGACGCGCAGCCTCGGTAACCAGCAGTCGCCACTCGAGGCCTGGCAGACCCTCCAGGGGCTCGAAACCCTTCCCCTCCGGATCGAGAAACACTGTGAGAACGCTGCCACCGTCGCCGACTACCTCCGGGATCACGATGACGTGGCTTGGGTCACCTATCCAGGACACGAGAGCCATCCGACCCACGACAACGCTGAACGCTACCTGTCGGACTACGGTGGAATGATAGCCTTCGGTCTCGAGGGTGGCGATCACGAGCGAGGCGGCTACCACGCGGGCAAGACGTTCTGTGAATCGGTCGACCTCGCCCAGTTCCTCGCGAACATCGGCGACGCGAAGACACTCGTCATCCACCCGGCGAGTACGACCCACGGCCAGCTCACCCCGGCGGAACAGGCCGACGCCGGCGTCACGCCCGACCTCGTCCGACTCTCGGTCGGGATCGAGGATCCCGCGGATCTGCTCGCTGATCTCGAGGGGGCGATCGACACGGCGACGGCGGCCAGCAAGAGAGAGTATCAGCCATGACTACCAGGGACACCATCGACCTCGGATCGTTCACCTTCGAGTGCGGGGAGTCCATCCCCAGCCTCGAGGTAGCCTACGAGACCTACGGCGAGTTCGACGGGGAACGGGCGGAGCGGGACGCCGCCAACGGTGACCGGAGCCCCGCAAGCAACGCCGTCCTCGTCTGCCACGCCCTCACGGGGAGCGCCCACGTCGCTCGCCGGCCCGACGCTGGCGACGAAACCGCCGGCCAGGCTCGCGCCTGGTGGGGCGACGTCGTCGGCCCCGGGAAAGCGATCGACACCACCGAGTACTACGTCGTCTGCGCGAACGTCCCGGGCTCTTGTTACGGGACGACGGGGCCCTCGAGCAGCAATCCGGAGACTGGCGAGCCCTACGGCACCGACTTCCCGCCCGTCACCGTCGGCGACTGGACGCGTGCCCAGCGGGGGTTGCTCGACGAACTCGGCGTCGGTCGCCTGCGAGCGGTCGTCGGCGGGTCGGTCGGTGGGATGAACGTCCTCGACTGGCTTCGTCGGTACCCCGACGACGTCGAGGTCGCCGCCGCGGTTGCGACCGCACCACGACTCGATCCCCAGTGTCTCGCTCTGGATACCGTCGCCAGACGGGCCATCACCAGCGATCCGGCCTGGAACGGCGGCCACTACTACGACGAGGTCGATGGTGACGGTGACAGCGACGCGGATAATGGAGATGACGAAGCGAGAGACCCAGACCACAACGCCGGTCCAACCGACGGGCTCGCTCGAGCCCGGCAGCTCGGCCACATCATGTACCTCTCGAAGTCCTCGATGGATCGTAAGTTCGGCCGACGAGCGGCCGGCCGAGAGGCGACACGTGACGGCCCACCGGATCCTGCAGGTGGGTTTTTCCCCTACCGTGAAGTCGAATCCTACCTCGACTATCAGGCCGAACGCTTCGTCGACCGGTTCGACGCCAACAGCTACCTGTATCTGACCCGGGCGATGGACGACTTCGACCTCTCGGCGGGCTACGGCTCCGACGGCGACGCGCTCGCCGCCTTCGAGGGTGAACTCCTCCTGTTGTCGTTCACCGGCGACTGGCACTTCACGGTCGATCAGGTGGAAGCACTCGCGGAAGCGTGTCGCGAGACGGGTGTTCCGGTCTCCCACCACGTCATCGAGTCCGACCACGGCCACGACGCCTTTCTCGTCGAACCTGAAACTGTTGGCCCACCCCTCGCCGGCCTGCTCGAGGACGGCCTTCGAGCCCGATCGATCACCGATACCGTCAAAACGGCGGTGTCCGAGACGGAGACGTTCGCGCCGGTTCACACCAGCCTGTTTTCGAAGTGACCGACCGAAACCGTCCACCATCTCTCGAGTCGAAACCGACGCCCCGTTCAGAACCGTTGGATTTTCATCACCCTTCCGAACCCGTTTTTTGGGCAAAATCGGACAAAAAGGCCATAAATTATATTATACTCTTCCGACATTAGCCTGCAATGGCAGACGATAGCCACCTCGAATACGGCGAAACAGTAGCAGACGACGAAACGCAGTCCGAACCAGCTGGTGACGATACCGAGCTCCCGGTGAAGGAAGGGGCAATCGTCGGCGTCAGCACGTTCTTGTTGAGTTACGTCTCGACGTTCGCCCTCGTTCAGGGTGCGCTGGCGATGGCTGGCTTCGACGGTGAGGACGTTGCGGCAAGCTGGGAGATCGCCGCCTGGACGATGCTCTCCGGATTCGGTGCGGCCGTCGAAGCAGACGGCGAGGTGGTCAGCCTCATGGAGGCGGTTCCAACCGAATTCCTGTTCGTGTTTTCCCCAGTGGCTGTCGCCGTTTCGTTACTCGTGCTCGTCGCCGCAGGGTACAGCATGGCGAAGTACACCGGTGCATCGGACGCCGGTGAGGCGGCGAAAGCAGGTGCACTGATCGTCCCCGGTTGGCTGTTGCTGACGGTCGGATTCGCCGTCCTCGCTAGCTGGGAGAGCGAGGCAGAAGTGACCTACACCGTGGCGACGTCAGATGCCATTCTCTACGCTGGCCTGCTGATCCCGGCACTGTTCGCAATCGCAGGTGGTCTCCTCTACAGCTGGCCGGATCCGGTCGAGAAGGCCATGGCGAAACTCGACGGCTAACCTCCATATTTTGTCCGTCACTCGAATTGTACTCGAGCACGAGCGCCGTCGAACCCACCACGACGCCCACGTACCCATCAACTGACCGAAAGAATAACCTGTCGTTGCTGGGATGGAAAGGTATGTCCCTCCAGCGACAACTCGAATACGAGACGCCGCCCGGGGAGCAGTCTGAAAGTTCAGTCGAGCCGAACGAGCCACCGACAAGCGAGGGTGACGAGGGCGACGACATCGACCCATGGTCGTTTCTGAAGCCTGGATCGGTACTTGGGACGGCCGCGTTCGCCACCGTCTATCTGGTCGCGTATCAGCTGTCCCTGGCTTCCAGAGGCGGATTCGAAATCCCGGAAGGTGCACCCCCAACCTGGGTAATGGCCGGGTTTACCACGCTCATGAGCCACGGCGGAACGTACGTCAGCGAGCAAGATGAACTCCGATACACGTTGGCCGGCCAACTCGGTACGGTTTTCCTGATCCCACTCATCGTTCTCGCTCTCGTTGGCGCAGGTTACCTGCTCGGGCGAACGCTCGAACCGTCGTCACCGAAATCGATCGGGCTCTGTGCGGCGTCGATCGTGCCGAGCTACCTGGTGATGATCGTGATCACGTCGCAAGTGTCGAGGTTCACCCCCACCGAGGTCGACGAGACCGGCGCGACAGTCGGCCCCGGCTGGTCGGATCTAGAGGGAGAAACCATCGCAATTGGCCTCGACGGGACGCTCATCGGCTCGACAATCGTCGTCGTCTTCGTGTTCGCCTGCATCGGCGTTCTCCTTGCACGCTGGTCGACACTCCTCGGAATCGACAGCGGGAATCGGGCCGACGGGCCGCCCGAATCCGGCGAGACGCCGCTCGCCGCGGGCGGTGACGCCGCCTCGAGTCCCGTCGACAAATCGCCATCGGCCAGTAGAGATGAGTTCGAAAGCGGCGTGAACGCTGCTCGTGGGTCTGCGGATCGCCCCCAAGAGGACGCAGCGGAGACCAACGCGTCGGGAGACGAGTCGGATCACGACCGGTTTCGTCCCTCGAGGGACTGATCACGGCCGCGAAACGCGACTCGAGTAACTTCTCTCGGCGACCACCTGCGCGGCTCGAGCCTCGTCAGTTCCCGAACAGGTTCGATCACTGACTTTTAGAACGGTCGGAAAATCAGTCGTCTGCGTGTGACGTTCCGAAGCGACTCCCGTGTTGCTGGCCCGTTGTGGCGTGGGCGTACCCTGACTGCCGTGTCGAATCGGCCTCGAACTGCGTTAACGGGTCGTTACCCCCGATCACTCGATCGCTCCAGCGACGGCAGTCCTGAACGAACAGCACGATCCCATCGGTGCGCGTAAGCGTCGGCGATTGTCGACCGGGCGATCGAAACACGGCGATTAACGCCCACATCGAGCCAGCAGCGAGCGCACCGAGTGCCGAGAACGTCATATCCATCGTCGCGAACGTGACGCCGTAGACGACACCGATCGCCATCGAAGGGATACTGGTGCCGAGTGGAACGCGCGCCGCCGCATCACGGAGGGTGGGTGCGAGGAAGAAAATCGATAGCCCGCTCCCGATCATGAAGATCATATCTTGCCACATCATCGGCGATTCTACTGGCGTGGTGCGTAAAAGGGCATTGGTATCATAAACTATCTGTTGGAATAATTCTCTCCAGTGCCTGACTCTCGGGCGGGCGAATGTGTGGCAAGCGCTGGGACAAAACGTCTACCCGGTGAAATCGCGGGCGACAGGAAGGGATTACTCGAGTATGCCCGCCTTACGAAGTTCCTCCTGGACGCCAGCCATCGAGGTAACGACGACGTCACAGTATGGTTCGACGGCCGGTTTCGGATCGAATCCGATCGCGAGGCCGGCCACCCGGAGCATGGGGAGATCATTTGCGCCATCGCCGATGGCGACGGTGTCCTCGACGTCGATTCCGGTCTCGCTCGACAGTTCCGTGAGGGCGTCGTCTTTCGTCCCCTCGATGAGGGGGCCGTCGACGTCGCCAGTGAGGGAGTCCTCGTCGGCGTCGAACGGTAACCGATTCGCGACGATGTGGTCGACCGAAGCACCTTCGCGCTCGAGGGCGGCTTCTACGCCGCGCTCGAACCCGCCGGTGAGGATGGCGGTCGTGATCCCGTTCTCGGAGAGGGTTTCGAGCAGGGCCGCCGCACCGGGTCGGAGTTCGACGTTGCCGTAGGCCGCGTTGACGTCCCCACGGGAGAGTCCCTCGAGCAGGGCCGCCCGGGATCGGAGGCTCTCGGCGTAGCCGATCTCGTCGTTCATCGCCCGCTCGGTGATCGTGGCCATCTCGTCGGCGACGCCGAGGCGGTCGCCGAGCAGCACCGTCATCTCCGAATCGGAGAGCGTGCCGTCGAAGTCGAACGCAACGAGTGTCTCACTCATTACCACTCGGTTGCGAGCCCTCGGATAAACCAGTTCAGGTTCGTGCGAGACTGGTCGCGATCGCGGCGACGTGCACAACGACTACAATCGTCACCGCTGTTCGTGTCGGTATGGCCGAAGACCCCGACACGATTCGATGCTGGCTCGTCGAACGCACCTTCGACGATCGGAATCTGGTCACCACCGTATACGCCACGCCCGACGGCAGTCGATACCGGCAGCGCGAACAGTCGGCGACGGCGCTCCGGAACGGATCACCCGTCACCGCAGCGACCGACATCGAGGTGGCGAATCTCGAGCCCGTACCCGACACGGAGACGCAGGAACGCTACGCCAGCGAAGCCAGTCGGGTGGCGGCTGAGCACGACCCCGACGACGAACTGTAGTGCCGAAAGCGCCGGTAACGTCTCCGTTCGATTCAGATCGACGAGCGTACCAGTTCCTACGTGGTGGTTACTTACGGTCGTCTCGAGGGTGTCCCGAAGGGAAGATGGACGCCGTCGGATCGTCAGTGGGGCCACTCGAGGAGCCTGCGACAGAGACGGAGACGGGCGTCTCCGACTCGAGAATCGCCCTTGCTCGCTGGTATCATCGCCAGCGGTTACGCTGGCAGACGTGGTGGCACTGCGGCCGTCACTACGCCGGGTCGATCGATCCCTTTGAAGTTCTCGAGTTGCCGCCGGGGGCGATCAGACACGCCCTGCCGGAACCCCGCAGACGAGCGCTCGAGGCAGCCTCGCCGGCCCATGTGCAGGCCGTCGAAGGTGGTCGCTGGGATCTCGAGGCCGATCGGTTTCTCGAAACCGGCCGCTATCGAGCGGTTGCACGCCTCGTTCGACGTACGGCAAACGTAGGTGTGGCAGACGACGCGGCTCGAGCGACGGTCACGGCCGACGGTGGGCGAGACGAGGGGGGTGACCATCGCGACGCGGTCGAATGGCATCTCACCGATATCGCCACACGGGGTGCGATTTCGATCGCGGATCGTCGGCAGCATCGGACGGCGACGAAACCGACGATCGCTGACCCGTACCCACATCTCCCAGCTGCGAAGGGGGAGATCCGGGTAAACATTGGCCGCGACGGTCGGTGTATCCTCCATAGCGGCCACGAGCGGCTGGCCGTAGCGTACCTGGTCGGACTCGAGTCGGTTCCCGTTCACGTTTACGTGCGTCACGAGCGATGGCAGCGTCGACGTGATCGAATTGCGTTGACGGGTGGAGATATAGGAGAGCATCCGGATCTGGATGGATTGCGGCCGGGGTAGCCGGCCTCGTTGTCGGGAGGTCGAAATCCCCACTGCTTATACCGGTTGCCCGACGATAACAGGGCGAGGGCACGTAGCTCAGTCTGGATAGAGCGTCGGACTTCTATCCCTGTCGCGAGTGCGGGAGGGGAAGACATCCGACGGTCGTGGGTTCGAATCCCATCGTGCCCGTTCTCTGCGAGCACCGCGAGCAGGAACGGCACCGTGGGATTCGAATCAGGGAGCAGCTCGTCTGCGACCGTGGTTCGAATCCCATCGTGCCCTTGCTTGTGTGTCGACGAACGCCACAGTGAGCCGTGCGTAGCGGCTCTCGTGGGATTCGAATCAGTGAACAGCTCGTCTGCGACCGTGGTTCGAAGCTGATTATTGAACCGAGACCAGGTATGCAGGTAGCAGTGTTATTCGTGAAAATGCCACTCGTAATTGTAACCCACTCCATTTTCGCGTTCTCGTTGCTGGGTTTTTGACGAGTCCCTATCGTGATCGAGGAACGACTCGAGATCGCGTTCCACACCCCATTCGATCATCAGGGGCGGATCGAGGTCGGGGCTCGCGAGCGAGATTTCCACGTCCGCCTCGAAGTTGTGCCCACAGGTGAAAATCGTCAGCAGTGCATCGGATACCGAAACTCCCCTTTGACCCCCCCCCCCCGCTCAAGTGCGCACACTCGAGACACTCCAATTGGCCAGAAGTATAATATCACAGGAGAGTAGTTATAGAGACAACAGATTGGAGGTTCAAATGGGTGGAGATTCGAGGGGTGTTACCCCTGTTGTCGGGCTCATACTTCTCATAGGAATTGCTGTAATCGGCTCGCTCGGCATTTTTGTCGTCGGAGCCGATCTGATCGCCGCGTATGAACAGGAAGCCGAGAACGAACGGGCTGAGCAAAGTTTCGTCGAACTCAAACAGTCGATGGTTGCGCAGGGGCAGCAATCAGATGTCAGCCGTTCAGTCGAATTGGATATCGGTGAGGGCGGAGCGATTATTCGAGACGATGCGGGGTCAATTTCAGTAGATTACACGAATCTCAGTAAGGAGTTTAAAGAGCCGATTACCTTTGGCGCTATAGAATACGAGGGGCACGATGGGACAATATACGCGCTCGAGGGGGGTGCTGTGGTACGTGGAACCGGCGAAAATGCACAGATGGTCTCTGGGCCGCGTATCGAATACGACAACGAGACGAACACCCTCAATTACCAGCTCGTCGAGGCTGTTGGCGACGGGGAGTTAGAGTCGGACTCGATCAATTTGAAACTGGCCAGTAGCGAGGGGTACAGTTCTATCGTCGAAAACGAGCAGGTGATAATAACGATCGAAAGCCGGTACTGGGGTGCCTGGGAGGAGTACTTCATCAATGAGATCGGTGAACGGGGTGTCCTCGCGGAACAAATAGAAGGCAGTGACAAAGGGAAAGTGAGGGTCGATCTCGGCCGAATTAACCGTCCAACACCGTTCGAGAACGCCGTTCACGTCCGAGATGACCCAAAAGAGCCTAAGAATCCAGTGTTTGGCGGAATTGATGGAAAAGTGGCTAATAATAGTACACTTGAAGCAATTGATGACGAGATTTGGAAATCAGTTGCAACGGCACAAGAGGAGGAGTACACTGATAAAGAAACTCTAACCGGAGGAACCCTCAATGCTGGCGAGTATTATGCAGATGAAGTAGATCTTACAGATGACCTTACTGTCAACCTCGAGGATGGTGACGTTGTACTGGTTGTGAACGGCAGTTTGGACGTGAACAATGAGTTCCGTGTGGAAAACTGGGGAGAGAACGAACTGCGTATATACACCACTGGAGATCTCCATATCGGTGATCAGATGTGCGTTGACCAGGACTCATGCGATGGTTCATTTGCTCCAGGTGGTGGAGGTTCAGATGATAATGGCCCTCCATTTGGTGGAGATTCAAATGGTGGAGATTCAGGTAAATTCGCGAACTCATCCCACCTTCAAGTGTATGGAACTTCAGACTTTCAGTTTACAATGAGTGGCAACACCTATTTTGAGGGTGTTATTTACGCACCCGCTGGTGAAAACGGTAGTTCAAGTCTTGTGCTAGCAGGCGAAGGTGGAGAAGGAGGTGGTAATGCCATCATAGCTGGATCAGTTGTTGTTGGATCTGTTGAAATGGATGGTGCGTCGGGTATCACACATGATAAGAATCTAGAATTCTTGGATCCAGCAATTGGGGAAGCCGTACAACCACCTGAAATTACGTATCTCAATATCGCCCATCAGCAAATAGAAGTGACTCAAGATTAGGAACCAGGGGAGAGACTCGGTCTCAGTGCCCCATTCATTGCGATGCAACATACTATTTTGATCTCCCAACCAGATTGATCTCACTCGAGACCGATCCCTTGAGTTCGCCCGCTACTGACGTCCATCCGTTGCCCGAAATATCGGAGGGCCCGCCGTCGTCGACACGCTGAATCAGTCTGTATTTCTCAAACGGCATGTACAGAACTGTATTCGTGAAAAATAAGACGAGTTGGAGCGATTCGAATGCTGGCAACACTGTACGAACAATCGGGCATCGGGCGAATTCGATCGGTCGATTCGCCAATCTCGCCAAGTACGCCGAATGGCACGGGAAAACTACGTTCCCGTTCGCCCTCCTTTCCCAAGACCTCCGTGTCGTTCTCGACCTTCGGTAGTGATCCAGACGGTCACGAGCGTCATTATCGAGTCGAGGCCTGATGGATGCGTGTTCTGTGCCGAAGACAGCATTATCACAGTGGCATCTCAACATCTGAATATCAGATGCCTCGGTGTCACGTTTGTCACGACTCCCTCCCCCTGCCAAACGAGTGCAATTACTGCGGTGAGTACTACTGCACCAACCATCGACTCCCCGAAAATCACCAGTGTCCCCATCTCGAGCAAGCCCACACACTGGGTCCAGAGTTCCGGGCGGCGGTTCGAACGAGTCCCATCGAGGAACGCACCTCCTCGAGGGTGAAACGTGGAATCGGGATTACCATCGTGTTACTTCTCGTCGTCGTGATCGTCCTCTTGGTGTAGGTTCCGGTCAAACGAGAGCAAGTCGCCTCATCAGCGTCTCCACTGGTGAGCCCGGTAGATACGTCCCTTGGAGTGCTCGAGGAACGTCTCGTAATCTCACCATTCACTCAGCTGACACAGTGTTGAGGGAGCAAAAGAGCGTACCAGTCCAAAGCGCTTCATTGTCGCCCGTCTCAACACAAGAGCTATTACTTTCATCGACCTCGTGTCAGAGGTGAAACGCCGAACGGCAGGGATTGTAATTGGACTACTGATCGGGGTCTGCCTGGTTCTCGTCCTCACGATAGCGTATCCGTTCAGTACGTCGGAACCGCATGCTGCGAACGCCGAGCAGTTCACCGGTGTTGCGGGCACCGAATATCACATCTCCGGAGCGATAACTAGTGACGGAGACGAGTACATGGTTTTCGAGGGGATCGCCGTCGAAGGCGGCGAGCGATACGAGTCGCTCACTGTGAGAGGTGTCCAGAGTGAGTCGTACCAGGCGGCACCTGGTGAAGTCGTCTATACACGAAGCGAGTACCCTGACGAAATAGAGACCGATCAGATTCTCGAGCGGATCGACGACCGTGAGGATCAGCACGTCCTTCGTGTCGATCGTGACGGAGAGAACGTCGTCTTCTTCACTCGAGACGAAGACGGTGGCGACCTGGAAAGCAGTATCACATCGACCGCGCCGGTCATCGTCGGGAGCGTTCGTAACACCGAATACGAACGTGTGCAGGAGTCTGACGAGGAATACGTATACGAACCGCAAAATGGGTGGTTCGACGGTCAAGACGGCTACCGAATCACGGATTCGACTGGACAGGTACGCGTCGATCCAGATTCGTACACCGCTACGGCTGCCGAGGTGTCGTTTACCGTTACCCCTGGAGCGGGGACGTACGCAGAGTATCTCTATACGACGTGGGCGACTGATGACACATTTACGAGGGAAGTTTCGTACGAGTACACGTCGGAGAACGTAACTGTTGAGCCGCCAGAGTGGGTCGAATCACTGCAAAATGCGGAATAGCGTGCCGAGCCATACATCACCCAGAGGAGATGGGTAATCACGTAGGAGATGGGGGGGATTGAGATGGCGGTTCTACTCTGATCCTGCTGTTTCAGAGAGTGCAGCGACGACGCCAGTAGCGTCTCCAGGGACGGTGAATTCACGACTGCTTTCGCCATGAGTTGTGGTTACAGAGGCCGTGATAAAAGAATCGCCTTCTTGCTCCATTTGTTCTCGTGCCCACAATGCACCAAAAGCGAATAAGAGCGTTAAAATCACCCCTGCGGTTCCGATAATACCGTTCGAGTCGACGACGCCGTACCCAAACACACCGAGCGAGATGAGTGAACCGAGTATGAACAAATCAGACCAATTTCTCATTTCAGTATCGTGTTCGTCTTCCGTATATCGATAGAAAGAGACGGCTTCGACGTCGTCAAGTGAGGTAGCGGTAAACGATTGTATCGTCTTTTCGCCAATGTACAAGGAGATGAGACGACGATCAGTGACAGCGATGATCTCGTTATCTTCCCTCCCATGATTTGCCGCTTTCAATTTCTCTCCAGTAGCGAGGTGAGAGTGAACCACCTGGTGTGTTTTCTTTGTGAAACTTGTCATAGCTGGTACGATCAATCACGATAATATAAATGCAACGACAGGAAGGTCATCGAGAAGTCCGATTCGACATCGAAGTCCTCCATGATGGGGCATTTTATCCACCAAATCGATGATTCAGCATCGTCCAGTTGTGCTGATTACCAATGGATAAAACAGCCAACTGGCTCGAGGGGCGAACGCCAATCTCGACTCGAGACACCAGGACGTGTAGGATACGATAACTGAGCCAACAAGATTACCTTCACCGAGACCCTCTCGTTATACGCGCGGGGGTGGGGTCTGTCGTTGCCAACGCTGACCTCGTGGCAAATCAGCCACTACATCATTGTTACGCCCCGCGCTCACAACATTCGTGAGCGACGGCTTCGTTTCGCTCAGTCTCGTCAACGGATCCCCCGGTCGGCACCACCCCGTTCGGATCGACTCACACCCAATCCTCCCAGCCTGCACTGCCCATGTACAGCACTCAGCGGACAGCGTCCGACGTCGATACTCGAGCAACCGCCCCTCTTTGTACCCCGTGAGGGACATACTCGTACCTCTATAGTGCAGGAAATATGTCGAACACCGACGAACTACAATCTCGTTCGAAAAAGTATTAACAATATTTTTATCCGAAAACGAAAATGTACGCCCCATGGATACCGCAGGATCCAACGAGGACGGAATCCTCAGACGGCGATCGTTTCTATCGATGCTCGGGGCGACAGCCGGCGGCCTCGCTCTCGGGAGTGCCCAGGCCGGGGCCCTCGAGTCGTCGACGGTACCCGCCGAGGACGGCCAGCTCACCCACCTCTCGTTTTACTCGACGGCGAGTCAGATAGCCCCCGACGGCGAGAGCGAACTCGCGGACGACGACGTCGTGGTCGTCTGGGCCGAACCCACGGCCGAGAACTTCGAGACGACCGCCGACGGGCCGGAGACGGTCGTCTACGAGGACAACGACATTCCACTGGTGTCCGAGGACGGGAACGTCGTCGGCTTCGGCTCGGTCGACTTCGTCAGCGATGGCCAGGGTGGCTTCCGCTTTGGTAACGAACACTTCCTCCTGAACTGCTTCGACGAGAAAATCGGCGGCGAAGGGACGGTGCTGTGGGACGAGGGCCACGACCAGTTCCACGGATTGGCCCTCGAGAACTACGAGTCGTTCCGCCAATACGCCGCCGACTCGGGCTACGAACTGCAAGCGACCGAGTCGTTGCTCGAGACCGACCTCTCGGAACTGACGTTCGACTCGACGGCGAGCCTGGTCGACGTCGACGGCACTGCCCTGACCAACCCGGCGTACGTCGTCGTCTGGGCCGAGCCGACGGCGGAGAACGTCGACACCGCGGACGACGGCGCGTACCTGTACGACGACGAACCGATCCCGCTCATCGCGAAAGCGGGCCAGGTCGTCGGCTTCGGCGGCGCCGGCTTCGTCGCCGACAGCGATTTCGACAACTTCAGCGATGCCAACGCCGAATTCATCGTGAACGTCCTCGACGACCTCACGGCGACGAATCCTGCGGACACGCCGACGATCTGCTGGGACGAGTCACACGACACCTTCTGGAACGCTGGAAAGTTCACCGACTTCGCGTCGACCGTCGAGGACGCAGGCTACGCGTTCGCCACGACCGACGACCTACTCGAGGGCGACGGCTCCGTATCCGAACTCGAGTTTTTCTCGACGGCGAGTCTCCTGGCCGCCGACCGAACACCGCTGACAGACGACTCGCTGATCGCCGTCTGGGCCGAACCGACGGCCGACAACGAGGACGCGACAGGGGAGGCCGACGAACGAACGCTCGCCGCCGTTCCCTCGGCCCCGTCGGCCACGGCGACGCACACCTGGTCGTTCGACGACGTCGACGTCGATGGCGAGGTCGATACGATCACCGTCGAGTACCCCGAGGGGGCGAGCCTCGACGGGCTGACCGACGACGACGTGACCGTCGTCCTCACGCGCGAACTGAGTGGCGGCCCGGACACGAGCGAGATCAGCGTGAACAGTGGAAGCTACGGCGGCTCGAGTGCCACGTTCGAACTCAGTGGCAACTTCACGACGTCGATCGTCGGCGAGTCGACCGTAACCATCGAGAGCATCCAGAACCCGCCGCAGGAGGAGTACACGGCGACGATCACCTTCACCAGCGACGAGGACGCCGTCACGATCGACGCCGACGTCGTCCACGACCCGAACGGCTTCGTCGCCTACCCAGACGACGTCGAGATTCCGCTGGTCGCGGTCGATGGCTCCGTGGTCGGGATCGGTGCCGACTTCGCCACCGACGAGAGCGACGTCGACGCCAACCGACGGTTCCTCGTCGACGCCTGGGATGATCGACTCGGCGGGACGGGAACCGTGCTGTACGACGAGGGCCACGGCCAGGCACTCGGTCTCGCGGACTACAGTCAGCTCCGCAGCCTCGCCGAATCGCGCGGCTTTACCGTCGAGGCGACGAGCGATCTCGAGAGCGACCTCGCGGACGCCGACCTGATCGTGATCACCTCGCCCGGGAAGGCGTTTTCGGAGGACACCCTCGATTCACTCTCCACGTTCGTCGCCGACGGCGGCGCGGTGTTCCTCCACGACGAGGCGAATTTCGGCGGTGACTCGACGCCTGAATTCAACGCCATCGCCGACGCGCTCGACCTCGCGTTTCGCTTCAATTCCGATCAGGTCGTCGACGACGAGAACAGCGGCTGGGCACCGTTCATCCCGCGGACGACCAACGTCAACGAGGACTTCGACTTCACCGAGCGCAGCGGCCCCCTCGAGACGGCGGCCGTGCTGGCGACGGCGTCCCCGAGCGAGGCGTTCACACCTACGGAACTCGAGGCAGTCGAGACGTTCGTCGACGACGGCGGCGGACTCTTGCTGTTCGACGAGTCCGAGCACGTCAACGAGGAGACCGACAACCTGAACGAGATCGCCGAGTACCTCTCCCTGCCGTTCCGGTTCAACGCCGACCAGGTCGAGGATCGGACGAACAACGCCGGGCCCAGTTTCGTGCCCACGAGCGGGAACTTCAACACCGGCTTCGACTACTTCGGCGAGGTGGACGGCCCCACGCTCGAGGACGCCGACGCGCTGGTTGTCACGACACCTGGAGCGGCGTTTACCCAGGCCGAGCGCGATGCGCTCTCCGCGTTCGTCGACGACGGCGGCGCACTCTTCCTGTTCGATCAGTCCGATTTCGGCGGCCAGGGCAACGAGGCCGTCGGTTTCGACGAGACCGAGAACCTGAACGAGATCGCCGACGCGCTCGACCTCGCGTTCCGCTTCAATTCCGACCAGGTCAACGACGAGGACGACTTCAACATCGCCACATCGAACCTCAACACTGACTTCCCGTACTTCGAAACACGGGAGAAGTCGATCGCCGTCCCCTTCGAACAGGGCGGCGAGTACTACGGTCGGGTCGTCCGGGTGTTCGACGGCGACACCGCCGAAGTGGAGTTCGACAGCGAGTTCGACTACCGGGACGTCATCCGTCACATCGGCATCGACACGCCGGAAACGGGAGCGGCGACGAACGATCCCGAGGAGTGGTTCGGTATCGACGACCTCGAGCACCTCGACACCTGGGGGTCGAACGCCACCGTGTACTCCCTCGAGCGGCTGGCACCCGACGCGGAAGCCGGCGAACCCGACGTCGAGGGGCGACGGGTCAAACTGACGTTCGATCCCGTCGAGCCGAAACGGGGCAACTACGGACGGCTGTTGATGTACATGTACTACGACCCCGACGACTTCGACGCCGGCCCCGACGGCGCGTATACAGTGAACTACAACCGCGAGATGATCGAGACGGGTCACGCCCGCATCTACTCCTCGGGCTTCTCGAAACACGATGCGTGGGCCGACATCGAGGAGGCCGCGCTCGCCGACGGCATCGGGGTCTGGAGCGCTGCGGACTTCGACGCTCTCGAGGCAATCCGGAACGACCCCGTCGAGAGCCTGTTCGTTCCCGAGGCCCGCAGCATTCGAAGTCGGCGTGGTCGCGACGGAGGTCGCCTCCGGAGCGAACGCGTCCCAGTGTACGCTGGCGAGACGGCGACCCAGGAACTCGGCTCGGGCGGGGTCGCCTACGACGACGTCCCACTGGTCGGCGTCGACGAGCGCAAGAGCCTCGCGCTGGTCGGCGGACTCCTGATCCACGAACAGTACGAGGAGGCCGAGGGATTCGTCGACACGAGCGGCTACGGCAACTTCCCGTTCCTCGCGAACCTCATCGACTCCCTGTCGGAGGCCGACGGGGACGTCCTGATCGCGG
This sequence comes from Natrialbaceae archaeon A-CW3, assembly GCA_046614605.1. GTDB lineage: Archaea > Halobacteriota > Halobacteria > Halobacteriales > Natrialbaceae > Natronosalvus. The sequence goes on along the minus strand of JBKKHJ010000001.1, from coordinate 492,243 downwards.
GCGGTCAGGGGCAGTTCAACGCCCCCGGTTCGATCTCACTCGAGCGCTGTCAGTACTTCATGCGGTATCTCGAGGGCGTCGGCACGCGACTCCGGCAGGTCAACGACCTCGAGCGAACACTCCCTCGCGAGGAGACGACGCCGCGTGCAGTGCTCGTGACCGCGCCAGCGCGGGAACTCACGATGGGCGAGCTCATCGCCCTCCGAAAGTACCGAATCGAGGGCGGTGCCGTGATCCTCCTCGGGAGCGCCGACGCCGAGGCCGACGACATCGCGAACCTGAACGCCCTCGCGAGCGGTCTGAACACCGACCTTCGGTTCAACGACGACCGCGTGATCGACGAGGACAGCCACCTCGCGGACGATCCGGCGATCCTCGAGACCGAGGCGTTCAACGAGTCGTTCCCGCTGTTCGGGGCCTACGAGCCCGGTGACGAAACCGATGCGCACCCTGGCCAGGGTCACGGCAATAGCAATGCCAATGGCCGTGGTCGCGGAACACACACTCACGCAGATCAGCAAGCGGCCACCCCTCAGACCCGATAGCGACCCAGCGCGGGGACGACAGCCGAACCCGAACCGTGCTCGAGGATGCACCGTCGAGAGTGGACATAATTCGTTTTCGACCTGGCTAGCGGAACGAGAACACATCGTCCCCATCACCGAGGTTCTGCAGCACGAAGCAGCGTCAGCGAACCTGCTTCGAGCGGCGAACTGCCTGCAGTTCGTCAACCCCGCGTTCGTCGTGACTCGGAAGGACGACGACATCCTCCTCACTCCGCCACTGGTCGATGCGGTCGAGCGTCTCCCGCCCGGCGCGACCTTGCGTGGCGACCCCGTCGACCCGTCCAGACTCGAGTTGGTCGAGACTGAGACACGCGTCGCCGGCAAGCAGCACCGTCGGCCCGTTTCCATCCACGACCACCGAACAGTGGTTGGCGGTGTGGCCAGGGGTTGCCACGAGTGACACGCCAGGGAACCCCGGAAGGTCGGCGGAACGATCGAACGGGCCGACCGTTTTGTCCGAAAGCGACACCAGTTTCGCACGCTCGCGTGAGGGGGTGTACGACGGATGCGATCCCCAGAACCGACCCTGGAGCGTGTGTGCGTAGGCCGCTTCGTTCGCCTCGAGATAGACCGGCGGATCCGGGACGAGCTCGAGACCCTCCGCGTGGTCGGGATGGCAGTGGGTGAGGACGATGGCGTCGATATCGGACGTCTCCAGCCCACGCTCCTCGAGTCCGGCCTCGAGGCCGATTCCCTGACGAACGCGCGTCCGGTACGACAGCGGGTAGTACACGTGGTGAGTGGGGTACCACCAGTCGTCGGTCGAGTTCGGGCCGGTGTCGACGAGAATCGTCCCCTCGGGATGATCGATCAGCCAGCAATAGATCGGCAACACTGGCGTCCAGGCCCGCGACAGCATCGTCCACCAGTGACGCACCAGCAGCGGCCCGCGTCCCACCACCTGCGCCTGTTTGATGCGAACCTGGCCGACTTCGATCGGGTCGACGCTATCGACGGGTCGCATCGCCCATACCTCTCTGGAACCCGTCATCGCCTCGCTCGCGTTCGCCGTCCCCGGGCGGATTCTTTGTGGCAGTTCTCGTGCAGACTGGCGTCATGGTATGTTGAGACCTACCACCCGTAACGCGGCGGTGACGGTAATAGCTACTGCTCTTGCAGGAGACGTCTAATTGAGAGAACGCCTGCCGTGAGTCGTCTCGAGACCCCGCCATTCAGTCACCCTCAGTGCTCGAGGGGGCTCCTGAGACGCGACCAAAATGCTGAGCGGGAACGACATCCAGAGCGGGAACCGAAACATAACTCCAGTCGCGAACCACTACTCGGGCAGCTGCGGAGCAAAAGCCGGTGTGAGATCGGCGTGTCTCGTTCAGAAGTACCCGAACAGCGTCCCGACGAGCACGATTGCCCACATGGCAACGCCGGCGACGAGCATGTCGTTGAATCGGCGCTCGCGCGTCGCACGACGGGCCGCACCGCCGGCAATTAATCCGAGGGCGACGATGACGAGCATCCGCTGGAGGACGACGTCCACTGGCAGGGAGTCGACGTTCATCAGGCCGTAGTCGATCCAGATCGCCGCCGCGAGCGAAAGCGAGGCTGCGACAGCCGCATCGAGTCGGCGCTCGAGCCGGCTGGCCACCAGATAGGTCGCGACCGGAATCCCCAGTGCGATGACGGGGTACAGCAGCGCCGCGATCATGTGCATGCTGAGGAACGCCGTCCACCGTTCGAGGGCGACCCCCGCGATGCGGACGCCGAGGAACAGCGAGATGATCGTCATCGCGAGGAGGAGATGGTCGGCCTCGAGTCGATCCTTCGCGGCCTCGAGTCGCCGTCGGTCGACGTCCGTGAGGTGTTTGTCGACGCTCTCGGGGGTGCGCCTGGCGACGGTCTTGCCGGCCGCGAGGCCGATCCCCAGCAGGAACGGCGAGGCCGACATCCCGAGGAGGTCGACTTTCGTCGCCCAGCCGTCGGCGTCGGAAGGCCCGGAGTTCTCGACGTTGATCCGGACGACGTCCTGCTGTGGATCGACACCCGGAAGCTCCATGAACTCCCGTTCGATACGGAGCTGGGCCTCTTCGACGCCGTCGACCCGGTGGCGGAGCGTGAACCAGTCGAAGTGTTCGGTGTGGCCCTGCATCGCGACCCACTGGTCGTCCTCGTTCGGACTCTCGTAGAGGCGAATGTGCATGCGCTCGCCGTAGTAGTCGCCGTCGTCGAGCTGCAGCGTCTCGGTCATCCAGTAGGGGTCGCCGTCACCGGGATCCACCCAGGCGTATCGTGTCGTCCCTGCGGCATCGCCCCATTCCGTCCCGGTCGCGTGGTGCCCTTCGTCCTCGATGAACGCGAACGTCTCTGGCTCGGCGTCCATCTCGTCCTCGTCGAGTTCCTCCCAGTCACCGTCACCCTCCTCGACGAGACTCCTGACGACCGCATCGGTGTCGCCACGGACGAAGACGTTGATCGGGCTTCGCTTGTCGTGTGCTTCCCTGGCACTCATGAACGCCCAGATCGAGCTGTCGGAGTCCTCGAACTCGACGAGTTCGAGTTCCGGTTCGTCGGTTTCTTCGGGGGCGACGTCGGCCGTCGACGGGGAGAATAACAGCGACGGGCCGCCCATGAAGACGAATGCGATCGTCAGGAGTGCGAGTCCGATGACCAGTGAGCGACGCATACGCCGTCTGTACCGGAAGCACCAGTATGAATGTAGGGTTACCTGACAATCAGGTTAGTCGAAACGGGGTGCCGGCCGAGCCCAGTCGACCTCAAACGTCGGGACCAACCGTAAGCACCGGAACCGGCGCCGTCCTGACGACGCGTTCGGAGACGCTGCCGACGACGTTTCGCTCGTAGGCGTCGCCACTCGTGCCCATGACAATCAGGTCGGCGTCGTACTCGGCGGCGTAGTCGACGATACACTCGGCAGGGTTGCCCGTATCGACGATCGTTTCAGCTGAAACCCCGTGGTCGGCAGCCTCCCTGGCCGCCGCGTCCGCGGCTTCGCGTGCCTTCACGCGCAGTTCGTTACGAACGCTCTGGACGCGTTCGTCGTCCAGAACGAGAAACGCCCGGTCGTCGACGACCGAGATAACGTGGAGGGCTGCACCTCGTGTGCTGGCGATATCTATCGCGTGCTCGGCGACCGTCTCGGCGTGATCGCTTCCGTCGGTGGCAAAGAGGATCCGCTCGTACATCGAGTGGACGTCGTCGTTCCAGGGAAAAGAACGTCCCTATTCGATCTCATTCGACGGGAATTGACGATGTCCGTTTGCACACTGCTCGAATCGACTGGACGGGGAACGTCACATTTTCTCGAGGAGGCATACCGCAATGTAACGCTTTCCCGCCGAATGGGAATACGCTCCTCGAGTTATCACCCCATAACCCCAAGGATAGGATGTAAGGTGACCGATCATGTCCACAACTACGCAAAACCGACTCGAAAGCCGCTACGGCGGCATCACGCTCGAAGGCCACCCCCACGCGTTGACCGCGTGGTTCGTCGTCGCCCTGCGCTTCGTCATGGGCGGCATGATGCTCTTTGCGGGTATCAGCAAGTTCACCGGTGAGGGATTCGACGCCAGCGGCTACCTCGTCCACGGCGTCGACCCGGTCAGCCCCGTCAGCGGCCTCTACGCCGCGATGGCCGGCAACGCCGCGTTGCTCGAGGTCATCAACGTGATGATTCCGGCGACGCAGGTACTGATCGGCGTCGCGCTGATTCTCGGCGGCTTCGTCCGCCTGGCAGCCTTCGGCGGCGCGCTCCAGATGCTCGCGTTCTACCTCGGCGGCTGGGAGGGCGAGTTACTGGCACTGTTCGACTCGACGCTGATCTACGCCGTCGTGTTCATGGCGATCGCCGCCTTCGGCGCGGGGCGCATCCTCGGCGCCGACAAGTACATCGAGCAACTCCAGGTCGGCGGCCAGAAACTGGTCGAGCGCTACCCCAAACTCCGGTACATCCTCGGCTAAACCGGTTCGACGCGAGTCGGTTTGATGAATCGTTTTTCCGTTTCGTTTTCACGTCGCTCGAGCGACGGCCATCGCTACAGTAACAACTGCAACGAATTACCCACTGATCGTCGATACGTCTGGCGATCAGGTGTGCAGTGGCTTGCAGTGGCTACTATATTTCACGAGCGTCCAGCAACTCCCCACTGGCACCTCCAGTCGCTCGAGGGACGCTCTCGCGAGTCGCTCACCACTCGTTTCGAAAAGCCTCGTTCCCGTTTCGAATAGCTTCGGGCGAGACCCGAGTGACCCGCACCTCGAGAAGACCGATCCAAACAGTGACCGCCGCTCAGAACAGGTTCGCTTGCTGGTACACCGAGAGCCCCTCGTCCGTAATTTCGTAGGGCTTTTTCTCTCGAGAGTGATTCGCATCGCGAATCTTCTGGATTTCGACCGCTAGCCGCGTCTCCCGGAAATCGTCCGGTCGCACATACTGTAACACGAACACCGCGTCAGTGAGGTACTCGACGATCCCGTACCGGGAGACGTACGCCGACTCCTCGGCGGCCTCGCTCGTCAACATCGCTGTCACGCCCGCCTCCTTCAGACTGCGCGAGAAGTCGTAGATCTCGTTGCGGCGCTTCGCTCGGCTCTCGTACATCATCTCGAGCAACGAGACCGAATCGAGCACCAGCCTGCTCGCACCGAAGTTCTCGATGAGCCTCGGGAGTTCGTTGCGAATCGAGGTCAAACTGTTCGCCATCTCGACCGGGTCGACGTCGACGACGGCGAGTTGGCCCGACTCGACGTACTCGTCGAAGGCGTACCCCTTCTCGGTCGCGCTGTTGATGACCCGCTGTTTGCTCTCCTCGAGCGTGATGAACACCGTGTTCTCCCCCTGTTCGAGGGCATGATAGAGAAACTGGAGTCCAAACGTGGTCTTGCCGGAGCCGGCCGGCCCCATCACGACCAGCAAGGATCTGACGGGGACGCCGCCCTGGATCATCCGGTCGAGGCCGTCGATCCCGAGGTCGATGCGCTCGAGATTGCTATCGAGTTCGGCGTCGAAATCCGGCGATTCGGGGCCGCCGAGTTCGAAATCCAGGTCGTCGAAGCTCGTAGGCCCACCGCCGCTCGTATTGTCCTCGACCTCCGGCCCGGCCATTTCGGGTACCGTAACGTCCTCGAGGGCACTCGCAAAGTCCGTGTCGAACAGTGTTCCGCCGCCATCATCGCTGCCGTCGCCCCCGTCGTCGCTGCCGTCGCTGCCGTCACTGCCGTCCCCGAACCTCGAAGCAGGTCGGCCGTCGCCCTCGTTCGACGCTATCGGATTCGTCGCATCTTCATTACCCTCATCGCTTCGCCCCTCGCCGTCTGGCTCGTCGGCTGCCGGGTCGGTGTCCTCCTTCTCGCTCGCTGCTCGCTCGTCGAGGGCCCGTTCGAACCAGTCGTCTTCGAGCTCGTCACTCATTGACTATCACGCGCGTCGCGAGCGTCGAGGGCCATCGATCTCGATCCGCCGGGAAGGTGCACCATGCTATCTCTGAGGGGTCGTGTCTGTTTCCGAGGTAACGCCCCACAACGATGAATGTTGTTGCCACAGACATCTCCAGTACGAGTGCTCGAGCCAGACAGCGGTGGATGGACGAACGTCCGAACCGAGCAGAGGTGGATTTTTGCGCACAGGCACGCTACTGGGAGCCATGGATGCCGACGTCGGTATCGTCGCCCAGCGAGGCAACGAGCGGGCTCGAGCCATCGCCGACAGGCTCGTCCGAACGGTCGACGCGTTCGGTGCCGACGTGGTGGTCGACGACGCCACCGGCAACGGGGTCGATGCCCCCGCCGTTCCCGTCGAGGCGATGGCCGACTGTGCCTTCGTCGTCAGTATCGGTGGCGACGGTACCTTCCTCTTCGTCGCTCGTGAAACCGGGGGCGTCCCCCTCGTCGGCATCAACCTCGGTGAGGTCGGCTTTCTCAACGCGGTCTCACCGGAAGACGCGGTCAACGCGGTCGAAGGCCTGCTCGAGGAACGTTGGGAAACGGGTTCCATCGACGGGCGATCCGTCGTCCGACTCCAGGCCAGCGGCGAGGGGTGGTCACTCGAGCCGGCGCTCAACGAAATCGTCGTCCACGGGCCACGGCGCGGCCCGGCCGGCGGGATCGAAGTCGAGGTGACGGTCGACGGGGAATCGTACGCCAGGAGCTGGGCCGACGGGGCGCTCGTGTCGACGCCCACCGGGTCGACCGCCTACAATTTGAGCGAGGGCGGGCCGCTCGTCCACCCGACCGTCGACGCCATCGTCGTCACCCAGATGTGCGCGACGGACTCGATGCCGCCGCTGGTCGTCGATGCCGACAGCGAGGTGACGCTTTCCGTCTCGGGCAGGGGGCCCGCCTGGGCGATCAGCGACGGCCGAACGCGCCAGGAACTTGAGCCCCCCGAAACCGTCACCGTGACGGTCGCCGACGCCCCGATCACCCTCGCCGGCCCACAGGTTCACTTCTTCGACGCGCTCGAGAAACTCGAGTGATCGGTGAGATTCGAGTGTCCGACGAGACTAGTGTTGTCGACGAAACGCAGGTGAGCGGAGATGCGTGGCTGTACGACTGGTCACTCCCCCTCCACCAGCCGCTCGAGGTGAGCCGGCGGCACCGCTCCCTGTGCCGCGTACCCCTCGTAAACGAACGTCGGAACGCCCGAGATTCCGGCGACAGCGGCCTCGTCGAACAGCGACTCGAGCCTGGAGCGAAGCGCCTCGTCCTCGAGGGCAGTCCGAACGTCTCCTGCCCCGACGCCGACGTCGTCTCCGATGGCCGCGAGGACGTCGGCATCGCCAATGTCGCGCCCTTCCTTCCAGAGCGCGTCGTACACCGCCTCGTCGAACGCCTCCCACAGCTCGGGATCCGATTCGGCGACGGACAGCGACGCCAGCTGGGCGTCGTACGAGTCGACCTCGACCGCCAGTTCCTGAGCCATCTCGACCTCGTAGCGCTCCTGGAGCCGTCGCACGTTCGCTTTCGCCTGTTCGAAGTACTCGTCGTCTTTCCCGTCGTCGGCGTCGTGATCGATCGCTCCCGTCGAATCGCGCTTCCCGCGGCGGAGGTCGAACGGGTGCCACTCGATCGGGAGCGTATCGGTTCGGGATCGTCGATACTGCTCGAGGGACTGTCGCCCGAGGTAGCAGAAGGGACAAACGTAGTCGGCGTAGACGGTGATCGGGTGGGCGGATGAGTCGGTCGTCATCGCCCGTTGGTTGGGACGCCATCGACAAAAGCGGGCGGCTGGTATGCGGTAGCTGCCGGTTTTAGCGACACGAGCGTCCGGCTATCGTAACAACTCTATAGTGTCGACCACTCCGGCCGCTACTCACTCGAGTTCGGTGTCGACTCGTCGTCAGTGGTCGCATCGTCGCCATCCCTCGTCTCGTCCACAGACTCGTCGTTCTCGGTTACGGTTGTCTGGGGCAGATTCGGATCGCGGTGCGGGTTTCGTCCGTAGGCAGGGAGGTCGTCCTCGAGTTGGCCCTTGAGCACGCGACGTAAGCGATTCAGGCTCGTCGTATCCAGGCCGTGCTGGGCCGCGAGACGTTTGAACGTCGCCTCGTCGGTGATGTCGTGCGCCCGGTACTGGCCGAAGAGTTCCTCCATCCGCTCGGGCGAGAGCCCACTGACGTCGATGTCGTCGAGCCCGAAGTACGATCGGCGGTCGACGTCGACGACGTGACGGATGACCACCAGCGCGACCTTCGAAATCGCGCGCTGGCTGCCGAACTCGGTGAGATCGATCTCGTCCATCACGCCCAGCGCGAGGTCGCGTTGCCACGGGGTGAGCTCGAGGGCGTTACAGAGTGCTTGCGTCGTTCGCAGTCGGTCGAGTCGGTGAGCGCGCTCGCTGTATCCGGGCGTCGCTCCGTGTTGTTCGTCGTGGAGTCGCCGGACGCTCGAGGAGAGATCGTCGCCCGGAGATTCCGGGCGGCCGATGACAGTCGCACTCGGCGTGATCACGCCCCAGCGACGAACTGTCGCGTCGCGCTGGTGCTCAGCACGCGACAGGGCTCCCGACCCTGGGCGCGTTTCGAGTTCGACGGCGTGGTGATCGCTCTCGACGCCGCCTGGCCGATCGATCCCCGCCCCGCTCGAGACTCCGTTCGGGCTCATCCTCTCGTGGGGATGGTACGTAGACGGTGAAAAACCCTCGCTCGTATTGTGTTCGAATGAAACGTCTATTCGATTGCCACGTCGGCGGTACTCCGTCTATTCGATTGTCACGTCGGCGATACGGGCGTCGCCTCGAGGGATATCAGTGGCTCAAATTGTGACTGGCTGTGGCTCGAGCGTCCCGAAGCGCGACTGCTATGTCCCGAAAGCGCATCCGCTATCGAACAGCGATAGTGCCCCGAAAATCCCTTCGTATCTGTACCTTGTGACGAAAGGCACTTAAAGGACGGAGCGGCCAGGGGTCACAGTGATGCCGTCGTCCCCTGCCGGTTGGGCGACTCCGAACGGGTATCGCAGGCTCCCGGGTCACAAGTATCCTGATCAGTCATCCTTGTGATAACCATCCACCCAACCCAGGAACGTGACCCTGTTACCGGTTCCACTCGGGAAGGTGCGCCAACATCTCCGCGTCCCCTTCGAACCGCTCGAGCAGTGTCCGCGCACGCTCACGCGCCGCCTCGTCGACGCGGACGTGCACCATCCCTTCGTCAGGCTGGCCGTAGACGATACTCGCACCGTCGGGGGCGGCCAACAGCACCGGCAACACCGCCAGATCCTCCTCGCCCTCGACAAGAATAGTGGTCGGCTCCGCGCGCTCGAGCGCCGTGACGAGCGCCTCGAGCAGGGACTCGGTCAGAACGGCGGGCGGATTCGTGACGGTGATCGTCACCGCCGACCCGTCGGTGACGGTGCGCTCGATTTCGGCGTCGACGGCCTCCCGTTTGGTCTGTCCGTCGACGAGTGCCACTTCGGGTGCTCGACCGGCCTCGAGCACGTGGTAGGTGACGACGTCGCCGACAGTGATCAACGGGCCGTCGATCGCCTCGAGTAACACCCCCGCGTCGGTTTCGATCGGGCCCATCGGGTCTTTGAGTTCGTGGCGAAGTGCCTGTGGGAGCGAGAGCTGGCGCTCTCCGTCGACTGCGTCGTCGCCAGCTTCTCCGGGATCGGCGTCGGCGTCTCGAGTCACGACTGGCGACTGATCTATCGCACTTTGAGCGCGTACGCGCCGGGTTCGGTCACCTGCATCTCGCTGGCGATCTCGCTCTCTTCGGGGTGAGCGATGACGACGTAGCCCGCCCAGTCCTCGGTGAGCGACGACGACGCACAGGAGTTACACGTTTCGGCGTCCGCCGGGTTGACCAGGTGACACTCCCGGCAGACGAGTCGATTCGATGCCACGATTACTCACCTGCGGTTGCTTCCTCGCGCTTTTCGAACTCATCGATCAGCCAGCCGTGTTTGCCCAGGCCGGGCTGTTTGGCCGTCAGACCGATCTTCGAATCGCGCGGGTTGCGTTCGTCGATGCTCTTCGTCACGATGCGTGCCCGGACGGCGTCTTCGACGCCGATCGCGCGGTCGGACTCGCTCGAGGCCAGACGCTGGTTCTCCCGGTCGAACGCCAGATACTCGTCGGAGATCTGGGAGACGTGGAGCAAGCCGTCGACGGGACCGATGCCGACGAAGGCGCCGAACTCGACGACTTCGACGATCGTCCCGTCGACGACTTCCTGCATCTGTGGATCGAACGTCACCGCGTCGAACTCCGCCTCGTAGTAGACGCCGGGACGGTTCGGTAACACCGTCCCCTCACCGATATCGTGAACCTCGGTGATGGAGACGACGCTACCGACCTCCTCGTCCATCCGACCTTCGAGTTTGTCCTGGAGCAGGCGTTTCACGAGGGCTGGCGAGACGTCGCCGAGTTCCTCGGGGGGCACTTCTACCGTATCCTTTAGTTTGACCCGTTTGTACATCTATGGTTGAGTGATTGCCAACTTGTTTCTCCCGCGTAATGCAATTACCGGTATGCTCTCCTCGAGCACCCGGTCGCGCAGCGCGAGGTCGTTCGTGACGACGTAGTCGACGACGCCCTCCCGGGCGAGTTCGACCAGCGCGTCGTCCGCGTACGATGCTTCCGTGTCGACCACGAGACAGCGTTCCGTTGCGAGGTCGTGGCCGACGTTTGCCGCCGTCCCTTCTTCGCCGCCTTTCTCCGAGAGGCGCCGCAGTTCCTCGAGGACGGATTGGGGCGTCGTCGGTTCGTACGACCCGACGACCCGATCGAGTTCGTCGAACAGGCGGACGTCGAGTTCCACCGGCATCATCAGCGCACTCGTGTCGAGAGCAACCTGCGTGGTCATCGACGTTCCTCCTACCCCTGCAGCGTGCCGAGACCGATCAGTCGCCAGCGAGCGCCGATCCGTCGGTTGATCGCGATCTTCGCGCCGGGTTCGGCACAGACCGGCCGCTGGAGCGATACCTCACACTCGCCCGCTCGAGCGCTGGTGACCGCGCCGACGGTGGTCGAGGTGCCGACGGTCATCATCAGCGGCTCGCCCGTGCTGATCTCGTCGATGGTCTCGCTTTCGTCGGAGCCGACGACGCGCTCGAGCAGGTCGACGTCCATGGTGAACTGCTCCCACGTCGGCGGGAGCGTCCCCGGCGGGCCGGCGATGCGGCCAGCGAGGGCGTCACCCTTCGTCAACGAGGGGTCGAGGCCGGTGCCGACCCCGAGCAGCCCGCCCGGCGTGGCGGTGTCGACCGACTGGCTCCCCGCCTGGAGCGATCGAACCGTCGTCTGGATCGGGACGTACTCGGACTGGCCACCCTCTTCGACCTGACGGCCGGGGCGGATCTCGAGTTCGTCTCCTTCGGCGAGTTCGCCCGTGACGAGGCTGCCCCCGAGGACGCCCCCGGTGAGGTTCTCGTGGGTCGTTCCCGGCTTGTTGATGTCGAAACTGCGGGCGACGTGCATTCGCGGATTGTCGTCGGGATCGCGATCCGGCGTCGGGATCTCCGATTCGATTGCGCCGATCAGGTAGTCGATGTTGACCTCCTGACCGGCGGAGATGGGGACGATTGGTGCGTCCTCGGCGACGGTTCCCTCGACGAAGTCTTTGATCTGCTGGTAGTTGTCGCGGGCCCGGTCGCCGTCGACCAGGTCGACTTTGTTCTGGGCGATGACGATGTTCTCGATACCGATGATATCGAGCGCCATCAGGTGTTCTTCGGTCTGTGGCTGTGGGACGGGCTCGGATGCCGAAACGACCAGCACGGCCCCGTCCATCAGCGATGCTCCCGAGAGCATCGTCGCCATCAAGGTCTCGTGACCAGGGGCGTCGACGAACGACACGGTTCGGACGGGCTCGCTCTCTGAGCCGTCCGGACACTCCTCTTCGACGGTGAAACACTCGGGTTCGTCGACCTCGGGACAGCGACGGAACGTCGCGTCCGCGTAGCCGAGCCTGATGGAGATACCGCGTTTCATCTCCTCTGAGTGCTGGTCAGTCCACGAGCCGCTCAGGGCCTGCACCAGCGTCGTCTTGCCGTGATCGACGTGGCCGACGAGTCCGATGTTCACCTCCGGTTGTCCATTTCCTGCCATAAGACGGTGAGTAATTGTACTAGGGGTTCCGCTCTGCGATTGATAAACCTACTGTTCTGCAGGTGTGGAATGCCGCCGTGTGCGAGCGCTTCTCAGGCCTCGAGCGCGATTGCGTGATAAGTGCGAGCAGTGGTTGCTGCACGAACCGAATCGAGGCCACGATTCGAGGCGAATCACGGCCAGGGCTCGAGGTGAATTACCACCAGTGCTTACAGTCGTCACCCAGTGTCGACGTTCTCAGACGGTGGATCGAGCACCTACTATAGTTTTTGAAGTTTAACCCGTAGCAAACTTCAATATTTGAAGCTTCGTACGAACCAATCTCCTGCATGAGACACAGACCAGTCGACCGACGGAATCAACGACGAGGGGATTACCCGTCCGGCTTCGTCGATCGGCTGCACACCCCGAACGACCCGCCCGAGATCCGACGCGCGAGAACACCACCGACGAGTGCCACCAGTGCCGTGCCGACGCCGAATCCCGGAATCGAGTCGACCACGCCGGAGCCGCGCTCGTCCTCGAGGTCGCTGTCCACGTCCGCGTCCGCATCGCCCGCGGTATCGCCGCCATCCTCGAGCAGGATCGACCGCTCGAGACCGGCGCCCGCCTCCGCGTCCGCGTTCGACCCAGCAATCTGGACGCTGTAGGTACCAGCCTCGAGTTCCGGCACGGTACCCCTTAGCTCAATCGTTTGCTCCTCTCCAGGCGCCAGCTCCACGGTGGTGAAGGCGATCCGTTCGTCGCCGATGACGAGTTCGATCGTTTCGCTCGCCGGTCTGGGGTCGTCGTTGACGACGGTAACCGTCGCCGACATCGTCTGTCCGATCTCGAACTGATCGGGAACGACCGTGTCCACGAACTCGACCGAGGGCTCGCCCGAGAGGACGATCCGCTGGGTCGCCGCGTGCGTCTCGCCGTCGATGTCGACCAGGAGCGTGACCTCGGCCGGCCACGATCCATCGGTCGGCACCTCGAGCGTCGCCGTCGGCCCGGTCGCGTCGACCTCCCCGTCGCCGGTGAGATCCCAGGCGAACTCGTCCGGCTCGGTCGGATACCACGTCCGGTCGGTCGCGGCAACGGGGTCGGGCGTCCGGGCGTCGAGGGTGATCTCCTGGCCGGGTTCGGGTTCGATCGGGTCGTAGGTAAACGCCGGCAGCGGCGCGCCGCCGTCGTGGAGACGCTGCTGCTGGGCGTCGAGTTGAGCATAGAAATCCGCCTGCAGGGTCTCGTAAGAGTCCCCGGTCGCCGCTTCGAGCCCCGTCGCGGAACCCTCGAGATAGAGCGCGTCGAACGCCTCGCGGCCGTAGGTCTCGAGCACGAACTCGACGAACAGCGCCCGCTCGGCGTACTCGGTACTACCCTCCGGATAGGTCGTCAGCTCGATCGCGTCGGGATCGAACCGGGCCGACCGCTCGAGCTGGGCAGCGGAGGCGTCGAGGTACTTCGCGGTACCTTCGATGAACATGCCCTCACCTGGATCGGGTGCAGAGAGCTGATTGAGCGGCGACCAGTGTTCGCGCAACTGTATCGTGTGTACGAGTTCGTGGTGGAGCAACGACCGCGAGTCCGAGGTGACCCACACCCGATTGAGCGGGTCGACGCAGCCGACGGCGTCACAGGGCTGGTTCTCGCGCGGGCCGACGATGATCTGTGTTTTTCCAGCCGGTGACTCGAGCCCGAACTTCTGGTGGAGGACGACGTAGTGGTCGTCGGCGACGGCGGCGATCGTTTCGGCTTCTGCCGCGTACTCCTCGTGATAACTGATCAGAAAGTAGTCGGTCTCGAGTTCGCCGTCGTCGGCCACCTCGCCGTCAGCTGGGTCAGGCGCTTCGTCGTGGTCGGAGTGAGTGAGGACGTGCCTCGAATGGGCCGACCAGGCCTGGCCGTCTTCGTGGTCGACACCGCTGGCGGTGATCCGACCGTCGTCACTTCCAGGGTCGCCAATAACGCCGGCCCCGATGTCAACCCCGCCGCCGACGGCCGCGAGCAGCACGACGAAACTGACAACCGCGATGACGCCCGTTCGAGCCCCGAATCGATTCACGCGAACTGGTAAGTAACAACCAGCGATAAAACGTCTGGCTCGCCAGCCAGCCCAAACCATCAACAGAATTACAAAAATAGCCTTCAGCGAACGCTTTAGTCGATCCCAATCGATCATCACGTATGAGCCATCCCGACACCTCGAGCGAGTCGACGATCCTCGAGTGTACCGACTGTCTCGCACCAGCGGAGGCGTTTGCGCTGATCGGCAACGAGACTCGCCTTTCGATTCTCGAGGCGCTGTGGGCTGCCGAGGAACGACCGGTGTCGTTCTCGGAACTGCGACGGACAGTCGAGATGCGTGATTCCGCGCAGTTCAACTACCACCTCCAGAAGCTCACGGGGCATTTTATCGAACAGGTCGACGGCGTCTCCGAGAGTGCCGCGAGCGGAGGCTCGTCGGATCGGCGATCCCACGGCGGCTACGACTTCAAGCACGCCGGCGAGAAGGTCGTCCGGGCCGTCATCGCCGGTTCGTTCAACGAGCACCCCCGCCTCGAGCCGTTTCCCGTCCAGGGTGGCTGTGTCACCTGTGGCGGCCCACTCCAGGGCGTCTACGCGGACGAACGCCTGGCCGTCGAGTGCACCGACTGCGAGCAACGCCACGGCGAGTACTCGTTCCCGCCGGGCGGGCTGACCGATCGAACCCACGAGGAGGTCGCCGAAGCGTTCGACAACCGTGTTCGGCACCTCCACTGCCTCGCCGCCGACGGCGTCTGCCCGGAGTGTAGCGGTCGGATGGAAACCCACGTCGTCGAGGAGGGCGAGGAAGCGTGCTGTCTCGGCGTCGATGTCCGCGTCGACCACGAGTGCGTCCAGTGTGGGCACACCCTCTGTTCGGCCGCAGGTCTCCGTCTGCTCGATCACTCCGAGGTCGTCAGTTTCCACCGCGAGCGCGGCGTCAGCCTCGACCAACGCCCCTACTGGACGCTGCCGTGGTGTGTCAGCGACGAGTACACGCGGGTCGTCGGGCGCGATCCGTACCGCCTCGAGGTGCGGATGCCCGTCGGCGGCGACGTCATGCGCGTTACACTCGATAGCGATCTCGCGGTACTCGAGACGGCGGTCGAGGGCTGTACCTGAGCAGCCACGCAGTACGTGACGACCTCGAACGCCGTTCGTACGGACGTCGACCAGCCATGGGAAGAAGCCGGTGACAACGCGCTTTTTGCTGCTCGACCCAAACGAGGGGTATGACGACTCTCGAGGACAAACGCGAGGCCGCCGTATCTGACCTCGCAACGCACGACGGCGTCCTCGTCGCCTTCTCCGGCGGCGTCGACTCGAGCACGGTTGCCGCCCTCGCCCACGACGCCCTCGGCGAGGACGCCGTCGCGTGTACGGCAAAGAGTGAGACCCTTCCAGTGGCCGAACTCGAGGACGCCAGACGCGTCGCCGAGGAGATCGGCATTCGCCACGAGATCGTCGAATTCTCCGAACTCGACAGCGACGCCTTCATCGCGAACGACGACGAGCGCTGTTATCATTGCCGGACGATGCGACTCGGTAAGATGCTCGAACGCGCTCGCGAACTCGGTATCGAGACGGTCTGTGACGGGACGAACGCCGACGATCCGGGTGCGGGCCACCGACCAGGACTGCGGGCAGTCGAAGAACTCGAGGTACACTCCCCGTTACTCGCCCACGACTTTTCGAAGGACGAGGTGCGCGAAGTGGCCGACCAGTACGGCCTCTCGGTCGCGGACAAGCCCGCGATGGCGTGTCTCTCCTCGCGCATCCCGACGGGGCTCGCTGTCACGGAAGATCGCCTCAGCCGGATCGAACGCGCCGAGGCGCTCGTCCGCCAGTGGGGATTCGAACAGTTCCGCGTGCGCGACCACAACGGGCTCGCGCGCATCGAAATTGCGCCGGACGAACTCGAGGCAGCCCTCGATCCGGCGTTCGTCGAGTCGATCCGCGACCCCCTTACAGAGCTGGGATTCGAGCACGTTACGCTCGACCTGCACGGATATCGGACGGGGAGCGTGAGTCCGGCCGGCGAGGACTCGAGGAGCGACGTGAGTGGCGAGACGGAGGGCGAAGCGGCAGGGGAACCGCTCGTCGAAGACGTGTTCACGGCGGAGTACCCACGACCTGGCCAGTGATATTTTGACGAACGTCCAGCGTACTTCGCCCATCAGCCACACAGTAAGTACGATAGTACAGAAGTACGGCCATAGTACGGAAATATTGCTCGAGTCGGTACGAACGTCACCGTCGGTGAGTTACACGTGAACGATGAGCGACGAGGAGGTACTACAGCCGACAGACGAAGAAACGCCACAGACGATCCACGAGGACGTACCGCCCGACTGGACGATCGAACACAGTCGGCAGTACACACCCGCCGATCGCGAGCGAGAGATGGCGTACGTGACCTACCGCCACGAGGCCGGAGACGTGCGCGTCAGAGTCGCCCCAGCATCGATCGACGGCGACGACCAGCCAGGGTACGCGATCACGACGACGGCCTATCCGGGCCTCGAGTTCGCCGAAGACGAGACGATTCGTTCGGTGTTACGGTTCGAGCGGGCGAACGAACTCGCCACCCGGTTCATGTCACTCTTTGGTGCTCGGTACGACGGCCCCGAAACGTTCGAAACGGCCCTCGAGTACGCGAGCGTCAGAATTCGAGCCTCGAGCGCACACGATGCCCCGGTCGATCTGGTCGTTCCCGAGACCGACGACGGCTAACGGGCATGGGTGCCGCTCGAGTATACCGTCCATCCGAGTTCTCTCGAGGCCGCTACTATTCGGTACGAACCTCGATAGCCCCATCCATCGTCGGCACGTGTGGCGCACAGACGTAGCGAACCATCTCCTCGGTGGCCTCGAACGTCAGCGTCAGGGTCGCACCCTCCTCGTCCGTGTAGTCGGTCTCCTCGAGGGTGTTGTCGTCCTCGTCCCAGATCACGAAGTTGTGGAAGTCGCCGTCGCCGTTCTCCCAGGTCAGTTCGTACTCGCGGCCGGCGTACAGCACCAGCGTGGGATTCTCCTCGTCGGCGATTTCCGGCGGTTCGACGCCGATCCAGTGATCGAAGTGACCCTCGAGGACGATCTCCTCGACGTTCTCCCAGCCGGCTGGCTCGTCGTCCGCGTCGGCGTCGTCATCCTCGGGTTCGGTCTGTTGAACCGGTGCCTGACAGCCTGCGAGCAGCGCCGTTCCGGCGAGTCCAGCGAGTTGTAGCGTTCGTCGGCGAGAGAGTCGGTCGGTCGAGTTCATATGAACACGTTCGGGTGCACGGTGTTAGGGGTCGTCGCTCGTTCCCACGAGGTTGGAATTCCGGTTCATTTCCCGAATACGGGTGGTTGAACACCGATACCGATTCCGATAACGATCCCGCCGTGACGTCTCTCAGCCGTTCATTCTCTGACCTGTACCTCGACGAAGCGCACCTCCACCCGTGGCTCCGACTCGAGCCGTTCCTGCAGTTCGTGTGCGATCGGCGGCGGATCGACCGTTTCGGCCTTGCCGACCGTGAGGACGACGGTTTCCGGTGTACCACGGAGTGGATGATCGCTCTGTTCGACGGTCACGTCCATCAAGACGAGGCCCTGGTGGTCGTCGATGACTGCTGCAGCCTCACCGCGGATCTCCTCTTCGGCGAGGGCACCTTCGTAACTCGCGAAGGTAACGCCGGCGAGAAACATCGAGAGGACGAGGATAATGACGGCCAGCACGCCGATCTGCGTCAACGTTTCCACGCGAGCGTCCGAGGTTCGGAACCAGGTCTCCGGTCGGTAGCCCTGGTACCAGAGGACGGCGAGCGCCGCCATGTTGATCGAGAGGACGTTGACGAGGACGAACACACCGGAGCCGAGGGCGAGCGTCAGGTCGCCCCAGGCGAGGGCAATCCCGACGACCGCTGCTGGTGGAATGAGTGCAACGGCGATCATGACCCCGACGATAGCCGCCGAGACGCCCGTCGAGAGGCTCACGGCTCCGGCGACCCCGGCCCCGAGGGCGATCGCGAGGGCCAGAAAGTCCGGCGCGAGGCGTTCGCGAATCTGATCGATATCGAGGATCTCGATCCCTGGGGGGACGAGATTCGCCATTTGGACGAAACCGGCGAAGATGGCGGCGCTGGCGATCGCACAGCCGATGCCGAGCGCCTGTAACGTCACCCCCCGAACCCGTAGCCCGTGGTCGTCGAGAACCGTTCCAACACTGGCAGACAGTGCCGGTCCGACTAATGGGGCGATCACCATCGACCCGACGACGACGGCCGCCGAATCGAGCAACAGGCCGGCCGTCGCGACGACGGCACTCACGATGGTCAAAATGAGGTAGTTTCGCGTCGTCGGCATCAGATCGGCGGCACTGGATCGCAACTCCTCGCGAGCGATTCGATCCTCGTCGGTTCCTTCGGCGTAGCGTTCGGCGAGTTCGTCGAACCGATCAGAGACGACCGTGCTGGCTTCGATGACGACGGTGATGGCATCGTCGGTCATGCCGATCGCCCGAAGCTTGTCCATCACCGGTTCGACGGCCGGCTGTGGCAGCGGCACGTACGCAACCGCCTCGTACTCCCGACCACTCGTTTCGTCGGTGATGGTGTACTCGAGCCCCTCGTCCTCGAGCAACCGACGAACCGAGTCGCGTTTTCCCGTCGGGATGGTGATCTGTACCAGTCGCACGACCGTCGAGACGGAGAGGGAGACGAAAAAAGCTCCCCTCGAGCGGGTGTGGCTGCTATCGTGGCGACCACCCAACCTGTCAGGGTTGCAGACAGTCAGCAGAGACCTTTTATCCAATGGGCACCCAACCACCCACCGTGTCAGACGTGGGCGAGTACCTGCGGTTTTTCCCCTACGAAGAGCCGTACGCAAACCAGCGCGAGGCGATGGATCGCATCTACAACACCCTCGTGCGCGGCCAGAACGTGCTCTTCGAGGGGGCCTGTGGAACCGGCAAGACCCTCTCGGCGCTCGTCCCCGCCCTCGAGGTCGCCCGCGAACAGGGGAAGACGGTGGTCATTACGACGAACGTCCACCAGCAGATGCGTCAGTTCATCGCCGAAGCCCAGGCGATCACCCGCGAGGAGTCCATCCGGGCAGTCGTCTTCAAGGGGAAGGCCTCGATGTGTCACATCGACGTCGGCTACGAGGAGTGTCAGGCCCTGCGGGACAACACACGGTCGCTCGTCGATGCCGAATCCGATTACGCCCAGCTCGAGCGTCGCCAGCGCGAGTTACTCGAGGCGAGCCAGGGCGGCAGCGACGGCGCCGCCGACGCCCGGGGCGCCGTCATGGACGAACTCGAGAGCCTCGAAGAGCAGATCGACGACCTCGAGGGGGCAAACGTCTGTGACCACTATCGCAACAACCTGCTCGATACCGAGGCCACCGACGACTTCTTCGAGTGGCTGTTCGAGGACGTCCGCACCCCCGACGACATTTACGAGTACGCCGACCAGCGAGAACTCTGTGGCTACGAATTGTTGAAAGAGGGGCTCGAGGGGGTCGATCTGGTCGTCTGTAACTACCACCACCTGCTCGATCCGATGATCCGCGAGCAGTTCTTCCGCTGGCTGGGTCGAGACCCCGAGGACGTCATCGCCGTCTTCGACGAGGCGCACAACGTCGAGGACGCCGCCCGCGACCACGCCAGCCGCGCCTGCTCGGAGCGGACGTTCGATTCGGCGCTGGACGAACTGGCCGAAGCGAGCGATCCACGGGCCGACGACGCCGCGAACGTGCTCGAGGCGTTCCGAGACGCCCTCGTCGAGACCTACGAGGACAGCTTCGGCTTCGGCGAACGCGAACGGATCGGCGAGAACTGGGACGACGTCCCGATCAGCAACGAGAATCGCCGGGACGACCTCACGCTGGCGTTCCTCCAGCAGTACTCCGGGCAGGGGATCAGCGGCGATCTCGAGGCGGCGATGCAACTCGGTCAGCAACTCGACGAGGAGTACGAGGAGGCCTATCGGAAAGGCGAAACGGCCACGCGAGCGGAGTGTCAGACCCTCCAGGCCGGTGCGTTCGTCAACGCCTGGATGAACGAGGGCGACAGTCAGGGGCTGTACCCCGTCGTCTCCGTCCGCCGGGACGCCGGAACCGACGAGATCTACGGCCGGGCCGAACTCTACAGCTGTCTGCCGCGTCACGTCACCGGCCAGCTCTTCGAGGAGGTGTCCGGCACCGTCCTGATGAGCGCGACCATCCAACCCTTCGAGGTCACCGAGAACGTTCTCGGCCTCGAGGAGTGCGTGACGATGGCCTACGGGCTCCAGTTCCCCGAGGAGTGCCGGCGCACGTACGCTGTCGAGACGCCAGCGCTCTTCGCCTCCGCACGTGACGACCCGGAGGTGCAGGCGGCGGTGGCCGACGGCATCCTCGACGCCGTTCGGATGACTCCCGGGAACACCCTCGCGTTCTTTCCGAACTACGGCGAAGCAGCCCGTTACGCGGAGCGTCTCGAGGGGCGAACCGAGGCGTCGGTCTACCTCGACGAACCCGGCGTCGGCGCCGAGGAGTTGCGACAGCGGTTCGTCGACGACGACCACGCCATCTGTTTCACCTCGCTGTGGGGCACCCTCGCCGAGGGGGTGAGTTTCGACGGCGACGACGCCCACACGGTGCTCGTCGTCGGCGTCCCCTACCCGCACCTGGACGATCGCGCCGAGGCCGTCCAGGAGGCCTACGACACCGCATTCGACGGCACCGAAACCGGCTGGCGCTACGCCGTCGAGATTCCGACCGTCAGAAAGACTCGGCAAGCACTCGGCCGCGTCATCCGGTCACCCGAAGACGTCGGCGTCCGGATCCTGCTCGATCGACGGTACTCGAGGCGGGCGAAATCGGATCTCGGGAAGTACAGCGTCAACGGGACGTTCCCGCACGAAGAGCGCGAGGAACTGATCGACATCGACCCCGAGAAACTCAAGTTCGCGATGCTCAACTTCTACGCGGATCACGACCGATACGAGAGCGATCCCCCAGCGCCGTAATGCGGTTCAACGCCCAGTGAGGGTTGGCCGTCACCGTGACGTCGCGACCCGGATCAGTGATGCCCCCTCGAGGGCACCGTATCGTCTCGACTGCGCGACTGCGTTTTGAGCGAGTGGCGACACGCCGGTCGAGCGGTCGAGGTGACCATGGCCGAGGTAACGCTGCTTCGAGGTGATGCCGACTCGAGTATCCCGGAAAGACGGTGTGGCCGGCTTCAACGGAACAGCACCGTCAGACCGAGCACCCAGAAACCGACGAGGACGGCGACACCGACGATGCCAGCGGCCTGTTGATCGGTGAGCCCGATCGCCGTCAACACCGGAACGGCGATCAACACGCCGAGGCCAAAAACGACGATGCCGACGAAGACGAACAGCGTGACGGTAAGTTGTCCAACGAGGGCACGAGCCATGTGTCAGATCCATACTACGAATCGATAAAATTATCGGTCTCAGCCGTGCAGATCGCTGATGGGAGATGAGAAGAGGGAATCACCCGAGCCCGAAAACCGTCGACATCGATCTATACAGTCGAGTATCGCAACCACGGAGAGTACCCGACTCACCCGGGTAGGGAAACACGGCTCACCGGCAGTCGGTACGTCCCGTCGAAGAACTCGAGTTCGGTGATCGTCCAGCGGATCGGGTCGATTTCCCGGTCGGTGAGTCTCTGGGCCGCCTCGAGGTCGCCACCCCTGGCGAGCGTGACGTGAGGGACGTAATCCGGCCCCTCGAGCCCTTCGACGGGATCGAATGCTTCGCTTAGCGTCCGGTGGATGCGCTCGAGGCCGGGGCTCTCGACGGCCAGGTAGACGACCGGAGCCGACCCCAGTGGTGGCTCCTCGAAGTAGTCGATGCCGGTAATTTCGGCTTCGACGGCCGGTGCACCCTCGAGGGCGCGGTGTGCTCGTTGCTGGAGACGGGCGACCTGCGGGTCGTCGCCGAGTCGCTTGAGCAGACAGGAGTGCGTCTCCCGAACGGTGTCGAAGCCGACGAGTGAGGGATACAGGTCACTCGCGAGGGCTTTCACGCGGCCGGGGACGGGGACGTTGACGCTGTACACGTAGATCGGTGCTCGAGCTAGTTCGTCGATTCGTATGAGTGTGCTGATGTCTGTGCCCGCAGGCGGACAGACGAGAAACGGGTACTCGTTTCAGGCCGCCTCTTCGCGCTCGGCGCGCTCGCGAATAACCTTCCGGAGTTCGTCGGCGTCGCCCAGGGCCTCGAGTTCCTCGCGCTCGACGAGCGCGGTGCCGTCGACGGCGTCCTGTTTGGCCCGATCGACGACGTAGACGGACTGCGTGTGCGTTACGTGGCCGATCGAACTCATGATCCGGGCTCGTTTCTCGGCAGCCTTGGTGAACTGGGAGTGGCCGGTGAGGACGACGTCCTCGTCGTCGTCTTCGTCCTGGCTCACGGCTTTGAACGGCGAGCGTAACGTCGGGTGGACGCGATAGCCCGCTCGAGTCAACACGGCGACGACTTCCTCGTCGTCCGGATCGGCGTCGGGTTCGTCGGGTGGCGCTTCCCGATCGTAGACGTCGTCGCTCCCGTCGAGGACGTCGACGGGGCTCGTCAGCGGCGCGTTGAACAGATCCTCGAGCGCCATCGCGACCTCGATGGAGGCGTTCATGCCGTCTTCGTACTTCGAGACGGTGCGGCGGGAGACGCCGAGTTCGTTCGCCAGCCGACCGAGACTCCACTCCCGGGACTCACGTTCGTCGGCCAGCAGGTCGCCGTCGATGTTGACGTAGAGGCCGCCGGGGGCGGCGTAGATCAGCGGTGGCACGCCCTCGATGAACAGGTTGTACGCCGTATCGGGGCTGAATACGGGGACGCCGTGGCGGAAGTACACCACGTCCGGTTTCAGATCTTCGTCGCGGCTGCGCAGGCCGATGACCAGCGGTGTCGCCTCGAGATAGGTACCGAGGCGCCGCATCTCGTGGCCCGTCTCCTGGTTGAAGGCGTCGACGTTGCCGAGAATCTTGACGAGCACCAGATCCTCACCGCGGCGGGCAGCGATGTCGAAACTCTTCGGGCGAATCGCACACCGGTCACTCACCGTAAAGCCCGCGTCCTCGAGCATCGCGGTGACGTTGCCGACCAGTGCGGATCGGGACATAAGGGAAGGTAAGTCACTCATCCCATATGAGCGTTTCCCCAGCGGTGGGGGCGTTCTGTCTGCCATTCGACGGCCTACTGAGCGACATACTTATATAGGACGTTGCCAGCCAGCCAGAAAGACGAAACCGGTTAACCGATCGCCCCACTACGTCCACCGATGACCGTCGTCGGGCTTGACGATACGGACTCCCGTGAACGCGGGATGTGTACGACCTACGTCGCGACGGAGATCGCCGCCGTGCTCGGCGAACGAGACGACGTGACCGTCGATCGACTGGTACTCGTCCGGCTGAATCCGTCCGTCCGATACAAGACCCGAGGGAACGCCGCCCTGGGGATCCACCTCGAGGGCGACCCGGCGGTGGCGTTTTCGGTAGCGAAGGAGGTTCTCGAGGATCGATCGGAAACGACGGACGAGCGGACGAATCCAGGGCTCGTCGTCGCCGATCACGACCCCGACGCGGTTTCGGATCGGGTTCGGGCGTTCGCGATGGACGCCATCCGTGAGCACCTCTCGATCGATGACGCGGTCGACCTCGCAGGCGACTGCGGCTACCGTCACTGGGGCCTGGGGAACGGCCGTGGCCGGATCGGGGCACTGGCGGCGATCGGCGCCTGGGCCGCCCTCGAGGACTGGACCTACGAGTACATCTCCTATCGGGAACCCCACCGGTGGGGCACGCCACGAGCCGTCGACGAGACGAGCGTCTTCGAGGCGGCCGATCGGGAATACCCAACGGTCTGGGATACCGTCGACCGTGGCGAGGGAGAGACCGTCTGCGTGCCACACACGCCTGGGCCGATTTTACACGGCATCCGCGGCGACGACCCCGAGGCCGTTCGGACGGTGGCCCACGCGATCGAAAGCGAACCGGTCAATCGACGGCAACTATTTGTGACGAATCAGGGAACCGACGTCCACCTCCGTCCCGTTGCACCCCTCGCGTCCATTTCGGAACCCGTCGATGGACACGCCTACCGGCTCGAGGGATGGGTCGCCAGCGAACCGGCAACCCGTCGCGGTGGCCACGTCTTTTTCGAGCTTCAAGGGGGGCCACCGACGGGCGGCGCTGCAGGCTCGGAATCCGACCCAGAAAACGAGACCGAGATGACGGCGAGCGCCCTCACCTGTGCGGCCTTCGAGCCGACCAAACGGTTCCGCGACCACGTCCGATCGCTGCGCGTCGGTGACCAGCTCACCGTCTGCGGGGAGGTATCGGACGGAACGCTCAAACTCGAGAAGTTCGCCGTTCGCGCCCTCGTCCGAACTGAATCCGTCTCACCCACGTGTCCGTCGTGTGATCGGCGGATGAAGAGTGCCGGTCGGGGACAGGGCTATCGCTGCCGAGACTGTGCTACCAGCGCAGACGGAAAAGTCGACCGCCCGCTCGAGCGTCTCCTCGAGGTCGGCTGGTACGAAGTACCGCCGTGTGCACGCCGTCACATCGCAAAGCCACTGGCTCGAGGGGAGTTCGACGGGCCGGTACACCCCGAACGATAGCCATCCCGCCAGTACCGGTGTGGACGCCAACGCGAGCAGCCGTTCCCCGCCGTCGTGTTATGCTGTCTCCGTCTCGACAGCCCCTTCCAGCGGTTGCACGTGAAACACGTAGTCGTGATAGGCACCGTCGAGATTGACGGGGCTCTCCTCGGCAGTGTGTTCTCGACACAGGACAGCAGTTGCTTCGACGGCACCCTTCCCGGTTTCCTCCAGGTATCGTTCCAGGACGACGAACGCCGCCTGCTCGCCACACCCACGGCGGTGACACTCGGGTGGCGTCTCATCGGATACGTGGTCATCCTCAGCCTCCGCATCACCCGGCGGTTCCGACTCATCAGCGCGATCACGCGCTTCCGCCAGCTCCCGCTCTCGCTGGCGCTTTTCCGCGTTTCTCGCCTGTTTCTCTCGTCCCTTTTTCGTGTCTGCCATGGAGTACCACACGAGAGAGGGAGAGTTAACGCTGTGGTCGGCACTCGAGCACGCTTCACGTTCGTCGACCGAATCCATTGATCCTCGCCACAGTAACGCGGGATTCACGCGTTCACGGCACGCTCACGCCTTGCCGCGCCAGAAAATCGCTCGCCGCTTTGATCTCGACTGGACTGCCAATGATCCGACAATGGTGCTCACCCTCGGGGAAAATGGTCACCGTGAACTCCTCGTCGAGTTGCGACTCGAGACCCCTGAGAACCTCCTGGGGAAGAACGATCTGGGTGCTATCACGCAAACTCGCCGGATCTGGCATTCGTACACTCGGAGGATGACAAGCCCGTCGTTTATGTGTGTCGAAGTGACTGTCGACGAACGTGAATCGAGTTCGTCGGCTGTTCCGCAGACGAGCACGTAATAGAAACCGTCGGCTGATCCTCGCTCGAGCAGTTGACGAATTAACCGACGTCGGTCGGAACCACACGTCCGCGCGAGCGTCAGGTCGAAAGGGTTTTTCGCCACGGCCGGGTGACTCTAGGTAGAATGGGGCTCGAGGAGGAGATCGATGCAATCGAAGAAGAGATCGCCAACACGCCCTACAACAAGTCGACAGAGGCCCACATCGGCCGGCTGAAGTCCAAACTCGCGGAGAAAAAGGAGAAACTGCAGAACCAGTCATCGGCCGGCGGCGGAACCGGCTACTCCGTCGAAAAAACCGGCGATGCGACGGTTGCCCTCGTTGGCTTCCCCAGCGTCGGCAAGTCGTCGATGCTGAACTCGCTGACGAACGCCGAAAGCGAAACTGGCGAGTACGAGTTTACCACGCTCGACGTGAACCCCGGGATGTGCAAACACCGCGGGGCGAACATTCAGATGCTCGATGTCCCCGGGCTGATCGAAGGGGCGGCGATCGGCAAAGGCGACGGCAAGCAGGTGCTCTCGGTCGTCCGAAATGCCGACCTCATCCTCTTCGTCCTCTCGGTGTTCGAAATCGAACAGTACGACCGCCTCCAGGAGGAGCTGTACGACATCAACATCCGGGTCGACAAAGAGCCGCCGCGGGTAACCGTCCGCCCGAAGATCAAAGACGGGATCAAGATCACCTCGAGCGCTGACCAGGATCTCGACGAGGATACGATCAAGGAGGTGCTGCGCGATCAGGGGTACGTCAACGCCGACCTGAACCTGGGCGAGAAGGTCGACATCGATCGACTCATCGACGGCCTGATGGAGAATCGGGAGTACATCCCGTCGATCACCTGCGTCAACAAGGTCGATCTGATCACTCCCGAGTACAAAGAGACCGTCGACGAACAGCTTCGCGAGCGCGGGCTAGATCCCGAGGAGGTCACGTTTATCAGCGCCGAAGAGGAGAAAGGGCTCGAGGCTCTGAAAGATCGGATGTGGAACAACCTCGATCTGATCCGGGTGTACATGGACAAGCCAGGACGCGGCGTCGATTA
Source organism: Natrialbaceae archaeon A-CW3 (assembly GCA_046614605.1). Lineage (GTDB taxonomy): Archaea > Halobacteriota > Halobacteria > Halobacteriales > Natrialbaceae > Natronosalvus. The sequence continues at coordinate 465,640 of JBKKHJ010000001.1, read as the reverse complement.
CGAGGAACCGCTGGTGATCCAGGCGGGATCGACGATCGAGGAGGCCGTCGAGAAGCTCGGCGGCGAAATGAAAGAGCGGTTCCGGTTCGCCCGGGTGTCGGGGCCGAGTGCGACACACGACCAGCAACAGGTCGGCGATCAGCACGTCCTCGAGGACGAAGACGTGCTCAAACTGATTTTGCGCCGGTAGTTCGCCACTGATTGGCCGGAACCGCTCGTGAGACTGGTGAAGTGAGACTGGTGAAGTGAGACTGGTGAAAAATGTATGCAGACACGGGAGCGGCCGCTCGAGCGCGTCGGGTTGTCGGGGAACGCGTCAGTGGTCTAGACGAAACGGACGAGTACTTTCTGATAGCCGATTCCGTAGACGCCAGCGTAAAGTAAAATCGCGCCGAGGGCAGCGAGCCAGACAGCGGCGACCAGTTCCCCGGATCCCAGTTGCTGCACGCTCAGGTACTCCGCAGCCGCACCCATCGCCGTGAGGACACCCGCGATGATGGTGTACATGAGAAGGATCGCGGCCTCGACGAGGACGTCAGTGTTTACAGCAGGCACGACGTATTCTATTGCCTCGAGCGACGTAACCCTTTCTGTTGGGATGAAACGGTCACAGTGTAGGCGCGATATTAGGCGCGATACCGTGGGAACGGTGGAGCGTGCCAGCACACAACCCCATCACCACGGTGAAATGGCTCTTTCAGTCTGCCAAAGGAGTTTATCGATTCCTGCAGAGTCTCGCGTATGGATACCCGAACCGTGCGTCCCCACCGATCGACCGCCGGCACGTCCTCGCGCTCACCGGCGCGCTGGTGGCCGGTGCAGCGGGTTGTCTGAGCGGCGAGGACGACCCAACCGACGACACTGGAACCGGAAACGGCGATAGCGACACGAACGACGATATATCTCCCACCGATCCTGGTAAAAACGGCTTCGACGACTACGACGTCCCGGCGTTCCCGCAGGTCGACTTCGTCACCGATCCGGACGTCGATTCGGACGTACTGGAGGCCCAGATCAGGGGAAACGTCGGCTTTTCGCTGACGCTGCTCGCACAACTCCGCGGGGAGGCACCGACCCAGAACCTCTTCGTCTCACCGTACAGCGTTTCCGTCGCGCTGGCGATGACCTACGCCGGTGCCCGCGGGGAGACCGCCAAAGCGATGGCCGAAGCCCTCGAGTTCCGCCTCGAGGGCGACGATCTCCACGCCGCTTTCGGCGCGCTCGAGGCCGAGTTCGTCCGCCGAAACGAAGACGGGGAAACGGTCGAGACACCCTATGGAGCGGACGAGGAGGAGAACGAGGACACCCCCGCTTTCCAACTTGCCACCGGAAATGCCCTCTGGGGCCAGGAAGGATACGGGTTTCGCGAGGAGTTCCTCGACCTGCTGGAGGCCTACTACGGAGCCGGGATGCAACTCGTGGACTTTTCGGGGGATACCGACGCCGCCAGGGAGACGATCAACGCGTGGGTCGAGGAGCAGACGAACGATCGAATCGAGGACCTACTCCAACCGGGGGACATCTCCAGTCTCACCCGACTCGTCTTGACCAACGCCATCTACTTCCTCGCGCCGTGGCACCACGACTTCGATCCCGCCGATACGTCCACGGGAACATTCACGAGTCTCGACGGCTCCGAAACCGACCTCGAGTTAATGTACCAGTCGACCGAACTCCTCTACGCCGAAATCGAGGGCCACCAGCTCGTCGAGTTACCCTACGCCAACCAGGAGACCAGCATGATCGTGATTCTCCCCGCCGAAGGCGAGTTCGAGGCGTTCGAGGAGGCGTTTTCCGTCGACCGACTGGCGACAATGCTCGAGGCGACGACGAAGCCACAGGTCGACCTCACCCTCCCGCGATTCGGCATCGAGTCGCGGTTCAGCCTGCTCGAGGTACTGTCCGACCTCGGGATGCCACTCGCGGGCAATTTCAGCGGGATCGACGGTGATGGTGGACTCGAGATCAGCGAGATTATCCACCAGAGCTTCATCGAGGTGGACGAGGAGGGAACCGAAGCCGCGGCCGCGACGGCGGTCGCGATGGACGAGAGCGCGCCAGCCGACCACGTCGAGATGGTCGTCGACCGACCGTTCCTGTTCTACATCCGGGATCGGCCGACGGAAACGCCGGTGTTCGTTGGGCGAGTGATCGACGGGGAGACACTCCAGGAGGAGTGAAGCGGTATCGGTCGGTGAGTTCGTGCGTTCGGGCTTCACGCCGTATCACTCGAGGTCGCCTGATCGCTCGACGCCTACCCGCACGTCCGAACCCACGTCGAACGTCCGATCCGGACAGATGAGTTTTGCGCCGAAGCCACCGTCTCGAGCACAGAAACACGACAAACCAGTCACTGGCGTCCCGTCGACGGTCACGGTGACGTCGTTCCAGGCGATCGTTCGTCCTTCGCTGACGCCGAGGACGTCGTCGTTGAGTCGAACCTCGCTTTCGTTACGTCGACATTCGCCATCACCCTCGTGCCGACCTTCGACCTTACCGTTGCGTCGATTCTGGTCGTCGTCTCGGCTGAGCACCCCGCCGCCGTCGTAGTGCGGAATCCCGCCATCGAGGACGCCACCACCGTCGGCAGCGATCCCGACGAATCCATTGCCTGGATCTAGATGGCGCGGCGCGTCGAGGACGGCGTAGGTCTCGCCCGTTTCGACGACCGTCCCGGTGCCGTCCCACTCGAGTGGCGTCACCTCGAGTCCCAGCTCGATCGGGAGGGAGCCGGTCGCCCGGTAGAGGTGCTGATCCGCCGTCCGAAACCCGACGTGGAGGTGGTTGTCAACCCAGGGAGCGAAGAACCCGGCCCGGACGAGGCGGCCGAGGGAGTCACCGGCCTCGACGGTCGCCCCCGCTTCGACAGCGGGCTCGACGTGGAGCACGCGAGCCACGAGTCCCTCGACCGAGGCGGGGGCCGTACACTCGATGAGGAGCAGGTGGTCGTGTTCGGGGGCGTACGGTTTCGGTGGCGCACGGACGGTTCGGGTCTCGAGGACGGTTCCCGACACGGGGCTGGGTGCCTCAGTCGTCCGGCCATCACGCAGGGTACCGGGGTAGAGATCGATCGCACTGCCGTCGTCGTGGGCAGGGTACGGCGAGTTGTAGAGCGAAAATCGCGCGTAGCCCTCCAGAACGTCGGGGCCCACCGTGACCGCCCGTGTGACCGTCCGAGTCATTACCCTCGAGTCGGTGTCGCCGGGGTTTAGATAGTTCGGCTCGCAGTGTCGGTCATGGAATCCCCCGAGCGCGTCCGGGTGCTCCGTGGCCGGGCCACGACGATCGAGGGCGATCGGGCCGAGAGCGAGCGACTCCTCGAGGTCGCCGCTGGCGGTGAGCGGGCCGTCCGCGTCTGGGCACCCCACCGACAGGTCGCCTTCGGCCGTCGAGACGTACGACTCGAGGGATACGAACGAGCGCGAAAACGGGCGCACGAACACGACTTTCCCCCTGTCGAGCGAAGCGTCGGCGGCCGGGCCGTCGCCTACGACGGGACGAACGCACTGGCGTTCGCCCGCGCGGAACCGGTCGCTGACTTCCGTCGAGGTACCGACGAGCGCTACGAGCGATTGACGAGCGATGTCGAAGGGGTGCTCGAGGGCCTTGGGCTCGAGCCGGTACGGGACGAACCCGCCGACTCGTTCTGTCCGGGAGCTCACTCCATCTCGCTCACATCCACAGACGGCTCGCTCCGGAAGGTCGTCGGCATCGCCCAGCGCGTCCGCAGCGACGGCGCGCTCGTTTCGGGAATCATCGTCGTCGACGCCGCAGACGAACTCGCGGCCGTCCTCGAGGCCGTCTACGGTGCACTCGACGTCCCCTTCGATCCAGCGTCAGTGGGCAGCGTTGCCGACGGCGGCGGAGCGGTCGATCCCGATCGGATTCGGAATCGGCTCGAGGACGCACTCGTCGGCGACGGCGAGCCAGTGTTCGAGGATATCAGTTCGACCTGAGCTTTCTGGCGGAATCCACTCACAACAGTGCCGTTGCCACCAACACAACCGACAGCGCGAGTGCCGGCACGTCGAGTCGCGTGAACGACAGTGGCGGCAACGTCGGATTCCAGGCGAAACAGCGCGACTGGAGGGCGAGAGCCAGCCGGTCGGCTCGCCGAAAGGCTCGCTCGAGAGCCACGGTACCGAGGTGTGTCACCCGCTCGAGGAGCGTGCGCTCAGTTCCGAGCCGGGCCGCGGAGGCGTCCCGAATCGTCTGCAGGTCGGATCGGAGGAGCGGGAGAAACCGAAACACGAGCGCGACGCCCATCCCGAGCAGCTGCCCGGGTTTGCCGGGAATCGTTCGCTGAATCGCCGCTCGCGAGGCACGAACTGGCGTCGATCGAATGTAGGCGGCACTGACGAGCAGGATCAACACGATACGGTAGCTCGCGAGAGCCGGCTCGAGCGCCTGGCGCGGCTCGATCCAGGGACTCCCGACGGTGAACGCGCTGACCAGCGGCGCCGCGAGCAAGAGTGGGAAGGCGAACCGGTAAGCGACGAGCGCTCGCCGGAGCGACACGCGAGCCGACCACAGGAGTGCAAGCGCGAGCAGCGTCAACAGGGCGAGCGCTCGCGGCGTCGGGTGGGCGATGGCGACGACGGCGAAACCGAGCTGGACGGCGAGTTTCGATCGCGGATCCAGTCGATGGGCGAGCGTGTCGTCGGGTTCGTAGGCGAGCATAGGATCAGTTCGTGTTCCCCGCCTCGCCGGGAACGCGGACGTCGAGTGCCGATAGCTGCTCGAGTGCTGCTCCAGGACGGTCGTCGATCACGACCCGTCCGCCGGCCATTCCGACGATCCGATCGGCCAGCCCGACGACGTCTCGCAGGTCGTGAGTCGCGACGACGATTCCCGTTCCCGACCGCGAGAGCGAACCGAGCCGCTCGAGCACCGACCGTCGAGCAGGCTCGTCGAGGCCGGTGAACGGCTCGTCGAGCAGGAGATGGGTCGGTTCCATCGCGAGCGCGCCGGCGATGGCCACACGGGACTGTTCGCCGCCGGAGAGCGTGTCGATGCGATCCGTTTCTCGCCCCTCGAGTCGGACGGTCTCGAGCGCCGATTCGACACGGGCCTCGATCTCGGCACGCTCGAGGCCCAGATTCTCCGGGCCGAAGGCGACGTCCTCGCCGATCGTCGCCGCGACGAACTGGTCGCGAGGATGCTGAAAAACCATCCCGACGGCCGTTCGAGCGGCGACCAGATCGTTATGGACGGGGGTGCCGTCGACCAGTACTGCCCCTGACGTCGGCTCGAGTAAACCGTTACAGTGTCTCAACAGGGTGGTTTTCCCACTGCCGTTTGCGCCGACGAGAACGACGAACGCCTCGTCGTCGATCTCGAGTGAAACGTCCTCGAGGACGGTGACGCCGGCGATCTCGTGACTGACCGATCGGAACTCGAGCATCGCATCAGTCACCGATCGCCAGTCGGCCGCTACGGACGATGGCGATGGCTGCTGCGAGTTTTACCAGATCGAACGGGACGTAGTAGGCCATCCCGATGACGACCGCTTCGGCCAGCTCGATCTGCTGGATCCAGGCGAGCCAGGGGACGCCAACCCCGTAGATGAGGACGAGGCCGGCCACGACGCTCACGATCAGCGTCGGTAACGGAACCGTCGCCGGATCGCGAAGCGTCGTCCCTCGGTGGACGAAGAGTCCGATCACGAACGCCGCGAACGGATAGGAGATGAGGTAACCACCCGTGGGGCCGGCGATGACACCGAGACCGCCCGCGCCGTTCGCGAACACCGGGAGTCCGACTGCGCCGGCGGTGAAATACAGAAGCATCGACACCGTACCCCAGACGGGGCCGAGTGCGAGACCGGCGAGGAAGACGAACAGCACCTGCAGCGTGAACGGAACCGGCGAGAGCGGAATCGGTATCGAGACGTACGCCGTTGCACTGATCAGCGCCGCGAGTACGGCTGCTCGAGCGAACGACCGCACGACGTCGCCGTCGACGAGGTCGACAGAAGTGGTGGATGTCGCCATACCTCGACTGTTTCGTAAACCGTGTTTAACTATTCGGTTTACGAGCGAACGTGTCTCTCGATTACACCGTGGGACGGTCGTTCGGTTCCCTCGAGGGTGACTAACAGACGATATGATGATGACTAACAGACGACTCGAAGACGACTTCGGGATGACTAAAAGACGACTTGGAAGGAATTGCAGGCCACCTGAACGCGGGGATGAGTCCGGTCGAACGGACTGGTCTCGTCGAACCCCACGTCACAGTGTTATGAACGTCCCCCTCCCCGGTCGACTGGACATCCGTCGACGCGAGTTTACCCGAGCGAGGATCGCAATTTAGTGGTGATGCCCGGTCGCTTCCGCAAAAGTGACGCCGAAGCGCTCCTCGAACAGCTCCATCGCTCGAGCTTCCTGGGCCTCGAGTTCCTCGCTCGGTTCCTCGCCGTGGTGGACGATGTGGTGGGCGCGGCTCGCGAAGGACAACAGGGTGATGTCGCCGACGGTCTCGGCCTGGGTCTGGTCACCTTCGGCGAGCAGGTCGACCAGCCCCGTGGGGAGCGTTACGTTGTCTGTGTCGCCGTCTGCCGTTTCGATCGAAAAGGTCGTGGTCTCGACGTCGTCTGCCATGACTGCTTCGTTGCGGGGCAGCCCTAAAGGTGCTGTGGCTTCCGTCGCCGGCCGGTGATCAGTCACGGAGCTGTCACCCGCCATTTATGCAATTTGCCGTCGGCGGTTCGACTATGCCAGAAGTTGAACTCGAGGACGAGACCATCGAACGGCTGGAGGGACTACGGATCGAGGACGAAAGTTACGACGAGCTCATCAAGGAGCTGATCAACATTTACGAAGCGAGTGAGTTGACGCTGTTTCGCGCTGGTGACTGAGAGGGGCTGTTGTAACAGTGTACCGCCGATCGCCCGTCACCCGTTACCCGTCATCAGGTTGACGGCACGTGACCACAACGATCCCTGTAGCTCGACACCGACTGGAGCAATGCGATCTCCAGGCTCACTCGGCCGCCATTTTCCGAACCTGCTCCCAGCGGCCTTTCGACTCGAGCTGGGCCTGTAGCTCGTCGGCGTACTCCTGTGTGAGCGTCTCGGCGGCCTCGCGTTCCTCGTCGTAGCTTCCACCGCCGCCGCCCATGCCGAGTGCACCCTTGATCGAGGAGACGATGCCACCGCTCGAACTCGAGCCAGCACCGGGGTCGCCGCCCATCGCCCCCACCTGCGAGCGAACGTTCTCGAGTTCGGGGAGAATCTGTTCCACCTTCTCGGTGTTGGCGACGATCCGGGCGGCCTCGGGGTCGTCGGGGTTCTCGATTTCGAACGCCGTCGCGGTCATGATCAGGCTCCACTCCTGGCTCGTAAACCGCGAGCTCTGAACCCGCGTCGAAAACTCCCGATCGACGGTCATTCGCTCGCCGACGATCCGATCCGTCCACTCTGATCCCATACCCGACCATTGTCCGGTGCTCGTATCAGCGTTTCCCTCGCCAGCAGCGGCGCCGTCGGCTGCGTGGCCAACGATCAAAGGGGTCGACGTGGTACGTTCCTCGAGACCCATGTTCGACGACAGAACCGATGCCGGAAACCAACTGGCCGAATCACTCCTCACCCAGGGGGTCGAAGCCGACGTCGTCCTCGGAATTCCGCGGGGTGCACTCCCCATCGCTCGACCGGTCGCTGACGCGCTCGAGGCCGACCTCGATGTCGTCGTGGCGCGCAAGCTGGGCGCGCCGTCGAACCCCGAACTCGCGCTCGGCGCGGTCGCGAGCGACGGTTCAGTCTGGCTGAACGAGTCGCTCATCGCACAGCTCGGCGTCGACCACGCGACTATCGAGGAGACGCGAGAGCGGGAGGCCGAGAACGCCGCGACCAAAGCCGCCCGTTATCGGGACGGCGACGAACTCCCGGATCTCGAGGGAAAACGCGTCGTCGTCGTGGACGACGGCGTGGCGACTGGTGCGACGGCCATCGCCTGCCTGCGACAGGTGCGGGCGGCCAACTGCGAGTTCGTGATGCTCGCCGTTCCCGTCGGCTCGCCGGACTCGGTATCGCGTCTCGAGGCCGAAGCCGACGAGGTGTTCGCGTTGCAGACACCGCGCTGGTTCCAGGCGGTCGGGCAGTTCTACCGGGACTTCGGCCAGGTGAGCGACGAGGAAGCGATGACGTATCTGGATCGATCCTGAGTGACCAACGCGATTCCGTTGTGCGACACGAACGACCGACACACAGGGTTCTACGTGTTCAGCCCGCCAGTTCTCGAGTGCAACCGCACTGCGAATTCGACGCCGTCACCGTGCTGTCCGACAGCAAGCCAGCGTCTCGAGCGATGGATGGAGATCGTTGTCGCCACGTACCGCCAATTGCCTGCCACTGGGTAGGCGATCGGCGGCCCACTGTTACTCTGTGAGACGGTGTCGATAAGTAGCTCCTCGAGGAACACACCCCCATGACCTTGTTTGGAACCGCCGGAATCCGCGGCCCAGTCGCCGAAACGGTGACGCCCGCGCTCGCGCTCGCGGTCGGACAGGCCGCCGGTGTGCCGGGCGAGACGTTCGTCGTCGGTCGAGACGGCCGCGAGACCGGGGAAGCCCTCGCCGCCGCCCTCGAGGCTGGCCTCGAGAGCGCCGGTGCAGATGTCGAACGGGTCGGACAGGTGCCGACGCCGGCGCTCGCGTTCGCCTCACAGGATCGACGCGGCGTAATGGTCACCGCGAGTCACAACCCGCCCGCGGACAACGGGATCAAGCTGTTCGTCGACGGTGTCGAGTACGACCGCGACGCCGAGGAGATGGTCGAGGAACTCGTGGACGACCCGGTACAAGCCGCCTGGGACGAGTGGGGATCGTCCCGCCGCACCGACGTCCTCGACGACTATCGGGAGGCCGTCGCCGCGTTCGTACGCGATCGATTCGATGACGACGGTGGCGACGGTGACGAGCGCCCTCTCGAAGGACTCTCGGTCGCCGTCGACTGCGGGAACGGCGTCGGGTCGCTGGCGACGCCACAGGTGCTCGAGCGCCTCGGTGCGGATGTCGTCACGATCAATGCGACCGTCGACGGCCACTTCCCGGGCCGACCAAGCAAGCCGACCGCGGAGACGCTGACCGAATTTTCGGCGTTTGTAGACCGTGGGTCGTTCGACCTCGGTCTCGCCCACGACGGTGACGCCGACCGGCTGGTCGTCCTCGATCGAGACGGTGAAGTCGTCCACGAAGACACGATCCTGGCGATCGTCGCCGCCCACTACGTCGAGACGGCGACCGCCGACGATCCGGTCGTCGTGACGACGCCCAACGCATCCGCTCGCATCGACGAGCATGTCCGCGAGGCTGGCGGCCGCGTCGAACGGGTTCGACTGGGGGCCCTCCACGAGGGGATCGCTCGAGTCGAGTCGGCTGCTGGCATTGACGCTACCGCTGACGCCGATACCGACGTCCACCGCGACGACCGAGCGGAAACCGCCGTCGTCTTCGCCGCCGAACCCTGGAAGCACATTCACACCGCCTTCGGCGGCTGGATCGACGGCGTGACTAGCGCCGCGGTACTCAGCGCGCTCACGCACGAGGCTGGCTCACTCGCTGCACTCAGGGAGGACGTCTCGGAACGACCGTACCGGAAGGTCTCCATCGACTGTCCGGAACACGCGAAGGAGCCCGCGATGGCCGCCCTCGAGACGACCCTGCCGGCTGCGTTCGAGGAGGTATCGGTCGACACGAACTACGGGATTCGACTCGAGTTTCCCGATAGTTCGTGGCTGCTCGTTCGACCGAGCGGCACCGAGCCCTACGTCCGACTGTACGCCGAGAGCGACGATGTCGACGAACTGGTTGCCGATGCGAAGGCGGTCATCGAGCGCAGTATCGACGCCTGAACGTCGGGCTCCGCGTGAGCCGTGAGGGTGGGTCGGGGCGAGTACTCACGGCTCACAGCTCACAGTAGACCGGAACACCACCTTTCACACACGAGATGCGCACGGGATCCTCGTACGTGATGGTGACATGCTCGCTCGCTCTGACGTACGTCTGCGGTGAGGCGTTCGGTGGCTGCCCTTTCAATAGCCCCGCGTCCTCGAGACGTTCGACCGTTCGATACGCCGTCGTCATCGGCACGTCGAGTTCGTCGCAGAACTCCTGGACAGTGGTCGGGCCGTCCGCGTGGAGAAATACCTCGCGGGCGGTGTCCTCGGCGAGGAGCGTGATCATCAGTTTGGGTTTGCACCCCTCCTCGCCGTCCTTGATACCACACGGGTGGTGCTGGATGGTTGACTGGCTCATAGTAAACACTTGTCTGGGCATCATCATACACCCCGTCACTCGCTCCCACTCGCTGGGAATGGGTTCACCACACACGGTTCGCAGACCGGGAGCCATTTGTCGTCCCCGACCAATCTCGAGTCATGAACGCGCTGATCGACGCCGCACGAGAGATCCAGTCGCGAGCACACGTCCCCTACTCGGAGTACCGGGTCGGGGCCGCCCTCGAAACCGCCGACGGCCAGCTATTCGTCGGCTGCAACCTCGAGAACGCCAACTACAGCAACAGCCTCCACGCCGAGGAGGTCGCCGTCGCCGAGGCGGTCAAGAACGGCCACCGGGAGTTCACCAGACTGGCCGTGAGTTCGGGACGGCGGGACGGCGTCACCCCCTGTGGGATGTGTCGCCAGACGCTGGCGGAGTTCGCGGACGACGACCTCGTGATTCTCTGTGACGAAGGCGACGATGCGCCGCCAACCGAGTACACGCTCGGGGAGCTGCTGCCGAATACGATTACCGAAGAGATGCTCGAGTAACCGATGGTGCGGCTGCGGTTGTGGTCTCCGCCTCGAGAGCCGCTCAGACCGTCGTCAACGACCCCACCGGTGCGTCAGTTCTGGCCTGAGCGCGGTCGATCCCGTCAGAACCGGCCGCGATGAGCGCGAAGACGCCGGCGATGTCGGCGCCGGCCGCGTCGACGATGTCGAGCAGCAGTTCCTGGGTTTCTCCCGACCGGATCAGGTCGTCGACGACGAGCACGGTGTCGTCCTCGGCTATGGCCCTCGCCGGCAGGTAGTAGGTGAGTTCGATTCCCGACTCGAGGCGCTCACGGGCCTCGATGAACTCCTCGACGGCCGTCTCCTTGCGCTTTTTCGCGTAGGCACACCGGGTGCCGTAGTAGCTGGCAAGCGAGGCGGCGAGGGTGATTCCGTCGGTCGCGGCCGTCAGAACGAGGTCGGGACGATCGAATTCGAACGACTCGGCGACGACGGGGGCGACAAGTTCGAGGAACGGCTGATCGAAAACGGCCCCGGAGTTGTCGACGTAGCCCTCGTCGTCGACACGAATGCGTGCCTCGAGTTCGGCCGCGAGCGCGTCGCGACCCACGTCCTCAACGATCTCGTGGGCGCGGTCGGTGCCGGGGAGGACGTGCCCGTTGACGTAGCGGTTGAGATCGCCCGCCGGCAGTCCGGTTCGGTCGGCGAGTTCGTCATACGTTCGGGTCTCCTTGAGCATGCACAACACGTCGACCGCCCGAAGCTGGAGCGCGGCTTTCTCGGCTCGGTTCATACCGGTATACTCACGAGTGCACAATTATGAACACATCGATGTATTTTTCTCGGAGATTGGTCACACTTGTGGAAACGTGGGGGCAGAGTCAACGGAGGTGGAGCCAACGTGGACGCAGAACTCGGTCACCGTGAGAATACCAGATCGAGCAATCAGTGACGGTGGTGCTCGAGCGGGGAGACCACTCAGTCGGCCAGGAAATCCGGCTCCGAACGCTTTTCGTCGCGCTCGGCCTCGAGGTGGGCCCTGAACTCGTCGATCGAGACGTCGTACTCCTGTGCCTCGAAGCGGTCCCGAACCGAGATGGTGCCCGCTTCCTCCTCGTTGTCGCCCACGATGATCTGGTAGGGAACCCGGTCGTCGTGTGCGGCCCGAATCTTGCGCTCGAGCGTGCTGTCCCGGTGGTCAACCTCGATGCGGAAGCCATCGAACGCGTTGGCGACGCGATGGGCGTAGCCGAGGTTGGCGTCCGAAATCGGGAGGACGCGAACCTGCTCGGGGGCGAGCCAGAGCGGGAAGTTCCCCTCGTAGTGCTCGATGAGCATCATGAAGAAGCGCTCGTAGGAGCCGTACAGTGCACGGTGGATCATCACCGGCTTGTGCTCGTCGTTGTCCTCACCGACGTAATCGAGGTCGAAACGCTCGGGCATGTTGAAGTCGAGCTGTACCGTCGGGCCGTCCCAGCTACGGCCGATGGCGTCTTTGAACGCGTAGTCGATCTTCGGGCCGTAGAACGCGCCGTCGCCGGCCTCCAGGTCGTAGTCCACGTTACGCTTCTCGAGGACGTTCTCGAGTTGCGATTCGGCCCGCTCCCAGATCTCGTCCGATCCGACGGACTTCTCGGGGCGGGTCGCGAGGGCGACCTCGTACTCGAGGTCGAACGTCGAGAGCACCTCGTCGATGGCGTCCATGATCGCTTCGACCTCCTGTTCGATCTGGTCGGGGCGGATGAACAGGTGGCCGTCGTCGATCGTGAACGCCCAGACGCGGGAGAGACCGGAGAGTTCGCCACGCTGTTCCTTGCGGTAGACCTTCCCGTTCTCGGCGTACCGGATCGGGAGGTCACGGTAGCTCCAGGAGTGATCCTGGAAGATGGCGGCGTGGCCCGGACAGTTCATCGGTTTGAGGCCGAACTCGTCGTCGCCAACCTCGAAGAGGAACATGTCGTCGGCGTAGTTCTCGTAGTGCCCCGAGCGCTCCCAGAGTTTCGTCTTGAAGACGTGCGGCGTCTCGACGTAGTCGTAGCCGGACGTCTCGTTGATCTCCTCGACGAACGCCTCGAGCTCCTTGAGGATCGTTTTCCCCGGCGGGTGATACAGCGGCAGTCCGGGGCCGGTGACGTCCTGGATCGAGAACAGATCCATCTCGTTGCCGATCTTGCGGTGGTCGCGCTCTTTGGCCTCCTCGCGGCGCGTGAGGTAGGCCTCGAGGTCGCTCTCGTCCTCGAACGCCGTCCCGTAAATCCGGGTCTGCATCGGGTTCTCCTCGTCCCCGCGCCAGTAGGCACCGGCGATCTCGAGCAGTTTCACGACGCCGATCTCGCCCGTCGATTCGACGTGCGGGCCGGCACAGAGGTCTTCCCACTCGCCCTGGCGGTAGAAGGTGACCGACTCACCCTCCTCGGCTAACTCCTCGAGCAACTCGAGTTTGTAGGGTTCGTCGGCGAGGCGCTCCTCGGCCTCCTCGATCGAAACCGCCTCGCGTTCGATCTCGTAGTCGGCGTCGATGATGGCCTCGATCTCGTCCTCGAGGGCCTCGAAGTCACTCTCGTCGACGTCGAGGTCGTCGAAGTCGTAGTAAAAGCCCTCCTCCGTCGGCGGGCCGATGGCGAGTTTCACGTCGTCGAAGTTGCGTTCGACGGCCTGGGCGAGACAGTGAGCTGCGGAGTGGCGAAGCACGTCGAGGTACTCGTCGGACTGGTCGGTGACGATCTCGAGTTTCGCGTCCTGGTAGACGGGTTCCTCTTTGGCCACGAGTTCGCCGTCGAGTTTGCCGGCGACCGTGTCGCGGCCGAGACCGGGGCCGATTGCGTAGGCGCAGTCTTCGACCGTCGCGTCGGCGTCGACCTCGAGTTCGGAGCCGTCCGGGAGGACGACGGCGATCGGTGACTGTGCTGATTTGGCGTCTGCGTCTGATTCGGGTTCTGACATTGTTTGGTGTGTGGTGTGTATGGTGTGCGTTAGGGGTGTCGGTCGTGCTATCGAGTCGTAATCCAGTTCGGGTGGTGTCCTCGTGTCCTCCAATCGACAGCGGAGAGACGGCGTCTCTCGGTCGATCTATCGGGCGTCGCATACACCGCTCGCTGGAGGGTTCGTTCCGACACAGCAAGCGGTAGGTGGGAATTAAAAGCGGGCGGACGGCCCTGTAAAGCAGACACCTACCATCGTAACTCGGGGTAGTCTCGAGTGGAATAAAAACGTTGTGATGGTACGCCACGGGATACCGTCGCCAGCGTTCGTCACGGGTCGACCGCGTCCCTCGTTGACCGAGAACACACCGCTTAAGGGGAAACATCCAGTAGCGGTCGGCATGGTACTTCAAGAGTCAGAGTCCGAACTCGAGGCTGGCGACGTCGCCCCCAGTTTCGCTCTCGAGGGCGTCGATGGCGAGACCTACACGCTCTCGTCCTTCGCCGACAACGAGGCCCTGCTGATCGTGTTCACCTGCAATCACTGCCCGTACGCGAAAGCGAAGTTCGACTTGCTCAACGAGCTCGCGGCGGAGTACGATGACGTCGCCGTCGTCGGCATCAATCCAAACGACGCCGAGGAGTACCCCGAGGATTCCTTCTCGGCGATGCAAGAACTCGTCGAGGAGGGGACGATCGCCTACGACGCCTATCTTCGCGATTTCACCCAGGCGGTGGCGACGGCCTACGGTGCCGTCTGCACGCCAGACCCGTTCCTGTTCGCACGCGATGACGACGAGTTCCGCCTGGTCTACCAGGGTCGCCTCGACGACGCCCTGAACCCCGACGACGAGCCGACGCGATTCCACATTCGAGAGGCCATCGACGCCGTCCTCGCGGGTGAGGCGGTCGACCTCGAGTGGAAGCCCTCCCAGGGTTGTTCGATCAAGTGGGACGGCGAGTGAGCAACACCAGATTATCGCGCGAATCGAGAACCGACCGACGATAGTCGCCTTTAAAGGGATCGTACCCCCGACCTTGCACTGACGCTAACGACCACCGGCAGTTCTGAATCGGCTGAGTCGAGGACGATTACTTCCCGACCGCTCGACGGTACTGTACCGGCCACTCGGGCCCCTCGAGCCCGAGTTCGTCGGCCCACCGGAGCGGGAAGTACGGATCACGAAGGAACTCTCGAGCGACGAGGACGAGGTCGGCCCGGTCGTTTCGGACGATTGCTTCGGCCTGCTCCGGCTGGGTGATGCCGCCGACGGCACCGACGGCGATCTCCTCGCCGACGGCGTCACTGATGCCCTCAGCGAGGGGTACCTGGTAGTTCGGCCCGGTCGGCCCCTGCTGGTCGGGATGGATCCCGCCGGAGCTGACGTCGATCAGGTCGACGCCCAGGTCGACCAGGTCGCGAGCGAGGCGTTTCGATTGCTCGAGATCCCAGGACTCGCGGTCGTCGAGCCAGTCGGAACCCGAGATCCGGACGAACACCGGCCACTCCTCCGGCCAGACGTCGCGGACGGCCGCGGTCGCCTCCCGGACGATCCGGGTGCGGTTCTCGAAGCTGCCGCCGTAGTCGTCCTCTCGGTGGTTCGTCACCGGCGAGAGGAACTGGTGCAGGAGGTAGCCGTGGGCGGCGTGTACCTCCGCGACCTGGAACCCGGCCTCGAGTGACCGTTCGGCTCCTTCGCGGAACGCGTCGATGACGCCCTCGATGTCGTCCTGGCTCGCTCGTCGCATCTCGTGGGGTTCGTTCTCGAAGGGATAGGCCTCGGGCGACGGGGAGAGTACCTCCCACCCTCCCTCGTCGGGATGGACGGGTGCGTTCCCCTCCCAGGGCTGATTCTTGCTGGCCTTGTGGCCGGCGTGGGCGAGCTGGATCGCCGGCACCGAACCCTGGCCGCGGATGAACTCGGTGATCGGCTCGAGGGCGGCGGCGTGCTCGTCGCTCCAGATGCCCAGGTCGTGCGTCGAGATGCGTCCCCGGGCCTCGACGGCCGTCGCCTCGGCCATCACCAGCCCGGCGCCGCCGACGGCTCGGCTCCCGAGGTGGACGCGGTGCCACTCCCGGGCCAGCCCATCAGTGGGCGAGGAGTACTGACACATAGGCGAGACGGCGATCCGATTGGGCACCTCGAGACCGCGAAGCGTGAGTGGGGAAAACAGGTTCGGCATTGCCCGTGAATACCGGCTCGAGGGGGAAAACCGCCCCGGACGGAGACGGGTTTGCCGGAGTCCGCCCGTGCCGATACAGCTCGCCGTTGCCCCACCAGCCTGGTTCGACCCTCGCACACCGAAGCGATTTATGCAGGATCGGCGAGCATCAGACGTATGGACGACACCGACACGCTCACCGAGACGTTCGGAACCGAACATCCGATCCTCGGGATGGTACACCTCCCCGCGCTTCCGGGTGCCCCCGACTACAGCGGCTCCCGCGAGGCGATTCGAACACGGATGCTCGAGGACGCCGCGGCGCTCGAGGACGGCGGCGTCGACGGTATCGTCGTCGAGAACTTCGGTGACTCTCCCTTTTTCCCCGACGAAGTGCCGACCCACACCGTCGCCGAGATGGCCGCGCTGGCGACGACGCTGACCGCGGCCGTGGACGTTCCCGTTGGGATCAACGTCCTGCGCAACGACGCCGAAGCCGCCCTGTCGATTGCTGCGGCCGCGGGCGCGGCGTTCGTCCGCGTCAACGTCCACGTCGGCTCCGCCGCGACCGACCAGGGGATCGTCGAGAGCCGCGCTCACGAGACCGTGCGGCTCCGCGATCGACTCGAGGCGGACGTGGCCATCCTCGCCGACGTCCACGTGAAACACGCGACACCCCTTGGAGAGGCAGGACTCGAGCAGACCGCCATCGAGACGGCTGCCCGCGGCCGGGCCGACGGCCTGATCGTCTCCGGCAGCGGGACGGGACAGGTGACGCCGCTCGAGGACGTCGAACGGGTCGCAGAGGCGGTCGCCGCGCTCGAGCGGGAGGTGCCGGTGTTCGTCGGGAGCGGCGTCACCCCCGACTCGATCGGCGACTGTTTCGCCGTCGGCGCGGACGGTGCTATCGTCGGCACGGCGTTGAAAGTCGACGGCGAGACGACGAACCGGGTCTCAAGCGAGAAGGTTCGGGCGTTACTCGAGGCCGCAGGCAGGGCGTGAGCGCTGGCGAGCGAATGCCATGAAATGCGTGACGAATGTTATAAAATGCGTGACGAAAGCCATAGAGACGGATAAACGTAGCGACGGTGACGGACGGTGTGGCGAGGGAAAAGTGCCGATGTGGACGCTAGCTACCGGGTCGAGTCGCCTCGAGCGTCAACCGGTTCTACACTCCCGGCTGATGCCGTACTCGCGGAGTCGCCACCCGCCGGCCACAGCAGCGTGGAGATCCGGGCGTTCTCCTTGATCGACAGCCCGCCCTCGGGCACCGACAGTGGCAACAGTGGGAGATGGGAGACGACGTGCACCGTCGGGTGGGAGCCGCCGCGAGCCAGCAGTTCGTTTCGCGGCTGTAACACGAGCGACTCGTCGGTCTCGGTCAGGAACTCGTTGTACTGGACGACGTACTGTCCTCCCTCGAGGTTCCACCACTCGTAGTCGTCCTCCGGATCCCTCGCCTCTGTGGGGACGGGCTCGAGGTCGGCGTCCTCGAGTTCGTCACCACCGAAGTCGAGTGCGCCAGGGCCTGTTACCCGGTAGATGGCGCTGACCGTCAGATCCACCCCGTGATCGTGCACCTGCGTCTGTTCGTACACCAGATTGTCGACGAACGAAAGGATGTCGTGGTCGGCGGACATGCTGATTGAGAGATGGTTCCGGGAGGGCAAAAATCGTGGTGTCTCGAGAAAGGTCGTGTGGGCTCGGTTCGACACCGATAGTAGCCACTGCAATCAGTGCACACCTGATCGCCAGACGTAACCGAGATCAGCGTGTGAATCGTGCAGTTGTTACTCTATCGGGAAGGGGTCGTTCATCTCGCTCGAGGGAAAATGAGTGCTCAACAACCATTGAAAGGACACGAACGTCCCCGGACACAATACACATTCAGCTGGGAGACGAGAGCCAACCATGGAAATCGATACGGGACGACTTCGATCCGACCTCGAGGAATCCGCGTCAATAGGGGCGCTCGAGGCTGACGAGGGGCGCGGCCGAACGGTTCTCACCGGGAGTGAAGCGAACCGTGACGCCCGAGATCGGCTCGTCGAGCGACTCGAGGGAGCCGGTCTGGACGTCAGCGTCGACGCCGTCGGCAACCTGACCGGAACCTGGACACCCCCGAGCGCCGATCCTGAGGCGGCCCCGGTCGCGGCGGGCAGCCACCTCGATTCGGTTCCCCGGGGCGGCATCTTCGACGGCCCGCTGGGGGTGTACGCCGCCCTCGAGGCGGTTCGCTCGCTGCAGGAATCCGGGTTCGAGCCAGCCCGCCCGCTGACGGTCGTCTCGTTCACCGAGGAGGAAGGAACCACCTTCTCCGGTGGACTGCTCGGCTCGTCGGTTGCCACCGGCCAGCGATCGGTCGAAAACGCGCTGGCACTGACCGACGGCGGCGCACTGGACGCCGACGGTCGGGAGACGCAAACCGGCGATCGAAACGGAGACCGAACCCTCGAGCAGGCGCTTGAAGACATCGGCTACCGGGGCGAGGGCCGCCTCGACGCGAGCGAGTGGGACGCCTTCCTCGAATTGCACGTCGAACAGGATACGGTTCTCGAGTCTCACGACGTCCCCGTGGGCCTCGTCACCGCTATCACGGGTATCTCCCACTCCAGTATCCAGATCCGCGGCGAGGCAAATCACGCCGGTGCGACCGCGATGACCGATCGAACCGACGCCCTCGCGGCCGCCAGCGAGTTCGTCCTGGCCCTCGAGGCGGCGGGTAAGCGAGCGGCCGGGGTGGGCGACAACACCGCGGTCGCAACCGTCGGTGAGTGTACCGTCAGCCCCAACGCGACGAACGTGATCCCTGGCACTGTCGACCTCGGCGTCGACGTGCGCGACGTTGACGGCGACGTCATGCGCGAGCTGGTCACCGAGGCCGAGACGGTTCTCGAGGATCTCGAGGGTAAACGCGGGGTGGAAACGACGATGGAACGCCACCTCGAGGTCGATCCAGCCCCGATGAGTGAGCGCTGTCGGGACGTACTCGAGTCCGCAGCAACCGCGATGAGTGTCGATTCGCTCTCGCTGCACTCGGGAGCGGCCCACGACGCGATGAACGTCGCCCGCGTCACCGATACCGGAATGCTCTTTGCGCCCTCCCGTGGCGGCTACTCCCACAGCCCCCTCGAGTGGACCGACTGGGAGGACTGTGCGACCGCAACGCGGGTGCTCGCGGCGGCGATGGCGCGGCTCTCGAGCGAGCGGTAAAGGTAGTCTCCGTCAGTACACGCACTCGTCTCTATCAGTACACGTACTCGTCTTCGGCTAACTGCACGTACTTCCCGTTTCGATATGTGAACTTCCGCTTCTTGTACGCGGTGAGGATCTTCGTCGCCCCGATCCCCTTCGAGTACTTCTTTTCGAGGATGGAGCCGTGCCCACCGTCGTCGCTCGAGCCCTGCATCCCGCTGACGACGTCGAACGCCCAGTCCCAGTCGTCGGGTTCGTAGTCCTTGACGATGTCCGCGAACGCGACGTTCCGGAGGATTTCGTCGCCGATCGCCCGCTTCCAGACGTCGTTGTAGTGTTCGAGGCCGTCAGTCGCGGCGAGTCGACCGGCGATCTTGCCCGTCCGAACGGCCACGTGGTAGCCGCCCTCGTGGAACGCAGAGGTCGTCCCCATCGCGCCGCCGGCGACAGCGATGTTGGCGCCGACGGGCGACTCGATCGGGCGCGTCGAGGAGATCGGGTACGTCTCCGTCCCCTTGGACTTCCCACGATCCTCGACGATCGGGATGTCCTCCTCGACGTCGTACTCGTCGCCGTACTCGAGTTCGAGCAGACGGCGGATGTACTCGCCGCCGTTGGGAAGGCCGTCGTCAGTCGGCTTCAGCAATTTGTACGATTCGGGGTGGGCGACGTCCTCGAGGGTCATCCCGATGGGCATCGTCAGCCCCACTCGGGCGACGGTGCCGTCGTTGGGGAAGATCCACGGGTAGGCCGTCTCCCCGGGCATGTATCCCCACCAGAACTTGAGGGTGTCCTCGAACTCCGCGAAGAGTTCCTCGGGGAACTCGCGGTACTCCTGGTAGGCGATGTGGTTGGCCTTCGGTGGCGAGAGGTGATCCGAGGCGCTCTTGCTCACGAGGAACTGATCCAGCGCGTTCAGCGTGATCCGTCGCTGTGGGCCGTCGGCGAGGACGACGTGGGTCGCCTCGAGTTGCTCCCCATCGGAGAGGGTGAGCGTGTGAACCGGTTCGACACCCGAGAGGTCGCTCTCGAGGTTCTTCACACCCGTCCCGACGCGCAGGTCGGCCCCCGCGTCGGCCGCACGCTCGTGGAGCCAGTCGTCCATCCGAGCGCGGTGGAAGGTGTAGCCGAACTTCGGATAGCGGGCGTTCATTCCCGTTGTCGTCAGTGTGACGTGGCTCGAGGGGCCGATGAACTCGGTGCCCTCGAGTTCCCGGAGGACGACCTCGTCGGGAATCTCCTCGTAGTCGAAATCCATAATGTCGATCCAGTAGTCGAGCATCCCGGCGGCGTCAGTCGAATCCGGACCGAGGCCCTCCCGGTCTTCTCGAGGTACACCCTGTTCGAAGAGGATCGTCTCGGCACCGTGGGCGGCGGCGCGCTCGGCTGCCGAGGCGCCCGCGGGCCCACCGCCGACGATCGCGACGTCAACGCGTTCCATACAGCGTGGGGACTCAGCGACCCCTATTAAAGTGCCTGAATGTCGGCGCGCCGTGATAGTTGCCGCCAATCGGCGGAAGACCTTGGTAGTCCCGTCACCTACCGAACGTATGGCCAACGACGCAAACACGGAACTTCCGCTCGAGGAACCGCCCGAACTCCCCGTCGCCCTCGAAACCGAGGCCGACCTCCAGGCGTTCGTCGACGCCCACCCGGTCGTCTTGCTCGAGTTCTACACCGAGGGGTGTGGCATCTGCGCCTCGATGGAACCGGTGCTCACCGGCGTCGCCCAGGCGACCGACGCGGCTGTCGGGACGATCAATCCTCGGAACGACCCCCCGCTGATCGAGCGTTTCGACGTGCGGAGCGTCCCACTCCTCGTGCTCTTCGTCGAGGGCGAACCGGTCGACCGGCGCGCGGAGGGGTTCATCCCCGCCGAGGAGGTCATCGACTGGGTCGAGAACCAGGCGGATCGGTGAGGATCCGGATCCTGTTTTCGGATGACCCACCCCCGAGACCATCGGCGTCTCGAACGGCGTGATCCCCCGGAAATGACATAGTTTGATTTCTATAGTGAATTGGTACAGATAATATAGTAACTTCGAAAAATGGAGGCGAGAACGAGATGGATTCGCCTTCCTCTCGAGAGGCACCCGCCGATGAGCAGGCGTTCATCTCGTTGAAGCGGACGGTTCGAGAGCGCCTTGGCTAACGACTCAGAGGGCTTCACGTACCACCGTTTGCACACTTCGACGTCGCCAAACGATCGTACACTGTTACACCGTTCACCATCAGACGGCCGATTGTTCAGCCGGCGGGAGCGTGAACGTCACCGTCGCCCCTTTACCGGGTTCGGATTCGACCCAGATGTCGCCGTCGTGTCGTTCGACGATCCGCTTACAGAGGGCGAGCCCAATCCCCGTTCCCGGATGCTCATCCCGGCTATGAAGTCGCTGGAACACCTCGAAAATCCGATCCTGGTCGTCTGGGTCGATACCGATTCCGTTGTCTGCGACCGAGACTTTCCAGTGAGTACCGTTCCGTTCGGCGGCGATCCGTATTCGCGGTGGCCCGTCGCCGTTGTATTCGATCGCGTTCGAGAGGACGTTCTGGAGAAGCTGTCGGAGCTGGTATTCGTCGCCTTTGACGACCGGGAGCGATTCGACCTCAATCGTGGCCCCGTGGTCGTCGATTTTCATCTCCAAATTCATTCGAACATCTTCGACGACGTCGTTCATGTCGGTCGGCTCGAGCGGGTTCCCCTCGGTATCCACTCGCGAGTACTCGAGCAGCCCTTCGATCATCGCTCGCATTCGGTCGGCCCCATCGATGGCGAACTCGAGAAACTCCTCCCCGTCGTCGTCGAACTCCTCGCCGTACCGGCTCTCGATGAGCCGTAAATAGCTCGTGACCATCCGAAGCGGTTCCTGGAGGTCGTGTGAGGCCGCGTAGGCGAACTGCTCTAACCGGGCGTTCGATTCCTCGAGTTTCGAGACGTAGTGCTGGAGTTGTACTGACTGGTTCCGTCGGATCAGGAGGGTGTTTATCCGTCGGTAGAGTTGATTCTGATCGACGGGTGCATCCACGATGTCGTCGACGAGGAGCGGTCCGTCGTGTTCGTCTGGTTGTGGGAGTGATAGTCGCGACATGTGTACCGTTCGACGAATGAGGATGACCGGACAGAAGACAGGCTCACTCGCTTCGATACGGTCGCTCAGATACTCGAAGTGGTTCGGAAACGAGGTATCGTCGACGATGTACAGATCTGCGTCCGTCCCGGACAGCTCTGTGAGTACATCGTACTGTTTCGCGAGCAGTTCGCGAATCGCCTCCCGATTCCCGTCACCGTCGATGAGTAGTTGGATAGTGCTCATGTATGGAGGGCACGATTGACCGTACAGCTTACTCCCCAGACTCCATCCGACCGTTGTCTCGCGGCGTCCCCTGCAAGATGCCGTACAGGCCGGTCAGGGAGCCCCCAACCTCGATACCGTCGGCAGTGATCGTGAACTCCCTGAGGTTGTGTTCGAACGCCCCGGATCGCTTCTTCAACATCCCAACGACCTTCCGAAGGCTCCCGTCCATTTCGACGTAGCTCAGAAACATGATGTTGTCCGCGACGTAGCTGAGATTGTTGTCCGTCGCGGAGCTGATGCCCGTAATTTCGGGTATTTCGTTCGTCGTGATCGTCGTCACGCCGTGTTGTTTCAGATACCTGGTGAGTGCGTGGTACTTCCTGATGAGATCGTCTTCTGCACCCTGTATGGCCGTCGTGTACCCGTCGATCCCGTCGATCATCACGATGTCCGTCCCGTTCTCCTCGATGTCGTCGACGACCATGTGAGCGAACTCCTCGCTCGAGTAGGTTCGCGGCTTGATTTCGACGGCCGAGAGCAGACCGGCTTCCTGTAGCTCCGAGATAGGGAGTCCGATCGACTCCGAGCGGTGCCTGTACGTCTGCAAGTCCTCCTCGAACAGGTACACCGTCGAGCGAAGATCCTTATCGGCAGCCTTCGCCAGTAAATGCGTCCCCGTCGAGGTCTTCCCGGCACCCGTCGGCCCGCTGATAAAGGTCACCGAACCACGATCGAACCCGCCACCAGTCAAATCGTCCAGCTGATCGATTCCGAACGTGAGTAACCCGGTTTCGAACGGGCGCTCGCCCATGTGGGTATCGAGTCGAGGGTAGACTTCGATACCGTTTTCGCATATCTTCATTCCATTATCTCCCTCTTTCTGTCCGAGTGCGCGGTGTTTCGTCACGTCGATACGACGTTGGCCGTTGTCCGTTCGTCGCAAGGCAACGATACCGTCGCTGAGTGATTGGATCTCGGTGTTGTACACGTCCGACGACGGGGTCGCCGTCGTGAGGACGGTCACGTTACCTTCCTTGAGAAATCGCATAAACGAGAGAATCCGCTTTCGGAACTGATACTCGTCGGCTTCGACGTACCGAAGTTGCGTGATCGGATCGATGACGATCCGATCCGGATCGATTTCGCGGATCGCATCGTAAATGTCCTGGGTGTACCGATCCTGTTCGATCTCGCTGGGTTCGACGAGATCGTACGAGTAATCTTCCGTGAAAAACGCGGAGTCTGGACCCAAATCCAGAAAGAACGCATCGCTAATATCGACGTTGAGTGCCGCACCGTTGGCGAGAATCTCTTCACGAGATTCCTCCCCGTGAACGAACAATGCCGTCTCCCCTTGCTTCAATCCCTCCTCGAGAAAGTGAATGCCGAGCATCGTTTTTCCAGTTCCAGGCTGGCCGTGTACCAGGTACATCCGGCCCGGGACGAACCCCCCCGCAAGGATGTCGTCCAATCCGTCAATGCCGCTGCCAATGGGGGAGAGATCTGTATTCACGTCACAGAGAAGGAGGTGGACGAATATTAATCATTTGTTGCGGAGTTCGATGACGTAAATCAATAGTACAACTTATTGTTTCGAGGAAAACTACCGCGCTGCGGCCAACAGTTCAGTACAACACAAATGACGGTTGTCCAGCGTGCAACCATTATATACGCGATAGTGCAACAGATTGTCCATGTTAGTCGATGTTCAAAATCGCACGCACTGAGTCGATACCAGCCCGGTGTGAGTGGGAAGACGGTCTTTCTTCCTGTCGTTCCAGAGTGGATCCGGTTCGTGGCCTGATCCACGTTCTGACTCGCTAGCGAGCGACACGTGGCGAGAAGGTTCGCCTGGTATAAATCGAACGTACCTCGTGATCCGAGATTCCACAACCGTCACCGTGGCGATCCTGAACCGGCCGTCATCGAGATACCGTATCGATGAGCGGTGCCAGCGAGTCAGCCGCGCTCGAGGCGGTCACTCCTCGCGCTCCTTTTCGCGAGTCGCCTGCGAAGAGCGCCCCGGCCAGGTGACGCCCCCCAGGAACGGGACGCCGATTCGTTCGGCCGATCGGGCGGTCATATGTGCGCCCGTGGAAACGGTCATCAACAGGAAACCGATACCGAGGAGCGCGGTGAGCCCCTCGCGTCCCGGCCCGATGTGGACGAAGCCCGCGAGGAAGATGGCTGCCGTTCCGAGCGTCGTCGGCTTGCTCGTCGCGTGCATCCGATTGTACACGTTCGGGAACCGCAACGGTCCGATCGTGCCGACCGTCAGGAAGAAACAGCCGACGACGACCAGCGCGGCCACGACGGTAGCACGAATCATCGAATCACCTCTCTTTCGATGATAAACTTCGCGACCGAGACCGTGGCGTAGATATCGGTTAGTTCTTCGCGTTGACTGAAGATTTCAGGGGAGCAAAGCGACCGCAATACTGGATCGCTCGGATCCACCCAGTAGGCTCAACAGGAAATGTTCCACTCGACGACCCCGCCATCGGGATGATGCTCGACGTCGTCGTTCATGTGGTGTGAGGGCTCGAGTTCGACCGTCCCTTCGGTGTGGCTCTCGAGTTCGAACTCGATCTCGTCGATGGTCGTCCGTCCCGTGTAGGCTTCGATCTCGCCGATCGTGAGCGAACTGTCGTGTGGGAACGCGAGGTGAACCTCGACGACGTCCGATTCGTCCGGATCGTGGCGTTCGACCCAGAACTCGAACTCGCTGTCGTAGTCACGGTAGAAGATCATCTCGTTTTCCGGCGGGAACGTCCGCGACCCTCGACAGGAGGCGTCGTCGAACGTGTAGGTATCGTTCCGGAAAGTGATTTCGGCAGTGCCGGTGGACGACCCGCCGCTCGAGTCGTCGTCGCCATCATCGTCGTCCCCACTTCCACTATCGTCGCTTCCGAGACAGCCAGCGAGACCAGCCAGCCCACAGACGGCCATGCGTCGAAGAAGCCGGCGGCGCGATGGTCGAGCCGTGCACTCGAGCATTCAGAGTGCCTCCTGACGGAACGGTTGTCGGTGTTGAGTTACTGCCCGTAGGGTGTATGTGGACGAATGCATAACGGATCCGATACCAACGCACCAATTAACCGTTACGTGAGGCGGGGGTAACTGGTGACGTTACGGCAGGGTAACTGACACGCCTGGTGGCGACGCGCGAGGGAAGCGGACTCGACACCGCGAGTTGGCCGTGCGAACGAGCCGAGTCAGATGCACGGATCGGGGGCCAAGGCGATACCCTTAACCGGCCGCCACGGTGATATTGGTTCGATGAGCGGTGCCAGCGAGTCAGCCGCGCTCGAGGCGGTCTGTGAGACCCTGATCGAGCGCATTCTCGAGGGAGAGATCGAGCGAGACGAGGTCGAGAAGGCCAAGTTAGCGGCGTGTTCGGAACACTCCGCACCAAAGGTTCCGAAGAACTCCGAATTGCTCGATTACGCTCCCCGGGAACACCGCGAGGAGCTCGAGGCGGTGCTCCAGCGTAAACCCGTCCGAACCGCCTCGGGGGTGTCGCCGGTGGCGATCATGACCAGCCCCGAACGCTGTCCCCACGGCAAGTGTCTGTACTGTCCCGGTGGGCCGGACTCGGAGTTCTCGTCCTCCCAGAGTTACACGGGACAGGAGCCAGCCGCAGCCCGCGGCGTCCAGAACGATTACGACCCCTACGGGCAGGTGACCCTCCGACTCGAGCAGCTCAGGGAGATCGGTCACCCCGTCGACAAGGTCGAGTTGATCCTGATGGGCGGAACGATGACCGCCCGCAGCCACGACTACCAGGAGTGGTTCGTCAAGCGGGCGCTCGAGGCGATGAACGACTACGACGTCGACAAGGAGCCCGAACCAGCCGAGGGCGAGAGCTTCGCACAGGATCCAACGGAGTACGAGTGGAACTACCTCGAGGACGTGATCGCCGAGAACGAGACGAACCCGGTACGGAACATCGGAACGACGTTCGAGACGAAACCCGACTGGTGTGACCCCGAACAGATCGATCGGATGCTCGAGTTAGGGGGAACCAAGGTCGAAGTCGGCGTCCAGACCACCTACGAGCGGATCAACCGGGAGATGCACCGCGGTCACGGCACCCAGGACTCCATCGACGCCAACCGTCGCCTCCGGGACTCGGCGTTCAAGGTCGGCTTCCACATGATGCCCGGCCAGCCGGGGATGAGCAAAGAAATGTGCCTCGAGGACTTCCGGGAGCTGTTCGAGTCGACCCAGTGGCGACCGGACTACCTCAAGATCTATCCGACGCTCGTCGTTCGCGGGACGGCAACGTACGACTGGTGGTACAACGACGAGTACGAGCCCCTGACGAACGAGGAAGCCGCCGATCTCGTCGCCGAGATCAAGGACATGATCCCGCGGTACACCCGTCTCCAGCGCGTCCAGCGGGACATCCCGGCGGACTTCATCGATGCCGGCGTCTGGAAGTCGAACCTCCGGCAACTGGCTCGACAGCGGATGGACGAGCACGGCTGGACGTGTGACTGTATCCGCTGTCGCGAGGTCGGCATGAACGACGCCGAACCCGAGGATATCGACCTCGACGTGCTGACCTACGAGGCATGTGGCGGCACCGAGCACTTCATCTCGATCGAGGACTTCGACCAGGATCTCCTGATCGGCTTCTGTCGGCTCCGGTTCCCGAACGGTGAGGCGAACGATGCGAGGCGATCCTCGTCGGACTCGTCCGACGCAGATTCCGTTCGGCCGGAACTCGAGAACGCGGCCCTGGTTCGGGAGCTACACGTCTACGGGAGCGAAGTCTCGGTGGGCGACGAGAGTGCAGGCGACCAGCATCAACACCAGGGCTACGGGACGCAACTGATGGAGCGAGCCGAGGAACTCGCGGCGGACGCGGGCTACGACAAGGTGAGCGTTATCTCGGGAATCGGCGCGCGCGAGTACTACCGGAACAAACTCGGCTATCATCAGGACGGCCCGTACGTCAGCAAACGGCTCAGGTCACGGCGGTGAACGGCACGCCGTCGACGACGGCGAAGGGTGATCGAACGCGCGAGGATGATCGGACGGGAACGTTCTGGACGGAAAACGGTTTGCTAGGAACGTTCTGGACGGAGATATTCTGCTGGAACCGTTTGGATGGGAATGGTGCTCGAGTCACACCGCTCCCTGAATCGAGCCCGACGGGAGTAACTCGAGCCGAGACGCAATCGACACGATAGCGGTAGGGAGATGCGAATGACCGATACACTGCGACGGAGACGAACGGTGACCTGTGAGTACCGGCATCGGTAACCGCCCACACCGGATCGGTAGCAACAACAGTTCGTGTTGTCTTCGTGACTAGTACAGCCAATCTGAAGACCACCGTTTCTGTCAACTGCCATGTAAAATGAGGGCGTGGTCGGAAAGACCTATTTATCCGGCCATGCCAATACTGGACGATGGATGCGAGGGAGCACCGAGCGCTCCTCATGGCGCTCGTCGTGCTCGGGTGTCTGTGTACGGGATTCCCATCGGTCGCGGCGGCTGATTCCGGTGTAACTGAGGCTGGGGTGGGTGCACATCCCAGTTTTACCGGGGTCGATGGTGCGACGGTGGAATCTGACTCCGAGAGCGACCCGATCGTCGGCGACAGTGACGCGACGCTCCTAGCGGCGTCGTCGTTCGCGCTCAACGAGACGGACGACGGAACCGAAACCGCAACCGACGGTGAGGGCGACGACGAGACCGCAGACAACGGGACGGCGACGGACGATGAAACCACCACCGACAACGACACCCCGAGTTTCGGGGCGACGCCGGCGGGCTATGACGAACTCGCGATCAACGTCCAGATTTACGAAAACGGAACGGCTACCTGGACGCTCGAGTACCGGTACCGCCTCGACGGCGACGAAAACGCCAGCGATCGCTGGGAGTCGGTGCGCGCTGAGATCGAAGACGACCCCGAGCGTCATCTCGAACTGGTCGAGGAAAACTGGTCAGAACGCGTCGAGGAAGCAGCTAACGTAACGGGACGGGAGATGTCAGCTAGCGGGTATCAGGTCACACTCGAGGAAACCTCGAGCCCACAGGAGACGGGGTACGTCCGCTTCCAATTCCACTGGGAGGAGTTCGCCAGAGTCGAACTCAACCGCATCGAGGTCGGTGACGCGTTCGGCCACATCGAACTCGACGACCGGACGCAACTGGTCGTCACCTGGCCAGCGGAGTACGAAGATACGATGATCGAGCCGATCCCCGACGACCGCCGCGACAGGGCCGCCATCTGGAACGGCGACCAGACCGACTTCCTCGAGGGCGAGCCGATCATCGAGTTGATGGAGCAGACGGCGGGCCAGAGCGAGGAAGAACCCAGTACGGAGCCACTGATCCCCCTCTCGTGGCTCGGCTTCGGGAGCCTGTTCGTGCTCGCGGCGGTAGCACTGCTCGGCTGGTTCATCCTTCGAGACGGCGACATCGAAAAGTTGCCCCCACATACGTGGTCGGAATCGTCAGCGGAATCCGGCGAACCGACCGCACCACAGCCGGTCACCCCACCGGACGATCTGTTGAGCAACGAAGAGCGCGTTCTCAAACTGCTCGAGCGCCACGGCGGCCGCATGAAACAACAGAAGGTCGCTGCGGAACTCGAGTGGACGGAAGCGAAAACCAGCCAGGTCGTCGGCGGCCTTCGCGAGTCAGGCGATATCGATGCGTTCCGCATCGGCCGGGAGAACGTGTTGACGCTGTCGGAGTCCGTCGAACCCGCGGTCGGGAACGGGGAACCGTCCGAGGACGACGACCAGCCCTGAGAGGGGGCAGTGTACGCTGTTGCCGCCGGTCGTCTGCTCGTGTAGTGGTGATCACTGTGCACCGGTTCAGCAGGCTCATGCGTTACTCCCGACTCGTACCGACCATGTCAGTACAGGAACTGTAACATTTGCCTACCCAGCAGCCTTTAATAGCTCGAGTCCATTATGTTCTTCCAGATGAGCGACCTCGCCACTACCGTGCTCGCTGTTCTCGGTAGCTCGAGCGCTGTCGCCCCACGACGACGACCGGGCCTTTAGGCCCACTCTTACTCCATCCCCTGACCTCGGTATATTGCAACTTTGCAGGAAACCCTGTTTTTCCCGGTTAGCGTCCGCTCCACCGCTAAATTACAAAATCAAAACCAACGAATTTAAGTCCATCCTCCCGATTTATTCGAGTACGACATGACACGCGTTGCACTCGCGTTTTCGGGCGGACTGGACACGACAATCTGTGTCCCGCTGCTCGAGGAAGAATACGGATACGACGACGTTATCGGCGTCACGGTAGACGTCGGCCAGCCAGCTTCGGAGTTCGCCGAAGCCAAAGAGACCGCCGAGGCCCTCGGCCTCGAACACTACGTCGTCGACGCACGAGCGGAGTTCGCCCAGCTCTGTCTGGACGGCGTTCGCGCGAACGCGACCTACCAGGGGTATCCGCTCGGAACCGCACTCGCTCGCCCGGTCATCGCGACCAAGATTCTCGAGGTCGCCGAGGAACACGGCTGTACGGGTATCGCCCACGGCTGTACCGGCAAGGGTAACGACCAACTGCGCTTCGAGGCCGTCTGGCGCGACTCCGATCTCGAGGTCATCGCGCCGATCCGCGAACTCGGCCTCACGCGTACGTGGGAACAGGAGTACGCGGCGGAGAAGAACCTCCCCGTCGAAAGCGGGAACGACGGCGACTGGTCGATCGACACCAACCTCTGGAGTCGCTCGGTCGAGGGAGCCAAACTCGAGAACCCGAACTACGTGCCACCGGCAGACATCTACGAGTGGACCGAGGAGCCCTCCGGTGAGACCGAACTGATCGAAATCGAATTCGAGAACGGCTATCCCGTCGCCGTCGATGGCGAGGAGATGGAACCGGTCGCCCTCATCGAACACCTGAACGAGGTCGCTGGAGCCCACGGCGTCGGTCGCACGGACGTGATGGAAGACCGCATGCTCGGGCTCAAGGTCAGGGAGAACTACGAACACCCCGCAGCGACGACGTTGCTCAACGCCCACGAGTCCCTCGAGAGCCTCGTCCTGACCCAGGAGGAACGTCAGTTCAAGACCCAGGTCGACAACCAGTGGGCCCAGAAAGGCTACGAGGGGCTGGTCGACGCCCCACTCGTGGGCGCGCTCGAGGGGTTCATCGCCGAAACCCAGAAGCGCGTCACCGGCACGGTGACCATCAAGTTCGAGGGTGGGCAAGCACGTGCCGTCGCCCGCGACAGCAAGTACGCAGCCTACTCGGCAGCCCACGCCTCCTTCGACACCGAGACGGTCGGCAAGATCACCCAGGAAGACGCCACGGGCGTCGCGAAGTACCACGGGTTCCAGCGCCGTCTGGCGAACAAGTCACTCGAGACTGAGGGCGAAGGGTCACTCGAGATGGCGACCGACGGCGGGGCCGAAACCGACGAGGAGTGAGGATGACTGGAGAGGACACCGCGGACGACGCAGCGCTCGAGGAAGACGATGCGACGCTCGAGCACGATGACAGCGCCGACAGCGTCGTTCGGCGCGACCGCTTCAGTGGCGGTCCCGCGCGGGGATTCCTCTCGTCGCTCGCCGCCGACGAGCGCATTTTCGAAGCAGACCTCGCAGTCGATCGTGCGCACGTGGTGATGCTCGCAGAGTGTGACATCATCAGTGCGGAGACGGCGGGGAACGTTCTGCGCGCGCTCGACGCCATCGAGGTCGACGGCCACGCAGCGCTTCCTGAGGGCGAAGACGTCCACGAGGCCATCGAGACAGCAGTGATCGACGAAATCGGAACCGACGGCGGGAAGATGCACACCGCCCGGAGCCGCAACGACGAGGTCGCCGCCTGCATTCGCTATCGCCTGCGCGAGGACGTCCTCGAGGCGCTCGAGGCAACGCTCGCGCTTCGCGAAGCGCTCGCCGACGTCGCGAGCGAGCACACCGAAACGACCATGCCTGGCTACACGCACCTCCAGCCAGCCCAGCCGATCACCGTCGGCCACTGGGCCATGTCCTACGAGCAGGCGGTTCGCCGCGACACCGAACGCCTGCTCGAGGCGTACGCGCGGATCAACGTCTCGCCGCTGGGCGGGGCCGCGTTCGCGGGCACGACGTTCGACATCGACCGCGAACGGACGGCCGAACTGCTCGGCTTCGATGGCGTACTCGAGAACTCGATGGACGCTTCCTCGAGCCGGGACTTCCTGCTCGAGACCGTCCAGGCGCTGTCGACGCTCGCGACGACGCTGTCCGGCCTCGCGGAGGACGTGATCATCTTCGCGAACCGCGGATTCGTCGACCTCTCAGACGACTACTCCTCGACGTCGTCGATCATGCCCCAGAAGAAGAATCCCGACACGCTCGAACTGGTTCGGGCGGTCTCGGGCGACGCCGCAGCTGGCGTCCAGGGATTGACGACGACGCTGAAGGGACTGCCCCGGGCGTACAACCGCGACCTACAGCGGGCGACCCCCCACGCCTGGTCGACGGTCGACACCGTGTCCGAGGCGACTCGCGTCGCCGCGGGTGCGGTGGCGACGGCCGACTGGAACGAAGACGCGCTCGCCGCGGAGGCGGGGGCCGGCTTCTCGACGGCGACCGGCGTCGCGGATCTGCTCGCGGCCAACGGCGTGCCGTTCCGGACGGCACACGAGATCGTAGCTCACGCGGCGGAACACGCCGCGGAACGAACGAGCGGTGAAGCCGCGAGTCACGCGGCCGAAGGCGGTGCCAACTACGACGCGATTGAGGCGGCCGCGGCGAACGTCCTCGAGGAACCCCTCGAGCACTACGTCGAGCCCGACGCCGTCGAATCGGCGCTCGACCCCGCCCAGAGCGTGGCGAGTCGCGACTCGACGGGCGGGCCGGCACCCGAGGCCGTCGCGAGCCAGCTCGAGTCGGCGGCGACTGCCCTCGAGTCGGATACAGAAGCTGTGCAGGCGCTCGAGGACGACTTCGAGAACGCTCACGCCACCCTTCGGTCGGAGGTGACGACCTATGTCTAAGGTCGGACTCCCACCGCGGCGACGACCGCCGGTTTCGCCGCCGTCCCCGACCGGGGACAATATACCACTTCGATGATAATCGAAATCGAGTTTGCGTAAAAATTGCCTTTTCAATGCCCTTAGAGCGTAGTATTCATCATATAAGTTCGCTGACTAATTCGAAGGGTTTAAGTCCAATCGACGCTGAGAGGGGAGTACAATGACAGAATGCGTTGAGTGTGGGGCCGACGTGACCCTGCACGACGACCTGGAAGTGGGAGAAATCGTCGACTGTACAACCTGCGGAGCCGAACTCGAAGTGATCGACACCGAGCCGCCAGTCCTCGAGCGAGCCCCCGAGCTCGAAGAGGACTGGGGTGAGTGACCTTGCATATAGGAATACTCTACTCCCGGATCCGCAAAGACGAGAAGCTCCTCCTGAACGAGCTTCGCGAGCGGGGCCACGAGATCGAGAAGATCGACGTCCGGAAGGAGACGTTCGACATCGGCGAAGCGAGCGAGACGTTCGCTGACCTCGACCTCGTCGTCGACCGCTGTCTCGCGACCAGCCGCAGCCTCTACGCCACGCGGTTCTGTGAGGCCTACGGGATTCCCGTGGTCAACAGTAACGAGACGGCCGAGGTGTGTGCCGATAAGGTGAAGAACAGTCTCGCCCTCGAGTCCGCAGGCGTGCCCACGCCCGCGACGACGGTCGCCTTCACCAAGGAGAGCGCCCTCGAAGCCATCGAATCCTTTGGCTACCCCTGCATCCTGAAACCCGTCGTGGGTTCGTGGGGCCGCCTGATGGCCAAAATTGACTCTCGGGACGCCGCCGAGGCGATCCTCGAGCACAAGGCGACCCTGGGTCACTACGAGCACAAGGTGTTCTACGTCCAGGAGTTCGTCGAGAAGCCCGGCCGCGACATCCGCGTGCTGGCCGTCGACGGCGACCCAATCGCCGCCATGGCCCGTTCCTCGGAACACTGGCTGACGAACGCCGCCAAAGGGGCCGAGACCGAGGTGTTCGAGCTCGACGACGAGGCGCTCAAACTGGTCGAAAAGGCCAGCGACGCCGTCGGCGGCGGGCTGCTCGGTATCGACCTGATGGAAGCGGGCGACGGATACACCGTTCACGAAGTCAACCACACCGTCGAGTTCAAGGCGCTCACCGACGCCGTCGACGTTGACGTCCCGGCGGCCGTCGTCGACTGGCTCGAATCGAAAGCTGCGACAGCAAACGCCGAAGACGGTGACGACACAACACTCGAGGTGACCGCCTGATGTCGACGGGGGCACAGGCAACCGACGACGCGACGGCGACCGACGGCGAGACCGTCACCGCCTCGGTCGTCGGCGGCACCGGCTTTACGGGCGGCGAACTCCTTCGGCTGCTCGCCGGCCATCCGAATTTCGAGATCCAGCAAGCGACGAGTCGCTCGGCCGCTGGCAAGAGCGTCGGCTCGAAACACCCGCCGCTTCGCGGGAGCGACCTGCGCTTTAGCGACCCGGCGGATCTCGAAAGCGTCGACGTCCTGTTCGCGGCGACGCCACACGGCGTCTCGATGGGGCAGATCGACGAATTCTTCGATGTCGCTGAGACGGTCGTCGACCTCTCGGCCGACTTCCGCCTCGATAGTGAAGCACAGTACGACGAGTGGTACGACGGGCACGTCAGTCCAGAGTATCTCGAGACGGCCGAGTACGCCCTCCCAGAGATCAACCGCGAGAACCTCGCGGGAGCCGAGTTGATCGCCGGCGGCGGCTGTAACGCCACGGCGACGATCCTCGGACTGTACCCCCTGTTCGAACACGGCATCCTCGACGGCGGGGAACAGATCGTCGTCGACGTGAAAGTCGGCTCCTCGGAAGGGGGCGCTGGCGGCGGCGAGGCCTCGAGCCACCCCGAGCGCTCGGGTGTCGTCCGCCCGTACGCGCCGACGGGACACCGCCACGAAGCCGAGATCGAGCAGTTCCTCGACACCTCGGTCGCGTTCACCTGCCACGCCGTGGATATGGTTCGTGGCGCGAGCGCAACGAGCCACGTCTTCCCGAGTTCGCCCGTCTCGAAGGGCGACCTCTGGACGGCCTACCGCGAAACGTACGAGGACGAACCGTTCGTCCGCATGGCCGCAGGCGGATCGGGCGTCTACCGCTACCCCGAACCCAAGGCCGTCGCGGGCACGAACTACGCCGAAGTCGGCTTCGAACTCGATTCCGCCAACAAGCGCGTCGTCGTCTTCTCGGCGATCGACAACATGATGAAAGGGTCGGCCGGTCAGGCCGTCCACGCCGCCAACGTCGCGCTGGGCCTCGAGGAGACGGCCGGACTCGAGTTCGCGGGACTCCATCCCGTGGGGGCACCGTAAATGACCGCGACTTCGAGTCCCGCGGGCGAGACGGTCGTCGTCAAAATCGGCGGCGCTCGCGCGGTCGATCCCGCAGGGGCGCTCGCCGACGTAGCCCACCTCGTCGCCAACGGCGCGTCTGTCGTCGTCGTTCACGGTGGCTCGACGGCCGTCGACGAGACGCTCGAGGCCCTCGGCGAGGAACCGACCTACGTCGAGACCCCAGGCGGGATCGTCGGTCGGTTCACCGACGAACGCACCATGGACGTCTTCAAGATGGTCATGCCCGGGAAGCTCAACACCGAACTGGTCGAAGGGCTGCAGAACCAGGGTGTCGACGCCGTCGGCCTCTCCGGGCTCGACGGCAAACTGCTGGCGGGGAAACGGAAGTCGGCCGTTCGCGTCAAAGAGGACGGCAAGAAGAAGATCAAACGGGGCGACCACTCGGGCACGATCGAGGATGTCAACGCCGACCTGCTCGAGACGCTGCTCGCTGGCGGCTACGTGCCCGTCGTGGGCGGCCCTGTCCTCGGCGCGGAGAAGGATGGGGGCTACACGGCGGTCAACGCCGACGCCGACCGCACCGCTGCAGCTGTTGCAGGGGCGCTCGAGGCCGACCTAGTACTCCTGACTGACGTCTCGGGGATCTACGCCGACCCCGACGACGAGTCGACGAAGATCGACGAAGCCACTACTGAAGACGCGTTCGCCGCCGTCAGGGCCGCCGCGGAGGGCTTCATGACGAAGAAAGTCATGGCGGCGAAAGAGGCCCTCGAGACCGGCGCCATGTCGGTCGTCGTGGCCGACGCGAACGCGAACGATCCGGTCACGAACGCCCTCGATGGGCACGGGACGACGATCACTCCCGGCGCGCTGGGATTGGATGACGCAACTGAAACCGATAACGGCGACGCCACGCTCGAGGTGACCGGCCAATGAGCGAGCACAGCTTCGTCTTTTCCGAAAAACCGATCGCAATCGAGTCGGGCGAGGGCGTCCACCTCACGAGCGAGGACGGCACCGATTACCTCGACTTCGGCGCCAGTTACGCCTGTACGCCGACCGGCCACTGTCACCCACAGGTCGTCGACGCGGTACAGGAACAGGCGGCCGAGTTGCTGTTCGTCCAGGCCTCATACCCCGTAAAGGCTCGAACCGACCTCCACACCAGAGTGGCCGCGCTCGCCCCCGGCGACCTCGAGAACGTCTGGCTCTGTAACTCTGGAACCGAGGCCAACGAGGCGGCCCTCAAGTTCGCCCGTAGCGCCACCAGCGGGACGAAGATCGTCGCCGCCACGCGGGCGTTCCACGGCCGTACCGCCGGAACGCTCTCGGCCACCTGGAAACCAAAGTACAAGAAGCCGTTCGAACCGCTGCTCGAGGACGTCGAGTTCGTCACCTACGGCGAAAGCGACGAACTCGAAGCGGCCGTCGACGACGACACCGCGGCGGTGATCCTCGAGCCGATCCAGGGCGAAGGCGGGATCAATCCCGCGCCCGCGGGCTACCTCGCGGCCGCTCGCGAGATCACCGAGGAGTCGAACACCGCACTGATCTTCGACGAGATCCAGACGGGACTCGGGCGCACGGGAACCACCTGGGCCTGCCAGAACGAGGCCATCGCCGGAGACGGCGTCACCCCCGATATCCTCACGACGGCGAAGGGACTCGCCAGCGGCCTTCCGCTCGGCGCCACCCTCTGTGCGGACTGGATCGCCGAGGAAGCCGGCCCCCACGGATCGACGTTTTCGGGGAATCCGGTCGTCTGTGCCGCCGCCAACGCCACCATCGACGTCCTGATCGACGAGCAGCTGGCGAGCAACGCCGCCGACGTCGGCGACTACCTGCAGGCCGAACTCGAGGCGTCCGACGTGCCGCTTCGGGACGTTCGTGGCGAGGGCCTGATGGTCGGCATCGAGGTCAAACGCGGCGCGAATCGCGTGCTCCGCGACCTCGCCCTCGAGCACCAGATACTCGCCCTGCCGGCCGGCCGGACGGTCGTTCGGCTGCTCCCGCCGCTCGTGCTCGAGCACGACCACGCCGACGAACTGGTCGCGGCGCTCGAATCGATTCTCGCGCCAACGGAGGCGAGCCAATCGTGAACGGAGGCGAACCAGTCGCGACCGCTCGGGCCGACACGGAGCCGGACGCGGACGATGCGGCCGTAGCCGTGGCCGGGGACGAAGCGGAACCTAACGCGGACGCCGCGACCGGGAACGACGATGCGGCCGTCTCCCTCGAGTCGGCCCGCGACCTCCTGATCGATCTCGTCTCGACGCCGTCGCCATCCGGCGAGGAAGCGGCGGCCGCCGAGGTACTCGTCGAGTTCTTCGACCAGTACGACCGCGAGGTCTGGATCGACGACGTTGGCAACGTTCGCGCACCGGCGGACGACGCCGTGCTTTTGACCTCGCACGTCGACACGGTTCCCGGAGAGATTCCGGTACGCGTCGAGACCGTCGATACGGACGACGAGGTCGCGAACGCGGGCGAAGACGTGCTCTGGGGTCGCGGCAGCGTCGACGCCACCGGCCCGCTAGCCGCGATGGCCGTCGCAGCCGTCAACGCCGGCGTCTCCTTCGTCGGCGTCGTCGGGGAGGAAACCGACTCCCGAGGCGCACGTCATCTCGTGACCGACCGCGATGCCCCAGAGGCCGTCGTCAACGGCGAACCCTCCGGCGTCGACGGCATCACTCTCGGGTATCGCGGCTTCCTCGCCGGGACGTACGTCGCGACCAGCGAGTCGGGCCACACCTCTCGACCCGAGCCAAACGCCATCCAGCAGGCGATCCGGTGGTGGTCGGCCGTCGAGGATGCGTTCGACGAAGAAGATTATGAACCCGTCTTCGAGCAAGTGACAGCCAAACCCGTTTCCCTCGAGGGCGGCACCAGCGACGACGGCCTGTCGGTCGAGGCGACCCTTGAGGCTCAGCTACGGATCCCGCCGACCCTCGACGCCGACAGCATCAGGGAGACCGCGGAGGCCGCCCTCGAGGTCGGCACCGTCTCCTGGAAGGAGCCGATCCCGCCCGTGATGGAGAGCCCGCGAACCGCGGTCGCCCGTGCGTTCCGGGTTGCGATCCGCGACCAGGGTGGAGAGCCGCGGCTCCTCCGGAAGACCGGCACGAGCGACATGAACATCTACGCCGGCGCCTGGGACTGCCCGATGGTCACCTACGGGCCGGGGAACTCGGATCTCGATCACGCCCCCGACGAGCGCCTCTCGCTGTCGGCCTACGAGCGCTCGATCACGATTCTCGAGGACGTGGCCGACCGTTTGCGGGGTGAATCCGCGTGACAGGGAACGAGACGACGGTACCGGCCCACTCGAGACACTCCGCCGTCACCGACGGCTCGGGGGTACGCCACCTCCTCGACATCGACGACCTCTCCCGCGAGGAGCTGTTCACCGTGCTCGACCTGGCCGCCGACTACAAGCTGGCGACGAAACGCGGCTACGGCCACGAGGATCTGGCCGGGAAGACGCTCGGCATGCTGTTTCAGAAGCCGAGTACGCGGACCCGCGTCTCCTTCGAGACCGGGATGACCCAGCTCGGCGGCCACGCCATCTTCCTCGGCGCCGACGACATCCAGCTCGGCCGCGGTGAGCCGTTGAAGGACACCGCTAGAACGCTCTCGCGATACGTCGACGCGGTGATGGCTCGCGTCTTCAAACACGAGAACATCGAGGTGCTGGCGGAGTACGCCGACGTGCCGATCATCAACGGGTTGACCGACGACGCCCACCCCTGCCAGACGCTGGCCGACCTGTTGACGATCCGCGAGCGCTTCGCCGACCTCGATTCGGTGTCGGCCACGTGGATCGGCGACGGCAACAACGTCGCCCAGTCGTTCGTCCTCGGCTGTGCGCTCGCCGGCATCGACCTCACCGTTGCGACCCCGCCCGACCACGGCATCGACGAGGCGGTGCTCGAGCGGGCGGCCGAACTCGGAACCGCGCCGACGACGACCCACGATCCCGTCGAGGCCGTTTCGGATGCGAACGTCGTCTACACCGACGTCTGGGTCAGCATGGGCCAGGAGGACGAACGCGAGATACGACTCCGGGCGTTCGAGGGATTCCAGGTCAACATGGAGTTGCTCGAGCACGCCCCCGAGGCCGCGGTGATGCACTGTCTGCCGGCCCATCGCGGCGAGGAGATCACCGACGCGGTGCTCGAGAGCGAGCGCTCAGTCGTGTTCGACCAGGCCGAAAACCGGTTGCACGCCCAGAAGGCCGTGTTGAGCTGGTTGCTCGAGTGACTTCGCGACGATGAACTGATCATCGGTGACGACCAACTGCTGCAGCCGTCACGGACAACACTATCCGGGGAAATCACCAGACACCTCGGGCAGCACTCATCCGGAATCGTGGTGTTCAAGCAGACCATGCATCGACAGGGGCGTCTTCAGGCTCCCGTTGTGAACGGTTCGGCAACCTGTCTTGAGAGCTGACGATCAGGTATAATTATATGGGACTCCGTGATAGGAGCCGATAGCAGCACGTTAGGCAGGCTGCTGCTCACCACGACCGCCGCGACCACAGGTTGCTGGAGTTCGGCGGACGTGGGCGCGCAATGGGGGAAATCCACCATCACAACGGGCGATCCTGGGGGGATCGCGTACACCGTTGCTTTTCCGTGACGTCGATCGATCAGCCAGTGGCTACTGCGTCGGACAGGTTCAGCCACCGCGTCGACAGCCTGTAGCCACCTCTCGGCGGTCTGCAGGCAAGCCGGCAACGCTCTCGAGACGTACCCGGCAGCGACTTGACCGGGTGAAACACCGGAAAACGAGGAACGCGACTCGTCGAACCGAAGGGGATTTGCTGACTCGGCACCACCCTCTGGTGATGACGTTCACGTCGCGACGACAGTTTCTGGCAGCAACCGGGGCGAGTGCAGTAGCCGCCAGTGCTGGCTGTCTCGGGCTTTCCGACGACGTCCTCTCGTCGTCTGCAGCGACCGTCTCACCGGATGCACTCGCAACGACCGGGTACGCCGAGCGAACCGTCGAAGAGCTCATCATCCAGGAGACGGTCGGCCGGTTCGGGCTCGAGCGAACGATCGATGCCCGAAACTGGTACGCGGAGTACGACCGGGCGGTCGCGCTCGACGACCTCGGGCTGACACGGGCGCAAGCCGCCGTCGTCGTCGTGTTGACCACGCCACAGGTGTCACTCCTCGGGCGGACGTTCAACCCCGTCGGCGAGTACGACACCGACGACCTTGTCGAGTTGATCCAGGATCACTACGGTGACGTTCGGGACGTGTCTCGAGTCGACGAGACGACCGTGACCGTCCTCGGGTCGTCGACACCGCTGGTTCGGTACCACGCTCGAGCGACCTTCCTCGAGCAAGGGCTCTCGATGCCAGTCACCCTCCAACTCACCGAACCCGTGGCTCACGGCGACGACTTCGTGATCGGGGTCGCCGTCTATCCACGACCACTCGGGGTCGAGACCGAGTCGGAGACGGTTCGGCGGCTGCTCGAGGGTGTCGAACACGGGTGATCGAGCAGGTGACGGCGGGGCGTCCTCCCTCGAGCGTTATGTGCGGATTTCCACCCTCGAATCAGCGAGTTCTGTCAACAACGAGGTCGCCACCCGATCTGTTGTTGAACCCACTTACTCCAAGGTAATCGCCTACGTGATCTCGAGGTTCGCGAACAGCTAAGGTCGGCCCACACCACGTCGATTCCCATGGGGACGGAAACAGCCTGTGACACCGGAGAACACAGGCTCGTATGGGACGGGCGAGCAGGTGAGACGGTTTGCAGCCGATGTGGCTACACGGCGGCTGCGATCGTCAACGACCTCGACCAGCGGCTATACGCCGTTGGGGCAGCGACCCACTCGGGATCGAACCCGGAGTCACCCGGTGTTCGAGATACCGACGTCGCTGCGGACGTCGTGTCGGAGGCGGTCACACCCTGTGAACGCGTCGACTCGACCTGACTTGCGCGTCTCCGCACCACCCACCACCAACACCAGTTTCGGAGTGGCGCTTCGTCTCCTGGCTCCGAAGGGGGGCTCTGCTGCCGCCGACCTATAGTAGCCACTGCAAGTCATTGCACACCTGATCGCCAGACGTGTCGGCGATCAGTGTGTGATCCGTTTCAGTTGTTACTATAGCACCATCCGTCGGAATCACCACCCGACACATTTTTTGAACGGTCACAGCACCTCCTCGAGCGATCTCGAACACCAGTTCAAAATCGACATCGGTGTGCACCGACCGTTTCGATCACGCTGCTCCCGATTTCGCCAGCACAGCGGTCGTTCGGGGGTAGCCCCTGCTTCTCGACTGCCACACGTCTCGTAATCGCTCGAGCGACGAGTCGCTCCTAGAAACCGCAACCCCTACCACACACCCGCGCGCACCACTGTCCATGGAACTCGGCGTAATCGGACTCGGACGGATGGGCCAGATCGTCGTCGACCGCGTCCTCGCGGCCGGTCACGACGTTGTGGCGTTCGACCTCGACGAGGCGGCAGTCGAGGCCGCCGCGACGGCAGGCGCGACCCCCACAACCTCGATCACGGAGCTATGTGAGCACCTCGGCAGCGAGAAGCGCCTCTGGCTGATGGTGCCTGCCGGTGCGCCGGTCGATGCCACCCTCGAGGAACTCGACTCCCACCTCGACGCTGAGGACGTCGTCGTCGACGGGGGGAACTCCTACTACGAGGAGTCGGTTCGGCGGGCAGAAGCCTGTCCGGCGGCGTATCTCGACTGCGGCACGTCGGGCGGGCCGGCCGGTGCGGAACTGGGTTTCTCGCTGATGATCGGCGGCCCCGAGTGGGCGTACGAGGAACTTTCGCCGGCGTTCGATGCCGTCGCAACCGGCCCCGATGGCCACGCCCGAATGGGGCCTGTCGGTTCGGGACACTACGTCAAGATGGTACACAACGGCGTCGAATACGCGCTCATGCAGGCCTACGGCGAGGGGTTCGAACTGCTCCACGAGGGGCGCTACGACCTCGACCTCGAGGCGGTCGCCTCGGTGTGGAACAACGGCGCAGTCATCCGCTCGTGGCTGCTCGAACTCTGTGAGGAGGCGTTCCGCGAGGAGGGTACCGATCTCGGCGACGTCGCCGACCGAATCGAAGGCGGCTCGACCGGCACCTGGACCGTCCAGGAGGGGCTCGCCCAGGAGGTGCCCCTGCCGCTCATCTACACCGCGCTCTCCGAACGATTTGGCTCTCGAGCCGACGACGGGCGGTTCTCGCGGCGGCTGGCCAACCGCATGCGCTACGGCTTCGGTCGCCACGAGGTACAGCGGCGGGAGTGAAACTGACCAGTCGAATCTGAGCAAGCTGCCAGTCAAAGAGCAACACACATAAATCACTGCACCCAAATCCCTCGCATATGGACTATAGCCAGATCGGGCTCATTATCGGGATCGCCCTGACCGTGGGGGCAGTCGTCCTTCATTTCACCCGCGGTACCCCATGGCGCCCGACCGAGGATCTCACCCAGAAGGTGCTCGAGCACCGTGCACAGAGCGTTCCCGAGACCGACTTCCCGGAGCCGATGAACCGCGCGATCGGTGGCAGTGGAGCCGTAGCGGCCGTCGGCGGAGGGGAGGCCGGCGCGGAACTCGAGGAAGGCGGCGAGGCCGAAACCGAGACAGGCCCCGGCGACATTCCCGAGGATGAGATCGAGTACTACGACGTCGAGTTCGTCAAGGAAGGCGAGACGATCGAAGTGGCCAACAACCAGCCGCTGCTCGATCAGGGTGAAGAACACGGCTGGGATCTGCCGTACGCCTGCCGCGAGGGAAGTTGTGTCTCCTGTGCCGGGAAGATTTCCGGCGACGCGAACGAACTCGTCGAACACGACAATCAGCAGATGCTCGACGAGAACGAGATGTCCGACGGGTACGTCCTCACCTGCGTCGCCTACCCGCGTGGAGAGTTCTCCATCGAGACGAACGAAGCACCGTAACGTCGTCGGTGGGGCGGTTACGGCCTGTTTTTCTCTTCCTCGTCCCTCGAGTCGAGACTCTCGGATCCAATCCGATCGTAATTGTCGGTCTGGTGATCGGGCTATCCGGGATTTCGACGCCACCCTCCACCGATGGGCGTGAGTGTGCCGGTTCGGGCACTCGAGCCAGTGACCCCACGACGACGGTTCAATGCTACTGAATGTATAGTGTAATGCTATAGAAGATATACTACAGGGTTGTTCCCAAATCGGATGCGATCGGCTTAGCTCTGGGATTCGTCGCTCCCGTCGGCCTCGTGTCCTTCCTCGAGCACCGCTTCGAACGCGTCGAGAATCACTTGCTTGGCGACGGCGCCGCGGGTCGTCCAGTGCTGGGCGTAATCGAGCATGTCGTCGTAGATGTCAGGTTTGCAGCCCGCAGCCTTCGGGTGGCCGCCGCCGTTGAGCAGTCCGGCGACCTCGTGGCAGCGGTCGAAGGCGTCGGTGCCCCGAATGGAGGCCGACCCGGCCGGTTTGACGATGACGGAGGCGTCGGCATCCTGTTCGCGCATGGCTTCGGCGACCTCGTTCTGTGAACAGCGGCCGTAGGTGACGCCGACGGTGTATCCGCCGACCTCGCGGAACTCCGCGCGGGCGACGGCCCGGTCGATGAGCCCTTGCTTTTCGACCCGTCGCTCGGTGAGGAATTCCTGCACCCACTCGGGGAGATCGACGCCGTACTCCCTGACGACTTCGACGTACTCCGCCGCATCCGTCCAGTAGGCGTAATCCGCCAGGTCGTCACTCCGTGGATCCTCGCGCAGCCAGAGGTCGTGATCACGGGTCACCGCCGCCAGCGTCTCGAAGCGCTCGTCGAAGTCGTACTCGAGGGAGCGAAGCGCCACGTCAGCGGTACACTCCTGTTCAGAGTCACCGACGACGAGGTAGACGCCCGCCTCCCTGAGGGCGTCGGCGACGTCTTCGTCCCACTGGTGGTGGTCGTACCAGGAGACGTCGCCTGCGACCTCGAGCAGCGCCTCGAGTTCCGCCTCGACGTACTCGTATTTGTCCGGGCAAAGGTCACACACGTAGCAGTCGATCCCCGGGTCGGCGTAGTCGGCGACGCGCTGGATGGCGTCCTCGACGTTGTGGGGGCTGGCCGGAAGCAGAGCGACGCGGTGGGGCGTCGGCTTGGGTTCCTCGAGTGGGTCGACGTCTGGTTCCGGTTCGGGTGGGACGTTCTGCTCCGTATCGACGCGTTCGTTGTCCCCTTCGTCGTCCACCTCCTCGTCGTCAGCGGGTGGCTCCGGAACTACCTGCACGTCGTCGTAGGCCTCCCGAATGAGGGCCACACAGGCCAGGCCATCGGCGTCCGCGTCGGCGATTACGGCAACGTCCGCTCCAGCGAGAGCCGCCTGTGCCTCCTTCTCCTCGAGACCGTCTTCGACGTCGTCCGGGAGAAAGAACCCGGTACCAGGGATCACGGATTTCCTGGCGAGCGGGAGGTTCGAACTCGAAATGAGATCCTCGTCCATACGGTGTCTGTGTAGTCTGGGGGGAAGTAACCGCCGGTCTCGTGAGTGGCTTCACTCGAGTGCCGTCGCGGTTGGCTGGTACTCGAGTGACGTAGCCGTTGGCTGCTGCTCGAGTGCGTGACGCACGAGGGAGAGGTGAGAGGAGTGGATGGGAGAATAGATGAGTGGACGACGAAACGAATCAGGCGACTGCATCGGCGCCACCCGCCGGTTCCTCGTCCGGAAGTTGACGCACCGTCAAGATGGGAATTGGTGAGGTTCGCACGATGCGCTCGGCGACGCTCCCGAGTAACAATCGGTTCTCGCCGTGACGACCGCGGGTGCCGGTGACGATGACGTCGGCGTCGACCTCC
The DNA here is from genome assembly GCA_046614605.1 of Natrialbaceae archaeon A-CW3. Lineage (GTDB taxonomy): Archaea > Halobacteriota > Halobacteria > Halobacteriales > Natrialbaceae > Natronosalvus. The sequence continues at coordinate 421,222 of JBKKHJ010000001.1, read as the reverse complement.
CGTGCGTAGGTGCAGATTTCCGGTGCCGGTCGTCCCTCACGGACGGCTGTCGTGATGCCAGGACCGGCCTGATCGCGCACCTTCGACAACGCACCTTCAGCGTGGGTCTCGAGGGCAGTTCGGAGTTCCTCTCGCAGCTGTTCCGGAGAGGCGTCGACCTCGCCGGCGTCGACGACCGAGAGGGCGTGCACGTCGGCCCCGAACCGGCCCGCCAGATCCAGTGCCACCTCGATCGCTCGCTCGACGCTCTCCGAGCCATCCGTTGCGACGACGATCGTATCGAACATGAGTCCCCCTTCTCATCGGGAGCGTATAAACGCACCCGACCTGTTCGATTGACCCGAGACCCGGTAGGGCAGGGGGACGGGCACTACGTCGCTCGAGAGGACGGCCGAAATCGTGGAATCGTCGAATCGTGGAATCAATGGCTAGTCGAACCGTCGAATTGAGACTCGTTTTACGAAGGGGTGGCAGGGCTCGAGGGACGTTCGGATTGCACGCTCTCCTCCCCCTCCCACCCCCAGTGCCGTTATCCTTATCCACTCCCACACCAACATCTACACGCTCCAGCCCGTCATCCACTCCCACACCGATACCCGTACCTCGGTGAGTGGGTTTTTTGCTCCCCGCATCCCCAGATGTGGTATGGACGTCAGCGATCCGTTCCGCGTCGAGACCGTCCTCGCCCCCGTGGACGGCAGCGAGGACTCAGCCACCGCCGTCGAGTACGCCGTCGCCGTCGCCGACCGCTACGATGCCTCCGTCCACGTCCTGTTCGTCCTCGGCCGCGAGGTCGTCCAGGGAATGGATTCGGGCGTCGTCGACGAGCGGGAGGTCGCCGACAACACCCAGGGCTTCCTCGAGGAGGTCGCCGGCGTCACCGACGCCTACGACGTCCCGTACACGACCTCCGTCGCCCACGGCTTCTCGCCCTCGATCAAAACCCGCCACCCCGGCAGCGTCGTCCTCGACGCAGCGGATTCGATCGACGCGGACTTCATCGTCCTCCCGCGCGAGTCGGTCACCGACGCCCCCACGGAGGTGCTCGAGAAGGCCGCCGAGTACGTTCTTTCGTATGCGAGCCAGCCGGTGCTTTCTGTCTGACTCAGGGGCGTGACGCCACCGTGTGTGACGACGAAGTCAGCAGCTGACCGACGAGCCGAGCGCGAGCACGCGATGGCTGGCTCAACGCTTTAGCCGGTCGGGATCAGACCGGCTGTATGACGATCCCTGGCTACGATCCAGACCGCATCGTCGAGCGAACACTGGAACTGGAATCCGGTGGGGACACCGCCAGACTCTCGCTCATCGCAGATGACGTTCCCGACGCAGTGACGCTTATCGAGAGCGACGCCGACGCCCCACCGGGTGCCCTGGGTGACCCCATCGACCTGAACGCCATCGACACCGTCGGCAGACTGGACGTGCTACGTCTCGAGCTGCCGTACGACCCCTCAGCACTGCCGCCGGGAGCAAGTCCGACGAACGTGGCCGTCGCGGTGGCAACCGACGACGGATACGAGCCGCTCGAGTCGAATACGGATCTCGAGGAGACCACCGTATCGGCGACGATCACCGGCGAACCGGCAGGATCGACCGTGGTACCGATCACGACGTACGAACGTGAGGTACCCGAAGACGATTCGCCTCGAGAGTGATCGAATGTCGGTGCTCGACCTATCGAAATGATCGTCGAGTCAGCCTATCTCGAATGACCAACTGACTCGCTCCGTCCACTCGGGAGCGTTCGGCGGATCTAGCCGCCTCTGGGGATGCAGCCACCGCCATTTGAATGAAATGATTGAGGTATTCAAGCGACTATATAGAAAACGTTTCTTGGTAGAACGCTATTCAGAGAATATTAGTGAGTAAAAGTACAATTTTCCAAGAAGTAATATAGCTGGGCAGCAAGAGAAGACCATGCACCCAGGAGACCTCGACCTCGAGTCGGCGTACGAACCGTTCATCGGTGGGTCGTGGACGCCGCCAGCGGACGACACGTACGACGAGGTGGTGAACCCGGCCAGCGAGGAGGCATTTACCACCGTCGCACGGTGTACGGAATCGGACGTCGACGCGGCCGTCGCCGCCGCCCGCGAGGCCTTCGCAAAGTGGCGGGAGATGGCGCCTGACGAGCGCGGACGGGTCGTCTACGCGATCGGCCAGCAGATCCGCGACCACCGGGACGAACTGGCCGCCCTCGAGAGCCTCGACCAGGGGAAACCGCTCTCCCAGGCGAGAAGCGACATCGAGAGCGCCGCACGATACTTCGAGTACTACGCCGGATTTACGGACAAACTCGAGGGGCGAAGCATTCCGCTCGGCCCCGACAAACTCGATTTCACGATTCGGGAGCCCTACGGCGTGAGCGCCCAGATCACGCCGTGGAACTTCCCCGGGAACCTGTTCGCCCGCGGCACCGCACCCGCACTGGTCGGCGGGAACGCGGTCGTCCTCAAACCGGCCCCCCAGACGCCGTTAAGTTCGCTTCGCCTCGCCGAGCTGTGTGCGGAGACGGACATCCCGGACGGACTCGTGAACGTCGTCCCCGGCGGTGGCGAAACCGGGGCCGCCGTCACGTCCCACGAGGGGATCGACACGATCACGTTCACCGGCAGTGTGCCGACCGGCCAGGCCATCATGCGGACGGCCGCCGAGACGATTACCCCCGTTACGCTCGAACTCGGCGGGAAGAACCCGGCACTCATTTTCCCGGACGCCGACCTAGAGGCGGCAGCCGAGACAGTCGCGACAGCTATCTTCACGAACGCGGGGCAGGTGTGTTCGGCCGCCGACCGGGCGCTCGTACACGAGTCCGTTTACGACGAGTTCGTCGATCGAATCGTCTCCCTCGCGGACGACTACGAACTCGCACCCGGCGCGGAGGACGCCGATATGGGACCGCTCGCCTCCGCCGAACAGTACGAGAAGGTGACGAGCTACATCGACGTCGGGCAATCAGAGGGGGCGACACTCGCCACCGGCGGCACTCCGCTGGATCGCCCGGGCTACTTCGTCCCGCCGACGGTGTTCACCGATGTCACCTCCGAGATGCGTATCGCCCAGGAGGAGATCTTCGGCCCCGTGCTGTGTGTACTGTCCTTCAGCACCGAAGCCGAAGCGCTCGAGATCGCGAACGACGTCGACTACGGCCTCGTCTCGGGGATCTTCACGAGCGACATCTCTCGGGCGGGTCGCCTGGCACGTCGCCTCGAGGCCGGGAACGTGTACGTCAACGACTGGTTCGTCGACACCCAGCAGACGCCCTTCGGCGGCTACAAACGGAGCGGCATCGGCCGGGAGAAGGGGCTCGAGGCGCTCGAGTCCTACGTCCAGTCGAAGAACGTCGCCATCAACATCGGCGACGGCGGCGGGAACTTGCCGGGTGCCTGATGATCGGGATCGCATCGATCGAACAGCCACTTGAGGTTTTCCGATGACCGACCGCATCGCCATCGTCCCCGGCGACGGCATCGGCCAGGAGGTCGTCCCCGCGGCCGTCGACGTGCTCGAAACCGTCGGCGAGCACGAAGCCGTCGGTGATCTCGAGTTCGTCGAGGTCGACGCGGGCGACGCCGTTCGCGAACGGACGGGAACAGCGCTCCCGGCAGCGACGCGGGAAGCCGTGCTGGAGGCCGACGCGACCCTTCTGGGTGCCGTCGGTGAGACGGCGGCCGACGTCGTCATACCCCTGCGAAACGCCATCGACTCGTTCGTCAACGTCCGTCCCGCTCGAGCGGTCGCCGGAACCGACGTGCTGTGTCCCGGCCTGGATCTGGTCATCTTACGGGAGAACACCGAAGGCGTCTACGCGGGCCACGAGACCCGCCTGAGCGACGACCTCTCGACGCTGACGCGCGTTTCGAGTACGTCTGCGGCGACGCGGCTGGCCGAGTTCGCCTGCGAGTACGCCATCGATCACGACGTCGAGACGCTGCACGTCGTCCACAAGGCGAACGTGATGCGCGAGACCGACGGGCGGTTCAGAGACGCCGTACTCGCTGTCGCTGATGGGTACGACGTCACGACCGAAGAGGTGCTGATGGACGCCTTCGCGACGCGCGTCTGCCTCTCCCCGGAAACGTTCGAACTCGCGGTGATGCCGAACCTCGCCGGCGACGTGCTCTCGGATCTCGCCGCGGGACTCGTCGGCGGCCTGGGCGTGTTGCCGTCGGCGAACCTCGGCCCCGACGGCGGTTTGTTCGAACCGGTACACGGCAGTGCCCCCGACATCGCCGGCGAGGGAATCGCCAATCCGGCGGCGACGATCCTCTCGGCGGCGATGTTACTCGAGGATCTCGGCTACGTGAAGGCGGCAGCGGACGTTCGAGCAGCCGTTACAGGTGTGCTTGCGTCGGGCCCGCACACGCCGGATGTGGGTGGGTCGGCCTCGACGGGCGAGGTGACGGACGCGATCATCCAGCAGCTTTGAACCGTTGGTTGCCCGTGCTCCGCCCATCGTAGCTCAGGCACGTATTTACACTTTCGAGTGATTGACTGTTGACCGGCCGGTAGGGTCTAATGAGATCGTGTCGAGGACGTGACCGCTCGAGTGATTAGCTCACTTTCTTTCGAGCGTACGCCGAGACCAACTCACTGATAATCACCAACGCGAAAATCGCGATGAGGATCGTCAACACTCGATTCCACTGGAATAGATCGATACTAGTCGTAAGGTTCGTACCGATCCCACCAGCGCCAACGAACCCGATGACGGTCGCTTCGCGAACGTTGATATCCCACCGATACGTCGCCACTCCGATGAATGTGGGCTTAATCTGTGGGATGATCCCGTATATCACCTGTTGTAGGTCAGTTGCACCCGTCGCTTCAATCCCCTGTACCTGCGTCGGGTCGATCTCCTCGATCTCTTCGGCCATGAGTTTCGCGATGAACCCGACCGATCGCATTGCGACAGCAAAGATGCCTGCCATGGCACCTGGGCCAAACGTGACGACGAAAATGAGCGCCCAGATGATCACGTTCACCGACCGGGTGAACGAGATGATAAACTTACCGAGTCCGTAGGTAAAGTCGTTCGGCGTCGTGTTGGTCGCCCCGAGGTAGGCGACGGGCATCGCGATCGCTAGCGCGAGTGCCGTGCCGAGAATCGAGATGTTTACGGTCTCGATTAGCGGGCGAAGAATTTCTCCGCTGTAGGCCACGTCAGGAGGGTACATCCGACGTGAGATGTCTCGTAGTTCGCGGGGTGCAGTTAGGACGTAATCGTACCGAACGTTGAGTGCCCGCCATGAAATGGCGAGGACGACGAGGGAAAGAAGTAACACGGCAAACCGAATAAATCGTGTTTTCGCGTCGTACCGCTCCCACTCGGGTGGTGAACCCTGGGTCGTCATTGGTACCTCCTTCGAGCGAGTGCACTCGCCAGTTCACCTACGAGGACGAGCGCAACGATGGTCAAGATGATAGCCAGGCTAAAATCGTACTCGTATCGGTCGAACGAGACCATAAGCGTCGAGCCAATTCCGCCTGCACCGACGATCCCAATGATAGTACTCGCGCGAATGTTGATGTCCCATCGATAGATCATCAGCCCGATAATTCGAGGCATGATCTGAGGGATAACACCGAATACGATTACCTGCAGCGGGCTCGCACCAGTCGCTCGGATTGCGTCGAGTTGTTCGCTGCTAATGTCTTCGATGTCCTCTGCGAGTAATTTCGAGAAGAAACCCGGAGTGGCGAACACAATTGCGAGGATACCCGCCAGTGGGCCGAATCCGACAGCGATGACCGCGATAATCGCGATAATCAGGCTGTGAAACGCGCGCGAGATTGAGACAATCGCTCTACCGATGACGTAAACCGGTCGTGGGGCGATGTTTTCGGCAGCGAGGAAGGCAATTGGCGTGCTGATCACGACCCCGACACCGGTGGCTACGAAGGCCATCGCTACGCTTTCGACCGTTCCATCCCAGATTCGCGAGCGCTGTTCGGCACCGAAATTGGGAGGAACCATACGGTCAACCAGGTCGATCGTCCCTTCGATACCGGTCAAGAATCGCTCGGGGGAGACTCGAATCGCCCAAATATTCCAGAGGACAAAGAGAACTATCGCCACGTAGACGAGCCATTTGACCGTATGGTTGTAAAACACCGTTGGCCGGCGCCAGTTACGGTGTTCGGTCGAACTACCTGTCATGGGGTGAGTTGTTTTCGAAGATACTCATGTTATGAACGGTACGATCCGGCAACGGTATCCTCCGGTTCAGATTGACGTCGAGACGACTCGTTAGCCGACTCACTTCGATAGATTTCGTCGAGGAACTGCTCATCAAGGTCGGATGGCGGGCCATCAAACACGACCGAGCCATCCGTGATTCCGACGACCCTATCGGCGTATGTCTCTGCGAGTTTGACGTCGTGGATGTTGATCAGCACCGGAATGCTCTCTTCTTCGGCTGCTTCAACTAGTAATTTCATCACGGCATGGGACGTCTCCGGATCGAGACTACTGGTTGGTTCGTCGACGAGCAAGATTTTCGGCCGCTGAATGATTGCTCGAGCGATGCCAACTCGTTGGCGTTGTCCACCGGACAACTCGTCTGCCCGCTTGTTCTCGTACCCTTCAAGCCCGACACGCTCGAGCGTCTCGTACGCGGCGTCGATATCACTGTTCGAGAACAGTCGGCGGAACGCAGCCCACGTGCTCGTATATCCGAGCCGTCCGGAGAGAACGTTCTCCATAACAGTGAGCCGTTCGACGAGACCATACTCCTGGAACACCATACCCATGTCACGTCTCGCGTGGCGAAGCTCTCGCTTCGAAAGCGAGGTGATCTCCGTCCCATCCAATTGTACCGATCCATCTGTTGGCTCGACAAGTCGATTGATACAGCGAAGAAACGTACTCTTGCCTGCGCCACTGGGGCCGATAACAGCAACGGTCTCCTGTCCCCCGACCGTTACAGAGACGCCATCGAGCGCTTGATCGCCAGAGGAATAGACTTTGACAAGATTAGAGACCTGCAACATGGATTAGTCGTCAATCTCGTCCTCTTCGTACTCAATCCCGTTTTCCTCGTGAATGCCGAGCATGATATCGTAATGAGTTGCGTAATCAACTGGTATCATGTTCGTGTGGCCGAGCTGTGCTTCGTACTCCGTACCCGCATAATCGTAGTCGAGCAGGGCCCGCTCGATGCCATCCTGTACTTCCTGGACGAGGTTGTACCGGTACGAGACGGCACCGACAGGATACGGATCACTGGCCCACACTACTTTGAGTTCATCCGGATCGACCGCCTCTTCTCTTGCGGCGACGATGCTCGCGATTGGTGCTGCATCGTAGTCCCGGTTCATCACACCAAGGAGACTCGTGTCGTGGCCGCCGGAGAACTCGTACTCGTAGTCGTCACCTGGGACGACACCCTCGTCTCGGAACAGCGCCATGGGTGCCAGGTGGCCGGAGTTCGAGGAGCCGTCGACGTGTGCCACGGACATTCCCTCGAGATCCTGAAGCGAGTTTATGTCGGGGTTATCGATGTGTGTGACCAAGAAGAGACGGTAACCGAACGTGCCATCTGCAACCGGTTTCGATATTGGAACTGCTCCGGCCATGTTCACGGCGAAAGGGAGTGAGCCAGGTGAAAAGTGACCGATGTGCATCCGTTCAGAACGCATCGCTTCGACTTGTGCGGCGTGTGAATTAACGCCGTAAAAATCGACTTCCCGACCGGTTTCCGCTTCGATATTCTCCATCAGTGGAGCGACGGCGTCTTCGTATCCGGCCGGGTCTTCAGCGGGTGCGTGGGCATAAACGAGTGGATCCGGATCGATTCGATCATCGTCGTTCTCCGGTGGTTCACGAACTGGGTTCCCATACCGTGGTTCGTCCCGCCGTTCCATCGCCTCCAGATCTGCATCCGTCCCAACTTCGAATCCGTGCTCGAAGAGCGTCGACAGCACCTGCGGAAACTCCGGGTTCTCCGGATCGAATTCCGGAAAGTCTTCCGGATCCATAGCCTCGCCGGCATCATCGTCCCCGAGACAGCCTGCTAAACCGGCTGCTCCAATAGCAGTCGTGAGTCCAACTGTTTTCAACACCTTGCGTCGTTTGTTATCTCGCACCATACTTGGGAGTCCCTACAGATCACACCAACAAAATGTTTTGGGTGGGTGTCGAATATAGGTACCACAATTTCCCATAGATGCGGCAAAACACGAAATGAAGTTCAGTGATTTTACGCCCAGGTTAAATTGTAGTGGGGTAATAGTTCTGTTTTGGATGAGACACACCCTATTAAGCTCAGGCCGGTTCTGAAAGGAGCTCAGGAACCTGTTCGATTGAATCGACGACGTGATCAGCTAGCGGGGTGAGCATTTCCGTCGTTTTTCCGCCATCGTCTCTGTTGTTGTCGATAAATATGGAAAGATTGGCTTCCTGGAAAGCTAATCTATCGTTGACGTAATCACCAACCATAACCGTATATGTCTCGTCAGCAAACTGGTTAACGACGGTTGCTTTGTCGAGCACAGATTGATATGGATGAAGGTTGCTCGATGGAATCTCGAGTTCTTCACCGACCCTATCGAGAATACCTGTAGCGTCGCCGGAGACGACGTGTGGTGTGTAGCCGAACTCGCGTACGCTGTCGACGACGGAACGTGAACCGGGTTTCGGCACGGTTGCGTAACCAAAGGCATACAGAATCCTGGCAGTATCGAGATCGATTACCACCTGAACACCTACAGGAGCATCCGACGGCGATACAGGGCGTTCGTTAAGTTGGCTGTGTGAGTGATCGTCGACAGCAACTATTGCTCGATCAACGCATTTACAGACGGTCGACGGCGGGAGTTCTGCCGAGTCGAAGACAGCTCGAACCTCGTCTATCGTCGTTTCCGTGTTCGATAAGGCCAAATGTAGCGGAATCTCGGCTTCGTTCACTGCTGTACGAAGCGAGGACGCTTCGTTCATTACCCCGTAACTGTCGTCATCAATGTGAATATTAACCTGGACTAATCGCTGGTTCGTCGGAGGAACGAACGGAACGTCCGGCGGTTGCGTAACGCTTTGGTGGGTAAACGTAGGTGCTCGAACCGACGTGCTCAACGTTCCCGTGTTGTCGAAGAGTACGACGGCATCACGCGCTGACCGATCATCCGGTGCCATCTGTGAATCTATAACGAAGCGTGTAGTCATTATTAAATTGTGGTCGTGGCAACCTACCACACGTCATATCTCGAGCGAAAGACCGTCTTCGGCGAATCGTACCTCGCCATCGTATTGACGAGCGATCGACTCGAGCATCGCCTCGCGATGGCCGTCCACGTGTGGGTAGAGGTGGGTGAGGTACACGCAGCCGATCTCGGTTCCGGACAGCGTTTCGCCCAGTTCGGCGGGCGACGCGTGGTTCGAAGTCGCCGTCCGGTCGGGGAACGAACAGTCGTGGACGAGGACGCTCGAGCCGTCCGCGAACGCGGCCAGGTCGGCGAACGCTTCTGAGTCGCCGCTGAACGTGAACTCGCCGGCGGCGTCCGCGGTTGAGAACCGGTAGGCCAGACAGTCCATCGAGTGTCGGGTCGGGTGAGCGTCCACGTCGATCGAACCGATGGAGAACTCGTGTGGGCCGACCTCCCTGATGGTGAGGTCGATCCGATCCTCGAGGTAGTCGTGAATCGAGAGCAGATCGTGGACGAGCGCTTCCGTTCCGGCCGGGCCGATCACCTCGAAGTCCTCCTCACCGGCCAGCCACCGCGCCTTCAACAGCGCCAGGAGGTCGTTGACGTGATCGAGGTGGTGGTGGGTCAACAGGACGGTGCCGACGCCTTCGTAACCGACGTCGGTCGCGGCGAGTCGGTGGAGAATCCCCGCACCGCAATCGACGAGCAGTACCTGGTCGTTCGTCTCGAGCAGGTTGCCAGTCTGATGGCGATCCGCAACCGGCATCGCGCTACCCGTTCCGAGGAACGTGACGTGCATTTGCAACATAAGGAGAAATGGGCACAAAAAGACTGAGCAAGCAGCAACCCGGTATCCTGGAATCGAGGGCATCAGCCGGTCGCCGACGGTGCTGGGAATGGGAGTGGGAGTGTCGGAGGACACACGACGCCCCTTCGATCAGCGCGTTCGGATCGGACGTGAGCAGTCCGTGTGGTTCGTAACGGGCCCGACGTGCCAGGTAACGGATGGGGGACACTCACGGGGCCTGAACCCAACGAGGGGCTCGAGCCGATTTGCCACCGATTTCGACGCGTTCGCGGGCTACAGTCTCGAGTGGCGGGGGACTCTCAGACGGGGTGTTCACACACCTGGATTGTGCCAGTTGGCGCCGGTCGCAGAATACCGACGTTGGTGATAGTTCTGCCCCACGGCAGTAGGGAGAACATAATTCACCCACACAGACCCTATTTAGGATGTGTGTCGATATTCTCCGATAATTTCCAAAGTTTGATAGCAACAGGTGAGTAATTGGGTGCCATGACTCCGTCAGTACCGTTGGTGAGTACACCCGTCCCGGAGACACCGGGTCGTCCCGTGGCCCCACACCGACCGTTCGAATCGAGATGATCGAACACGATTCTGGGCGCGCGATCCTCGACCGAGGTAGGATACGATGACGTCACCAGTCGTCGCCTTCGACAATTCCGGCACCCTCAGCGACACGACCGTCGTCAGAAAGACGGTCACGCCGGGGTACGACTGGCTCGAGATGGTTCCGGCCGCACCGACTGACCGCGGAGAGTTCGCCCTCGTGAACCTCATCTGCGACGACCTCGAGCCGTTCCGATCGAACGCCCCCCTGGGAAGCGTCCTCGACGGTGCGGACGTACCGATTCGTCTGGCGCTGTCGAACTGCGAGATGACGGCCGACCGCACTCGAGAGACGTTGCTCGAGGAACGAGACCTCCCCGCCAGGGTCGTCGCCGACCAGGTCGAACTGGCGATCGAGCGAACGGCGGCTCGTGCGACAGACCACCTGGGAGTCGAAACGCCACCAGCCGGCGCACAGGTCGTCGCCGACGTGAGCGAGGGCCGAGTCATTCGGGTCGTCGGCTACACGGCGACGCCGCTGCAGGCGTCTCCGGCGGTCGTCTCCTGGACGATCGAAAACGGGTACGAACCGCACATCGTCTCCGGGGATTCGACGAACATCCTCCAGTCAGTCGCTGACGTGGTCGGTGTCCCGTCGGCAAACGTTCACCCGTACCAGTCGGCGGTCGACAAGCGCCGAACGCTCGAGTCACTCGGCGAGGATCGACCGGTCGTGATGGTCGGCGACTTCGTAAACGACCGGTTCGCGTTCGAAGTGGCTGACTTCGCCGTCTTCATCGACGGCGGGGATGCCCGAACGGTCGAACGCCTTCAGCCCTTGGCCGACGTGACGGTGGACTCGCTGGCCGCGTTACCCGACGCGCTTCGAACCAACCGTTCGACCATCGTAGACGAGGGCGTCGAGCTATGAAGCGACAGGTCGCCGACGGACTCGCGGGAATCGTCCCGACCGAGTTAGCCGACCCGACGTTACAGGACAGTGCGGTCGTCGTCCCGATACGTGAGTCGGATCCGACGGAGGTCGTCTTCATCCGGCGAACCGCATACCGAGACGAACACGCTGGCGAGATTGGGCTCCCCGGCGGGCGAGCAGATCCGGGCGACGACTTCCCGAAGGAGACGGCACGACGTGAGTTCTCCGAGGAGACTGGCGTCCCACAAGCGGACGTCGAACTCCTCGGACGCGTCGACGACGTGGCGACTGAAACGGGGTACCGGATCGTCCCGTTCGTCGGGCACGTCGATCCGGACGCGACGTTCGATCCATGCGAGACGGAAGTCGAGGAACTCGTCTTCGTTCCGCTCGAGGTGCTTCGAGAGCAGTACGACGGCTCCGACCAGCCGAAATTCGAATACGACGGTGCGACGATCTGGGGAGCGACGGGTCAAATCATCGGCTCTGTGGTGGCCGCTCTCGAGGAGTAACTCGAGCGGCGCCCCAGATTACGTTTTCCAAAAAAGCACACCGACAGATCTGTTCACCGATCGGGATCCATCCGCGGATCGAGGACGTCTCGAAGCCCATCACCGAGCAGGTTGAACCCCATTACGGCGAAGATGATCGCCACGCCGGGGAAGAACCCGAACCACCAGGCGTGGCCGAGATATCCCTTGGCAACTTGCAGCATCGATCCCCAGGACGGATCCGGTGGCTGCATCCCGACACCCAGGAACGAGAGCGACGCCTCCACCAGAATCGCCGCGGCGGCCGTGATCGTCGCCTGAACCATGATCGCGGAGATACAGAACGGGAAGATGTGCAGAGCGATGATTCGGACGTTGGAACCACCGAGTGCCCTGGCCGCCTTCACGTGTTCTTCTTTCGAGGCGGAGACGGCGCTTCCGCGCGTAATTCGAGCGAACTGCGGAATGAACACGATCCCGATCGCGATAATGATGTTCGTCAGTCCGGTTCCGAAGACGGCGATCAGTGTCAATCCGAGCAAGACGGCCGGAAACGCGAACAACGAGTCCATCAGTCGCATCAGGACGTTGTCGACGTGACCACCGAAGTATCCGGAGACGAGACCGACGGGAACTCCAATCGTCAAGGAGATTGCCGGGACACCAACGGCGACGATGAGTGCAATTCGCGCGCCGGCGAGAACGCGGGAGAAAATATCACGCCCGTAGTGGTCAGTGCCGAACGGGTGGGTCAACGATGGCTCTGCGAGTGCATGTGTCGGGTTCATCGCAGCGGGATCGTGGGGAGCGAGATACGGCCCGAACACGCCGACGAGCACGAACGTCGAGAGAATCGCCGCACCCACGACTGCCAGTTTGCTCGCTCGGAAGTGCCGCCAGAACAACCGCAACCGACGACGCATGACCGATTCAGTGTCGCTCGACTGGCCCAGTAAGGGAAGTTTCGTACTCATATTAGTGATCTTTGAGCTTTGGATTCAGGTAGAAGTACGTGATGTCCACGATCGCATTGACCGCGATGAACATCGCGGTATAGACCAGCACGACACCTTGCAACATCATGTAGTCACGGCTGTATATGGCATCGAGCAAGAGCCGCCCCATTCCGGGAATACTGAACACCTCCTCGATGACGATCGTCCCGCCCAGGAGGTATCCGACCTGCATCCCGATGACCGTGATCACGGGGATGAACGCGTTCTTCATTACGTGGCGGAGAACGGTCACCTCGCTGACGCCCTTCATCCGGAGCGAATTCGGGTACTCCATGCGGATCTCCTCGAGCATCTCCGATCGAAGCATCCTCGTCACGATCGCGGCCATTGCGGTTCCGAGCGTGATGCTCGGCAGAACGAGGTAGCGGATTCCCTCGATTGGATCGTCGAGCGGCGAGACGTAGCCGGTAACCGGGAACCAACCGAACCAGACGGCGAACACCATCAACAACATGATCCCGAGCCAGAAGTTCGGAATGGAGACGCCAAGGAGGCCGAACGTGAGTGCGGCGTAGTCGCTCGAGGTATCCTGTTTGACCGCGCTAATCGTTCCGGCCGGGATCGCAATGGCCAGGGAAACGATGAAGCCGCCGATCGCAACCGAGATCGTAATCGGAAGGCGCTGGAGAATCGCATCGGTCACTGCCTGGCCACCCATGTAGGAGTAACCGAAGTCGCCACGGACGACGCCGGACATATAGTCGATGTATTGGATATACAGTGGTTGGTTCAGCCCCATCGACTCGCGTAGCGCCGCGAGCTGCTCGGGATCGGCATCGGTTCCGAGCATGATGACGGCCGGATCGCCGGGAACCATCCGGATCAGGGCGACGATCGTGAACGAGACGATGAACAGGACGGGGATCGCCGATAAAATTCGCTTGATTGCGTACTCGTGCACCTGCGTCATGCGTTAGGAGGCGTCATATGAGTGTGAGGTGAGTGTGGTGATGGTGTCGTCGTATGAGGGTGGAGTGATGTGTGATGATGGTGTCGTCGTATGAGGGTGGAGTGATGTGTGATGATGGTGTCGTCGTATGAGGGTGGAGTGATGTGTGATGATGGTGTCGTCGTATGGGGGTAGAGTGATGTGAGGTGATGATCCCTCGTGAGACGACGGGGTCGATTACTCGTCGATCCACATCGTCCAGTAGCGGTCGTAGGGAAGCGTCCACTCCTCGAATCCATAAACGTTCGCACGAAGCCCGTTGATGTCGTCGGTGTGGGCGACCGACACCCACGGAACGTGTTCCTGGACGAGTTCCTCGAGTTCCCCGTAGATTTCGAGGCGTTCGTCCTCGTCGAGTTCGTCACGCCCCAGTTCGAGAAGTTCGCGGATGCGGTCGGCGTCGGGTTGGTCGTCGCCGTACCTGTTGTAGCCGCCCTCGACGAGGAAGCCGTAGTAGTGTCGATCGGGATCGACCTTGTACGGCACCGAGAACGACAGCGCACCGAAGTTCGATTCGACGAAGTCGTTGAGGTGCGTCCCCCACTCCTGGTTGTTGAGTTCGACGTCGACGCCGATTTCGGCGAAGTTGGCCTGGATGATCTCGCCCATCGCCTCCTGAATCGAGTACTCGCTGGTGACCTTGATCTCGAGGGTTTCGCCCTCGAGCGGATTGCCAGCGTCCTCGAGAATGCGCTCGGCCTCCTCGAGATCCTGCCAGCGTTCGTTGTCGATGTCGTAGTTCCAGACGTTCCCTTCCGGGAACGGCTGGACGCCAGCCGATCCGAAGCCGAAGAGCGCAGCGTCGATGACCGCATCGCGGTCGATGGCGTGAGCGGCGGCGCGCCGAACCGCGGGCTCGTCCCACGGCGGTTCGCTGCAGTTGATGTGAATCATCGCCCAGCCGGTTGCCTCGCTCAGGGCGACTTTCGTGTCGTCGTCGTTCTGGAGGGATTCCGCGTGTCGACCCGGAACCTCGCGAGCGAAGTCGAGGTCGTCGTTCTGGATCGCCAGGACTCGAGCGTCCGCATCCGGGGTGATGACGAGTTCGACCTCGTCGACGTGTGGAGCATCCTCGACGTGATAGTCGTCGAACGCCGACATCACGAGGCTGCTGTCTGGGGTATACTCCTCGAACGCGAACGGCCCGGTACCGACCGGTTCCTGAAAGTCATCGATACTCCCACCCTGCTCCTCGACGGCATCCTCTGGGACGATGACCCAGTGGACACGGGCGAGATACTGGATGAACGGGCCGAACGTCTCCTGGAGCTCGACTTCGACCTCGTACTCGTCGACTGCACGGACGTCCTCGACGGTCGCAAGTAAGTCTGGACTCGTCGTGGCATCCTCGTCCATCATGCGGTCGAACGAGTACACCACGTCCTCAGCAGTCATCTCGCCGTAACCGTCGTGGAACTGGACGCCCTCTTTCAGGTGGAACGTATACGTCGTCCCGTCGACCTCGTAGTCGTCTGCGAGGCGGCCGACAGCCTCACCGTCGTCGAAGGTGATCAACGTCTCACAGATGTTGTATATCGCGTTCCACGAGACGACGCTCGAGACGTTGTGTGGATCGAGGCCCGTCAGGTCGGCTTCGTAACCAACGCGTAGCGTTCCACCCTCGGTCACTTCATCAGGTTCATCATCCCCGTTCCCGTTCCCAATATCGGGTGTTCCGTTGCCGTCGTCATCGTCATCGTCATCGTCACCCATACACCCAGCAAGTGCGCTGGCACCGACGACACCCGCCAGCTTGAGGAATTTTCTTCTATCCTCGCCATTCGCACCAGGATCTTCCATACCGGCCATGAATATTAGGATACTGTTCTATCCACCTATAGTTGCTGGTTCAAATCCCCTCCGTTTTAGTTATTATATAGTGTATTTTCGTGGAAATTGTATCAGGAATGCCTCCATACGAAAAATTTCTGGTTCCGTGACCCCCATTAGGATTGAATCATATTGACCAGAGGTCGTAAATCATTAAACTAAATTTCGATACAGAGATCACCATAGGAATGCGGTGCAGTATTGTGCACGACATACGCATCCTGCGTTTGTATGTCCCCGACCTGGCGTGAACGAATTGAGCCGACCAGGGAAAAGCATTTGTCCCCACTCACACAGATGTACACAAATGGCAGCCCCGCTATTGGAAGTTGAAAATCTTACAACCACCTATCAGACGAGCGAAGGGGAACTGTCTGCGGTGGACGACATCTCGTATACGGTTTTCCCTAGCAATTCCGTCGGTATCGTCGGGGAGAGTGGCAGCGGGAAATCGGTGTCTGTCCGTTCGATCGTGCGCCTCATCGAGTCACCAGGCGAAATCAAATCGGGTTCCGTCCGCTGGAAGGGACGCGACATTCTCGAGATGAGCACCGACGAACTCCGCGCCATTCGCGGGAACGAAATCGCGATGGTGTTCCAGGAGCCACGCTCGGCCCTCGATCCGGCGTACACAGTCGGCTACCAGATCGCTGAGGGGATCCGTGCCCACGAAGACGTCAGCAAACAGGCGGCACATGAGCGAGCGATCACCTTGCTCGAGGAAGTCGGGATACCGAACGCCGAGGACGCGGTCGACCGCTATCCCCACGAGTACTCCGGTGGGATGGCCCAGCGGGCACTCGTCGCGCAAGCGCTCGCGTGTGAGCCGGATCTGCTGATCGCGGACGAACCGACGACCGGCCTCGACGTGACGATTCAGGCGCAGGTGATCGATCTCTTCGAGCGCCTCCAGCGCACCCGTGACATGGCACTGTTGATGATCACGCACGACCTCGGCGTAGTTTCGGAAGTGTGTGACGACGTGATCGTGATGTACGCCGGTCGGATTGCAGAGAAGGGCTCGCTCGAGGAGATTATAGCCGATCCGAAACATCCCTACACGCGAACGTTCCTGAACAGTGTCCCCAGAATCGACAATCCAGGTGAACTGGATCCGATAGACGGAATGCCGCCAAACCTCGCAAACCCACCCACCGGCTGTCGGTTCCACCCGCGATGCCCAGACGCCAAACCGCTCTGTCGAGAGGAGCGCCCGCCTGACATCGAATTCGGCCCGCGGCGAATGAGTGCCTGTTATATCCACACGGAGGAGTACCATCGATGACGATTCGGTCACCGACGGAGGAGCGGGCGACGACCGAACCGATCCTGAGCGTCGACGACCTGAAGAAGTACTACCCGATTACCAGCGGAATCCTCAATCGGCACGTCGGCGACGTCAAAGCCGTCGATGGCGTGAGCTTCGACCTCTATCCGGGGGAAACGCTCGCGATAGTCGGCGAGTCTGGCTGCGGAAAATCGACGCTCGCCGAGACCCTGCTGCAGTTGCACGAACCGACGGCCGGCTCCGTCCGCTACGACGGCACCGATCTCGCGACCCTCGGCAGATCGGAGTTACGAGAGGTTCGACGAGACCTTCAGATGATCTTCCAAGATCCCTCCGCCAGCCTCAACGACCGGATGACCGTCGGACGCATCGTCAAGGAACCGATGAGCATTCACGGCGGCGTCGAGAACCCGGCGGAGCGAGTTCGGGAGTTACTCAGCGTGGTCGGGCTCGATCCCGACGACCACTACAACAGATTCTCTCACGAACTGTCCGGCGGTCAGTGTCAACGAGTCGGGATCGCTCGTGCGCTCGCGCTGAATCCGTCCGTCATCGTTGCGGACGAGCCAGTGAGCGCCCTCGACGTCTCCGTCCAGGCACAGATCCTCTCGTTGCTCGAGGACTTACAGGAGTCCTACGACCTCACGTTCCTGTTCGTGAGCCACGACATGAGCGTCGTCAGACACGTCGCCGACCGGGTCGCAGTCATGTACCTCGGCCGAATCGTCGAACTGACCGACGTCGAGACGCTGTTCGAGGATCCAAAACATCCCTACACCCAGTCGCTGCTCTCGAGCGTGCCGACCGTCGGCACCGGTGGACGATCGGACGACCGGATTCACCTCGAGGGGGCGCCGCCGGATCCGGCCGACCCACCGGCGGGCTGTAACTTCCATCCACGATGCCAGTTGAAACCCGAGTTGGGTGAAGGAGATCAGCAACAGTGTGAGCTCGAGGATCCTCAACTCGAGGACACTGAAACCGGAACGGTGGCCTGTCATCACTGGACTATCTGACTCGAGAACCAGCGCATACGCGAGGGCTCCTCGGTCGGCAGTTGTTTCGAAACACCACGAGTGACGAATTGTACTCCACGCTCGGTCAACGTGGTAGACGTCGTACCAATTCGAGCAACGTGGTACACGGCGCACCAATCCGAGCAACGGGGTACCCACCCTAACAATTCGAGCAATGTGGTACACGTCGTGGCCACTCAGTTACTCGAGCAATGAGCCGATGATCTGAACCGTCCCTCGACGCCTCGAGAGCGTCGCTCAGCCGAACCGACCAGTCCGTTTCCCTGACGAACTGTCAAATCATATAAAAGATCTATGTACTCACACGACGTTCATTCTATCGGTGAGTACTATGAGCACAGTTACAACTGAAACCGAATCCTACACCCTGGAACAGGGATGGAGAACGCTCGCGCTAGCTGGGGCGATCGTCGCGATACTCGGCCTTCTCGCGATGGCGATTCCCGTGGCGACGGGAATCGCGATCACGTACGTCGTCGGCGCAATGCTGGTATTGGGTGGCGTCGTCCACGGCGCACACGCCTACACCGCAAGAGGGTGGAGGGGAACGACCTGGCAGGTCGTCCTCGCCGCGGTTTCGATCGCGGCCGGGATCCTCCTCCTGGTGAACCCGATCATCGGTCTCCTGAGCCTCACGCTGCTGGCCATCGCCTACCTGATCGTCGACGGCCTGGCGGAACTGGGCACGAGCCTTCGCATGGAGAGCGGATCGGGCCGCGGCTGGATCGCCGCCAGCGGTGCGCTTTCGCTCGTCCTGGCACTGTTCCTCTGGGCCGGCTTCCCCGTGACTGCGGCCTGGTTCGTCGGCTTCGTCGTCGGTGCGAGCCTGCTCTTCACGGGCCTCTCGATGGTGGGCGTCGCATACGGCGGACGCGGCCTCGAGGACGACGTCACTCCGCCCGCGGCCGAACCTCGCGGTGCGTGAATCGCGTATCCATTTTATCAGTCATCGGTTACAACCCGGAACAGTACGTCTCGTTTACCAAAACCCTACTAAGAGATGTCCACCCGTCGTCAGTGATTCACTCGAGGCGGACAGGATCACTGGCTCGCCTCGGTCGGCCTGACGTTTCGATTCGACCGGAAGACGTTGGCCGGATCGTACGCCGTTTTGACCGAGACGAGGCGCTCGAAGTTCGCCTCGTACGTCGCCCGAAGCCGTTCCTGATCGTCGTCTGCAGTCTGGAAGTTGACGTAGTTACCGCCGGTCGAAAACGGTCGGAACTCCTCCCAGGCTTCACGAATCCACTGCTGGTGGGCCGCCGATTGCGGGTCGTCTGGTTCCCACATCCCCGCCGCTCCGTAGACGAAGCGGGCATCCCGGTTGCCGACGGCGCCGTCGCCTTCCTCGCGTTCGTTGAGTGCCCCGCCGACGTGTGCGAAGATCATCTGGGCACCCGGGATGGGGCACTCCGCAGCCAGCTCTCGCATCGTCGACAGACACTCGTCACTCAGTTCGGACGCGAACTCGGTCTTCCAGTAGTAGCAGTTACCCTTCGGCTGGGTTGCATCGAGATACGACTGGAGCTGCGTGTACGGCTGTTCCTGGAGGAGGTCGACGACGGGGTCGCCCAGCCCCCGGATCGGTGACAGCACCTCATCGACGGTGTCGAGGTCACCGCTGTAGCACACGGCCATCGCACAGATCCGCTCGCCGTGCCACTCCTCGGGAACGAACGGCGCTGGGGGCGCACGACGAAGGATCAGGAACGCGGTGAGCGTTCGCGGCGCCTCGTCCGCGAGATTGCGATACGTCTCGAGGACGTCCTCGGCCGACTCGAACGGCCACGCGATCAGCCCGCCGTGGACGGTCGGCCCGACGGCGTGGAGCTGGAACGTGAACGACGTGACGACTCCGACGTTGTGACCAGCGCCGCGAACGGCCCAGAAGAGATCGGCGTTCGTCTCGCGACTGGCGCGTCGAACCTCGCCGTCGGCGGTAACGATCTCGACATCGAGCAGGTTGTCGACCGACCAGCCGAATCGGCGGGTCAGGTAGCCGAAGCCGCCACCGAGCGTCAGACCGGCCAGACCGGTCTCCGAGACGAAGCCGAGCGGGGTGGCGAGACCGTGTAGTTGGGTCTCGCGGTCGACGTCGCCGACGAGGCAGCCGCCTTGGGCGGTCGCGGTTCGAGCGTCGGGATCGACGACGACTCCACGAAGTCGGGACATATCGATTGTCAGGCCGCCGTCGACGAGGGCGGTGCCGGCGATGTTGTGGCCGCCACCTTTCACCGATATCGAGAGGTCGTGGTCGCGCGCGAACTCGACGGCAGCGACGACGTCGGCCGTCCCGGTTGGCTGGACGACCAGGGCTGGCGTTTTCTCGATCATCCCGTTCCAGAGGCGCGTCGCCTCGTCGAATTCGGTATCCGTCGGAAAGAGTACCGGCCCGCGCACGTGCTGGTCGAACGCCTCGAGTGTCTCCGCGGAAAGCGTGGTCGTTTCCCCATCCTGGGTTGCGATATTCGTGTGGTTCATAGCGACGTCGATACCACGTGCCCAGGGGTGAGATAGCTAGTCCGTGACAGTATCCCAGCCCCTGCGTTCGGTGCAACTGGTACACGATTTTCACTCGATGCAAATAGGCTGGTGTTGTCGTCCAATTCACCCCGCTCGACTCTCGACATCCCCCACTCCTCCCAACGATTACGGCTGTTCGATAACCTTCCCCTCGGTGGGTCGAGTCACCGAGAGCTGGTCGCCTCTGTTCTCGAGTCGAACTGGTTCTCTGCACAGGCTGGCAGACCTGATGATGAACATAGTTCTCTAGTCACGCGCTAAACCAGGACTCTGTTCTTTCATATGCCGTCGATAGTGTACAGGTTCTCGAGCAACGCCACTTCGTCCCAAAACTTGATGACTGTTCAAATCGATCCTCGAGTATGCACGACAGTGACCGACGCGTGATCGTGACCGGCGCTGGCTCCGGCATGGGGGAGGCGACCGCGAGGCGGTTCGCCACCGAGGGGGCGAACGTTTTGGTCGTCGACCTCGAGGAAGGGGCCGCTGAATCGACCGTCGACGCGATTGTCACGGAGGGTGGCGAGGCCGTCGCCCACGTCGCCGACGTCTCCGACCCGGATGCGGTCGAGGGGATGATCGATCGGGCCGTCGAGGCGTTCGGCGGACTCGACGTATTGCACAACAACGCCGGGATTCCACAGGAGTCGACGCCCGTCGAGGACGTCGACGAAGAGACGTGGGACGCGATTCAGGACGTCAACCTCAAAAGCGCCTTCCTCGGGGCGAAATACGCGGTACCCCATCTCCGAAAGTCAGACACTGGCGTCATCCTCAATACGGCCTCGACGGCGGCGATTCGGCCACGAACCGGCCTCTCGGCGTACGTCGCCTCGAAGGCGGGCATGGTCGGGCTGACGAAACAGCTCGCCTACGAGCTCGCCGACGACGGTATCCGCGTCAACGCCATCTGCCCGGTCGCCACGGACACGCCGATGTTGCAGGACTTCGCAGCCGGCGACCTCAGCGTCGAATCGATGCACGACACCATCCCGCTGGGCCGACTGTGCGAACCGACGGACGTCGCCGCCGCTGCCGTCTTCCTCGCCAGCGAGGATGCCGCAATGATAACGGGGACGGCGCTCGAGGTCGACGGTGGACGCGATATCTGAGGTGGCCACGAGATGACGACACGAGACGCGATCACCGACGCCGTCGACCGAAAACGCCAGGAGGGCCTCGAGTTCCTCGAGGCGTTCCTGCGCATCAAGACCGAAAACCCGCCGGGCATGAACTACCGTGAGGGCGCGGAATTCCTCCGCGACCAGCTCGAAGCGCGCACCTACGACGTCGACCTGCTCGAGGTGCCAGAGTCGGTCGTCGAAGAGTACTACCCGGATCGGGTCGAGCACGAACGGGTGAACGTCCTCGCCCAACTGGACGAGGGGCGGGAGGGGCCGGACATCCACTTCACCGGCCACTTCGACGTGGTGCCGGCGGGCGAGGACTGGACGACCGACCCCTACGAACCCCACCTCGAGGACGGGAAGCTCTACGCGCGCGGCTCGAGCGACATGAAATCGGGCATCGCCGCGAGCGTGCTCGCGATCGACGCGCTGCGGGAACTCGACGTGCCGATCCGCGGGACGATCACCCAGAGCATGACCGTCGACGAGGAGACCGGTGGGTTCACCGGCCTGGGCGAACTCGTCCGGGAGGGACACCTCTCCACCGAGAACACCGACTACTGCGTCTACACCGAGTGTTTCGACTCCTCGCGCATCTGTCTCGGCCACCGCGGCGTGTTGAAGTTCCGCGTGCGTACCCACGGTGAGAAGGCCCACGGCTGTATGGCCCACGACGGCCACAACGCCGTGATGGCGATGAACGACTTCCTCACCCGTATCGACGCCTACCGTGACCGCCTCCACGAGCGGACGACCGACGAACCCGTCGTCCCGCCGGAATCCGCCCGGGCGGACATCTCGGCGACGATGATCGACGCGGGCTACTCCGAGAACGTCGTCCCCGATCGGTGCACCTCGACGTTCTATCGCGTGCTGGTGCCCGAAGAGAGCGTCGAGAGCGCCCGCGAAGAGATCCGTTCGATGATGGCCGAGACCGAGGAGGCGACCGACGCCCGCGTCGAGTACGAGGAGATTATGTTCGCCGAACCCGCCATCGTCTCCCGGGACTGTACGGTCGCCCAGTCGTTCGCCCGTGAGATCGAACCCTACCACGGGGAACCCGAGTACGTCGTCTCACCGGGGTCGGACGACCAGCGCTTCGTCGTCAACGACGCCGGCATCGAGGAGTGCATCGTGTATGGGCCGGGGCTGCTCGAGCAGGCCCACGTCGAAGACGAGTACGTGCCGACGGAGGAGGTCGTCACCGCGGCGAAGGTGATGGCCGCCGCCACGGCGGATCTGATGGGGGAGCTAGATGGCTGAGGATAGATCCGGCGAGATGGAAGACGGACAGCTTCCGTCGCTCGAGATGGTTCGCGAGCGGGCGATCGCCGGTGTCGACGGCGAGGGGGTGAACGTGCTGGCTCACTCGCTCGAGGGCGACGACCCGCTCGAAGGCGTCGAGCGGGGGACGATAGAACCAGGAGATGACGGCACGGAACGAGACGCCTACGTCGGCCCCGATGGTGCACGCGCCGGTCTGCTCGCCGCCGCTGCGATGGTGACCGCAGACTCGGACGCCCGCTTGCACTACCCGGAGGCAGACGTTGATCTCACCGCCGAGGGGCCGTGGCTGATCCTCGAGCCCCTGGGTGGCCGCCTGGGAACCGTAACCCGCGGTCGTGCGACGGTAACGGTGACCCTCGAGCGACCGGCGGGGAACCGCGTGGCTGACGATCGCGATCGAGTGGGGGCCGTGCTCGAGGCCGCCCGTCCCGATCACGAGTTCTACCCGGTCGCCGACGACGATCTCGGCGTGTTCACGACGGGGATAACGACGTTTGGGCTCGAGTCTGTGCAGGTCGACGAGGAAACGATGACCGTCGCGTTCGACGTGCGAACGACGCCGGCGACGACGGCCGCGGCTGTCGAGGCCCGCTTCGAGGAATGTCCGGGTGTCACGGACGTTCGTCTCGAACGCCTGAGCGGCGTCCAGCAGGCGGATCCCGACCCTACGCTTCGACATGCGGCCGAGGCCGCTCACGTTTCGATCGTGGGCGACGACGAGTACGCGTGGCTTCCACCGACGGCACCGTTCGCGGCGGTGCCCAGTCCGAACAAACTCGCCCTCGGAACCGGCACGGCTGGCCAGCCGTTCGACGTCGAAGATTTCGAGACGTGTCGTCGCCTGCTCGAGCGGACGATAGAAAGGCTGGAAACGGGAGCGAAAGAGACGGAGGAATCCCGATGAGAACCGTCACCGAACCCGCCGAAGGCGAGTTCGTCCGCATCGAGCCGAGCGACGAACCGGGCATCCGGATCAACGGCATTCCGGCGACCCTCGAGCACGTCCGCAAGGCCGACGTCCGGGTGGATCTGGTCGACTCGCTCGAGGGCGTCTCGAGAAACCGCGCCTTCGTCGTCGAACACGTCCTCGGGCCGTTACGACTGTGTGGGGTCACGGCCGCGAACGTCGTCGGGATCGCCACCGAGTGGGACTTCACCCGACCCGAACATCGGATCTGTTATTCGAGCGAGCGCGGCCCCGACGCCGTCGTCAGCCATCCAGCGGGCCTGCCGAACCCGGCACTCGCCAGGGCGGTGGCCGACGTCGGTACCGAACGTCGCGGCACCGAACGCCGATCGACCGTCGCTGAGCCGATTTCGTTCGAGACGAACGGCGGGGAGATCACTGTCTCGCCCCGGGACGCCGGCGCCGGTGTTGAACTCGACCTGTCCTACGACGGCGAGCGCTTCACAGCCGAGGTGCCCGCCGACGGCGCTGAACCGGCCGTGACCGAAGCCATCACGACGTCGACGACGCCCTACCTGGCACCTGACGCGGCCGTGGCGGTCACTCACTCTGCCGCCGACGTCCTCTCTGATGTGGTCGTGATCGGCGGCCTGGACGACGTCCGGATCGAGGCCGACCTCGGCGGAGCCTATCACGCGTTGACGATCGGCGTCGCTCAGCGGGCACACGAGCGTGACCTGGTCGTCGAGCGGGAACTCGAGTGACGACATGGCCGTCGAGCGGGAACTCGAGTGTGGGTGATTCGTACAAAGTGAGACACTCGATCGGAAGGTGGTTCTTCGAGTGTCTCGTCGGTGCGTTTCGAGTGCTTCCGAACGGCACGATCGAATCCATACGTTCGGTGCGCTTCGGGCGGGTTCTGACCCGACTCCCGAAATCAACGGCCCCTTTCGGGAAATGCACCAGAACCTACGTCTTTCGGCGGTTCCTGGGTTCGGTATGAACCGACGCGCGTTGCTTCGAAGTGGAGCCCTTGCAGCCGCAGTCGGCACCGCCGGCTGTCTGGGTTCGCTGCTCGAGGACGAGGGCGCCGAACACGCCGTCCTCGATCCTCAGGACGATCAGATCGCCGACAGCGCCGATCTCGCATATCCGGCCTACGGCGAGGCCTTCCCCGATTTTTCGCTGCCTGATCCATTTACCGAAGAACTCGTCGAGACGGCCGAAATAGACAGCTGTCTGCTCGTTACGGCCTTTTACACGTTCTGTCCGGCCGAGTGCATCCCACTGATGAATACTTTCGCCGGCGTGCAGGGCGAACTGCTCGAGGCCGGCCGCGAAGCCGACGCGACGATCCTCGCCATTTCGTTCGACCCAGAGCGCGATACGGTGCCCGCACTGGAGGAACACGCCGATATGATGGGGATCGAGTATACGGCCGACAACTGGCACTACCTGCGTCCGGAAGACGATGACCGCGCCACCGAAGTCGTTGACGAAAAACTGGGTATCGCCTTCGAGCAGGCCGACGGGTACGCCGGCTACGACTACACTCACGCCGTCCTCTCGTTTCTCGTCAACCCCGACGGCTACGTTGAGCGAGCCTACCGGGGCGAGAATTTGCCGGTCGATGGCATCCTCGACGATCTCGAGACCGTTGTGGCCGCGTTCGAATGACTGATGTCGTTCAGCTGTCCGCCGAAACCGCGACGCGATTTCCCGCCCCAGCCACGACGTGCGCACCACCCGACGCGACCGGCTTCGGGGCCGAAGCAGCCGGCCCGGTGTTGTTCTTTCTGATCGGTGTACTCGGCAGTGCACACTGTCTCGGGATGTGCGGGCCCCTGGTGACCACGTACGCCGACCGGTTTCGGGATACAGCGACCGCCTCGCGTCGGCGGGATACGCTCACCCCTCGGGCCGTCCGCCAGCACACCCTCTGGAATCTAGGCCGGACGGTCAGTTATGGCCTACTCGGTGGCCTGTTCGGGCTCATCGGCGCCGGCCTCTTTCTCAGCCCACGGGTCGCCGCGGGGGTGCTGGGCGAGATACACGCTGTCAGCGGCCTGCTCGTTGGCGTCGTCATCATCGCCGCCGGCCTCACGTATCTACTCGGCCGCGGAACCCTGGGTGCGAGTCTCGGGGCGACACTGACTCGAGGGCCGCTCGGACGTGTCCAGCGATGGCTGGTGACTCGAGTCGACGCGTGGGTCGGTGATGTCCGAATCGTCGGTCTCGGTGGTGTACACGGATTGTTCCCGTGTCCACTCCTGTATCCGGCGTTTCTGTACGTCCTCGTCCAGGGGTCGCCAGTCGGCGGACTGCTCTCGCTGGCAGCACTCGGTCTGGGCACGATACCGGCGCTGTTTCTGTACGCGACGGTTTTCCAGTCGGTCTCACTCGAGACCCGACTGCGATTGCATCGCCTGCTCGGCGTCGCGTTCATCCTGCTCGGATATATCCCGCTCCAGCACGGACTGGCCGCGATTGGGATCGCGCTACCACACCCACCGATTCCGTACTATCAGCCGTTATCGTGACCAGGGTCGTCGACGACGAATTGACCATTGCAGAAATAACACACCTCTTTTATGTTTCACCGTGCTCAACTGAGCGTATGTCAAAAACTCGCTCTCGAGCCGAGACCTTCGATCAGACCGATATCGACCTGCTCGAGTACATCGAGAACGATTTCGACGTCAACCTCAACGTCCTCTCCGAAGAGCTGGGATTGTCGAAATCGGCGATTCACTATCGCCTCGAGAAACTCAAAAAGCGAGGCGTGATCAAGGGCGTTACAGCCGATCTCGACCCGGTACCATTCGGCCTCGATATGGTGGCGATCACGGAAGTGGCGGTGACCCACGAGCAGGGGTACTCCGAGGATATCGGCACCGATCTCGCGGAGATCGACGGCATCGAACAGGTCTACTACACCATGGGAGACGTGGATTTCGTCACGATCATGCGCGTTCAGGATCGCGAGCAGATGAACGAGGTGATCGACGAAATCGTCGGTATCGACGGCGTCAAAGAGACCTCCTCGCGGTTCGTCATGGACGAGATCAAGAGCTCCCCCCGCGTCGTGTCGGTGATGTCGGACGACATGAAGGCGATCGTCCAGAAAGAAGAGTGAGCGACGATACTCGATTCTGATTTCTCGAGTGATCTGCGGGCGTCCATACAGCGACCCTGAGAGCGGATTGACTCGAGCCCGTTACTCGTCCGGCCAGCGCTCGATGTAGATCGTCTCGTCGGTGTAGAAGCGGACGACGTCCTCGGCCTGGGCGTGGAGGTCGCCGAAGAACGAGTCCTTCTGGCCGCCGAAGTGGAAGAACGCCATCGGTGCGGCAGTGCCGGCATTGACTGCGAGGTTGCCGGCCTCGGCCTCGTGGCGGAACTGGCGTGCCTCCGCGCCGCTTCCCGTAAAGAGGCTGGCGGCGTTGCCGAAGTCGCTTCGGTTCATGATCTCGATGCCCTCGGCCACGCTCTCGACGGGCATCAGTCCGAGTACCGGGCCAAAGATCTCCTCTCGAGAGATGACCATCTCGGGGGTCACGTCCCGGAAGATACACGGGCCGAGGAAGTTCCCTGCTTCCTCGACGTCGACGTCCCGCCCGTCGACGACCAGTTTGGCACCCTCCTCGAGGCCCGTCTCGACGTACTCGCGAACCCGCTGTTCGTGCTCAGGGGTGATGAGCGGGCCGACGGTGGTCTCGTCCTCGAGGCCGTTGCCGACGACCTGACGCTCGGCTTCCGCAGCCACGAGGTCGATGAACGACTCGTACACCGGTTCCTCGACGAGGACGACGTCGTTGGCGAGACAGCGCTCGCCCGAGCAGGCCAGCGCCGAGCCGACGGTCTTCTCGGCGGCGAACTCGAGGTCGGCGGTTTCGGAGACGATGACGTGGTTTTTCGCCCCACCCTGGGCCTGGACACGCTTGCCGTTGGCGGCGCTTTGCTCGTAGACGTGTCTGGCCACCGGCGTACTGCCGACGAAGGAGATCCCTTCGATGCCGTCGTGTTCGATGAGGGCGGTGACGGTGTCGACGCTGCCGTTGACCAGCTGGACGACGCCGTCGGGGAAGCCGGCCTCGTCGATGAGTTCGAACATTCGCTCGGCGACGAGTGGATCGCGCTCGCTCGGTTTCAGGATGAAGCTGTTCCCGGTCGCCACCGCGTAGGGCAGGAACCAGAGCGGGATCATCCCCGGGAAGTTGAACGGCGTGATCGCCGCGAATACGCCCAGGGGTTCCCTGACGGCCGTTTCGTCGATCGACGGGGCGGCGTTCTGGACGTGACCGCCCTGCATCAGCGTCGGGATGCCGCAGGCGACCTCGACGTTCTCGATCCCTCGGCGGAGTTCGCCCCGAGCCTCGCTGATCGTTTTGCCGTGCTCTCGAACGAGAATTTCGGCGAGTTCCTGCTGGTGTTCCTCGAGCAGTGATTTGAGTGCGAACAGCGGCTGAATGCGTTCTTCGACCGGCGTCCGTCGCCACTTTTCGAACGCGTCGGCGCCAGCCTGGACGGCTGCATCCACGTCGGCTTCGGAGCTGTAGCCGACGTAGCTGAGGGTCTCCCCGGTCGCGGGGTTGACGACGTCCTGGCCGTCGTCGGCCGTCGGGGCGACCCAGTCGCCATCGACGTAGTTTCGCACATCGCCAGCTGTGGCGGGGCTATCGTGTGACATTTATCTATGACTGTTCGCGCATCCCTATAAGGGTTCTGGAGATACTGAACAATTTTCTCCCGCATCAGATTGAGAAGTAATAGGTCTAGAATAACAAGTGAAAGTAGGACGCTATCCAGTCGGTTCTGAGCAGGGGTAAATATTAATCAATGGAGATCCAACGTGGGGTAGACAGATGGCAACAGGCGACTATGCGGCAGATCTCAATGAAATTGAGGCGCTCGATAAGGAGTACGTCTTCGGTACGTGGGCCTACCAGAGCGAGGTCGCACCGACACAGATCGTCGAGAGTGACGGGGTCACGTTCACCGACGCCGACGGAAACGAGTACATCGATTTCTCCGCACAGCTCATGTGTTCGAACCTCGGACACTCAGCGGACGCCGTCGCCGACGCCATCGCCGAGCAGGCACGGGAGGGTGCGTATTTCGCGCCCGGTTTCGCCACCGAGGCGCGAGCAAAACTCGGCGAGAAACTCGCCGACGTCACCCCAGGAAATCTCTCGAAGACGTTCTTCTCGACCAGCGGCACCGAAGCCGTCGAAGCCGCCCTCAAGATCGCGAAATTCTACACGGGCAAGGACAAGATCGTCTCGCGCTACCGCTCCTATCACGGCGCGACGGCCGGCTCGATCAGCGTCACCGGCGACCCCCGTCGCCTCGCCGCCGAACCCGGCATCCCCGGGATGATCAAGGCTCCCGACCCCTACGCCTACGGCTCGACGCTCGACCCCATGGAGAGCCTCGAGTACATCGACGAGATGCTGATGCTCGAGGGCGACACCGTCGCCGCCGTCCTGGTCGAACCGATCGTCGGCTCGAACGGGATCCTCGTCCCACCGCCAGAGTACTTACCGCGGCTCAAGGAGATCGCCCACGACCACGGCGCGTTGCTCATCTGTGACGAGGTCATGACGGGGTTCGGGCGCACCGGCGAGTGGTTCGGCAGCGACGTCTACGACGTCACGCCCGACATCATGACGATGGCCAAAGGCCTCTCGGGGGCGTACGCGCCCCTCGCGGCGACGATCGTGACCGACGAGATCGCCGACCACTTCGAGGACAACATGCTCACCCACGGCCACACCTACGCGGGCCATCCCGTCGCGTGTGCGGCCGGACTCGCCGCCGTCGAAACCTACCAGGAGGAGAACCTCATCGAGCGCGCCAGCGAGATGGGCGAGTACCTCGAGGGCCGGATCGACGAACTGGCCGAGAGCCACCCCAGTGTGGGCGATACGCGGGGCATCGGCTTGTTCCACGGCATCGAACTCACGAAGCGGAGCGACGGGCGCAAGCCCTTCGGTACCCGGGCGGACAAGCTCTCGAAGGGGTCGACAGTCGTCGACGAGGTGGCCGCGACAGCGCTCGAGAACGGCACCTACGTGGCGAACATGATCAACACGCTGATCGTCTCCCCGCCGCTGACTATCTCCCGCGAGGAGGTCGACGCCGCGATCGACGCGATCGACGTCGCACTCGAGGTGTCAGACGCGGCGATGGAGGAGTAACATTCACCCCGCCCTGATGAGTCGATGGCAGACCCCGTGGGATACCCCATAGTCGTCTGGAAACTATAATTAGATAGTCAACATATACACAAATTGTTACACTCTCACATAATACATTCCAGGGACGTTCGAAATATTTGTCGAAAAGATTTAATATCTGTGTAGTAACATTCCATGTATGGTGCTACCTAATGGCAATGATGGTGGGAACGAACCAGTAGAGTGCTCCGAATCGCGCGTGTCCCGCCGATCGGTTCTGGGCTCGAGCGCCGCCCTCGGTGGAATCGTTGTTGCCGGCTGTCTCGGGAACGGAGACGATGACGACGGTAACGGAAATGGCAACGGGAACGGCAACGGAAACGGCAACGGCAATGGCAATGGCAACGGTGACGCCGACGCCGACAACCAGGTCGCCATCATCTCGAGCGACGCCGGCTTCGGCGACAACGCGTTCAACGACAACGCCCTCGAAGGGCTCGAGGAAGCCGCCGACGACTTCGGTTTCGAGCTCACCCAGGTCGAAGAGACCGAGACCGCGAACTTCGCGGCCAGACAGGAAGACCTCGCCGCAGACGGTTCCTACGACCTCATCGTGATGGTCGGCTACCAGCACTGGGAAGGACTGGCGGAGAACTCCGAACAGTACCCGGATCAGTACTGGATGCTCATCAACGACCACGTCGAGGGTGCGGAGAACGTCTCTGGCTGGATCGAGATGAACAACGAGATGTCGTTCCTCGCGGGCGTCGCCGCCGGGACGTTGACCCACGAAGAGATCGAACACGGCGACAGTTCGACCGATCCGGACGAGTCCATCGTCGGCTTCGCAGGGGGTGAGGACATCGACCTGATCAACGCGTTCGAACAGTCATACATCGAAGGCGTCGAGTGGGTCGACGACAGCATCGAGGTGCTCACCGGCTACGGTGGCAGCTTCTCCGACTCCGAAGCACTGAACGAGGTCGCCAGTTCGCAGTTCGACGACGGTGCGGACATCGTCTGGCACGCCGCGGCCGCCGCAGGGGCAGGGGCGTTCTCGGCCGCTCAGGACAACGATCGCTTCGCCCTCGGCGTCGACAGCGATCAGTCGGTCACCGACGACCAGTACGCAGACGTCATCCTCGGCTCGGCGATTAAAGCCCTCAACGAGGCCACGTACATGGTCGCCGAAGCGGTGTACGAGGACGACTGGGGGAGCGTCTCCGGCGAACAGAACCTCAGCATCGAGAACGAGGGGATCGACTTCGTCGTCGGCCAGGAGTTCGAAGGCGAACTTCCCGATTCACTCGACGAAAACATCGAAGCCGCGAGACAGGCGTTCATCGACGACGAGATCGAACTCACCTGTGGCCCGACCGGTTGCTAACCTGCCACACACCTTTTGACCTTTGGCCCGCATGCATACATCGACTGGAGTACCATGGCTGTAAGTGACGAACCGGCGACCGTCAGACTCGAGGGGATCACCAAGACCTTCGGTGACGTCGTCGCGAACGACGAGGTCGATTTCACCCTCGAGGAGGGGTCGATCCACGCGCTGCTGGGGGAGAACGGATCGGGAAAAACGACGCTCATGAGCGTGCTGTACGGGCTGTACGACCAGAACTCGGGCACGATCTACGTGGACGGCCAGCCCCAGACGTTCGAGTCGCCCCACGATGCGATGGAACAGGGAATCGGCATGATCCACCAGCACTTTCAGCTGATCGAGCCGATGACCGTCCTGCAGAACGTCATCCTGGGGCACGAACCGACGGAGAACGGGCTGGTCGACGAGTCGTCGGCGCGAGGCGACATCGAGGATATCTGTGCGCGCTACGGCTTCAACGTCGACCAGCACCTCGACACACCCGTCGAGGAACTCGATCTCGGTACCCGCCAGCGCGTCGAGATCGTCAAGAGCCTCTACCGAGGGGCCGAGACACTCATCCTCGACGAGCCGACGGCCGTTCTCACCCCACAGGAAGTCGACGGCCTCATGGATCTGATGGAAGACCTTCGGGAGGCGGGCCGATCCCTGATCTTCATCTCGCACAAACTCGACGAGGTGTTACGGATCGCCGATCGAATCACCGTACTCCGAGACGGAAAGGCAGTCGGGACGGTCGACGCCGCCGACACCAGCGAGCAGGAACTGGCGCGGATGATGGTCGGGCGAGAAGTACTGTTCGACCGGGCGACCCGGGACACACCCGTTGGTGACCCCGTGTTCACCGCCGATGAGATCACCGTCGTTGGCGACCGCGGCCTCGAGAAGGTTAGCGGCGTCGATCTCACGGTTCGCGAGAGCGAGATCCTCGGCATCGCTGGCGTCCAGGGCAACGGCCAGACCGAACTGGCCGAGGCGCTCACCGGCCTTCGAACCGTCGAGTCAGGAACGATCCAGTTCGAGGGAGCCGACATCACGGACACGAGCCGCCGTCGCCGGATCGAACTCGGGATCGGCTACATCCCGGGCGACCGTCAGACCGAGGGGCTGGTGCAACAGTACGATCTGGAGAAAAACGCCTTGCTGGGGAATCAGACGGTCGAGCCGTACGCCATCAACGGCTGGCTCGACTGGGGGGCTGTCTCGAGCCACGCCGAGGAGATCATCGAGGAGTTCGACGTCCAGCCGCCAAACCCGAACACGAAAGCGGCCTCGCTGTCGGGTGGCAATCAACAGAAATTCATCGTCGGCCGCGAGATCGGGCACGATCCAACGGTGATGGTCGCTGCTCACCCGACCCGCGGGGTCGACATCGGTTCGATCGAGTTTATCCACAACCGGCTGATCGAACTCCGGGATGCGGGGCTCGGCATCGTCGTCGTCTCCTCGAAACTGGACGAGATCCAGAAGCTCGCCGATCGCATCGCCGTCATGTATGAGGGCGAGTTCATCCAGACGGTCGATCCGGAGGCAGTGACCGAGGAAGAACTCGGTCTAATGATGGCTGGCAGGCGACTCGAGGCCGGGGATCAAACACAGTCGCTCGAAGGGAAAGACGGTGAGTCACTCGAGACAGACGACGACTCCGTCGAAACTGACGGCGAGGTGCAATCATGAGCGACGAGCCAAGCCGACTTCGCCGCGCCCTCGATCGGGCCGCAGACCGAATGCTCAACGCGTCAGTCTACGAGCGAATCGGGATCGCCATCGGTTCGACCACACTGGCGATCCTCATCGGCCTCGTGATCGTGGCGGCAGTCGGACACGATCCGGTGCAGTTCGCCCGCGACATGGTCGTCGGCGCCTTCGGCAGCGAGCGGGCGTTCTCGAGAACGCTCCAGTTCACGACGCTGTTCATCCTCGCCGGCGTCGCTGTAGCCGTCGCCTTCCGGGCCGGTGTGTTCAACATCGGCGTCCAGGGGCAGTTGATCATCGGCGGCATCTCCTGCGTATTGGCGATCATCTGGATCGCACCGTTTCTGCCGACCGGCGTCTTCGGCGGCGTCGTGTTGATCCTCGTCGGGTTGGTCGCCGCCGCCGTCACCGGGGGCCTGTATGGGGCGTTACCGGGCGCGCTGAAGGCCTACTACGGGGCGAACGAGATCATCACGACCATCATGTTGAACTTCATCGCCATCGGGCTGGTCGGCTGGGCCGTCGACGGCCCACTGCGCCCCGAGGACGCCCGGTCGGTGCGAACCGCATACTTGCCGGACAACGTCGCGTTTCCGCAGCTAGTGTTCGAAAACCCCAACTTCTCGATCGTGGGGCTCTTGCTCGCACTCGCCGTCGCCGTCGTCATTAGCGTCGTCATGACGCGAACCAGCTTCGGCTACGACATGGTGACCAGCGGCTACCAGGAACCGGCGGCCACGTTCTCCGGGGTCGCCTCGAAACACATGATCGTGATGACGATGACCGTCTCGGGGATGATTGCCGGCCTGGTCGGCGCCGTCTTCGCGATCATGGTACAGGGCTACTTCATCGACCCGAGCGGTATCGGCAACTACGGCTTCGACGCCATCGCCGTCAGCCTCCTCGCGGCGAACAACCCCATCGGCGTCGTCCCCGCCGCCCTGCTGTTCGGCGCGCTCGACTCCTCGAGTTCGTACGTCCAGATCCACAGCGGCGTTCCCGTCCAGTTGATCGACGGCATCGTCGGGCTCGTCGTCCTGTTCGTCGCCGCACCCGAACTGTTCAGGATGATCGCCGAGCGAACGGGCCTCGGAGGTGACGACCGATGAGCGTCGCCGACTACACGTCCAGTCGCGGCGTTCGAATAAGCGGGCTCCTCGTACTCGTGCTGGCCGCGCTCGTTGGCGTGAGCGTCGTCTTCTTCGGCGTCTCGCTCGAGGACTTCTGGGTCACGCTCAGGCGCATCTTCACCGTCGGCTTCATCAACCGTACGCTGGTCGGGGCCGCGCCGATCGCCCTCGCGGCAATCGGCGGCCTCTACGCCGAGAAGAGCGGCGTGTTCAACATTGGCCTCGAGGGATTCATGATCTTCGGGGCGATCACGGCGGCCGCGACGATGTACGGCATGGGCGGGACGTCCCCGAGCCAGCCTCACATCTGGCTCGCGATCGCCATCGCGGTTGCGTTCACGCTCGCTCTGACCGTTCTCTACGCGGTACTCCTGATCCGATACAAGGCCGACCAGATCGTCGCCGGCCTGGCCATCTGGTTCATGGGACTTGGGTTCGCGCCGTTTGCGGCCTCGCTACTCTGGGATACGGTTCGTAGCCCCGGGCTGGCGAGCATCAACCACTACTCGATCCCGTACCTCGCGGAGATTCCCTACGTCGGCTCCATCGTCTTCAGTCAGTCGCCGCTGGTCGTGCTCACGCTCGTCCTGGTGATCGCTGCCTGGGTGTTCCTCTACCGAACCCGTTATGGCTACTGGATCCAGGCCGCTGGTGACAACCCGAAGGCACTCGACACTGCCGGTATCGACGTCAACCGCGTTCGCTACGCGACGGTGATCTTCTCCGGGGCGATGGCCGGCCTCGGCGGCGCCGTCTTGCTCGCTCACGCGGGGGACTTCATTGGCACCGGCGATACGATGGTCGACGGGCGGGGCTGGATCGCCATCGTTGCCTACCTCTTCGGCAACTACAACCCGATCGGGGCCGCCCTCGCCGCGCTCCTCTTCGCCGGTCTGGACATGCTGCAGATCCAGTTCCAGACGGCCGACATCACCATCATGGGACGGGCGATCTCGGCTCGACTCATGGGACTCGCTCCCTACGTCGGCGTGATCGTCGTCCTCACGCTCTGGGGGAAGACCCGCATGCCGTCGTCGGTGGGCGAACCCTACGAGAAAGAGGAGTAGACGGCCGACCGATTCCCATTTCGGCTCGTTCGTTCCGCACGTTCGGTACCCACCCGCTCGAGCCACCGGATTCCGCCTCCTCGCGTCGATGGCGGTCGATGCATGCCCTACTCGAGCCCCTCGACCCCGGCGTCGAACTCGCCACGCGCGGGTTCGGGAACGTACGACTCGAGGTCGGTTCTCTCGAGGTCGATCCGGCGACCCTCCTCGGCGGCCCTGTAGGAGGCCATACACAGTTTCACGACCTCGAGGCCGTCGTACAGATCCTCGCGGGCGTCCTCTCCGTGGCGGAAGGCGTCGACGACGTGGCGGTTCTGGGCGACGTAGCCGTAGGTCGTCGCCTCGTCGGGCACGACCGAAAAGCTGCCCTCGGTGGCCTCCTGTTTCTCGACGACGTACCCCGACTCGTCGCCGGCGTCGCTCGAGAAGAACACGTTCGTCCCGGACTCGAGCGTATTGAGGCTGCCCGAGTACTCCGGGCCGAGCAGTTCGACGGTGATCCGCAGCCCCTCGCCGACGAAACACCAGGAGTTCGTCGCCTCCCCGACGACGAGGTCGCCGTCAGCCGTCTCGTAGAACACGGAGGCGCGGGCGTAGTCCTCTGCGGGGCTGGTACGGTAGTCGACGTCGTACTCGTCGGCCAGTTCGTCGGCGTATGCATCCTGGCCCCACTTCAGCGTCGAGATATCCCCGGAGACGGCGACCGGCGTCAGCCCGTCAGGATCGTCGGGGTCGGCCAGCAAGTGGTGGTTCACCTTGTGGGAGTGACACATCATGTCGCTCAGCACACCGCCACCCTGTTTTTCGCCGTCCCAGAACCAGCTCGAGTGCGGGCCGCTGTGTTCCTCGGCCGACCGCGCGAGGTAGGGTCTGTCGCCGGAGCCATCCCACAGTAGCTCCTTCATCCGTTCGACCCCCGGCATGTACACCTGGTTTTCGAGGTAGGCGTGATTCAGCGACGTCTGCTCGACGAGGTCGATGACCCGCTGAGCCTCCTCGAGTGTTCGCGCGAGGGGCTTCTCGATGGCGATTCCCTCGAGGTCGGCGCCACCCTGGGTGACTTCCTCGACGATCGCCTCGACTGTCGACACTCGCGTGTAGTTCGGGCTCGTGACCCAGACGGCGTCGACGTCGGGATCCTGCACGAGGTCGCGAACGTCTCCGTAGACGTTCGGATCGCCACACCCCGCCGAACGAAGGTCGCCGGCGACCGCTTCAGCCTTGCGTTCGGTCGGGTTCATCACGCCCGCCGCGTGAGCGTCTCTGATGTTCCGCAGGGTCTCCGCGTGGAACGTCTTCGTGATGAAGCCAGCGCCGATGAAGCCGATTCCGAGTGTGTCAGTCATCACCAATACGTTCCATTTCGTTGACCTAAGCTGTGTGGGTCGTTCACACAGGTAGGTGGCTCGCGTTTCGGTGACGTTCACACGGAGTAGACAGTCGTTACTTCGAGTATTTCAGGCATAACAATAGGTCTGGTTGGGGTCGACTCGGACGGCTTCCGCTCGAGTTCCCACTCGAGACAGACGATTCGTATCGGTCGAGCGACGGCGTGTACGGCGGGACTACTGCGGAGTCACGAACGGTAATCACCATGAAACTCGCACTCATCGGATTCGGACAGGCTGGTGGAAAGATCGTCGACGCCTTCTGTGCGTTCGAGGAGACAATCGACCGGGACTTTATCGAAGCGTCGATCGCCGTCAACTCCGCGACGGCCGATCTCCGCGGCCTCGAGCACGTCGCCGAGGAGGATCGCGTCCTCATCGGTCAGTCGCGTGTCAAGGGCCACGGTGTGGGCGCTGACAACGACCTGGGGGCGCAGATCACGGAG
Source organism: Natrialbaceae archaeon A-CW3 (assembly GCA_046614605.1). Lineage (GTDB taxonomy): Archaea > Halobacteriota > Halobacteria > Halobacteriales > Natrialbaceae > Natronosalvus. The sequence continues at coordinate 384,040 of JBKKHJ010000001.1, read as the reverse complement.
ATGGATCTCGACGAGATCCAGAACGCGGTCGATCGCGTGCCCGTCCACGACCTCGACGCGTTCCTCATCGTTGCCGGGTTAGGCGGTGGCACCGGCTCCGGCGGCGCTCCGGTGCTGGCGAAACACCTCAAACGCATCTACACCGAACCCGTCTACGGGCTCGGCGTCCTCCCAGGGCAGGATGAAGGGGGTATCTATACGCTCAACGCCGCCCGATCGTTCCGCACGTTTACGCGCGAGGTCGATTCGCTGCTCGTCTTCGACAACGACGCCTGGCGACAGACCGGCGAGTCCGTCGGCGGCGGCTTCGACCGAACTAACCGGGAACTCGCCGAACGGTTTGGACGGCTGTTCGCCGCCGGCGAAGTCAGCGCGGGCGATCAGGTCGCCGAGAGCGTCGTCGACGCCTCCGAGATCATCAACACGCTCTCCGACGGCGTCGCCACCGTAGGGTACGCGACCGAACCGGTCGACGTCTCCGGGGGTGGGCTACTCTCGCGCGTGACCGGCAACGAAGCGAGTACCGAACTCGCCTCGACGAACCGGCTGACGAGCCTCGTCCGCAAGGCCACGCTCGGGCGTCTTACCCTCCCCTGTGACGTCTCGAGCGCTGACCGTGGACTCGTCGTTGCTACGGGGCCCTCCGAGGCGCTGAGTCGAAAAGGGATCGAACGCGGGCGAACATGGCTCGAGGAGGAAACCGGGAGCATGGAAATTCGTGGCGGCGATTATCCAATCGTCGGAGGCCAGGAGGCCGGCGCGATCGTCCTCCTCTCGGGCGTCACGACCGTCGATCGGATCGATCAGCTGCAGGAGATTGCCATCGAGGCCCAGGAGACGACCGCGGAGGTAGAACTACGGAGCGACGACCAGTTCGACTCGCTGCTCGATACCAGCGGCGAACTGAACGCGTTGTTCTGAACTGGACGGCGTCGACTCTCGCGCTCGACCGTGGCCATGTCTCGTGTTACGTCAGCTCGTGCATGTCACACCCTGTTCACCACTCCGTGAGAGACAATCCGTTCTCGATACACGAACAGCGGTCTCATCTCCATCGATTTCGTCATACACACTTTCGACTTCGTTTACCCACCTCGACCGCTTCGTAAACTACCCTACCCTACTCCCTCAGCGCATACGCGCCTCGGTTCTTGAGGGTAGGGCTTTGATGTGGACTCCCGGCAATCAGTCGCCAGCAATAGGCTGGTAACTCTCGCCGTTCAACATCCCACCAGTCACACGCACGTCTACTGGTGCGTCTCCGTTCCCAGACGTGGGCGAGGAACGGAGTCTGTGTTTCTGCTTTCGGGCGTATCGTACCCCGATATTCTTCGCCGCGTTGTAGTCCGCGTTGACCTCGTAGCCGCACTTCTGGCACTCGAAGTGTTCTCCGTGGCGATTGGCTTCGTGCGTGAACCCGCAGTCCGTCCGAGAACAGCGCTGGGACGTGTGGTTCGGATCGACTTGCTTCACGGAGACGCCCTGTTCGGCCGCTTTGTACTCGACGTACTCGAGAAGGCAACGGAACGCCCAGAGGTGGTGCCACTTCGCGTCTGGAAGCCGCTCGCGGATGTCGGTCAAGTCCTCGAACACGATCACGTTGCAGTCGTGTTCGACCGCTTCCGTGACGATCTCGTTGGCGACGGTGTGGATGTACTGCTTTCGCCACGCTTCTTCGCGCTTCCCGAGGCGGAGCAAGGCGTTGTGCGCGGCTTGCGTCCCACGCTGTTGCATCTCACCCCGTCGCTTCTCGAACTCACGGCACCAGTGGTCGTACTCGTCACCTTGCCAGAACGTGCCGGTTGAAGCGACCGCGAGGCTGTTGACGTCCTCAGAAATCAAAGATTTCTGATGGGCTGCGCAAGAGCTGTGCTCTTGCGAACGCCGAGGTCGATACCGAGGACTGTTTGGTGCTCGGTATCTGCCGAACCTTCGGACTCGTCATCCGAATCGTGCTTCCGGGTCGTGATGTGGAAGGAGAACTCGTTGGTCGCCTTGTCGTATTGAAGCGTACTTGCCCGGAACTCGTAGTCCTCCGAGAGAACGTACCGTTCGTAAGGTGTCGGGCTATCCGCCGGAAGTTCAAAGTCACACTCGACGCGCCCGTTGACGGTGGAGAGCGAAACTTTGTTCCGGTAGAATGTGGCACTTCGCTTATCGTAGAGCATACTCCAAGAGGTGAACTCCGGTTGGCTCACTCGCTTGCCCTGTTTCCACCGTTCGACGCAGCCTTTCGTCGCTTGCACGGCGCGTCGGATGGCTTCTTGGACGAGGTTCGCGGTGAGGTCGGTTTCCTCGCGGAGTTTCTCGTAGAGTGCGTCCCGTGCAGTTGTGTTGGCCGTGATGCACTCTGTGTAAGAAACGTCAGACCAACAGAACTCGGCAGCACGATTGGCGCAGTGAAGGAACTGCTGGGCGGATTCGTGGAGATCCTCACGTCGCTCGTCGGGGACGACGAGTTTGACAGCTGCGGTACGCCGGACCTCCATACTTCAGATATATAGTCGACGGTTCTTATACGCTCGGGAGTCGGGTAGCTACCGTCGTGCGGTTGCGTCGTCCGTTGTCGGTTTCCTCTCCGACCTACTCGCTCGCTACACTCGCTCCTTGAGGTCGGAGGCTCCACCTCGAATTATGCTGAATCATCACCTGTGCTTGGTCGTTCATACTCAGTTAGGAGGTACAAGGAGTGAGAAGAGACGATCTGCTCCACTTATAGTGTGTTGTCTGTTATTCATAGTCGGCTTATTATCCGCAAATACCCCTGTAGAATAGTGGAACTTCAAAAAAGTGAACAGAAGAGGCAAAGAAAGACGACTCTCGAGAGCAGGCAATTCTCCAATCTGAGACGATTTTCCCCTTCTCACTCTGGCCAATGGATGGGCGATCTACTCCTCCTTGAACGTTCATAATCGGTTTCCGTCTATCGCTTTGGGGGTGGATGGGAGCACCTATCAGCACTGGAGGTGATTGCCGAATAGGTGAAATCGTGGGTTCAGAATTCAGCCGTTTAACGGCTTGTAACCCGGATATGCGTTTTCTCCTCGAGCGCCGATCTGGATTGAGCTGACCCCAGTTAAAAATTTCATAATCGGTTGCAGTCTATCGGTTTCGAATTTTCGGCCTATTTAAAGGAGACTCGAGAAAAGTCGGATTCGAATGTCAAGTGCAGATCATCACAATACAAATCGAGTTCCTATCTAGGTGAATAACGTGAGGCGCGGATGGAAGGCCGTCATCGTGGCCCTAAAGAATCAGATGCCAACAGTGCATCGTCTATGAAATTCCAGCATACTAGCGCTTGATATGTTTGCCTTCTTCGGTCTCAACGCGGGTGATGTGGGCTCTCGTCTTCGTGTTTGCTTTTATTCTCTCTACGGCCCGTCACTGGCGACAGTGGACGGCCAATGCCCCTTCGAACGAGTAGCGAATTACGTGAAAGCAGTTGCTCGAGCATCTCGCTGTCCATCCTGCGAGACCGACTACCTCGAGGCAGATAACCCGCTCATCTCTGAGTTCCAAGATATACGCGATTTTGTCCGACCACACTCGAGGGGCTGCCCTCGTTTCTAGTTGACTTGAAGAGATACACACTACCCCTCTTTGCGGGTGTTCACACTAATTATTTACAACGTGTTACTGCCTCAACATCCACTAGACCTCCTCTCGTGAACAGACGAAGGTGCTTTCCGGTTATGAACGCTCAGAATTGGATGGTGGAAGTTCCGCCGATGCCGAAGATGCAGGTCAGCGTGTCATGGGTCACGAGCCGATCAAAAGAGAGTCGCGTAACGGGACTCGAGAACGATCGAGCCGCCGACGAGTAACCGCGGATTCAGAAACACTTTACCCCGCCACATCCAGCCTCCGAGAGAGATGGTCGCGGGTGAACCGTTCGGACAGCGTGGACGACTGCTCGCCGGAGTACTCCTGTGTTGCCTGCTGGCAGGCATGATGGTCTGGGCCGGGACGACTCCCCACGACCCGCTCGAGCATCAGTACCCCACCGACGTCGAGGTTACACCGTCACCAGAGACCTACGTCGGTGAGCAGGTCGTTCTCGGCGGTCAAATCGTCGATACCGAACCAGTCGTGATCGCGACGCGAGCCAGCGGGTACGGCCGATTCGTGCTCGTCGATGCGAACGCGCAGGTGCAAAACACCGAGAGGTCACTCGAGACCGGCGATCACGTGACCGTCTTCGGGACGCTCACGGACGAAGGGACGCTCGTGGTCGAACACGGGTTGATCCAGAACCCGGACGACCGGAGGTACATGTTCCTCGTCTCCGTCCTCGGCGGACTCTGGGTCGCCGGTCGGTTTCTCAATGACTGGCGGTTCGACCGGAAGGCGCTCGCGTTCGTCCCTCGTTCGGACGCGAGATCTCGAGTCGATGCGGGTGGAACGAATCGCTCTCGAGCCACCGAGGATTCGAAACCGCGCTCTCGACTCGACGAGGAACACGGACTCGAGCAACACACCCAGCCCACCCCGAACACCGGACGAGGTGATCGCTAGTGGCCGACGTCCTCACCCACGTCCTGGTTGGCTACATCGTCGGCGTCAGTCTCAGCTTCCGGTACGACTGGATGCGAACGGAACACGTGACCCTGGTGATGCTCGGCGCGCTCACCCCCGATTTCGTGAAAATAGAGGTGTTCGTCCCTGACGGACTCGTCGTCCACCACCTCGGCGTTCCGTTCTCGTGGTCGCCGTTGCACACCCTCGTCGGTACCGTCCTCGTGATCTGCCTCGTTTCGCTCCTGCTCGCTCCCGAGTACCGAAAACGGGCGATCGTGTTGCTGGCGGTCGGCGTTGCCACCCACCACGTCCTCGACATCGCCCTCCTGACCGCGACGGGCGAGGCTTACGCCGTCTTCTGGCCCCTCTCGAGCTACCGTCCACCCTCGGGTGGGCTCTACCTGAGCAGCGATCGGTGGCCCGCCCTGGTGGCTGGTACTGTCGCCCTCACGCTCTGGGTTGGTCGGCGATATCGTACCGATGGTGAAGTTTCGAGGGGGCCGTAACCCTCACACGGTGAGGTCGCCAAAATGCATCTATCGTTGCTGTAACCGATTCTCAGCGAACTCGTGTTCGACGAAATCGGCGTGCTCGAGAGACACTGTTACTCCTCGAGTGTCTCGCCAGTCAAGAATCACGCCCAGCACCCACATTATACATGTAGGCAAGAGGGCAGGTTTATTGAACCCTGTGTGAAAGGCTATACATGATCGACCCCGATAACCGACCAGAGCCGTATCATATCGCTCCGGGTACGGGATGGGTTCTCATCATGTTGGGTCTGGTAATATTCTTCGGTGCTCCCTTGTATGTGTTCGAAGGCGTCCTATGGCCGTTCCTCCTGTCGATAACGCTTCCACTGCTCGGGGTTGTAGTTTCGAAAAAGATCGGCTGGATAATCGGTTATCTCTCCGACTGAGAGACAAAGAGAAGACGTAACGTGAATACTCGAATGTGATCAACATCATCTCTGTGCTGACCGATCACGTCCGTTCAGGAACCTGCTCTCAGTCGGTGCCACAGTCACGCCCTGTATAGTATAGTAGCCACTGCAAGTAAATGCACATCTGATCGCCAGACGTATCGGCGATCAGGGTGTACATCGTTGCAGTTGTTACTATCGTAATCACCGACGTGAGTATGTCTTTGCAGCGGGCTGACGCACAGTCACGAACGGTTCTACTATCCTCCTTTAGCGCGGAACCTTCCGGCCGTCAGTACGATTCAGGACGACCGCTACCGAGAACACTATAACAGAAGAATCCGATATCAGTTCTTACTGACGACGCACGAGGCGTGATAGCTCGAGACACGAGTGAACACTGTACTATGCCAACCGACACCATTCCACCACGCTCGGACATCCTCGTCATCGGCGGGGGCGTCATGGGTACCAGCATCGCCTACTTCCTCACGACGATGACCGATCGGTCGGTCACGCTCCTCGAGAAGTCCCAGCTCGCCTCGGGGTCGACCGGCGACTCCTCGGCCATCCTTCGGCATCACTACGGCGACGAGACCATCTACACCGAGATGGCCTGGTGGAGCCACCAGTTCTACCAGCGCTTCGACGAGGAGCTCGACGCCGGCCTCTCCTATCAGACCGCGCCGCTGGTTCGGTTTGCCGACACGCAGGACGAGAGCGGTGCGTACGCTCGAGCCGGCTACGATGCCCTTCACGATCGAGAGATTCCGGTCTCCGAGCACACCGGTGAAGCCATCGCGTCGCAGTATCCGATGTTCGATGTCGACGACCGATACGACCTCGCGGTCAGTGACGATTCGGCTGCTTTCTCCGATGGCACCGACGCCGCCCTCGGGTTCGCTCGTGGCGCCCGCGAGAACGGCGCTCGGATTATTACGGGTGTCGAGGTTCAGTCACTCGAGGCCGACGACGGCCGAATCACCGGAGTCGAGACCGACCAGGGCGCGATCGACTGTGAGACGGTAATCGTCGCCGCCGGCCCGTGGACGCCGCGACTCGCCGCTACCGTGGAGGTCGATGTCCCGATCGAGACCGTTCGCGAGCAGGTGGTGTTGCTCGAGCCGCCGACAGCGTACACCGACGCCTATCCCTCCCCGACGCCGACGACGAGCTTCCCCGGCGGGGAGTGGTACATCCGCTCCGACTTCGGTGACGGAATCCTGGTCGCTACGCATCGCTACACCGACCAGGCCGATCCCGACGACTACGACAACACGCCCGACGAGGAGACGATCCTCGAGCTCGTCAACGAACTCGGCGAGCACGTCCCCGATCTACGGGATGCCGGGATCAAGGGCCAGTACTGTGGGATCTACTCGGTGACGCCGGATCACGACTTCGTCATCGACCAGGCCGGCCCGGCGGGCTGTTACCTCTGCTGTGGCTTCTCCGGTCACGGGTTCAAACACGCGCCCGCCGTCGGCACGATCACGGCCGATCTCGTCCTCGAGGGCGACAGCGATCTCGTCGATCTCGAGTTCTTCTCGCTCGAGCGGTTCGAGGAACACCCCGAGGGGAACGGAGCGCCGCTGGACAATATCTAGCGGATCCTTATCGAGAAATAACGATTACACCTACGAGAGAGTGTATTCCCCCTTTGATTCGTTCTCCTGATTGATGGGGTACTCTTCTCGAGGTCAACCTCGGTGGATCTCAAACCAACTTTCCAAGGTCAGCCTCATATGGATTTCTAACCATCGATCGTCTTCCTGGAGCGTCAGTGAAGCCGCTCGAGCCACCGTTGCCCGGTTCTGAGGTCGGCCGGAATCGCCTCCCCGAAGGCACACCGCGTCCGCTCGGCTGCACACGGATTCCCTATCCCGACCTCGACCACGGGTGAGCCGCCTTCGAAGATCGCCGTGCTTGCCGTCGTCAGCTGCCCGAACGCGTGGGGTTCGTCGGTTTCGGGTTCCGGATGGCGACAGATCGAGTTGTCGCCCGGGCCGTTCGCGTGATCCTGGGCGAGCGACCACAGCTCGTCGCGATCGAATCGGTCCACCGACTCGAGCATCTCCAGTGCGCGCGTGCGCCGTTCGGTCGAACTCTCGGTCTGGGTCGACGACGAGTGCACGAAGTGGTTCGTGCGGGTCACGATGGGGTCGTCGTCGACAGTAATTCGCTCGGTCACGGGATCGACCTCGAGCAAGGCGGTGTCGGTCGCATCCGCCAGAAACAGCGTCTGGCCGCTCAGCCGACGCGTCGGGTAGGACTCGAGCTGGGCGCGTGCCTCGTCGACGGTGGCACACTCCTCTAAGAGCGTGCGGATGACGGTTCCGTTTCGCAGGTTGGCTTCGGGCTCGACGTCCTCACGCTCGCAATCGATGTAGGTGTTGGCCGCGACCAACCCCTGGTCGTTGACCCCGTTGAAGATCGATATCGTGCCACACGTATCGACCGCCAGAAAGCCGTAGTAGTCGTCGATCGGGGGTTGCTCGACGATCGACTTCGGGCGCGTGCCCCGTCCTGCGATATCCCGGTTTTTGAGGACGAGGGGCGCGGTTGGGCCTTCGGTGTCGGCCCCCGCCTCCGAAACGATCGTCGACGGGTCGACGAGTGCGTTCGTACACCCCATCGGGTTCTTCTCGGAGCGCCCATCGCCCTCGGCCAACTCCTCACACAGTTCCGCGTAGGCGAGCACGTACACGTCGTAGACCTCCCGGTCAATGTCGAACACCTCGGCCATCGTCTCGTACGCCCGCCGGTGACGGTCTGGAAGACTCTCCCGACTTCGATGTGCGTACTCTAGCATCGGCTCAAGGTCGACGTCCTGTTCGTCGATCACTCGCTCGAGTTCGTCGATCGCCCACTCAACGGCCTCGCGTTCGGTCTCGGCGCGGCGTCGAGCCTGGTCGGCGAAGCCATCGACGGCAGCGATTTCCTCGGTTCGGGGGGTCGGAGCCACGGCCGTGTCGTCCATGCACGAACGTTCGGCTGGACGGGGTTGTATCGTGGGCTTGTAAGGGAATGGTGTGTCGATCGATGTCTGTCCAGGTCGTTCGAGCGCCTCCCTCAGAAACACCGATACCGACGTCGATTCCCCCGGACATTGAATAGCCGGTATCGCGTTTTGGTAGCCGTGTCTACCCGCCACGACGCCACGTCCGTCACCCTGGCGACGCTTCCATCCGGGGTTGCGCTCCGAACCGTTTTGCACACCTACGAGGGCGACACCGACAGCGACGATGACGGCCCCACGCTCTACGTCCAGGCCGCCCAGCACGGCCGCGAGATCAACGGCGTCGAGACCGTACGCCGGCTCCACGAGCATCTGCTCGAGGCGGAGCTACACGGCCGAGTCGTCGTCGTCCCGATCGCGAATCCGATCACGTTCGACCGCGTCTCCTACACCAGCCCCGCGGCGCTCGACGACGTCAACCCGAACATGAATCGGGTCTGGCCGGGCAACGAGGACGGCACGATCCACGAACGGATGGCCGCTCGGCTGTGGGAAACCGCGAGTCAGGCCGACGCCATGGTCGACTTACACACCGGGAGTCCCGAGATGTTCCCCCACGTCGTCGCCACCGAAGGCGACGAGACGTCGATGGAACTCGCGCGTGCGTTCGGTACCGACCTCTTGCTCGTCGAGTCAGCCCACGAGGACGCCGCGGAGGAGTGGGCGAAACGGAACTTCGACGGAAAGTTTCGCGTGACAGCCCACGAGAACGGCATTCCCTGTATCACGCCCGAACTCGCCAACCACACACAGATTATCGAGGACGCTGTCGAACTGGGCGTTCGCGGCCTGCTGAACGTGCTTCGATCGCTCGGGATCCTCACCACCGACCTCGAGCCGAACGGAACGCCGTCGCTGGCTCGAAACCACCTCGGGCGCGTCACGGCGACGGAATCGGGTCTGTTCCGCCCAGACCCGAAGCTGCGCGTCGGTGAGCACGTGACGGAGGGAACGTTCCTGGGAACCGTGTTCGATCCGCTGACGTTCGAGGAAAAGCAGCGAGTCACCGCCGACCGAGACGGCGTCCTCTACGTATTGAGCCAGGAAGCAACGGTCAGAGCCGGCGACACGCTGGCGAACGTGGCGTTACCGCTGGCTGAAGACAACGAAGACAAAACCGGGTGAGAAGTACGACAGCGACACTCATAACGGCTGTATCGCCGGTTTACGCGCCAACGAGCGAGTGTCGGTGAGCGCTTCGACCTCCCGTTCGAGCCGGTCGGCGTACCGGAGTCGGAGCCGCCGCGCCCGTTCCGGTGATACGGAGGCGGTGTCGAACTCCGCCGAGAGTGGCCGATATTCGGCGGTGTCGAACCCCATAGTCTGCAGATATCGCTCGAGTGGGGGCGCCTCGAGTCCGTGATTGATGGCCATCCGCACGTAGTGTTGCAGTCGCTCGAACGACGGGATCGTCACGGTTGACGACGTAATGCCGGCACGATCACCCGTCTCGACACGCCTGTCCGCGGCGAGAGCCAGGATGTCACGGATGTCTTCGGCGAGTTGCAGCACCTGTCCGGGGAGTGCCACGTCCGGCGCACGCCACTCGATCGTATCGTACGCATCACGCAGTCGAACCGGTGCCCAGATCGAGTTTTCCGGAGCGAAGTGCTCGTCGAACGTCGTGGGGTCGACACCGCAGTCGCGTGCCTCCTGTCGGAAGCGATCGAACGTGCCGTCGATTCGCTCGTTCCACTCGTCGAGGGACTCGACGTAGGGCCACAGCCGACCGAGTTGTGGATTGTCGCCGTAACAGGTTCGGCGGTAGACGTGTGGACGTGCACAGGCGGCCACGTTGGCCCCGCGATGGTACGGCGAACTGGCAACGAGCGCGAACGCCGGATCCAGTGCAGTCAGCAGGTTCAACTGCTCGGTTTCGGCGCCGTCGATCTGGTCGACGTGCAGGTGCGTACCGGCACAGCGCGTGGCGTTGTCGAACGGCTCACCCAGCACCTGACGCTGAATCGCCGTCCGGGGGCCGTCGCTGGTGCTGATCGACTCGGCGTTGAGCGGGGTTCCGAGGGGGACGAGGTGCAGTCCCTCTTCGCGAGCGACGTCGATCGCCTCCCGGAGTCTGGCAGTGACTTCCGCGCGGAGTTCGGGCACGGTGTCACAGGGGTCGGTGACGACCTCGAGCATGGCGTCGGCGCTCTCGGCGTGGAGGTCGTCGATGCGCTCGAGCACCGGCGTGGCTGGTGTGAGGGCACCCGTGTCGTCGACGGTCCAGTATTCGAGTTCGAGGCTGAGTTGCATGGTAGTGGGGGTGGCAGACGGTAGTTCCGAGACAGGGTCGCCGATGTGGGATTGCTCCCGAAATCGACACGCGTCGACCGGTTCATCGATCGACCGTACCTACCGCAGTGGACTGAACGGCAAGACGTGCGTTCCAAGGTGTTTAGGTCGATATCCCGCACCCTCGAACAGCCGATCGATTGAACGCCTCAGACGGCAGAAACCGCGATACTGAACCGTGATGGAAAGTCCACTATCCCGAACGTTTGTGGCCGCCAAACACGGGAGATGGAGTTCCTGCGAGATTGCCTCGAACGAAATGGTGGTCACGGAACGAAGACGAAGTTCAGCGTTCGTATCGGTCTCAATTTCAAGCTCAGCGAGTTGTTTCGCTGTCAAAACATCGATCGATCTCTCGCCCTGATCAGGTATCGGTATCCTCGCCCGTATCTGATTCGTTTTCGGCCTCATCGTCATCTGAATCAGGCACTTCGGTGAGATTCGGCGGCTCGAGACCGGCATCCTCGAACAACTGTATGATGCACTGATCTCTCTCCGGGTGGATCCGCTCGTGAACCGGTGTCCCTTCCGAAAAAGGCCCGTCTAACACAACAGCCGCCGAGATGATGACCCCCTCGAACAACTCCTCCTCGATATCGATCGTCCGTTCACCGTCGACCGGGCCCATCGGGAACGATCCCATGGCACCGGGAACGACCTCTCCCTGGTCGGTCTCGAGGAGTTCGATGCCGTAGAGAACTGCCTCGGGGAAGTCACCGACGATGCGAACGGTGTGGCAGTCGAGGAACGTGAATACCTCGTCGGGATCGTCAACGTCCTCGTCCGGTTCCTCATCGTCTACATCCGGCTCGTCGTCCTCCTCCGGTTCATCGTCGTCATCCACGTCCGCTTCGTCATCGTCATCCATATCCGGCTCCTCGTCATCTTCGACTGGCTCCGCATCGTCTCTCTCGACGTCGTCTCCAATTCTATCTTCGTCCAGCAACGCTGCGGCCACGTCCTCGACACGCACGAGTTGGCCCCTGATCTCACCGGCAGGGTACTCCTCGGTGTGGACGTTGACATACGCGTTCTCGTCGTCGATCTCGTCGACGAGCGCCTCGAGCGACTGCCCCTCGAGGTCGCCGGTGAGATGATCCTCGGTGATCGTTCCGGTGGCGAGGATACCGTCGAATCGCCCTTCCTGTAATTCGGGTTCGTCGGCGTCGGAGCCGGGGTAGAGCCACACTACGACCGGGCCTTCCTCGCCAACCTGGCCGAGGTGAATGTGCGCCTGGTTGGCATCGTCGATGGCGTTGACGAGCAGCGCATACTCGAGTTCACTACCGTCTTCGTTCATGCTGAACACCGCACCGCCCGTCGCAATCGTCTCGACCGAATCGGATTGCTGATCGCCAGTGATGGCAGCGAGGAAGAGCCCGGTTGCCTCATCGTGTTCGTCTTTCCCGCCGTCGAGGGACGCCGTCGCGCCGGTCGCTCCGAGCCCAGAGCCGAGTGCCGCGGCCGCACCGAGGATCATTATCTCGCGACGACGACCGTCGATACCCCGTTCTGTGTCCGATCTACGTCCTGTCTCTTCAGGCATACCGTCTCCACGCCAATAGAGAGAATATAGCCGATACTTGCGAGAAACTGATAGTTTCGGCGATTTTCACCGTTCAACGGCAATCACCGATCCAGATCTCAAACGCGGCTACGAAGCCGTGCTTCCCGCTCGAGGCCGAGAACGGACGCCGTCTCGACCCGCCTAATCCGTCGAGGCTATCAATCCGTATCCTCACTCGAGCCGGCGGGAAGCGTCACCGTAAACGTCGATCCATGCCCCGGTTCGGAGTCGACCCGGATATCGCCACCGTGGCGCTCGACGATCCGTTGGCACAGCGCGAGACCGATCCCCGCCCCGGGATGATCACCGTGGCTGTGCAGGCGTTCGAACACCTCGAAGATCCGATCCTGTTCCGCGAGTTCGATCCCGATGCCGTCATCTGCTACCGATACGTCCCACTCCGATCCACGACGTTCGGCGTCGATCTGAACCTGCGGCGGTTCGTCGCCACTGTACTCGAGGGCGTTCTGGACGAGGTTCTGAAAGACCTGGCGGAGCTGGCTGGCGTCCCCGGAGACCGTCGGCAGCGTTTCGACGGCCACCGCTGCATCGGTGTCCTCGAGTTGCACCTGGAGATCGTCGAGGACGGCCTCGAGGACGTCGCCCAGGTCGACCGGCTCCATCGGCGCAGCCGTCGTATCCACTCGCGAGTACGCGAGCAATCCTTCGATCATTCCGTGCATCCGCTGGGCGCCGTCGAGGGCGAACCCGAGAAACTCCTGGCCGTCCTCGTCGAGGGCATCGCTGCACCGTCGATCGATGAGGTGGAGGTAGCTCGAAACCGTTCGCATCGGCTCCTGAAGGTCGTGAGAGGCGGCGTAGGCGAACTGCTCTAAGCGTTCGTTCGACCGCGCAAGCATCTCGTTCGTTCGCTCGAGTTCCGCCTGTCGTTCGATCCGATGGGTGATGTCCTGGGAAAAGGTGAGTCCGGCGAAAATCTCACCGTCTGAATCCATCAGCGGGGTCGCCCACACCCGCCAGCTTCGGTCGGCGAACTCGGTAACGACGCTGTCGGTCTCGCCGTCATCGAGTGCCGCTCGAAACATCGGTTCGAGGTCGGCCACGAGCGCCGACGGAAACAGCTCGTGGATGGTTTTCCCCTCGAAGTGATCCGTCTCGGGGATGATGCTCCCGAAGACGGTTCCTTCCGCCAGCGTATACCGAAGGTCGTCGTCGTACACACCGACCCCGCTATCCGGGATGCTTTTCGCGAGCGTCCGATACATCCGTTCGCTCCGCTCGAGGGCGCGTTCTCGTTCCTTTCGAGCTGAGATGTCGCGTGCGACGCCGATCCGTTCGTTGCCGTTTCCGGTGTCAGGTAACAGTGCAAACGCCGCCTCCGACGGCACCCGCTCGCCGGATGCAGTCTCGAGTTCGGCCTCGAGCAACAGTTCGTCCGTCTCGTCCGCTTTCATCCGTTCTTCCAGTAATTTTGCCTCCTGAACCGTCTCGTCGGGGGCAACAAGCGAGACGTGTGATCCTACCAGTTCCGCCCGGGAGTAGCCGGTTAGTTCGGTGTAGGCGTCGTTGACCATGGTGAATCGGCCGTCCTCGTCGACGACGTAGATGCCGTAGTTGACGGTCTCGACGATCGTCTCGTACTTCGTCAGTTCCTGTTCGTAGGCTTTCCGCTCGGAGATATCCCGGAAGTAGACGGAGATCCCGGTTTCGGAGGGGTGGACGTGTTCTTCGTACCAGGCATCGTGGGGCTCGTAGTACGCCTCGAACGAGACCGAGTCGCCGGTTTCCATGGCTTTGCGGTACTCCATCTCGAACGGTGTTCCTCTCAGTGGGGGGAACGTCTCCCAGAGATTGGCTCCGAGCAGTTCGTCGGGATTGATCCCGAGAAGGTCTCCGGCTCGGTCGTTTACGTAGGTGAACTCCCAGTCGGTGTTCAGCGAGTGAAAGCCGTCGGAGACACGCTCGTGGATTTCCTCGATCTCCCGACGCGTCCGGTGGTTCTCGATCGCGCCGGCGAGCAGGTTGGCGACGCTTCGGACGAACGTGGCGTCGTGCTCGGTGAACGAGCGTCGTTCCGTCGTGTACACCTCGAGGATGCCCCACGGGCCATCGGTCGAATCCACGGTGACCGCGACGCCGCTGACTACCCTGTGTGCTGCCAGCCACGAACCGACGGAGAAGCGGTTCTCGGCCGAGAGATCCTCAATGATCACCGGTTCGTCGGCAGCGAGCACGTACGCGAGATGTGACCCTGGTTCGAACGAGACCGGTTCCAGCTCGGCGTGGGTTTCGTCCCAGCCGATCCCCCGTCTAATACTGGCGTACTCCCCGTTCGAACACACCTCACGTAGCGCTGCACAGTCGCCATCGAGTGTGTCGACGACGAGCTCACAGGCGGTCGCCAGCAACGTCTCGAGGTCGTCGGTCTCGAGTGCCCGTTGCCCGAGGTCGGCGACGACTTCTTGCTGGCGAAGTCGCGTGTGGAGCTCCCCGTTGGCTTCGGGTCTCGAATCCATCTGTCGGGTATAGCGCCCCGTGCTACCTAAAGCATGGCATTCTGTGTCACCGGGTGGACAGTCATCCGGATCGGTGAGTGCCGATCGAACACGCACCGTCGTCGGGTTCGGCTGCTCACGCGATTCGAACGGTGGCTGGCAAACCGGTTGATGTGAGTGGATCTCCGACCACTGGATCGCCGTCCGTCCTCCGGGGACGACAGGCCGTCGGTAGGCGATACCCTCGAGTGGACACAGTGGGAACATTAATATCGAGTTCCCGACCAGCTAGCGTAATGGATCTCTCCACCGTCCGATGGCGATATCACGTCATCAGCACGATCGTCGTCGTAGGCGTCCTCGCCGCGTTCCAGGCCTGGCAGGACACAATCGATGTCAGCTTCCTCATCGCCGTCGGCGTGTTTTACTTCGTTCTCGTAATCGCCATGGATCTCGTTCGAGAGCGGATCTCGAGTTCGTGACCGAGCGCGAACGCCCACACGCACGGCGACGCGTCTCACCGGTTCCGCGTACACCGGGCGTACCCACCGCTGTACGCCGGTGCTCGTGGCCGTAATCGACTCGTGATCGTGAGGCTCTTTTGACCCCGCACCGACCCTCGAGCATGTCCTACGCAGACCGACTCGAGGATGCAGGCATCGTCCTCGGCTGTGCGATCGTCGTCGCGCTCCCGATGGGCGCCCTGTTCGGCATCTACCACGACGGATTCTTTCTCAGCTGGTGGCTGAGCCTGCTGGCGCTGACCCCGGGAACGATCCTCGGCCTGGTCGCCCGCACGGAGAACCGGCTCACCTACACCCACGTCTGGCGCTTCGGCGTCACCCACTGGTTGACGGCCGTCGTCCTCTGGCAAGGGCTGGGGATCGAGGACGGTTCTGAGGAGATCGCTCTGGCGAGCTGGGGTGTCGCGTTCGTCGTGGGGCTGATCGTCGCCGCCGCTGGCTGGTGGGTTCCTCGCGTTCGAAAATAACGGGTCAACGGACTGTACCGCGACAGCCCTGGTATTCCGCCACGCATCCGTGCAGCTTGACAAAGCGCTACTCGAGGCCGTAGTCCGCGAGCGAGTGGTAGTGTTTCCACGCGCCGACGACCTCGTCGGTGCTGAACTCGAGTTCACCGTCGGCCAACTCGACGGTGATGAAGTCCTCGCCAATTTCGGTGTCGTGGAGGTGCAACTCGATTGGTTGGTCAAATTCGGTGACGTTGACCATCAGTTCGCCGCTCGCTTCCAGTTTCGATCGCAGGATCTCGGCGTCCATGGTGCGAATGACAATCGTCTCTCCAGGAATATAATGGTCAGCGATCATTCCCATAGTGACGGATTCCTCCAAGTGAGAACTAAACTTCGGCCCAGGTCTTGCGGTTCCACGCCCACCAACGTCGTAACCGTCGGAATCGACGGCGAATCGCCCGTCCGACTCACGCCGACAGCACCAGCACGTACCGCGTCAGCGACCGGTGCACCCGCCGTTCGAACGCCGCCTCGAGTTCCCACCCCGCTCGTTGAGCCGCGTCGGCCCACGATCGGTCGGCGACAACGACCGCGCGGGTGGCGACGCGGCGGGCTTCGGCGAGTGCCCCCGCGACCAGCTCCTCGAGGCCGTGGGTTTCGATCTTCGACTGGCGACCGTAGGGCGCGTCGAATACGACGGCATCGACCGCGCCGTCTACGAGCGGGAGTCGCGTGCCGTCACCTCGCGCGACGTGCCACGAGCCACGGGTGACGCCCGTGGGCGACGGTTCCTGCCGATCGAGAAAGTGGGTGAGATTCGTGCGCGCGCCAGCAACCATCTTCCGCTGGGCGTCAGTGCCGATCACGTCCGCGCCGACGAGGCCGGCCTCGACCAGCACCCCGCCGGTGCCACACATTGGATCCAGAATCGTCCGGCCGCGCTGGGCACCCGCGATGTTGGCGACGGCACGGGCGAGCAAGGGATCCATGCTCCCCGGTTGGAAGAACGGTTTGTCCGTCGGCGCGCGCGACCCGAAGTCGCGGACGCTCTCGGCCTCGAGCCAGCCCAGCGCGCACACCGAAACGGGCTCACCTGCGCCTCCGCTTTCGCCTTCGTTGGGGCCGTCACCGGAGGGGTCGTCGCCGTCGGCTGGCTCGGCCAGGTCTCCCCAGTCATCGACGCCATCTGACTCGAATTCGCCGACCGAAAACACCGCCCGGAGCACGTGATCCGGCTCCTCGAGATCCACCGAAAACCCCCGGTCGACCAGCACGCTGCCGAGTTCGCGTTCGGCACGCGTTGTCGAGATGTCGCTCGAGCCGTGAACGTCGGTTGCCCGCACCGCGACGGAACCCTCGCGATCGGTGTCGATCGAGGCTGCCTCGAGCAGGGTGCGGGCGCTCTCGAGGGAGGCGTCGGTGTGTCCGAGAAGGCGGCTTGCGGCGTGGGTGTACGCCAGCCCCCGTATCCGCTCGGGGGCGATGACGTCCGCGACCGCCACTCCCGGCGCGATTCGGTCGACGCCGGTGGCGGCGTGGCGACTCTCGCAGGCTGCGAACGCATCGTCCTCGCCGCCGAGTTCGAGTACGTACACGTTACTCGTGTGAAGGTGGTGGGCGGGCAATGAGCCTACCGTTTCGGTGGCAACGGCGTCTTCGGCAGCGGTTCCGGGGCAGTGCCCCGACTCAAGTTACCTATCCCATCGGCTGGGATAGGACTGGCTGGTACCGCTGGTTCGTCGCGCGAGCAGGCGGGCGTTCGCCCGTCGTTCGTCCTCGGGGCGTTCCTCGGTCGACTCGTCGTAGTACAGCACCGTGAGGTCGAGACACGCGTGGAGTAGTTCGTTCGCGGCGAACCGGTAGCGGTCGGTGCTCGGGCCCGAGGGTGTCGGTACCGTCGAGCGGAGGTGATGTTCGACGAACAGGTAGCCACCAGGTGCGAGCGCGTCCATGACGTCTGGGAGACGGTCGACCGCTCGGTAGAAGCTGATCGTGATCAGGTCGTACGCAGCCGTCGGAAACGTGTACGTCGGGACGTCAGCCCGGATGGGGTTCAGTCGGTTCACGACGCCCCGTTCGGCCGCCCGCTCGCGCGTGATCCGAAGTCCCTCAAGCGACTGATCGATGGCGTCGACGGTGTAGCCTTCCTCGGCGAGGAATACGGCGTTGCGCCCCGTGCCGGTCGCGACGTCGAGCGCGCGCCCCGATGGGATATCAGCGAGGTAGTGTCGCAACACCGGCGACGGCTCGGGTTCCTGCGGATACGACCCCGTTCGAAAGCGTTCGTCCCAGTCGGCCATACTGCCCATTCTCGGGAGGCTACCGTCACTGTTCCCCCGAACGCGAGCGGAAATCTGTCACCGCGAACCGCCAACCACCCACACTCGAGACCAAGATTCATCGAACTCACTCGAGCCGAGCATCCTTGGCCGTCTTCGAGCCGAACATCCTCGATCGCCATCGAACCGGCCACCATCACGACCACCGCATTGGCCGTGAGACCCCTTTATACGCTGTCAGCCGGTCGTCTGACACATCCAAAAAACCGGACATTTCAGTGCACAGTACCAAGCTTTATAAACCTTAAATACGTCTTTTTAAGCGACTTATGACGGATCCGAAGGACACCATAAACATCGAAAACGTGGTGGCGTCGACCGGCATCGGACAGGAACTTGACCTTCAGAGTGTCGCGATGGACCTCGAGGGGGCCGACTACGACCCCGAACAGTTCCCCGGTCTCGTCTACCGTACCCAGAACCCAAAATCCGCCGCCCTGATCTTCCGCTCGGGGAAGATCGTCTGTACCGGCGCGAAAAGCACCGACGACGTGCACGAAAGTCTGCGCATCGTCTTCGACAAACTGCGCGAACTCCAGATCCAGGTGAACGAGGATCCGGAAATCGTCGTTCAGAACATCGTCACCAGCGCCGACCTCGGACGTAACCTCAACCTCAACGCCATCGCGATCGGTCTCGGCCTCGAGAACATCGAGTACGAACCCGAGCAGTTCCCCGGCCTGGTCTACCGCCTCGACGAACCCGAAGTCGTCGCTCTGCTCTTCGGCTCGGGCAAACTCGTCATCACCGGCGGGAAGAAGCCAGCCGACGCCGAACACGCGGTCGACAAGATCGTCTCCCGACTCGAGGATCTCGGCCTGCTCGAGTAACGATCCCGGCACCGCTTTTCCGCTGTCGATCGACGACGTGAGCGACGGATTTTGGGATGAGCATCCGATTTCAACCACAGTTCGAGTGTTACCACTATTCGCCACACACAAAGGGGCTGGCTCCCTAGAGCAGATATGGACGGCGCTTCGATCGCCCAGGTGACCGGCGGTGGCATCGAGCCAGCGGCGGGGGGCCCGCTCGCGTATCTGGGAACGTTTCTTCTCGCAACGGCCTTTTACAGCATCACCCTCCACATCGCCGCCCGGTACGTCCTGGGAACGGTTCGGCTCAAACACGCCTTCACCGTCGGCCCGATTCTCGCGCTCGCCTCGGTCCTGCTCCAGCAGTGGGGGCCGCTGGTCGTCGCCCCGTTTCTGATCGCGCTCGCGTACACCTCGATCATGATCGTCTACGATCTCGGCTACAAACTCACGCTGCTCGTCTCGGTGATCTACTACACCGTCGCCGTGCTCGTCGGGTTCACCATCTTCAATCTCTGGTTCCTCATCGGCACCGCACCCGGATGATGGGGCTCGAGCAGGTTGGGCCGCCCACGAGTGTCACGACTGATGACGAGCTGCGTCCACATCGAAACGTGGGGTCGCCTCGAGGACGTACCGGTTTATTGACTGTATAGTCCCGAAAACGTATCGAGTTTCGTGACTCTCGATCCGAGTTTAGCCCGAAATCGAGCCAAACCGATGGCGTTTCGAACAGCGCTGGAATGGTCATCACCCCGACGCAGGCTGCCATATCGATCGGGTAAACTGGAGTTACTCTCACCGAAACCGTTTGGGGTCGATGAATCTAATTGGTAGCGTCGAAACGACCGTCTCCCTTTATCTATCGTGTTCGACAGTGTGTCGCATATCCAATGACGTTCAATGCACGTCGGCTGGGATCGAACACCGACCGCGGGCGAGCAGGCCCCAATGATGCCACTTCGGGTCTCGAGACCGGGGCACTCGGCCAGGCCGTGGACTCGCTCAACCGGGCAGCCATCCCCCGGATACTGTCCTCCGCGCGGCGTCGGGCGCTGTTGTCGACGCTCTGTAACGCCCGCTCGTCCCTGAACGTCCAGACGGTGATCGGCCACATCGCCGACGCCGAATACGATCCAACCGTGGAAACCTCGATCCATCAGCTTCGCCAGCGGATCCACGTCTCGCTCCACCGCACGCACCTCCCGCTACTCGAGGAGTACGGCCTCATCGTGTACGAGGAAGGAGACGGGCTGATCGTGCCGACGCACCAACTCGAGCGCTATCGATCGTTGCTCGACGTCGACGAGGAGTGAGTATCAGGCGACGCCTGTTCGACTACGCGACTGATCAAAGACATCGACGAAGCTCGACGACAACAGAAATCGCGAAAACGAACCGCCAGCGACGTCGCTACTCGTACTCGATCGTCGCCGGCGGCTTGTGGGTCACGTCGTAGACGACGCGAGCCACATTCTCGTTCTGGCCGGTGATCCGGGACTGAATTCGCTGGAGGGTCTCCCAGTCGAGTTCCTGGGCGCGGGCGGTCATCCCATCCCGAGAGTCGACCGACCGAACGGAGACGATCCAGCCGTGGACGCGGTTGTCGCCTTTGACCCCTGTCGCCTTCCCGATGACGGCGGCCAGTGCCTGCCACGGCTCGTACGCCTCGAGCTCATCCTCGACGACGTGGCAGGCGTCGCGGGCGACCTCGAGTTTCTCCTCGGTGACCTCCCCGATGACGCGCACGGCGAGACCAGGGCCGGGGAACGGCATCCGTTCGGCAACCAGTTCGTCGAGGCCGAGGTGGCGGGCGACCTCGCGAACCTCGTCCTTGTAGAGGTCGCGCACCGGTTCGACGATGCCGTCGAAGTCCACTACGTCGGGCAGGCCGCCGACGTTGTGGTGGGACTTGATCCCACCCTCGCTCTCGATCCGGTCGGGGTAGATCGTCCCCTGGACGAGGTAGTCAGCGTCCGCGTCACGGGCCTCACGCTCGAACTCCCGGATGAACTGCTCGCCGATCACCGCGCGTTTCTCCTCGGGATCGGTAACGCCCGCAAGCGCCTCGAGGAACCGATCCTTGGCGTCGACGACCCGCAGGCTCTCCATGAAGGAGAACGTCTCGCGGATCTGGGCGGTCTCGCCCTTGCGCATCAGGCCGGTGTCGACGTAGACGGGCGTCAGCCGCTCGCCGATGGCTTCGTAGGCCAGCGCGGCGGCGACACTCGAGTCGACACCGCCCGAGAGGGCGATGACGGCGTGTGCGTCACCGATTTCGTCTTCGATCTCTGCGACTGCCTCCGGTACGAATGTGTCTGTATCGACCATCAGTGGGTAACCTCCGTTTCGTCCGTTTCGGTTGCGTCAGCATCCTTTTCTGTGCTACCGACCTCGAGCACGCTCCGGGCGAGCCCGACGAACGGCGGGCTTGGGTTGCCGGGTCGGGAACTGTACTCAGGATGGTACTGCGTGCCGAGGAAGAACGGATGGCCCTCGAGTTCGAGAATCTCCATCCGATTGCCCGCGGTTCCCGAGAACGTCAGCGGTTCGTCCGCGAAGTCCTCGAAGTACTCGGGGTTGACCTCGTAGCGGTGGCGGTGGCGTTCGGCACACGACGTGTCCCCGTAGAGGTCGTAGGCGAGGGTTTCGGGCTCGATCACCGTCGTGTGCTCGCCGAGACGCATCGTCCCGCCCATGTTCTCGACCTCGTACTGCTCAGGCAGGATGTCGATCACCGGGTGTGGCGTCTCGGCGTCCATCTCCGCGGAGTGGGCACCCTCGAATCCTAGCACGTGGCGGGCGTACTCGACGACGGCCATCTGGAAGCCCAGACAGAGTCCGAGGAAGGGGACGTCGTTCTCTCGAGCGTAGCGAATCGCCTCGATCTTCCCCTCGGTACCGCGCATCCCGAACCCGCCGGGGACGATGATCCCGTCGACGCCCTCGAGTTCTCCGTTGTGACCGTCGGCCAGGTCGTCGGCGAACACCCATTCGGCGTTGACGTCGACCCCGAGTTCGAAGCCAGCGTGTTTCAGCGACTCGTGGATCGACATGTAGGCGTCCTCAAGGTCGTACTTGCCGACGAGCGCGATGTCGACGGACTCGGTCTTTGCCGTGGTGACGACGTCGCGCCACTCGCGGGTGCGCTCTGCGGGTGGAAGCGCCTCGTCAGCGAGGTCGAAGCGCTCGAGGACGAACTCGTCGAGGCCTTCCTCCTCGACGACCAGCGGGACGTGGTAGACGTCCTCGACGTCTGGGTTCGAGAAGACGGCCTCGGTCGGAATGTCACAGAAGAGGGCGATCTTCTCCTTCGTGCTCTGGTCGAGTTTGTCGTCAGAACGCCCGACGATCACGTCCGGCTGGAGACCGATCGAGCGTACCTCCTTCACCGAGTGCTGGGTCGGTTTGGTCTTTTGCTCGCCGTTTTTCGAGTACGGGACGAGCGTGACGTGAACGAACAGGACGTTCTCTTCGGGTTCCTCGTGGGCGAACTGGCGCAGCGCCTCGAGGTAGGGCATCCCCTCGATGTCGCCGACGGTGCCACCGACCTCGACGATACAGACGTCCGAGCCTTCGGCGGCCTCGCGGATGCGGCGTTTGATGTCGTCGGTGATGTGAGGGATGATCTGGACGGTCTTGCCCAGGTAGTCGCCCGCGCGTTCCTTCTCGATCACGTGCTGGTAGGTCTTCCCGGTCGTGACGTTGTGATCGGAGGTCATGTCGATCCCGAGGAAGCGTTCGTAGTTCCCCAGGTCGAGGTCGACCTCGCCGCCGTCTTTGAGGACGTACACTTCCCCGTGCTGGTAGGGGTTCATCGTCCCCGCGTCGACGTTGAGGTACGGATCGATCTTGACCGCGGTGACGTCGAAGCCCGCGTTCTTCAGGAGCCGGCCGGTGCTCGCGGCCGTGATTCCCTTTCCGAGACCTGACATGACCCCGCCGGTGACGAAAATAAACTTGCTCCCGAGCGAGGAGTCGTATTGGGTGTCCGGTTCCGTCGGCATACCGACTGTCCGGGTGAGGAGGTCAAAACGATTTCGGGACTGGCTCGCCGCGACAGGGAGTGGCAGGGGAGCCTCAAGGACGGTTGCCCCCTACAGTCGAGAGGAACTTTGGGACTCGAGCACGCACACGCAGCCATGTCCGAATCCAGCGATTCCGACGCTGCCGACCTCGTCGTCGCCGTCGACGACCATCGCCTCGAGGCCGACTGGCTCGGCGATGCCCCGGCCACGCGAGACGCCATCGCCGACGCGCTCCCCCTTTCGGACGATGCCGCCCGCTGGGGCGAGGAACTGTACATCCCGATTCCGGTGGACGTACCGGCCGAGAACGCCCGCGCGGAGGTGCCCGTGGGCGCGCTCGCTTACTGGCCGGCCGGCAACGCGCTGTGTTTATTCTGGGGGGCCACGCCGGCCAGCGAAGGCGACGAACCCCGTGCGGCCTCGCCCGTGAACGTCTTCGCCCGAGTTCGTGACGTCTCCCCACTCGCGGAACTCGAGGATGGTGGAGCGAGGCTGGGGCTCGAGCGGCGGTGACGAACCCACGAAAGCGACCCACCATCGGCAAATTACAAATTGTGTAGCTAAGCACTATGTTTTCTGTAGTAAAGGAGTTCAGGATCAGGTACCCGAATCCATCTCGAGCGCGACGCTCGCCGCACCGATGACCTGCTCCGGCAGGCGGGTTCGCTCGGCCGCAAAAACGAACGCGACGCCGAGAAGCGATCCCAGCACGAACGCATCGGCGGCGAACCAAAACGGGAACTCCAGTACCAGCATCGCCGTCACCGCGAACGGAAGCGCGAGCACGGCCAGTCCGAACCCAACGAGAACGGCCAGTTCTCGCGTGCTCGCCTCGAGGAGTCCCCGGGCGAGCCAGGCGAACGGGCCGAACACGAGAAACGCCCCGAAGGCGGCACCGACGACCAGCGCCCACGGGAACGGTTCGGTGCCCCAGAGGCTTAGGGCGCTTCGGACGGCGAGGAGACCCACGATGAGCAGCGCCGGAACCACCCGCCAGTCGAGGGGCGTCGGATCCCGCAGCCGCGAGTCAGCGGTTCCCTCAGGCATCGTCCTCGAGCAACCCCATGTCGTCGACGACGAGGTCGGCGAGTTGCTCCTTGAGGTCGGGGTCGACTTCGGCGATCGGTTCGCCGTCGTGGACGGTCTCGTTGTGGCGCTCGATGGATTCGGCGAGTTCCGACAGCGGGACTCGCGTCCGGGTTTCACACGCCTCACACTGTACCGGCACCCG
The DNA here is from genome assembly GCA_046614605.1 of Natrialbaceae archaeon A-CW3. Lineage (GTDB taxonomy): Archaea > Halobacteriota > Halobacteria > Halobacteriales > Natrialbaceae > Natronosalvus. The sequence goes on along the minus strand of JBKKHJ010000001.1, from coordinate 359,880 downwards.
CGCGTCGTCCTCGGAATCGGTCATTACGTGGACACTCGAGAGCCACCCTCAAAATCGTATCGTCATTCGGTTCCGTTTTCGTTCCGTCTTACAGCCCCGTTCCAGTCCCGTTTCGTCTCACAGCCCCGCCCTCACCTCGCCGCTACCCAGCGTCGGCGGCACGTGCCGTCAACTGTACTGCCGTCGGCGTCACCTCGACGTCGAATCCAGCGTACGAAAAGGTCACGCAGACGTCGTCACCGCGCTCGAGCAGACTGTTCAGCGCATCGCCGTTGACGGAGCCGTACAGCGGTTCGACCGCCTCTGGATTGACCTTCGTGGCGGCTGCGACGGCTTCAACGACGGCGATCGTGGCCGACTCAGCCTCGCTATCCCACCGGTAGCTGCCAGTTGTCATCATCAATACTCCCTAGCGACCTACGGGCTTTGGGATAGTTGCTCATTCCCACGCGATGGGAAGGAACGCAAACTGAGACTCGAGAACGCACCCTCGTCGTCTCGACCCGCTGTGTTGACACGCGTGTCTGGGACGGCCACTTCTCAGGGACGGCTACAACGGTCGAAGCGGACGAACCGACTCGTCAGGTCACTCCCTCAAGGTCAGTGAAACGCCTTAGCGGAGCGCGTACTCGATGCCACCGACGACGAGGACGCCGGCAAGCGGGACGAACCAAAACAGGAGAAACAGATCGAAGAGGGTCGTCACCAGCCCCGCACCGGCAGATTGCTCGCGGTCGAGGATGTGCGGGACGCTCTCGTAGAGAACGAGCGCGTAGACGCCCACCGCGAGCACAACCGGGGAAATCAGCTGATATCGTGCTGCGAGATACCCCGGGAGGGCCCCGAACAGGAAGACGCCGCCGATCGCCCAGAGGGACGCGATTCCGCCGACGAGCCCATCGCTGTGTTCGAACCCTGCGAGGTACACGTGGAATGCGACGACGCTGCCGGCCAACAAAACGCCGACGACGGCCCCAATCGACATCGGAGCCGTGCGTCCCGCTACTCCGTTCATGTGATCCGTTCGACGTGTACGCACATAAAACACTTCACCAGATGATCACGTTTCCGCCACATCGAAACACTCCTTCGAGGCGGCACCCCTCGAGTGCTGTTCGAGAGCCGCTCGAGACAACCAATCGAGATATGCTGATGTACCCTCGAGACAACCACTCAGCCCGCTACTCGAGACGTTACATCGTCTTCAGCCCGCTCCCCGTCAACGGCACGACGACGTCGTCGTCCTCGCTCAGCACGCCAGCCTCACGATACCGTCGAAGGGCCGCCGGGGCTGCCGCACACGTCGGTTCGACGTAGTAGCCGTTGCGGTGGAGGGTGTCGAGCGTCGTCTCGAGGACGTCGCTCCCGAGGGCGATGGCGTCGCCGTCGGTGTCCTCGATGGCCTCGAGGATCTGGGTACCGCGGGCGGGTTCGGCAATCTGGATGCCGTCTGCAATGTCCGTTCGTTCGCCGTCGGCGTCGGTCGTCTCGCCCCCGAGTGCGGCGACGATGGGGGCGTAGCCGGCAGCCTGGCCCCCGAGCATGCGTGGCATCCGATCGACGATGCCGGCGTCAAGAAGGAGCTTGAATCCGCGGTAGGCCCCCAGAAAGAGCGTGCCGTGGCCGATCGGGAGGACGACCGCGTCCGGCACCGTCCAGTTGCGCTGGGCGGCGAGTTCGAACGCGAACGTCATCGTCCCTGCGAAAAACGCCGGGTTCCAGGCGTGGGAGGCGTACCAGCCCTCGCCGTCCTCGACAGCCCTGAGGCAGGCGGCGGTGACGTCCTCGCGGCTTCCCTCGATGCGCACCGGGCGCGCACCCACGCGCTGGATCGCCATCAGCTTCGACTGTTTGACGTCCGCCGGGACGTAGATGTCCGCCTTGATCCCGGCTTTCGCGGCGTACGCGGCGATCGAGGCACCCGCGTTGCCCGAGGAGTCCTCGATCACCTTCTCGACGCCGAGTTCCACCGCCCGCGAGAGGGTGGTCGTCGCCCCGCGATCCTTGAACGAGCCCGTCGGGAAGACGTACTCGAGTTTGAACTGGGCGTTCCACTCGGGGGCGTCCACGAGCGGGGTGAACCCCTCGTGAAATGTGACGTGCTTGTCGATCGGGAGGAACTCGAAGAACGTCCACAACCCCTCGGATGTGTCGAGCCTGGACAGTGGAAGTGGGTTCCCTTCGGGATGGGGTCGGTCGACGAACTCGAGAGCGTGCCCGCAGGTACATCGCCAGGGCTCGTCCGGGCCAGCCGCGTACTCGGTTCCACAGTCGGGACAGTAGAGGTCGCTAGGCATGGGTGATCGTATCGATATCGGTGCCGACCGAGCAGACGTACTCGCCGCTGGCCACCTGTGGTAGTCGGCGCGTTCGCCAGAAGATGCCGTCGGTGTCGGCCGTGACGGTTGCTTTCGGCTCCCCGAATGGAGTCGTGATCGTAAAGAGCGTCTCGCCGGCGGTGACGCGGTCGCCGAGGTCGGGACCGAACTGGACGAGGCCGCCCGCCGGCGCTCCGTACTGTTCGAACCCGGTCGACCGCGTCTGCCTGGTGAACTCGGCGTCCCCCTCGAGGAAATCGTAGTGACGAAGGACGTTGAACACGCCGGCAACGCCCTTCTCGATGCTCGATTCGTCCCAGCCAACGGCTCCACCGAGTTCGGGATCGACCGTCGGGACACCCTCGCTTGGAGCCGCCCGCGCGAGCTGCCCCTCTGGCCCCTTCTGATCGAGGATGTATCCACACTCGACGCCGAACGCCTGGGCGAGTTCGAGACACGCGTCGTGGAGGCGGTGACGCTTGCCACAGCGGATACGCACTTCGTCGATCATCCGGCTCGTCGATCCCTGATGGAGATCCAGAATGAGGTCGGCCTCCCGGGCGACCTGAAATGTTGCGTGGGCGATCCGCTCGCTCGAGGTGCCCGACTCGTTGCCGGGGTAGGTACGATTCATCTTTGTGTCGTCGATCGGGTTTCGGTGTTCGGCGACCTGGAAGGCGTGGTAGTTGACGATTCCGACGAGCAGAATCGTCCCCCTCAGTGCCGCTGGATCGAGTTGTGGAACGACGCGGTTGAGCACGCCGACGCCGTTCAACTCGTCGCCGTCGCTCGCCGCCTGCACGTAGAGCGTCTGTCCCGGTTCGGCGCCGTTGACCACGGCGACCGGGAGACCGAACGGGCTGCCGTCTCGAGTTTCGCCGACCTCGAGTCTGCCCGTGTCGATCTCGCCGGGCGACGCACTCGCCGTCCCGAGCGTCGTCGTCATGTTCCTCACGACGAAGTCCCCTGCCTTTACTGGTTCGGTCTCTCGAAGGGGGAGGGCGTGGCCCTCGGTCGACGACTGGCGACCGAAACCCCAATCGACAACCGACGATTGGCGATCGACGACCGACGCTAGCACTGACGATCCTCCGCCGTGTGCCTCGCCGGGACGGAAACACCCTTGAAACTGGACTCGAAACCGGGCCGGCATGAGTCTCGAGGAGTCCCCCACCGACACGGACGAGGCCGATCCGTTCGACGCCTGGCGCCAGTTTTTCGCGCTCGAGCGGGACGTTATCGTGCTCTCGCTGGCGATGTTCGCGTTCAGTCTCGGCTTCCAGATGACCAATCGCTACATGGCCGAGTACATGGTCGCGCTGGGGGCGACCGGCATCGCCGTCGGCCTCTTCGGCACCTTTGGAAACGTCATCAGCGCCGTCTATCCGTATCCGGGCGGGGCGATCTCCGATCGCATCGGCTCGCGGTACGCCCTCACTGCGTTCGGCTTTCTCGCGACAGTCGGCTTCGGTATCTGGCTCGCCGCCCCGCTCCTCTCGGGAATCGCGGTTGGCCCCGTCGAGCTCTCGATCGTCGCCATCTTCGTCGGCCTCGTCTTCGCCCAGGCCTGGAAGTCATTCGGCCTCGGGGCGACCTACGCCATCGTCAAACAGGCCGTCCCACCCGCGCAACTGGCCGCCGGCTTCGCGAGCACCGAGAGCTTCCGACGCACCGCCTTCCTCGTCGGCCCGCTGATCGCCGCCATCATCTTCGCGCCGTTCACCGGCGCCGCCGACGACGTGGTGCTCGCCTTTCAGCTCATCCTGATCGTCGCCATCGTCTTCGGCGCCCTCGGCACGCTCGTCCAGCACCGCCAGTACGACTCGAGCGAGGACTCCTTCGGCAAGGAGTTCGAGGGGGTCGCCCAGATCAAACGGGATCTCCGGGAGATGCCCGCCGAACTCCGTCCGCTGCTCGTCGGGGACACCCTCGTTCGCTTCGCCAACGGGATGGTCTACATCTTCTTCGTCCTCGTCGTCACCGACTTCCTCGCGGTCGGGCTCTCCCTCCCAGTGACGCTCCCGTTCGTCGGTGACTCCCTCTCGCCGCCGGCGTTTTTCGGCCTGCTGTTGAGCCTCGAGATGGCTGTCGCGTTGCTCGTGATGATTCCGGCGGCCAAACTCGCCGAGCGCGTTGGACTGAAGCCGGTCGTCGCGATGGGCTTTCTCGTCTACGCGGTCTTCCCGATCATGCTGATCTCGGTGCCCGAGGGCGGGATCGGCGCGCTCACGACCGCGGGCGTGCTCGCGCTACTGTTCGCGTTCTCTGGCCTCCGCTTTGCGGGGCTGCCCGCCCACAAGGCGCTGATCGTTGGCCCCGCCGAGATGGGCGCTGGCGGGCGGGTGACTGGCTCGTACTACCTGCTCCGGAACCTGATCGTCATCCCCAGCGCCGCCCTCGGTGGCGTTCTCTGGGAGGGAATCTCGAACCCGTTCACCGGCGAGGAACTCATCGCAGGCGACCCCGTCCTGGCCTTCTCCATCGCGACGGTCATCGGCCTGGTCGGGACGGCGTACTTCCTCCTCTTCGGGAAGGAGTTCGAGGCCTATAAGTAGGATTCCTGGCTGTTCGACTGATTCGCGTTCGCTGCTCGAGTCGTGATCTACGGGGGTAATTGTGTGTTGACCGATATTCAACGGTATCCAGGTACTCGAACTCAGTTCAGCCACTCGAGTACTCACACAACGTCGCGAAACGGCCTCGCCGCGACGTCCCGATCGACAGCGAGTGCCCGATCACGTCCCGCGGGTGCTCACCGAAACGTTCGGTCGTCGAACGTGGTCTCCTCTTCCGGCTCGCTCGAGCCCGATAGCCGCGGCGTGAACCCGCCGGTGAGGATGACGGCGACGACGATTAGCGCCGACGAGAGGACGACGAAGTCGGCACTCGGGTCGTAGCCGGCGAGGCTCGACCCCGTCGAGACGACGAAAATCGTCACGAAGAAGACGACGGTCGAGAGGACGACCATGACGACGATTCCGGCGACGATTATCAACAGCGACGACAGCACCGAGCGAAGGGACGGCATAACTGCGTGTACGTTTTCGTGACTGTCACGTCAGTATTTCGTTCGCGGCGATGGCCAGACGTGGATCGTGCTCGAGGATCGACATCGAACTCGAGGGGCGGGACGACGGCCAAATCGACGTCGAATCGTTACCGGCCCGTTGGTTACCGATCGAATCGTTACCGGCCCGTTGGATCGTTACCGACCCAGATCCGCGTGCGCACTCGCGAGGTGCCTCGAGGCCAGCGCTGCCAACAGCGAGAGTTCGCCCGCGAGTGCGCCAACCGCGAACACCTCTGCGAGGGCATCGGCGTTGCTGCCGGCGGGATCACCGCCACCGCGGAGGCCCAGCACGTCGAGTGCCTCGGACTGGGTCGGGAGTTTCGTTCCGCCGCCGACGGTGCCGACCTCGAGGGAGGCGAGCGAGACGGAGGCGTACAGATCCGAGGCCCCCTCGTCGTTTCGGCGGGCGTCCATCGTCGTGATCGTGTTCGCCCCCTCGACAACCTGGGCCTCGTCCTGGCCCGTCGCCAGGAACGCTGCACCGATGACGTTGGCCGCGTGGGCGTTGAACCCCAGGCTGCCCGCCTTGGCGCTCCCGATGAGGTTCTTCCGGGTGTTGGCCTCCGCGATGGCGTCCGCGGTGGTGTGGAGGCGCTCCTCGACGACCTCGCCGGGAATGACGACGTCGGCGGTAACCGACCGGCCCCGCCCCTCCACAGCGTTGATCGCCGCGGGTTTCTTGTCCGAACAGAGGTTGCCCGAGAGGGCGACCAGCGATGCGGGCGTGTGCTCCTCGACGACCGCACACGCTTCGCCGGTGGCGATCGTGGCCATGTTCATCCCCATCGCGTCCTTGGTGTCGTAGGCGAATCGCAGGAAAACCGAATCGCCGACGACGTAGGGCTCGACGTCGAGCAACTCGCCGTGACTCGTCGTCGACTCGGCGGCCTCGCGCAGGGCCTCGAGGTTCTCGCCCACCCACTCGACGGTTTCGGCGGCCTCGACGACGCCGTCGACCCGGAAGACGGGCGCACGGGTCATCCCGCTTTTCGTCACGCGAGCGCTGGCGCCGCCGGCCGATTCGATCACCGAGAGTCCCCGATTGACGGAGGCCAGCAGGGCTCCTTCGGTCGTCGCCAGCGGGAGGTGATACTGCCCGCTCGCAGCGCCGCCGTCGACGGTCACCGGGCCGACGACACCCATCGGCACCTGGGCCGCGCCGATCATGTTCTCGATGGCCGACTCGGCCACTTCCGCGTCGAACGCGTAGTCGCCGACCGTCTCGAGGTCGACGCCGGTATCGGTCTCGAGCAGGTGCCGGCGGGCCGCCGCAGCGGTGTCGTGGTCGGCGTGTTCCTCGAGTTCGTGCAGTCGCAACTCCCCCGACCGGACACGGTCGGCGAGGGTTTCGGCGTTGGTCATACCTACGACGAGAGGCGCATGGGTGCTAAGCGTTGTTGATCCGGTCGGGCGATGGCTCGGGCGGTGTTCAGCGACCACGCTGACCGGCCTACAACCGATTCGAACTCCGCGTCCCAAGTACTCGCCGTTGTCTCTGTACTCGGTCGTGGCTCGAGGAGACAACGTTATCTCCGCACCGTACCTGAAACGCAGTGAGCATATCTATCGCTGCTCGCCGTATCATGACCCACCAACCCTCCTCCGATACCAGCGCTTCCGAGCGTTTCGAACACGAGCTGACGGAGCTGATCGCGACCGCTTTCGGCAGCGGCACGCTCGTCGAAGGCGAATGGCAACTCACCTCCCCCGTCTCCGCCGCCCCCGCCTGGACGGTGACGATCGAAAAATTCGACACTGACGACGAACCAGCCTACGATCCAGAATTCCTCGAGGAATGACCGGTACCAAACCTGAACTGATTATTTTCTAGCTACATCACATACAACAAAGGTTATAACGATGCACGCTACACCTCGATACGTACTCTGCTGAAGTCGGTTGAGGAGATTGGTTGGCCCAAGAGCGTAGGTACGGTACAGAGACATTATGAAGCCACAAGCCAAACATCCGCACAACACAGCATCTGCGACCGTCGAAGCTACCCCAACACAGCTGTTCGGGGTCTTTGCGGAGGAACGACGCCAGTTTGCGCTCTCGTATCTCGCACAGAAACCGGCGGCAATTCACATTGGCGACCTCGGCGAATACATCGCCCTGAAAGAGGACAACCCGTCCTACGATTGGTACCAGCGAATCCTCGTCGACTTACATCACCGGCATCTACCGTACCTACGTGATCTCGGCCTCGTTCGATACGACGAGGAGACCGAACTCGTGTCGCTTGCGGTCAACCGACACGTGATCGATCCGTACCTGAAACTCGCCGACCAGGACGAGTGAGGTATTTTGCGGACACGTTCGTACAGCGACTTTTTGACGACACCAGCACTCGAATACGAATGATCGAGCCACCGCTCGAGTATTACTGATAGAGCCGTGTCCTACCACGCTGATACCGTCGATAACGGTGCGCCGCAGGACGGGGCAGGACTCTTGAACGAACCGTCTTCGATCGTCAGAACGTCAGCGGGGTCGCCTCTTCCCACCGCGGCAAAAACTCCTCGTGGACGTCCGCGGCGAACTCGGGATCCTTGAGATCGATCATCCCGAAGGCTTCGCCCGATCCCAGCGGATTCGGCACCTGGATGACGACCTCGACGTCGTCGATCACGTTGAACGAGCCAGTCACGTCATCGTTCGTCCGCACGTCGAAATCCGATCGCTCCTGGAGCGCCTCCTGATAGCGCCGTCCCACCTTCGGCGAGAGTGCGTTCACCAGGCTGCGGCTCATCAGAACGTCAACCGACACGCCGCGGTCGAGCGCCGCCTCGAGCGTCGCCAGCACGTCGTCGCCGACCGTCCGGATGTCGATCTGTGGCGATGGGTCGGCCGCCACCATCACGATATCCCGGTCGGCGGCGGCGAGGCGCTCGAGCAACAGGTCGATGGTCTCCTCGGGGCCAACCGCCGCCGTCCAGAACTGCTCTTCGACCGGTTCGGCCGCGTCGAGTTCCGCTGCGAGGTCGTCGACGATCGACTCGTACTGGTCTGCTTTCTCCTCGAGTTCGCGTTTTTTGTCGTCCAGGAGGCGGTCGAGCGCCGTCGCAGGTTCGACGGCGACGTACTTTTTCGGTCGGCTGGCCGTCTGACTGCGAACCAGGTTGTACTGCTCGATGCTGTTGAGCACGTCGTAGATGCGGCCCATCGGCACGTCGCTCGCGCGGGACAACTCCTTTGCGGTTGTGGGGCCGGTGTTCAGCAACGCCCGGTACGCCCGTGCTTCGTACTCAGAGAGTCCGAGATCCCGTAACGTGGCCATATCCCTATCACGGTAACCCACCAGTATAAACGCTTGGGTAGTTTGATCGCCCGTCCAGTTCCCTCGAGAGACCTGGATTACACCGACAGCAACGTTGCGAGCCGCTCACTCAACTCGTCAGGCGTTGTCGCAGGTGCAGTCGACCGATCCCCGATAGTGGCGACCGCCTCGCCATCCGGGACGTCGGAAGCGCCTGTGACGACGACTTTTTCGTGATCGGCAATCCGGCACGCTGCCCGGTGGAGGTCGGAGCCGGCGGGCGTGCCAACGTGGATAACCAGCGTCCCCTCGAGCAGACGCGCCGTGACGCTCGCATACCGAGCCACCTGTACGTTGAACCGATCGCTCGCACCGGCGAACGCCTCGAGCGTTTCTCGAGCGATCGTCTCGTATCGATCGTCATTTGTGATGGCCGCGAGGTCGAGGAGGGCGTCTGCCAGTTCGACGTTCGTGTTCAGCGGGCGCAACGGGCGATCGAGCAGGCCGGCGCCATCGGTCGATCCGTCGACGAACGAATCACCATCGCGCAGCCGGTCGATGGTTGCCTCCGCGACGGCCACCGCTTCCTCGCCCGTCCCTTCGCCGAGGACGGCTCGAGCGGTCGTCAACGCCTGGAGCACGCGGGCCTGATCGGCGAGGAGGCCGCGCTCGCTCGTGCCGCTGGAATCGGCGTCCGTCTCATCGCTGCCATCGCCATCCGGGATTCGATGGTGGACGACGACGCCTCCCTCGAGCAATTTCTCCCGAACCGTTGCCAGCGCGCGTTCGGCGTACCGGCGCGCCCGTGCGTCGTCGGTGTACGCGTAGTAGGTACAGAGTGCGTCGACGGCCAACGCGTTCGCACCCGCGAAGATGGTCTCATCAACAGGCGGTTCCTCGGCCGCTTCCCGGTCACTGGCCTCGAGGGTGTACGCCGCTGGATCGCCAGGTGCCTGGCTGCCGGCGAATGCGCCGCGAGTGCCGGCCGTCTCTTCGTCAATGGCCGCATCAGCGTCGTCAACACCATCTCCAGCCGTCCAGAGTGTCGTCGTCAGGTACTCGATCGTTCGCTCGGCCGGCCGGCGGTAGGCGTCCGAACCCGTATAGAGGTAGGCGTTGGCGAACGCCCGCACGAGCGCCGCGTTCGAGTCGAGTAGCTTCTCGTGCTGGATCCCCGACCAGTTTCGCTCCGTGGCAAACCGGTAGAACCCACCCTCGTGTTCGTCGAGCAGATTCGCCGAGACCGCATCGAACGATCGCAACGCCATCTCGCGGTCGCGCTTGAGCGCGAACTCGAGGGCATCCGGCAGCGGGAACTTCGGTTGTTCGCCCCAGCCACCGGCGACCTCGTCGTAGCTGTCGGTCAGCTGGCCGAGCATCTGTCGCTCCACGTCGGGCGTGAGCGTGCCTGAGGGGGTCTCGGTGTCCCGGAGCGGGCGCGGAATCGTTCCCGCCTCTGCTCCCTTCTCCTGCCACATCGTGCGGACGCTCTCGAGCACCTGTCGCAGGCCATCCTGTCCGAGGTAGCCGGCACCCGTCAGCAGCGAGCCGTCGGAGGCGAGAAAGACCGTCGACGGAAAGCCGCCCATGTTGTACCGATCCCGGACGCGCGGCTGGCGATCCACGTCGACGCGAACCGGGACGAACCCGTCGTTGACGTTCGCCGCCAGCGTCGGGACGGCGTACGTTTCGGCATCCATCTCGTGACAGTGATCGCACCAGGTCGCCGTGAGCGAGAGCAAGACGGGGACATCGCGCTCGGCTGCTTCGTCGAACGCCGCCGATCCCCACTCGCGCCACTCGACCCGCGTGACGTCTTCCATACTCGGTCGGTGGGCTGTGGGTGGGGTAAGCCCTTCGTTCGGGACTTTCAGTGCGCACCTGTGATTCGTGGTCGGGATCCGAGGACGCTCGAGCGACGAACCAGGCTGCAGAGAGAGTAAAGGGTTTTCACGCTCCGGCAGCTATCTCGAGTAATGCTTCGGTGGATTCTCGCGTTGTTGTTCATCCCGTTTCTCGACGCGGTGTTGCTCGCCGTCGTCGTCTCCCAGTACGACGTGCTGGGGTGGGTCGGGATGGTCGCACTGGTCGTCCTGACTGGCCTCATCGGGATGTTACTCGTTCGAGCCGAAGGCCGCAGAACCCTCCGGAAGACCCAGCAATCACTCGCGAGAGGGGAACCACCGACGAACCAGCTCCTCGACGGCGGGCTGTTGATCGCCGCCGGCGCGTTCTTGCTGACGCCGGGGCTGGTGACTGACGCCATCGGTCTCCTGCTCGTGGTTCCGCCGACTCGGATTCCCATCCGAATGGCGCTCAAGCGGTTCATCATCGTCCCCTACCTCGACAAACAGACCGACGGCCTCGCCAGCGGCGTCGTCTGGACGAGTGGTTTCCCGGGTGATTCGGACGGAGACGGGGGCTCAGCCCGCGCCTCGTGGACCGGCGGCTCCTCGAGTACGGCTGGTGGTTTCACGGTGGGGGCTACTCGAGGTGAGGGCAGCGACGGATCCGGCGCCACCATCGATCTCGGGGAGGACGCTTACACGGTTGATACAGGATCCGAAGAGACCAGGGACACCCGGATCGATATCGACGATGAGGACGACCGTGACGACACCGGCGACGCCAGCGCTCGCTAGCGGTTCTCACGGGTCTGTAAGAAAGAAACGTTTAAACGTCCTTCCACGCAACTGCCTATTGCGAAGCGGGCCAATAGCTCAATCAGGTTGAGCGCCACTCTGATAAGGTGGAGGCTCTCGGTTCAAATCCGAGTTGGCCCACTCAGCTTCTGAACGGTTCTTAGACGCCCGGTAACGCCAGGTTTAGCGCTCAACAGTTCTGTTCACGGCGTTCGAGGAAACCGGTTCCCCCTCGATTTCGCCGCTTAGTTGATTCAACGTTGAACGCGGGTCGCCTCCGTCTTGAAATTCCGGGTAGCTTAAACGGTTGTGAAGATGGTGAATTGAGGATGAGGGCTCCGACAATCGGATTGTGGATACTCAATCTATTGTACCACCACCCCACCATTATACTTTGAGGTACGATACTCAGAAGTATGATTATACGAAATATTATAGGATTCACAGGCGAGAAAACCCACGACTTTTGTCGTGGGATGAATCGCCGTCATCATCCGTTCAAACGCTGAAATCGCAAGGATTAGGTGCCCCGTTGGCGCATGTCCGTCAGTCAACCCGTCGGTTTCCCCGCCGGGTCTTGACACCCCACAAACTGGCAGTTGATTCGGTGTTTGCCTCATCAAAAAGTAAGCCCGTGGGATGCAGACCGACAGAAAACAACCAAGTAACCCCGAGTCCCGTGCGGGATAGGAGTAACGGCGGCGTGGCACCGTCACGAGTTTGTCGGACTCGAAACCGTAAATCTCCCAACGAACCGCCCGTTGGTGGGCGTGGGAAGCCTACGACCTCAGTCGTGGGAGGATGTCACGACCACTGTCGATGAAAGACGGATGGAACGATGCCAGTCGAAAATCTCGCTCGAAGCGACGTCATCACGGCGTCCGTCGACGAACCGGCCACTGAACTCGCGACGATGATGGACGACGAGGACGTCGGCAGCGTGGTGATCACCGACGGCACCGTACCCGTTGGCATCGTCACGGATCGTGATCTGGCGGTACGAGTCGTCGCCGCAGGCGACAATCCGACCGAAGTCACTGCTGAAGACGTCATGTCGACCGATCTATGTACGATAGACCAGGGCGACGGGTTTTACCGGGCAACGGAACTGATGAGCGAACACGGCGTTCGTCGACTCCCCGTCGTGGATTCTGGCAGCGACCTAACCGGCATCATCACGAGTGACGACCTGAACGAACTGCTCGCCGACGAACACCAGCAACTCGCGGGCGTCATTCAAGCGCAGCGTCCCTCCTACTGACCGCTTTCCCTCGACGAACGACGCTCGAGTTGCGATCGCGCTACACGTGCTCGTCGAGGAAGGCGGCGATCCGTTCGAACTGCTCGACCCGGTTCTCGAGTTTGGTCGTGTGGTGCCCCTCGTCCTCGAAGATGCACGTTTCGACGGGGACGCCCTGTTCCGCGACGGCGTCGGCGATCTGGCGGGCCTCCCCAACCGGTACGCGGGGATCGTTCGCACCGTGCTGGACGAACAGCGGACACTCGATGCGATCGACCTCGTGAATGGGACTGATCGACTCGAGGAACGCCCGATCGTCCTCGAGGCTACCGTACTCGGCCTCGCGGTGGGAGCGGCGGTAGTCGCCGGTGTTCTCGAGGAACGTGATCCAGTCGGCGATGCCGACGAAGTCGACGGCGGCCGCCCACAGGTGGGGGTACTCGGTGATGCACGCGAGCACCATGAACCCGCCGTAGGAGCGGCCGTAGCAGACGATCGAGTCGCCGTCGATCGACGGGTGGTCGCGGAGCCACTCGACGCCCGCTGCAACGTCGCGAACCGAGTCCATGCGCTTTTCCACGTCGTCCAGCGCGGCGTACTCGCGGCCGTAGCCCGAGGAGCCCCGAACGTTCGGTTCGAAGAGGGCGTAGCCGGAATCGAGGAAGTACTGTCTGATGGGGCGATTCCGCCAGGACGGGCGGCGCTGGGAGTGGGGGCCGCCGTGGATGTCGACGATCACCGGGGTCTCCTCCGACGCGGCCTCTGCGTCGTCGGGAAGCGTGAAGAACGCCGGAATCTCCCGGCCGTCGAACGTCTCGTAGCGGATCAGGTCGGGCGTGTGGTATCGCTCGAGTGGGATGCCCCCAGAGGAGGGAACCGTCCAGCGCTCCGCTCTCGACTCCGAACCGTCCGACTCGAGGGCGTCGGCCACATCGACCACGTATATCGAATAGTTCAGATCGGTCGCGGAGACGGTCATCGCCAACCGATCCCCATCGGAACCGATCGTCAGATCGGACGCAACGCCGTCGGGCACGTCGACCTCGGTGGTGGTAACCTCCGTGGGGGATACCAGCCGACCCGCGTGAACCTCGGAGTAACCGTCCACGTTTCGTGCGAGGGCGAGTCGCCCGGTGGCGCCATCGAGGGCGAACTCGTCGACGCTCCACTCGCCCCCGTCGAACACCGTCTCGACGTCGAGGGACTCGAGGTCGATCCGTACGAGTTCCATGGTGTCGGCGTTCGCGTCACTCACGCAGTAGATCGCGGATCCGTCGGGGCCGAACGTCGGATGGCCGTATCGCACGTGCCCCTCGTGGGGCGTGACGTGGCGGCTCTCGCCGGTCGCCACGTCGACGACGAAGAGGTCGTCGTCGGAACTCGCGTGCGCTTTGCCGACGAGCAGACGGTCGCCGTTCGGGCTCCAGTCGGCGACGTAGATCCGACCCTCCCCTTCGTACACGAGTGACGGGTCGGTTTCATCGTCGATTGTACCACCATTGCCGGAGTTATCGCCGACTGCCATCACGTGCACGTCGAAGTGCGCGGAGTCGCGTCGGTTGGCGGTGAATGCTATGCGGTCGCCACTGGGACTCCAGCCGCCCCACGTGTGGATCGCATCCGGTCGATCCGTGAGCTGCTCGATCGTTCCGTCGTCAGGGTCGAGCCGAAACAGCTGGTCGTGCTCGTCTGCGCCGGTGTCCTTTCCGAACGCGATCGCCTCGCCCGCGGGCGACCACGAGACGAACGACACGCGCTCGTCGTAAAAGGTTCGCTGGATCGGCCAGCCTCGGGGCTCCTCGAGCGTCCAGACTTGCATCGTCCCCGTCGTGTCCGCGCGGAACGCCAGCCGCCCGTCCGACGTGATCGACGGCCCCCTCGTCCCGCGAGCGCTCAGATAGGGTCGAACATCCCGTCCCATGATACGGTTCCCGACCTACACTCGTTTGAACCTGTGGGTCTCGGAAGATCGGAGGATCGGAAGATCGGAAGAGTGGAAGATGACGAACTGAGCTTCGGCGTCAGTCGTCAGCCTCGAGCGCTTGGCGTTCCTGCTCGCTCGTCTGGGACTCCCAGAGGGAGGCGTACGTTCCCGACGCGGCCACTAGTTCCTCGTGGGTGCCGACCTCGATGATCTCCCCGTCCTCCATGACGACGATCCGGTCGGCATCCTGGATCGTCGACAACCGGTGGGCGATGACGAACGCCGTCCGATCGGCAGTGAGTTCGTCCAGGTTTCGCTGGATGAGCGACTCGGTCTCGGTGTCGACGTCGCTCGTCGCCTCGTCCAGTACGATCACGTCCGGATCGTTGAGGATCGTCCGGGCGATGGAGACGCGCTGGCGCTGCCCGCCGGAGAGTTTGACGCCCCGTTCGCCCACCATCGTGTCGTAGCCTTCGGGGAGTTCCTCGATGAACCGGTGGGCACCGGCTGCCTTCGCGGCCGTTCGAATTCGTTCCTCGACACCCGTCGGAACCTTGCCTTCGGCCTCGAGCACCGTCCGAAACGCCTCGTCGTCCCCGTAGGCGACGTTCTCCCGGATCGTTCCCGAGAACATGTACGGATCCTGTTCGACGACGCCGATCCGATCCCTGAGCGTCTGGAGGTCGTACTCGCGGACATCGTTCCCGTCGATCCGAACCGTTCCCGAGTCGACGTCGTAAAACCGGGTCGGGAGTTTCAACAGCGTCGACTTGCCGGAACCACTGGTGCCCGCGAAGCCGACCGTTTCGCCCGCCTCAACCTCGAGGGAGACGTCGTCCAGGATCTGCTCGCCGTCGTCGGCGTAGCTGAAATCGACGCTGTCGAAGTCGACGTTGCCCTCGAGGGAGTACGGGCTGTGGGCGTTCGACGGCGACTGGATGTCGGCATCAGTTGCCAGGATACCGAAGACTCGCTCGGCGCTGGATTTTGCCTTCTGGTAGTTGTTCGCGGTCTTACCGATGCGGGTCATCGGCCCGTCGAGCTCCCGGAGGTACATGAAGAAGACGACGAACGTCCCGGCTGTCAGGCCGCCCGCGGTGATCGCCGAGCGGCCGCCGAGGACGAGGATGGCGACGAACATCGCCCCGACGATGAGGCGAAGCGAGGCGAAAAACGCCTTTCGCACCGTGATGGCGCTGATCTGCTCGTCACGGTAGCCCTCGCTCTGAACCTCGACGCGACGGTTCTCCACGTCGTAGCGGTCGAACGACTTCACGATGGCCGCCCCGCCTAGATTGTTCGCGAGTCGGGTGTTCAACCGCGCGACGAGTTCGCGAATCCGCTTGTACTTCGGCTCGATCCAGATGATGAACTTCGCCGTGATGAGTGCGATGATCGGCACCGGGAGCAACACCAGCAGACCTAGCCAGGGAGCCGTGTAGAGCATGTACCCGCCGACCAGCGCGAAGATCAACACCGCCTCGGTGATCTGGCGGAGTTCGTTGTTGAAGAACTCCTCGAGGCGGTTGACGTCACTGTTCAAAATCGCCATCATCCCGCCGGTCTGGTGGTTGTTGAAGAAGTCCAGCGAGAGCCGCTGCATGTGGTCGTAGGTGTCCAGTCGCAGGTCGTGCTGGATGCGCTGGGCGGTCGTCTGGAAGAAGTAGCGCGCCCCGAAGTGTGTGATCGACTGGATCCCGTAGGCGGCGATGGTGAGCCCGCCCAGGTAGTAGAGCAGACTCAGTCGCTCGCCGACCTGTTCTTCCGGTACCGGTTCGGCGGGGATGATCCCCGCGGCGGCGAGCAGGCTGTCGCCGCTCCCCGAGGTGGTGATCACGAGGTCGATCGCCGCCGCGATCATCAACGCCGGGAACAGCCGTGCCGCGCGGTTGATCATCGTCGAGAGGAAGCCGACGGTCAGCGGGAGCCAGTAGGGCGTGACGTAGTCGACCAGCTTCCACATCGGATCGCCGTCGACCTCGTCGCGGATGTCTTCGAAGCTGCCGTGTGGATCGGATCCGTCCATGGCACAACGGATTCGGCGTTCACGATTGGCACGGAAAAAGGCCATACTATCGGAAACCTTCGCCCCCTCTCGCTCGAGTGAACCCTCAGCGTTCCGGGTCGCTCCCGTTTCGGTGACGGTTCCGGTTGTCGACCAGTCTCGGCGAACGGGACAAACGTTTGGATCAGTCTCCGAAGGAAGACCGTTCGGGCCAGTTTCGGAATGGAGAGCGGACTCGAGCGACGCGCGGATAGACTCGATTTCAGTGCGCAGAACGACTCACGCTCGAGCGCTCACGCCACCAGAAACGGGACGATGGTCGCAACCGTCCCGATGGCGACGAGCACCAGGCTCGCAGCACCAACCGGCTTGATCAGGGATCGGTCGACGGTCGCCGCGAGGCCGATTTTGACGAGGATGCTCGCGGAGGTCGCAACGACGACACCGATTGCGGCGTCGATGACCGAGAGCTGTCCGGAACCGACGAGAACGACTGCCGTCGTCGCGACCGAACCGCTCGAGATCAGGCCGCTGAAGAAGGCGGTGACGAAGAAGCCGGCTGAGCCGAACGTCGCCTGTGCGGCCGCAGAGATGACGAGGACGCCGAGAAACAGGGTGCCGAATTTGAGGGCGCTCTGGAGACTGAAGGGAGAGTCGAGTTCGGCGGTGAACTCTTCGTCCCAGTTGCCCTGGACGATCGAGAGGATAATACCGGCGATCGTGATCGCAAGCAACGGTGCCCCGATGACGAGCGCCAGCTCGGGGAGAAAAAAGAGGATGATGAGCGTGTTGCGAAACGCCATCGCCGCGTCGGCGAGCAGGATGCCGCTAACGGCCAGTCCGGCGAACGTTTCGTTTCGTCGCGACCGGGTCGCAATCTCGCCGACGACGGCCGTCGAGTTGACGAGGCCGCCGACGAACCCGCTGACACCGATGCCTCGGGTGCCGTACTTCTGGATGATGATGTAGTTGACGAAGCCGATGGCGCTCATCGCGATGACGAGCAGCCAGACGACCCGCGGGTTGATCGCGTTCCATGGCCCGAGCTGTTCGTCGGGGAGCAGCGGGTACACCACGAACGCCAGTATCGCGAGTTCACTGGCGCTTCGAACCTCCTCCTTCGAGAGATCCTGGGCGAATCCGTGGAGTTCCCGACGCAGTACCAACAACAACGACGACAACAGGGCGACGACGACTCCCTCGAGGAAGTAGCCGGAGGCAACGAGGATCCCGACGCCGAAGGCGACGATCATGCTGATCGACGTCGTCAACGAGAGACCGGATTCGTCCCGATAGACGCCGCGAATCCCGAGCAAGATCCCCTGTGCGAGCACGAGCACGCCGGCGATGATCAACAGTGCAGGGGTCTCGAGTAGCGTGAACACCGCCCCCGCGAGCGTGATGAGAGCGAACGTTCGGATACCCGCATCCTTCTCGGACCACTCGCGCTCGAGGCCGAGGAACATCCCCAAGGCGACGGCTACGAGGAGTTTCAGGACGTTCGGCGGGAGCCAGGAGATCCAGGGTTCAGAGAGCATCGGCTGGCGTTACTGACGTCCACACGAAGCTTCTTTGCTGAACGGAGTGGCAGTCACGGGCAATGAACCGTGCAGGGAGAGTTCCCGCTCGAGTACTCGACCGTCAAGATGGATTCGGTACGTTGGTGGTTGTTCCATGCATCCACCACAATTGCAGAGACATCATTAATTAATTTGAATATCTGGGACATGTACGATACTGAAAAAATAGACATACATACTGCAACATACTGTTATATAGTACTATATATTTCGAAAGGTTCCCTCGGAAAGGGATTTTTGGGAGATAGAGCCGGTGACGTGAGCAGCGTTCGACCGCTATTGATCTCACAACGAAACTACGTACCACGACCCGGGAAAACACCCGCTCCGTTCGAAACGTAGCGGAGGGCTCAGCCTTCTCGAGTACAAACGAAGCCGCCTTCTCAGGTACAAACGAAGCCGCCTTCTCGAGTGCAATCGGATCCACTTACCAGCGCAGCCGACTCACTCGAGCCCACGACGTACCTCTGCGGCGACCCGAGCCCCCGTCGTTCGCTCGAGACGCAGACGCTCGAAAATCGCGCGCGTCCGTCGAGCGGCTTCCGCGTCCCGCTCGAATGTGAGTGATGGGTACGTGACATCGGTGAGCACCAGCGGCTCCGGCGAGGCGGGCGCGATCCCCTCGTGGCCGGGAAGCGGTTTCGGGTCGAGCACTCGGTCGATCTTTGCATGGGGTTCCGCCCCGGTAGCGACCGCGTGAACGAGCGCGACCAATCGGCGGACGAGTTCGCGGGCGAATCCGGGCGCACCGGCCGTGATTACGAGATACGATCCGTCGCGCTCCCCCTCGAGCGTGAGCATCCGTCGGGTTCCCTCGTCGTCGGGCGTCAGATTCGAGACGTCGTGAGTGCCCGAGAGCGCCTCGAGGGCGGCGTGGGCACACTCGTCGACGACGGGTGGCGCACCCTCGACGACCGACGGAGTCGAGTCTCGACCCCGAGGAGCGTAGAGGTGGTACGTGTACGTCCGGCGAGTTGCGTGGTGGGTCGCGTGAAAGTCCCCCGAGGCGTCAGCGCTGGCCCACGCCCGAATATCGGCCGGGAGCGCCGAGTTGAACGCCCGCGGGGTGAGCCAGTCGGGTGCGTCGAACGCGACCGTCTGGGCGAGCGCGGAGACACCAGCGTCGGTTCTCCCCGCGGCGGCGTATCCCGCCGGTTTTCCAGCGACGGGGGCCAGTACCTCGAGATCCCGGAGCGCGTCGAACACCGCACCCTCGACGGTTGGTACGTCTGGCTGGCGCTGAAAGCCAAAGTAGTCCGTCCCATCGTAGGCGAGGCGATAGGCTCGCATTACGCGGTATGTGACGCCGTTCGGTGTTGAATACGTCGGTCTCGAGGCACGTCTCCCGGCGAATGTAGGCCCTGCATACGCCGGCCCGATGGCCTTCCCCACATGTGGTGGAAGGGACGGTATGTCTGCGGGCGAGTCCAACGGACGTGATGTACAGACCCATCAAACGGCCCGGAACGTCGTCTTCGTCGTCCTCGATACGGCCCGAAAGGCGAGCGTTTCAGGTGAAACGATGCCGACGCTCGAGCGACTCGGCGAGGCTGGCACGACGTTCGAACGCGCGTTCGCGACCGCTCCCTGGACGGTGCCCTCACACGCGGCTATGTTCACGGGCACGTACACCGCCGAGCACGGCACCCACGGCGGCCACACACACCTCGATTGCAGTCTACGGACGCTTCCCGAAGCGTTTCAGAACGCCGGCTACGAAACGGTCGGCGTCTCGAACAATACCTGGATCACCGAGGAGTTCGGCTTCGACAGGGGGTTCGACGACCTCCGGCGAGGCTGGCAGTACGTTCAGTCGGACGTCGACATGGGAACCGTCGTCCGGGGTGAGGATCTCCGGGAAAAACTCGAGGCCACCCGCGGACGGCTTTTCGACGGCAATCCGCTGATCAACCTCGCGAACGTCCTCTACAGCGAAGTGCTCCAGCCGACCGGAGACGACGGCGCAGACCGATCGACGGACTGGATGGTCGACTGGTTCCAGACGCGGTCGGACGACCGGCCGTTTTTTCTGTTCTGTAACTACATCGAACCCCACATTGCATACGATCCGCCCGGCGAATTCGCCGAGCACTTCCTCCCCGACGGCTGGGACGTCGAGGAGGCGATGGCGATCAGACAGGATCCACGCGCGTTCGACTGCGAAGCCTACGAGTTGACCGAGTCAGCGTTCGCGGCCCTTCACGGGCTCTACCGCGCCGAACTCGCCTACGTCGATAGCCAGCTCGCCCGCCTCTGTTCCGGGCTCGAGAACGCGGGCCTCTGGGAGGACACGCTGCTGGTCGTCTGTGGAGATCACGGCGAAAACATCGGCGATCACGGGTTTTTCGGTCACCAGTACAACCTCTACGATACCGTGTTGCACGTCCCCCTCGTGATCCACGGCGGGCCGTTCACCGGCGGGGGAACGCGCACGGATCTGGTGCAGTTGCTCGACCTTCCGGACACGCTGCTCGAGACCGTCGGGATCGACGATCCAGCATTCGAGACCCAGAGTCACGGTCGGTCACTGGTGGCGGCCGACGTCAGCCAGCGGGAGCGAGAACGAGAACGAGAACGCGAGGCCGTCTACGCCGAGTACGTCTCCCCACAACCGCCGATCGAGCGCCTCGAGGATCGGTTCGGCACGTTGCCGGATCACGTCTACACCTACGATCGGCGACTGCGATCGATTCGCACCGAACGCTACAAGTACGTCCACGGGGACGACGGCTTCGAACGGCTCCACGACCTCGAGCGCGATCCGACCGAAATGACGGATATCACCGCAAAGCGACCGGAGAAAGCCGACCGGCTTCGACGCCGACTCGAGGCACACTTCGATGAGCTGGAAGGGGTCGACAGCCCAGCGACGGCCCAATCGGTGTCCAAGATGCGCGAGGGGACGAAAGAACGACTGGCAGATCTGGGCTATCTCTAAAGGTGACAGCCAGTGCTCCGGGTTTACGTGAGCGTCCCTGGCACCCATTTACGATTCGGATCCTCGGTCTCGATCATCCACTCGCGGAGCCGATCAGCCATCGACGCCCGCACGTCGGCGTAGTCGGGGTGATCGATCAGGTTCTGCAGTTCCACCGGGTCGGCCTCGAGGTCGTACAGTTCGTTTCGATCCGGGCCGTTGTAGACGAACTTGTGTGAGCGGGTGCGAACCATCCGCTGGGAGTAGAGGCCGAACTCCTCGCCGTGATACTGGGCGAAGGTCGAGTCGGGCCAGGAGTCGGGTACGTCGCCCTCGAGGAGTGGGACGAGGCTGCGCGCGTGAAACGACTCCGGGACGGCTTCGCCTGCGATCTCGAGAAACGTCGGTGCCAGGTCGTGGAGGTGAACGGGAGCCTCACAGGTCGATCCCGCCTCGGTCACCCCTGGCCAGCGCACCTGCAACGGGATGTGGTACGTGTCGTCGTACATCAGCGGCCCCTTGTTGAACTGGCGGTGAGCGCCCGTGAAGTCCCCGTGATCGGAGGCGTGAACGACAACTGTCGACTCCGCGAGACCGAGGCGCTCGAGCGTCTCGAGGATCCGCCCGAACTGGTCGTCGATGAGCGTCACGAAGCCGAAGTACTTCGCGACGGCCTCGGCCCACGTCTCCCAGTCGAACCCGTCGACGCCCCGGTACTGCAGGAACTGTTCGTGAACGGCGGGCTTACCGGCGTAGGTTTCGGCGTAGCTGTCCCACGGCTCGAGGTCGTCCGGGTCGTACATCGAGGCGTAGGGTTCGGGCACGACGTAGGGGTGGTGGGGGCCGTAGAAGTCCGCCCGGTGGAAGAACGGAGGCGAGGCGCTCCCGTCCGAAGCGCCCCTGCGACCGTTCGCGTGCGCCTCGAGCGCCTCGATCGTCCGCTCGGCGAGGAAGTACGCCCGGGTGTCCTCGATCTCGATGGGCGCCGTCGCCGCGACGAGCGTTCCTGTATCGGGATCGCCGTGTGTGTAGATTTCGTCCTCGAGTTCGGTCTCCTCGAGGGGCGTCCCCCTGGCTCGGCGGTAGTCCCGAAAGTCGGTGTCGATGTCGTCGTGGTGGACGTCGCTCCCGCCGAGGTACTCGAAGCCGAAATCGGCCGGCGTCTGGTCGCGGCCGACGTGCCACTTGCCGGTGTAGGTCAGGTCGTACCCCGCCGCGCGAAGCTGTTCGGAGAACGTCGGCAGCTCCTGGTTGAGGTTCGGCTGGATAGCGTCGGCCTCGTGGGAGTTGTTCACCATCCCGTGAGCGTGGGGATAGAGGCCGGTAAGCAACGAGGCTCTGGCGCTGGTACAGATGCTGATCGGGGTGAACGCCTGTGAAAAGTGCACTCCCTCGCTCGAGAAGCGGTCGAACGCTGGCGTCTCGACGGGTGAGCCGTCCGGGGCCGTGCAGTCGTACCGTTCCTGATCGGTCAGGACGAACAAGACGTTCAGCGGTGAGTTCGACATCGAGGATCGTACACCGAGCAGGCAAAAAGGTCTGGTCGTCGGCTGGTGCGTGGTTTCCGCAGGTGGATCGGAAGCGTAGCCACACGGTGTCCCGAGTCAGTGCGCGAGTTCCTCGCGCTCGCTCGAGACCGTGGCTTCGCGCTCGTCGTGTTCGTGGTCGTGGTCGGGGTCGGGGTCGTGAGGGCCGAACACCGGGTACGATGTACGTCCGAGAAGCGGGGCACCGCAGTCACCGAAAGGACACTCGTACGCGGACTCGAACAGTTCGTTTCGGATGACGAGCCGATCACAGGACGGGCAACGTGGCATCGACGGCATCTTGGGTCGAACCGCCATGAACTTTGTCGTCTTCTGCTGTCGGCTGTCGGCTGCCCACTCACTGCGATCATCCTCCGTACCGATCGTCGAGACTGAAGACGCTACGTCGCCACTCTCGAGGCTCGAAACGCCGTCGCGTCGGTCGCGAGCAGGTACGCACAGAGCACGGTCGCGACGCAAACCGTCGCCGCGAGGAGCCAGAACGCCACCCGGAAACTGGCCGCCTCCGAGAGGAAGCCAACGATGGCGGGGGCGACCGCGCCCGCACCCATCAACAACGTTCGGACGACGCCGAGGCTCCCGCCAGCGATCGAGTCGGGGACGGCGGCCATCAGGTACGCACCCCGCACTGGCCGGAAACCATGGGAGCCGAGACCAACGGCAACGAGTGTGGCCCCGAGGACGAGTGCCGAGCCGAGCCCCGTCAGGGTGACGAACGCGATCATGGCCACCGACGCCAGTCCCAGTGCGACGACGATCACCGGCAGCGTCCCGACGCGGTCGCTGACCTCGCCGGTGACGAGCTGGACGAGGCTGACGGCGAACAGGGCGCTGTAGAGGACGTTCGCCGTCGACGGCTCGAGTCCGGCCTCGTCGGTCAGGTAGAGCGGGGCGAACGCGACCAGGCCGTTGTAGGTGAACGAGAAACAGATCGTCGCGAGGACGAAGACCGTGAATCGGTGGTCGCGAAAGAGGGTTGCGTACTGACGGAGGCCGGGGCTCGGGCTGGTGCCAGCGGTGCTCGAGTCGGGGTCAGCGGTGTTCGAATCGGGATGCACGGTGCTCGAGTCGGGATCGTCGTTTGCTTCGTCGGGACTCGAGCCGCCGTTTGTATCGGTGTCACCGCCGTCACGCGGAGAAGTCGACGCCTGATCGGGTGCGGGTCGACTAACCGGGCCACCCACGGCCTCCCCTGGCAACCGTTTTGGGACACGAGTCAGGAACGCGATGCCGAGCAGGAGGCCGACAACGCCGGCGACGAAAAAGAGCAGTCGCCACCCGGTGCCGACGAACAGGGTCACCCCCGCGACGAAGACGACCGCGGCCGGGGCGGCGACGCCACCGAACGCCCCGAAGGTGTCGAGAAAACCGAGGGCCCGTCCGGTTCGCGCGGGGTAGGCTCGAGCCAACAATCGGACGGCGACGGTCTTGTGGGCACCCGTCCCCGCCCCCATCACGAGCATGGCGAGGACGAGCACGACGAACGGCGAGTCGACGACCAGGACGAGCGCGGCGCTCGAGGCGAGGACGACGCCCGCGGTGATCACCGTCACCGACCCGAGGCGGTCGGCGAGCACGCCGGAGGGGAACTGCATCGCGGCGTAGACGAGCATGAAGCCGGTGAACGCAGCCCCGAGGACGGTGTTCGAGACGCCGTAGGTCTCCTGGAAGGGGCCGAACAGGGGCGGGAACGCGTAGCGGAGAAATTTGGCGAGAAACCAGATCAGTGCTGTCAGGAGGAGCGCGTCGTAGCGGCCGAGCTCCCGGAGCGACGACCACGACCACGACACCGACCTGGATCGCGTCATTCGGTACTGCTGGGTGCTACGACCGGCCAGACAGGAGTACTCACCGGTTCCGGCAGTCGTGGTCTGGTGGGTGGTCGTTTCTCGAGGCGTTACGACCCGTCTCGAGATGTTACGAAAACGTAATCCGCTGGTCAGTACCCCGCCCTCAAAGCGCTGAAAACCGTTGAGCCACTTTGAGCCGCTATTTCGTCGTCTGAGAGTACTCAGCCACCCACTCCTTCAGCGTGATTCCCATCGTCGCCTGGGTGATCGCGTTCGAACTCGCCGAGTTGGCGCTCTTGACGAGTTCGGCCTCGAGCGTCCGTGTCGGCACCTCACCCAGAAAGTGCGGGATCGCTCGCTGGACGGCCAGCGGACAGCCCACCTCGTGGGCCAGCGCGTAGCCCGAAATCGAGTGGGGAATCTCCTCGCTGCAGTAGGTCGGGTCGGGGTCGACCAGGTCGTCGTCGACGAAGTCGACGTACTCGTAGCACTTGCCCACGTCGTGGAGCAGACAGGCCGCGACGAGGACGTCCTCGTCCGGGTCGGCCCCGTGGAACTCCCGCTGAATCCTGGCTGACTCGAGAGCAACCTTCGTCGTCCCACGGACGTGCTCGACGTTGTCGACCTCGTGAATGTTCCAGGCGTACGGGATGTCGTGAATATCCTGCCAGCCACCACGCTCGAGGGCGAGTCCCCACGCCTCGACGACCTGTTCGCGGAGGTCGTCGTCGGCGATAGCCTCGAGTTCGGGGAAGGCGTCTCGAACCTGCGACTCGTAGTCGGTTTCGTCTGGCATTCGAATCAGTCCGTTCGGTCGACCTGCAGCGTCTCCTGGCCGATGAATCGCGGACGTTCCTCGATCGCAAGGAAGTTGTCGACGTCCTCGCGGGCCTCTTTCGCCTTGCCGCGATCCGGATCGTAGTCGCGTGATCCCTCGCTGCCGAGGGCGTCGTACAGCGCCTCGAGATCCTCGAAGTAGAGTTCGGCTATGCCGTCGAACTCCGCGTTCTCGGGATCGGTGGGCAGGACGGTCGCGTAGCGGACGACGCCCTCGATCTCGCGGGCGATCGGGGTGTGGTTCTCCTGCCAGTAGTCGACGAACTCCTCGTGGCTCATCCCCTCCTGGCGGACGAGGAACGCCGAGTGTTTGTACAGTCCCGTGGTATCCCCGTCGGTCTCGTCCTTCTGGATGATCTCCTCCCCGATGAACCGGGGGCGTCCCTCGAGGTCGAGGAAGTTGTCCACGTCCGCGCGGGCCTCGGCGGCGACCTCCTTCGTCGGATCGTAGTCCCGGGAACCGGGGCTGCCGAGGGCGTCGTGAAGCTCCTCGAGCGTGTCGAAGTAGAGTTCGGCGAGGCCGTCGAACTCGGCGTGGTCGGGTTCAGTCGGCAGCACCGTCTGGTAGCGCGTCACACCCTCGATGTCACGAGCGATCGGCGTGTGGGTGTTCTGCCAGTAATCGACGAACGCCTCGTGGCTGAGGTCGTCCTGCCGAACCAACAGCGCGACGTGTTTGTACATACACCTGGAGCGACGGCGTGTCCGATCAAAAAAGGTGATGAATCTGGTTGGGCGATCGATGATCACGACTGACGGGTTTTGTCCTGTCACGGCTCGCTGCGAGCACAGGTTGACCCATTACTATAATCATTATAGTATTAAACTACACAGTATATATTTTAGACCTAGTTCACTCTTCTGTAGTTTTCTCATTTGTAGAAGCGGATACCTGCGGCTCGCACCCACGGCGAAAACACCAAAAAGTACACAACCTACGCGTGACGCTCGAGTGTCGTCACGTCGTGGATTTCGATACGGGTGCCCCCGTGCTGTCCATTCGTAACCGACAGCGACCAGTCGTGAGCCTCCGCAATCGACCGCGCAAGCGCCAGTCCAAGGCCGTGCTCACCCGACCCCTCACCGTTCTCGAACTCGAGGGTGACCACTCGGTCGTGATCGGGTGGCGGAATCTCGATCGCATCGTCCATGAGGAAAAAGCCCCGCGTGTTCGACCGAGGTTCCTCGACACCGAGAAGCCCGACCTGGATCGTCACGGAACCGTTCGCGCGAGCCGCCGTATCGTCGAAAATCGTCTGGAGCAAGTGGGTGAATCGCTCGCGGTCGGCCCGAAGGGTGGCGTCTGCGTCGACGACGACCGCCGGGCGCTCGAGTTGTGAGCCGTCGATGGCCTCCTGGATAGCCGCCTCGAGGTCGATGCGGGTGCGCGGGCCGACCGCGGTCGCGTTCCGGGCGAACTCCCGAACGTCGTCGACGAGGTGTTCGACCCGGTCGAGCGTCGTCGACACCGTGTCGTCGGCGAGGGGGAACTCCCAGTCGGCCGGTTCGTCGTCGTCATCCAGGGCCGTTTCGACGGCCTCGAGCTGGTGTTTCAGGTCGTTCGAGAGGATGTCCGCGACTGTCTCGAGGCGGTCGGTCTGGCGCTCGAGTTGCGCGCTTCGATCCTCGAGAACCTGTTCACGAATCGCCCGGTCGAGGGCTGCCCGGGTGTTCTCGACCAGCGTCGAGAGCAGGTCGATGTCGGTCTCGTCGAAATCGTTCGGCCGCTTCGAGCCGGTCATCAACACTCCGTGGGTGCCGATGGGGGCGATGACCTCCGAGCGGATGGGTGTCTCGGGGTTGTACAGGCCATCGGCGTCCCGGAGGTCGTCGAAGTGTGCGAGGTCGCCACTCTCGAAGACGTCCCAGACGAGTCCTTCGCCGGGTCGAAACCGCGGGAGGCCACCGAACTCTTCGTGAGCACCAGCCGTCCCCGCGACGGGATCGAGGTAGCCGTATTCGTCGTCGAGTAGCCAGACGCCACAGATGGGCAGGTCGAGGAGGTCGCCGCCGGCGTGGACGGCGATGGCGCAGATCTCCTCGGGGTCGCTGGACTCGAGCAGCCAGCGGGTCACCTCGTGGAGGGAAGTGACGATCCGTTCGTACTCACGCTGGTCGGTGATGTCGCGGGCGATACACGCCAGGTTCGCCGACCCGTGGTCGATCGGCACCACCCGTACGTCGGCGACGCGGGCATCGCCGCTTGCATCGGTGTAGGGCAACTCGAGGGTTCGAAGCCGGCGATTGCCTACGTCGACGTCGCTTAGCGCTCGACCGACGCGGACGGTATCCTCGGGATCGATTCCGGCGTGCTCGAGGAGCATCTCCACGTGTTCGCCGTGGACGCTCTCGGGGTCGATATCGAACGCGCGCTTGATGGTGGCGTTGATCGACAGGATGCGGTTGTTGTCGTCGAGGGTCACCACGCCGTCCTGGATCGCTTCGACGACGGCCGTGTTCCGGGCGAGTTGCGTCTCCCGTTCCTTCCGCTCGGTGACGTCCCGCATCGAGACGGACAGGCCGTTTTCGGCGGGCCAGGCTCTGGCTTCAAACCAGGTCTCGAGCGGCGTGTGATACACCTCGAAGGAGACGGGCACCTGCTCGTCCATCGCCTGGTAGAAGCCGTCGGGGAACTGCGTCTCCACCGTCTCGGGGAACTCGTCCCACATGACGCGGCCGATCAGTTCCTGGCGGGATCGCTCGAGGAGCGCCTCCGCCTGTTCGTTGAGGTAGGTGAAACGGAAGTCGGTGTCGAGCGCGAAGAAGGCATCCCCGACGCGGTCGATCATCGGGACGGTACGGAGGGTCACGGACGATCACCTCGCGCGCTCGAGTGGGAGCGTACGGATACGGAGGATGACGGGACGAGGGAGAGCGACAGCCTGGTGAGAGCGCCCACCGGGCTGAGAAGCGCGAGCGTTCCCACTCCCCGAGCCCGCTCGAGCCACCGCCAGTCACCTGTCACTCGTCTGCTCCTCATCGAAGTGTGAGTTCGTTCATAGTTGCCCGACACGGTATTTGAGTGTCGTGGCCGGTTCACCGCGAGTTGACATCTCCGTCGGCACACCTACAAATCGACATCCGTGCCGTAACCGGCCTCTCCCGCCCGTTCGTAGAGGTGTGTCGCCGTCGCGGCGTCGAGGACGGCCGAGCCGACACTCGAGAGGACGATCACGTCGTCGGACGTGGCCCGGGGGTCGTCCACGCTCCCCGGGACGTCCGAGTCAGCCGCGAACAGCCCGCCGAAGGGATGAACCGCGAGGCCGTCGTGACCGCGAAGGTCTCCGGTCTCTCGAGCCTCGTCGGGAACGTCCGCGTACACGCGGCCGGCCCGATCGACCGTCCGATCGTCGAGTTCGCGCATGGATTCGGTGTACGCCCCGACCGCTATCACGAGCGCACCCGGTTCGAGGTCGTCGCCGTCGAACACCGGCTCCGTGCTCGTCGTCGCCGTCACGACGACCA
Organism: Natrialbaceae archaeon A-CW3; assembly: GCA_046614605.1. GTDB lineage: Archaea > Halobacteriota > Halobacteria > Halobacteriales > Natrialbaceae > Natronosalvus. The sequence goes on along the minus strand of JBKKHJ010000001.1, from coordinate 331,286 downwards.
TCGCGTCCTCGAGCGCCGCGGCGGGACTCGAGACCGCCGACACATCGACCGAGGAGTCGAGGGTGGCCTCGAGGTCGGCGGCACACTCCTCTCGAGACGCTGACGGCGAGTAGATCCGGACGCGCACGACCGCCGTTGCGGCCGCGATTGCCCGGGTTTGCCAGCGAGCCTGCGTTCCCGCGCCGATAACGCCGAGGGTGACTGGCTCCTCGAGAGCGAGTTCGCGGGCGGCGAGCCCGCCGATACAGCCGGTTCGGGCGCTGGTGACGGTCGTGCCGTCGAGATAGGCGACCGGTTCACCGGTGTCGGCGTCGACGAGCGCGATCTGTGCCGAGACGGTCGGCAGCCCTCGTTCCGGATTTCCCTCGAAGACGGTCGCGAGTTTGGTCGCGGCGTAGGGTGAGCCGTGGACGTACGCCGGCATACAGAGCCCCGTTCCCTGGGGCGTTTCCGGCGATTCCCCGCGACCGATTCCGATCGGATAATGTGGTCGTTCGGGTCGCTCGACGGTGCCCGCGTACTGGGCGCTGAAAGCGTCCTCGACGACCGGGAGCACGGCCTCGAGGTCGAGCAGCGCCGAAACGTCGTCGGCTGAGAGAACGCGAACCATACCCATACCTGGGTGCTCGAGCACTTGAGTGGTGACGGTTCGACGGTTCACACCTGTGAGTTTCCTGACTGCAGCCGGTGCTTTCTGGTCGTCGGGTTCTCTGGTTGTCGAGTGAATCGAGGGAACGTGCCGGTGATCGAGTGGAAACAGTCACTACCAGGACGGGCCACACACGGAGGCAGACGACCGCAATCCGAGGACTCTTCCCCATCGTGCACCGATCGCAAGGCGATGACCAAATCGGATCCGACACGCATCATCATCGACACCGACACGGCCGGCGACGACACCCAGGCGCTGGTGCTCGCCGCCTGCTCGGATCGCGTCGAGATCGAGGGAGTGACGATCTGTGCGGGGAACGTCCCCTTCGACAACCAGGTCGAGAACGCGAAGTACACGCTCGAGCAGGCCGGCGTGGCCGACGAGGTACCGGTGTACGAGGGCGTCCGTTCGCCCCTCCAGAAAGACCACGCGTTCGCTGAGTACATCCACGGCGAGGGCGGCCTGGGCGGGAAGCTGTTTCCCGATACCGGGATCCCCTCCGCCGACGAACACGCCGTCGACTTCATCGTCCGGAGTGCCCGGGAGAACCCCGGCGAGATCACCCTGGTCTGTATCGCCCCGTTGACGAACCTGGCAGTCGCTCTCCAGCACGAACCCGACCTCCCCGCGTTGCTCGACGAGGTGCTGATCATGGGCGGGGCCGTCAACACCCTCGGGAACATCACCCCCGCGGCGGAGTACAACTTCTGGGTCGACCCCGACGCGGCCGCCATCGTGCTGGACGCGTTCGAGACGACGCTGGTCGACTGGGGCGTAACCGTCCGGGACTCGACGTTCGACGCCGACGTGTTCGAGGAAATCGAGGCGATGGACACGCCGCTGGGCGAATTCTATCTCACGATCACCGAAGCCGTCCGCGAGTTCAACAAACAGTCAGATCACGATTCGCTCGGTGACGACGTCACGACTCAGCCCGATTCGCTCACGGTCGCGACGCTCCTCGAGCCGGATATCGTCGAGGAGGCGACCACGTACCACGTCGCCGTCGACGATCGAGAGGGGATGACCCGCGGCTACAGCCTGGTCGACGAACTCGGCGTTTCCGACGGTGAACCCCGCACGAGGGTGATCGAGTCGGTCGACGGCGACCGGTTCCAGCGGATGATGCTCGATGCGTTCCGTCACGGCGACCCGCACCGCGCTGAGTGACGAACCTAAACTAACGAGCGCGTTTGGTTCGTCTTTTTACGTAAATTCGCCATCGCTTACGAAAAACCAAGTCTATAAACCAGTGGCGGTCACTCAGAGAACTGTATGCAACGACGGAGCTTTCTCGCGTCGGTGGGCGTGGGAGCAACGGCGGGTATCGCTGGTTGTCTCGTCGGGGATGACAACGGCAACGGAAACGGCAATGGCAACGGGAATGGGGACGCCGGTGCCGACATCACCGTCGGAATCATTTACTCGACGGGCGGCCTCGGCGACGAGTCGTTCAACGACATGGCTTACGCCGGTATCCAGCAGGCCGAGGACGACTTCGGCATCTCCTATCAGAACGCGGAACCGGACTCGCCCGCGGACATGAACCAGTACCAACAACAGTTCGCCGGCAACGAGGACATCGACCTCGTCTGTTGTATCGGGTTCGACCACGAGACCGACCTCGTCGAGAATGCCGAGGAGTTCGACGACACGCGCTTCGCCCTCGTCGACGGCGTCGTCGAAGCGGAGAACGTCTCGAGCTACGTCTTCCGCGAGCACGAGGGATCGTTCCAGGTCGGCCACCTTGCCGGTTTACTGTCGACGTCAGAGTACGCTCACGGGGGCGGCGAAACGAACCCTGACGAGGCTCGAGTCGGCTTCGTCGGCGGCGAAGAGATTGCCCTCATCGAGCGCTTCGAAGCGGGATACATCGCCGGTGCTCAGTACGTCGACGAAAACATCGACACGCCGTCGGCGTACGCCGGTAGCTGGAACGACCCCTCTACCGGACAAGAGATTGCAACCGGAATGTACGACGACGGCGCGGACGTCGTCTATCACGCCGCCGGCGGCACCGGTGGCGGGGTGTTCGAAGCAGCCCAGTCGGCCGGCCGCTTCGCCATCGGTGTCGACGACGACCAGTCGATCAGCTCCGAGGAATTCAGCGACGTGATCGTCGCAAGCATGGTCAAACGAGTCGACACCGCCGTCTACGAGTCGATCGAAGCCGTCATCGACGACGAGTTCGAGGGCGGACTGAACGACCTCGGCCTCGAGGACGAGGGCGTCAGCGCCGTCATCGGGCAGGACTTCGAGGACGACCTGCCCGAAGACATCGTCGACGCACTGGCCGAGTCTCGTCAGGCGATAATCGACGGCGACATCGACGTCCCCGACAACCTCGACGACATCTAAGCGATGCACGCCGATGACCGTCAGTCGGAGGTGAGGGACGACGCCCCGCCGGCCGTTCACCTCAACGGAATCACGAAACGTTTCCCCGGCGTGATCGCCAACGATGACGTCGACTTCAGGGTCGAACGTGGTACGATCCACGCGCTCATCGGCGAGAACGGTGCCGGGAAGACGACGCTGATGAACGTCCTGTACGGGCTGTACCAGCCGACCGAGGGGACGATTCGAATCGATGGCCAACCCCAGGTCTTCGACGACCCTCGTGATGCGATGGACGTCGGCATCGGGATGATCCACCAGCACTTCATGCTCGTGGACACGATGACCGTCGCCGAAAACGTCGTGCTCGGGAACGAACCGACGAAGTGGGGCGGCTTCGTTCGCGACCGCGAGCGAGCGAACCGTGAAACCCAGGAACTCGCCGACCGGTACGGGTTCGACATAAATCCGACCGAGCGGATCGAGGACATCAGCGTCGGCGAACAACAGCGCGTCGAGATTCTGAAATCTCTCTACCGTGGCGCAGATATCTTGATTCTCGACGAACCCACGGCAGTGCTCACCCCACAAGAAGTCGACGCCCTGTTCGAGGTGCTCGAGGAACTCATCGCGGAGGAGAAGACGATCATCTTCATCACCCACAAACTCGGCGAGGCGCTAACGGCCGCCGACGAGATCAGCGTCCTCCGGAAGGGGAAACTCGTCGGCACCGTCCACGCCGAGGACGCGACGCGTGAGGAGCTCGCACGGATGATGGTCGGCCGGGACGTCCTGCTCGACGTCGACAAACCGGCGTCGTCGCGGGGGGATGTCGTTCTCGACGTCGACGGGTTGGTCGTCGAGGACGACCGCGGCGTCGTCGCGACGGACGACGTTAGCTTCAGCGTCCACGGCGGTGAGGTGTTCGGTATCGCCGGTGTCGACGGCAACGGCCAGTCGGCACTGATCGAAGCCGTCACGGGCCTCAGACGACCGACGGCCGGCACGATAACCTTTGACGGTCGAGACATCACGAACGAATCACGACGAGCGCGAACCAGCGCCGGGATGGCCTACGTCGCCGAGGATCGGCAGAAACGCAGCCTCGTGATGGAGTACGAACTCCGTCGGAACGGGCTACTCGGCCGCCAGCACCTCGAGCCGTTTTCGGACGGCCGGCTGATCGACTGGGCGGCGACGGATCAGTACGTCGACGACGTCATCGACGAATACGACGTCCGGCCCGCCGACCCGACGGCACCAGCCCACTCGCTCTCGGGAGGTAACCAGCAGAAGTTCATCGTCGGCCGGGAGTTCGAACGCGATCCCTCGCTGGTGGTCGCCTCACAGCCGACCCGTGGGGTCGACATCGGTAGCATCGAGTTCATCCACAACCGCCTGCTCGACTTGCGTGCGGAGGGGAAAGCCATCCTGCTCGTTTCCTCGAAGCTCGACGAAGTCACACAGCTCTCGGATCGACTGGCGGTCATGCACGCCGGCGAAATCGTCGCCGTCGTCGACCCCGATGCGGTCAGCGAGGAGGAACTCGGTTTGCTCATGGCCGGTGAACGGCCGACAGAACTCGACGTCGACGGTGCGCGGGTCAGCGAACGGAGGTCGACCCCATGAGCCGATCCGACTGGCGAGGGGCGCTCGATCGACTCGTTGACGCGTCGGCACTCGAGCGGATTCTCATCAGCGTGACGTCGCTCCTGTTCGCGATCGTGATCGGTGCCGTCCTCGTGTTCGTTTCGGGGTTCGTCACCGACTGTACCGACCCGTTCATCTACTTCCCCGGGGCCGGGTACGGCTGTTACAACCCGTTCGAGGTGTACTGGACTATGCTCGACGGCTCGTTCGGCTCCATGTCGAACCTCGGCCAGACGCTCCAGGAGACGACTCTGTTATTGTTCACCGGGCTGTCCGTCGCCGTCGCGTTCCGGGCGGGCCTGTTCAATATCGGAACGCAGGGACAGATGATCCTCGGAGCGCTCGGCACCTCGCTGGTCGTGTTACACCTCGGCGAGGTCGTGCCGAACAACGTACTTGGAACCCTCCTCGTGATCCCCTCGGGAATCGTCGTGGGAGCGATCGTCGGCGGCTTCTGGGGCATGATTCCGGGGCTGATGAAGGCCTACGCGGATGCTCACGAAGTGATCACGACGATCATGCTGAACTTCGTCGCCATGGGTATCGCGTTCTGGCTCGTGCAGGTACACGTCGGAGATTTGACAACCGATTCCGTCCAGACGGAGTCGGTTCCTTCGATCGCCCGCCTCCCGGCGACGATCAGCGGCTCCCGGTTCTCGCTCGTCGCACTCGTCGGCGCCGTCCTCGTTGCCATGGGTATCTACCACCTCTATACGCGAACCGTACTGGGATACGATCTGCGGACGAGTGGCATTCAACAGACGGCAGCCGAGTACGGGGGCGTCAATGCCAGACACAACATCGTCACGAGCATGACGCTGTCGGGCGCACTCGGCGGCATTGCCGGCGCAATCTACGTCATGATGGTACAGTACCGCTGGCAAGCTGGCATGCCTGCGCTCGGGTTCGACGGAATCGCCGTCTCCATCCTCGCCGGAAACAATCCGCTCGGGGTGATCCCGGCCGCATTGCTCTTTGGGAGCTTGAAGAGTGGCAGCATGGCCATCGACCTGACTCTCGGGGTGCCGAATGAACTCGTCGAGGTGCTCAGGGGGCTGATTATTCTCTTCATCGCAATGCCCGAGTTCTTCCGGATGATCGGAAAACGCTATGGGTTCGGTACTGAAGCCGTTGCAACCGATGGAGGTGAAAGCGGATGAACGCCCCGACGGTCACCCGTCGACAGGGGTTCGCTATCGGTGGGATCATCTTCGGCCTGCTCGTCGTCGGCCTGCTCATCGACGGCGGCCGTAACATCATCACCGACGTGACCGGCGTCATCAGCACGTCGTATCTCGCCTCGGCGTTCAGACTCACCGTCCCCATCGCATTCGCCGCAATGGGCGGCATCTTCGCCGAGAAGACCGGCGTCATCAACATCGGCCTCGAGGGGCTGCTCATCATCGGGGCCTTCGGTGCCATCGCGAGCCTGTACGCACTCACCGCGACCCCGTTCGGAGCGAACGTGTGGCTCGCGTTCCTGCTCGCGATCGTCGCGAGCACGTTCGTCGCGCTCCTGTTCGCCATCGTCTGTATCGAGTTCAAGGCCGACCAGATCATCGCCGGATTAGCCGTCTGGCTCATCGCGCTCGGGTTCGCCCCGTTCGCGAGCCTCATCATCTGGGATCGGACGAACAGCCCGAGCGTCGGGGCGTTCTCCACGATTTCGATTCCGGGACTGTCCTCGCTCCCCGGCATCGGATCGCTGTTCACTGCTACCCCACCGGTGTTCCTGTTGTTCCTGGCTGTTCCATTCTCGTGGTTCCTGTTGAACCGAACCACGTTCGGGATGTGGATCGAGGCCAGCGGCGAGGATCCGAAGTCGCTCGACACGGCGGGGATCGACGTCCGCAAGGTTCGCTACGCCGGCGTCCTCCTCTCGGGCGTCTACTGCGGCATCGGCGGCGCTGGCCTAGCGCTCAACACCGGTCAGTTCGTCGGCAGCGGCGACACGATGGTCGACGGGCGTGGCTGGATCGGCCTGACGGCGTACCTGATCGGGAACTACAACCCGGTCGGGGCGTTCCTCGCGTCGTTCCTCTTCGCCGGTCTCGACGCCCTCCAGATCCAACTCCAGCAGATCGCCGGTTATACCGTCTCCTCGACGCTCGTCGGCATCATCCCGTACGTCGCCGTGCTCGTCGTGCTCACGTTCGTTGGGCGAACACGCATGCCGTCGGCCGCTGGGGAGCACTACGAATCCGACGAGTGACCCTCTACACCCATCTGAAGACCGATCACGACCTCGAAGCGGCTACTCGAGAACGGATCTCCTCGATTCGTCAGCGGGCTTGGCTACCGTAACCAGCTGACGAGCCAGACGAGGGCTCCGACGCCAATGAGTGCGATACCCGCGGTCGACGTTACTGGCTCCGGGAAGAGAAAGAGGGCGACACCGGCGACAACGAGTAGCGCACCGAGGCCGTACTTCGCTTTGGCCTGGTCGAACCAATTCCCCGAATCGTCACTCGTCGGTTCCGCTGAACTCCCTCTCACTCGATCGACCAAACTTCCCGTATCGTCACTCGGTGGTTCATCTGCACTCCCTCTCACTCGATCGAACCATCCATTCGATTCGTCCTCGGTTTCCTCGGTCGTTTGTCTGAGTCGCATAGGACAGTATTGTATAAAGACAGCAAATAGCAGATTGCTTTCCAGTGCTGGGCATTGAAATTCCCCGTGATGGATAGACCGTTCCATCGTTCCAAAATACCGCACTCGAGAGCGCTGAAATCATTTGTTTCCAGGGCTGACTCTATTGCTAAATAAACACTCTACGCCGGCACGATGTTTTTGACAGACCCGGATCATTTGGTGTCCGGTACGTTCACTGGATCCAACTCGAGGCCGATACCACACGGGAACCCGATTTCAAAACCCGTCCCCGAGATACACCGGGCGCTCCGGGAACAGCGCCGAAAGCGTCTCGAGCACCGACTCGGTCGCCTCGAGTCGGCCCGCTCGCTCGAGGGCGGGCACCGACCGGGAGCCGACGGCCAGCTGTGAGAGGGTGGCAATGTCGAGGGAGACGTCAGCACTCGAGCTGTCTCCGTCCACCCGTTCACAGGTACCGACGCCGCCGTCGGCCGTAAGGACGAACGTGTCGTCGTTCCAGTCGACGAGCGGATCGGACACCTGGATCGTGAGGCTCCCGTCGACGCCCGGATACGAGAGCGCCGAGAGCGTCCGTTCGACGTCGACGATCCGACCCATCGGCCCGGTCTCGTACTCGGCATCGAACGCGTCGGGATCGGTCGCCACGTCGAACAGCGGAGTGTCGACCGGCAGTCTCACCCGAACGGCGTTCACCTGGGAGTCGTGATGCCGACAGAACGCCAGGACGGCGAGAAACGCCTCGATGTCGACGTAGCCGATATCGGAGATCATCATCGTGCGGTCGCCCCAGTCGCCCTCGATTGTGTAGGCGACGTAGGCCGCCGGCTCGCCGTCGCGTTCCCAGGCGTAGACGAACGGGTCGGTCGTCCAGCGCTGGAAGATCCGATAGCGCCACCAGTCGCCGGAGCGCTCGAGGGTCAGGTCGTGTCGACCGGCGTGAGTCTCGTAGACGGGCGCGAGCGTCTCCCACTCGTCGGCCTCTAGCTTGCGATATCGGGTCGGTGCAGTCAGTTCGCTCGCGAGGCGCTCGCCGGCGAACGAGAGGTCGTCGGGCTCACTCTCGACGAGCAGGTGACGATTGGTCGTCTCCCAGCCGTACTGCCGGTAAAATCGGTAGCGGAACGGCCACAGGATCGAGAAATGGGCCTCGCGCTCGCGGTACTCCTCGAGTGATGCCTCGAGCAACTGACGGACGTGGCCGCCGCGGCGGTGTTCCGGCGGGGAGGCAACCGCCGAGAGGCCGGGCGTCGGGTGACGCTTGCCGCGAACCGTCGCGTTGAACCAGTAGTGACTACAGACACAGAGCGGCTCGGCGTCCTCGGCGGCGTCGTCCGGGTACAACCCGCGCTTCGCGCCGAGTCGGCTCTGTGGCGTGTCGTGTTCCTCGGGATCGTACTCTGGCGGGCCGTCCTCCGGTCTGAACGCGTAGGTGACGTACTTGTGGAAGACGTCCCGCTGTTCCTCGGGGAGGGGACGATAGTCGGGCATACTGTGAGAGCCACGTCCAAGTGAGAAGTAGGTTCTCGAGGTGTGCTAGCACAGTTACCAGTTCGATTTGGATCTGGCCGGAACGTTGCCGTCGTAGTTGTTCGGCCAACCGTCCGTCAGATCGCGGTATTCTGGTCGCTGTTGGTGACTGTGAGGGGAGATGAATCGAGCGCCAGACGAACGTTCTCGAGCACCTAATCAGCAGTTATCGGTGGACGGGCGAGCGGTTCCGATGACGGTCACTGCTCGAGACTCGTTCTGTATCAGCTCGACTTTAGATATTCCACGCATCGGGCTGTCGGTAGGCAGGGTAAGTAAAGACGTAATGCGAGCACAAGCTACTATTCTGGCATAATCAATTTGGAATTTACAGTCGAGAGCAAGCTCAATGGTAAAGCCTGATGCTGGTCGAACGTAGCTGCATGGTTCAACTTCAACCGCTGCCCTTACAGCAAGTTCCCGAATGGCTCCAGGATCCCATCGCCGAGCTCGTGGCGTTTCTCCCACGACTGGTTGGGGCACTGGCGATTCTCCTCATCGGATGGATCGTCGGTCGTCTCGCCGGCCGAGTCGTCATGCGGATCGCCGATGCGATCGAACTCGATCGAATGGTACTCGAGACCCCGCTTGGACGTATCCTCGGAGGGACAGAACAGGCGGTGTCGAGAACGTTCGGAAAGCTCGCGAAGTGGTTCGTGTACGGTCTCGCGATCCTCGCAGCGGCGAACGCGCTCGCCATCGCGCTGTTGTCCGAGTGGGTCTCGACCGCGGTCTCGTACTTGCCGGCGTTCATCGCGGGCTTGCTCGTCATCGTCTTCGGGTTCATCGTCGCCGATTTCATCGGCGACATGATCGAGCGTACGCGTGCGGCGACCCGAACGGCCTACACGACCTGGTTCGCGGACGGAGCACGAATGTTCCTCTACTTCACGGCGATCGTGATCGGTCTCGACACGATGGGAATCAACGTCGGTATCCTGTACGTCTTCGCGCAAGCACTGGCCTGGGGACTGGCTGCCGCCGTGGCGATCGGCGCCGGCATCGCGCTCGGTTGGGGTGGCAAAGACTACGTCTCCGAGAACATCGATCGCTGGATGCGACGAACGGACGCGGTAACCCCCTCCGGGGAACCGTCCGATCAGCCTCGTAGAGGGAGCAGCGAACCCCAACAGCGATCCGACCGCGAACCCGGATCCGAACCCGGTCCGGGGCCGGGAGCCGATTCCGACGACTGATCGAAGCGCGGTCTCGAACGGCCGGCTCCTCGGTTCGTCGTCCCTGCGAAACCGAGAGAGAAATCCAGTCTCTGAGACGCGGCCACTTATCCGGCGATCGACTGCGCTGCCGTCGCTTCCTCCGAACTCGAAAAGAGCGGTTCAACCGGAACGACGACGTATGTTTTCACCAACTGACCATTAACCGTTCGCCACTTCTCGATTCGAGCGACCGAGTGCGATCGGGCGTACAATGCCTCGAGACGATCGAGCGCCGTTTCGAACGCCTCGAGGTCGAACAACTCGTGTGAGAGGTGATCCGTGACGACTGCCAGCCGCCTGGTTCGTGCGTACACGTCGAGTCGACCCTCGAACGCGACTTCGACGCCCTCGATCAGCGCGTGAACGTCGCCCATCGTGGGGGTTTGCGGTTCGGTCGGAAGCGAGATGTACGCCTGGTACGCGTCCGGGCGGCCCCTGACGTATCGTTTCCACAGCCGTTTTAGTGCCACTCGATCACCCCGTTGGTCGTTCGATCCCGTGCGGTCACCATCGCTGTTCGAGTCTTCTCGGCCCCGGTAATACGTCCTTTGTTGTTCGTCGGTCTCGCTCCCGTGACAGTCTGGAATTCCGGAAGAAAATCGATCCGAGAGAGCTTTGTATAATTACTCGCTACCGCCACGGCAATGCGCCTGCCCAAGCCACCACATCTGCTTCCCCTCGCGTCAGCGATACTCGTCGCGGTCGGTGTCGCGATTAACAGCGGCTTGGAGCCGTCCGTCCGAACGCTGCCGGCGATTCTCGTGATATCGATCGGCCTCCTCGGCGTCGTCAGTGACGTGAGCGACCGCCCGCTCGAGCGACTCCGCCAGACGACTGCTCAATGGTGGGCGATCGCCTTCGTGGTTTTTCTCCCATACGGGCTCGTGACCGCCCCCTCGAGCGAGGAAGCGCGAGCGCTCGGTGAAACGCTCTCGACCGCAATCCCTGTCGTCGTCTTCGAGTCCGCCGCCGGCAGCGTGTTCCTCTGTGCGGCCGCGGTAACGGCCCTCTACGCGATGGCTGTGTACGGAATCCACCCGGGACGACCGAGTCCCGAAGAGCGAGTGCTGGACGGGTTCGACGATTGAGGTTGATCGTGTGCGGCTTCGAGATCCATTCCTGCTCGTGGCTGAAAACTCAGCGAGCCAGTACTCAGGATCGCTCGGCGACGAACCGTTCGATCCGTGCCAGCGCCTCGCGCAGTTCCTCGAGCCCCGTCGCGTAGGACACTCGGAGGTGGTTCTCGCCGCCGACCCCGAAGACGTCGCCAGGGACGACCGCGACGCCCTCCTCGTGGAGCAGTTCCTCGGCGAACTCAGTGGCCGTCCAGCCCTCGGGTACCTCCGGGAAGACGTAGAAAGCTCCCTTGGCTTCGAAGCAGGGCATGCCGATCTCACGGAACCTCGAGAGCACGAACCGGCGACGGCGATCGTACTGGGCGACCATCTCGGCGACGTCGTCGGCACACGAATCGAGGGCCTCGAGGGCGGCGTACTGGGCGGTCGTCGGTGCTGAGAGCATGCCGTACTGGTGGATGCGATTCATCGCGGCGATGGCCTCGGCAGGGCCGAGAGCGTATCCCAACCGCAGACCGGTCATCGCGTGAGCCTTCGAGAACCCGTTGCAGACGATCGTTCGCTCGCGCATGCTGGGCAGGGTAGCGATAGAGGTGTGTTTGGCAGTGGCGCTCCCCACATGATCGGCATCGCCGTTCTCCGCGTCGGCATCGTGATCGGCGTCGACGTAGGTCAACTCGGCGTATATTTCGTCCGACAGCACCGCGAGATCGTGCTCGCGGGCGAACGCGGCGATCGGCTCGAGATCCGCCCTCGACATCACGGCTCCGGTCGGATTGTTCGGGTAACAGAGCACGAGCAGCTCCGCGTCTGCAGCACCCGCCTCCTCGAGCGCCTCGGCGGTGAGTCGGAAGTCGTCGTCTTCGTGGGTCGGCACCGGTACGACCTCGCCCCCGGCGAAGACGACGCCCGGTTCGTAGGAGATGTACGACGGCTGGGCGATCGCCACCCGATCGCCGGGATCGACGAACGCGCGAAAGGCCAGGTCGACGGCCTCGCTCGCCCCCGCGGTGACGATGATCTCCTCGTCGGGGTCGTACTCAAGGGCAAATCGGTCGGCGACGTAGTCCGAAATCGCCTCCCGCAGTTTGCGCATGCCGCGGTTGGCCGTGTACGACGTTCGGCCGCGCTCGAGCGAGTGAATCGCCGCGTCGCGGGCCGCCCACGGCGTCGAGAAGTCGGGTTCGCCGACGCCCAGTGAGATCACGTCGTCGCGCTCCTCGGCGATCTCGAAGAACCGGCGGATGCCCGAGGGGCCGACCGCCTGGACGCGATCGGCAGGCTCGAGACTCATGGCGACACGGAGAGGCGATCGTCATCCTCACCGTCGCCAAGTTCGATCCCCTGTTCCTTGTAGGAGGTCATGATGTAGTGGGTGACCGTCTGGGTGATCTCGGGCACCGGGGCGACCTTCTCGCTGATGAACTGGGAGACCTCCCGGATCGAGTCGCCCTCGACTTCCATGTCGAAGTCGTAGTCGCCGCTGACGAGGCGCAGCGCCGTCACCTGCGGAAAGCGGGCCAGCCGTTCGGCGATGTCGTCGTAGCCCGTCTCGCGATCCAGGGTCACGTTGAGTTCGACCTCCGCACGGACGCGCTCGTCCTCGAGGCGATCCCAGTTGACGACCGGCTGGTAGCCACGGATCACTCCGGCTGCCTCGAGTCCCTCGATGGCTGCCGTCACCTCGGATTCGTCGAGGTCGGTCATTCGCGCGATGTCGGCCGTCTCGTATCGCGCGTTCTCTCGGAGCAACTCGAGCACCTCGCGTTCGCTCATACCACTCTGGAGTGTGAGGACGAGCAAAAGGGTTGTTCCACGCGGCAACAATGGCGACTGTCGGCCACTGGGACAGATGCCTACATGTTTTGGAAGAATAGGGAAGGGAACGTGACTGTAACAAAGATATGTATCAGGTGCTGAAGCGAACGATACCAATTACAAGGGACAGGACAAACGATGTTCGCATACATATCGAACGGCAAATGGACTGGGACGGGAGCTCGAATCGGTGACAAGGTAGAGTCGTCGATACAGTGTGCACTCCACTCCAGCGGCCTCACGTTCGCGGAAAGGACGGATGGTTCCGCACCATCAACTCGTGACGACCGCGTACCCGATCGGCGTCCGCAAGCCGACGAGCCGACCGCGGTCGCACAGGACGATGTTCCCCGGCTAGAGACGCAAAAACAACGAACCGCAGTTCGGTTTTTGATCGCACGGAACGGCCCCGTCAAGATGGGGAAAATCGCGGAGTACGTCGCCGCCCACGAGTACGAGACGACAGTCGACCAACTCGAGACCGAGCAACGCCTCGATGCCTACGTGCCACTGTATCAGTCGTTCCTGCCGGAACTGGATCGGTTCGGACTGATCGAGTACGACCAGTGTCGAGGGGTCGTCTACCCAACTGATCGACTCGAAGAACTGGAGCCACAGCTCGAGAGAGCGCCACAGAAACGTACGATGATCGCCTCCTACTAATTCTCGACACTTGATAGACGACGCTGATGACCGATGTGCCGGTGAGTGGAATCGCTCGTCAACGGTGACGGCATCGTCGTCGATCGAACGCACCCGAGGCGACGCTAGTAGTTCTTGAACAGCAGCGCTCGAACGTCGTCTTTCGTTTGCACGTCGTCTGTCGAGCCATCGGGTAGCGTCACGCGATAGCGGTAGTCCCCCGACGGTGACTCCTCCCACTTGTCGTCGTGGGTCTCGAGCAGGTTCATCATTCGGTCGAGCATGTCGTCGTCGTCAGCTGCGCCGCCTTCGCTGTCGTCAGCGTCGTCGGCCCCCTCGCTGTCGTCAGCATCATCTGATTCGTCGTCATCACTGTCGACGGCGTCGTCGCTGTCAGCGTCTTCGTCGGACTCGTCGGTGTCGTCGGCATCGTTGGACTCCTCACTCTCGTCGCCATCATCGTCCGCTGATTCGTCATCCCCGTCGCTCGAATCCTCGTCTTCGTCTGCAGCACCGGAATCGTCGTCTTCGACTGACTCTCCATCCTCGTCCAGCACGTCCGCACCCTCGTCGTAACTGACCGACTCGACCTCCTCCGCGGGTTCTTCCCCCGCAATCGCCGCATCGACCGCCGCCGCAACGTCGTCGGTCGCCGTCGAACCGAGTTCGTCAGCATCGGCAAGATCAGCCGTCTCGAGGTCGCCGTCGAGATTGTCGATCAAAAACTGCACTGCATCCTTCTCGCGGACGAAGCCGTACTTGCCGACGACGTTCGACGAGATGGCCGCTCGCAACCGCTGGATCACTGCATACTGTTCGTCCGTAACCTCGAGTGTCTGCATACCTGACCGATGTGGCGAGGGGTACATATATCTGGGTGCGACCGGCGTCATCCGTCGCAGGTGCGTGGCGAATGTCGGACATTCAGACTTCGTCGACGGTCGAAAACCGACTCGGGACACGGGATGAACGCACACTCACGACCCGTCAGGGTCGTGTGACCCGAATGTTCAAGAGAACTCGACCGAAAGCAGCGTCCAGATCCCTCGTGAACGTCTGGTGGTTCGATACGCGATCGACGAATCGGGGCGAACTCATCGCCTTCGGCAGTGCCCTTCTCTACGCGGCGAGCGCCTTCCTTCCGCAAGCGCGACTGTGCGTCGAGGAGGAGGCACACCGATCCGCGAGATGTCAGGGCGAGATAGAAACGGTCTGGCTCGAGCCGTCGGTCGTCCTATTTGCGTTTCTCGCCGCCGGAATTGTTCTCTCGGCGGTCTATCTCTCCCACCATCCCGCGCGGTTTTCCGACTCGTTGGATCCTCGAACGTCCACTATCTTGCTCGCCACTTCGTTCGTGTCGCTTGTAGTCGCGTCGATCGGGGTACCGCGGGGGGACGTCATTGCGTACCTCATCGGGACGTGGATCCAGGTACTCGCGTTTGCACTCATGTTCGTGTACGGTCTCTCGCTGACACTCGTCCGAGTCTTCAGCAGGTAGCCTCACTCGGTGAAGACGACCCGCTCGACGTCGTCGACCCCCGCCCGACGAACCACCGCCCGAACGGGGTCGCGAACACCCGAGAGGTTCGGGGAATCGCCGTCGAGCACCAGCACCCGACCGACGCGTCCCACTTCGAGCGACCCGTACTCGAGGCCCAGCAGGCCGGCTCCGTTGACGGTCGCCATCTTGAGAATTTCGCGGGCTGGGACGTCGCTCAGCTTCGCCAGGAACTCCATCTCGCGAAACATCGACGGCGAGTTCAGCATGACGTTGTCGGTGCCAAGCGCCAGCGTCGTTCGCTCGAGCAGTTCGGACACCGGCGGGAACCCAACACCCGTCACGAGATTCGAGCGGGGGCAGAGCACGACCGGCACGCCCTGGGACTCGATTCGCTCGAGGTGGTCGGGTTCTGGGTGGACGACGTGGATCAGGAACTCAGGCTCGAGGTCGAGCGCCGGGTCGAGGTCGCTCGGATCGCCCTCGCCCGCGTGGATGGCGAACGGTTTGCCGGCCACCCGCGTCGCCTCCCGTTCGCGGTCGAACGTGTCGTCGTTCGCCCCGCTCGCCCCGAAGCCGTCACCAGCTTCCATCGCCTCGAGGGATTCGCGAGCGAACGCGTAGGCGTCGATGGCCTGCCCGTCCGCAGCCTCTCTGAGCACCTCGACACCCTCAGCGCCACCCTCCCGGAAGTCGAAACAGGCCGCGGTGCCGCCGCGTTCCATGTACTCGAGGGAGGTTCGAACCGCGCCCACGAGTTCCTCGTGGCTGGCCGCCCGGAGCAGTCGGTGTTTGAGCCCGTCGGGCGGCGCGACCAGTTCCTCGAGCGAGAGGCCGCCCCCGGCCTCCTTCGCGATGGAATCGCCGACGTGCGTGTGGGCGTTGACGAACGCCGGCAGGATGATGTCCTCGCTCTCGACGGGCGCCTCCTCGATCGCCTCGATACGGCCGTCCTCGCCGACGACGAGCCGACCCTCGAGGGGCTCGAGGTCGGGGCCCTGCAGAATCGTTCCGGTGAGTTCCATATCGGCAATTCGGTTCGGGGGCGTTCAATGGTTGCGGTCGGACAGCGTCGTTCGTGATCGTCACCCGACGAACTGATCCAGCGTCGCGTACAGCCCGTCGCGAACGTCGGTCACGAGTGGGCCCTCGATGTCGAGGCCGAGGACGTCGACGGCCGCTGATCCGACCTGCTCGCGGACGGCCGCAGGCGAATAGACACCCAGTCGCCACTGAGAGTACTGAGCGGCCCTCAGCGCGTCCACGAGCGGCGACTGGCGGCCCAGCTGACGAACCTCGCCGTTGACGAGGACGCGTGTAGTCGACTCCTTCATGGATGGTCGAGAGGGGACGTCGAGGATGACCGAGGTGGGCTCGACGTCGGCTTCGTCGGCGATCTCGCGCTCGAACGTCGTGATCGCTTCGTGGTCGGCTTCGATAATCCCGCCGGGAACGTCGTCTATCTCCGCCCAGACGGCCCGTTTGTAGAGGTCGCGGTGATCGTATCGCCGGAAGAACTCACTCGTGGCCTCGCTCGAGCGCAGGGCGACGATCAGATCGTGGTCGTCCATCCGCTGGAGGGTCTCCGCGTCGGTCGCCTCGGCCTCGAGCAACTGTTCGCCGGCCCGTCTGAGCATCGCCTTGCTGATTCTGGCGACGCTGTGGCTGTAGACGGTCGGGTTCATCAGCGCCCGGGAAACGAGCAGGCTCTCCGCGCTCTGGACGTTCCCCTCCGCGAGGACGAGTTCGCCGTCGACGAAGCGCAGTTCGCGCACGAGACGGCCGTGGTCGATCGTTCCGTAGGGGACGCCCGTGTGGTGAGCGTCGCGAACGAGGTAGTCCATCCGGTCGACGTCGAGTTCGCCCGACACGAGCTGGCCGAACCGCCCCTCGCCGGCGACCAGATCCGCCACCGCGGCGGGCTCGAGGTCGTGAGTCCGCAGCACGTCGCCGACTTCGCCGGTCGCCAGTAGCTCGTGAACGTCGTCGTGGTAGCGACCGGTCTCCCGATGGGTGAGCGTCTCGAGGTTGTGGCTGAACGGCCCGTGGCCGACATCGTGGAGGATTGCGGCTGCCTGGATGCGTTCTGCCTCGATCCCACTGATTCCGAGGTGGTCGAGCGCTTCACAGGCGAGATGGTAGACGCCGAGGCTGTGTTCGAATCGCGTGTGATTCGCTGAGGGATAGACGAGCGAGACCGTGCCAAGCTGGGCGATGTGTCGGAGTCGCTGCACCGACGGCGTGTCGAGGAGGTCTCGAGCCACCCCGTCGACCTCGATGTGGTCGTGGACGCTGTCCTTGATGGTCTTCATGCGGGGTGATTCGGCGGTATTGTACAAAAACTGTCGGACAGGCGCATCGGGTAGTGAACAGGGCGCTGGGCAGTCGTTCGGGTTCTAGTCGGCTGCTTCGATCGTTTTCTCGAGGATCTTCGGCACCAACACGGCGTCGATGACGGCGAGTCCGAGAACCAGGTACATGAGCAGGCCCTCGAGGTAGAAGACGGCGATGAAGACGAGGATCGCCGCACCGGAGATACCGACGGCGTAGCGATAGAGCGGGTTTTCGAACGGGTGTTCCTGGGTCGAATTGGCGGTACTCATATCAAAAAATAGCGCACTGTAATTAAAAAGTATTGTTACTCGTGAGTGTATGCGCTACTCGACGGTCTGTGTACAGGAAGCTGACTCCGCCCGCCTCGATCCGGCCCGATCAATGCACAAACGTGGATATAGAAACCCATTTACCGCCCGGCTTTCACCACTTAGGTGAATGAGCGAAGCCGATTCGGATCACGAACTGATCGTCGCGGAACTGGGGCGTGAGCCAACCCCGGCCGAAGCGGCACTGTTCGAAAACCTCTGGAGTGAACACTGTGCGTACCGATCCTCGAGGCCGTTGCTGTCGGCCTTCGAGTCCGAGGGGGAGCAGGTCGTCGTGGGGCCGGGCGACGACGCGGCGGTCGTCGCGTTGCCCTCGAACGCGGGTTCGAGTTCGAGTACATCCTCGAGTACCGACGAGAGTGACGTCGAGAGCGACGCCAAGGCTGCCGACGACGCCCACGAGGACGCAACAGAAGACAGTGAGGACGTCTACATTACCCTGGGCATCGAGAGCCACAACCACCCCTCCTACGTCGACCCGTTCGACGGCGCTGCAACCGGTGTCGGCGGCATCGTTCGGGACACGCTGTCGATGGGCGCGTACCCCATCGCCCTCGCTGACAGCCTCTACTTCGGGTCGTTCGACCGCGAGCACTCCCGGTACCTCTTCGAGGGCGTCGTCGACGGCATCAGCCACTACGGTAATTGCATCGGCGTCCCCACCGTCGCCGGGAGCGTC
The DNA here is from genome assembly GCA_046614605.1 of Natrialbaceae archaeon A-CW3. Taxonomy (GTDB): domain Archaea; phylum Halobacteriota; class Halobacteria; order Halobacteriales; family Natrialbaceae; genus Natronosalvus. Next base: position 312,911 of record JBKKHJ010000001.1, on the reverse strand, counting down.
GACTTCCACCCCGACTACGAGGGGAACCCGCTGGTGAACGTCGCCTGCGTCGGCCTCCTCACCGCCGATCGGCTGGTCACCGCCGTCGCCCAGGAGCCTGGGAACAAACTCGTACTCGTGGGCAACGCGACTGGACGGGACGGGCTCGGTGGCGCGAGTTTCGCGAGCGAGGATCTCGCCGAGGACGCCGAAACCGAGGATCGTCCGGCCGTCCAGGTCGGCGACCCGTACGCCGAAAAGCTGCTCATCGAGGCCAACGAGGTGCTGGTCGAGGAGAAACTCGTCGAATCGGCTCGCGACCTCGGCGCGGCCGGCCTCGGCGGTGCTTCGAGCGAACTCGTCGCCAAGGGCGGTCTCGGGGCAGCGATCGACCTCGAGGCCGTCCACCAGCGCGAACCGAACATGACGGGGCTCGAGATTCTGCTCGCGGAGTCACAGGAGCGGATGTGCTACGAGGTCACCCCGGAGAACGTCGACCGCGTGGCCGAAATCGCCGAGCGATTCGACCTCGGCTGTTCGGTCATCGGCGAGGTTACCGACGGCAACTACGTCTGTACCTTCGATGGTGAAACCGTCGTCGACGTCGACGCCGAGTTCCTCGGTGAGGGCGCTCCGATGAACGACCTCCCGTGGGAAATGCCAGACGAGCCCAAGATCGACCGGCCGGAAGCCGATCTCGAGGCAGCGTTCGAAGCGGTCGTCGGCTCGCCGAATACGGCCTCGAAACGGTGGGTCTACCGCCAGTACGATCACGAGGTGGGCGTCCGAACGAGCGTTCCGCCGGGCGACGACGCGGCGATCGTCGCGATCCGGGAAGCCGAAACGGGCCTCGCCATTTCGTCCGGCGCGGCCCCCAACTGGACGAGTACCGATCCGATAAATGGGGCACGCGCAGTCGCCCTCGAGAACGCGACCAACCTCGCCGCGAAAGGGGCCACGCCGCTCGCCGCAGTCGACTGTCTCAACGGCGGCAACCCAGAGAAACCCGATGTATACGGCGGGTTCAAGGGCATCGTCGACGGCCTGGCCGAGATGTGTGCCGAGCTCTCGGTACCGATCGTCGGTGGCAACGTCTCACTGTACAACGACTCGGTGAGCGGGCCGATCCCGCCGACGCCTACGCTCGCGATGGTCGGGACGAAGGCCGGCTACGACGCCCCGCCGCTCGAACTCGCCGGAGCGGCCGACGCCGACGGTGGCGAAGACTCGACGCTCCTCCTCATCGGTGACGACGCCCTCGAGGCCGGCGCGTTCGCCCTCGGCGGCTCCGAGTACCTCGCCCAGCACGGTGGCAACGATCAGTTCCCCGACCTGCCGGACGATCCAGCGACCCGCATCGAGACGATTGCAACTGTTGCAAATGCCGAACAGACCCTCGCGACCCACGACGTCAGTCACGGCGGGCTCGCCGTTGCGCTGGCCGAGATGGTCACGGACGAGGTCGGCCTCGAGGTCACCATCTCGAGCGACGACCCTGCTGGAGCCCTGTTCCACGAGCAACCCGGTCGCGTGCTCGTCCAGACGACCGATCCCGATGCGGTACGGGAGACCGTCGGCGGAACCGCGCCGGTGGTCGCTCTTGGTCGACCGACGACGGACGGGACGCTCACGATAACGGTCGGCGACGAGACACTCGAGGCGACCGCCAGCGACGTCGCGTCGCTGCGGTCGATCATCGGGGACGAACTCGAGTAACGGATACCAGCACGAACTCGAATCGACGAGATTGGAGCAGACGCCGATACGACGCCACCGTAAACATCGAATCGACGAGACCGGAGCTGACGCCGATACCCACACAGCTCACGCGACTTACGACGAGGAACCGACTCAAACTAACGCACCCGACGTATCGTTTATCACTCGATTCGAACCGTTCATTCGGTTCACACGCACGAACGGAGGGGAAACGCCCGTTATATTGATATCCCCCCACAGTCAGTATGATGACGACCAGTAGACACTGGGGGTACGAACTGTATGTCCACCAACCAACACGTCCTGATCGTCGAAGACGAACCTGACCTGGCGACACTGTACGCAACATGGCTCGAGGATCGAGCAACCGTCGAGACCGCCTACGACGGCACCGAAGCGCTCGAGGCGATCGACGAGACGGTCGACATCGTACTCCTCGACCGCCGGATGCCGGGGCTATCGGGTGACATCGTCCTCGAGACGATTCGAGAGCGCCACCTCGACTGTCGCGTCGCGATGGTGACGGCGGTCGAACCCGATTTCGACATCATCGGCATGGGATTCGACGACTATCTCGTCAAACCCGTGGCGAAATCGGAACTCGTCGGCATCATCGACCAGCTCGAGTTGCGCTCGACGTACGACGAGCAACTCCAGGAGTTCTTCGCACTCGCCTCGAAGAAGGCATTGCTCGACGCCCAGAAAACAGCGGCCGAGCGCAAATCCAGCCAGAAGTACGCCACACTCGAGGATCGACTGGCGGTGTTGCAGGCGAACGTCGACAACACGATGACGACGTTGCTCGAAAAAGACGTCTATCGACGCCTCTGTCAGGACATCTCTCGGGAGCCAATCCCCAGTGAGTAACCTGTACTGAGCGATCCGGACAGTGACCCTCAGTTTCGATCCCGATACATTTATTTTATCCAGATGTGTGTAGGGGAAATAGATGCCAGCGACCGCCAGTTCTGGAGACCGGGTCGATCGGACGGCCATCGTGACGTTTTCGCTCGATGGCGATCGCTACTGCGTCGAATCCGACCGACTCTCCTCCGTCCTCGGTGTCGGTGACGCCGGCGTCGTCGACGATGCGGACGACCCCTGGCACGCTGGTGAGATTGCCGTCGGTGGTGAAACGATCCGCGTGATCGATCTGCTCCAGGTGTTTTCTCCCCCAACGACCTCCCTCGAGCGGCCGCCGGAACCCAAACTACTCGTCTTCGGCGTCACCGACGACGATGGGACATACGTCGGCTGGTTGGTCGACGACGTCGGCGTGACCCAGCGCGTCGACCGACGCAAGCTCGAGGCGACCCCACAGGGTATGTCGTTCGTGGCCGGGCGGCTTCCGGTAGCAGGCACTACGTATCTCTGGCTCGACGAGAAGGCGATTCACGCCGAGTGATAGGGATTATCGTGACCAGCCGAAGATTTCGATGAGTGGCCTTCGACGCTGTATCTCGGTTCTCTGTGGGGAAAACTACGAACTCCCACGATAATGCCTATACGCCTGGGCCACACGCTCGATGGTCTCGAACTCCTCGTCGCTGTAGGCGATGAGCCTGACGTCCTCGAGTGTCGTCGACTCGTACGCCTCGATCTCCTGTACGATGAGATCGACTCCCTCCTCGAAGTCGAATCCGGCGACCCCACAGCCAAGTGCTGGAATCACGAGCGACGCACACTCGAGGGCGTCCGCTCTCTCGAAGCTCTTTTTCGTGGCCGACCGAATGCTCGCGGCGGTCGCCTTCCCGTCGCCGTCGTGGGGCATCGCCGCCGCGTGGATGACGTACTCGGCCTCGAGGTCGTAGGCGTCGGTGACGGCGACCTCACCGAGATCGATCGGCCCTTTGGCCATTGCCTCCTCGTTGAGTTGGGGGCCTGCGCCACGACTGAGCGCGCCAGCCACGCCGGATCCCATCCGGAGGCTCGTTCCGGCGGCGTTGACGAGGGCGTCCGCCGACTGTGATGCGATGTCGCCCTGAACGATGTCGAATTCCATAGATGACGGTACGGCGACGAGCGTGAAAAATCGTCGTGGCTCGAGGCCAGGGATCCGTGACTCGAGGGTGCAATAGTCGATCCGCCGTGTCTCACGAACTCAGTAGTCGATCCGCCGTGTCTCACGAACTCAGTAGTCGATCCGCGTGATCTCCTCGACCGGCCACTGGCTGAGGATTTCGACCCCGTTCTCGCGAACCACGACCATCTCTTCGACGCGGACGCCCTGACGGTCGGCCGGCTCCTGGGTCTCGACGGCCATCGTCATCCCCTCCTCGATCTCGATCGGATGCTCGGGGGAGAGGCCACGCCAGATGAGCGGTACCTCATACAGCTGGAGACCCAGCCCGTGGCCCCAGTGGTTGGTCGTCAGCTGCCAGTGTTCGTCGGCGTCGTACCAGTCGGCGTGCTCGCCGTCCATGTCCGGGAAGCCCTGACAGATCTCGTCGGTCGTCGCGCCCGGTTCGATCCGCTCGAGCACGTCGTACAGGTTGTCTCGAGCGGTCTCGTAGGCGTCTTGCTGGGCCTGTGTCGGTTCGCCCATGGAGAACGTTCGGTAGTAACACGAGCGGTAACCGAGGTAGCCGATGTTGTAGAAGTCGGCGTAGACGAGGTCGCCGGGGCGGATCATTCGATCGGTGGTGTTCGCCTGGTGTTTCGGCCAGGTGTTCGGCCCGGAGGTGACGTACCCGCCTCCGACGAACGCGCCCTGTTTCCAGAGTTCCTCGACGGCAGCCCCCCAGACGTCGGTCTCTTTCGCTCCCGGCCGCGCCGTCTCGGTGATTCGCTGGAAGCCGGCCTCACAGATCGCTGCGACCTGGCGGAGACACTCGATTTCGTCGCGGGTCTTGACCTTGCGGGCGTCCTCCATTACCGCGGGCGCGGTCTCAGTGTCCACCTCGACCCCGAGAGACTCGAACGCTCGAACCAATCCCGCTTTGCCGACGTCGATTCCCAGCGTCTCGTCCGCGACGCCGTACTCCTCGAGGGCCGTCGCGACGGTTTCGGCCATCTTGGTTTTGAGAAAGTCCCGAGCGGAATCGCGGCCCGATGCCCGGGGGACGTTGCCGAGACCCGGACAGGCGTACCGAACGTCGTGCAGCCAGGGGCAGTTGAACCGCTGGTTGCTCGCGTGGTCGGCCGTGTCCCAGTGGATCACGTCGCCCTCCTCGGTGAGGACGGTGTAGTGATCCGCGCCGCTTCCGCCGGTCATCGCCAGCCCGGTCACGTAGCGGATGTTCGGGTCGGAGACGAGCAACATCGCTCCGAGGTCGGTCGCCTGGAGGCGCTCGAGGGCGCGTTCTTTGCGCTCGCGTCGCATCCGTGCGACGTCGATTCGCTCCTCCCAGTCGACCGCCTGGGTGCCCCGCGTTCCCTCCATGAAGTCTCGCTCGTACATAGTGCTACCTCACGAACAATCCATAAGAAAGCTACCGACACACGACCCGTATGTCACGTCGACACACGTACAGCCACATCGACGACCGGATCAGGAATCGGTATCGGCGAGCCACTCGGAGATAACGTCGGCAGACGACGCATCGACGCCGTCGCCTCCCTGGTGTCGATCGACCTCGTCTCCGTGATCGGTTCCCGACCTGGCGAACGTGACGCAGACCGTGGTTCCATCGTCGTCAGCGTCGAACGCGAGGTCGGCATCGGGGGTGAAAATCCACTGGGCGATCCACAACCCCATCCCGCTGCCGTGCTCGAGCGGGGACTCGAGCCCGTCCTCGAGCACCCGTCGTTCGGTCTCTGGGAGCCCCGGGCCGGTGTCAGTGATTCTGAGTTCCGCGGTTCCGTCGTGGCCTCGAACGTCGATCTCGAGGGCCGGACTGTCGCCGCCGTGGACGATAGCGTTCTCGAGGAGTTCGTACAGTCCGACTGCGAGCAGATCGGAACCAGTGACGAACAGATCGCTCTCGAGTGGGTCAGCACCGTCGGCGTGGGTATCGAGCGAGCCACTGACGCTGACGTCGACGCAGCCCCTGATCCGCTCGCCGTAACGATCGTCGATTTGAGCGAGTGCGTCGGCGAGGGCATCGACGAGATTCACTGTCCGATTGGCCCCCGACTGGGTACCCAGCAGTTGCTGGACGATACGGGCTTTTTCACTCATTCGCATCACTTCCTCGGACTTTCGGCTCACGACCGCGAGATCCGCTGCGACCGCTTCGGACGCGTCCGCCGCTGCCATACCAGCGTAGCCTTTGATCACGTTCATCTCGTTTCTGATATTGTGGCGCAACACTCGGTTGAGTACCTGCAACTGCTCGCGTTCTTTGTTCTCGGTGACGTCGATAATCACGCCGACGATCGAGGCGAGTTCCCCGTCGTCGGTGACGATTCCCTCACCGACGTCTCTCACCCACCGGGTTCCGTCGTTCCCAGTACGGATTCGGTAGGTGACGTCGTATCGGCTTCGGTCGGTGATCGCCGCTTGCTTCTGCTCGAGCACACGCTGGCGCTCCTCACCGTGTACCAGATCGTGGAGCGAACGATCGCCGGATTCGAACGCAGTCGGTGGATAGCCGGTGACCGCCATCGCCGCCGTACTGACGAACGAGCAGGTCCCAGCGGTCACTTCCGGCATTCGGTACACCATTCCCGGGATGTTCTCGATGAGCGTCGATTGTTCGCGCGTCCGGTGCTCGAGTTCGGCCGCGAGATCACTGAGTTGTCGCTCCCGTTGCTTCCTGATGGTGATTTCCTGCGCGACGAGTAGCTGGCCAGTCTGTGTCGATTTCCGGGCATAGAATGGCGATAGCGTAAGCGAGAACGTTCGCGATGATGGCTCGTCCGTACCGGCGGTTTCGACTTCGATCGTCCGCTCCGTATCGGTTGATCCGTCGAAAAACGCCTCGAGCGCCGCGTCGTCGGACGCAGCCGCCGTTTCGTTACCGCCATCCGCAGGCGTGGTGTCGACGGTTCTGAGCGCCTCGTACGCGAGCACTTCCGTGACGTGACTCCCGACGAGCGTCGGTTCCTCGCTCTCGATCAGGGGGCGAATAGCCCGATTGTAATCGACGATCCGCTGATGGGGATCGAGGACGAGCACACCGTCGCTCATCTCGTCGATGACGGTGTCTCGAGCGATCGGAACGACATCCATGAAACCGTACCGAAACATCGACCAGGCAAAGGCGATCGCGGAGACGCCAATCGCCAGCGGCGTCAGATCAGCCTGGAACGACGTGAAGAGATACACCATGTTCGTCATCCAGGGGACGATGCAGGCAAACAGAATAGCCCCGACCTGGTCGCGATACAGCGTTTTGGAGTAGAGGACGAACGAGGCGAGAATGATCGATCCAGCGAGCAAGAGCCCGTAGGAATACAGTGCATGGATCCAGAACAGCAGATCGTAGGACGCCTGTGTGAGCGGATCTTCGGGAAGCTCTCGCCAGAACAGGTGGTGGTACTCGTTCGTCCACACGACCAACTGGACGGCGACTGGCTCGACCAGCAACAACGTGACCGTTTTCGGGGTGATCCACTCCTCGCGACCGGTGAACTCGAGGGCGAACAGAAACCAGCCGAGAACGACGGTCGGAATACCGGCGTACGTAAAGTAGTACCAGAACCGCGTCCGTTCGGGCGAGGGATCGACCGACGCGAGAAACGTCATCCCCGTCCAGATGCCGAGGCCGATAACGAGCAGGAGAAACGGCGTCGCTCCCGGTCGTCGGCGATACCGCCAGGTCATTCCCGCGAGGACGGCCGACAGCACCGTTGCCATCACGAGACCGGCCGTGAACAGCGTCCCCTCGATCATCGATCTCCCGTGAAACACGGTCGGCGGGTTATATATTGTCTGTGGCTAGGGTACAGATAATTGCCATATGGCTCGGTGTCGAAACCGTCCGACTCCACGACCTGGTTCGAGTCGGTGTGTACCCTTCGATCATCTGTGGTCAGTATTCGCGTCCGTAACTCGTCAATATATTCGCGTCCGTAGCCCGTTAATGGCCGTTCGTAACCGTGGCCGTCAATGGCCGTTCGTATCCGTGGCCGTCTCTGACCCTCGAGGCTCATCGCCTTCGCCGTCAATAACAGCCTCTCGCCAGGTTCCAAGCCGGAACCACAGTACGGCGACGACGAACGAGCCGCCCATGCCGAAGGAGAACGCCCACCAGATGCCCTCGACGCCCCAGTCGAACGCGACGATCGAGACCCCGACGACGGGAATCGTCACGGCCCAGGAGAACGCCAGCACGAGCGCGACGGGTACCCGAAGAATCCACCGCGAGAGGAACGAGAGCACCATCGCCTCGCGGGTGTTTCCGGCGCCGCGGAACGCCCCCTGAATCACCATGACGCCGGCGAAGAGCGCCCAGAAGGGGGCGTTGATTCGGATGAAGACAATACCTTCAGCGATCACGTCGGGATCGTCGACGAAGACGCCCATCGCGTGGGCCGGGAACGCGAAGACGAGTCCGGCGATCGCGAAGATGAAAAACACCGTTCCCGCGGTCGCCGTCTTCGCCACCGTCGCCGCTCTATCCGGGGTTTTGGCGCCGAGGTTCTGGCCAACGCCGGTCGACGTCGCGTCACCGACGGCCCCGGCGACCGACCACGTCACGGACATGAGGCGAACGACGATGCCGTACGCCGCCGTCGGTGCGGCACCGAATCGGGCGACGAACCCCGCCATCGCGACGGCGGCGAAACTCCGTGCCCAGCCGTCAAGGGTAGCTGGATAACCAATGTCGATCAACTGGCGCTGGATCCCGATGTTCGGTTTGAGGTCACCAAACCGAAGACGGACGCCGTAGCGCCCGTCGAGCAAGATGTAGACGCCCGCGAGGGTGGCGAACGCGCGGGCGATGAACGTCGCGACCGCAGCACCGCGGGTGCCCATCTCGGGGAATGGCCCCCAGCCGAGGATGAAGAACGGATCGAGGACGACGTTGATCCCCGCGGAGATCAACACCAGCCACATCGCCGTCTTCGTGTCGCCAGCGCCCTGTAACGATGAGCGGAACGCGAAGAACAGGAACGTGAGCGGCAAGGCGAGAAAGATGACCTCGATGTACGCCAGCGCCTCGACGAACACCTGGTCGCGAGCGCCAATGAGGTGCAAGAGCGGGCGTCTGAAGTACAGGCCGACCGTCGCGAGGACGCTCGAGACAGCGAGCGCGAGTAGAATCGTCTGGCCGACGACGCGGTCGGCCGCTCGCTGGTCGTCCGCGCCGACGTGCTGGGAGACGAGCGCGATGGTCGCCGCCGTCAGCCCCATCGCCGTCGAGACGAACATCCACGAGAGCGGGAACATGAGCGAGACGGCCGCGACCGCTTCGGCACTGACGCGGCCCACCCAGAACATATCCGCCAGGTTGTAGAACGTCTGGAGGAGGTTGCCGAGGACGAGCGGCCAGGCGAGCTGGGCGAGCTTTGGCGGGATCGGCCCCGTCGTCATGTCGATCCCTTTGCGATCCTCGATGGCGTCGCCTGTTGACGGTTCAGTTGCCGCCTCGGACTCGAGTGACGCCTCGTCGTCCGCTGGTGGTTCCAGGTTCGAACTGGACTCGAGTGACGCATCTTCGTCGGTCGACGGCAGGCCTGACTCGTCGCCGGAGCCGACGGGTGGGTTAGCACTCCCGTCGCTGCTGACCCCGGGGCTGTCTTCGCCATTCCCGCCGTCGTCTGAATCCACCGTCGTTTGCTCTCCTCGCGGCGCCCTCAAAAGGGCTCCCGTCTGGTTCGTCGTTGCCGGATGTTCGTTGGTGACCCTCGAGTCGGGAACGAGGAGCGCAGTGTGTCGCGCGTAGCGAGGGGCGGGTAGCTAGAAGCAGGTGGAGGTGCCAGGGAACGGGTAGCGAGAAGCAGGTGGAGGTACCAGGGAACGGGTAGCGAGAAGCAGGTGGAGGTACCAGGGAACGGGTAGCGAGAAGCAGGTGGAGGTACCAGGAAACGGGTAGCGGCTACCCGGACAGGACACCTGAACCTTCATACGCCATGACCGACAGGTCGGTACCAGAGCGATGTCCAGATCATCACCACTCGAGTCGGCCACCGCCGACACCATCGACAGCCTGCTTCGGGAGCGACTGCGCGAGGATACCATCCCCGGATTGAGTCTCGCGATCACCGACAGCGATGGGATCAGGTACGCCCGCGGCTACGGCTCTCGAGACCTCGCGGCGAACGACCCGGCGACGCCCGACACCGTCTACGGGATCGGCTCGGTGTCGAAATCGTTCGCCTCGCTCGCGGTCTTACAGCTGGTCGACCAGGGAGCGCTCTCGCTCGAGGATCCAGTGGCCGATCACCTCGATGTCGACGTTCCCGAAGAGATCACGCTCCATCACCTCTTGAGCCACACCTCCGGCTACCCCTCGCTCGCGACCAGCGAGGCCCTGATTGCCCGACAGATGGAGGTCGGTGAGTCCGGCGTCCCCCTCGGTACCTGGGAGGACTTCGTCGCCCACGTCGAGGGCGCTCGAGACGAAATCGCCGGCGAACCAGACGACCACTGGATGTACTGCAACTCGGGATACACCCTCGCCGGGGCCGTCGTCGAGGCGGTTTCCGGGCGGTCGTACGTCGAGTACGTTACCGAGAACGTTCTCGACCCACTGGGGATGGAACGATCGACCTACGACCGGGAGGCGTTCGAGGCGTTCGACGACCGGATGACACCCTATCACAACACCGACGACGGACTCGAGGAGACGCCTGTTCCGATCAGGGAACTCAGCGCGGCTGCTGGCGGGCTTCTCTCGCCAGTAACGGACATGGCGGCGTACCTCCGTCTCCACCTCGGGAGCGGCGCAGTCGACGGACACCGCCTCCTCGAGGCTGAAACGCTCGAGCGAGCCTACGGCGCCTACGCCGACACTCCGTCGGGACCGTACGGCTACGGCTGGCGAACGCGAACCGTTGCGGGAGACACGCTCGTCGGCCACGGCGGGTCGATCGCCGTCTCGACCGCGTACGCAGGCTTCAGCCGCGAACACGACGTCGGCATCGCGTTGCTGGCGAACACGGCTCCGGGGTATGGCCTCGCCGAATTAGGGAAGGGCGTCTTCGCCGCCCTCACCGGTTCCGATCCGCAGGGACTCCCCTTCTTCGCTCGCAAACGGCGGTTCGAGGAATTTTCGGGCGAGTACGAGACCTACCGTGGTATCAAAGAGGCCGAAGTCGAGCCCGAGGGCGGCTTGCTCCGCCTCCGCGTCGGCGGCCCCATCGGCGACGGCTCGTGGACGCCGCTGATTCCCGAGGATCTCGAGGCCGGCGAGTTCTACACGCTGACGGCCACGGGGAATCGCCAGCCCGTTCGGTTCGAACAGTCGGGAGACGATCTGAGCCTGTACATCGACCGGTGGCGGTTGCACAAAATGTAGGTCGTCCACCCACAGCGCGTTCCCTCTGAAACAGGGGGGGGGTGCTCGAGGTCATTTACTGGAGACGAGTAGATCGTTGCAATCTATCGATTTGTCTGGAGTGATTCCGACCCATACGGGACGGAAAGACAGCATTGGACGTCGCTGACCGTCGGGAAAACCCCTACATCGCTGGCCCTCGAAGTCGGAAGCGATGAGCGTCATCCTCGATTTCACCATCGACGGCGAGCAATTCAAACTCGGAGAGGTTCTCTCGGATCCGGAACCGATGCATTTCGAACTGGAACGAATCGTCCCAACGGGGGACATGACCATGCCGTTCGTGTGGGCGACTGGAGAGAACCACGACGCGTTCGAGGAAGCCGTCCAGACCCATCCAGCGGTCAGTGAGTTCCTCGCGCTGGACTTCGTGGGCGACAGCGCCCTGTATCGGGTCGAATGGCACGACGACCCGACCGATCTGATCGAGGGAATCGCGATGGCCGATGCGGTCGTGCTCGAGGCTCAGGGAAACAGACAATGGCGCTTTCGGCTACGGTTTCCCAACCACGACAAACTCTCGGGCTTTCACAACTTCATCCTCGAACACGGCATCCCGATTCACATCGACCGAACCTACACGTTGAGCGAAACGACCGAGCGTGGCCACCGATTCGACCTCTCGCACGAACAGCGCGAGGCACTGATTCTGGCCATCAAGCGGGGCTATTTCGCGACACCTCGAGAGACGAGTCTCGAAGACATTGCTACGGAATTGGAGATCAGTGAACAGGCCGTCTCGAACCGAATCCGCCGCGGGAACGAAAAGATCCTCCACCAGGTATTGCTCACGTCGGCGAGGGACTTCGAATGACGCTGTTTCCTCCCTTAAAAAAGAGTTGAGCATACAATAGTGTCACCAAAGTGGCGTGGGCCAATACATCCTGCTGTGAACGTACCTCCGAACGAGACTGATACACAAACGGCCGCTCACAGGGCACTGGCCTGTGTATATCGTCGCCGGATCGTAGAGTATCTGGTCGTCGGCGAGGACGACGTTGCCACGGTAGATGAACTAATCGTGGATCTGCTCGACCACGACGACGTTACTGGAAACCGGAAACACATCGCCGTAAAGTTACATCACGTCGCACTACCGAAGTTGGCGACGCTTGGGTTCATCGCATACGACGACAGGAGCGGGGCGGTTCGGTATCGAGAGTCACCTGTTCTGGAACGAGAACTGCGTCAGTGTCTCGAGGTACCCGCGGTCACTTGACATCCTCCACACGACTGCAGCCGTGTGATTCCTCACGCTCGGGGTCGAGACCGACTCGATCCCGACGAAGGCAACGTCCCGACCACGGTGGTTGGCTCGGTTTGTAGGCGGTGTGTTGAGGCGATGAGCGCGTGGTGACAGCAGCCCGTCCGGACTCCCCTTGCTCACTCGACGGGCCGTGCCATCGACCCGACTCGGACGCACGCCCGAGTCTCACGTGGGCAGGCCGTGTTTTGGTGACGGAGACACCAATCCAACTCCAGATTTCCCAGGCGAGTTGCACGAGTATTGAACTCCATTCAGCCTCACTCCCGTGATTGTGCCGGAGCAGCTCGGTTTCGTCACACGAGTACACTCGTGGGCTTTCTCCTCGATTTCGTGTAACTTGCGAAGGGAGTGATCGCTCAGCACAGGCCAACGACATATTACACCCACCAACAGAGACAAGGGCCAGCGGCTACCACAGATTTACATGGCTGATTCCGACGATCTGCCGGGTTCTGACTCAGATATGGTCGTGAACCGTGGTGAAACCTACAACCACGCAGAACACGGCCAGGTTGCGGTCACAGGGATTTGGAAGGGGATTGAGCAGGTTGATGAAGCCCGCCACACTGACGAAAAGGACGTGTTCATCGTTCGCTATTCGGCTGAGATCAACGGAGAGGAGGTTGACGAACTCACAGATACGCTGGACGAATTTCTCCAGTCGGTTGAATAATCAAGATCCAGTTCCCGAGGGTTTTTCTCCGCAAAACTCCCGGTCAGTTCGCAGATGTACTGAGCAGTTGATTCAACACAAATCGCATGGAATGACTGGAGTCGGGTTACTGAATCTATAGTAACAACCGAAACGATTTAATACCGATCGCAGACACGTCTTGCGATCGGGTGTACAGTGACTTTCAATGGCTACAATAGCCGATGTACTCAGCAGTCCATTCTGAAGAGTGAGTTGTTCGGAAACCACTTGACGACGGAGTTCACGAATTCGAAAGATTGCTTGGCCATCAGCGAAGACTTCATTTCCGAATTAGGCAATCTTAATAGGCGAAAGTAACAATAGCCCAGTGATGACTGGGTCTGACCACGACTGGTGGCCAAACAAGTTGAACCTGAAAATCCTCGATCAGAACGCCCGTCCCGTCGATCCGATGGGTGAGGCGTTCGACTACGCCGAGGCGTTCGAAGAACTCGACCTCGAGGAAGTGAAGGCGGACATCGAAGACGTCCTGAAGACGTCCCAGGACTGGTGGCCGGCCGACTACGGCCACTACGGGCCGCTCATGATCCGGATGGCATGGCACAGCGCAGGAACCTACCGAACCAGCGATGGTCGCGGCGGCGCCTCCGGCGGGCGACAACGCCTGGCCCCGCTCAACAGCTGGCCAGACAACGTGAACCTCGACAAGGCGCGACGCGTGCTCTGGCCGGTCAAGCAGAAGTACGGGCACAAACTCTCGTGGGCCGACCTGATGGTGCTGGCCGGGAACGTCTCGCTCGAGTCGATGGGATTCGAAACGTACGGCTTTGCCGGCGGACGCGAGGACGACTTCGAGCCAGACGAGGCCGTCGACTGGGGGCCCGAGGAGGAGTGGCTCGGCAGCGACCGTCACGACGAATCCGGGAACCTCAAGAGCGGTCTCGCCGCCGACCACATGGGCCTCATATACGTGAACCCCGAAGGACCGCAAGGCGAGCCAAATCCGGAAGAATCGGCGGAGTTCATTCGACAGTCGTTCGCCCGCATGGCGATGAACGACGAGGAAACGGTCGCGCTCATCGCCGGCGGACACACGTTCGGGAAAGTCCACGGGGCAGCCGACGGCGACGAGCACCTCGGCCCGGATCCCGAAGCGGCGCCCATCGAGCAGCAGGGCCTCGGCTGGGAGAGCGACTACGGCTCCGGCAAGGGAGCTGATACGATCACCAGCGGAATCGAAGGGCCGTGGAACGCCACGCCGATCGAGTGGGACACGGGCTACATCGACAACCTGCTCGACTACACCTGGTGGCCCGAGAAGGGGCCCGGCGGTGCGTGGCAGTGGACCACCCAGAACGGCGAACTCGACGAGGCCGCACCGGGTGTCGAAGATCCGTCCGAGAAAGAAGACGTGATGATGTTGACGACGGACGTCGCGCTCAAGCGAGATCCCGACTACCGAGAGATTCTCGAGCGGTTCCAGGAGAACCCGGACGAGTTCCAGGAGGCATTCGCGAAGGCCTGGTACAAGCTGACCCACCGCGACATGGGTCCGGCAGAACGCTTCCGTGGCCCGGAAGTTCCCGACGAGGAGTTCCTCTGGCAGGATCCCGTCCCCGACGTCGACCACGCCCTGATCGGCGAGAACGAAATCGCCGACCTCAAAGAGCGACTCCTCGAGTCGGAACTGTCCATCGGCCAACTGGCCAAGACCGCCTGGGCGTCGGCGTCGACCTACCGCGACAGCGACAAGCGCGGTGGCGCGAACGGGGCCCGCATTCGACTCGAGCCCCAGAAGAACTGGGAAGCGAACGAGCCGGAGCAGCTGGAAACGGTGCTTTCGACCCTCGAAGCGATCCAAGAGGACTTCAACGGCTCGCGGGCTGACGACGTCAGGGTCTCGCTGGCCGACCTGATCGTGCTCGGTGGCTGCGCCGCCGTCGAGGAAGCTGCGGCTGAGGCAGGCTACGACGCCGAGGTGCCGTTCGAGCCGGGTCGCACCGACGCGACGCAGGCCCAGACCGACGTCGAGTCCTTCGAGTGGCTCGAGCCCGAGGCCGACGGGTTCCGCAACTACCTCGGCGACGGTGACCACGACCGTTCGCAGGAGGAGATACTGGTGGACAGGGCCGACCTGCTGACGCTGACGGTCGACGAGATGACCGTTTTGGTCGGCGGGATGCGCGCGCTGAACGCGAACTACCAGGACTCCGACCTCGGCGTCTTCACCGACCAGCCGGAGACGCTGACCAACGACTTCTTCGAGACCCTGCTCACCATGGACTACGAGTGGGAACCGGTTTCGGAGTCCGAAGAGATCTTCGAACTGCGCGACCGTGAAACGGGCGAGGTCGAGTGGAAGGCCTCCCGCGTGGATCTCCTCTTCGGTTCGAACGCCCGTCTTCGAGCGATCGCCGAAGTCTACGGTGCCGACGACGCCGAGGAGAAGTTCGTCTCCGACTTCGTCGAGACGTGGGGCAAAGTGATGCACCTCGATCGGTTCGACCTCGAATAGTCCGGCTGCCCGAGCGATTACCACACCACACCATTTTCTTCGATCACAGTTGCTACCGGTGGGTGCCGCCGGGAGCGACAGCGTTGAAGCGTTCCCCACGAACGGACGACGAGTCGCCACTCGAGTGATTGGTGAGACGTCACGTAGCGGCCAGTAAAACGTCACTCGAACGAACATCGAGTTCGTCACACGATGACATCGACGATAGTCGAACCAAGTTTCGGCAATTACTACACGAACCGATACTGGAACGGTGGTTCTCGACCAGTTCTCCAATCACCCTGTGTTCTCATTACGTGGATGCCTATCGCGTCCGAGGAAACCGAACGAGCAACCGGTTACAGACCGACGGCCTCGAGCAAGTCGAACGAGACGCCGGCCGCCTGCACGGCTTTGTAGCCGAGGTAGATGCCGACGATACCCATGATGCCGGGGAGCTCCGGCGGCGCCGGGATCGGGACTTCCAGGAACGCAAAGGCTGCACCGGCGAGGAAGCCGGTCAACAGTGCGAGAACGACGAGTTTGGCTGCCATAGCATTACGAGTGGGGACACCGCCACCAAAAGCGCTCTGGATCATCGCGTCCGAATTCGTGTCCGACGTCCCTCGAGCCCCGTTATTTCGACGATTGTCGACACACAGTTTTAATATCGTCGAACTCCGGACGGTGTAGTATGCAAACCACCGTTCGACAGACGAACCTGACAGTGCCGAGCGATCTCGAGTCATCACAGGCGAAGCTCCTCTATCTCTCACTCGCCGTCTGTGACGACGCGACGGTCGACGACCTCTGTACGGATCTCAACGTCGACAAAGGGTCGGCGCTCTCGATTCTCGGCACGCTGCGCGAGCGCGGCTACGTCGAGCGTGCCGACGGGCAGTATCGCGTCGTCCAGACCGCACGATAGCGCTTTCCTGCAACCCCACGCTACGAATCGTTTTCCGGCGTCTCGAGGACGGACTCGAGGAGGAGATCCGCGAGAAACGAGCCGACCATCAACGGCACCAGCACGTAGCCAAAGGCGTGGAGCATCACGAGCATCGACCACTGCGTGAGGGGATCGGTTGGTGGCCAGAGCAATGCTAACGATTCGCCCAGGAACCCGCGGGTGAGAACGAGCAGGACGACCAGTACCCCGACGGCACACGCGAGCCGAACGGCGAGACCGCGACGGTCGATGGCCGGGGCGATCCCTGGCGACGGGTCGGGCCAGTCTCCCTCCCCCTCGTTCTCAGCATCTACCCCGTCATCTCCCTCGTGGGAGTTCGATCCCGAACGCGGGGTGCGGTCGCCGGCAGTCATCGAGTGACGCCACCAGCACCTCGAGTACAGGACAGCCCGTGCATCGACGGCGCCATCACAGCTCGATCCGCTCGACGAGTTGCTCCCGGTTCTCGTTCGTGTTGACCGCGACGATTCGGATCTCGTCCTCCAGACCCGACCCCTTGAGCTTCGCTTTCAACAGGTTGTCGACCTGGTAGACCCCGGCGGCGTTCGTCATCGCGATTTCGACCATTACGGGAGTCGCCTGGCCTTCGTGTAAGGACACGCGGTTGATCGCCTGGCTCGAGAGCGTGTTGATCCCCCGTCCGCCCTGCTCGTAAGGGATGCGCGAGCGGCCGCGCTCCATATCGAGCGCGTCGGCGACGCGGATGACGCCCGCCTCGGTCGTCAGCGGCGTTTCGGCGGTGTGGTGACACAGGATCGCGTGGAGCACTTCGCCTTTCACCCGCACGGTGTCGGCAACGTCGTAGAACTCCGGGAGCACGCGCTCGAGGATGTCGGCAGCCAGCGGGATCGAGTAGTAGGCGTGCTCGCTGCGGTGAACGATGTGGCCTACGTCGTGGAGCGTTGCTGCGAGCGCGACGATCACCGACTCGTCGGCCTCCTCTAACCCCTGCTGGCGGGCACCGTTGAAATCGACGTCGCCAGCTTTCAGCAGATCGTAGAGACAGAGCGCCCGGTTGCGAACGATCTCGATGTGCTTCGCGCCGTGGTCGTTGTACCGCTTTCGGTCGACGGCGTTGACGTTCTGGGCCTCGAGATAGGTCTGAATTTCCGTATCGGCCTCGACGAACTCGAGGACGGCGTTTAGCTTTTCATCGGGGAAGTGATGCTCCCCGTCGGGGTCGTACACCCGACGGCCGTTGCCGCCGGTGCTATCGAGGGATTCGCTCTCGTCCATACCACATCGGTCGTCGGGGATACAAAAAAGGGCTCCGCTGGCGGGCGCTCGACCCGTTCGAGTCGTCGATCAATCGTCGGCGACCGCTGCTTCCACAGCGTCGTAGGTCGGTTCGGCACCCGGATCGTCGCTCACCCAGGCGTAGCTCACTCGACCGTCGGATTCGACGACGAACACCGCACGTTTCGCGAGGCCGGACACGCCCAGGTCGGCGAAGTCCGTCCGGACGCCGTACGCGTCGATTACCTCCTTTTCGAAGTCGCTAATCAACCCGAAGGAGAGGTCGTGCCTGGATCGGAACTCGTTGAGCGCGAACGGCGAGTCGACGCTGATCCCGTAGACTGTCGCACCAAAATCGTCGAATCGATCCAGTCGACCCTCGAACGTGCGCAGTTCGGTCGTACACGTGCTCGTGAAGGCCGCCGGGAAAAATACGAGGACGATCGGCGCCTCGGTCTCGAGGCGTTCGGTGAGTGTGAACGATTCGACATCACCGGTTGCGACCGGTGCCGAGATTTCGGGTGCAGTGTCGCCGACGTCGACCATGCCGGGCTTTTCGGGTCGCCGGGGAAGGGGATTTCGCTTTCGACACCGATGACTGGAGGCTCGAGTCGCTGTGAAGGGGGCGGCCATAGTATGGGATGGGTCGCCACAGAAACGATGGCGAACGCTCGAGCGGTCGTCACGGCCAATTAACCGGTCATACCAACGTTCCGGAAGCGTGTCCCACCGGTGATCCGATTTGCGTTCGAATATCGTCGGTAGAGGGACGATACACGGCTGTTTTCACTTCCTACGGCTTCACCTGCCGGTCCAAAAAGGTTATAATTGCCAGCCGGTAATCCACGCATAGAGATGGTAGCCGAAATCGCACCGCTTGTCATCCCCGGCGTACCCGGGGGTCCGGAACTCCTGATCATCCTCTTCATCGCCATTTTGCTCTTTGGGGCGAACAAGATCCCCAAGCTGGCTCGGTCGACGGGGGAGGCCATGGGTGAGTTCAAGAAGGGGCAGGAGAAAGTTGAAAAGGAACTCGAAGAAATGCGCGAGACTGGTAACTACGACGAGGACGACGACGAGTTCGTCGACACCGAACCGGTCACGGAAGACGACGAGTTCGATACCGAGACGGAGACGGAAACCGAAACGGAAACGAACTAGGATTTTTCTCGGGGCGAGTGGCCTAGCGGAGAGGGCAGGAGGTTCCTAACCTTCTGATCGCGGGTTCGAATCCCGTCTCGCCCGTTCCCGACACGAACGGACGTGAGCGTCGGGCACGGCACAGCGGGATCCGAATCAGGGAGCAGCTTTGCTGCGACCGTGGTTCGAATCCCGTCTCGCCCGCTTCTGCCACCCACCTTCGGTCACGGCGGACGCGGGTACAACGGGAATCGGTTGAGGCCGAGGACACTCGAGCGACCGATTTTCACGGGTTTACATCGAGCATTCGAACCTACTACTCGAGGTTCTGAGCCGGTCGGGTCGGTCCGACGAAAGTCGACGGCACGAACCTGAGGTCGTGTGAGAACGGCGATAGCGACGTACTCGAGACTCGAGAGTGACTCGCCAGAGACGCTACTCGAGCAACGATATGCGAGAGAAACTACTCGAACAGTGACTCTCCGTATAGCTACTCGAGCAATGACTCGCCAGTCATCTCCGGCGGCTGGCGAAGGTCGATCCGCTCGAGCATCGTGGGGGCGATGTCGGCGAGCGTCCCGCCCTCGCGCACGGCCAACTCGCTCCCGTCGTCACCGGCCGTCGGATCGACGTAGATGAACGGCACCTCGTTGTACGTGTGGGCGGTGTGAGGTTCCTCCTCGGTACCCATATCGTCGGCGTTGCCGTGATCGGCGGTGACGAACACGTGAGCACCGTGATCCTCGAGTGTCTCGAGCAGTCGACCCAGTTGGGTGTCGACGGCTTCGACGGCCTCGACGGCCGCACGATAGTCGCCGGTGTGGCCGACCATGTCGGGGTTGGCGTAGTTGAGCACCAGGACGTCGGGGTCGTCGCGCTCGATGTGCTCAATGGCGGTATCGGTGACCGCGGGGGCGCTCATTTCGGGCTGGAGGTCGTAGGTCGGCACGTCGGGGCTCTCGACGATTTCGCGGATTTCGCCCTCGAACTCGACCTCGCGGCCGCCGTTGAGGAAGTAGGTCACGTGGGCGTACTTCTCCGATTCGGCGATCCGCAACTGCGTTTTGCCGGCGTCGGCGAGCACCTCACCGAGCACCTGCGTGGGCTGGTGGGGCGGGAACGCGACCGGTAAGTCGAACGTCTTGTCGTACTCGGTGAGCATGACGACCTCGGTCTCCGGTGGCTCGGTCTCGAACGTCCACTCGGGACGGATGTCGGCGAGCAGGCGGGTCAACTGGCGCGCCCGATCGGATCGGAAGTTGAACCAGACGACCGCATCGCCGTCCTCGAGTGCCCGTCCACCCTCGATCAGCGTCGGTTCGACGAACTCGTCGGTTTCGCCGCGCTCGTAGGATTCAGTGACCGCATCGACCGCCGAGACGGCCTCGTAGTCGGCTTCCCGGTTCACGATGGCGTCGTACGCCCGTATCGTCCGCTCCCAATTCTGGTCGCGATCCATCGCATAGTACCGTCCGGTGACCGTGGCGACGTCGCCCGTCCCGGCCTCTTCGATCACCGCCTCGAGGCGCTCGAGGTAGCGTTCGCCGCCGTGGGGCGAGGTGTCCCGGCCGTCGGTGATCGCGTGGGTGACGGCCTCGACCGAGCGATCGGCAGCCATCCCGATCAGCGCGTGCAGGTGCTCCTGGTCGGCGTGAACGCCGCCGTCGCTAACGAGGCCGAGGAAGTGAACCGTTCCCTCGTTCGCGAGCGCGTAGTCGAAGGCGGTATTGATCGCATCGTTCTCACGAAAGCTGCCGTCAGCCACGGCGTCAGCGATCCGGGTGTACTCCTGTAAGACCACCCGGCCAGCGCCGATGTTGAGGTGGCCGACCTCGCTGTTGCCCATCTGTCCATCCGGCAGGCCGACCCGGCGGCCGGCGACCTCGAGGCGTCCCGACGGGCAGGTGGCGGTCAGTCGGTCGACGACTGGCGTGTGTGCCGCCTCGACCGCGTTCCGACCGCCGTCCTCGCTGCCCAGGCCCCAGCCGTCGAGAATAATGAGTGCCGCGTCCATATTCGGGCTACCGCTCCCGTCGTCAATTACCTGTCGTTCGGTGAAACGCATGCCGCGGTGGCCCCTGCGCCCGGTCGATGCCGAATCACCGTAACGCGACCGACTCGCTGTCGGTCACCTCGCCGAACAGCCAGTCGGCGTGCTCGAGCGCATACTCCTGGTGTTCGTCCTCGATGGCGCCGATACAGTCCTCGAGCAGGAACGGCCGGAAGTCACGCAGGCCGGCGCTGCCCCCGGTGTGGAGGACGCAGACGTTCGCGAGCGTGCCACAGAGGAGGAGATCCGTGATTCCCCGGGCGTTCAACCAGCCCTCGAGCTGGGTCTGGTAGAACGCGTCGTAGGTGTGTTTCTCGACGACGAGGTCGCCCTCGTGGACGTCGAGGTCCGCAACGAGTTCGGCCTCCCAGGAGCCCTCGAGGACGTGCTCGCCCCACCGCTCGAACTCGTCGTAGTAGTGGGCGTCCGCGAACTGTTCTGGGGGGTGGACGTCGCGCGTGTAGATCACCTGCGCACCCGCCGCTCGCGCTCGAGCGACGAGGTCGACGATGGGGTCAATGACCGATTCGCTTCCGGGCGCGTACAGCGAGCCATCGGGGTGACAGAAGCCGTTTTGCATGTCGACGACAACCACAGCGGTGGTCGCTGCCTCGAGTTCGTACGCGTGTCCGGAATTGGGTGCCATACGCGAGGAAAGGGGCTCACGATCAATAAATGCCAGCGGGCGCAGTAGCCGGTGGAGACCCAGATCGCGATCGCCTCAGCCCGCGAGCAACTGCGGCCCGAACAGCATGAACAGGAAGCTCACGAGCATCGTGATCCCCACAGTGGTCGTCACGATCCGAACCATCCCGCGGGTCGCATCGAACGGGAGCCTCGAAAGGACGGCCTCGGTGCTCGTCCGCAGGATGTGTCCGCCGTCGAGCGGGAACGCGGGGATACAGTTGAAGAAGCCGAGCTGGACGTTGATCCAGCCCGTCCAGAACAGCAGGTTTGCGACGGCGAACACCGTCCAGTCACCGAACGCGGCGAGTGAACCCTGTGCCTGGTAGAAGTTCTCGATGCCACCGGTGAAGCCCGCGAAGTTGTACGGCAGCAGTTCGACGACCGAGACGATCGGCAAGAAGAGGACGAACGCGATCTTGCCGAGGAAGCTGTCTGTGACGTGCCCGAAGCTGCCGTCGGCATCGCCGCCGAGGATCGCCAGGTACTCCTCGGCGGGGTACAGCTCGAGCCCGCCGTCGTTGACTTCGACGCCCGAGATACCCTGGATGCCGTAGAAGCCGACCGTTCCGCCGCCGGTGCGCTCGCTGCGCTCGCCGAGGGTGACGGTGTAGCTGACCCGTTCGCCGCCGAGGTAGCCCGCGACGACCACTTCGTCACCGGGGTCGTTCGAGCCGAGGAGGGACTCGAGTTGACTGTACGAGTGAGTTCGCTCGCCGTCGAACTCGGTGATGACGAACAGTTCGCCGCCGGGGGCACCCGCTTCGGCGAGCGGCCCGTCGCTCGAGACCTGCACCGCGCTGCCGATCGGGGCGTCCGTAATCTGGGTTTCCTCGCCCTCGCGATCGACCGTCAGCGTGACC
Organism: Natrialbaceae archaeon A-CW3; assembly: GCA_046614605.1. GTDB lineage: Archaea > Halobacteriota > Halobacteria > Halobacteriales > Natrialbaceae > Natronosalvus. The sequence goes on along the minus strand of JBKKHJ010000001.1, from coordinate 290,468 downwards.
GTCTCGGCGTCGCCCACGGCGTCGACGAACCCGGCTTCGGTGACGACGGGTTCGTCGTCGACCGCGAGGATCAGATCGCCTGGCTCGAGGCCGATGGGAGCACCGTCGATCGTCGCCGTGACGGGCAGGGACTGGTGCATCTCCTCGGTTCGCTCGCCGTCGAGTTCGACCGTGACGGTTCCGCTGCCGGCGTCCTCCAGTCGGTCGGAGAGGTCGTCGTTCGACTCGACCGGTTGGCCCTCGACGGCGGTGATCCGATCGTTCGGCTGGATACCGGCCGCATCGGCGGGTGACCCGGGAGCGACCCCGCCGATCGCGGCGCCGGGTGCGACGGTGATCGCGCCCGCGATGGGGCCAAAGAGGAGCGCGAACGCGATGATGGTCACCGCGAAGTTGAAGGTGACACCGGCGGCGAACATCCGCGTCTGGCCGCCACGAGAGGCCTTGCGACTGCTCTCGTGGTCAGGTTCGACGAACGCGCCGATCGGGAGGAGTGCGAACATCGCGACACCCATCGAGTTGATGTCGATGTCCTCGACGCGACAGAGGAGGCCGTGGCCGCCTTCGTGGACGACCAGGCCGACGAGTAACCCGAAGACGATTCCGGGGGTCGCCGACAGCGGGAGGAACTCGTTGACACCGGGGATGACGAGGACGTTCGTCGGTTGCTGGACGCTCGAGGGCTGGGGTGCACGGCCCGCAGCGATGGCGGCGGTGAGCAAGAAGACGAACATGCTGGCCATGACGACGATGGAGATGCCGACGCCGAGGTTGGCACAGGCCCGCCAGAAGCGTTTTGGGCCGGAGAGCCAGTCCAGAAATTTGCGACCGCGTTTCGTGTGGACGGTCAGGATCGGACCCTGTGTGTTGACGTAGTCGGGGAGAAGCCCCTGCTGTCTGAGGAGAATAACCGCGAGCCAGTAGGCGGCGATCCCGGCGAGGATCCACGTGAGCGTTCCCGAAATCGGGAGCTCGAGCAGTGCGACGGACGTGGCATGCTGCATTGGTACGTCATCAGGGAGGCGTGGCCAAAGGCGTTTTGTCTGGGCGCGCTGAGAATCGTGTTACGACATAGCGTGCTCGAGGCGTTTTACTCGCTACACATTTTGAAGTGAATGATATAAAAATCGGAATTATGGCGGCTGTATCGAACAGGAGACGAGAGACGACCGGCTTCGAGTCGAACAGCGCAGATACGGGTTCGTGACTCTGAACGCAGCCGACTGCTCTATTGAAACCGGCGGGGATTGAATGAGAGTTCGAGCACGTCACCCGAGAGCAACCGATGGCTGTGGGAAGTGTCGACCGAAAGTAATTTCGCATCGTTCATATACGTATGACCAATGCACGCGACCCGTTTTGTCACGTACTGCTTCATCTACTGTGGAACGGTATTGTTCGTGACACAAGCCCTGATATATCGCCCCGATTTGGTGGTTGGAACCATCTTAAACGCTGGCGCAGCGCTCTGTATCTTATTCACTGGAGTGCATAGACTGTATTCGCCAGTGGAAGAGAGAAACCCCGACAGCTACGGATTATTCGCCTACGGAATGGCATTTTTTGCACTGATGGTTACCATCCTCTTTCTGGCCGGGGTGTACGCAGTCTGGCAGTGAATACAGCCGTGATATCAACTGATCTCCCGTACTGAGCGATCACCGGATCGAAGATCGAGCCGAATCTTGTGCGACACTTCGCTATGAATCAATAGCAACAACTGCAACGATCATCTGGATAGCCCCGATATATTTATAATTCAAGAATATCAACAGGATCTAATGCGCCGCAGAACCCTCGTTCGCGTTCTAGCCGGAAGCCTCCCGGTGGGTATCGCCGGCTGTACTGGTAGTGCTGACGACGACGCTGTCAGTACAGATTCACACGGAGAACCGAGTACTGATGAGTCAAACGGTGCGTCGGATCCGGCTGACGACGATGCAACAGATCCAGACGAACCAGAACTTACGACGCTCGAATCCATCACGGCAGTCGCAGGTCGATACGACGATAATTCACAGACGTTCTCCGGAAGCGGTTCAGAACAGACCTCCGAGTTCGAACTCCGAGATTCGATAACCGTCTTCATCGCAGAACACGACGGCGATGGACGATTCGAACCGGAGCTGCGCAACGAATCCAGGCTGCGGGCGTTCCTCCCGATACGTGAATTTGACTCGTACGCCGGGGCTGCAGCCGTCGGGGTTCAGGCGGACACCTATCTCCTCGATGTCATCGCCGCGGGTGACTGGTCGGTTGAAATCGCACAGCCGGTCTCGCCTGAGGAGGAGATTCACCAACTCCCCGTCGAGGTTTCCGGTGATGGTCAGGACGTCGTTGGACCCGTCGAACTGACCGGCGAGGCCACCGTGACGGGAAGGCACGACGGTGAGGGTGGATTCGGCGTAGAGGTTCTCGACGAATCTGGACGGGGCGAGCATGGCCAGGTCGCACGAGTGTTTGACGAAGTCGATGAGTTCAACGGACAGGAAACGATCGAAATGAACGCTGTCTGTTGGATTCACGTCGACGCAGCGGCGTCGTGGACGATTGAAATCGAGTGAGAAGCAGATCCACGAGTACCGGTCTGCCGTCGATCGTGATCGGTACTCACCCGCACATTTCACGGCGTGAACGTGTTCGATTTGTCTCCAGTAGTCGGAACGAGCGTCACCCGGCCAGACCGCGGCATCGTCATATAGTAGCGGCGTGTGAGATACAGAGCATAAGTTCAGCGCTAGTCACCGCGCGACCGAAGCGGGTGCGGTTCCCGGACGGCGAACCCGATGGTCGAACCGTCCGCCACTTCCTCGACGTTTTTTCGCCGAGTGGTTCCTCTGTGGCGAATTCGACGTGGAAAGTTCGCACAGTGTATGCACCGCTGCCCCCCAAAACCGGTTGCAGTCCGGTGATTTCGACGGAGCCCCGCTAACGTACACCGCTCGTCTCGAGTTCGCGAATCGCGACGCCCGTCCGACGTGGTCCGAACTAAACCACCGGTAGAGCGATTATCGCTCCCGTCGAAGTCGGTCGACGACGAAGTCCCGATCGACCTTCGCGAGGAATGGACCCAGCTTCGGCCCCTGCTCTTCGTCGAAAAACAGCCGGTAGCCGGCGCCGAAGAAGTCGCCGATCTCGAGGTCGTGACGCTTCGCGGATTCGTAGATTTCGCCCTGAATGGCCTCTCCATCGTGGCCCTCGGCGACGAACGTCGCGAGATCGTCGAGGGCGTTCTCGGTCGCTGCGTCGAACTCGTGGTCGGGTATCGTCGTCCGCTTGAGTTCGTAGTCGAACTCGTTTTCGGTGCGTCGGGCCCAGTTGCGGGCCTGTTCGACGCGGGCCAGGGCGTTCTCGACGGCCGCCTCGGAGGCGTCCTCCGGAATATGCCCTTCCCGGCGAGCGATCTCTTCGCGGAGCGCAGGATCGTCGGTCATGCCCAGCACGGCGGCGAACGTGTACGGAAGCCGAATGCGATCCTCGGTCGGTTCCTCGACCACGAGCGGGTAGACGCGATCGGCAAACGCCTGCTCGTCCTCGCTGGCGTCGACCTCGCCGAAGTAGGTCGCCTCGAAGCGGTCGAACTCGTCGACGAGGAGGTCGAGACGTTCCACACTGAAATCGCGCGCCCTCGAGGGATCCTTCGCGAAGAAGTAGCGGAGCACCTCGGGCTCGAGCAACTCGAGTACCTCCGAGACGAGGATGACGTTCCCCTGTGAGGAGGAGAACGGCTCGCCGTCGAGCGTGAACCACTCGTAGACCATTGGGACGGGCGGTTCGATCTCGAGGACGTTGCGGGCGATGTCCTCGCCGCTGGGCCAGGAGCCCTCGGCGTGATCCTTCCCGAACGGTTCGAAGTCGACGCCGAGCACCTGCCACTGACCGGGCCACTCGAAGCGCCAGGGCATCTTGCCCTCCCGGTACGTGGCGGTGCCCTCGTGGCCACAGCCGCCGATCGTCTGATCACCGGCTTCCATATCGGTACACGCGTAGTCGACGGTGCCCGCCTCGAGGTCGACGTCGGTCACGGTCTCGGTCATCTTCCCGCACTCGTGACAGATCGGGTTGAACGGGACGTAGTCGGCGTCGACTTTGTCCTGGTAGTTCGAGAGTACCGCCGCGGCTTGTTCGCGATTTGCGAGGACGAACTCGGTGACGGGATCGAGATCGCCCGATTCGTAGAGGTCGGTCGTCGAGACCAGGTCGATGGGCACCTCGAGGGCGTCGGCGCTGTCCTGGATGATCGTCGAGAAGTGGTCGCCGTATGAGTCACAGCAGCCGAAGGGGTCGGGGATGTCGGTGTAAGGTGATCCCAGATTTCGTCCCAGTGCGCCCGCGTTGACGTCCCCGAGGTCGACGAGGTTCCCCTCGAGATCACAGAGCGTCCGTGGCAGTTTGCGAAGCGGATCGCGGTCGTCGCTGGTGAACACCTGGCGAACCTCGTGGCCGCGCTCGCGGAGGACGTCGGCGACGTAGTAGCCACGCATGATTTCGTTCATATTCCCCAGGTGGGGGACACCGGAGGGGGAGATGCCACCCTTGATGACGATCGGTTCCTCGGGGTCGCGGGCCTCGATTCGGTCGGCGACTTCGTCGGCCCAGAAGACGTGGAACGCGTCGCTGGAGTCGTCCTCGCGCTCGCGCTGGAGGGTGTAGGGGCTCTCCGTTTCGCTGTCCGTCCTGTCAGACCCGTCCGCCTCGCCCGTCGAACCTGCCATCGAGGAATCGGTGTCGTCAGTGTGCATCGCTGGCCCAGTAGGTCGGCTCTTCACCCGCCGACTCGGGGATCACGTCGGTTCCCTCGTGGTCGCCGTGCCGGACGGCGCGGGCGATGCGCTCGGGGTCGGTGCCGTCGAGAACGATCGTTCGCATCCCCGAGCGCTGGATGATCTTCGCAGCGAGCAGGTCGACCGGGGCCGACGCGCCGGCGTTCATCTCGAGGCCGGCGATCACGTCGACCAGCTCCGCAGCCGTGAGTTCGTCGTACTTCGTCGCCGCGTCGTCCTCGTTCGGATCCGCGGAGTAGACGCCGGGGACGCTCGTCGCGTAGACGAGCAGGTCGGCGTCGACGTACTCGGCGAGGGCGGCACCAACGGCGTCGGTCGTCTGTGCGGGGGCGACCCCACCCATCACACAGACGTTTCCGCTCCGAAGCGCCTCGCCAGCGGTTTCGTAGTCTCGAGCCGGGGCGGTCACCGAGTCCTCGCCCAGAGCCGCGATGAGAAGGCGGGCGTTGAGCCGGGTGACGTCGATACCGAGTTGATCCAGTTCGATCTCGTTCGCACCCAGCTCGCGGGCGGCACCGATGTACTCGCGGGCGACGCCACCGCCGCCGACGACGGCTCCAACCCGACACCCATCCGCGACGAGATCCTCGACGACGGCGGCGTGGGCAGCCACCCGATCCGCACCCGGTTCGGGAACGAGCACGCTCCCACCGATTGAGACGACCACTTTCATACTACCGCGGTGTAACCGCGAGGCCATCTTAAGGGTTGTCAACCCCGGTCACCACCACGCGTGGGGGTCTGTAGTAGCCACTGCACGTCAAGGCACACCTGATCGCCAGACGTGTCGGCGATCAGTATGTAGATCGTTGCAGTTTGTAACTAACAAGCGGAGCAGACCAGGGCGGTTCACCGACGACAGCTACAAAACGCCCGCCATCCACCATTCCACCATGTACGTACTCGGCATCATCGACGGCGGGGCGAGCGACGACCGTCTCGAGCGAACCGCCGATCGAATCGTCGACCAGCTGTCTCGATCCGGTCGGGTCGGCGTCGTCCGCTACGATGCCACCATCGCCGACGGGCTCAACACGCTTCGTGACGCGGGGATTACTCCGGGTGGCGACATCACGTACGCCCTCGGCGCCGACGGGGACTGGACGGCCTCGGGAACGGAACTCACCGTCGTCGATGCGCTCGACGCCCTCGCGCCTACTTGCGCGTACGCCGTGGTCATTGGCCTCGAGATTCCGAGCCATCCGACGGTGATCGTCGGCGATGCGGGCGATACCGATCGGCAATCCACGGAATCGTCAGTGATCGCGGCCGTCGACACCCCCAGTAGCCTCGATCTGGCGCGGGTCACGGCAGATCTCGAGGCCACCGACCCGTACCGAACGCTCGAGTCGCTCGTCGAACGGGTCAAAACGCGTCAGGACGCCGATCGAGCCGGAGCGATTGCGACGTTTACCGGCCGCGTTCGGGCAAAAGACGATCCAGACGACCCCCGGACGGAGTATCTCGAGTTCGAGAAGTACGAGGGCGTCGCCGAACGACGGATGGCGTCCCTGCAGGCTGATCTCGAGGCGCGCGAGGGCGTCCACGGGGTCGAACTGTACCACCGGACGGGGATCGTCCGAGACGGTGAGGACATCGTCCACGTCGTCGTTCTCGCCGGTCACCGCGAGGAGGCGTTCCGAACCGTCGAGGACGGGATCAACCGCCTCAAAGACGAGGTGCCCCTATTCAAAAAAGAGGTGACGATCGAGGAGACATTCTGGGTTCACGATCGTTCCTGAGCCAGAAATGTGTCAGTGTGGGTGAAAGAGCGCCGAACAAAATCGGCCCGTTCGGGAGTGAGATGTGAAATGTGCAATAATACGTTAGAAGCTGTTTTAAAACATCTAATGGCTCCTCGTAGCTCCTTTAACGGTATCGAAAACACGGGTAAAATGTCTATTACCCCTTGGATCGCTGAAGACATCTGAAACGCTTCTAAGTAACCCGCCTTTATAACATCATACCGCCGCTACGGATGATTGTCGATGAGCACGACAGCCCAACCCTCCACAGACGGCAAAGAACTGCGGCTCAAACAGTACTTGCGCGAACGCGCTGCCGATGGTGAGATGTACTTCAAAGGGAAGTTCATCGCGGACGATGTCGGTCTCTCCCCCAAAGAGATCGGTGCCCTGATGGTCAAGCTCTCGGAATCCGCGACGGATCTCGAGATCGAGAAGTGGTCGTACACGAGTGCGACCACGTGGCGAGTCGCCCCCGCCTGAACGGGTCGTGCCATTGGCGCCCTGAATTGCAATTGGTTCCGCACGTACGCGCACCTCCACACGCGGCGCGTACGACAATCACCCCAGGCGGCCACCAGACCGCCCGTCTCACGCACAGCCGCCCGCCGGTATCGGCGGACGGCGAGACGATCACACGCACGAAACCCGTCGCCGCTGGTCACACGCCGGTCGACGTCGGGTTTTCTCCTATCACCCCTTCGATACGGAGCCCAGGCACAATCGTCACGACCTGTCTCTATTCGCGTCGAACGCGGACATTCCCCTCGAGGTTCGGTATGCGAGAGACCGATCCCCGGGAGACGTTGACACAGGCAGTACGCCGACGACAGTCGATTTATACGAGGCGATGACGAACGAACAGGCAATGAATTCGGCCGACGGCGAGGTTCCGCACGATGGGCCACCCCTCGAGCGGATCGAATCGGTGTTTCCGGTCTACGAAATCGCCGTCGACGGTGACGAGATTCGCTACTACGGGACGCCGCAGGTGGCACCGGAACCGATGATGCGCGAACTCTGGGGGGAGTTTCGCGAAGCGGGCTACGACGTTCGGCTCACCGTCGAACACGGCGAATACGTGCTCGTGGCCGAGCCACTTTCGCTGGGGGTCGACGGCATTCCCTGGACGAATCTCGTTCTGTTCCTGGCGACGGTCGCCTCGACGCTGTTTGCGGGGGCGATGTGGTACGGTATCGACCCGATCGCCGATCCCCTCGAGCTGTGGCGCGCGTGGCCGTTTACCGTCGCCATCCTCGGCGTGCTCGGCGTCCACGAGATGGGACACTACGTCCTGAGTCGCTACCACCAGGTCGACGCCTCGTTGCCGTACTTCCTCCCGGTACCGACGCTCATCGGGACGATGGGAGCGGTCATCAAGATGAAAGGCCAGATGCCGAGTCGAAAGGCACTGTTCGACATCGGCGTCGCCGGCCCCCTCGCCGGACTCGTGGCCACCGTCGTCGTCACCGTAATCGGCCTCTATCTGCCGCCGGTGCCCGTCCCGGAGGGTGCAGCCGACCCCGACGCGACCCAGATTCGACTCGGCTTTCCGCCGATGCTCGAGATGATCGCCGCTGCCGTCGATCAGCCGCTGTACGCCGACGATCCGACGCGAAACGTCAACCCGGTCGTCATCGGTGGCTGGGTCGGGATGTTCATCACGTTCTTGAACCTCATCCCGGTGGGCCAACTCGACGGCGGTCACATCATGCGAGCGATGGTCGGTGACCTTCAGGAAACGGTCGCAGCCGTCGTTCCCGGCGTGTTGTTCTCCCTGGCGGCGTACCTCTATTACGTCGGTGGCTACAGCGGCAACGCGGTGTTCATCTGGGTGTTCTGGGGGCTGTTCGCCGTGTTGCTCGCCGCGATGGGGCCTGCCGTCCCGGTAAACGACGACCGCCTGGATCGAAAGCGGGTCGCTCTCGGCCTCGTCACGTTCGGTCTCGGTCTGCTCTGTTTCATGCCGGCACCGGTCTCGATCGTCAACTAGGCGAGCCTCGAGCCGAGAGCCTCGAGCGGCGCATACGGGATCACTCACCACCATGCGTGTAGCCCCGATCTGCGAGCCCCGTCCCGTCGAGGGTGATTCCCTCGCCAGCGTCGATGACCGTCCCGACCACGGTTACCTCGATGTCGAGGCTGTCACGAGCAGGTTCGACAGCCGACTCGGGCATCGTACACACCAGTTCGAAATCCTCGCCGAACGTGATCGCGCGCTCGAGAATCTCGTCGTCGGTCGCGCCGGTTTCGGACAACGCGTCCTCGAGTGCCGGCTCGACCGGAATCGACGTCCCCTCGATGGCGAACCCGCAGTCGGACGCCTCGGCCAGCTGGTGGAGCGAACGCGCCAGTCCGTCGCTCGAGTCCATCATCGCCGTCGCGACGTCCGCGAGCTCGCGTCCGGCGCGAACCCGTGGCTCGAACCGGAACAGTTCGTTCGCCCGCTCGAGATGACCGGCGTCGAAGTGCTCGAGGGCAGCCGCACTTCGCCCCAGCGAGCCGGTGACGCAGACGACCTCACCCGGGGTCGCCCCCGTGCGGAGGACGGGCGTATCGGTCTCGCCGACGGCGGTCGTCGCCACGGTGAACTCCTGGTGGGTATCGAGGTCGCCGCCGACGTAGGCCGCGTCGACCGCCGCACAGACGTCACTGGCACCGTCGACGAACGCCTCGAGATCGTCCGGGTCGAATTCCGGGGCCGCGTAGGCGGCGACGGCGGCCGTCGCGCTCGCCCCCATCGCGGCGACGTCGGAGAGCGAGGCGCCGACCGATCGCCAGCCCGCCGTATAGCGAGTCGTTCCCGCCGGGAAGTCCGTCCGCTCGTGGAGCATGTCCGTCGTGATCACCAGGTCGTCGACGACCGCGGCGTCGTCGCCGACCGGGTCGAGGTGGCGCTCGAGCAAGGCGAGCGCGGCCCGTTCGTCCATACCCATCCTACTAGGAGCAGGGCGAAAAACGAACCGGAAACCGGTCACCGAGTCGGTGAGCGACGTGTGTGAGCAGCGTGAGGAGTTGACGTGTGTGGCAGCGTGAGGAGTCGACGTGCGTGGCACTGTCACCCGGAAACACCGACGGGCGATGAGGTGACAACGATGCCCTTAAATGGCGTCAGAGGGAACGAAACCCCAATGGCTACGATGTACGACGTTCCGGCGGAAGCGCTCATCGAGGCGCTCGCCGAGAACCTCGCTGACGACCTCGAGGAACCGGAGTGGGCAGCGTTTACGAAAAACGGTGTCGACCGAGAACTGCCCCCAGAGCAGGAGAACTTCTGGGCGATCCGCGCGGGCAGCCTGCTTCGAAAGGTCGCCGACGACGGCCCGGTCGGCGTCCAGCGCCTCGCCACCGAGTACGGCGGCGGCAAACCAGGCTCGAACCGCTACCGCGTCGCCCCCGACAAGCGATCGGACGGCTCCCGAAACGTCATCCGCACGATCCTCCAGCAGCTCGAGGAACTCGACTACGTCGAGACCGCCGACGGTGAAGGGCGACGAATTACCGCCGAAGGACGCAGCTTCCTCGACGAGACCGCTGGAGAGGTTCTCTCCGACCTCGACCGTCCGGAACTCGAGCGCTACGCCTGAGTGAGGGCTGGCTTTTACGTCTTTCTATACCCCCAGTGGAAACAGTGAGACGAATCGCCGGCATCTGGGATGGCGTCCGTCCCGTCTGACCACCCGCGTCCGTAATCATTTTCTCCGTCCCCAAACAACACACGTGTATGAACGGTGGACAATCGGACGACGACCTCGAGGAACTGCGCCGCAAGAAGATGGAGCAGCTTCAGGAGCAGGCCGAGTCCCAGTCCGGTCAGGGCCAGGCCAACGCCGAAGCACAGGAGGCCGCCCAGCAACAGGCCGAAGCCCAGCGCCAGGCGCTCTTACGGCAGTACCTCACCGACGAGGCACGAAAGCGTCTCAACACGGTGAAGATGAGCAAACAGCAGTTCGGCGAACAGGTCGAACGACAGATCGTCGCGCTAGCCCAGAGCGGGCGCATTCAGGGCAAGATCGACGACGACAAGATGCAACAGCTGCTCAAGGAACTCCAGCCCGAGAAGAAGAGCTTTGACATCAAACGACGTTGAGCAGCCATCGATGTCAACGCCGACACAGCCGTCGAGTCCGATGCGTCTCGGATTGCTCTACAGCGGCGGGAAGGACTCGACGCTCGCTGCCCTCCTCCTCGATAACTTCTACAACGTCACCCTGATGACGGCGACGTTCGGCGTCACCGACGACTGGACGTACGCACGCGACACCGCCGAATCACTCGGCTTCGCGTTCGAACGCCTGGATCTCGACCCGGACGTGGCGGCCGACGCCGTCGAGACGATTCGCACCGATGGCTTCCCACGAAACGGCATCCAGCGGGTACACCAGCACGCCCTCGAGCAACTGGCCCAGTCCGAGTTCGATGCCGTCGCAGACGGAACGCGTCGTGACGACCGGGTGCCGACGGTCTCGCGGGCGCAGGCTCAGAGCCTCGAGGATCGCCACGACGTCGATTACATCGCGCCGCTATCGGGCTTCGGTCGACAGGCGGTCGATCGGCTCGTGGACTCGACGCTCGACGTCACCGTCGGGCCGAGCGAGGAGATCACGCGGGCGGATTACGAGGCCGAACTCCGCGCGCTCATCGCGGAGGCCGACGGACAGGACTCGATCGGGTCGCTGTTCCCGGCTCACGAGCAGACCCACGTACGGGGCGTTCAGGATCAGTAGTCCGGGGTCGAGAACGCGACGAGGTCGCGCACTCGAGTCACTCGGGTTTCGTTGATCGTGTGCGTTTGCGTTTCCGTTTCCGTTTCCGTTCGCTGCCTGCTCGAGTTCACAGTCTCACACGAACCTCGAGTACAGCATCCGGAGAATCGTTAAACGGTGTGGGGCTACGCCCCGACGACTGCTCGTGCCTCGAGCAGCGCCGGCAGTACCTCGAACAGCGTCGAGGTGATGGCCTCGATGTCCTCGTCGTCGCCGTACTGGAGAACGATGTACATCGTCCCGAACTGGAAGGCGTTGAAGCCGGCGTGAGCGGCAATGGGAACGAAGAGGTTGTCGGTGATCACGTAGAGGTAGCCGAAGATGATCGAGCCACCGAACACGACGGTGAGGGAGAAGACAATCGCCGATGGCGGGACTGATTCGGAGCCAGGGGCGAGCCCGTATGCCGGCAGATGAACGAGGGCGAAGATGGCGCTTGTGACGAGCACGGCGTGCATTTTCGTAAACGAAGCGTAGAGGCGTTTCTGGATGATACCCCGGAAGAGAAACTCCTCGGCTGGTGCATTGAACAGGAAGACGATGGCGATCATAATCAAGACCATCGTCGGATCCTCACCGATGAAGTTGATCACCTGATTCGACGACGGTGGAATGTCGAGAAGCGTCGATAGTACTCCGGCACCGATGACGAAGCCGATACTGACGAGAATTCCGACGATCGACATGAGCCAGCCGCGCCGATCCGGAACCGAGATGTCGATGAACGCCCAGCCGCGCTCAGTCCACCAGAGGTAGGCTGCTCCCGCGACGAAGAATCCAGCGAAGTTGAGGACGAAAAATGCCGTCCTAATCTCCCGAGAAGTCTCAGCAGGCTCGGATATCAGCCCCGGTTCGGCCAGAATCGCCGGTAACGTCAGGAACTCCGCCGAAAGAATCCCCCCAATCGTCAGGGCGACGGCAACGAGGAGTGAGCGGCCGTATCCCGCCGAACGGTTGTGTGTTTCCATAGTCGGCCGTTTGTCGTGAATAGCCTTGGGCGTTCCTCTCTCGCTCAGGATTGCGATTCCCCGGTACCGATCCCGTCACGTTCGAATAGTTGAGTGAGCAGTCGCTGCTGCGCGAGCCGCAGATGCCGGTTGATCGTCGGCTGACTCACTTCGAGTATATCGGCGATATCCTGGCCGGTACTCTCCCGTGGCCAGTCGAAAAAGCCCGCGAAGTATGCCGTCCTGAGCACCTCGAGTTGGCGCTTGGTGAGGTCGTCGAACAGTTCGGTGACGACCTGGGCTCTGGTGTGCATGGCCCGGTCGACGTGCTGGCGTGCCTGCAGTTCGACGTGATCGTAGGTCTCGCCGAGCGTGTCGACGTACTCCCGAACGTCAGCCGTCGTCGGTACGTCGACGACGACGTCGATTCCCGATTCGGTCGCCCGGATCGACTGGGGGCTCCCGCCGTGACGGATGAGACGAGAGGGGAGCGGCGTTCCCGTCACGGTGATCTCGAAGTGGCATCGCTCGGGTTCGGATTCGTCCGACGACGTCTCATCGCCACCAATGCGTCGATAGCCCATGACGGTGACGAGTTCGTCCAGTGTCTCAGTGACGGCCGTCGCCGAGGCACCCTCGGTGATGACGAACAGCTGAGCCTCGTCGCTGCTGAGTCGGCCCAGCCCCTCGTAGATCACCTGACAACCGGCATCCACAGCGAGACGTGCGAGGACGTCGTCGGTGCCGTCGATGTGCAGCGTCAATTCGAGGTGAGATTCCGCGGACAGTGCTGAGCGGGCCTCGACGGCCGTGATCGCGTTCGCGATCGTTTCACCGAGTTCGCTGAAGACCGTCCGCTCGAGGTCACCGAACGCGCCAGGTTCGTCGGTGTAGACCGCGAGAACGCCGTAGGTGTACTCCTCGACGCGGAGTGGGACGGCCAGACACGAGGACAGGTCGTGTGTGAGTGCGGCCTTTCGCCAGGGTGTCTGCAGGTCGTCAGCCACGTTCGAGACGACCCTCGACGTTTCCGTCAGCGCCGTCGCCACGGCGAGTTCCGGTTCGTCGACGTCGGTCTCGAGGGAGACGGCATCGAGATACTCGTCGGGCTGTCCCGCCCAGGCTCGCGGTTCGACGATCGTTTCGGCGACATCGATGCCGCCAATCCAGGCGAACTCGACGTGTTCGCTCTCACTCAGCCGATCACAGACGGTGCGTTCGATGTCCGCCTGGCTGGTTGCCCCGATGAGTGACTGATCGACAGCCCGAATGATGTCGTTGATCTGGATCTGTCGGCTGAGCCGGCGGTTCTGGGCCTCGAGTTCGGCGTCGCGCGCCCGGAGATCGGCTTCGCTCTTGAGGCGGTCGAAGGCTGCCTCCATCGTGGCGACGAGCGTCTCGGCGAAACGTCGGGTTTCGTGATCGATCACGTCGTCGTGAGCGACGACGAAGACGCCGTGGTTGCCGATCGGAACGACCAGCCCTGCCTCGACCCGGTCACCGAAAGCAGGAGAGTGCCCGGTGACCTCCGCCCCGTCGAGGACCGTCTGTGTCCCCGACAGAAACGTTTCCCAGAGCACCGAGTCACCGGCACCGGCACTTGCACCGATCGAGGCCTCGCCATCACAGTAGGCACTATATCCGCCAGAGGTTGCGATGGGGTCGAGCGTATTCGTCTCCGAATCGAGTGCATACACACAGCTCCCCGAGACGTCGAGCACAGTTTCTGTCGTTTCGGTGATCAGCGACGCGGCCGCCGAGATGGAGTCAACCTGTAGCAGCTTCCTGGTCGCTTCGTGGAGAGACTGAAGGGCTAATTCACGCTCTTTCCGGGTGGTAATATCCTGTATCGAGCCCTGTAATCGGCCCGGCTCACCGTCCTCTGTCTGGCGCTTTCCGATCGTCCTGACCCAGCGAACCCGCCCGTCATCGGGGACGATTCGTACCTCGAGGTCGTAAGGGGTGCCGGTATCGATCGTTCGCTCGATCGCGGCGTGAACCTCCGCCCGATCGTCTGGGTGAAAGAACGCCATGCTCTCGTCGAAGCTCAGCGAACCGTTGGGTTCGAGGCCGAGTATCTCGCCGGCTTTGTCCGTCCATAGCCCGACCGTTGGCTCGCCGTCCTCGAGTTCGATTACCCAGCCACCGACGTCGGCGATGTGCTGGCTCTGCTCGAGCATCTCGCGAGTCCGGGCCAGGGTGCGCTCACGCTCCTTTCGCTCGGTGATATCCTGCAGGGAGCCACGGAGCATGACGATGTTACCGTCCTCCCGGATGGGGTCGCCGATTACTCTGACCCACCGCTGGTCGCCGCCTTCGGTGTGGAACCGAGCTTCGAGATCGTAACCCACGCCGTCCTCGATGGCCCGTTCGACGGCCTCACGAACTCGCGGACGGTCGTCCGGGTGGTACCACTCGATCCCTTCCTCGAGCGCAATTGCGTCACCGGGCTCGAGACCACGAATACGAAAGGTCTCATCGGTCAACAGGACGTCGTAGGGCTCCCCATCGCGGACGTCGATTTCCCAGCCGCCGACGCTCGCCAGCCGCTGGGTCTGCTGGAGGAGCTCGCTCGTCCGCTCGAGTTCACGCTCGCTCTCGACGCGGTCGGTGACGTCGATGATCACTCCCTCGAGGGCCTGGAGGTCTCCCGCCTCGTCAAAGACGCCACGCCCCTGTTCTTTGAACCACCGCCGACCGCCGTCCGCGGTCTCGGCCTCGTAGGTGACCTGGAACGGTTCCCCGGTCTCGATGCTCCACTGGACGCGATCCCAAAGCACGGTGTTGTCCGTGACCAACACGTCGTCAGCCCAGACCACGGAGCCGTCGACGAGCTGATCGGGCTGGTAGCCGGTCAGTTCCTGGCAGCCCTGGCTGACGAACTCCATCGGCCACGTCGGCTCGTTCCGGCATCGGTAGACCATGCCCGGAACGTTGTGCATCAGCGTCGAGAGCTGGCGTTCGCGTTCGCGCAGTCGTTGACGCTGGGCATTTCGGTCGCTAACGTCACGGCCAACGGCGGCCAATAGCGCTGTTCCGTCGGGATCTTCGACTCGCGAGATCACGAACTCGTATCGAACCGTGGAACCATCGCGTCGTATCGCATCGGTCTCGACGCGGGCGTAACCGGTCTCGAGTGCCGTTTCAACCGCTGCCCGGATCCGCTCGCGTTCGTCCGGATCGAAGAACTCGAAGGCGTTCGTCGAGGTGACGTCCTCGTGTGTGTAACTCGTCGATGTCACGAGACTCTCGTTCCAGCGTCGAATCGTGCCGTCCGGCTCGAGCAGGACGAACACGTCGTCGACGGCATCGACGAGGTCGTCGGTGTAGCCACGATAGCGCTCGAGGTCGGCCGCTCGTGTCCGGATCGAGTCCGCCAGCCGATCGAGACGCTTGGCGAGCAGGCCGTACTCGTCGTCCCGCCCCGTCGGAACGTCTATGTCGTAGGTTCCCTCCTCGAGCGTGTCCATCGCCTCGAGGAGCGTCTCGAGCGGGGCGTTTCCGTCGACGTCGCCAGTCGGTGTGTCGTCGTCAGTGGTGCCCGAACTCCCGCCACCGTTTTCCGTCTCACGGGTGAGTCCGAGAACACCCACACCGATAGCGACCCACAGGGCGAACACACCCACACTGTCGACCGCGGCCAGTGGATCACCCGCCATCGAGAGGAGTTCGAACCAGGCACTGTCGACACGCTCGAGCCAATTGCTCGTATCGCCCTCGCCCTGTATTGTCGTCAATCCCATGAATCGATAGCAACCTTCCACATAGATGGTCTGCATCGGTCGATTATCGCCACCCTCGGTCGATGGCACGACGGGCGACGCTACACATATAGTGTCCAATCTACGTTGGGGATACACATAAAACGGCTAGGCAGATACCCCGCCATCGGCTAGACCGAGCAACGATGCCCCAGATTGACACCAGACCCTCCGCCCACTCGATGAGTATGCGCGTAATCGATGCCATCGCTGAAGACAGCGGCGTCGATCCACTCGATCTCGAGGTACCGCTATTCGAGGCGATCAATCCCGAAGCCCTGGATCAACTGTTCCGAGAGGACGTCCAGTGTACGGTCACCTTCGAATACGTTGGCCGCGAGATCACGGTTCAGAACGACGGGACGGTCACCGTCGATGGATCGATGTACCCACCGGCATGAATCGATCGTTGGGTTTGCCACCCGGTCGTTCCGCTGGCTCTTCCCCCTCACTTCCCAGACTATGACCATACTGAACAGGTGTTCACAACGATGACAGCCGTCGAGACCGGTGTACACACGACAGGTACGGATCCGGACGCTGCAGCGACCGTCCTGTTGATCGGTACCGGAGACTCGGTCATGACACTCGAAACCGCTCTCGGTCGAATCGACGTTCTCGAGGTACAGACGGCGGAAGCGGTCGAGACGGCACCGATCGGATCCACAGCAGTCGAAAGCGTCGTGAGCGTATCCCCCGAATCGCCAGCGACCGCCCTCGAGGTACTCTCGAACGTTCGGCGTCAGGAATCGACGCTTCCCGTCGTCTGCTACACGGCGACACCATCGGAGTCGCTGGTCGACGCGGTACTCGAGGACGACTGGGCAATCCACCACCGTCCCGGAGAACGGGACAGTGACCGGTTGGCAGCACAGATTCGTCGACTGGTCGATCATCACCGCCAGCGAACGCTGACCCGAAACGTACTGACGGCGTTCGAAGCTGTCGGTGACGGAATCGCACTCGTCGACCCTGACGGAACCGTGATCGCCGTGAACACCAATTACGCCCGGCAGTTCGCCGTCACCCGCGAGGAACTCCTCGGGAGCCACTGGGGACTCCCGTACCCCGACGACGAAGTGCGACGACTCGAGGAGACGGCACTCACGGTGGCTGCCGCCGGGTGGCGCTGGAAGGGGACGTGTATCGGCCAACGAGGGGACACCACGTTTACGTCGGGCGTAAGCGTCATCGGCCTCGAAGATGGCGGCTTCGCCCTGCTCCTCGAGCGAGACACGTCGAAGCGAGTTCCCGACGACAATCGCTGAGGTGAGCGAGACGCGGTGGTGTGCGGTGGAAAGCGGCCTCGAGGGGGCTGTTCTTGGCTCCGTTCGTGCCGTCCTGGAGACGAGGGGTTTTCCTCGAGGTGACGGCTCGACTCTCATGACTGAGTTGATAATAACGAAATGACCAACGACCACGCGTAGGGGAACGTTTCTCGGCCACAGAGACAACCTACAGAGACGCCTGGAGTGTAAATCACGGCCAAATCGCCGGAACTGACGGCTCACTTTATTCTTGCAGTCTTCCCCGTATCGAGTGCATTATGAGGACATCACGACGCACGACACTCAAAGCACTGGGTGTCGTCGGCGCGGGAAGCGTACTCGCAGGCGGGCGCGTCTTCGCAACGGGCGAGCACGAAGACGACGAGCGGACAGACGATGAAACAGACGACGGAACGGCCCCCACAGGCGGGGTACGTGTCGCTCACTTCTCCCCAGACGCTCCGAACGTCGACGTTTACGTCGACGACGAGCAGGTCATTTCAGACGCTGCCTACGACCAGGTGACGCCGTACCTCGAGCTGGAACCCGGAACCTACTCGGTTCGGGTGACTGCCGCCGGCGACGAGGAAACGGTCGTCTACGACGAGGAACTCGCGGTCGGCAGCGCGTTTTACACGGTCGCCGCGATCGGCGAACTCGAGGCCGACACCTTCGAGATGCTGGTGCTCACCGATGCCGGCTCCTCGCTCGTCCGCCTGGTTCACGCCTCGCCGGACGCACCTGCGGTCGACGTCGAAGAGAGCGAGAGCGGACAGGCGCTATTCGCGAACGTGGCATTCGGCGAGGGGACGAACTACGTCGCCGTCCCGGCAGGGTCGTACACGCTCGACGTCGTACCTGCGGCTGGTGACGACGAGATGGACGACGAGTACGATGAGGACGACACAAACGAAACCGACGACTATGACGACGAGGAAGCGGCCGACGACCACGACGAGGAAGCAGCCGATGATGAGTACGACGACGATGAGACGACCGATGACGAAACCGAGGAGTACGACGAAGACGACGAAGACGAACCCACCGACGCCGTCGCATCCGTCACCGTCGACCTCGAGATAGGAACGGCGTACACGGCTTTCGCGGCAGGTTACCTCGAGCCGGAAGCCGACCAGGAAGACCGTGCGTTCTCGGTGAACCTCACCGTCGACGGGCCACCGGCGGTCGACGAACCAGAGGAAGAGCCTGAAGAAGAGCCGGACGAGGAGGAGCCAGAGGAAGAGCCTGAAGAAGAGCCTGAAGAAGAGCCGGACGAGGAGGAGCCAGAGGAAGAACCCGACGAGACCGACGACAACGACACCTGAACGAAACGGGTCGTCGCCTCGTTTCGACGCTCGATTTCAAGACGGTTCCGTCGTCAGTTTCCGGATGTGACGCAGGGGGCCGGTAGCGAAGCCACTACTTGAGCTGGGAAGTTGGTCGCGAAGCGGGTGATCCGTCACACATCGAATCAGTCGTGGGCGCGAAAGCCGACACTCGAGTGGGGCCAACAAACCGCCGTGATGTACTGAGCGTCGCCACAGCAACGTCACCACGAGAATGCCGGGTCGAAACGGGCCATCCGTCGGATACAACGGATACCCGCTGGGCCGACCCACCACCGCACTCGCGAATGTGAAAAAACCGCTAGACGTCGACGTATCGTTGTACCCACTCCTGGCGTCGTTGTAATTCGCGCCGACCCCTCGGGGTCAACGCGTAGTAGTTCGTCCGTCGGTCGAGTTGCCCTTTCTCGACGAGTTTATTCTCGACCAGCGTATCCAGATTTGGATACAGCCGGCCGTGTGTGACCGGCTGGTCGATGTACTCGTTTATGTCGTCGAGAATTTGCTGGCCCGACGGCCGTTCCATGCCGGCGATGACGTACAGCAAGTCGCGTTGGAAACCTGTTAGTTGATCCATGGATCACCCTCTGAAAACGAACGTTCATCGATCTGTGGCTTTGTTATAGAGCCAGTACACGGCGGTCGTGAGACCGGAACGGACAACGTAGAACACAGTACGGAACGCCCGATTACCGAGATCGCACTCGAGCGGGCACGAGTCACGACGTTTTTCCCAGCGACCGCCGTAGCGGCCGGTATGGCCGACGATCCGCTCGCCTGGGAGACGCTCGAGTCCGACGTAGCCTACTCCTGTCCTGGCTTCGACGTCGTTACGCAGACCGTACGCCTCCCTGACGGCGACGAAACTGATTTCGATTACCTCTCGGAGCCGGCGAGCGTCTGTATCCTTCCGTTCACCGCCGACGATGACGTCGTCTGTATCGAGGAGTGGCGTCAAGCGGTCGAACGCATCAGCCGTGGTCTCCCAGTGGGAACCACCGAACCCGACGACGACGATCTCGAGGCGGCCGCCCGTCGCGAACTCGCCGAGGAGACCGGTCACGTGGCAGACACCATCGAACCGCTGGTCACCGTCGAACCGGCGAACGGCCTCGCGGACTCCGTCATGCACTTCTTCGTCGCTCGAGGCTGTGAGCCTGCCGGCGAGCAACGACTCGATCACGACGAGAGTATCCGCGTTGCGCCGATGCCGTACGCGGAACTGCTCGAGTCCGTCCGTACGGGCGACATTCGTGATGGACGTGCGGTGCTCGCCGTATCACACTTCGAACTTGGCCAGGAGTGACCACCAGCCCGGTAACGTACGCTTTTCTCCCTCGAGAGACAATCCGCTCGCATGAACCTCGTCACCACGCTCCCCTCCGCGACCGAGATCGCCTGTACCCTCGGGATCGAGCCAGTCGGGGTCTCCCACGAGTGTGACTTTCCGCCCCGCGTTCGCGACCGACCGTCGGTCACCCGCTCACGAATCGACACCGATGGCTCGAGCGCGGCGATCGACGAACAGGTACTCGAGGCTACCGACGACGAGGGCGGTGAAGGCGTCTACGAGATCGACAACGCCACGCTCGAGGCACTCGATCCGGATCTGATCGTCACACAGGGAATGTGCGACGTCTGTGCGGTCGATACGGCGGCGATCGAACGCGCCGTCGACGACATCGACGCCGAACCCGACCTCCTGACGACCGACCCCCACACCGTTGCGGCCGTGCTCGGCGATATCGAGCGCATCGGTCGGGCCGCCGGCGTCGACCAGCGGGCTCGAGCGGTGGTCGAGAACCTCGAGGAGCGGATCGACACCGTCAGGGAGCGGACGAGCGATATCGAGCCAGAAGAACGGCCGCGAGTGGCGATCTTCGACTGGACGAACCCGGCCATGATCGCCGGCCACTGGACGGCCGAACTCGTCGAGTGGGCCGGCGGACGCTACGGGCTGGCCGGCGTGGGGGAACGCTCGAGGCCACGCAGATGGGACGACATTCGCGAGTACGATCCGGAGGTCGTGATCGTCGCCCCGTGTGGGTTCGATCTCGCACAGACCGCCGACAACCTGACCGATCTGACTGACCGCGAGGGATGGGATGGGTTGTCAGCCGTCAAATCAGGTCGCGTCTGGGCGCTCGATGGCGATCAGTACCTCAACCGGCCCGGGCCACGACTCGTGGACACGCTCGAGATTCTCGGACCGATCATCCAGCCGGATCGGTTCGACGAGCAGCCGTCCACCAGAGTGGCCGTGCCGGTGTCGTCGCTCCAGGCGAGTCGGGAGGCGACGACGTGACCGAGCGAGACTCCCCTCGCACGGACGGTGCCACCACACCGATGCTCGACCTCCCCAAATCGATCGAACGAGGGATGGTCGAGGACGCTCGAGCGGCCGCTCCCGAGGAGTGCTGTGGCGTGCTCGGCGGCCGGTTCGACGCGAACCGAAGCCGCGTCGACAGCCGGTATCCGACCCGAAACGTTGCCACTGAGCCGCGACGGGAGTATCGAATCGACCCCGAGGAACAACTCGCCGTATTCGAGGAACTCGAGGATCGAGGCGAGGAGATCGTCGGCTTCTATCACTCCCATCCGCGGGGGCCGTTCGCGCCGAGTGAGACCGACGTCGCCGGGGCGGCGTGGCCGAATCGGTCGTACGTAATCGTGAGCCTCGAGGGCGATTTTGGGGAGCCAGCCATCGGATCGTGGCGATGGCGCGACGACGGCGACCGTGATCGCGATCGTGAGCACGACAACGAGCACGACGACGGCGGACGGTTCGTTCTCGAGACGATCGAGCGACCCTGACGGTGGTGGGCAGGACATCGCCAGCGTCCGAAACCCATACCGTCAAACCGCTCGCGTCCCACGACCACGTATGGGCTGGACTCTCGCGGACGTGCCCGACCTGACCGACACGACCGTCGTCGTGACGGGGGCAAACAGCGGAATCGGTCGCGAAACGACCCGCGAACTGGCCCGCGCGGGCGCAACCGTCGTGATGGCCTGTCGCAACCGCGACCGATCCGAGGCCGCGGCCGGGGCGATCCACGCGGACGTCGGGCGGGCCGACCTGCGCCGCGAACACCTCGACCTCGCCAGCCTCGAGTCCGTTCGGTCGTTCGCCGACCGACTGGGAGACACCGACATCGACGTCCTGGTGAACAACGCGGGCGTCATGGGCATCCCGCGGGAGACCACCGAGGACGGCTTCGAGAAACAGTTCGGGGTCAACCACCTCGGCCACTTCGCCCTCACTGGCCTGTTGCTCGAGAACCTGGTCGAGGGCGGACGAGTCGTCACCGTCTCGAGCACGATGCACAAGGGCGGAACGATCGACTCCGACGACCTCCATGGCGAGCAATCGTACGGCCCCTGGGACGCCTACGCGCAGTCGAAACTCGCGAATGTCCTCTTTGCGAGAGAACTACAGCGGCGGCTCGAGGCCACCGGTCGTGGCGTGAAAAGCGTCGCGGTGCACCCGGGCTACGCCGACACGAACCTGCAGCTCCGGGTTGCTCGAGCCAGGGACTCCCGACTCCAACTCGTAATGATGGGACTGGCGAACGCACTCTTCGCCCAGCCGGCGTCGAAGGGTGCATTGCCGACGCTGTACGCCGCGACGGCCCCCGACATAGAGGGTGGGGCGTACTACGGCCCGGGCGGCCCCTTCAACGTCCGTGGCTCCCCGACGCGCCAACGACCCTCGAGCGCCGCGCGTGACCCGGAGACTGCGCGACGGCTCTGGAAACGATCGGAACGTGAGACCGGCGTCGCGTATCTGTAGTTCATCACTCGCCGCGCTCGGGACGGAACCGTGTTACCCCACCAGTAGGCACGCCTCTCCGGAGAACTGTCACCGTGTTCGCGCCACTCCGGACGATACCGATCGTGTGGACGCTCCGAATCGGCGGACTGACCGAATATATTTCAGAATACCTTAACCTGTTATGAAGCGTAGAGTCCATCGGTGAGTTGGCTATGGCTACACCAGCGAAGAACACGGAGGTCGTACGGCGGTACTACGAAGAAGCCTTCAACAAGGGGCGAACCGAACTGCTCGACGAGCTAATCGCGGAGACCGTCGTCAATCACGACCCGGTCTCAGACGAGACGCTCACTCCCGAGGAGGCGAGGGGCTTCGAGGGATTCGTCCGTCACGTCGAGAGCGCGCGCAGCGCGTTCCCCGATGCGATGGTAACGATCGAGGAGATGATCGCCGAGGACGATTCGGTCGCCGTTCGGTTCACGTTCGAGGGAACGAACGACGGATCGTACGGCGGCATGGAACCGACGGGGAAACAGGTGTCCGGGTCGAACATGGTATGGATGCGCCTCGAGGACGGATTGATCGTCGAACGGTGGGCGGAATCCGACAATCTGGCGTTCCTCCAGCAACTCGGTATCCTCCCGCCGATGGACGAAATCGCGAAGATGAAGGCCTGACCCCCTTCTTTTTACGGAGGACTACTCGAGGTCGTCGACCAACCCGCTCGCGACGCCGACGTAGGTTTCCGGCGTCAGCGCCCGTAGCTCCTCACGAACGTCCTCGCTCACCTCGAGGTCGTCGAAGAGGTCGCGGAAGTCCTCGAGGGTGACCTCTCGGCCGCGGGTGAGTGCCTTCACCTGTTCGTAGGCGTCGTCCTGGCCCTCCCGACGGAGGATCGTCTGGACGGCTTCGCCGATGATCGCCGGGGTGTTCCGCAGTTCCTCGCGCATGACGTGCTCGTTGGGGACGACCTTCTCGAGGCCGGCCTGGGTCTTGGTGTAGCCGATGAGGCAGTGGGCGAAGGCAGCGCCGATGTTGCGTTTCACCGTCGAATCCGAGAGGTCGCGCTGGAGGCGGGAGGTCGTGACGTAGTCGGCGAGGAAGGTGAGGTCGGCGTTGGCTTTCGAGAGGTTGCCCTCGCTGTTCTCGAAGTCGATCGGGTTCACCTTGTGGGGCATCGTCGACGATCCCGTCTCGCCCGCGACGGCCTCCTGGCCGAGGTAGCGATCGGAGACGTACAGCCAGATGTCGAGGTCGAGGTCGAGCAAGACGTTGTTCGCCCCGCGGAGGGCGTCGAAGACGGCCGCCAGGTCGTCACAGGGGTTGACCTGCGTGGCAAGGGGGGTGAACTCGAGGCCCAAACCCGTGACGAACTCGCGGGCGAACGTCTGCCAGTCCACATCGGGGTAAGCGGCGACGTGGGCTGCGTAGGTGCCCGAGGCACCGGCGAGTTTGCCCGAGAGGGCGTCAGTCGCCGTCGACACCCGGCCGGTCGCCTGACCAAGGCGTGCTGCGTAGACCGCACACTCTTTCCCGAAGGTGGTCGGCGTGGCCGGTTGCCCATGGGTTCGCGCGAGCATCGGCACGTCGCGGTAGTTGCGAGCCATCTCCGCGAGGGTATCCCGCACCGCGAACAGTGCCGGCAGGACGACGTCCTCGAGGGCCCCCCGAACCAGTAAGCGGTGGGCGAGGTTGTTCACGTCCTCGCTGGTCAGCCCGAAGTGGATCCACGCCGAGGCGTCGCTCCCCTCGGGCAGGCGGTGGCGGACGAAGTACTCGACGGCCTTGACGTCGTGGTTGGTCGCGTCGAAGCCCGCGTACCCCTCCGTCTCGAGCGTCTTGACGAGCTGGGCGTCCGCCTCGTCGAAGTCCTCGTACAGCTCGCGGAGGTGGGCACGGTCGTCCTCGGAGAGCTCGAGGGGCGTGGCCTCGAGGTCGGCCAGCGCGATCAGGTACTCGACTTCGACGCGGACGCGAGCGCGCATGAGCGCGGCCTCGCTCGCGTAGGAAGCCAGCGGTTCCGTCCGGGAGCCGTAGCGGCCGTCGAGCGGCGAGACGGCGTACAGCGCGTGCGTGTCGGTCATGTCCATGGGTGCACCAGCAGTGTGCAAAAGCGTGTCGGATTTCGTTCCACGCCCGTGCACATCAGTTGCCCTCACGGGCCACATCAGCCAGGTATCGATACACGATCATGCTCATATTCTCGCTCGAGACCGCAACCACTTTGCCATTCGCAGTCGGCACGTCCAGTATGACACGACTCGCCGGATTGGCCGGGAACCGCGGACGAAACCTGCTGAATATCGCCGATAAAGCCCCGGGCGACGCCGAACTCGCCGTCGTCCTGACGAACAACGCAGACGCACCCGTGCTCGAGGCCGCCGCCGAACGCGGAATCCCCACAGAGGTCGTCCCGCTCGAGGACGACATGAGTCGGCAGGAACACGAGCAAGCCGTCAACGCCGCTCTCGAGGGCTACGACTACGATCTGGTCTGTCTCGACGGCTACATGCGGATTCTCTCCGACACCTTCCTCGAGGCCCAGCCGACGACGCTGAACGTCCACCCGTCGCTCCTGCCGGCGTTCCCTGGGATGGACGCCTGGGGCGACGCCCTCGAGGCCGGCGTTTCCGTGACGGGGTGTACGGTGCACGTCGTCACCGACGCCACCGACGGCGAAGGCAACGTGATCGAAGGCGAGGTCGACGGCGGCCCCATCGTCACTCAGGAGCCGGTACCCGTCTACGAGGGGGATACCGAGGACTCACTCAAAGATCGCGTCCTCTACGAAGGCGAGTTCCGGGCGTACCCGCGGGCCGTGAAGTGGTTCGCCGAGGGTGCTGTCGACGTGGATCTCGAGGCCGGCGAGGTTACGGTCGACGCGGACGGTGCCGACGAGGACGAGGGCCTGCCAGCGCGACGACTCACCTCGAGCGACCGACTGGACACCCTCCGCTACGGCGAGAACCCGCACCAGAACGCGGCCGTCTACGCCGACTACACCTGCGAGGAGGCCTCCGTCGTCCACGCCGAGCAACGCAACGAGGGTGCAAAGGCGCTCAGCTACAACAACTACAACGACGCGGACGGCGCGCTCAATCTGATCAAGGAGTTCGACGAACCCGCCGCCGCGGTGATCAAACACACCAATCCCGCCGGCTGTGCCACCGCCGATACGCTGTCGGAGGCCTACGACGGCGCACTCTCGACCGATCCGATGAGCGCCTTCGGCGGCATCGTCGCCCTCAACCGGGAGTGCGACGCCGAAACGGCCGAGGCGATCACCGACTCGTTCAAGGAGGTCGTCGTCGCGCCCGGCTACACAGACGACGCTCTCGAGATTCTGTGCGAAAAGAAGAACCTGCGCGTGCTCGATATAACGACGCTCGAGACGCCCACCGAACGCTTCACCGAGAAACCCATCGTCGGCGGCCGCCTCGTCCAGGAACGCGACGACCAGCGGGTCACCGTCGACGACCTCGAGATCGTCACCGAGCGCGAACCCACCGACGAGCAACTCGAGTCGATGGTGTTCGCCTGGCAGACGCTCAAGCACGTCAAGTCGAACGGGATCCTCTTCGCCAACGGCACTGAAACGGTCGGCATCGGTATGGGGCAGGTCTCCCGCGTCGACGCGGTTCGACTGGCGGCGATGAAAGCCGAGGAACACGCCGAAGGCAAATCCGCGGAGGGGGCCGTGATGGCCTCCGACGCCTTCTTCCCGTTCCCGGACGGCCTCGAGGCGGCCGCCGAGGCGGGCATCGAGGCGGTGATCCAGCCAGGCGGCTCGGTCAACGACGACGACGTGATCGAGGCGGCGAACGAGCACGGCATGGCGATGGTGTTTACGGGGCAGCGCTCATTTCGGCACGATTAACTCGAGACTGGCCCGGGCGCGGGCGGAGCGAGCGACCGTTTTTGGCCCAGCTTTTTGTGCGGCGGGTGAGCGAACGGCGTGAGCGACACTGGTGAGACCCGAGCGGAAAAAGGTGGATGCGTGTTCACGGGCCAACGCTCACTTCGGCACGACTGAGCGAAGCGAACTCGAGTCGCTACCGCTCTCGTTTTCGAACCGATCGTCGATTCGCCTCGAGGTGGAAGAACGGGCGTCTGCACGTGCTACGGAGGCGAGGAGACGAGTGCAGCAAACGGCGGAGAGCTGTATCGGTTTGAACCTGAAATTGTGCCCGAGGGTACGTTGAGAGTCACGGCGCGTGATCTAACCGATGGACGGGCGCCGAAAAGCGAGAAATTGCAGATCCTACTCGGTGGCACCGAGTTGATCCATGAGCGATCGGGAGTCGAAGTACGCCCAGTTTTCTTGAATTTTGCCGTCCGAGATCACCGTTTTTGACATTCCTTTGAATTCCACTTCACGGCCGGTCGACGGGATACCCTGCCATTCTCCCTCGTGCGTGCCCGTCACCGTCCACTCCCACATGGCGATGTCATCGCCGACGAGCATATCGTCTACGGTCAGCTCGAAATCGGGGAACGCCGTCTCCTGCTCGTGCTGCATCGCTTCGGCTGCGTCCCGGCCGTGGATCTCGTCGATCGGAAGATAGAATGTGAACGATTCAGAAAGTACGTTCAACTTCGACAGATCCCCGTTCCGCAAGTCGAAGTAGTCACTCATGAGCTGTTCTACGTCTGGTGTTGTTGCTTCTACCATAGTTGCCTCGCTTCATCGATGAGCATCTGTCGATACGGGCTCCGTCTGGGTGCGCCGGTATACGAAGAACACTCACCAGTGATACACCATGCTACACGTTAGCTATTTTCACAGTGTGAGTGATACATCGAGCATCATAGGGAGAACCTCCTCGAACCGCCGTTACTCGTCGATTCGAGCCTCGGTACCGGCCATCATCTCGAGCACCTGCATCACGCCCGAGTTGTCGTCCCGCCCCATGTCGTTTTCGACCATCGTCTTGTACAACTCGTGGGCGACCGACGTCTGCGGAATCGGCGCGCCGAACTCCTCGCCGGCTGCTGCCGCGATGCGGAGATCCTTGTACTGATATTCGGCGAAGAAACCGGGGCCGAACTCCCCGCGGATCATGTTCGGCGCGCGGTTATCGAGCGTCCAACAGCCCGCCGCACCGCCACTGATCGCGTCGACGACCGCCTCGAGGTCGGCGCCGGCTTTCTCCGCGAAAACGAGGGCCTCACTGACGCCGACCATCTGTGCGGACACGACGATCTGGTTGCAGGCTTTGGTCGTCTGGCCGGCTCCACTTGGGCCGCAGTGGGTAATCGTCCCGCCCATGGCCTCGAGCACCTCCCGGTGAGCCTCGAGCGTCGACGCGTCGCCGCCGACCATGATCGAGAGCGTCCCGTCGATCGCGCCCTGCTCGCCGCCGGAGATGGGGGCGTCGAGCATGCTGACCCCCTCCTCGGCCAGGCGGTCGGCGACGGCCTCGGCGACGGTCGGCGAGATGGTCGAGTGATCGATCACCGTCATGCCCTCGCTGACGCCGTCGATGACGGGGTTCCCCTCATTCCCCTCACCAAGGACGATGTTCTCGACGTCCGGCGAGTCGGGGAGACACAACAGGACGACGTCGCTCCGTTCGGCGACCCCCGCGGGCGAGCCGCCGTCCTCGCCGCCGTAGGCGACGAGTTCCGCAGTCGGGTCGCTCGAGCGGTTGTGGCCGACGACGTCGTACCCCGCATCGATGAGGTTGCGAGCCATCGGCAGGCCCATGATTCCGAGACCGACGAATCCGATCGTTTGTGCAGACATCCTAGTTGTGTGCTCTGGCGGGACGGACTAATAGGTATGTGCAGGAGCCAGCCTCACGCAGTTGGCCACGACTGCCAGCAGCGATGGCCGTCACTCACGGAACGAATCGTGCTAACAGGTGGCTGCCGGGCGTCGGTCGCTCGAGTCGCCGACGACTACTCGTCGCCGACGCCGTGACGCTCGTAGAACTCCTCGGGGGTGTCCTCGATCCGCTCGAACTCGGTGTCGAAGTAGTACTCGTGGTGGCGCACGACCTGTTCGACGACCCAGGAACTGAATTCCTCGTTGAACCGCCACTCGCCCTCGAGTTCGGGTACCTCGAAGCGCTCGTCGGTCGAGAATGCGGCGTAGACGTGGAAAAAGCCCAGGATGACGTCCGCGAAGTCCCTGGCCTTCTCGGCACTGGACTCCCGACGTTCTTCGAGTTCGGCCTGCCCCTCCGTCGTGAGTTCGAAGTACTTCCGGTCGGGTTCGTCCTCGCGTTCGATTCGCTCGGCCCACCCTTTCTCTTCGAACTTGTACAGAATCGGGTAGACGGAGCCATACGATGGCTCCCAGTGTCCGCCGCTGATGTCACGAATTTCTTTCAGAATCTCGTAGCCGTACCGCGGTTTCTCCTCGAGCAACTCGAGGACGAGATAGGCGATAAGTCCTTTTGGCGGCCCACTTTTCCGCATGTTGTCCACGATTTAAACCGGCGTACATAAAGGGTTTCGGTCACGGAAATGTCCGCAAGGTGGTGGGACACGTGCCGTCGCCGGAGCCAACGGCCTCTATTCGGCCTATTTGAAGCACGGTGCCAATAGTCACACGCCCGGTGCGTTCTTGTAGTGTCCCGTTTGACACCTTTGTATGACCGAGGTGCCTCACTCGAAGTCGTCGTCAGGAAATCACGGCGAGGCAAATCCGGACGAGAACGCTGTCGGCGATCCGGACGGCGAGGCCGACCTGGCGACGCTCGAGCCCGAACACTACTACGACGAGTACGGTCACGAGGAGTGGGAACGCCTCGAGGCGACGCTCGGTGGCCACCTCGAGTTCGAGGGGACGACCGATTACCTCGCGCGGTACCTGCCCGAGTCCGGCCACGTCCTCGACGCCGGTGGCGGGGCTGGTCGGTATGCGGTCTGGCTGGCCGAACGCGGCTACGAGGTGACACTCGTGGACGTGAGCCGGCGTCAGTGTGAACTCGCTCGAGCGAAAGCCGACGAACATGGCGTCGACGACCGCGTCACGGTCGATCGGGGCGACATCCGGGAACTCCCGTTTCGGGAGAATCGGTTCGACGCTGTCTGCTGTACCGGCGGCCCGCTCTCGCACATCGTCGAGGCGGCCGAACGCGAACAGACGCTGTCGGAACTGCGCCGCGTCGCTCGTGCCGACAGTCCGGTGTTCGTCTCCGTGATGAGTCGACTCGCCGTGTTGCAGAACCTCGTCCGAAGTCCGGAGAACATCCCGGGCGTTGACGCGATTGCCGCCGACGGAACTTACGACCGCGCCTTCGCCCGCGAGCACCTCGATCACCTCGAGGCACCCGAGTTCACGGGCTGTCACTTCTTCCGCGCGGCCGAACTCGAGGCCGCCCTCGAAACCGCCGGGTTCGACGTCCAGGCGCTGGTCGGCCTCGAGGGAATCGCGACGAACGTTGGCGAGCGACAGCCGCTCGAGGAGCTCGACGAGAAACACGTCGAGGCTGTCACCGAGACGGTTCGTGCGCTCCGGACGGATCCCGCCGTCGTCGATTGGGCGAACCACATCCTGGCGGTGGCTCGAGTCTGAACCCAACAATACAAATAGTATAGCGAATTGCTCCACATTTTGTATCTTAGTATCAGTAGCTCGTCTGGAGGCCGAGCATGCTGTCAGCATCGTTCAATCGGCCAGGGCGACGTGATCGGCCACGCCGCCGCCCCGTCTCACGAAGTTTTTCACGGATTGTCCCGATGGCACGCGTATGCACGCTGTGACGTTCACCGAGCACGGAGACACCGACGTCATCGAGTACGCCGAGGTTCCCGACCCGACGGTCGGCCCCGAGGACGTACTGATCGACGTGAAAGCGGGCGCGCTCAACCACCTCGACATCTGGGTTCGCCGCGGATTGCCCGGCCTCGACCTCGAGATGCCCCACGTCCCGGGAAGCGACGGCGCGGGCGTCGTCGTCGAAACCGGCGAAGCCGTCACCCGCTTTTCGGAAGGCGACCACGTCGCCCTCTCGGCGGGCGTCTCCTGTGGCGAGTGTGAGTTCTGTCGACGCGGCCAGTACCCGCTGTGTGTCTCCTACCACGTCATCGGCGAACACGTTCCCGGCGTCCACGCCGAGTACGCCGCCGTCGACCAGGCCAACCTGATCCCCGTCCCGGAGGACGTCGACTGGACGACCGCCGCCTCGAGCACCCTGGTCTTTCAGACGGCCTGGCGGATGCTGATCGACCGGGCCGACCTCTCGGCGAGCGAATCCGTCCTCGTCCTCGGTGCCAGCGGCGGCGTCGGTCACGCCGCCCTCCAGATCGCCGACTACGCCGGCGCGGAGGTGTACGCGACGGGCTCGAGCGAGGCAAAGCTTCGCTACGCCGAGGAGCACGGGGCCGACCACGTGGTCAACTACGAGGAAGAGAACTTCGCCGACTGGGTACGCGCCGAGACCGGCAAGCGCGGCGTCGACGTCGTCGTCGACTACATCGGCGCCGGCACCTGGCAGGATTCGATCAAGAGCCTCGCCAAGGGTGGTCGACTGGTCACCTGCGGGGGCACCGCGGGGCCGAGCCCCCAGACCGACATCCCACGGATCTTCTGGAACCAGCTGACGATTCTGGGCTCGACGATGGCGACGCCGGGTCAGGTCGACGACGTGATGCCCCTCGTATGGGACGGCACTTTCGAACCCGCGATCAGAGATGTCCTCCCGATGAGCGACACCGACCGGGCACACGAGTTGCTCGAGAACCGCGAGGGGTTCGGGAAGGTCGTCGTCCGGCCTGACAGCGAACTCGAGTGATGGAACGATCAGGGGTTCGTGGCCGCTCGAGTACCCGACCGAGCAAAACCGTGAGGGCTTTGCACACGCACTCGAAACCCCCACGTGTGACCGCCAGCGACGACGGCAGCTACGTACACGATCCCGATGCGTTCGACGAGGACGGAAATCGTCGAGCCGACGACGAGGCGGCTGGCCGAACGGAAGACGGTGACGACGCCTGGCTCGAGGAGCCGATCCACCCCGAATCGGTCGATCGAGAGTTCGGCCGTAGGGGGTGGATTCTCGTCGGGATGATCGTCGTCGCGTTCATCGTCGCCCCGGGTCTGATCCTGTTGATCCCGCCGGATACGAGCTACCTGTTCGCGCTGTTGATCATCCCGCTCGTTCCCGCCGTGTTGCTCGCGCTGACGGCGGTGTGGGCGACGACGCGGCCGTGATCTTGCGGATGTGGTGAGGCGTTTGCGTCAGTAGCATCCAGACTTCTCCCGCGACCAGGCTCGAGGAAGCCACTTTGCTCGAGTACACCACCAGACCCGACTACTGGCCAGTCTGAGTGTCCATCGATTCAACTCGGCTCGAGTCGACACACCAGAGAAACGATTCCTCACGTCAGAGAATCGAACCCGACTAGTGCCATTCGAATCGCACTCGAGCCCGAGCCTACTCCACGTCGACGAACGCCTCGTAAAACGCCGGCGTGAGGTGGCGTTGTTCCCACTGCTTTCGTGTCTCCTCACCGATGAACGACGCCCAGGCAGTCAGGATGAGGACGAAGACGCCCAGGCCAGGGACGACGACAAGCGCGGTCGTGACGATCGGTTCGAAGACGAACAGGCCGACGAACCTCGAGATGAGCCCGGAAACGTCCGGGCCGAACAGCGCCCAGCGAGCGGGAAACGGCGCGAGCACGACGATCGCCAGCGGATACGGTAGGCTGTTCAACACGGGCCCGCCGTACCCACGGACGAACGCCACCGCGAAGTACGTCCAGGTGGCGACGCCGGCGGCCATCCCGCCGACGCGCTGGGCATCGACGTTGGCCTCGAGTGCAAGCACCGAGAGGTCGCCGTAAACGGCGGCGACGGCGACGAAGTACGCCAGCAGGCAGACGACGACGCCCCCCATCACCGTGAGCACGTGGGCGAGACGCGACTGGGTGACGAACGGATCGAGGCCGAGCGGTCGGTTCATCGGGTGTCGCTCGAGCAGAGGGAGGGCTGGCTGTTGAACGTTGTGTTCGCTTCGAGCCGAAAAGTATGACGGAGAGTGCGGCTGTCGTCAGTCGTCCGCCGCCTCGAGCGCGGCCGGGTTCTCGAGCCCCAGTGCACCCTCGAGCGTACGGACGGGGTAGGGGATGTCGATGCCCTCCTCGTCGAACCGCTCTTTCACCGACTGAACGTACTCCCCGCGGATGCGGACGAAGTCGGCGCGGGAAGGGTCGGCGATCCAGAACCGCGACTGGAGGCCGACATCGGAGTCGC
The DNA here is from genome assembly GCA_046614605.1 of Natrialbaceae archaeon A-CW3. Classification (GTDB taxonomy): domain Archaea; phylum Halobacteriota; class Halobacteria; order Halobacteriales; family Natrialbaceae; genus Natronosalvus. Next base: position 257,869 of record JBKKHJ010000001.1, on the reverse strand, counting down.
CGAGTTCGGTCAATCGGACGGACGGCGCGGGATCGTCCATGATGTCCGGGTGGCGTTTAGCTTCCTCGACGATGATGTCCGTCGCCTGCTGGATGTCGTCGTCGTAGCCGATGCCGAAGACGAACTTCTGCCGGAGTCTGTCTGCATCGACGGGGTTATTGAGGACGCCGCCGGTGAGTTCGCTGTTCGGGACGGTCAGCAATTCGTTGTCGAACGTGCGGACGCGGGTAACTCGCAGGCTGATGTCCTCGACGATGCCCGAGTAGTCGCCGTTGTCCCACTCGATCCAGTCGCCGATCCGGAACGGTCGGTCGGTGTAGATGAAGACGCCGGCGACGAAGTTCGAGATCACGTTTTGTAGTGCCAGACCGATAGCCAGCGCCCCGGCGGCGGCGATCCCGGCCATCGACACGAGGAAGTTCCCGTAGTCCGCTGCGCCGAACGCGATCGCGATGGCGACGAACGCGATCGCGAACCGGGTGATCATCAACAGCGGTTTCTGGGCGTGTCGATCGAGTTCGCGCCGGTCGAGCGCTCGCTTGACGAGCGCACCGATCACGAGTCGGCCGACGACCCAGACGACGAGAAACGCCACCACGAAGATGATTGCACTCTCGAGCGTGCTTGCAAGGGCGTCACCAACGTAAGACTCGAGCTGTTCGCCGAGAAAGCCGAGATCGTCCCCGTCGGCCTGCAAGGGAACCCCCATCATCGATAGATTACCGCGGTGTGCCCGCGAGTGTCGATGAGCTGGCCGTTCACGCGATCAGCGAGGTCGGCCGCTTTCTCCTCGGTCGGACCGCCCGCTCGAGCCGCGCGAAGGAATTTGACCTTGATCAGGTTCTCGTTTGCCAGTTGGTCGTTCAGTTCGTCGACCACCGAGTCGATCCCGCTCTTGCCGACCCACACGGTGACGTCGAGGTCGTGTGCGCGGCGCTTGAGCTCTTGTTCGTCCATACCCCGGGATAAGGTTGCCGCCGGTTTCAATGTTCCCGAATACGATCGGGTGAACGTACGAAAAGCGGCGATAATGACACCATCGCGGAGTCTCCGCTCGAGTTACGCTACTCACGTCACGCTTCACTCCGCTCGAGTGGCGCCCCTCGACACACATCACTCGTATGGATAACGTCCGTGATGGCCACAGTCACAGGTGATGACGACGTGTCCGTTCTGGAGGCGGACTCGAGCGTTTACCCCGGGCCGGAGGTACGCATCGCAGGCGTCACACGTGAAGCGCTTGAACGTCCGCGGGAGCGACAATCGGTTTCGCTCGGCGACGCGACGTGCGAGCCTGACGTATGCCTTCGCCCGTTCGTCGTCGCCGTCGGCAGCCGCCGCTCGAGCCAGATCGTGGAGTCGGTCGATTCGCTCGGCGGCGACGCCCATCACCTCGCTGTTACCGGGGGTCGCCTATTGGTGTTGTGTTTGAGACGGCCGTGATTGATGCGGTTGTGCAGACAGTACCACCCGGAACCGTCCTACGACAGTACACCTGGGACGGTTCCATCGACGATCCCAACCGGTACGATTTTGCCAGCAGTGCCAGTCGATACGACCAACCCGTGCGCGTGCTCAACTATCTCGAACTCGAGGGGGCGCTCCAGCGAAGCGGTATCGGGACGGCCGCCGCCCAGCAGCGACGGGCGCTGGCTCGGCTTCGGGAGGGAGCGAGCACCGACGGCGGCGACAGTGGGTTGCCGGTCGATCCAGCCGACCTCGAGGTGTGTGCAGATCCGTGGGACGGTTCACTCGCCGAGGTACCCACCCAGCTGCTCCGGGGCTCGGTGCCCATCGTCGACCACGATGTCGACGTCGTCCACTGCAACGCCATCGGCCCCGGTTCGCTGGCTGTGGCACGTGCAGCGATCCACCGTAACGTCCCGCTCGTCCTCCACGCCCACGTCACCCGCGAGGACTTCCGGGAGAGCTTTCGCGGATCGAACACGCTCGCCGGGCCGCTCGGGCGCTACCTCCGCTCCTTTTACTCCCAGGCCGACCTCGTCTGTTGCCCCAGCGAGCAGACGAAACGCCACCTCGAGACGTACCCGATCGACGCCCCCATCGAATCGATCACGAACGGCGTCGACCACGACTCGCTCAAGGGGGTTCAAGGCCTCCGTGAACCCGCACGGAATCGGTTCGATCTCTCGGCGGACGACCTGGTCGTCTTCGCCGTCGGCAACGTGTTCGAACGGAAGGGGCTCTCGACGTTCTGTCGACTCGCCCTGCAAACGCCCTACGAGTACGTCTGGTTCGGCCCCTACGACAGCGGCCCCCAGGCGAGTGCCGCCGTTCGTCACTGGACGAGCAATCCACCACCGAACGTGACGTTCACCGGCTGGATCGACGACAAGCGCGAGGCGTTCGCCGCCGGCGATGTCTTCCTGTTTCCGACCCACGCGGAAAACCAGGGGATCGCCGTCCTCGAGGCGATGGCCTGCGGGACGGCTGTTGTCCTCCGCGACCTCCCCGTCTTCCGGGAGTTCTACACCGACGGCGTCGACTGCCTGCTCTGCTCGAGCGAACGCGAGTTCCGGGACGCCCTCGAGCGACTGGCGGCGAACCCAGGTTTGAGGGAACGACTCGGTGACGCTGCCCGGGAAACCGCCGCCGAACACCGTCTCGAGCGCGTCGGGGAGCGGTTGCTCGAGGTGTACGGTCGGGTTTGTGACGACGGTTCGTGACGGTCGTGGCGACGACAGTTCGTGACGGTCGTGGCGACTACGGTGATGCGCGTTCGTCCGACGTACCCAGCCCCGGGTAGTCGGCGATGATACCGTCGACTCCGACCTCGGCGAGTTGGTCGTACTGTAACCAGGTGTCGACCGTCCAGACGTTCACTGCCCGACCTTCCTCGTGGGCCACAGACACCAGATCGATCGACGGCTCCTCGTCCGGAATCCGTCCGTAGGATTCGGTCGCGAGCGGGGTTCCCGCGAGGGTATTCCGCGGCGGGTGAATCGCCTCACAGTCGTACCGGCGAGCGACCTCGAGGCCGGCCTCGAGATCGTGGTAGACGAGGGCGGCCCCGCCGTACTCGGGGGCGACGTCTCGCGCACCAGCCAGCGCCCCCTCGTAGAACGACGAGAAGAGAATCTCGCCGCCGAAGGCGTCGCAGTCGGCGACGACGCGCTCGACGAAGGACATCCAGACGTCCCGCCGATCCTCCCGATCCCGTTCGGGGAGCGACTCGGCGAATCGCAGGTCGTCGCGTCCGGGGCTCTTCAACTCGACGTTGACGCCCACCGACTCCGGCACGGCCTCGAGGAGCGCCTCGAGGGTCGGCACGGACTCGCCGGTACCGAGCACGGACGTGCCAGCGAGTTCCTCGACGGAGGCCTCCCAGACCAGTCCACTTCCGTCGGTCGTCGGTCGCCCGTCTCGCGTGCCGTCGAGTCGGTCGTCGTGAAAGACGATAGGGGTACCACACGCCGCGGGTTGGACATCGATTTCGATCATCGACGTCTCCGGTCGCCGGGCGGCGTCGGTAACGGCCTCGATCGTGTTTTCGGGGGCAATGCCAGCGTATCCGCGGTGCGCGATCGTCCGAGGTGCCATCGTGCGCTTCAACGGACACTGGTGCCTTGTACGCTTCCCTGCGGCGATTTTCTCCGGGAATCCTGCGGGATGTGGCGATCAGACAATAGATCGGCCGCTCTCGACTGATTCGACGTCCGTGAGCCATCCCTGATCGCGGTTCGCGTACCGTGCTCGACCTGTATTCGTCCACAGCGAACTGTTCCCCAGCGGGGGACGAAATACTGTTATAGGCTAACCGGCGAAACTCGGGGTGAGGATCGAATGAACGGATACACCGGCGACGGAGACGGCCGTCTTACGAGGCGATCGTTCCTGACCGCGACGGCCACCGGAGCGGCCGTCACGACGAGTGGGTGCGTTCGCGAGGTTCGGAGCGCGGTCAACCGAAACCCCCTTTCTCAGCTCTCGCTCTCGATTACGACCCAGCCGGCCGACGGCGACCGACAGGCAATCCAGATCGTTCGCCGCCTCGCCGAGCACCTCGAAACCGTGGGCATCGATACCTCGATCCGCCTACGATCTTCCGAAGAATTCCGCCGCGAGACGCTCATCAATCACGACTTCGATCTCTACGTCGGTCGTCACCCGGGCGGTAACGATCCGGACTTCCTGTACGAAGCGCTGTACTCGCGCTACGCCGAGGAATCGGGCTGGCAGAATCCGTTCGGCGTCACGGACACGACGATCGATCGCTTGCTCGAGCGTCAGCGGACGACAGACGGCGAAGCGCGACGCGAAACCGTCGAGGAGCTCCTGGAATACGTGGCCCTGGAACAGCCGTTCACCCCCATCTGTCGAGCCGAGGAGGTTCGGCTGGCACGAACCACCCGCTTCGACGGCTGGAACGAACACGCGCTCGCGACCCGGCTCGGCTACCTCGACCTGGAACCGGGAAGCGAAACCGATCCGGACGATCCGGGACGCCTCCGCGGAACAGTCATCTACGCGAGCCCCTCGGAGAACGTCAACCCGCTCACCGTCGAGTACCGCTACCAGCCGGTGTTCATGGAGTTACTGTACGACTCGCTCGCGACGCCCGATCCGGAAACCGGTGAGTTGTTGCCGTGGCTCGCGAGCGAGTGGACGTACCAGGATGGCCGCCTCGAGGTAACGATCAGGGACGGCCACACGTTCCACGACGGCGAACCGGTGACCACGGACGACGTCGAATTTACCTACCGGTTCCTCGAGGACACGGCGATGGGTGAACGAGACGTTCCCGCCCCGTCCCCCCACTATCGCGGGATCGCGTCCGTCATCGACGCGAATTCGATCGAGACGGATCCCGACGGTCGAACCATGGCGGTCGACGTCGACGCCACCGAAGCCGTCGTCGAACGTGCGCTGACCGTTCCGATCCTCCCACAGCACATCTGGGAGCCACGAAAAACACAGGCACGGGTTCGCGGCGTCCGCATCGCGCAGGACGCGACGGAGGCGCTCGTCGTCGACAACGTGCCGGCGATCGGCAGCGGCCCGTTCAGGTTCGGCGAGCGCGTCGAACGCGAACATCTGACCCTGGAGCGCTACGACGACCACTTCACGACCCGGGCGGACGTCGACCTGCCGGCAGCGACCGCGACCTCGTTTCGCGCCCAGATCGATCCGCGGAGCCCCTCTGCAATCGAACTCATCGAAAACGACGACGCCGACGTCACGATTTCGCCGCTCGAGGCCTACGCACTCGGCGACCTCGAGGACACCGACGAGCTACGACGGCTACAGACGACGTCACAGGAGTTCTACCACCTGGGATTCAACGTCCGGCGTGAGCCGTTCAACAACCCGTACTTCCGGCAGGCGGTCGCCCAGTTGATCGACAAGGTCTGGATCGGCGAGAACGTGTTCGAGGGGTACGCGACGCCCATCGCCACCCCCGTTTCCGACGAGTGGCTGCCACAGTCGCTCGCGTTCGAGGGCGACGATCCGATCGTGCCGTTCCACGGACGCGACAACGACCTCGACGCGGCGGCCGCACGGTCGGCGTTCGAAGCCGCCGGCTATCGGTACGACGGCGAAACACTGGTGGTGAGATCCTGATGTTAGTCGAAGTGCTCGTTCGGTTGGCGGTGGTCGTCACGACGCTGATCGTCCTCTCGACGGCCCTCTTCGTCGGCCGTCAGCGACTGGTTCGAACGCTCCGCGAGTGGCCCGCTCGTCTCAAGGCGATGGCTCCCGTGACGGTCGTGCTCGTCACGGTGTTGCTGTTCAACAGTGTCGCCAGGCAGACCGTTCCCGACATGTCGTGGATCATCGACTGGGAGATAACCGACTCGGTCATATACGACATCGAGGGGGACTTCATTCTCTTCCTGCAGGCCCAGGCGACGCCCGAACTGACGGCGTACTTCTCGTTCGTCTACATCTACGGCTACATCTTTTTACTCATCTTCCCGGTCGTCGCGTACTTCCTGCTCTCGAACACGCGGCCACTCCGGGAGTTGCTGACGGCCTACACCCTCAACTACACGCTCGGTCTCGTCTGTTACGTGTTCGTGATCGCCTACGGCCCCCGGAACCTGATGCCCGAACTCATCGACGGGTTGCTGTACGACACGTATCCCCGATACCAGCACCTGACGAGGCAGGTCAACCGCAACACCAACGTCTTCCCGTCGCTGCACACCTCACTGGCAGTAACGGTCACGCTACTATCGTATCGAACTCGGGACATCTACCGTGGCTGGTTCTGGCTCGCCGCCTGGCTCGGCGTTAGCGTCTGCATCTCGACGATGTACCTCGGCATACACTGGGCAACTGACGTCGTGGCAGGGATCGCCCTCGCCTGGATCTCGGTCACCCTCTCGAAGTACCTCGTCGGTCGCTGGTCGGTGTACGACACCATCGGAAACGGAGCCGTCCTCGAGCGCATTCCTGTCGCAAATCGTATCCGATCGTTCGTCCGGAGGGACTGACCGCGAGAGCGAACGGTGGCGAGCGACCAACTTAAGGTTCTGAGCCGAAAGTCGCCAGACGAGCAACGATGGTCAACCAGGTCGCCGCCTTCACCGACACGTACCTGCCGACGGTCAACGGCGTCACCTACACCGTCGCCACCTGGCAGGAACACTTTCACCGCCTGGGCAGCCATATGGCAGTCGTCTACCCCGATAGTGACTACGACCACCACGACCTCGAACATCCCGTTCGAAGCCTTCCGTTTCCGTTCTACGACGGCTTTCGACTCGGCCAGCCGACGGTTCCAGAGGCACTCTCGAGGCCAGACGTGGTGCACGCACACACGCCGTTCGCGCTCGGACTGGCCGGGAGTCGGTACGCACGGCGGCGAGAGATTCCGCTGGTCGCGACGTACCACACGCCAGCCGCGGAGTACGCCGGCTACGTCACTCCCCGGGGTCGTCTCACACGCCCGCTGCGAACCGCGGCCACGGCGTACGAGCGCTGGTTCTACGGCCGAGCCGACCTCGTCGTCGCTCCGTCGAACGCCGCCCGCGAGCACGTCCGCGAGCGTGTCGGCGTCTCCACGCCCGTCGCAGTCGTCTCCAACGGCGTCGACCTCGATCGGTTTCGTCCGGTTCCCGACGAGGCAGCCGCGTTTCGAGCTCGACACGGGCTCGAGCGGGCGAACGACCGGTTCCTGATCGGCTACACTGGCCGCCACGGCCACGAGAAGCGGCTCGGGGAGCTGATCGACGCCGTGGCCGGGTTCGGTGGCAGCGGACGCGGGAATCGGGACGGTACCCTCGTCCTCGCCGGCGACGGCCCCGCCCGCTCAGCACTCGAGCGACGCGCAACCGAACGGGGTGTCGACGCCCGGTTTCTTGGCTTTCTCGAACGGTCGGAGCTTCCGGCGTTCTACGCCAGCCTCGACGCCTTCGCCTTCCCCAGCCCGGTCGAAACCCAGGGGCTGGTGGCCCTCGAATCGATCGCCACCGGCACCCCCGTCGTCGCCGTCAACGCTGGGGCGCTCACCGACACCGTCGAGGATGGCGTCACCGGGAAACACTACGAACGGGGCGACCTCGAGTCGTTCAGGGATGGGATTCGGTACGTGCTCGAGCACCGAGAGCGGCTGGCGGCGAACTGTCTCGAGCGTCGGGGAGCGTACGGGGTGAACCGGTCGCTCGAGCGAATGCGGGAGTTGTACGAGTCAGTGCTCGAGTGAGGGTGCCCTCGAGCGGGAACTCGAGTGATCGAGTCTCGAAACTACTCGTGGTCGATGGCACTGATCGAGTGGAAAACCGCAAAAACGGCCGGTAGTAGCCGGTAATCGGTGCTCAGTCGTCTTCGAGCGCGTCAGCAATCCGGTTGAGGGCACGGGTCTGATCGCGCAGTTCGTCGCGAACCTGTCGAACCTCGCGGACGAGTTCCTCGTTGCCGACGCCGGAGTCGCCGCCAGGGCCTGCACCCGGGCCACCTGGGCCGCCACCCATCATGCCGCCCATCATCTGGGCCAGCGGGTTCCCGCCACCCATGCCCCCTGGGCCGCCGCCACCACCGAACGGACTCTCCGGTGGCCCTTCGCCCTCCTCGGCTTCCGCTTCGCGTTTTTCACGGATCTCCTCGACGCGTTCGCGGAAGGATTTCTCCTCGCTCTCCTCACCGGCTTCCTCGCCGGCGTCTGCGTCGTTGTCGTGATCGTCTGCCATACCTGGAGTTCTCGAGCGGGTCGGAAAAGGATTGTTATCTCGGGAGTTACAGTCCCACAGGACAACAGGTAGGAGTTATGAGCGTCGACTGCGCACACCGCCTATGACGTGGACGACGCTCGCAGCGATCGACGTTATCGAGGTGAGCGACGAGCTGTTACTGGTCGCACTCGTTCTCGCAATCTCGCTCGTGTTCGTCCTGAGCGTCGTCGGACTGGTACTCGCGCTCCTTCGGTAGCCCGGACGACGTGCTCGAGTGACGTGACGTCGATCACGGCTGGCGTCGATCACGAGAACGAACCCAGCGACGACTGGAGCCGACGCTGGGACTCCGACCCCGCTCCCGCCTCCTCGATTTCGTAGCCGACCAGATCGCGCATGTCGACCGCGTAGATCGTCCCGCCCCGCTCGAGCACCAGCAGGCGACCTTTCGTCCCGACGACGGTTCCCGCGGCCATGACTTCTCGAACCGGCTGGCGATCGAGGTCGAGTCCCCATTCGAAGTCGACCCGGTCGAAGACGTCGAACGCCTCGCGCGAGAGGAGGGACTCCCACGCGTCGTGGTCGACGGTTGCTGCCAGGCTCTCCAGTTTGGCGTCGGTTCGAACCCGGTCGACCAGACCCTGCTCGCGGGCGATATCGGCCTCGAGTTCGCGGGCGATACGGCCGTTCGAGACGGTGTGGACGTGCGCCGCCCGGTCGGCACCCTGCTCCCTGAGGCGGGTCTCGAGTCGCCAGGTGCGGGTGACCCCGACTTTGAACGTCTCCGGGGCGAACGCCGCGAGATAGACCGCGTGCTCCTCGTAACAGTCCATCTCGTCTTTCAGGCAGGTACCCGTACAGCGGGCGCAGACCCACGTGGTGGTGTGGTACGCACAGTACGGCGCCGCCGGGCGATCACAGGGATGGTGGACGTCCCCCTCGAGCGATCCGGCGCAGTGGCGTTCTCCGAGGCTGTACTCGAGCGTTGTGTCTGGCTCGAGGACGAGTCGGGTGACCGAATCGGGATCTTCGTCGGCGTCGCTGAGCACCAGCGCGGCCGCCTGGAGGTGAGTCGCGGACGTGGGAATGGGGTCGTTCGTCGTGCCAGCGTTCGCTCCCCCCTCCTCAGCGTTCGCTCCCGATCCGTCCGCGCTCGCGTCTGGCCGACGGGGTTCGTACCCGACTACGTGCACACCCCTCTTTCGAATCCGGGATAGAAAGCCGTGACGTTCGTCCCGCCGCACTGATTATTTCGGACACAGCACAAGGAATATAGGTGGGCCGGTCGAACGACGACACATGACACTCGAGGGCACACTCGACGTCTCGGTCGCCGACGGCGTCCCGACGTTCTCGCTGACGGTAGCGAATACGGGTTCTGGGGCAGTCACGTTCCAGTTCCGAAACGGCTGCAAGGCCGACTTCGCTATCGAGTCCGACGGCGAGGAACGCTGGCGGCTCACCAATACCCGAATGTTCACCCAGGTACTCTCCAGTCAGGAACTCGCGGCCGGCGAGACGGCGACTTACGAGGCACAGGGCGACCAACTCGAGTCCGGCGAGTACACCGCCGTTGGCGAGTTGAACGCGACCAATCACGACTGTACGGCGCGGACGTCCTTCTCGGTCTAAGCGATTCGGCGCCTCCTGCTCGAGACGACGGTACAGGCTTATGTCCGCCGCGCCCCGAGACGGGACAGTGAGCGAGTTTGCGTTCGAACTCGAGCTCTGTGGGGCCCTCGAGCGCCGGCGCGAGGGGCTGGGTCTCCTCGCCCGCCAGCTCGGCGGGAGCGTCGCCAACCCTGGCGGACGGATCCTCGATATCGTCTGCGTGGAACCCGGCCCCGAGTTCGACGAGCGGACGGCGATCACCCCCGAAGAAATCCCCTCCCTGGCGCTCGAAGCCGACGTCGGGACGGGGCGGGCCCGCTACTGGAAGCACTGTTTCGACTGTCATCCAGACACCGCCCGTCGGGTGGTCGACCGGGCCCTCGAGATCGGGTTCTTCGAGGCCGAACGTCGCCGCGGCCGGGAGTACATCCGACAGGTCGCCCGCTACCCCGACTGGTACGGGTCGCTGATCGGCATCGAGAACAAGCCCGACCTCGGCCGGCCGGGCGACCTCGAGGCCCAGCTGCGACTCGACGTGAGCCTGGGACTGGTCGACGCGGCGATTCTGGCGACCGAGAGCTACGTGACGCGAGCGCACCTCAACCGAATTCCCGAGGAGGTCGGCGTCTGGCGAGTGCATCGGGGAAACCGGGGTGGAAACGGAAGCGTCAGTATCGAGCCGATAGATGCCAATACTACAATTTCTGAAGAGTATGCTACAGAAAGTGAAGTGAAGTCGAACGAGTCCGCCGACGGCTCCATCACGATCGAAGTGATACGCGAGCCTACGCGGCTTCCGGTCGAGGAGCCGGGAATCGAACCGCTCGAGTACCAGCCCGGGCGAACCGACGTGGCGGTTGTCCCGCCGGGCGAGAAAGCACGCGCGCGCCGACGGATCGCCGAACGCGCCTACGGGAAAGGGTGGCGAACGTACGACATCCCGGCCTGTGAACGGTGTACGCCGCTCGAGCAGGATGGGGCAACCCTGCCGTACTGCGAGTGGGCGGGGCGCATTGTCGACGCGAACGCGGAGTGTGGGCCGGCGTGTCCGGGCTACGAATCCGCGGACGAACCCGACGTGAATCTCGAGGCGGAACGCGACCGACAGACATCGTGGGTCGCCGACCCGGCAGGAAAACGACGCCGCCAGTCGGGACTCGATCGGTTCTCCTGATGTACTGGAGAACATACTGCCGTCCGCTACAACTGATACCGCTCCCCATCTATCGCCAGCGGCTCCTCGAACGCCTCGTCGGCGGGATAGAAGTGGGCGACGTGAACCAGCCGCGTCGTCGTGGCCTCGAGCTCCTCCGCCAGCGCCAGGGCTCCTTCTCGAGTCATGTGTTTCGTGCCAAAGGTTCGTGGGACGCCGTCTGAATCCTCGTGACGGCCGCCGATGGGATGTTTGTCACAGAGGTGGGCGGGGACGATCGCCTCCGCGAGGAGGAGGTCGGGATCGGCGAGCACCGCCCGTGATTCGTCGGGAATTGCGTACGTCGTATCGCTCGTAATAGAGAGCTTCGCGCCCGTCTCGGGGTCTTCGATCGCGAGCCCGTAACACACCAGCGGCGGGTGGACGACCGGCACCAGCGTCACCTCGAGGCCACAGGTCTCGAACGGTTCGAGCGGCGGTCGCGCCTCGACGGTCACCGCGTCGAGGTAGTGGTAGTCGTGTTCGATCGTCTCGGCGACGCTGGTGCCGGTCTGGGGATCGGTTTCGTCCGCCGCGTAGACGTCGATATCGCGGAGGAGCCGAAACACGTTGCCAAGGCCGTCGAGGTGATCGAAGTGGATGTGGGTGATGATCGCGGCGTTCGGGAGCGCGACGCCGTCCCGGAGAAACTGGTAGCGAAAGTCCGGGCTGGCGTCGACCAGCAGACACTCGCCCGTCCGCTCGTTTTCGACGTGGACGGAAAAGCGGGTGCGCTCGAGATCCCGTTCGCTGGCGAGCTGACAGGTCTCACAGTCACACCCCACAGTGGGGGTTCCGGTCGTGTCGCCGGTTCCGAGCAGCGTGACACGCATTCGTCACCGACACCTCCGCACCGGAGAACGAGCACCGACCCACGAACGCCGTACCGCTCTCTCGAGACGCCACCCTGTTCGGCACGTCGATAACACCTGACTCATCGGCCGTGGCTACGGGCGTGGGGCACAAGGCTGTTACCCGCGACGGGCCACCTGCGCGGTTCGACCGCGACGAATTCGTCTGCAAGGAGACGACTCGCACCGCCCCGTTACAGGCTCGTGTCCAGACCGAGCACCGTCACAGCCGCCGACGTGTCGGCATCGCTCGCCCAGAGCTCGCCGGTCGCGCTGTACTCGAGCGGGCCGAACTCGTGTTCACCCGTCTCGTCGGGCACCTCAGCGTAGTAGCGCACCGACTCCCCGGCCTCGAGCGGTTCCTCGAACTCGACGTAGGTCGCCCCCTCGACATCGGTGATCGTGTGGTCGTCGCCGTCGAGCACCGCCCATCCGTCGGGGAGCCGGTCGCGAACCAGCGCCGCCTCGGTCGTCTCCTCGACGGTGATCGTCACGCGGGCGGTCTGGCCGGCCGTGTAGACCGAGGCGTCCTGGTCGCGCGCGATCGTCGCGTTGGGGAACGTCGGCGCGTCGATATCGTCGACGATGGCGTCCATCCTGAGGGCCGATTCATCGAGGAGGATCTGATTCGTTCCCTCGAGATCCGGATCGTGTCGCACCCAGTCAGCGTTGTCCGAAGCGACGACGAGGCCGAGCCGGGAGCCCGCCTCGAGCGTCCAGTCGATGTCCCAGCACTCGATGGGCACGCGGTAGGCGCGATCGGTCGGCGTCGACGACTCCTCGTCGATGCCACGCCGGAACCGGGTGTTCCAGAACCCGCGGGCGAAGATGCGGGTACTGCCGTCTAAGCGACGCTCGTAGACGACGGCCGTGAACCAGGTGTCGTCGTCCGAGGCCGCGAGGAGGTCAGCCGTGAGGCGGCCGGCGATGCGGACGTCCGCCTCGAGCGGCGAGGTTTCGAACATGAGGTGGTCGTCGCCGGAGGCGCGTTCGGCGAACATCTCGTCCTCGTCGATCGGCGGTGAGCCGTCCTCGAACGTCGAGACGCCGGTGCCGAGCAACTCGAGTTCGCCGGAACCAGGGTCGTCACGCACGAGCGGGAACGCGAGCGGCTGGCTGTCGGCGGGCGGCCACTCCTCGAACTGCGTTCGGGATGAGGACGCCGACTGGACGTCCACCGGCGGGAGGTCCATCACGTCGTTCTCGACGCCCTCGACCAGCCAGTGGTCGAACCAGGCGTGATAGAGGGCCGCGATGTCGGGATACTGTCCGGCAGCGTGGCCCCAGTCACCGACGACGAGCCGTTTCTGGTGGTCGTCGGGCAGCGCCTCGTAGAACCGCGTCGTCCCCCACCGCTTGACGTTGCGATCCTCCCACCCGGCTTCCATCATGACCGCACACTCGACCCGATCCGCGCGGCGACGGTAGTCCCGTTCCGTCCAGAACTCGTCGTATGGCGGATCGTACTCGTAGGAACGAATCTCGTGCTCGAGGCGCTCGCCGGGTTCGATCCGGGTCGTGAGCGAGTCGAGGAGTTCGTCGGGGTACTCGACGGCCGCGGGCGGGAGTAACCCGAAGCCGAAGTCGAACAACGTCGGGGTGCCGAAGGTGTCCCACGGACAGCCACCGTGGAAGCGGTAGTCGTACCAGCGGTCGATGGCGACCTGTGGGATGATCGCCTGCAGGTGATCGGGCGCTTCGATGGCGGCCGCTAGCTGGGTTGTTCCGTCGTAGGAGCCGCCGATCATGCCGACGTTCCCGTTCGTCCAGTCCATCTCGCCGAGCGCATCGATCAGTTCGGCCCCGCTGAGACGCTCACGGATGCCGCCGTAGTCGTAGTACCCCCCGGAGTTGCGCGTTCCGATGAGGTCGAACTGCGCTCGAGCGTATCCTCGCGGGACGAAGAACTCCGCGATGCCGTCTCGGGCCGGACTCTCGCCCCCGTTGAGCGCCTGGTAGAGGTCGTTGTACGGCGAGTACGTCAGGATGACGGGAACGTCCTCGACGACGTCCCCCTCGTCGTCGACTGGCCGGATGATCTCGCCGTACAGCGAGGGCGATTCCGTCACCTCCTCACCGTCCCGGTTCTCGAAGGTCATCTCGACCTCGACGTAGCGCGATTCGGCATCACCGAGTTCGTAGCGCGGTTCGGTCTCACCGCTCGAGGATTCGATCCCGTCGGTCGCCGTGACTGTTGTCGTTCCGAGCAACCCGAGCACGCTCGCGCCGGCAAGCGCACCGGAGGCTTTGAGTACCGATCGTCGATCGACTGGTCGCCGTGACATACACGGAGCCACGACAATCACCTTCAAGAGGATACTGACAAATCCGTCAAAACGTTCGTGATGGTTTCCGGGTTGGTAGCTCGGCCCGCCGCTCGAGGAGCTACCAGCTACCTTCGTAAGGCTACCAGCCGCCGCTCGAAGTGGCACCAACCACCGCTCGAGGAACCACTAGCCACTCTTCGACAGGCTACCAGCCACCTCGAGCCAGGGCGACGAGCGCACCCACAAGTATCACACACACCGCAACGAGGCCAGCCAGAACAGCGAAAAGAGCGTTCGTGCCACCCCACTCGAGGGTGGCCCCGGCGATAGCGGCCCCACCAGCGCCGACGCCAAAGGTGCCGAGATAGACGTAGCCGTAGGAGAGCCCGTGCTGGTGATCGGCGACGTAGTCAGCGACGAGCACCTGGACGATCGGGGCGAACGCGTAGATACAGAACCCGAGGACGGCACAGATAACGAGCAGCGGGAGGAGCCCTGCGGTAGCGGCCGGGACGAACAGCAGCGAGGCGATGGTGAGCGTCGCCACCGTGACGAGTAGTACCCTCTCGGGCTGTCGTCGATCGCTTAGCATTCCCCCGGCGTACTGACCGAAGACGCCGATCAGCAGGAGCCCCGAGTAGGCCAGTTGACTCGCCTCGAGTTCGTGCGTGCCGACGGCGACGGGCGAGAAGACCGGTAAATCGCCGAGAACGTCCGGCAAGAACGTGAAAATGCCGCGATAGTACGTCCCGTACACCATCTGGATCGCGAAGATGAGCAGGAAGCCGCCGACGAAGAGCGTTCGGGTCTCCCCGAGGAACCGACGGATCGACGTCTGGACGCTGGTGGCAGTATCGGGCGTTTTCGTGGGTTCGTCCCCGGATTCGTGCGTTTCGAACTCGAGGAGAAAGCCGACAACGACACAGAGTGCAGCGGGGACGACGAGGACGACGGCAGCGGTTCGCCAGTCGACCACGAGTAACAAGAAGACGACGGCGAGGGGAACGACCACCATCCCGAGGTTCCCACCGGCACCGTGCCAGGCGAGGACGGAACCTCGACGGGTCGCCCCGCGGCTAATGAGCGAGAGCCCCGCTGGATGATAGAGGCCAGCAGCGATCCCCCAGACGATGAGCACGACGGCGAGCGTCGCGAGCGAACTGGCGGTGCTCAGGGCACTAAAGGCGAGTCCCATGCCGCCGATAGAGACGAGAACGATGCGTTTCGACCCGTACCGATCGGCGAGGACGCCCGCCAGCGGCGCGATAAAGCCGATGAGCGCGTAGCCGATTGCGACGACGAGACCCAGCGCGGTGGGCGAGGCGTCGAACTCGGCGAGCCACAGCGGAACGAATAGCGGGATCGCTAGCTCCAGACCGTGGAAGGTGCCGTGACCGAGGCTCGTGAAGGCGGCTATCGCGCGGTCGTTTCGCTTCACTACACGTGAGAGGCGTGTCGACTGGCAATATCTTGTCGGTAGGGAACGAGAGGTCGAGTGGTCGATTTGGGTCACGCACCGACACTGTACGTGCATACGAACCGATCGGACAGTACGTGAACACGAGCCGATCCACTGACACGGGTGGATGACAAATACGACTGGTCGACACATTCACGATGGATCGACCGCCACTCAGCATCACGTCCAAGCGACCGGACACCACGACGATGACCCAATCAGACGGACACCACGACGGCACGGCAACCAAGACGATCGGCGTGCTCGGCGGCATGAGCGCTGAATCGACGGTCGAGTACTACACCGGACTCAACGACGGGATCAACGACGCACTCGGCGGCCACCACGCCGCGGAGGTGGTGATCCGCAGCGTCGACTTCGGCGTCGTCGAACGCTGTATCCGAACCGACGCGTGGGACGAAGCCGCCGACTACCTCACTGCGGCGGCTCGAGAGCTCGAGCGTGGCGGCGCGGACGTCGTCCTCATGGCGACGAACACGATGCACGAGGTCGCGCCGGCGATCATCGACGCGCTCTCGATCCCGTTCGTCCACATCGTCGATCCGACCGCCGAGGCGATCGTCGACGCGGGTATCGACACCATCGGCCTCCTGGGAACGCAGTCGACGATGGCGTCGTCACGCTACCGCGACCGATTCGAAGAACACGGCATCGACGTTCTGGTTCCGGGGGAGAGCGACCGCGAGCGACTCGAGGCGGTCATCTTCGACGAACTGACGCGGGGCCGAGTCGAGGCCGACTCGCTGGCGGATGCCATCGAGATGGTCGACCGACTCGCCGAACGCGGGGCCGGAGGGATCGTTCTCGGCTGTACCGAACTCGAGCTGTTGCTCTCGCCGGGCGACGTCCCCGAGGTGTCGCTGTTCGACACGACCGCGCTGCACGTCGAACGGGGTGTCGAACTCGCGCTCGAGGGAGTGGGTGCGGACGGCCACGACGACTGATACTCCTGCCCGGCGACTGACACCCCTGCCAAGAGACGTCCTGCTCTGGGAGTCGATGATTCGTCTGGAGAGGCTGCCGTCTGCTCGAGACGAGTCCGTCGATTCCCGGTTACGTGATCCGAATCTAAAATTGCCGTACAGTCGTCACGGACTGAGAACCGTTACTGACGCACTGATACGGCGATTGTCGTCTGTCGTCGTCAGTGGTCGTGATCGTGATCGTGGTCGTGGCTGTGATCGTGATCGTGGCCATGGCCGTGCCCGTGATCGTGCCCACCATCGCTCGCCGCCCCCAGATCGCCGCCGGCGACCAGCGCGTCGTGGTCGCCGTCGATCATGTCCATGTTCTTCAGGTTGTCTCGCTCCTCGAAGTCCGCGACCGCCTCGAGTAGATCCTCCTGGGTGAGCGTCGTCCGGTTTTCGGTCAGCGCCTCGAGGACGGCCTCCCGGAGCACCATCCGGAGGTCGCTGCCGGTCAGCCCCTCGGTGGCCTCGGCGATCGCCTTCGGATCGAACTCGTCGATGTCCATCGCGTGGGTGATCACCCGGAGGATGCCCTCGCGCATGCCGGTGTCGGGCTTGGGGAAGTTGACGATCTCGTCGAACCGTCGCCAGGCGGCGGCGTCCAGCTGGTCGGGGTGATTCGTCGCCCCGATGAGCAACACGTCGTCCTGAATCAGTGAGACGTTGTCGATGCTCTTGAGCAGCGTGTTGACCGCCCGTTTGAGCGCGGCGTGTTCGTCGCTCCGGCGGGTCTTTGCGACGGAGTCGAATTCGTCGATGAAGAGGATACACGGCGAGAGTCGCTTGGCGACTTCGAACGTCTTGTCGACGTTCTTCGCCGTCTCCCCGAGGTACTGGCTCGTGATCATCGAGAGTTTGACCTCGACGAACGGGAGATCCATGTCGTGGGCCAGTGCCCGTGCGGTCGAGGTTTTCGCCGTCCCTGGCGGCCCGACGAACAGCAATTTCCCGATCTCGCGGAGGCCGATCTGGGCGAGGTAGTCGCGGTGTTCGATCGCCTTGGCGATCTTCTCGATTTCGGCCTCCTGATCCGGCGTCAACACCAGGTCGTCGAGGGTCATCTCGATCTCCTCTGGGGCACGGACTTCGACGAGGTCGAGCATCTCCTCGTCCTCCTCGTCGGCGAAGTACTCCTCGAGCAGGCCGTCGATCCAGACCCGATCGGCCTGGATGGGGCGGTTTTGCTCGCGGGCGGCCTCGTAGTCGACCTCGAACCCGAGGCCGTCGCGTCCCTCGAAGTGCTTCGCGAGCGTGGGGTTCTCGAGGAGGCGTTCCGCGTCGGTTCGCTCGAGGTACCACCGCTCGGCGAGTCCGCGTTCGGTCAGCGAGATGGTTCCCGAGAAGTCGTCGCGTTCGGTGAACATGAGGTCGCTGACGGCGTTCCACGGGCGGTCGACGCCCGTCGCGTCCCTGGCCGTCGTGTTGGTCGCCGAGAGTGGGCGCGAGATACCACCCTGGTGGTGACCCGCTCGTGTGTGGCTCGAGCCATCGTCCTCATCGTCGTCCGATCCACCCGACCCCCCAGTCCAGAACACCCGTCGGATCGCCGGCGGGAGATCGTTTTCGTCGAGCGTACGGTCGTCCGAGTAGATGCTCGTGGTAAGCAGAAACTCGACGACCTCGAGCGCCGGAGTACTCATTCGCCGAGTCTACTCACCACACACCCTTAACCCCGTCGTCACGTCGTCACGGAGTCGTCATTCCTCGAAATACCATGTCTCGTCACCGCCACCAGTCGGTGCTCGAGTAGTATCGCCGCCAAAATGCCCTTCATAGCTAGTCCTTGTGACGAGAGCGACTTAAATGACTGCCAGGTGTTGACATACTGCACAAATCGACCACGGACACCGTATCGACGACGGGAGACCAGATCCTCGAGCGGCTCTCCCCTTCCGAAAGGCCTAATCACGTACTGGCCCGAGTGACGCCAATGAGTCACCAGCTTCCGGACGTGCAGGCGACGGCCCCCGACGTCACCGTCGGACTGAGCCAGGTCGGCGTCACCGGCGTCGAAAAGCTCGTCAAGATCGCTCGAGAGGACAAACGCCCGCTCGTGTTCACCGCCGAGTTCGAGGTGTTCGTCGACCTCCCCGCCTGGCGCAAGGGCGCCGACATGAGCCGCAACATGGAGGTCATCGACGAGACCCTCGAGGAGGCCACCCGCGAGGAAGCCCTTCGCGCGGAAGACGTCTGTGGCGACGCCGCCGAACGCCTGCTCGAGAAACACGACTACACCTCTAAAGCGGAAGTCTCCATGCAGGCGGAGTTCATCCGCCGCGAGCAAACCCCCGCCAGCGACCGGGAAACCCAGCACACCGTCGATGTCGTCGCCTCCGCGACGGCGACCGAGGAGGGCACCCGCGAGGAGATCGGGGCCCACGTCGTCGGGATGACCGTCTGTCCCTGCTCGCAGGGCATGTCGGTCGCCCGGGCCAAACAGAAACTCGAGGATCTCGAGGTGCCCGAGGCGAAGATCACCGAGTTCTTAGACGAGATCCCCCAGCCGGGCCACTCCCAGCGCGGCCACGCCACGCTGACGATCGAATCGGACGGGGCGCCCAACGTCGACCTGAACGACGTCATCGACGTCGCTCGCGATTCGATGAGCGCCCACATCTACAACCTCGCGAAGCGGCCCGACGAGGATCACATGACCTTCGAGGCCCACAGCGACGCGAAGTTCGTCGAGGACTGCGTCCGGGCGATGGCCGAGGGCGTCCTCGAGCAGTTCCCCGACCTCCCCGACGACGCCGTGATCCGGATGTCCCAGTCCAACGACGAGTCGATCCATCAGCACAACGCCCACGCCGAACGCGTCGTCGACATGGCGACGCTCCGGGCGGAGATCAACGGCGACCTCGAGTAGGGACTCGGCGGCGACCTCGAGTCCCCGTTCGACGCCGACCTCGAGAAGCGACGCGAGGCGTGTCGACCCTCCGTGTCCCGCGTCCACTCACCCGAGCATCACCGGATTCGTCCGTCCCACTCCCCTACAGCCACCGCCAAAGGTGACAACATACCGAACGATTTAGGAGCAGCGGGGTCGCAGACGAACCCATGAACGAGCTGATAGCCCCTCCTTCTGCAGACTCAAGTGAGGTGTGACCGTGGCGTTCGTCCCCGCCACCATCGCGACGACGGAGTTCCGACGGAAAGCACGGGTCTCCATCGGCGACCGAACCAAACTCCTGTTTCTGGCGCTCGCCGCCCTGTTCGGACTCGGCCCGATGCTCGTCCTCGGATTGTTGCTCCTCCCGACCGCGGGCGAAGCCATCGCCGACGGCACCGTCGAGGCATTCGGCGTCATCACCGTCACCGAAATCGCGACCGGCGGTGTCGCCCTCCTCTGGCTCGGCCTTGTCGTCCTGGCGACGATTCGAACCGTCACCGCCGCCGGTGATCTGGATCATCCCTCGTGCATCCTGGTTTCGACGCCGCTTCGAAATACCGTTGTGGGGCTGATCTGTGCCGAACTCCTCGTGTTCGGGGTCTGGTTGCTCCCGGTATCGGTCGTCATCTCGAGCGCCTTCGCCTACGGAGCCGGCACCGTCTGGCCCGCCGTCGTCGGCCCACTGGTCGTCCTGTTCCTGCTCGTCTCGACGTTCCCCGTCGGGTTCGCCGTCGGCCTCGGCGTCCGTCACCTGATCACCGTCTACGAACCGATCGCCCGGTTCCGAACACCGCTGCTGGTGCTCGTCGGCGTCGCCTACTTCGGCATCATCGCGATGGGGTGGTTCGATCGGGTGACCGTCGTCCTCTTCGAGCTGTTCGGCGGGAGTCCGGTGGGCTGGCCCGGCCATCTCCTGCTCGTCGGACTCCCGAACGTCTCCCCGTCGGTTCCACACCTCGGCGTCTCGCTGGTCGGTTCCGTCCTCCTCGCGGGACTCGCGGTCGTCGCCGCGACCCGCATCGGCTCGATCCACTGGTACGCCGATCCGTACCGGAACGAGTCCGAGACGACGGCCACACATCGACCGTCCTCGAGTCGGCTCGCGAGCCTGCTCGAACCGGGGTTGAGCCAGCCGGTTCGGACGGTGACGATCACGGCGATCCGGCGGACGAAACGGGCCCCAATCCGGCTGCTGTACGTCGCCTATCCGCTGTTCATGGCGGCCTTCTTCGTCGACGAGATCGCCCGGACGGGGACGATTCCCTCCCACCTGGCCGTCCTGGTCGGCCTGTACGTCGTCTGGGGAGCCGGTGCCCTCTTCACGCTCAACCCGCTCGGCGACCTCGGCCGGGCGCGACCGGTGGTTCTCACGTCGACGATCTCGGGGCGAGCGGCGATTACCGGGCAGGTGATCGCGAGCGCACTCGTCGCACTCCCGGTCGCCATCATCGTGAGCCTCGGCGTCGGACTCGTGAGCCCGCTCACGCTCGCCCAGACCGGTCTGCTGGTCGGTGGAACCGTCGTCGGCGTCCTCGTCTCCCCCGCGCTCGCGGTCGGCGTCGGCTCGCTGTTCCCTCGCTTCGGAAGCGTTCGCCTCTCGAGCAAACGGGAGGCGGTCATGCCGAGCAAGACGGCGTTTCTGGTGTACACGCTAGCGCTCGCCGTTCCAGTCGTCGCCACCACGGTCATCTACGTCGACGCCGCCGAGACCATTGCCGCGATCCTGACGGCACTCGTCGGGCTGGCACCCGTCCTCGAGGGAACAATTCCCGCGTCGGTCATCGCCGGCCTGGCGTGGGTCGCCCTCCCGCTCGGGCTGGCCGCGCCGGTGCTCTCCTATCGCTATGCTATCAGGCAGTTCGACGGGTACGTCGACTGAACGGGAATTAACTGGTGTACAAGCCGATCAGGACTGATCCGCCGAGACCGCACCCTCTCTGGCGTGTGGCCCGTCCTGGGTGATCTCGAGAAACGCGTCCTCGAGGCTCCGGCTCTCGCCGGTTTCGGCCCGGGACTTCAACGCCTCGGGGTCGCCCTCGGCGACGAGCTGGCCGTCGTGGAGGACGCCGATGGTGTCGGCCAGGTCGTCGACGACCGAGAGGATGTGCGTCGAGAGGAAGATGGTCATCTCCTGGTCGGCCAGGTCGGCGATCGTCTCGCGCATCGTCCGCGCCGCGCGCGGATCGAGGCCGCTGGTCGGCTCGTCGAGGAAGGCGACCGCCGGCTCGTGGAGAACGGCCTGGATCACGCCGACTTTCTGGCGCATCCCCTTCGAGTAGGCGTCGATGCGCTTGTCGGCGTCAGCGAGGAGGTCGAAGCGCTCGAGCAGCGACTCGATTCGTTCGCTCGCCGCTTCGGGTGGCAGATCGCGAAGTCCAGCGACATACTCGAGCTGTTCGCGGCCGGTGAGTTCGTCGTAAATCGGTGGCTCCTCCGGGAGGTAGCCGATGTGGGGCGTCACGGCGTCCCGGTCGGTGACGTCCTGACCCGCAACGCGTGCCGTACCCGACGTCGGTCTGGTGAGCGTCGTGAGCATCCGCATCGTCGTTGTCTTTCCGGCTCCGTTGGGGCCGAGAAAGCCGTAGACGGCACCCTGTGGAATCTCGAGGTCGAGATCGGCGACGGCCACCTCGTCGCCGTAGCGTTTGGTGAGGCCGTCGGTCTCGATTGCGAGGGACGAAGCTGCGGGCATGGGTTTGCGTTGGCGCCGCGTGGGTTAAATGGTGTTGGTTTGGCTATATTTCCGTGCGCGTCCGCGGCGACTGTTGGTCGAGTGCCCGCCGTGAACGATGGCTTTAGCAGCGGGCTCGATCGGGCCACCCGCTTTCCCAATCGTTTTGACCTCTCCGCGCGCGTCCTCGAACATGACCAGAGCGGCCGATACGGTGCTGATCAACGCGGCGGTGTACCCCCTCACGGGCGATCCCTCGAGCGGCGGCGATCCCGACGAACCCGAACCGGAGCCCGTCGAGGCGCTGGCGATCCGCGACGGCGAGATCGCTCGCGTCGACCGGGAGTACGAAGTCGAGTTCCTCGACGGCGTCGAGACCGAGGTCATCGACTGTGGCGGACGCGTCGTCCTCCCCGGATTCATCGACGCCCACACCCACATGGAACACCTCGGGCAGTACCTGGTGCACGCCGACCTCTCGAGTGCGGAGAGCCTCGACGAAGCCATGGACGCCCTCAGCAACCAGGCCGAGGACGACCGCGAGTGGATCCTCGGCTTCGGCTACGACGAGAGCGAGTGGCCGGAGAACCGGTTTCCCCGCGCTAGCGACCTCGACGCTGTGAGCGAAACCCGTCCCGTCGTGGCGATGCGCGTCGACATGCACAACGCCTCGCTCAACAGCGTCGCCCTCGAGCGACTCGCCGAGGCGATGCCCGACCACGATGTCGAAACCGAGGGGGGCGACCCCACGGGCGTCGTGGTCGAGGAGGCCACCGAAGCCGTCTGGGACGCCATCGATGCCGACTACGAGGAGACCAGGGAACTCGTGACCGCTGCCATCGACCACGCCAACGCGCTCGGCGTGACCGGCGTCCACGACAAAGTCCGTCACTCCCACGCCCCACGAGCGTACCGCGACCTCGAGCGGGCGGGCGAACTCACCTGTCGAGTGCGCCTCGACTACTGGAGCGACCACCTCGAGAGCGCGCTCGAGACGGGACTGGTGACGGATGCCGGCTCCGAATTCGTGCAGACGGGGGCGATCAAGTCGTTCACCGACGGGACATTCGGCAGCCGCACGGCGAAGGTGTTCGAGCCGTACGACGACCTCCCGGTCGGGTACGACAGCGGCGGGAACGGCACTGGAGGTGGCGGCGGCGCCAACGAGGGCGGCGACGGCAACGGCAGCGAGGGTGGCGACGGACGCGGCCAGTGGGTCGTCGACCCCGACGAACTCGCCGAGATCGCGACGCAGGCGACCTACGAGGGCGACTACCAGCTGACCGTCCACGCCATCGGCGACGAGGCCATCGAGGAGACGATCTCGGCCTTCGAGGCCACGCCGAACGTCGAGTCGGCTCGCCACCGGGTCGAACACCTCGAGTTTGCGAGCGACGACCACCTCGAGCGGATGGCCGATCCCGACATCGTCGCCTCGATGCAGCCGAACTTCCTCCAGTGGGCACAGGAGGGCGGGATGTACGACCAGCGACTCGGGACGGAGCGCCGACGACGACTGGATCGGTTCCGCTCGGTGCTCGAGGTGGGCGTTCCCCTGGCGTTCGGTTCGGATTGTATGCCACTCGACCCCCTGGCGGGCATCCAGTACGCGGTGAACGCCCCCGTCGAGGCCCAGCGACTCTCGGTCACGGCGGCGCTGAAGGCCTACACCAGCGGGGCTGCCTACGCCGGGTTCGACGAGGATCGACTGGGGACGCTCGAGCGCGGCAAGCGGGCCGATCTGGTGGTGCTCGAGGACTCTCCCTGGGAGCAGCCGGCGCGCATCGACGAGATCGACGTCACGCTGACGATGGTCGACGGGGAGGTCGTCCACGACGGTCGCGACCGCTGACCACGTACTATCCGCATATATCAGACGTCGTACAAAACTGCGCTTCAGGGAACGCCTTTAGGACTCCTCGTCCATCGTTCTCGTATGTCATCCGAGACCACTGGCTTCCTCGAGGCCGTCGACCTCGAAACGCTCGAAGCCGAGGGACGGGAACTGATCTCGAAAAACGGGACGGCGATCGCGCTCTTCTACCACGACGGCGAGGTTCGAGCCGTCGACAACCGCTGTCCACACATGGGGTTTCCCCTCGCTGAGGGGAGCGTCGAGGACGGCATCCTCACCTGTCACTGGCACCACGCCCGGTTCGAACTCTCCTGTGGCGATACGTTCGACCCGTGGGCCGACGACGTCCGAACCTACCCCGTCGAAGTGCGAGACGGAACGGTGTACGTCGATCCGAATCCACCGCTCGAGAAAGCGCCCGCCGAACACTGGGCCGACCGGCTGGAGACGGGGCTCGAGGAGAACCTCCGGCTGGTGATCGGCAAGTCGACAATCGGCCTGCTCGACGCCGGCGTCGACTACCGGGAACCGATGGCGACGACGCTGGAGTTCGCCACCCGCTACCGGGAGATGGGCTGGTCGTCCGGGGCGACGATCCTCGGGTGTATGGCGAACGTGATCGACGACCTCGAGCCCGAGGATCGAAAGCGCGCGCTCTACACCGGCGTCCGCCACGTCGCGAGCGACTGTGCGGGCGAACCGCCGAACTTCGACCAGCCGTCGTTTTCGACGAGCGAAGTCGCCTTCGATCGGCTCAAAGGCTGGTTCCGGGACTGCGTCGAGGTTCGCGACGCCGACGGGGCCGAGCGCTGCCTGCGAACGGCGATCGCCGCCGGCCACACCGAGAGCGAGGTCGCCGAAATCGTCTTCGCCGGTGCGACCGACCACCCCTACCTGTCGACCGGGCACGTTCTCGACTTCGCCAACACGGCGTTCGAAAGCCTCGAGCACGTCGACTGGGCCTGGGACGACGGTTCGGCCGGCGACGCGAGCCTCGCCGCCGACGTCCTCGCCTCGCTCGTCGACCCGCTCGTGACCGCCGCCCGCAGCGACGAGCGCTCCTCGTGGCGTCAGCCGATCGACCTCGTCGCGTTACTCGAGGACGTCTACGGCGGCGACGTCACCGAGACGAGCGGCCTCGAGGCGCTGGCAGCCGAGGGGGAGGGAACGCGGGAAGCAGGCGACGGGTGGGAGCCACCGACGGAGTTCCAGGACATCCTGCTCGGCGACGACCCCGAAGCGATCGTCGACGCCCTCGCCGACGCTATCGCGGCGGGAGCGACGACCGAAGAGCTGGCCGCGGTTGTCACGCAGGCGGCCACCGCTCGAGTCGCCCAGTTCGGGGTCGCCAACGAGTTCTCGGACTGGAACACAGTGCACCACACGTTCACCTACGCCAACGCGGTTCACCAGAGCACGCGCCGCACCGACGCCGTTGCCCTCTACCGGGGCGTCTTCGACGCGGCCCTGAACGTCTACCTCGACCGGTTCCTCAACACCCCGCCCGCACCGGTTCCAGTTCCCGGCGAGAACGAGACGGGTCGCGAACCGGACGCCGTCCTCGAGGAACTGCTCGAGACGTTCGATCGCGAGGGCGGCGTGAACGACGCGGGACGGCTCGTCGGCGAGTACTTCGACTGTGGCGGCGACCCCGCAGAACTAAAACGAACCCTCGGCCACGGTCTCCTGCGAGAAGATGCCGGGTTCCACACGCTCCAGAACGTCGAAGCGGCGTTCCAACAGTTCGACCTGCTCGAGGGCGGCGAGAGTGGTCTCGAAGGCGATACCAGCGGCCCCGAGGGTGACAACAACAGCCTCGAGGGCGGCGAGAGGCGTTCCGAGGGCTACGCCAACGGCCCCAAAGTCGACGAGCGAGCGCGACGGATGCCGTTCGTCGCGACCGCGCGGTACATGGCAGCACACTTCCCGACGCGGCGGGAGGCCGAACAGACGTTCCGGATCGCCTCGCGGCTGAACCGTGGGGAGTCGATTCACGAGGAGTGATACGGTTTGCTGTAACTTTTTACCAGAGATTGCCGACCCGGTAGGGCAATCGCTGGTATGAGACTACAGCAGACCGAATGTGCGTCGGCTCGAGGGAGTTCGGTTTCGCTGAGGGATTCAACGTTCGTCGCCCAGATCCGAAAGGCACGGGCGGTGACCACAGCCCGAACGAGTATAAACGAAAGCTACGGCCGACTGCCAACGTCGTCGTAGAGGACGCACTTGGCCTGCTGATCCGACGTCACCTGGTGCATCTCGATCGGCGGACGTTCACACGGCGTCGCGAACTCGGTCTCGAGGCGATCCTTGGCGACCGCGTGATTCTCGTTGGCGACCTCCGCCAGCGCATCGGCGAGGACGCGCTCGGCGGCCGAATCCGAGAGCGTCGACGGGATATCGTAGGACGACCGGATTCGCTCGGGCGTCACCTCCGCCGCTTCGCTCGTGATCGTCACGTCGTCCTCGAGCAGATCGCGTCTGAAGTTGGCGACCGCTCGCCAGTGATCCTGGTCGAACGCGTAGTTCGTGGGCTGAACGAGCTTCGGGCACCGCGGGTGGAACCGACAGCCACTCGGCACGTCGACGGGATCGGGCACCTCGCCGACGAGTTCGATTCGCTCCCGATCCTCGTCCGGATCGATGCGTGGCACCGACGACACCAGCGCCTGCGTGTAGGGGTGTTTGGGGTTGTTGATGATCTCGTCGGCCGGGCCGACCTCGACGAGTTCCCCGAGGTACATGATCCCGATCCGGTCGCACATGTGCTTGAGCAACGAGAGGTCGTGGCTGATGTAGACTGCCGTCAGCCCCAGCTCGGTCTGGAGCCGCTTGAACAGGTCGAGGATGCTCGCCCGAATCGAGACGTCGAGCATGCTCGCCGGCTCGTCGGCCAGCAGGAACGACGGCTCGAGGGCGAGCGCTCGAGCGATCCCGACGCGCTGGCGCTCGCCGCCGGAGAGTTCGCTCGGATACTCGTCTACGTAGGCTTCGGCGGGTTCGAGGCCGGACTGCTCGATGACTTCGTACACCCTGGCGTCTCGCTCCTCAGCCGTTCCGATGTCGTGCACGTCGAGGGGCTCTTTCACCCACTTGTAAACGGTAAAACGGGGGTTTATCGACTGGTAGGGATCCTGGTGGATAATCTGGGCCTCGCGTCGGAACGCGTTGAGTGCAGCGCCCCCGACGTCCGTGATCTCCTGGCCGTCGAAGTAGATCTCTCCCCCCGTCGGCTCGAGCAAACGGATCGCCGATTTGCCGAGCGTCGTCTTCCCACAGCCGGATTCGCCGGCCAAGCCGAACGCCTCACCCTCCCGAATGCCGAGTGAGACGCCGTCGACCGCTTTGACGGCCTTGTCGCTTTCACCCCTGAAAATGCGGGAGACGATCCCCGTGTTCACCGGGAAGTGTTTCTCGAGGTTGCGTACCTCGAGTTTGTACGACTGCTCCGACTCGGGTTCGCTGATGAGTTCCCGACCGTCAGTCATCGGTGGTCACCTCTTCGGCCTCGCTATCGGTGTCGGCATCGGCATTGGCCTCGGTATCGACACTGGCGCCGCCTACGGGGGCGAGGTCACCTTCCTTCCCGATGTCCTGCTCGAGCCAGGTCGCTTTCTTGCCGGCTTCCTCCTGGAGGTGCTCGATCTCGTCGGCGCGGTGGCACTCGACGAGGTGCCCGTCCTCGTACTCCTCGGGTTCGGGCGTCACCTCCCAGCAGTCGTCCTCGGCGAACGGACATCGTGGCGCGAACCGACAGCCCTCGTCGGGATCGACCAGATCCGGCGGCGTGCCGGGAATCGAGATCAGTTCCTGGTCGTCGTCGCTGATGTCCGGAAATGCGTTTCGCAGCCCCAGCGTGTAGGGGTGGCGCGGGTTCTTGATGATCGTCGCCGCATCGGCGACTTCGACGATCCGTCCGCCGTAGACGACGGCGATCCGGTCGCACGTCTCGGAGACCACCGACATATCGTGGGTGATCATGATCATCGCGCTGTTGATCTCGCGTTGTTTCTCCTTGATCGTCTCGAGGATTCGATCCTGGATCACCACGTCGAGCGCGGTGGTTGGCTCGTCGGCCAGGATCATGTTCGGATCGAGCGCGAGTGCGAGTGCGATCATCGCCCGCTGGGCCATGCCGCCGGAGAACTGGTGAGGATAGTCGTCGACGCGGTCGGGTTCGATTCCGAGGTCGTCGAATAGTGCTCTGGCCCGCTCGCGAGCCTCCTGTTTCGACGTGTCGTCCTCGTGGTAGCGAATCACCTCGACGATCTGTTCGCCGACGGTGTAGACGGGGTCGAACCCGTTCATGGCGTTCTGGGGGATCATCGAGATCTCAGACCAGCGAATCTGCTTGCGCAGTTCCCTGTCCGAGAGATCGGTGACCTCCGTCCCGTCGTAATCGATCGAGCCGTCGACGATCTCGGCGTTCTTCGGGAACAGTCGGATGATCGACTTCGCGAGCGTCGTCTTCCCGCTGCCGCTCTCGCCGACCAATCCGACGGTCTCGCCGCGATCGACCGACAACGAGACGTCGTCGGTCGCCCGAACCCAGCCGTCGTCGGCCCGGTAGTACGTCTTCAGATTGGATATCTCGAGTAAACTCATTATTGGTGCCTCAGTTCAGGGTTGACCACTTTCTCGAGCGTGCGGCCGATGAAGAACACCGACATCACGAACAACATGATGGCGATACCCGGTGGGAAGACCCACCACCACGCTTCGCGGACGGCGTTCGCGGTTCGCACCTCGAAGATCATCTGGCCCCACGAGAGCATGTTCGGATCGCCGAAGCCGAGGAACGCGAGGCTCGCCTCCGCGATGACCGAGTAGGCCACGGCGAACGCCGCGTACAGGAACGCCAGTGGCAGGACGTTCGGCAGGATGTGACGGTACATGATCCGGACGTTGCTGGCCCCGATCGCCTGTGCGCTCTCGACGTACGGTCGTTGCTTGTGGCTCAACACCTGGGAACGGATCACCCGCGCCGTCGAGCGCCACAGGATCAACACGATCGCTCCGATGATGTTGACGATGCTGCTGCCCAGGATCGCGACGAGCACGATCGCGAACGGCAGGAACGGCAGGCCGTACACGATGTCGGTGATCCGCATGAGCACGTCGTCGACGATACCGCCGAAGTAGGCGCTGATGAGGCCGATGTTCGTGCCGATGAACACCGCCATGAACGCCGCCAGCGTGCCGACGACCAGCGTCACGCGAGTTCCGACGATGAGCTGTGAGAGGACGTCGCGTCCGAGGTCGGTCGTTCCGAGCGGGTGGGCCGCAGATGGGCCCTCGAGTCGTCCGCCGATGCCTCGTTCGCCCGGATCGTGTGGGGCGAGCCCCGGAATCGTTATATTGAGGAAGTCGATCGTGATCGGTCGGGCGAAGATGCCGACGAAGACGAACACGAGCAGGATGGCCAGGCCAATCTGCCCGAGTCGGTCACCCTCGAACACCTCGAGTTTGTCCCGAACGTAGTCGACGCTGCTCCCCATTTTCCCCATCGCGTTGTCGATGGGGGATGTCGTTCCAGTGCTCATTCGTACTCCACCCTCGGATCGAGGTAGACGTATGCCAGGTCGGCGACGAAGTTCATGATGATCACGACCGATCCCATGAGGAAGAACGCGGCCATCGCGACCGGGTAATCGTTGTTGTTCACCGCCCGAACCATCTCACGACCCATGCCGGGCCAGTTGAAGACCGTCTCGATGACGACGGAACCACCCATCGCCGCACCGGTGGCGATCGCTGCAACGGTCACGACCGGCAAGATCGAGTTTCTGGCCGCGTGTTTGTACAGGACGGTTCGCTCGGGCAGCCCCTCCGCTTTCTTGATCTCGATGAAGTCCGCGTTGAGGACGTCGAGCATCGTACTCCGCATCAGGAGCGTCGGCGTCGCCAGATAGACGATCGCGCCCGTTAACGCCGGCAGGAACAGATGGCGCAGGAAATCGACCGAGCCGTATCGGTCGATGAAGCCGCCACCGAGTTCGCCACCGGTAGTTCGCATCCCGCTCGAGGGGAACCAGCCGAGCCAGTAGACGAACACCGACAGGAGGACGATCCCGACCCAGAACTCCGGCGAGGAGCGGGCGACGAGCGCGACGACGATGCCGCCGCGCTCGAACTTCGAATCGCGCCACCAGCCCATGAGGGCACCGAACGTGATACCGATGACGTAGGCGAAAAACAGTGCCGTCGCCATCAACACGATCGTGTTCATGAACCGGACGACGATGATGTCCATCACCGGGTCGCGATAGATGAACGACTGGCCGAAGTCTCCGGTGAGCAGTTGCCTGGCGTATTCGACGTACTGGATATATAATGGCTGATCCAGGCCGAGTTCGGCAATCCGCTGTTCGCGCTGTTCCGGCGTCATCCCGTCGAGGATGAACATCGACGTCGGATCACCGGGCATCATCCGGAAGAGGACGAAGAGGATCGTAAAGAACGCCCAGAACGTCACGATGAGCTGGAGAACGCGCCTGATGACGAACTCCCTCAGTCCCATCGCTCTCCCCACCTCGTGTGCGTCGTGGTGACCATCAGGTTATATTGAAATTGGTTCATGAAAGATGGGTCAGTCCGGCTACTGGTCTGCGCCGTAGTGGAGCATCCCGTCGTCGTCCCAGCCGTAGCCGCCCTCTGCGAGTTCCGCTCGTGCGGCGTCGAGATCCTCGTCGAACTGCTCGACGTCGGGGTTGTGCCAGAACTCGACGGCCTCCGAGATCGTCGTGTGGGTCACCGTCCCCATGCCGTCACGGACGAGTTCGACCCAGTCCTCCTTGGGCACACCGTAGGACAGTGCGCGGCGAACGTTGACGTCGTCCAGATGATCGCGACGCATGTTGTAGGCGATCTTCGCGTACCCGACGGCCGCGAACTCCTCCATATCGAGGTCGTCGTCGTCTCGAACGCGCTCGATAGCCGCTGGCTGTGGAACCGCACCGAGCATATCCAGCTGGCCAGCCTCGAGGTCGCCCACGAGCTGTGAGACGTCCGCACCGGGGATACGGATGAAGGTGTCCGCGTTCGGCGTTTCGAAGTGATCCTCGAACGCCGAGAGCTGGAGTTCGGACTGACGTTCCCAATCCTGGAACTGGAACGGACCGCTGCCGACCCAGTTCTCGTCCTCGAAGTCCGCGAGGTCGTCCGGTTCGACGTCGCCCCAGATGTGTTCGGGGAAGATGTACACCTGGCCGAGGACGTTCGCCGTAAACGGAGCAAACGGTTCATCGAGGTGGAAGGTGATCTCGTTTCCGGAGGTATCGATCTCCGAGATGTTCTCCACGAGCGAGCCGTACGTCGGCGAGTCGGCGTACATCTCGTACGTGAACTCGACGTCGTCGATCGTGAGATCCTCGCCGTCGTGGAACGTCATGTCGTCGCGCACCTCGACGGTGTAGGTCATCCCGTCGTCTTCGATTTCGGGATCGTCGACTGCCAGCCACGGCGTCGGCATCCCGTCCGGGCCGATCCGGTACAGCTGATCGTAAATGAGACGGACGAACTGCCTGTCCGGCGTCGCCAGATCCTGCATCGGGTTCAGCGAGATGATCTCGGACGGGTAGCCGAAGCGAACCGTATCGCCCTCGATCGGCGTAGCCGAGATCATGTTCCAGAACGAGTTGAACCCCTCACCGAGCCCCGCATCGACGTTCTCGACGCGCGAGCTCGCGTACGGGTGGAAGCCACCTTCGTTCGCGATGTACGTACGCGGCTGATCGCGAGCGATGATCTCCTGGGCCTCGTGCACCGTCTGCTGTCGTTCGTCTTCATCGACCTGCGTCACCTGCAGTTCCGCGAGTTCGTCGTACTCCGGGTTTTCGTAGCCCGGCGTATTCCGCCCACCTTCCCCCGTCGTCGAGGAGTGGTGCATGTCGAAGATGAACGTGTGCGGGTCGATCCGCTCCGGCGTCCCACCCCAGCCGAGGAGCGAGGCGTCGAAGTCCTGCTGGACGACTGCCTGGTCGACGTGCGCACCGAACTCGAGCTCTTCGAGGTTGACCTCGAAGCCGATATCTTCCCAGTTTTCCGCGACCATCGTCGCGAGTTCGTTCCGGAACGCGTTCACGCCGGCAGTCGGCACGAGGAAGTGAATTTCCGGAAACTGCTCGCCGAGTTCGTCGGCACCGTCGACATCGCCGTTTCCGTCGTCGTCACCGCCACCGAGACAGCCTGCGAGCCCCGCTACGCCTGCCGCACCCGCACCCTTGAGCACCGTTCGTCGAGATGTGTTATGATATCCCATATACTACACCCAATACCTTTGACCAAAGGTATATAAATGTCTCGTAGACCGCGCAAGGGTTGCAAAAATTCTACAAGATAATCCACAAACAGATCACTATCCAGACCTCTTCCTAAAATTTTTTCAATTGTGAATTACCGATACGGTGTGCATGAACAGATATCAACGACGACGGCGTGTGAAGAGATATATCGACGTCTACAGCGTGTGAGGAGAGATACCAACGTGTTTGTATACGCAGTTGCTATCTCTCGGCGTGGAGTGTCACGTCTACTACGAGGGCGACGACGACCCGAAAAAGTGTACCGCGCGTCGCCTCGAGCGCTTCGACCGGGCAATCCTTCACCGGTCGATGAGCCAGGTTCCCTACGGCGTCGTGCTCAATCCACACGCCGAGCAGGCACTGTCACCGGCCGATGCCGACGACGCCCTCGACACCATCGTCGCTCTCGATTGCTCCTGG
This sequence comes from Natrialbaceae archaeon A-CW3, assembly GCA_046614605.1. Classification (GTDB taxonomy): domain Archaea; phylum Halobacteriota; class Halobacteria; order Halobacteriales; family Natrialbaceae; genus Natronosalvus. Next base: position 225,226 of record JBKKHJ010000001.1, on the reverse strand, counting down.
GAGTCCGCCGAGGAAGCGGCGTTTTCGATGCCAGGGATCCACCGCGCGTTGCCATTTCTCGTCGCCGCAAACCCCGTTAACTACGGGCGGCCGTTTCAATTGACGACGGCCGAAGCATTGGCCGCGGCCCTCTGTATTTTCGGCGAACAGGACGCGGCAGCAGACCTCCTCGAGCCGTTTCGCTGGGGCGGCACGTTTCTGACGCTCAACGAGGAACCGCTCCGGCGGTACGCCGACTGTGCGGACTCGAGCGAGGTCGTCGCCGTTCAGGACGACTACCTCGCCGACGAGTGATGCAGCGAGAAGTTCTACACGTTCCGGGCGACTGCTCGACGCCGAGCCGCAACCAGCAACGAGAGTCCGATCGCTCCGAGAAACAGTGGTGGGAGTGCCACGAATCCGAAGGTGAGCGCCCCCTGTCGAAGGAGCACCAGCGCGACACCGATTCCGGACAGGAGAAAACCGATCCCCATCGCCTGTAGTCCACGGTGGGCAAGTCGGGCCGCTCGAGGTGGGGGCGCGTCGTCTGCCATATGCGTGGCGATGGCCAATCGACCCGTAAGGCTACCGCTTCCGTCCGCGAACCTGGATCACAGCCGTTATATGGCTCACCGGTAATTGATCGGTATGGCCAGCTTTGACGCCGCGGAAAAACGAACGCTCGAGAAGATGATCTGTATGCGCTGTAACGCTCGCAACTCCCCGCGAGCGAAGAAGTGCCGCAAGTGCGGCTACAAGAACCTCCGCCCCAAGGCGAAGGAAGCCCGCGCAGCCTGATCGGTCTCTCGAGTCAGTTCTCCTATCCACTGTTGTATCCAGCCCTGGCTCCAGGCGCCCCTCGCTTCATCCAGCTGCAGATCTCATCGAGTTGCTGACGTCAAAGCCACGTCGAAACACTACCCGTCCGGATACTTCGGCTCCCGTTTTTGCGCACGCTCGAGTGCCGTCTCGATCACGTCCCGGACGTCCCCGTGAAAGACGTCGCCGTGGCCGGCGTACAGGTGCTCGACCCCGTCGCCGTCGGGAAGGCGCTCGAGCAGCCGTTCGATGCTCTCGATCAGCGTCTCCCGGGACTGGCCGGCCATGTCCGTCCGCCCGAAGCTCCCGTAGTCGAACGCGCCGTCGTTGTGGACGACGACGTCGCCGCTGAATACGGTCGTCTCGGAGACGAACGACACGTGATCGTCGGCGTGTCCGGGCGTGTGGATCACCGCGAACGACTCGTCTCCAATCTGCACCACATCGCCGTCCTCGATGGCATGGGTTCGAAGGGGATGGTCAGCGAACGCGTACACCTCGGGGTCGAACGCGTCGACGACGGCCTCGAGTTCGGCGACGTGATCGCCGTGCTGGTGGGTCAGGACGACCCCCTCGAGGGCGTCGGTGTGCTCGCGGACGGCGTCGACGACGCCCTCCATCGCGCCGGCGTCGACGAGCGTCGGCCGGTCGCCGGTGACCAGAAACGCGTTGCAGGTGAACGTCTCGGCGTCTTCGGTGACGTGGTGAACCGCCATAGGGAAACGATCCGCGTCGACGGACAAAAACGCTGGTGTCGACGTCTCGAGTCGGGGATGGGAACCTCGGGTACGGAGGCGATACCGACGGACGCCAGTGGACTTATTGGGGTACAGTCCCTACCATCGTGCATGGGATTCGGCAGCTACGACGAATCCGAGCAACGAGACGTCGACGCTGATTTTGACGAGGAAGATGCGGTGCAGTCGGATGAAACCAACCACCAGGGGAGTATCGAGTTCGAGAACGGGGCCTCGAGTTCGGAACTGCTCGATCGGCTCAAGGAGATCAAAGACGACGGGTGAACCGCTGGTGACGATTGGCCACCACTCGAGGTGCTCGCGATGAACGTTCAGGACGGGACGCGAGCGCTCGGGGTGGCCGAATCGTACCGGCCGGACGCCGACTACAGCACGCTCGCGGGGGCAGTCGTCAGAGCCGATCGCGTTCTCGATGGTGCCGCCTTCGATCGCTGTACCGTCGGTGGACTCGACGCTACCGAGCGCATCTGCTCGCTCGTGGCGTCGCTCGAGCGCCCCGACGTCCGCGTGCTGTTCGTCGGGGCGGTTGCCCCGGCCTGGTACAACCTGCTCGACCTTGAGGAGCTTTGCGAGCGGACGGGGCACCCCGTCCTCGCGGTCACGTTCGAGGCGAGCGAGGGGCTCGAAGACGGCCTCCGCGAGGCGTTTTCCGGGGCCGGACTCGAGGCTCGCCTCGATCGATATGCGGCGTTGCCACCGCGACACCCGGTCGACGTCGGCGACACGACTGACGAAGGCGGCGACGCGACTGAAACCGAAACGGTCTACGTCCGGGCCGTCGGTCTCGAGCCGGAGGTGGCGGCAAACGTCGTCCGATCGTTCACCCCCGAAGGCGGTCGTCCGGAACCGATCCGGGTTGCTCGCGTGCTCGCGAGAGCGGGCGATGCGTACAGGAACGTCCAACTCGAGTAACGCGAGTGCCCCGATCACGCTCTCGAACGAACCACCTGCAGACGAGCGGACGCGGCAAGCGGGTACACCCGTGTGGAAACGACTTTACCTCCCTCGCGCAATTTTTGCGGTATGCAACTGGGCACCGGCCTGTTCACCTGCCAGCGACGACCCGACGACGATCGGCCGATGAGCGAACTCTACGACGAGGTGCTCGAGTTGGGGCGGGCGATCGATGACGCCGGCCTCGACAGCGCCTGGGTCTCCGAACACCACTTCGCCGAGGACGGCTACCTCTCGGCCACGATGCCCACGCTGGGGGCGCTCGCGGCGGCGACCGACGATATCGAAATCGGCACCTGCATCGCCCTCGCGCCGCTGTACGACGGTGTCCGCCTCGCCGAGGACGCCGCAACCGTCGACCTCCTCTCTGACGGTCGGCTGACCCTCGGCCTCGCCATCGGCTCGAACCCGCGGGAGTTCGACGCCTTCGGCGTTCCCCGCGAGGAACGGGTCGACCGCCTCGAGGAACAGATGGAGCTCTGCCGGGCGGCCTGGAGCGAAGGGGCGCTCGCGTACGACGCCGACTTCCACGACGTGTCCCCGGACGTCACTGTGACGCCCAAACCCGAGGACTCGATCCCGATCATGCTCGGTGGGAAGGCGAAACCGGCAGTCCGCCGCGCCGCCCGCACCGCCGACGCCTGGTGTGCCCCATCGTCGCTCTCCCTGCGCGGCCTCGAGAAACGCGTCGAGGACATCCGGAACGTCCGAGAATCGGAGGGGATCGACGGTAACTTCACCATCTACCTGATCAAACACGGCTTCGTCGGCGACTCTCGCGAAGCGGCCTGGGAGACGATGCGCGACGGCTATCTCTACATACAGCGCCGGTACGCGGAGATCTTCTCCGGCGAACCCGTCGACGAGCTATCTGCCGAACGGAAACAGGAGCTCAAAGACCAGGCGATCTTTGGCACGCCAGAGCAGGTAACCGAGGAACTCGAGACCTACCGGGAGACGCTCGGCGACGACATCCACGTGATCTTTCGCACCTACCACCCCGGCACCGACACCGACGCAATGCGGACGTGTATCGAACGCCTCGGCGGCGAGGTCGCCCCGGAGGTACGATGATGTCGGGGTTTCACACGTTCCCGACCGACCGTGCCGACGCGCTCGAAGATCCCGGTCGGTACCGGTTCTGCTCGCGTGAGGAACTCCTGGCGATGCTCGACCTCGAGGCGGACAGCGAGGCGACGGTTGCAGATCTCGGCTCGGGCACCGGCTTCTACACCGACGACGTCGCCCCCTTCGCGGGCACCTGCTACGCCGTCGACGTGCAGGCCGCGATGCACGAGTTCTACCGCGAGAAAGGGGTGCCCGAGAACGTCGACTGCGTCACCGCCGGCATCGACTCGCTCCCGTTCAACGATGATCACCTCGACGCGGCGTGCTCCACGATGACCCACCACGAGTACGCTGATCCGACGATTCAGGACGTCGAGGACGGAGACGCAGCAGCCGTCGCAGCCTTCGAAGACGCCGCGCTCACCGAACTCGGCCGCGTGCTCCGCCCCGGCGGCCGCCTGGCGATCGTCGACTGGTCGGCCGACGGCGACGGCGAGGACGGCCCCTCGACGGACGAACGGTTCTCCCTCGCGGACGTGCGAAACGGCCTCGAGTCCGCCGGCTTCGAGATTCTCGAGGCGAGGAACCGGCCGGAGACCGTTGCAGTGGTGGCCCGAGTGCCCGAGGACGAGGAGTAGCCGTTCGAGAAACAGCGCCACGCGGTGCTCGAGTCCGACTCACTCGCGGACGGCGACGTACAGGACGATGAGGAGACCACCAGCGGCCAAGCCACCGTACAGCCCGGCATATATCGTGCCGAAAAAGAATGCGACGAACACGGCGACACCCCACGCGGCGGGGTTGTTCATCCGGCGGGACGAAGCGTCGCGTGCGACGATGCCGCCGATCACTGCGAACGCGACGAGTGCGAGCACCGACAGTACGAGAACCCGGACACTCGTCCCATCCGCGACCTGAAGGGGATACATAAACATGGGTATCCCCACACAAATCGGCATCATAGCCCTATCGAAACAGCAGGAAGTCGGGCCGAGATGATGGAGCGGTCGAGAACCGGGCATCGGGGCTGGCTGCGGTTCGAGCAGCGCGCTCGAGCGCCACTCGATCACTCAGCCGAAGTCCGGCAGATCCTCCGGTGGCTCGTACTCGGCTTCCCAGTCGATGTACTCGTCTTTCAGGATCTCACAGACCAGTTGTCCGAACTCGGTGAGTTCGGCGTTGATCGCGGACACCGTCCCCCAGGAGTCGAGTCCCGGGTGATACTCGCGCTCCCGCCAGTCCTCGGGAATCCCCGGCGCGTGATAGCCGACCCGATCTGCAAAGTCGTCCCAGAAGAAGTCGAACTGCGAGAAGAGCTCGAGATCGGTCGCAATCTCGAACGCCTCGGGCTCGAGGTCGGCGTCCCGTCGCCAGATGTCGAACGCCTCCGTCCAGGCCCCCTCCTCGAGAAACGCCTGGAGTTCCTCGCGCCGGTAGTCGATATCGTCGGGGTCGCCGACGACGGTCGCGTCCTCGTACTCGTTCGGATCGACGTACGACAGCTCTGGGGGATCGGGTGGCTCGACCTCGAGTGTCATGGATGCTCCTATGCCCTGGTGTCGAATAAGAATTCGCACCCTGGCATCCGAACCCCACCGACGCCGCACAGATGCGGCGACACCAACGCGCCTCAAACCGAACCCTCAACCCGCTGGCGGCCCTTACTCGAGCCATGACGAACCTGTCGAGCTACGATGCGGTCATCCTCGATGTCGACGGCACTATCGTCCGCGGCGAGCGGCTCATCCCCGGTGCCGTCGAGGGATTGACAGCGATCAGGGACGCCGACTGCGACCGGCTGTTGTTTTCGAACAACCCGACTCGCGGGGCGGCCCACTACGGCGAGCGACTGTCGGCCCACGACATCACAGTCGATCCCCACTACGTGCTCACCTCCGCCACCGTCTCCGCCGAGTACCTTGCCCGAACGCACCCCGACGACACGCTGTTTCTGGTCGGCGAACCCCGGCTTCGACACGTGCTCGAGGGGGCCTCGCTGTCGGTTACCGACGAGCCCGCCGGCGCGGATGTCGTCGTCGGCTCGATCGACCGCGACCTGACCTACGACGATCTCCAGCGAGCGCTCGTCGCACTCGAGGCCGCCGATGCCTTCTACGGCACCGATCCGGATACGACGATTCCGACCGAGGGCGGGATGAGTCCCGGTTCCGGGGCGATCATCGCGTCGCTCGAGGCGATCGCTGGCCGGAAGGTCGATACGATCCTCGGTAAACCGTCCGCCATCGCCGCCGACGCCGCTCTCGACCGTCTCGGCAGCGAGCCCGAACGGACGCTAATCGTCGGCGATCGGCTGAACACGGACGTCGAACTCGGTCGGCGAGCAGGGATGGGCACCGCGCTCGTCACGACGGGCGTGATGGGACGGGCCGACCTCGCCGATGTTGAGGAAGAACCGACGTACGTACTCGATTCGCTGGCCGAACTCGAGGGCGTGCTCGCTGGAGAGCGGTAGGATCCCGTTGCCCCGGGTGCTATCGACCCAATTCGTGCTTAACGGGTGCAACTCCGTACCACATCGACGGTGATGTTCAAATTACGGGCCTCTAGACTGAAACCGATTCGATCCGCCACGAAAGCCCCTTTCGTTCCCGCCCGTTCCGGCCGGCCGAACAGCCCCTTCGGGTGGGAATGAAAGGGGCTGGCACGGTCGATCCCTCCCGGGCGACGCAAGCACGCGAGCGAAGCGAGCGCGCACAGCGAGCCCCGGAGGGTCGAGCGTGTCAGGGGCTTTCGAGGTGTGTGACCCGCGTTCCGATTGCTCGGGGGAGCGTCTGACACAGTCTACCACACCGACCCAGCATATTTTGTCTCGCTGGCGAACAGTATCGCTATGACCACGCCCACGACTGCGACCGAGTTCGTCACCCCGCCACCGCTCGAGCGCGGCGACCAGATCGCCGTCGTCGCGCCGGCATCGAACCCCGCTCCGGAGGCGCCCCACGTCTACGAACTGGGGCTCGAGCGCCTGCGAACCGTGTTCGACCTCGAGCCAGTCGAGTTCCCGACGGCCTCGATGGGTCGCGAGGAACTCTTCGAGCAGCCGGAGACTCGAGCCCGTGACGTCATGGACGCCTTCGAAGACCCGGGGATTCGGGGCGTGATCGCCGTCATCGGCGGCAACGACCAGATTCGGATGCTCAGACACCTCGATTCCGAGGTGCTCCGGGCGAACCCGACCCGGTTTTTCGGTTACAGCGACAACACAAACCTCGCGCTGTACCTGTGGAACCTCGGCATCGTCTCCTTCTACGGCCCGGCGGTGATGGTGGAACTCGCGATGGACGGCTCGCTGTTCGAACACACCGTCGAGTACACCGAGCGGGCGTTCTTCGAGGAATCGATCGGCCAGCTCGAGCCGGCGACCCGCTTCACCGATCAGCCGGGGAACTGGGACGATCCGGCCGCCCTCGAGGAACCTCGTGAGACCGAACCGAGCCCCGGCTGGCACTGGTCGGGCGGATCGACGAGCGTCTCCGGGCGTGTCTGGGGCGGCTGTCTCGAGATCATCGACCAGCAGTTCCTGGCCGATCGGTACCTCCCGGAGCCGGCGGCGCTCGATGGAACGGTGCTCGCGCTCGAGACTTCGGAGGAGATTCCGGATCCGGAGTGGGTCGCCGGCGTCCTCCGGGCGCTCGGTGAACGCGGCCTCCTCGAGCGGTTTTCCGGCGTGCTGGTCGGCCGGCCACCGGCACGCTCACACCGCGAGGATCGGCCAAGCGAGTGGCGCGAGCAGTATCGGCGTCGCCAGCGGGAGGCGATCAGCGACGCGTTCGAGGTGTACAATCCCGGGGCCCCGGTCGTCCAGGGACTCGAGTTCGGCCACGCGTATCCGACGGTACCGATACCGATCGGCGGGCAGGTGACGATCGACCCGGAGACGGAGACGATTCGGTTTGCGTGATCTGCGCTCGAGCGAGAGGCAACGGTCGTCGTCGAGTGCATCGTTCATCGGTCAGGGCTCGAGGTCGTTGGGCAAAACCGGGGTCAGTTGCCAGGGATCGAGGTGGTTGGGGAAATCGAGGTCAGTTGCCAGGCCTCGAGAGTCAGCGGTCGTCGGAGTCGTACGCGAGCGCCTCCCGTCGTAACTGCTCGCCGCGATCCGTGCTCACCGTCAGCTCCGGCACCGGTGTCGGCTTGCGATCCTCGTCGATCGCGACGAACGTGAACACGGACTCCGTCGTCTTCTCCCGTTCGCCCGTGCGCAGATCCTCGCGGTAGGTGCGAAGGCGCACTTTCGCGCTCGTTCGACCCGCATCGTAGACGTACGCCGAGATGAACGCCACGTCGCCCACCTGAATCGGCCGCTCGAAGTTCATCCGGTCGACTCGAGCCGTCACACAGGTCTCCCCCGAAAAGCGCATCGCCGACATCGCTCCGATCTCGTCCATCCAGAGCATGACGTTGCCACCGTGGGCCGTCTCGAGGTTGTTCGCGTGGGTTGGCTGCACCATCTCTCGGTTTTCGATCAGCGTCTCGAGCAGGTCGGTCATGACAGATCGTTTCGCAAGCGGCACAATCAGTCTTCGCAGTCGTTCTCGCTTCGGCAGGTTCGCACACGGCTGCCAGTGACGGGCACGCAAAAAAGTGACACGCTTCGATACTGGTAAAAGTCGTGGGCGATTCTACCCGACAATGAGTGATGCAGGTGACGCGACCGTTTCCGATCGGGCGGAATCCCCGGAACGGGATCGCGGCTCCGTGTTCGTCCTCGGGACGGCCCACGTCTCCCAGGCCAGCGTCGAGGACGTACACGACACCGTCGAGCAGGAAGAACCCGACGTGGTCGCCGTCGAACTCGACGAAGGCCGCTACCGCCAGATGCAAGGCGGAACGCCGGACGACATCGAAGCCAAGGATCTCCTCAGCGGCAATACCGTCTTTCAGTTTTTAGCCTACTGGATGCTCTCGTACGTCCAGTCACGGCTGGGCGAACAGTTCGACGTCGAACCTGGTGCGGACATGAAAGCAGCCATCGAAGCTGCCGAACAGAACGGCCACGGTGTCGCCCTCGTCGACCGCGACATCCAGGTCACCATCCAGCGGTTCTGGGCTCGCCTGACGATGACGGAGAAGCTCAAGATGGTCGGCGGCCTGGCCATCGGCATTACCGATCCACGAACCATCTCCCTCGCGTTCGGGGCCGTGATCGGTCTCCTCGCTGGCGTCCTCTTCGGCGCTGTGATGAGCCCGTGGTTCGGGCTCGAAAATACCGTCGCACTGGGCGTCACTGACCTCCTAACCCTCCAGTACGTCGGTGCCATGGGCATCGGCGTCATCGGGGGGCTCTTCGTCGGGCTGCTGTTTTTACCATCCTTCGAGCACGCCGGGGAGTACACCGGCGGTATTCTCAGCGGATCGTCCCTCCGGGTAATCACCGGCGCAATCCTGGGAGTGCTCGCAATGGGTGCGCTCGTCGCCACCGAGACGTTCGTCGGTCCCTTCAGCGCCGGAACACTCGAGAGTGCCGGTACCCTGACCCTCCGGGGAACGGTCGGTGGTCTCGCCGGGCTGGGCGTGGGCGTCGTCGTCGGCGCGACGGTCGGCCTGGTACTCAATTCGATGACCGCAGAGGTCGACGACGTTCAGGAGATCGACATCGAAGAGATGACCGACGGCGACGTGGTCGCCGCGATGATGGAGGAGTTTCGGCGGTTCAGCCCCCGTGGAGCGAACGCCCTGATCGACGAACGGGACGCGTTTATCGCCCACAAACTCCACGCACTTCGCTCGCAGGGGTACAACGTCGTCGCCGTCGTTGGCGCAGGTCACAAAGCCGGCATCGATCGCTTCCTCGCCAATCCCGAGACGCTGCCCCCGATGGACACGCTCACCGGGACGGACTCCGGCCGTCGGTTCTCGATCGCCAAGCTCTTTGGCTATCTCGTGATGATCGCGTTCGTCGGCTTCTTCTTCCTCCTGTTGATGGCCGGCGTTCGTGACGCGTTCCTGCTCCAGATCTTCCTGGCGTGGTTTCTCTTCAACGGCATCTTCGCGTTTACCCTTGCCCGCCTGGCCGGGGCCCGGTGGACGAGCGCCGGCGTGGGCGGTGCCGTCGCCTGGCTGACCAGCATCAACCCCCTGCTCGCACCAGGCTGGTTCGCCGGCTACATGGAGCTCAGATATCGACCAGTGAACGTCACCGACATCCAGACGTTGAACGAGATCGCCGGCGACACGAGCCAACCAATTAGCGACGCGATCGAGCAGATGTTCGACGTCCCGCTGTTCCGGCTGATCATGATCGTCGCCCTGACCAACGTCGGGAGCATGATCGCGACGTTCCTCTTCCCGGTCGTCGTCCTGCCGTGGCTCGCCGGCGGCGAACTCGGCGGCGTCGACGCGCTCATGGCCGAACTGATGGAGGGTGCTCGAAACAGCCTCGAGCTCATCCGCGAGGTGCTCACGTGAGCTACTCACAGCAGTCGCCGTTATCGTTCAGCGACAAGGAGCTGTTCGACCTCGCCGTCGCGTGGGTCACGCTGAGCGTCGCGTTCGCGCTGTTGCTCGCGCCGATCCACATCGGACTGGCCACGCCCAGTGGCTTCGCAACGATGGTCGGGCTCAGCTTCGTCACCGTTGGCGTGGCCTTCCTGTTGCACGAACTCGCCCACAAGGTCGTCGCAATTCACTTCGGACAGGTCGCGGCGTTTCGGGCGGACTATCAGATGCTGTTTCTGGCGGTCATGAGCGCCCTGATCGGGTTTCTCTTCGCCGCACCGGGTGCGGTCTACCACCGCGGCCGCATTACCGACCGCGAGAACGGACTGATCGCCGTCGCCGGCCCGGTCACGAACATCGCCCTCGCCGGGCTCTTCCTCCCGATCATGTTCCTGGGGGAGCCACTCGGGAGCGGCCTCCTCGAGCGGATCGGCTACATGGGCGTCCTGATCAATCTGTTCCTAGCCGCGTTCAACATGATCCCGTTCGGCCCCCTCGACGGGAAGTCGGTGCTCACCTGGAGCAAACCGGTGTTCGCGATCACGTTCGCAACCTGTGGCGGATTGCTCGCGGTGTTCGTGTTGACGTTCGGGCTGCAGTTCTGAGCGTGGCGTTCGGGCTGCAGTTCTGGGTGGAGCGTGACGGGCAATCTCGGAAGCTGAAACCGTTCTTTCAGTCTGCGGCGGTCTTTTGTCATTTGTTCCTGTACGGACAGGTATGGATCGACGAGCGCTCCTGGTAGCCCTCGGTGCCGCGGCGAGTGCGGGCTGTCTGGACGACGGAATGAACCGCTCGAGCGAAGACGGCGGGGGAGATACCGATGGAAATGCGACTGATGATCGGAACGGTGGCGGGAACACGACCGACGACGCGTCGTCGACCGAGTTCGGTGGCGAACTAGGCAGTCGCGTTCGCGAGTCATTCGACGGCGAGGTGACGCGACCCGAGTGTGAGCGCGAGTCAGAACGCATCGAAATCGACTACGCGGACGACACGCACGAGTACGAAACGGCGGAAACGATCCCGTACCCCGACTCGCCGGAGTCGACCGACGAGGCCGACCTGCTCGAGTACCTCGAGGCGTTCGACGAGGCGTACGTCACCCAGGACGTGCTCTGTGGGCGCACCGGATCGGGATACATTCTCAGGATCGCCCACAGCGTTAGTGAGCGGGAAGACTTCGACTGGTACGAGGACGTGCTGGTCGTCTTCTTCCTGCGCGCTGCCGGCGCGACGGCCGGTGCGGACGACGGTGGCGTCTGGGAGGCGGATATCGGCTTCAGCGGGGTCGTTTACGCCATCGACGAGAGCGGGGTCGCGAGAGCCGAGTACGACGACGCGGGAACCCTCGAGCCGGATGCGTACGAGGCGAACGCGCCGGATCCGCTGGTCGACGGCGAGCTGGTCGCGTCGTTCGAGGACGAGTGAGGCTCGGATGCCCACGTGGCCACCGGCGATCGCGTACTGGAACCATGCGGTTTGATACCGAACGCGACCCATCGTTCAAGTCATGTCCGGAACCGACCACACCATCGGCTACGAGGACAGCAAAATCTACGAGTTTACCCCCGATCTCGAGGCCGCGCTCACCGTCGAGTCCGGCGAGTCAGTGACCGTCGAGACCGCGGACAGTCTCGAGGGTGCCGTCATGAACGACGACGAGGTGCTCGAGTCAGTCCCCGAGGAGGTCAACGCGGCGACGGGACCGATCGCCGTGGCTGGAGCGACCCCGGGTGACTTCCTCGCCGTCCATATCGACGATATCCGGATCACCGAACCCGCCGGCCGGGTTGTCACGATCGACGGGTTCGGACTCCTCGATGGTCACGAGAACGTCGAGTCGCCGCGGTCGAAGATGACGCCGATCGACGACGACATCCTGACGTTCGACGACCTCGAGGTGCCGGTCGATCCGGTGATCGGGACGATCGGCGTGGCGACCCGCGATGACGAGGAGGGATACAGCACCCTGATCCCCCACGACCACGGCGGCAACCTCGATACGACCGACATAACGACGGGGAACACCGTCTACTTCCCCGTCTTCCAGGAGGGAGCCATGCTCGCGATGGGCGACTGCAAGGCCGCGATGGCCGACGGCGAGATGTGTGGCACCGGTTCCGAAATCGCCACCGAGATCGACGTCACCCTCGAGGTCATCAGCGATCCTGCCGTGGATCTCGAGCGTCCCCTCGTCGAGACCGACGACGCCTGGAAGCCCCTCGCGAGCGCCGAGACGCTCGAGGAGGCGTGCGAACTCGCCAATCAGGACGCCATCGCGCTGCTGTCGGCCGAACACGGCTTCGACGACACCGAGGCGTACATGTTTTCGAGCCTGGTCGGCGGTCTCGAGATCAGCCAGGTTGTCGACCCGCTGGTGACGGTCAGAAACGCGGTGCCGAAGGCGTACCTCTCGGAGCCGTTCTAGGGGTGAGATCGAGGGCAAAGCGGAATCGAAACCGGAACCGAAACCGAAACCGGAACCGAAACCGAAATCGAAGACCGGTGTTCTTTTCTCTCAGCCCCGTGCTCTCTCGAGCATGAGCAACGAGGGCGACGCGCCACCGACGGGAGGCGACGAACACGAAGCCGACGGGGCGGATGACGGCGACGACGTGGACGGTCAGGAACTTACCTACGCCGACACAGGCGTCGACATCGACGCCAGTGAGGACGCCACGGCGGCGCTGCTCGAGGCCTTCGGCAGCGGTCAGAGAACGGAGTACGCCGGCTTGCTCGACATCGGCGACCGCTACCTCGCGCTGGCGACCGACGGCGTCGGCACCAAACTGCTCGTCGCCGAGGCCGTCCAGGACTTCTCGACCATCGGCATCGACTGCATCGCGATGAACGTCAACGACCTCGTCGCCGCCGGGGTCGAACCGGTCGCCTTCGTCGACTATCTGGCGATCGACGAGCCAGACGACGACCTGACCGCCGAAATCGGCGAAGGGCTGGCCGTTGCCCTCGAGGAAGCGAACCTCACCCTGCTGGGCGGGGAGACCGCGGTCATGCCCGAGGTCATCACCGGCTTCGACCTCGCGGGCACCTGCGCCGGCCTGGCGCTCAAAGACGAGATTCTCGAGGAGGACGCCGCCGTCGGCGACGTGCTGGTCGGCTTCCCGTCCAACGGCATTCACTCCAACGGCCTCACCCTCGCCCGGGAAGCCGTCACCCGGAACCACGACTACGACGACACCTTCCCGCTGAACCCGGAGGTCACGATCGGCCAGGAACTGCTTCGCCCGACCCGACTGTACACCGACCTGCTCGAGCCGATGCGCCGACACGACGTTCGCGCCGCCGCCCACATCACCGGCGGCGGGTGGACGAACCTGCTCCGAATGGGCGAACGGCAGTACGTGATCGACAACCCCCACCCGATCCAGCCGATCTTCGAGTTCGTCGCCGAGGAAGGCAACGTCACCGACGAGGAGATGCACCGGACGTTCAACATGGGCACCGGGTTCGTCGTCGCCCTCGAGGAAGCCGACGCCGAGGCTCTCCTCGAGGAGACCGACGGAGCGATCATCGGTCGCGTCGAAGAGGGCTCCTCGGTCGAGATTCGCGGCCTCTCGCTGTCCTGACGGCCTCGTTTCTCGGTTTCCGATACGGCTGAATAGGCTCGAACGTCGTGAAAACGCACTTGACTTTCGCGCTCAAATTCGTCAGCGATCGTGTCGTTAGGGTAACTGTTTATAACCGGGAAGGCCAACTACGCGGTATGATGGAACTGGATACACGAATCGAAAATGGGCATCAAGTCATCGAAGGATGGGATAGTGTTTTCAGTGCCATGGCAACCGAGCCACGCCGCCAGATCGTCGTCTCGCTCCTCGATGCGCCCGCAGGTCAGCGCGTACCGTTACCGGAGAGTGCGATCAATCCCAACGTCCCGGCCGACCCCGAAACGATTCGCCACGAACTCCACCACCGCCACCTGCCGATGTTAGCCGATCACGGGTTCATCGAGTGGGAAAGCAACCCGTTCGTCGCTACACGCGGCCCGCGATTCGAGGAGGTCGCGGTCGTTATGAAGGCGATTCACGACGCGGCATCCGACGTACCCGACTCGCTCGTCGTCGGCTGTCAGCGACTCGAGCAGGAACGGCAGGCTGGCTTCGAAGAATCGGTCTGAAAGCGTCGGTCGTCTCCGGTCGGTTGCCCGCAGTTACCGGCCCGGCGGCGGTCGCTTCCGGTCGTCGTCATCGATCTCGACGTCGATCCCCATCTCCTTGCGCTGTTTCTCGAGTTGCTTGACTTGTCGGTAGTAGTAGCCGATGAGGGCACCGCCAACCGTGGTGACCAGGACGAGCACCCCGATGAAAATCGGGACGTCTCTGCTTGCGTAGAACTGGATCGAGATCGAGCTATCGGCGTGCTCCCAGGTGAGGTGTTCCTGGTCGTCTTGCAGTTCGCGTTCGTACCCGCCGGGACTTACCTGTCCGAAGAAGAAGTTCGTACTTCGATATCCCTCTGGGAGGATCACTTCGTAGGAGTCGTCGACGAACGCGGGCACGTAGAACGATCGCTGGCTCGCATCGCCGGTAAACGCCAGCGTCCCGTTGCCGTCGGGGACACGAACCTCGGTACTCGAGCGACCCTGATCGACGTGAATTTCCGAACCGGTGAGCTCCGTGCCGTTGGGGTACCAGTAGCGGACGGCCCGGATGTCGAGCGCATCGTCCCGATAGAACGTCGACCGATACAACGAGAGTTCCTCAGTGTCGTTCAGGTCGTAGACGGCGCGGAACTCGCCGCTTCTGATGAAGCCGCCGCTACCGACATCGATGGTGACGTTCGCCTCCCGATCTCGGAGATCGTCGTAGTCCTGTTCCTCGTCGAGGGTCTCGTCGGAGATGCCCCCGAAGATCATCGAACAGCCGGCGGTCACCATCAACAGGGCGACGACGACGGTTGCGAGGAGGAGGCGGCGATTGACGTTCACGTCCATTGGTGCTGGTCAGGGGTCGAGATCAGGGGACGACACAGCGTAACTCCGCGGGCAGATACGAACCGATGCTCGAGAGCAGTCCCGGCGGATCCGTGTCGTCGGTGCAGATCACGCTCTGCTCGAGGAGGCCGAGGCGTTCGATCGTGACGTAATCCTGGGCGTGACCGGCGCGGTTGAGCGTTGCCCGAACCTCCGCGCGAGTCGCGCTGTTGACGTTTAGACGGCCGTCGCCTCGAGTCCACTCGAAGAGGCGGTCGCGTTCGGCGTCGCTGAGGCGGGAGGGGGTCGTGTCTTCCTCCGGATCGGTGCCATCGCCAGCACCGTCAGCGCTGTTAGTGCCGCTCGCATCGCCAGCGCCGCCGTAGACGAACTCCATCGGCAGGTGCTGGACTAATCCGAACCGTTCACGAATCTGCGCGGGGGTGCCGGGTCCGAGTCCCAGCTGATCGGCCGGAATCCGCACCGCCGTACCCGCATCGAGGACGAACCCGTCCTCGTCCCAGCGCTCGAGCGTCCCGACGTACGTCTCCCCGGCCTCGAGGTCGGGGACGATTTCGCCCCACTCCTCCCGGAGGACGTTGCGGGCGACGACGGCGTCCTCGCCCTCGATGGTCACGGAGGGGAAGTCGTCGTGGCGGATCCCCAGGTCGAACTCGACCTCGAGGTCGCCGATGTCGTTGTTCACGAGCGAACGCAGGGAGTCGAGCGATCGCTCGCGGGCCTCCCCCTCGACGTAGAGTTTTGTTGCCAGAACGACCATTAGCCTTCCACGTCGATGTTCAGTTCGTCCTCGAGGGCGTCGAGACGGTCGTCCATCGCGTGGACGAGCCGGCTGTTGTCCATCGACTCGACCGGCGAGCCACACTCGGGACACTCGAAGCCAAAGTCCATCGCTTCGCCGAACTCGAAACGGATCGAACAGATCTCACAGAGGTAGAACTCGTGGTTCTGTTCGTACTGCCGGCGATCCTCGAGCGCGTCGTGGAGCCGGTACAGTTCCTCCTCGAGGTTCTCCGGGATGTTGTCGTACTCGAACGTCCAGAGGTAGGTGAGCCAGCCCGAATCCTCGTCGCGGAGGCGACGATAGGTGGCGAGGTCGTTCTCGTACAGGATGAACAGCGCCCGCCGCACGTCGTTGAGCTCGAGATCCAGCGTCTCCGCGAGTTCCTCGTCGGTAACTTCCCCGTCCGGCGGTGCCGCCGCGACGGGCATCCCCTTTGGACCGACGAGCTCGTGAAGGTACTTCTGGATGACCGGATCCTCGAGCAGGTCCTCAAAAGCCATTAGCCTGTTATAATCGCATACAGCCATTAAGTCTTGTTACTCGGGGTGGGCACTGTCCCTCGTGGAGCCGGAACCAAGGTGGGCGACTCGGGGGACGATGCGTGACTCGAAGGGCAACGGATGACTCGGGGAACGACGCGTGACTCGAAGGGCAACGGATGACTCGGGGAACGACGCGTGACTCGAAGGGCAACGGATGACTCGGCGGCGGAGATGGGATCGTGACGACTCGAACAGTCCGACGCCCGGTCACTCCTCGTCCACCGACACTACCCGCTTCCCGGTTTCCATCGGAACCACCTGCCGGTCGGCGTCCACCCACTCGCGCTCGAGTTCACGGCCCTCGAACAGCCGATCCAGAAAGACCGCCAGTCCCGCGACCTCGGAGTGGGGCTGGTTGGTGACGCCGACGTTCCAGTCGGCTTCCTCGTAGACGTCGAACGGAACCTTCTCCGCGCCGACGACGATCAGAAGCGGTTCCTCGTCCTCGAGATGGGCGGCCCGGATCTCGCACTCCACGTCCTGAACGCGCTCACCGTACATCGTCAGGTGGACGACTACGCCCTCCCAGCCCCGGACGACGCCGCGGGGGGAGTCCGTGAGTTCGACGTCGAACGGGCCACCGAACCGATCGGTGATATCGGCGACGGTCTCGAGCGACTGGCCGGCGTTCTCGGGGAAGAGCACCCGGTTTGCGCCCAGCGCCCGCGCCGTCAGTCCGACGTGGGTCGTCATCCGTTCGTCTCGACCTGGACGGTGACCGAGACGGAGGACGACGACCTCGGGGATGTCATTCATGGCTCAACCCACTGGTGGCGAAGGTTAGGTGGTTTCGTTTTGGCTCCACCAGGGCGAGGCGCGACGCTGTGTCGAACTGAAGAGCCGGCCCAAAAATCGACCGTTTCCGTCCCTACCGTCTGCACTCAGGCGGAGAGCGCTCAGTTACGATCCCTTTGGCCCAACGTCGAACTGGACGGTAAAGCGGACGTCAACGAGGGGTGACGGATCGACGAGGGTTTCGTCGGCGTCGTACACGATGAGTCCCGCCGCAGCGAGACAGGGGAGATGGTTGTGATGGAGGTCGATTTGTACGTTCCGTATCGCCGCCTTCGTGGCATCGATCCCGTCTTCTCGAGCGGCGATTCCAGCAGCGAGTTCCTCGAGTTCGATTGGGGTGGTTGTACCCGAGAGGACGTCGAGTATTAGCCGCCGTCGATCCGACGTGAGGAGCGCGTGCCGGTCGCTGGTGCTCAGTTCGGGCTCGTTCGACGGTTTTTCGGCCACGTTATCTGGTGTATGCGACATGGTAGGGGGAGGGAGATAGCCGTTCAGCGTTGATACGTATACGAGAAACACCTCAGTATGCATAAGGCGACACTAGAATTGATTAGGTCAGGTCGATTGATATCTCAGTGTTGTTTCGAACGCGCGAATACAGACGAAGAAATCGTGCGTGACAGCACGGATTCTCCGGCCGCCCCACACCCATCTATCAGCATCAGTTCCGTCGACGGAACCTTGATACGTTCGAAGCCCTGCATACCGGTCAATGGGATCTGAACCGCTGACTGCCCGTCTCCAGGAAACGCTCACGACGTTCGAGGTTGGTGGCGAACCGCTGACGACCTCGGACGTCGCAGCATCGCTCGAGCTCGGGAGGCGAGGCACCTACGCCCGACTGGAGCGACTCGTCGAACGCGATCACCTCCAAACGAAAAAAGTCGGAGCGAACGCTCGGGTCTGGTGGCGACCGTCGTCGACCCTTCGCGTCGAACAGGGTCACGAGTCGACGGGGCGTCCGACGTCTCCCAGCACCGACGTCACTGATGGGGAAACACGAGTGGCGACACCGCGAGACGACCACGTCCAGTTCGAAGCCCTGGTCGATGCGGTCGAGGAGTACGCAATCTTTCTGCTCGACGCCGATGGTCACGTCCAGACCTGGAATTCGGGTGCCGAAGCGATCAAAGGCTATGCGAAAGACGACATCGTCGGGAAACACGTCGCCACGTTCTACACCGAGGCAAACCGCGACGCCGGCGTTCCCGACGCGAACCTGCATGCGGCCGCCGAACACGGCACAATACAGGAGGAAGGGTGGCGCGTTCGAGACGATGGGTCACAGTTTTGGGCGAACGTCACGATTACGTCTATCAGGGACGACGACGGCGCGTTGGAGGGGTACGCGAAAGTCACCCGCGACATGACTGACCGCCGCGAACGCGAACAGTGCCGTCAAGACGAGCGCGACTTACTCACGCAGATCCTTGACACGAGTCCAGTCGGGATCACCGTCGTGAATCCGGACGGCTCGACCGAACGTTCGAACGAGCGAATGGCGGAGATACTGGGGCTCTCCACTGACGCTCTGGCGTCGTACACGGCCGGTCAACTTGACATGTACGATTCGAACGGCGACGTGCTTCCAGTCGAGGAGCGACCTGCCAGCCGGGCACTCGCAACCGGAGATGCCGTCACGAATACGGAAATTCGTATTGACGTCACAAACGAGCAATCCAGATGGCTATCGATCAATGCAACTCCGGTTTCTGACGACGATGGAAGCGTCCAATACATCGTCGTCTCTGCTGCAGACATTACACAGTTAAAAGTGCAATCGACGCGTCTCGAGCGACAGCGCGACGAGCTCCAGGCCGAACTCGACGAGGTGTTCGAGCGGATCTCGGACGGATTCTACGCGCTCGACGAACGGCTCCGTTTCCGCTACCTGAACGACCACGCGGCGAGCTTCCTGGGGGTAGACGAGTCCGCCATCGGCGACGACATTCGCGACGAAGTCGTCCTCACCGATTCGTTCGAGAGTGCACTATACGAGGCGCGAGACACCCAGCAGCCGGTCGTCTTCGAGGACTACTACGACCCCATCGACAGGTGGTTCTCGAACGCCATATACCCGTCCGGGAGCGGGCTCTCGATCTACTTCCGGGAGATCACCGAGCAGAAGCGACGCGAGCGAGAGTTAGAGCAATACGAGCGAATCGTCGAAACGGTCGACGAAGGAATCTACGTCCTCGACGGCGACCGCCGGTTCAAGATGGTCAACGAGGCGTTCGCCTCGATGACGGGGTACGACCGGGAGGAACTTCTCGGTGCCCACGCGGAACTCACGTTCGGCGACCACTTCGTCGAGACCGCGAACGAAAAACAGGCCGAACTCGAATCGGGAGAGCAGGATGTCGCCATCCTCGAGGAAAAACTCTACCGGGCCGATGAAACGTCCATCGTCGTGGAGAGTCGTTTCAGGCAATTGCCGATCGCGGTCGGCGAAACCGGTCGCGTCGGCGTCGTCCGCGACATCAGTGAGCGCGTCGAACGCGAACGCGAACTTGAGCGCCAGCGCGATCAGCTTGCAGCGCTCAACAGCATCAACGAGGTCGGCAGGGAGATCATCGACGCCGTTATCGAACAATCGACGCGAGAAGAGATCGAACAGGCCGTTTGCAACGCGCTGGCAGCGGCCGACACATACGAGTTCGCGTGGTTGGCCGCCGTCGACCCGAGCACGGACACCTTCACGCCGCGTGCCACCGCCGGGACGGGCGGCTACGCGGAGGAGATTACGATTTCACTGGATCCGGACGATGCGACGAGTGACGGCCCCGCCGCGACGGCCATCCGCGAGCAAGAGACCCAGATCGTCCAGGACGTCTTCTCTGATCCGTCGTTCGAGCCGTGGCGGGATGTCGCCGCAAAGTACGGGTTCAAATCGGTTGCGTCGGTTCCGATCGTTCACGAAGGAACCGTCTACGGCGTGCTCTGCGTGTACGCCGATCGGCAGAACGCGTTCGACCCCGCCGAGGCGGAGATCGTTAGTCGGCTCGGTAGAGTCGTCGGCCACGCAATTGCCGCTGCCGATCAAAAACAAGCACTGCTGAGCGACGACATCGTCGAACTCGAGTTCCAGATTCCGGACGCGTTCGGTGACTTCGACACACTCGAGGAGATGGTGGGAACCATTACCTTCGAGAACACGGTACCAGTCGGTGGCGGCGAGTATCTCATCTACGGCACGGCGACGCCGGACGCGATCGACGACCTGAAATCCCTGGTCGAGGGGCACCCACACTGGAAGGACGTGACCACGTACGCGACCGGTGATTCGGTCAGTTTCCAAATCAGGATGACCGATCCACCCGTCATTTCGAGCGTCGCATCCGCCGGTGGCTACGTCGAGCGAACCGTGATCGAAGACGGGGACATTCAGGCGAGCGTTCACCTCGCACCGACCGTCGGGGTTCGAAGCGTCATCGACGCCATCACGGACGAATACCCCCAGGCGGAGATGCTCCGCCGAAAACAGATCACGCGACCGCACGACGACTCCCAGCGGATGCAACGCCAGCTCCTCACGACCCTCACCGACCGGCAGCGTGCCTGCCTGGAAGCCGCGTACCACGCCGGGTTTTTCGAGTGGCCCCGAACGTCGACCGGCGAAGACGTCGCCGAATCGATGGGTGTGGCACCGCCGACGTTCCACCAGCACCTCCGGAAAGCCGAGCGAAAAGCGTTCGAGTTGCTGTTCGAGAACAGGTTTGGAAGCGACAGCTAAGGGGCGGCCAGGGGGACTCGTCTCGAGCAGGTGTCCCACGAACGGGTGGGGGCGTCTCGAGCGGCGTTGACGAACGCGCGTTCACACGTACCGCGTCCAGAGCCCGTCCATCGGCACCCACTCCCCGTCGGCGTCGACGCGACCGGCGAGGACGGCGTTGCCGACGACGCCGACGAGGACACAGAGCGCGCCGAGGTAGACCCACGTGAGCAACAGGAGGACGGCACCGGCGATGCCGAACAGGGCAACGCTGTCGGCGGTGACCACGTAGAATCGAAACCCGATCGCGAGGATCGTCCAGGTGACCGCCGCGAACACCGTACCCGGAAGCACCTCTCGAGCGGTCACGTCGGCCTCGGGAAACAGGTAGTACGTGGGGAAGAAGGCGACGACGAGCAAACCGAACAGCACGAACGGACTGAGCAGCGCCCACCAGGTACCGTCGACCACGACCGACAGCGCCACGCCGATGGTTCCTACCAGTGCCACGGCGAGGAGAACGGTGACGGTGATCAGGCTCGTGTTGACGATGCTCCCGGGAAGGGTCTGGTGCTTTCGCGAGCCGTAGACGCCCGTAAAGGCGCTGTTGGTCGCCTGGAACATCCGACCGGTGCTCCAGAGGAAGACGACGAGGGCGATCACGGCGGCGCGGAGGCGGTCACCGGCACCGTCGCCGGTCACCGCCTCGAGTGACGCCAGCGCTGCCGTCGCCTCGAGGCCGAGGTCGGCTTCGAGCGTCTCGAGTGCAGTTTCGATGGCGTCGACTGCTGTTACCGCGACGAGCAGGAGAATAACGAACGGCACGAGCGTGTTGAATGCGTGGTAGGCGAGCCCCGCCGATTTGACCGACAGCTGTCGCTCGCGGGAGACGGCGACGACGTTCCGACCGAACGAGAGCGCGCTCGAACGATCCATACACCCCCGTCAACGGCCGGGATAAAAAGCCGCGGCGGTCGATGCACGCCACGAGAAAGACGGTACGACCACAGTACCGGGGATGTACCACCCCGCTCGACCCGAGGATTTACCGCCTGGCCACCGAACCCTGGAACGAACCCATGCCAACGGTCAACGAGTCGGAACTCGAGTGGCGGTCGTACGACCACGGGGAGGCAACGTTTCGACGCAAGGAACTCTCGGGCGCGCTCGGGGCGACGGGACTGGGCTGCAGCCTCTACGAACTGCCGCCCGGGAAACGCTCCTGGCCGTATCACTACCACACGGCGAACGCGGAGGCACTGTACGTGCTCTCCGGTAGCGGCCTCCTCCGGACACCCGACGGGAACGAAACGCTCGAGTCCGGCGACTACGCGGCCTTTCCGGTGGGCGAACGCGGCGGTCACCGAGTCGTCAACGACGGCGAGGAGCCACTTCGGTACCTCATGGTGTCGACGATGACCGAACCGGACGTGACAGTCTATCCCGACGACGACAAGTTCGGGATCTACGTCGGCGCACCGCCGGGCAGTCGGGACGAGCGGTCGCTCGAGGGGTACTATCGGATCGAGGACGACACGACGTACTGGGAGTGAACGGGGCTCGGCTCCCGGGAGGGGATTCGCTCGTCTTCACTACCGCCTCCGTCAGCCTCACGTGAGCCTCAAGGCGGCCGAGGAGAGTGGCGCAGGGTCTGGGCGACTCGGAGGGATGGCAGTCAACGAACCGGGGGGAAACGACAAATATTACTTTACTTTTTATAGTATGGAACTACACTATTTGTAGTTAGTTCCAGATTGGAGATCACAGCCACGCAGACCACTCCCTCGATGATCGAACATCGAACGAAGGCACGAGGGCAGTCACCGTGTCGTTCCACGCCGAGACACCGAAACGCCCGTAGGGGCTCGACGCCAGAGGACACGTATGAAGCCGAGCGTCATCGAGTCGATTCACGACGATCACGGTGCAACCTTTCTCGAGCGCGACGGGCGGCGCGTCGTCGACCACTACGGACGCCCGGAACGGGCCCACCGCGCCGTCCGAAACGGCGTCGGACTGCTCGAGGTCGCCTACGGCGTGCTCGTGGTCGAGGGCGACGATCGACTCGAGTACGTCGACAACGTCGTCTCGAATCGTGTGCCAGCGACCGATGGACAGGGGTGTTACGCGCTCCTCCTCGATCCCCAGGGCCGGATCGAATCGGAGCTGTACGTCTACAACGCCGGCGAGCGGCTATTGCTGTTCACCCCGCCGGATCAGGCCGCTGACATCGCCGACGACTGGGCGGAGAAGGTGTTCATCCAGGACGTCGAGATCCGGGACGCGACCGACGAATTCGCCGTCTTCGGCGTCCACGGGCCGAAAGCGACCGAGAAGATCGCGAGCGTCCTGACCGGCCCCGGGTCGCCCGACGAGCGGTTCTCGTTCGTCCGCGGGTCGATGGGCGACGCCGGCGTGAGTGTGATCCGAACCGAGGGGCTGGCCGGCGAGGAGAGCTACGAGGTTATCTGCAGTGCCGACGACGCGGCCGACGTCCATGACATCCTCTCCACGCAAGGGCTGAACGCGGCCCCATTCGGCTACCGAACCTGGGAGACGCTGACCCTCGAGGCCGGTTCTCCCCTCTTTACGACCGAACTCGAGGGAACGATCCCGAACGTCCTCGGCCTGCGCCTCGCGCTCGACTTCGAGAAGGGGTGTTACGTCGGCCAGGAGGTCGTCTCACGGGTGGAGAATCGCGGCCAGCCGAGCCGAAAGCTGGTCGGACTGACCCTCGAGGACGACGTCGTCCCTGCCGCTGGGGCAACCATCTTCGACGGGGACGCCACGGTCGGCGAGGTGACGCGAGCCGCGAGCACGCCGATGCTCGAGTCGCCCATCGCGCTGGCGCTGGTCGAGTACGGGCTCGAGGCCGAGACCCTCGCGGTTCGCGTCGATGGCGAGGAAATGCCCGCGACCCTGACACCGCTGCCGTTCCTCGAGGGATCCGAGCGGTCTGCGCGTCTGCCGACGTACGAGTGAGCAGGCGCTCGAGGTGTCGAAACCGAATTGGATACCGTCGAAAACGGTGTCTATTGGGCATTATACCGTCGGACAGAGGCTTTGATAGACTGTCGCCAGGAACGCCCATCCAGCGAAGCTATCGACCGTTCTGTCCAACGGTATACAAAACCGGATCGGGCGCGGTTTACGCGAAACGCGGCTGAACGTCGAGTACGGAGTGTTTCGAAACCATTCGAAGCCGCAATGCTCGCCGGAACGAGGGTCGCTATACAGAATCTCGTTCCCGACTAGAACGTAAATACCCTTCAGCGTTCCGGTATTTCTGAACGCTACCGTCAGGCATTGTACTCCGCAAAATCAACGGATAGGTGGATACAGATGATGCACGGATTCTTTCCCGAGCGTATCGAGACGGAACGACTCGTCTTCGAACCGATGACCCCCGAGACAGCCGACCCGTTCGAGTGCTACGACCTCGTGACGCGAGACGACTGGAAGGGGGCGGCGACCGAGCACATGCCGTGGTTCCGATTCGACCGACTCGACCGGGTTGCCGGCTTCCTCGAGAAGTGCGAGCAGCAGTGGGCCGACCGCGAGATTGCCCGCTACCTGATGCGATCGAAGGACGAAGGCGGGGCAATCGTCGGCATCACCGGCTATCGCCCCGAGTGGAACGAGCGGCGGGCGGTGTCCGAAATCGTCCTCGCCGAGTCATACTGGGGCCGGGAGTACGGCCTCGAACGCGCGTCGGTGTTCATCGAACTGACGTTCGAGCGCTACGACCTCGAGGCCTACTACACGACCTGTGCGGCCGGGAACGAGCCTTCCCGGCGCATGATCGAGAAGTACGTCGAGAGGTACGGTGGCCGCCACGAAGGGCTGTTGCGCCAGCACTCGTCGCGTCCGAACGGCGAGGGGACCGACCAGCACCGATTCACTATCCTCCGTGAGGAGTACGAGGCGGCCACGGCGGAGCGGGACACGGTGGAGTGGACGATCGAGTGGGAGGGGTAGGGAAGTTCTCGAGAGTGCGTTTGCGTCCTGAATCGCTATCTGAGCCGCGTCTCGAGACGAACGAGACGGCCGGACTCGACCGTGAAGGTATCGACGAACGAGAGGAGGACGCCCGAGTCGGTGGAGCCGGATTCGACCGCCACGGGTTCCGATTCCGCCTCGATCACGCGACCCTGCGCGACGACCGTGTTACCGTCGCCCTCCACGACGAGTTGCTCGAGTTCGTGGCGCGTGTCGGGATTGGGACGATCCTCGCGCATGAACCGAACGAATTCCGCCCGCGTTTCGAACGTCCGATCCGGCCGTCGCTGGACGAAGTCGGGTGCGAGGAGGGTCTCGAGTACGTCGTAGTCGTGGTCATCGAGTGCCGCGTAGTATCGCCTGACGAGGCTCGCCGGCGAGGTCTCGTGGGGGCTCGAGGACACGTCGCCACCACCTTGGCCCCCCTTCACCCGGTCGGGTTGGTTCTCGTCGACGTCCATACCGATGAGTTGGAAGGGGCAGGACGTAGTTCCACCGGCACAGGGCCTCGAGGGGAACGGAACCCGCGAACGTTCAAACTGGATCCACCCACCGGACGCGACGCGATTCGAGGGTGTCAAGACCGACGGCCGCGAAGGTCGACCCGATGAAACGACCGGGGATCCTGTGGATGGTGCAGGTAGCTGTTGGGCTCTCCATGGCCGGCCCGATGTTCGTCGCGGGAGCCATCTTCCTTCGATCCGGCGATCTGGCGTTTGGAATCCTGCTGTTCGCGTTCGGCCTGATCGCCCTGTTCGCCCCGAACTTCTTGGTGCGACGGATCGGCGGGCCCCGAACCTGGATTCGGCGGCGACTGCGACGACGCCGCCAACGATCGGCTGCGGACGACGAGTCAGCACAGTCGACGTCGGAACCGAGATCGAACACCGCCGACCCCGCAGGCGAAGACGACTCGTCAGGTCGCCTCGAGCGCGTTCGCAATCGCTACTTCAGGCGGTAGAATCGGCGAAAATTCGAGTGGTGACGATCTTCTCACCCGTCCAGCCGTTGCTCGAACGGCACTCAACAGTGGTCGACTCCACCGGCGTGGTGAGCGCTGTGGTCGTGGGATGAACCGTGTTCGTGGTGTTCGTGGTCGTGAGATGAGCACGTCTCGTGGTGCTCAGAGTCGTGGCCGTGGTCAGAGTGGCCGTGGTCAGAGTGGCCGTGGTCAGAGTGGCCGTGGTGTGCGTTCGAATGTTCGGTCATTCCGGTAAACGTGCCGCTCATGTGGGTGATCGCGTGTGTGATCGACCCGTCACCGGGACGGTCGTCGGCCGGGCCTGCATGTGCGTTCACCAGCCCGACTGCACCCACGAGGGCGACGATAACGACGACGGCAACGATCAACCCGTTCGTTCTGGACGTCATGATTGGATACCTCGAGTGGAACTAACGCGGACAGGGTGTTACCAATGTGGGTGCGAACACACCGAGGAGATCGTCCGAGAACGTTTCTCGACCGTTCTAACCGTTTCGTTTCGAGAAGATCGTTCACCGTGGCTGAATACAGCGGGTTCGGTCAGCCCGCCCGCTCGAGGTCATCCGCGGGGTAGACGCGATACGTTCTCCCCTGCGGTTCGCGATACAACAGCCCGCGTTTCTCCAGGTCGGTCACCGTCTGGCTGACTTTGCTCTTCGAGAAGTCCGACCGATCCCGGAGGGCGATCTGGGTCAGTCCAGGGGACTCGAGAACGGGTTCGAGAACGCGCCGTTCGTCCTCCGGGAGGAGCTCGAGGACGCGTCGGTTCTGATCCGGGACGTCGCTCGCCGACGCTTCACGAGTATCAGCGGTGTCCGCAGCCGGTTCGACCGTGCGGGACGACCCCATATTCGCGTCAGGTGAGGCCACCGTCCCTCCCTCGTCGATGAGGCGGTCACGAACGAGTACGTACACGCCACCGACGACGCTGACGACAACGATGGTTCCAAAGAGGTACCAGAGCGGATGGGTGCCGTGGACTGCTGTGGCGGACATACCCATGTGGTCACCCATCTCCTCGAGAGTCACCCACTGGCGATAGGCCTGCCACGTCACGACCCCGCCGGCGAGAAAGAGTACACTCAGCAGGACGAGCGCAACTCCATCGGCGTGCGTTCGCTTCACGGGAGCACGTTGGCGATGGATCGTAAAATGTGCTCGCCTTCACGCCGAGAGGTCGGCGCGGCGCAAAAGCTGGGCGTTGACGGCGACGATTACCGTACTGGCCGACATGAGCACCGCGCCGACCGCCGGGGACAACAGGATCCCGATCGGCGCGAGGAGTCCCGCTGCGAGCGGCAGTGCGAACACGTTGTAGCCGGCCGCCCACACGAGGTTTTCCTGCATCTTCCGGTAGCTCTTCCGACTCAATCGAACGAGTCGAGCGACGTCGCGCGGATCGTTTTCAACGAGCACGACGTCAGCCGACTCCACGGCGACGTCGGTTCCCGAGCCGATGGCGATGCCAACGTCAGCACGCGTCAACGCTGGTGCGTCGTTCACCCCGTCGCCCACCATCGCTACCAGGTTTCCCTGCTCCTGAAGCTCGACGATCTTCGTGTCCTTGTCGTCCGGAAGCACTTCAGCGAAGTAGGTGCCAATATCGAGATCCTCGGCGACCGAGCGGGCGACGTCTTCGGAGTCACCGGTCAACATCGCCACGTCGATCCCCATGGCGTGAAGCGCGTCGATGGCGTCGTAACTCTCGTCGCGAACGACGTCGGCCAGCGCTACGGCACCGACCGCCTCCCCGTCTCGAATCAGGTAGACGACGCCCTGGCCGCGGGAACCGGCCTCGTCGGCGACCCACTCGAGGTGGGCGTCGGGTTCGACCTCGAGGTGGCGAAGCAGGTTCGGCCCGCCGACGGAGACCGTTTCCCCGTCCTGTACGCGCCCGACGTCTACCCCGGGATTTGGGGCAGTGTCCATTTCGACCGTTGCCCGGACGCCTCGGCCCTCGAGCGCCTCGAACTCCCGTACATCGGGGACAGACAGCCCTCGGTCACGAGCCGCGTCACGTATCGCCGCCGCGATCATGTGTTCGGAGTCGCCCTCGGCTGCAGCCATCAGTGCCAGCATATCGTCTTCGTCCCAGTCGTCCGTCGTGGCGACATCGACGACCCCCTGTTCGCCTTCCGTGAGGGTTCCCGTCTTGTCGAAGACGATCGTGTCCAGGTTCCGTGCTTCCTCCATCGCGATTCGGTCGCGGATGAGCATGCCGTTGTTCGCCGCCATCGACGTATTGATCGCGACGACCAGCGGGACGGCGAGTCCGAGCGCGTGTGGGCAGGCGATGACGAGTACCGTGACCACGCGCTCGACGACCGGCAATCCGAATCCGACGGCGATCGTCCACGCCACGGCGGTAATCGCGGCCACCACAATCGCCGCGTAGAACAACCAGCCCGCCGCCCGATCCGCGAGCACCTGGGTTCGTGATCGACTCTCCTGGGCCTCCTCGACGAGCCGCATGATACCCGACAGCGTCGTTTCGTCGCCGGTCGCCGTGACGCGAATCCGGAGGCTCCCGTCCCGGTTCGTCGTGCCGCCGATCACCTCGGCCCCCGGCTCTTTCTTGATCGGGCGTGACTCCCCCGTGATCATCGCCTCCGTGACGTTCGACTCGCCCTCATCGACGATACCGTCCGCCGGAATGTTCGCCCCCGGTCGAACGAGCACGAGGTCGCCTTCCCCCAGGTCGTCGACGCGAACCGATTCCGTCTCGCCGTCGTCCGTAATTCGCTCGGCCGTATCCGGCATCAGTTCGGCCAGTTCGTCGAGCGCACCAGATGCCCGGCGGACGCTTCGCATCTCGATCCAGTGACCGAGCAGGAAGATGACGACCAGCGTGACGAGTTCCCAGAAGAACGGCTCGCCGATGTTCAGCGTGATCGCCGCCACGCTGTAGACGAACGCGACGGTGATCGCCAGCGAGATCAACAGCATCATCCCCGGCTCGCGGTTTTGCGCCTCGACGGCGCCCATTCGCAGGAACGGGACGCCGCCATAGACGAAGACGATCGTGCCGAAGAGCGGGCCGACGAGCCAACTTCCAGTGAACTCGAGCGCTGCGTACCCGAACCACTCCTGGAGCATCGGGCTGAAGTAGAGAACCGGGAGTGCGAGAACGAAACAGACGAAAAAGCGTTTCTTGAACATCGTTTCGTGGCCGGCGTGGTCGACGTGTGCCTCGTGACGATGTTCGTCTCGGTGCTCATCGGTGGGCCCGTGTCCGTGTTCTTCGGCCGTTTCGTCGTCGACTTCGTGAACGCGTCCATCGACCGGTTCGGATTCGCCCATCGAGACGTGTTCGTGGTGTTTCGCCGTCTCTCGAGGATGGTCACCCTTCCCAGCAGTCAACCCACACACGCGACAGCACGGGCAATCCCGATCGGTTGGCCTGGGGGAACGTCTCCCTGCTTCGTGGCCGTCGTGTCCGTCGTGGGTCTCCGTCGAATCGTGGTTTGACATGAGTTTGCTCGCTGTTCCGGAAACGTCACCGGTACGGAATCACTCGCGAACGGGTATCGCGATCCGGGACGGACGAACCCCCTCCGTGGCGCGCCCGTACCCTCGTCTGGAGTGGTACCTACGGCTCGATACGGGGGAGTTCGGAATAAAACTACGGAGCACGAACAGAAATGACGAAGCGAGAAGCAGGGTACGCGGAACGTCTGATCAATCGAATCGGATCTCGGTTCCGGATTCCGCGGACTCGTACGCCGCCTCGATTACCCGGAGATCCTCGAGCGCGTCGTCGCCGTCGGGTTCGGGCGTCGTTCCTGTGAGGACACAGCACCCGAAGTAATCGAACTCCTCTCTGACCTCGTCGACCGGTGGGCCGGTGTACTCCATACAATATTCGCCGCTCTCGACGACCATCTCCTGTGGAACGATGCCGCCGAAGGGTGAAGAGACGGAGATCATGCCGTCGGTGCCGACGAACTGGAGGCGACTCGCAGCGTGAGCGTCGAAACTTGCGGTACAGGAGGCCGTCGCGCCGGTCGGCATGACGAACTGGAACGCAACGTGTTTGTCCACCTCGTCGAACGCCCCATCGTCCGTCCGCGTGTTGGCGTAGACGCACACGGGGTCGCAGTCGAGCACGTATCGGATGGTGTTCAGCGGGTAGATACCGAGGTCGACCAGTGCCCCACCGCCCGCGAGTTCGGGATCCAGGCGCCAGGTGTTGGTGCCAGCGTGTTCGAGTACCGGGTGTGAAAAGCCGCCGTGGATCTGGACGACCTCGCCGATAGCGCCCGATTCGACCAGGTCGCGTGCTCGTCTGATCGTCGGTTCGACCTGGAGGCGATAGGCGGTCATCAGCGTGACGCCGGCAGCCTCGCAGGCGTCAACGACCTCGCGGGCTGCATCGACCGTCACCTCGAGCGGCTTCTCACAGATGACGTGTTTGCCCCGCTCGGCGGCCGGGATAGCGTATTTTCCGTGGAGGGCATTGGGCGTCGCCACGTACACCGCGTCGTAGGCCTCGGCGGCCTCGCCCTCGAGGTAGGCGTCGTAATCGATGCAGTGGTCGACGTTTCTGACGAGGTCGTCCTCGAGGCGCTCCGGTGCACTCGTCACGAGGGTCGTCGTCTCGCAGTACTGTCCCGCCTCGATACCGGGGATCGCCCGGTTGCGCGCGAAGCCACCGACGCCGATGATGGCGAGTCGAACGGTGCCGTCGACGTCCTCTCGATCCCAGTCACGTCGGGTGAATTGGTCGAAGGTGTCCTCGAGTGCCATACGTCGGCTACGACGACGAGTCCCAAAGTACCAATTCAGGGTGTTGTGACGGTCGGATTCGCCAACAGACCGGCTACTGGCTGCCGAACACCCATCGATCGAGACTACGATGACTTTCGAGAGCGACCTTTGAAGGAAAAATGCTTTCAATACCTGCATCTGATGTGTGAGCAACTACAGGTGACGTGAATGGTTACAATGGAAACAACGGAGTTGGACACCGAACTCAGCCTCTTCAAATACGATACCCTCGAGCAATTACCACCGAGGTATCGCGATCTCGAAGCCGACGAGCGAACGAGGCGAATCGAGGCGGCGCTCGAGGAACTGGGCGACGACGTGGTGATTCTGGGGCACAACTACCAGCGCCAGGAGATCGTCGAACACGCCGATTTCGTCGGTGACTCCTACCAGTTGTCGGTCGAAGCCGCCGAGAGCGACGCGGAGTACGTGATCTTCGGCGGCGTGACGTTCATGGCCGAGTCGGCGGACATCATCACCGACGATGACCAGACCGTCATCCTGCCGAGCATGGAGGCCTCCTGTCCGATGGCCGGGATGGCCGAGGCACTGCAGGTCGACGCCGCGTGGGCGGAGATCACGGCGGCCGCACCAGACAGCGACATCATTCCGATCACGTACATGAACTCCTACGCCGACCTGAAGGCGTTCTGTGCGAGTCAGGGCGGCCTCGTCTGTACCTCCTCGAACGCCCACCGCGCCTTCGAGTGGGCGTTCGAGCGCGGCGACAAGGTGCTCTTCCTGCCCGACAAACACCTCGGAGAGAACACGGCCCACCGACTCGGGATGGAAGACCGAATCGCGACGTGGGATCCCTGGGATCCCGCGGGCAAGGATCCCGAGGAGGTCGCCGAGGCGGACATCGTCCTCTGGGACGGCTACTGTCAGGTGCACGAACGCTTCCGCGTCGACCACATCGAGCAGATTCGCGAGGAGAATCCGGATGCGAAGGTCATCGTCCACCCCGAGTGCCGTCGCGAGGTCGTCGAGGCCGCCGACAAGGCCGGCTCGACCGCCGAGATCTGTCGCACCGTCGAGGAGGCCGCCCCCGGCGACACCTGGGCGATCGGCACCGAGATTCACCTCACTCGTCACCTCCAGCGCTGGCACCCCGAGGTCGAGGTCGTGCCGCTGTGTGGCGACGCCTGCATGGACTGCAACGCCATGCGCCAGATCGATCCGAACTACCTGGCCTGGGTGCTCGAGGAGCTGGCCGCCGGCCGGGAGCGTAACGTCATCGAGGTCGCCCCCGAGGAGAAAGAGTTGGCGAAGGTGGCCTTAGAGCGGATGCTGGAGGTCTGAATCCATGACCGAGTCCAGCACACTCGACACCGCGGACGTCCTCGTCGTCGGGAGCGGAATCGCCGGCTGTGCGAGCGCGCTCGCGGCAGCACGCGAGGGGGCCGACGTCCTCGTCCTGACGAAAGCCAGCCGTCCGGAGGGGGCCAGCACCGACTGGGCCCAGGGCGGCATCTCGACGACACGCGGCGATCCCGACCGGCTGAAGGCGGACATCATCGAGGCCAGCGACGGCACCGCCGATCCCGCCGCCGTCGACGTCCTGGTCGAACACGCCGACGACGGCGTCGAGGACGTGCTGCTCGAGACCCTCGAGATCGGCTTCGACGAGACGAGCGACGGCGAGTTCGACTACACGCGGGAGGCCGCCCACTCCGACTCGCGCATCCTCCACGTCGACGCTTCGACGGGAACCCACATCCTGCGGCCCTTCCTCAACCACCTCGACGGCCTCGCGAACGTCGAGATTCGCGACGACACCGCGGCCCTCGAGTTGCTCACCCACGAGGGGCGTGTCCACGGCGTGCTGACCGACGAGTCGTCGACGGGTCACCCGGTCTACGCCGGAACGACCGTTCTGGCGACGGGGGGTATCGGTTCCCTCTACAGTCGGTCGACCAACCCGGCCGGATCGACCGGCGACGGCATCGCCATGGCCGCCCTCGCCGGGGCCGAGGTAGCCGACCTCGAGTACGTGCAGTTTCATCCGACGGCCTATGCGGGCGATGGCGGTGCCAGCGACGGCGACGGCGACCGCGTTGCTGAGGACGACGATAGCGAACCCACGTTCCTCCTCTCCGAAGCCCTCCGCGGCGAGGGAGCCCTGCTCGAGAACGCCGACGGCGACCGGTTCATGCCCGGGTACCACCCGGATGCCGAACTCGCCCCGCGGGACGTCGTCGCCCGCGCGGTCGCCCGGGAACGCGAGCGAACCGGCGAGGTCGTCCTCGACGTCTCTCCGCTCGAGTTCGAGCGCGAGTTCCCCGACCTGGCCACGACGTGTCGCGAGCGCGGCCTCGAGGGCGATCGAATCCCGGTTGCCCCCTGCGAACACTTCCTCTGTGGCGGCGTCGCCGTCGACGACCACGGTCGAACGACGCTCGACCGGCTGTACGCCGTCGGCGAGTGCGCTCGAACCGGCGTCCACGGCGCGAACCGCCTGGCGAGCACCAGCCTGCTCGAGGGACTCGTCTGGGGCCTCCGTGCCGGCGAGCACGCCGCGAGCCGCGAGGCCGAACCAGAACTCGTCGAGTCGCCCGACCTGCGCAACAGCGATCCAGCCCTCCCACCCAGATTCGCCGCCGAGAAGTTCACCAGACTGCAGCAGACGATGGACGACGCCCTCGGCCTCGAACGCGACCCCGATACGGTCGCTCGAGCGGGGGCGGTTCTCCGGCGACTCAAAGGCGAGGTCGACGCCTACGTTCGGACGCGGACGGCTCGCGACCTCTACGAACTCAGGAACGCCTGCGTCACGGCGCTGTTGATCGCTCGAGCGGGGAGTGAGAACACCGACTCCGTCGGTTGTCACCACCTCGTCGACGACACCCGTGAAGCCGTTCCCGACCAGTAACGTCGATCACCGAAACTCGGCGACGCTTCGAGCGATCAAAAACTGCGCACTGTAGTAGGTGATCATGATCGCCGGCCCCGAAAACGACAGCTCCTGGACGAACATATTCCACGAGAGGATCGCATCCGAGGTGACGAACAACAGGCTGCCGGCGATAGCCCACCGATTCCCGGTCAGGATCGCCGCCCAGGCCATCGACAGAATCACCACGATGTACAGGGCAACCGGGAGCAAGAGTTCCGTATCGCCAGCGCTCTGTATCGCCGACAGCAGTGGGACACCGATGACGACGCCAAAGAGAGCAAGCGGGACGAC
Source organism: Natrialbaceae archaeon A-CW3 (assembly GCA_046614605.1). GTDB lineage: Archaea > Halobacteriota > Halobacteria > Halobacteriales > Natrialbaceae > Natronosalvus. Next base: position 191,467 of record JBKKHJ010000001.1, on the reverse strand, counting down.
CGACGCAACTCGAGCCCGCGTCACCTGTACTCGAGTCAGAAACCCTGCCAGGTAGCAGACGTGGCCGATGAGGAACGCGGTCAGCCCAATCAGAAACCAGTGAAGGGTGACATCGCCGACCACACAGAACCCCAGTCCAACGAGCACGAACGTGTGTACCCGTCGTCGCTGGGGTGGCAACAGGAGGGCTGCGTAGGCGATGATCAACACCATCGGAAGTGCCTTGAAAACGAGCGACAGCCACAACGGGTCGCTCGGGGCGAAGACGATGTAGAACACGCCCGTGAGCAGGATCGATCCCGGCAGCCAGTTCCGCACGCCGTTCATTGTGTCAGCGGGACAATTCGAGCAGGAGCACTTAGTCTTAGTCCCCCGCCTGGACGCTCTCGCTCGGGTCGGGATCGTCGAGTAATACAGTCTCCGCCGGCGCCTGACTCGAGGCCGTGTCGCCATCTGCTGGAATTACCCGAACGTCCCGCTGTGGGAACGGGATCTCGATTCCCGCCTTCAGCAGTTCCTTGTAGATGGCACGGTTCAGTTTGTGGCGTGCCTTGTTCGCCCGGACGGGCGAGCCGACCCAGCACAGGAGTTCGTACTCGAGCGCCGAGTCGCCGAAGCTACGAAACCGCATCCTGGGTTTTGGCGACTCGAGAATCAGCGCCTCGCTCTCGGCGATCTCGAGCACGAGGGCTTCGAAGTCGTCGATGTCCGTCCCGTAGGCGACGCCGATCGGCACCTTGAGACGTTTTCGACGTTGGGGTGCCGACTGGTTGACGACCTTCGACGCGTTGAGCGACGCGTTCGGCACCGTGACCAGCACCTCGTCACGCATCATGAGCGTCGTCGAGCGAATGCCGACCTTGACGACGGTACCTGCCTCGCCCGAGTCGAGCGTGATGTAATCGCCGAGTTTGTACGTGTCGTCGAAGTAGAGCGCGATTCCGCCGAAGAAGTTGGCGACGGTGTCACGGGCGGCGAACCCGACGGCGACACCAGCGACGCCGGCGGCCCCGAGCAGGGGCGTGATGCTGTACTCCCAGATCGACATGAGTGCACCGATCGTACCGACGAAGACGACGATCGTCCAGACGTTCGATAACACCGGCGCGAAGTCGAATCGCGAGCCTTTGTCCTTGATCTCCTCGACGAACCGGTTGACGATACGGTTAGCGGCGAACGCCCAGGCGACGAGGATCACCGACAGCGAGGGGCGTCCGAAAAAGGTGTCCAGTTGCTCCGGCGTCAGGAGCACGTTCTGGTTCACCGTCTCGATCTGGGTCAGCAGATAGACGCCGGCCAGCGCCACCGTCACCACGACCGGCATTCTGAGTTCGCCCACGAGGATGTAGTCGTACTCCGTCTTCGTTCGACTGGTGTATCGCAACAGCGACCGGAGGACGACCACCTCGAGGGCGACCGCGATGGCAACCGACACGCCGACAAGGATCAGCGTCGCTTGCCAGGCCGGCACCTCCTCGAACAGACCGGCCAGCGGTGTGATAACTGAATCGAGCATGACAGACACAGACGCGAGACTGACGTAACGTTTTCTGTTAGCTCGCCCGAAACCGTCGATAATACGCTCGAGCACATCTCTCGAGCGGAAAACGGACACAGTCCAACGGTCGTCGGCAACTGGCCGACCAATCCCTGAACGGAACACCGGATGACCGGCGAACCGATCACCGAAAGCGGGTCGTTTATCGGCGGGGACGCCAACCTGACATCCATGATACCCGACGGACAGATCGAGCGCTGGCTGCAGGAAGACATCGGCCACCACGACGTGACGAACGACGTTCCCGGCACGACGACCGGCCGCCTGGTTGCCAAAGAATCCGGCGTCGTCGCCGGACTCGAGGCCGGCCGGGCCGTGTTCGAGTATCTCGGCGTCGACGTCCTCGAGGCGGTATCCGACGGAGCGACGATCGAAGCTGGCGAGACGGTGTTCCGGGTCGAAGGGGCCGCTCGAGCCGTCCTCCGTGGCGAACGGGTCGCCGTGAACCTCGTCGGGCACGCCTCGGGCATCGCGACACGAACCGCGCGGGTCGTCGCCGCGGCCCGCGAGGAATCCGAACACGTCCGGATCGCCGCCACTCGAAAGACGACGCCGGGGCTTCGTGGCCTCGAGAAACTCGCAGTCGTCGCTGGCGGCGGCGACACCCACCGCCTCGACCTCTCGCACATGGTGATGATCAAGGACAACCACATCGCCGAGATGGGGCTCGAGGAGGCGGTGACACACTTCCAAAACCGGATCTCGTTCGCGACGAAGATCGACGTCGAAGTCGAATCCGTCTACGACGCCGTTCGGGCAGCCGATGCGGGGGCCGACATCGTCCTCCTCGACAATATGTCCCCGGCGACCGTTCGGGAAGCAGTCGACGCGCTCGAGGCTGCCGGCCACGGCGACGTGCTGACGGAAGCCAGTGGCGGGATCACCCTCGAGAACGTGGCCGAGTACGCCGCCACCAGCGTCGACGTGATTTCGATGGGGTCGCTCACGCACTCGGCCCCGTCGCTCGATCTGTCGTTTCGAACCGGGGCTGACGGCTAACGGGCGGTAAAGTACCACGGGTCGGGTGACCCGTGGCGTTCGTCTCTGGTCACGCCCCACGAAAATCGTGAACTGTGACGGCACCGAACTTTAATTCCCTCCGCGCTCGCCGTAAGGCTTGCGTGGAACCATTATACACCCGAACACGCTCGTGAATCCTACCCCAATAGAGGTCTTCTATCAGGCCGTAGGAACCGTATCCGTGGAGGTCAGCCGCTTTACGTCGGCTCGACACCACCCGGCTCACCGAGTTTGTTTCAGTCGGATTTTACGAGGTCGTTAACGGTGAGTTCCACTTCGAAATACGGCGTGTCAGAACTCGAAACTATGGATTGTGGATGATGCGTACGCGATTCACCCACGGGTCAGGTGACCCGTGGAACTCTCGCTGTTTTCTTTTAGAACGGTGACTGACTGTAATCCGAGCGCTACGGTTCCGGAACCGTCGCAGAAAGAGGTTTCTCCATCGTGACGAAATCGTACTCGCGGTCGTCGGTCTCGTGGTGTTCAATCGGCTCGTATCCACGCGATTGGTACCACTCGATCAGGAACGGATGTTCGTCGAACGTCGTCAACTGTATGCAGTCGTAACCGCGCTCGAGAGCGATCGCCTCCATTCGGTCGATCAGGATCGTCGCGACGCCGTCGCTCTGTCGATCGGGATGGACAGCCAGTCGCTCGAGGTACGGCTCCTCGCGTTCCTCGAGTAGACGGACGGTGCCGACGAAGGCGTCGTCATCAGCGTCGTCGTTGGGGGCCGACGCAGACGCTCTCGACGACTCGAGCGCCACGAGCGTGATGGCGTCTCGCTCGAGCCAGTCAGCGACCGCCTCAGCGTCGATACCGGTCATTCGAGAGGGATAACCGAGATCGGCTGCGCTCTGATAGGCTCGTCGGTAGAGGCCGGCAACGGCCGCAGCGTCGGCCGGCGTTGCCGGACGGATCTCGAGGTCGAATCCTGTCACAGATGACAGATCGTCCTCGGTGGGAAAAGCTCCATCGAATCGTCGTGTGGGAGAGAACTGACCCAACAACGGAGGTGTATTCCACGGCTCGAGCGGGTCGACTGCCCCTGATTTGCCGTCTCTGTCGCGAGCGGGCCGGATCTGATATGATAGTCGATACCGTCCGATGAGATTCAGCAACCGGGTTATATTTGTGCCGAGAACAATCGTCGACCATGACCCTTCTCGTTCCATTCGATGGCTCGTCGCTCGCCGAAGCCGCACTCGTCCGGGCGAGCCAGTTCGGAACCGTCCTCGAGGAATCAGTGATTGCACTCAGCGTGATTCCACAAAATAACGCCGACTACGCCAGAGATCGATCCTGGATCGACTCGGACGAACCGTTCGACCTCGAGACGATCGTCACCCGCCTCCGGGAGTCGGTGATGGCACTGTGTCCGACTGCCGAGTTCCGCTACGAGGTCGTCGATCGCTACGCACCAACGGGGACGATCGCCCAGCGCGTTCGGAAACTCGCCAAGGAGGTCGGGGCAACGATGGTCTTCGTCGGAAGCGAAAACGCAGGACGCCTGGTGGCATCGGTCAGTAGCGTCGGCCGCGGGGTTGCGACGGACGATGCCTACGACGTCGTCATTATTCGAAGCCAGAATCCCAGGACGATCGCCGCACTGAGAGACGACGGCTCGAGGTGACGACTACCGTGGACGAGCGCTCGAGCGACCGTCTATGGTGACATGTCGTGTTTCGATTTATTCGACCGTGGGATCGGGACGGTCCGCACGAATTCGCGACCCCTTCGGGGTCGATTCGGCTGTATCCACTCGCTCGCCGTCTGTGCCCACGTTCTCCTCCCTATCCGAACCGAGCGTCCCGGCCATCTCGAGCGGCTATAGTAACAACTGAAACGGTTTACACACTGATCGCCGATACGTTTGGCGATCAGGTGTGCAATGACGTGCAGTGGCTACTATAGAACGGCGGTGGTCGGAAACATCATACCCTGCACGTTCCAGTTCCGATTCCGGTTCGGCGTTGAATCCATACTGAACGGACTCGTGACGGTGACTGGAATGGGAGGGCAGTCACCAGCGTGTGTCAGAATCCAGCAGAACCCTTATACAGCTCTGTCCAATCTAACAATTAAATGCCCTCCGTCTCCCATAGCAACGTCGACGAAGACGTTGCAACCTACGTTCGCCAGCAGGAGGTCGTCGCCAAACTCGGGGTGGAAGCACTCGAAACGAACAATCTCGATCGACTGATGGCGGACACGACGGTCGCGGTCGCCGACACGCTCGAGGCCGAGTACGCGAAGGTGCTCGAGTTACTCCCCGAGTCGGAATCGCTCCTCCTTCGACACGGCGTCGGATGGGACGACGGAATCGTCGGGACGGCGACGGTACCGACCGATCGGGACTCTCAGGCTGGGTACACGCTGCTCAGTGAGCAGCCAGTCGTCGTCGACGACCTGCGCACCGAAGACAGGTTTTGTGGGCCCGATTTACTCACCGATCACGACGTCGTCAGTGGGATCAGCGTCGTTATCGGCTCTGTCGAGGAGCCGTGGGGTGTTCTGGGCGTCCATACGACCGACACACAGGAGTTTACGGACAACGACGCCAACTTCGTCAAGAGCGTCGCCAACATCCTCGCGACGGCAATCGAGAACGCACAGACCGAGCGCCGATTCGAGGCGATCTTCGAGGATCCGAACATCCTCGTCGGACTGCTCGAGCCGGATGGGACGGTGATGGACATCAACCAGACGGCGATGGAGTACATCGATCCCGACCTCGCTGACGTAATCGGCGAGCCGTTCTGGGAGACGCCGTGGTGGGGCAGCGGGGACGACGTCAGGGCTGACGTCAGGGAGTGGACCACGCGAGCGGCCGCAGGCGAGTACGTCGAGTTCGAGACCGACCTCACCCGACCAGGCGGGGAGCGCTACACGCTCAACGGCGTCTTCAGACCGGTGACCGACGACGACGGTGAAGTCGTCTCGATCATCGTCTCCGACCGCGACATCACCGAACGCAAGCGGCGCGAGCGCCAACTCAGAAAGTCCGAACAGCGCCATCGGACGCTCGCCGAGAACTTCCCCAACGGCATCGTGACGATGTTCGACGACGATCTCCGATACACGCTCGCCGCCGGCCGCGGGTTCGGTGATCTGCCGCTATCCTCGAGCGACGTCGAGGGAAGCCACGTCAGGGACGTCTGGCCCGATGAACTCGGCGAGCGACTCGAGTCGGCGTTCCGTGACGCCCTCGAGGGCGAGATCAGTGCCGTCGAGGGCACGTACGCACGTCGACAGTGGATTATCCGTGTAGTGCCGCTCAGTGACGACGACGGCAAGGTGTTCGCCGGGATGACGATCGCCCAGGACGTCACCGAGCAGGCCGAACGCCAGCGAAAGCTCGAGGAGTCGAACCGTCGGCTCGAACAGTTCGCCTACGCCGCCTCTCACGACCTCCAGGAGCCGCTACGGATGGTGTCGAGCTACCTCCAGTTGCTCGAACACCGCTACGGCGACGAACTGGACGACGACGCCGCGGAGTTCCTCGGATTCGCCGTCGATGGCGCCGAACGGATGCGGAGCATGATCAACGGACTGCTCGCGTACTCGCGCGTCGACACGCAAGGCGATCCGTTCGAACCGGTCGACCTCGAGTCGGTCGTCGACGACGTGCTGGAGGATCTCCACATCCAGCTCGAGGAGTCGAATGCCGAGATAACGGTGACGTCACTGCCGAGCGTCTCCGGCGACGCCAACCAGTTGCGACAGGTGTTTCAGAACCTGCTCACGAACGCGATAACCTACAGCGGGGACGAACCGCCACGGATTCGCGTGACGGCCGACCGACGGGCGCGGACGTGGCAGCTTTCGGTGCACGACGAGGGAATCGGAATCGCCCCGGAGGATCAAGCGACCGTCTTCGAGGTGTTCCAGCGACTGCACACTCGCGAGGAGTACGCCGGTACCGGAATCGGGCTCGCCCTGTGTGAGCGTATCGTCGAACGCCACGGCGGCGAGATCTGGGTGGAGTCCGATCCCGGTGAGGGAGCGACGTTTTCGTTTACGTTGCCGACGCTCGAGTAGAGGTTCGTTCCCGGTGTCGATGTGGCGGGATCGTCGGATCTACGTAGCATAGTATCGCTCGATACCCTGGGTTGAGGAACGACTCGAGATTCCGGGCCAGGAAGACGACTCGAGATACCGGGCGAGGGAAGGGATTTGAACCACGGTCGTTTCGCTTCGCTCCACTCCCTGATTCAAATCCCTCAGTTCGCATGTGCTACTCACTGACGTTCGTAACATATGCGAGGGAAGGGATTTGAACCCTCGGACTCCTACGAGAGCGGGTCTTAAGCCCACCGCCGTTGGCCTGCTTGGCTACCCTCGCTCAGAAGGCACTCGAGATTTGCCACCGGGGAGGGTTGTGCGTTTCGGTGTCCGTCTCATCTCGCTGGTCGCTCTCCGCGAGCGAACCGCGTGAGTGAGCGGGCCGAGGAACCCTCGGAGAGGGTGACGACGGCTTTTGGCGGAGCTTTTGCCAGCGAAGCGAACGATGTGAGCGACGCGCAGCAAAAGATCCCGGCGTTGTAAGCCCACTGCCGTTGGCCTGTTTTGTTCCTGGGTGTGCCCTCGAGCAAATTCGTCTTTGACGAATTTGTGATGTGTCTCCCACCCAGGGACAGTGGCTACCCTCGCTCAGAAGGCACTCGAGAGTTGCCACCGGGAAGGGTTGTGCGTATCGGTGTCGCCTCGAGAGATCGCTAATCCGACCCCCCAACCGCCGACGGCGAGCCAGGATCGTCGCCGTCTGCTTCCGCCGTCGATCTCGACGTCGGTTCCGTAGTCGCGATCAGGAACACACCGGCGGCCATCACGAGACCGCCGATCAGAAACAGCGGGCCGAGCGATTCGCCGAGGAACGTCGCCCCCAGCAGGCCGCCGACGACCGGCTGAACGAAGAAGAAGACGGAGACGACGCTGGCGTCGACGTACTCGAGCCCCTTGTACCAGAGATACCAGGCGGCTGCCGTGCCGAACACGCCGAGGTACGTGATTGCGAGAACGAGCGAAACCGACGGCGAGAGCTGGGCGAGCGAAACGTCAGTCACGGCGAGTTCGACAGGCACCAACACGGCGAGCATCGGCGTCGCCGCCACCGCCGAGTACGTTGCAGTCTCGAGCGCGGAGTAGCGTTCGATCAGTGGTTTGCCGAAGACGGTGTAGGCCGCCCAGGTGACGCTCGCGAGGAGCAACATGACGATGCCGGTAGTCGTTCCGCCGGTAATCGACCCGAGATCGTACTGACCCGACAGCACGAGCAGGGTGCCGACGGTAGCGAGGCCGATGCCGACCACCACGCGACGGGTGAGGCGTTCTCCAAGGAGGAACACGCCGAGGAGGACGGTGAATACGGGCGTCGAGACGGTGATCAGCGAGCCCTGACTGGCCGTCGTCAGATCCGTCCCGAGAAACTGGGTGACGATGGAGGCCGCGACGACGGCGCCGAGACCGAGAAAGCCGACCCAGTCCCGCCGCGTGAACGCTCGAGCGGGATAGGCGACTCGAACGACGACCAGCAGTGTGGCGGCGCCGACGGCCACGCGGGCGAACGCGAGCGTAACCGGCGGAACCGAGTCGAAGCCCCACTTGCTCACGACGTACAGGCCGCCCCAGAGCGCGGCGGCGGCGAGCGGAGCGAGGGCGAAGACGTACACCGCGAGCGGACGGAGGGAACGAAACTGACGGATCACGGTTTCATTCGGTGGGGATCGACCATGGGTGCTCTCGTTAGGATGTTAACTCCAGGAGCGGTCGGTTCGGTGGCTCTCATTGACAGCGGATTCAGCGGCGGTTCGGTGGGAGAGTTCCTGGCGATTCGGTGATGGGCTCGGGCGACCCGCGGGGACTCGAGTGTTCGAGTCCACGAGGAGGACACGAACCACCTCGAGAACGGTTCTCGCCGTCTCGTACCAGGGGTTTCCCGAGTTCTCGTGCGAAACGCGATGGCGCCTGGCCAGGCCTGGTCACGTTCGCCACCGTCTCGACGCCGGATCAGCGAGCGACGCCGACAACAGCTTCGATTCGGCGCGTCGGAGCGTCTTCGAGACCGCCGCGTCCGACACCTCGAGCGTTTCGGCCAGGTCACCGAGCGTCACCGACCGCGGCACCTCGTAGTAGCCGGCCGTGACAGCACGGGTGATCGTCTCCCGCTCGGTCGCCGTCAGGGTTCGTCGGGCCTCGAGCAGTCGAGTACCGGCATCGACGGCACGGACATCCTCGAGGGCAGTCGCGGGCGTAATCGTCCGTCTCGAGCGTACCTGGCAGGCATCGTCGGTTCGCTCGAGAGCCGCCAGCGCACCGTCGGCACCCGCCTCGGTGTCGAAGCCGAGCGCCCAACGTTCGACGCCGTCGACGTTACGAAACGGGCCGGTGAGATAGCCATCGTGGGCGACGACGGCACCCATGACCGCGGTCGTCCCCATCGTCAGTCGGACGCGCGCGGTCGCGTCTGCCTTCGCGAGTAGATCGAACGATGTTGTCGCGTCGTGGACGCGTACGGTTTCGAGGCCACGTTCGAGGTCGTGTCGACTCGCGCCCTCGACCAGTACTCGTAGCTCGAGGCGGCCCTGGTCGCGTCGGTAGTGCCAGTGTGGGGTAACGAACGCGATATCCTGTGACGCACTCGCGTCCGTCAGCGGACAGTCGTCCTGACGGACGGACAGCTCGAGACTGATCATAGCTCGACACGGCGCTCGAGGGCCAACGGTGTTACGGTCGAGGTATATTCGGCAGGAGTCGGTTCGAGCACGCGAGTCGCTACCGGTCGCCGTCGCTCTGTTTACCGAGAGGTATGGAGTATGAGGTATGAAGGATGAATGTGGACCCCGTGGTTGCCCGGCGTTCCTGCCAGGGGAATCCCGGTTGCCTCCTCCACCCCGCAACCCGTCGAGCGACAGGTGTCCGGCGATCCACTGCTCGCTTCCGCGCCTGATGGATTGTCGCCGATTAACCACGATGGGACGTCCCTGCGGACGATCATCGTAGACCGCTGTCCCCGACGGACGAGGCTTCCACGTTAGCTCCCGGGGCCCCGGCAGGTCTGACCGGACGCCCACGGGCTTCGGTCCCCACTAAAGGCCATAGTGTGGGTTTCGAGCAGGGCCTAACTGCCCGACCTAGTCCGAATCGAAATAGGCGGTTACTACTTAAGGGCCTTTCGCCTTCCGGGTGCGGACACCGCTCGAGCGGGAGCGATCCGCCTGCAACCAGAGACGCTCGAACGCAGCGACCGTCCGAAATGGAACGGTGGAGTCACGTACCGCCTCTCCGACCCTGTCGTGGGCGTCTGGCGGCACACTGGTACACCATCTCCTTTGACCGCGCTGGGCGTCCGGAACAGAGTCAATGTTTTAGGGGTGGGCTGAGATAGTCGACCAGAATGCCTCCGGAGATTCCTGACCGACTCCTCGGGATCAGTATCGACGACCCGAGCGACCGAGAGTCGGCGGACGACACCCAGACCGACGAGGAGGAACTCGAGCGATTTCTCTTCATTACCATCGGCGAACATCGCCTGGCGCTCCCCGTCGACGCCGTGAAAACGATAACCGATCCACCGGCCGAAACCGACGTCACACGCGTTCCACGTTCGCCGCCGGCAGTCGACGGGCTGGTCGACCTGCGCGGGGAGATTACGGCGATCATCGACTCGCGCGTTCACTTCCCCGTCGAGGAGGCACCGTCGTCGACCCAGCGACTCGTCGTCTTCGATCGACCGACGGATCAGCAGGCGGCAGCGATCCGCGTCGACGAGGTGCTCGGCGTCCACACGGTTCCCGCTCGAGACGTGCTCGAACCGGACGCGGTCGACGATCCGACAGTCGCTGGTGGCGCGATCGAACACCCCCTCGTCGCGGGGCTGATCGAACAGGAACGCGAGCAGCAATCAACGTCGGGGCGGGATCGACCGAACAAGCGCTCGAGGAAGCGCCACGGACAGCGTTCGACCCGCACCACGAGAGCGACTGCCAGCGCGTCCACACCCACCGACGAGGAGGGTGTGGTCGCCGACGAGTTCCTGCTCGAGGAGCCGACACCGAATCCGGACGACGGCCAGGAACAGGCGCCACAACCCGTCCTGGTCGAGGCGACCGGAGTTATCGACGTCTCTACACTCTTGTTAGCGTCCGGTTCCGAGTCGTAACAAACGAGAGCGAGTTGCCGGTCACACTCGGGAGGAAATCGAGCGAAAAACCACAGCAATGCCGTACGAAACCGTCGTTTATCACGTCTGATAATCGAGAGACAGCATTTATGGTAGTTGTATCTCTATCGGAGTCTGGTGTACAACTGAATGTCGACAGGGGTGCTCATCGTAGACGACTCTCATTTTATGCGTAATCTACTGCGCCAGATTCTCGAGCAGGATTACCATATCGTTGGAGAGGCGTCGAACGGCGCTGAAGCAGTCAAACTGTACAAGGAACAGACTCCCGACATCGTCATGATGGATATCGTGATGCCCAAGTGTAACGGCATCAAGGCGACGGCCGCGATCAAGAAACTCGACCCCAAATCGCGGGTCATCATGTGTACGAGTGTCGGGCAACGAGAGAAGATGAAACTCGCCGTAAAGGCTGGCGCGGACGGCTACGTAACGAAGCCGTTCGAAGAGCCCAGCGTACGGAAAGCCCTGGCTGACGTCGTCGCGGCATGACGGGCGTACTCGTTGTCGACGACTCGCAGTTCATCCGAACAGTCGTCGGTAACGCGCTCACAGATGCCGGCTACGACGTCGCAACTGTCTCGAGCGGCGAAGACGCCATCGCGTTCGTCGAGGCGAACGAGCCGGACGTGATCACGATGGACGTCGAGATGCCCGGCATGAGTGGCATCGATGCAGTCGAACACATCATGTGTCGACAGCCGACGCCTATTCTCATGCTGAGCGCCTATACCGAGCGTGGTACCGAAGCCACCCTCGACGCCCTCGAGCGCGGCGCGCTGGACGTGTTGCAGAAACCGGATGGATCGGGCGGAACGAATATCGGGCACCTCACCGACGCCGTCGTCGAGAAGGTCGAAGAGCTCTCGGAGGCGAGTGTTTCGACGCTGGCGCTCGCACGTGCAACAGCAGCCGTGAGCGCGACCGAGCGCCGTCGGGTGACGCCGTCAGGCGGTGGAAGTACCGTCACTGACGACGGCAGCGTCCAAGCGATTTCGACGCGACGACAGGCGAAAACGCCAACCATCGACACGGCGACCCCTGTCGATGACACGGTACTCGAGAATCCGACCGTCATCATCGGCGCGTCGACGGGTGGCCCCCGGATCATCGAGCAGGTTCTCGCCCACCTTCCAGCCGACCTCGAGGCGAAGGTGCTGATCGTCCAGCATATGCCGGTCGATTTTACCAGGCGGCTGGCCGATCGACTCGACGCGGTCAGCGCCTACGACGTCGCCGAAGCACGTGACGGAGATCGGGTGAGTGCGGGCGACGTGCTTATCGCCAGAGGTGGCTCACATCTGCGGGTCGCGAACAACGTCAACGGCTCGCTCCGCGTTCGCCTCGACGATGGCGAACGTGTCCACGGTGTCCGCCCGGCGATCGACGTGACGATGGAAACCGCCGCAGCACGCGTCAACGATCCGCTCTGTGGCGTTGTGTTGACCGGCATGGGTCGTGACGGCGCGGCCGGCATCCGGGCGATCAAACGCGCCGGCGGGTATACGATTGCCCAGGACGAGGCGACGAGTCCGGTGTTTGGCATCCCCCAGCAGGCGATCGACACCGGGTGTGTCGACGAGGTCGTTCCCGCGCCGGCGCTTATCGACCGCCTGATCGACGTATTTACCACGGACGGTGAGACCGATGACTGATTACTGGACAGACTTCGCTCAAGAGAGCGACGAACACATCACGAGCCTGAACAACTCCCTGCTCACCCTCGAGCGAAACCCCGACAACGACGAGGCAATGGAGGAGATATTCCGTACTGCTCACACCCTCAAAGGGAACTGCGGTGCGATGGGACTCACCCGGGCGAGCGACCTCGCCCACGCGATCGAAGACCTCCTCGATGGCATCCGTCGCGACGAGGTCGAGGTGACCGCAGACGTCATGGACGCCGTCTTCGATGCCGTCGACGAACTCGAGGCGATGCTCGAGGAAGCTGGCGCGACGAACACGATAGAACGCGATCCGTCGCCGACGATCGGTGCGCTTCGATCCCACATCGATACATCGGCGGAATCGACCGCGTTGTCGTCGCCCACGGCGGCCGAGATCGAGCAGGTGCTCGCACGGTTCGAGGCCCCGGCTGACGACGATCACGACGCGTTTTTCGTGCGACTGTCGATCGTCGACGACGAGTCCGTCAACAACGGGCAGCTCGTCGTCGAAGCGCTGATAGACGCCTTCGATTTCATCGGCACCGATCCCTCCCAGGAGGCGATCGCTAACGACGAGTACGGCACGTCTTTCGACGCCATTTTTGGAAGCGCAGTCGGCGAAGACGCGATCGCCGCCGCGCTCGAACCGGTCGAAGCGGTTGCCGCCTTCGAGATCGTCGAGGTGACGGACGAACTCGAGGCGGCTACGGCGACGACCTCGGTAGCCGATACCAGTGACGACCTCGGTGACGGCAGTAACGATGACGCGACGGACGACGAAGACATCGATCCGGACGACCTCTCCGTCGACGAATTGCTCGACGAATTCTCGGAGTTCGACGACCTCGATGCGATGGTCGAGGAGGTCGAGGACGACGACCTCGATGCCTTCGACGAGATGGGCGATGCGGGCTCGTTCGACGATTTGCTCGGCGAGCGCGCGACACCGGACGACGGTACAGCAGCCGCGACGGCGGATGTGAGCGATGGGAGCGAGGCAATCGAGACGGAATCGGCCGGGAGCCAGGATACGGCGGCTCCGGCCACGGGATCGACATCTCCATCCGAAGCCGAGGCGGACGAAGCCGACAATGACGACGCAGAGGACGTCGACGACGCCGGAGCCGTCTTCGCCGAACTGAAGGACGAAGTCGAGATGGTCGGCTTCGACGAGTTGCAGGCCGAACTCGACGAACTCGAGTTCGACGAGTTCGACAGCGACGACGAGGTCGGGATGGACGAACTGCTCGGTGAAGACGTCGACGTCGACGACAACAGCTTCCTCGAGGTCGACGAGGAGATCGAGGACGTGGTCATCGACAACGGAGCCTCGAGTGACGAGGTGGAACCGGAGGTTGGTTACGGAGCCTCGAGAGACGAGGTGGAACCGGAGGTTGGTGACGACCCAGTTGACGACAGCCAGTGGACGGGCGACGAAACGATCGTCCCCGACGACGCAGACTTCGAAGCGTTCGCGTTCGACGAGCTCGAGGACGAAGCGCCAGTCGACGACGAACTCGAGTCGGCGTCGGGAACCGACGAGCCAGCGGACGTTGCCGCACTCGATGGGATCGATTTCGGGGAGGACGACATCGATGCTGACGTTGGTGTCGACGTCGACGCCGATGCTGTCGGCGAGGCCGAAGGCGGCAGCGACGACCAACTGGCCGAGACAATCAGCGACGAGGAATCCGATGACGACGTCGTCGACGCCGACCAACCCGTCGGCATCGAAGATACCGACCGCCTCGACGACACCACCCTCGAGACCCTCGGAACGGCCGACGAGTCGGCGGACGATTTCGAGGCGGATTTCGGACTCGACGCGATCGACGAATCGACGGACGATTTCGGTACTGCGGCGGGCGAGGAGTTCGACCCCGTCGAAGAGTCGTTCGACGACAACGACGGCATCGACCGCCTCGACGGCGTCGACGACATCGAAGAGACACGAACGTTCACAGACGACGAGTATAGCTTCGAGGACGACGACATAACAGGAACCTCCGACTTCGAAGCGGAGGACGGTGGCGGTCTCGAGGACGATGGCTTCGCCGACACCCTCGAAGACGACGGATTCGACGACGTTCCGGAGACCGAACCCACGGAAGCATTCGGGACGGACGATACGTTCGACCTCGAGGAACCAGGCGGGTTCGACAGTGCCGCGTCGACTACAGGCACCGAGTCTGGGCGCACCGATCCCGACCGGGTCTACGAATCGGTGCCACCATTGCCGATTCCGGATCTGTCGATACCATCCGAGGCAGCCGATGACCGCTCGGATACGCAAACCGACGAGACCCAATCGGTTCGCGTCGACATTGAGCAGGTCGATACCCTCCTGAACCTGGTCGAAGGGCTGGTGACCTCCCGCGTTCGGCTCCGAGATACGATCGATCAGGGTGCCGACCCACAGACGGTCGGGCGCGAACTCGACGCCCTCGAGGACATTACCACCGAACTACAGGAGACGGTGATGGACGTGCGACTGATTCCCCTCGAGACCGTCGCCAATCGTCTGCCACGAACCGTTCGGGACATTGCCCGCGATCAGAACAAGGATGCCAGCTTCGAGATCGACGGCGAGTCCGTCGAACTCGACCGGAGTATCCTCAGCCAGATCGGCGACCCGCTGATCCACCTCGTGCGGAACGCGGTCGATCACGGGATCGAGTCGCCCGACGAGCGAGAAGCCGCCGATAAGCCACCCGAGGGAACCGTCGAACTCGTCGCCGAGCGGGCTCGAGACCGTGTCACGATCCAGATATGCGACGACGGCCGTGGCCTCGATCCTGCCAAATTGCGTGAGGCCGCCGTCGAAGCCGACGTGCTCGGTTCCGACGAAGCGGCGGCCATGAGCGACGACGACGTCTACGATCTGGTGTTCCACCCCGGTCTCTCGACGGCGACGGAAGTGACCGACGTCAGCGGCCGCGGCGTCGGAATGGACGTCGTCAAACGAACGATCGAGAATCTGGATGGAACCGTCACGGTAGACAGCGAGCCGAACGAAGGAACGACGGTGACGATGGAACTCCCGGTGACGGTCGCGATTGCCGACGTCCTGTTCTTCGAAATCGGCGGCGAGGAGTTCGGCATCCCGATCAAAGCCGTCCGCGACATCGACGACGCGAGGGTCATCGAAACCATCGACGGCAAACCGATGGTAACGTCGGGAACGGAGGACGTTCCGGTCATCGACCTCTCGAGTCGCCTCGAGACACCCCGGTACACCGACCCGGACGGCGGGATGGTGATTCGGATTCGTGACTCGAGCCGGCCAATCGCCCTGCGCTGTGACGCGGTTCACGGCCAACAGGAAGTCGTCGTCAAGCCGTTCGAAGGCTTCCTAAGTGGCGTGGCCGGCATCAGCGGTGCAACGGTTCGCGGCCGTGGCGAGGTCGTCAACATTCTCGACGTGAATACACTATGAACGCGAACAGCACGTATTACAACGAACGCATGCAGTCACACCCCACCCCCAGCGCAACCCCCCGCCCGCAGCAGACAGCACGCGGGCACGAACACCTACGGAGGCATCCAAACCTATGACGATGATGGTCGACATTCGGAAGCTGAGCTTTATCAACGAGATGGCGAAAGTCGGGACGAACGGCGTCGCCGACAACATGAGTAAACTGACCGGCGAAGACGCCCAGATGGAGGTCACGAAGACGAACTTCATCGACGTCGACGACATCAAGAGTCAGCTCGAGCCCGGCAAGCGCGTCGGCGTTCGCGTCCGACTCCTCGATCCGCCACACGGACACATCCTCATCCTCTTTCCGGAGGCGAGTGCGAAGAAGATCACCGCGATCATGCTTCGTGACGTCGTCGACGATATGTCGAACGTCTCCGGGAAAATGGCCCGCAGTGCCGTCGAGGAGATGGGCAACATGATGGCCAGTGGTTTCATCGACGGCTGGGCCGACGTCCTCGGTCGGGCGATCGACATCGCCGCCCCGCAACTGGTCTACGCCCCCGCGGGCGACATCGTCGTTCGGACGGCGGGTCTCGGCGGCGACGATCTCGCCCTCTTCTTCGATTCCGACCTCTCGGTACCGAGCTACCAGATCGAGGCCGAGATTTACGCCTTCCCGGAGCTCGAGGAGTTCGTCGAGATGGTCAACGGAATCGACGTACACACCCCATGAAACTCGACGTCAACGCCCTCGGAACGTTCTATCGAATGGCCCGGGAAGGCGCAGGCCTGGCCGCCGGTCGACTGACGAAGATGACCGGCGTCGACACCCAGGTCGGGGTCACGAAGCTCAACTTCATGCGAGGGAAGGAGATCCGCTACGACTTCGAGGATGGTACCGACAAAGTCGGAATCCGTGTCGAACTCAGCGGTGGCCTCGACGGCCACTCTGTCGTCGTCTTCGACCGCCAGAGCGCACTCCGAATCGTCGAGATGTTGATCGCCGACGCCGACGCCGAGGCGTTCGACGAAATGAGCAAGAGTGCGGCCACCGAGGTTGGCCAGGTGATGAACAGCGGCTTCGTCGACGGCTGGGCCGACGTCCTCGAGACTGTCATCGACGTCTCGACGCCCGAATTCATCGAAGGGGCGACGGCCGAGCCGTTCTTTGGCGACATCGAGGAAGCCCCCGGCGAGCAAGACCTCGCCTTGCTCTTCCAGAGCCACATCAACGCAGTCGGCAACGAGATCAGCTTCAGCCACTACTTGTTCCCCAACCGCGACTCGATGGCAGGGCTTCTCGAGCGCCTGCGCACGAGCGACGGTATCGAGTACGACAAACTCGATGGGTTCGATCGAATGGCCGAGCAGGGAGCCGAAGAGGTTGCCAGAACGGCGACGACGCTGACCGGCATCGAGACCAGCGTCGAGATCAGACGGCTCAACTTCGTCTCCCTCGAGACGATTCCGGAGTCGGTCTCGAACGAACGCCTCGTCGGCGTCGCCTTCGAGTTCGACGGCACGCCCAGTGGCTACCTCCTGTTCCTGTTCGACGAGGAGTCCGCCCACGAAATCGTCGACGCGATGGTGCCGATGGAAACCGACGACGACGGCGAATCGTTCGACGAGATGGGAAAGAGCGCCATCAAGGAGCTTGGCAACATCATGGCAAGTGGGTTCCTCGACGGCTGGGCGAACGTCCTCGATACGACGATCGACCACTCGACGCCCGAGTTCATCCACGACATCGGTGCCGCCGCCGTCGATCCCGTCATCATCCAGCTCGGCGAGAACCAGGAGTTCGCGTTCGTCTTCGACACGCACGTCGTCGCCGACGGTCGCGAGTTCGACTGTGAAGTGTACGCGATCCCCGACGAGGACGACCTCGAGCGAGCGCTCAACGACCTCGACGTCGATCGCATCGAGGAGACGCCGACGACCGCAGAGTTTGGAGACGTCGAAAACATATGAAACACATATGAAAACGTACGGAAGCGAACCGGGTATTCCAGAGCCGGTACAGGTCGGTATTTCAGAACTCGTCGTGAGCGAGGGCGACGACACGCTCAAATCCTACGGACTGGGATCCTGTCTGGCCGTGGCGCTGTACGATCCGGATTCGGATATCGGCGGCCTCGCTCACGTCATGCTCCCCGACGGGGACACGGCCGAAAACAGCGACATCAAACCCGGCAAGTACGCCGACACCGCGATTCGGGCCCTCCTTCGACGCATGGTCGAACGTGGTGCCAGCTACACCTCCGTGAAGGCCAAGATCGCCGGCGGATCCGATATGTTCGAGTTCGAGAGCTTCGGCGACGGTGTCGGCCAGCGAAACGTCGACGCCGCTAAAGAGGAACTCGAGAAACTCGGCGTCCCGCTGCTCGCCGAAGACGTCGGCGGGAAGTACGGACGAACGGTCGAGTTCACGCCCGGTACCGGGACGCTGACCGTTCGAACGGCTAACGGCGATGACGGAGTGACCGAGCTGTGAGCATCGACTCGACGTTCGCCAGCCTCCTCGAGTACGTCGAAGCGGAGCTGGGGTTCGCCACGAGCCACTACAACACGAGCTATCTCAATCGTCGAGTCTCCTCCCGAATTCGCCGCACCGGGAGTGACAGCTACGAAGAGTACTTCGAGTTGCTCCGAAGCGAGGAGGCTGAGCAACGAGCGCTCCTCGATTCGTTGAGCATCAACGTT
Organism: Natrialbaceae archaeon A-CW3; assembly: GCA_046614605.1. Lineage (GTDB taxonomy): Archaea > Halobacteriota > Halobacteria > Halobacteriales > Natrialbaceae > Natronosalvus. The sequence goes on along the minus strand of JBKKHJ010000001.1, from coordinate 172,910 downwards.
ACTGGCTTTTTTCGTAACCCGGATGTCTGGGAGGGGATCCGTGACGTCTTGCGTACGCTGACGACCGAGAACGAGTCCGTCCACGTCTGGAGCGCCGCGTGTGCCGACGGCCGGGAGCCGTACTCGCTGTCGATGCTCGCCCACGACGACGACGAGATCGACGCGTCGAACGTCCACATCCTGGCGACAGATATTAGCGAAAACGCCCTCGAAACGGCTCGCAGTGGCACCTATACGGAGTCTCGAACGGTCGACCTTGGCGACCAGCTCGCCTTTCTCGACGAGTACGAGGCGTACGTCGACCACGATCCTGCGGCACAGACGTACCAGGTCACGAGCACCGTCGCCGAGAACGTCACGTTCGAACGCCACGACCTCATCAACGACGATTCAAAATCGGGATTCGATCTCGTCATCTGTCGCAACCTGTTTATTTACATCGACAACGAGCACAAACAGTCCATGCTCGAGACCATCGCCCGGTCGCTTCGCCCCGGGGGATACCTCGTGATCGGCAAAGCCGAAACGATTCCGCCGAACGTCAAATCCGCGTTCGACGTGAGAGAGGGTCGGCTCCGAATATACCAGCGGGATGCGGTCTCATCCGAGCGTGTCAACTGAAACGAGTGACACACTGATCGCCGATACAGTTGGCGATCAGGTATGCACTGACTTTCTGTGGCTACAGAATTCGTACCGAGTTCACCCGGTTCGCATCGATAGCCAACGAGTGACCGCCGCCACTCGAGTCAGGGGCAGTCCGTATCACTCACGAGCCCGGTTCGTATCACTCGTGAGCACGTAGCGACGCGACTGTACTCGTCGATCCGTGAGTGTCAGCGGGTCGAACAGAAGCGCGGTTCACGTCGACACAAAGGAAACGCTGCCTCGAGGGACTACCTGTCGTCGCCGTCGTCACCCTGCTCGCCGAACGTGAAGACGTCCTCCTCTTCCGTGTCGAACTCGTCCGCCGGATTCGGGTCAGTGTCAACATCGCGATCAGACCCGTTCGAGCGGCCGTCTTCAGGCTCGGCAGAATCGATATCGGCGTCGCCGTCCTCGACGTTGCCAGCTGTATCGACCATCGATGGATCCGACTCGAGGGAATCCAGACCCCCCGTGTCGGCGGCAACCGTGACCGCTTCGGGACGCGCTTCGCCATCGGAGAGCGTTGTCGCGGCGACGTCGGTGTCGAACCGGTCGAGCGCCTCCGAGAGCTGGGCGGCCTGGTTCGCCAGGTCGCTCGCGCTTCGCGAAACCTCCGTCAGTGCCGTCGTCTGCTCTTCGGCCGCCGCCGCCACGTTCTCGCTCTCGGCCGTCGTCTCCTCGGCGATGGTCGTCGCCTCGGCGGTCATCGAGACCACTTCCTCCGTGGAAGCTGCCTGTTCTTCGGTCGCCGCCGAAATCTCCTGCACGCCCGTGTTCGTCTCCTCGGCGTACTCCGCGATCTCATCGAGTGCTGAAACTGCCTCCTCGATTGCATCCCGGTTCGCCGCGACGCGCTCGCTCGTTCCCGTCACTGAATCGGCTGTCTCCGCCGTCAGCGCCTGAATCGTCTCGAGACGGGTTTCGATGTCCTCGGCCGTCTCTTTGGTCTCCTCGGCGAGTTCTTTGACCTCTCCCGCAACGACCGAGAAGCCCTCGTCACCGGCGCTCGAGCGCGACGCTTCGATGTTGGCGTTCAGCGCCAGCATGTTCGTCTCCTTTGCCACTTCGCCGATGAACTCGATCAGTTCGTCGATCTGTTCCATCTCCGCCTCGAGGCGTTCGATGTCGGCGACGGCGGTTTCGGACTCGTCTCCGATCTCGTTCATGCCCTCGATCGCGTCCTGGGCCGCCTTGCGTCCGTGTTTCCCCGTCTGGGCCGTTCGCTCGGCGATGTCGGCCACCTGGTTCGAGGAGGCCGCGATCTGTTCGGTCGTCGTCGACAGCCCGCTCATCTCGTGGTTGACCGACTGCAGCCGCTGACTCTGTCGTTCGGCTCCATCCGAGATCTCCTGTACCGACTCGGTCACCTGCTCAGAGGCCGAGCGCACTTCCTCGCTCGAGGCCGTCACCTGCTCTGAGGCCGTCGCGACGTCGGTGGCGAACGCTTTGACCTGCGCCGTCGTTTCCTCGAGTTCGGCGACCATCGCGTTGAACTCGTGGGCGATGTCCTCCATCGCCTCGTTGTCGGTGTCGGCGTCCATCCGCGCGGTCAGATCCCCGGCCGCACACGTTTGCATCACGTCACGGTACTCGTCGGCTTTCGACTCGAGGTGGCGGTTGATCGCCTCGGTCTCCGCACGCGCCTGTTCGGCTTCCGCTCGTGCCGTTTCGGCCTCGGTAATCATCTCTTTGAGCGAGGTTCGCATACTGTCGAACCCGACGTAAAGCCGCCCGATGCTGTCGATGCGTGGTGACTCGAGTTCGACGTCAAGATCCCCGTTCTCCATTTGCTCGGCTTTCCCCGTCAGGCGGTCGATCGATCTCGAGGTGTTGAACCCGAGAGCGGCCCCGACGAGAACGACCAGCGCAACGATACCCAGCGTGGCGTAGATGCCGTACTGCTGAATGTCCTGGACGAACCCGTACGCGTTCGACGACGGCGTGTGAACGAGGGCGACCCAGTCGGTACCTGGAACCGGCGCAGCGCCGACGACGTACTCCTCGTCAGCACCGATGCCGTAGCCGCTTCGCGAGGTCAACACGCCGGACGCCCCGTCGATTGCCATTCCCGTCCCACTACCTGCCGAGAGCGTACGTGCCTCCTCGAGCGGTTGGCTATCCTCGTCGTAGGACTCCCACCCGGGCCCGCTCGGACTCGCAAAGAGGATCGTTCCCTCCTCGTCGACGATCATCGAGACGCCTGAATCGCCGCTTTGCATCTGCTGTTCGTAAAACTGGAGCGGAACCGTATAGACCAGCACGTGCCCATCGGCGACGTCACCCTCCGTTGTCACGTACGCGATCCGTGGCTCGTTGTCGCCGTACGTTCCGCTCAGATACGCATCCGTGCTGACCGTCCCGTCGATGTCTCCGAGGCTTTCGACCCACTCACCTTCGAGTTCCGAAACCGGGTTCAGATTCTCGTCTTTCTTCGTGCTCGCCAGAATCTCCCCCGATTCGACGTCGATGTAGTGAAGCTGATGGTACATCCGCCCGGTGCTGTGGCGTTCGTCCATCTCGTCGTCGATGTATGCCTGTACCACCGCCTGCTCACCGTCGTCGATGGCACTCGAACGCGCCATCGCCTCGACGGCGTCCTCGTTGTTCTCGTTCCAGTTTCGGACGCTCTGTGCCTGTTGGACGGCGAGTGTTCCGTGATCGTCGTGAACGATCGACTCGACTTCCAACTGCACTTCATCCGTCGCGACGACCCCAATTACCCCGACCGTGATTCCCAGAATGAGGAGGACGATTGCAAATTTGAGCGCATAACTCCGCCGTATCGTTCGTGGAACGATCTTACGTAACGCACCAACCATACCGCCTAGAGTAATTTCTCGGTAATAAACGTTTGCTGTGAAAGTTCATCCCGTTTGCATCTGAGAGATCAACCGATTTCTGCCGAGGGGCGTCACGACAGAGTCCGCTACTCGAGATCACCAGGATGCATAGCCTATCACACCGAGTATCCCGCTGACACTCATCTCGAAAAAAACCGCACCGACCGACGTTCGACGTTTCGCTCAGGCGTCGTTACCGAACGTGAACATGTCGTCCCCGTCTTCGTCATCCTCGTCGTGTTCGCTCTCGTCCCCCGTCACGTCGTCAGACTCCGCGTCCTGAATCGACACGTCGTCAGCGTCTGGCTCCGTGGGCTGCTCACGATCGGCCCCATCCTCCGCTGGGAGTGACGGTGCATCCGAGTCCGACTGGGGCGGCAGCGCCTCACGTTCCGCTGGTGGGGTCTCCACCGGCGGGAGCTGGTCAGTTTCCGGCGATACGTCGAAATCGTCCTCGAACGTAATCGCCGTCGACTCGAGGTCGGCGTCGGTGTCGAACCGGTCGAGCGCCTCCGAGAGCTGGGCGGCCTGGTTCGCCAGGTCGCTCGCGCTTCGCGAAACCTCCGTCAGTGCCGTCGTCTGCTCTTCGGCCGCCGCCGCCACGTTCTCGCTCTCGGCCGTCGTCTCCTCGGAAATCGTCGCGGCTTCGTCGACCATCGACACCACTTCCTGGGTGGAGGCGGCCTGCTCCTCGCTGGCCGCCGAAATCTCCTGCACGCCCGTGTTCGTCTCGGTGGCGTACTCGGCGATCTCGTCGAGTGCGTCAGCCGCTCGCTCGACTGAATCGGTGTGTTCGGCGACCCGGTCGCTGGTCAGTTGCACCTCCGTCGCCGTCCGCTCGGTCTGTTCCTGAATCGTCCCGAGAATCGACTCGATGTCCTCGGCTGCGTCCTTGGTCTCCTCGGCGAGCTCTTTGACCTCCGCTGCAACGACCGAGAACCCTTCACCGGAGTCACCGGAGCGCGCAGCCTCGATGTTGGCGTTCAACGCCAGCATGTTCGTTTGCTCGGCGACCTCCGTAATGAACTCGATCAGTTCGTCGATCTGTTCCATCTCCGCCTCGAGGCGTTCGATCTCCTCGACGGCGGTCTTGGACTCGTCTCCGATCTCGTTCATGCCCTCGATCGCGTCCTGGGCCGCCTTGCGTCCGTGTTTCCCCGTCTGGGCCGTTCGCTCGGCGATGTCGGCCACCTGGTTCGAGGAGGCCGCGATCTGTTCGATCGTCGTCGACAGGCCGTTCATCTCGTGGTTGACCGACTGGAGGCTGCGGTTCTGTCGTTCGGCTCCATCCGAAATCTCCTGTACCGACTCGGTCACCTGCTCGGAGGCAGAACGTACCTCCTCGCTCGAGGCCGTCACCTGCTCTGAGGCGGTGGCCACTTCGGTCGCGAACGCTTTGACCTGCGCCGTGGTCTCCTCGAGTTCGGCGACCATCGCGTTGAACTCCAGGGCGATGTCCTCCATCGCCTCGTTGTCGGTGTCGGCGTCCATCCGCGCGGTCAGATCCCCGGCCGCACACGTTTGCATGACGCCGCGGTACTCGTCGGCTTTCGCCTCGAGGTGGCGGTTGATCGCTTCGGTCTCCGCACGGGCCTGCTCTGCTTCTTCTCGAGCTTCCTGTGCGTTCTGGATCTGAGCCTTGAGCGAGTCGCGCATGTTGGCGAACCCGCCGTACAGGCGACCGATGCTGTCTATCCGCTGGGTCTCGAACTCGACGTCGAGATCGCCGTCTTCCATCTGCTCGGCTTTGGACGTGAGGCGATCGATCGACCGTGACGTGTTTCGACCGACGACGCCACCGATCAACATTACCAGCAGGATACCGCCGATGGACGCGTAGACACCGTACTCCTGTACGTCCTGGACGAACCCGTAGGCCTGGGACTCCGGTGTGTGTACCATCACGACGAACGGGCTCTCTTCGGTCACCCGGGAAGCCGAGGCGATGTACGGTTCGTTCTCGAAGGAATCACCGACGGCGGCCCCGAGTGCACTACCCGGTTCGCCGATTGTGAAGACGCTCCCCTCGTGTTCAACCGCACTGAAATCGATCTCGGATTCGTCGTACTCCTCGAAGAACGCGTTGCCGCTTGGATCCATTACGACCGTGGACTCCTCACCCTCGTCGAGAACGATGAAGGAAACACGACCTTCGTCCTCGTTGTGGATCATCTCATCAGCGTACGAGTCCATCTCGAGTGAGAGAATCACGAACTGATTGTTTCGATCGACGCTGATAATGTAGCTCAGAACAGCCGTCTCACCGTCGGCCGCGTAGTGCGGAACGATCGCCGGCTCTCGAGTGAGTTCCGAGACTGATTGATCGAAGACGATGTCTTCGTCGCTCAGCGGATCACCATCACTCTGGTAGTTATCCTCGATGGAACTAAATTCGGCCGCCCACAACAGCTCGAATTCGCCGGCAGCCGCCCCGAGCGATGTGCCGTTCAACTCTCCGTCGGTACTCTGTGCGATAACGCCTTCGTTGAGATCGACGTAGTGGATGCTTTCTGCACCAGAGATTGCATCCCGCTCGTTCAACATCGTTCGTCGATCCTCCATCGGCATCGACGACTCGAGGGCACCGAGTTCTTGTAAGTTCAGTTGATTCCACTTATCAACGTTCCGTGCTTCTTGTTGAGCAAGCTCAGCAGAATCCGCTTGCACCTGTGATTCGACTTCACCAGCGATCTGGTTCGTTCCCAGATATCCCATCGCCCCCACCGACAAACCGATGACGAGCAGCACTATGGCGAATTTTAGTGCATAGCTTCGTCTGATGAATTTTGGAATGACTTTCCGCGCCGGGCCTAGCATACGGTCGTAGACAGTCACCATCGACAATAAATCCTCACCCACGATTATCACGACTGAGAACATATGTGGCGAAACGAGCAATAGGAAAGAGGTTCAACGTCGCAACAGCCACGGGTACCGACCGAGAAAAAATGTACACCGACCGATTGCAACAATTCTGCCGGCACACGAGAACGCGGTTCGAGCAGTCACCACCATCGACGCTGCTCGAGACGCGATCGATCGTCGATCACCTGCTCCGAACGCTGGGGTGGGATATCTACGAGCACTGCCAGACCAACGTCAACCTGCAGGGAACGACACTCGAGTACGTCTGTACGATCGATGACGTACCCGCACTCTTCGTGGCCGTCGAGGATGCCTCGAGCGACCTCTCCACCGAACGAGTAACCGACCTGAGGGCACTCCTCGGGACGACGGGCGTCGACCGAGCCATCTACACCAACGGCCAGGCGGCGCTGTTACTCGCTGGAACTGCGTCGGTCGACGCCCACCGCTGTAATCTACGGGAACCGAACACTCTCGAGCCACTTTCAGCTCATTACACCAGGCGAGCGCTTTCTCAACGCCTTCGACGCCACTCGAGACCGGTCGTTGCCCGGAAACTTGCGGTCGAACGGGAGACCGTCCGAACGGCCATGGTCGAGGCGCTCACCGACGTAACCGGTGACGCGTACGCCCGGGAGCTCGAGGTGGCGAGCGATCGGTTTGTGGACTCGCTCGTTGCGTCGTTTACGGGTGGAACGGGCGAAGCGAGCGAAGCCAACGAAATGGGCGATCCACCGTCGACAGTCACGCAGCCGTCGCCAGCTGACAACCCGTTTCGCCCGTCGACGGATCAGACAGACGCCGAAGCTGACGAGCCGACGCAACAGATCGACGATTCGGCCCGTGAGGAGTCCTCGAACGCCGTCCACTACACGGATCGAACGCTCGAGGATAGCGAGATCTCTCGGCGGTCAGCCACAGAAGGAACCGAAACTGGCGACGATGAGGAGGGGCCTGCGGAGACGGGTGAAACGCCTGCTCGAGCCGACGACAGGGCATCAGACAGCGCCAGCGACGAAGACGGCGACCACGGTCACGACGAAGACGGCGAGTACGTCGTCAGATTCTTCAGCGACCAGGGATCGATCGGCGCGATTGGTCACTCGACGACCACTGGTGCGCTGGTTCACGCTACGGAGTTTCTCTTCGAGCGAGGCCTCTCTGGCGTTCGACTGCCCTGGCCGGATGCGGAATCGGAAGCGGGAGCGGAATCAGCAGGCGACGTGTCCAGAGCTGACGACCCCGTTCTCGTCGGTCGTGACGAGACACACACGTTGGAAAGGTGCCAGCAGCTCTCGAACGGCATCCATCTCAACACCGCAGGAGCAGTCGAAGAACACGTCGACCGCATCGAGGCACTGGGGTCTCGAGCCGGCTACCGTGTGATGTTGACGGGTGACTGGGAAGAAGAGCGTTAATAGTCGACTTCTGCGGTCACGATGTGGATGGTTACGCGCTCTGGCTCGCAGGTACCGTTGAAGCCACGCTGCTCAAGCGTTCGTTTCCAGCCCATTTCGTAGTCGGAGTCGCCGACTTCAATTATGACCTCGTCGACGTCATCGCCGGCCTTCGTAAACGTCTGACGCGTCGAGTTCGTCTCACTGATCGAAATCTGGCTAATCTCGCTGCTCTGGAACGTTCGCGATTCCTGTTCGATAACGAGTAGAGAAATGACGGCGGTGTCCTCGGTACAGCGGATCATCGGTCGCTCGAGCGTCACGTTCCCGGTGTGGTCGCCGCGGAAGATGCCGCCCCCTTCGTAGGCGATGGTGTCGGTGCCGCTGCCGGCTTCGTAGACGAGTCCGCCGGTCGTATTGGTATACTCGTAGAGTGTAGAGCCATTGCTTGCCTCTACGTTGATCGTCAACTCCGTACCCTCGTGGTTCGTCGTAATCGAGCCATCCCGCAGATTCAGTTCCCCGGAACGAGTGGTGATCCCGTCGTAGCGAACCACGTCGTTGAAGTTGTCGCTCAACGCATCCATCGCTCGCTCCGCATTGCGTAGCTGCTCGCCCTCCTGATAGCTCGTCAGCGACTGCATCCCGAACACGGAGACGATCGTCACCGAGCCGATGACGATCGTGAACACGAGGATGAACGCGAGCACTTCCGAGACCGCGCGTTCATCCGGTTCAGTGGGTTCTCGAGCGAACATCAGGTACCACTCCTGAGATAGATTTGTTCCTCGTCGCCATCGTATACGATCGTAATCGTCCCGCCGGCAACCGAACTCCCGCTTTCAACGTCGGCAGTGACCGGGACATAAACGTCAACGCCGCCGCTCTGGGTTTGAAGGTGCATACAGTTGGTGTCGCCGGTGAGCAACGGTGCGTCGTCACTCTCACAGACCGTCGAATCGTATAACGTCACCCGATACCGTTCAGAGGCAACCATCGACGGATGTTCCACGGTCAAGTTCACCGTCTCTGCCTCACCGTCAGCAGCCAACCGCTCCACGCTCGAGATCTCGCCCGAGAAGCGTTCACCGATGGTCTCGAGGGAGCGCTGGGCGCTGCGGTCGGTTTCGCCGGCGAGGAGGCTACCAGCGGAGATGAGCAGACCGGAGATGAGCACCGTCGTAATCGCGATGGTGAGGACGTGGGTGATAGCAATGGAGACGGCACGGTCGGTTTCGGAATGACCGATCATGCCTCCACCTCCTCTGGGCAGTCCTCGAGGTCGACCGTCTCCGTTCGCGTGTACTCGAGGTCGGTCGATGCGTACGTGACGGTCACGTCCACAGTGCTGTTATCTTGGGTATACTCGATCGTCACAGCCGCCGCCGTTGACCCCGATCGGACGTCTGGGTATAAATCCTTCAATTCAGTCATCGCATCATCATCAAATTCCCCGTCCGGTGAAACGGCACAGACCCCATCGGTCACCTCGAGCATCGTCCGATCGGCGTCCGACATCGTCTGGGTCGAGGCGCTCGAGGAGAGCGTCTGGGTGTAGAGCACGCCGTTGAAGACGACGACGACGCCGAGGAGGATGAACGCGATGGTGATGGCGGCGATGAGGACGAGTTGGCCGCGGTCGCGGTTGTCGTCGGGATGGGCGCTCGAGTCCCCGAGAGCGATCACCATACGACCACCCGTACTTCGACGACGTTGTAGAGCTCGTCATCGTCTTCTGGATTCAGGTCGGGGATGTATCCCCCCATCTCATCGATTTCGTCAAGCGTTCTGTTCTCACCCGGCGTCGTGATCGACTGATTACCGTGTAACACGACCGTGTAACTTGCCGTCACCGCCGTACTCGAGGGCGAGCCCTGATCGACGAGTTTGATCGGCTCCGGAGGTTCGTCGTCGGGGTCAGTCGGCTGATAGTGCAACTCGACGTTGTACCGCTGGCCCGCATCCAGGTTCTGGTTCAACACCGCCCCGAGCGTCGACTCGTTGCCGAATTCGCTCATGGTGTAGTTGCCCTGTGCACTGCCAGTCTCGTTGCGGAACTCGACGAAGTTATCGTCCTCGTCGAGTTCGATCCGCCGAATCATCTCCGACAGGTCGTTGTCCTGCTGGGCGATGATCAACGCGTCCTGGGTCTGCTGTTGCAGCTGTGCCTGTGCCGTCCGATCCACCGCTCCACCGGTCGAGGGCGTGATGACCACCGACTGCACCGCGAACAACACCGCGATCAGGAGGATGAACGCCGCCACGAACCCCTCGAGGGTAAAGGCCTGGGCTCTGTCGGTCGACGAGAGCGGCCGGCCACCTCGTGGGCGAGGTTTCGTCGCCTGCGATCGAGATCCTGACATGGTTACCAGACCCTCACGATGAGTTTGCAGCCGGCGTCACACTCGAGGGCGTCCGCCAACCCGTTCGTCTCTGTGATCGTGACCAGTCGTGTCGCACTCCCGGCTGACTCGTCGCTGTATTCCCTGCCGTCGGGATGTGCGTACGTCTCACCGCCGTCGCTCGTATCCACGATCGTCACGTTCACCCGATCGATCCGATTCTCGTCGACCGCTCGAAGCCCCAGTTCGTCCAGATCCGCATCGTTGAGATCCGCAAGATTGAGCTGATTCGGTTCCGCCGAGTAGTTGGCGACGATCTCGTCGGCGATCCGATCGGCCTGAGCCGTCTCGGAGGTCGTCGACGTCGCGAACGGGGTGATGAGCGTCGGGACGAACGAGAAGACGAACGCCACGGCGAGCAGAAAGACGCCGATACCGACGGCGAAATCCTGTGTCGTCTGGCCGCGGTCGGCCAGCGAGATCGACACCGTGTTCGTCTGTGGACGCCGTGTACTCATCTCAGGCCACCAGTGCCCAGGCAACGAGGGCGATAGTCGAGAGGATGATCACGTACTTCAACCCGCTCAGGAGATCCGCATCGCGGATGTAACCGCTGATGAACCCCGAGAGGATGGCTTGCAACGTCACCGCGTGGAAGAACAACACCGAGAGCAGGTCGATGTCGACGTTCTCACTGAAGTCGGCGTCGGCCAACTGGCTCCCGGCACCGTCGGCACCAACGTCGCTGCTCCCACCGGTCTCGAGCCCGGCCATCGTCCCAATGAACTGGGTCTGCAGGATGGCGATCACCGCCAGTAGCGTCATGAACGTCATGATGATGATGACGACCTGCATCCGCGTTCGGGACTTGCGCTCGCGCTCGATGTCGTCGTTGTTCTCGCTCGATCGGGCCGCCGTTCGGAGCACCGCCGAAATCTGGTTCGACGCCTCCTGGGATTTCGTGATCAGCTTGATCGTCCGCGCCAGTCGCGGGATGTGGTACTTGTTGTTGAACTCGATAAGCGCCTCCGAGAGGCTCATCCCGTAGTTGACCTTGGTGTGCATCAACTCGAGTTCGCGGGCGAGTTTTCCGGACGTGGTGTCCGAGACCGACTTCAGCGACTCGAGCAGGGTGAGTCCGGTGTCGTTGGCGCTCGCGAGTTTTCGCAGGTCTTCAGAGAGCGTCTTCACGACGGTCTTCCGCGACAAAACGTTCCACTCGCGGAAGATGGCCAGTGGCACCATCGTGATGTATAGCGGCGCGTAGACGTAGATGAACGTCCCCCAGACCGGACGCTGTTTCATGCCCTCCCAGGACGTCGGCGCGGAACCGTTCGCCATCGCGATCGTGACGACCACGAGGGCCGCCGGCACCGTTAGCGCGAGGGTGAGCAGCGGGTTGTCTCGGAAGAAGATGTGTGGTTTGCGGAGAACCGTGACCGTCTCGTGGGTTCCCTCCCGATTCTTGATCCGATCGAAGACGCGGTGGCTCCCGGTGTACTGTTCGATCAATCCCAGATTGAGGAGCCCCTGTTCTTGTGCACTTCTAATCCGTGTGTCGTCACCCGACGTCGACGTGAGATAGCCATCCCCGGGCTCGTCGTGCTTGACCGTCGAGACGAGAACGATGAAACCAACTCCAGTAAGGGGGATCAACCCGTAGACGGCCAGATACAGCAGGTTCGTATCGACGTCGGCGTCAGGAACCATCTGCATGATCACCAGGATGATGATCAACAGCAGCGGGAACAGCGAGAGCGTCATGTACATCTCGCCGAACAGCTCGAGCGTCTCGAGGGTCAGCTCCTGTTCCTGTTTGGCCGTCCGCATGTGCTTTTCTTTCTTGTCCTCGAGGAAGCTCTCCATGTCACCACCGCTGTTGACGATCGAGAGCATGTCGGTCAAAAATTGCGAGAGGTCGTCGCTTGGGGTTTCGATCGCCTGATTGCGAATCGCCGTCCGGTAGTCGACGTCGAAGTACTCCGTCTCCTGGACGATGCTCTGGAACTCCTTTGCGACCTCACCGTAGGTGTCGTCGGCCTCGGCCATCGCCTCGAGGATCTCGAGCTGGTTGAGTCCGCCAACCGACAGCGCGTACATGAACGAGACGGAGTCGGTCATGAGCATGTTGATCTCGCGTTTGCGCGCCGATGCCCGCGAGTACGGGATAGCGACGAGCGAGCCAAAACCGAGGGCGAATCCGATCGTCCCGAAGAACAGCCCCGTCACGAAGATGAGCGCAGGAATGCGCGTCATCTGGATGAACTCGAGGACGGTCTGGCTCTGGACTGGCATACCGATGAGCGTGTCGACCTGCACGACGCCGGTCGCAAACAGCCCGTAGCCGAGCATCAACCCCATCAACCAGAGAACCAACCCCGAGAGGAAGCCGACGCCAAGCGACCGTGACAGATACATCTCGACCGTGTCGGTCATCCGTGCCTGAGCGAGTTTCAACTCGAGGTCGGAGACGAACTGGCTGTTCTCACCGAACAGCCGACTGTAGAGCGGGTAAAACGCCTCCCCGAGGACGTCTGAACTGGCGGCCACGCCGCCAGGGCCATCACTCCGCTGTAAGCTCATGTATCCGTCTCCTCCACATCGTCGTCGGTGAATATCGAGCCCGAGGAGTCGTCATCGGTGTCGTTGTCGTCATCGTCGTCGAAGATCGATCCCTCCCCGTCGTCGCTGAAAATCGATCCCTCGTCGTCATCGACAGACGATGCTCCCGAATCGTCGGTGAAAATCGAACCGGACTCGCCGTCCGTGTCTTCGCTGTCCGACGATTCGTCGGCATCGTCGCTAAAGATTGACCCTGATTCCTCGAACAACGAGTCGTCAGTCTCGGCGGTCGTCGACTGATCGCTCGACGATGAGCGGCTGTCATCGAGGTCGAGTGGCTCGTTCGCACCAGGTTCTGGCGGCGGTGAACCAGTCTCCTCTTCGGGTTCGGGTGGCGACTCGGAACCGAAGATTGAATCGAGACCACGGTCGGGGAACATCTCATCGAAGTCCGACGTGTCAGGCTGACCATCCGTATCCGACGCGAGCGTTGGATCACGGCCAGGCTCCTCTTCGAGGCGCTCGAGCGTCGATCCCATGTCCGAGAACAGTCCTTCGAAGGTCTGTTCGGTGGTGCCACCTCCGTCTCCGCTGTCGATTGCATCGCCACTCGAGTGCGTGGGCGGAGCACCCGATCCGTCGTCGGCATGTGTGGAATCGGACTGGGATGACGGTGAGGCCTCGGACGAGTGCGAGGGGTGGGGCGAAGACGACGGTGTCTCCACACTGGATCCAGTTCCAGTTCCAGTTCCAGATCCAGATCCGGTTCCCGCGTTCGTCTTCGATTGTGCTTCAGCCTCACCCTCGAGTTCCGGAACCGGTGTGTCAGCGTCTGCAGATTCGATTGCAGACCGGGATTCAGGTGGAGCTTCGGGCGACGGTGTCGCCGTATCGGGTGCAGCTTCTGGCGCTGCGTCCGCTGTCGCCGCTGCCTCGGCTTCGTCGCCTCCGTCGTCCATTCCGAACCCACCGTCGTCCTCGAGCCAGGACGGACTCTCACTCGAATCGAAGCCGAACTCGGTCGAGCCGTCGCCGAGATCCCACGCGTCGTCCGAAACGTCCTCGTCGACGTCACCGCCGAAGTCGAAGTCGTCGACGTCCGCCCGATCGACCTCGATCGGTTCGGCCGGCTCGACGTCATCGAGCGCGCTCGCGAGGCCGCTCGGGACGTTGCCCCGATACTCCTCGAAGAGCGATTCCTCGGCACGTTCGAGCAGATCCATCGCGAGGTTGTATGTCTCGTTCGTCGAATCCGGTCGTGGAACGAGTTCCTCCTTCTCCGGGTCGACGTCGATCAACACGCTCTCCATCTCCCGAAGATCCTCGAGGCTGTGCTCGAGTTGGCCGTTGGCGATGAGCGTCATGATCGTATCCGGGTCGTTGATGAACGCCTGTACCGTCGCGGCGACCTGGGCGTAGGTGTTGAGGTCGTTCTTGATCAGGTACGCGAGAATGACCTGGCGTTTGAACAGCTCGGTCTGCAGTTTCTCGTCGCTCCAGCCACGGTCGAACTTGATCTCCTCGAGGGTGTTCGACTCGCCCATCTTGAGATACTCGTCGGTTTCGGCCTGCCACTGGTAGACGTCCTGGACGTTGATCTCGTCGTGTTCGGCCTCGTAGTGGTTTATTTCGGTGAGGGACTTGTTCCGGCGAACCTTCTGCCCCTGGACGCGCGTCTGGGTCTGAATTGAGACCAGATCCAGCGCGGTGAACATCGTTTTCGAGACGTTGATCGGATCCGTCGTAAACCGCTTGAGCACCTCGTCGACGGAGTCGGCGTGGAAGGTCGTGTACGTCGTGTGTCCCGTCGACATGACCTGGAACAGCGTTCGACCCTCTTCACCACGGATCTCACCCATCACGATGTAGTCAGGACGCTGGCGGAGTGCGGCCTCGAGGAGGTCGAACTCGTCGACGTCGCCCTGGTCGTCGTCGGAGAACGACGGCCGGGTTACCGACGCAATCCAGTTTCGCTGCGGGAGTTCGACCTCGCGGGTGTCCTCGATGGAGACGATCTTGGTGTTGCTCGGGATGAACAGCGAGACGGCGTTCAGGCTGGTCGTCTTCCCGGATGCCGTCCCGCCAGCGAAGATCAGGCTCTTGTGGTTCTCGATGGCGAGCCAGAGATAGGCCATCTCGTCGAGGCTGAACGTGTTCCAGTTGATGAGGTCGATCGGCGTGAACGGGACGTCCTTGAACTGTCGGATCGTGTAGTTCGTCCCGTGGTCAGAAACCTCCTTGCCGAGGGTCAACTGGGCACGCGAACCGTCGGGGAGGGTCGTGTCGACCTGTGGCAGTCGCTTGCTGATCCCTTTCCCCGACCGCTGGGCGAGTTTCACGACGAAGTCGTCGAGTTCGTCATCGCCGTGGAAGATGTTCGAGATAATCTGTTCGTACCCCGAGTGGTAGACGAACACCGGCGAGTTGTAGCCGTCACAGGAGATGTCCTCGACGTTGATGTCGTGTTTGATCGGGTCGATCCGTTCGTACCCCAGGAAATCTCGTTTCAGGAGGTACAGGAGCTTTTCGACCTGGTATTCGCTCAGCGTATCCGGATCGTCCGCGAGGATCGCTGGCTCCGGGCGCGTCTCGACCCCATCGAGCTGGAACGACTCCCGGGTCGGGCGCTCGTCGTCGTCATCGAGGAGCGTCCGGAGCGACTCGACAATGCCTTTTTTCGTCTTGCCGCCGGTTTTCTCGAAGAGGTCGTAGCGCTTTAGCAGGCGGCGGGTTTCCTCCTCGATGACTTCCCGCCGGCCCTCGACGTCGGCAGTGTGTTTGATCCCATCGTCGGAGTACTTGATCGCCGTTCGCAGCTTCCCCGCGAGGAACTCCTGGAGATCTTCTTCGATCTCGTTGAGATACGGCTCGATCGCGTAGTACTTCTTCTCGTTTTCCTTCTCGGAGTGGAAGATGATGACGAACGAGTAGGGCTTGTTGACCCAGTAGCGTTCGACCTCCCTAAAGTGGCGCTTTTTGGCGAACGGAACGGCTTTCTCGAGGTCGTACCGATTGACGACTGTCGTCCCGCCGACGGCGGTCGAGAAGAACTTGTCTTCGTCGAGTTCCTCGTTTACGTTGACGGTTCGTTCATCGACGACGTCGTCCAGTTCCATCGCCGCCTGGCCGCCCTGATGGAGTTTGTCGCGAATGTCCGCCGGATCGAACCCCAGGGCGTCCGTCTCGTCGAAGGGGTCGATCGAGCCGTCACTCTTTCGTGGGCGACTTCCGTCCTCGTCGTAGTAGTACTCCCACTTGTAGTGTTCCCAGGTGTAGAAGTCCTTCAGAACCGGCGTCGTCTCCGGATCGACGTACTGCAAAAAGATGTCCTCGAGCCTGTCGGCGTTCGGGTGGAACACCTCCGTCAGCAACTCGGGTATATCGTCGGGATGGTAGCCCAGAAACGACGTCGGATCGAACTCGACGCGATCCCAGGCATCCCCGTGAGGGACGATCGGTCGATCGTCCGTCTCGAGGCCGAGCTGGTCGTCGGGACCGCTCGTCCCGTGGGGGTAGAGGATCGAAATCTCGTCCTCGTAGCCGTACTCCGCCATGAAATCGGCCCACGTGTACGAGCCGACGCGGGTTTCCGACCCTCGCGTCGGTTCGTGTGCATCCTGTGTTTCCGACCGCTCCCCCGGTTCACCACCGTCAGAAGACGTTTCGGGGGAAGATTGGTCGACCTCCTCAGTAGCCATTGACTCCCTCCAATCTCTCACCCATCAAAAAATTCATCCAGAAATTACCAACTCTGATAATCTCGGGTGGTGTCCCCCTTGTCAGAGAGAGACACACCAGCCATCGTCGCAGTTTCACACTCATGGTAATACCACCGCGTTGTCCACCAGTGGTTTCAACCCAGATTATTTTTAACTTCCGGTACACGTCAAAATAATACACTGTTGGGGCGACAAACCGCTGGATCCCCCTCGAGTGGGTCGACGCCCGAGCTGAGCGGAACCATCGTAGACAACGGAACCCCACTCAAAAACAATACAAACGATACCTTCGCCAGTCGGTACGAACATACAGTCGAATCGTCGTGTGGCTATCTATAGTAACAACTGAAACGGTTTACACACTTATCACCGATACGTCTGGCGGTCAGGTGTGCAATGACTTGCAGTGGCTACTATAGTAACGAATCAGAACGCAATCACACCTCGAAGCCCCAGTTGAAGTCCCCCTTCCAGTTGTCCCGCGAGCCGTGGAACACCGTTGCCCCATTGTGGCGGTTTCCGAGCCACAACACGTCCTGGAGTGACACGTCGGCGTCGCTCATCACGAGCGCCCCGAAATTCGAGTGCTGGATACGGTGGTTCTCGCCGTCGTCAGTAAATCGGAGGCTCGCCCCATCCGCATCGATGTCACAGTTCTCGAGGCTGAGCGCATCGACGTCGTCGCCGCGACCGTTCACGTATATCCCGTGACGGTCGTTCGTCGATCGCGACGCGAATTCGAAATCGCAATCCCGGAACCGGACGTTCGACGACTGGACGTAGACGCCGTAATCGGAGTTCTCGGGACTCGAGCGATCCGCGATCGTACACGAATCGAAGATCGTCTTGCTCTCGTCGTCGTCGTTGACCCGGATAATTCGGCCATCGGTGCCCGCATCTTCGATGTGGATGTCCTTCAACCGGGCGTGGCCGTCCTGATTACAGCGGATTATTTCTGTGGGTTTGCTAACGTAATTCTCGACGTAAAGCTTCTCGACGACCTGTCCACCGCCGTTTTCGATCCACAGACCGCTCCACGGGTGGGAAGGTTCCTCTCGAATGATTATCTTACA
This sequence comes from Natrialbaceae archaeon A-CW3, assembly GCA_046614605.1. Lineage (GTDB taxonomy): Archaea > Halobacteriota > Halobacteria > Halobacteriales > Natrialbaceae > Natronosalvus. The sequence goes on along the minus strand of JBKKHJ010000001.1, from coordinate 155,464 downwards.
ATTTCGAACCATGTCTCTCTCCCCGATACGAATCGCCGCACCAGCACAGTTGACCGCCGTACAGCTTCGGATCAGATTCCGACCGTTGCTGGTCGACATGTAGAAGCCGTTGTCGGTGTACCCGGTGACCTGACACCCCTCCCAGATGTTCAGTCCGACGTTGGTCGGTTCGGAGCCGTAGGCGATCGCGTGCCCGACCTGTGGTTCGTCGTGCTGGACGTCCCAGTTATTGAGGTGACACGCCCGCACGAGGTTCGTCGTCGTCGATTTGATGCCGTCCACCATGATCGTGTGGCGGTCGCCACCGTACTCCGGATGGAGACGGTTTCGCGACCCTCGCATCGTGATCCGTTCGATCAGGCCGAACCGGTAGGTGTACCACCGCCCGATGCCAGTGTCGTAGTCCCCACGGATGTCGATGTGGAGATCCTGCATGACTGTTCGCTGGGCGTGCGGGAGCGAATCGTCGGTGGTTCCGACGGTCATCATGCGATCGACGTCCTGATCGTTGACCCGCAACGTCGCCGAGGGATCTCCCCTGATGCCGAATAACTCGTGGGCCTCGAGGTGGATATTGTCAGTTTCGACGAGCCACGTCCCCGGTGGCACCACGTACATGTGGTTTCGGTTGGTCGGCCTGAACGACTGGTAGTGGTCGTAGATCGCACCCCAGAGGTCGTCTTCATTGGGCTCCACGCCCAGGTCGGCTCGAACGTTGACGACGTTCGGGTTCGGTGGCTCCATATCGACCTCGACGCGATCTTCGTGTTCGGTGGCCGTGAGGGATGACCCGAACTCGAGGTGGGACAGATCGTGGGTAACGGGTGTTCCGGAATCGGACAGGCTGATTCCGTCCAAGGAACTGTCATTGGCAGCAGCCACCGCAGAGTCCGTCGAACCGCGTGCTGAAAGGCCGATGCCACCGCCCACGCCGAGGGCCGTGAGGGCGCCGAGATACGATCGTCGGGAGGTGTCGCCATCGGATTCTTCGTCGCGACTCGAGTGAGGGGATTCGTTATCACGAGTCATAGCGTATACTTCGTTGATAGCGAGTCCAAATTATATACGTACGATAGTATTGTTGTCGTATATTCAATGGTCGAAACCCCCACTAAAGATTGCCAAATTTTAAGTGTTCTTAAAATGAACTAATTGAAGGCGAACACGACAGCCGGTGCTCTTCGATTACTCGCGCACTCGAGGGGGGCGACCCACCTAAGAGCGGATCGAACCCCTCTGAGCGAGTATAGAGGCCGCGCGTGTGAGAGCGCAGATACCAGCGTGGCACTTTCAGGGAGCGTGCTTACTCGACTTCCGGTGAAACGTCGAGCGATGGCAATTCCCACCGATCGGCTCCTGATCATGGTTATCGTCGCGACCGGACTCGCCGTCGTGGTTGGCGGCTGGGCGGGTGGGCTCGTCCACGCCGAGGCGACGGGTTGGGAGGAAATCGGGCTTCGTATCGCCCTCGGAGTCGTCTTTTTCGTCATTTTGTTCGGGGTCTGGAGCCGTTTTTCGTCGATCGACGAGGAGCAACGCGAGGATAGTCGTGACCAGGATCGATGACCGCACCGATCATCGAGATATAGTAGCCACTGCAAGTCGTTGCACACCTGATCGCCAGGCGTATCGGCGATCAGTGTGTGAACCGTTTCAGCTGTTACTATAGCTGGGTCGGTTGGCTGTTTCGTTGGCACGAGTCGTCGCGATCGTGTCGTTGCTGCAGGTGGTCGAAGTGATATCGATGCTGGGGGTCTGATCGCAGCTGGCCCTTCCTCATCGCACTCAGAGTGGGCGTACTGACGCATGGAAGACTGCGAACGTTTCAACCTGTATCACTGCCAGGGTGACGTCGAGTTATCGGTGTCCGATCCATACTCACCTCGGAAATGCAGACAATCCTGTGTGCGTCAGTCCGGTGATGGGGAGTAAGATGCAATGACGACCCTCGCCCGTGCAGTTGTGTCGTTGAGTCTCCCTACAACGACCGAATCAGTCAGGCAGAACGCAGACTGGCAATCCCTCGCTTGATGAACGGACCAAACAGCAGTGCAAAGATTAGAATCACCAGAATGAGCGAGAGCCACCGACTGCTGCCGTACTCGAACGGGTTCACGAAGATCATGTACGACCCGCCCGAGAGCTGTAACGCGGTGTAGAGGTTTGCCTCGGCGATGTCACCGAGAACCACGCCAAGGACGAACGCGATCACCGAGTAGTTGTACCGTACCATGTAGAACCCGATCACACCGAAAATGATGATCGTCAGAATGTCGATCGGGTTGATCCGAAGGGCGTACGTTCCCAGGAACGAGAGCACGACAACCATCGGGATGATGTAATCCGTGTCGATCTTCGTGAGGTAACCGAGTTGTGTGACCATCGAGAGCCCGAAGGCGAGGATGATCACGTTCCCAGCGAGCAGTGCCAGGAGCATGACGTAAGTCAGCTGTAACTCGCCGTCTGCCTGAAACATACTTGGCCCAGGCTGTAACCCGTGCATGAGAAGGCCGCCGATGAGGACGGCCGTCGACGAGCTACCTGGGATACCGAACGAAATTGCCGGGACGAGCGATCCCGCGACGGTACCGTTGTTGGAGGCTTCGGAGGCGACGACGCCAACTTCGTTCCCACTGCCAAAGGTGTCGGGCTCCGACGACGATCGAACCGCCTCGGAGTACGATACGAAGTTCGACACGGTCGCGCCCGCACCAGGAATAGCGCCGACGATCATCCCGATCAAGCCGGATTTGATCACCGTTACTGGCCGTTTGACCGTCGAGACGATCCCCTCCGTGATTCCGGCCCTGTCGATCACAACGTCGCCCTCGGCGATGCCACCTTCCTGGCCGGCAAGTTTCATCATCTCGGCGATGGCGAACAGGCCGATCAACACCGCGACGAAGTCGATTCCGTCGAACAGCAGAATGTGATCCGAATACCGTCGGTCGACCGCGATCGGCTGTGCCGAACCAACGGTCGTGATGAGTAACCCCGCCGCTCCGGCGAGCAATCCCTTTGCGAACGAACCGCGAGTGATCACCGTGATCATCGCGAGACCGAGTAACGCGACGAGGAATCGCTCTGGGGTGCCGACAGCGAGCACCATCTCGATCAACAGCGGCGAAAAGAGGATCAGCGCCGTAATGGTGAACAAACCCGCGAGGGCGGACGCAGTGGCCGAAATCGAGAGTGCCGTCGCTGCTCGCCCCTGTTGTGACATCGGATACCCGTCGAACATCGTCGCCGCGGACGACGAGACGCCGGGCGTGTTGATCAACACTGCAGCGATCGATCCACCGTACATCGAACCGCTGTAGACGCCGACCAAGAGGATGATCGCGTTCCCCGCATCGAGCGGAAGCGTCAACGGCAGGATAATCGCCATTCCCAGTGGTGGGCCGAGACCAGGCAGACCGCCGACGATGATGCCGATGACGACACCCAGGAAGACCCAGAGCATGGTCTCGAACGTGAATAACACGGCGATGGCGTCGATCAGCGTCTCGAGGCTCATACGAACCACACCCCCCAGTTGAGGAAGCCGAGGAAGCGTATCAACAGCTCGAGTAAGACGTCAGGTGGTGGGGGTTCGAACCCGGTGAGCCAGCCTTCGGCGATGTCCGACTGGATCAGATCGTAGAACAGGTACGCACAGACGAAACTGATAAGGACGAGGGCGACGGCTTTTGCTCTGTCCATCTTCACCCAGAGTGTCCAGGCGATGACGAACAGTGGAGTCGCGTACAACATCCCGATCGTGAACGTCAACAACATATACCCGATGCACAGAATGCCGGTGACGACCGGCCCTTTTGGGTCGTCGATGTCGTAGACGTACATCGCGCCTGACTCTTCCGTTTGGTCGTCCCGTATCTCGTCATCCTCCTCCTCCTCCTCCTCCTCGTCCTCGATGATGTCCTCCTCACCGAGCACCTGCATCGGTTCGGCGACGAACGATTCTGCGGACTCGCCGATGTAATTCCGGAAAACGGAACCGACTAAGAGCAATGAGATACCGAGAGCAAGCCACACCACCCCGCTTCCGTCCTCGGCGAATGCGCTTGCTCCGGTGTACAGTGCATACAGGCCGAGCGCGACCGTTACGGTCGGCGCGACAATTCGGAGGTAGTTCCTGGCGAGTATCAGGAACGACAACAGGGCCGTTGCGGCGGCGATGCGTCGTGGAAATTCAGCCGCTGCCGGCGAGAAATCCGCCGCACCGACGTACATGTACACGCCTGTGACCAAAAACAGTACGAGCAAAACGTGCTCCATCGTCGGCGGTTCTCGCAGCACTTTCTCGAGGACTTTCGATACGCTCCGGCCGAGTCGTTGTGCCATCTGCCTCGTGTCGTCTACCAGTGTATCCTCTTGAGTCATCGTCTATTTAGTGTATCAAATTCCGTGCCTTCTCGTCGCTAGCGTCCGTCACGGCCGTGTCAGTGAGCACAGTGGGAGACCATCGCATTGAGTTACCCTTCAATTCGGCGTATTCTCCTCTCAATCTCCGTGTCGAAACGGCGACCGCGGGTCGTACGACTATACGACTAGTCTGCTTCTTCTGCCATTCGCAGGAACTCGTCGAACCCACCAATCGCCTCGTCAACCCGCTGTTCAATCTCGTCAACAGTGCCCTCCAATCGATCTGCCGCCGCATCCATATCACCGTACTCGAGGATGTTGCCAGTGTCCTCTGACCACGCCTGCGGATCGTCGTGGTCGATGGCCTCCTCCACGGCCTCTGAGATCTGTTGTCGCGCGTCTTCCGGTGTCCCCTCCGGTGCAATCTGCATCTGTCCAAACTCGGTGATCCAGGCCAGGCTGTCCCCGTAGTTGTCGATCCGATCGATATCCGGCCAAACGTCCGTCAGATCCACGTCCATGAGGTTCACAATCGCGCTCGCCTCACCGGACTCCTCTGCGTTGACCGCGGACGTGTTCGTCGCAAAGCCGGCTGCGACCTCGTCGGAGATCACTGCCTCCATTGCCGGGCCACCACCGTCGTACGGAACGGCAGTGTCGTACTCGAGGTCGTACTCCTCTCTGAGTAACAGCGTGGTCAGGTGGCTGTCACTCCCCGCACCCTGGTAGGCGAATCCCGTGATGTCACCGTCGGCGTACGCGTCGCGAAGTCCCTCGAAGGTCTCGATTTCGTACCTGTTGTTAACGATGAGCGTGTATCCGAAGAAGCCGGCATAACTGATCGGCTCGAAGTCGTCGGGATGCCAGTCGTCGATTTCTTGCGCTCGCCAGGTGAAGTCCCAGCCAGGACTGTTGACGGTTCCGAACGTGTGACCGTCGTTGTCCTGTGCGTGTAGCCACTCGGATCCGACCATGCTGCCGGCCCCCTCACGGTTGTCGATTTCGATTGATTCCCCCAGCGGTTCTTCCATGTGCGGTGCCAACTGGCGTGCATACGTGTCCGTCCCACCACCTTCTGACCACGGAATCATCCAGGTAAGTGAGTCCGAGGGGAAATCGTCTCCACCACCGATGTCCCCGAGACACCCTGCCAGCCCCATTGTCAAACCGGTCGTCGCAGCGGCACCACACTTTAAGAATGCACGTCGTTGCATTGTGATTGTCAATCCCAGTCAAAGGTATTAATAATTATGTTCTCCCCATTATAAGTTCACAGTCTCAAAAAGAGCGGGCAAGCCAGCAGAAACCCACCTCATTACAGAGATGACATCAAACATAGATTATGTTCAGTGGTTCCTCTCTCTTCGAAAATGAAGAAGGTACGGCTGCAGCGAACACGTGCTGAATGGGTACGTCACCGTAGAAGTATACAGACCACTATCAGTAGTCCAACTATAATTCCTGCAGCTCGGTATTTCACCTCTGGAACGATGTAAATGAAAGGAATACCTTTGGTGTAGAGTTGAGTATCGGTTTATCACTGAGGGAATAAGCTCTCTTCCGCCCCTCCAATATTTCGTCAACTGAGCGTTTGACGCAATCTCGAGAACGTCTCTGTGGTGAATTGAGACTCTGTATCTTCGTTAAGTCTCTCGATGAGTTCAACCGGCCAGGTACTTCGTCGACGGTGGCAAATGTGCGCGTGCTGCTCGCCTCGAGCCGTGGATCCTGCCTGGTTTGAACCTCAGTCGGAGCAACGCGCCTCCCTGCTTCAAACCGGAAGGACATCTTCTCACACCGTTCGCATCGCTCACGGCATTCGATGGGCCCTGCCGGATTTGAACCAACGACCACTCGGTATCCCACACCCCCTCACATATGAGAGCGTGTTATGAGCCGAGCGCTCTAACCAGACTGAGCTAAGGGCCCGTAGTCGGCAGAAAACGGGCAGGATAATTAACGCTTGCTGTCTGATACGGCTCGAGTAACCGTTCACACCGATATCCCACACGCCGTGCTATCGGACTCGAGGTTACGATCTATACCAAACACGGGTCGCACGCTCGCTCGAGCAGATCATTCAGTGTCGAAATCGGCCAGCGTCTGCGTGTCCGTTCCGACGCGGTGTTTGGTCGCCAAACCGGCCAGATGTGGGGCTTCGGGAACGATCAACTGTTCACAGGCCGTCCGACAGGCGTTCGTGCTCCCGGGGAGACAGAACACCGGCGTGTCGGCGGCAATCCCTGCAGTGGCTCGAGAGGCCATCGCGCGGGTTCCGACCTCCTCCCACGACAGCGAGCGGAACAGTTCGCCGAAACCGGGTAACTCGCGTTCGAACAGCGCCGAGACGGCGTCGGGGGAGACGTCGTCGGCGGTGACGCCGGTTCCCCCCGTCGTCACGACGACGTCGACGTCGGGCTGGACGACCAGGCTCCTGACGGCCGTTCGGATCGCGGCGTAGTCGTCTCGAACCAGTTCCCGCCTGCGCACCTCGTGGCCCTCGCTCTCGAAGCACGCCTGGATGGTGTCGCCGCCGGGGTCGTCGGGGTCTTCGTCGCCCGCTCTCGAGGTCGATACCGTCACGATGGCGACGTAGAGCGGGTCGATCACGTCGTGGCCGTGGTCGTCCGTCGTCCGTCGATCGGGATCTGTCATGTGCGTGTCTGGGGAACGAAGGGACAAATAGCCATCCCACGCGGGCGGAGTTCGTTACTCGTTCCCGTTGCCGTTTCCGTTCCACCCGATCAGCCGTCAGCGCTCGTGCTCAGCACTCGGTTCGGTTCCAGCACTCTCCGCATCAGCACTCGAGACCACCAGCATCCGATTCATCGCCGTCGGGGTGGGGTTCTCGAACGACGACCAGCGTTCCGGCCCGGCCTCGAGTTCCGCCTCGGTGACCAGACACTCGTCGAGTTGGTCGAACAGGGCCTCGAGATCGAGGTCGTGGCCGATAACCGCCAGGCGGGTTTCCCGATCGCCCCAAGCGTCGTCCCAAGGGAGATCCGGCTGGCCGGCGCGGTAGGTCTCCTGTTGCTGGGGGGAGAAACTGGCGATCCACCGGCCGGTGACCTCGAGGCTGGTTTCGGTTGCGGCGAGGCTCGTCGTGATCGCCTGCTCCTCTCGCCCGGCGACCCAGGTGAGACCTTTCATCCGGATCAGTCCGTCGGGCGGGTGCTCGAGGAACTCGACCAGTCGCTCGGGGTGGAACGGCCGCACGCGGTGGTAGGTATCGACGGCGATGCCGTAGCTGTCTGGTGGGTGGGCGTGGGTGTGCTCGTGGTCTGCGTGGTCAGCGTGGTCTGCGTGGTCAGCGTGGTCTGCGTGATCGGGGCGGGTGTGGCCGTGGTCTGCGTGATCGGAATGGGCGTGTTCGTCGTGATCGTGAGACACGTCACCGTCGATCGCCCGCTTCCATCCCGCCGCCTCCCGCGCGACAGAGAAGTCGAACAGACCGGTGTCGAGGACGGTCTCGGCCTCGAGGTCACCGTAGGACGTCGTGTGTATCGCCGCTCGTGGCTGGAGCGTCTCGAGCGCGTTGACGACCGCGCCCCGTTCGTCCGTCGAAACGAGGTCACATTTATTGAGGACGAGCAGATCACAGAACTCGATCTGCTCGAGCAAGAGGTCGGACAGCGGGCGCGTTCCCTCCTCGTCCGGCCCCGTCTGCGTCGGTGGCTCGTTCGAGCCGTCCTCGAGGAACGTATCGTAGAACTGCCGGGCGTTGACGACGGTCACGATGGCATCGAGATCGTAGGGGCCACCGGCTGGCCCGCGGACGAACTGGTGGGCGATCGGCTCGGGTTCGCCGACGCCCGAGGCTTCCACGACGAGCGCATCGAAGTCGTGGCGTTTCCAGAGGGCCACGACGGCACGGGAGAGGTCGCCACCCAGGCTACAGCAGATGCAACCGTTCTCGAGGGCGACGACCTCCTCACCGGTCTCGAGATCCGTGCGCGTCTCAACGAGGTCTGCATCGACGTTCACCTCGCCGACGTCGTTGACGACTACGGCGATCTCACGGTCGTCTTGCTCGAGTAACTGTGACAGCAGCGTCGTCTTTCCCGCACCGAGGGCACCACAGAGAATCGTGACAGGAACGGCCATGTACTCGAGTGCTCGAGCGGGGGCGTCTTGTGCCTGTGGATCGAGACTCGACGAGCCGTCGACGAGGATCCCTCAAAAAAGTCCGGCGGCGGAACGACGCGTGACGGCTCCACAGCGCAATCGCTCTTCGGAAGAAACGATCGAGGAGAAGCGCCGAAGCCAGGACTCGAACCTGGGACCGCCTCGTTAACAGCGAGGTGCTCTACCAACTGAGCTACTTCGGCTCATCTGCAGGTTGTCGGGTCGATTTGATAGGGCTTTCGTTTTTCCCCCGGTCGTGTTCGTCGGTGACATGCGAGGTCGGTTGCAGGTCGATACGCTTTCCCCCATCGCTCGAGTACACCTCCGTAATGACCGACGACACGGCCGGTGGCGAATCGAACGCCGACGAGGCCGGCGATGCGTCTACTGACGGGGAACCCACGTTCGAGGCCGTCACTCGAGCAGTGCTCGAGGAAATCGAACCCGACGAGAACGAGCGGGCAATCCTTCGAGCGACCGCCACGACGCTGCTCGAGCGGGCCGCGACAGCCGCAACCGACCGCAGTCCCGGCGCGGACGTCCTCCAGGTGGGCTCGAGCGCGAGGGATACCTGGATTAGCGGCGATCGAGACATCGACATCTTCGTTCGCTTTCCACCGACGATCGATCGCCAGACCCTCGAAACCTACGGACTCGAGGTCGGCCACGAAACGTTGCCCGCCGGACACGAAGAGTACGCCGAACACCCCTACGTCAAGGGGGAGTACGACGGATTCGACGTGGATCTCGTCCCCTGCTTTCGCCTGGAGGACGCCACCGACATCAGGTCGGCCGTCGACCGAACGCCGTTCCACAACTGGTATCTCGAGGAGCGTCTCGACGACGACCTCGTCACCGACGTCCGCCTCGCCAAGCAGTTTCTCAAGGCAATCGGTGCCTACGGATCGAATCTCCGAACCGAGGGGTTCAGCGGCTACCTGACCGAACTCCTCGTCGTCGAGTACGGCGGCTTCCGCCCGTTTCTCGAGGCCGCAGCGGACTGGCAGCCACCCGTCGAACTCGATCCCGAAGACCACGGACAGGTCACGTTCGATGACCCCCTGATAGTCATCGATCCGACCGACCCCGAGCGGAACGTCGCGGCGGTCTGTTCGGCCGAAAACGTCGCCCGCGTCCAGCACTACGCCCGCGAACTCCTCGAGCAGCCCCGTACCGAACTCTTCGACGCCGAACCGCCGGAGCCACTCAATGTCGACGCTCTCGAGACACACCTCGAGCGCCGGGCCACGACTCCGGTCGCGATCCGATTCGACGCGCCCGACGTCGTCGACGATCAACTGTATCCACAGCTCAGAAAATCGCTCGAGGGAGTGCGACGTGGCCTCGACGACCGCGGGTTCGAGGTGTGCCGCGCCGACTCCTTTGCCGACGAGACGGCCGTCCTGTATCTCGAGCTCGCGGTCACCGAACGACCCGCAATCGAACGCCACGAAGGGCCACCAGTGTACGTCCGAACCCACGCTGAAGGCTTCTTCGACGCCTATGCAAGCGACGACACCGTCTACGGCCCGTTTCTCGACGGCGATCGGTACGTCGTCGAGCGCGAACGCGACTATCGAAGCGCCATCGCGTTTCTCGAGAGCGACGACCTCTTTAGTGTGAGCCTCGGTGCACACGTCGAAACCGCACTCGAAGAGAACTACTGTGTCCTCGTCGATGACGAGGTGACCACACTGCTCGAGGAGTTTCCGCGAGCACTGGCCCGGTTTTACGATCCCACGCCGTGATCGAACCGTGAGTTTCGCCAACGCAACGAGAAAAACAGATTACGATTCGTCGTGGGCGTGCTCGATAATGCCTTCCATAAGCGATGCGACGTTCGATTCCTCCTGGTCTCGCGTCTGTTCCGGGTAGACGCCGATTGCGACGACGAGGTCGTCGTCCGTCTGCACGGCCTCGGACACGTGAATACAGACATCGACGTCGTGGCCATCGAACTGTGCGTCGGCGTTAAATTGGGAGACTGTCGTCACGTTGCCAAGAATCGTCATCGACTCGTCGGCCTCGTGCGTGATATCGCCGATGTCGTCGTAAGTATCCTCGACGAGGGAGACGAGTTCGTCGGTCGACATCTCCTCGACGGGATTGAGTTCACGGCCGGCAATTTCGACCTTCGGCGTCGTTAACACCATGAACAAGGCTGCTCGCTGGCGACCCAGTGGGCCGAGATCGATGGCTTTCTCGTGTTCAGTCAGATAGTTCGTCACGCGAACGGTCTCCGTATAGAGGACGGCATCGACCTCTTCTTCGATACCGATCTGTTCGACGTTCGTCTGTTGGTAGCCGGTATTCGTGAGCACGCTTCCGTCGACGCCAGCAGGTTTCGATTCGTGGCTGTCGAGTCCCAGCACACCCAGACATCCCGAGAGACTTGCCATCCCAACGACACCTACCCCCGTGATGAGACCTCTACGATTCATTACGGGAGTTATAACCATCCAGTTCGTATGAATTTGTTGGCCCCAGTTAAATCATACAATTGATACAAATGGTGGGAGAATGGCAATGATGGATCGTGAGTCACTCGAGACCGTGTGCCACACACACGTCGTCGAGTAACGCATCCACGTCATCGCTCACATCGTCGTCGGGCCCAAGGGGATCGCGTCCGTCGAACGTCTCGTGAACCAGCCCGACGCTGTCGGCGAGTACCTCGAGCCCGTAGCCGCCCTCGAGGACGAACGCCAGTCCACCATCAACGTCGTCGACGAACGTTCGAAGCAAGTCGGTCATGAGCGCGTACGCTTCCGTCGAGAGGCGAATCCGCGAGATTGGATCGTGACGATGCGCGTCGAAGCCAGCACTGACGAGAACGAGATCGGGGTCGTACGTCTTCAGGCACGGAAGGATCGCCCGGTCGAACGCCGCACAGTAATCGCCGTCGTGGGCACCAGCGGGCATCGGGATGTTCATCGTCGTTCCGTCACCCGCCCCATCCCCGATTTCGTCGATCTCACCCGTTCCCGGGTACAGTCCGTTTTCGTGGAGCGAGACGACGAACGCGTCCTTCCGACCGTAGAAGATATCCTGCGTGCCGTTCCCGTGGTGGACGTCCCAATCGACGATTGCCACACGGTCAACGGCGAACTCGTCGAGTGCGTACTGGGCAGCAACGGCGACGTTATTGACGAAACAGAATCCCATTGCGTCGTCGACCACTGCGTGATGGCCGGGCGGCCGCCCGATCGAAAACGGCGTCTGCCGTCCATCGTCGCCCTCGAGCGCCCGTTCGGCTGCCCAGCAGGCGAGTCCAGCGCTCGTCCGGACGGCATCCCAGGTCGCCTCGGTGGCAGTGGTATCCGGATCCCAGTTGCCGCCGCCGTCGGCACAGAACTCGCGGACGTTCTCGAGATAGTCCCTGTCGTGCACGCCAGCCATGCGATCGATTGAAACGGGATCGGCCTCGACGTATTCGACCTCGTGTTTGTGTTTGAGCCCCTCTCGAATCGCCCGGAGACGATCCGGCGTCTCCGGATGGCGCGGCCCGGGATCGTGGTCGAGACAGGTGGCGCTGTACCCAAATCGCATGTGGTTACTCAAAGAGGGCGAAGTACGTCTCTATATCGTCCGCCGTGATCGTTCGGCGGTCGGCATGGTGTGCGAGCGTGGCCGCGGCCCGTGCCACGTTATCGGCGTAGTCCTCGAGGATGTCGGCGAGTGCGATGCGTGCATCCATCGAGACGCGATAGTTGTCGTCGATGTCGATGCGGGCAATCCGATCGACGGGTGCTACCGGTAACTCGAGCGTGTCTTTGTCGACGACCGTTTCGACCTCGAAGTCTTCGGCCATCAGCGTCTTTCGGCCATCGGCCGTCGCGCGTTCGGCCGCGTCGACGGCCAGCCGTGCCCCGTGAACCTGGATTTCCTTCGCGAGTTCCTCAGACGCGCCCGCGCTCACCCGAAGTTCCCCCGCGTTTCGCCGGATGATGGTGTCCACCGGAGCGAACGGGAGTTCGACGTTCATACACAGATAGCCGAAGTTGACCTTCTTAATGCTTTTCGTACAGGCGACCGATCGGCTCGGTTAGAAGACGTCATCAGCTTCGAGCCGTCCGTCGCGAACCCGTCCGCGAGCGGTCACTTCCTCACCGAGTCCGACGTCGGCGGACGTCTCGACGCTCATCGTCGTGTCGCCGTCGTCGAGGACGACCGGGTCGCCTGCCTGGACGACTACGCCCGTGAACTCGATCGGTTCGTCCGAGTCGCCATCATCGATCAGATCGTCGGCCGGGGCCTCGGAATCAGCCTCGTCGTCTCCGCCACCATCCGACGCCGACGCAGAGCCGTCGTCCCCATTGGTGAATGCCGATAGTCCGGTCGACCCGTCGTCTCCCGCCTCGCTCGTATCGTCGCCGCCACCGCCGTCGCCGAGGACGGTCACGGTCGACCGCCAGCCGGCCGACGCCTCGAGGTCGTCCTGCCAGCCGTCTTTGATCTCGACGTCGGCGAGGGCGACCTCGTCGCCTGGGCCAATGTCGGCGTCGGCCTTCTCCCCCCACATCGCGACCCGGATGTCGCCGGTGGCATCCTGGACACGAATGTTCCGTACCTGTCCCTCCGAGCCGTCGTCCCGATCGAACGTCCGCACCGGATCGGCTGATCGAACGACGCCGGCAATGTCGACGGTCTCGCCGATCTCGAGTTGCTCGATGGGCGTGCTCTCGGGGACGTACTCGACGTCCTCGTCGACGGGCTCGACGGCACCGCGGTTCCCGACGTGGAGTTCGAGCGAGCCGTCACGGTCGCGGACGTACCCGTCGACGACCTCCACTGTCTCGTCGGGGGTAAACTCCTCGGCGAGGTCGGCCTGTTCGTCCCAGAGTGTGACTCGAATTCGACCCGTCGAGTCGCCCAGGGTGAGGTTCGAGACCTTGCCAGTCGAGCCGTCGTCCCGGTCGAACGTGCGGACGGAGCCGGTGTCGAGAACGACCCCCACGAGCGTCACGTCCGAGAGCCCGAGCGACAGCGCCTCGACAGTGTAGGTGTCGGTGAGCTGGACGTCGATCTCGGTCTCGTCGTCCGGTTGGACGTCGTCGACGCTGACCTCGACGCCGCTGAAGCCCTCCTTGGGACGGCCCTTGATCTTCAACACCTGGCCTTCCTCGAGTTCGTTAATCGCCGCCTCGGCGTGTTCGTCCCAGAACGCTGCCCGAATACTCCCGGTTTCGTCGGCGACCTCGACGTTGACGACGCGACCGTCTTCGTCCTCGCCGTCGCGCTCGAACGTTCGGAGGTCGCCAATTCGAACGACCTTCGCGACGAACTTCGCTTCCTCCATCCCGGGTTCGACGTCGGCGACCCCGTTGACCTCGCTCTCGCCGAGTTCGTGCGCGATCAGCATTGCTGCTGTTTCCTCGTCGGCGAGTCCACCCATCTGCTCGACTTTGGCCTCGACGGCCTCGCGAAACTCCTCGAGGGAGACGTCCGCCTCGAGGTCTTCGTATATGCCCTCGATCTCGCTCATTCTATGCTCGTGCATGGATAGCCCGCGCATAAGCATTGTCCATTTGCTGTCGGTAGGAGTGAACACCGTCTTGGTCGATGGTAACAGCAATCGTTCTAATGACTGCGCCAATGGCTCCACCTACCCGATATCGACGAGCGCGTTGCACGCTCGGTCGTCGTCGGCTCATGCCGGTACTGGTTCGTGTTCGTATTTAAACTCTCAGCGAAGCCAGGGCTCGAACGTACGGTAAAAATAGAAGTAGTCTCGGCCTGTGATTAATCGAACGGAGTCCCCTCAGTCCGTGGTGCCGTCGTCGTCTTCTTCGCCGTCTTCGTCGTCACCGACGTCGTCTTCTTCATCGTCGTCACCGACATCGTCTTCGTCGTCCTCTTCGTCGTCGTCACCAAAGTCATCGTCTTCTTCGTCGTCTTCGTCGTCGTCGAAGTCGTCGTCCTCTTCGTCGTCCAGTCCATCCTCGTCGTCGACCGGTTCGCCTTCGTCGTCAATATCGTCGCCAGGGCCTTCGTCAGTACAGCCGGCGAGAGCGGCGACCGTACACGCGCTAGCTACGGTAACGAATCGACGTCTGCTGAGTGGGTTGTCTGGCATAGTGCCAGTTGGTGGGCCAACGGAGTGCCACATAAGCGCCGGGCACTGTCCGCCGTGGTTGGCTCGAATTGCAGCCAGTTTAGACTGTCTCGCCGTCGCAACGATCTGCAGGCAACGGTTTCAATATTGGGCGTCAGGAGTAGGGTGCAGATATTGTCACCAGCTCACACGGCGTAACAATCGACGTGTACAGATGCTGAAGCACGCGATCGCGGCCCCGTTTCGACGAAGGAACGAACGAAATGCGTGCATTCTACCGTTGCGGTCATCGATCGACGATCTACTCGAGACCGACACGCCGCCACAGTGTCCGCCCGTAACCGTTCATGAGCGCATTAGCAGTCAAATAAGCCTCGCAGGAAAGGGATACAGGATAGGTATCAAACACGATGGGATTCCCCGACCCATGAGAATTGGAGGTGGCCACGGGCGACGCTCACTCGAGGCGCGTGTATAACGGGAACACGCCTCAAAATCACCAGACGGTGGCCACCGGTCTTTCGAAAGGGCTTTAACGCACTCCGGGTTACAAAGAGATGAGTCCTGGTAGGGTAGTGGACTATCCTCTTGGCTTGCGGAGCCAGGGACCGGAGTTCAAATCTCCGTCAGGACGTTTTCGAAAAACAAGGCGACGAGCGAAGCGAGGAGTCCGTTTTCGAAAACGGACAATGCGGAGATTTGAGCAGACGAGTTGCAGCCCGGAACGGCGCGAAGCGCCGCACGCCCGGAACATCTCGGCGAGTTCAAATCACCGTCAGGACGCTCACTTCTCGTGAATGTACCACGGTGTTCAGCACTCGATCCGGTGTTCGCGACGGTACGTTCCCAACGATTCCACGTTCGTGATCGACGCCGTCAAATCATCAAACCGTCGTTAGTTTCCGATCCACGAATCCACCGAACCGTGAGTGTCCACGGTCGAACCAACCGAACTGTCGTCTACGACCTGCACACTCCACCGAAGGCACCACACTCGAGCCGCTCCCATCCAGAACACATTACCCGACGCCGTGAGAACGACCACGTATGGCAGACGACGAGTCAGACATATCCTGGTACACGCTCGAGGGAACACGCATCAGTCCAAAGCGAATGACGGTCGACACGGGTGACGCCGAGTTCGAAATCGGCCGTGACGTCAACCCGGTCGAGTACATGCTCGGCTCGGTCGCCGGCTGTCTCAACTCGACAGGGACGATGGTCGCTCGAGACATGGACATCCGCATCGAATCGCTGTCGGTGACCGTCGAAGGAGGGGTCGACTATTCGGCGTACAAAGGCGAGGAGACCGACGCTCGGCCCGGGTTCCAGGGACTCGAGGTCGACATCGAGATCGACGCCGATGCGACGGACGACGAACTCGAGGCGTGGCTCGAAGGTGTGAAAGCCCGGTGTCCGATCACGGACAACGTCGAACACGAAACCGGGATCGACGTGTCGCTGTCGACGGTCTGAGCCAACCCCGACTTTGTAGCCGCGCGGAGAGCCGAACCAGCGACAGCATCTGTCGATGGGAGCGTCGTCGCTCAGGACAGGAAATAGGTGAGAGGAGTAAGCCCCCTTCTGTTCATCCCGGCATTCGGCTGAGCGTTCGCGTCGCCCGCGGCGAACCGCGGCGTTGTCGGGCTACCTGCGACGCGAACTTGCACCGGTGAGGGTTCGCCGTTCCATCGATCCTCGACCGTCAGTGTGGCGGTGAGACCGCACACCTCCCGCGATCGGTAGACGACCGCGTGCTCTCTGCGGGTTGACTCCCCGTCCTTGCGGTTGGGTTCGCACGCATCATCGATCGGGCCGAGACGTGTCGTTTCTGTTCCAGAGCCAGCGGTCTCCCGCTCCGGACTTGCGTCCGGTCACCCGCCCAACGGGTGGGGGGACTTTCCTCGCGGGCGCGAGCGGAATCGCTCGCGTCTGGTGATCGTCCCGAGAGTGGGACGGCCATCGCGGCAGCCAGGCTCTCTCTCCCACCAGTTGGTAGGAGCGGAACTCGGTTAAGTGTCTCGATCAGAACGATCCTGACAGCGCGTCGCGAGACAGGCTATATCGACCGAATCGCGGTTTAACAGCTCGATAATGAAGTGTGCAGGGTTGTTTCGTCTGCTCGTGAATAACCGGTTCGCACAGGAACTCGTTCGTCACCGATCGGTGAGTGGGAGATCGACTGGTCGATGGACGAACGGCAGTGCAACCAGATGATACGATGACTCGGAAGCCCCCTCAAAACGGAGACGTATCGACCGAACGGAACGAAACCAACGGGATGGACGTGCTTCTCATCGGTATCGACGCGGGCTGCCTGCCAGTGTTCGAACGCCTCTTCGAAGCCGATCGCATCCCGAACATCGAACACCTGTGTACGTCTGGCGTGAGCGCTCCGCTCGAGTCACAGATCCCGCCATGGACGCCGAGCGCCTGGCCATCTATCTACACGGGCGTGAATCCGGGCAAACACGGCGCGATCGGATTCGTCGGCTACGACGGCTACGATTGGCACGTCACGAGTAACGACGACGTCGACGAACATCCGGTGTGGACGCTGCTCGATCGGCAAGGGTACTCGAGCGTCGTCGTCAACGCGCCCGTCACGCACCCACCGGACAGTTTCGACGGTGCCTTACTTCCCGGGTTCATCGGCCCCGAGAATCCGAACTGTCACCCAGCAGGTCTCCTCGAGGACGTCCGTGACGCCATCGGCGAGTATCGCGTCTATCCAAACTACACCCGCGGTGACGACTCGGTGCCGGACGACGAGAAAATCGCGGAGTACCGGCGGCTTATCCGGATGCGTGGCGAGGCATTCCAGTATCTCACTGACGAGTACGACCCGGATTTCGGCTTCGTCCAGTTCCAGAAACCCGACACGGTCTTTCACGAGTTCGAGGGTGACGAGGAACGCGTCAACGAGGTGTACGAAGCGACGGACGAACAGATCGGGGCAGTTCTCGATCACTGCGAGCCGGATACCGTCTTCCTGGTGAGCGATCACGGAATGGGGCCGTACGAGGGCTACGAATTCCGGATCAACGAGTTCCTCCGCGACGAAGGATACGTCGAGACGACGACGGGCGGGAAGGGGATGCCGTCGTGGACGCCGATGCGCCACCAGCTACGCGAAGGGAAAGACTGCGATAGCTGGGAGCCGACGATGACCGAACGTGCCGCAGCCGTCGCTGCTCGGTTCGGACTCACCGCCCGTCGCGCCAGAGTCGCCCTCGAACGAGTGGGCCTCGCCGAGGTTGCGATCAAGTACGCACCGACCAACGTCTCACGAACGGCGAACGAACAGGTCGATTTCGAAGCGTCGACGGCGTACGTCCGTGCACGCACGGAACTCGGCATTCGGATCAACCTCGAGGGACGTGAGCCAAACGGCGTCGTTTCGCCAGCGGAGTACGAGTCGGTTCGTGAGGATCTTATCGAAACGCTTCAGGGCGTGACGACGCCCGAAGGTGACCCCGTCTTCGAGACGGTCGCCCCGCGTGAGGCGTATTTCCACGGCGAACACGAAGACGAGGCCGTCGACATCGTGACGATCCCGTCGGACTTCGAACACGCGCTGTCGGAGCAGCTCCACGGGGAGTACTTCGCTCCGGCGGAGCCGTGGAACCACAAAATCGATGGGGTGTTCGCCGCGATGGGCGCAGGCGTCGACGAGGCGGCGCCACTCGAGCGAGCACACCTCTTCGACGTCGCCCCGACGATCATGGCGGCATTTGGGCTCCCTCACAGCGACCGAATGGACGGTGACGTAATTCCGGTCGTCGAGGGCGTCGGTGCCGAGTCGTACGAACAGTACGAGGGGGCGACGTCGCCGCCTCGGGACGACGTCGACGAAGCAGTCACGCAGCGACTCGCTGATCTGGGCTACATGAACTGAACAGCGGCCTGGCGTCTCTATCGTAGCCACTGCACGTCAGTGCACACCTGATCGCCAGACGTGTCGACGATCAGTGTGTGAACCGTTTCAGTTGGTACTAGTGCTTTGCCAAGCCTGAACTGGTGGGTGAAATCATGCGTTGCTGTTCGATTTTACCCATCAGTCGACGTTTGGGAGGCTACTAGAGCCGATCCGGAGCAGGAGCGATCGGTTTGCAGTGACTCGAGGTGGGAGGGCCATCGGGACTGATCGGGGAACAGTGACTGCCCAGAATGCGGAGCTTGCTATCAGTTTGTGGTTCGTGCAACCGTTGCAACAGTGGTTACTCGCCGTATAAGTATGAGCGGTTGTCCACAATTGGACGAATCGTACACCAGTGGCCATGGGATTTGTTGCAACACTCTCGATCGATCACCCCGACCTCGTGTTGATGCCGACGATCGAGACACATCCTGACGTGACGATTCGGTACGAGTACAGTGCCACGGCTGCCCAGAACGACCTCTGTTTCGTGTCCGTGTTCGGCGGCGCGTACGACACTATCGAAGAGACGATGGCGGACGATCACACCGTGTCGAACCCGACACACGTCGCCACGTTCGAAAACCGGGCAATCTACCGCGTGACCGTCGAGACGGATCTCGACCTGTTGCCGGAGAAGTGCGCCGCATATGGGGTGTTCGTCTTTCGGATTACGACAGGCGAAGACGGCTGGATGGTTCGAACCCATATGCCCGATCGCGATGCACTGACCGCGTTCCAGGACTATTGTCGGAGCCACTCGATATCGTTCCGGATGACCCAGCTCTACGATTCGATGGTTTCCGACGACGGTACCTACTTTCTCACCGAACAGCAACACGAGATTCTCTCGATGGCGTACTACGCCGGGTACTACGAGATTCCACGAGCGGTGTCACAGGATTACCTGGCTGAAAAGCTCGGTATCTCCACGTCCGCCGTCTCACAGCGCCATCGTCGTGCCGTCGCCGAGTTGATCGCGGCCACGCTCGAGAACGATCGAACACCCGGTCGACAAAACCACCGGTGACCGCGGTTTTTCCTCCGAGTGCTCGATAACGGATTGTCGATAGCAGATATCTGATCCGGCAGTTACCAGGCGACTTGAGGCAGTACAGAATCGACGAATCGATCGCCGGCCAGGTGTTCGATTGTGGGATTGATTCGTTCGACAGTGAGTTCGTGTCCCATCCGAACGACGTCCTGATCGCGGCTTTCGGCGGGACTGATGTCACAGGCAATCAGAATCGACTCCGCTGCTGGCCTGTTCTACGGCACCGCTGTCAGTACCGAGTGTTGACTGAAGAACGATGCGACCGCCTCTTGACAACTGCAACGATGTACACACTGATCGCCGAGAGGTCTGTCGAACAGGTGTGGAACGACGTGCAGTAGCGACTCTAGTACAGCGTTCCCCCTTGACTCACTGCACGTCCAGTCGAAGACAGGGGCAGATTGGCATACAGACTGATTCAGTTGTGCCTGGGGTAGCATCGTTGCCGTCACTGAAGCGTGCAAAAATTGTCGATTAATGACGATTGGTTCCGTCCCTGTGGGCGATTATATCCACGATAACCGATCACAGACAACACGTGATTTCGGGACTTTCAGAACCCACATGTGCCAATTCCACATACTCCAACTGTTTCATTCATGGGATGGTATAGCATAGATTTGTTAGTCAGTTAGTACGTATTACTTAAAGGCTGGATATCCGAATCCGTACTTATTGGCCCGATAGGTTACTCTAACCAAAGTGAATATCAATGGTGAAACGAAGCGGCTCGACAGATTCAGATTCTGAAAACTTGACTGAAACTCACTCGATCGATTCAAACTGCACGCACAATTCGTCCGAACAATCTTCGATCGCAAGTCGATCACGGCGAACGTTCATGGGGGGAATGGCGGTCGCTGGTGCCTCGCTTCTCGGGATATCGACGGCGAGTGCCTCGACGGGGCAGTACTCACACCACTACGACGACTACTCGAACGTCGTGAACGTCGTCGAAGCGGGTGCGGACAACACCGGATCGGAGTCGATTACACCCGTTCTGGAGAAGTTGCGGGCGGACGACACGTTGCTCGTGTTTCCCGAAGGCCGGTACTACATGGACGAACAGTTCCGATACACCGGATTCGATAACTTCGGGATGGTCGGCGAGAACGCGACGCTCGTGCCGGCGAACTACCACGACTTCGACGGGCCACAGTTCCGGCTGTTCCGTCTCGGCGTGACGTACAGACCGGGGCGACGGCTCCGGTTCGAAGGCTTCGACGTCGATCAGACGGCCTCAGATACGGGAATACGCGTCATCGAGGCGAACATCTCCCAGGACATGGCCGTGCGTGACGTCACGATCCACGGTCAACACGACAGCGGGACGTGGGGCCCTGGCCTGTTCAACATCACGGATCCGAGCGGGAGCGGGATCGTCGAACGATTCCGGGCACCCGACGGTGCTGCCTGGATCAACAACACGCCCAACGCCGGCAACCGCTGGCGCGGCCCAATTGGCATCGAAGCCAACCAGAACAAAGGCACCCTCACGTTCAGACATTGCGTCGTCGGAGCGTTCCCGAACAACGGTCTCTACGCCGTTGGTGGCGGGGGCCGGGTTCGCGTTCTCGGCGGCCTCTACCGGAACAGCAACGGCGCGAACATCCGCGTCGGCGGCGACAACAGCGAGATCAGGTGGCCGACGGTCAGG
Source organism: Natrialbaceae archaeon A-CW3 (assembly GCA_046614605.1). Taxonomy (GTDB): domain Archaea; phylum Halobacteriota; class Halobacteria; order Halobacteriales; family Natrialbaceae; genus Natronosalvus. Next base: position 134,289 of record JBKKHJ010000001.1, on the reverse strand, counting down.
GTCGATAACACCCGCCCGGAGGACAAGACTCAGCGGGGGATCCGCGTCGAAAACGGCAAGAACATCCAGATATACGGCGCTGCCGTTGAGATATCGTCGCCGATGCCGACGAGCCACGCGATCTCGACGATGAACTCCTGTCAAAGCGCTCGTATCGAGCGCGTTCGAGTCGACATGCGCGGTAACGACATCAACCACGGAATCGTCCTCTCGCCAGAGTGTGGCGAAATCAGCGTCGTGAACTCCGAAATCGTCCACGAAACGTCGGGCGGTCACCCGCTGTGGATTCGTGGCGGGAATACGAACGACCGAGTCCTCGCCGAACACCTCTCGATCTCCGGACGGGCTGGCGACGCCAGTGGCTTCCGCGACGGAGTTCGCGTCGAACGGGACAACTGCCGATTCAGCAACGTCGACATTGCACAGCCCGGTCGTGATGGAGCGAGCCGGAACGCCATCGTCAGTACGGCAGCGGACACGACCGTCTACCGGAGTACGCTCCGGGCCAGCCAGTACCCATACATCGACATCGGTGCTGACAACCTCGTGCGTGATTCCGACCTCGAGTCGACCGGCGGCCGTCACGCCGTCTGTCTGTACTCTTCCTCGAGCAACCCCTCGTTCAGGAAGAACCGGCTGGTCAACGGGATTCGCGACCTGGGGGCAAGCGGCGTCTCCACCTGGAATAACACCATCGTGTAGCCCGCCAGAAACCGCGGAACGCTTCGGTTTTTGCGGCTCGATCCCTTTAACAGCCCTATAATAAGGCCCGGCGGAACCCGTTGTCCAGATATTGTGAGCGTGCAGCGGGTCTCTCGACGAGCAGTCGTCGCCACGTCGTCGTGTCGGTACGGGGGGGTGCCGCCGTGAACAGGAGTATCGCCAGCGGCGTCCTCTCGGTCGTGAGCGCGAAGGTCATCGTCCTTCTCGTCACCGCACTCTCGACGCCACTCCTGTACCGATTACTCGGCCCATCCGGGTTCGGCGACTACGCATTCGTCCTCTCGGTGTTCGCCATCTACATGATCTTCGTTAGTTCCGGGATCACCGACGGGGTTCGAAAGTACCTCGCGGAGGATCGCAACACCACCAACTGGAGTGGCTACGTCGTCGGGTTCTACCTTCGACTCGCGATCCTCTTCGCGGTCGTCGGCGCGCTGTTGTTGCTCGTCGCCGTCCAGTTCGAACTGGTCTCGCTGGCGTTCGGCCCGGAGTATCAGCTGTATTTCCTCGTGCTCGCTGCCCTCGTCATCACCGCGCAATTTCGCGATTACGCCCGGAAAACCCTGATGGGATTCGGACTCGAGCGCTACTCCGAGCCGCTGAAGGTGATCGACACCGTCGGCTTCGTCGTCGTCGCGATTCCGCTCGTGTACTTCGGATTTGGCGTCGTCGGCGCACTCACTGGCCATCTGATCGGGAGCCTGCTCGTCGGAGCGATTGGACTCGTGCTCATCCACCGACGGGAATCGCTGTCCTGTATCAGATCGAAGCCACCGACGGGGTTCCCTCGCCGGGAGATGCTGACGTTCAACTCGATGAGCATCGTCCTCGTGTTCCTGTTGATGTCGCTGTATCACATCGACATCGTGATGCTCCAGCGGTTCCGGCCGAGTTCGGACGTGGGGAACTACCGTGCGGCGTTGACGCTCGCCGAATTCCTCTGGTTCGTTCCGCTGGCGCTACAGACGGTGTACGTCCACTCGACGTCCGAACTCTGGTCACAGAACCGCCACGAGAAGATCAGCTCGCTCGCGTCTCGAACCACGCGCTATACGTTCCTGCTGACTGCCGTAATGGCCGTCGGGCTGGCCGCACTGGCTGACGTCGCCGTACCGCTTTACTTCGGCTCGGACGCCATACCGGCGATCGCCCCGCTACTGTTGTTGCTCCCGGGTGCGCTCGGATTCGCCCTCGCACGCCCGGTGCTCGCGGTGTCACAGGGCAACGGGACGCTTCGATATCCGGTTGCGGCAACGGGCGCCGCGGCGGGAATCAACGTAATCCTGAACGTCCTCCTGATACCGAGCTACGGGATGCACGGCGCGGCTATCGCGACGAGCGTCGGCTACGGATCGATGTTCGCGTTCCACGTCTGGAGCGCCCGCCAGGTCGGATTCGACCCGCTCGCGGATGCTCGACTCAGCCGTGCCATCGCAGCCACCGGCCTCGCCGGCCTCCCGATCTTCGCGCTCGCTGCGGCCATCACCAACCCGTGGGTCGCCCTCATCGTGGTTCCACCCGTCGGCCTCGGTATTTTCCTCGGGTTCGCGATCCTCATGGGTGCCCTCGATCTCGCCGAACCGTTCACGATTCTATCGGAGTTCCCCGATCCTGTCGGGTCACGAGCGAGAACGATCCAGTGTCGCCTCGAGGGCACCCGTGGTGTCTCCTCGCCGCCGAGCGTGTTCCAGGGGCTGTTGTTCGCTGTCGGGCTCTCGTTGCTCGTCTCTGGACTCGTTCTCGGCTTCATCGGGCCGTGGCTCAACGGGCTTGTGCCCTGATTCGGACGCGTCGTTTCCCACCCGCTGCGTACGTGTCGTCTGTTTCGAACCGTCGTCTCACACCGATCAACCCGCGCGACCTCACCGAAAGAACCGTTCCTGTCAGAACGTTGGTTCCGTCCCTCAATAGGTTGCTAAAAGATTAGTACACAACAATACACATATAATAGTAATTTGGTATAGAAATCGAAGTGTATACGGTCGGATGACTTGCCCGAGACGAGACCACGGCTTTCTCTGGCCAAAGGGTATCAAAGGGTGGCAGCCGAGTAGCGGCGAAGCCGTCGATGCCAGTGATCGAAAGCCGCCACGGGCGAGCGTGCTACGTCTCGCGGACGGATGATCGATCCGATGAGGGAGCTTCCCCCGTCCTATAGTAGCCACTGCACGTCAATGCACAGCTGATCGCCGACACGTCAGGCGATCAGTGTGTAAATCGTTGCAGTGGCTACTATTATTTCTCGAGCTCGTGTACGTCTCGCACTACGAGACCCCACGGAGAAGCCGGATCAGTGCGGCAATGGGCCTGACGACACGCACTACTGCGTCGGCAATGACGAGGTCTCGCCTGTGGCGGCGATCGTACGTGTACAGTCCGAGAGCGAACGCTGTCGGAAAGATGAACAAGAGCAGTACGCCTATCGTCGACTCTGCCCCCGGCGAAACGCCTGGGTCGAGCCAGTACCAGCCGAGTGCGATCACCACGGTTACCGCACCACTGATCCCCATCGCGTAGGAGATTCGAATCGCTTCGAGAACCACCGTTTGGCGCGGATATCCGAAGTACTGTTCCGTCTCCGTATCCGTGTCGCCGGCCATCAGATACCACAACGGGCGAGGATCATAAGTAATTTGTGTGACACGAATAGTGCGTCGACTCACAGTCGTTCGCGCTCCGACATCCGCTCGACGTCGCGGCCATCGAAATCAGTCCCGACCGACTCCTGGGATCCGTCTGCGTCGGCGAGCAGTTCGTCGACGCGTCGCTCGAACGTCCCCTCGTCGATCTCACCGGCGAGATATCGCTCTTTGAGCGTTTCGATCGGATCCGCGTCGTCTCCAGCGTCGGCACCACGGTCGTCGCCGGTGAAGATCATCACCAGCGCGACGGTTGGAACGAGGACGAGAACTAACCCGACGAGGGCAGCGAGGAGCCCCAGCGTCACGCTACCGAACTCGAGCCCCAGAGCGATTCCGGCGAAGACGACGCCAAGTACCATCGAAAGGCCGGTCATGACGACCAGGAGACCGAGCAGTCCACCAAGGATCCTGGCCCAGGTCGGAAGCGACCGGAACCAATCCGGTTGTTTCATGTGTTTTACATTCCGCGGAAAGCACAAAGAATTTGCCCAGCAGCCGACACGCTGCTCGGAAACAGACGTGCTCGTTCAGAGCTGATACTCGAGTCGGGGCGGCCTGATGGTACTCGTGGGAATGGCGGCACCACTCAACCAGTCGGCATACTGATCGCCGAGTCAGCTGGCGATTGTGTGTGAACCGGCACGTACCAGTGGCTACTATTGCAGCCCAGCCGACCAGCGTACGGCATTCAAAACGGGGCAGTCGCGCCGCTCCCGAGTCACAAAAGCAGGGGTCGCTCCCGAGTCGCTGAGCCAGGGGTCGGAGAAACCAATTCAAACCTGCATCTCGAGGTGCTCGCTCTCGGCCATGTCGAACACCATGGCGAACAGGATGAGCGCCCAGCCGACGACGAACACCAGCAGGCTCGTCGAGGACAGTACGAAACCGAGCGACAGCGTCGTGAGCATCGTCCACAGGAGGCCGACGAGCCCGATGCCGGCGACAGCCGCCCCGGACAGGTAAAACAGGGCGAGCGGGTGGAAGTCCCGGACGAGGTACTTCGTTCGGAGCCGCCAGAGGAAGTCCCGAAGGAGCATCGTCGACACCTTCGGAATGTACTCCCCGTAACTGATGCTCGACTCTTCGTCGCCGTAGACGGCGGGCATCGCCACGTCGGCGACGCGCATCCCGCTGGCGTTGAGCTTTACTAGCAGGTCGTTGCAGTAGCCGTAGTACTCGTACAGGTTCTCGAGGTCGATCGCCTCGAGCGCCTCGTGGGAGATGGCCGTATACCCGTTCTGCGGATCCATCGTCTTCCAGTAGCCCGACGCGATCTTCGTCAGGAACGTCAGTATCGCGTTCCCGAACAGCCGGAATCGAGGCATTGCGGCCCGGTACTCGCTGTCGATGAGCCGGTTTCCTTTCGCGTAGTCCGCCGTCCCCTCGACGATGGGATCGAGCAACCGAGGCAACTGAGAGAGATCCATCTGGCCGTCGGCGTCGACGGTCACGGTCACGTCTGCGCCATCGACGTAGGCGGCGAGGTAGCCGGTCTTGATCGCGCCGCCAGCACCCAGGTTTTCCCGGTGCTGAATCGGGTACACCCGACCGACAGGATCGTGTACCTCGGCCCGTGTCGCGAGTGCCGAGGCCCCGCCGTCGGTGACGGGACGAGGTTCCTCGTCGGCCGGCCGATCGTGCGACCGTTCAGTGCCATCGTCGAGGGGTGCATCGTCTTCGGCATCGGCGTCGACCGAAGCAGCCTCGAGAATTTCAGACCAGGTTCCGTCGGTCGAGCAGTCGTCGATCACGTACAGTCGGTCGACGTAGTCGGGCATCTCGCGGATGACGTCGCCGACGAACCCCGCTTCGTTGTACGCGGGGATGACGACGCCAATCGTGTGATTCCGATACATCAGTGGCCTCCAGTGTGGTGAACCATGTGGATGTGATGTGAGAGTGAATGTGGAAATCTACGTAGGTGGGTGGGTTTATTCGCCCTCGAGCAGCTCGGTCGCGGTGACGACGTCCACGTCGCTCTCCTCGACGTGCTCGAGGAGGTCGACGAACGCGTCCTCGCTCAGGCCGTCCTCGCCGATCTCCTCGAAGTGAAGGACGGCGAGCTGGCTGTAGTCGGCTGCATAGTCGACGTACTGTTTGGTCTCGTCGCCCGATGCCCCGGAAAAGACGCCGAGGTTATGCGGGTCGGTCAGCGGGAGCGCGTTCGGGCCGCCGCCGTAGCGGAACGCCTGTTCGTGATACTCCCGGACGATATCCATCGTCTCAGGGCCGAGCAGGTTTCGAGGCGTGACGAAGTGGTCGGCGCCGTCTTCGAAGCCACGGTTCTCGAGGTAGGCTCGCGTGCGCCGGATCATCCCTTCCTGCTCTTCGGGGGTGAAGTCGTGGATGTTTCGAGCGCCCGTTCGCGGCCGGGCAGCCATATCCCAGCCAGCCTCGCTCATGTCGTCGAGCCGGTCGATCGTGAGCCGGCCGTCCTCGCCGACGGCCTCCGGGATGACGGCCTCGACGCCACCGAATTCGAACGCCTCCATGTGCTCGAACGCGTGCGTGTAGTGAGACTCGAGGGTGCCGTCGAACAGGAACATCACCTTCCCCCGCTCGGGACGCTCGACTGCACGTAGGTCGTCGAGCTGGCAATCGATCGGCCCCTCGTCGCTCCCGCGCCGGCGGGCGATCAGCCTGACCTCGCGGACGTCGGAGAGGTCTGGCTGCGTGTCGATGCTCGTGACACCGAAATCGACACGAACCCAGCTGTCAGCAGGGCCGGTGAGCGTCCGGCGCATCGTGAGCGAGTTCCGGGAATTCGGTGCGTACACCTCGAGGGTGAGCTGGAGCTGTTCTTGCTCGGCGAATTTGACGGCAACCGAGAAGTTGGAGTCGCTCAGGTCGGTGCCACCGGGGAACGTCCGGTAGATTCCGGCGTAGCTCGTCCCATCATCTGCGGTGAGGTGTGCGGACTGGCTGCCGGCGTACGGGTCGTCAGTGGCGGCCTCGAGCGCGCCCGCATCGAGCATCGTCACCCACTCCTCGAGCGACTCGAAGTCGTCGATGGAGTCGCCCGGCAAGTGCTCGAGTTCCGACGAGTCATCACCGTCGTCTGACGAATCAGACGGGTCAGATGGTGACGAGTCGTCGTCTCCTTCGGAAGGGGTCGAGTCGTCGTCTTCGTCGTCGCCGTACCACCCGGTCGCGTCCGAGAGGCATCCCGCGAGCCCCAACGTTCCGGTCGCCGCAACGGCGGTAACGAACGATCGTCGGTTTCTGTGCGTCATCGACCCCCACTTCGAGTTAGGCGACCTTTCTTATACAGGCCATAGTGCCGGTGCTGAAATCGGCCTTTAGACGCGCGAATTCGGAGACCTTGGCGCATTTACCGACCGAATAAGCTCCCACCGGCTCCACTGTGAGAGCGACAGTTCAAGTTGTTGTGGATTGATCGTTTGATTCCTGCAATGTTTGCGCCGGTATTACCGAGAATATAGTCAAGTGATCCCACTTCACAGGGAGTTCCGTGAGTTCGAACGAATCACGAACGGGTAGACTCGGTCGGCGATCGTATGTGAAAGGCTGTCTCGTTGGCGTTGGCGCTGCGCTTTCTGTTTCAGGGGCGGCGGCTGCTTCGAGCGATGACGAGCAGTATGGGAACGATGACGGGCAGTATGGAACCGTTGTGGACGTCACCGAAGCGGGGGCGGACAATACGGGGGAGGAATCGATCACGCCTGTTTTACGGGAGATCGTGGACGACGACACGCTTCTGAAATTCCCGGAGGGGCGCTACTACATGGACGAACAGCTCCGATTCACCAACTTCGAGAACGTCGGGTTCGTCGGCGAGGACGCGACGCTGGTGCCGGCGAACTACCACGAGTTCGACGGCCCACAGTATCGCCTGTTCAGGCTGGGAACCGCCTCGAGAACCGGTCGTGATCTTCGGTTCGAAGGGTTCGCCGTCGATCAAACCGCCGAACACACGGGTATCCGCGTGATCAACGCCGACGTCGAAGACGGACTCCTCGTGAAAGACGTCTCTATTTACGGCGTTCACGACAGCGGCACCTGGGGGCCTGGTCTGTTCAACATACACGAGCCCGGAGGCCACGGACGCGTCGAGTGTTTCCGGGCGTTCGACGGCGGGATCCACGTCGAGGATACCCCCAACAGCGGAAACATGTGGAAAGGCCCGACGGGAATCCTCGTCAACAACCACCGCGGAACCCTCGTCTTCAGGGACTGTACCCTCGGCGGGTTCCCCGACACGGGTCTCTACAAATCGACTGAGTACGGCGAGGTCGACGTTCGAGGTGGCTGGTTCGAGAACAGCGACACCGCCTCGATTCGCCTGTCCGGCCCGCGAGGGACGATCAGGAACGCGATCGTGGTCGTCGACGAGAATCCCGAACGGGCAACCCGCCAGCACCCAATCCGACTCGATTACGGCGACAGCTTCGAAATCGACGGCGTCGACATCAGGATGCCCGAACCGAACGGCGACGCGATCAGGATTATGAACGGCGTCGAGCAGGCGTCGATTTCGAACACCCGGATTTCGATCGGTGACCGGCGTAACTCGGGGATCCGGATCGATCCGGAGGCAGGCCCGACGGCGATCGAAAACGTGGACATCGACATCAACGGCAGCGGCTACGCCTTCCGGATCCTCGGTGAGGACGCCGGCGAGGTAAGCCTTCGAGACGTCAGCATTACGGGAGACGCACGCGGATCACCGATTCGGCACACGGTCTACTGCGAACGGAACGACTGTCAATTCGAGGGCCTCTCTATCGATCAACCCGGCGAAGATCGGGGCGGCCTCGAGCTCCGGGGCGACAACTACCACGTCGACGACAGCGACTTCCGGACGAGCCACATCCCGATCGTCGTCAACGGCTCAGACAACGTAGTGATCGAAGACAGTTACAGCGAATCGTACGAAGATCGCGTCTCGCTCCGCATACTCAGCGACTCGGGCAGCGTCGCGCTCAGCAACAACGACTTCCCGGGCGGTGTTCGAGACGACCGGTAAGCCGTCCAGAGGCTTAGCGCCACCATAATAATCCACACCGTCCTCCAACTACCGGGAAATGCCACGTGTCAGCGTGATCATCCCGACGTACAATAGAGCGACTACGCTCTCACACGCTATCGACAGCGCATTAGAGCAGACGATCGACGATCTCGAGGTCGTCGTCGTCGACGACGGCTCGACCGACGACACCGCGACAGTGCTGTCGAGCTACGACGATCCGCGCGTTCGACCCGTCGTCCACGCGACGAATCAGGGGGCCAACGTCGCCCGGAATACGGGCATCGACCACGCTCGCGGGGAGTACATCGCCTTCCTCGACTCCGACGACTACTGGCACCGGGAGAAACTCGAGAAACAACTGAACGCCCTCGAAGGACGCTCGGACGACTGGGTTGGCGTCTACTGCGATACGGCGTACGAACTGTCGGGAACCACCGGACAGGTACGGGGGCTGATCGCCGACGTGCTCTCCCGGACGGACGACGAACCGACGATGGAGGGCGACGAGGAACTGATCGGGGAAATATTCACCGACGGCGTACAGCCCGGTGCCGGTTCGACATTGCTCGTTCGGACGGATGTCGCACGTGAAATCGATGGCTTCGACGAGTCGCTCGACCGATTCCAGGATCCCGAGTTCTGCGTGCGTGTGCTGTACGAAGGAAAGCTCGCCTACGTCGACGAACCGCTCGTGATCCGTGAGGAGACCGGCCACCCGCCCGCCGACGTCGTCCACGAGGCCGATCGTCAGTACCTCGAGAAACACGAGGACGCCGTCGAGTACTTCGAGACTCTGGGATACGACGTGTACGGGAGCCACGAGCTGGTGATCGCGAAACGGTACCTCGCGGAAGGACGACTGCTACGGGGTGCGTGGCATCTGCGACGGTCGGCCGTCTCCGCACGTCATTATCCCGGCCTCCTCTGGGTCGCCGGGACGGGTGTTCGGCGGCGTCCGCTCCCGATCGTTACCTCGGTTTTCCTCGTCTTCGTCGCAGCCGTTCTGGGCCGACAGGCCCTCGTCAGTGCCACGTCGGCGGGGGAATAGCCCCGTTCCGGGCGATATGGTACCGTTGGACGTATGTGAACGGTTTCAATCGGTGAAACCGATTGCGACGCGACTCACCGGTTAGGATCGGGAAAAACGCCGACGGTTGCGGATCGATCGAGACACGACCATCGGTTCACAGTGGCCCAACCGTTCGCGTTTCGCAACGAGTAGTTGAGAAAGGAACTGTAATCAATCCAGATACGGCCGCTCGAGAGCCCACGACGCATTTTACCGGTTACAGTCGCGATAATAAATACGTTGGTGGGGAGAGACAGGGGTGGAATGTCACGTGATTTGCTTTCGCGACGGTCACTCCTGACCATAGCTGGTAGTTGTACGATCGCGAGTCTTGGCGTTGGCGCTGTACATGCACGCGAATCCGACGACCTCTCTCGAGAGTCCTTCGAGATATTGCCGGGCACTGATCGTGAGGCCACTGTCCACGTCACCGACGCTCCACAGGAGGGGCCCGCGGTCGTCCTGGTCGGCGGCGTCCACGGAAACGAGGTCGCAGGCTACGTTGCCGCAGGCGAAATCGCGAACTGGGAGATCACGGCGGGGACGCTCATCACAATTCCCGAGGCGAACGCAATCGCCATCGAACGCGGCACGCGAACGGACGACGATGGCGTCGACCTCAACCGGCAGTTCCCCGAAGGCGGCGAGCCGGGGACGGAGCTCGCCCGAGCTATCTGGGACGTGCTGATCGAGTACGACCCGGACGTCGTCATCGACCTCCACGAATCGATCGGTATCTACGCCGGCGACCCGGTAGACGGCGTCGGCCAGGCAATCTTCCACTCCGGTGGTCAGGGCGTCGCGACGGCCGCGGACGACACCGTTGCATACGTCAACGACAACTACGTCGAAGACGACAAACTCGCCTTCATGACGGGCGGCTTTTCGAGCCCCGACACCGAGCCGACCGGGTTGCTCGTCCACAAGGCGTCCAGGGATCTGGGTGCCGACGCATTCCTCATCGAAACTCTCTCGGTCGATCTCGACCTCGAGACCCGCGTCCAATGGCAGCTAGCGCTCGTCGAACGTCTGGTCGCCAATGGACTGTTCCCCGACGGCAGCGATAACGAAGAGCCGGACGTCGACGAGCCACCGGAGGATCCGGAAACCGATCCGGATCCCGACCCAGAAGAACCGGACGAGGATCCTGGAGAGTCGCCAACCGCCGAAATTCGAACGAACCCCGATGACGCCGCCGAACGAACGCTCGAGCCAGGTGACTCCGTCGAACTCGATGGAACCTGTTCCGAAGCCCCTGACGGCGACATCGTGAGCTACGAGTGGTACATCACCGACGACGACGATCCGGACGAAACGGGCAGTCGGATCGACGTCACGGTCTCTGCGGAGTCGACGTATCCGATCGTCCTTCGGGTCGAAGACGACGAGGGTCGTTCCGATACGGCAGAGATCACTCTCAGCACGAAGTAGCACGCAGGCGATTCGTCGTTGGGACGGACGGCACTGCGTCTCAGTGTCTGTCCTCCTGCGTCTCAGCGTCTGTCCACACGTTGCACCTTTTCAGCAGCTCACACTCGAGCCAGATTCCTGTCAGTATCTCGCCCTCGAGGACGGTCACACCCAACACCCACCTCTCGAGCACCGCTGTGGCTCACGTGTCGAGATCCGGCTCGAGCGTCGTTTTCACTCTCTCGATGGACGCCACGTCGTCGGCGTCAGCGTCGTCGAGTTCGAGCAAAGTGTCGAGCCGACGCTCGAGTTCGACGTCGTCGATCTCCCCACGCGCGTAGCGCTCCCGGAGGATCGGCAGTGGGTCGGTTTCCGTCCGTTCGTCCAGCGTTGACTGCTCGTCGAAGCGTTCTCGTACACGCTCACGTACACGCTCTCGGACTATCGACTCGATCTCCTCGTCGAGCTCGTCGGTGCCGGACACATTCCCAGGATGACCGAACAGAATCACCGACGCGGGCGTCAACAGGAGCCAGCCGACGATCAAGACCGCGAGTGCGTTAGTCGGCCCGGCAAACATGGCCGCGAGCATCGCAATCGGGAGCGTGATGACGGCGACCAGCGGCGTGAGTACGGCCAGACGAGCCCGCAACGACATGGCACACCGTTCACAGGTGCCGTGCAAAAAGGATTCGGTGACTCGAGTCAGCCGATCAGTCTCGAGCGATCAGTGGACCAAACGAGACCAAGGTGGTGTGTCGGGCGTGACGATGGCCTGTTCAATCCTGATCTATCAGTGGTTCTCCGTCCGCATCGTCCAGAGGTCGTCGAACGTGATGACCTCTATGTCGGAGTCAGCGATGTACTGGATCAACTCTTCGTAGTCGTCCTCGGGCATGGTGTTGTCCACATCGAACGCGTGGAAGTTCAGGATCGTACACTGGTTGTGTTCCGCGGCGAGGTCGACACACCGCTTCGAGATGTCCAGGTCGTGGCCGATCGTTCGTGGGAGCACGAGGGGATCGAAGCCGTAGAGGCCGGTCGTGTTGACGTTTCCGGCCTGGTTGAACCCGCCACAGTAGTGGTACTTGCCGATGATCTCGAGGCTGGTCTTGTCGAAGCTGTTGAATGGGTAGACGATGTAGTCCGCCCCTTCGAGGCCGTTCTCGATGAACCAGCGTTTGTCGCCGCCGACGCGGGCTTCGATCTCGTCTTCGTCCTCGAGCTCGTGGATCGGGTTGTGTGTCCCGTGAACGACGATCTCGTCGCCAGCTTCCTGGCGTTCCTGGAGCTCGGAGACGGACATGATCCCGTCGCGACGTTCCTCGGTCCACTGTGGAACCGGGGCCTGAATCGTCGGCACGTCGTACTCGTCGTGTATCGGCGAGGCAACATCGTAGTAGTCGGTGAAGCCGTCGTCCCAGACCAGCAAGACGTATCCCTGGTCGGGCTTCTCGTGGGTGCGCAGGTCGTCGATCCACACCTCGGCCTCCTCCATGCTGTGGAGCACCTGGATCTCGATGCGGTCGAGTTCGTCCATCATCGGCTCGATTTCGTCCGCCTCGAACACGCCAGGGCTCGAACGGAACCAGCCGACGTCGGGGGTTCGATACGTAATCTCGCGCAGGGAGAGTGTGACCTGGCTACCGTACAGATCCACCAGCTGGACGTTGATAGTGATGTTCTGTGGGGTCGTCGTACGAATCGCGAACGACAGATCCAGGTCGGTCAGATCCGCGTCAGAGAGGTCGCGCTGGACGACGATGTTCTCGCTGCTCTCGGAGGTCAGCCTGAGACTTTGTGAGCCGTCGAAGACGATGTCCTCGTCGGCCTCACCTTCCCCGCGGACGATCTCCCACGCGTCGATATCCTCGAAATCGTCGAGTGACTCGCCAGGCTGGCGATACTCTTCCCGGGGGTGATACTGTGTCTCGAGCGGTGGGACACCACCCTCTTCGTTTTCCTGCTCGTCGTCGTCGTTGCCTCCGTCGTCATCGACGTCGTTGGTGTCGTCGTCCGTCGTGGACTCGTTGCCATCGTCGTCCGTGGGTTCGGAATCGCTGGTACAACCAGCGAGACCGACAGTCAGTGCGGCAGCGCTCGATGCAGTCAGGAACCGTCTGCGGGTCGATCGATCTCGTTCCATTGGACACGAAGCCATACCGACAGAGCCCCTATTATTATAGATCCGATAGACCCCAACCACTGACCGCCGTACCGACCGTTATCGTCACCGTTGAGTGGTCTAACCACTGTTTTCGAGGGTAGCAAAAGACAACACGTTAGAGACGACTGGAGACGACGTTTAACGACGTTATAGTAAATGGGGAAACCAGTACAGATACCACTAACGTGACCGTGCGTGCGGGCGGCTACCAGGACGTGTCCGCCGATCGCACACCACACACAGTGACTGAGTATGAACAAGGAACTTTTCGGCGTGTTCGGCGGGAGAGAGACCTTCGAACGATACAGATCGGCAAGCGAGTTCGACGCAGTACTCACCGGTTCGAGTATCACAGTCGGCATCAGAGATCCGGGCCTGGGGACGCCCGGCTGGTCCGCTCGATACGAGAGCGACGCCGGCACGTGTGTCGTCTGGGGGGAAGCCTACGCCCCGAACGGCGAGACGAACACTGCCCGATGGCTACTCGAGCACGTCGAATCGGACGGGCTGGACACGTTCGAGAGATTCAACGGCTCCTACCTCGCCGTCGTCGATCCGGCCGACGGCGAGGCGTTCGTCGCGGCGGATCCGGTTCGATCACGGGAGTGTTTCTATACGGACGAACCGGGCGTTCGGCTGTTCGGTACCGACGCAGCGACCGTCGCAGCCACACACGAGGAGCCGACGCCCCGCCGAGAAGGCATACTCGAGTTCCTCCACCTCGGATTGATTCTCGGGACGAAGACCGCTGTCGAGGGAACGCACCGTCTGCCACTCGACAGCCGCCTGACCGCGACCGAGGTCGATTCGTTCGATCGGTTCGTCTACAGCCCCCGGGAGTTCGACTACGTCGAAGAACTCGCTGCCCGCCTCGAGCGAGCACTGGATCGACGGTCGAATCTCCCCGGCCGAAAAGGATTGCTTCTCTCGGCGGGATACGACTCGCGGATATTCCTCTCGGCGATTTCAGACCTCGACGTCAGCTACACGGTCGGCTCACTCGACGCCCAGGAGGTCGCCGGTGCAAAGCGGGTCGCGACGCAGTACGGCGTCGATCACGTCGCGTTCCAGCCCGACGACCGGTATCTGTACGCCAATCGGTCGAAGGTGCAGTATTCACAGGGAATGAAGGAGTCGCTTCACATTCACCACGCAGGATACACGGACGAGATGGCCGTCGACACCATCTATCACGGCCTGCTCTGTGACACGTTCTACCGGGGACATTTCACCGCCCAGGATGGGGTCGACGTCCTCGGCAAGCGTGTCCCGTTCGAACGTCTCGATCCAGATCCCAACCCGGTCGACGTGTTGCTCCAGAAGTACGGCTACGACCGCGACGCGAGTCGTGAGTTGACCGACCGGCTTGCAATCGATGCCGAACCCGAGGCGTTCGTCAGGGAGGCCGTTGGAAACGAGGTGGAGAGCGTCAGCCATCGGGCAGCAACGACACAGAACGAGCTAACGTGTTGTGGAATCGCCAACCAGCCGTCGGTTCCCTTCCACAACCATCTCGCCGACAACTTCTTCGCTTCGTTTCTGGCCACGGACATCGAGTTGCTCGAGTGGCACCTCCAGACGCCACCAGCCTACCGAACGACGGAGACGTTCCTTCGTGCGTGCGAGCGAATCGATCCGAAGATACTCCGCCACAATCCACCGGATCGGCCACACCGGACGACACTCCTCAACGAAGTCGAAGGGTTCGTCCGGCGCAAGACGCCGTTTATGACCTCGTTCGAGCCGCCGTGGCCGGATCGGAGACAGCTGTTCGAGCAGTACGATCTCGACCAGCGTCTGCTGTCCGACCTCAGGCACGTTCACGCCCTCCCCGCCAGGCACAAACTGCGGATCAACGACATCGGCACGTGGCTCGAGCACTGGTCGACGGATCCCGCGGAGTCAGTCCCGTGGCTCAAGCCAGCCGAGCGCCAGACCGTACCCACCAACCACTGATCGCGACGTCACGGGACGTCGCATCTCACCCCAGTTCGATCCGGACACACTCCTCGTGATCCCACTCGCTGTTCGTGCTGTCGCGCCCGTCTGGATACATCCAGAAGAGCCGGCAACGTCTTCCGAGAAACGGATCGAACGGGTTGCATAAACCGTTCTAATTCGCTCAACCAGGAGAATACTTATATCCCAGGATCCACTCACCTGGAATATGCGTCTGACGCCATCCAAGTTTCGCTCCTCGTCAGACCCTTCTTCAAACGAAACCACTGCCGGCACAGAGAGAACAGAGTCGCTAGTCGACGTCACCATCTACCAGAACTCGACTACCGATCGTCAGCCGGCGTCAACGATCGAACCGGAGGATGTAATCCCTTCCTCCGACGACGCGTTCGTGGCCGCTCTCGAACGGATGAACACACCGGTCACGGTCGACGAGATCACTGACCAGCTCCTTCGACCAGCGCGGCCGCCGGTCAGTGTCTGGGCAGACATACACGAACGGTTGTACCAGGATCGGCTCCCACAACTCGACACCGACGGTCAGATCGAGTTCGATCCACAGATGGGAACGGTCGACATTCCTGAGTCAGGACACGAGGAATGGCTGCTCGACTCCTCGCTTGGACGAATTTCCATTGGGTTTCTCTTTGCTATCGTCGCTCTTCTCAGCCTGGCGTTCGCAACCGCCGTGATGGTTACGTTCATGACCGTCGGCGTGTGAGCGCCATCGCGGTGTCGGATCAGCTGCTCGCTCAGTCGAATCGTTCCGACGTGGACGAAATCGCGATGCTGGCAGCTATGGAAGCGAGCGCCTGTCGAGAAGCAAAACAGTGCCGTTACTCGATGAATCGGCGCACCGTCAGAACGGTGAACAGGAGCAAGATGAGCGCGCTCAGGCCGATACCGGAGAGCAGCGAGACGAACGGCAACTCGAACACGGCCCCGAGTAACACGAGGTAACAGAGGGCCGTTGCACCGAGGTAGTAATCGTCCCAGCCGGTTCCGACCGACGACGGCGAACTCGTCGTGTTCTCCGCAGGCTCGACCTGCAGGTACTGATCGACGTAGTCGGCTGCCGGTTTGCGCTCGACGATCCCGCGGTTTTTCTGGTAGTCGATGATACCGGCCTCATCCAGTTTCGACAGATGGGACTGATATAACGGGATGTAAACTCGCTGGCGCTGCGTGGAAGTGAGGTTCTGGACATCCGTATCGTGTTCCCACGCAGCGACCTGCTCTGCAACGTCGCGCATGCGAACGGGGCCTTCGGTACCGCGCAGGTACTCAAGAACCATGCGACGGCGCTCGTTTTGGAGGAGGTGGAAGAGTTCGTCCTTCGAGAACGACTCCGTCGGCTCGTCGGCCTCGTCCTGCGGAGACGAGGTTGGTTCATTCGCCTCTGTCGGTTCCGCCTGGGTCTGTTCTTCAGGGCTGATATGTGTAGACGTCATCGAACCAGTCTCCACAAATCAGGGGGAGGTAATAAAGGATAGAAATAGTCCACTACTGAACAGTACGTTTCATCTGAGTTTACCACCGTGTCAAGCACCCTTTTCTACATTTCACGACCTTTTATATCTGCTTCACAGATCATGAGAGGCCGAATTCCGATGTGAATTTTCAAGTGCGCATACATATACACCACAGGGTTACGGAGAGAATTTAACGATTGTTTTGTAACCGTTCGTGTCGTATCGAGACAGTTCAACGCACTGGATTTCGGCCACGCTGAAACTGTATCAGTTATCAGAGATATGCGCGACCACGACGGTACAGCAGCGTCCTCAAACCGCCACTTATTGAGCCTGTAATAATCCCCTGGAACCTCGTATTCACAACGCGTATGAGCGATACGAACTGGTGGTTCCTCGATCTGGCGCTCGTCATCCTGGTGACTGGCGCCCTTTCGTTCGGCCTGTTACTCGGCGTTCCAGGTGCTGGACGAATCGTCATTGCATTACCGCTGCTCCTCGTTTTACCGGGGTACGCCCTGGTTTCTGTACTGTTTCCGGACGACCCGTCCGAGGAGTACTACGCCTTCGATGCGGAGCGAACCGGCCTTCGAAATCCCCTGCTCGTCACCGGTGGACTCGAGCTAATCGAACGGCTAATCCTGTCAGTCGTCTGTAGCGTATTCCTCGTTCCCGTAGTTGCCCTTTTCACGCACGTTACCCCCAGGGGTTTTGCGCCTGAAACAGTGATCTTCGGGATTTCACTACTCACCATTGGGTTGACAATACTTGCGATCATCACCCGTGCCCGCTGTCCGGCTGACCAGCGGTTCACACCAACCCTTCCATTGTCGGTTCCATTCTTCACCCAGACGCAGTCGTCACCATCCGAGAACCAGTACCGAAACCGACGACCGTACAACGTCGGCATCGCCATCGGACTGCTCCTGTTAGTCGCTACTGCCGGGTTCGCCGTCGCCAACCCACCCCAACACGACGGGTTCACCGAGTTCGCCGTCGATACCGATCACGTCACCAGCGACACGGAGACGATGTACCAGTCGACGTACGCCGCTGGCGAGCCACAGGAGCTGCCCGTCCTGATAACGAATTCCGAACACGAGGAACAGACGTACACGACCGTCGTACTCCTCGAGCGAGTGAGCTACGAGGGCGACGAAGCGACCGTCCACGAGAGCGACCAGCTGCAACAGGCCGAGGCAACCGTCCCCGACGGCGAGCAACATCGACAGACGCTCGAGGTAACGCCGACGATGCAGGGTGACGACCTTCGGTTGACGGTGTTGCTGTACGAAGGTGAACCGCCGGCCGACCCCAACAGTGAAAACGCCTACAGAGTGATCCACCTCCCGATCGTGGTTCAGTAGGATGTGGCCGTGGGAGCACCTCGCTGTTGCCTATCTTTGCTACTCGTTGTTCACACATCTGGTGAGCAACCGGCCACCAACAGGACGTGAAACGGCCGCAGTCGTCTTCGGATCGCAGCTACCGGATCTCGTGGACAAGCCACTGGCCTGGACGTTCGGTATCACCGAGACAGGATACGCCATCGGACACTCGATCTTCGTCGCCCCGTTCGTCTGTCTCGGCGCCTTCCTGCTGGCAGTCCGGTTCGACGACCGCCCGGTTGCCCTCGCTTTCTCGATCGCGTACCTGTCTCACCTCCTTACGGACGTGCTCAACCCATGGTTTCGCGGCGGGAGTATCGAACCGCGAGTCGTCCTGTGGCCGCTCGCCTCGCCACCTACGGACGACCACGGCGGCCTCCTGGATCACTTCGTCGTCTACTTCGCCCGGTACGTGGACGTTCTCCTCAGCGACGGAATGACGGCGCAGGTGGTGATTCAACTCGGGTTGGGCGTCGGAATCGTCGGGCTCTGGCTCTCCGACGGCGCACCGCTCGTTTCGGATCTGTGGCGGTGGCTCTCCACCCGGATCCGCAATCCACAATAGAACCGGCTCGAGGCTGTGATAGGACTTCCCCTCTCGAGAGTCAACGAATAGGCGTCGAGATGCGGTGCTCGAGAGCTGGAAGGGTCACTTCTGTGGCACCGTCGAATCCACCCGGGCATCACCTGTTGAATCGGTGTCGTCGACCGAAGCGAGATCGACCCTTGCTCGGCCACTGGTCTGGTCGAACACGACGTGCGTGTGCGGGTAGGCGACGTCGACGTCGACCCCGTCGTCGACGAAGTCCTCCCAGACGGTTCGCTGGACGGCAGAACGAACGACAGCCGGGAGGTACGGATCGTCGATCCAGAACGCCAGAACCAGGTGCGTTCCATGGTCACCGAATTCATCGACCAGTGCCGTGGGCTCGGCGGGGAAGCGTGAACGGCCGACCCGTATCGATGGCCCGCCGGTGATAACACCGTCGACCGATCGAGCGGCCTCCTCGAGGAGGTCACAGGCGACATCGAGATCGCTCTCGTAGGTGATACAGACGGCAATCGTCTCTCTGAGTCGCTCGTCGTCCGCCGAGAGGTTCCGGACGTCACGTTCGCGCATCGTCTCGTTTGGCACCACCAGAAACGAGTTGTCGAGCGTCGTGAGCTTCGTGTAGCCGAGCGTGATGTCCTCGACGTAGCCGCGCTCCTCCCGCTCGGCGAGTTCGATCATGTCCCCGACCTCGTAGGGACGGTTAAAGAGGATGAACAGACCACTCACGTAGCTCCGACCGACCGGAGCGAGGATCGCCCCCAGGACGAGCGACAGGACGGTGAACGAGAGGAGGACGTTCCGAGGGCGAAAGCCGAGCAACCCGGCGAACGGAACGAGGGCATAGAGCACGAGGGCGACGCGAGCGCTGGCGAGGAGGAGGTTCGCCGTCGATCGGCGGAGTCGTTCCTCGAGTTGTGGACGAATGCGATCGACGAGGAACCCCGAGCCGACCCACACGATGACGACGACGACGACCGCCGCCACGATCCACGGATCGTCGACGAACGGAATCACCTCGAACAGGTTGCCGGCATCGACGGTGCTGATGGAACTGGCAACCCGGTCGACAGCGGCCTCGAGCCTCATCCCGGCTCCAGTGGCGAGGAGAAAGCAGAGTGAAGACATCGGCGACACTTCCCCACCGAATCGGAAAAGGTCATTCGTGGCAGTAGCCGGCCGGTGTCTGTACGGTTGTCGCGCCACGTCTCGAGTGACAGCGTTCCGTCAAAACGCCGAACTCGATCGCAACCGCACTCGTCAGCTACTGACCGGCGACGGCGTACACAGCGTCACGTCACCGTTCGTGTACACCGTTGCCTGGTCGGGCCGACAGAGCTGTTCCCGGTCGATGGTGCCGAGACGGGCGTGTCCGTCTTCGTCCTGGAAGTAGGCGCCTTCGGTCGACTGCGTCGTTCGGTACAGCGTGTACTCGTGGTCGGCAGTACCGTCAGTTGGAACGGTGCCCGGCATCGCCGACTGATACGCCCCGGTTCGATAGATCAGCGTAAAATAGGGGTGGTCGGTGTACAGCCGCTGATCCGGTCGAATGTCCTGCCCGTCAGGGGAGCCAGTCAACTGGGCGATCGACCCGACCGCGGCGAGTTCGGGGTCGTCGTATGCCAGTTGTTCGTGCTGGCCCGAGAAGACAGGGTTCTCGGTGTTGCTCTCGACAGCCAACATCATCGCCCCCGGATACACCAGGACGACGAGCAACAGACAGGCGACGACGAATGCCGGGTTGAGATCGCGAACCAGCAGGCGAACCCCGATCGCACCGAGGATCGCCATCGGGGCGAACAGGAATGCGAACCAGCGAGTCGGGATGAAGTTCCGGATGCCGAACATCGGCAACCCGAGGACGAACACCAGCATGAACGCCGCCGCCAGCAACAGCGTGAACACAGACTGCTCGGCACGGCGTCGGTGGACGACGTACAGACAGCCGGCGAACGTCAGCCCCAACAGGAGCAGGAAGCCCGCTACGTCGATGTAGGGGACTGCCTGCTCGAGCAGCGACGGATCGGCCGCCGCGGCGCTCTCCTCACCCGGTTCGCTGTCGGTCTGGCCCGCGATGTTGAGGAAACCAGCGCTCTCTTCGATCGTTTGCCCGAAGAAACTCAACACCGTCGCGAGGAACGATTGCTGGCGATACGGCGTCAGCGACCAGACGAAGATGGTCAGCCCGAAGTTGAACACCACCAGACCGATGAGATTGACCGGCTTTTTCGCCCGGAACACGCTCGAATCCAGGCGCGTGAGGCCGAACGGACCGATCATGAACGTCACCTGGGCGACGAACGCCGCAACCAGGAGGACGAGCATGATGAACGCCGACACCTGATGGGTCAAGATGACGGCGATGCTCAACACCAGGAGCAACGAGAAGTCACGGAGCGTGTACTCGATCCGCATGACCCGAATCAGTGCGTACACCAGCGCCAGGAAGAAGACCAGTCCCAGACTCGTCGGGATGATGTGCATCCCCCACAGCGAGACGTGGCTGGCGAAGGCGTACAGCGCCGCCGCGAGCGTCGCCCACCGGCCCGGAACCAGCAGGTTCGTCGTCGCGTACACCAACAGAATCGACAGCGGCATCACGAGCCCAACCGACAGGTACAGCGCAGTTCGAAGCGGAACCTCGAACAGGAACGACGCGGTGACGACCAGCAGGTGATATAGCGGCGACGCGAAGTGTTTGTCGTGTGAGATCGCAGCCAGTGAACGCTCCTGGTGGATCGCATTCGCGAGCTCCATGTGCGTCCAGATGTCGATCCCGATGTACCCTGGCGTCACGTACAGCGCCGTAAACCGGAAGACGAGCGCGAAACACACGAGTTGGAACAGTATCTGCCCCGCACTAAACACCTCCTCGTCGGTGAAGACGATCTGAGCGAGTAACAGCGTCCCGACGAAACTCGAGAGCGCGAAAAACAGCAGGGTACGCTCACCCTGCATGACGGGAAGCGCGATCATGGCCGAAATGCCGGCCAACACGAACGTCGGGAGTGCCATCGCGACCGGGGCCGGCAGCGTCGGAACCGACGTCACGTTCCCCTGGTGGTACAGGGAAAGCAAGTACAACCCACACGCCGTCCCGAGAACGATTGGCACGGTCTCGAGATAGATCTGTGAGGCGAAAAACCGCAGTGGAAACAGCAACAGCGCCAGCGCGAGGCCCACGATTGCGGCAACGGTGTCGAGCCTGAACGGTCGCAGTTGGTTGATCGTCTTAAACACGCTGGGCCACCCCCGCAGCCTGGTCGGCGCTGCCGTCTACTCGACCCTCGAGCAGGTCGCGATACAGTTCGTGTAGGCTGTCGCCCATCGACTCGAGGCTCAACCCGTCGATCGCCCCCCGAGCATCCGGTCGGATAGACGTCTCGGCGGCCCGTTCGATCCCGTCGACGAGTGTCGCGTCGTCGTCGCTGACGACACACCCCGTGACGTCGCCGATCGTCTCGCGAACGAAGCCGACGTCGGTCGAGACGATCGGGACGTTACACGCGGCCGCTTCCTTGACGACCATCGGGCCGCTTTCGCGTTTCGAGGTGACCAACAGCAGGTCACTGGCGTTCATGTACAGGGGGATCTCCTCGTGTGGGACACCGGTTATCGCCCGTAACTCGACCTCGGCGTCGACGCGCTCGAGTAGCCGGCGGGCCCGTGGGTAATCTTTCACCCCACGGGACGGGTCGTACGGGAAGAGGGCGATCGGCTCGTCGGTATCCCAGCCGATCCGCTCACGGGCGTCGGCTTTCGAGAGCGGCCTGAATCGCTCGGTGTCGACGCCGAACGGGATAAGGTCGTGGTCGACCTCGAGTGCATCCGATATCGCCGGGCTCGGGGAGACGACAGCGTCGGCAAACCGAGCACCCTGGTGACTGATCGTTCGCAGCCAGTCCTGGTCGCTCATCAGGTCGGTACCCCACAGCGTGAGGACGACCGGCCGTTTCGGCTGTGCGAGTGCGAACGGTGCGACGAGCCCGTAGTTCGCGTGGATTATGTCGTACTCGCCCGAGCGAATCTCACCGAGTACCTGTGGATAGTATCGGGCGTAATCGAGTGGGCCACGCGTCGAGTCGCCCCGGTACTCGCCAGGGACGCTGAGGACGGTACACTCCACCCCCCGTGCTTCGAGGGTCGACACCTGCTGGTCGAAGAACGGGCGTGGCGACGTGACGAGCTGTAACACCTTCATCTGGCTACCCCGGGTTCGCAGCAACCGGTGACCGGTCGGAGACGCGTTCCTGGCCGGCGGTCTCGAGTTCGGTGACGATTCTCGTGGTCACGTCGATGCGCTCGTCTAACATGGCGGCCCGTCGATCCGACCAGTCAGTGTCGTCGTCTTCGAGGATCGACACAGCTTGTTCTAGCGCACGCGCGTGACGGGTCTCGTCGTAGAACGCGAACAGGAGCCCGTACTGGGCCTCGAGTTCGGTCGTGTACCCGAGTGCCTGGGAGTTGACGTACACCGCCGGTGTGCCGAGGACGGCAGCTTCCGCCGCCGTCGTCGCGCCCTCGCTCACGACGAGGTCGGCTGCAGCGAGCCAGTCGTGCATCCGTTCGGGAGCCGTCGTCAGTCGATAGGTCTCGAGACCGGCTGGCAGGTCTCCCTCCGCTGTCAACACGACGGTCGCCCCGGCGTCCTCGAGCCGCTCGACGACATCGCGGACGCTCTCGAAGCCACCCTGACCGACGTCGTGGGAGGCACCCCAGCTACTGATGCGGGCCAGGACGAGCGGTTCGTCAGGGTCGCAGTCGATGGTTTCACGCATCGACGGGTCGGGTTCGAACCGGTCGGGATGCAGGTAGGCCAGTTCGTGGTAGCCGGGATAGCGACGGTGTTTCGCGCCGACGTCGCCCCGGTAGCACGAAGGTGTACAGACGACGTCCGCGAACGGATAGGCAAGCCGCGTGATGAGGCTCGCGTGCTCCGTGTCGTAGAACACGACGCTCTTCGCGCGGACGGCCGTCGCGACGTGGGCGGCGGCAACGCCACCGATCGCCGTGATGACGTCCGGTTTGACCTGCCGGGCACGCCGAAGCAACCGTGCCTCGTACGTTGCCTGTACCGTTGCCAGCGAGAGCAGCGAGTCCGACTCCCCGGCGAGTACCTCGTGGTCGATGTCGTAGGCCTCGAGCAGGTCGACGGCGACCTCGTTCTCGCGGGCGAACACGTACACCTCGTGGCCACGCCCCTCCAGCTCATCGATGGCATGTTTGAAGAAGTGGACGTGTCCAGGGTGCTGGATCGTTACGACGACGCGCATCAGTGAGTCACCCCGCTGACCGTGGCGAGTGTCGATGGCCACGAATCGAGTGTCGATGGCCAGCCCCTCTCGAGCACGAGTGCTCGCGCTGGCGTCGAGGCGAACACAGACGCGAGAGTGGAGGCGGACACTACCGCCGTCACTGCCGACGCGGCGACTGCTGGCGAGCGGTCGAGATCGAGAAGGATCATTGATTACAACCTCCGGTAGACGAACCCAGCCCTGGCGGCTGCTGCCTCGTCGACCGCCCCTGTGACGTCGATCAAGGCTGGTTGCTCCGCGAGGTCAGCAGCGATACTCTCGAGATCCAGTGCAGCGAACTCGTCGTGGGGAGTGGCCACCATGACCGCGTCGAACCCCTCGTACGAGAGCTGATCTTGCATCTCGATGCCGAACGCCTCGCGCGCCATCTCGTTGTCGGCGTGTGGGTCGTAGCCCTCGACGTCGACGTCGTAGTCCTCGAGTTGGGCGATGACGTTCGACACCTTCGAACTCCGGATGTCGTCGACGTTCGGTTTGTAGGCGAGGCCGAGTACCAGCACGCGGCTGTTACACAGCGTCTTGTGACAGCGGTTGAGCGCTTTGATCGTGATCTCGGCGAGGTGTGCGGGGACGGATTCGTTGACCTCTCGACCCGCCTGAATGAGTTCGGGCGTGTACCCCGACCGCTCGGCCTGGTAGGCGAGGAAGTTCGGGTCGACCGGGATACAGTGACCGCCGACCAGTCCAGGTCGATAGTCGTGGAAGTTCCACTTCGTCCCGGCCGCCTCGAGGACGGCGTGCGTGTCGACCTCCATCTCCTCGAGGGCCATCGTCAGTTCGTTGACGAACGCGATGTTGATGTCACGCTGGGTGTTCTCGACGACTTTGCTCGCCTCGGCGACTTCGATCGACGGTGCGCGGTGGACGCCGGCGTCGACGATCGACTCGTAGAGCGCCGCCACGTCGTTGAGTACCGCCTCGTTCTGGCCGCTGACGACCTTGACGACGTCTGCGAGCCCGTGTTCCTCGTCACCGGGCGTCGCCCGTTCGGGTGAGTACCCAACGAAGAAGTCCTCACCTGCGCTAAAGCCGGATGACTCCTCGAGAGCGGGAACGAGTACGTCGCGCGTGGCACCCGGGTAGACCGTCGACTCGAGGACGATGGTCGTCCCGGCGGCCATGTTCGAACCGACGGTGTGAGCGGCACTTTCGACGTAGTCGAGGTCTGGGTGGCCGTCACGGTTGATCGGGGTCGGGACGGCGATGAACACGTAATCGGCATCCTGGATCGGCGTCGGATCGGCCGTATACGTGACGCCGCTCTCTGCGATCTGTTTGTCCGAGAGGTCACCGGTCGTGTCGACCCCGTCCTGAAGCGTCTCGACCTTGTCGTCGTCGACGTCGAAACCGATGACGTCGAACGCGGCCTCGCCGAAACCAACCGCGAGCGGGAGCCCGACGTAGCCGAGTCCGACGACACAGACGGTTGCTTCGCGCGTCAGTTGTACGCCCGAATCCGAGTCCGGTTCGGTGTGTTCGAACGTTTTCCGTTCTACGTTCCGATGAAATACCTGCTCGGTGCGTGCTCGGTCGTCCGTCCGTCGTTCGGTGTTGCTGAGTGGTGGGGTCATGGTGCCTCGTATCTGTGTCGTGGTCGCGCTCGATCGTGTGAGCCGACCGGCTTTCGTGTGTTCCCGCCGAAGCGGGTATTCCTCATCACCATCCCACAGCCTTTCAGCCGTTTACTATAGCGCCGGTAAAACCGTTGCAGTCAGACTAGCCCCGACACAACACCGTCGAGAGCGGGCCTGTCGCCGGATTCGAGCAAAATCCCACAAATTAGCCCCGTCGCAGGCTTAGCAGGCTGTTAAACGGGCCTGAGCAAACCCATAATGAAGGGGGTATGGAACTGAGTAGAGAGTGCGGTTGGCGCGGGCAGCTCCCACCCCTGACCTGCGCGGTGACCGCACAAACGCCGTACCATGATAGATCCGACCTCCCATGTCGCCGCCGGGCACAGTACCACGATGGGTCTCCCCAACGACCCTGGCGACGTAATTCCGATCGCACGCCCCATCCTTGAGGGGGATGGAACGAGCGCAACGCTTACTCGCTGGCTCGTCGAGCCGCTGGGATCGGACGGAACGATGCACTGGCTCCTCGCGAGCCCCGTCGCATCGGTCTGGGATGTCGTCCTGGTTACGGTGTTGTCCCTGCTGATCGGCGGCCTCGTCGGCATTCGTCTCGCGCACGTCCTCTCCCGATTCGATCTCGACATCTCCGTTCCGGTGTCGTTTTCGACGGGAGCGGATGACGATACCGACGACCACCAGATCAGTACCAATCACTCGTTTCAGCACGTCGTCTCGGCTTCGACACCGTCGAAGCTTCTGAGCGACGAAGGGGAAGTGATCAGGCTCCTCGTCGAGAACGAGGGCCAGATCCGTCAAAATCAGATCACGACCGAAACCGGTTGGTCGAAATCGAAAGTGAGCCGGATCGTCTCCCAGATGCACGAAGATGGGATGATCGACAAGATGTCCGCTGGCCGGGAGAACGTTATCTCGCTTGCGGATCAGCCGACAGACGACACACCACTCAACGTCGAGAAGCCGCTCCCGTAGGCCACGTTGACAGCGTGGGTACATCGCACCAAACCCACAACCACCATCCACCGTCACGGGGACCACCTCGAGCGCCGAGGTACCGTCCTATCTTCGATTTCTCGGGGGAAGCGACAGTCTCGACACACCACCCCCGGTCACACCACCTATCCTCGATGCGCGTTGTGCCGGTGTACTGAGGCGTGCCAGGACGTGTCGGCACGCACCTCCACAGACCACGATCACCAGCAGCTATAGTAGCCACTGCAAGTCAATGCACACCCGATCGCCAGACGTATCGGCGATCGGTGTGTAAATCGTTGCAGTTGTTACTATACCTGGCGGGCAGTCACCGAGCAGCCGGTTGCACCGACGACATCGGGTTCACCGTCGGAGACCAGCTACGACGATTAACGGACAGTCAGCCACAGATATCTGCCACGAACACACCAGATCACGGCGATCTGACGCAACCACAGCAAACCGCGAAGAGAAATCCGGGTGCTCGCTGACTCGAGCGAGGTGGTGTGCGTCGACCACACTGAGTTCGATCCGTCCGAGACCACACTATCGCGTGCCGGCAGCGGGAACGCCGCCCGAACCGCCAACAACTGCTGACAACAGCTGCGTCGGGATCGGTCCGGTTCCCGCACAGAGTCGGGCCGTGACTGCCCCGCCTCCCCACCGGGGGTCGATTTCGAACGTCCCTCCTGGAGCACTCACAGAGGAGATGTGGTACCACTGTACCGCCAATCGCCGACGCTCGAGCGAGCGATCTGCGGTAGATGATGACAGCGAATCCCAATGTCGAGCCTCGTACTGGTGGTGCCACCAGCCCGGTTCGATATACGGACTGTTTGAGGGGGTGCTACCGTAGCGAACGGGGCTACCGATGCACTCCCTCCGCCGACATAGCGATCCAGAAACTGCCTGTTTCAGTCGGAATTACCGACCGTCGTGCTCACTGCAACTATTCCTGAATAGAAACGATAGGGCTGCCGAGTGATCACGCCCCGGAACGTCCGATAACTGCGTAATCGGTCGGGAACACGCCGGTTATCGGGCCGCTGAGCGGCTAACGAGGATATAAAACAGGGTGGCAGCTCCTTATCCGTCTTATAGTAAAGGGTGCTGTCCGTGTTGGCGTGAATAGCATACCCAACCGCCCGGCATCGGGTACGATGGATGGGTAGTAACCAACCATGACACACCCCAGCACCGAAACCCAGACCGCTGTGTCGAATCGATTCGCACCGACTGCGCCCACGAGCTCCGTGGCCAACCCAGCC
The DNA here is from genome assembly GCA_046614605.1 of Natrialbaceae archaeon A-CW3. GTDB lineage: Archaea > Halobacteriota > Halobacteria > Halobacteriales > Natrialbaceae > Natronosalvus. Next base: position 106,772 of record JBKKHJ010000001.1, on the reverse strand, counting down.
GCGAGTCGTCTCTCCGGTGTTTCGTCATGGGATACCGCGTCCACCCGCGTGGAGGTGACCCACTGATGTGTGGGATCGTCGCCCGAATCGGACGTGGCAACGCGACGGAGACGCTACTCTCCTCACTCGAGAGCCTCGAGTATCGCGGGTACGACTCAGCCGGGATCGCCGTCCAGAACGGGTCGGGCGTGAAAGTCCACAAGTGTTCGGGCGAGGTCTCCGACCTCAAATCGTCCCTCGACCACGAGCCCCACGGAAACATGGGGATCGGGCATACCCGATGGAGTACCCACGGCCCGCCAACGGACGAGAACGCCCACCCACATACGGACTCGGCGGGCGACGTCGCGGTCGTTCACAACGGTGTCATCGAGAACTACGACGAGCTCAAGACCGAACTCCAGGAGAACGGCCACGAGTTCGAGAGCGATACCGACACCGAGGTCATTCCACACCTCATCGACGAGTATCGCTCGGAGACCGACGACACCGAGACTGCAGTACGACGTGCCGTCGATACCCTCGAGGGAAGCTACGCGATCGCCGCGATCGTCGACGGTGAAGAGGCGGTGTATGCCGTCCGGAAGGGGTCGCCACTCGTCCTTGGTCTGGGTGCCGACGAGTGGTACCTGGCGAGTGACGTCCCGGCGTTCCTCGATCACACCGACGAGGTAATCTACCTCGAAGACGGTGACGTCGTCGTCCTCGAGCCCGACTCCTACCAGCTCACCGACCCCGACGGAAACCCGGTCGAGCGATCGGTCGAGACCGTCGACTGGGATCCCGAGGACGCCGGCAAGGGCGAGTACGACCACTACATGCTCAAGGAGATCCACAACCAGCCGTCGTCGCTCGCGAACACGATCGACGGCCGCGTCGACGACGGGGAGATTTCCCTCGAGGAGTTCCCGTCGGGGACGTTCGCCGACGTGGATACCGTCCAGTTCGTCGCCTGTGGAACCTCCTATCACGCCGCACTGTACGGCTCCCAGCTGCTTCGGGAGGCCGGTGTCCGAACCGACGTCATCCGGGCGAGCGAGTACGACACGGCTGCCGGGCCGGTCGACGAGAACACGCTCGTCGTTGCAGTCACCCAGAGTGGCGAGACCGCAGACACCCTCGACGCGGTCAGAAAAGGGGCCGATCGCGGGGGTCGCACGCTCGCGGTCACCAACGTCGTCGGCTCGACCATCGCTCGCGAATCGGACGATGCACTCTACATCCGCGCCGGGCCAGAGGTTGGCGTCGCCGCCACGAAGACGTTCTCCTCCCAGGCGGTCACCCTCGCGTTGCTCACCCAGCGTCTGGCCGAGGACGTGCCAGGAGCGAGTCCACCCGACGATCAGGCCGAGATGCTCGAGACGCTCGCCGACCTGCCAGCCCACGTCGAGACGATCCTCGAGTCGACCCACGCTGAGGAACTCGCCCGCGAGTACCTCGGGAGCGAGTCGTACTTCTTCATCGGGAGCGGACTCGGCCACTCCGTGTCCCTCGAGGGCGCGCTGAAGTTCAAGGAGATCACCTACGAGCACGCCGAAGGATTCGCAGCCGGGCAGCTCAAACACGGTCCACTCGCGCTCGTCACCGAGGAGTCGCCCATCTTCGCGATCTGTACGGGCAACGCCGACGGGAAGACCAAAACGAACGCCATCGAAGCCCAGAGTCGCGGTGCTCCCATCATCGCCGTTGGCGCTGCGGACAACCCAATCGCGGACGTGGCAGAAACCACCCTCGAGATTCCAGACACCCACCCCGTCTGGGCGGGGCTGCTCGCGAACGTGCAGCTCCAGCTCGTCTCCTACCACGCTGCCGACCTGCTCGATCGGCCGATCGACAAACCCCGGAACCTCGCCAAGAGCGTGACCGTGGAGTGAGCGCTGGTCGTCTGTCTGCAGGACACGGATCCGGTTCCCGCTGATCGCCTTACCCCCTAAGTGATGGGTAAACAGCCCTATTCTGGCCCACGAACGACCTTATCAGCCGTATAATGAAACCCTCAGTCGGTGATGCGTATACTGATGACAGCGACCGGCTCGAGTGTCCGATCTAGCATCCCACCGCGACAGTCGGTCACGACTGAACCGAGACGACACCTCCCATAACCATGTCTCACCACGACACCCAACAACAAACCGAGACGCGATCGATACAGACCGGTGTACAGCTGTTGCTGGTCTCCATCGGCGTCGTGTTTCTCCTCGCCGGACTCGTGCTCGCAGCCGGCGGGTCGGGAATTGCCGGTGCCGGTAGCAGTATCGGTGACGAATTGCCGCCGTGGGCATCCTCGCCCGGAGACGACGACAGCGACGACGAGCCAACGGAGCCAACCGACGACAGCAGCGGCGACGAAACAGACGCCGGTGACGACGGCGACGATGATGCAGGTGATGGCGACGAGACCGATGACGCAGACGATGGTTCCGACGACGGAACTGACGACGGAACTGACGACTCCGATGGCGCGGGTGATGACGACAGTGATAGCGACGATAGCGACGACGCGGATGATGACGACAGTGATGGCGACGACAGCGACGACTCGGACGACGACGATAGCGACGAGGATGACTCGGACGATGACGACAGCGACGATAGCGACGATGATGACTCGGACGATGACGACAGCGACGATGACGACGACAGCGACGACGAGTCCACCCTGACCGTGATCGTCGAAGACGACAACGGCGACCCCATCGAGGACGCCACCGTCGAAATCGAGGAGGACGCAGCACTGTTCGGACACAGCGAAGAGGGAACCACGGATGACAACGGTGTCGTCCAGTTCACGCTCGAGGATAGCGAGTACAGCGTGAGCGTCTCCGCTGATGGCTACGAAGACGCCGAAGCGACCATCGAAATCGACGGCGAAGACGAGCTCGTGCTGTTCGAGCTCGAGTCGACTGACGATGACGACGATGACGACACCGACGACACCGACGACACCGACGACACCGACGACACCGACGACACCGACGACACCGATAGTGACGAGGCGGACGACTCAGACTAGTACCCTCCCAAACGTCGACTGATGGGTGAAATCGAACAGCACCAACTGATTTCACCCACCAGTTCAGATTTGGGAAGCCACTAATGGTTTTCCAACGCTGACCTGCTGACCGAATTCCACCGCCTGCTTTCGATCAGTGGACGACGCACAGGAGTGGACGAGTAGCCCCGTACCGTTTTCGACGGCGGTTTCACGACCGTGATTTGTCTCACGCCCACTCGAGCGACAGCGAAACCATCGTCATTAAGATGATCGGCTGATCAGCACGGATATGCGCAACAATCTCAGCCCGCTCGGCATCCTCGGCATCCTATTCGTCGGCGCCGGAATCGCCCTGATCGGCTCACAAAACATCTGGATCGCCGTCGGTATCGCACTCATGCTCGCCGGTGTCGGACTCCTCATCAAATCGATCGTGACGGGCATGCTCTCCTCGTGGGGAATGGTCTAACCCACGAGAGGACGTCTCGAAAGGTGGCTGATGGCGATCAAACCTCGTTGTCGCCGGCCCGATGCTCGCTGATGAGCTGATCGACCAACTGCACTTTCTGATCGCGCTCGCGCTCGAGCGCCCGTTCGCGCCAATCGTCGATGACGTCCTCGACGTCGGCCTCGCGAGCCACCGCGAGTTCGTCGACCTCCTGCATCGCGACGTCGTCTGCGGGCCCGACCGGAATCTCGAGGTCGAACAGGATCGCCCTCGCGATATCGGAGAGCCCGCCGTCTTTGAGAATGACCCTGGGTTCGAAGTTCGCCAGCAACTCCGCGGTCGAGCGACCCGCACCGCTCGCATCGCGGACGTAGACCACGTCCCCGGCCGCGATACCGTAGGCGTCGTTGGCCTCCCGAATCGCGCCCTTGGTGAACTTCTCGACGACCTTCACTGGCACCAGCCCGGCCTGCTTTTCGGAGACGTCGGCGAAGTTCGAGTGATCGAGCTTCCACAGCGCCTTCATCCGCTCGACCTTCCGTTCTAACGCGTCGACCTGCTCACGAGCTTCATCCCGTTCGGTCTCCAGACGGTCGGCTTTTCGCTCGAGTCGCGACACCTCACGTTCTTTCCGAATTTTGCGGCGCTCTTCCCGCCGCGTCACCGCCAGTTCGGCCTCGAGGTCTTCGATCTGTTCGTCGCGGTCGTCGATGCGACCCTCCAGGGTGTCGACGTGGCCTTCCAGGCGTTCGACCTGGCGTTCGAGATCTCGTATCCGTCGCTCCTCGGGGGTGGGCTCCCGGGGCTGGTGGTCGGTCTCGTCCTCGTCCGGGTCGTCGTCCTCGGTCAGATCCTCGAGGACGGCTTCGACGGTTTCGCCGCCGGCGACCACCCGCGCGATGACCGGTCCGCGATCGATTCCAGGCGGGAGCTTTTGGGCGATTCTGTCGAACTGGTCGGCGTGATCGTCGGCCGCGTAGAGGGCCGCAGCCATCGAATCCCGTTGGTGGTCGTCGTCGTAGGGATCGTGACGCGTGCGGTGTTGTTTCTCGTCGATCGGGATGTCGCGCTCCGGCGTCCAGCCTGCGGCATCGAAGCTCCGACGGATCTTTTCAACGGTTTCGGGCATCGGCGTCACGTCCGCGGCCACGATGATCGGCCGGCCGCGCTCGACGATCCACTCGATGACCTCCGCGGTGGTGTTCGTCCGCGAACTCCAGACGTCGAGTACCTCCCCCTCGAGGCTGACGATGGCGACGGCGGTGGTCGTGCCGGGGTCGACGCCGACGACGACGTGATCGCGACGCTTCGCGAGCGGGCGAAACTCGATCCCGTCGCGGCGTTCGCGTTCGATCTCCACCCGGACGTCACCCGATCGCTCGCTCGAGACGGGGATCTCTGCGGGCCGTCCCTCGACGGTGAACACCGCGTTGGCGAACCCGCCGTAGGCCTCCCTGACCTCGCGTTCGAAGTCCAGATCCGCCTCTTCGAGAGCGGATTCGATCTCGCGAGCGCGCCGTTTGACCGAGCCGTGAATGCGGCGGGTGAAGCGGTCAGCGCTCCAGCCACCCTTGCCGGTCGAGCGGCCCCGGGATACTTTTACTTCGGTCGTGTCCGTGAACGCCGAGACCTCGTAGCCGACGTTGTGGGCGGCGAGCCTGGCGGCCGCCTCCGCTTCCTTCATCGGCTCTTTGGCGTAGGGAATGCCGTGGCGTTTGGCGACTCGAGAGAGCGATTCGGGGCGTTCGTCGCCGGTCACCTGGACGAGTTTCGTGCCCGTCGGGAGCGACCCCAGGAAGTGGATCAACTGATCCTTGTCGGCGGCGAGTTCGTACATGTTGTCCGTCGCGATGATCGCCGGTTCCTCGTCGGCGATCAGTCGGCTGAGTTTTCGATGGGAGACGACGTCCCGCTCGAGGTTCTCTTCGTCGCCATCGTAGACGACCAGCGCATAGGAAGGGGCATCGCCACGGACGTCGCCGCTTTGAATGTCGACGCCGAAGACGACCGCGTCGAGTGCACTCGTTCGCGTGCTCACGGGAAGTCATAGGGGCGAACGAGGTATAAATCCGACGCGGGCCGGGTCGATCAGGACTGTTCTGCGTCGATGCTACAGACGAAGTGACGACTTCGGTTGCGGGCGATGTAGGCGTACACACGATCGCCGACCACTCTGACCGGCGGCAACGCCATCAGAAGCGTCAGCGGGAGGAAGACCCAGAACTGTGCGAACAGCTGTCGGAACGCCTCGTAGCCGCCGTATGCCTCGCCGTCCCGGAACAGGTACAGCTCCGACTCGAGGTCGACGTCGTCCCGGTCGATTAGCTCCCTCGGGACGTCCGACTGGGAGTAAAACTGCACCGAGTCGTTGACGTCGAGGTGCTTGAACGGGTAGAGGCTACGAGCGCAGAAGTAACAGCGCTCGTCGTACACTACCTGGACTGACTCGTCGTCGCTCGCTGCGAGCCGTCGGTAGACGACGTCCCAGGCGGCGAACAGCGACAGGACGAGGATCATGTCGATGAAGTAGAGCCCGAGCATCGCGATGACGCCGAGGTGGAAACCGATCAGTCCGAGTGCCGACAGCGTAATCGGCAACCCGAGGACGACGGCGATGAGCAACGACACCTGTATCAGCGCAGTACCGACGAAGCCGGCCCACGACAGGAAGTCGTTCGCGAGAATCGGCTCGGCGAGCGGTCGTTCGATACCAGTCACTTCCTGGCTGAACAGGATGTCACGCTGGAGTTCGGTACCCGACAGCCAGATGTCGATCGGGCCGTTGAGGAACTTCCCCCACGCCGACCCGACGTAGATGATGCCAACGGCGAGCAGACTCCACTTGAGGACGGTCATGCGATAGGTTCGTTCCGGATCGCTCTTCAGGAACGCGTTCAACTCCGACAGGGACTGCTCCCCCGTCTGCCGGATCGCGTCCACCGAGAGTACGTCGTCGTCGGTGTCGTGAAATAGTGCGAACATGAGAATAATGTACGCACAGACGAACAGCGATTCGACGGTACCTGCCAGGTACAGCGTCGACTTGACCGACAGCATGTGCATCAACAGCAGGCTGGCGAGTCCGCCCGTCCACCGGGTACGGTAGCCGACGATGAAGCCCACCAGCAACGCAGCGACCATCCACTGCTGGTAGCCCAACAGTGCCAGGAAGATGTCCTGATGCAGGAAGGCGATTGGCGGGTTGAAGTGTCGGGGCCACTCCTGGTAGAATCCCCAGTCGAGCGAGACGACTCGCCAGAGGACGTACGCGCCAAGGAGGACGCGAACGACGGCGAGGTTGATCGGCGATGATCGAGTATCGTCGGCAAAGTAGTTGATGAATGCGCTCATGTCTGTTCGGCCTCCGTAACGGTCTCGTTAGCCACGTCGACCGTGACGCGGTGGTGTTCTTCGTTCACTTCTACGTCCGAACTATCGTCCGTGTAGATCACGGTTCGCTCGTAGACGCGGATAGCTTCGAACTCCTCGTAGGCGTCGAGTTCGTCAGCCGTCCACTGATGATCGTCGACGTATCGTGGCGGCTGGAGGCGTTCGTAGGCCGGTGGCCCACCCGACTCGATCATCTCGCGGTAGTCCTGTATCGACTCGAGGTAGAACGTTCCCATCTCGAGGCGTTCCTCGTCGCTGTAGTCGTTTGCCATCTCACCGGCGACCGTCGACGTTCGCGTTCCAGTCATCGGTGGCGTGGCGCGATCGTCGAGATCGATCTCGTTGCCCGCGGCGTCGACGATACGTATTTCGTAGTATGTTTGTTCTTCGTCGGCGGGCTGAGCGAACTTGTGCATGTCGACGACGGGCAACAGCGGCATCCCCACCAGCGTCACCGCGATCAAGGTTGCAAAGAAGCCCGCCAGCCAGACCTGCCGCGCGACCCGCCAGTGGGCGAGCGCGAGTACGCCGAGTGTTCCGACGAAGAACAGGACGTACACCGCTGGAAAGAGGATGTCAGTGAACTGACTCAGGAGTTCGAGCACGAAAGACTCACCATGACTGCTCGAATCACAGTGTGTTACATAACTATGAATTGAAAATGAGAATACGACAGCATGAAACTATGCCTACCCCGACAATAAAACAGTTTCATACAGTGAAATCGCCCACCGCGTCCGTGCCGTAACTCGAGTGGGTGGACAGCTATCCACGGAACCGACACGCTCTCGGGGACGTGATGGCAACGTCACCGGATCAGTGCTGGTGTGGAATCTCGAGTTGGTCACCGTCCTCGGGAATCCACACCTCGCCCTCGAACACCTCGCGGGCTTCCTCGAGATGGGCGCTCGAACGACCGGCATACCGCGAAGAGAGGTGGACGAGGGCAAGTCGTTTCGCACCAGCCTGTTTCGCGATTCTGGCGGCCTGGCGAGCCGTCGAGTGGGCCGTATCCGCCGCCCGGTCGACCCGGTCGTCGGCGAACGTCGCGTCGTGGATCAGGAGATTCGGTTCGTCAGCGACGTCGATTGTCGCTTCCGTTGGACGGGTGTCACCGGTGTAGACCAGTGACCGCCCCGGCCGTGGTTCGCCGACGACCTGTTCGGGTTCGACGACGGATCCGTCCTCGAGTTCGACCGATTCGCCCTCGTGGAGCCGGGAGAAGGCGGGGCCGACGGGAACACCAAGCTCCTCAGCCCGTTCGCGGTCGAAGCGCCCCTTCCGGTCGTCCTCGACTAGCGCGTAGCCGACCGATCGCGTGTCGTGGTCGGTGTCGAACGTCCGAATCTCGTAGTCATCGCTGTGGTAGGCGACATCGCCGCCACCAACTTCGTTGATCCGAACCGGAAATGACGGACGGTTGCCGAGCAGCGAGACGAGCGACCGAATCTGGCGACGGGTACCACGCGGACAGTGGATCGACAGGGGGTCTTCCCGGTCGTTGAAGTCCATCGTCTGGAGCAAGCCGGGGATGCCAAGGACGTGATCGCCGTGGCAGTGGGTGACGAAGAGATGAGAAATGGCGAAGCCGGTTCCACAGCGCATCATCTGTCGCTGGGTTCCCTCTCCGGCGTCGAACAGCAACTGGTCACCCTCGCGGGCGACGAAGAGACTGCTCGGATTCCGCGTCGTGGTGGGAATCGCACCACTCGTCCCCAGAAAGGTGACTGACAGTTGCATCATCACCGTCTCTGTCCGCGTCGATTAAACCCGCTTCGGATCCAGACTCGACTCGAGGACGGGTGCAGTCGTCTTCACCGGAGGAACATACCGGTGGACACATCGGCGAACACATAAGGCGAACACATCGGCGAACAGAGACAGGGTCATCATACACTCGCGTACGACCAACGAAACTCCACGCCGAACACTCGAGTAACCCCTACCCGGGCACAGAGCCGCCACTCGAGTAGACGCAGAGTCGCCACTCGAGTCACTATTACCCGAGCACAGACCCGCCACTCGAGCAACCCCACAGATCACGACTGTCGTGTAGTGATCCCCGCACGCAGTAACTGACAACTACACGAACGTTCGACCGCGAACGAACGAATCACTTTACCCTGATGACGTTGTAGGGAACCGAACTGTCACAGCCGATGAGTCCGAGCGTTACATTCAGCACCCTCAAACTTCTCGTCGCGGTACTAGCGACAGTTGCCGTCGTCGTCGCCGCTGTCATCGTCATCGGACAGGCACCAGCAATCATGGGCGTCGACGAGCAACCCGAGGCGTCGATCACGTTCGAGGATCAAACAACGAACGGGACGAGCGTCGAAATCCAATCGGTGTCGCTCTCCGATGGCGGCTTCGTGGTAATCACGAACACTGCCGGCGATACGGTCGCCGTCTCCGAGTACCTCGGCGCGGGCAGCCACGAAAACGTCACCATCGAGCAAGACGAGGACGATTCGGGTGAATTACTCGGGCAGTTGACGGCGACCGTGCACCAGGACACCACAGGCGACGAAACGTACGCATTCGAGGAGACCGATCGCGAGGAAGACCGACCCTACATCGAAGACGGCTATCCAGTGAGCGATCAGGCGAGCGTAACCCTCGCCAGTCGCGACGCCGACGTCGCCACGGACTCCTTCCGCGTCGAATCGATCGAGGTTCCCTCGACGGCATCGACGAACGAGACGGTCGAGATCCGTGCAGAGATCCGGAACCCGACCGACGTCGAGAACCGCCAGCACGTCGACCTGCGCGTCGACGGCGAGGTTCGCGAGCGAAACATCGTCGAACTCGAGGCCGAGGAGACCAGCACCGTCGTCTTCGAACTCGATACGGCCGATCTCGAGCCCGGCAACCGAACTATCGGCGTGTACACGACCGATCACGGCGCGCTGAGCGTGCTCGCAGTGGCGTACGACATCGAGCCGTCACTCGAGGTGCTCGAGGCGAACGAATCGGTTGCGGTCGTCAACGCGACGCTTCCCGAGGACGGCTTCTTGACTGTCGAAAACGAGGATAACGTATTGCGGGGAATGAGCGAGAATCTCTCCGCTGGCGACCACGAGAACGTCACCATCGAGTTCGACGCCGAGGCCGGTGACGAGACGCTGTACGTCGTCCTCTATGCCGGCGACCCCGATGGCTACGACGAGGAAACCGGGTTCCCGGACGCCGATCCGATCACGGTCGATGGGGAACGGATCGACGCAGTAGTCTCCACGAGCGACGACGAACTGGCCGAAGAGTAATCACACGTCACATCCACGCGACGTCACACCCACGAGAGTAGTCATACCCGCAAGCGGTAACCGACCGATTCTTACCGCCACCGACCCTACGCCCCTTCGATGGACGCGCCGCTGTGGACGGAGACCTACGCGCCGACCCTCGAGGAGTTGCCACAGGACGACGCCCGACGCTATCTCGAGCGGGCCGTCGAGGAGCCGATCAACCTCATCCTCCAGGGGCCACCCGGCAGCGGGAAGACGGCCGCAGCGCGCGCACTGGCCGGGGCAGCCCACAGTGATCCGGACAACGACCTGATCATCATCAACGTCGCCGACTTCTTCGGACGGACGAAAACGGAGATCAAAAACGACCCTCGCTTTTCGAGCTTTCTGACTGGTCGATCCCGGATGTCCAAACGCGACATGATCAACCACGTCCTCAAGGAGTCGGCGAGCTACGCCCCCGTTTCGGGCAGCTACAAGACCGTGCTGCTCGACAACGCCGAGGACGTTCGCGAGGACTTCCAGCAGGCGTTGCGCCGGATCATGGAACAGCACCACCGGACGACACAGTTCGTCATCGCCACCCGCCAACCCACGAAACTCATCCCGCCGATCCGCTCACGGTGTTTCCCGGTCTCGATGCGCGCGCCTACGAGCGAGGAGACCGTTACCGTCCTCGAACAGATCGTCGAAGCCGAAGGCGTCGACTACGAGCGAGACGGCCTCGAGTTCGTCGCCGGCTACGCCGACGGCAACCTCCGTCAGGCGATCCTGGCCGCCCAGACGACCGCCGAGACCGAGGGCGAGATCACGATGACGACGGCCTACGAGACGATCGGAACCGTCGGCTACGCTGACGAAATCGAGTCGATGCTCGACGACGCCGAAACCGGGGCGTTCACCGACGCCCGCTCGACGCTCGACGAGCTCCTCGTCGACGAGGGCCTCGACGGTGGCGAGGTGCTCGAGGAGGTGCTGTCGGTGGCGAGAAAGCGCTATCAGGGCCGGGAGCTAGCGCGGATCCACCGGCTGGTCGCCGATATCGAGTTTAAGATGACCGAGGGGGCGAGTGACCGGATTCACGTCGGCCATCTGCTGGCGGAGTTGGGGCGGGATAGCTGAGGACTCTCCGGCATCAGTAGGTGGCGAAGCCCATGTACTCGAGCGACGGTGCCGCTCGAGCCGTGGTCTCACACCGTCGCCCAAACCGTGGTCTCACACCGCCTCTCGAGCACTGGTCGGCCACCACACGCACCCTGAACGACACCCACACGCTCACTACCCACGGGATGGTATCGAGAGCCATGCCAACGGTGCTCGAGACACACATTCGGAACCGATTTCGCGTCCAGCCCAACCACGCGAACAACAACGAGACACTTCACGGCGGCAACCTGATGAAGTGGATCGACGAGGTCGGCGCGATGAGTGCGATGCGCTTCGCCGGGGAAACCTGCGTGACCGCCCAGGTAAACGAACTCGACTTCGAACGACCGATCGGCATCGGTGACACGGCCCTCGTCGAGGCCTACGTGTACGCCGCTGGCACCTCGAGCGTCCGCGTTCGCATCCGTGCCTGGCGCGAAGAGCCCCGGACGGGGGCGACCGAGAAGACGACGGAATCGAGTTTCACGTTCGTCGCGATCGATAGCGACGGACGGCCGACGCCGGTTCCCGATCTCGAGGTAGATTCGGAACGGGGACGGGAGTTGCGAGAGCGTGCGCTCACGGCCGAGGACGGGTAGCCCACTAGCAGCGGAACAGTCGACGATCGGGCCTGCGAACACAACTGTAAACAGTTATCCGACTGCGCGCGCAACCACCCCACAAGATGGCCAAGGACGTCAAACCAACTCGGAAAGAGTTGATGCAGATCGAAGATCGCATCGACCTCTCCGAGCGCGGGCACGGAACCCTCGAGAAGAAACGTGACGGGCTCATCATGGAGTTCATGGACATTCTGGACCAGGCGCAGGACGTCCGCGGGGAGCTGTCGGACGATTACGAGCGCGCCCAGAAGAAGATCAACATGGCCCGGGCCATGGAAGGCGACGTCGCCGTTCGCGGCGCGGCGGCGGCTCTGCAAGAACACCCCGAGATAACGACCGAGTCGAAGAACATCATGGGCGTCGTCGTCCCACAGATCGAGTCCTCGAAAGTGACCAAGAGCCTCGACCAGCGTGGCTACGGGATCATGGGCACCTCGGCCCGCATCGACGAGGCCGCCGAGGCCTACGAGGAACTCCTCCAGAGCATCATCCTCGCCGCCGAGGTCGAGACGGCGATGAAGAAGATGCTCCAGGAGATCGAAACCACCAAACGGCGCGTCAACGCCCTCGAGTTCAAACTCCTCCCAGAACTCTACGAGAACAAGGAGTTCATCGAGCAGAAACTCGAGGAACAGGAGCGCGAGGAGATCTTCCGGCTGAAGAAGATCAAGGAGAAGAAAGAAGCCGAGGAGGAAGCGGAAGCCGAAGAGGCACTCGAAGACGCCGAAAAACGCGAGCCAGCGACCGCGAGTGGCGTCCCGGGTACCAACTGATAACTGACGCCCAGCCAAGCACCGCCGCGAAACACGCTCTCGATGATGGATTCCTGTCTCTGTGACACCACCCCGATTACGTTCGCCGTCCCGCCGACGCTTCGGGCATACGCGCCCGAAGAAGCCGACGCGGCGGCGATCTGTCCGCGCTGTCTCCGCGTCGAACCGGCCGCCAACGCGCCGGACGATGTGGATTTCGACCGCCTGAGTTCGTCGTTCCCGACCAGCGAAGCCGGCGTCGCGCTCGCGCTCGCGATCGGGCTGTGTGAGTCGCTGGCGACGAACCGCTCGGCCCTCGAGCACGCACTCGAGGCGGTCGAACGGAACGGAGCCGATCCCTTGCTAGCCCTCGATCGACTGCTCGCCGAGCCGTCGGTCGAGCCGGCGATCGACCTCGAGCGACGACGTCACCAGCTCGAGCAGTTGCTGTACGGCTAACAGCGTAGACGGCAGGCCGCATGTTCCGCAATGGCGTCGACGACTGGTGATTCTTGGACTGTCGAGACACTCGAGTGGCAACGGTGTCTCTCGAGTGGGGCAGGACACTCGAGAAGTTCTTAAAGTACTGACAATACACCTCTCGAGTAGGAATACGATCACTCGAGCGCAGCATTCGGACGCGTCTGCTCCCGCTATCACTCTCCAGCAGAGGGTAATCGAACCGCGACCTCCCGAAACCGCCTGAACACGTCGCTCCCCCACTCGTAGGCCGCCTCCGAATCGTTCTCGATGACGCCCGCCGTCTCCCCGTTATCGGCCACCACGACGAACGTGTAGGCAGCCGTCGGCGTCTCCAATAGCACGAGTCCGTACGGGATCGATTCGACGACGGAGCCGTGGAATCGACCCGTCTGGAGTACTCGCTCGAGCGCCGAGCCGTGGTTTTCAAGCACGAACGAGAGCAACTCGTCGGTGAACACGACCTCGGCTTCGAGCTCCCCGTCGATCGTTCGGTCGGTCAGAACCCGCCGAAACTGCGGGATCGGTTCCGCCGCCGCAATGCTGCGAAACCGAACGGCGTTCTGCAACCGGCTTGCGATCCGCTCGAGGGGCTGGTTCGGCGTCATTCGGGAGGGTTCGTGGATCGTCGCCCCGTCGAGCAGCGCCATCGACAGCGGCGCATCGGTGGGCACCCCCGCCAGGAGGTGGCTGACGTCTACGACCGACTCGAGTGCGTTTCTGGTGGCTCGAAACTCGGCAATCGCCAACTGGCCGGCCGTCGTCAACCGCAACCGCCCGTCGTTCTGCCCCAACAAGCCGAGCATCTCGAGTTCGCGAACCCCCCGACCGATCGTCGACCGCGACGCGTCGGTCGCTACTTCGAGATCAGTTTTCGTCCCCGGCCCGGACTCGAGTGCCGTCAACAGGTCGTACCGACGGGAAACCGTCTCGAGTGGATCGAGGCCTGATGGAGACGCCATATAGTGGAGTCATTGCTGGCTGTGAGGAAAAGGCCTCGGTCACGTGCCAGGAGCGACCAACGGCGATCGGTCGGCGGACGACGTGGAGCGATTGGCTCGAGAGTATAGTAGCCACTGCACGTCAATGCGCACCTGATCGCCAGACGTGTCGGCGATCAGTGTGTAAACCGTTTCAGTTGTTACTATAGCTGAGACGCCAGTGTGGTGTGAAAAGCGTCGGTGCAGTGAGGTCGAGACGTCAGTGCGTGGTCGAGACCGCACAGGAAGAGGCCAACGGCAATCGTCTCGGTTCGACACGGCCTGAGAACCGTTTAGACGCCGGTATTGTACCGCAGAATACCCGCAACCCCGCCGAAGGCGTTGTAGAGTTGTTCCCCCTTCTCGAAATCCGTCGAGATGAACTTCGTCTCGGTACCGCGCTGTTCGGCGATGTTGATCAGGTGCTCGATTGCATCCTCGCGGTCGTCGTCGGAGGCCTCGACCTCGCTCCCACACTCGCTACAGGTGTGAGACGGCGTCGCCTTTCGTCGGTCGATGAGTTCGTAGTCGGTGTTGTCACAGTCGCTACAGTCGAAGGTGACGACGTCCTTGCGCAGATCCTCGCTGATCAGCAGGTTCTCGACCGACCCCATCACGAGGTTCCTTCGGGTCTGCTCGAACCCGTAGGTCGCGAGTTCCCCGCTGTGGAGTTCCTTGAAGAAGCGCTCCATCTGCGTTTTGTCCTTCATCACCTCGGCGTCGGCCAGCGCCTCGCCAGCGTTGTCGACGAGATCCTTCAGCCCCGACTCGTCCGTGTAGGAGACGTCGAACTTGCCGAGTACCGTGTCCTGAATTTCGTGGTGGAGGTAATCGCCGTCGAGGAACTCGTCTTTCGTCGGGGAGGGACCACCGACGAGGACGCCGTCGAGTTCGTGGCGCTTCGGGACGAACAGGTCGTTCGCCATCCCCGCCACCTCCTGGTAGAAGTTATCGATGGCCTCGAGGCGCAGGCGGGCGAATCGCTGGGCGGACTGGCCACCTTTTCGCTGCTTGCCGGGAACGAGCGAGGAGGCGGATTTGACCGGCTCGATGCGCTTGCCTTTGAGCCAGCCGACGTTTGCCTCGCGTCGGTCGAGCACGATCAGGCCGTACAGTCCGTGATCCTCGAGCATGTACTCGAGGGGGTCGGTCAGGAAGTCCGAGTCGCAGTGATAGCGGAAGGACTCGACGGGCTGTGGTGGGCTCTCGAGAACGCGGGTGACCATCTCGGTCTGGCCGCCGCCGGAGTCGACGGCACCGGAGAAGAGCACCATCCCCTTCTCTGGTGGGAAGGTGTCGTAGTAGCGCAGCCGATCCTTGATACTCGTCAGCGCGTCCTGGACGTTCGTCCGGGTCTGTTTGGATTTGATGTTCGCGGCTTCGCTGTGTTCCTGGGTGACGTGTGCGACCACGTCGCTGATCTGTCGGTCTTCGGGGACGTAGATCGTCACGAGTTGCGTGCCCGACCCTTCGAAATTGTTGAGATCTTCGATGACCTTCCGGAACTCGTACTTCTTCCGGTCGGATCCCTCCTGGTCGCCCTCCTGACTCATTGTCTCTCTAGAGCGGAGCCGTGGGTAAGTAACCTTTGACACGCGAATACCGTCAACAACCGCCGCTGGGGCGGTCACGACGGGGAAACGGGTTGTGTCGTGGTCGAACTCGAGCCCTCAGAACGAGTGACGGAATGCGTGTTCGAACTCGAGTATCGCCCCCTCAGTGTGACTCGAGCATCAGCGAGGGCGAGGTCGGCGTCGACGTCGACGTTCGGCCGTACCAATCACCGGACGTTCGTAATTCCTGAAAAGTTGGTAGCACCATCTTCCCACTCGACGTCGAAGAACCCGTTACGATGGTCGTCTCCCTCCACATGGGCTGGCGTCACCTGCTCTTTGCCAACTGGCCAGTCAATCCCGCCCTCGTCGAACCCGCCGTACCCAGCGCCGTCACCCTCGAGACGTTCGACGGAATGGCGTGGCTCTCGGTCGTTCCCTTCACGAACGTCGACGTCCGTCCTCGAGTCGCCCCGGCCGGTACCGGAATCGCTCTCCCCGAACTCAACCTCCGCACCTACGTTAGCCACGACGGCAGCCCTGGCGTCTACTTCTTCAGCCTCGATACGGACAGCGTACTGGCCACCTTCGGTGCCAGAGTCTTCCATTACCTGCCGTACTACTACGCCAGCATCGATTTCGTCACGAGAGCAGGTCGGGTTCACTTCCAGAGCCGTCGGCGCCACCCCGGTGCCAGGCCGGTACACTTCCGGGCGAGCTACGAACCTACGGGAACCGCGTTTCACGCAGTCCCCGGCACCCTCGCACGCTTTTTGACGGATCGGCGCCGCTACTACACCGAGGCACCGGATGGAACCCTTCGATACGCCGACATCGACCACAAACGCTGGCCGCTCTACGACGTCGACGTCACCCTCGGGGAGAACACGCTCTTCGAAGCGAACGGGTTCGCGACGCCCGATGGTGAGCCCGTGTATCTGTACAGCCCCGGCGTCGATACGGTGGCCTCGAGGAGCAAACGGGCGGAATAAGTGAAAGAGCAAGCGGGCAGAGTGACTGTAGCAAGTGCGACGACGATCACAACAGCGGCGACGTCGGTTCGAACACGCCGAGACCATCACAGATCCAGTCCGACCACGATCGCCTCGTCGACCTCGCCGTTTTTCTTGCGCCAGAGTCGGTTGTTCACCGAGACACCCCCGCCGTACGGAGCGTCGACCTCCGGGCGGGCGTACTCGAGCGGACCGACGGCGTACTGGCCCGTCGCGTCGTCGGGCACGTCCACGTAGTACCGGAGCGTCCCCGCCTCGACTGTGTCGTCGAAGGTCACGACCTTCCGGTACCCATCGAGTTCCTCGACGGTGACGTCTCCGGCGACGACCTCCCAGTCGACCGGGATTCGATCCCGGACTCGGACGGGTTCGTCCGCGTCGACGTGAACGCGAACCTGGCTCGTCTGGCCGGCGGTGAACAGCGAGGCGTCGGCCTCGCGTTCGATCGCGAGGTCGACCGGGGTGTCGGTTCCCACCTCGATCTCGTCGTGAGCAATCGCCTGTGGCCCCGCGTTGATCCCGCTCGAGACGGTGACGCCGTTTCGGATCACGGCCGACCAGTGAAACGGCGTACCCGTCGTGAGCTCCCCGAGCGTCGCGTCCTCGGGGACGTCGGGGCCGACGCGGGAGTAGCCGGTCTCCTCGAGGTCGAAGTCGTCGGTGATCCGCAGGAATCGGGTGCCGGCGTGATAGTGGCCCGCGACGACGGTGCCGTCCGTGTCGATGTCGAGGTTGTGATTGCTGAGGTTGAAGTCGTCGAACCCTTCGTACTCCCAGTCGTCGTCCGCGGCTTCGTACTCGAACCCGGGCGTGTCGTCGAACGTCTGGTCGGTCGATTCGAAGAGGATCCAGTGATCGAGTTCGGTCGCCGGTTCCGTGCCCGGATCGTACATCTCGAACGCCGCCCGACTCGCAGGGTCGACGCCGTCCTCGAGGAGCGTCGAGGAGATGCCGAGGTAGACGGGATCGGCCTCGCCGTCGATCACCGCGTCGAGCGGGTCGGCGTCGACCAGGTAGTAGTGTCCGGACTCGCCGTCGGTGCGGACGTGCCCCTGATCCTCGTGACTCGCCGGCGTCTCGTGCCCCGCGATGAACACGCGCTTACCCTCGAAGAGCGTCGGCGCGGGGACGGTGTGGTGGGCGCGCTCCATCTCGAAGACGCCCAGTTCCTCGATATCCGTCGGATCGCTCACGTCGAGAAGTCGCGTGCCCGCGTCCCAGTTGGCGTCGTACAGGATCGGGATCCCGTACCGAGGGTCGTCCTGGACGACAATGTCGTGGACGTAGGTCGAACCGCCCTCGGTTCCGGCTTCCGGCTCGCCGAGTTCGCTGTCGTAGTTCCACCAGTTGACGTGCTCGAGCGTCCCCAGTTCGCGGTCGAACGCGAAGACGTTGATCCCGCCGGTGACGCCGTCCTCGCCGTGGGCGGTAAAGACGTACTCGCGGCCGCCGATCTGGTGGTACCAGGCGTTGTGGGGGCCGAGCGTCCACACCGACAGCGTCGTCTGGGTGACGAGTTCGGGGTTCCCCGGATCGGAGACGTCGACGACCTCGAGCGCCGCCGCGTCGACACCGCCGTCGTGGTCGTCCATCCCGCTCGAGCCGTCGATCTCACCGAAGAGCGCCGTAAACGGCTGCTTCGAGCAAAACGCGTACTGGCCGTCGTCGCTCACTTTCACGTCCATCACCGCCGCGGCGTCGTTCTCGTTCCGGAAGAAGGAGAGACAGGTGATGTCCGCCGACTCGAGTTCGCTCCGGGACTCGGCCCGGGTGAAGTCGCTCACGTCGAAGATCGCCAGCCCCCTGTCCGGCGTCTCGTCCCGCGAGGAGAAGACGGACGCGAACGCCAGGTCGTCGTGGATCCGGAGTTCGCTGAACCCGCCGTAGTGGGGCTCCTCCGGCCGCCCGGCGAGGGAGGCGGGGCCGACACCGCCGGCGCTGTGGTAGCCGACGACCTCCGTGTTCGCCGCCGCGTTTCGACGCTCACCGTCGAACTGATCGCCGGTTCCGCCGTCGGTCGATTCCTTGTGCGCTCCCGCCGTCCCCCCGACCGCCGCGACGCCCAACGCGCCCGCAGCGGCCTGCAGAACGGCTCGTCTGGTTCGTGACTCGAGTGACTCCCGTGCTGGCATCATTGGCTCCGTTCCGTGGTACCAGGGGTCACCATTAGGGCGTTCTGACAAACCCGTCAAAAGGTACCTGCCGAATCGGCTGCTCGGGGGCGACTGGCTTCGAAGAGAGGAGTTCACAACACACCATTATTACTTCGATTTGTATATCAAATAGGTGCAGTAATTGAAGTATATCGTACACGTCGACGATGCGCATCGGGACGCTCCTCGAGAGCCCAATTGCTGGCCTCGTCGTTTGGGCCACTACCTATTTTTCGGTTATATGCCGAGACGAGGTGCCGGCGCAGATTACGAACACGGGAAGACGGTCGCTCTCGCTACGCTCGAGCGCTTGCGACTTCCCTGCTCGAATCTGCTTGGTTCCATTTTCCACGTACCGCAGACTCGTCACTCCGTTCCTCGTATTGCGGTGCGGGAAAAGTGGGCCGGCGCAGATTCGAACTGCGGTTACGGCCACCCGAAGGCCGAAGGATGCCAAGCTACCCCACCGGCCCGCACTCGAGGGCAGGCTCGCTGGCAGGTTAACATTTGCGAATAGTGGCGATTTCCAATCCCGATCAGGGTGCTCGAGCCTCGAGCGTCGCACAGATAGCCGATAGTTGCTCGAGGGTCTGCTCGAGCGAGCCCGAATTGTCGATGCTGTGGTGGGGCTCCGTCGGTGGCTCGAACTCGGACTCGAGCAGCGTGTACACCGAGAAGTCGGCATCGCTCTCGTCATCCTCTCGTTCGGCGATCCGTTCCCGAACGACGTCCGTCTCACACGTCACCCGAACCAGCTCGAACCGGGCGTCGGCCGCCTGGGCAACCGCCCGTGCTTGCTCGCGGAGGGGTTCACGGCGGAAGGTTCCATCGACGACGGCAACGCCGTCCCGCTCGAGGACGTTGGCAGCCCGCGAAAGCGTCTCCTCGTAGGTTGCACGCGTCTCCGCGGCGGTGTAATCGGGATCCGGAAAACAATCCTTGCGGACGACGTCGGTACGGATGAGGACAGCCTCGAGTCGATCGGTGAGTTCACCCGCGACGGTCGTTTTTCCGGTGCCGGGGAGCCCACAGACGACGACGAGGCGTTTCCGTTTGGACATGTCGGGTTCGATGAGTACATTCGCTGGTGGGGTTTAGGGCTTTGCGCTTCGTCTCACGTTCGGTACTCGAGTGCGTGCACGAGTTCCAGAAAAACACGTTGAGCTCTTCAAAACTGAGTGTAACCGTCAGTGTCGAGATAGTGGTGAGCAACCGTGATCGCCTGATCGGCGTGGAGCACCGTCGGGCCGAGTCGCACCCGCTGGTCGGCCGCCGCCTCGAGCACGCTCGCTTCCTCGGCGGTGAAGTCGTGGTGATCCGAGAGGACGAACACGGGGTCGACGAGCGTCTCTGGAGACACGTCGACGATTTCCTCCCCATCTTCGTGAAGCTGGACGACCGTTCCAACCGATGCAAGCTGCTCGAGCGTCGACTCGAACCCGCGTCGGTACAGTTCGATCCCCGGCCCTGGTTCGGCCGGCAGCGCACCGATCGCTTCCGAACGAGCCTCGAGGGCGTTTCTGACCAGCGCCGCCGTGCTTCGTTCGTCCGGATTGAGCCGCCGCAGTTCGGATCCGTCGAACGTGATCGTGAACTGATCCTGGACGACGACGTACACCCGAACGTTGGTTCGAATGCCGTGAGAGGTGACGAACGACGCGGTGATCGAGCGAGCGATGGCATCGAGGCGACCCGCCCCGCCCGCGAGGTCGTCGAGGGAGAAGTCGGCGTCGGTGGGGACGTCGTGTGCCAGCAACACGAAATGGCGCATACGGCCACTCGAGTCCCCGCGAGTTTACGGGTGTCGATCAGTGTCTCACGGCTATCGATTAGCAGCTCGAGGCTGGCACTGGCAAGGCCAAGGACTTCTCTGGAAGGTACCGACCGTCCTGTAATGGCAGCAACCAATGGCGACGGACGACAGTTACTCAGCGCGCTCGAAGGGAGACGCTGTCCCAGCTGTCGGACGGGATCGCTAGTTCGTGACCGATATAAAGGCAACCTGGCGGCACTCTGTGAGGAGTGTGGGACGCCTCAGGCACAGCTCTGGTAAGCGAGGGACAGCGAGACGGAAAAACACGTTCTAAACCGGTGAAATCGACCCTCCCCGAGTCACCTCAGGGTCACACTCGAGACGGAGGCCACCAAACCGTGCCAATTACCGCCACAGGCGACCAACCACCGGCGTCTGCTCGCGGGCGAGTTCGGAGACCAGCGAGACGGCCTCATCGGCCCCCTCGCGGTCGACGCCGCCGCCGTACCGTGCCCGTTCGTACAGTTTGGTGACGCGACGGGCGCGCGGATCGACGGTTCCGAACAGGCGTAGCGACTCGAGGTATTGTCGCGGTGATTCGCCCCGCTTTCGCGGGCGATATCGCCGAGCCAGGAGCACCTCGAGGCGGTCGTACGCACGTTCGGTGTCCGCAACGGGATCCGAGCGGAATCCGTGCCAGTACAGCCGTACCTCCCGGCTGACCAGCGAGGGGACGCCCGAGCGGCGAACCCCGGCAGCGACGCCGATGAATAGCGCGACGCCGAGGAGGAGATCACCCGGCGCGAGTGGGACGGACTCGTCCTCCTCGTCCGCCCCGTCAGTGCCCGCATCGGTATCGGGTACCCCCGACCCCGAGTCAGGATCGTTCGGCTCGAGTAAATCACTCCCGTCCATCGAGCCACCCTCGCCACCTGGATCGAGTCCTTCGTATCCCGGCGGCATATCTGGCTGTGTCTGGTTGCCGTCGGTGTCGTTTCCATCGATGATGTCGTCGAAGTCGTCGTCAGGCTCCGGAATGTCGGGCTCTTCCTCCTCGATGCCGTCGGCGGGAACGTCCTCGCTAGCGTCCGTATCGACGTTCGATTCGCCGTCCTCGCGGGCCTGCTCGAGGCGCTCCTGGTGGGTGGTGTCGCGCTCGGACGACGGCGTTGGCTCGAAAGCTATCCAGCCGTGTTCGGGGAAGTAGACTTCGACCCAGGCGTGAGCGTCGAGGCCGCGTACGACGTACTCGTTGTCGTCGACCTGCTGGCCGGATGTGTACCCGGTAACGTATCTGGCCGGGATGCCTTCTGCACGCAGCATCTGGGTCATCGTCGTCGCGAAGTAGACGCAGTAGCCCTCGTCCATCTCGAAGACGAACGCCTCAGCGGCGTTACCACCGGGTTGATCGACCTCGAGGGAGTAATCGTACTCGTCGTGGAAGTACTGCTCGATAGCCACCGCTTTCTCGTAGGGGTTTTCGGCGTCACCGACGATGTCGGCGGTCGTCGCCTCGAACTCCGAGGAGAGCGACTCCGGCGTCTGGAGGTAGTAGTCGGTGACGTGTTCCGGATAGTCGGTACCTGCGCTGGCGAGTTCGTCGGGATCGGCCTGGATGACGGCGCTCTCGACGTTGTACGTGTCGCCCTCGATGACCGGGCCGTCGGGCATCGGTTGGCCGTGATCGGTGACGCTGACGTGATCGGCGATGTCGCCTTCGATCGCCGTTGGATGGGGCGAAACGGGCATTACGTGGAGTTGTCGTTCGATCGTGACCGTCTGTCTAACGGTGTCGTATTCGCCCTCCGGTGACGGTAACCCGACGGCGTTGTAACTATCGTCTGGCCCGCTTCTAACCCAGGCGTCGCCCGTATAGCGGTCGTACACCCCCGTTCGCCAGTAGGTCGGTTCCTCGCTCACGACCGTGAAGTGAACCTCCGGGGAGAGATCGACCGACCCGCTGATCGACGTCCGATCCGGATCGCTGTCGATCGCGCCGTCGAGCGTGCTTGGGCCGCTGTCGACCAGAATTGTCGGACTCGCCGCCCCACCGGGGACGAACGTGATCGTCATCGAGAGGACGACGATCACCGCGAACAGAATCGCCAGCACGTCCGCCTGAGCGATCGTTCCACCACGGTGGTCGAGTTCACCGAAACCGACTGCGGCGATGCCGCCGACGACACCGACGACCGTTACCCCGGTCGTCGCGTCCGACGTCAACACCAGGAAAATCAGCGCGATTCCACCTGGAACGACGCTCAACGCGTAGCGCTCCCGCATGACGAGATACCACGACAGGAACACCGGCCCCGGAGCGAATCCGAGCGTCCAGATTCCCGCCTCGACCATCTGGAGGATCGACATCCCGGTCGCCAGCGTGATCGTATCCGAGAAGAACGAGTCGGCCTGAGAGATGACGGCACCAGCGCCGTGGCCAGTCGCCTCGAGGTAGTACAGAAAACCGATCGCTCCGGCACCGACACCGATCGCAAGTGCGGTTCGCGGCTGGATCGCGTGGGCGAGCAAGGTTGCCGTGACAGCCATCGTCAGGACGAGGAGGTACAGCGACTGGGTGCCTCCCACCGTGCGCGTGATGTCCGCCAGCACGTGTACGTACGCCGCCGTCAGCACGATCATGCCGGTCAGCGACAATGCTCTGAACACCGACGCATCGAGCGTTCCCTCGAGCGACGTCGAAATCGTCCGGGAAGCAGACTGCGACTGGGTACTCATCCGTATGCCGACACCCCCGTTCCCGTGTTCGATCGGTCGTCGGTCGAGCCAGGTTCCGGACTGGTCGTCGACTCGGCTGGCTCCTGTCCAGTGTCCATATCCGGGCTGCGACGCCCACTGAGTCGCTCGAACGGAATTTCGTGACCGTCGACCACCACGACGACGCCAGTCACGTCGGCCTGAATCAACACGTCGGCGTCGGTTCGTGTTCCGTCGTCGACCTCACCAGGCTCGAGCATCGCCAGCCGTCGAAGCATTTCGAGGTGGTGGCCCTCCCCGGTTTCGGCCTCGAGCGTTGCGCCGGGGAGCGAGACGCCGACAGCGACGTCCTCACGGAGGAGGTACGTCGCCACGCTGGCGACGGCCGTCGCGAGGTCGTCGGCGTAGCCAGGGATGCATTCGGCGGCCAGTTCGACCGAGCCGATGCGGCCATCGGCCACAAACTCCTTGACGACGAGTTCGCCGTCGGCGCGCTTGGCAGCGGACTTCCAGTGGATGTCACGGAGCGAGTCGCCACGGTCGTACTCCCGGAGGTGATCGAACTCCTCGCGGTCGTACCGGCCAACGGCGTCTCGCAACAGCTGCAAATCGTGTTTCGCCCCGCCACGAAGGTCGTACACCGTCGGGTAGACGAGGGCGTCCGTCGTCTGCGTGTATTCGAATCGTCGCTCGACCAGCCCGAAGAGGTCGCTGACTGCCAGCGTCACCGGGCCGATCGAGTGGTGGCCGCGGTGCTCGAGGTCGACCTCGTAGCCGAGGGGTTCACCGTCGAGCAAGGTGGTCTCGACCGCGTTCCCTCCGTCGACGGGCGTAACCCCGCCGGGGAGGTCGTCGACGACGGTCGCCGATAGCGGCGTGTCGACGTCGACGGTGAGTTCGACCGTCCGGCGCTCGCCGGGATACCCCTCCTCGATCGGCAGGCGATCGAGCTGTGGGCGGGCGACACGGTACGTCGTGACCGCGCCAGCCAGGAGGATGAGTACCAGCGGCGCAACCACCGCGTCGAGCGCTCGAGAGCCGAACTGTGCCCCCATCACGAGACAGAAAACGACCACGACGACGACGGCCGAGCCGCGTCGGGTCAGTCTCATGGCACTCGCACGCGCTCGAGGGCGTCCTCGACGATGGCGACGCCGTCTCGCTCCTGGGTGCCCGAACTCGAGGCCGGTTTGATCCGGTGGGCGAAACAGTACGGGGCCTCGTGCTGGATGTCGTCGGGGATGACGTACTCCCGATCGTCGAGGATCGCGCGTGCCTGGGCAGCCCGCAGGAGAGCGATGGTTCCGCGCGGACTCGCGCCGATCTGGGCGTGTTCGCGCGTGTAGCCGGCCAGTTCGCTCGCGTACGTTCGAACAGGAGGTTCGACGGCGACCTCGGCGACGGTCGCTCTGGCACGGACGATCGACTCGAGGTCGACGACAGGTTCGAGCGCCTCGATCGGATGGTTCCCGACGGTTCGCCCGAGCATCTCCGTCTCCTCTTCGGTGTCCGGATAGCCGAGCGTGAGCTTCTTCATGAACCGGTCGACCTCGGCAAACGGGAGGTCGTACGTTCGGTTGGGTTCGACGGCGTTCTGCGTGGCGATGACGACGAACGGCGACGGCAACGGGCGGGTTTCGCCGTCGACGGTTACCTGCAGTTCCTCCATAGCCTCGAGCAGCGCCGACTGCGTCTTCGGCGGCGCGCGGTTGATCTCGTCGCCGAGGACGACGTTCGCGAAGATCGGACCGGCCTGGAACTCGAACTCGCGGGTCTTCTGGTTGAATACGTTGACGCCGGTGATGTCCGAGGGGAGGAGGTCGGGAGTGAACTGGATCCGGCGGAATCGACAGTCGATCGATCGGGCGATCGACCGGGCGAGCATCGTTTTCCCGACGCCGGGGACGTCGTCGAGGAGGACGTGCCCACGTGCCAGCAGCGCCGTGATAACGTGTTCGACCTCGTCGTCGTGACCCACGATAACGCGGGTAACGTTATCGTGAACGGTCTCGATCAGTTCGGCGACCGTTTCGACGGGCAACGGTTCGGTGGCTCCGGCGCGGTGCGAGACATCTGATTGCGGTGGGAGATTGGCGTCGGTCATAGCTCCATGTCGTGACGCCAGCGGTGCGGGGAGACCCTGGACGTCGGCTGGTTATTCCCTGATCCGGGATTGGACAACATATGTTTTGTGCCTTTCAATTTGTGACTGATTCAACGGGCTAGCTGGGACGTACGCCGCCCGAGAGTCGATAGTTCGTGTGTCTCACTCTCAGTGCCCCAGCGGGAAATAGCTGTACCTGCGTTCGATCAGTGAAAACGACTGTTGGCACTCACCACGTAGCGATCAAAAAACGATACCTCCGTCTGGCTCGGATCGACTTAGAGTCGTTCGAGGTTCGTCGCGCGTGGGCCTTTGTCGGCCTGCTCGATGTCGAACTCGACTTCCTGTCCCTCCTCGAGATCAGGACCGCCAACGTCTTCCATGTGGAAGAACACGTCGTCGTCCGCGTCGTCAGTTTCGATGAATCCGTAACCGCCAGTGTCGTTGAAGAATGCGACCGTACCTTTCGCCATTGCATCTGTACACACTCACGATGAGGGTATAAACCTTCTGGAGGTGATGGAAGTGGACGAGGCGTTCTACCCAAATATGGATGTAACCGGCCCGAAACGGTAGCACTGCGGCCGAGCACCCGATCTACCACGCCACACACGCTGAACAGACGAGATCGGTTTCGACCCGCCAGACACGGTCGACCGTCTCGCCGCACGACCGACAGGTGTACGTGCCCCACGCGTACGTCGAGAGGCCGGAATCGGTACCGGTACGCTCCGGATCGGAAGCGGTGGCCGCGTCGTGATCGTCCGCCTCGAGGACCGGGACGGTAGGTTCATCCTCGAGGTCGCTACTGGGCCCTCCAGTCGAACGGTCCGGATCGTCCGGATTGTCCGAACAGTTCGAGCCGTCCGGATCGTCCGAACTATCCTCGGAACCGGTTGCATTCACGAAATCCGAAAGCGAGCGATCCTCGGTCACGTGGGCGGCTACGGACGGTGGATGCTTAGGGGTTTCCACGTCAGCGTGGGGCCCCGTACCCATCCTCGAACTCGAATTCGTGCTCGACCTCGCTCCCGACCTCGAGACACCCCGTCGACGCACCAGCGATCGGTATCGCCAAGTACCATCGCTGAGAACGATCACGTATGACTACCGTCGCACTACTGAACACGATCATCGACAACCTCATCGAGATGAACGAGTACTTCGCGGACGTGGCGATGGGCGAGGGCTTCGCCCCGTTGCTCGTGATCGCCGGCACCGTCCTCATCATCGTCTCGCTCGGTGTGTTCGGAGTCCTCACCCTCGGAGGAATCGCCAGTCTGTTTTCGCTCGACTGAGCCGCTCTCGAACCCGTTTCTCACGCACGTGTCAGTCCGGTACTTACGCCCGCTGAGCCAGCGCGAGCGCCCGACTCGCGTTCTCGATCGCCGCCTCGAGATCCGGGCCCAGCGGCGAACCCACGACGATCCCGTCGACGAACGACAGTGCGTCCGCGAACTGGTCGGCCACCGTCTCGGTCGTCCCCGCGATCGCGAACGCGTCGATCATCGCCGGTGTCACCGCCGCGAACGCGTCCGAGAGGTCGCCTGCCTCGAGGTGCCCGCGGACGGTCTCGACGGCGTCGGTGTCGAGACCGTGGCGTTCGATCACCGGTGGAGCCGCTCCGCCGGCGATGAACGCAACCGGTGGGCGGGCGGCCTCTCTGGCGGCGTCGTCGGTGTCGGCGACGCTGACGCTGGCGAACGCGAGCGACTCGAACGCGCCGCGGTCGTCGGGGCGATCCGCGAGTCCGATTTCGACCTGCTCGGCCGCCCACTTGAGGTCGCGCGGGTGGGAGGCGTTGATCAGGACGCCGTCGGCGTGTTTCGCGCTCATCCGTAGCATGTGTGGCCCCTGTGCGCCGACGTACACCGGGATGTCGCGGGGCTCGAGGTTGAGCGACGCGTCACGAGCGGTGAACGTCCCCTCGTGGGTGACGGTTTCGCCGGCCCAGAGGTCACGGGCGACGGAGAACGCCTCGAGGACGCGCCGGAGCGGTCGTTCGTGTTCGATGCCGAGATTCGAGAGGGCGGATCGGTCGCCAGCGCCGATGCCGTAGACGGCCCGGCCGTCGCTCACCTCGTCGATGGTCGCCGTGCGTGCGGCCAGTGGGACGGGATGATCCTGGAACGGGTTGACGACGCCGGGGCCGAGCCGGATCGAGTCGGTCGCCTCGGCCATCAGCGTCAGCGTCGCGACCGGATCGCGGTTGAAGTAGTGGCTGCTCGCGAACGCGACGTCGAACCCTTCGTCCTCGGCGCGGGCGGCGAGGGCGGCGAGTCGGTCGGGTGGGTGTTCGGGCGTGAGTTCGATCCCCCAGGTCGGCGCTGCATCGTCACCGGCCATCAGTCCTCGAACCTCCACTCACGCAGCGCCTGGCGGACGAAGTCGCTCTCGAGGTCGCGAAACAGGTTGTTGCTCCCCTCGAAGTCGCCGAACGACCAACCGCGAACGACGACGGCGGGGGTGCCGTCCGCTCCCTCGCCGGTGACGAGGTTCGCCGCGGAGGCGAGTTCGTCGACGACGGACTGGACGGTGACGCCCAGTTCACGGCCATCCCGGTCGTGTTCGCCGCGCCAGTCGCGGCTGGCGGGGATCCCTGCCCAGCCGAGGGCGACCCCCCGCTGGCCGTGGCGAAACGGTCGGCCGCACGTGTCGGTGACGATCACGGCGACGTCCCCGATACCGCGGGACTCGAGCCCCCGCCTGATCCGTTCGGCGCTCGCTGTCGGGCGTTTCGGCAACAGCAGCAGGTCGTGGTCGGGGACGTTCGATCGATCGATCCCCGCGTTGACACAGACGTGGCCAAAACGCGTTTCGGTGAGTAAAAACGGCGCGTCCATCGCCAGCTCCGTGCTCTCCTCGAGCACCGCCTGGGCGAATCGGGGATCCTTCTCCTCGCCGGTGAGTTCCTCGAGCCGGGTCGCGATTTCGCGGGCGCGGGGGCCCGCCTGAAAGTCCTCGAGGTCGGCGGCGCGCCCCTCGGCTTTCGAGACGACCGTGCTCGCGACCGTGAGCACGTCTCCGGGCTCGAGCGCCGTCCGATCAGCGATGAGGGCCGCGAGGTCGTCGCCGGATCGGATCTCGGGGAGATCCGGGACTGCGTGCAGTTCCATACGGAGGTGGTGGAGGAGCGGGGTGAAAAGCGCACCGTCACCGGAGACCGGCTCGGGTCTGATCAATGCGTCTGGTGCATCGAATTAGAGCGCTGTTTCCCTCGACTGATCGACTCCGTCTGCCGATCACTCGGCCTGCCCGACGTGCTCAGTTCGCTCGACACGTACCGACCCGTCTCGACCGCCCGTGAGGACAACGTGACACCCCTCGTAGTCGAAATCGACGCGCTGTCGTTCCGTCGTCTCCGCATCCCTCTGGAAGAGGGTATCGAGAGCGTCCGGATCGACGACGTCGTACAACGGCGAGAGGTCGAGCGGATCGACGTCCTTTACGGCCGCAACGGTGGCAATGATCGCCGTCGTCGGCCGCTCGAACGATTCGAGATCATGCATCCGCGAGGCGTCTTCGTAATCGGGGGTGAACGTGTCTGTGGTCATGATTGTGTGGAACGCCGCAACCGGGTCGACAGCGATTCATCACCGTCGTCTCGGTTGTTCGTCTTCACCCTACAGATGGCAGTCGGTTGGGTAAGCCCGAGGAGTGAATATCCAACCCACTTATACCGCGGTGAGAGTTGGGAGGGACTATTTCGTCATTCGTTTTCACTCGATCGATTCGCTGTGGATCCATCCCTCCTCGAGTGAGACGACGGTCACCGATTCTTGACGAGGGTGTTTTCGATCAGATTCGCGTACCCGCGTCGCAGGCGAGTAGAGGCGGCCTGATCCGAGATACCGAGCAACGTTGCCACATCGCTCAGGCTTGCCTCCCGCGGAACGGAAAAGTAGCCCGCTTCGAACGCCGTCACGAGCGCCTCCTCCTGCTCTTCGGTCACCTCGTACTTCCCGTACGTCTCGACGTTCTCGCGCTCGTACAGGCGAACGATTTCGAGCGAGAGGTTGTACGTGGCACAGTAGTGGTGAAACGCCGACAGGGCATCGTGGTCGGCGAACAGGATGCGGAGGCGCCAGATCCCGTCCTCGTAGACAGCGGTGAGTACCGACGCGACCTTGTCGGACAGCGCGTACAGGATACCCCGCACGTTCGATTGCCACGTCGCCCGGTAGAAGTGCGCCTCGTTTCCCTCCTCCAGTGTGATCACGTTCTCGACGGTGAGGTCGTCCTCGAGCGCCTGTTCGAACTCCCCGATGGCGTCGCCGGAAACCCAGAAGTACGGCGTGACCCGTTCGGTTCCGTCGGCGATCATCCGCTCGACCTCGACGCGCACGCTCGGAACCGTTTTCACCGTCCACGCCAGCACGAACTCCTCCGGTGGAATCTCGAATTCGACGACCGTACTCATGCGTGTACGTACGCTCGGCTCCGCAATGTGCGTTGGTATGTATCACTCAATGGTACAGTATTGTCGGTGAATCCTCGGGTCGATCCCACCCTGCTACGAACGTGAGACCGTCGTTCTTGGTTCGCCTCTCGAGCGCCCTCACGTCGAGCGCCCCTCACATCGCGCGCACCGACCTCGAGGGCGACACGGGCCGGTGAATGCTCGGCCAATACGTTTCGTCCGTATGAACCGGTACGTAACCGTCGGGGACGAACGTGGCAACTCGGGGCGGGCAAACCGGACAGACTGCCGAAAGCAATTCCTCGCGGGATCCCCTCGAGTCACGTATGAATGCCAGCGAGGGTGGCGATTCCGACGAGGTGACTCACGTCGTTACGGCGTTCCTGCGAAACCGGGGAGATGTCCTGCTCCTCCGTCGAAGCGACGCCGTTGGCACCTACACCGGCCAGTGGGGCGGCATCTCCGGCTTCGCCGAGGGAAACCCCGACGAACAGGTGCGAGTCGAGATCACCGAAGAGACCGGACTCGAGTCCGACACGTCGACGCTCGTCCGAACGGGGCGGCCGCTTGAGGTCGACGACCCCGACTACGACGGAACGTGGGTCGTCCACCCATATCTCTTCGATTGCGAGAGCCGAGAGATCGACCTGAGCGAGGAACACGACACAGCCGAGTGGGTGTCGCCGACGGCGATACTCGTCGGTGACGAGATGAGTGAAAATACCGTCCCCGCCCTCTGGAACACCTACGAACGGGTCGCCCCAACCGTTCGCTCGATCGCCGCGGACGACGACCACGGCGCGGCCTGGCTCTCACTGCGAGGGGTCGAGGTGGTGCGCGACCGGGCGGCAATCCTCGTCGACGAACGCGAAGCCGGAGCGTCCGACCCGATCGAGGAATGGGAGGAACTGGCCGCACTGGCCGAGCGCGCCCTCGAGGTTCGACCCTCGATGGCCGTCCTGCGAAATCGAATTAATCGGGCGATGGCCGGGGCGCTCTCGGACGCTACCGAGACTGGAGGGGGTGAGGGGGTCGACGGCGCGACTGGAGATCCCGTTCCCGGCGCCGACGCTGTTCTCGAGGCCACACTCGCCACGATCCAGCGCGCAGCGACCGCCGACGCCGAGGCCGCACGGGAAGCGAGCGACCGCCTCGAGGGAACCGTGATGACGCTCTCGCGCTCAGGCACCGTTCTCGAGGCGCTCCGCACGAGCGACGTGCGCCGGATCTACGTCGCGGAATCCAGGCCGGGGCTCGAGGGCGTCGACGTCGCCGAAGAGCTGATCGACGACGTCCCCGTCACCCTCCACACCGACGCCGCCGCAGCATCGTTGCTCGCACGCGAGTCCATCGATCGAGTGGTCGTCGGTGCCGACACGATCCGCGCCGACGGGGCAGTGATCAACAAGACCGGCACCCGTGGGCTGGCCATCGCCGCCGACCGCGAGGAGGTTCCCGTTACCGTCGTCAGCGCTCGCGACAAGGTGTCGACCCGGGAGAAGGTGGCTCTCGAGTCTGGCTTCCAGTCGACGGTCTACGACGGCGACGCCCCCGTCGACGTGTCGAACCCGACGTTCGACGTCACACCCGCCGACTGCGTCACCGACATCGTCACCGAACGCGGAGTGCTCGAGTCAGGCGACGTCCGCTCCGTGGTCGAGGAGCTACGCGATCTCGAGGGGTGGCTCGAGCGCTCGAAGCGATAGACCAAAACCGTTCGGTAGCGAAAGGGTGCACGGGCGGCGGTGACGAAGAGTTACCCCCACCGAGCCCCGTGTGACGAGGGATTTTACCCCGAGCCGCCCACATTCTACCAACGGCCGTATTTATAAACGGTTGGTGGGTAACGGTTCGTATGAAACGCGGTGGGTACGTCGAGTCACTGCGGAGTCGGGAGTGGAACCCGAGAGTGGCCGGCGTAGTCGCCGGATTACTCACTGGTTTCCTGGGGCTTCTCGCAACACTCATTCTCATTGAAAATCCGATAGGCGGGCTCGTCGGTGCAATCGGTTGTGGCATCACTGTGGCGTATGTATCACAGGGGCGACTCCGCACCATCATCGTCGATGCGGCCGTTGCGGATGTGGTGAGTTCGATCGTGTTTTACGTGTTTGTCCTTGCCGCTTTCCTGCTGTTTGTCGCGGTAACCGAGGGACTCCTCGTTATTCTGGCCGGTGGGGTGTTTACGATCTGGTACGTGATATTTGGCGGGCCGTTTGCAGTATTTGTCGGCGGTATTTCACTCGTTATCACCTGTATCTCTGCAACTGTCACCGCGCTCGTTACGTGAAGTGTAGTAGCCACTAGAAGTCGCTACATGCCGATCGCAAGTGGTATCACTGCACACCCGATCGCAAAAGACATCTGCGATCCGTGTGTGAATCGTTCCAGTTGTAACTGTGCGGGAGATTACCCGCGACTGGAGTCGTGGGAGTACTCGAACGGTGCATTCTCGTTCGGACGAAGGTTGAACTAGCCGACGCCCGTACCGACCGGTATGTCAAACGATGACGCACCAGACCTCACGCTCGAGCATCTCGGCATTCACGACTCCGTCGACGCCGTTTTTCCAGCTGAGGTGCTGGCTGGCGACCTCGAGGAACTGTCCGTAACAGTCTCGGTCGTGGGCGACGACGGCATCGACGACTGCGACGCCATCGTTACGCTCGAGCATCGGGAGGCGTTCGCCGACCTCGCGTGGGTGCACTCGATTCAGGCCGGGGTCGACCGCTTCCCGGCGGAGACATTCGACGATAGAGGCGTGGTTCTCACCAACAGCACGGGCATCCACGACCGGACGATCGGCGAGACGGTCGCCGGCTTCTTCCTCGCGTTTTCCCGTCGGCTCCACCGTCACGTCGCCAACCAGCAGTCGAAGACGTGGAAACGCCCCGAGTGGGACGAGGCGTTCACCCTCCCCGGCACGAGCGCCTGCGTCGTCGGCACCGGCACACTCGGACAGGGCGTCGCCGAGGTTGCCGGCGCGCTCGGGGTGTCGATGCGGGGCGTGCGCCGAACGCCCGAACCGGTGCCGGGGTTCGAGGAAATCGAGCCGGTATCGGCGCTGCACGAGGCCGTCTCCGGGGTCGACTTCGTCGTCTCCACGCTGCCGCTGACCGACGAGACCCACCACCTGTTCGACGCGACCGTCTTCGAGGCGATGGACGAAGACGCCTACGTCGTCAACGTCGGCCGTGGCCCCGTCGTCGACGAATCGGCGCTGATCGAGGCCCTCGAGACCGGATCTATCGCCGGGGCGGCGCTGGACGTGTTCGAGACCGAGCCGCTCCCCGAGGACTCGCCACTGTGGGAGATGGACGAGGTGATCGTCACGCCCCACTGTGGTGCGTACACCAGGGACTACGCCCACGACATCGGCGGTCTCGTCCGTGAGAACGTTCGTCGACTCGAGGCGGGAGAGGCGTTCACCAACCGCGTCGTCTGAACCGACCGCCTCGGCAGCGTCGGACAGGCAGATCGACCTGCCCGATCGACACTGATGGTACCGTGGGGCCCGTCTCGATCAGCATGGTCTCGGTTCGACCCGCACGATCCGAGGACGGTGAGGAGCTGGTCGCGGTTCACGTGGCCGCAATCCGCGAACTGGGGACGACTGCGTACGACCCCGAGCAGGTCGCAGCCTGGGCGGCAAACAAGGATCCCGACGGCTATCCGGTCGAGAGCGACGACGACCACTTCGTGGTCGCCACCCTCGAGGGATCAGTCGTGGGCTTCGGCCACCTCGCCCCCGAGCCCCGGGAGGTGCAGGCCGTCTACGTCCACCCGGATCACGCACGTGTCGGCTGCGGGAGCGCCCTCCTCGAGCACCTGGAGACGACTGCTCGCGACGCCGGCCTCAAGCGGCTGACCCTCCTGGCCTCGAGAAACGCCGTCGGCTTCTACGAACGCCACGGCTGGCGGGGCCTCGAGTGGGTCGATCACGAGTCCACGGGCGGGGTCGTCCTCGAGTGTCTGCGGATGGCGAAGGAACTCGATCTCGAAACGTGAGGCGTCAAATCACGTCGTCAGTCGCTGCGCTGACCGTTCAAGTGATGCGTGGTGGTGGCACACATCATGTCGGCAATCGGCACGCACCAATATTATTGATACGAATAACGCGCAGCAGTAAGCGTGTGCTAGTCAGTAGTTCTCAGGATTCAGATATAAAGACTTATTGCAACGATGGTGTTTCGTTTCGATATGTCACGGAAACTTACCCGCCGAACGTTCGGCCTCGGGCTTACTGCCGCTATCACCCTCCCACTCGCCGGATGTATGGGCGACGACGATAACGGCGACGACAACGGTGACGACACCGACGATACCGACGGCAACGGTAACGGCGACACTGACGACAACGGCGACGGGAATGGCGACACTGACGACAACGGCAACGGCGACACTGACGACAACGGCGACGGGAACGGCGACACCGAGGACGAAGAGTACACGCTCACGATTCGCCTCGAGAACGAAGACGGCGACACCGTCTCCGAAGGCGTGATCGTGACGGTCGAACTCGTCGACGACATTGGCTCCGACAAGTACTTCGGCTCGGAGATCAGCGAAGGGACGATCGAGGACACCTTCGAACCCGCCGACTACCTCGTCACGGTCGAAGCCGACGAGTACAGCGAGAACGACTTCGAATCGCAGGAAGAAGAAGTCACGCTCGAGGATGACACGGAAGTCGAGTTCGTTATCGACGCGATCGGTGACGGCGAGCGAGACGACGAGTAACCGAACCCAGTCAGATTCGTCCGACCAACGGACGCTCTCGGCTTTTCTACCGTTCCTATTTTCGGCAGTAAACAGCAGTCGCTCTCGTGAATTGAGAGGTGCTGTGTGTCGCTGGGCTTGACACGGAATCTTGATTACTGCTATTGTTTTTCGTCTCTGTCGGGGTGACAGCGGGCGCTATCAAGCACGACCCGCCACCAGCAGTCTCCGCTTTCGACTGTCCGAGATACGCTACGGGAGCGTCACCGAACGCGAGACGCGGGCCAACGGAACGGCTTGCTGGCACGATTTCCAATCCCGAATTTCGTAGCAGTTTCGCGACCCTAGAAAAACTTGAACAGGTCGTCCCGGTTTTGCTCGTGGAGGTGACTCCTGACGGCCTCGTTGAGCGCGTCGATCTGCCCACGCTTGGCCGTGATCGGAGCGATGGTGTCCTGCCACTGTTTCCACGGCGGATGCAACCCCAGGCGGTCACAGAGTTCGTCGAGTCGCTCGTCGCGGTCGTCGACTTTGTCCATCTTGTTCACCGCGACGACCGTCGGCACGCCGAGTTCCCGCAGGAAGTGAAACATCTCGACGTCGTAGGGAATCTCGTCGGGGCCGGAGTGTCTGTCGATGATGTC
This sequence comes from Natrialbaceae archaeon A-CW3, assembly GCA_046614605.1. Taxonomy (GTDB): domain Archaea; phylum Halobacteriota; class Halobacteria; order Halobacteriales; family Natrialbaceae; genus Natronosalvus. The sequence continues at coordinate 71,636 of JBKKHJ010000001.1, read as the reverse complement.
GATGACGCTCTTGCCGTCGACGACGAGGATCCCCACGAGAATTGAGTCGGCGTAGGTCTCGAGGTACTGGACGATATCGGTCTTGATCTGTTCCTGTCGATCCGCTTCGACGCCGCTCATGAAGCCGAAGCCGGGCAAATCCGAAATGACGAAGTCCTCGGACGCCCAGTCGTAGTGGTTGGGAGAGCGGGTGACGCCCGGTTTGCCGCCGGTGTCGAAGCGGTGGCCGGTGATCTCACGCATCAGCGTCGATTTGCCGACGTTCGACCGGCCCACGAGGACGACTTCGGCCTCGCGATTGGGTCGCGTCTCGAACGGATCCATATCAGCGTCCTTGACCGGCGAGCGGTATAAACACGGCGAGGGACGCTCGGAGGACGATTACCGGGTTGCTCGAGGAATGGCCGCTGACGGACGTCGTTCACACCCCCTCGAAGTGGATGAGGACGACGCCGGTGATGACGAGGGTGCCGCCCAGAATCGTGATTCCGGTGACCGGTTCGCTCAGGACGAGCGCACCGAGGGCGACGGTAACGCCCGGTTCGGCGGTGCTGATGATGCTCGCTCTGCTCGCTCCGACTTTCGACAGACCAGCGAAGAAGGTAAGGACGGGGACGACCGTCGCGAGGATCGCAATCGCGAGGACGACGCCCCAGCCAGTCGCACTCCCCGGCAATGCGAGCGTGTTCGTGCCGATCCCGAAGACGACGAAGCTGACTGCCGCTGCGGGGAGGACGAACGCCGTCAGTGTCTCGGCGTCGATCGACGTAAGCGCCCGCTGGCTCACCACGATGTACAGCGAGTACGCGAGCGCCGCGCCCAGAACGACCACGATTCCCCGGGGATCGGCTCCGGCCGGGTCGACACCGGTGATGAGGGCCACGCCGCCGATCGACAGTCCGAGCGCGAAGAGGACGATTTTCGTCACCCGGTCGGGATTCGTGAGCGCGACGAGACAGACGACGAACGCCGGGTAGGTGTAGAGGACGATGGCGACCATTCCCGCGGTCATGAACTCGAGGCCGAGGAAGTAGAGCCCGCTCTGGGTGGCGTAGCCGACGGCTCCGAGGGCGAAGGCGATAGCCAGCAGGCGACCACGGAGGAGGCGAAACCGGCCACGATACCACAGCACCGCCCAGACCGCAACCGCTGCGAGCGAGAACCGAAGCGCGAGCACGGTCGGAATCGAGAGCCCTTCATCGGCCGCGAGCACGCCGAAGATGCCCAGCGTGCCGAAGCCGATGGCTGAGGTCAGCACGAGCGCGATGCCGACCGTCTCGTCGTCCATGGATTGAGGCTGCCGTCGTGGCGCAAAAAGTCGTCGCTTCGCGTGGGATCAGTACGATCATCGGATCGGAACGGACAGCTGTCGAGGATGATTCGTCGGCGAAGACACTCGAGCGGTCGAGATCTGTTCTCGAGCCCAAACTCAGCTACTGTAGTATCGTTCTCGAAGATCAGTAACGAGACCGACCGTAACCGGCGAAACGTGACGTATTTCCAAGTGCTAAAGAGGGTGCCACGATACCACCAGATATGGCACACGCTACCGAGACGGACGTGCTCGAAGAGCTGGCACGCCTCCCGACGATGGCCCATCCGACGGTGTCCCCCGACGGTGACGAAATCGCCTGCTACTACGACATCTCCGGCCGGAACGAACTCCACGTACTCGACGTCGAAAGCGGCGACCTCGAGCAGTGGTCTGCCGGCGAAGTCCCACGAAACGCCCGGTGGTACGTCTCCTGGGGTGCCGACGGCGACCGCGTGTTCTTCCACCTCGACGAGGGCGGCAACGAACAAAACGACATCCACGCCCTCTCTCGAGACGGCTCGGTCGAACCGGTCGTACAGATGGACGGTCAGATCGCGATCCAGGACGTCGGCGACGACGGCCGAACGCTCGTGGTGGGCTCCTCCCGGGACGGCCAGATGAACCTCTATCGCCACGACCTCGAGAGCGGCGAAACCACGAAGATCACTGAGTACGAGCGGGCAGCCGGCGGTGCGGCGCTGTCACCCGACTGCGACCAGGTGGCGTTTACGACCAACGAGTCGGACGACTACAACAACAAGGACGTCTACGTGATGGACGTCGACGGCTCGAATCCACGGAACCTCGAGATCGGTGACGACGGCGCCGAAGCAGGGGCGAACGACTGGAGTCCCGACGGCACCCGACTGCTCGTCAGCGACAACAGCGAGGATCTCGGACGGGCGGGCGTCTACGACCTCGAGACAGACACGATCGAGTGGTACGGAACCGGCGAGTTCGAAGAGAGCGGGAACGCGTTCCTCCCCGACGGCGAGCGAATTCTCGTCACCCGAAGTCGCGACGCCATCGCCGTACCGGTCGTCTACGACCTCGAGAGCGGCGAGGGTCGCGAACTCGACGTCCCCGACGGCGTCGCCTCGCTCGGCGGCTACGGGCCCGGCAACGTCGTCATCGACGACGACCGCGTTCTCATCCAGCACACGACGCCGACGCGGCGACCCGAGTTGCTCGTGTACGATCTCGAGAGCGACAGCTACGAGACGCTGCTCGAGGCCGAGTACGGCCCGTTCGATCCCGAGGAATTCGCCGACGCCGAGTACCTCCGGGTCGACTCCGACGGGGTACCCGAAACGACGCAGGCAGCCGTCGAGTACGAACGGTACGACGAACTCGAGATCGGCGCGCTGTTTTACGACTCCGGCGAGCGCCCCTCGCCGCTGATCGTCAACCCCCACGGCGGTCCGCGCGCACGAAGTACGAAGGCGTTCAACCTCTACACGCAAGTGCTCACCGCGCTGGGGTACTCCGTCCTGCAGATCAACTACCGCGGCTCGACCGGTCGTGGCCGCGAGTTCGTCCGGGAACTGCACGACGACTGGGCCGGCGCCGAACAGGGTGACGTCGCCGTCGCGACCGAACACGTCCTCGAGGCACACGACTGGCTGGATGCCGACCAGGTCGTCGTCTTCGGCGGCTCCTACGGTGGCTACTCGGCCTACTGGCAGATGGTACAGTACCCCGAGCTCTACGAGGCCGGCGTCGCCTGGATCGGCCTCACCGACCTCGAGGACATGTTCGAGAACACGATGCCCCACTTCCGGACGGAGCTGATGGAGACCTACCTCGGCACGCCCGAGGAGAATCCCGACCTCTACCGGGAGCGAAGCCCGGTGACCCACGTCGAGAACGTCGCCGCCCCAATTTTCCTCGTTCACGGGGTCAACGATCGCCGCGTGCCCGTCTCCCAGGCCCGCATCTTCCGCGACGCCATGCTCGAGGCTGGCTACGAGGACGGCGAGGACTTCGAGTACGAGGAACTGGGCGAAGAAGGTCACGCCTCCTCCGACCAGGAGCAGAAACTGCGGATGTTCGAATTGCTCGCGGACTTCCTCGAGCGCCGCGTCGGTGGAAGCTGAGGTCGGGGCGAACTGTTAGTTCTCAGGACAGGTGAGCGGTGACGTCCGTCGAGGAGACCATCCCGACGTAATCGTCGTCGACGACCGGGAGGTGTTTGATGCCGTAGGTGGTCATCATCGCGGCCACCTCCTCCATATACAGATCCGGCGTGACGGTCTCGACGTCGGTCGTCATCACGTCGGCCACCGTCAACGTCGACACGTCCTTCCCGTCGGCGACGGCCTCGAGAACGTCCGTGCTGCTGATGATCGCCCGTGGCGTGGTCGGAACGACCAGCGCGTTGATGTCCTTCTCGCGCATCACCTGTGCGGCTTCCATGACCGTCGCGTCCTTCGAAATCGTCTCCAGTGGGGCGGACATGACGTCTTCGACGGTGGTTCTGTCGGATGGGCTCATAGCCCTAGGAAGGGCCACGGGGGTAATGGTGTTTGCCGTGGGAACGATCGTATCCAGTCGGGCCAGGGAACTGTGACGGAACCCCTCGAGTGGTGAACCGGTCGGGAATTCCATCGACGGGTCAACGCTGAGCGTGCTGCCTGGAGTGCTCGAGTGTGCGTCGACGTCGGTGCGTATCGGGTGTACGTCGACAGAGCGGTACCAATCGAGGGCGCGTCGACAGAACAGTACGTATCGAGGCTCGTCGTCGGATCGGTAGAAACCGAGGGCAGCAAAAGACCCATAGCCCTGACGGTCTTTCACCCGGATATGACCGACGACGCTGCCGGGAACGTTGTCGCCGTGACCGACGGTGGAACGGCCACTGTCGACACAGCCGACACACTCGAGGTCGACTTCGACGACGACGGCCTCGTTCCCGCCATCGCCCAGGACGCCGACTCCGGGGCCGTATTGATGCTCGCGTACGTCTCCCCCGAGGCGCTCGAGGCGACCCTCGAGACCGGCGTCGCCCACTACTACTCCCGCAGCCGCGAGGAACTCTGGCAGAAAGGAAAGACGAGCGGCCACACTCAGGCCGTCAGGGAGGTGCGCGTCGACTGCGACGCCGACGCACTGTTGTACCGCGTCGAGCAGGCCGGCGGGGCCTGTCACACCGGCCACCGATCGTGTTTTTACCGGACGATCGGCGGCGAGAACGTCGGCGAGCAGGTGTTCGACCCCGACGCCGTCTACGAGTAGAAGCGTTCACAACTGTGTCACCATCGCAACCCATGTCACACGCCGCCACCGACCCAGCGACGGACGACGACCCAGCCAGTCGACTCGAGCGCGCCCGCGAACGAGTCGACGCGATCGAACACAAAATCGACGACGCCGGCGGTCTCGAGACCGTGGAACGGGGTGCCGAAGCCTACCGCAACGCCGCCACGCTCCTCGATAACTACGTCGACCGGGCCAGCGGCTCCGGCCGCGAGACGTTCAAGCACTACATCCAGCTCGAGGGGCAGTTTTCGACCCTCGTCGAGGGACTCCCGGCGGAACTCCCGCACCGGGACGCCTTCGAGGCGGCGTTCGACGCGATCGACAAGCGCCGCCTCCAGGAGTCGGACTTCGACCGCGCACAGGCCGCCCTCGAGCCAGCCCAAGCGGTCGCCGACCTGCTCGAGGAGCGCGAAGCCGCCAGGGAGGAGCTCGTCGCCGCGCGCAAGGCGGTAAGCGATCGCCTGTCCGACCTCGACGGCGAGATCGACGACCACGAGCGCCTCCTCGAGCTGTCCGATGTCGACATCGACGCGCCCGTCGATCGCCTCCAGGAGCCGATCGAAGCCTACAACGAGGCGATCCGGGAGGCCTTCGAACCGTACCTGTACGACGAGTCCGCGCGTACCGTATTCGACTGCCTCGAGCGCAGTCGCTGGCACCCCTTCGTCCCGTTCGCACGACCGCCAGCCGAGTTACGCGAGTACGTCGCCGAAACCGACGCCGGGGAGTACCCGATTCCGACGTTGCTCGAGTACGCCGACTACTCCCACTCGAAGCTCAGCCACTACGTCGACAACCCCGACGAACTCAAGCGCCGCGTCGCCACCCGTCAAACGTACCTCGAGCGGATCGATGCCGCCCCGTTGTGTCTCGAGTGGCCACCCAGAGATGCGGTCACGCTACGCTACGCGATTCGGGACACGCGGCCACTGGCCGAACGCATCGGCGGCCAGGCCGTCGTCGACCGCCTGCTCGAGGTACGGGAGCTCACCCGCGAGAACGACTTCGAGAGGCTTCGGACGGCCGCGGTCGTACGCGATCAGCTCTCGGCAGCGGAACGCGAGCAACTCGCGAGCGGGAGCGTCGAGGCCGACCTCGAATCCCTCCGTGCAGAGCGCGAGCGACTCGAGGCAGTGCTCGCGGATGGGTCGAACGCGTAGGCGAGTCGAGAACCCAAAATAGCGCTACTGTACCGGCTCTTCCTCTTCGACGCGTGCCCACCCGATCGCGTCGAGCACGACGATCCGGCCCTCGTGACGGACGTAGACGCCGTTGTATCCGTCGCCGTCGCTCTCGTAGTACGGCAACGAGCGGCGAAGCGCATCGACGATCTCCCAGGAACCCTCCCGCTCGAGGGTGACGTGCTCCCACTCCTCGCGGGCGTCGTTGCGGATCGCACGGGAAATGGCCCGCCCCACGCCGGGAAGCGCGCGCAGTCGACGGCTCGAGCTATCGACGACCGTTGCGTTCTCCGGGATCTCCTCTACGATCCGAGCCCCGACGTCTGCTTTGGATCGGGCGCCAGCGGGGGATCGCCCGCGCGACCGAAGCAGATAGCCCGCCGCGGCCGCGGTGCCCACCACGAGCATCGACACGGCGATGTCCTTTCCCCTGATCATCATAGCGCTACCTAACAGTAATCGACTAAGTATCTTTCGCAAAAACGTTCTTTAGTGACATCTTTTCAAGAGGTGCTCGGAAGCGATTTTCCGCTCGAGAGAGGCTACAGCCGGTACACAGCGCCGCTCGTAATGAGGCCACCAACGACGAGTAATAGGATTGCCACGACGGCCGCTGCGCGGAACACTGGTAGTGCCCGGTGTGCTGGCTCGCGCAGCTTCTTCCCGTTCAACCCCGACTCGAAGCGTTTGGCACCGATTTCGACGAGTGCGGCCAGCGCCAGCCAGAGAACGACCATGAAGACGACCAGCTGGCCGTTAGTGGAGGTGAAGAGGCCAGGCGCGCCGTCGCCATCGAAGCTGTAGCCGGTGCCGGCGAGGTGCCCGCCCGTCACCAACAACACCAGCGCGCTCACGCGAGAAATCGTCGTGAGCTTCGTCGAGATCGTCTCGAGCGGTTTGGTCGTGTTGAACGCCCCGTCTCGAGCCAGCGGCAAGATCACGAATGCGACGTAGAAGACGCTGCCGGCCCAGACGGCGGCGAACACCAGGTGGGCGAGCCTGGAGGCGATATCGATCGGCATACTCGCCCCCTCGGAGACGAACCGTATCAGCGTTGCGACTCGTCGTCAGGGATGACAGTCGTTCGAACCGAACGTCGGCAGTACGGGTCACTCGAGCCACGCCGGCGTCCACTCGACCAACCGGCGGCGAACGAGTGCGTAACCGAGCGAGACCGCGAGCAAGACGACGAGCGTCCGAATCAGTCCCGAAAACACCACGAACGCCGGAATGGCGAGGACGGATGCCAGTAAGGCGTCCTCGGGTGCACCGTCGTACCGGATCCATCGCCTGGGTCGAATCCACTGCCCTCGAGCGTGGTCGTAGACGGCGCGGTCGCTCGGGTTCGTCCAGGGATCCATCTCCGGCCCGCCGCCCAGGGCATCGCTGGCGGCGTGGATCCAGGCGGTCACTGCGCACGCGGCGATTCCCGCAGTGAACGGCGACGGTGCGACCGTCGCGAGGATAGCCGCCGAAACGGTACCGACCATGCCGAACACGGGGAAGTGAAACGTCTTGCGGTGGGTCAACACGAGGTCGACGTCCGGCAGGAGGCCGCCGACGATCGCCCCGACGGCGAGCGGCGCTGCGAGATCCGGGACGGCGACGGCCACGGGAGCCACGAGAGTGAGACCAACGAAGACGTGCGTCGTGGCCATCATGCGCTGACCGAGGGGGTCAGAAGGTAAAAAGACCGAGCCCCGTCGACCCGCTCGCGTGACCGGAACGGTGACCGTACGGTCGTCCACCCCAATGGTAGCCCCTCGATAATTATCATGGAGGGGGAGTATCAATCGCACATGGCACTCACTGAAGACGGACAGTTCGTCGTTCGAGACTTCACGTTCGACGTGTATGAGCGGGTTCTCGAGACGCTGACCGAACACGGCTACGAGACGTACTCAGTGGCGTCGTTCCTCGAGGCCGAGACGCACCCCGACCGGTACGCGATCGTTCGTCACGACGTCGACCGCCGACCGAGCATCGCCCGCTCGATGGCCCATCTCGAGGCCGAATACGGCGTCGAGGCGACCTACTACCTCCGCACGTCGACGTTCAGTCCCGAGTTCGCTCACACCCTCGTGGATCTCGGCCACGAGGTCGGGTACCATTACGAAGACCTCGCCAGGGCGAAAGGCAATCGAGAACTCGCCTACGAGGAGTTCGAGCGGAACCTCGATCGGTTTCGCGAGCACGTCGAGGTGACGACGGCGTGCTCACACGGGAGTCCACTCTCGCCCCATCTCAATACCGATATGTGGGACGACGCGCGGCCACCCGAACGGTACGGACTCACCGGAATCGCCTACGGCTCGATCGAAACGGACGACGCGGATCCGCAGAAGCCAACGTACGTTTCCGATACCGGTCGTCACTGGGGGGTCGTCGATCCGACCGTCGGCCGCATCGATACGACCGAGGATCTCATCGAGCTGCTCGAGTCGGGTGCTTGCCCGCGACTGTACGTCCTCGCACACCCGAGCCGGTGGGCGCGTTCGCGCAGCGAGTTCGTCGAGCGGGTGAGCTGGGACGTCGCCGCCGAGGCCGGAAAACGAGCCGTGGTGCCGCTCCACCGGGTGCAGGGACGCGTTCGGTCGACCGCCAGTGGAGCGGTTCGGGCGGTGAGTCAGCCGGTGGCGATGTCAAGAAACGTCCTCGGGATGACGCCGCGAGATCGGTAACGGCGGGCGTTGGAAGCCAGCGTTCTCGCCACCGGTTCGATTCCGCTGACCCCGAAGCCGTTCACAGGTTTTCGTTCTGGTAACTGCCGTCGTAGGTCTCGTCGTGATCGGCCTGCGCGAAGACCAGCTGTGCAACCCTTGAGCCGCGCTCGAGTTCGATGTCGTGGTGTACCTGCAACAGCCCCTCGCCGCGTCCGTCGTACCCGGCGTCCCAGACCGCCGTGTTCAGCATACAGGAGTTGCGCATGAGCGACGACCGCGGGTAGACGAATCCGACGTGGCCCTCCGGAATCCGGATTCGCTCGCCGTAGCGGACGACGTAGGAGCCGACCGGCAGGTAGTATCTGTCTGGCTGCTTGCGGTCGAGTTCCTCCATCGGCCGGGCGACGCGGTCGCCAATCTCCTTGCCGTCACGGGTGATCCGTCCCGGTTCGAGTTGTTCGAAGACGACGTCGACGGTGAGGTCGACGCCGTTTGGCTGTACCTGCTCGTCGGTCGTCGGCGAGACGTGTTCGGCGACGAACGCACCGGAACGATACATGCGTGGACAAGTACGTGGCGGCGGGAAAAACGTATCGCGTTCGTCGGAGAGCGGATCGACCGAGCCGGCACACCGTCGACGAGAGCCCGTGCTACGGGTCGAACAACCCCTCGACGTCCGTCGCCTCCGCCCGACGGCGTTCGACGTGACCCGTGAGTCGGTCGAACACCAGCGCCCGGTCAGCCGGTTTGCGAACGAAATCGGCCACCAGCGTCAGGAACGTGTCCGTCCCGCGATCCGCCTCGAGGTCGTCACGAGCGAAGGCAATGCCGTCGTCGATAACGCCCTCGTCGTACCCTAACTCTTCCGCGAGTACTCCTGCCGCCAGGAACGTCGCCTCGAGATCGAGATCCACGAGGTGGAGGCGTTCGCCGTCGTGGGTAAGCGGCGGCGCTGGACGGCGTTCGATCACCGCAGGGTCGGCCGCGAGCGTCTCGAGTGCTCGCCGGACGGCGGCGACGTTGACGCCACGATAAGCCGCCGGCAGTCCATCGAGATACCCACCCGCGCTCGAGGCCAGTCCGACCGTGCCCGCCCAGTTGCGGTTTTGGGCGTGGTAGATCGCCGCGGTAAACTGGATCAGCCCGTGGAGCAGTCGCTCGTCGTGGGTTCCGGCTTCGAGGTCGAGCCAGTAGCCCTCCCAGGCGTCGTGGGCGGCGTGGTAGTAGCCGTCGTTGTAGATAGCGATACCGGCACGGAGCGCCTCGCGCATGGGAGGGAGTAGTCGCCTCGAGGGTATAACTCTCGGTGGTCACGCTCTCGTTCGGTACTCACACTTCCGCTGGAGGATACTCACGGGTCGATCCGTGCTCGACGGTAAAAAAGCCGGATACGTGCCGCCTCCGGCAGGGCGGGCAGCCGCCAGTGGTACGCTGGGGCGGACGGGAGCCATCGACACCGGCGTCGCCGACTATACGCCGTGAATCGGCACCCGACCGCCGCTGGAGCAGTGCGCGTCGATCACACAGCGGTTCGGACAGGACGCCGCCGCTGATCTCGGCGGCACTCGATCGGACGTCGGCACCGACCAAGAGTATGCACTGGATGACAGCGACGACGTCCGCAAACAGAATCGTAGGGAGTCCTTACCCGGTGAGTTCCAGCGCTCGAGCAGCCGAAGTACCGGCCGTGATCGTAGTCGCTCGAGCAGCGTGAGAAAACATCGCTCGAGCAGCGCTCGGACGGGCAAAAATCTGCACCAAAAAAACCGGACTACCCCTCGAACCCCTCCTCCGCACGCACCTTTTTGCCGGGCTCACACACCTCGCCCGGCAAAAATCTGCACCAAAAAAACCGGACTACCCCTCGAACCCGTCTTCCCACCGGAACCGCCCATCCCGCTGGACGACCTCACCATCTACCTCGAGTCGGGAATCCTCGCTCATATCCGTAATCATGTCGACGTGGACGGCCGAATCGTTCCCCGTCTCGCCCTCCGGCAGACACGCGTCGTAGGCCCGGCCGACCGCCAGGTGGATCGTATCGCCCATCTTCTCGTCGAAGAGGATACTGTTCGTGAAGCGATCGATGCCGCGATTCATCCCGATGCCGAGTTCGCCCAGCCGTCGGGCACCCGCGTCGGTCTCGAGGATATCCGTCAACACCCCTTCGCCCTGCTGGGCCTCGTGGGAGACGACTTCGCCGTCCCCGAACTCGAGTCTGACGTCTCGAACCGCCTCGCCGTTAATCGTCATCGGCACGTCGAAGAGGACGGTGCCTTCGGTCGCGTAGGGCGCGGTGAACACCTCACCGCTCGGCAGGTTGTGGGAGTCGTATTTGACGGAAGCCGCGCTGTTGACCGCCGTCCGGCCGTCGATGCGCATCGTCAGGTCGGTGCCGTCCTTGACCACGCGCACCTCCGAGCCCTCGTCGAGCAGCTCCTTCATCTGCGACATCTCCTCCGCGAGCGACTCCCAGTCCCGCAGGATGGCGTCGTAGGCGAAGTCCTGGTACTCCTCGTAGGCCATCCCGGCCTGCTGGGCGAGCGAGCGCGTCGGGTGCACGGTCGACATCCAGCGAGTGTCGTACTTGGCTTCTCGCATCACCGCGTTCGCGGTTCGGTAGGCCTGTCGCGTCTCGCCGGGAACGTCGGCTTTTGCGGCGGTGTTGCGCTGCCCACCGATGGAGAGGACGACGTCGGCTTCCTCGTACATGGCCAGTTCGTGTGGCGCACTCCCCTCGAACTCGCCGTCGTGAGCACGGAGATACGCACGCTGGAGTTCGTTTGAGTCGTAGGTGGCGAGCAGGTTCGCCCCCCGCTCGCCGAGTTTTTCGGCGACAGCGACCGCCAATTCGTGGGCGTCCGGGCCGACCGACAGAACGACGTTGTCACCCGATTCGACCTGGGCGCTCCAGTCGACCAGTACCGCTGCGTGTTCGCGTACGCGCTCGTCCATACCCGACTCCTCTCGAGGGAACCACTAAATCTCCCCGTTTCGACTCGAGATGTCAGACCGAACACGAAACCCTGCCCACTGGCTGTATCGGCGACGAAACGACCCGTTCGATCACACCGAATCAGATAGCGATGGCTAGGCTCCCTTCAATACAGAACATATAGTATAAAACTATATTTTTGATAGTTAGGTCGGTCGAGCTGACAGCCTCGAGTACTCACCCGATTTCAGGCCGGAGCCGATCGTCCGTCCCCATTTCGCGAGCGAACGAAGCCGACGACGGCGTAGACGATCGGCGTATCGAGGAACGCGATCGCGAGTTTGAGGAGGTACTGGCCGACGATCAGGGCGGCGAGCTCGCCACCCGGAAGAACGGGGCCGACGCCGAGTACCCGCGGTGCGAGCGCGAACGCAATGCCGACGAAGATGACGGTGTCGATAGCCTGGCTGCTGGCCGTCGAGGCGATGTTTCGCAGCCAAAGGGCGTCGCCATCGGTGAGATCGCGGATCTCGTGGAACACCCAGACGTCCCAGTTCTGGCTGACGACGTACGCGAGGAGGCTCCCTGCGACGATGTTGGTCGACGCACCGAGAACCGTTTCGAACATCGCGGGGTCGACGCTTGCGGGGGACGCCGGGGCCGCGATTGTCGACCAGACGAGCACCAGCAGGACGAAGTTCATCGCGAACGCGACGTTGACGACGACCTGGGCGGCCCGCCGGCCGTACAGTTCGGCGTAGCAGTCACTCGCAAGGAACGTCAGCGCGTACGCGAGAGCCGCTCCGGGTAAGACGAGCTGGGCACCCGTCACCGGCAGCGAAAACGGGAGGTCGAACGCCAGCACCTTCGCCGCCGTCACCTGGGCGGTGATCAGCGCCGTCACGAACAGCGCGATCAACGCCACCTGGGGGACGCCCGGCCCACGATCATATTCAGACATTACTCAGGTATTCTCGGGCGAAGGGGCTAAACTGTAGTGATTCGACGGTGGTTCGTGTCATCGGGTCGTTTCGCCTCGAACGTGGCGACTCGCTGGCCAGTCGGTCGACGCTACGTAGCCCGTCGTCGATACTCGAGTACCGTGGTGACGGTATCACCAGCTCCGCGAGCAACAGCAACTCGAGCCTCGAACGGTCGATCCCCCTCAATACATTGTTTCGGCGATCATATTGGGAACGGATGTATTCCCGAGTGATCCCGGCCACAATGGAGGATGCAGCGGAACGGTGATCGGAAACCGTCGATTCGAGTATTCTCGAGCGACAGTCGCGTGAACACCACCCACGCAAGTCTTATCCGTGTATCGCCACTGTGTTCAGAAGCAATGGCGAAAGGCAACGTTGATTTCTTCAACGACACAGGCGGCTACGGTTTCATTTCGACGGACGACGCGGACGATGACGTATTCTTCCACATGGAAGACGTCGGCGGACCGGACCTCGAAGAAGGCACCGAGATTGAATTCGACATCGAACAGGCCCCCAAGGGCCCCCGCGCGACGAACGTCACCCGCCTGTAATACGGCACCCGTTCAATAGCTCGGTTTCACATTCTACCTATTCAATTCGACAGCGAGCGGTAGCTCACGTCACTACTGTGTAGTGTTCCGACGAGTCACGACTGCGATCAGCCTATACACACCTGTCACGACTGCGGTCAGACCACACGCACCTACCGTGATCCATCCCCCTCCAGCGATCGCGCCTAACCCACCACGGTCGCCAAAGCCGATACCGAGAAGGCGCCCCTTACCCCCTGGTACGAAGGCCGTACGGTATAGTACTCGTGACATACCAAAATCGGTGACTGTCATCGGCTGGGGTAGATCATCTCCATGGACACCCCATCCAGACCCTGGCGTACCGTACTGCTCGCCGTCGGCGCATCGCTCGTGATCGCTGCCATCGCGACCGGACTGCTCGTCTCGAGTGGCTCGCTCGAAGCGACCAGCGACCCCGGGAACGACACCGTCTCGGAGGAGGCGGCCGAACTCGAGGTGCCCGAACCCGGCGACCCGTGGTTCGAGGCTCAGGCGGCCGACGGCACGTGGGTCAGCTACATCAACCCCCGTGATGAGTATCGAAGTCCGTACCTCGGAGACGGCTCCGGCAAGATCTGTGTCACCCTGCTGAACGAGGCCGGCGACCCGATCGTTGGTGAGTCGGTACCGGGAACCACCGTTACCGTTCCGACCGGGGACTCGCTCGACTGGCACTCCTACGCCGACCCGATGACGGTGCAGTATCCGCTGACCGAGCACTACGACCGGCCGCTCGACGCCGACCAGTTCGGCACCGCCGATGACGTCATTCAGGGTGACGGCTACCTCGACAGTCACTGTCTCGAGATTCACGGCCTCTCCGAGGACGGCGACAGCGTCGAGTACGGCGAGGCAATCGTCGAAGGCGCACACGCCGACCGCATCGAGATCGTTGGCTACATTCAGCAGGAACCCGCCGGCACCGGCTGGGACTCGGACGTCGACCCCGTCGACGATGCAGTCTCCTACGAGGAGGCCGGCGGCGGCTGGACGTACACTCCCGAATCCTCGCACGGCCAGGTCGTCATCGTGTTACAGCTGACCGGTGACGCCCCCGCCGACGACGGGAGCGACGATACGGGGTCGGACGACGACGGTGACGACGGAACGAGCGACGATAGTGCAAGCGACGACGGCGAAACCGACGACACCACCGGTGCACCCGGTGAAGAAGACGACGGCGGCGACGACACAGCCGGCGACGAGAACGCTGGTAGCGATGATGACGCTAGTGATGACGACGACGCTGACGACGAATCGACCGGTACGGACTCGAGCCAGGGCGAGGCGAACGACGAGGACGGCTCGAGCGACGAACCCGACGAGGACGGACTATCCGGCTTCGGCTCACTGCTGGCCCTCGCCGCCATCACCGGGTTGCTGGTAACACTGATACGGACGCGACGCTGGGAGTGAGAGCGCTCGAGATCATAACGATCACGGCGTTGCCGGACGAACGACGCGTATGACCAGCGATCGCGACGGCGAGGAGGCCCCGACGACCGCCGAACAGGCCTGCTTCGAGGCGGGCATCAAGTTCGGCTCGCTCTACCACCAGTTTGCAGGCACCCCCATCAGCCTCGAGAGCGCCGAGAGCCTCGCTCGAGCGATGGAAGACGCCATCGAGAACCAGCCCCACTGTGCCAGCGTGACCGTCGACGTTCGCACGGACGAACTCGCGGCCGCGCTCGAGGCGTCGTCGGCCGACTACACCGAACTCACCGGGCGCTTCGTCGAGGTCGAAATCGTCGTCGACTACGACGACGTCGAAGTCGTGACGCGCATGGCGATGGACGATGGCTACCCGCTGATGCGCCTCGAGTCAGCCAGGCACCACTGATCGGCTGGCTCGCCGACGATATTTATGCGGGTGGTAACGGAAACTCGCGTCGGCGCCAGCCTCACACTAACTGCCTCGAGGGGCGATTTCAGCCGTCGAATCGGCCGTATCGGGCCTCTCGTGGCCACTACAGATCACCGAAACCCGTCGTAAAACGTAAACGGTCGTGAACGAATCGGAACGAGGCGAACCGGTGGAACGATACGGATCTTTTTTGGGTCGATTGCTGGTTCCCCCACCTGCCTATGCAGACCGGAGACGCAACCACCTCGTCCGCGATCGAACCGGAGACCGTCAGACAGGTAACCACACTGGCGCTGGCAGCGGCGGGCGTGATCGTCCTCGTGACGCTCGCCTCGCTCCTGCCGGGAGCCGACTGGCTCGTACCCGGGACACCGGTGACCATCGGCGCGGCGATCACCGCCGTGGCCACGATCGCCGTCGTCGGCCTCCTCGTCATCCTCGCACCGGCGCTCGAGCGACTCGTCCGGACGAGCCTGAATGAATCCCCCGACCTCACCAGAAAGGCCGGGGCCGCCGTCCGCATAACGACGGTGCTCATCGCGGTGTTGATCGCCCACCGGGGGCTCGCCGACGCAGTGCGACCACTGCTGGGGAGCGTCTCCTGGGCGTACGACATCGTGTTCCTCCTCCTGTCGCTCCCCCTGCTCGGTGCCCTCGCCATCGTCCTCTACACCTCGCTCGAGCCGACGGCCGAGGCGTGTACGTCAAAGCTGCTCGGAACGGATCGAACGAACCGGACGGAGCACGTCGAAGATACGAGCGTGACCGTCGAGCCACCGAGTGAGGGCGACTCGAACGTGGACAGCGAAACCGGGCAGGCGTGAGCGACAGCCCTACGATGGGGAGTCCCCGTCCCTGCCCAACCGGGTACTCCTGGCAGGGCAGGAGCTACTGTGCAGCAGTGCAAACCCGATCCGCCAGCGGGTCGGCGATCAGTGTGTCCATCGTTTGGTAGCGACTCCTGGAAATTCCGTACCACTCGAGTGCCCAGGTACCACTCGAGCGCCCCGGTACCAGTCGAGTGCCCCGGTACCACTCGAGCGCCCCGGTACCAGTCGAGTGCCCCGGTACCACTCGAGAGTCCTGACAGTGTCGAGGATCTCGAGCAGTTGGCACCCTATACAGTTTCGAAACACGGGCGCTGATTCCCACTGAGAGGCGTCGTTCATCGCATTTTCACTTTCACTTTCGGGCAACCTTTTAACCCAAGTGGCAGTGAACGTGGTGACATGAGTCAAGCCTCACTGGATGACGACGAACTGTTCGGGGAAGCGGCCAGCGAGATGCGCTCGGACGTCGAGGCCTCGCTGGCGGATGCCTGGGAGGCCCTCCCCGCGGCCGACGACATCTGGGAAACCGACGCCGAGAACGTGCTTGGCGTCCTCAATGGACTCAAATCGGCCCTCGACGTCGGGGATGCCGAGGATCACCTCCGGGACGCCAAGAAGTGGTACACCATGGGCGAGCGGGCCGACGCATTCGACGACGCCGACGACCTCGAGGAAGAGATCGAGGCGATCGAAACCGCCCTCGAGGACATCACCAGCGCTGGCGAGCAGGTCGGGGAGCTGACGGCGACGATTCCGGCACTGCGTGGGACGCTCGAGGAGGCTGGTGGTGACGACGAAGACGGCGAAAGCGAAGACGACGAGTGACGAGTGACGAGTAACGAGTACCGATCAAGAGTAGCACCGACCAAGCGTATCCGCTAGCGAGACTCCGGCCGCGTTCTCTCCCGCGTCGCCACCGCCTCGAGCAACCGCTCCAGTGACGTCGCCGCCAGCTCGAGCAGTTCAGCCCCGCGGTCGGCGTCCCCGGCCGTCGGATCACCGACGACGCCGTTTTCCGTAAATTCCGCCGAGTCGACCGCCAGGTTGACGTGGCTCACCCACTCACCCCAGCGTTCTGCCCCGCCGTCTCGCGCCTCCTCGAGCCTGTCTTCGCGAATCAGGTCGGGGTGACAGTGGCGAAGCAAGGCGGTCTCGAGCGGCCCGCCGTGGCCCATCTCGCTCGCGTGGTCGCCGACAGCCTCGAACCAGGTGAACGGGACGGCGTAGGCGTCGTCGTGACGGGTGATCGTCGCGGTCACCTCCCGAAGCGCGTCGACGTTCCCGCCGTGGCCGTTCACGAGAACGACGCGGTCGAAGCCATGGTGGGCGAGGCTGGCGACGACGTCCCTGACGTACGCCCGGAAGGTGTCCGGCGAGACCCACATCGTACCCGGAAAGTGGCGATGCTCCTCGGCGATGCCGACCGGAATCGCCGGTGTACGGACGACATCCCGCTCGACCCGTTCGAGGGCCGCGTCGGCGACCGCTTCGGCGGCGAGGACGTCCGTCCCGAGCGGCGCGTGGGGGCCGTGTTGTTCGGTGCTGCCGACCGGAATCACCGCGAGGTCGGTGTCGTACTCGGCGACCTCGACCCAGGTGGCCTCCGTGAGATCCATACCGATTCGTGAGTGGCCTCCCCTCTTGTACCTGTGGTGTAACGACGGCTATCCACCGTGGCTGGTCGACCCTGAGCCGTATGAACGACGAGCACGCGAGCGCAGGCTCAAACCGTAACCCGATAGTCGTTCAACCGGCATCCATGAGCGAAGACAGCCGCGAACTCGGCGTCGAACTCGGCGACCTGCAGGCGGCGCTCGAGGATCACGACTACCCCATCGAGCACGACACGCTGCTCGAGAACCACGGCGACGTCGAACTCGAGGTAGGAGACGAGACGTCCACCCTCGAAGAACTCATCGGCCCACTCAACGAGGACGAGTACGCGTCCTACGACGAAATCGAACAGGCCGTGATGAACATGGTCGGCGACGAAGCGATCGGGCGGAAACACTACAGCGATCGGACGCCGCCCGCCCCTGGCGAGGAGCGCGAAGAAGAGAGTCCGTCGGGAGAGGATCTCGAGGGCGAACAGGAGTCCTTCTAACCCCGTCGTGTTCAGTCTGCTCAGCGGTCAGTCGTCGCCCCGACGAGCTTGCGTTCGGGCCGTCCGCTGCTGAGCCCGCTTGATGAACTCCTCGGGCAGTTCGTCGATCTCACCGGCTTGCACGCCCCAGAGGTGCGCGTAGAGGCCGTCGTTTTGTAGCAGGTCGTCGTGGCTGCCACGCTCGACGATTTCGCCGCCCTCGAGGACGACGATCTGGTCGGCGTCTTTGATCGTCGACAGCCGATGAGCGATAGCGAACGTCGTCCGATCCTCGGTGAGTTTGTCGATCGAGCGCTGGATCAGCATCTCGGTCTCGGTGTCGACGTCGCTCGTCGCCTCGTCCAGGATGAGGATGTCGGGATCCTTGAGGATCGCACGGGCGATACACAACCGCTGGCGCTGCCCGCCGGAGAGCTTCACGCCGCGTTCGCCGACCATGGTGTCGTAGCCCTCGGGCAGGTTCTGGATGAAGTCGTGGGCCTCGGCAGCCTTCGCCGCGTCGACGATCTCCTCGTCGCTCGCGTCGAACGTCCCGTAGGTGATGTTCTCCTTGACCGTCCCATAGAAGAGGTACGACTCCTGGCCGACGTAGCCCATCGACTGGCGCAGGCTCGCCAGCGAGACGTCGCGAATGTCCTGACCGTCGACGCGGATCGCGCCTTCGTTGACGTCGTACAGCCGTAAGAGCAGTTTCAACACGGTCGACTTGCCGGCCCCGGTCGGACCGACGAGCGCAACCGTCTCGCCACCGCCCACCTCGAAGGAGATGTCGTCGATGATTCTCTCGGTGTCGTCCGCCGCGAACTCCCCGCTTGCAGCGTAGCTGAACGAGACGTGGTCGTACTCGACGTGACCATCCGTTACCTCGATCGGGTCGGCGTCCGTCTCGCGGTCGATTCGACCCACTTCGTCCATCAGCCCGAAGATGCGCTCGCTCGAGGCCTCCGCCCGCTGGTACATGTTGATGATCTGTCCGAACTGCGCCATCGGCCAGACGAGCTGCTGCGTGTAAAGAATGAAGATGACGAACGTCCCCGTCTGGAGCGTCCCGGTGAACGGCCCGGGGCCGGTGCCCGTGAATACCCAGTACCCGCCGACGATGAACGTGAGCACGAAGCCGATCCCCGAAATGAGCTGGAGGCCGGGGAAGAACTTGATTCGGATCCAGATCGCTTCCCAGTTTTTACTGAAGTAGTTGCGCGAGACGTCGTCGACGCGCCCGGACTCGTACTCCTCGGTGTTGTCGGCTTTGATCACCTGAATACCGCCGAGGTTGTTCTCGAGTCGCGAGTTGACTTTCCCGACGCTCGAGCGCACGGCGGCGTACTTCGGCTGGATTTTCTTGACGAAAAGGTACGTGAAGAAGGCGATCAGCGGCACCGGGGCCAGCGAGATCAGCGCGAGTTGCGGATTGAGCCAGAACAGCAGGAAACCGATGCCGAGCACCATCACGACCAGTCGGAACGCCGAGTTCAGCCCGTCGTTCAGGAAGCGCTCGAGCTGGTTGACGTCGTTCGAGAGCACCGACATCATCTCACCGGTCTGCTTGCTGCTGAAGAACTCCATGTCGAGCCGTTGCATCTTGTCGTAGGCGGCCGTTCGGACGTCGTGCTGGATGTCCTGTGAGAAGGAGTTGAAGCCCCAGTTGCGCAGCCAGTGAAAGGCCGCTCCGAGGACGAACGAACCGGCGATGGCGATGACCACGAACCAGAACTGTGCTTCCTCGCCTGTCGGCAACCAGGCCTCGGGCAACACGACCAGCGGTACCTGTTCGGCGAACACCGCCTCGCCGAAGATGGAGTCGATCGCTACACCGAGCAAAAGGGCCGGCAGGAGATCCAGCGCTCGCGCGAAGACGCTCGCGAAGATCCCGACCGTCACCGAAAACCAATAGGGACGCCCGTACTCGAAGAGCAACCGGCGCATCGGATCCTCGATGTTGTCCCGTTGCTCCTCGAACGGATCATCTTTATCCCAGTCGACACTACTCATTGCTCGGGCTGAATGGTTGGTCAGCAATAAACGTTTCCTACGAATCGAAATATGAACGGCGTGTCGGGGGTAAAGCCGGGTTACCTTGCCGCGATCTGTCGCCTCGTATCAACATCCCCGACAATCGATGGCGTTTCACAACCCGGTACGGGTGTGAATCCACTCGAGCGCGCAGGGATCCCATTCACGATTCGTCACTGTCAATTTCCACCCGATCACCGACCTCGATCGAGGAGTCGTTGACCGTTCCACTGGGCACCTCGAGCACCCACTTTGCGTCGCCCGAGTACCGAAGTTCCTCGCCGTCCTCACCTGGTTCTGGTGCGCTTGCGTGGTGAATAGTGGTGATTTCGCGATCGGCACCGATGAAGATGATGTCGATGTCGAAGTCCATGTCCCGCATGACGTAGGTTCGTTCGGCTTCGTTTCGGTGGACGAACAGCATCCCGGTTCCGGGCTCGAGAGAATCGTGGTCGCTGAGACCGGTGTACCGTTCCTCCCAGGTGTCTGCGACCTCGGCCTCGACGACGAGTTTGGTGGTGTCGTCGTCGCCGATAACGGTAACCTCTGCGGTGTCGTCCGTCCACGGAACGGGGAGGATCGAGAGCTGGATCAGCCCGTAGACCACCGCGAGGAGGAGGAAGCCGACGACGAGCGCCGACCAGGCGCGTCTGAGAGACACCATCTGGTGGATGACTCCGGGACGAGAAAGTAAAGGTTATTCGCACGGGGCGGTTTTGCTCGGATACGGGCTCGTGGTCTAGCTGGTTATGACGCGGCCTTTACAAGGCCGAGGTCGGTGGTTCGAACCCGCCCGAGCCCATTTCTGGGACGAACGACAGTGAGTCACAGAAATGTATGCGAGGGCGGGTCGAACCAGACCAGTCGCAGCGGCCGAACGAAGTGAGGTCGAACGTCTGGGCGAGGTTCGAACCCGACTGAACGCCAACCACTGTGACATCCGGAGTCGATGTAAACCGATCACAAAACGTGTCTTCGATCGGATTGTGAATCGTTTCAGTTGTTGCTGGAGAACTCGAGACTGACCAACTGACCTGCCACACAGCAACTGATCTGGTACCGTGCGTGCGACGTGGCAGTCTGGCGAACGCCACAGACGCCCGATTCGAGTCGGGTCGACGGGCGTTTGTATGCGATATTGAGGAAGTATTAAATTAACAGTTCCACAAACGTATCATCATTCAAGAACGGGCAAGATACGGAATGAGAGACCATCGTTCAGCGGTTTTCCACCATCACCACACACCACATATCAGGAAACCCAACTATTATGTGCGTTTCGTCGGTGGCACTCCACATGAACATCGTTGGGGTTGCGTGGGAGAATCTGCTCGTTGGCATCAGTGCGGCGCTTTTAGTTGGAGCCATAATACAGGTAAAACGGTTCACCTACAACAAGTATCTCGAGCGACAGTACCCGATGGCAGGCGAGTACATTACCACCTGGGAGCAAGAAATCGACGGTGAAATCGTCACCGAGTCCGCCCCGGCAACGTTGACCCAACGAGGGAAAGAGATCGTCGGCCGGTCGGAGATGCCCGACTCTGATATCGAGTGGATTTTCAAAGGCGAGATTTCGGAAACGGGATATTTGAATGGATTGTATTACTCGGCAAATCCACACAACACCTCGATCGGGAACTTCTTCTTTCACATCAACCACAACGGTGAGCTCGACGGACTGTGGTCGGGATACCAGCAGCGAAACAAGCAACTCAATTCTGGCCGGTACCGGTTTGTCCCCGTATTAGACGCTTATTCGATCCATCCGATGGACAGAGCGCACGTGCCGGCAGCTGTCGACATCGCAGAGCAGCGACTTGGGAAAGAAGCACGTTCGGCAGAGCTACTGGTGCGGGCACTCGAGGATGACGATCCATGTTTTGCCCACGTTGCACGGATCGATACCGGGTTCGAGTCCGAGCGATCACTCGCTGCGAACCTCACCGATGCGTTGCTCGGGAAGACGCCGAAGATCTCAGAGACTGGCCCTGGAGATCCCGTTGCAAGCGAAGTAATTGGATTTTGTCACGGGGCAGTCTTCGAGCAGGCAGCTTTTCGTGAGTCGCTGCCCGTAACCGATACTGCGCTCTCGGAGGCGCTCCGTCACGCCGATCGAGTGGGGGTGATCCGCATGGTAGCTGTAAAGGAGGGGTTCGAGAATCGCGGGATCGGAACCGCCCTCATAGAGGAGTGTATTACTGCGTGTATCGACCGTGGCGCAACCGCGCTCTGTGCGATTGGTTGGGAGGCTGACCGTGGCGTCAACATCGACGGAATCATGTCCTACTTCGGCTTTCGGGTCGTCTCGCGTGTTGACGGATACTGGAACGACGAGGGGAACGACCGTGGCGTTGTCTGTGAATCCTGCCAGGAATCGCCGTGTACGTGTCCGGCGGTCATCTACGCTCGATACCAGCCCACAGTGACAACACAGTGATGAACAACTTACGAAGCCGCGTTTTACGAGTGGCTGTTAGGAGATTGGCACGATTCTGAGAACAGCACACGCCAGATACCGGTGAATTGGTAGGACAACATGCCTCTGGTCACGGTCGTGGCGATCAAGAGCGTCGATTGCCGACGAAGGTGCTCGAGTACCGGCTAGCACTCGAGAGTCACTGCGCTATCGGGATCGGGAGAACTCGTTAGTTCAAGAGCTGAGGCGCTGTCGAAGCTGCCCGAAAAAGCCGTCGCCACCTTCGACCTCGAGCGCGTCGTGGAGGCGGGAGTTTTCGGGTTCGTCCTTGACGACCACGCGCAGATACGGCTCGAGTTGCTCGAACCGGTCGGCGAGGACGACCGTGTGATTGTCCGCGTCGTGGTCGACGACGCCGGCATCGGCGAGCTTCGGGACGTGACACTGGACGGACGAGACGTACACGCTCTTGTATTCGTTTTTCGCAACTTCGTCGGGTGGTACGTCGTGCTCCCAGCCGGCAACCTGTTCGGCCAGTTTCGATAGCTCGATCGGCTCGTCTCGCCCACGAAGCGCGTAGAGGAGGTATCGGCGACGGCGGTTGGCGAGCAGCTCGAGGATCACGTCAGCGGTGAGCTGCTCGTCTGCCTCGCTCGAGGGAAGCGCTTCCATGAAGCATATGTTCGCGCGCAGGCCAGAAAAGGGTGTCTTGAATATCCGAAATTCCAACATACAGTGGCGTAACGAGCCACTATCGGGTTCGATGAGTGTAGTGAGACTCGAGCAATGACTGCTGGAGAGTGGGTAATGGAATGCGGCAGTGAGATATGGTAGCGATGGAAAACGGCATTCGAAATCCTTTTTTATATCATCGACGGACGTTGAGTCGAGCCGCCTTAGCTCAGACTGGGAGAGCACTCGACTGAAGATCGAGCTGTCCCCGGTTCAAATCCGGGAGGCGGCATTTCTGTCGCGAACAATCCGTGAGCGACAGAAATGAGATCCGATCGGATTTGAACCAGGGAGGAGCTTCGCTCCGACCGTGGTTCACAATCCGGGAGGCGGCATCCCTTTTTCACGCGATTCTCACTCGAGAAGCGGCTACGTTCTCGAGAAGCGGCTACGTTCGGCCGAATGAGGAGCGATCCCCGTCCCAGCGTCGGTCACAAGCAGAGAAACGACACAGCCCATGCACTCGATTTCCGTTTGCCCCAGATCGGCCGTCGGAACCTGAAGGTGAAGGTTACATAGAGGTAATGTGCCAGGTTACTTGAAGGTCAAATAAAACACATACACGGCCGGTTCCAGAACGGTGTAATGACCGAGGAACGGAACAGTAACGGTGCCGAAAGCGACGATAAACGGGAGACTGCGACCGACTCGAGCGAATCCACCGCACCACCGGACGAGGATGTAGGAGCCGAGACAACGGCGGATGAACCGATGGCAGAAAGTGGGGGTACATCGAGTGCGACAGCGGGAGCCACCGCCTCGAAGTCCGAAGGGACGAACGATAGCGACCCTGTGGGGAAGTCGACGGAAGGGGAGGCGACGGACGGCGCGCTGGCCGGTGGATTCCCTGTAAGCCGGCGTAACGTCCTCGGCGGCGCCGCAGTCGGCCTCGGTTCTGGGACGCTCGGGTATCTGCTCGGGAGCGAGTTCTCGCCGTCGGATCTCCGTGGCGACGACAACCCTGACGGACTCGTCAGTGGTTCGGGCGAACACCTACCGTTCGACGTCTGGGAGGAGATGCAGCGTGGGCTTCGAACCAGCCCCGATCACCGCCCCGGTCGAGCGACGGCGATCGTCGACTGGGCGAACGCGCGCCATGATCGACGGGCGGCAGTGGATCACGAGGATGGCGTCACTACACGGGTCGCCGACGACGAATCGACGCCGGACGACGACAATGTGTCGTCGATCACTGTCGGCGCTGGCGGCAGTGACGGCGGTCGGTTGTACGGCGGAGCTGCCACCCTGCGCCCCCCGGGTGCTATCACGGATGACGCTCTCGGTGAAGACACCGACGAGGAGCCGCCGGCCGACACGGAGGCGGGAGCAAGCGACGACGATCTCGATCCGGTCGTTTCCGACGCCGAAATCCTCGAGGAGCTGTTCGAGTTCGTCAGAGACGAAATTCAGACGGTACCGACGAAGCGGTCAGATATCGACGACGTGGCCGAGGTACTTCGGTGGGGCGGTCGTGGCGCGCTGCGGTGTGCAATGGGAACGCCGCGGGACAAAGCCGAGGCGCTCGTGAACCTCTACCATCAGGCCGGGTACACGGCAACGGTTCGTGAGACGAGGGTCGACGTCGACGAACTGGGACTGACGGCTGAAGACATTCGTTCCAGCTGGCTCCAGGAGCCGTCCACCGAGGGCGAGCCCGACATCGACGACGAACAACTCGAGGCGTGGGCCGACCGTCTCGAGCGAGAACCAGCGGAAGAGATGACCGTCGTCGACGAGGACGGTGCGGAGAGTCTGGCCCTCGCGGATTCGCTTCGCGACCTGTTGCCGGCCGAACCATCGGAGCGTCGCAGCGGGCCAAGCGAGTTCGACTGGCGGTGGAACGCCGCCCGGTCGTCGTCACAGTCGGTTCCGGTCGTCGAGGTGTTCGACGACGATCAGAATCGGTACTACGCGAACCTCTTTGGCGACGTACCGTTCGGTGAAGTGGGTGACGACAACCGGATCGAAAAACCCGAAACCGACGTAGAAACGGTTCGTGTGACACTCTCTGCGGCGACCTCCAACACTATCGAGGAGCCGTTCGAACTCGTCTCCGGGGAGTGGGCAGTGCCGGATCTCGTGGGCCGACAGCTCCTCGTTCGGACGCCCACGCTGACCGACCCGGTCGAGTTCCCGACGGTCGGTATCGACGATATGAACATGTTCACGCCGTCGCTCACCCTGCAGGGGCCGGATTTAACCGACGCAGAGCAGGCTCAACTGAGCGAGTTCGGCGATCTGGTCACCCTCTCTGGTGACCGGCTTTCGGCCGATTTCGAGTTCAGGGACGGCGAGGTCGTGTTCGCGAGCGAGCGCATCACCAAAGACGGGCAGGTGTTTTACGACCCCGACGAAGAGCCCGACCTCGAGGCGATCGACTCGATCGACATCCACGCGGATTCGACCAACTATCCCCGAATCAGACTCGAGGCGACGGTGCTGGATTCGAACGGCGACCACGTTGTCGGCCTTCCAGGGCCGGTGTTTTCGGCAACGGACGAGGGGCAGGAAGTACACCCCAGCCTCGTCGACACGCGGCCGACGCCGAAGATCCTCTATCTGATCGACGAGTCCGGCAGTATGGGTCGGGGCGTCGACGCAGCGACGGACGAGGAGAAGTACGACGAACTCGAGGAGCTGATGGCGGAGACGGCCCCGGGGGCGACCATCGAACGCCGGTACGTGGACTCGGCGATGTGGACGCACCTGCCCGATGCGATCGCCGACAATCCCGACCTCATCGTGTTCGCACACGACGGCCAGCCGGCGAACTCCTACGACGAGCGGGCAGACCCGCTGTTCGAGGTGGCGCCACGCACGGTGTTGCTCAGCGCCTACGACGAGACGGTACCGGTCGAAGACGAGGTCGTCCTCCACCAGGCGGAGTTGACCGGCGCGACCGTCGCGCCGATGGGTGACTGGGATCTCCTCCTGCAGCGAGTCGAGGAGGCAGTCGTCGACGTCGTCGAGTCGGTGCCGACCTACCGGTTCGACTACCACGTCCCCGACGACGGATTGGGGACTCGCGAGGTCGACCTGTCAATCGGTGCGGAACCGGACACAGCGGCTGAGCCGACAGGAGACGACGCGGATGCAGACGATTCGAATAGCGATTCGAACGGCGATGACGACGAAACTGAATCGACCTCGACGACGGCCGTCGCCAACGCGACCACGAGCTACAGGACTAGCGGTTCGACGGGGGTGATTCGCTCGCTGGTCGGACTCTACCTGACCGTCGAGTACGACGGCCGCTCGGTTACGCGAACGCTGGGGGGCTGGGATCCGTTACAGGACGAGAGCTGGGATCCCTACAGCGACGATCCGGACGAGGAGGCCGGTTTCGGCATGCCCGGGCTGGCGGATTTCGCTCGAGACACGAAGTTGGCGATGCTCGGCGGCGTCGACATCTCCTTCGAAGCCGACGGCGTCCCGCTTTCCGTGCTGCTCGACGATATGATGCAGGCGCGTCACTCCTATCGGGAACTACACGCCCTCGTCGAAGAGACCGGTGCCGACGCCTCGGAGGAGATGACCGACGAGGAGTTCCAGGAACTGCTGGCGGTTTACAAGAAAGGGCGGATGGAAGTTACCTGGGATCCGCTGTTCGTCCAGACGCCGCTGCCAAACCGACAGAACGAGGACGGTCTAACCTACTTCCTCGGCCCACGAACGGTCGCCTACCAGGTGAAGCCGGTGATCGAAAACGGAAATCTCGACCTCGAGGAATCGCTCGACGTCCTTCCGATCTCACGGGCGGCGACGGCGACCGACGATCCGGACGAACGGTTTTATCGGACGCTCGAGCGCACGGCTCGCATTTCGATCATGGAAGCGGCGCGGTTCGACTCTTCGACGCTCAGCCTGCTCGAGGGGCGCCCGCTCGCCGAGATCGACGACCTCGAGGAGTATGGAACCGACCGCGGTCCGTACAACGACTTGCGGGTTCACGCCGGGTTGAACCGCCGAAGCTATCAACTCGCCCCGAGGGATGGCTCCTCGTACGCCATGTGGAACGTCGAGGTTCGGACGGGAACGATGCTCGGCATTATGCCGGATGGTACCGGCGGCGCGGTTCGTCGCCGGCGTCTCGCCTCGGTGCAAGACCGCGATAGGGCCGAGGCGGCACTCGATCTGTACATGGACGTTCTCCAGGAGGCGAACCTGCTTTCGAAGACCGGCGGTGGGGCACTCGGGGTGGTCGCCGCCTACTACGCCCACCTCGCCGACCTCTACGCGAAGGTCACGGCCGTCGTGGGAAGCATCAGCGGTGGCGACCCGTCGACCGGCCCCGGCATGGCCGGACTGGGGGGCGTCGCCAGCGGCACCGCTTCGGACGTGATCAGAGACGCCGCCGAAGATCAGATACCGGGCAGCGACTGGGTCTCACGGTTCGCGAATATGGCCACCATCGCCGGATTCCCCTGAAACGGAACGCTGCTCGACGCGTTCTATTGCAGTCTTTCGCTACGACGACACCTTCTCGAGTGCCGGGATTTCAACGTTTCGGCGGGACTCACAGGCGGTCGTCGTCGATTGCCTGGAATTCGTCTACGGGCCGATTGCCTGGGGTCGTCTGCGGGTAGAGCAAGGCCGCTCACCCGAGCACATCGACGACATTGATACGAGCGTTGCCAATCAACTCCCGCGAGACGGCCGCCGTTGTCCAGCCCCGAGCAATCCGAGGAGGGCCAGGATACCGATCGCAACGCCGATCCCGAAGCCGGGACTTTCGTCGTCCTCGAGCGTTGCTGCCCCATCATCACTCGAGTCGCTCGCGTCGTCACGTTCGGTCTCATCGTCGCCTGCCTGATCGCCACTGTCATCGGATGCGGTGTCGGCGTCGGTCGTCGCGTCTCCGTTTGTCCCGTCGCCGCTCGAGCCATCCGTGCCCTCCGTGTCGTCGCCGCTCGAGCCATCCGTGTCGTCCGCATCGTCCCCACTCGAGCCATCCGTGTCGTCCGTATCGTCGCTACTCGAGCTGTCCTTACCGGTTCCATCTCCACCTTCACCTCCGTCTCCGTCTTCGCCGTCGACCCCATCATCGTCGTCGACCTCGAGATCCCCCTCGACGACCAACTCGACCGCGGCGTAGACGTTGATGATGCCGTGGCCGTAGCGGACGTCCTGGTTTTCGTTTTTCCCGTCGGGCTTGCCGGCCGTTTCGATCAGGGCGGCCTCGAGTTGGGCCGGGGTCAGGTGCTCGTCGGTCGCCGCTTGCAGGAGCGCCGCGCCACCGGCGACGTGCGGGGCGGAAAAACTCGTCCCCGACGCCCGCGAGTACTGTCCGCCGACGACGGTGCTCGGGATCTCCCAGCCGGGTGCCGACACCGTCGGCAGGACGTACTCGTCGGGCCAGTCCTCCGGCGGGTCGTTCCACTCGAGGTCGGTGAAGACGACTTCGCCGCCGGACATGTCCAGAATTTCGCCGTAGACGTCGGAGGCTCCGACGCTGACGGTATCGTACTCGTTCCCCGGTGCGCTACTGGTGCCGATGCCCTCGTTGCCGACAGAGGCGACGACCAGCGTGCCGGCGGCCTCGGCGTTTCGAATCGGCTCGATAAACTGGCCGGCTTTCGTGTCGAGCCCGATGCTGATCGTGAGCACGTCCAGTTCCTGCTCGACGGCCCACTCGAGGCCGGCCAGAACCTGTGCTTCGCGAGCGTCACAGCCGCTGGCGTCACAATCGGTCAGCGCCGCACCCACGAGCAGGTCGACGTCGGGGGCGACCCCGAGGTGGATCCCGCTCCGATCCTCGGCGACGATCGTTCCGGCGACGTGGGTACCGTGACCGCTCGGTTCCCGATGGACGTCGTAATCCTGTGGCTCGGTGTCTCGAGGCGTCCCGTCCACGTCCCAGTCAGCCCAGCCAGTGATCTCGATGTCGGGGTGGCTCGGATCGACGCCGCTGTCCAGGACACCGACGGTGACGCCCTCGCCGCGGGTGCCGTACTCCGTCCAGACGTCCGGGGCGTTGATCTGGTTCAATCCGTAGGAGGCATCGATCTCGGTCGCCACATGCGTGCCGGAAACAGTAGTCGACGAAGCCCTATCGACAACCACCGTCGACGCCGGCGCGAACGTCACCGACTCGCCTTCGAGGTGGCCGTTCTCCCGCACGGCCTCGACACCCTCGAGCGTCGCGATATCCTCGAGTACGGGACGGTCGAGGTTGACGGTGACGACGGCGACATTCTGGATCCAAAAGTGACGGTCGACGGTAACGGCCTGATTCGTTTCGGCGTAGGCCAGGAGGGGTTCCTGGGCACGAGCCGTCTGCTCCTGTCGGGCATCGATGTCGCCGGGGCTAGCCGTCACCAGTGTTGAATCGAAGACGACCAGTACCGTCCGCTCGCCCTCGGCCTCGAGGAGTCCGTCGTCGATAGGTGCGGAGTCGACGTGATTCGATCCGGAAGCCGCGTCCGCGGCCACGGCCCCGGCCAGGACGACGGCCAGGAGACAGCTGGCAACCAGTACGAGGCCGGTGAACCGGTTCGATTGCCAGCCGCTCACGATCGTACCACCTTCTCGTCGTTCGGAATCGAACGCTGCGACGAACCGTCTGAAAGACCGTGCATACTGGAACGATCGATGGAAATATCATATCCTTTCGGTGACCGAGAAGTAACGGGATAGTTACTCGAAAGTAAGGTAGGCGGCTCTCGAGCGACAGCACGAGGCGAGTTGATTGGGCGACGGCTCACCAGGTGGCTCGTCCTCCGAGGGGAGAAGTGATCGCTCGAGCCGGCGGATCGCACCGGCGTCGACCAAGTCGTGTTGGAGGTTGGCAGATGGTGTCGACGGCGGAGAGCAGTGGTCGAGACGGGCCGTTCCGGTTGGATCCGACACCTGTTCGGAGTACGGAATATCAATTATTAAATCAGAACAGCGCCGTGATACCCGCTATGAAAGCAGGTGTACTCGGGCTGGTCGACGGGACGTTCAAGGTCGTCGACTCGTTCACCGAGACGGTCTCGGAGGATGGCCACGAACTGGAACAGTGTCTCACGATCGATCGAGTGTTCTCGCTCCCTGGCGGCGACATGGCGTTCGAGGGACGGGCCGCTATCGACGCAGTTGTGAACGAAACCGTCACGAGCATCGAAAACGGCGACATCCACGTCGCCGAACAGGAGGAGATCGTCACTCGCTACGCCGAGTTCGTTGGCGTTCCGGGCGAGTTCGTCGCCGTAAGCAGCGGCGACGGAACCTTCGCGTTCGACCTGATCGGGAAGGAGACCGCGACGGACATCGAGCGCGTTTCGCTCGATCTCGACGAATTCTTCACTGCCCACGCGGACGCGACACCGTGGAAAGCCGGCTTTTTCGGTACCGGACAGAACGGGACGAACGGCGTCTTTCACGGTGAAGACCTCCGGGACAATATGGACTCCATCCTGGCGGACTCGAGGCTCAATCAGATCGGCCTCTCGTACGAGTTCGATGGGGGCGACGTGAAAATGACTGCTACTCGAAGCGGCTACGTGGAGATTTATCAGCCATCGTCGTTCGACTCGACCCAGTATCTGGAGTATCTTCGCGAAGAGATTATCCCCCACCTCGAGTGAGCGGCGAAGACGCCATCGGTAGTTCCCACATCGTCGATGACGTCGACGATCACCTCGAGCGTGCCAAGAGCAGTCAGTTCCAGCGCATTTTGAGTCAGTGTTTTTTGGATGGCTGCGTTCTGAATCCTCGGTACCGACGCTACGATCAACTGACAGGATGTGCTCCCCTGTCCCATTTAATATCTCGCTTGTGGTGTGAATGATTGATCGATGACAGAAAGCGAGTTCGTTCGATGGTTAGACGACGTCAGTAGCGAAGATACAGGCGCAGTCGGGGGAAAGAGTGCTAATCTTGGAGAACTTGCCGGTCTGGACGTCCCCGTCATACCGGGGTTCACGACGACGGCAGCGGCGTACGAGTACTACATCGAGCAGACGGACGTAAGAGAGGCGATCGAATCGGAACTCGACGGGCTGGACGTCGACGACGTTGCGAGCCTCCAGCAGCGGGGAGAACGGATACGACGCCTCATCTCGGAGAACGAGATGCCGCCGGAGTTGAATGCCAGGATCGTCGAACGCTACGAAGCGTTAGCAGCTCGGGTAGAAATTGACGACCCCGAAGTTGCCGTGAGAAGTTCCGCAACCGCAGAAGATCTTCCGACCGCCTCGTTCGCGGGCCAACAGGAGACGTTTCTCAACGTCGCCGGCACCACTGAACTGATCGAATCGATCAAACACTGTTTCGCCTCGTTGTTTACCGACCGTGCGATCGTCTATCGCGAAAATAACGACTTCGATCACCTCGAGGTGAAACTCGCCTGCACAGTCCAGAAGATGGGGCGGGCGGATCTAGCGTCCTCGGGCGTCCTTTTCACCCTCGATCCCGACACGGGGTTCGACGACGTCGTCGTCATCGAGGCAGCCTACGGATTCGGCGAACCGATCGTCCAGGGCGTCGTCGATCCCGACAGGTACGTCGTCTTCAAGCCGACGAACGGAATCGTCGAAAAGCAACTGGGCGGGAAAGCACAGCGCATGGTTCGGCGAAACGGCGGAACCAAGCTGGAATCGGTTCCAGCAGACGCGCGAGACGAGTTCGCGCTCTCCGACGACCAGATCCGGGAACTGGCGACGTACGCGACAGAAATCGAAGACCACTTCGACCATCCCCAGGACATCGAATGGCTCGTCGATGGGGAACTGGATCAGCTGTTCGTCGTCCAGGCCAGACCAGAGACGGTACACGGAGCAGTTGCGGAGAACGTCATTCGAACGTACCGGCTCACGGAAACCGCCGATGCGGTGCTCGAGGGCATCGCGATCGGAAACGGGATCGCGACCGGATCCGTGCGGATCCTCGAAGACCACCGGCAAATGGATCGGGTGGAGGAGGGTGATGTCCTCGTCACCGAGATGACCGACCCCGACTGGGTACCCGTGATGAAGAGAGCGAGCGGAATCGTGACCGATCGAGGTGGGAAAACGTCCCACGCAGCGATCGTCTCGCGAGAGTTAGGCATCCCCGCGATCGTTCGCACCGGAGACGCAACGGACGTGCTGTCGAGCGGTACCGCTGTGACCGTCGATTGCTCGAGCGACACCGGACGCGTCTACAAGGGGGAACTCGAGTACGAGGTCAGTGAGGAGGCCATCGACGAGATTCCGGAGACCGATACCGACGTCAAGCTGATCCTCGGCGATCCCGACCGCGCGTTCTCGCTGGCGAGCCTCCCGGTCGACGGCGTCGGGCTGGCCCGGGAGGAGTTCATCGTGACGTCCCACGTCGGCTACCACCCGCTCGAGTTGCTCGAACGGGACGAGGAAGAACGGTTCATCGACGCGTTGCGAACCGGAATCGCGAAGATCGGCGCGGCGTTCTACCCCGACGACGTTATTTTTCGGCTCAGCGACTTCAAGACCGACGAGTATCGGAACCTGGAGGGCGGGTGGAAGTACGAACCCGACGAGGACAACCCGATGATCGGCTGGCGCGGGGCCTCCAGGTACTACGATGACGACTTTCGCGAGGCGTTTCGGCTGGAGTGTGAAGCGCTTCGGCGCGTCCGCGAAGACGTGGGACTGGACAACGTCATCGTAATGGTTCCCTTCTGTCGCACGCCAGAGGAGGGTGAGCGCGTGCTCGAACTGCTGGCGGAATTCGGGTTATCGCGCGACGAAATGGATTGTTACGTCATGGCGGAACTCCCGTCGAACATCGTCCTCGCGGATCGGTTCTCCACGCTATTCGACGGGTTCTCCATCGGGTCGAACGACCTCACCCAGCTGACCCTCGGCGTCGATCGAAACTCGGAGAAACTCGCTCCGCTTTTCGACGAGACCGACGAAGCGGTCATGCGATCGATCACCTCGCTGATCGAGGATGCGCACCGTCACGATCGGCCGGTCGGCATCTGCGGCGACGCTCCGTCGACCATTCCGGAGTACGTGGAGTTTCTGCTCGACGCCAATATCGATTCGATTTCGGTGTCCCCCGACGTCGCGGTCGAGACGATGCTGACCGTCGCCGAACTCGAGCGCGACTCGTGATCGTGGAGCGGATGCTCGTCCGACTCCCTCGAGTCACAGGCCGACCGTCGAACGGGTCGGTACGGATGAAAGATTTACCAGCGAGGTCGTGGGAGAAGTGGCCTGAATCGCCCGGGAATCCTATGAATACGGAGAGAGCTGCCCGCGAGATGTGCATCGAGTATTGTCTCGAGAGTTCGACGTTGGTCGCCACTTTCGGTAGTTCAACCTCCATCGCCACCTTCGGTAGTTCAACCTCCATCGCCACCTTCGGTAGTTCAACCTCCATCGCCTCCCTCGATAGTTCGACACCGATCGCCACGCTCGAGGATCGTCCTTCATCGAGACACAGCCGTCACGACGGTGGAGACGAGCGCGGTGTATCCGGCGGTGATCTGGATCCATGAGAGCCGTCGTACTGGCCGGCGGGTACGCGACGCGGCTGTGGCCGATCACGAGACACCGACCCAAGATGTTCCTCCCGATCGGGAATAGCACCGTCATCGACCGCCTCTACGCCGATCTCGAGACGGACGATCGGATCGAGGAGGTGTACGTCAGCACGAACGAGCGGTTCGCCGCCGACTTCGACGCTCACCTGACGGACAGCGAGTACGAGAAACCGCGGTTATCGATCGAGGAAACGCGTGCGGAAGACGAGAAGTTCGGCGTCATTGGGGCGCTCGGGGAGCTGATCGACCGCGAAGGGATCGACGACGACCTGCTGGTGATCGCTGGCGACAACCTCCTGGATTACGAGATCGGTGACTTTCTCGATTACGTCCAGCAACGGGGCGCACCCACGATCGCTGTCTACGACGTGGGTGATCCGGAACTGGCCACCAACTACGGAGTCGTCGACCTCGACGACGAACGGGTGGTCGGCTTCGAGGAAAAGCCCGACGAGCCGGCCGGGACGCGGGTTTCGACCGGCTGTTATGCGTTTCCTCGAGAAACGCTGTCGCTGTTCTCAACGTATCTCGAGGGGGATAACGATCCGGACGAACCCGGCTGGTTCGTCCAGTGGCTCCAGTCCAGGGAACCGACGTACGCCTACTCGTTCGAGGACGTCTGGTTCGACATCGGCACCCTGGAGAGTTACCTCGACGCCGTGGCCTGGCACCTCGACGGCGATTCCCGGGTCGCCGACACGGCAACCCTCGAGGACACCACGGTCGGAGCGAACGTTCACGTGATGGCGGCGGTGACGCTCGTCGACGTCGACGTCGAGCGAGCGGTGATCTTTCCGAACGCGACACTCGAAGCGACGACCGTACGCGGGTCGATCGTCGACGAGGGTGCCGATCTCAGCGGCCTCGACCTCGACGGTGCGATGATCGGTGCGTACACCCGGATTCCGGATGGATCGTTGGAGTGATGTCGAAACGGCGTCCGTCACTCGAGGAGGCCGTTTCAGCTTCCGGTCGAAGTCGGGCGATACGACGAAACCGATCCACCTCGTCACGGGGACTCGGCACTGACCGGGACGCAAAAGATCGGCACGTCAGACTGACGGACGACGTTCTCGGTGACGCTGCCGAGGAACCACTGCCCGATTCCCGTCTGCCCGTGCGTTCCCATGACGATCAGATCGACGTCGTTGTCGGTCGCATACGTGAGGATCACCTTCGCCGGCGTGCCGGTCGCGATCGATCCGGAGATGCTGACGCCGGCGTCTCTGGCACGCTCGCGCACCGCCTCAATCGCCTCTTCCCCTCGGTGCTCGAGTTCACCCAGGATCTCGTCCGGTTCCCGGGATCCGGGCAGCGGGCTCGTGTCGACGGAATATATCGTGTGAACCGCTGACTCCAGTTGCCTCGCCAGCGAGATCCCCCATTTGGCCGCGATTGCGGATCCATCGCTTCCGTCCGTCGGTAAGAGGAACCGGTCGAACGCCACGTCGTCGATCGTGAGCGTCTTGGCGTTCGGAGGGACAGCGAGCACGGGCGTTCGCGCCGTGCGGAGGACGTTCTCGGTGACGCTGCCGAGCAGGAATCTGTCGAGTCCCGTCCGTCCTTTCGTTCCCATGGCGATGACGTCGATTTCGCGTCGGTTGGCGTACTCCCTGATCGACTGAAACGGCGTGCCCCGCCTGACCGTGGTCGTGACGTCGAGATCCTCGTCGTACTCCTCGACCGTTCTCGCGACCGCCTTCACCGCTTCTTCCGCGTCCGCTTCGAGCGGCGAGAGCGCGAGATCCGTATCGGTTGAATCTGCTCGTGTTTCGACGACCGAGAGGACGTGCACGTCAGCGCCGACCCGTGACGCGAGCGCGATCCCGTGTTTTGCCCCTGCGAGGGCCCCCTCGCTGTGGTCTGTGGGTATCAGTATCGATTCGATGGATCGGCCCATACGGACGCCCTTCACCGACGCGGAGGATAATTATGGGGGGCGTCAGCTCCTCACCAGCCGCCGAAACGATCTCGATCGACGAACACCGTTTCCGACCGATCTGAGCCGAAAATCCTCTCGTCCCGACGTGCGGCTGGTACCGTCGACGTATCCCTCGAGCGGTGACTGGCTCCCGGCACCAGGGATGTCGTCTCGGACGACCCCGCAGGGGTTAGCCAGCGACCCCCGCTCATCGCGTCCCCCGTTCGATCCGGCGGGAAACGCTCGGCGACGACATCTCGGCGTGGTTCGTCCCTGCCGATCGATTCCCGAGACCGGCATCGGTGGCCCTGATCACGCACATCGCACTCGAGACGGTCAGCGTTCGAGATCCAGTGCTTCGGTGAAGACCTCAAGGAGGTCGACGAGCTGACGGGGGAGGAGGAAGTGTTCGCGAACGTGCTCCCGACCGTTCGCGCCGAACGTCGTTCGACGATCGTCGTCCTCGAGGAGGGTGACGACGCGGTCGGCGGTGCTCGAAACGTCGTCGGGTTCGACGAGGTAGCCGTTTCGACCATCCTCGACCTGCAACGGGATACCGCCGACGTTCGAGCCAATGACCGGCGTTCGCTTCC
The DNA here is from genome assembly GCA_046614605.1 of Natrialbaceae archaeon A-CW3. Lineage (GTDB taxonomy): Archaea > Halobacteriota > Halobacteria > Halobacteriales > Natrialbaceae > Natronosalvus. The sequence continues at coordinate 35,758 of JBKKHJ010000001.1, read as the reverse complement.
AGAGGGCCTCCGAGACGACCAGTCCGAACCCCTCACGTAGCGACTTCTGGACGACCACGTCCGACCGGCGTTGCAGGCAGTTCACCGTCGTGTCGGGGAGTTCGGTCAGCACGTGCACGTCCGGGTCGCCGGCCGCCTCGCGGGCGACCCGCTCGTACAGTTCCAGCCCCTCCGGATCGTCGCCGGCCATGCCGCCGGCCAGCACCAGCTGGAGCGCTGGAACCGCCTCGGTGGCACGACGATACGCCTCCAGGGTACCGAATTGATCTTTCCACGGGTCGAACCGGGAGATATGCGTGACCACCGGCGCGTCGAACGAGAGGGGGTCGAGTCGATTCCGTTCTGACGCCATCGTCTCCTCGTCCAGCGATCGGTTCTTCTCCGTCACCGGATCGATCGAAGGATACACGATACTCTTCTTCGGGACGTCGATACCGCCTCCGTAGGCCGACCGGCTGAAAATCGCGTGATCGACCCGGTTCATGTACCCGGAAACGAAGGCGAGGTACGCATCGGACGGGTCGGTGAGGTCGACGTGGCACCGCCAGACGATCGGCGCGCCCGGCATCACTTCCTGGATCCGATCGATCATTCCCAGCGGCTGCGGATCGTGAACGAGAACGAGATCGTACTCGTCAGCGATCTCGGTCGCGTTTCGCTCGGTCACCGTGCGATAGGTATCTTTCATCTCCTCGGTTAACCGGGGGGCGTTCCCCTGGAGCCCGTTGTGGATCGCCTTGGTCACCGCGAAGAACTCGTCGTCGGCGTCCATGACGAGCCAGTCTGTGTCGACCCCCAGATCGTTACACACCGGCACTATCGAACGGAGCAGTTCCGCGACGCCGCCACCGGTCGCGGTCGAGTTGAGATGGAGAATACGAACCCCCGATAACGCCTCGGCGAGTGACCGGAGCCGCTCGAGTCGCTCACGCTCGGTCACGCTTTCGTACGCCTCGATCGAACGATCCGGTACTGATGGAGCGTGCATCGTCCGTACGGTCGGTACGACGACGACGGTAGTATCAGTTTGGGGGGGGTGGCCGTCGTCGTGGGCCACAGGGGACGCCATCAATCCGTGCGTAAGGGCCAACAGCGGTGGATGACGGTTGACGATAACGGAACAGTGGTATTCACGGTTTTCGGGGACACCGATCAACGGTGCTCCACCGGGGCGATGGTCGTCGCCTGCGCCACGATCTGACGCTGCTTGGGCGCTGCTCACTCGAGGGGTTCCCCTACTCGACCGACCTCGAGCCGGCTCCGTCCCCACCTCCGTCCCACGCGTCGTGCTCGTGAGCTGTCGACTATTCCCCGCCGTCGAACTCGGCGTTCCATCCATCCGCAAACCGAGCTCCCAGGGCGAACGGGCCGTCAAGCGAGTAGCCCGCATCGACGCCACGGTCGTCGGTGACGAACGTTCCCGTCGCCGTGACGACCCCCGAACGGTCGACGCGAACGAACGACTCGTCCATGTGCGTCGTTTCGCCGATGCCACGCCCGTCGCTTCGACTGCCGTCCGCGAGCAAGCCGTATCGAACCTCACCCAGTGGGGTCGCCTCGGGCCCGGCGAGTGTCATGACCTCGAAGACGCGGTAGGTCTGTGACCCCAGTTGTACGCCGAGTCGCCGCCGGAACGACTGGACTGCCAGGTCGTCGTGAACGCCGGCCGTGTCGAATTCGAAAAACGTCGGTGGGCGATGAGAGTCCCCGGGTGGTCGAATCTCACCTGCGACGCCGCTGAAGAAGAGTTCGTAGGTTTCACCGCCGATCTCGAGATAGGCCTGTCCGGGTTCGTCGGGAACGGTCACGTCCGTGTGTGCCGTTCCCCAGCCTTCGTCCGGATCGATATCGAGTTCGAGCGGATCGACGTCGACGTCGACATCGTTCGCTCCGGTGCGCTCGTCGTCAGTGGTCTCTGCGGTCGAGCCGTCGTTACTCGAGCCGTCGTCGTCTCCGCGAGAATCGTGACCCCCCACTGTCGTCGCTATCGTCGCTTCCCGTGCAGCCAGCGATTCCCGCCAGGGTCGTGGTAGCACAGAGTTGCAACCACCGTCGTCGTCCGAAGTTCGAGTTCATACGGAGTGAACTGAACACAATAGTTATAGGCACTAACTGATCTCGGCAATAGCTACGAGGTTACCTCAGAGTAACTCTCACACTGCGACCGGTGATTGCCCCCGTCATTTGTTCCAGTCGCGATCTTGATGGCGATCAGCTACAGTGACTACCGAAACGGTTCCCACGCTGATCGCAACCCATCTTGCGACGTGTGCAACGACGTGCACCGGCTACTGTAGCTTCCGTTTGGATATTCAAACGGTTCCTTAGCCCACCAATAGTAGTGGGGAGGGGGAGGAAACGTTCGCACATGGCTCAGGATACATCCCAGGCCGAGTCAGACACGCGTAACACGTCGCAGTCGCCAGAAGCGGAGGCGACCATGATTACCCGGAGCCTCCTCCGGATCGCGCTCGCACTGGTCGGGTTCATCCTGTTGCTGTTCGCCCTCGGGCAAGCGTTTGGGCTGGATCTCCTCGGGATGTTCGCGGAGTTCACCCAGACGTGGACCGGCCAGTGGCTCCTCGTCGCCGTGTTCGCCCTCCTGTTGATCGTGTTGTCGATGCGAGGCTGGAGCCGGGATCGAAGGCGGTGACGCCATAGCGACCGCACCCACCCCGCCAATTTGCTGCCGCCACCGTCAGCCAGCACCACAGAGCGATTGCCACGCGTCAACCACTCGAGCAGAACGTACATTTAGCTGTAGTCCAATCTGAACGGTGACTCCGGTTCCTCGAGACACACGACCGGTGAAGTGATGGGAGAATGATGACTTTGACGCTGTTGGCACTCGTCCAGTTGCTCGGCGCGGCGATTGGCAGCTGGCTCGCCGTGTACGCGTACCGTCGACGCGATCAACCCGGCATCATCTGGCTCGTGGCGGTGCTCGTCGCCGACGTCGTCTGGATGGTCGCCGCAGGACTCAACTACGCGACGACGTCGTTCACCGTCTCGGCGACGTTGCTCCAGCTCCGCTACATCGGAATCACGGTCATCCCCGTCGCACTGCTGTTTTTCGCGCTCGAGTACACCGGCTACGACGAGTGGCTGACGCCAGGGCGTCGCGTTCTGATCTCCCTGCCGGCGCTTGGAGCCCTGCTATTGGCGCTCACCGACGACCTCCACGGACTCTTCTATGCGAGCGTAACTACGGCGTCGACGCCCCAGCACATCGCCTACGAGTACGGCCTCGTCGCCCTACCCTGGATTGCCTATGCGTTCGTGCTCTCGGTTGCCGCCGTCGGCGCGTTCGTCAGATACGCGCTGGTCGCCGAGCACGTGTACCGGTGGCAGGCGATCACGCTTGCCGGGGCGATTTCGATCGGCATCGTCGCCGACGTGCTGTTTTTCCTCCCGGTGCCGCCAAACGGCTTCGCGATCACGCCCCTCGGGATCCTGGTGACGAGTGCGATCGCCGTCGGCATCATCGTTCGATACGATTTCGTCCGGTTGATTCCGGCGACGCGAGAGCTCGGTCGGAAAGAACTCATCGAGCGGATGGAGCTCGGAATGGTCGTGGTCGATTCGGACGGGCGAGTAGTCGACGTCAATCCATCGGCTGCACGGATCCTCGGCCGAGACCCAGGGGCGCTGTTGGGCGAGCAAGCCCCCGACGTGCTCCCCATCCCTGATGGATCGACAGTCGCCGAGCACACCTTCACGGTCGATGGGGTCGACAGTGACGTCGAGATACGGACGAGCCGCATCGGCACCGAGTCGGGCAGTACGCTGATCACGCTTCAGGAACTCGAGGATTTCACCGGGATGATCTCACACGATCTACAGGGACCGCTGATGGAAATTCGAGGCAGTGCAGATCTGGCGATCAACACGGGCGATATCGAGCACGTCGACCAGGTACTGGGTGCTGCGAACCGGATCGACGAGCTCGTCACTGACCTGGTGCAACTCGCACACACCGGCCGGCAGCTCGAGGATCAGTCGCCGGTCGATCTGGGGGAACTGGCGAATCGGGCGTGGATGCACGTCTGGACTCCGGACGCCGACCTCATCGTCGAAACCAACCAGACGATCATCGGCGATCCGGATCGGATTCGACAGTTACTCGAGAACGTCTTTCGAAACAGCGCGGAGCACGGGGTTTCCGGGACGCGTAGCAATCGCGACCACGTAGTCGGTCACGAGTGGCGGGAGAAAAACGGCGAGTCCAGGGGCGGAGAGGGGGACAGTGAGAACGTCGATGCGCCGTCAGAGCCACTCCAGGTGACGATCGGCTCGCTCGAGGACGGATTTTACGTCGAGGACACCGGCCGCGGATTTCCATCGGGCGAACGGGAGCGGCTTTTCGAGAAGGGGTACACCAATTCACCATCCGGAACCGGGCTCGGGCTGAGCATCGTCCACAAGATCGTCGGCGTCCACGGCTGGTCGGTTCGGGCGACCGAGGGGGCCACAGGCGGAGCGCGCCTCGAGTTCACCGACGTCGAACAGGTGGACGAATTGCGCGAGCGATCCTCGTGATGACCGTTTCCCGAAGCCGTTGCACCTCCATACGGTACAGTCCATGCGAATTCGACAGCAATCGACCTGCGCTAACGGCAATATCGACATCCACACCGACGCAGTAAGGGAGAAACGCCAAATCCGGTGCGTACCACTAGCGGTCATGAGACTAGCACACGTTACAGCGCTCGAGGACTTTGGCACCCGTTCGCTCCTCGTCCACGGGTTGATGACGCTCACGTTCGCAAACGCGATTCTGATCGGACTGTTCCTCGAGGGACAGGTGGCGGTCGTCTCCTTCGTTGCCTTGCTCAACCTCACCGCCGGATTGTGGGTCGCGCACTCGATCCACTCCCTCGGTGACGCAACTGGCGATGGTTCCTATCGAGGTATCCTGAACGAACTCCTCGAGAACGACGACGGTGAGTCGGAGGGGTTCGATACCGGCCGGTTCGGTCGGCTGGTCACCCTCATCGCGGCTGTGACCGCAATCGCCCTCCTGACGTCCGCACAGGTGCTTTCGGGGGCCGTGTTGTCTCTCGCCGTCGTCGCGGTCGGTGCGATTGCCATCGTGACCGCCATCGTCGGGTTCCTGATCGCGCTCGGGGCCGCGTACGACGACGCTCAACGGCAAACACAGGACGCCATCGACCAGTTTTCGGACACGTCCGACCCAGACCTCTGAGGGTACCCGCTACCACGGCTACCTCCCCATCCAGTCAACGATTGGATAACTCATACAACAGCAACCGGGGCGAACAGGGCGTTCCAGGTGAAACGAAGGGTTTCGGGGTGCTAGTTCGTGGATCACGTCTCGAATCCAGACAGCCAGTCCAAACATAATTTCACGTTCCGATGAACAGGTATAACTCAATTCTGGCGATTCAACGCTCGAGGAAGAACATATCGGCCGTTTCGAATACTCAACGATGAGCGGCAGAACGGAACCGAGCTAGCCAGAACGAGAGAGTCACTCGCGTTGAAGGGAAGCGTTTATTACCCATGTGTCCCTCTGGTTCGTTTGCATCAACTGGACTCCGTAGGAGAGAGGCCATACACAGGACATGCGATAACCGGCTCCTAACGGGGTTTTCGTGTCGTTCTGGGTGGGGCGCTCCACACGAAACGAGGGGGTATGTGTACGACGAATGTCAGACGAGGACTCAGACACACCGGATACAGGGCGGACGACAGATCCACACACACCTGTCGGGTTCACGATGAACCTGGAAGGCGATGGTGACGACGAGGAGTCGAATCAGGGTCTGTTCGACGATCTGCTGAGCGGCGAACCGATTTTCGAAAACAAAGAGGTGCTACGGCCATCGTACACCCCACACGAACTCCCCCATCGTAGCGATCAGATCAACAAGATGGCGACGATTCTCGTCGCCGCGCTCCGCGGGGAGACGCCGTCGAACATCCTGATCTACGGGAAAACAGGGACGGGGAAGACAGCGAGTGCGAAGTTCGTCAGCAAGGAACTCGAGAGCACGTCGAAGAAGTACAGCGTCCCGTGTGACGTCGAGTACATCAACTGCGAGGTGACCGACACCCAGTATCGCGTGCTGGCACAGCTCGCCAACAAGTTCATCGAAGAGAACGAACGGCGGATCGACGAGCGCATCGAGGAACTCGAGTCCCTCCGCGAAGCCGTCGAGACGGACGGCGAAACCGAGCACGAAGCGGCCACAGTGGACGAAAACGGCGACCACGCACCCGCCAGTGAGGTCGAGTCGCCATCCGACGAATCAGCCGACGACGGCGCGTCCACGTCACAATCGCAGAGCGACCCGCTCGCCGAGGAGCCTTTCAGTTCGGCCGAAGAGATCGATGCGGAAATCGAGTCGCTCGAGGCCGACCGCGACGGCTTCGAGGAGGTACCGATGACCGGATGGCCGACCGACCGGGTCTACAGCGTCTTTTTCGACGCGGTCGATTACTCCGAACGGGTCGTCGTCATCATGCTCGACGAAATCGACAAACTGGTCGAGAAGTCGGGCGACGACACGCTGTACAACCTCTCGCGGATGAACTCCGAACTGGAGAACTCCCGGGTCTCGATCATCGGTATTTCGAACGACCTGAAGTTCACCGACTTCCTCGACCCCCGGGTGAAATCGAGCCTCGGCGAGGAGGAGATCGTCTTCCCGCCGTACGACGCCAACCAGTTACGCGACATCCTCCAGCACCGCTCGGAGGTCGCGTTCAAAGCGGATGTCCTCTCGCCGGACGTCATCCCGCTGTGTGCGGCGTTCGCGGCCCAGGAACACGGTGACGCCCGACGTGCGCTCGATCTGCTTCGAACCGCCGGGGAACTCGCCGAACGCGCCCAGTCGGAGACCATCGTCGAAGAACACGTTCGCCAGGCCCAGGACAAGATCGAACTCGATCGCGTCGTCGAGGTCGTCCGCACCCTGCCGACCCAGAGCAAACTCGTCCTCTTCTCGATCATCTCGCTGGAGAAAAACGGCGTTCACAGCATCAACACCGGCGAGGTGTTCAACATCTACAAACGGCTCTGTGACGAGATCGACGCCGACATCCTGACGCAGCGACGCGTCACGGATCTCATCAGCGAGCTCGACATGCTGGGCATCGTCAACGCCGTCGTCGTCTCGAAGGGGCGCTACGGCCGCACGAAAGAGATCAGCCTCTCGGTACCGCTCGAGGAGACCGAGGCCGTGTTGATCTCCGATTCGCGCCTCTCCGACATCGACGACGTTCAGCCGTTCGTGCAGGCGCGGTTCGAGAACTGAGTACTGAGTTGCTGGTGGCGTCGTAACTTTGTGACAACGTGACCGCTAGTACTCCGCCAAGCGTCGACCGATGGGTGAAATCGAACAGCAACAACTGATTTCACCCACCAGTTCAGGTTTGGGAAGCCACTAGTGACACCCCCGGCAGATGCGACCGAAGACCTAATCATTAACCCCGCTGGCGAACCGAGGATGTAGTATGCGAATCGCACTCCTCGGCGGAACCGGCGACATCGGCGAAGGACTGGCGCTGCGCTGGGCACACGACACCGACCACGAAGTGGTGATCGGCTCTCGAGACCCCGAAAAGGCGCGAGACAGCGCGACGGCGTACGTCGAGGAACTCGAGGAACGAGGCGTCGAGGCGAGCGTCAAGGGGTTCGTCAACGAGATGGCGGCCGACCGGGCGGACGTCGTCGTCCTCGCCGTTCCGCCGTATCACGTCGGTGACACCGTCGAGTCCGTTGCCGAGAAACTCGACGAAGACACGATCCTCGTGAGTCCCGCGGTGGGCATGAAAGGCGACGACGACGGCCTGCACTACCACCCACCAGGGACGGGGAGCGTGACCGCGCTGGTCGCCCAGCGTGCACCCGAGGCGGTTCCCGTTGTGGGAGCGTTTCACAACCTCGCGGCAGCCAAACTCTCGGATCTGGACGCCGACCTCGGCGTCGATACGCTTCTCGTGAGTGACGACGCTGACGCGAAGGCGACCGTTGGTCGCCTCGCCGAGGAGATCGACGGGCTACGGGCACTCGATGCGGGGCCAATCGCCAATGCCGCCGAAGTCGAGAGCGTGACGCCACTCGTGATCAACATCGCCCGGTACAACGACGAGATGCGCGACGTCGGCGTCCGGTTCCACTAGTAGCCTCCCAAACGTCGACTGAGGGGTAAAATCGAACAGCAACGCATGATTTTACCCACCAGTTCAGGTTTGGAAAGCCACTAGCCGCCACTCGAGGATCGACGTTAAAACCGGCCCCGACACCGAATCCTCGAGGAACAGGCCGTTTTCGACCGCTGGCTGTGTCTCGAGCGGTCGCTACCGTGATCAGCAATCGGGTCGGGAGCGATCAGTACGGATCGCTTCGATCTCGAGGGACAGTCGATTCGGTTGTAACGAGTCGGACTCGAGGACGTCCGTCCGTTAGCTGTCGTCGTCCGAATCGTCCGCCTCACCTTCACCGGGTGCGTCGGGCTGTTCCCCGTCGTCGGCATCGTCTGCCACGTCGTCCTCCTCCACGGAATCGTCACCAGGCACGTTCTCGTCTTTCGGGTCAATCTCCTCGACCTCGACGTCCTCGCCGACGACGCCGCTTTTCGCGATGACCGGCAGCAGGTTGTAGCCGCCGTGGCCTTTCCTGACGACGTTGATGTCGAAGACGAAGGAAACGGGCTCGTCTGCAGTCACCTCGAACGGTTTGACGATCTGGAGCTTCTCGCTCGGAATCTTCACTTCAGCACGGTCGCCATCGACGATACCCTCGACGTCCGCCGCGTACAGTTCGATTTTGTTGTACTGGCCTGGCTCGAGCTCGCCGTCGAATACTTCAATTGCTTTGCCGCCGACGACACGGGTGAGGTCGACGGTCGCCCCCTCGAGGTCGAGTTCGAAGAATCCGCGGCCGTTCGAGTCGTTTCCAGTTCCTTCGTCGTCGCCATCACTATCGGGTTCCTCACCGCCATCACCACCGTCGGTTTCCCCGTCGGTTTCGTCGTCACCATCCTCGTCATCGTCAGGTGTATCGTCTCTGTCGGCAGCTTCAGAGGCGCTGGTGTCATCGTCCTCATCATCGTCAACCGATCCGTCTTCGTCGCCCCCGTCGGCCCTGAAAATCCGGGCCCGATCGAACGAGACATCGAGCGAGTCGAAGTCGCCGATGTCGGCGGGCAGGTCGCTGATGAGCAGCCGAAAGTTCCCCGACGACCCGTGCTCGTCGCTCGAGTCGTCGTCCGTCGACGATTCGCTATCGGCTGGCTCGGCGTCGGAATCGTCGCCGCTTGGGTCACTTTCTGCGGTACAGCCAGCGAGCAACGCCGCACCGCTCGCGCCGATAAAGGTTCGTCGCTTCAGTCGCCGGCCGTCGGGCTGATCTCGAGGGTGTGTCTCCGGGTCATCCGATCTGGGCATTGGTTACGTGCTCGACAGCACCATCCCTATAACGGTCAGATTCTCCAGACGATTCACACATCGTTTATTTGGTTCATTCAGTTTGGCCACTCTCGAGGACGAGACCAGCGACGACTCTCGACGTCACGACAACTCGACTCGCGACAAAAGCGTCCGCTTACGCGCCAGCGCTCTCGAGGGCGTCTTCGATGTCCTCGCGCTGAGTGACACCGACGAACCGCTCGACGACACCGTCGTCGTTCTCGATGATGAGCGTTGGCAGCGATCGTACCTGGTACTCGTTGGCGACGTCCTGTTCCTCGTCGACGTTCACTTTCTCGACCTCGAACCGGCCGTCCCAGTCGTCCTCGAGTTCCTCGAGGATGGGATCCTGGGTCTTACAGGGGCCACACCAATCCGCGTAGAAGTCCTTGAGCGTAACAGTCATACCGTTATCGACCCTTTCCGCCCGTTGCGCATAAGGGTTTCCCACCTGTGTATGCTTGCCGGAATTCCGGTCACGTCGACTCGATCGATCCGTCAGAAACGGCCACACAGGATTCGAGGGGCAATTCGTCCGTCGGAGCCGAAGGAAGGAACCAACTACGCGGAGTCCCCACGTCCGCCATGGACAAACAGTCGATTCGCGAGGCGGTGTGGGACGACCTCGAGGACAGCGGAACGGCGAGATTCCCGTTCCCACCACACGACCGAATTCCAAACTTTGCGGGCGCGAGCGAAGCCGCCGACCGCCTGGCCGACCAGCCCGAGTGGGACGAGGCGAAGACGATCAAGGCGAACCCCGACGCCCCACAGCTCCCCGTCCGCCGGCGCGCGCTCCGGGCAGGCAAGACCGTCTACATGGCCGTGCCACGGCTGCGCGACGAAGCGTGTTTTCTCGAACTCGACCCAGCCGTCCTCGACCCCGACGACTACGACGAGGCGACCACGGTGTCGGGGTCGTCAAAACACGGCGTCCAGGTCGTGCCGGCGGACGTCGAACCGATCGACCTGATCGTCTCCGGAAGCGTCGCGGTGAGTGAAGCCGGTGCACGCATCGGCAAAGGGGAGGGGTACAGCGACCTCGAGTACGCAATCCTCCGGGAGTTGGGACTGATCGATGCGGAGACGCCAGTCGTGACGACGATACACGAACGCCAGCTCCGCTCGGAAGGGGAAATCGAGGCCGACGACCACGACGTGGCGATGGATCTGGTCGTCACGCCCGAACGAACGATCCGTCCCGACGCGTCGAGGAAGCCGTCCGGTATCGACTGGAATCTGCTTTCGAGCGACCGTCTCGAGGAGATTCCGGTATTGCAAGCGCTCAGAGCCGACCTCGAGGGGTGATCGAGCGGGTTGGGACTGTTGGGGCGTGGCGGTTGTATGGGAATGGTGTTCGCCAAAAGCGGGGTGCTCGGGCTCGTGAATTTGCTGGATTGAAGACGAACAGTCGCTCGGGAACGGAAAATTGCAGGGACGGAAGAGGCCGGTGCAGAGCCTCCACCGTCGACAGCCGTGTGCGGGACGAGGGAGGTGCAGGCCCGCGTCCGCACACACAGCGCGGCAATGGTGGGGAAGGGTGCTGTGGTGGGTTGCTGGAAGTCACGGGGTCAAGGCATGGGTGCCTGTGGGTGGTGGGTGCGCCCGTCGACCTCCATCAAAGGAAACGGGAGGAGGTTACTTCAACTGGGGTGTCAGTCCAGCCACTTCGATGGGATTCCCCCACACTTAACTCGGATTTAATCGTCCGATTTCGCCACCGAGAAAGTTCATACGTCGAATATTCGAAAACCCACATGATTGATAGCACTCGATTAATTACACCGGTCGGTCGGACGTGTCAATCAACAGGTCGTATCCACGAGTGGTTCCCCGATCACTCCGCAGGAACCAGTTCGCTCGCGAGCATGTCCGGATCGATGAGCCGAGGGTCGACCGCGAGGTCGAGCTGGCCACGGACGAACTCGGGGATCGTATTCCGATCGTAGACGACCGTCCGGATGTCGTCCGTGAGATCGCGAACGATCGGGATCGTCGTCGACTCACTCACGTCAGTCAACACGTATAACCGGGCCTCGAGAATTCCCGCCTCCTCGAGCATTGGACGCGTCACGTGACCATCGAGATCGAGCCGGGTGACCGTCAGGCCAGCGGCTTCGAGGGCGTCGGCAATCCCCTCTTCGTCAGGGCCGGCGACGATTGCGTTCATGTACCTACAGCGATGGGGTGCCCGGATTTGTGTGTGTCGAAGTGAAGATCGGTGGTAGACAGCACGATACCGATGATGGTGTTAGCCCCGATTGGCAGCGAGGCTCAGCGCTCGAGGAGCGCGTACACGATCCCCAGCACGACGCCGTAGAGGGCGTGACCGAGGAGGCTGAGCGGGGCCACGTTCGGCAGCGGCGGTGCACCGCCGAAGCCGACCGCATCGAGCCAGATCGGCATGACGACGACTGCGAGGATCGCCCAGACGACGACCCCATAGACGAGGCCGACGATCGCGGTTGTGAGGGGTGTATTCGCCCACTCGCGTACCGCACCGATGGTCAGTACGACAGCGAACGCGACACCGAGTACCGCACCGTGTGACAGGTGGATTACCCATCCCGCACCCTGGGCCGGGTCGTTCGGCGTCGCCTCGATCCCGTACATATTCGGGATGGCGACCTCGAGGACGGGATCGGGGATGACGAACATCATGATCGCACCGAAGGCGATCGAGCCGAGCAATCCGCCGACGACGCCGGCTTGCCAGGGGGCGAGTGCGTTTCTGTTCGAGACGTCTGTTTGTGTCGTGGTATCTGATGCCATACTCTCAGGATAACGTCGAGTTTGGATGTATGCGTGTGGCGGATCGGTATCGACGCTGCACAACCGCGAGACGTCCGGTGGTGAGAGCGAACGGCGTGGAATCCAGGACGGTGAGTGAGGACGACCAGGGGGGCTCGAGCAGGGTAAGGCGAAACACCGAAGCCACGACCGACGAAGAGAAGTACTTTTTCTGCCCCCGACGAATGCGGCCGTAATGACGGAACCGCTCCGGATCGTCGCTGGCGAGCGCTCCACCGAGACGATCCTCGAGTTGCTCGAGGACGGCCATCGAGTCGTCGTCACCCTCGAGACGCTTGGCAGCGAACACGAGGTGACGTTGCGCGTCGACGGCGGGATCTACTACTGTGATACGCCGACGCGACTCCACCGCCACGAGAGCGTCGATGAGATGCGAACGTGCATCCGAAATATGGGCTACGCATCGGATGGAGGTGCGGACGAGTCACCGACGTCGAACTCGTGAGTATCGCGGCGAGTGGCGTTGCTGGCGTCGCAGGCAGGGCGGAGGTGGAACTTTCACCCCGAACCGCCAACTGGGACTATGGCCACAGACCCTCGCCACCGGCTCGGGGAGTTGATGGAGCAATCCGATCCCCCGTTTCGAGAGGTCATGAGCTGTGTCTTCGGGATCGAAGACCACGAAACGCGCACCTACCTGGTGTTGCTCGAGTATCCGGGCAGTACGATCGAGGAACTCGCGACGGCGCTCGAGCGTGACCGAAGCACGGTCAATCGAGCGCTGTCGACACTGGTCGATCGCGGTCTCGCTCGACGGGATCGCCGGTTGCTCGACGGCGGGGGGTACATCTACCAGTATACGGCGATCACGCTGCACGAGGCCAAGGAGATCCTTCATGAGGCGCTCGACGCCTGGGTGGCAACCGTCCACGGCGTGATCGACGATTTCGATGGCGAACGTCTCGAGTAATCGAGGAGACACTGACGCCGATGGATTACCAACCTTTCCGGGCAATCGGCCGTACATTGTGCCACAGTCCCTGAGGACGCTGGCAGCATCCGCAGTAACCCACCCACTTTTCCCCGTCGGTGCCCTCCCGGCGGGTAATGAGCACCGAGGACAGCCACGACCACGCCCTCTCCCTCACGGCCGAGCCCGTTTCCCCGCCCGAAACGGCGACCGACGGCACCTGGCTCGCGTGTATCGCCTGCGGCGAGACGTTCGCACCCTTCGAAGAAATCCGATACACCTGCGACGCCTGTGACGGCCTGCTCGAGGTTCGCTACGCCGACCTCCCGACCTTCAATGACTTCTCGGGGCGGGGCGTCTGGCGATACACCGAGGCGCTCCCCCTCGAGGCCGGCGTCACCACCCAGGAGGGCGATACGCCGCTGTATCGCGTGCCTCGACTCGAGGCCGACCTCGGTCTCGAGGCACTGCGGATCAAACACGAGGGGATGAACCCCACCGGGAGCTTCAAGGATCGCGGGATGACCGTCGGCGTCGCCGTCGCTCGTGAACTCGGCGTCGACCGGCTGGCCTGTGCCTCCACCGGCAACACCAGCGCCGCTCTGGCGGCCTACGGCTCCCGGGGTGGAATGGAGACGCTCGTCCTCCTACCGGCTGGAAAGGTCGCCGCGGGGAAGATCGCCCAGGCGAGCCTCCACGGCGCCCGAATCCTCGAGGTCGACGGCAACTTCGATCGCTGTCTCGACATCGTCCAGGAACTCGCCAGTCGCGGGGAAGCATACCTGCTCAATTCGCTGAACCCTTTCCGGCTGGAAGGCCAGAAGACCATCGGTCTCGAGACCCTCGAGGGCTTTCGCGACGACTACGGCGCGTGGCCAGACCGGATCGTCCTCCCGGTCGGCAACGCCGGCAACACGTCGGCGCTGTACAAGGCGTTCCGCGAACTCGTCCAGGCGGGCGAACTCGCGGTCGAGGACGTCCCGAAACTGACCGGCGTTCAGGCCGAGGGCGCCGCGCCGATGGTCGAAGCGGTCGAGACCGGTGCTGACACGGTGCAGCGATGGGACGACGTGGAGACGAAGGCAACCGCCATCCGCATCGGCAACCCAGTGAACGCGCCGAAAGCGCTCCCCGGGATCAGGGAAACCGGCGGCACCGCCATCGCCGTCAGCGACGAGCAGATCACGACCGCCCAGCGCGACCTGGCCGAAGAGGGGATCGGCGTCGAACCCGCCTCCGCGGCCTCGGTGGCCGGCCTGCGCACCCTTCGCGAGCGCGGCGTCGTCGACGGGAGCGAACGGGTCGCCTGCCTCACCACCGGCCACCTACTCAAGGATCCCGACGCGGCTGCAGCCGCCGGTCGCGATCCCGAACCCGTCCCGGCCGACACGGAGGGCATACTCGAGGTGCTGGCGGGGAGTAACTAGTCGCGTTGACAGCCCGTCGGCCGAGCGAGCGACGCTCGTCGGACGCGTCTGACGGGCGACTGACTGAAGCTTTTAGGCCGGGCCATGGTAGCCCGATATCCGATGTCCGTTACCTACCTGGCCGACGACACCCCGAAATCGGACGTCGACGCCGCCACCGCCGACACGTCTCCGGTTGACCATGCCCGCGACGCCGAACACCGTTCCAGTTCCGGTGCCGACGCCGACTCACACCACCAACGCCCACACGTCGACGTCGTCGTCTTGCACACTCGAATTGAACGACTGTACCTCGAGGCCCGCATCGCCGCGCTCGAGCGCTCGTTGCGCGATCAGCGCCGACGCAATCAGGCGCTGATCGATCAGTACGAGTGCATCCTCGAGGCAGTTACCGAGACCGCCACCGATGTCGAGACAGGAACCGACAGTGAGACCACCGCTGGCGCCCCCGATGCCACCGACACGACCGCTGTCTCCGCTGATTCCACCGCCGATGGCACCGAGACGGCCGCTTCCGACCGAACCGAATCAGCCAGCACAGGACTCCTCGCTCGTCTCCGCTCGAGATTACGATAACCGGGCATCGAGCCGGGAAGCGCTCGAAGCGGGCCCACGAAATACCGTGGGCCGACGAGGAGCCGACGACCCTATCACTTCGGATTTTAGAATGAGAAAGGCACAGAAGGTGTAGTAAAAGAGACGCCGCTACTCGAACGCGGCGTAGCCCGTCAGATCCTGGCCGAGCACGAGCGTGTGGATGTCGTGGGTGCCCTCGTAGGTGTAGACGGTCTCCATGTTGGCCATGTGACGCATCGGCGAGTAGTCAGTCGTGATGCCGTTGCCGCCGAGCATCTCGCGGGCCACTCGAGCCTGATCCCGCGCCATCCGGACGTTGTTGCGCTTGGCCATCGAGACGTGCTGGGGACGGAGCTCGCCGCGTTCTTTGAGGGTAGCGAGACGGTGTGCCAGCAGCTGGGCGAGCGTGATCTGGGTCGCCATCTCCGCCAGCTTCTGCTGTTGGAGCTGGAACCGGGCGATCGGCCCCCCGAACTGATCGCGCTCCGTGGCGTACTCGCGTGCGGTCTCGAAACAATCTCGAGCGGCGCCGATGGCCCCCCAGGCGATGCCGTAGCGCGCCTGGGTGAGACACGACAGCGGCCCCTTCATCCCCTCGACGCCCGGCAGGACGTTCTCCTCGGGGACGCGGACGTCGTTGAGGCCGATCTCGCCGGTGATCGAGGCGCGCAGTGAGAGCTTCTCGGTGATCTTGTTCGTGCTAACGCCGTCACGATCGGTTTCGACCAGGAAGCCCCGAACCGCGTCGCCGCCCGTGTCGTCGCTCGAGCGATCCTTCGCCCAGACAACGGCGACGTCCGAAATCGGGGAGTTGGTGATCCACGTCTTCGATCCGTTCAGGACGTACCCATCGCTATCACGTTCGGCGTAGGTCTCCATTCCGGCGGGGTTCGAGCCGTGTTCGGGCTCGGTCAGCCCGAAACAGCCAACGGCCTCGCCCGAACCCAGTTGCGGCAGCCACTTTTCTTTCTGGGCCTCGCTCCCGTAGGCGTGAATTGGGTACATGACGAGTGCGCCCTGCACCGAGGCCATCGAACGCAGCCCGGAGTCGCAGGCCTCGAGTTCCTGCATCAACAAGCCGTAGGCGGTCTCTGAGACGTTTGGCGAGCCGTAGCCCTCTAAATTGGGCGCGTAAAAGCCCATCTCACCCATTTCGAGGATCAGTTCCGTGGGGAAGGTACCGGCTTCGAAGTGGTCGCCGATCTCGGGGCGAACCTGGTCGTCGACGAACTCCCGGGCGCTGTCCCGGATCAACCGTTCTTCGGCGTCGAGGTCGGCCTCGAGGGAGAGGTAATCGAGCATAGTTTTCTATCCACAGGACGTCGTGAAAAGCCCTCCTATCTGGACGCAAGAATTGCCAAATTCTCCGGGAGCATCTCGTGAACGACCCCGTTGTGCAGACCCTTTCGACGAGCGAACCAGACGGTATTTCGTCGCCGGTCACGTAGGATGACCCGTGGACGACATTCCGCGAGTAGTCTGGATCGGGCTCGCGTTCGGGCTCGTCTGTCTCACGATCGTCGGTCTCTTCGTCGTGGACGTCGGTGCGAGCGACCCCGATCCGGTGCACTTCGACGACACCGTCTCGATGGGGCTCACCCTCGAGGACGAGCGCGCGCTCCCCGAGGACGTCGAAATCCCGCGCGTCCAGGTATTCTACTCGCAGTACCAGTACGTCGTCGGCTACTACGGCGTCGAGACGTTCGTCACCATGAGCCAACAGCCCGCTCACGACCAGCAGTTCGGCTATCCGCTCGCGGTGTACGTCAGCGACTACAGCCCGACCGAGCTGGAACTGACCGAGGAAGGCTACCCACTCACTGACCGGTTCGGCGGCTGGGTCGACGCCGAACACGCCCACTTCGTCGTCGGCAGCGAGGCCAGAACGCCCGCCGGCGAGACCGCGATCCCCTTCTCCGAGGCCGACGATGCGGCCGCGTTCGCCGACGAATACGGCGGCACCGTCGTCTCCTGGGAGTCCGTCCTCGAGCGCGAGTTCGAGGTCGACGACGCCAGCCAGGTTCGTGATCGCGTCGACGGGCAGGCCGCTGCCGCAGACGAGTTAGTCGAGCGCTCGAGCGAGCTTCGCGACCGACCCGACTCCCTCGTCGTCGGCGAGGATGCGCCGACGATCCAGGCTGCTGTCGACGAGGCTCCCGAAGAAACGACAGTCGTCGTCCCCGCAGGGACGTACGACGAAACGGTCGAGATCAACCGGTCGATCACCCTCGCCGGCGATGGCCACCCGCTCGTCCAGGGCGACGACAACGGCTCGGTGATCACCGTGAACGCCGACCGCGTCGCCATCACGGGGCTCTCGGTCACCGGCGTCGGCGACCGGTTCATGGATCCCGACGCGGACATCGAGGCCGACACCTGGGACAGCAACGTCGAGCAGGGCTATGGCCACGGCGACGCCGCGATCGCCGTGATCGATTCCCCCGGCGTGCTGCTCGAGGACGTGACGATCGAAACCCGATCCAACGGCGTCCTGCTGCGCGATAGCCCCGATTCGGTCGTCCGGTCGTCGACGATAACCGGGAGCGAGGAGTGGCTGGACGGCTTCATGGGCGTCATGGCCATGCGCTCGCCCGGCGTCATCGAGAACTCGACCCTCGAGGGCGGCAGGGACGGGGTCTACACCCACCGCTCTCACGACATCGTCGTCAGGAACAACGAGCTGCTCGGCGGGCGCTTCGGCGTGCACCTGATGCACACGTCGGACGCGCTCATCGCGGACAACTACGTGCGCGACCAGGAACTGTCCGGACTCATCGTGATGACCGCCCCGCGAGGCAACGCCTTCGTCGGGAACGACGTCCGGGACGCCACCAGCGGCATCCGCATGAGCGGGAGCGACAGTTACGTCGCTCGAAACGTCCTGGTCGACAACGGCGTCGGCTTTACGACGAACGCGGACAACTCGCTGTACGAAAGGAATCTCATCGCCGGAAACGAACGCGGCGTCATCGCGAGTTCGACGATTCCAACGAGCCGCGTCGTGGGGAACGCCTTCATCGACAACGACGTCCACGCCGAGGTCGCCACCGGGCCGCTTCGGGTCTGGACGCACGACGGTGGTGGAAACTACTGGGAGGGAGCCGTCGGCACCACCGAGGGTACCGTCATCGACCGCCCGTACACCCCGACTGCGCCGGTCGACGGGGCGCTCCACACCGTCGATGGAACGCCGACGCTCGCCCAGTCGCTCGCCCTCGAGGTGCGTGGCGAACTCGCGGGCACCGTTCCCGGCATGCGCGAGGGCGAGGTCGTCGATACGGCACCGCTCTGTGAGCCGCCCGATCCCGACCTGTTCGGCGACACAGACCTCACATACGACGAGTACGCTTGCAGTACCCCCGGAAGCTGAGACCCGACCGAGAATTGAGAATCCGACCAAGAGCTGAGAACCCGAACACGCTCATACAGCAAACACACGCACACAATCCCCACCCGTGACACCGAACCCACAATCCACCACGCCGGCGACCGACCCGCCCGAGACGATCCTCGAGGCGAGCGACATCGAGCACGCCTACGGCAGCGTCGACGTCCTCGACGGGGTCTCACTCGACGTCCCCGCCGGAGAGATGACGGCGTTGATCGGGCCGAACGGCTCGGGCAAGACGACGCTGCTCCGGATCATGGCCCGGCTTCTCCGTCCGAGCGCGGGACACCTGCACTATCGCGGCCCGAACGTGGCTCGCGAAATCGGCTACCTCCCCCAGCAGCCGTCGTTCCGTCCCGGCTTCACCGTCCGGCGGACGCTCACGTTCTACGCCGAACTCGTCGGTGCCGACGCCGACGTCGCCATGGCCCACCTCGAGCGCGTGGGGCTCGAGGCGGCCGCCGACCGGAACGTCGAGGCGCTGTCGGGAGGAATGACCCGGCTCCTGGGGATCGCACAGGCGACGATCGGCGACCCGCCGGTGACCGTCCTCGACGAACCCGCCAGCGGACTCGATCCGGGGATGCGCGCACACGTTTTCGACGTCGCGAGCGAATTGGCCGCGAGCGGTCAGGCCGTGCTGGTGAGTTCACACGACCTCGAGCTCGTGGAACGCCACGCCGATACCGTCGCGCTGCTCGACGATGGCGGGCTCGTACAGCAGGGGTCGCCAGCAGCGATCGTCGACGACCTCGGGGTGACGTCGCTGCTCGAGGCCTACGAGGCGTCGGTCGCGGGGGAGGCGGGAACCGTTCGGGTCAGAGGTGAGTCAGCGTGAGTTCGGAGGCCGGTTCGGCAGCGTTCGAAGAAGCTGACAAGAGGGGAGAGAAGCCGGCGAGCCGACGCCACGAGCACGCCCCCGGTTCCGTCTCGATCCTCTCGACGATCGTCCGCCGAGAACTCCACACCGTCGCCAGAACGCCGACCTTCTACGTCCTCGCGGTGGCGCTGACCGTCGTCCTCCTCGGCGTTGCGTGGGCCGGCGGTGGCGTTCGAGCCGGCTACGTGCCCACCATCGTCGACCTGCTAACGCCCCTCGAGCTGCTCGTTCCCATCGTCGCCGTCGCCTTCGGCTACCGGGCGATCCTGGCCGACACCCAGCGTGGGGAACTCGAGGTGTTGGGTACGTATCCGGTCTCGGCCTGGCAGGTCGTCCTCGGCGTCTACGTCGGGCGGGCCGCCGGGCTCCTCGTCGCCATCGTCGGGCCACTACTGATCGTCTTCGCCGCCGTGGCACTCACCGAGCAGGAGACGATCCGCATCTACGCGACCCACACCGGTGCGGACTCGCCGCTCCTGTTCCTCCGGCTGATCGTCCTCGCCGCGGCGTTCGCGCTGGTCGTTCTCGCCGTCGCGGTCGCGATTTCAGCGGTCGCGAGTACCGCCAGGAGCGCACTCGCGCTGGCCGTGATCGCACTGCTCGGATTGCTTCTGGCTGGCGACCTCGCGATCATCTACGGGTTTTCGGCCGGGCTCGTCGGCGACGGGTCGCTCATCTACACGCTGGCATTGAGCCCCCTCAGCGCGTTCCGTGGACTGGTGCTCGAGACGGCCGTGATCGTCGCTTCCGGAACTGGGCCGCGAACGGCCGCTCCCCTGGCAAGCCTGCTCGGGCTGATGGTGTGGACGGCCGGCTCGCTGGCGGTCGCGACCGTCGCCCTCGACCGCGCCTGATCGGCCATCGCCTCTCGATGAAGAGTGCCAATTTCCGCAGGAATAGGGGATTTTACCGCCGGTTTTTTCGTGTTGCAACAGTTTCGAAAATAGAATCGTCCGCTATACGGCCGATAGTATTGGTGGCGAAGCGACACTGTCAGTACATGTCCGAGTTCCACCGCCGTACGGCTCTCACAACAGGTGCAGCACTCGCGACCGGGATCGGTCTCGCGTCGACGGCAACAGCGGGCGCCACAGACGACGACTCCGACCTCGACGCCCTTCCAGACCCCAGCATCGACCCAACGCCCGGAATGGACGAAGACTGGGCGGCCTACCGGGGCGACCCCGGCCACACGAGAGCCGTCGACGCCACCGGCGAGTTCGACGCCGAGGCGCTCGAGGCCGCCTGGTCGGTCGATCACGATGGCTCGATCGCCATCGCCGACGACACGGTGTTCACCTCGAGCGACGAGGGCGTCATTGCTGTCGACGCCACGGATGGAACGTCCGTCTGGACGAACGCCGACATCGTGGCAGCCGATCCGGCAGTCATCGGCGACACGGTCGTCCTCGCCAACGAGAAGGGGGTCGTGGCGCTCGACCGCGAAGACGGGCGTGTTCGGTGGGAGCGCGAACTGGACGTCGACGGGGACGTGAGCGAACACACCGTCGGGTACGGCGGCGTCTACGTCGTCGCCGACGGTACGCTGTACGCACTCGAGGTCGGCGACGGATCCACTCGGTGGGCACGCGATTCGGTGACGATCACGACCCCTGGAAGCGACGAGGAGTACACGTTTGGTTTCAACCGATCCCCCGCCGCCGCGAACGGCGTCGTGTACGCCGCGACGCAACGAACCGTCCACGCGGTGGAACCGACGACCGGTGAGGACGTCTGGCGAGACGAGGAGGTCTACCAGGATTTCGTGGGGCCGATTCACGCGAGTTCGAAAGCCGTCGTCGTCGACTGGTGGTCGGACGTCGAGCAGGGCGTCCACGACGCACAGACTGGCGAGTTGCAGGGACTGATCTGGGCTGAAACCCGGCACGAAACGACGGTCGGTCACGAGGTCTACCTCAGCGGAAACAACCACTCGTTCCTCGCGAGCGCACTCGAGGGCGACGACGGCTGGGACGTCCCGAGTGCGTACAACGCCGGACAGGGTGTCATCTCTGGGGAGACGGTTTACGTGTACTTCGGGGACGGCGAAGCGGAGTGGGGCGAGTACGACGAGGAACTTGTCGCCCTCGATGCGGCTGACGGAACCGAACGGTGGTCGCTGACGACGGCAGACGCACCCGTCGGGCTGGTTCGGGCGATCAGCGACGGTACCCTGTACGTCGACCACGATGGCGAACTCGTCGCCCTTCGGGAGCCAGCGAACGAGGACGAAGCCGAAGAAGGTGACGGAGACGAAGGAGAAGACGACGGCAACTCGAACGGGGATGGAGACGAAAACGAAGACGACAGCGTCGGTTGCTCAATAGACGACGAGGACGAGGGTACGACGGACGACGAGAGTGAGAATACAACGGGCGATAGCGATGGGAACGGGGCAGATAGCGTCGAAACGTCGGACGTCGCATCGTTCCAGGCAGACGGGTCACCCGGATTCACGACCGGCGCGGGACTCATCGGGGGCGCGCTCGGACTCGAGTGGCTTCGACGCCGGACGACGACTGACGAATCGACCGAGTAACGGGTCGTTCGGGACGCCTCGTAGGGAACGTATACCATTTTGCGCCGATTGTCCGCCCCAGGTGAGTGATCGGAGGGAAGCAAGTACCCCGTTTCCACTCACATTCCGCCAAGGCTATCGATCAGCTCGAGAGTGACCTCGTCGTCGGTGACGAGTTCGCCGCCGTACTCGTCCTGCAACGCCTCGGCCTCGTCCGCATCGGAGAAGCCGATCAGATCCTGTCCCATCGATCCCCGCAGTTCGCTTCCGGCGACCATCGTGAGAGCAGTGGCGTCCGCTTGCTCGTCGCCGTCGTGGTGGGCCGAGATGAAACGCAGATCGCCGTCGTCGGCGACCTCCCAGTCGACGATGGCGTAATCCGTGAGGTAGGTGACGAGCGGGTCGTAGCCCGCGTTCCCCTGCTCGAGCGTCCAGCCGTAGGTACAGGTGCCGCTACAGAAGGGGGCCCACCCGTCCTCGAGGTCGGGATGGTCGTCGTAGAACGCCTGACCGCTCGGGCCCGGGTGCTGAGTGACGATCATTCCGCAGGCCTGGCAGGCGTCCTCGTCGGTGAATCCCTGGGGGTCGGGTGCGTCGTCGTCGCCGAGGCAGCCGGCAACCGCGCCGAGGGTTCCGACGCCGGCGAGCGCCAGCAGCCGTCGTCGAGACACCGATAACGGCGGCGATAGGACGGAATCGTGATCGTGATCGTGCATACGACCACCTACGTCATCGTCGGGTAAAGCGCGTCTGGTACGAGCGTCGAACGGCTTCCGGTACGACCTCGAGAGGGAGGTGCTGTCTCCGTCCGATCCACAGTTCCACACAGTCCACACGTCCATACAACCAACACCTCCCAATCGGCTCACACGTCATTACAATCAACACGTCCATACACGCTATACGTCCCACACAGCTCGCACGTCCATACAACCGGATACGAGCCACACGCGAGTCGTTCGTGCCGTCGGTCGTCTCCGTACCCGGAGACAACACCCCGTCACTGCGACAGCTACAGGTCGCTCCAATTCATACACCCTGACATGACAGTACCGTCGCTATCGGGACGCCTCGAGCGGACTGCGACGAGCGAAAAACGGCTCGAGGCACTCGCCGATCGCGTCCACGCGACCGACCCTGACGCGGAGCCGATCACCGTCACAGCACCCGCGACCGACGATCCGATCGGGCACGTTCCACGCTGTACCGATGAGGACGTTGCGGCCGCCGTTGACCGCGCCCGGAGCGCCCAACCGACGTGGGCCAAACGCGATCCCGCCGACCGGGCGACCGTCCTCGAATCCTTCGGCGACCTCGTGCTCGAGCGACGCGAAGCGTTGCTCGATCTGGTACAGCTCGAGACGGGGAAGGCCCGCGCCAACGCTGTCGAGGAACTACTGGACGTGCCGACGACCTGTTCGTACTACGCGAGTCGAGCTGAGTCGGTTCTGGCCGACCAGTCCCGAAGCGGGGCGTTTCCGCTCGCGACCGACGCGACGGTGACGAGGGAGCCGGTCGGCGTCGTCGCCGTCATCTCCCCGTGGAACTACCCGCTGACGCTCTCGGTGTCCGACGCCATCCCAGCTCTGCTCGCCGGCAACGCCGTCGTCCTGAAGCCCGACGAGAAGACGCCATTTATCGCCCTCGCGCTCGCGGAACTGCTCGACGAAGCCGGCCTCCCCGACGGCCTCTTCGAGGTCGTCACCGGCGACGGGGCAGTCGTCGGCCCAGCGCTCGTCGACCGGGTCGACTACGTCGCGTTCACCGGCAGCACCGAAACCGGCCGCGCCGTCGCCGAGCGGGCCGGACGAAACCTGATCGGCTGCTCGCTCGAGCTAGGCGGGAAGAACCCGATGATCGTCCTGGCCGACGCACCCCTCGAGGAGGCCGCTCGTGGTGCCGTTCAGGGCTGTTTCACGAACGCCGGACAGCTGTGTCTCGCCGCAGAGCGCCTCTACGTCCAGTCGGCGGTCTACGAAGACTTTCTCGACGCCTTCGTCGGGGAAACCCGTCGTCTGTCCCTCGGCACCGAGGTTGGCTACGGCTCCGATGTCGGCTCGCTCATCGACGACGCCCAGCTCGAGCGGGTCGAAGAACACGTCGACGACGCCGTCAGTCGTGGGGCGTCCGTCCTCACCGGTGGGCGGGCCCGCCCGGACATCGGCCCGTTCGTCTACGAGCCGACGATCCTGACCGACGTCGATCCGGACGCACTGGTCGTTCGCGAGGAGACCTTCGGCCCCGTCGTCACCGTCACCCCCGTCGACGACGCTCTCGAGGCGATCGAGGCCGCGAACGACAGCGACTACGGGTTGAACGCGAGTATCTGGACGGATGAGCGCAAACGGGGGAAGGCGCTCGCTCGGGAGATCGAGGCGGGTACCGTCTGCGTCAACGACGCCTACATCGCCGGCTGGGCGGCCACGGGAGCGCCCATGGGCGGCGTCGGCGACTCCGGACTCGGACGACGCCACGGCTCCGAAGGAATCGAACGCTACCTCGAGCCCAGAACGATCGCCAGTTCGCGGATCGGGCCGCTCGCGCCGCCGTCGGGGGTGCCACCGACGTGGACGACCCGAACGCTGCTCGCGGCGACGCGTGCGAAGCGTCGTCTCTCGAGGTGGCTGCGATGAGCGACGCCGCTGAGAGACGAAGCCTATCGACAGCCCACACCCGCGACACCGCTGAAAGCCGAAAGCGAGCCGCACGCCACGCCCGCGACCCAACGGTACTGCTCACTGGGTTCCCCGGCTTCCTCGGCTCCGCGCTGCTCGAGCGGCTGCTCGCCCGCGGCGACGAACCGGTCGCCTGCCTAATTCAGTCGCGCTACCGACAGCAAGCCGAGCGTAGAGCCGAGACCCTCACCCGCGAGGCCGGCGTCGACCCCGACGCGATTCAACTCCTCGAGGGCGACATCACCGAACCGGATCTCGGCCTGGGCGAACGCGGTGGCCTCGAGTCGCTGTCATCGGTGGACGAGCTGTACCACCTGGCCGCCGTCTACGACCTCGGCGTCGACCCTGACCTGGCCGAAGCGGTGAACGTGCGGGGAACCGAGCACGTGCTCGATGCGGCCGAGGCGCTCGCGGTCGACCGGTTCCAGTACGTCAGCACCTGTTACGTCAGCGGGCGCTTTGACGGCGTCTTCACCGAGGATCACCTCGAGGAGGGCCAATCGTTCAACAACCACTACGAGGAGACGAAGTACCGGGCCGAAGTGGCGGTGCAAGAGCGCATGGCTGCGGGGCTTCCGGCCACGATCTACCGACCCGCGATCGTCGTCGGCGACAGTCGGACTGGTGAAACCGGGAAGTACGACGGGCCGTACTACTTGCTTCGTCTCCTCCTGTCCCAGCCCGCAGCGTGTTCGTTCGCGGTCGCCCTTCCGGGCTCGAGCGAGGCGGAACTCAACGTCGTCCCCTGGGATTTCGTCATCGACGCCATCGCCCATTTGAGCGCTCGCGAGGCCTCAGTCGGCGAGGTCTACCAGCTGTGTGATCCCGCCCCGTGTTCGGTGCCGGCGTTCGTCGACGCGCTCGCCGACGCGATGAGCCACCGCGTCGTCTCGGTGCCGACCCCCAAACCCGTCGCTCGAGTCGCGCTCTCGGGGCTCGAGTCGCTTGGGTTCCCGGCGGAGCCTGCGACCGTGGACTACCTCGACCACCCGACGCGCTACGCCTGTCCGAACACGCAGCGAGCGCTCGCGGATACCGGAATCGAGTGTCCACCGTTTCGGGCGTACGTCGACGACCTCGTGGCGTTCGTTCGGGCCCATCCAGCGGTGAGTGACGATGCGATGGTTTGAGTTCGGTACATGCCGCAACCCGAATTCAGCCGCTCACTCCTCCTCGAGCGTCCACGACACCTCGAACACCGAATCCTCGTACGTGATCGTGTGTGATTCCGCGTCACCGTCACTGAACAGGTGACCGATGACGTTCCGGTCGGCCCGGAGGTGAACGGTCTGTACGCCCGACTCGAACGCCGGCAGTGAGTTTCGGAGGCTTCGAAAGGGGCGCCGGTACAGTTGCTCCGACACGAGTCGCTGGTCCGGATCATGGTCGCCGCTCGAGCGAGTCACCGTCATCGTCGCGGGTCGTCGCTCGCCGTCGTACTCCGGCAGCGTGACGACCGTTTTCGTGTCGCGCCGGTCGACGACCGCGTCGTCCTCGAGGTCGACCGTGAGGGCAGGTGCCTCGAAGTCGAACATCGCCGCGTGTGACGACCGGTTCCCGCTGTAGCCAGCGGTGTAGGCGTACCGACCGCCGCCGAGGTGCCCGACGGATCGGGCGTGGTCAGCGGCCACCGGTTCGTCGGCGAAGCACGCGAGCGTAGACTCGTGGACGTCACCGGATGAGAGTCGGCCCAGCGGCATCGGCCACGCCCACGGCTCGATCGGGAGCCACGCCCCCTCGACGAGTTTGTACAGCCGCCAGTAGTGGAGGTTGCCCTGCAGCGTATCACGGCCGTGGTTGACAAGGGAGAACGTGATCGCGTTCGCGTCGGGAGCCGCGATCGACTCCCTGTCGGGCTCGAGGAAGACGGCGGTCTCGGGGGTCGCCTCGTGGAACCAGCGCGTCCCGGCTCCCTTCTCAGTCGTTTTGCCCCCATCAGTATCGAACACGACCTGGTCGGACTGATCGTCCGGCAACGACGGCACGGCCACCCCCTCGAACGTCGAGGTCGTCTCCGGCCCCGGTCGCTCGCTCGACCAGCACGCGACTGTGAACTCCGCGTCCCCCCGACCGACCCGATACCGCCCGGCCTCGATCGGCGGCTCCGTCGGGTCGGGGTGGCCGAGCATGACGTACTCACCGACGATCGTCTCCTCGGGCTCGAGCGTGATCCTCTCAGGGAACCACTCCCCGGCGGTGGACTCGAGGCGCCAGCGCCCGTCTTCGTCCCGGCCGTACGCCGGCGTCGTTTCGGCGAGCGGATGGTCGGCCGTCGGCGCGAGGAAGACGGCGTGTCGGTCGGGTTCACGTCCCGTTCCCCTAACCGGCGACTCGAGCCCCGGCAGACGACGGGAGCGAAACGACTGCTCGAAAGAGTGCTGATTGGCAATCGTCGCGGTGAGCGTCGCGGGTGTCTCGGCCGTCGCGGGCGAGTCGAAGTCGACGACCTGTGCGAGTCCGTCGTCGGTGAACAACACCGTCCCGCCGACGACGGCTGCCGTCAACGGTACCGTCTCGAACTCGACGACGGTCGGATCGTCGAACATCGAGATGGTGGGGCCCTCGTCGTCGGAGCGTTCCTCCTCGTCGTGCCCGTCGTCGATCCAATCCGAATCCGCACCTCCGTACGGATCGCGATTACCCGGATCGTCACCGATCCCGAGAGTCGTACACCCCGCGAGGGTGGCGCTCGCACCCGCCAGCCCGGCGAGAAATCGTCGACGTCTCATGCTCGAGCGCACACAGCCACCGGCCATAAGTCACCGGCTAGCTCAAATCGCCCTTTTAGCGTGTCCACGGTCGCCGCTTCGGAGGCAGGTAGGGGTGGATAGACCACACCCTGCGAGCGCACCGTTTTTGCCCATCCCGTGGGTAGGGCCGGTATGGATCTTACCCACCGTCCCCGCCGACTCCGAAAGGATCGTATTCGGGGGCTCGTCAGTGAGACGAGTCTCGCCCCGTCGGACTTCATCGCCCCCGTGTTCGTCGACGCGACGACCGACGAGCGCGTTCCCATCGAGTCGATGCCCGGTCACGAGCGCGTGCCGATTGACGACGCCGTTCCCCGCGTCGAGGAGGTGCTCGAGACGGGCGTCGAGGCGGTGATGCTCTTCGGGATCCCTCGTTCGAAAGACCCCGAGGGGACGCGGGCGTGGGCCGAGGACGGCGTCGTCCAGGAGGCGACCCGGCGGATCACTGCAGAGACGGACGCCTACGTGATCACCGACGCCTGTCTCTGTGAGTACACCGACCACGGGCACTGCGGGCCGCTCGAGGTGGATGCTCGTGGGGATGAGAAAGGCCACGAGTGCTACGACAACGGCCTCACCGTCGACAACGACGCGACCCTCGAGGCCCTCGAGAGGATCGCCGTCTCCCACGCGGCGGCGGGCGCGGAGATGGTCGCCCCGAGCGGGATGATGGACGGGATGGTCGGCGCGCTCAGGGGTGCCCTCGACCGAGAAGGGTACACCGACGTGCCGGTCATGAGCTACGCGGCCAAGTACGAGAGCGCCTTCTACGGCCCGTTCCGGGACGCAGCCGACGGCGCGCCATCCTTTGGCAACCGGCGACACTACCAGATGGATCCAGCCAACCGCCGGGAGGCCATGCGGGAGGTCTCCCTCGACGTCGAACAGGGCGCGGACGTACTGATGGTCAAACCCGCACTTCCCTATCTCGACATCGTGAGCGATCTCCGCCGGGAGTTCGATCACCCGATCGCCGCCTACAACGTCTCCGGAGAGTACGCGATGCTCCACGCCGCCGCCGAGAAGGGGTGGCTCGATCTCGAGGCCGTCGCCCTCGAGTCGCTGCTGTCGATCAAGCGCGCGGGGGCCGACCTGATTCTGACCTACTTCGCTGAGGACGTGGCCGAACTGTGCTGACGGGTCGGTGAGGACGTCCACAAAACTGTGCTGACAGCCGGTGTGCGCATCGACTCGGGCGGTTACTCGAGACGGCTGTTTTCGCCCGCGCGACTGCCGACTGACGGGGTCGAGTTTCCATCTCCGAGCGGAGCGTATTGCCATCCTCGACTCGTAAGAGTGACCGAACGTCCATCGGGCGTCCGCTGGTGGCCGAACGCTCGCAAATGCTGCCGCGCGAGCGGTCGGAGTCGCGCGTTCGACGGGGCACAGTCCGCCAATTAGCGGGTTGGGGCAACGCTTGCCTTCCGCCCGCTCGTATCGGTGTCGACGTTCGTCAACAACGACTGGCCGTTCGTACCGGAAAGTGGGCGAACAGACACCTTATACACCATTATACGACACCCTATTCCGACGTTCCTCTGGAATCACGCCACCAATACGACCAAACGTCAACGCGAACCCTTATACAATCCACTCTCATCCGAACCAACCGTGATACGAAGAATGAATGTAAAGGATGTATTAAAATTGGTAGACACTCGTCCAGATAGCGGTCGGTTCGGTAGCCGGAACCCGAAGGTGAACGAATGCTAACGTCAATTCCACTCGAGGCGACGACCGCCGATCTCGAGACGCTCGTGACCGGGATGAACCTCATGTGGGCGCTCGTCGTCACGTTCCTCATCTTCTTCATGCACGCCGGGTTCGCGATGCTCGAGGCGGGCCAGGTACGCTCGAAGAACGTCGCCAACCAGCTGACGAAGAACATGCTGACCTGGGCGGTCGGTATCGGCGTCTTCTTCCTGCTCGGGATGGGGATCTCGAACAACGTCGGCGCAACGCTCGTCGGTGGCGACTCGAGCCCGCTGACGATGTTCGGTGCGGAATCATTCGACTGGGTCATGTGGCTGTTCAGCGCGGTGTTCGCGATGACCGCCGCGACAATCGTCTCCGGGGCGGTGGCTGGTCGGGCGAAACTCCGTGCGTACGTCACCTACACGTTCCTGCTCGCCGCGGTCATCTACCCGGTGGCCGCCGGCCTGGTCTGGTACGCACCTGGAGCCGACGCACCGCTGCTGGCCAGCCTCGGCTTCTCGGACTTCGCCGGCGGCATGGTCGTCCACGGTGTCGGCGGCGTCGCCGGGCTCACGGCCGCGTGGATGGTCGGCGCCCGGATGGACAAGTTCAACGACGACGGCACCAGCAACGTCATCCCCGGCCACTCGATGACGTTCGCCGTCCTCGGCACGCTGATCCTCTGTTTCGGCTGGTTCGGGTTCAACGTCGGCACCGCCGCCACGGTCGTCTCGATGGACGGGGGCTCGGTTGTCCTCGGCGACTTCGCCTACGTCGGCAGCGTGGCCATCGTCACCGCCCTCGGGATGGGGATGGGCGCGCTTGGCGCGTCCGTGGTTTCGCTGTACACGACCGGCAAGGTCGACACCCTCTACGCCGCCAACGGCATGCTCGCCGGCCTGGTCGGCGTCACCGGGCCGACCGACCTGATCACGCCGATGGGGGCGCTCGCCATCGGCCTCCTCGCCGGCGCACAGCTTCCCGTCGTGTTCTCGTTCGTCGAAAAACGACTCAAGATCGACGACGTCTGTGCCGTCTTCCCCGTCCACGGAAGCGCCGGGATGCTCGGGCTCGTCCTCTATCCGCTGTGGTCGCTCGAGGGGACGGCAATCGGCGGCGGGCTGATCGCGGGCGGCGTCCTCTCGATCGAGGTGAGCGCGTTCGCCCCGCAGGTACTCGGCGTCGTCGTCCTCACCCTCTGGACGGTGTTCGCGACCGCCGTCGTCTTCGGCGCGTTCAAAGCCATCGGTCAGGCGCGGGTCACCCCCGAACACGAACGCGACGGCCTCGACGTGAGCGAACACGGCGTCGACACCTACCCCGAGTTCGGTCGGCCGGAACTCGCGACCGACGGGGGCGCGGTGCGGGCCGACGGCGGCACCGCCGCGACGAGCGAGATATCGATGGTGACGGCCATCGTCCGCCCGTATCGCCTCAATGCGGTGAAGAAGGCGCTCGCCAGCGTCGGCGCGCCGTCGCTGACGGTGACGAACGTCTCCGGCCGCGGCTCCCAGCCCGCGAAGATGGGCCAGTGGCGCGGCGAGGAGTACGCCGTCGACCTCCACCAGAAGGTCAAAATCGAGTGCGCAGTCGCCGACGTCCCGGTCGACGACGTCGTCGCGGCGATTCGCGAGGCGGCGAACACGGGCGAACCCGGCGACGGGAAGATTTTCGTCATCCCCGTCGACGACGCCTGTCAGGTGCGCACCGGCCACACTGGCGTCGAAGCCGTCTGACTCGGCTGGAGTAACACTCGATTTCTTCCGGTGGCGCGCTCGAAGCGACGCAGTCAATCGAGGACTACCGCCTCGAGGATCGGGTTAGCTAAAGGGAACATACTGTTTCAATTGTGCTCCGTCTCGAGCGGGTTATGCGCCGTATACCCGCGTCGATCCCCACGAAGTCAGCCGATTATGGATCGATTACTCACGATCGTGTACATCCACCCACACGAATGGAAGCGTTTTAGGGGAACAACGACGTTGTTCGTGTGTATGTCCCAGCGACAGGGTGCAGACCTCTCTTACGAAGACGGGGCGCGTGCGGTCGAACTCGCGCGTGAGTCCGTCGAATCTTTCGTCCGTCACGGCCAACGAGAACACCCAGGCAGTATGCGCGAGACGTTCTACGAGCGCACCGGCGCGTTCGTTCGCCTCGAGTCGACGCGCGGGCGCGGTAGTCTCCGTGGCTGTGCGGGTGGGTATCGTTCCGGTGAACAGCTCGGTCACGTTATCGTCGACGCGGCAATCGAAGCCGCCAGTGCCGATTCCTGTGGCTCGGAGGTAACCCCCTCAGAACTCTCGAATCTTACCGTCTCCGTCTGTACCGTCAGAAACGTACTTCTCACCGACGACCCCGTCAGCGACCTCGAGCTCGGCACGCACGGTGTCGCCATCGACGGTGGCGGGAAGACCGGGTGGCTGTACCCGACGGTACCGGTCGAAAACGGCTGGAGCGAGCGGGAGTACCTCGATCGCACCTGCCGGAAGGCAGGGCTTCCGCCAACGGCCTGGCAAGATGACGACGTCATCGTCACCCTCTTCGAGGGCCAGGTCTTCCGTGAGCGACAGAGCGACGGCAGTATCGAAGAGCTGTAGGTCTCCCGCCGAACCCCATCTACTCGCGACCGAATCCAACGATAGCGGCGTCCTCGAGGCATCGATCCGTCGCCGTCGCGAGATCCGGTTCCCGGACGACCTCCCCGTCACGCACCAGTGGCTCGAGCAGCGTCGTCCCCGCTTCGGGCGCGGGCTGATCGGCCAGCCGGACGTGGTGCCCGCCGTCGGGAGTCCGATACACTTGCTTATCGCCGGAGAGCTTCCCGCGTTTCGAGATCGAGTCCCCCTCGATTTCGACGAGGTCGAGACTGAAGTCGACGCTGTCGGCGCCCGTGATGTGGCTGCCGACGCCGAACCCGTCGGCGACGTCCCGTAGCTCCCGGATCGAGGCGGGGGAGAGCCCACCACTGCAGAAGATGTCGACGTCCTCGTAGCCTCGAGCGTCGAGCTCCCAGCGCACTTCGCGGACGATGTGCCGGAAGTCCCCACGTCTCGAGCCCGTCGTATCGATGCGGACGCCGTCGAGGCGATCACCGAGCGTCTCCGCCGCCAGCACCGCCTCCGAACTCTCGTCCCAGAACGTATCGACCAGTGCGATCCGCGGGACGTCCTCTGGAACGGCGTCGTCGAACGCCAGCCATGCGTCGTCCTGGTTCCCCTCGCCGTAGGCGAGCAGGAGTGCGTGGGGCATCGTTCCACCGGGTTCCCTGTCGAGCACCTCGCCCGCGGCGACGTGGGAGAAGCCGTCGAGCCCCGCCAGCAGGGCCGCGCGCTCGACGGTCGCCGTGATCGCTGGGTGGACGTGGCGAGCGCCGAAGGAGAGGACGAGCGAGTCGGGCGCGGCGAGGCGAGCCTCGAGCGCACCCGTCGCGAAGCCGCTGGGCTGAGAGCAGAAGCCGAGCAGCGAGGTCTCGAGTTCGGCGAAGTCGAGGTAGTTTCCTTCGATGCGCATCACTGGCCCGCCGTCGAACAGCTGCCCCTCCGGGAGGGCGTCGACGTCGACGGGGCGCCCCTCGAACAACCGCGCGACGTCGTGGACGCCCGCGAACACCTCGAACGACCCGGTCGGGAACTGATCGGCCGTCACCTCGGCGACGACGTGAGGGTTTCGACCGGCGTGCTCGAGTGTCGTCCTGGTGCGCTCGAAGTAGGCGTCGGTGGCCCGGCCCTCGAGGATGGCCTCGCTGGAAACGATTCCAAACGGATTCGACATACGCTCGCTTGCCGGGCGAGCGCGTTAAAGCTACGCTCTTCGGCCCGGCACGCTGTTTGGACGGAGATCGTCTCGAGTGACGCCGACGTTTGTGTGTAACGCAGTCGAAATACCCTGCACGCGCAAGCCCATCTCTCGAGGGGATCCTCAACCGACTCGATACCAATGGCAACAACGCGCAACCAGACGGACATGCTGAAAAATGCGAGTACGGTGACGACGGTGATCGACGCGGCAATGGAGTTCGTAAAGGGGCGACGACTCAGCGGACTGCTGTTGCTCGGGGCCGCCGCACTCTCCTCGAAAGTTCCAGGCATCGGCACGGTCGCATCGCTACTCCTTCGGGCGTACCGTCGACTCAACTATAGTAACAACTGAAACGGTTCACACACTGATCGCCGATACGTCTGGCGATCAGGTGTGCAATGACTTGCAGTGGATACTATAAGTCAGATCGAGCGGCGATCGCGTTCGGTACTGAAAGGCGACGACGATCGGCAGCAACCGATAGCACGTACACACTCGAGCACCACTCGAACGAGGACGGTTGGACGACTCGATAGCCAGACGTCAGTCTCCGAATCGAACCTGTCTGTGTGCAGCACTACGGTATTTCAGCCCTGGGTAATGTTATCACGAATAGCCGTAGGTGTGCTACGAGACCATGAGTATCACAGTCGATATTGACGCAAATCGGAACATCCGGGTAACCAGCGAAGCCATCGAGGCTCGACCGCCGGATCGACTCGACGTGACAGCCGAAGGGGTGATCACGATGACGCCGGAACTACTCGAAGCCTTCGAGGGGGCGTCACTGAAGCCGGCACAGATCGATATTACCGTCGACGAGACACGAACTATCGAGACCGATCTGCAATCCGAAGCGTCGCTCCGACTCGAATCTCTGGACGTCGGCGTCGAAACGCCCGGGGTCGACGTCCTCTCGCTGACGAACGAAACAACGAACGAAGCGACCAACGAAGCGACCAACGAACAATCGACCGACACTCCTGACTCGAGTGCCGGTTCACCCGGGGCGATCGCGTTCGCCGTCGAGGGAACGATCAGGGGCGTCCCATCGGATGCAGTCGACTCGATCATCGCCGGCTCACCGACGCTCGAGTCGATCACGTTCGACGTCGATAAGCCGGCCGTGAGCGACGGCGGATCGGCTACCGACGCCGTTCTCAGGATCACCCTCCTCGGAGTCGGTATCGTCGTCCGACGGAACGGCACTATCGACGTTGGAACGCAGGACGGGCTACTCGACGTCGGCGTGCGCTGACCGAAATACCCAGTCAGTCGCCGATCAGGTCGTCCCACTCGCGGATTTCGCCGTCGTGATCCGCCTGCAGGGACTCAGCATCCTCGCGGCTGGAAAACGGGACGTGATCGGGCCCCATCGCGCCCTGTACCGCGCTGTCGACGAGATAAAACAGTTCCGTCGCGTCCGCGAACGCCTCCCGTTCGGCGTGGGTCGAAATGTACGGCGTGCCGTCCTGTTCCTGGAGGTCGTAGTCGACGCTCGAGTAATCGGTGACGAACACACCGCGAGCGTCGATGCCACGCTGGCGTTGTTCGTCGTGGTGGACGATGAGTTCGGTGAGGCTGTCGAACGCGACTGGCTCGTCGTCATCGTCCTCGTAGAATACCTGCCCGGCGGGGCCATAGTGATCCTCGATGACCATGCCACAGACGGCACACTCGTGGCCGCCGGTCAGCGCGATTGGCTCCGCGGGCGAGGCGTCTTCGTCGTCGTCGCCGAGACAGCCAGCAACGAGTGACACTGCCAGTACGCCGCCCGAAATGTGGAGGAGTTTTCGTCGGCTGAGATCTGTCATCATGGGTGTTCTTACGTGGTCGTACGAATGGGGTACGGTTGACTTTCTCGCTGATTACCGCGAATTGGGGAGTGTTTCGAACATGTTCGCCCGTATGATACCGAGATCGGGTAGTAACGTTCTCAACCAGATCGATTGCAGCCATCCGAGTGTACCCATCAGTCGACGTTGTAACGGTACCAGTCCCAAATTAGTTAGAATATTTATATAACCATAGTGCCTTCTCGAAGCCAACGAGCAAATACCCAGTGCACTCCTTTATCCAGGAAACTATTCCCCAAAGTAAGAACTATATCCGCAACTCTGCAAGAATACGTATGGACGACACAGCGTCTACGGACGATCCCCCCTCTTTCGATGATCCGTTTAGCGGGGACGACGTCGAACAGCGTATCTACGGAACCATCCTCCAGACCCGGGAACCAGCGACGGCGAACACTATCGCCGAGCGGGCTGCGTGTGATCCGAAGACCGCCCGAAAGTACCTTAGCTGGTTTGCGAACCTCGGCAT
Source organism: Natrialbaceae archaeon A-CW3 (assembly GCA_046614605.1). Taxonomy (GTDB): domain Archaea; phylum Halobacteriota; class Halobacteria; order Halobacteriales; family Natrialbaceae; genus Natronosalvus. Next base: position 570 of record JBKKHJ010000001.1, on the reverse strand, counting down.
CGTCACACGCCATGACGGTCATCCGGCCACCCACGAGCGCAACGACGCATACTTCGAGTGGCGACGCATCAACCAGCTCGCAGCAGACCACTCTGTCGAAGAACTCCAGGTACGCGTCCGCGAGCTGACGACGCGAATTACCGACTACGAGGACACGTACGATGCCCCGACACCTGCTGCGGTGGACGCCGTCGACGTGGCGGAGACGAGTGACGAGCGAACCATCGACGGCGTCTACAGCGACCTCGCCGACTGGGCGACTGCGCGGGAAGAACGTGAGCGATACGAACGTGCCCGCCAGCAACGTGCCGGCGCCAACGGCGAACAGATCCACGGGTAGAACCAGGGATGGTGTCGCCACCAGGCGATGGGAGCAGCCCTGCCCCTATCGACCGTCCAATCCTCGAGTTTCTACAGGCGGTCAAGGCAGAGTGCCTCGGGGCTTGACCCCGAGGGTGAATGCCGACAACGCCTCACCTGTCAACGCTAATCCATACATTTACAACACCCAAGTCCGTCGATTAGGGTATGGAAAAGTCGCTCACGAAGACACTCGTCTTCCAACTCCAA
>JBKKHJ010000014.1:0-824 GCA_046614605.1 Natrialbaceae archaeon A-CW3 | reverse complement strand
GGCTGGAGCGACGACCCAGCCCACCTCGTCAAAGCCAAAAACAAACTCCACAAAGCCACGTACACCGACGTCCGCGAGCAAACCGATCTCCAAGCCAGCCTCGTCCAATCCGCGAGAAACCTCGCCGCCGACGCCTTGTCGAACTGCCGCGACTTGCTCGAAGACGATACGAACACGAGCAAACCAGAGTTCCGGGGTACTGTCATCGTGTACAACAGGCGCACCATCACGTACAACGACGACCACGTGACACTCTCCACCGTGGAAGGTCGCGTGAAAGCCGAGTACGTCTTCCCATACCACGACGAGGGAACACCGTTCGAGGAGTACTGGAACGAGGACAAGTGGGAGAAGAAAGAGGCCACGCTCCACAAGCGCAACGGAGACTACTACCTCCACGTTGCCGTCGAGAAAGACGTTGACACTGTTTCTACCGACGAGAAGACCGAGAACGGAGTGGTTCTCGGTGTCGATTTGAACGTGGACGGCTACCTCGCCGTTACCAGCACAGGAGCGTTCCTCGGCAACGCGGACGAACTCAACCACAAGCGAGACGAGTACGAACGTCACCGTGGAAACCTGCAACAAACAGGCACACGCTCGGCACACCTCACCATCCAGTCAATCGGTGACAGGTTTGCTGAGTGGAGTCGTCACCGCTTACACGATGTGTCGAACGGTATCGTTCGAGAAGCCATCGAGAACGACTGCACGCATATCGCGTTTGAGCGGTTAACGTGGATTTGGACGCGCATCTCGAACGCTTCGAAGTTCCAGCAGTGGGCGTTCCGCGAAATTCAGCGACAGGTCGAGTACAAGGCCGA
>JBKKHJ010000013.1:0-1137 GCA_046614605.1 Natrialbaceae archaeon A-CW3 | reverse complement strand
ATGGAGTACACCTTTGTCATTACTGCTATTTACTGCTGTTCACTACTTAACAATTCAGAATTTCGTAGCAGTTACGCCACCCTCTCATGTACCCACGTATGTACGTGAGTACGTACATAGACACGTACCCGAGGTGGAGGTAGATTTTAGGAAGGGAGTCACTTTGTCGACGGCATGTTTCGACGGTCGTTCCTCAGCGCTCTCTCAGCAGTACCGGTACTCCCACGGATCCTCGACCGGCACAATCCAGACCAGCGGCCAGCCGTTCCATTCGAAGGCAGTCTCATGTTCTGGTTCCATTTCTACGGCGCGATCCGACGCGACCGACCCATGAGTACTGAACGAGCGCGAAAACGGGTAGTAGAGGAGTTGAATCTTCAGAACCTCACCGACGACGAAGCCGCCCGGTTCTTGGAGCTAGCGAGCGACGGCGTGTACGACACCGACGATATGCCCGGTCGGTGGAGCAGTATCTTCGAGGAGGTTGAGGAGAACTTCTCTCGTGAGATCTCGTTCCAGACGAGTGACCGCGAGATATGAGCAAAGCCCCTACTGGAGTCCCGACGAGTGCCTCCTATCGGCCACGGGTTGTTTCTATCAGTATCTATAGATGTGGCTGTGGAAATGCGGGTAGGCCCAAGAAAAGGTCGTCTTGGGCTTTAGGGTATCGTGCTAGAGCCAAGGGCCGGATTTGAACCGGCGGTGGGCTGCTCTGCAGGCAGCTGCGTTCGGCCGGACTCTGCCACCTTGGCGCGCTAGAATGTAGCCCCTGCGTTCGTTTAAGCGTAGCGGTACGACGCAGGGGCGCCTGTATATACGCAAACAACCCCACCGAGCGCAGCGGCTCAGTGGGGTTGAAATGTTGTATGAGTGGTGGCGGCGAACCGGGCTTCCCAGCGGGTCTCCCACGCCAGTATGTGCCGGAACGCAGACGAGCTTAACTACCGTGTTCGGGATGGGTACGGGTGGAAACCTCGTCGCTGTGGCCGCCGTAACGCCGATCGACGGACTCGAACCGTCCACACACAGCCGATGGCTGTGTGATACCTGTAATCGGTGGTACGATGCGATCGATAACCGTGTGTGCGTGTAGTCCAGTTTGCGTCTGGACCCGTTCGCGGGTCCAGTGCAGTTCCA
>JBKKHJ010000012.1:0-2378 GCA_046614605.1 Natrialbaceae archaeon A-CW3 | reverse complement strand
TCAACGTCTTTCTCGACGGCAACGTGGAGATAGTATTCTCCGTCACGCTTGTGGAGCGTGGCCTCTTTCTTCTCCCATTTGTCCTCGTTCCAGTAGTCCTCGAACGGCGTCCCTTCGTCGTCGTGTGGCAAGACGTACTCGGCGGTCACGCGGTTGCCAATTGTGGCGAGTGTCACATGGTTATCGTTGTACGTGATGGTGCGCCCATTGTACACGATGACGGTGCCTCGGAACTCTGGTTTGCTCGTGTTCGTATCGTCCTCGAGCAAGTCCTTGCAGTTCGACAAGGCGTCGGCGGCGAGGTTTCTCGCGGATTGAACGAGGCTGGCTTGGAGATTGGTCTGCTCGCGGACTTCGGTGTACGTGGCTTTGTGGAGTTTGTTTTTGGCTTTGATGAGGTGGTCTGGGTCGTCGCTCCATCCGTGGTCTGTGACGTGTTGGGCGACTTGGCGGAACTCCTCGAACGTCTGGTCAACATCCGAGTGTCGTGACTCGGGGATGGTGAGTTTGACTTGGATGTTCCTGACCACCTCCGCCATACTTCATTAGATAGCACATAACTATTTAATTATCAGTGTTTGTCATCGTGGGGGAGTTGCCCGTCCTGTGAGGCGTGGTTGTCTCCCCCAAGTGTCGGCTTCCTCCCCGAGGTCAAGCCTCGGGGTATCCGCCTCAACCGCTGATGAACGACGCCGAGACGTTTCGGGACACTTTCACGCAACGCTCGAGATGAGGGCTCAGTTCGTTCACTGGCTCTGCTGCGCTCTCTCTGGATGTGGTAGTAATAGCGTGTCGAATACAACCCACCTACTTATCGAATTCCACACCGCTGATCTCGAATCTGGCCCCACCCTCGGTTCCGGTCGTGATTTGCAACGTCCATCCATGCGCTTCGACGATTTCCTGAACGATCGCCAGTCCGAACCCTGTCCCGGTGTCAGAGTATGACGTCCCTCTCTCGAGCACAGCCAGGCGTTCGGTTGGCGGAATCCCTGGGCCATCGTCTTCGACAAAAAAGCCAGCCTCCGCTTCGAGGCGACCGACCGTGATCGTGACGTCCGAGTCGCTATGTTCGATGGCGTTTCGAAACAGGTTCTCAAACACCTGCGCTGGCCTGGTCGCGTCCGCCTGAATCGTGCTATTCGTCTCGATATCGAGGCTCGCCTCGGATTGGACAACGGAGTTCCAGCACGCCTCGGTTAGCTCGGGCAGCGAAACCGGTTCCACCTCGTCGATCTTCGCTCCAGATCTGGCCAACTCCAGTACGTTCGAAATGATCTGTTCCATTCTCGCCAGGGCATCCGACACTTCCTCCAGTTCCTGGCTGTCATCTCTGGATTGGGCGATCTCTAGATAGCCGTCGGCGACGTTCCACGGATTCCGAAGATCGTGAGCGACGACAGATGCAAATCGATCGAGCTGGTCGTTTTTCCGCTCTAATTCCTGCGTGTGGTCTTTCCGTCGCGAGATGTCTCGAGTATACCCAACGATCCTCGTCACGTCACCATCTTCGATGATCGGCTTGGCATGTGTTTCCACCCACTTTTCATCTGCACCGTCGGTATCGATACGATAATCGATGGTGACTAATTTGCCACCCGTGGCTCGTTCCATCGCCATCGAAACCCGTTCACGGTCGTGCGGATGAACCGCCTGGACGAACGCTGTTGGGTCGTGTCTGACCATGTCCACCGATTGTTCGAAGACCGTTTCGTACGCCGAATTCATGAACAAAACGCCACTCAAATCGCCAGCGAATATGAACAAAACGTCGCTCGCTTGCTCGCTCAGTTCGTGGAGATGTCGTTCGACTTGCGCAGCACGTTGGGCTGCCCGACGCTGTTCCACGGTGGTGACGATTTTGGTCGCGAGTAACTCGTACTGTTCTGCGACGATGCCCTTGATGAGGTAATCCGTAATTCCCGCACTAATGGCGCGACTCGCGACCTCCTCGCTCCCGGTATCGGTAAACAGGATGACTGGCAGACCGGGGGTCTCCTCGCGGACGGCTTCGAGGACTTCGAGCCCCGTTCCATCGCCCAGTTGGTAATCACTGACGACACAATCCGTTCGATCGTCGACCTGGTCGAGGCCTTCTTCAACCGAGGTGGCCGCATGGACACTGAGCTTCTTGTCCTCGCGCTCGAGATTCGTCGCGACTAACCTGGCAAAATCGGGTTCATCGTCGATATGAAGAACCCGAATAGGTTCTGTCATGGACAAAATAGGTTCCTATAGATGAAAATCGTTTGGTTTGATTCATCTTCCCGTAATAAAATCGTCAACTCTGATAATTGTGGTGAGTGACATCCTCCCACGACTAACGTCGTGGGCTTCCCACCGCGCCGCCGCGGTTGAATTGGGTGTTTGCAGGTTTA
>JBKKHJ010000011.1:0-3174 GCA_046614605.1 Natrialbaceae archaeon A-CW3 | reverse complement strand
AACCGATGCACCACCCCGCGCAAGTGCGGGTGGGAAGGGTCGATGCAGGCCGGCCGTCTACCGGCGTGCAGATGAGACCGTGTGTACGTGTAGTCCAGGCGTCCACTGGACCCGTTCCCGGGTCACATGTTACATCGTGTAACACTATTCCAGATCCGAAGAACGTGGCTACTGTGCCAGCTGGTGGATCGCTCGGCTCGAGAGCCGAAGACGGACGTGCCAAGCTGCGATAAGCCCAAGGGACCCGCACGGAGGGGAAGAACTTGGGATCTCCGAATAGGAATCCTCTTTGCAATTGCTTTGCGCAATAGGGAACGTCGAGAACTGAAACATCTTAGTATCGACAGGAAAAGAAAGCAACGCGATGTCGTTAGTAACGGCGAGTGAACCCGACACAGTCCAAACCGAAGCCTTAGGGCAATGTGGTGTTCGGACTGACTCTCAGCGGACGACAATCGACGCGAAATCCCTTGGAACAGGGTACGACACAGGGTGACAGTCCCGTATCGTCGACCAGTACTCCGTGCGTCAGCTCCAGAGTATCGGGGGTTGGATATCCCTCGTGAAGATCGCGGGCATTGACCGCGAAGACTAAACACTCCTCGAGACCGATAGCGAAACTAGTAGCGTGAGCGAATGCTGAAAAGCACCCCAAAAAGGGAGGTGCAATAGGGCGTGAAATCAGTTGGCGATAGAACGACGGGGCATACAAGGCCCCACGGGTAACGAGCCAGGTGCAAACCTGCAGTAGGAACCGTGGGGAGCCGATGTTCCGTCGTACGTTTTGAAAAACGAACCAGGGAGTGTGCCTGTTTGACGAGTCTAACCCGTTCATCGGGGGAGGCATAGGGAAACCGATACGGCCGCAGCACTTTGTGTGAGGGCCACCGTGTTCAAGCGCGGGGAGTCAAGCGGGCACAACCCGAAACCGGATGATCTAGGCGTGGGCAGGGTGAAGCGTGGCGAAAGCCACGTGGAGGCCCGATAGCGTTGGTGTCCTACAATACCCTCGCGTGACCTACGTCTAGGGGTGAAAGGCCCATCGAATTCGGAAACAGCTGGTTCCAACCGAAACATGTCGAAGCATGACCTCCACCGAGGTAGTCTGTGAGGTAGAGCGACGGATTGGGGGACCGGACTCCGAGAGGAGTTCGCCCCCCTGTCCAACTCCGAACTTACAGACGCCGTCGACGTGGGGAGTCCGGTGCGCGGGGTAAGCCTGTGTACCGTGAGGGAGACAACCCAGAGCTGGGTTAAGGTCCCCAAGTATGGACTAAGTGCGATTGAAAGTGGTCGCAAGCCCTAGACAGCCGGGAGGTGAGCTTAGAAGCAGCTACCCTCTAAGAAAAGCGTAACAGCTTACCGGCCGAGGTTTGCGGCGCTGAAAATGATCGGGGCTCAAGTCCATCACCGAGACCCGGCGGCACTCTTCACGGAGTGACCCCGTAGGTTGGCAGTCTGTTCGGGCGGAAGCACGGCCGAGAGGTCGTGTGGACCGTGCAGTCACGAAAATCCTGGTCATAGTAGCAGCGTTAGTCGGGTGAGAACCCCGACGGCCGAACGAGTAAGGGTTCCTCAGCAATGCTAATCAGCTGAGGGTTAGCCGGTCCTAAGTCAGCCCGCAATTCGAAGCTGACAAAAGGGAAACAGGTTAATATTCCTGTGCCAGTGTGCAATAGAAGTCGACGCTTTGGGGCCACCTCAGCCGGGCTTTCGCCCGGTCGAACCGTCGAAGTTCGTGGAAGCCGTAATGGCAAGAAGCGGATGAATGGCGGGATAGCGCAAGTGAGGTCAACCTGGAGCCCGTGAAAAGACGAGCACACTGTCCGTACCGAGATCCGACACAGGTACTCATGGCGGCGAAAGCCAAGGTCTGTCGGGAATAACCGACGTTAGGGAATTCGGCAAGTTAGTCCCGTACGTTCGCAATAAGGGATGCCTGCCTCGGAAAGAGGCAGGTCGCAGTGACTCGGGCGCTCCGACTGTCTAGTAACAACATAGGTGACCGCAAATCCGTAAGGACTCGTACGGTCACTGAATCCTGCCCAGTGCAGGTATCTGAACACCCCGTACAAGGGGACGAAGGACCTGTTAACGGCGGGGGTAACTATGACCCTCTTAAGGTAGCGTAGTACCTTGCCGCTTTAGTAGCGGCTTGCATGAATGGATCAACGAGAGCGCCACTGTCCCAACGTTGGGCCCGGTGAACTGTACATTCCAGTGCGGAGTCTGGAGACCCCCAAGGGGAAGCGAAGACCCTATAGAGCTTTACTGCAGGCTGTCACTGAGACGTGGTCGCCATTGTGCAGCATAGGTAGGAGCCACTACACAGGTACCCGCGCTAGCGGGCCACCGAGGCAACACTGAAATACTACCCGATGGTGACTGCGACTCTCACTCCTGGCGGAGGACACTGGTAGCCGGGCAGTTTGACTGGGGCGGTACGCGCTTGAAAAGATATCGAGCGCGCCCCAAGGTTTCCTCACTCGGGTCGGAGACCCGAGTAAGAGCGCAAGAGCATACGGAAGCCTGACAGTGTCGAGCACAACAATCGACGCTGACGCGAAAGCGTGGTCTAGCGAACCAATTAGCCTGCCCAATGCGGGCAATTGCTGACAGAAAAGCTACCTTAGGGATAACAGAGTCGTCACCCGCAAGAGCACATATCGACCGGGTGGCTTGCTACCTCGATGTCGGTTCCCTCCATCCTGCCCGTGCAGAAGCGGGCAAGGGTGAGGTTGTTCGCCTATTAAAGGAGGTCGTGAGCTGGGTTTAGACCGTCGTGAGACAGGTCGGCTGCTATCTATTGGGGGTGTTGAGGTATCTGACGAGAACGTTCGTATAGTACGAGAGGAACTACGAATGGGTGCCACTCGTGTACCGGTTGTTCGAAAGAGCACGTGCCGGGCAGCGACGCACCACGGGGTAAGAGCTGAACGCATCTAAGCTCGAAACCCACTTGAAAAAGAGATACCACCGAGGTCACTCGTAGAAGACGAGTTCGATAGACTCGGGGTGTACGCACCGAGGCAACGAGGTGTTGAGCCCGCGAGCACTAACAGACCAAGCCACACATTCATCACTGAATAACTGGATCTGGAACTGCACTGGACCCGCGAACGGGTCCAGACGCAAACTGGACTACACGCACACACGGTTATCGATCGCATCGTA
>JBKKHJ010000010.1:0-27223 GCA_046614605.1 Natrialbaceae archaeon A-CW3 | reverse complement strand
TTCAACGCCTCCGCTGTCTAGCGGCAGAGCGGGAGTTCACTGACAAGCCCCGACCCTTGAGGTCGGGGTTGTTGACCGTCGCGGCACACATGGACGCGTTGGAGGTTGATCACATCCTCACGTACGACCGGCACTACGATGCGTTCGATGTGACGACGCTTCCGTATCGCAGTCAAGACTAAGCAGTGCTACAGGGACAATTCATCAGCGGTCGAGGCGGATACCCCGATCCTTGAGGTCGAGGTTGTTGACCCTGCGTGTCTTGGTGATCTAGGTGGACTGTGGAGGTGTTGTCGGTTTCATCCTGACCCTAACGGGTCAGATATTCTCCTCGATTCTGTATAACCATCAAATATAATATCTTTTACACACTCACAAAGCCATACCAACAGAGTGTCTGTCGGTCGTTGAGACAGTTCAGTGGAATCGAATAGACACTTATTACGAAGCACTCTAGTTACGGCATATTGGAGTTCCTCGAGTGAGGCGGTCTCCATCTCCTGAGTGGTGATGCAGTCTCTGTGAGTCTCCGTAGCCAATCAAGTCAATGGCGACAGAAAAACACACCACGCCACCAGCTGTTGAATCGACTTCTTCCTCTACGGATGGAGATGCAGATGAGGACACGCTTTCAGAATCTGAGTCACGTGCCGAATCGAATCCCGTAGAAACCTCGAGTACACAAGAAACGAAGCCCAGAAGTGAAACAGGGGATACCGTTGACTCACCTTCTACCTTTGCGTCCGAACTCGACGAACCCGAGACACGGACGTATCTCGAGATCCGGCCATCGACGAAGGGGCTCAACCTGGTTGCACTCACCCAGGCAATGGAGTCACTCTACAGTCGCCTGGAAGCGGCGACGACGAGTGGGCTCTGGAATACGCTTCGAGGGAAGGCTAACGTGCCACTCGTTGAGTGGCTGCTCGTTGCCGATGGGAAATCGGATACGAGTATTCGCTATCTGGTTGGCACGACCGATGAGGCGTTTCTCGAGGAACTCGAGACGATTTGTCGAACCTGTATCCCGAACTCGTATGAACTCACCCAGGTGCAGTGGCATCCACAGTGTATTGTAGACACCCTGGATACAGTCCCGGATCGCTCGAGTACGAACTCACAATCAATACATCAAGATATAGACTCGAGTTCCAACACGCGTTCACGTCCATATTCGACCTCGAGTGGCAGTGCAGGTTCTACTCCCCACACAAATCCACAACCAAACCGAGGTGAAGGAGAACCACCGTACGTTGCAGGGGTGGAATACCGTGGACATGCCCACTTAGCCCGTGATTGGCTCACCTCACTGAGAGCGTTCGAAGCGGTGCTTCCCCAAACAACAACCCACCCTGAACAACACACTCATGAGTCACATCGCGTTCCACTGGCGACGCTCATCGAGACGATGTGTGAGGGAGACGTCCCCCTCATCTACCAGGTGGTGTGTCGCCCAGCAGGCTCCCTCCAGGCAGCAGCTGATTCCTATCAGATCGTACTCGAGGGCGGAATCGTTACGACAGGGGACAAGATCGCCGATTTCATGTTTTCCGGCTCGGAGCCCACAGATCCCGATGCGATCGAACCCACACCGGCCTACAGAGATCGCCTCGAGTCACTCACGCGTCGAGATCACAGACACCCATTTCAGGTATCGATCCGAGCGGTTGCGCTCTCGAGGGCGAATCCACAGCGGGCAAACGAGGCAGCACACCAGCTCTCAGGGGCGTTTGATCACCTGAGTGGCCCATTTCACGAGATTCGCGGTCACGTCGTCACCGATGAGGATCTCCACAACCAATCTCTCCCGCCCGGGAGCCACCTCTTCGAGAAACTCAGAGACCGGGTGTGTGATGAGCCGACCTACGACGCGCTCAGGAATCGACCGCCGTGGAAGGCATACGAGAGTGCTGGGCTGGTGATGTCCGTCGAGGAACTCCCTGCAGTCTGCCTTCTCGATGGAGTCGGATTGACCGCACATGGTCAACGGGCACTCGAGGCACGCCACTCAGAGCGGACGGGGCTTCCACTCCCATCACCCCAGGTACTTACACGATATTCGGGGGCTGGACAAGCACTGTGTCTCCCACTGACTGATGATCGACAACCTCACTCTCAGCCCTTCGTCTTGCCACCCGCTCTCCAGGATCGTCATCTGTTCGTCATCGGGGACACTGGTTCCGGGAAGTCGGTGCTCACGACCACCGCACTCCTTTCGAATATCGAGGCCACAGCAGGCCCGGAGATCCTGTTCGATTACAAAGGCGGTGGCACAGCCACCGAATTGCTCCAGGCCCACTACGCGGCTCGTGGCGACCTCAACGACGTCCTGCACTTCGATCTGACCAAGACGCTGCCTGCGCTCTCGATTTTCACAATCAGGCCGCTACTCGAGGCAGGGCTCTCACGCGAGGAGGCTCGGTCACGCATTGCTGGCCATTACGAAGAGATCCTTGCGGGGTTGATGGGTGAAGAGCAGTACTATGGCGCAACGGAGTCGACAAAGGCGATCCGCAATCACCTCCGGGCACTGTTCGATCCGATCCATGGCTCGGAGACGGTTTCGCACAAAGACCTCTACGATGCACTGCAACAGACACTGAGTGACCGGACGCCACCATCGACCTCCGATGAGCGCCTCACTGCGTATTTTGCAGGCTTACTCGAGCGTGATCGGGACGTCTTCAATATGATTCTCGGTGGGGCTGTGGCTCGAGTCGAAACTATCGCGACGGATGATCGCCTCGCCCCACTGTTCGATCACGTCTACGTTCCAGAAACAGATGGAGAATCCACAGCCGAATCAGACGCTCGAGACCGTGAGCACACAAACGACCAACACGGGCATACAGCCGAATCGGACACTCGAGACCTCGAGAACACAGCCGAACCCAAATCTCGAGACCACATTCATGCTCGAGCGCTCTCTGAATCACAGAGGACTCGAGGTGGCCACACTCTCGATGATGTCGCCCCAATCGACGAGGATCGCGAGCCGTATTTCGATTTCACAGAGATAATCAACGAAGACGTTGTCGTCGTTTTCGATTTCGGCGGGATGGAAGAGCGAGTCAAACGGGCGCTCACGCTCGTCTTACTCTCGAATCTCTGGAGTGCGCTCAAAGCGCGCGCTGAAGACGCTGACGAAAATCGAGAGCCACCACGGGTCAACCTGTATCTCGAGGAAGCGAGAGATGTCGCGACGACACAGTTAGTCGATACGCTGTTGTCACAGGGGCGTTCGTTCGGCTTATCGATCATGCTGGGGGTGCAATTCCCCGGCCAGCTCCGCTCGGCCGATCCATCGAACCAAACGTACGAAGAGGCACTCAACGAGATCGGCACGTTCATCGTTGGAAACGTGAGCATCGAAGAAGATCTCCCAAAGGCGCTGGCAACCGACGACGTCCCACCAGCCAAGGTGGCACGACGGCTCTCAGCAATGCGTCACGGTGAGTGGCTCATCCGCCCAGCCGCTACATTCGGAGCCCCCGCACCACGCCCATTCCTCGGGCGCTCACTTACCCCACCAGCCGGCCATCCAGTGAGCGAACAACCTCTTAGAGACGAGGAGTACCAGTCGTTCGTGGCTGCGTTCGACCTGATGTCCATCGAGACGTGGAACAACGCAGGCCTGGCGTACGAATCAAACCCGATTCTCGCCGAGTCCACCGATGGGTCAGCCAGCGATGAGACCCACTCCGAAGAGCTTCGCGTTGACTCATTGTTACCTCACACGAAGCGTCTGCCTGAGTGCGTCCAGTACAACGAGGCAATCAATGCCCTTTGCTGTCGAATCTGCCAGAATCGCTATGACCCAGCCATCGAGGGCATGAAACGCGCAATCGCCTGTTGTCACGCCATCGAGGACGTCGACCCTGCTGACATCCCCGTCTGTGAGATCTCCCTCAAACTCACGCCTGAAGAACGAGAGGAATCTCCCTGGACGGATCGCCAACTCCTCTTCCTGCAAACGGTCTACAACGCCCAACAACTCCGCTATGACCCACTCGAGTACGACTTACTCCACGATTCGATGATTCGTCTCCAGGAGTACGTCGGGATAAACACGGAGGAGATCACGCCTCTCCTCGAGGCGGACGCCCTTCGCCACGATGCCGATCACCCACACCGCCTCTATTCCGTCTCACCTGAGGGACGGACAGTCATAGGCGAAAGCTACCGACAGGGCGTCGATTATGGCCACGGTGCGGGCGATCTCGAGGAATCTTCCCAACACGTCTTCGGCATCGAAGTCACCCGGCAGTACCTCGAGGCAACCTACGTCGACGATCCTGACTCGAGCGTCACCGAAATCATCCCCTACTACGATATCGATGGGAATCACCGTCTCGACCTCGCTGGTGTCGATGACGATGGCGAGATCATCATCACGGCAGAGGTCGAACGGATCAACAACGACATCCACCGTGCTGTCCCCGACGATTTCGATAAGATGGCTTCCGTCGAACCAGAAGAGGCTATCTGGATCGTTATGAAACAGGCCGATGCACACAAAGTGCTCTCTGCGCTCAACAACCCACCCGAGGGCCCACCTCGAGTCACCAAAACCTATGCTGAAACGACCCCTCCTCAGCAGTTCCGAATCGACACACCCGGTTTGACCGCTATCTATCCAGCTGAGTGGCTCAAAGATCAATACTAGTGAGACCGTCGAACTCACAAAGTCTCTCTCGTCGACTCGATTCACTATACCTCAAATCAACCTACACGGTCGCTCGAGAGTGATCCTGGAGAATCCTAAGGAGCACTCGTCACCTCATAATCGGATTCAGAGCCCGCAATTAGAGCGCTGTGAGGTGTATGAGGCTGAACTAGGAACGAAGAACGTGAGAACGCAACGCTCGAGTACGGTCACAATCCGAGAACCACTTCAGGATACTCGTGCGTATCCAAATCACTGAAAGCTCATCTCGAGCCCGCTCACCCAACCTGACGATGATTCTGAGATTGCACCACCCTCCTCAAGAGTCACTCGAGTACGATACCGAACCTGAGAAGAACTCCCTCAAACCGACAAAAAGAGCCCCCATCTCGAGTACCAGCGACTCACACCCACCATCGAAACCGATAGACTGCAACCGATTATGAAAATCGTCTCATCCCATTGATTATTCGATCGTGTTACTGATCTGTGCTCTCTATTCACCCCGTAGAAGCCTCATAGCGCCCAATCCCAACTGTGAGTCCCCTCCAGAGACCGAATTTCATCACTTCACACTAACGACAGTACAACCCACCCAAAATCGACAGACGGAAACCGATTATGAACTTCTCGAGAAGCGAATTTCCCTCCCTCGTTGAGACGAACTCCCCTCACCCACAAACTCGAATCTCCCACTTCTCACCGATGAGACCCACTAAAAACACATCCCTCGAGCGAATTCGTCTCTCCGGATCTACCTCACCTAGTTCAAACGTACCATGGACTCATAGAGCTACTTGCGGATTTCGAATGGGGTTCTGCGAATCTGAGCTAATCGAGCGACGTGGACGGGGAGGTGGGCGTCTCCACAGTTGACCGATTCCCGGATTGCTCGACATACGTCCCCAATGCCCCGTACAACCCGATCTCTTCACCGAGGGGCGAGACCGTAATCGTCGGGCGGTCGACGAAACAGAACTCCTCGAGGTGGCGCTCGATCCCCTCGAGGATCCACTCCTGATTGTTCAGTGCGACGCCGCCACCGAGGGTCACCAGTCCCGGATTGAACGCGTTACAGAGCGCGCCGACACCGGCAGCGTTGTAGCGACTAACCTGCGCTAAACACGCCCGGGCGAACGGGTCGCCCGCCTGGGCCGCCTCGAAGACCGCGGGCCCGGAGAGATCCTCCTCCATAGCCACCGTTCGCGTGAAGTCGCTGTCCTCGGCCGACCATGCATCATCGGCCTCGAGTCGATGCGCAACGTACTGTGGAATGCCACGGCCAGAACAGAACGCCTCCCAGGCACCGGTGACCCCGGTGCTCGAGAGGCCACTATCGGGGGCCACCGACAGCAGCCCGAACTCCCCGGCCTGGGCTGATTCGCCCCGGAGGGGATGACCGCAGTCGACGACCCCACCGCCGATCCCCGTCCCGAACGTGAGGTGGATCAACGAGTCGTGGTCGTCACGCCGGCCGAAGTACCACTCGCCGAGGGCAGACGCCGTGCAGTCGTTCTCGAGGAAGACCGGCAGGTCGAAGGTGTCCTGAATCGGCGTCCGCAGATCGATCTGTTCGATCAGGTCGCCCGCGGGCGTATCGAACTTCCGGATCTGACCCGTCGCTGCGTCCACCAGCCCCGGTGCGGAGATGGCAACTGCATCGAGCGGTCTGTGCGACTGTAACTCCTCGAGTCGCTCGAGGAGCTGGGTCTCGAGTCGGTGGGGTTGCGTCGGTTCGGTCGAGACGTCAGTAACAAAATCGCCGTTTGGCGTGCCGATAGTAGCGTGGAGATTTGTGCTGCCGATTCCGAAGAGAGCGACGGAGGCCATATGGGATACACCCTGATATGGCATTTAGTTATTGTGCGTTAATCGATTGCACGACGTGCAACTATCGAAAAGAGGAATGTACTGTCTACTCCGTCGAAAAGTCAACAGAGCACCAGAGACTAGCGATGTAGACGCTGCGATCTCTGGTGAGACAGTTGACTCGAGTGAGACCACACCATCGGAAACAGCCGACGTGCTCGGGTGACCAGAGACATCCCTGCGCGAACACCTCGAGAGACGTCATATATCTCATACGAATCACCGAACCACGTGCTGGAACGGGTTGTTGGGAGGGTGGGTACTGAACAGGGAGTCACTCGTGCAGTCTCAAGCAGTCATCACAGAAGTCGGCCTGTCACGTCCCACCAGAGACGACGGTTGTCCACGGTATACTCGCGGTGTCTCGACTGTGTGGTTGAGCGCAACATTTCTGTTCGGTACATACAATTCGTCGGTGAATGTCGTACGCAACCTATTAGGTGGACACCCGTATAACGAGGTGGTACAAATTATTTAAACCCCCGTCCGAACACCTCCGGACATATTTCCATTCGCCGGGAATCGTCTTCACTATTGAACGTTCGTAGTGGCGTACTCGAGAGTGAGGACAATGACTCACCGAAATACAAACAGACGCCGCTTCCTGCAGGGACTCGGTGTCACTGGTGCAGTTGCGATTGCTGGGTGCATCGGCGGGGAATCGAACGGCAACGGCAACGGTAACGGTAACGGAAACGGCGGTGACGAGGGTGGGTCGACGACCGACACTGTGGAGTCGTTACCCGACGCCAAAGCGGTCGACGTCGATCACATCGCGGCCGATCCAACGGACGTGCCGGGGCCGGTCGACTGGGACGAACCGCGTACACACGACCTGACGATCGAGTGCATCGAGGCGACTGCGGAAGTCGAACCCGGCGTCACCTTCGATTACATGACCTACGAGGGTCAGATCCCCGGGCCGATGTACCGCGTCCGTGAAGGTGACACGATCGATCTCACGTTCGAGGTGCCGGATGAGCACAACATCGACATGCACAACATCGACTTCCATGCGGTGTACGGGCCGGGTGGAGGGGCCGAAGCGACGACCATCGCCCCTGGTGACGATCCGGCACGGCTACGCTTCCAGACCAAGTACGCCGGACTCCACATCTACCACTGTGCGGTGCCGAACATGGATCACCACATCAGCGCCGGGATGTTCGGTGCGATCCTCGTCGAACCCAAAGACGGGCTTCCGGAGGTCGACCGGGAGTTCTACTTCGGCCAACACGAGCTGTACACGAACGGCCAGCCCGGCGAGGAAGGCCACCACAACTGGGATACCGAGTCCTCGAGGGACGAAGATCCCACCTACGTCCTGCTGAACGGGGAGGCCTACGGCTTCACCCCGAGCGGCGCACACGGCCCCGTCACGGCCGAAGTCGGCGAGACCGTTCGGGTCTACTACGCCGTCGGCGGACCGAACTTCACCACTGCCTGGCACCCGATCGGCAACGTCTGGAGCCGGTTGTACCGCGACGGTGACCTGCTCTCGGAGCCGGCTCGTAACATCGAAACGACGCCAGTCGCACCTGGTACGGTCGCCGCCGGGGACATGGAACTCCACGTGCCCGGCCCGATCAAGATCGTCGACCACGCGCTCTCGCGTGTCGTCCACAAGGGTGCCCTCGCCGTGATTGACGTCGAAGGCGAAGCTAACCCCGAGATCTACGACGATAACCCCGAGTAGACCAGCCCACAACCGCACAGCCACGATTTCCACCATGTCACCGCTTTCCCGCCGTCGAACGCTCACACTGACCGGAGCTGGCCTCGCAACCGCCGTCTCCGGCTGTCTCGGCACGCTCGAGAGCGACCGCGACGGTACCAACCCGGACGCGAACCAGCCCGTCGACGGCTCCGGTGAGCTGGGCTCGCCGGCCGACGCGGTCGAGGTTCGCGTGACGTCGTCGCCGTACCCACAGTTCATGCCCACGATCGTTCACGTCACGGTGGATGGCACTGTTACCTGGGCCAACGACGATGGGAGACACGACGTGACGTCGTATCACCCGGACACCTACGGGCCACAGCGCATTCCCGAAGATGCCGATCCCTGGGCGAGCTCACAGCTCAGACTCGAGGGGGACACCTTCGAGCGAACGTTCGATATCGAGGGCGTCTACGACTACGTCGACACCCGCCACGTCTGCACCTCCCACGAAGTAGCCGGCGGCATCGGTCGCGTCGTCGTCGGCTGGCCCGATCCGGAGACGGAACTGGGGCTGGCTGCCCCACAACCGGCCCTCCCCACTCGAGCGCAGGAGGGACTCGAACGATTCAACGACGAGACGATTCCGGTGCTCGAAGCAGGGCCGTGAACTCGGCTCGAGTGTCGGTCGACCCCATCTCGTCGGCGTGTCTGGCGGAAGACCAACGAGAATCAGTGGACGAAGATGTTCGACTCGTCTCCCGTCACCCGGGAACGAGAACGGGTGGTTAGGTCGTCTGGTTCCTCTATTTTTACATGAACACACGTTCGAACCCACGAGTGGACAGGCGAACCGTGCTCCGAGCGACGGGTCTGACAGTAGCCGCCGCAACTGCCGGGTGTATCGGCCGGCAATCGGGCAACGTGAACGTCGTGCTCGAGGAGCCGGACGACTACGATCGAACGGTCGAAGCCGACGTCGACTGGCCGATTTACGGCGAACAGATTCCGGAGGCGACCGTGCCTGCACCCCTGCTCGAGCGCTCGGTCACGTCAACCGAGTTCACCGGCGAGCGTCACACGCTCTTTACGTTCATTTTCACCCGGTGTCCAGGGGCGTGCCCCGGGCTGATGGCGTCGCTCAGGCACGTCCAGGACGACTCGATCACCAACGAGTACGTCGACGAGGTGGCGTTCATGCCGGTCACCTTCGATCCCGAATACGACACCCCGGACGTCCTCGAGGCGTACGAAGAACGCCACGGCGTCGACCGATCGCTCGACAACTGGTACACGCTCCGCCCGGAGACGCCCGAGCAGGCAACCGAAGTCGTCGAGGAGACGTTCGGCTGCATGTTCGAATCGACCGAGGACGCCGAGACCGATTCGGAAGGTGAGACGATGGATATGGCGTTCATGCACACGACGTTGGTCATCCTCGCTAACAGGGACGGATACGTCGAACGAGCGTACACCGGTGACGTGCCACCGCCGTCGACGCTGCTCGAAGACGCCCGCACGGTCGTCGACGGGTGGTGAGAGTGCGTCGACGCGATCTCCTCGCCGGTGTCGCTGCCCTCGGTGCGACCAGCGTCGGTGCCGCGTACGCGACGGGATACGTCGACCCGTTCGAGTCAGTCACGACGGTCGAACCGATAGCGCTCGAGACGATCGACGCCCCCGGCAGTCAGGCCGGTGAGGTGCCCGTCCCCGAACGTGGCAGCGTGACCGTCCTCGAGTTCTTCGCGACCTGGTGTGGCGTCTGTGCAGACCAGATGGAGCCGATGGGGACGGTGTACGACGACGTCGGGAACCATCCTGACGTGCAGTTTCTCTCGGTGACGAACGAGCCAATCGGTCGAACCGTCACCCGATTGGACGTCGCGGACTGGTGGGCCGACCACGACGGACGGTGGCCGGTCGCCCTCGATAGCGACCTGGAGTTGACCGAGGCGCTCGACGCCTCGGGCGTCCCGTACACGTACGTGCTGGATGCCTCGAACGCGGTTCGGTACGCCGCCCGCGGCTTCAAGCCCGCCGACGAACTCCTGGAACCGATCGAGCGCACACTGGATGGGGTGTAACGATGGTCGGTGGAGAACTCGTCGGCACGATGGTGTTCGCCCTCGGCGTCGGCGTCGCCACGTTCTTCGCCCCCTGTTCGTACGCGCTGTTGCCCGGCTACGTCAGCTACTACGTCGCCTCGACGGGCGAGGACAGCCCACCCCTCGGCGGGGCCGTGGTTCGGGGCCTCGCCGCCGCGGCCGGCGCGATTACTGTGCTGGCTACCCTCTCGGCAATCGCGCTGGTGTTCGGCGAAGCGCTCGCACGCGTCCTGCCGTTTCTCGAGTACGGAGTCGGCCTCGCGCTGATTCTGCTCGGCGCGTGGATTCTCCGGGGCGGAACGGGATCGCTCCACGTCCTCCTGCCCGAACGGCGGTCGAGCCGCTGGGGATTCGCGGTCTTCGGCGGAATGTACGCGCTGGCGGCGACCGCCTGCGTGCTCCCGGTGTTTCTCGCGCTGGCCCTGCGGTCGGTGACGATGGCACCCGTCGAGACGGCGCTCGTCCTCGGCTCGTACGCCGGTGGATTCGGCGCCCTCATGCTCTCGGTCACCGTGGCAACGGCGGTTGGATACGACGTTGGCTCGCAGTGGACGCGAAACGTCACGGGCCCCCTCGTCAGAATCGCCGGCGTCGTGCTGATCGCCGCCGGCATCGGGCAGCTGTATCTGGCAGGTGCGTGAGATGAGAAGTCCACGAAACATGTTCGGGAGAACCATCGGGTGTACTGCCTTCAAAGCCCGCAGTATGACCGCGCGCAGTCGAACACCACCGAGTAACCGATCTCTCTGAGTACCCAATGACATCCCTATTCACGACACGACGATTCGTAACCGCCCTCACCGCGACGATTCTCACGACCTACGCGTTGATCGCCACCGGTGCAGCGATGACGACGACGAGGGTTGCGACGACCTGTTCCGCGTGGCCCCTCTGTGGCGGCCTCGAGGTGCTATCGGGGGAGTTCCTCCTCGTCGTCGGCCACCGGCTACTCTCGGTGCTCGCCGGCGTTTTGCTGTTCCTGACCCTCTTCATGGCCTGGCGAACGGCGACGTCCTGGCACGTTCGCGCCGGCGTCACCGCCGCATTCGTCGCCTTCCCGATTCAGGTCGGCGTCGGTGCCCTCGTCGTCCTGGCGAGCGTTCCCTACGCGACGCAGCTGCATCTCGCGATTGCGACGTTTATCTTCGTGGCGCTGCTCGTCTCCCTCGGCTGGGCACTCGAGGGAACGACGCGGGACACGAGGACGGTGCGCAGCGTCGCTGGGCAGCCAGCAGAACCGACGCCGGTTCCGGAGCCGTCGACCGATACGGAATCGGTTACGACTGAACCTGGTCGACAGTCTACTACCACCGAACGCGGTCACCTCGAGGCCATCCGAAGCCGAGCGCAGGCGTACCTCGAGTTGACGAAACCTCGGCTCATGTGGCTCCTGTGTCTCCTCGCGCTGGCCGGCATCGCGCTCGCGGCGACGACCGGAACGTGGCCGAGCGGCGTCACGATTGCCGCCACGCTCGCTGGGGGTGTGCTGGCGATCGGCGCGAGTGGTACCTTCAATCACGCGTTCGAACGCGATCGCGATCAGCGGATGGCGCGAACGGCCGATCGACCCGTTGCGACCGATCAGATTCCGATATGGCGAGCGCTGTCCTTCGGCGTGGCGTTGCTCGCCCTCTCGATGGCCGTCATGCTGACTCTCGTGAACGCCCTCGCCGCAGCGTTGACCCTCGTCGCCGTCATCTACTACAGCGTCCTCTACACTGTCGTCCTCAAACCGAACACGTCCTGGAACATCGCCCTCGGCGGCGGTGCCGGCGCGCTCCCGGCCGTCATCGGCTGGGTAGCGGTGACGGGGTCGATCGGGCTACCAGCGCTCGTCCTCGCACTGCTGGTCGTCATCTGGACGCCAGCACACTTTTACAACCTCGCCATCGTCTACCGCGAGGACTACGCTCGAGGCGGCTACCCGATGTTCCCGGTCGTCGCGGGCGTCGCCGCGGCTCGTCGACGGGTGCTCCTGACGCTCGGCGCGACGCTGTTGACGGCGGCGACGCTCACGCTGGTGTCACCGCTGGGATGGCTGTTCACCGTCGCGATCGTCCTCGCCGGGAGCCTGTTCCTCGCGAGCGCCGTCACCCAGTGTCGCGTCCGCACCGATCGAGCGACGATGCGAACGTTTTACACCTCGAACGCCTACCTTGGAGTTGTCCTGCTCGCGATCGTCGCCGAAGCACTCCTCATCTGATCACGACCATGACCGAGACCCTCACCAGCCTCCGAACCGATCCGCCCGACCGAACGCGCGTGCTGTCGACGGCCGCGATCCTCCTCGGAGACGCACTCATCGTCATCGCGTTTATCGGTGTTGGACTGCTCTCCCACTCGATCGAGCCGTGGGTGTACCCGGATCACTTGCTTAGAACGTCGATGCCGTTCCTGCTCGCCTGGCTCGTCGTGGCACCGATCCTCGGGCTGTTCGACCCCCGAACGCTCTCGAGCTATCGCCGGACGCTCGGGCTCATCACGCTCGGATGGATCGCCGCCTCGATTCTCGGTGGCCTTATCCGAGCCACCTCGTACTTTCCGGGAGGTGCCCCGATCGACTTCATCCTCGTCAACATCGGCTTCGGGTTGCTCTTCGTGCTTCCCTGGCGCCTCCTCGTGACGGCGCTGGTTCGGCGTCGCTCCTGAGGCGTCGGACTCGTTCACCCGGCCACTACCCTGTTCATCCGGACATCAGCCGGTTCGCCCGGTTACTACCCCGTTCCGGACATCAGCCAGTTCGCCCGGTCACCACCCGTGTTCATCCAACCACCATTCCTTCCACCAACCGGTATCCCGCCCTCGAGTACATGTTCGGACGTAGGGCCATGCTCGAGCACAGCGTACAGCCACTCGAGCCAGCACGATGTCGCGTTCATACACCTGTCCGGTGTTCCGGCCAGCCGACTGTGAGGGAGCACCCGAGTGCCCGCCGCGGTGTCCCCGATACGTCGCCGAGGACGGAACCGCCTACACGATCTACCCGGTCGCTACCGCTCCGGTCTCTCCCGCGGAGATCCGCCAACACCTGTCGCTCGAGGCGCTGCCTCCGGAACTCGAGTCTGACGTCCCACTGGGAGCTTCACAGAGCGGTGCCACTGCCACGTTCGTCGCTATCACGGACGGCGTGCCGGTCGGCCTCGCCAGCTACGATCGGACGACGGCGAGCGCCCACGTAACCATCGCAGACGACGCCGAAACGGTTGCCGGAACGGAACTCTGTCGACACATCGTTGCCTGGGGCGTCGCTTGCGAAGATGAAACGGTCACGCTCGAGGCACCGTCGCCGTCGCTCCGCCGGATCGGACGTGAGTATCGTGACGCACTGCTTCGGCGGACACCACAGTCGGTGACGATCGACCTGGGGTGTGACGCGGCGACCAGAGCGACGCGCGTGCCAACTGATAGCGCGGATTTCGCCGCGCCACAGGATCTCTCACCACTGGTCGATCCCGTCGGCGTCGCGGTCGTCGGGGCGACCGATCGGGAAGGTGCCATTGGTCGACTCGTCTTCGAGAACCTCCGTGAGACGTACGGCGGCACGCTCGTCCCAGTCACGCCGACCCACGAGAGCGTCGATGGCGTTCCGGCAGTCGACTCACTCGAGACACTCGACGGCGACGACATCTCGCTAGCTGTCGTCGTACTGCCCCCGAATCCGGCACTCGATGCGGTCGATGCGGCCGGTCAGGCCGGGATCGAGGCTGTCGCCGTCCTCTCGGCCGGCTTCGGTGAAACCGACGACAGCGGCGCAGAACGAGAGGACACGCTTCGAGCGCTCGTCGACCGGCACGACCTGACGCTTATCGGCCCGAACTCCCTCGGCGTACTCAGCACCCGAAGTGGACTGAACGCGAGTTTCGCACCGACGTTCCCCGAGCCGGGCACCGTCTCCGTGTTGAGTCACTCCGGAGCGATGGTCACCTCGATCCTCGACTGGGCGGACTCCGAAGGCCTGGGCATCCGTGACGTCGTCTCGCTCGGAAATACGGTCGGACTCGACGAGGCTTCGCTGGTTCGATACTGGGGTGCCGACCCGCACACTGACGTCATCGTTGCCTACCTCGAGGACGTTGCCGACGGCCAGCGGTTCGTCGAGGCCGCCAGGGAAGTCGGTCGATCGACGCCGATCGTCGCCCTCAAATCGGGCCACACCGATGCCGGGTCGCAGGCTGCAGCGTCGCACACGGGTGCACTCGTGGGGGACGACGTCGGATTCGAGGCGGCGTTCGACGCCGCAGGCATCCGACGGGTTCCCTCCCAGCAGGCGCTGTTCGATCTGACGCGGGCGTTCGCCCATCAACCGATTCCACAGGGCGACCGCGTCGCCGTCGTAACGAACGCCGGCGGCCCGGGCGTTCTCGCCGCCGATGCCCTCTCAGCAGCCGGTTTGAGCCTCACCTCGCTCGCCTCGAGTACCCGGGAACGACTCCACGAACTCCTGCCGTCGGCCGCCTCGTCGTCGAATCCGGTCGACGTCCTGGGCGATGCGGACGTGACCCGGTTCCGGAGCGCCCTGGACGTCGTCCTCGATGACGCTGGCGTGGATGCAGTATTCGTGGCGACGACTCCACATCCACTCGTCGACCCGTCCACGCTCGCGACGGCGATCGGGGAGACCGCTCGGCGCCACGGCAAACCCGTACTGTCGTGTTTTTCGGGTGGGCCACTGGAGCAGTCCGTCGGCGATGCCTTGTCGAAAGCGGGGATTCCAAACTACACCGACGCCACACGGGCCGCCGAGACGCTCGCATCGATGGTCGCCTACGACCGATTTCGACGGCGTCCGCACGAGCCCCCGGAACCGGTCGACGCCGATCGGGCCACGGCCACGACGACGCTCGCCAGCGCACAACTCGCCGACTGGACGACCATCGGCGTCGAAGGAATGTCCATCCTCGAGGCGTACGGTGTCCCGACCCCGGAGGGCCGCGTCGTCGATACAGCCGACGATGCACAAAACGCTGCGAGGGCGATGAGCGACGCCGACCGGGTGGCCCTCAAAATCGTGAGTCCAGATATCCCCCACAAAACCGACGTTGGAGGGGTCGCCGTCGACGTCCCGGTTTCGGCAGTCGGAGAGACCTGCACGGAACTGCTCGAGACCGTTCGAGCAACAGTCCCCGAGGCCCGGATTCGCGGCGTGCAGGTACAGGAAATGGCCCCCGACGGCGTCGAGTGCCTCGTCGGTGTGACGCGCCATCCACGATTTGGCCCGCTGCTCACCTTCGGCATCGGTGGCATCCTCGTCGAACAGCAGCGGGCGGTCGACCACGCTCTCGCACCGCTCTCGCGAGCCGATGCCCGCACGCTCGTCGACTCGAGTCCGGTAGCCCCGCTCCTCGAGGGTGTTCGCGGGCAGGAATCGGCGGATACGATGGCCGTGGTCGACGCTCTCGTTCGCCTCTCGTGGATCGCCGCCGACCACCCGGAGCTAACGGCGTTCGAGGTCAATCCGCTGGTCGCCACCCCCGATGGAGTGTTCGCGCTCGATTTCGTCGGCGAACTCGAGGACGGTCGCTGAGTGAGGATCATTGAAACGATGTCCGTACTGCTCGCCGGAACGTCCGGCACGCAGATGGGTGATGGCGAGCGGGGGCTAACTGTCGTCGACAGTGTACATCGGCTCGTGTCAATCGCCTGCACCACAGCACATCTCTCACTTAAACGGCCCCCTATAGGAGGGTCGTAACCCTAACGGGATGGTGCTCGTGTCTGTATATAGAGACCAGCCTATGGAAACCGAATACGAGTTCCGCTGTTCGGAGTGCGGCCAACAGATCACGGTAAACCAACCCGTACGTGAAGCGACACTGACCAACGGCTGCCCGGTCTGTGGTGCACCGGTGGCCCAGAAGGACTTTTCGCCCGTCCAGTAGTTACAGTCGGGTCGTGCTGGCACGTTTCGCTGTGATGTACGTGGCACGTTTCGCCGCGATGTACGTCCATTCTCCCTTCGCCCGCCCGTCCGTCCCGTTCGTTTTCCTTCTCCTCGCGTTCTCTCCGTTCCCGTGGTTCGTTGCGTACGCGGAAGTACCACTCAATCGCGGACACACTGTTGCTCGAGGCTCGTACACCTGACGCTCGAGGCTCGTACACCTGACGCTCGAGGCTCGTACACCTGACGCTCGAGGCACGCACGTTGGAACTCGAGCGAAAAACGACCGTCCACACAACGAGTAGCGCCGAAGACGAACGCCACCCCGAGGACGTTACTCGTCGTCGCGTTCGATAATCGTTCGCCGTCCGCTCAACTCCGTCGGCTGGAATTGATAGAGCTGAATGTTCAGATCCTGCTTGGACTCGCCCCAGATTTCGAACAACGGACGCCTCGCGTCGCCGTACTGTTCGATGTGCTCGACGGTCAGGTCGGCCGGATCGATCTCCTCGAGCGACCCCACTGCGACGACACTGCCGTAGTTCGTCCTGGTTTCGCGCTCTTCGTACACCACGAGTCGGGATCGTGGCGATGAGGCGAGAAATTGGCGCTTCTCGCTCTCGGGCGTCGAGACGAGACGGACGTAGAACGTTCGCCCGTCCGCATTGTAGCCGTACGAGATCGGGATTGCGTAGGGAACATCACCATCAGCAAGCGCTAAGACGCCTGTTTCGTGCCGACTGAGGAAGGCGTCAATCTCCGCCTCCGTCATTTCGGTTTCCTCGGCTAGTGGCATCGTCGTATGCTGAGTGAAAGCCAATGGGGCATTAAACTATTTCCGTTATGATCCGGGTATCAGCGATCTGTCCGATCACGTCGACGCTCGCTCGAGCGACAGGCACTCACAGGGAATGTTGTACAAACGTACCGCCGTTCGATGTCTCTGAGGCAGGCAGTCGGTGGGACGTGACCACAACGATCCCTCTTAGGTATCGCTCTCGAGGATGTCCTCGAGGAGTTTTCGCTGTGCAGCGCCGAGGTGTTCGGTGACGGTCGACTGGGTAATATCGAGTGCGTCGGCGATCTCGGTCGCGTTCGCGCCCTTCGGTCGCTCGAAGTAGCCCATGTCGTAGGCCGTCTGTAACACCTCGTACTGCCGATCGGTGAGCTTCCCCCGGTTGACGAACACCTGTTCTTCCGGCGTTCCCTGAAGCGGTGGCTGGAGGAGTCGCTGGACGTCGACGCCGGGAAACTGTTCCCGGAATTCAGCCATCACCGCCTGCAACTGCTCGAAACTCGCTGCGTGGAAGACGAGCGTGACGTCACCGTCTTCGGCGGCGTATCGGTGGATTGGACACCCGAACGAGCCGAGACACGCACACGGGCAGCTCGCATCCTCGTCGTACGTCCGCCGGTAGAGGTTCGTCTCGCCATAGGAGAACACGGGGCCGGTGATCTCACCCTCGACTTCGGTGTCGGTTGCCGCGAGAAACTCGGCCGTACTGCCGGTTTCGCCCGGTCGAGAGACACTCGTCGAGACGTTCTCGATCGTCGTTCCCGTCGTTGTAGCGAACCGTGCGATTGGGCAGTTATTCGGCTCCCCAACCGTTACCGTCGCGCGAATACCCGACGACATAGCCTTCGCTCGCCTATTCGAGCCACGCCGCCTTGAACGTACGGATCGAGCGCCCCAATCCGGTTCGCTTTTACTCGAGTCGCCGAACGGTGGTCACGTCGATATCCGATTCGAGCGAAGTTTGATCGCCCGGGATCAGCGTCGAGAGATTGACCTCCTCCACGCCCTGAAGGACGTGGAATCCGACCATCGGATTTCCGCCGAGTGTGGCGTTCGAGGTTCCAACCCGCACTCAAGGGGAACCGGTAGCATCTCGGAAGACCACAGGTCTTCCGACGAGCCCACAAGAGCTGAGCTCTTGTGAGGATACCGGAGGAACTCTCGTTTCTTCCCCTGTATAGGGCTGTGGCCCGGTCAACCAGGCCCCGTCGAATACCATGTCATCGCCGTGGGAACCACCGCTGGTTCACCACCCCTTGTGGTTCGGGGTCGGCATCTCACGGTATTCGTAGTACTCCATGGGACGTTGGGCCACATCAAAACAGTTCCGATGGAAATCCTGTCAGGCCATCGATTTCGGACGTTGCACTGGGCCTCCCGCTTGACTCGCGCCTAAAGACGCGGGTATGCGCTCTCACTATGTATCAGATCACCGAACGCAGTCGTCGGCACCTGCCTCGAGACGCGTCGATTCCCGCTTTCGAGACCTATTCGCCGATCACGGCGTCATATTAAGACGGCCGGCGTCGAGAATACAGCTATGTATCGCGTACTGATGGCGCTCGATACGGACGAGGATCGGGCGCGCGCACAGGCAGCCTACGTGGCGTCGCTGCCGGAAGCATCGAACGGCGTCGAGGCGATCATCCTGTTCGTCTTTCACGATGAAGGCGAGGACGTGCCCGATGAACTCAAGCGGTTCAAATCGGCGACCCGAATCGGATCCGTCCGGCGAGCACGGGAGCACCTCGAGCAACACGACGTCGAACACACGATCCTCGACGAAAGCGGGGACACAGTCACGGACATCCTCGCAGAGGCCGATCGCTTCGACGTCGACGCAATCGTCCTCGGAGGGCGAAAACGCTCGCCAGTCGGTAAAGCGGTATTCGGCAGCGTCACCCAGTCGGTGATTCTCGAGAGCGAGCGTCCGGTCGTCGTCACTGGCAGCACACCGGAGTGAGGCGGCGATTGTCCGTTCAGGTCGCTGACGACCGCGGCATGCTTCCATCGGGTCGCTGTCGACCGCAACACGCGGCCATCAGCGTAGCCGAAACTCGGTTCCGCCGACGACGGGCGGACGGTCGAGATCACGTCCCTCGAGCAGTCACCGGTACACTTCGCGGGGCGGCACGAATACGTCGATCACCTCGCCCGAATCGAGCGCCTCCAGCCCGTGCTCGACACCCCTGGGGATTGCATAACTGTCGCCGGCCTCGATGATCGTCTCCTCACCATCCACGAATAGCCGGTACCGGCCGGAGACTACGTAGCCGCTCTGCTCGTTCGGGTGGGCGTGCATCCCAACCTTGTTCCCCGCCTCGTAGCGCATCCTCGTGACCATCGATTCCTCGCCGACGGCCAGCAGGTCGAAGGACACGCCGCTGTATTCCCTGGGCTGTGCGTCCGCAGATTTTGTGACCATTTGAGACATTCTACCCCCAATACGACACCGACCCCAATATAAATATCCGATTGAATGCACCTAACCACACCCACACCCACGTATTTTTGAAGGGCGACCCATAGAGACCTGCGCCCACCATACGCACTCGTCCCGACACAATTTTTCGCGTTTCCTCGATGATTCACCGCTCGCTGGCGACTCCGTCGTCGGTAAAGTTCCCCAGGAATCGATCACCGAGGAGTACCACCAATATTGCGCCCACGGAGTTCGACACGAGATCGAGTGCCGTGTCTCGTTTTCCGTAATTGATCAGAATCGGCTCGAGATCGAACCGTCGGGCGAGAACGTGAATCAGGTACTCGAGCAGTTCCCACAGCAACCCGACGACTGTAACGGTAAGCACGACGGCCGTTTGTGGATCGGTTCCCCGTCGTCGAGCGACGGTGTGAGCGATTCCGCCGAGGATACTCGCGGAGTGAACGTGCGTCAGGGTATCCCACCACCCCACTTCGTCGTACGGCCCCAGCATACCGACGGCGTGAGTCAACAACGCGGTGAGCGCATAGACCCGTTGCCACGGTCTGAACGTGACAGGATACCGTCGCTCGATGAGGTCGGGAAGAAACGTTCCGACGAACGCAACGGCGGCGTTGACGACGGCCCCCGGATTTCGACGACGGATGCCGACCGCGAACACGAAGAGGAGGGCACCTCTGATCCCCCACGCGAATCGGCCAGCGATCGGTTCGCTCATCGGTACTGTCCTCCGAAGCGCTGACGGTGGATTCGGAGGTTCGGATCTCGTTTCCAGGTATGCGAGGCGAGAAACCGATCGATCATACACGTCGTTCGCGTGACGATCACTTACAATTTTCCCGCTTAAAACGCGAGCAGGCTCGACGCGCACCGGAATCGGTACTCGAGCGAAAACCAGTCTGTCACGTTCGTGCCGACTGACCCGTCGAGTGCCCCGTCCAGAATCAAGCAGGTGGGCGCCGAAAACGGGTCGATGGGAACGAACGACCACTCAGTGACGGTCACCGTCGATGGCGTCAGCCTCGAGGGGGCGCTCCGAATACCGGACGGTGCCCCCGGTGTCGTCCTCTTCGCCCACGGAAGCGGGAGTAGCCGGCACAGCCCCCGAAACAATTTCGTCGCAGATCGGGTTCGCGACCGCGGGGTCGGGACGTTGTTGTTCGATCTGCTCACCGAAGTCGAGGATCAGACGTACGAGACGCGATTCGACATCTCACTGTTGACCGACCGCCTCGTCGGGGCAACACGCTGGATTCGACGGCAAGAGGCGACCGCCGACCTGCAGGTAGGCTACTTCGGCTCGAGTACGGGCTCCGCGGCCGCCCTTCGTGCAGCGGCCCGGCCGGAAACCGACGTCGCAGCCGTCGTCTCTCGGGGTGGACGGGTCGACCTGGCTGAAGACGTCCTGGATCAGGTCTCGGCGGCGACGCTGTTCATCGTCGGCGGCAACGACCACCCCGTACTCGAGTGGAACGAAGACGCCTACGAACGGCTGGCGGGAGAGAAATCACTCACCGTGATCGAGGGGGCATCCCACCTCTTCGAAGAGCCGGGTGCGCTCGAGTCGGTCGCGGATCACGCCGGGGAGTGGTTCGCGACGCATCTTCGGTGAGTCGAAAGAGCGAGAGGCACTGTCACAAATTGGGCGTTCAAAATCGATCCGATTGCAACACGTTCGAAGAAGAGCCTAATAACGTGGGGCGTGACTGGTTCGTATGTACCGTTCGATTCTGATTCCGACTGACGGCAGCCACGCCGCGGATAGCGCCGTTGGCCAGGCCTACGAAATCGCCGAGCGGTTCGGTGCGACCGTTCACGTCCTCTACGTCATCGACGTCGATCAGACCAACCCGTTCGAGCTCTCGGCGGATCGACTGGTCGAGGCGTACGAGGAGGAAGGCAAAACCGTCACGGCCGAAACGGCCGACCGAGCGCCGGACGGCGTCGACGTCGAGACGGCGATCGAGGACGGAGCAGCTCACGAGCGCATCCTCGAGTATGCCGACGACCACGGCATCGATCTGATCGTGATGGGAACCCACGGTCGACGTGGCCTCGATCGCGTCATCCTCGGGAGCGTCACCGAACGGGTACTCCGGCAGGCCCCCGGATCGGTTCTGGTGACGCGAACCCCGTCCGAGGATCTGAGCGTCGCGACGGCCGACCAGGCGATCGAGCGTGCGCGGACGGTCGTCGCCGACGACGGTCACGATGACGTCTCGGTACTCGACGACCCGTACGAACAGGGGCGATACTGGATCGTCAAAACCGAAGGAGATGGCGATCGATACAACGTCCACATCGACCGGTCGAGCGGGGACACCCGTATCGCCCGACTCGAGCGGAGAGGGGACTGAGACGAGTCGTGGTAGCCAAAACGTTAGTGTTGGTAGTTTAATACTACAGATTAAATGTTGAAATGGTATAGAATACATAGTTTAGCTAAAGGGAGGGGGGACTGGATACCGACTCGGCCACGTGCCACTCCATTCCCGAGGGAGGCTTATAGTCCGCCCCCATCAACGTATTAGCACAGAGATGCGTCAGCACTCAGCCGCGACCGGTGCCGGTCGATCGGTTCGCCGTTCCATCGACTGGACGCCAGGATACGTCCTCGTGGTCACGCTTGCAACGTTGACTGCCGCCATCCACGGGTACATCGGGCTGACGACCGGCGAGACGCAGTTCGCCCTCCTCGGGCTCGGTCTGTTCGCGGGCGTCGTCGTCTTCTTCACCGTCTTCTGGCAACCCGTCCTCTATCTCGTCGGCGCCGTTTACGTCACGACGCTCCTGGTCATCTGGGTGCTGAGCGGGATGCAGTTTTTCGCGCTCGGTGTCGTCGATGCCGTCGTCCAACTTGCTCTCGTCGTCACCTTTCTGTCCCTCTTCGTCCTCGAGCGGCGCCAATCGGCGACGTGAGCCGAACGCGCCCGGCACATCGGATGGAGTGGATCCCGGCGTGGCCACCGTATTATGGCTACAGTCGGTGACGCCTCCCATATGGGATCGATCGTCACCTTCGGCGAGACGATGCTTCGACTCTCGCCACCTGGCCAGCAGCGACTCGAGACGGCGACCACGCTCGAGGTCGTTGCGGGCGGTGCTGAGAGTAACGTGGCGGTAGCCGCCTCGCGCCTCGGGACATCGACCACCTGGCTCTCGAAGCTCCCCGATTCCCCGCTGGGTCGTCGGGTAGCCAGTGAACTGCGAGGGCACGGCGTGACCGTCGACGTCGTCTGGTCTGAATCGGGGCGTCAGGGAACCTACTACCTCGAACAGGCCGGCGAGCCGCGGGGAACGAACGTCATCTACGACCGGGCGAACGCGGCGGTGACGTCCACAACCCCTGACGAACTCGCTACCGAGCCGATCCGAGACGCGGAGGTCTTTCTCACCTCCGGCATCACGCCTGCACTCTCGGCCACGCTCGAGCAAACGGTCGGTGACCTACTCGAGATCGCACAGACTGCCGGCGTTCGAACCGCGTTCGACGTCAACTACCGACGCACGTTGTGGACGCCGACCCAGGCTCGAGAGACGCTCGAGCAGTATTTCCCCGCGATCGACGTCCTCATCGTGCCCGCTCGTGACGCGCGGAACGTGCTGGGACGAACCGGCGACGCCGAAACGATCGCCACGGATCTCGCCGAGGCGTGGGGCTTCGAGACGGTCGTACTCACTCGTGGGGCGGACGGCGCCACGGCCTACGCTGGTGGCACCCTCGTCGATCGGCCGGCCTTCGAGACCGAGACGATCGACCCGATCGGCACCGGCGACGCGTTCGTCGGTGGGTTCCTCGCCAGCCGACTCGAAGGGGGCTCGCTCGGATCCGCTCTCGAGTACGGTAGCGCCGTTGCCGCACTTAAACGAACGATTCCCGGCGACGTGGCGGTCGTCACTCGAGCGGAGGTCGATCGGGTGCTCGAGGGTGAACACGCCGTCATCTCCCGATGAGCGCTGTCCGGACGCGGGGTGGGCCGTCACTCCAAAGGGCACCATTCGCGAACGTATCCAAGCGATAGCCGGTCGATACCACGGACGGTGACGAAAACGTGTGCGAACGCGCGAGGCGACAGATTCGTCACTCGATCGCCAGTGTACTGGAGCCCTGAATACCGCCACTCACCCGGTGTTTAACACGATAGTCGGTGTGAACGAGTTTGTGTCGCGACAAGATCACTCCGACCAGCACCCGCCGGAGCAATCGCCACACGAGGACTGGCATTCGACATCGCTCCAGTCGGTCTACGACCGCTTATCGACCTCGGAGTCGGGACTCGAGCGCACGGAGGCACGCGAGCGACTCGAGCGAGAAGGGCCGAACGAGATCGAAGCCGAGGATGGGATCTCGCCGCTGGCGATCTTCCTCGAGCAGTACAAACCGGCGCTGATCTGGGTGCTTATCGTCGCCGCGGCCGTGATGGCGTTCGTCGGCCACACCATCGACGCCGCGGTGATCGCCGGCGTGGTCGTCTTCATCACCGTGTTCGGCTTCGCTCAGGACTACCGCGCTGAACAGAGCATTCAGGCGCTGGCCGAACTCTCGACGACGTACGCCGTGGTGAGACGCAACGGCGAGAAGGTCGAAATCGACGCCACGACTGTCGTCCCGGGCGACGTCGTGTTCCTCGAATCGGGTGACATCGTCCCGGCGGACGCTCGACTCGTCGAAGAATCGAACCTCCAGGTCGACGAAGCGGCGTTGACCGGCGAGAGCGTCGGCGTCTCGAAAACCGTTGGGGAAATCGACGCGAACACCTCGCTCGCCGAACGGACGAACATGCTGTACAAGGACACCGTCGTCCAGCGGGGGTCGGGGACGGCCGTCGTCGTCGAAACTGGCCCTGAATCGGAGATTGGGCAGATCGCGACTGCCCTCGAGGAAGCCGAGGATCGCGACACGCCGTTTCAGTCCGAGATGGATCGCCTCGGAAAACTGATCGCGCTGGGCGTCGTCGGCATCGTGTCGATCATCGCGATCACCGAACTGGTGCTGGGCGATACGCCGCCGCTACAGGTGTTTTTGACGGCCGTCGGGATCGCCGTCTCGGCAGTGCCCGAGGGGTTGCCGGCGGTCGTCACGCTTTCGCTGGCCCTGGGTGCGCGTCGAATGGCCGAGCAAAACGCCCTGGTACGTCGCCTGCCGATCGTCGAGGCGCTCGGCTCGGTCGACGTCATCTGTACCGACAAAACCGGGACGCTCACCGAGGCCGAGATGACCGTCCAGCGCCTCTCCACCAACCGCCAGCGCTACGAGGTAACGGGAACCGGCTACGACACCGAAGGAGCCTTTCAGCAGGATGGCGACTCCGTCGACACCGACCACGTGGCCGACATTCTGCGGTGTGGGATGCTCTGTAACAACGTCGATATTGGGACACGTGAACGGGACGGCGACGTGCCGGCCGTCGCCGAGCGTGATAGGGACGAACAGGACGGCGAGGGGCATGACCTGGACGAGTCGGACGCCGACGACGAACGCGATCGAACCTACCTCGGCGACCCAACCGAGATCGCGCTGTTCGTCGCCGCTCAGAAGGCCGGGTTCGACCACCGCGAACTCGAGTCGGCCTATCCGAGACTCGGTGAAGTCGACTTTACCTCCGCGCGAAAACGAATGACGACCGTCCACCGAACGCCAGACGACGGAGTGGTCGCCTACACGAAGGGCGCACCGGAGACCGTCCTCGAGCGGTGTACCCACGAACAGGTACAAGTCGACGGCGAGCCGGTCGAACTGACCGAGGAGCGCCGAGCGGAACTCGAGGCCGAGCGCGACGAATTCGCAACCGACGCGCTTCGGGTGATGGGGTTCGCGTACCGACCCGACGTCCCCGACGATCAACTCGAGGCACCCGACGAGTCGATCGAACAGGAACTCGTGTTTCTGGGGTACCAGGGGATGCTCGACCCGCCCCGCTCGGAAGTACCGGGAGCCATCGAGGGCTGTCTGTCCGCCGGCATCAACGTCGTCATGGTTACCGGCGACAACGCCGTCACGGCTCGAGCGGTCGGCGAGGCGGTCGGCCTCCGCTCGACGACGGTGATCACCGGGCCGGAACTCGAGGAAATCGACGACGATCGGCTGCGGGAACTCGTCGACGACGTCGACATCTTCGCTCGAACGTCACCGGAGCACAAGACGCGGATTCTCAAGCTGTTGCAAGCAAAAGGCCACACGGTTGCGATGACCGGCGACGGCGTCAACGACGCCCCGGCGGTGAAAAACGCCGACGTCGGCGTGGCGATGGGAATCCGGGGAACGGACGTCACCGAACAGGCCTCGGACATCGTCCTGTTGGACGATAACTTCGCGACGATCCGAAACGCCGTACGGGGTGGGCGACGGATCTTCGACAACGTCCGCAAGTTCGTCAACTACCTCCTGTCGGGCAACGGTGGCGAGGTGACCATGATCTTTACGGGGACACTGGCTGGATTCGGCCTCGTGATTACGCCGATCCAGATCCTCTGGATCAACGTCGTCACCGACGGGATTCCGGCGCTGACGATGGGTGTCGATCCAGCCGCCGAAGACATCATGGAGCGCGAGCCGCGCCCACCGGGGGAAGGCGTCATCACGAAACGTATCCTGACGTCGATCGTCGGCATCGCGTCGTTCATGACGATATGTCTGCTGCCGCTTTTCACCCTCAACTACTTCGGAAACGTCATTCCGGGGTACGACCTGAGCGGGGCGCTGCTGGGCTGGAACCCGGACTACGAGCCCAGTCGCGAACTCGCACAGACGATGGTGTTCACGGGGTTCGTCGTCTTCGAAATCGTGCGCATTCAGGCGATCCGCTTCCGCTACGGACTCGGCGTGTTCTCGAATCGGTGGCTGATCCTCGCCGTCGCCATCGCGTTCACCCTCCAGATGCTCGTCCTCTACACGCCGATGGGGCAACTCCTGTTCGGCGTCGAGCCGCTCGGACTCGTTCACTGGGCACAGATCGGCGTCGCGGCGCTCGCGTTTTCGCTGCTGATGGCCATCTTCGTGAAGGTACAGGATCGACGATTCGATCGGTACTGACGCCATCGGTGAGAGTGAGTTACTGGCCGTTACCCCTCGAGTCGCCGGATCGAAGGTATCCGCAAACGGCTCGGTTTGAGCCTCGTTCTCCAGGGTTCCGTCACCGAGAGATCAGTACTCCAGGTGCGAACTGATCGCTGACCATCCTGCCAGTTGTGGTACGTGTTTTCGAAGCCAGGCCAAGATACAAGACGCGATTGCGGTACGATATGGGGCGATCTCGAACCGAATGCCAGCGTCGATCCATACGATTTCTCTCGAACCGAGGCGTTATTTGACACCGCTCTACACGATACGTATGAGTTCGAGTCCGGAATCTCCGACTGTACCACGAACCGGCGTACGGGGGAGTTGGGATCGGCTCGTTGGCCCGGATACAACTCGGGCAGAGAATTTGCTCATCATCGGGTTCGCGTGTGTCTTTTCCGGCACGGTTTTCGTTTACACACAGGTGGCTGCACTCGACTGGAGCGCGTTACAGATTGCGGTCGTTTTGTTGTTCAGTCTCGATATCGGAGGCGGGATCATTGCTACGACGACTGTCGCGGGAAGTCGGTGGTGGCACAGGTCATCACAACGTCGACGGGCACATCTCCAGTTTGTCGCCCTCCACGTTCATCAGCGGTCGAGGCGGATACCCCGAGGTCGTTCGGAAACCTGAGGTTTCCGTGATCACGAGAATCTCCGATTCTCGAACGACTTGACCTCGGGGAGGAAGCCGACACGTGGGAGTCCAACCACACCTCACAGGACGGCCAACTCCCCCACGCTGCCAA
>JBKKHJ010000007.1:0-82971 GCA_046614605.1 Natrialbaceae archaeon A-CW3 | reverse complement strand
AGAGCGTGGACGTCCACTGATCACCGACTCGAGCGGTACGTGTATCCCACTCGATCGCCGCTGGCGCGACGACGTGTTGATGATGTTCGGCGATGTCGTCGAGGACCTGACCCTCTTCGAGGCCGTCTTCGACGGTCGCCTCCTCGAGGAGATCCGCGAGTTCGACTTCTTCGACGTCTTCAGCTCGCCAGCGGTCCCATCCCCACTTCACGAGAAGCGTGATCAATGCCGTTGCACCGATGTAGAGGGCAATCCCAGCCTGCGTCCCTGGATCGGGGAGTGCGTCGATCACTGATCGACCCTCCGTTGATGATCAATGGTCGGATGATCACGAATTGCATCCGCTCCGTCGTCGTATTCGTGTTCCTCGCCGTTCCAGAAGTCCAGTGAAAGGACGAATAGTTCGACCGTCGCAAGCCGATGAGCGGACCATCCTGATGCCTTCTGGATAAACTCCGTCTGGAGACCGTGGCAGCGGTTCTCGAGTTTCTCGAACATGGCCGCCCGGATCTCCGCATCGGTCATGTCGTTCCGCCGAGTCACGAACGGGTTGAACAGAAAGCCGATGACCGGAAACGAGGTGAGTTTCTCCGCTGGGGACTGTTCGTCCTGGTATCGGTCGTAGACCTCGAAGGGGTCGACTTCGACGCCGATGAAATACCGTACCTGTTGGGTCCCCTCGAGGTCTCGCGGACGTTGCTCGCGATACTCCTCGAGTAACTCTTTGAAGATCGGGTTCTGCTTGACGTCGCTGTCAGTGAGCCGCCCATCGATTCGCTCGATCAGCTTCTCGACTGGGAACGACCGAGTCGTAGCGTGGAATTTGAGCGTGAAGTCGAGTTCCTTGTTCGCGAACTCCTCGCCGAGTTGCTGAATCTGAGCCCAGTCACCGGACATCGCGAAGTCCATGTTCCCGGGATCGATCTCGAGGTAGGCTTCCATCGCGCCATCGGAGCGCTCGATTGCACCGGCACCAGGCCACGCTCGCCTGATGTTCGTGAGATCCTGTGTTCGCTCGTCCGGCTTGAACGGCGTATAGCTCACGAGTCCGCCTTCGGTACTCGCTTCGGTGAACTCAGCCGTGGCCTCCGTGCTGTAGGTGAACCGAGGCCGCTTGCAGTAGTGGCGGTAGACGTCTCCCAGCCACGTTGACGCCGGGAGATGGTTGGGTGACGCGTAGACGATCGATCCACCAAGGACGACACCGAGTAAGACGAACGGTAAGATCGCACCATCGAGTCCCGTGAGGCCACCAAAGAGGAGGCCAGCGATTGGGAAACCGAGGAGCACGTAGACGTCTCCCTCCTCGATATTCAGAATCGGTATGCGACTCTCTTCGCCCAGTTCATCCATGATTCGACGGCCAGCTGCATCGTGATCTCGTGTCATTCAGTAATACCCCGGATCGTTCTCGGTGCGACGGTACGCCGGGACGCCTTCCTGGCCGTACGCGTCTGTCGCAACGTTATCGTGGTCGGTTCGTCCTCCGCTGCCGCCGCTCGAGTTTCCGGATTGTTGGGATGAGCCACCGCCTTGGCGCATCTTCGACGCAGCCGTATAGCCAGCAGCCGCTTTCGGTCCCCACGCCGCAGTCGTGGCTGCTGCAGCAGGGCCTGCAACAACACCGGCCCCAACGACTGCGCCAGCTGTTACTGCGCCCTTGGTCGTCGCTCCGATGATCTTCGTCGTCATCGGGCTGGCATACTTGAACAGCTTCCAGACGATGAGAATCGAAAGGAGTGGCAGCGTAACCGCGATGAGGTAGCTCAGGAACGAACTATCCGGAACAAGCGCCGAGTCCGTCCCCTCACTGAACAGGAGTTCATACCCTTTGAACAGCAGCGCCACTGGAATCGGCATAATCGCAAGCGGTACGAACTTCATACAGACCGTGCGGGCGATGTGAGAGACGACAGGAAGGTTTCCATAGGCCAGTGCGATACCGATCGGCATCGCATAGATCAAGATGTACAACAGAATCTCGCGAAGGAAAAACAGCGCCTGCAAGATCCACATGGCGACAGCTCCAACTCCAGTGAGGAAGAGAGCAAGAGCTGGGTTCGATACGGTCAATTCGAGCAGGTTGACCATAGTATTCGTTACTGTCGAGACATCCGGAAGGAGAGCAATGGTGAAGCCGTCGACGAGATAGAGTGCTAACACAGCGATCCAGTACCACGTTACGATCAGGAACGCACCTGTCCAGGCACTGCGCTTTGCCTTTCGCGTCTCGTACGCACTGCCGATATTAAAGATCCGGATCGTATGTCTGCCCTGGACACACATCACGAGCAACAACAGGGAGACGAGCATGATCTCCCCAGCAACGAGATTGCCGTGAATCTCTTCCCACGGTGTGTTCGACGGCTGACCGAACACAAAGGCGCCATCCGTCTCCGGTGTTGGCGTGCCGAAAACCTGTGCCGTGACGGCTCGATATCCATCTGTCAGCCCTTCCTGAAACCATTCGATGAGCTTGTCAACTGCGTCTTCGAACCATTTGATCCCGATATCCGAGAGTGACCATGACATTACGAGGCCCTCTCAATTTCGATCTCACAATCATCGGGAGCGGTACCGAGATAGTGGATAATGTAGTCAAGAGAGAGGTCTATGGCATGGCTTGTAGAGAGGCGGACGGTAAACTGACCGTCCTGCCCAACCGAATCGCATTTCGATCCTGTGTTCACTGACGAAAAGGGTAGAGCGTTGCTGTATATCAGGACTGTCTCCCCTGCAGGGAGATTTATTGCCTCTGCATCCGCTCCAAAGTCATTCTCTGGATCGTAGATCCCACTCTCGCCCGCCTCATCGTAGCTTTCAGGTGACGGGAACGGGACATCACCTTCGAACCGAAGCGCGGTAGCTGCGGTTGGTCCAGTTCCTCGATTCGTCACAGAAAGTATCGCCTCCGATTCCGTACGGAAGTCACTCG
This sequence comes from Natrialbaceae archaeon A-CW3, assembly GCA_046614605.1. Taxonomy (GTDB): domain Archaea; phylum Halobacteriota; class Halobacteria; order Halobacteriales; family Natrialbaceae; genus Natronosalvus. Next base: position 80,036 of record JBKKHJ010000007.1, on the reverse strand, counting down.
CATCCTCGTACATCTCCACAGGGTAATTCCTGGCCAGTCGGAGCTCCGTTAACTCGAGGTCAGGCTCGAGTGTAATCGTAGTTGTCTCGACTGTCTCGTCGTCGTTGAGACCGAGGAGTTCGTACTCTCCTGGTGGATAGTCCGTTCCAACCTCGATGGTCGTGTGAGACACCCCTGATTCAATCGTTCGCTTGGCAAATAGCTCACCAGAGGGGGCGACGACGTTGAGTTGGTCGATCGCGTCTTGCTCGAGGTCAATCACTAACTCGACCCCTTCGACCGTGACGCTCTGGAGAATGTCTCCACCGGTGTCTGTCGATGGGTCGTCATCAGAAGGACTCAACGCAGAACAACCAGCAAGTCCAGTAGTGATCCCGACGAGTATGCTTCCGAGAACGGTGCGTCTATCGAGTGGTGTCTGTTGAATTGTCATAACGTATCTCTCATTTTCAAGAAAGAGCCGATCCGCTTCGCTGCGTATAGTGCGACAGCAAAGGGAATCGCATACCGAATAAGATCGACTAACAGTGTGAACCAGCCTGTTGGGGTGGCTAACGGATGCCACGTTTCTGTGACTGTATCACCGATATAGGCTGGATTGTGCGAGCGCCACGAACCGGGATGGTACTCTGCGGTGTAGATGCCCGGCTGGTGAACAGTTATCTCTGCGATGCCAGCTGCGTTCGTCCGCACCACCTGATCGCCGATTGTGATGTAGCCCTCACGCGAAGTAGCGCCAATCAGTGAGAATCGAGGATCGTCGAACGGACTCTCGAGCATGATCGGCGCCCCCGTCTTAGCATCACGAAGCTCGATCTGCAACGTCACTGCAGTCGCATTCGATTCGATGATTTCGACAGAGAGGTCACTCTCGCGTATCTCCCGTTCCGACCCTCCATCGGGTTCAATGATTTCTGCTGAGACACCGCGAACAATCCCGTCGACCCTGATAGCATCTCGATCGATGCCATCGTACCGGAGAGCAAGACCGGAAGAACGGGTATAGGACTCGGAGACGACGTCGATGTCGACGTTCTCGTGAATCGAGGGTTCTGGAGACGAACTCTCTGACCCCCAGACCTCGAGAATGTTGGGACCATCGCGGATGGGTTCTGAACGCGGGCCTAGCTCGGATGGATACGCGTGGACGTATACGGGTAGAGCGTCGGAGTGTGTCGTCTCTTGGCCATCCCGGCTTGAGTGTATGAGATCGTCCCAGTTGGTGTCTCGAGCCGTGTAGTATCGCCACACACCACGGACGTTCGCCTCACCATCATCCGAAAGCGTGTACCCATGCCACGGCTGGGTCTGATAGATGGCAACACCGCTGTCGCCGTTTGGATACGATGCGTGGTAGATCGACGCCCGCAGATCGTAAACCTCCACATCGAGGTCCTGAGAGACGGTCACCTGGTCGGTGATGACCTCCGTCTCGTTGCCACGATCGCGTTCGACTCGAGCGCTGATATCCGCCTCGAGTGTGAGTGTTGCCGGGCCACCACGATCGAACGCATATTCGAATGTCGGAGTGTGTGTCCCTCCTGTGGTCTCGACCACGTCGCCATCGTGTAAGAGGCGAACTTCGTCGATTTCGTGGTTCTGGATCGACGAGTTGCTGTCGAGGCGAACGCGATAATCGACGAATCCACTGAGTTCGCCTTCCGGTGCGATGTAGTGAACGGTCCTATTTTCGTCTATGTGTGTTCTCGTCGACGGCTGGATCGAGAACGTCGTCGCGTGTGCATCGGCGATAAGGACAGAATCTGTTAGCTCTGCATGGGTAGGATAGATCGAAGTCTCTGCATTTCCACCCTCGAGTGACTCGTAATCGTATGCCGTCCAGCGTTCCGCGGTATCTGGAGGTTCTTTGAACGTGATATCCGTGCAGTTGCCGAGTTCCTGCATGGCCGTTCGCTGTTCATCGTATCGTTCCTCGTACTCGGCGTCACTGAGACACTCATTCGGAGCTTTCGACCAGAGTGTCGCCGTCTCGTTGACGTCAAACTCACTGTCGTCAGTGCCCGGTCGTGGTGGAGAGTCGGCACTCACGGCAGTCACCCCTGCAAACGCGAGCGTGACGGCAACGAGAGCGAGCACCGCAACCATGTGAGGACGAATGTGATGCACGAGCGGAGTGAATCAGAGACGATCCAGAGTGTAGCGTTGAGTTACCACGGGACGAGGTCGACACACTCCGCGAGTGGAAGCCCCATCGCCGATCCAGCAACCGTATACAGCGGTCCGAGGATCACGAGGATAACTGCAGACTTCATCGCCGTCCGCTTGTGCTGTTTGAGGCTCTTTTTCTGCTCGATGTTCATCGTGAACATCTCGACGAGTGAATCAGCCTGCCAGACCACAACCAATCCCATAATTCCGAGCGCAGTCGTAATCTGGAAGAATCCAGAGATCATGTCTGGCAAGCCTTCAGCGTCACACACGACGCTGTCTTGAGCCAAAACGGGGTCTACAGCGACAAGCGAGAGGATAAGGAACGAAGCGAATCCGCTACGTACTACTCGCTGTCGAAGAGCATTGGAATTCTGTTGTTCACCAGTAGGACGATCCCTTGTCGTCATTGAGAGACCTGACCTCTGCTAGATCTGTATCGGACCATCTCGCTGTGCGGATTTGCGGTGAAGCCACTGTTCAACGGATTGTATCGACTGCAACCTGTTCGTGAGAATTTTCGATTTCGGTTCCTCGAGTCGCTCATTTATTACCAAACGCTAGCCTGTCGGGATAGGGCATATATCTTCTGTATTTCTTAAATGTTTCTAGAAATAAATTGTTTTAGAAGACATTCTTCTATCCCTGTGTGAATATACAGCGAGTAATGAAATTCATATCTCCATATATAATTTGAGTACAAAATGATGAAACGCACTTCGAAACTCCTGAATGTATACGAAGATCGGGCTATCCGGACTGATTCCATCGATCTGGATACTGATGGCCGCGCCCAATATTCGATAGAGGTCCTCAGCGGGCCAGCTTTGATCTCAAAACCGCGTTGTCCTGGCGATATGGACCAGCCAGTCAGCTGTAGCCCCCTATTCAGAAATATCCTCTTCGTCGAGTTCTTCATTCACAAACTCGATCAGTTTCTGCAGTCGGTCGTTGAACTCGTCCTCAAACTCAGTGTGGAGCGCGTCATCGTACATCCGAAGAGTTCGTCCCAACCCAATCGCAGCGAGCCAGTCTCGGAACTGATTGCTGTTCATGTCGTCGACGGACATACTCAGTGAATCCGTGTTCGATCCAACTGCCCAGAGATGAAGAAGATCAAGATCATTGACCATCGCAAGACGAGCGAAATCCGCAAACGCGGCACTTACCTCTCGGGATAACTGCGTGTAGGACACAGAATCATGATCAAGTTCTCGCTCTCCCTTCAGTAGTTCATTGACGTATGAGAGCGATCGCAGTGACAGGAATCCATCCCTATCGACCGCCATCGGTGGATCGCTCTTCGATTCCGCAGTCTCGGACAACGCCTGTCCACAGGATCCGCAGTAGTGGTGAACCGCCTTGACCTGGCCTCCGCAATTCGGGCAGTACGGCATACTGTGAGGTACGAGTCATAGATACTGAGACTTTGCTGGTGCGGGTAGTGTCGTATAGGAGCGAGAAGCATGGTCTGCAGAAGATTGAACCTCGGCGGCGGTGGGTGGAAGACTATATCTGAATCACGAACGAAGTCGTGATGTCGGTATAGATGCCCTTCATCGCCCAATCGTCTGTCGAAGAGGGAAGCACTACAGTTCTTCCAGAAGAGGTGGAGGACGGTACTGACGTCATCTGTCCAGGCTGTGGAGGTTTGATGCGACCTCGGGGACCATTTGACGATGGGCGCGCCCGGCATTTCTACCACGTAACCTCTGCCTCAGGCCCTTCGACTGTCAAGTGTTCTGGTGGAGAGTCGGATCCTCACCGGAAAATGAAATCCCTCGCAGTATCAGCCCTTCGACAACGGTTTGACCAATATATTCGCTGTGAGCCTGAGGGCACAGTAGAGATCCCAAACACACCGACGCTTGCTAATTCCCGTCGTGCTGATGCCCTCGTCGAATTTGCCTCTGATGACACAAACGACTACCTGGGACGCGGGTTGATCGTTGAGGTGCAATACGCAAACGAAGACAAGGACCTCGCTGCGGTCACACACGATTATCTCTCAGCTGGATATAGCGTCTACTGGGCGAGTCCTGACGATTTTACCAGTGATCGATTCCGGATTAAGGAGATGGTCATCGCATTTGATCAACGAGCCGAGAACGCCTTTGCAGCATCGTGGGCAGACCCCCCAGATATTGATCCTCCTGAAGAGTATTTAGAGCGGTTCATAAATTCTGACCCCCTCACATACGACGACCCGAATCCTGGCTGTAACCACACCTGGGAATACGGTGGGAGTGATCTCCACGACCGGAACTTCTGCAAGCACTGTCGACTTGAGCGCTGGAAAGACACTGTTGTAGATGCCCACATTTACGATGAATCAACGATCAAGACGAATACTGATCTTGCCAATAGTGCTGCTCAAGCGGCGTTTGAACAGCGAGAAAAGAGGGAGAAGAACCATCAACACGTCTGGGAACCGCGAGGCAAGAATCGCTATCGGTGCCGATGTGGCGCCCGTCTCAAAGAGCATAATGGAGAGGAAATCATCTCAAATGATCCCTTCGAGGACTTCACTGAGATGACGACCACAGATCCACGGTACTGCGACCACATTTGGGAACGCGAAGATGGATGTATGCGCTGTATTTCTTGCGGCCTAGAGGATCCGTTTTGATCGGTATTCCTATTAGCCCGGTTCTTTGCCGATGTTCTCATCGATGTCTGGTCACCTCTCGTTTGCGCCTACTCGTTATGTAATGGGTCAAACGAAGACGGTGATCACGGTTCCAAACCTCCAGCTTTGCTTGCACTGACCTACTGGCTGGGGGAGATTACTTGCTTATCCAGATATTCTGTGGAGATATGCCCTTTCGCGGTCGTCTTGATGGTCACCCTGTCGTCCCCGCCATCGTCGACGATGGAGAAGCCGTCACGTGTCCTGTGTGCGGTGACACTATGTATCCGCGATCGGCGCCGGGGAAGGCTCGACACTTCTACCACGTATCGGATGCCGCTGGCCAGCGGTGCTCGAGCGGCGGCGAGTCAGAGGCACACGCGCGAGCGGTCGCACGCGTTGAGGTCGCCCTTCACCAGCAGTTTGGAGAAAGCGCCCGCATCGAGACAGAGGTAGACGTCGACGTGTCCGAGGTACCGACACCTGTGACCGAACGCCGGGCCGACGCACTCGCGACGTTTATCGATTGGAATCCCTACTTTGGGGAGGGACTCGCCGTTGAGGTGCAGCACAGCCACGAGGACAAGGATGTCCAGCAGGTGACGCATGACTACTTGGCTGCAGGTTACTCAGTCGTCTGGATACGCGCAGCAACTGTCCTTCTCGATACGTTCGACTACGACACGATTGGTGCCGAGTTCGAGCGTGACGACGGCTCTGGATATTCTCAGCGGACGAGCAAAGCACACCAATATACGAACTGCCAATCGCTCCTATACAGCGGAGAACACGCGTGGGAGCGAGTGCCGCCCTATGCTCACCCTCGCGGACAGGACGACCTAATCACGTACGATATCTGTGCCAGCCAGGGTTGCGAGTTGCGCCGGGTCCACGAACCCGACGGCAGTTACACCTTCACCGAGAGCGACGAGTACGGTCCCGACTTCCCCCTGAAAGCGCTCAAGAATGCAATTGTACGTGAATACGACCATGAACCGTTCTGGAAATGGGCAGGAAGCCAGTACCATTCCGCACAGGTGGAGAAGCTACTTGCTACACGACCTGAGATAGACCGCTGCTGGGGTCCGAAGGGGTTTCACGAATGGGGGCGTCGAGAAACGCTCTGGACAAATCACTCCGACCAGCCACTCATCGAACTCCATGAGTGTATGTACTGCCCCGTTCGGTTAGTGACGAATCACCGAGGGCGTTCAGGGCACAGTACCTTCTGTCTCTACGGTCGGGAACCGGACATCGACTGGGACGACGTGTACTTCCAGGCCAGCCCTCCCGAGTGTGATCATTATCTCTACGACGAGGATGCGATCGAAGATTACTGCCCTAAGTGTGGTGCGACGATGGAGACTCCCGATACAACGCTCCGCGACCACACAAGCTGGATTCCTCCGTAAGCGGGGAACCAGTCATTCATCCAAGTTCGGCTCGCCGGCGAGATGCCGGGCATATTCCCGGAAGACGCGTTCGTCGAGGTCCTCGAAGGTCGGCTCGCGATCGACATCGTCAGGAACGATTCCAATCCAGTCGTCGTCGCCGCGGTCACCGGCGGCCCACTCGGCGAACCGCTCGAGCTCGCGTGCAGCGTTACGTCGGTAGTTCCCGCCGTCGCCACCGCGGCCTTTTCCCTTGTCCTAGAGGTAGCGCTCGAGGGAACTCTCGAGTGACTGATCGGCCCGTTCTCGGGGTGTCATGGTTCCTCGTTCGCGTACTGGTACGTCGGACGGACGTCCTCGAGTAGCTCTTCGACAATTTCCCAGAGAATCAGGGAGGGTGTCTCATGTTCGAATGTGATCCCCCACCGGTCCTCCTTATCGGCGACTGAGTACTGGAAATGCGTCCGTCCCAGATCGGCATGGTCTTCGTCCTGATGCCAGCCAGCGTGAAAGCCCGTGTTCGGGTCGGTGTAGTTGATACGGAACCAATCGTGTGGCTCCTGTCGATACCACTTGACGGTCAGTTCCGGCGAATCAGGGCCCGTTGGGGGATCCAGACGGGCCGGATCGAAAGTCGCCCGCAGCTGCTTTGCCTCGATATCGTCTGGGACGTACTCGACGGCCGTGATCTGTGGCACGCGGTCAAGGACGTCTCGCTTTAGCTGGGCGTAGAGGTTCGCGTTCGGATCACCACCTAGATGCGGGACCGACATCCGTTAGCTGCTGGCCTCAGCAGGCTCTGTCGTCGGAGCGAGAAAGTCCCACTCGCGGATGGCGAAGCCGACAATCTGGATACGCCGTTGAAGACGCTCCCACTCGCGGGCAATCTCACGGCGACGGTCTTCCTCGCCACCGTCAAGGGACTCGTCAGCGAGCGTCCCACGAAGCTGATTCGGTGATTCAACGCCGAATTCATCCTCCCAGTCGCGAATCTGCGTCTTCATATTGGCGAGCCGGTCTGTAAGCTCCTCGACAGTGTGTCCGCTATCTCGGAGGCGCATCGCCTCCTGCATCGCTTGACGGCGGTAATCAGGATAATACGTCGTGTGAGTACCGCTTTCGTCACGGTGGAGGATGCCGTCGTCGACGAGTCGCTCGAGGACGCGCTTCGTTGGTTCGTGTGACCAGCCCGCTTCGGAGGCGATCCAGTTGGCCGTCTGTGGCCCCGACAGCTGTCGAGCAACCATCCGCACGCGGTCTTCACCCGTGGTCTGGCGTTCCATCAGGCCCTCGGAGTTCGATTCATCTTCGGTCATACAACATCGTTCGGGCTTTGTCTTAATATAGGTTGAGGTCATTAGTTCTATATCGAATTAACTCTTCGCCATCGCCCCGATCTTCACAATCTCGGAGGATTGGTTTGATGTGTGCCCTAATTACTACGGGCCATTCATCGGAATATAGCTTAAGTAGGTATGAATATCTTGATATTTTCAACAAGTAGTCCTTCTGGCCTGAAGGCGGTCAGTATAGGGCGCATAACTCGTGTGATAACTACTCAAGAGTTCAGTATTGAGTCCTGATAAATCACTAGATGGCAGCGACTTTGTGTGGGTGTTCACATCGCTTGGGTGTCACGTTGGACCGGATGCGGTCCGTCTCGGAATCGAGCAGCGGCTCGATGTGGCGCTCGAACTCGGCCTCATCGACCTTGCCGTCGACAGACGCCTCACGAGCAGCCTCAACGATGTGATCACCCAGGTTATCTGGCGGGAGGCCGTCGATCGGTTTTTTATTGATCTCGACACTTCGTTGACGAGGTCTTCGACTACCTCGTCACGCAGGCCGTCATCTGGGACCTCCTCGACGTGACCGACCCGACCGCATCGATTCAACCGAGATGAGACCGATACCTGCCGATCCAGCTGCGTCAAAATACTACGATCGAACCGCTAAAGAGTGCTACTATGGCGACGGTTGCGCGATCGTCTCGACCGGCTCAAAGAGTCCTATTACATCAGGGGCAAGAGGGCCAAATAAAGAACCGTTCAAGGTAATGCTACGGTCAGCGCCTCGAATCCGACCGTGGTCGGTTGTTCGACCGAATCAGGAGGCGTTCTTACACTTCTGTTTGTACTCCTCGTACTCGCGTTTTGCGCGCTCGTAGGCGTGTCTCTTCTTTTTGAGTTGCTTTTTATTCACCTTGCCCTTCTCGTATTTCTTTTTGTACTTCTCGTACTCGCGTTTTGCGCGCTTGTATTTGCGCTTTAGCTTCTTCTTGTTCTTCCCGTCGTCCCCATTCTCGGGTGCCTTCGTAAACTCCAGAATGTCACCGTAGACAACCGTAGCACCCACCTGGGCGACCGCCTGGAACTCGTAGGTCGTGCCAGTCTCGAGGTTCATCGCCGTCGCACTGAACGGTTCGGGTCCGGTGAGGACCGTCTCGTCGGTAAACGTCCACACCTCGGTCCCCTTGACGCGGTACAGGAAGTAGACGGTGACCTCCTCTGCACCCTCGAGTTCGAGCAGTTCGCCGTTAAGCGTGGCCGTCGAGCCGTTGACCTCCGTCGCCGGCTTCGTCTCGACGTCCAACTCGTCCGGGCCGAGCTTGGTGAACGAGAGCGTAGTTCCGAGGAACCGTTCATCGTCCGCTACCATGACCGCCCGGAATTCGTACGTGCTACCGAGTTCGAGGCCTTCGATCCCGGCGCTGAAGTCTCCGGGTTCGTCGAGCGTCTGGGACTCGGTGGCGATCCACTCGTCCGCGCCGAGTTCGCGCCACTCGAAGAAGACGTCGGCCTCGCCGAAGTCCCCGAGATCGATCAGTTCGCCGTTGAGCGTGGCCGTCGAGCCGTTGATCTCCGTCGCCGGCTCTGTCTCGACGCTGGGGACGCCGGCCTCAGCTTTGGTGAACGAGACGATGGTTCCTTCCTCGCGCGTGCCATTCGCCACGACGACTGCCCGGAATTCGTACGTGCTGCCGGTTTCGAGGCCCGCGATCCCGTCGCTGAAGTCGCCGGGCGCGTTGAGCGTCTGCGGCGCGGTGGTGTTCCACTCCTCCTCGCCGAGTTCGCGCCACTCGAAGAAGACATCGACGGTGTCGAAGTCACCGATGTCGATCAACTCTCCGTTGAGCGTGGCCGTCGAGCCGTTGACCTCCGTCGCCACCTGAGTTTCGACGATGGGTGCGCCGGGTTCGTCTTTGGTGAACGAGATAATGGCCCCCTCGTCGCGCGTGCCATCGGCCACGACGACCGCCCGGAATTCGTACGTGCCGCCGGGTTCGAGGCCTTCAATCCCGTCACTGAAGTCGCCGGGCGCGTCAAGCGTCTGCGTCTCGGTGGCAGTCCACTCCTCCGTGCCGAGTTCACGCCACTCGAAGAAGACGTCGACGGTGTCGAAGTCGCCGAGATCGAGCAGTTCGCCGTTGAGCGTGGCCGTTGAGCCGTTGACCTCCGTCGCCGGCTCTGTGATGACCTCTGGTACACCTGGCACCGTCTTGATGATGCGAAGCGTGGCCCCTTCGACCCGTTCGCCGTTCGCCAGCCCGACCGCCCGGAATTCGTACGTGGTGCCGGGCTCGAGACCCGCGATCTCGGCGTCGAAGTCGCCGGGCGCGTTGAGCGTCTGCGGCGCGGTGGTGTTCCACTCCTCCTCACCGAGTTCACGCCATTCGAAGAAGACGTCGACGGTGTCGAAGTCCCCGAGGTCGGTCAACTCTCCGTTGAGCGTAGCCGTCGAGCCATTGACCTCCGTCGCTGGCGTGGTTACGACGTCAGGGATGGCCGAATCGCAACTAATGTCGAGCGTCGTGATATCGAGACCGATTGCGATATTGTCGGTCTCTAGCGAATACGTTCCATCCGCGAGATTCCCCAACGTCGCCGAACCGCCTGCGGGAACCTCTATCATCTCCTCGAACCCATCGGGACCGGTGACGGTTACCATCACCGAGACCTCGTTGGGGTTCGTTACCGTGATCTCCCCCTGGTCCTCCACACAATCCGAGTCCACTTTCAGGTCCACGAGATCGCAGTCACACCCGGTGACCGTTGCCTGATCGAGATTGACGGCGGTTTGGGCGTACAGACAGCCGTCTACCGTCGCATTGTTGAGCACGTCAATCCTCGCCTGGGTCAGTACGATACCCGCAAACTCGGCACCCGCTCCAATCTCGACACCAGCACCGCCGGCGACCACCCAGACGATGTTTTCGACCTGTGCGCCGCCCTCCAGATTGACCGTCATATTCGCCGCCATAGTGAGGTCTCCCGGGATCTGGAAGATCCATGTGTCGTCTGGGCCACCGTCGATGGTAATGTCACCGTTGATCGAAACGCCGGTATCCCACCTGTAGACCCCTGGTTCAAGCGTGTTTCCGCTCAAACTTCCCCCACCGAGATTTGTAAAGTCCGGGTCGGGGGCGTTTGCATTGGTGAACGCAGTTTCCATATCGCTCACGGCCGTGTCCAATCTGGACGGGGTCGGCTCCGCATAATCTGCCGCGTACACCCGTCCACCCACCTGTGCGGATGTCGAATAGACGCCGGTTGCATCCAGGGTCAAAGCAAATCCGGTTATGGCGGTCGCCGCGATCGGACTCACGCCAATGTCCCCTGCCACGTCGGAATTGGCAACGTTCGTTATCCCGGATTTGGCCAGGATCGAAAAGTCACAGGCCGTCCCAAGATCGACCGGTGCCGGACCGTCCTGTTGGATTTGGACCGGGGGATCTTCATCTTCTTGCGCGGCGCCTATACAGCCGGCGAGACCAGCTGTGAGCAACCCACTCGATGCGAGGACTGTTCTTCTTGTCGGATTGTACTCCATATCGGATACTCTTCGGTGTAGGATATTGTTTTCGAGGCGTTAATTTTGTATATGTATTCTATGTCTCCTCCAGATAATCTTCAAATTCGATTAGTGAGTCCATTCCGACGCGCTTGACAACCGATCCAGTAGGTGGGAAGTGACAATACAAATTTACGTGGGTATTTTGCTCCTAGTACCGCAGACACATCGCTAGGCATGAGTGCCGTTGCAGACGGCACAACAGTAACAGTTGGCACATATTGTTTAGCACATAGATGCCAGACACGCTGGACCCGCTTTCGGATCGTGCCTGCCGGATGACCGACGCCTACAGGACAGCCATCGGAGTCACCGAACAGCTGCGAGCAGAGAACTCCCTTATATCGAGCGTCGCCGAAAGTACGATTCGAACTGAGTACCTCGACGATGGGTACCCAGAATGGCACCCCGCTCCGCATTCGTTTCTCGGGATGATACGACTCCTCGTCTACCGGGAAATTACAGGCGACAGCTATCGAGCGCTCACCCGGCATCAAGAACTGGCCGAGCCGTTCGGACTGAATCACGTTCCTGACCAATCCGTGCTCTCGCGTACGTGGCGTAACCGGTTCGATGACGACGTCCGTGAGTTCACTCGTGTTGCAGCACACTTCGTCGTCAAGCAGGTCCACGACTGGGAGTTCGCAGCTGTTGTTGTCCGGCCCAAAGCGGAGGTTGTCGACGAGGAAAATCGTTCTACCGAGGACGACGAGGCGGCCAGTCGAGAATTCACTGACAAGCAAATCTATCGGACTACCCGACTTGCTCGGGACCACGGCTTTGGCGGGTTCGATTCCGGTCGAGCCGCGAACGCCACCTACGATGATACGCAGTTCTTTGAGTTGCAGACGTTCATGGGGATGGTCGGCTGTGGGACACCACAGGGTGCAACCCGGTTCCGGTATCGACACGGGGCGGACGGCAGTCCACATGGGGATACGCATCTCAGAGCAGTCAAACAATTCGAGCCAGACTCTCTGATAGATGGATTCGACGTGGCGACTGACCGGCTGCTCTCGGTGATCGAGTCTGAAGCCTCGTTCCGTCGGCCAGTCACGGCTGCAATCGACATCACGACTGTCCCATACTACGGTGATGTCGACGGGATGCCGATGGTTAGCGGGCTCAATCAAGAAGACCGAGCATTCAAATTCGCTACGCTGTCGATTGTCGGGCTGAACATCCCACTCATCCTGGCTGTGGAACCTGTCCGGGAGAGCTCAGCATGGGACGAGAATCCATCGAACCAGATTCACCGCGTCGTCCGCCGGCTCGTGACACGAGCGAAAGAACACGTCCCAATTGAGACGGTACTCTGTGATCGAGAATTCGATGCCCAGCGAGTCTACCAGACACTCTCGAATCTCGGAGTGAATTACCTCGTCCCGAAACGAATCAACAGCACTGAGCAGGAGATTATTGAGACGATAGAGGCTGACAGACAGGCTGTCGCGGTGGAATCGGCGTCTGTTCACGTTGAGGCAGGAAGCCACTCGATGCAGTTCCTGTACGTACCATCAACGAAAGGTGATGGGACAACCGTCTTCGCGACGAATCTCAGAGTTGGCCCGAACGAGGCTGAGACGTTCTGTCGGCGCTACAGCCGCCGTTGGCAGATCGAAAACGAGTACAAGAGCATCAAGGGCGACTTCCTAGCGAAGACATCCTCGAAGGACTACCGTGTACGGCTGTTCTACTTCGTGTTCGCCGTGCTATTGTACAACATCTGGCGCCTCACCGATTTCCTGCTGAAAGCCGGTGTCGACGATGAGATGGACTACGCGCCGGTTTTGACAGCAGGAGAGTGCGTAGAGTTGGTCTGTGGAGAACTGATACCACCTGATTAGACGGATATCTCACCTACGGCTTGCGTTTCTTGAGTGGCAACAATCCCATTTGAGATCAAGTACCGATTAATTTCTGGATCATGTTAAGTAATGACTCACGATAGTTCGTCTCTCGGCTACTCGTTTAGCTGTGATTGCTGAAAAATAACGAGAACGGGCACAGTTCTACCCTATCCTCCGAAACTGTGCGATCTTAGCTGAGGGGAAAGATGATATAGCGATATGAGATTTATTCCTCAGAGGCACCGGAAATGGGATTTTTGTGTTGTTGTGGTTTTCTGGACTGGAAAACAACACCACACAAAATATAAGTGAGTTAGGAATAACGGTCTATCCACTGAGAACACCCGACTTAGAATCAGGGGTGCACGCAGCGAGTCGCGTGCCGTAGCGCGATTTCACACGTACAACTGAGAAACGCGGACACGACAGCATTCGATTCAGCGACCCGTCAGGACCGCCATCACCCATGTCCACAGAAACTACCACCGACTCACCACGCTACAGCACGATGGATCTCGAGGACTGCGAGGCCTTCTACCAGGAGAAAATCGTCCAGGAGATGCGGGCTGATGGACTCGACCCTGACCGCGAGACACCAACCTACGCGTGGCTCAGTGACCACTATCGGGGCTTCATCGCACATCTCACCCGGAACTTCGACCTCTCACCCGGGGACTTCTACGCCGAGATCGGGGTTCCACCAAACGACGATGGAGACAAGAACCCCTTCGCGTTCGTCGACGATCAGGATACATGCCAGGCGCTCGAATCCTACCTGCGTGAGCTCCGGGACCGACAGGGGCGTGCCGAATCAACGGTCGCGACCCGGCAATCGGTCCTTCGCCGCTACGTCGAGACCTACCAGCAAGTGAACGACACCGACGATCTGCTCTCACCACTACAGTCTGAACAGGGAAGTTCCGAGGAGAAAGCCCGTGTCGCGGACACCTTCGACGTCCTCCGACGGCTCGACGAGACGCTGAACACACACGCGTCGCGACGAAAGTACGTCCAGGAGGTCCGGCAGTTCTACCAGCACCGCGTCGACTTCGGGAGAGCTGACTACGACCCGACGACGCGGCTGGAACGTCGATTCGGGTGGGATTCAGCTCCGAACTGGGATAATCCTACCCTCAAGGCTGACCAGATTCAGTCGCTCTACCAGACCGCCGAAACGCCGGCTGACCGCCTTCTCGTCGTTGGCGTCTGCGGGTGGGGACTGCGGCCGAGCGAGGTCTGTGCCCTTCATACGCGCCAACTCACGCTCATACCCGCCGAGGACGACCCCGAAGGGCCGGACCCGTACATCGACTTTGGTGAGGATGACCGCAAAAATGGACCGGGAACGGTCGCGTTGCTGGTCGGCGTCGAGGAACTCGAGTCGCGGATCGACGATCTCCACGACGAGCACGGTGACGACTGGAATGGCTACCTACTGCCATCATCCTCGTCGAAATCCGGTCATATATCAACGGAGACCGCCCGACGGCACTTCCGCGATCTCGCTGAGGAAGCAGGGGTTACCGTCGACGGGACAGCGCCGACGCCGAAGATGGGGCGTCGATACTGGTACACGGCGTATGGGGCGGCGGTCAAACGGGTGGCTGAGCGGTTCGAGGATATCGCGGAAGAGCAGGGATCGAAATCAGCCGAGGTTGTCCTCGACAACTACCTCTCGAAGCCGGAGCGACGTCGCCATCGACGGGATGAAATGCGTGATGACCTGGTCGGGCTCTTCGATTCGTGATACTCTATCTCTCCCTTACTGGATAACAGTCCCCAGCACAGTCAGTGAGAGAGCCAGCAACAGGGTGGTTCGTCGGTCTGTCGAGAGTTACTCGTCGGCGATGTCGGAGAGCCGATCCTGAATTTCGTCGGCGTCGGCATCTGAGAGCGCTTCGAGGCCGAACTGCACGAGGAGGGGGTAAAAATGCCGGTTCTTCTTGAATTCGTTACGACCCGCTTTTCGAAGTTTTAGCTGGGATTCGAGGTACGTGTCCTCCAAGTCGTTGAGGATATCATCCGGGATGTAGATGGTCCGGCCGTTCCACTCATCTTTAATGTTCGTTTTGTTCGTTTCCTTCGTTTCCTTCGTTTTGTTCGGTGAACTCGTTTCCTGTGTTACAGTCGATGAACCGGTTTCAGTCGTCTTGGTCACTTCGCTCGTCTCGTTCGTTTCCTCCGCCTCCCCGTCGTCATCGTAGTTGCCCTCGATACCCGAGGCACTTCCCCAATCATCGCTCATGCTTCAACCTCCGTCGGCGGTGTTTTCTCAAAGGTCTCGTCAAGCAGGTCAGCGATGTCGTTGAATAGCGAGCGGGCGTCTTCGACCCGCTTGTTCTCCTTGCTGAAGCCGAAGATTGACACGCCTTCACCAATCGATTGTGAGAGGTCGGTCCGCTTCGGGATCTCGAAGAGAGGCAACGAGTAGGCAGATTCAATTTCCTCGATCGTTCTCCGGTGTTCGGCGTTCTGCTCGACCCGATTGCACACGATCGCGAGGCGGTTGACGTCTCCGTAGGCTGGTTCGAGGGACTGGAGCTGTTTCGCGAAAATCTGGAGACTATTGGCGTTGAGCTTCTCAGGGAGTACTGGGATGATAACGTTGCCCGTCGCGACGAGAGCATTATCGGTGAGAACATTGAGCGACGGAGGAGTGTCGACGACGATGTAGTCGTAGTCCTTGTCGAGTTCGTCGAGAGTCATTCCCAGACGCTCTCGACTTTTGGGCGCTTCGAGCAACGTCTGGATGTTCTTATTGTTAGCGAGCTTCTCACTGGCGGGGAGAATATCGAATTCCTCGTGCTCGACGATGATGTCGTTCACCGACTCCATCTGATCGAAGTCCAGCACATCAAATAGCGTGGTTCGGTCGGTGTCGTAATACAGATCGCCGTAGCCAAGCGAGCATGTGAGCCCACCGTGATAGTCGATGTCAACAAGGAGAACGTCGTGTCCTCGCGCGGCAAGTGCGCCGCCAGTGTGGATGACGTCCGTTGTTTTCCCCGCTCCTCCTTTCTGATTCGCTACGGTGATTCGTGAAGTGTTCGTGTCGCTCATATCGTTCGTGCCTTGTGGTGAGTTCGTTATGTTCGTTTTGTTCGTTTCGCTCGTTATGGTCGGTGCGTTCGGTGCGAGTGTTTCGCTCGGTGAAAGGAAGACCATCCTGTTAAAACCCATAGTTCGTTCCACTCACTGAACGAAACGAGTTCGTTTCTATCAATGCGCTCGTTCCGCTAATTTCGTTCGTTACTCGATTGGGATCCTCGAACCCGTCTCAGAGTTCACCGAGCTCGTTTATTTCAATTAGTTCGTTTCGCTCGTTTCGCTCGTTTTTCTCGGTGCATTCATTTTTGGACGACACGGCGGCCCAGATCATCCATGCCATCTCGAGTGACGATTCCATCTGTCGCGTCGCACAGCATCTTCACATCCTACGAGACGGTTAGGCAGGCAGCCAACAGGCCCGAAAACGCGGGATACGTCCGGTACGACCTAGCCTCAACGGTGTCAATGTTCGCGTACGCGACGCAGCGCTCGAGCTGGTCGCTATGAGCGCTGGCGTCAGTCCGCCATCGATCGAGGAGGCGTACATCATCCCGTAGTTCGGTGACTGGCCGTTCGCACTCACACGAATCGATGCTGTCTATGTCTGAACCGCGGTGACTGCCAGGTCGCTCGCAACCAGAGGATTATCCGCTGTTCAGCGCTGTTCGCGAACAGGATGTCGACGCCTGGAAAACGTTCTCCGCCTCGTTCGGGCTGCCAACCGCCTCCGAGTGCCAGCCCAGAGACGAACTGGCTGATCCACTGCAGATCATCCTCGGTCGGCACCCATCACTCTAAACCAAGGATGTAGAAGGCTACCCGGTCTTCCTCGCAAGGACACGATCGAGTAGATGGCCGAACACTATGTGCAGTTCCAGTCGGCGCTCGCGATGTTCGACCGCATATACAGACCTCGATCCGGTATCGCCTACCGAGACGTGGAGACATGATCCACGATAATATATACCCCTCATTGCTCGAAATCGTACGCTTCAAGACTTCTAGACCTATGTTGAAAGACCGAAACAGAATATAGTGCCGCACATTCGTAACCATAAACACTAAGTGATGTGCGCCCACACAACTTTTTGTGGCGGTAGACATGCGAGAAGGCGGAACACGGCTTGAAATCCTTGCTGCAGTCGCGTCACTCGAGCGCGACCAGGAGGTGCCGCCCCGCCAGAAGGACATCACAGAACAGGTCAGCGTGACACGCGGAACTGTCTCAAAGACGTGCAGTGCGCTCGTCGATGAAGGACAGCTGCTCCTCGACGACGGAGAATACCGCGTTAACGAGGAAATGCTCCTGCTCATCTACAAGGAGCATCTCGAGAGTTACCTCATCCGGGACTCCGCGAACAACGGGTTTGCGGATCTCGTCGAGGCGCGGAACGAGATCCGGAGCGAACTGAAAGGCGAACTCCGGCAACTCGTCACCGACGGTGACGACGGCCGACGCCGACTAATGATCGATATCCTGCGTGAGGTGCTGGTGTACGCGTTGTCCTTCCGCGAGATCCAGACGCTCCGCGACTACCTATTCGCGGTCGACCACCTCATCCGGACGCTCGCCGCCCACATCACCACCAGCCAGAACTTCGACGGTTCGGACGTCGCCCATTCCGACGGGATCCGGCTGGTACTCCTCATCGCCGTCACGCTTGACCGCGGGTACGCGATGCTGGCCCGCCTTCGCGCAGCCCACGAGCAACTGGAAGACCACCTTCCTGGAGCACCGCCCGAAGAGCAGATTATCAGCTACCTGACGACTCAGTAACACATGAGACAGAACGCATACAGCGACGTCACGCCGGAAGAGCTCGGAAAGAAACTGTACAAGTGCGCGGACGCGATCCGGAACGCAGTCGACGAAACTCGGTATAAAAACTACATCCTTCCGCTGGTGTTCTACAAGAGCATCGACGACACCTTCTCCGACCGACTGGAGGAGCAGAAGGAGCAGTTCGCCGGGGACGAAGAACTCGCGCGGAAAGCCATCACCGGTATGTCGGTCCCCGAGGACTACCGGTGGGAGTCCGTCACCGAACGTAGCGAGAACATTGCTCCCTACCTCGACGAAGCGTTCGACGCCCTGGAACGCGAGAACGGTCGGCTTCGCGGTGTTGTCCGCGTCACGTACAGTGACGAAGAGGCGCTCGATGATCAGCGACTTCGCAAACTCGTTCAGAATATCAACGCCTTCGAACTGAGCACGGAGACAGTCAAGAAGGACTTCCTCGGTGAGGCCTACATGTACATGGTCGGCGAGTTCGCCAAGGACGAAGGCAAGGAGGGTGGTCAATTCTTCACCCCGCCGGACGTCATCGACCTGATGGTCCGTGTGCTCGCAAAGAGCGGCGACTCGGACGGTTTCGAGAAGGGAGCGTCGTTCCACGACCCCACTGCCGGTTCCGCGGGCTTCCTCGTCCACGCGGCCTCCTACTTCCGCAGGGAGGGCGGCGACCCAAGCACGTGGACGGTCACGGGCCAAGAACTGAACGCGGACATCGCGTCGATCGCGCAGGTCAACACGTTCATGCACGGCCTAGAGGCGGAGATCCGGCGCGAGGATTCCCTCTCCAATCCGCAGTTCCCGAACTACCTGTCGGACGACGAAGGGTTCGATTACGTCCTCGCGAACTTCCCGTTCTCGGCCGACTGGGCCAAAAGCGATCTCGGCGACGACAAGTGGGGCCGGTTCAACTGGGCCAGTAAGCTGCCGCGATCCAACCGCGCCGACTACGCGTTCATCATGCACATCGCGAAGCTGCTCAACAACGAGGGAAAGGCGATCGTGGTCGTTCCGCGCGGCGTGCTCTTCCGGACCAACGAGAAAGCGTTCCGGAAGCCGATGATCGAGAAGGACATCCTCGAAGCTGTCATTGGCCTTCCGAGCAACCTCTTCCAGAGCGTCTCCCTGCCGAGTGCGCTACTGGTCCTGAACCGTGATAAAGAGCCGGAACGGGAGGGCCAGATCCAGTTCATCGACGCGGCCGACGAGGCGTTCTACGAGGAGAAGAGCAACCACAACGACATCACGCCGACGGGTCGCGACTCGATTATCTCGCTGTTCGCAGACTGGACGACCGAGGAGCGTACGAGTCGCGTCGTCACGCACGACGAGATTCGGGCGAACGAGTACAACCTCACCCTGTCGCTCTACATCGAGCCGGAAGATCCGATTGGCCCGATCGACGTCGATCAGGAGATCGAGGAGTTCCGTGAACTGCAGACGGAGTTGGACGCCGCGCGTGCGCGTCTCGACAACCATCTGGAGGTGCTTAACTATGAGTAACCAGAAAACGCTCAACGACCTGAACGGAAGCGACGCGGAGATGAGTACGCTGGCCGAGGAGATGGATCTCCCGTCCGACTGGTCGGTGCAATACCTAGAAGACGTATGCGAGATTGGCGGCGGGAGCACGCCGAAGCGGAGTAACAATGAATACTGGGACAGCGGCGACATCCTATGGGCCACACCGAAGGACTTCGACGGCCCGTGGATGGTCGATACCGAGGAGAAGATGACTGAAGCTGGTGCAGAGGCCTCGACTTCGCAGATTTACGACAACGGCACCGTCCTCTTGGTGGTGAGGAGTGGCGTGCTACGGCACACGCTCCCCGTCGCCAAAGTCATCAACCCGACGACTGTGAACCAGGACATCAAGGCCCTGCAGCCCAATGAGGACGTGATCCATCCCGAGTACCTGTTCCAGTACCTGTACTCCCAATCCGAGCGGATTCGCGTTCGGTGTAAGAAGACGGGAACGACCGTCGAAAGCATCCAGACGTCGGTGCTGAAGAAGTACCCGGTCCCAGTCCCGCCGATGGAGGACCAGGTGAAGATCGCGGGGATCGGCCACAACCTCGACCTCACCACGCAGCGAGCGCTCGAACTGGCTGAGCAGTCGAAAACAGTGAAACAAGGGCTAATGGAGGATCTTCTCTCCGGCGAGGCCCGCACTGACGGGGAGGAGATCGACATCCCAGACGAACTCGAGACCTATGAGTCAGACTGAATTCCCGGAGTTCAACGAGCAAAAAGTCGAGTACGCCCTACTGGACTGGCTTGCCGACGCCGGCTGGGAAACCTACGGCGGCCCCGACGAGCCAGACGGCGGCGTACAGCTTGACGCAAAATACGACCGCGATGACAAGAGCGAGGTCGTGTACTGGGAACTGCTGCGCGAGCAACTGACCGCGATCAACGAGCAGGTCACCGACCACAACGTCGACGACGTGATCACCTCGCTTCGCCGTGACTTCGCAGGCGACGGTCTTCTCGAGGCCAACCGCAACGTCCAGGAACTCATGCAGAAGGGGAGGCAGATGACCCTATCGAAGTCAGATGGCACCTCTGAGAAGGTGATTGTCGACCTCATCGACTTCGAGACGCCGGAGAACAATGCCCTGATCGCGGCCAACCAGTTCCGCGTCCGCCAGCACGAACTGGTGATCCCGGACGTCGTGCTGTTCGTCAACGGCATCCCGCTCGTCGTGACCGAGCTCAAGTCGCTCACCCAGGACAGCACGGTCGCCGACGCCATCGACGATATCCACACCTACGAGGAGGACGCACCACGGCTCTTCGCCCCGGTCCTGTTCAACGTCGCCGCGGACCACGAACACGCCCGGTACGGTGCTGTCGACGCGCCCGAGACGCACTACAATCCGTGGCAGCCGGAGGACCCGATCGGCTCCCACAGCGAACTTAAGGAGATGGCGCACTCCCTGCTCACTCCGGGGACGCTGCTGGACATCGTGAAACACTTCGTGTTCTACCAGCGGCAGCCCGGCGGCAATGCGAAGATCATCCCGCGGCACATGCAGTACCACGGCACGAATGCCATCCTACAGCGGGTTAGCCGCGGCCGATTCGAGAATGGATTGATCTGGCATACGCAGGGCAGCGGGAAGTCGTTCACCATGTTCTTCACCGCCCGCAACCTGCTGTACCGGCCGGAGATCATCAAGACGCCGCAGGTGCTCATCCTGGTGGACCGACAGAACCTCCGGGACCAGATGTCGGATGACCTCGGAAAGCTCATCGACTTCGAGCACTACGAGATAGTCACGGACGGCGCCGACCAGTTGCAATCACTGATCAGGGAGGGTCAGAGCCAGGTTATCGTCACTACGATCCAGTTGTTTCAGGACGTCGACGAGAACATTCAGGACAATGACGAAACTGTCGTCCTCTCCGATGAGGCCCACCGGTTCATGGAGGCAAAACTGGGCAGCAAACTCGATAACGCTCTCGACAGCTACTATCATTTCGGGTTCACCGGGACGCCGGTAAACGAGAACACCGAGGCGGGCCGGAACACCTTCCACCACTATGCGGAACCGCAGGACGAAGAAGGATACCTCCACCACTACTCGATGGGAGACGGAATCAAGGATGATGTGATCCTGCCAGTCCATTTCGAACTACGGCACGGCCTGGACTGGGAAATCGATGACGACGTGATGGACCAGGCGCACGAGGCCGCGACAGGCGACCTCGACTTCAATAAACGGGACAAGCTCATCCGCAAGACTATAAACCAGCAGACACTCGCCGAACTCCGGTCACGACGGATTAGTATCACTGAGGAGATCGTTGACCACTATCGGAAGAAGCTGGAGCCCAGCGGTTGGAAGGGCATGGTCGTCACCCCGTCCCGAAAGGCGGCTGCGCTCTACGGTGAAGAGCTCCAGAAATATCTGGATCCGGAGGAAGTTAGGGTCGTGATCTCGTCGGCCGGGAAGTCGAACCCGATCACCCGGACGTACCATACGTCGAAGGCCGAGAGGGAGCGCATCGTTGAGGAGTTCAAGGACGAGGACGGCGACCCGAAAATCCTGGTCGTCTGCAGTATGCTACTCACCGGGTTCGACGCCCCGATCCTCAAAACAATCTACCTCGACCGGCCGCTGACGAACCACAACCTGCTGCAGGCGATCGCCCGGACGAACCGGCCGACCGAAGGCAAGCAGAACGGGGAAATTATCGACTTCGCTGGCGTGTTCGCCGAGGGGAACGTCGACGAGGCGTTGAGTTACTACCCGCCGAACGTCCGTGAAGCGGCCGCAGAGGACGTCAACGAACTCCTGAACAGGTTCGACGAGAAGCTCGAGGAAGCGGTCGCGCTGTTCGACCACATCGACTTCGACGACAATCCCGAGACGGTGGTCGAGTGCCTGACGTACCTGCGGAAGGATGCGGAGGCCCGCCGCCGGTTCAAGGAACTGTACCGCGACGTGGAGAACCTGTACGACACGCTGGCGCCAATGGGCGAACTCGAAGACAGGGACACCGGCCGTCCACAGAAATACAGCTGGCTGACGCAGGTACACCTCGCGTACCAGCGCAGCATGAACCGGGAGAGCGAACCGGAGAAGCGGCTACGGGAGAAAACGAAAGAGATCGTCGAGAACAACGTCGACGTCGACCGGATGGACGAGGAATTCGAGGTCATTGAGTTCGGTGCCGACCACCTCGAACGCGTCCGAGACATGGAGTCGGAGCAAGGGATCACCGAGGTCGCCGGCGCGGCCGACGACTATCTCGACGACCGGTCCGAACACCACCCGCGGTACCGGCGGCTGAGTGAACGCGTCCGCGAGGTCGTCGACAAGTGGGAGAGCGACGAGGTAACTGCCGACAGCGCGTACGAGGAACTGGTCGAACTGGAGGAGGAGATCCTCTCGGTTGAAGACGAGGCCGAGGAACGCGGACTGTCACCATCCGGCCACGCCCTGTTCGCGGCGCTGATGGACGACAGCGATGAGGGCTTCGCGCAGTACATCGACGACGAGGACAAGGCCCAGTTCATCGCGAAGCGCGTCGACGAGGAGCTCGCGGAACGCGTCGACACGTCCTACACTGACTGGGAAACCAGTAAGCGAACTCGTGAGGACATCCAGAAGCTCTTGCTCGAAGTCGTCGCGATCGAAGCCGAGAAACCCAGCCTGTGCAAGGACGACCAGTTCCTCGAGGACGCACGGGGCTATCTGATCGAGAATTATCCCGACGCCTGACGTTTCTTTCTTCACGTCCAGCCGGTAGCGCGGGTATCGCCTTATTATCCCCGGGGTTCCATCTCGTCGATCGCGACGACGGCTTCGTCGATTGTTTCGGCATCCAGCATTTCCAGGTACTCGGAGTCCAGCTGGACGCGGTCCTCCAGTTCGTCGGGTTCTTCTTCTCCGGTCACCGGGCAGGTCGTCCCCGCACGGGGGTTGGAATACTGGACGCGGACTGATTTCTTGTTCACCCGGATGACCCGGCCTGCCCGTAACTGTGGATTGCGGAATTTGACGATCGCGCCCGCGGATAACTGTTCGCGTAGCTCGTTTCGTTGCTGCTCGCGTCGCTGGTCGGTCTGTTCCCCGACCGAGGAGCCGATAGCGTTCAGTGCGCGTTGCTCTGCGCCACGCGCTGTCGATTGGGCCCGGTCGAGTTTCGCCTCCAGCTCCTCACGGGCTTCCTGTTCGAGGCGGCTACGTTTCTGTGCGCGCCTCGTCGGGTAGTTCGCGCGCCCGGTCTCCACCGGTGACGGCATCTCTGCCATCCGTCGGCGTTTGCCCATCCAGTCGTTGAACTGGCGGCGGGCCGCGTTGATGTGGCGGAGCAACCGGTCGTCACTGACGTAGTGTGGCTGTGCGTCTTCCGGCAGGGCAGTATGGATCTCGTCGATCTGTTCGACGGTTTTCTGCGGTGGTGAGAGGACGCGTGGGACGGTGATGTCGTTCACCGCGTCGATGAGGTCGTTGATGCCAGCCGGTTCGTCTATCGGGGTGAGTTCGGTCTGTTCTTCGAGGGCCTGGAGTGTTTTCTGGCGTCCGGCGCTGGCTCCGAGCGGTGTATCCATGGCTCAGGTACCTCCAGATAGCCAGATTCGGAGATCGAGATCTGTGGGATTCATAGTGATTTTGTCAATAGATGATGCGTCCACAAACTCCGACATTGTCACTGTATGCTCCTTGTTGGTATATAAACCCTATTCGCTGTTATGACCAAGAGATTCAATAGACCTACGTTGGATGTAATCGGGATACTCCGAATACACGTGCCTCATGAGCTCCTGTAAAGACCTACAGGGTTGGGCGTAGCTGCCGATCAGATGAGTTAATCCTATTTAGACAGTTATTGCTAGTTCATCGATTATCTCTTTCTGGTCACTGTCAGGGATTTCGGAAACAGGCATTTTCTCCTGAGACAGATTTGTAGGCTCGATTTTCCAGCATCGATTCACCTGAATGCGAAGTGCATCCCCCTGAAGTACATATCCTGGGAGTCCATTCAACACGAAGTTGATGACGCACATCTTCGCGCAGTCTGGATCAATATCCCATCCAATGTAGATAGCTGGACAGTCTCCTCGTATATTTTGAAGACGATCTGCACTCTTCAAGAGAAGGCTTCCGCTTCCGCACCCACTGAGATCACCGATAAGGAGCGGGTCGTCAGGCGAAGCATCACAGATTTTGTCCTCATCTGGAATCGCTATTTCAGCCATTGTACCACTAACTGAGCCAGGTGTGAAGTGCTGAGCAAAGTTATTTGAAGTAGTTGAGTAATGTTCATAAACAGTACCAAGAACATCTTCATTGGTTTTCTCTAACCCAACGGCAAGCCCGCTGAGGGCTTTTGCATGGAGTTTAAGAAGCTCCTTCACGGTGGCCATGTCGTGGCCATCAGTACGATATCGCTCAACTCGAGTCGAGTATTGCCGTTCATCACCGGAAAAGCTTGAAATAGTCAGATCGAGGAAATCAGAGAAAACCTGATAGGACGAATCACCAGTCCTCGCAGAAATCTCGTTCAAAGGATTAGTCACCTTCTCACGAATTCCCGGCTTGATTTGAGAACTCATGATTCCACCTGAAGCTCGATTCCAAGCCATTCCAGCCGAGTCGCAACCGAATTTTTTCTACTGATTTGTTCGCCGAAGCTCGTCTTGGAGATGTCTCTCGTAACCATTTCCGATCATCACGAGGCAATTCTGAGTAGCCCCGCACCCTTCAGGGGCAAATAAAAATACCGCTGCTAACGCTCCGTCAGTTGTAGATATTCTCCAAGCAAAACTCCGCCAACAACACTGACTACGGTTCGACTGCCGACACGGCGTATTTCTCCTTGAGCGCCTCTTTCATCGCAGCTTCTCGTCGCTCGACGAATTCTTGGAAGTTTTCTAGCGTCGGGGTGACGCTCTCGGGGTAGCGATTCACAGTGCGATAGTGATCCGCTTCGGCCTCACCAAGCCCGCTGAGCCATTCTTCGGGGAGTGTGTCGCCCTTCCGACGGTTCTCTGCAGCGTCGAGGAGCTGAAGGTTACCAATGCGGTGGATCTTGACGCTGTCACTATCGGAACCCACCGTTGGGATCTCATCAGCACATGCTTGCGGATAGATATGGTCCACGCTGAGCCGCTCAATATCAAGATCAGCGTGCCCTTCATCAAGCAGCGCGAGGATTGCCGCGACGCCTTTGTGGGTGAACGTATCACCCTCGCTCGCCCCATTGTCGTAGCGTGCGTTCTCGACAGCTTTATCGACGTGTTCGGCGGTGAGGTGGAGGTCAAGATCATCAAGCAATTGGTCACCTGGGAAGGTCTCAAAGCCGTCTTCTGGCCGAAGGTCAGACAGTGATTGGGCCATAGATCGGGCTTGTGAGCCGGTTAACGCATTGAGCAGCTGGGACTTGGCAACAAAGAGGAATGCAGCTCGTTCGTTCGCTTCGTTGACTTCGGCGTCAGGATTCTCATAGTAGAATTTTGCCAGGAGGGCGACGAGAAGTATACTCGGCATCGACTTCGGCGCCAGTCCTACGTTACCGACCGTTTGAAACCCTCTGTCGATGGCCGTTTCGAAGCGGCCGTGTGGGTTCCCCATGTCGTCGGGGGCGATCCACTTGTTGCGCATGTCCTTCACCTCCTCGTCTTTCGAGAAGGCTTCGACCGTAGTCTGAAGGAGATCTTCGTTAATCAGATAAATCAAGCAGCGGGTGAGGAACTGTCTCGTAATCTCCGTCTCGAAATCAGGATGACGGTCGGACAGTGTTTCGATATGTGATTTTAATTTCTCGCGTGGATGGAACGCATCTTCTTCAGTGTACGGACAGTAGGTTGCTAGCAACGATTGGGTGTACTGGTACGGTTGGGGACTCTCACCGGCTAAGTTGATACGCGAGAAGATCGTATGAACCTCCTGAGAGGAGTACTTGACCGTCGTACTCGGAAGTTCGTAGCCCAGCACATTTTGGCGGAATTTCGTGACGACCCGTTGCGCCACGCGGTGCAGCGCCCGCCTCTGTGGTCCCGTTGCACTCAGTTCTAGGTTCTCAATCTGTTGTTCCACTTCGTGGTCCACCGTGCTTGTCTCCCGTTCCGCGCCACCCTCGGTGACGAATTCGTGAACGGGAAACCACAGACGATGGATGTCACCGTCGCTCATTGACGTCTTTTCGTAGCCGATCTCGCTTTCGGGATCTAGAGCATCCGTCGCCCGGAATTCGAATTCGTAGTCTCCTGCTAGCCCCAGCCCATCGGCGTCGCGGTACTCAGGGCTGCCGAGTAGGTTGATACAGAGAACTTTCTCGCTCCAGAACCGTTCGTCTGCCCGGCTGCCGGCACTCCCACCCGAGTATGTGTACAACGAACCACAGAGGCCAACGTATGCCGAATTGAGCCGCTGTTGCCCGTCAATGACGAGATAATCGCAGATGAGATCCTCAACTGCAACGCGCTTGTTATAGCGTCGGGCGTCACGATCGCGAACTCGTCGAGGCACCCGTCCATCGCCGTCGATGTACTTGCGGATGAATTCGTACGTGGTGAAGTTGTCCTCAGCACTATCGATATCCCACAGCGTTACCTGACCGACAGGGTAACCGCGGATGAATGAGTCGAAGAGCATTGCAATCTGCTCTTCGTCCCAGACAAATTCTCGCTGCAGGCCCGGAAGAAACGCCCGCTCATTAAGTTTTGAGACGAAGTCCTCAAGCGTCTCCATCATATGTACTGTCAACAGAATCTATTGAGATAAAACTTTCATACTATGATATAGATCAAGCAGCAAGCAAACGACCGCCCACGGATTCACGAAGTTGCTGAAATCAAGAGGTGCTAATATCGGGGGAGGGGCCGTAGATCGAATAGACATATCGAGTGATTAACCAACATGCAGTCAAATTATGTGCATTGTTGGTTAAGTAGCTATCTGCGTCATTTGAACTTCGAAACCGGTGAACGACGGGAGTAGATCCAGGTATGTGGAAAATGTGTGATTGCCAGAATCACCGACTATTATTGAGAGAGCTGGATTTCGACTTGGAGAAGATGACCGACGTTGCCAGTATTGCCAGTATTGTCGTCGTTTAAATAGTCCCCTCACTCCACAATTGCCAGTAACGAGGAGATCGAGACTTACGACGCCTGGTACTACAAGACGCAGTTGGGCAGAGCTGTCGAGAGCCTGCTTTCACCGCTCGAGGGGGACCGAGCCGACATGCGCCGAGAGCTCTCAGCCGAGAGAGATGCCGTTTTGAGTTCGTTCGGCTTCGGTGACGAACTATCGTAGCGACCTCCACGCCCCACCCCGCATTTCCGTCGTTTCGATCCAACCCCACGTTTCCGACGTAATTTTCCACCCCCCTCGTTTCCGTCGTTTCCGCACGCCCCACCCCAGATTTCCGTCGTCCACACCCTTGCGGTAGTAAGGTATTCCTACTCGTTACTTGTGAGCCCAGTCCTGCATCCGGCTGTCCTCAAAGATCGTTTCGCGGACGACCTGAGGATCTTCGATGAGTCGGTTCTGGAGGTGGATGCCGCCCGCACTTCCCTTGTTGATCTTCTCGATTTCGACAACCCCGAGGAAAGCTTGCTCTTTCAGGATATCGCGGAACCGACGGACGGAGAGGATATCCATATCGAGATGGTTGCAGATGCGTTCGTACTGGTCGTACACCCGGCTCGTGAGGAAAGCATCGTCGTTGGTGTTGACACTCAGTTCCGTTAGCGCCAGCAACGCCGCCTTCGCCTGCGTGGGTGCACCGTTCACGAGTTCTCTGAACCGGTCCTTTTCGGCGTGTTGCTGCGCCTGGCGGACGTGTTCCTCCGCCACTTGCTCTGCCCCGGCCTCGTAGGCGACCTCCCCGGCGTGGCGAAGAATATTGATCGCCTTCCGAGCATCGCCGTGTTCCTGTGCGGCAAAGGCAGCCGAGAGCGGAATCACGTCCTCGGAAAGGACGCCGTCCTGGAAGGCGTCCTCGCGGTTGAACATGATCTCCCGGAGCTGGTTGGCGTCGTATGGCTTGAAGAACAGCTCCTTGTGTTGAAAACTGCTTTTCACGCGCTCGTTCACGTTGTCAACGTACTGGATCTTGTTGCTGATCGCGATGACACCGACGCTACAGTCGATTTTTCCCGCCTCTTCAGCGCGCGAGAGTTTCATCAGCACGCTGTCGTCGTTCATCAAGTCGATCTCGTCCAGGATGATGATCACAGAATCGAATTGAGCGTCAAGCGTCTTCCAGAGGAGTTTGTAGTATTTCGACGTACTGAGGCCGGTATGAGGAACGGTGATTCCAGTAGAAGATTCATCGTTCAGCTTCGCGGCAAGTGAGGAGATCGCCTGGGTCTCGGTATTGTCTTCTGCACAGTCGAGATACGCTGTTCCAATCTCGACGCCATCCTGAGCAGCATTTTGAGCTCGTTGACAGACGTGTTTTGAAACGAGAGATTTACCGGTCCCTGTTTTCCCGTAGATCATTACGTTCTCCGGAGAGTACCCGTGGACAGCGCCATTGAGGCGTTTTGCGAGTTTCGAGATTTCCTCGTCGCGACCGACGATCCGGTCAGCCTCAGGAACATGGCCGATTTTTAGGAGATCCTTGTTCGCGAAGATACGATGCCCGGATTCAAAGAGGGGATCGTCAACAGAATCGGGTGAAGAGTCGGGCGTCATTGAATATCACACAGTGTGAGCGGAAGAAGTATAAATCTAGTGGAGAACACCACCCCACGTTTCCGACGTTCCTTGTCCGATATCAGCGTGAAGATGCCGTAATTCGCTGGAATTGGATTGTTGACAATATAGCCGTGTTTCCGACGTGAGATAGGAAACCCGAAGACGGAAGCGTGGCCGCGATCTCGGATTCCGAACCCACACACCCCACGTTTCCGTCGTAATCAGCGAACAGGTGGGGAGGGGACTCGAAGAAGACGTCCACGACGAGATAACCGAGACGAGAGCGGCCTGATCGTCCATAGCTAGCCATCCATAGAATCAACTGGAGAGGATTATTTCACCTGAGGAGGCGAAGTACTTCGTCTCCTCTTTTGCCGAAGTACACTTAATGGACTTTTCTCAGCTATGGTACTTTAATCTATGTGTTCCAGCAGTTAGTTCATCTATGATTGTTTCTGGGCCAACATAATTAGTGGCTACCTAGTACTAATCGTAGCTTCTCCCTACGCCGTCGTGGAGAAACGACGGAAACGCGGGGGGGTGTGATCCCTTCGAAATCAGCCGCACCCCCCTCCATCCACATCCAGTTACGACGGAAACGTGGGGTGGGTGTCTTCCCCCAAGTCTCCCTCGTCCGGATTGAACGGACCCATTCACACTGAGGGGTGTCGTCTGTTCCGTTCCAAATGACAATATAAAAGACATTCAACTATGGTTCTATCTCGTCTACTCGTCGGGACTGACGGGGCCTTTGTACTGGGAACGGATCTTCTCTCCTTCTCGCCACTGCCAGTAGTAGTAGCGGTTGTCATTGATCTCCTTGATCGTGATCGTCGCCTTCGAAGGGACATCATCGGGAAGGTTCTCTGGTCGCTTTCCGACTTTCTCTTTCTCATCTCTTTTTGCAAGTCGTACCTCTCGTTCGCGATGTTCGGCGAGTTCCTCAGCGAATCGAGCGATTTGCCGAAGCACCTCTGGAGATTGTTCCTCGAGCTTCGAAGCGATGCCAGGTGGGACTTCGCGAGGTGGGTCTGGTGGAGAGTATGACATAGGTCACGGCTCTGTTAACCAACGTTGTTGACCAATATCTTAGACTTGTTGGTTAAATCTCTCGTCTACTGGATCGAGAACTCCTCGATAACCACCGCCGTAGCTTCGAGTTCTCGTCGTCGCTCCTCTCGTTCTTCGATCTCTTGGTCCAACTCACGAATTTCCGCTGCAAGTTGTTCGACCATGTCCATCGTCTCCGGGAGACGGCCATCGGGACGAGGGACGTTCCCACTCCGAATTTCGAGATCGGCTCGCCGTAGATGTTTACACCCACCGCTTGGATTCCGCTTCGTAAAATCTGGACACGTACACGTCTTACTCGCGACGTCGACCTCGTAGATGTTTCCTGACTCCGATTGCACCTCGTAGACTCCTCCCTTCTGCAGCAACGAGACGTCCATCTCTTCGGTTCGAGCTCGCTTTGTGCGGGGCTCGAGTTCCTCCTGACACGGGTCTTCGCCAATAGTGGGTTGCTGGAGAGCTTCAGCAGTTCTCGAAGCTGTAGAAGTCGATGCTACAATTCCACCATCTGTTGAATACACCCGCTCTTCGTGGTCTGTTTCGTCTTCGTTCTGTGTCTCGACGACGTCAGTTCGTTCGGTCATGATTTCGGCTGAATCGACGTGACGAGTTCGCGCACGCCGTCGCCCTTCGACGGCGTGAAAAACCGTTTATACCGCACTTGGAACTCAATTAGCTCTGACTGTGAGTACTGCTCCAGAGGTTGTCGGAATCGTCACTCCTCGAGTGACCCAATTATCTCCTGAGCGGTGGAACTGATTCGACCAAGACGCTCTTGAATCACCTCCGAGTCATCGCCTTGCCACGCAGCGAGATAGAACGCAGACCCGCTCGTGTCGAGTCCGAAATACCGACCGACGATATATGCGACGGCTTCTGCTTCGATCTCTCGTTTTGCCCGTTCGGGTTCATCCTCGATATCGAAGTGGAGCAACGCGTGGGCGTACTCGTGGATCAGCGTGACAGCGAGATCTGCCTGATTCGATCGGGCTCTTGCTTCGACGACTGGCTGGAGATCGTGTAGACTCCGGTACTTACATACTCCCTTCGCGTCGCCATGGTCCCAGTCGTTAGCATCGACGATGCGTACCTTCACACCGAGTTCATCAGCTGCCCCTTTGAGCGCTGGCACCAGGTCGTCGGCGTCGCCCATCGCTGCAGTCTCCAGTTCGGGAAGCGGCTCTCCTTCCGTTTGGGACACGTCGAAGACTGGCGCTGGTTTGAACCCGACGAGTCCTTTCGACCATTCATCCGGCGACGTCTCGTTGTACTCACAGCCGATTTTCTCGTGGTAGCTGGGCGAATTCTCACACTCGGGACATC
This sequence comes from Natrialbaceae archaeon A-CW3, assembly GCA_046614605.1. Taxonomy (GTDB): domain Archaea; phylum Halobacteriota; class Halobacteria; order Halobacteriales; family Natrialbaceae; genus Natronosalvus. Next base: position 48,750 of record JBKKHJ010000007.1, on the reverse strand, counting down.
GCTTGGTGATGATCGGAGCCCAGATCCAGATAGCCTGTTCGCCTTTCTGGACATGCCGATCGAAGTCGTTTCGCCACGTGTTGTAGCCTGCGACCTTCGTTGACTCTGGATGCTGGACCTTGATCAGGAGCGTATTTCGGTGCGAATAGTTGTGGAAGCGACTCTGGACGTCTAACCACTCCTGGAACTCCTCACTTGCTTGTGCATCGACGATGCGGTCGACGAGGTCGTCGACCCACTCTTCGATGGTACTGTGCATCTCGTCGTGTCGGGTGTCGGTCTCCTCGAACGAGACCGACGAATCACTACTCGTAGCCATGGTTTTCAGGACTTGAATTATCGCAACTGCGCCGATTCAGATCGCGCCGCACCCCTTCGGGGCGCAAAAAACAGTGCTATCTGGCGGAGGGCTTGTTTCTTCTCCGCAAAGCCGAGTGTGGTGAGGTATTCGAGAAATGCGTCGAACTGCTCGACGTCGCTGGGCGCGTCAGTCGCAAGTACTGTGTCCATTCGATGGTCTACTGGAACGTGGGATCGGATTCGTTCTTGCCGTGGATGTACCACTACTGAGCCGCTTTAAGAACGATGAGTAGGTTCGTTGGTGGCTGTTCACCGGCGATCTCAACCGTGATCGATTCAATCTCTTCGGGCACTTCGCTGGGATTGACCACCCCTGACTGTGTGTTTGCGATATCGGCTGGAATCTTCCCGATCGAGACACCAGTCGGACGCTGTCACTGACTCACGGAAAATCACCATCTTAGAGAACTCGATTTAGAGCCTTCGCCTCTCTGGGGGCGCGAAAAACCACTCGTAGCGGAACAGCGGAAGGTGTGGGGTGCCACTCTGCAGATCATGCTTGATACGTTCGAAGAGGGGTACTGATGCAATTATTGTGCGTGTGATTGTAGGGGATCAAGTTGAGGACTTCGTACTTAAATGAAGTGTTGGTTATTTTACCAAAATCGATAGACTGCGGCCGATTTTGGAAAATAGGGAACCCTATGGGGTATGCGGGAGTAATTTGTCATATGGCTGGCGACCGAACGCACTCGACACCACCCACCGAGATTGCTCGCCACCAGTTAGCGCTGTTCGAGTCAATATCGGAAGATGACAGAGAGCGAATCATCCCCTTCAGCACTCTGGAGACCCAGCACTACTGCGAGCAGAAAGCACAGTTTGAGCGTGCTGAAATCCCGGATGAGGAATCCCTCCCAGAGCGACTTATCCGTGCACAGGAACAACACAACGAACTGATCGAAACGACGGGGACCACCGATGATGAGTACACACTCGCGGACGCCTGGGACGATATTCAGGCAGGCGATGTCTCATTGATCTACTTCCCACTCGCTCATGAGATCGTGAACATGATTCTGGTGGGGCGGCCGACCTTTCTTCGGTTCGTAGACAGTCAACCGGTTCAACTGACGCTCGTTCGTGGCGTAACCAAAGACCGGTATCTTGACCAGTTCTTCCCGAATGAGAGATTCCTCTTATGGTGTCACGGAAACCTACTAGATCGAATCGGATTCGATGTCTCAGACCTCTCTACCCGCTATCTCAAATACCCGCAGTCCAAATTCAACGCCGTCGAGGTGAGCAGAGCACAACTCCTGCTCGCAGCCGAAGACGGCGACGATATTGCGGTCAAACTCAACGAGAAGTCAACACTCCACCCGAACATCCGCCAACATACGCTTGCTTACGAACGGGACATTCAGCGGGGTAGGCAACTCCGTGCATATGCAGCCTTTTGGCGTGACGGCGGCGAGCCGTCCGGTGCCAATCATTGGAAGAAGTGTGTTAGCTGTCGCTTCCGCTCTGGGTGTGACCTCGCGCTGGCCCAAGGAGAAGAACGGGGGTAACCTATTCATGGACAAGCTTATCATCGAACTTGACGCGCAGCCGAATCCAGAACTACCACGGATGAGAACCGTGCGGAACAGTCGATCCGGTGGCAAATCATGATCGGGTTGACGGTCTTGCCGGAGGTGACAATGCAGCGCTGTAGAGGGAACCAGCTCCAAGATATCGTCCGCTACTTCGATTCCGATGTCGTCTTCACCCCTCACCGAATCCACGAGCCATTCCTAAGGGCTGAACTCGGGGACTCTGTACGGGTGATGACCCAACCGCTCAACTCCGGCAAACCGCTCGAAATAGCAAGAACAAATGACACCCAGTTGGTCTGGATTTCTACCCCCGGAGATCTCGAGACCGTCATTCAAAATACGGACCCGAAGAAAGGGTGCTCAGAGATATTCCTCCTCTCGGATCAGCTCGCTGTTTCCGTCGACCTCATCGATTTAGAGGCGCGACTTGACGGCCTTACAGAGTACCGGGCGGTGCTCGCTGAGTATGATGCCGTAGGCGAATTCACACACCTTACGATTGAAGCAAATCCGCAATATCGTGCGGAGTGGCAGAGCGTTGATGTCCAGGGCGTTATGCCTGGAGCGAATAAACAGCAAGGAACCATCCATGCCGGTGTCGCACACTTCGAACTCCAACTCGACGGCGTTGTCGGCGGGAAAACCAGAAAGCTGGAGCAATTCGGGCTGCAAGCCGTCGACCAGATCGGTGAATCACGGGTAGAGACGCTCTACCAGGCAGGCATTCACTCACGGCAAGACCTCTCGACATCGTCGGTCCACGAGATCTCGAAACTCTCCGGGTTGGGCCAAGCAACTGCCCGGACGGCCATCGAATCCGCACAGGTGATCGAGCAAGGCGAGGTGCGGAAGGCACCGGGTGCAAGTCTGCCAAAGAGCGACCCGATTTTTATTGATATCGAAACCGATGGACTCAATCCCACAATTGTCTGGCTCATCGGTGTCTACCTTCCAGCCCAGAACGACCGATACATGCCGTTCATCGAGACGGATCCATCAAAACCAGAGGTGGCGCTTGAAGCATTTCTGTCGTGGCTCGCTGAATTCGGGCGAGATCAGCCTATTGTGGCCTACAACGGCTGGAACTTTGATTTCCCCGTGATCAACGAACATATCGCGGACCATTGCCCCAGATACCTCGACTTCTGGGAAAGTACGTACCGGTTCGATCTCTACGACTGGGCGGTTAGAGAGAACAACGCGACACTACCTGGGTTGACGAATAAACTGGAGGATGTCGCGGAGGCGCTCGGCTGGGAACCACTCGATACCGGTCTGACTGGTGCTGAAGTCGCCCGATTGTTCCAACGCTATGCTGCAAACCCCTGCCCGGCCACTGAGTTAGATTGGGAGCGACACAAACGATACTGCGAAGACGATGTCCGGGCGTTAGCGCACATTTATCACAAAATCAATGATTCGACTAACCGAATGACCTCAAACAGTAGCGGAACTCGTTCGTCGAATAGGAACTCCACGTCCCAAGGAACCCTTAGCGATTTCTAATTCATGAGCCAAAACCCAACTCCGTCGCTTGACGCAGTCCTGAATATCGAAACACTCGAAGAGACTTTCCCCAATTACAAGGGGCAACTCGTCGACACAATAGCGGACCCACCACGAGCAGCAAACACAGTCCCAGCTACAGACGTGTTACCGGATGGGCTTGCAGACCACCTTGAAAATGACCTCTACAGCCATCAGGCTAAGGCGATTCGAGAGCTGCAAGCGGGCAACAATGCGACCGTCGCGACTTCTACCGCTTCGGGGAAAACCTGGATCTACACGATCTATTTCTGTCTCCTGAAGATTCAAAATCCGGACGCTCGCGCCCTTTTCCTGTATCCGACGAAAGCACTGAGTGCGGATCAAGAACGAGCAGTCAACGACCTGTTCAACCAGCTTGATATCGACGCTATCGCTGAAACCTACGATGGCGATACGAAGCAGGATCGGAAGAAACTCATCAGAGACCGCGTCGATGTTGTTATTTCGAACTTCGCAGGCATCAACCAGTATCTCGACTCCCACATGAAGTGGCGTGACGTCTTCCAGAACTGTGAACTCATGGCTATCGACGAGTGTCACACCTATACCGGAGTTCACGGGATGCACGTTGCATGGGTTATCCGTCGGCTCCGACGTCTGCTCGATCACTACGGTTCTGATCCGCAGCTGGTTTGTTCAACTGCTACGATCGGTAACCCTCGGGAACACTCCGAGCATCTGACTGGGGCCGATTTCCAAGTTATCGACGAGGATGGTAGTCCTCACGGCCGTCGAGAGATCGGTTTCTGGCAGCCTCCGATCCAGGAGGCGGACGAGTTAGTCAGCGGGTTGGATGAGGACGAGATTCTCCCCTCAATGCGAGAGAACGCAGATGATGAAGCTGCAGGTGCTTTGGTGCACTTGGCGAAAAATGATGTCCAGACGCTGATGTTCACCGACTCGCGCCAAGGCACGGAGATTGGCGTCAAGCGCGCCATCGAAGCCGCCCGGGACCATCCAGATGGGAAATATATCGACGTCGCACCGTACCACGCTGGGCTCAGCAAACAGAAGCGACGCGCCGTTGAGAATCAGTTGAACGGTGGTCAGGTTGACGGGGTAATCTCGACCAGTGCGCTGGAACTGGGAATCGATATCGGGTCAATGGATGCGACAGTACTCGCTGGCTATCCCGGCACCCGGCAATCATTCTGGCAGCGTATCGGCCGTGCAGGCCGGGGTACAACCGACTCACTGTCCGTGTTTGTTCCCCAATCAGACGCCATCGACCAGTATATTCTAAACAATCCCGACTATGTGCTTGAAGAGAACGTGGAGGATGCCGTCATCGATCTTTCGAATAACCCGGTGTACGCTAAGCACATCCTCTGTGCCGCATCTGAACGCCCCCTCACTGAAGCGGACACCGAGTGGTTCGGCCCACGGGATCGGCTTGCACGAGCGATCGACATGTGGCAGGCTGCCGGGCAGATGGTTGGAGACCTGGACCGGGGCGCCCAGTACAACGGGACCGCCCGCCCACAGAGTGGAATTTCGCTGTACGCGACCACTGACGAGCAATACGATGTGAGGCAGGTGGACGGAGAGATCGACATGGAGCCCCTCGACAAAGAGCGTGTGTACCGAGAGTATCATCCCGGCGCGTTGGTGCTGTATGACGGGGACCAGTACGAAGTTCAGGAAGTCGTCGAGGATCGCATCAACCCGTACGTCACCGTCGAACGCTCGAATTCCACGAACTATACCCAGGCGATCCATGACAAACAGATCACCGACTTGGAGGTTGAGCGATCATATGATCTAGACGGCGGCTATCAACTCTGTGCCGGCATGGGAACGGTGCATATCAATTACACTGCCTACAACGTCATCGACATGCACACTGGTGAAGTCGTCGAACCGCTGATTCCCATTGATCTTGATCCGATTTCCCTCCGCACGCAGCTCATGTGGATCGCATTCCCCCAGGAGATCGTTACTCGGGTGCTGCGCGAGATTCCGCGACACTCCTATCTTCAACCGGATGAGGGCGCAGAGTTCGCATCGATGGGTGAAGAAGAATACACTGTAGTTGGTGGGCTCCACGGTGGCGAGCATGGTATGATCAAGATGGCACCGCTGGAACTCCGGTTAGACAACAGCGACATGGGGGGACTGTCCACGCTTCGTCATCACGAAGTCGGAGCTCCGGTGTGGTTCATTCATGATGCGATCGAGGGCGGTGTCGGGTTCGCACACAGTGTCTACGAACACTTCCAAGCGGTCGCCCTGCGGACTGTTGAGCGAATTGATGACTGTGATTGTGGGCGTGACGTTGGCTGTCCCGCATGCTTGATGAGCAGCCAGTGTGGGAATCAGAACGAGCCGCTTCATCGGCCAGCAGCGCTCAGCCTTCTCCGTGCTGCGCTTGAACAAGTTGAGGATGCAACTACCAACTAAATACGCGTACGCCGTGGTCTTTGTGAATTGTCACGATACCAGCGTTGATGAGGCGCATGTTTGGGGGATCGAGACGCTGTTCCGGTGTAAGACTACCCGATTCGATAGATGAACCATATCGGTTTGCCGTCAGCCCCGCGGCTGTTGAGAAGGGGTTTAGATGTACTTGTATATCGTCGATAGGGTTGTAGACCATGGACTCGAGACGAGCTGAACAAACCAGTAACAATGCTTAACCAACAATAGTGCGTTCTCGCTTCTCGTTGTTGGTTAACACACGAGGACGTATATCGCCCTACCCTCTCAGCAGTGGAACGTCCGATGAGATCGCCAAATGCTCCGGTTCCAACATATTATTCAATAGGCCATCGGTGTCTTCGAGTCGAAGAAGAGATCCGTCTTGCTGACAACAAGATGGATAAATATTAAAATTAATTCAAAGGAGGACGTTTGAACGTATTATGGGAATTCGTTCTTCAATTTATCGTATGCGTAAATTTCGATATCGTACGGAATTGCTCCCTCCAGTTCTTCGACGGCTGGTAGCGACATAGCAGTAAAAGCTGCGGTAGCGAGTGCCGAGACCACTGTGGAGTGTGAATCGTCGAAAGTGCTGATAGAATCTTCTACAGTATCTGAATCAACACTTGGCGCTGGAAGGAACATACTCCAAACACCCGCTGCAACACCCGTATATCGATTATCAGTGACCTCATTGCGGAGGGTCCATGCCTCACTAAGCAACTCGATTGCGCGATCAGTATCAGCGTTGACGAGGCTAGTGAGACCCCATAAGTAGAGATCCTGCACTTGATCCTCCACATCTCGGCTTGGACCATGTAGTTTCTCAATAAAATCGGGATTGAGATCAAAAGCAGTCTCGAGATGAGTCGCAGCTTTCTCAGGCGAATCTAAATCGGTAGCTAGTAGCTTTGTATAGCTGTGGTGAATAATGGGGTCGTCAGAGTCGAGATCCAGGGCGATTTCGAAGTGGTTGGCGGCCTTCTCGGGTTCTTCCAGTTCATCACGAAGCAGTCGTGCATAGCTATAGTGAGCAGCGACGTTGGTGGAATCGCATTGGATGGCGTTTTCGAAGTGGTTGGCGGCCTTTCCGGGTTCCTCTAACTCGTCGCGAAGCAGTACCGCGTAGTTGTGATGGATAACGGGGTTTGTGGGGTCGAGCTCTAGGGTGGTTTCGAAGTGTTCGGCGGCCTTCTCGGGTTCTTCTAACTCATCACGAAGCAGTACCGCGTAGCTGTGGTGAGAAGCCACATTATCGGAGTCGTACCGGATGGTGGTTTTGAAGTGTTCGGCGGCCTTCTCAGGCCTCTCCAGTTCATCACGGAGCAGTCGCGCGTAACTGTAGTGTGCATTAACGTTGGCAGGATCAAGCTCAAGAGCAGTTTCGAAGTGGTCAGCGGCCTCCTCAGGTTTCTCCAATTCGTCGTGAAGTAGTCGCGCGTAGTTGTGGTGAATGATGGAGTCGTCTGGCTCGAGTCCAAGGGCGGTTTCGAAGTGTTCGGCGGCTCTTTCGGGTTCCTCTAATTCCTCGTGAAGCAGTACTGCATAGCTTTGGTGCGACGTAGCAGAATCAGAGTTGAGGTCAAGAGCAGTTTCGAAGTGGTCGGCAGCCTTTTCGGGCTCCACTAACTCATCGCGAAGCAGTACCGCGTAGTTGTGGTGGATAATACCGTTATCGGGGGCAAGCCTAAGCCCAGCCTCGAAATGCTCCTTTGCTAATGAATAGTGGCCCCACTCCTGGAATGAGTCAGCGACCATAACATGAAATTTTGCCCGTCTTGTCCCGGGAATAGTTTCGTCAATCTTCTCTAAAAGCAAATTCGAGAGGGGAATTGCGTCGTCTTTCGCCTTTACACGCACTGCCTCAAGTTGTGTATCGTGAACATCGTATAACGTCTCCAGTGCAACTATGTCTGTCCCATTGATTGTAAGCCACTGCCGGTTTCGAAGCCCCTCCACAGCGATCCGGAATCGTCCTCGGTCCCCATCAAGCAATTCGAGGTATATCGCTCGAACGAGTTTTGCGTATAGGGGGCCTCCAATATCGTTCACAAATTTCATTGCCGCTAGCACTCGCCTTTCTTCGGGTGCCTCTGATTGCAGGGCGTCGTACTGGCTCTGCCAGATATCTTTGACATTTTCCGCCAGGTGTTCAATATCGTCAACGGTGAGTCGATCGTCTGCTGTGACCAGAGCCGTCTCAATGTAAATCGGAGCCGGTCTTGTATCGATTGTCCGGTCGACGAGGATGTCCCTCGTTGCTTCGTCCAAGGTCACACCGAATCTATCCGCCATCGTATCAGCCATATCCCGTAGGTGGGCCTCGTCGAGATCACCGACGTCAAGTCGTTCGTAATCACTCCAGAGGCTCTTGTCGTTAGTGAAGTCACTGAGAAGGTTTCCAGGTACGTTATCGAGGCGACCGGATCGTGCTTCCAAGAGCGTATACAACTCATATCCTTGGTTATTGAGTGCGTGGGTGAGTTCTTGGAGTGTCGAACTGACGACGCGATTTCCACCAGCTTCGTCTACGCGGTGGATATCTTCCCAGACGAGAAGGAGATCACCGTCAAATGATTCACGACTAAGTTGTTTCGCATCAGCTGGATCAAGCATCCGTTGTTCCGGTATCAGAATGTGGTCGACGGCATCCTCCGGTAGACGCCGAATCCGTTCAGTGATGATACGACTCTTTCCCGATCCTGACGGTCCGATCACGAAATTACGGTCGGGAGCAGGGAAATCGGGAACTTCAGGTCGGTCGACAAACGGCACAGGATCACTGGGAAGTAGTTTTGTGATGATAGCATTCCGGTCTTCAGGAAACGAATAGAGTTTGTATGGCCGACGGGGGGCAAGCCGGTCGAATGCCTCCTGGATCCTCTCAAGATGCTCTAGAACGTTCAGTTGAAACTGTTCTTGGATCCTGTATTGCAGTTGTTCATCACTTGCAACCCGGTCACGAAACTCAGCAACCGCCTTGGCATATTCCTCGGCCAGCAACTGTCGAAGTTCGGCCTGAGATTCATCTGTAAGGTCCACATCATCGTGAGCGACGATTTCATCGATGAGCCAGTCAATTGCTTCGTCTTCCTGTTCAAAGATGACTACCGATGCATCAATCTGTTCGGCGATAACGTCCCAACTGGAAGCGAGACTGTAGAGTTCGACATTGTCGGTTTCTTTTGCCTGGTTTAGAATCCGATCGCCAAGCGTATCGTGAAACTCGGTTGCAATCGGCCCTAACTCTTCAGAGATGCGTTGCTTCCGCTGGAACTTGGCTGCTTTCTGTCGCGCTTTACCAGCGGTATCGATGGCCCGATGAGCAAGGATGCCTGCGACTAACCCCTCCAGCAGCGACATGAGCTTCATATTTGACTGGACAGTAATAAAATAATAGTTGTCGAGGCTGATGGGGCCTGTCCCTGCCATAGGTATTGGCTGGAAACTGAGCTTATCGGGGGATCCTACGTTAATATCGAGATAGAATAGTTCATAACGGAAAATATGTGGGCTGTAAATATAGTTCGAGAAAGCCAGTATTGTGCTAACTCCCCCAATCGATCCAAGTTAAATGGTGATGTGAGTCATAGGCGTTCAATTCGGCGTCCATCAATTTTCTTCCTCCAAAATCACTGCTCAGCGTGGTCCGAGTGTAATCGACAAACGTCATCGGAATCACCAGCTGGCCGTTCTCTCGAATCACACTTGCGACGCCCATATAGTAGTGCTTGTGTTGACTATCGTGAACTCCCACGCCGAGAACCGGGTACGTCTGGCGGTGTGCTGGAACTGCGTGCAACGCTTCGATTGCTCGATAAGTAAACTCGTAGCAGAACATGCGCGTATTCGAGTTCGTTAGGAGTGTCTGGTAGTCTACGTCATGTTCAAAGAAGGGTCGAAGTCGAACTGTTCCAAACAGCAAATTATCGGTGATGCTTCCAGCGATATACCGTGGAATATCGTACGAGGTCTTATCGGCGAACGCATCCTTCAGTTTCTGAATGATCTCCTGCGGGTCTATCGGGTCTGCATTGGTGAACTCCTGTACTGTTGAGGGATCCGTTCCGTTGAAGCCCCTGAGCAGCTCGACAGTAAAGGGCCGCGTCTTCCCCTCGTCCAGTCTGTCAAAAAAGTCAGACAATCCATGGTATTCAAACTCGTAGTCTTCGTCGTCGATTTGGGGCAGATCAGATACAAGCTGTTCGACAGTACCGTTGAGGTCGTATTTCGCATCGAGTTTCGCTGCTTCATCGTCCGACGCAGCCACGCACGACAGTGTTTCGTGGAGATCGGTTGATGGACTTACCTGAACATTGAGAGTGTCGACTGACACCTCATATCCGTCAATCGTGATCGATTTGTCAAGTGGAACCTGAAGGTCCTGGGAGGCAAGGTCAGTGAGGTTCTGATTTCTAAGGTTTTTTCGATAGCCCACCAACACACCTGGTACGGCGGTCGCGGCTGCTATGAACCCTCCCTGTGGTTGTCTCTCTCGCTCTTCGATCTTGCTCCGTTTTACTTTGTCATCTTCTTCAAGGTTTTCTTCCGATCCTTCTGGGGGGGGTATGTCTGTCCTCGTCATCACGGGTCATATTGGTAGATGTAAATTGGAGAATAAAAATACATCTGCTAAATCAATTATCCTCCGTTTTCACAAAACATACCTGATAATATCCAGTAGAGAGGAAACACCTTCGTATAGAAGCTTGAAGAGTGATTCCGTTGGGGGAATTTGATCGACGATTTACTGCCAGCCCAGTTGAGTTGCCTTTATCATTTTTGGATTACTTCTGTCGACCCCCTGTAGTGGGCCGACTATTACGGGTCGGCGACTTTGTTGAAATCCTTAGTGAGTTACAGATTCAGTCTGTAGTTTGAGTAGATGCAGATCCTCCCAAAGTTTCGGTTGCTCCGATTTGTCGAGGAAGCATTTCAGTTAGCGAAACGTGCTGTGGCTCGATACTCCTCGAAGTTCTCGAAAAAACGCTACACGCTCCATCAGCACATCGTTCTCCTCTGTCTCCAAGTTCGGAAGAGCACGACTTATCGAATACTCCTCGACGAACTCATCGAGATGCCCTGTATTCGGGTATGACCCACGAAAAATCGATTCGTCCGCTGCTCAAACACCGTGAGTTCTCACCACTGCAGAAAGCGTGGAACGCTTGGTTGGATACGGAAGTCTACGGCCAACGGAGCCAGAACGAAACGGTCAATTCCCGCCTCATGCGAAAATACGGTGCATTCGCCCGTTCACGACGCTGGTGGAAGCAGTTTCGTGAACTCGCACTTGCGTGTGTTGTCCACAATCTCGATCGAGCCATCTAACGATCAGTACAAGCCATCGATTAAGTACGTCCTCAAGAATATGCGAGTATGCCCTCCAAATGGAGTCAAAATATCGATTATTTCCTGCAGAAAAAAGGCGACGATCGTCCGAGCACTCACAGCCGCGATTGGATGGCTAATTCTGGCTATGAGAGCAGGTTATTCGTCTTTAGCTAAGACTCACACCTCGGTTGCGTAGCGGTAGCGAGCGTCTCTTGTAACACTGGCCGTTGCTTGTGGATCTTCTGTGCGTCGTCGATCAGTCGGTCAAGCAGCGGTGGCGGCGAGTAGCCAAGATATCCGCCAAGTTCGTGGAGGATGAGCTGGGCGTGCGACCGGAAGGTCGCCGCCCAGCGTTCTGGCGGAAACACGATCTCGTCGTCCGCCTGTTCGGTGATCAGATCGAGCAACTCACGACTCACGAGCAGTGACAACAACGCCGAGTACAGCAGAATTTCGACAATATGCTTCTTCGTCGTGTCGAACTCGTCCAGTTCGTACTGCGTCTTCAACTCCCGAAACAGCAACTCCACCTCCCACCGACAGCGATAGATCGTCCCTAGATCCGACGGCAGGAACTCCTCTCTCGGTAGATTCGTGATATACAGGTGGTAGTCGTCGGCGTCCGTAAGGAGGACGCCGACGACGCGGAACCGCTTCGCATCGCGTGATTGCGTTCCTCCGTACGGTCTTCGGTCGAACTCGGCTTCGACTTCCACGTCGATGTACTCGCGGTGCAGGTCATCCACAACATCGTGGATCTTCTCACCTTCCAAGGGAATGGCGCGCCCGCGCCATTCCCGTAATTCCCCCGTTACGACCGGGTTTGCACTCTCTTTCAGCCGGCTCACGAAGTAGCCGCCGTTCTCGTCGATCAACGCGAAGCGGCGGTACTTGAAGTAGGCTCGGTCGAACAGAACAAGTCGATCTTCGAGCCACGACCCTGTGTTAAACAACGTGCTGTCGTGCGTTTTCTCGTCAGTCACGTCGAGGCGTTCTATCGTCTGCTCGGTGGCATTGTGGAGCAGGTGGAGCTTCGCTCCAGCCTGCTCCTCTTTCCGGGCTTGGAACTCCTCGGAGAGAAATTCGTGCAACCGCAAGACGGTTCCATCAGCGATCATCACGTCCCTGAACCGGTCGATATCGGCGTTAACAGTCTCAGGGACAGCGACCTCGTCGAGCGCGGTCTCGACGAGGTCGCAGAAGTACTCTGCGAGAGACGGCGTCAGCCGATGATAGAAGCCGCCGGGAGAGATCGGCTCGTCAGCCGTCGAGTTGTAGCTGCGTCTGAAGCCAGCGAGTGTTCGGCTTTCGCCTGCGGCGAAGCCGAACACGAATGCCCAGACGAAGGCGGGAATCTGGAGCTTGCGGTCACGTTCGACCACGCCGAGTTCCTCGGCGTGCTCTTCGAGGAACTCGGAGGGAAACAGTGTAGTGAGCCGACGCATAATCCGAGATGAGGAGGCTTCGTTGTGCACACTCGTCGCCTCCTCATTCCTCTCGAAAAGATCCCTCGATAAGTCGCCGCTGTCACGTGGTTTCTCGCTTAGCTAAAGACGAATAGAGAGCAGGTATACCAATTGACGTCCTTGGGATGATGTACGTTGCAATACCTCTTGCAGTGACTCTCCACTTACTACTACGCCGAGATTTATTTCTTGGCCAATAGGCTCGCAGGTGTAGTGACCGGTAGTTCCACCATGATGGTGTCTAAAGAAGAGGATTTCAACAGAGCCGCTTGATTAGTAGGAACGTGGGAAGTAGACGCTTTGTTTGCCGACTAGCTCTTCGAGATGGTTCTGATGTCGATGCGTGAAGTAGCAGTCGTAGCTACAGTATCCACAGATATCTCCCGTATCGTACTCTGCTACGAAGGGGCCTTGTTCAGTCGTCCAAACGTTCACATCGCACTCAGTACACGCCGCACTCTCGATATCACTCGGTGACGGACCGCGATACTCGAACTCGACACCATCTTCCTTCGTTGTCGATTCGGGCCAAACACCTCGTGCCTGCCAGAACTCCCGGACCTTTGCGAGACTGCACCGGACGGTTTTTCGGATCGTCATGTGCTCGGCGTCGCGACCGCTGTCGTCCCACCCACTAGCCGTCCAGAACTCGCCAAACTGTGCGCCACGGTGAAGCCCATTCCAGTCGAGCCCCACGATATCTGCGGGCGGGTCACCCGTCAGCGTGGGACGGGTGAGCTGCTTGATCACGTCCAGTTGTTTCGGCGGACTCCCTCCGAGTATATGGACGCGACGACCACGCCAATCACTCGGTTCTGAAAATTCGTGAGCGAGCCGGTCGGCATATCCACGGGAGTACCCGATGACGAGGTCATCAGGGATCGCGCGAATCGCGGCACGGCATTTCGGGACGATGACGAGATCCGTTTCTGGGTAGCTTCCTTGGATCTCGCGAGCAGCAGCGACGTATCGGTCCACCTCCTCGACTTCGTAGGCATCACCAATCACCCCGACCTGGGGCTCGTGTTCGAAAAAGCGCTCGACGTACCGCTCAAGGTCTGGACTTCGAAAATCGTTATCGAGCATCCCGACAGGCAATTCGAACGCGTTGAATTGCTGCTGCTGGTAGGTACAGTCCTCTCGAAATCCGGTGAGAAAACCGAGACGAAAGGCGTCAAATGCGAACGGAACTCGATGGAGGAACGCCACGTGGTCGGCCTGCCGAGCAGCTGCAATTTCGCTGGCTGCACTGCTGGTCGTACTCGCTGTGAGTGCCATGATGAATCAACGCGGGAATTTGCCCCGCACCCCCTCCTGGGGGAGAAAAACTGCTACCAGCGGCTAGCCGTTAACCAACACAGATTACTGTTATACGATTTCTGTTGGTTAATCAGGCTGGTCCCTGTGGAGGCTGCTACGTTGTCGGTTCAGCACGGATACCTCGCAGATCTCAGTTCAGTACGGGGGGTAGCTCGGAGCGATATCCCCGGTTAGTACGCTGCTCTCGAAGGCGTCGCTTTCGCCGCCCTCGAGGTCGATGATTCGATAGACTGCATCACCGCTCCAGTTACACTGATCGCTCGAACACACCGCGCTAGCCAGGGCTCCGTTCTCTGTATCGAGATGGACGCTCTGGAGATCGAGTCGCTCGCTACAAAGTGGGCACGTCGCCGGAACTTGCGCATAACGGTAACCTATACTCACGTCAACATCACCTTGGTCAGCGTCGATGCCACGAAGCTCTTCGACGAGATGGCCGACTCGTGAACGAAACTCGGTGAGAAGCGCGTTGCGGGCTTCCTCGTCGACGGGGAGTTTTGCGCTATCAAGGGTAGTCGTTACTCGATACGCTGTCGTCTCGTTGGGGTCTTTCATTTGGTTCACCTCTGGGGGTACGTTCGATTCCCCCGCACCCATCTCAGGGGTCGAAAAACCTCCCAAGCTTATAGCTCGCCGGCGTTAATGGGCGGTTCAACTCTCGAGAACGGCAAGAATATCGGAGAGATAGAAAAGGCGGTGGTCATCACGTTCGTCTGCAGTTTCCTCACGGAGCGTTTGAACCCAGAACGGCTGAACAAGGCGGATTCATACGTCGGCTCACCACCTACGGTGGGTGTTCAGTCGATATGGGGGACGTCGTCTTCGAGATCCGCAAGCACGTCCTGGCCGAGGGAGGTGTTGGTAAATTTCGCTTCGCCAGCGATCAGCGTTGACTCGCCAGTTGATGCTCCGAAGTTATGAACCAGACTATAATAGTGTGAACTATAATATCCTGGACCCTAATACGGTGGGTCAATTATTTGAGCCCCACCAAGGCTCCGACAGGCATTCCCGAATGTCCCGTCAGTCATCCTGAGAGCGGATTTCGCTGGCCCGCTGTTCAAGCCGGCGGAGGATCTGGACGCGCCCCTGATTCGCGTTCTCGTGGGCGACGCAGGCTCGGAGCGTCTCCATGTCGTGAATCGTCGCGATACCAGCGTTGATGAGTCGGGTGTTTGATGATTCAAGACGCTGTTCCGGTGTAAGACCATTTGATTCGACGGATAGATTTGACGTGTCGCTCACTTTTGTTCGCCTCCGCTCTCTCAAGGCGACAAAAACAGCTGCCAGGCCACTCCCGGCCGAAGAAGTTCCTTGTCAGAACTCTATGTTAGTTTGGCCGGTAGTTCGCGTCAGTGTCGACCTCGTCGTACATACGGTCGAGCATATCGAGTGCTGACTGAAAGTGTGCGTAGTGCTCGTTTGCGAACGCCACGGTTTCTTGGAGGGAGATAACGGGCCGTCCGTCGACCATCTCGGCCTCGATCTGTGCCTCCGGCTCGAGGACCACCTGTATCGCACCATCGAGGTCAGTAGCGGGCTGGCGCTCTTCTGAAGTCGGGATTCCGAACCGATCGAAGAACTCCGTCCAGGCGTCGAGGTCGGACTCGTAGACGGCGATGAACAGCGGATAGTCCTCTGGGTCGCGAGCGACCTGATAGCCACCGCGGGTCCAGACGTAGACCGCATCGATGGCAGTGAAAGCATACTCCATACCCGCGAACTGCGGGAGGACGTACGCCTCCGAGATCGACGGCGGCGAGATGTCTGCTGCCGCCGTCAGGAACTTGAGACCGGCGTCTCGGAGCGTCTGATCGACGAGATGAATCCCATCGTCGTACGCGACGTATCCTGCCTCCTCGAGGCGGTTCACAACGCGACGAATCGTTTCCCGGTTCTCGTCGATCTTCCGCGCGACGCCGGAGATGGAATCACCCGTGTCAAGCGCGAGGATGACCTTGAGTTCCCTCTCACCACATATTCCGTACATCCTATATTTACACAATTCTGTGCAACAACCAAATAACCGTCTCACGGCCCCGCAGATGCCGCGAGGACCTCTGAGTTGTTCACCCCAAGAGCGGATTCAATCTCGATACCGATGAGTCGCCAATGCTCGTTAGGACTGGCACACTCCAGTTGACTCACAACCTCGTTCTTGAACTGGGTGTAGTGCGTTAGCGCAAATTCTTCGTCCTCGGTGTAGTCGAGCAGGAGCGCGAGTGCGAGCTGCGCTGGCCCACTCCCACTGTATCCCCATTCGAACCCCGAGGGACTGTGGTTTACCAGCTTGAGGCTTCGGTCTGGAGTGAGGCGTTCTTGTTTAGGTAGCTTCTCCACGACGGCACGCCCTCGCTGTCGGTAGCCGACGTAGACGATGTCGCGTTGGAGCGACTGTGAGTCGATAGTTCTACTCATTGGTCTGTTCGAAGGTACTCGTTTGAGCACCCCCGCACCCCTCAGGGGGTGAAAAACTTGCTGCAGTTCCTGAGTTGTAGAGGGCCTTGCACACGTTAACCAACGGTTTCGGGCGTCTACATTCTACGTTGGTTAAGATATTGCTCAGCTGATCATCTTATTGAGGGTCTGGTCCGTGACGAGGCGATTGACACACCTGGCACTCCCACATCGGCTGGCCAGACCACTCGTCATCTGGGACAGTCTCGAACTCTTGGAACTGATGCTCAGTCTTTCGACCACACTTGCGACATTCAAGACGTGTTCTCGAGGGAACGCTGGGTTGACAATCCTCTGAATGCCCGTCGGTGACGGCGCGCTGGAGTGCAACGGCTGGAACCAACCAGACGTCGTTTTCGGCACTCTCCAGTAGGGCTGTAAGTCGATCTTCGTTGCGAACGTCGTACCCTCCCTCATCGTAGAGAAACGTTGAGTGCGCCCCCTCACTCCATGACTGCGTCGACTCTGTCTGTCCCGTCCGCTCACGAGCGGCGGTGAGTAGCCGTTCGCCGCTTTCAGAGGTGACTCGAACTGCTTCGGGTAGCGAGGGCCACTTATTGACCAACTGTGCGGCGGGCTCTGCATCGAGGTCGTAGATCAGCTGGCAGTCGTCGACCGCTGGATCTCTGTCAGCCTTCGTGAGGAGCGTGGCCGCAGCAGCACCTTTCGCCACGGCCGCGTAGAACGTCGACGCCTCGACGAGCAGATGTACGACGTGGAGTAGTGTCCACTCAGTATCCAGGGCGCGACTATCGTCGCTAGTTCCATCGAGATGGTTTGAGAGGCAGAACCGACACTTGGTACGGTTCGCAGGAATCGAAGCACCGCACGAGGAACACTCGCTCCGTGTCGATCTCGTTCGATCTGGATATGATTCGAGCCTTTCCTTTCGCAGTCCCTCTCCTTGTCCAGCGTTCCCTCGTCCAGAAAGTTTGTTGTCGGGAACGTGGTTCGCTTCGCCAAGTGGTCGTAGTTCCTCAAAATCAGAGTAGTGGTCCGTCATCTCTTGTGAATGGCTTCCCTCGTTATCGTACTTGAACTCATGCTCCCTTCATCACGAGATCACTGTGCCGACCACAGTGTCTCGATGCGCCGTTCGATCGCCGTGAGGACAGTGGAGTAGACTTCGAGTGGATGGAGCGACGGGAGTTCGAGGTCGGTAATTTCGGTGGCAGACGGTGGCTTGTGGAAGTGCAACCGGGTGTTGTGCGTGTTTGGATGCCGGTCCCAGCGACACTCCCAACGTTCCCCGTCCTCGTGCTCTTCGACGTAGTGGACTGAGAAATCGCCAGTCGTGAACCATCGGATGTCGAGACGGGCCGCTGTTACTGTGTCAGGATATCGTCCAGCGTCGAGCAGTCCACGAAGCAGTCGAGGTTCGTATGAATCCGGATCGAACGCAGTCTCGGCGACGAGTGAATCCGACGAGAGGTGTCGCTCCAGCAGGCGCAGCGTCTGTCGATCCGGCGGGCCCGTCGAGTGTGGGGCCGGATCTTCCGGTGGCTGACTCATTTAGGCCGGAATCAGATGCCCATCATTCTGGGAGAGCTGGCGAGCAAGTTCGTATAGCCGGATATCTCGAATCACGCCCTGCCACTCGCTGACTGCGGTCATCCGCTCGTGGATGGTTTCGTGACTATCGTGATCAAACACGTTGACAGCCGTTGGGTCTGTCGTCTCGAACTGCGCTTCGTATTCCGTTCGCTGGGCTTCGAGCGCCTCCACGCGGTCGATGATTGCTTCGATAGGGAGCTCGGTTGCGATTCGACTGGCGTCCTGCCATTCGAGATACCCCTCGTTTCGTTCGTATGTTGCTGGGCGGCTGTCTCTATCGGCTCGAGCGATGCCCATCTCCGCCAAGCGGTCGAGGTGCTTTTTCGCGGCATTCGGAGAGCAATCAGCAAGCTCAGCGATCTCGGTGTAGGCAGTCGGAGAGGTAACGCCGAGGACGACGTCGTAGACACGACCAAACGTGTCTGTCCCCGTCTGCCACCGGTGCTGAGTATCGTCGGACGTGGGGGCCGGATCGAACTCGGTCATACGTACCTGTAGGCGGCCGCTCTCAATATACCTTCGGGTTCTTCAAATATCTGCAAAAGGATTCTGTGTTGGGTTACTGGAAAGGCACGGCCAGTCTTGTTCAATCACGTAGTATTGCGATTGCCTTTCCGACCTGCCGGACGTGTTCACTCCGCTCCAGATCTAACTCCTCGGCGAGATAATCGACCGCCTCTGTGAGCGTCATGGTTGAGTAACTCCTCTCTCAGAGTATGAAGCTGACGTCCTTAAAAACCGGCTCACACCGCGTTGAGTTCGTCTCTCCGGGCACGAACTGTCACAGCTGACATCCCTGCAGCATCCGCAACTCTCTGCTGTGTGAGTGAGCTTCCGTATTCCTGTGCAGCTTTGTAAATGCAGGCCGCCGCGACGCCACTCGGACGACACCCGTTTGAAATAGCAGTTTCTCGATGGTGCTTCGAGAGTGCCACTGCTCGACGCCGGGTGGCGTCTGAAATGTTAAGTTCCGACGCGAGACGGGGGATGAATTCGCTAGGGCGAACAGGCTGGGTCGGCAGTCCGAGTTCTGTATTCAGTGTCTTGTACGCATTCGCGACTCTCGATTGTTCAACGCGTGCTGCGTCGACGACGTCGTCGAGTAACCGTGAGTGGCCGTTACATCGACAGGCCCCGTAGACGCTTGCTGCCGCGATCGCCTCGATTGATCGGCCTCGAAGCAGATCTTCGGTTTGAGCGCTCCGGAACAGTTCACACGCCTGATCCCGAACCGAACCTGAGAGTTCGAGGACGCTTGCGATTCTTCGAACTTCACCTAGGCCGTGTGCGAGGTTTCGCTCGGCTTTCGACTGGAACCGACCACGAGTCTGTTCACGCCGCATTCGGGATAGCCGCTGGCGCTTTCGTCCAGAGAGCTCGTTACCGTTCGCATCTTTCCCGCGACCGATCTCGGTCGACAGCCCTCGGTCATGACGTGCCGCAGTCAGTGGAGCGCCCGTCCGCTTTCGCTGGTCCTGATCGTGAGTTCTCCATTCAGGACCGTGGTCGATTCGTTGTTCGTCAATAACGAGTCCACAGTCTTCACAGATAGTTTCGACCGAGTTGGTAGTGACCCGGCCATCGCACTCCGGACATGGGTTCGTGCTGGAGTTTGTCTGGACGTCCTCGTCGAAGCTCGTTTCGTAGATGTCTCTGGTTGCCATTGTTCTCACCGTGTTTCGGGAACCCGCCAGTACAGCGAGCCCCTCACTCATTGAGGGGGCAATAAACGCTATCGAGTACGGAATTCGGCTCTGCGGGGTTGTGGCACAGAATAAAGTGCTTGAGTTATGTAGTGTATTCAACCTACAGAGCCAGCTGAGGCCGCTGAAATTGATGGCATTCAGATGATTCTTGTCAATAGCTCCGGGGCCGTTCGAAAAACTGAGTACCACTATCGAAACCAGCGTAACCTAGGACTGAGCCCACCCAGCCCACCGGTGTAGAGTCAACTAATATAATGCTGGACATATCGAATCCATATAAGATATGAATCAGCGGGATGTCGTTTTATTCGGGCTCTACGCACTCATAGGGGTCCTGGTATTCGTCACGAGGTTACTGACTCTCCCGATCGAAGCAACAGCCTTGGTTGCCCTCATCGCGGCTGTAAGCGTTCCCACAGCCCATCGAGTAGAAGACATTTACAAGCGGCGACGTGACCAACAAGCCCGCCGAAAGCGCATCTCCGAACTCGTGAGTCGTGTAAATGACCGGGTCACCGAGATAGGTCTCGAAACAACCGAGCAAGACGAGATAATTGAAACGCTCGCCGACGATGATAAGGAACCCACGTTGGAGACGGTCTATGAGAATTACATCCGCGAACATTTCGAGAAGCTACCCGACTATCAGCAAGAAATTCTCCTCATCCTCCTCCTGTCACGCGAAGTTGACTCCAGTAGTCAGCCTATCGAGCAAGCCAGATTGAAGACACAGATTGCATCGCTGTTGTCGAATTTCAATCTCGGTTCCCTCGATAAGCGAACCATCGAGCTACTGGGTGCGTACGATGAGATAGAGCATGGGAAAATTGAACAAGCGGAGGTTACAGCATTATTTGATCGTGAGCCAGAGAATCCCCGAGACTTGGCCTTAGAGTTCGCTACGGACTATGGGACTACTGACCAGCTCGCAATTGTCCTATTCAATGACCGCGAGCGTTCAACTGAACTCAGGAAAACGCTGGGTCGTCTAATTGCCCGTGGGAAGATCGATACTGAGACCGTCAATCGTGAGACCGCCGAGCGAATCAAAGACGAGATGGAACAAATGGGAGATGGTGCTACGAAGTATCTGGTCTTCTCCCGAAGAATGCACTACGATGATGCGTTCGAGGAGGCTATAGACCGGTTTCCGCACTTGCGTATTGGCACTAAATATCCGGAAAATGGATTCCCAGATGCCGCGGAGTACATGCGAGTCTATATGATTTATCCAGAGCACGACTACGGAAGCGCCGACCGCTTCTTAGAGGAAGCACTGAAGCCGATGGTGTCTGAGGAAATCCTCGAAGAACACTCAGATGCGTTTGTTGCCGCGATGCCGCTTGAACTTTCGAGACTGTCAATCTACCCCGAACACGAAAACGTCGACGAGCACCTCTCGGGGACTCACGAGGCGCTGATGTTCCTGAAGACAGGTGCAAGTGAGGATCTATCTGAGGTAGTCTCGGACCGCGTTGTTAGTGACGTGGGCATTTCGGAACTCCTGGCTGTCCTCCCGTTTAATGTCATAACACCTGACATCAACGAACACGAGAAGGAACTAATAATAGAGAACTACGACCAACTCCAAGATCGATTTGGTGTGTCTGAGCTGTTCGACTGGGCGGATATTGATCCGGAAAGATTGGCGGATGCCCTTGCCGAAATAGAGAGCGATGTGGAAGATGAGCGGTGGGAAGAACTGGCCGAGACGATTGTGGAGAGGGCTGAGAAATACTCAACCGCGACTCACGGGGAGGAATCCTCTTTTGTTTTTCCATAGGGAGTGGTCACTGGAACGTATCAACCGACAATAGATGTCTTCCTGGGCCGTCTTCCACGCACCGTAGATTCGGTCACGTATTTCATCAGGAAGACCTCGCTCAGCCTCACGGGAGCACTTGATCCGCTTCAAACAGGAGAGAGTGTCTTGGACCAGTACGTGAGGTCGTGGCTGCGCGCGCAGCGACCGTAGGGAGTGAGCACGGAGCGGAGGGTGGGGCGGTGGGGTCTGGGTCGGTCCGGAACACAGCAAAAAAGAACGGCGCTCATCCGGCCTATTCTTCCACCCACCGACCGCGCTCTGGGAACTAGATGGTCGGTGTAATGACCACTACTCAAGCAAGGCGAAGTAAGCCACTTTCAATCAGCGAAGGCGCTGGACCAGACTCAATGACTGAGTATTAAGCCACTCACCTGCTAAAACATCGAATATGGTTGACCCGGTCTCTATCAGCGCCAGTATTATCGCTTCTTCTACAGCGAAACACCTCTATGGGAAAGGCAAGCGGATGCACTTCCTGAATGAAGCTGTAGAAAACGCAGCTTCTCACGTAGCGGAGAGTCACGAGGGCTTGGACGCTGACGTCTTTATCGCCATTTTCGAGGATGACCATGTTGTTGACCTCGTCGAAGAATTTGATGACGGAGGCGACTTGATCACGCCTTCAGATATTGCGGAGTCGTTCAACGAAGACATGCTCGGCGAAGAGGTCGAAGCTACGCCAGAGGACCTCGTGAACGAGTTTCTGAATCAACTGGAGGTGGAGATCAGTAAAAACCAGGAACTTGGTCACAAGCTGATCATGGACTATTCGCAGCGAATCCACCAGCACACAGAAGATCTAGAGGAAGGTCAAACGGAGATACTTCTTGAGATCCAGAAGATAGCGGGCCGACTTCCGACGGGCAAGAAATACAGGGTTTTTCAGCCGATTCCGGAACGATTCCGGGAACGGCTCAACGGAGAACATCCGCATGACAGGTACGACCTCCCGTTCTTCGGCCGGGAAAATGAACTGGACAAGATCACCGACTTCCCGAACTCCGGGGAAGACGTGCTCATTCTCGCCGGACGGGCCGGGATCGGGAAGACAAGACTCGTCGTTGAGGGCAGTCTACTATTAGAGGCCGAAAAACCGGACTGGCAGGTATACTGGACAGATATACACGCCGGAAACATCGATGACGGGCTGGAGGAACTCGAACTGGAGGATGAGCGGAACACTCTACTCTTCGTAGACGATGCCCGGAACGCGGACCAGATCAAGCGCCTGTTCGACCTCGCAGAACAGTATCAGCCCCATCTCAAACTCATATTTACAGAGAGACCGCATTTCATCTCCTCGCTACAAGATTACGGCAACCGATTCAGTGATGTAGAGACGGAGACAGTCGAACTTCAGCCGTTGAACACGGAGGACGTCCACGAAATCTTACGAGAATATTACGGGGTTACTCACCCGGCTACACTCGATCAGATCGTTTCGATAAGTGAGGGACTCCCTCTTTTCGCCCATCTCCTTGCGGAGCAGTTCTCCGGTGACGAACATACATCAGATCCTGTTGCCCAAGATGAATCACTTGAAGCCGTCTTCGAAGACGTTCTTTCCGATATCCAGAAATTGGGGGAGCAACAAGGAGTTGGCAATCCGCAGAAGCTGGAGACCTACGTCAAGTATCTTTCCGCCATCGGTGAACTGGACACGAACAATGAGGACCTGCTACAGCAGTTCAGAGAAGCTATATCGGTGGACAGGCCCACCGAGATCGAGCTAAGAGAAATACTAACTGAAAACATCGGACTCGTGGCCGAGCATTCGAACCGTCTAACTGTCCAGCCTGACGCGCTCCAAGAATACATTGTCTACAACAGTTTCTTCTCCGACTCCCCACGCGACTACCAAGGCGAAATCTACGACAACTTCAGTGAGTTCACAGGAAAGAATCAGATCAACCAGCTAGCGATAATTCACCGACGCTACAACTGTAGAGAGGCCCGGAAAACGATTCGAGATGCCCTAAATACGGAGATAGAGAACATAGGCGAATACGGATTCGCAAAAAGAGTCAGACTTCTTCGCCGGTTCAAGATTCTGGCGTCAACGCATCCACATTACGCAATAGAACTTGTCAAAGCCGCACACCGGGAAGAACTACCGGAAGACCCGGAAGAAGAACAGCTTTTCCGGAGCTCGATGTATACCGCTTCTCCAGCAGGAGATCTCATTATCGAGTCAACCGACCTGCTTTCCAACGCCTTACATGGAGAGCCAGAAGACGCCACGTGGTGGCTGCTCTGGATTGCAGTCAATTATCCGCCTCAGTCACAGCTCCAGACCGGTAGCGCTGATCAAAAACTACGGCAGGCACTGCGGCCAGGATTCAATAAATCTCCGGGTGCCCAGCAGAAGATTCTGGGAGTGATCGGCGAACACTTCCTCTCGGGAGACCTCGACGACGAACTCAGACTTGACCTGCTTGACGTCATCGGAGAGGTTTCAAGAACCGAAATACACGATTTCTCTGTCGACCCAATCAACCGTTCCCAGATGCGATCCTGGCAGGGAAAAGTCCCTGTTACGGAGCCCTGGCTGGTACTCCGCGAACAAGCAGTCGCCCTTCTCATTGAGATAATCCAGGAAGATCCACATCCGGAGATACGGAAAACCGCTGCCGAGAAACTCGGGAGTTTCGAGAACTCGCAGGCCCGGTATTACGGCGAACACCAAGAAGTATTCAACCAGGAGGAACTGGCCCGAGTACTCGAATTCGCCGCTGAATACGTCTCCGAAGACGAGGACTTGCAATGTATCGATGCACTGAGCCGGTTAGCCGAGCGAGATAATGCGGATGAACTTGGAATCGAAGAGGAAACCCAGGGACTCCAGGAAGAATTAGAGGACAACGAGCGGTACCAACTTCTTCAGCAAATGCGGGGCGGGGGGCCGAAAAAGATGGAGGAATGGGAGGCTGAAATCCGGAGCTTCGCAGAAGGAATCGATGAAGAGGAACTAGAACCAGGCGACTTCAAGGATATTGTCGCAGGAATCCGGGACTCCTCATTCAACCGGTTCTTCATGATACTGGCAGATGAGCGCCCGGACTTCGGCGAACAACTTCTCGAAGCAGATGATCCTGATCTCACACCCTGCAAACCGCACGTCCTGATGGGGATATGCTCTGCTGACCCTGAGAAGGGAAAGGACTTCGTCAACCAGTATATCGAAAAAGAACGGTTCGGCCTGGCTCCAGCCGGTCTCCGGTCACTAGCCACAGAAGATCTAGACTACGTACAAGAGAAAATCGAGGAACTACTAGAGAACCAGTCTCCGTACTCTCCGGAACTTCTCTCCGATCTAAGTCAAGTTTTGAACGGGTACTGGGAAGACCACCAAGAATGGACAGAATCTGTGCTCAGCACGCTTCTACACGATACAGAATCACTTGATTCACAGTCCGTGGAAATGGTGCTGCGTCCCCTCCCGTTACACAACGACGATTCAGAGAACGTAGATGGAGAAATTCTCGAAGAGGTGTTAGACTACACCGAGAAAAGAGAAAATCTAACCTCGGAACCACACAGCCTCCAACTCGTAATCGCGGAAATCGCTGAGCGAAACCCAGAACAGTTCGTCAACTTCACCCTCCGACGACTGGAAAACGAATACACCGGCGTCTCACTCCTACCGACACACCTGGATGTAGAAACAGACCGGATGAAAGAAGCGGACAGCTACGACGCCGCAGTAAACAAAGTCTGCCAACGAATTCTCGACACCGACTACTACACCCCTATGGCGTTTTCAGACCTCACCGCATGCTTTCCCATAGCTGATATTGCTGAACGACTCGTAGCAAGAATCCCAGATTGCTCTGAGGACCAGTTGCTCCAAGTCATCTGGTATTGCAAGTTCCTCCCCGTAACCGAGAACACAGAGAAAATCTACCGTAAAGTTGTGACCGAAGGCGTTGACGACATCCGAGATGCAGAATCCGTTTCAAGCGTGATTCATGGAGCTCTATACACAGACGCCCTCGCTACTCGGAGTCTGTCCGGGGTCAGCAAGAAGGAAGACGAGATAGAGATGCTCCGCGACTGGCAAGAAGACTCTTCACTTCCATCCTCTGTCCGACTGTTCGCCGAAGAAGCCGAAGATCACCTCCTAGATAGTGTAGAACGTCAAGAAAAGATGTTTTGAGAATAATAACGGTGTCTCAGTAACGGTCTGTGCCTTGTTTACCGCACCTATGCTGCTGAATTCGTTCTGGCAATCCAACTTTCCCACAGACGGGACACTCCTGTAGAGGCGTCGGTAGCAGTTCGTTCCAGACGTCTAATGCGGCCGTCAACTGTGCCTCGACGACGGGAGAAGTGGTCGCTCGTTTTGCTTCTTCAAGATGAATTCGAAGTCGTTCACGGGCTGTAAGAGTAATTTCCTTGGCTCTGGTGAATCACTAGACAGCGGTGACTTCGGGTGAGAAATAGGTCGCTCGAGGCCACACACTGGAACGATCATGACTGCAACCTCGACAAATCCGCCGATGACGAACTGATTTGCCGGTTTCAGCAAGAGAGCAAGACAGTACAACCTGGCGCAGTATGGCGATTCACCAAAGCCATTTCCTTAGACATATTTCGGTGAGGGCACGCTATTGCTGTGCCCTCCGCCCTTCGAGGGGCAACAAATTCTACACGTACTAAGAGCAGTCTTGGAATTCGCTTCAACGAAGAGCTTCTACAGATACATTCGACCGCTATGGGACATCAGGACGTAATGGGGAGAGTTCTTCCCACTGTGCGTGATGTTCGACGCAAAGCGTAACGAGATTTTCGAGCATATTTGCTCGTTCGTAGTCAATTTCTCCATCCTCATCCTGAAACGAGCGGAGTGGGATGACGTGATGCACATGTAGGCTTTTACTGAACTGATCGCGATGAGTTTCACTGGTGATTTGACATCCAGGATGTTGACACTCGTAAGAATCACGCTCTAACGCTCGTTCTCGTATAGACTTCCAATTCGGCCCGTACCAGAGCCGTTCTCGTTTGTCGGCCCCGGCCCACAATGGATGGTCGGGGCCAGTAAATGGGGTGAATGGTTCGTACCCTGCGGTCGTGATTGCTTCATTCCAACTCCCGAACTTTCGGATGTAGCCGCGGAGTGAGTACCGGCCATTGCTATTCATATCGGAGATGAAAGGAGCACGACCGAGTTTCTCGGCTAATCGGTGGATCTCCTCGATAAGTTCCTCACGTGGAATCTCCCCATGGTTTGGCTCGAAGCCAACACTCCGTAGTGCGTTATTCCAGCTTCCGAAATGCTTGGTAGCCGCTTTTCTCGAATACTGCCCGTACTCGTTCATCTCCTCGACCGTCGGTGGGTGCCCGAGCTGCTCGCTGAGTGATTGAATGGCTTCGACAACCTCCGCTTTCGAGACGATCGATGGTTTGTTGATTTCAAGCCCCGCCTCCCGGAGTGCATCGTTCCAGGTTCCAAATCCGGTGATGTACGCTTTCCGCGTATACCGCCCCTTTTCGTCCATATCGCTCATGGTCGGTGAATGGCCAAGCTCCGTTGCGAGCCGCTGTAGCTCGTGTATGAATTTATCGCGATGCTGGTCTTCTCGGTGGTTCTGCGAGATGTGGCCTGCTTTCTTTCCACCTGAGTCGAACTCGGTGCCACAGTACTCGCATTCGTATCTGCCTGTCTCGTTGGACATAGTGGTTCAGCGAACGTGACTTGAGGGCGCTCGCACCCCTTGGTGCGTCAAAAAAACTCTCAGTGACTCGCGGGTTGACCTATTGTCAAGGTCGTGGCTGCGCGCGCAGCGACTGGAAGGAGCGAGCACGGAGCGGAGGGTGGGGTGGTGGGGTCTGGGTCGGTCCGGCACGTAGCAAAAAAGAGAGTCGCGATGACCGGCTATTCCCACCACCGACCGCGTTCTGGGAACATCACGGTGCTCCACCCAGTGAGGGCTACTGAGACGCGCCCGTTGTACCAGTTCTTCGCCGCTCCATGAATTCGAACCCGCTCGCCCTCTTCGATCCAGGGTTGATTTGATTTCTCCCAGACAGTCACCTTCGTCCGTCCACTTTCGTCTTCGATGAGTCCCACTTGGGAAATAGCTGAACTCGACGGCTCCCACAACTGCGTCACAGTCCCCTCGATGCTCACTTCTTTCCGATTGATGTTCTCGAGCTTCCCGATAGGAACCACCTGTCCCGGCGCCGTCTGCAACTCCTCGAACACCCCGACGACTGCACTCATCAGGTCTTTGTCACCGATGACGGCTTCACCCAGTCGCCGACCAATCGCTGCTCGCGACCAGCCATCCAGCTTCTCGGCCAGCCGCATTGACTGCTTGTTCACCGCCGCCAACTGCTCCTGCGTCAGTTCTGCACGAGGATCGTCTCGGTCCGGATCCGCCCACGGGTCCACGCTCGCTGCCCGTTTCTGGAACTCAACACGTCGCTCAGCACTCCGCTTCGCCGCGATATCTCGAGTCCGTTTCTCCCGACCTTCTTGGGTCCCCATCTCCGCCCTGGCACTGATGCGCTCCAGCTCCGCCTCTCGCGCCCGAATGCGTTCTTCCTGTTCAAGAGTCGCACCGTAGATCCGCTCGTCACTGGTGTCGACCATCCCGTTCGGGTGGTTGGCATCTACCTTCGCCTGCACCTCCATCTGTACCGTTGCCTGGAACTCCGGTGTCTCATCGACGACTTCGAAGCCGTCCTCGTCGACCACCGCTTCGTCCGCTTTTTCGAATGCTTGTTCATCGACCGAAACTACTTCACTGGTAACGTTCTTACTTGACATTGGAATTCTCCAAAATTCCGAAGGCGCTCAGCGCCCGACACCGCGATGCTCCTACATCGCGGTTTTCCGACGACAACGACCGACAGAACCATCTGTGCGCTCTCGCTCGCGCCTTCGTGAGCGCCCCTTGGGGCGCGAGCGAGAGCGCCTCGGGGAGGTCATCCAACCAGAACCGCGCGCCGACCCGCCCGGAGCGAGCGGCCAGCTTTAAGCCGTTTCTCGCGTCCGGCCCGGACTGCGGGTCCGTGTCCAGCACGACGGTCGTGAGCACGGCGAGTCGTGGTATGACTCGCCGCGTGGAGCGGCCCAAAGTGTTGGAACGCGAAAGCCCGCGAGGGGCGCAACCGAAAACGCGCTTAATGCTGGCGTCGAGACCAGATTCATTTCAGCCCGGAACGGCGAGCTTGCTCGCCGCATGCCCGGAATGGTCGGTCGCGAGCGATGCGGAGGGCGGAAGCGGCGAGCGGGGCGTGCCGTAACAAAGAACCTGTTCAACCGGGTTCGACGCTCAGTGACACAGCCGATATCCTGGTGGACTCAGAAAGGGCGAGGTTGTCTCGGTCGTCCCCCGACTCCGCAAGCACCGCAGGTACGAGGAGCGCAGCGTGGGTCGCGGGATGTCGAGCGGCCGAGGGCTTTCGAGACGGTAACGGCCATCGCTGGCGGGCTAATATCGAATTTTGCTCCGCAGTGACCGGTGTGTGGACCCAACGAGGAGCGGCCTACTCGAGAAGATCTTCGACGAAGCGGAAGCCGTTCACGTATGTGACTGAATCGCCGTAGCCCTCACTGGCGAAGACATTTTCAGCCCCTTCTCCAGCGAGGGTATCCGTCGTGTAGATGTAAGCGTGGTCAGCGGTCTCGTCGACGAACGCTTGAGCGGCGACCCCTGCCAGCGCAGGATCCGCACGTTCGATCTCGTCGGCAGGGCGGTCATCAGCGTTCGCGATGTATCGCTGCACGCCGTCCATCGTCCGGGAGACTAGTGCGTTCGTGTATCCCAACGGGGCTGCGACTCGGGCCCACCCTTCGTCGATTGCCGTGTCGACCGGCGGTGTCTCGACGTCGGACGCGTTAACGGTCAGTTCGTCGTAGACACGTTCCGGGAGGACGAACGTCATGTCGTTCCGGCGTGCAAACGCTCGGACGAGCTGATACCGACGGTTCGACGGTTTCCCCATCGCGACGAACAGACCGGTATCAGCTATATGGATGGCGCTCACGCGTTGTCGCCAGCGATGTCCCGGTCGACACCCTCGATATCCGCGACCGACGTGCCCGCCTCCTCGATATCGAAGTGCTCGTGGACGACGGGACGAAGCGCCTGTAGGATGATCTCGGCGGCGAGCGGCGAGATGTCGAGATCACGAGCCATCAGCCGGTGGGTGACCTCGCCATGTTCCCGGTCGACGGTGTAGGTGAGTGCCGTTGCGAGTCCGGCGATGCCGTGGCGGTCGATGTAGGTATCGATGTCGTCGTCGGTCGTGCGACGGGCGATGGCGTCGATGAGCGCGGGCGTGATCGTGTACTCGCGAGCGTCATCAGCTGCTGTGACGGTCAGATTGATGTCGCGAGCGACGTACACCCGGGGTTGCTCGTCGGTGGTCGCCTCGATGACGTCGGCGTCGACCAGCCGGTTCACATAGGTGTAGGCCGTTCCCTGCGCGAGGTCGAGTTCGTTCATGAGTTCCTGAACGGTTGCTTCCTCCTCTCGGGCGAGATACGCGTACAGTTGGGCGAGCTGTGGCTCCTCAAGGAGGTCCGCGACCGAGAGGAAGTCGCGGATGACGTCGCCGTCGGTTCGGTTTGACGTGCGTGACATGGGCAAATGGATATTTACAGTTTACAGCGAATCAGTAAAGAGTATTGCGGTCAATCTATCCGGACTAGGTGCAAGCGACGCGGCGGGCGGCAGCGGTGAGCGGGGCGGGCCGCAGAGAAACACGGTTCAACCGGACTTGACATGCAGCGACTCAGCCGATAGCCTGGCGGGCTCAGAAAGGGCAAGGCTGACTCGGTCGTCCCCCGACCCCGTAAACACCGAGTGAAAAGAGGCGCGCAGCGGGAGCAAGCGAGACGGAGTCTCGAGTGGTCGAGGGATACCGAGCAATGGGAGAGCAAACCTCTTCCGAGCTAACGGGCGGCGTCGCCGCCCGAGAACGGCCGAGAGCTTTCTATCCGTTCTCGGCCACCGCCCGCAGTCTCGACGTAAGCATTATCCTGCACCGACGCGAAAGCCGTCTATGCACCACACACCGCCGGTGCAACAGGTGAACGTGCGGACGATGAGCGCTTGCTCTGTTCTTTCATAGGTGGTCGCGGCGCCGGCGGGTGTATCGCCTTCTCATCGAGCAGCGACGCCGCTTCCACTGATACAAATGCAAACCACCGAGTACGAACTCCGCGATCGAATCGATCGGCTCACAAACTACCGTGGTGAGGGCACCGAGCTCATCACGGTGGCCGTCCCGCCAGACAAATCACTCCATGCAGTCCGTGAGCGCATCGACCGCGAATATGCACAGGCTGCGAACATCAAATCCGATCAGACACGAACCCACGTCCAGGATGCTCTTGGACGCATCCGACGCCTTCTGCAAGCGTACGAAGAAACGCCACCAAGCGGCCTCGTCATCTACGCTGGTGTCGTCGACGGTAAGCTGCAGGACGCCGTCTTCGACGATCTCGACGTCCCCGTCGACGTCTCGTTGTACCGCTGTGCGGCTGAATTCGAGATCGCCCCCGTCGAGCAGGCGCTCACCCCGTCAGAGTTGTACGGTCTGGTTGTCCTCGAACGGGGCCGTGCCGCTCTCGGCCGCCTCGCCGGCGAACGCATCGTTTCCATCCGGACGTTCGAGAGCCAGGTGATGGGGAAATCCCGTGCGGGCGGTCAGAGCGCACAGCGTTTCGAACGCGAGCGGGATCGCCAAAAGCACGAGTTCTTTGAGCAGGTTGCCGACGCTGCCGAACAGACATTCCTCGACGAGCCTACTGTCGATGGCATCCTCCTCGGCGGCACGACGATTACCATCGACGAGTTTCAGCAGGGCGATTATCTCCACCACGAGTTGCGGAACCACATACTGGGCGTCTATTCGATTGAGTACGCGACCAAGCAGGGGCTCTCACAGCTCGTTGAGCATGCCGAGGACGTGCTGTCTGATGCTGAGCGCCGACGGGAACGGGAGGCTCTCGATCGGTTCTTCACGGCGCTGGGGCAGGGTGAAGATGTCGCTTACGGTGCTGAGGAAACGCGAACCGCCCTCGACTACGGAGCGGTCGACGTCCTCATCGTTTCTGACGCACGGCCATCAGCAGAGATTCGTGAATTGGAGGCAGCGACGACCGACCAAGGCGGTGAATGTCTCGTTGTGTCGACTGACACAGACCGAGGTGCCCAGTTCGATACTGCATTCGGGGGTCTTGGAGCGCTCCTCCGGTTTCCGATCAACTAAGCCGAGTAGCATTGGATTCCATAGCTGTCGTAGCGGCCCAGTCTACGGGTCTGGAGGCAGTCATCGATCGCGCAGACGCACTCTCAAGCGTGAGGGAAGAGCCGTAGGCGGGGCAGTCCATAGTTGGCGCACGTGTCGTGCTAGTGTAAGGATGAGGGAGCAACGGGACAGTCTCACACCCGAGTCCACCTCGGTTAGAGGACGAGGACGGACGGGGATCCAGAGAACGGGAGGCGACAGCGCAGGTTTCAGAGCACCTCTGGCGTCATCGGTCGAGCACCTCGACGTCGGGATTCATCCCGGCTGGACCAGCGACCGCTTTCGCCCGCTCGAGTTCGCGGAGTTCTCGTTGGGCCTGTCGTTCGAGGGCAACTGCCCGCTGTCGGCGTTCGATTCCCCGCTCGTCGTTGATGTCGTCCTCGATCGTGAAGCGCTTGCCTCGATGATCAATTTGTTCGAGCATCAGTACGCATCCTCCTGAGCTGCGTCTCGGGCGTCTGCCTGCAGATGCTCATAGCGGACTTCACAGCTGTCCGAACAGAATCGGCCAGCGTATCCTGCCCGATCGCGGGTGAGTCTCGTACAGGTCGGTAACCGACACTCGTTATATCTGGTCATCTGGCAACACCTCGCTTCAGGAGCCATGTCGTCTCAGCGTCTGGCGACGCTGGTGCTACGTTGTTTGTTCGCATGGGTTTCTGCGGTGGCTTCAGTCGAACCCCCGCACCCCTCTCGGGGGCGACAAACTATCTCGAGCGGACGAGCGGCTCAACCCACAGTCACCGGTTGAATGTCCCATCCGGGGCGGGAGTGATCCCAGTTCGAATCTCGAGATCGACGCGTCTGAGATGCTTGCAACCACCGGAGGGCTGGCGTTGTTCACAATCCGGACAAGTACACGTCTCCGCCTCGACGTCAACCATGTAGGTGTTCCCACTCCCGCTGACGACCTCGTAGGTTGGCCCCACGCTGGCGAAACGAACGTCCATATCCTCGCTTAGCGCGCGACGGGTTCGTGGCTCATCGACAGAGTAGCCGCCTGCCTCGAGTGCAGTCGGTGGCTGGGTGTTCTCACAAGGGCTGGTGAATTCCTCTCGACGATTGCGCTCTTGGCCGCATTTTCTGCAGCGCCAGTAGCGTGTGCGGTATTCATAGCCTTCTGTGAGGTCGATCTCATACGATGATGGCTCAGTTCCGGGAAGCCACTCATCAATAGCTATGAGTTCATGTCCGTTGAGGCGGGCAACGTCACCTGGATAACTGCGATCCCGGTCGCTCGTGACCGTCTGGGATTGGTCGTCTCGATGCGATTCGCTCTGGAGTGACTGATCTGTACTCATTAGTGATCTCGAGGCACACATGGTTGCGCCTCACCCTTCAGGCGCGAAAAACGACGTTCAGGTGGGTGATCGAGAGGGAAAACAAGGGCTGACTGGAAAGGAGGTCCTTCATTCGAAAGTACTCCTCGAGGAGGAATGCGACCGAGAGGAAGTCGTGAATGACGTCACCGATAGCTCAGCTTGATGCGTGTGGCATAGTAGTAGATAGTAGTACGGTTTCTTTATTCAGCTTGGGCTGTGAATCTGAATTGGTTGATTCGTTACGTGCAGATGCTTACTGATCGATCGTGATTGTGCCGCTATCTACAGTTATGTTGTATCCAAGATACTCAAACTGAATCTTACTTGATTCAGCAAGACGGTCCAGTGCATCAGGGTCAACGCTATCATATAGAGGTGGTAAGTTCAGTGGATCCTGTTCCTCTATTTCAGACACTCTCTCTACAATTTCAATGGCTGGACTGGGCCATGTACTCGTCGTTAAATCCCCCATTAGAGATTTGATTTGACGGCCCTGCTTATAATTGAATCGTGAATTAAAGTAGGTAATTATAAACCATGGCAGTTAATAACTCCCGACAAATGAATCTTCTGTACCTAACGCGAGTTTCAGATACGATTCTGAATAAAGAAACCGTACTACCAACTACTGATAGCGCTTCTTGACTACGTTATCACGGAAATCCAGCGATTAGGGGTTACTCCGCTGGCGCCGCTACGAGGTGCTCCTCGAGGTCGCGCGTCCAGTACGTGGCGGGCCCACTGGGGCTACAGCGAACACAAAGCTGCAGCGGCCCCTCGAGATGTCCGAGTTCTACGCGGAACCGGGTGAGCGCTGCGAGCGTGTCAACGACGAGTCCACACCCGTCGCAAGCGTGGTGATCGCGCTCATCGGGATCGGGTTGCGCCTGAATTGCACAGTCGACACAGATCTGGTGGGTGACCCGCTCTTCTTTCCCCCACGTGTGTGCCTCACCAGCGTCAGCACCGGGCAGCGCCTCACAGAAGGCACACCCGGAGAGTGTCTGCTGCATCAGGCCGTCTCCTCGCTGGCGTCGCAAGCGGCTGTCCAGCCTTTGTGGAAGACAGCAAGCTGGGTAATCGATTCGAACGCTTCACTACTGGGTTCGTGGACGAGCACGCGCTTTTCAGCGATTGGGATGACGATGCCCGCGTCGAGGAGCTCATTGACCAAGTTACGGGCCTCCGAATCGTCCATGTCCGCCGTCCCAACGCGGGCGGCGTCTTGATCTTGGGCGAGGAGTTCGGCCTCGAACTGTTCGTAGTCGGCACTCGTGTCGTCGTTGAGTTCAGGTTTAGACATGAGAATTCCATCGAGCACGCTAACGCGCGCTGCACGCCTTCTGGCGCAGAAAAACAGGCTATCGCGAGTGTCCTGTTCGTCCTACACGATTCATGGCTTGACCGTCGAGGACGTCACAAACCAAGCCAGAACACGTCGTGATGGTTGTTTGGTCATGGGGCGTCGTCACTAGGTAGTAAAACAGCCGTCGATGAGCATGTCATAGAATCAATTCATAGTCCCAGAGTGTCATAGAGTGCTTCTCACGGCCTTCGAAAACGAGCAGTACAGGGACCCTATTGAGTATACTTAGCAGGTACTAAATCCCGCTGCCGGAATGAAACGGGTATCTGTTCATCCGTCTCTACGTCTCGAAGAGTGTACGAATAGGTATCTATGCCCCGTCCAGTTTCTTTGCCGAGGTCATCTGTGAGAACTTCAACAACTTCACATACCACACCGTGATACCGGGAATCAGGATCGTTAGCTCCAATGTAGATCTGCACCCGTTCGCCGACAGAGTATGGCTCGCTTGCTGGTTGTGGGATGTCTTCCATTTATATGTGACAAGTCGATAAGCTGTATCAGTCCATCGCTACGTTTGCATCTTACCTGACTGCTGTGAACGATTCTATGACATGCTGGTCGTTAGCTAAGGAGGCGCTGAGAATCCTGTTGAGTCACTCGTCTTCGAGCGCTGCGTAGATGTCTGCGTGGCGGCGTCCGTCAAGCTCCCCCATCTCGAGGGCGATCTCGTGACGTTCGGCGTCGCTCTCGGCCGCCTGATACCGCTCGTACAGTCGGCGGACTTCTTCGTCGACTGTCGCCGAGGAATCGGTGCTGGACGCCATCTCTGTATTGAACGTACTCATTGTGTCCCTTTATCAGTTGCGACGAGCACACGCTCGGAAGTAAATCACTGCGGTTTCAGTGTCGACGGCGGCTTCATCGGTCGCAAAGCGGTGCAGTAAAGCCCGGATTTCGTCGCCGTAGTCGAACGTGTGTCCGTTCAGCATGTAGAAGACAACCACCGTTCGGAGTGCAGTCCGCTTGTTCCCGTCGACGAAGGGATGATCTGCAACGAGAAGACGCATCAGATGCACCGCTTTTTCATGCAGTGTCTGTGGAACCTCCCCAAAGTATCCTTCAGAGACGTACTGCACTGCAGATTCGATTGCGTCCTCCGATCGAATTCCGGGTTCTGTGGCGTCACCTTCTTCAACGATCTGCTCGTGGAGATCGAGAATGAGCTCGACCGAAGGATACGCGACGTCGTCAGTCACATTCGAGACTCTCGCGCGCTAGCCAATAGTCGTTTCTTCCTTGCAGCGTCACTCGCCGTACGTATCTTTCTTGGCGGTCGGTACTGGCGTGTTGTTGGCAGGCACGTTCGTAGCGTGCTCTTCCTCGCAGGCAGTCGCCCAATCGGAAAGATCACTATAGACGTCGTCGAGTGTCCAGTCGTCGCTTGTTTCGCCATCGTCACCGCGAAACGCGTCCTCGAACGAGGAGACATCATCTGGGGACTCGCTGTTGGACATACTCGTTCTTGCGTGGCTGTCGATGTAGGCCTTGCTTCGAGGAATCGTTCCCACCGTAGTGCAGACTGGAATGCTTCCATCATCAACTAGACTTAACCAACAACAGGCGTGGTAATTGGGTTCGTGTTGGTTAAGGATCTACTTTTGAACTCGAAGTTCCCGAACTGG
Organism: Natrialbaceae archaeon A-CW3; assembly: GCA_046614605.1. Classification (GTDB taxonomy): domain Archaea; phylum Halobacteriota; class Halobacteria; order Halobacteriales; family Natrialbaceae; genus Natronosalvus. The sequence continues at coordinate 12,639 of JBKKHJ010000007.1, read as the reverse complement.
TTTTACTTGGAACCTGTCTTGAGCGGCCACGACGTCATTCTGACCTACCTCACCGCCCTGTGACGACCGCTGTGAGAGGCGATTGACCAGCTCGTCGCGAACTGCTTTGCGGCTGACTGTTGTTTCGTGCCAGCCGAGACGCGCATCGAAATACCGCTTCTTGAACTCCTCACCGACGTCGTCGACGGCGATGAACTGTGTCCGCTTCACTCCTGCAACACTAGTCGAGACGAACTCCGCACCAACTTCTTCGTGGGTGAGTTCGACGAGTGCACACTCGACAAATGAGACGATAGCAGTCGGACTTCTGGTATGTGGGAGCGTCAGCTCGAGATTTGCCCACGATTCTTCGCTCGGTTGTTTAGTTTGCTCGCTAGGTGGTCGTGATCGCTGTTGCTCGTGTTCTGAAGACATGGTTGTTGAGTGGGCGCTCACTGCGCCTCCTCACCTCTCCTGGGGGTGAGAAACTCCACCGCGAATCGCGTCACCATCCAATGAACGCCTTCTGATATATTTGCTGTAGACACTCGTCGTTTGCTGGCCCCTCGGCCGGAGAGAGCCAGCGGCATTTGCACCGTTGTACCCTAGTCTTCCTTTGGATGATTCTGGAGGTCCAGAGTGTTCTGAAACGAGCTTAAATCGGACAATAGTTCTGTCGGGCAGTTCTCAGGCGGTAATAGTGGCCTCGACGAACTTCAAGACACGGTTGTCTGAGGTAAATGTGCTTGACGAGGTAGTGAGAACCCCGAATTCGAGAGAATCGATCTCAAACCTTGGGCGAAACTCGACAACAGCGAATTCCAGCAGTTGACGGTAGTTCGTTGCGACTCGTGGAGAAGTTACCACTTAGGTCGAAAACAGACGATACAGGGCCTGAAAAGTGCATGACGAGGATTTTAACCTCTTCGAACCGCACCTCCCATGAGATATATAGTAATTGTGGTAGATTTCTCGCGGATGACGAAGCGTGATGACTAATCGACTGGTCTAAAACGACAGCCAGTCCTCCTCAAGATCTCCATCCGAGAAGAAACCTTCTGCGTCAGGAAACAACGGGTTCAAGCCATTTTTAGTATCGAAACCGGGCAGACCTGCCATCTATTGAGGATTTTAATAGAGCCGACGGACTGCTTCAATCTTCGTCAGTGAAGGGCCCATGCGAACTGAGCGACAGTAACCATCAATCGATTTGTTCTTCTTGAGGATCAAAAGCACCTGAATCTTCGACGACTTGGAACGTCGTTGATCCACACTCACAGCCGGTTCTCGTTCCAATTGGTTGAATCGTCCCGTCAGACCAGACTTTTGCAGCATAGGGGGTGCCACAGCTGACACAGGCGGCGATTGTTCGTTCGCTTTCCCCGTCAGGCATTGTTCCACACCTTGGACTACAAACAGCATAATTATTGTGTGACGACCTTGGTGAATCCGATTTGATGCTCAATCTGTGGCCATTACGCAACAAGTGTACCTAAGATCGTGTTCTCATTCCGTGAATTCGATGAACTCATCGAGCGGTTCCGTAAGTTCGTCAATCTGTTCGCCGTCCTCTTCTGTCGAGTACCGAACGATGATGACGTCCCTTTGATCGGTGTGACGTGCTGAATCGACCTGGTGAATTCCCCGCCAGATCCCGGTCACTTCGACGAGGCCGAAGTCGTCGTGTTCGTAAGTTCCGTTTCGTTCGACTACTCGATCCGACTCGGAGCCCGGTAGATCGTCCGAGTTACCCATACGAACCACCCCTATCTATTGAGTCATCTGCGTACGTCTGATCAGTACTAATTGAGTTCCCAACCATGGGTGATCTCCAACCCATCTCCATCGAATCGTACCTCGTACTCGTCGATGGTGAACGAAATCGAGATAGGGTTATCACCGGTGACGAGTGCGTCAAATGCTTCAAGGTCCACGTGATCGAACAGAGTGGTATCGAGTTCGCCCGAGACATCAGTGGGTTCCGTATTCTCGCCAGAAGCGAGAGCATCGATGATGGCCATACTGGACGTTGTGTCTGACTACTCCATTTGTTGCTGGACAACACTCGTCCTCGCGGGAGAAACCTCCATTTTGATTGATAAAAACACGCCCATCTGAAGATGTTGTGAACATCTGACTTAGAAATCAACAAAACCGCTCACCCCTACTCACTTCATCCCTGTGGCGATCAAACTTAACGAACCCGCCAGCTCTCAATTCGGGTAGGTGGACGTGATGGAGTTCGTAGACGAGGGTGATGTACTCCTCACAAGTGGGGGTTTCATAATCCCGGATAATCGGGGTTGCAGAGATAGTGATATCCTCTAATAATGCAAATAGTACACGCCCTTTTTGCTCTCGCAGAGCAGTCTCAAACTGGTCACTGCTCTCAGATGGTTGTCCACTCATAACCATCATTCCGACTACGCGTTCTCCGTCGGTTTGGCCTCGATGACTCCCTCGCTGGATACGGTCACCTCAAATCCTTCGTACGGAAATGAGAGACACCCATTTCTCTGCCCTTCGGTGGCTGTCGTGGCGAATAATTCATCGAGTGCGCCAGTATCAATCGCAGAGTGTAGCGGTGTTAATTCGTAAGGGTCTCGTTGGTCAGCAGCCGCTATCGCCGCGACAATTGCTAAGCTCGGCTGATCACGACTACTGTCGTACTCCGCTCGATAGACACCATCATCAACGACGAATTCGACGGCTTCCATTGAAGGAACGATTTCGACGTTGCCCACTGGCTTATTGGAGAATTCCATCACCAGAATAGACGGGCTTCACTGGGATGACGGTGAATTTTGCTCGCGCAATACGTATTTAAGTAGCGGTTGCCCCGATCACTCTTGAGACGTTATCAACGCACTCGCCACGAGCCGCCGAAGGCCACGTTGTAACCGTGACGAAACAGCCTGACGGCTGATATCGAGTTCGTCGGCGAGATCATCTTGTGTAGCGTCACGCGGCGAGTCGAAGTAGCCCCGAGAATATGCCAAGACCAACGCGTTCCGCTGTCCCTCGGTTAAGTCGTACTCTCGATCCGACTCAAGCGGCGAAAGCGCGTGCAATTGAGTGAGTTTGAGGGGAATATCGTTCTCGTGACAGTACGTCTGGAACTCAGAGACCTTCTTCTGATCGCTGCTTCTGACTTCGAATGTCCAGTTCTCTTCGTCACCCAATCCAGAAAGGAGGGTGACATCAGTGTTGACAATTGCGGTGAGAACGCTTTCGTGATCGAGGTTCCAGTCGATTCGGACAAGCATCTGCTCCTCCAATTCATCGATCACTTTGAATTCCTCGACCCCTTCGTCATCACTCAGATCAGTCGAGAGTTCGCTGATGTTCTCCGAGTAAATCCAGAAATAGGGAATGACGGCATCATTGGTCGGGACGACGCGATCCAGTTCGATGCTTGCGTCTGGCAACTCTTCGAAAACGTCGTTCAAAGGAAATTCGGGTTGATCGATGGTGAACGAGGCTTCTATGGCCATAGACACGAAAAGCGATGCGGCCCTTTGAGTTGCTCGTTAACTCAGTATTGTTCAACGTACTGTACAGGGAAAACGCTCTTCGGTCAATCGACGTTAACAGGTCTATGACTGGGCTTGAACTCGATGAGGTCGATCGCTCAATCCTCCACGGACTTCAAGCGGACGCGCGCACGACTACCGCCGAAGAGCTGGGCGAGGAAGCAGGTGTCTCCGCTAGCACCATCCGTAACCGGATCGAGCGGTTGGAGGCTGCGGGTGTGATCGAAGGATACCACCCGCACATCGACTACGAGGCAGCGAACTACCAACTCCACATCTTTGTCATTTGTCGGGTGCCGCCTGACGAGCGTGCGGAACTCGCCGAAGAAGCGTTGAAAATCGTCGGCACGGTCGCTGTCCGCGAGATGTTGACTGGAGTAAACAACCTTCATATCGAGGCTATCGCCGAAGATTCCGATGCAGTAGATACCGTAACCGGGAAAATAACGGATCTTGGCCTCGAAATCGTGAATACGGAGATTGTGAAGGAAGAACACATTCAACCGTTCAATCATTTCGGCCCGGCACCTAGCACAGACGAGGACGAAGAGTAGTTCCCATCACCGATCTTCGATCAAATGTGGCCAACTGTTGAAATCAGAGTGATTTCCGCGATACGCTGTGTAAATCCCAGCATTTCGTGTTGGAGCACCCGTAATGCGCTTTTCCATACGGCCCTTTACTGTATATGTGACTACGAATTCCTCAACCGAGCAAGACGGCTCAAGTGCCTATTCTGATGGTTTGGCACACGATTCGGTCTTTACTCTGCTTTCTCACCACCGACGTCGTACAGTCCTCGATTCACTTCTCGCTCAGGATCGGGCAGTGACCCTCCGAGATCTCCGTAATGAGATCGTCGAACGGGAACAGGGTACCGAGATAACGGAGCTTGACAAGGAGCAAGCCAAACAAACGATGGTGTCGCTCCACCATGTCCACATCCCAAAACTAGTCGAGGCCGATATCGTCACCTACGATCAAGATCGGAAGATCGTGGAACCAACAGAAAAGCTTGAGCAGATGGAGTCCTTCCTTTCTTGCGTGTCTGAAATTTGAGCAGCTAATCCAACAGATTCTTCGTGAAACAAATGAGGATGTCGTGCTGAACGTGTACTCAATATCCAACAAGTCGGTACTGACATTTCTCCGAGAGGTGGGTGATCACACCGGTAATGCCTTACCTGTACTTACCATTCCCTACGAGTTCAATAGCCATGTGACTGGTTCTATAACACGCTATCCGATTGGTTTCCAGCCGAGTTAGAACTCTCCTCCCGTAGATTCAGCCTCATTCAGTTGATCGTACATCTCATCGGGAAATGGGAGACTCCCCCAAATCGAGTATGGACACTCATCCTGTCCGATGCAGTACCGCTGCATATCGTCATTGTCGCAGTTCATCGGAAGCGGGGTGTCGCCTCCGATCGTATTCGAGAACTCATAGCGAATCTGGTAATCGGTAACCTGTTCGTCGTACCAAGGCCACCGCGAGAAGACGCCCTTGAGATCCCCGACAATCGTCTCGAGGTCACTATCTTGGTACTGTGGCAGCCACATCCCTAGCCGGGCGAAGTTGTACAGGTCCTTCCGGACAGGTTTCTTCTCATGGAGTCGTTCGGCCATGTTCGCCATACAGGGGAGTTCAAACAGGTCTTCGATTGACTCGACAGTGAGGGGCTGGACGCCTCGCGAAGACTCCTGAATCCGATAGTGGTTCGTATTTCCGTGCTGTCGGATAGTGAGGCTCCGGTGCTCGCGCTGGGATGCAAGAAGATTTCCAAGACTCCGGGGACTCGAGATGCGATTACACACGTCACGCTTCCAGCCCGCTTTTGGGTCGTACGCCTCCACTGCTTCAAACAGCTCCTTCGCCGAGTGGAACTCCCCTAATGAGACGACCTCGTCTGGAGCGTCTCGAATCGCGTCCCGGAGCACACGGATGGTCCGTTCACCGGGGTTCCAGTCTCGCCAGATTCGTTCGTGGTGTCCTGTCTCGATGAAGCGGTCAATGCGCTCTGTGATGGCCGATTCATTCGTCGTCAGCCACGTGAGCTGATCTTCCGAGAGGTTCTTCTCTTGGACTCGCAGGAGCTTCTTGAACGCGCGTCTGGCATACTCACGATACTTCGTATCGAAATCACCGACGGGCACATAGAGGTGGTTGTTCTTGACGCGAGTGAGCAGTTCCCCGGTTTCTCCTGTCTCAGTTTTGGCGTGGACGAGGCAATCTCTTGATGCCGCAGCCATTGGGATTTCGAGATACAATCCTTCACCGAACTCCGGCATCTCCTTGATTCCTGTACAAACACGACCGGGGTGCGGACCATCTTCTCCGGGGGCTTTCGCGTACAGCACCTCTGCGATATCCTGTTGGAGACCCCCATCACCGAATTCTCGAAGGAGGGAAGCGAGATTATTGACGTACAACTCTCGAATATCGTAGAGAACCTGCACCTTTCGCGGTGGAGCGTGCTCGAACTTCGGGTGTGCCTTGACGCAGATCGCACTCAACGTTGCGAGCACGGCGAGTGTTCCCGGTTCATCGACAAAGGGCTCTTCTGCGGCATTGGCCCTGACGTCTTCTTTGAACGCCGCTGTCCCGAACCGCTCGAGGTCGTTTAACAGATCGTCTGGTTGGTCTTCCCCGTCGACGATGTATCGATTGTAGCCCCGCGTGAACAGCTGGTTGATGCGGGTTGTGCCGTATTCGAGCGGGAGCGTCGCAACGCGATAGGCGGCACGCTCGCCCTCAACAGGGGTCGACCGGCTCATTCCTGGAGTACCTCCGGTGTTGCAGATCGAACGTCGAAGGTCGGGCTCTCGATCGGCGTGACGACACTGCAAACATCGGCATGCAACGAGTAGGGGAGCCGGGCGACTCTCCGACGGTCGGCGGTAACCACGGGGTCGATCGGTATCTCGTAGGTGTCTTGTAGAAGGTCGTTCAGCACTTCTCGACTCTTGGCATCGTACCGATGAGCGGGATCAGTATCGAGGAGATAAATGTGAACGCCCTGGCCGCTGTACACCACCATTGTCTCCTCGGCGTTGAAGTCGTCCTCGAAAATCTCTCGCACCTCGAAGCCGTACTTGATGGCCCGTTCGATATCCTCGAAGGAATACGGGTAGCCTGCTGGGTCTACTTCGAGAATCCCCGCAGCATCGAGTAGTGTCTCGCTATCCCCTGAAACATCCTCGTCCGATACTACTTGCGTTGCTCGCTCTCGGGCGATCGTTTTTGCGTCGATATCGACGAGGAGCACCCACGGCCGTTCCCAGTGATCGAGGGCGTAGTAGACCCCATCAGGACACGGGTCTGGTTTGTCGAGCAAGTCGGGATCTGCGAGCGCGAAGTCGCTCCGACCGAGTGGATCGTTCCGTGCTGGATGGTTGATGAACTCGAGGACGTCGTCGAAGTCGTGGAACGCCGCCGTGATCCGCTCACCTGAGACGTTTGTCTGCCACGTATCTCTTCGGATAAAGTCCTTGTCTGGGACTCCGTCTTTCCGGACCGGGTGGGGGTCTCGAAACGCAAGGGCGTACTGTTTCGGCCCCTTCGCTGTGATGAACGACGGGAGCTCGTCACGATACGAGGGGAACTCCTCGGTGTAGTACCTGTAGATCTCCTCGCGAGTCGCCTGGCGCCACGTCATGAATTGAACTCCTGATCGAGTTTGTTGAAGCTCCGAATCGTCGTCAGCCCAGGTGCGTCGAACGATTCAACGGCCTCTCGAATGTCCGAGAACGACCGGGCTGCACGCCCGCTCACACTGCTTTCTATTCGATCGGCCTCTGCGAGATGGTCTAACACCTCCACGGCGGTCTCGCGTCTGTTGAATGCCCAGACAACGTTTGCGTCCACCCGACTCTGCTTGTCGTAGTCGTCGATCGGAGCGTGTTTGTTGTTACTCGCGAGTTCGGCTTCACCGACCCACACGAGTTCTCCGTCAGCATCGAGACCGGCAACGTCGAACACCGTCTCCTCATCATACTCGTAGTAAGATTCGACCTTCTCGACATCGTCGCGGGCTTCTAACCACAGTTCGAGCAGCTTCACACCGACCTTGTGCGGCGTCTTCTCACCGATATCCCCCTGACTAGGGCCGACCTTGAGCTTCTGGCCGAGCAGTTCGCGCCCTGCTGGGAGAACGGTGTAGTACTTCCGACCGCATGCTCGTCCTTCCTCCAGCAGGTCTTGATCGACGAGCCGTTGCATGTCCAGGTCGTCAAAGTCGTTCTTGAACGCACTCATCGAATCCAAGAGTGTGTGGTCCGGGGCGTCACCATTCATCACGTCGAGGATGCGAGTCAGGAATCGGACGTCGTCATGAGTGAGCCCGCGCCGTCGAAGCTCGTCATCTGGGACGGTTACACCACCAGCCTGTACTGGCGACTGTAATGGCGACGATCCGTTCTCGTCGCCAGCTGTCTCCTCTTCTTCACCGGCTGGTTCTCTCGACGCAGTTGACTCGGAATCTCCAAACAGTAAGTTGGTGGTGTCCGCTTTGTTCTCTCCCTCTTCGTCGGGTACTGAACCACTGGTTGCCTGTCCGATGAACGACGACTGCGTCGAGTCCACAGGGCTAGCCGATTCTGCGGATATCGACCGTGCATCGTTTGATCTACTTCCCCATCCTTCATTGTCGGCTGCCTCCGATTCGCCTGGGCCCTCAACAAGTCCGTACTGGCTCTGTGTTCGCTCCGACAGCCGAGGGAGGGCCACGGTCTCGAAGTGGTCCTCCTGTTCGACAGAGAGCGGCTCGTCGCTCTCTGGATGGCCAGCTGCTATCGGGAGCGGCTTCACCGAGAACGGGGCTGGACCCGTCTCCCCGAATGACGGGCTCGGGAGTTGCGCGATCCACTCCCCGCTGGGGAGCGTGTTGATCCGATTTCGGAGGTCAGTTGGGCTCAGGTCTTCGTGGGCCAGCGACTCGGCGAGCGCGCGTTCGATGGAGATGTTCCCGATGAGCTTCGTTTTGATATTGTTAAGGACCTCGTCGTAGGCACGCTCGCTTCGATTCCTGACCTGTCCGGGGAACTGCATCACCAGTCCCATGCTCAGGCCGAACGACCGGCCTTGGGGAAGCAACTGCTCGGAAACGAGTTTCGTCGAAGCGACGGGGGCTGCCTCCTCGATGATGAGGTTGGTGAGATTCTCGTAGTCTGTCTTCCTATCACGTCGACGAACCCGCACTGCGTCCCAGAGGTTACTCAACAGGAGGAGTGTAATTGCTCGCTGAGCCTCCGGGCGGAGATCACCCAAGTCGAACAAGATCGTGGCATCTTCGTCGAGGAACTCACAGAAGTCGAATCGGTTGTCGACGTAGTCGCCGTTATCCCCCTGTTCCGGAACGTGACTGAAGATACGTCGCAGGTGCGCGTCCTCTCTAAGTTTGTCGAGGCGGTTCCCAACGGCGTCCATCGACACCTGGAATTGTCGGTCATCTTTCTCAAAGTGGCGCGTAAGCGACTCCTCGACATTTTGGTTCTCGGCAGCGACAGGAGGGACTGTCCGCTCGCGTTGCATCTGGAGTGCAGCCGCAAAGAGATCATCGAGGCCGAAGGCGTCACTACCGTATTCCTCGTCGAAGAGCGCCTTGATGAGGTAGCTGAGAATCTCGTTGGCGACGAACGCCTGTTCATACTGTTTGCGACCCATGACCATCCGCATAATGTCGTGGAAGTGATCGACCTTGTCCTGGATCGCATCCTCGCGCCTCCACCCCGCTTCAAGTGTCGAACGGATATCGAAGAAAGAGAAAGCAGGGAGGGTTTCGGGAACGCAGAACTGATAGGTGTTGTCCACTCCGTTGAATCGGTTATAGTGACAGCGAAGGTAGTTCGCACACATCCCATCACCTTTCGGATCGACGATAATAACCGGCCCACCCGTCCTCTCCCTGAGAGACAGCGCATCATTGATGATTGCTTTCGACTTTCCGCCCCCAGTTGATGCAAACCTGCCGTAGTGTCTCGTTAAGAGATTTGGCGGAATCCGTACCGGATCTGGTTGGATCGTACTATTTTCATCAAGTGCATATCCGATCGCCATCCCTTCACGAAACTGTGCCATCAAATCGGGATTCGGTCGTGGCAGTGGATTGCGACTGCGCTGCTCTGAACGCGCACCTCGAGAGCCCTCAACGGTCAAGTCATCGGCGCTCGGGACAACGATCACGTTTGCGAGTTCGTCCGCATTGAACACGAAATCTGGCCGCTTTTTCCCGCTACCAGCGATCATCTCTCCGTTGAGAACGCGCTCGAGATGGCGTTGAGCTCGTTTGGCTTTCTGCCGATCGAGATATCCTTTCTCTCGGATACGGCGTCCGTAGAGTTCGTAAAACGGACCGTCGAGTGGATGGAGTGCTGCCTTCAACTGCTCGAGTTCTGCGCGGATCTCAACATCGCCGTCATGAGCCATTGCAACGGCTCGAGCATTGACGGTGAACGTTCGACGTGGGTGTTTGCCGTCGATTCTCTGAATACGGCTTTTGGTCTCCTGAGACAGCTCTCGATCTGCAGGATCTGCATCGACAGGTTCGAGCCATGAGCCGATGAGGTCCTCGGCCCAGGTATCGCGTCCCTCCTTGAGATCCATTTTTCGGATTTCAGCATCATCCCGCCAGTCAGGTTTGCACTGCCAGAGAATCTGATAGACAGTGGGTGCGGTCATCTCATGGAGAACCTCAACAACGGCCGAAAGCGGTGGTCGCTCTGATTCGTATTCCTCATCGGGTTCGTCGACGACAAACGGCGCGATGGTCGTCATCCAGTCTTTTTTGCGGCCAGTTTTACCGAGCCACTCGACCCCCAGTGGTGAGGGCTTCGGGGTTTCGTCTTCTATTTCACCCTCATCGAAACCTTCCAAATCACTCTCTCCCGAATCAGTTCGAGGATTCTCTCGATTCAACGCTTCCTGTTCCTCAGACTCGAGATCTTCCTCCGCCAAGTCGGGTTCAGGTGTGAGAACCACCTCGAGATCGAGTTCCGTTCGCATAACCGTGAACGTGGTCGGGTAAATCGACCGGAGGCGCTTTTCAAGCGTGTTGAGGTGTTCTTCCTGGTTGACCCCGTAGTAGAACTCTACTGGTGCATCAGGACCTGCAGAGACGGCGAGGAATTCGAACGTTGGTGGAGCTGTGTCCACTCTGGGCCTCACCCGGTTCCAGAAACTCTCTGCCGCTGGGTTCGACAGTTTATGAAGACTCTCAAGAGCGGCTGGAATATCCGACCGACGGAGTGGTCCCGACGTCGGAGTCACTTTCAGATACTCACTACTACTCATGTTTCGATTCACCTCCGTGTTTACCGCCATCAGTCTGTGGTGGAGTTGAGACCTGGCGTGAGGTTGTTGGGTCAGTCTTCATAGATAGCTCTGTGGATGTGTCTGCTGAACGACCGGGCAACTCAGTCTGAGACTGGGCTTTCGGATCGAAGTCGATCACTGCCGTCTCGTCTTCCATCGCTCGAACTTCGATACCTCGCCATTCTCCGTCGACGCCGACGAGCGCCTCCGAATAGCCCGTCCGATCATTGCCAGGGACGGCCTCCTGGACGAAGCGCATCTGTGCCGAGTTGAGTCCGAACTCGTTGGCCCACTCGTGATCCATCCCATCGAGGTGGTGAAACTGCTTGATCGCACACTGGTCGATGATCGCCTCGGACTCTGGATGCTGGAAGAACTCGTCGACGGTCTGGGTCACAAGTCGGATCGAGAGGTTGTGATGGCGGTGGTGACGGAAGACGATCTCAAGGTACTCGAGACTCGCCGCGTCCTGCATGATGTACCGAGCCTCGTCGATGACGAAGACGACCTCTTTGTCCGTCTCCTTCGCTCGCTCATAGACCAGTGAGATCAGCAACTGCATGATGAGACTCGTGCTCCCACCGAGACTGCCCTCCTGCTGGGCAAGGTCGAGATAAATCACCTTCTCGTCGCGGATGTCGAATTCGGTTTCTCGGCCCAGGTTCTCGTACCGGCCGTCTTCCGCGAACGGGCGAAGCTGATCGATGAGCCACGTTGCGTCTTCGCCGATCTTCGTCGCTTCCTCATCCGTCCGCACGACGTACTCTTCCGGGGTCTCGACCATCTCCTCGAGGATGTCGAGGACGTCCCGCATCGTCGGGCTCTCGTTGTGATGAGTCGCGATATCGTCGGTAATTCCGTTGCGTGAATAGGCACGCTCGATCGCGGTCTCCAACGTCGTCCGGCGGTCGCCGAGTGTGATTCCCCGAAGCGCAAAATAGTTCGAGAGGAAGCTCATCACGCTATCGAGCTTTTCGCGATACGGGCTAGCGTCCTTGCCCATTGCCCTCTGAACGCGCTCGGGAGTCGGCTTGATCTCGAGCGGGTTCAGTCCCATATCCCCACCGATCGTAATTCGCTCACCGCCGAGGGCTTCGGCGACGCCAGCCCAGTTGTTCAATGGCTCAAGGATAATCCCGATACGGTCCTCGCTTTGCTCAATCGAACGGATGAAGTTCTGCTTCGATCCGAACGATTTGCCAGAACCAGGGTCACCGATCGTGAACATCGCATAGCCGTTCTCTCGAGCGAATGGATCGATGACGACCGGGCTCTGGTTCTTCCAGTGTCCACCGAACTCGACGCCGCCGTCCTCGAGGATCGTGGCGTTGTGTGGCGACGCGAGAAGTGCACCCACCGCACCACCGAGTGCTGTGGCTTCTCGACCGAACGGGTTGGGGCCGATCGGGGCTGCAGCCTGGATAGCGAGGTCTTGCTTACAGATAGCTGTCTTCGGCGAGAGTCCAGCGGGTTGCTCACGAAGCCGGCTACGAACCGTCCGGACGGCGTCACGAAGCTCGTCACGTGACTCCGCTCGCACCGTGATGAACATGCCTTGCTTGAATACCCGACTCCCGTTCTCAACGCTCTTGTACGTCGAGAGCGCCTCGTTGGCTCGCTCCTGAAGATAGCTTCCACGGACAGTACTCTCGAGGTCAGCATCGGCCTGGAGGTCGTCAGCCACTCGCTGGAGTTCGTCTCGAGCCTGCTGCTGGCTCTTCGGGGTAATATGGACCGTCAGATCGAACTCGACGTCCGTGAGCTCGAAGAGTTCGGTCAGATAGCCGTCTTTGGGGTAATCCGGGTAATCGGCGATGT